>JASGJW010000002.1:0-501211 GCA_047601145.1 Hyphomonadaceae bacterium
ACCAAACGCGCCTTTGCAGCAATGATCGCCGGCGCCGTCATTGCGCTCGCTGCCTGCGCCGGACAGCCTCCGGCGGGCCAGGCTGAGGCAAATGGATGGAAAGGCGTTGCAACGCCGAATGCCGAGCTGGTGAAAGCCGGCCAGGAAATCGCGCAGAACAACTGCGCCTCCTGCCATGCGCTGGGCGCAAGCACGAAAAGCCCGCTCGCGGATGCGCCTCCGTTGCGTGAAGTTCTCAACGGTTATGAGGACGACGAAGTCCTCGCCTACCGCTTCATCGAAGGCATGCGCGTCGGCCACAACGAGATGCCGCTGTTCAATTTCGACGTACGCGGCGCAGACGCCCTGATCGCGTATCTCCGAAGCATTCGCTCCTGATTTCATGGGGCTTGCCAATGATGGCTGGCGCTTGACTCGGTCAAGACGATATGACAAGTTTGCTTTGCATTTTGCAAAGGGGGCCTGTCATGCTCCGGAAGGGTTGGGCTGCGCGATTGCCGCTCTGGGTCTATGGCGCGATCGCGGGGCTGCTGATCTTCGTCCTGATCGTCACATGGCCGCGCACGGATACGTTCTCGCGTGCTGAACTTCTGATCCCTGCGGTGTTCTGGGCCGCCACCTTCATCATCATTGGATTGCAGCGGCGGTCGGCCAGGTCTTGAATGCGACGGTCATGAAAGGGGACGTCATGCCATCCATCAGAAAGTCGATCGCTGCGCTGCTCGCCGCTGCGGCGCTGTTCGCGCCAGCCGCCGCCGCGCAGGCGAAAGAGCCGGGCCTGCCCATGTGGGTGATCCGCGACGCAGACTCCACCCTCTACATCACCGGCACCGTCCACATGATGCCGGAGGGCGTGAAGTGGGACAGCGACAAGCTCAAGGCCGCGATCCGGGAGTCGAAAGAGCTCTGGCTTGAACTTCCCATGGGCTCCGATCCGATGAAGTTCGCGGCCGAGTCCGCGCCGATCCTCATCCGCTATGCCCTCTCATCCGGGCCGCCCCTGTCGAGCCGGCTGACGCCGGAGGAGATGAAGAAGCTCAATGCCGCTATCACCAAGTCGGGCGCGCCCTCGCAGATGACAATGGCCGTCAACGTGCTGAAGCCATGGTACGCCGCGCTTCTGGTCGGCATCTCGCCGCTGATCGGCGCAGGCTTTGATTCCAGCGAAGGCATCGACGTGAAGCTCGCCAAGATGGCTGAGGATGACGGCGATGCGATCAAGGGCTTCGAGACCGTCGAATTCCAGGCAAAGATGCTGTCATCCGGAACCGACGAGGAGCAGATGGAAGCGCTGCGCGCCGCGCTGAGGGCGAGCAACGAGGAAATCACCAAGGTCAGCGAAAGCAGCGATGCGGTCTTCCGCGCCTGGGCCAATGGCGACGTCGATGGCGTGACGCAGATGTTCGCCAACGCCGATGAATCCGAAGGCTCCTTCGCCGGCGCCTCGATGGAGGTCATGCTCAAGAACCGTAACGAGAACTGGGCCGGACAAATCGAGACGATGCTGAAGGGCTCGGGAGTGGCGTTCATCGCCGTTGGCGCGGGCCATATCGTCGGACCTGACAACCTGATCGAGCGCCTGAAACTGCGCGGCATTGAAGCCGTGCGGTATTGAGGCTCGCATGAAACGCGCCCACCTCCTGTCTTGCCTTACGAGCGCCGCGACCGGTCTTGCCATCGTTGTGATGACGACGCCGGTCTCCACGGCCCAGACGCCCGCCGCCCCTCCCCAGCCCGCGTTGCAGGCTACGGCGGCGGGCGATGTTTCCGCATCCCCCGCCTCCACCTCAAAGGGACTGCCGATGTGGGTGATCCGCGATGCGGACTCCACCATCTACCTCACTGGCACCGTCCATCTGCTGCCAGACGGCGTCGACTGGCACAGCGCACGTCTGGATGCCGCGCTCAACGAAGCGGGCGAACTCTATCTAGAGCTCGCCGAGATCGCGGATCCCGACTGGCTCAGGGCGAAGGTGATGCCGATCGTCGAGCAGCACGCCCAATGGGATGGCCCGCCGCTCTCCACCATGTTGACGGAACAGGAACGCACGCTTCTCGCCGCTGCGCTGAAGAAGGCCAACGCACCACCCGACGTCATTGCCAAGTCGGAGAAGATGCAGCCCTGGTACACGGCCTACGCGCTCGGCCGCGACCAGTACATTGGCGACTTCAAGTCCGAGAACGGCATCGACCAGGCGCTGGCGCGGATTGCCATTGCTCATGGTATCCCCGTGAAGGGCATGGAAGAAGTTGAGGATCAGATCGATCTGATGATCGGGCTGACGCCTGACGAACAGGTCGACGGGCTGAAGATGATCCTGAAGGCGCCGGAGTCGATGAAGCAGACACTCGGCCGCGTCGCGAGCATTGCCTACGGCGGCTGGGTGCGCGGCGAGATCAATGGCGTCGAGGGGCTGGCGATCCTGATGTCGGCGAATCCCGACAACGACGCCATGCTTCTCGATCGCAACGAGAACTGGGTGGACAGGATCGAAGAGATCCTTGATCGCTCCGGCGTCACCTTCATCGCGGTCGGCGCGGCCCACCTTGTCGGGCCGGACAGCCTGCAGTCACGCCTGAAACTGCGTGGCATCAAGGCGGAGCGATATTGAAAATGGACTCCGCCGCCTTCTTCTCGAAGCTACTTGCAGCTCTCGCGGCGATCGCGTGCTTACACGCGGCATCGTTCGCCGATCCGCCTCAAGTAGTCGCCGAGGGCGATGTGACGCTTCCACGGACACACCAGTTCTTGCTGCGAGCCAAGGAGACGGGCCGGGAGTACGTCGTTCGGGTGGCCGAACCGGTCAAAGCATCGCCAGCGGGCCAGAAGCCGCCCGTCATCTATGTGCTCGACGGTAACTGGTATTTCGGACTTGCCACAGACGTCGCCCGCATGCTGCCAGTCGGAACATCGACGCCGCCTGTCTATGTCGTTGCGATTGGGTATTCGGACCCCGAGATGGACAGCGTCGTCGCCCATCGCGAATTCGATCTGATGCATGGCCCCTTCCCCGGCAGACCCGAAGCCGGTGGCGGCGGGGCGGCCTTCCAGTCCTTCCTCGTCAACGACCTGCGTCCCTTCATCGAGCAGCGCTATGGGATCGATAGCGAGCGCGCCTTCCTCGCCGGTCAGTCGCTCGGCGGCCTTTTCGCAACGAAAGTGATGTTGAACCGGCCAGACAGTTTTGCGGGATATCTGATCGGTAGCCCGTCCCTTTGGGCAGACGACAGCATCCTGCCGGCGGCTAAGCGCTTTGCTGCCGGCGGGGGGCGGCGAGTGATGATCGGCGTCGGCGCGGAGAAGTCGCCCAACATGCGCTCTGGCGCTGAAGCGCTCTCGACCGCACTGAAAAGGCCGGACTCCGGGCTCTCCATCTCCTCACGAAAATTCGACAACCAGCACCACATGTCGATGCAAGGTCCCTGGTTCGCGGAAGGTTTCCGCTATCTGCTCGATGCGCAGGCGAGGTAGGGTATGACGCGACCTGGTTTCTCCGCCCGCTCCTGGCGCATCATCGCGACGCTCGGCTTCTGGGCGCTGATCGCCATGGCGGCTATGCTGCGTGGAACGACCGGGCTTGTGATTGCCTACGCCGCGGGCGTGTGGCTCGCCGCTTTCTCGTTGCAGGCGTGGAAGACACAGGACGAGTTCGAGCGTGCGGCGCAGAAGTTCTCGTGGGTGTTCGGCGGACTGTTCGGGCTGATGGGCTCGCTGGCGCTCCTGCCCTTTGTCACGCAGCCGGGCCTGCTCACGCCGATGCTCGGCTGGATCGCGCAGACGATCACCGCGCCGGATGAAACGCCGCCCGATCTGGCTGCGCCTTCCTTCATCCTCGGTGCGATCTACATCGCTGTCGGCCAGCTCATTGGTTTCCTCGTGTGCTGGGTCGGCTGGCACATAGCGAAGCGGTGAGGCGGTCATGAAGAACCGCATCCGCGTGCTGCGCGCCGAACGGGGCTGGACCCAGGCCGATCTTGCCGAACGGCTGGAAGTCTCGCGCAATTCCGTCAACGCGATCGAGAACGGGAAATACGATCCGTCGCTGCCGCTCGCCTTCAGGATTGCGGAAATTTTCAAGCTGACGATCGAGGAGATTTTCCAGAAGGACTGATGCGCGCTGTAAGAAAGGGAGCGGCGCAGCGACTACCCAGAAAAACAACACGGGACTGCACCCCCATGACACCCATGAAACGCCGCCTGAAAGCAATCCTCCTCGCCACCACGCTGATGGCCGCCGCATGCGCGACACCGGCCGCCGCGCCGGTTGCACAACAACCTGAGACCGTCGCCGATGCCCGCGCAGGCGCATCGCCCGCGGGTGACTGGCACGGCCTGTTCGAAGTGCCGCCCGGCGCCAAGCTCCGCATCGGCATCCATGTCGAGCAGTCCTCGCCCGGCGTCTTCACCGGAACGGTTTCGAGCCCGGACCAGGGCGCACCGAGCACGGCGATGGATTCAGCATCGTTCACCGACGGCGTCTTCACCTTCAAGCTCAAGACGCAGACCTGGACCGGCAAGTGGGATCTCGCGCAGAAAGCCTGGGCCGGAAACTATTCCTCGCCGATGGGCACGTTGCCGATGGTATTTCACCCCGGCCCGTTACCCGCCCTGCCGCCAAACCCCGCCGTCGCCGGTCTCGATGGCCGCTGGGAGGGCAAGGCGCTGGACATGATCCCGCTCGTGCTGCGTGTCGCCACCGACACCAACGGCACGGTCGCGCTGATCGGACTCGCCCCTGCAGAACGCCGCGAACATGGCCGTGCCGGTCTTCAAGCGCGACGGCGACACTGTGTCGTTCGAGATGCCAGCCATCATGGCGAAGTTCACTGGCAAGCTGTCACCCGAGGGCGACAGGATCACCGGCACGTTCTCGCAAGGCCAGGACAGCGAGCTCACTCTCAAATTCGTCTCGAAGGACATCGCGCCTGCCGTTGCGAAGCAACGGCCACAGACGCCAAAGAAGCCATACCCCTATACCGAGATCGAAACCGGCTACGACAATCCGCAGAACCCGGGTGTCCACATCCCCTGCACGCTCACCGTCCCGCAAGGCCCGGGCCCGCATCCGGCCGCCCTGCTCCTCTCCGGCTCTGGCGCGCAGGACCGCGACGAGACGCTGCTGGGCCACAAGCCTTTCCTCGTTCTCGCCGACCATCTCACGCGCAAGGGCATCGCGGTGCTCCGCTGCGATGACCGCGACTATGTGAAACCGCCGGCCAGCGGGGAGTCCTCGCTCATTCCACAATTCGTCACCGACGCAGAAGCCGCCATCACCATGCTGCGCGCCCGCCCGGAGATCGATCCGAAGCGCGTCGGCGTCATCGGCCACAGCGAGGGCGGCGTCACAGGCCCGCGCCTCGCCGCGCAGGATCCGGGGATCGCCTTCGTGGTCACGCTGGCCGGCGTCGGCGTCAAAGGCGCCGAGGCGTTGACCGAGCAGCGGGTGCTGATCTCCGAGTCGACCGGCGTGCCCGCAGACAAGCTCGCACTGGTCCGCAAGGCGTCGACCGATATCTTCAACGCGGTGCTGGCGGCGCACGACAAGGCAGGCGCCAGGGCCGCCGCCCTTGCCGTGCTGAAGGCCCAGCCAGTGCCCGCCGACAAGCCCGCGCCGACCGAACAATCGCTTGAAGCCGCCGCCGACCAGTTCGCATCGGATTATATCCGCGACCTGCTGGCTTATGACCCGTCGCTCTATGTGCCGAAGGTCAAGGTCCCGTTCCTCGCGATCAACGGATCGAAGGACCTGCAGGTCGAACCGAAACAGAATCTCGGCGGCTTCCGGAAACTGCTGGCCAACAACAAGGATGCGACCTTCGTCGAACTCCCCGGTCTCAACCACCTCTTCCAGACCGTCACGACCGGCGGCATCAGCGAATACAGCGACATCGACGAGACGTTCGCGCCCGTCGCGCTCAACACTGTCTCCGACTGGATCGTCAAGCGCATGAAACCCTGAACGTGCCTCCCCACAACAAGAAAAGGAAACGCCACATGAAACGCCTGATTGCTGCACTCGCCTTCTCGCTTGCCTTCGCAGGCGCCACCCAGGCGCAACAGCCCGACCTCGGCCCGCCGATCCCCTCACCCGCCGTGCAGGGCCTCGATGGCAATTGGGAAGGCGGCATCGAAACGCCCGAGGGGTCGCTCACCGGCGTCTTCCACATCGCGACCACCGGCGACAAGACGACCACGATGATGGATTCGCCGATGCAGAACGTCATCGGCATTCCGGCCATAGCGAAGCGCGACGGCAAGAGCATCACCTTCGAAGTCCCGATCGTTAGCGGCGGCTTCACCGGCGAGCTTTCCGCTGACGGCGCCCAGATCAGCGGATCCTGGAAGCAGAACGGCATGGAGTTTCCGCTGGTGCTGAAGCGGAAGTAGGTCGCAACTGATCCGGCTCCTGTGCTATGGGGTATCCGCTGGCTACAGGGGTCGGATCATGCGCTGCCTTCTGCTTGCACTTGCCCTTGCTGTAACACCCGCCGCATTCGCACAGGCGCCGTACGAGCCGCCACGCACCACCGGCGGCCATCCGGATTTCAGCGGCACGTGGGGCGCGTCCTTCATGACGCTGCTGGAGCGTCCGCCCTTCCTGAAGACTCTTGTGCTTTCACCTGATGAGGCGCGTGACGCCGGGCTGAAACTGCAGAAGGGCACACCCGATCTCATCGACCCGGATTTCTTCATCCAGAACATCAGTAACGTCGCGCAGGTGCGCGGCGAGTTCCGCTCGTCCCTGCTCGTCCAGCCGGCCGATGGCCAGATGCCTTACACCGAGAAGGCGCTGAAGCTGGTGGAACGCGCCGACTGGATGGACTCGCTCGCCGACGACAATCCGGAAGAGCGCACGACGTTCGACCGCTGCCTCGCCGGTCTTGGCCAGCCGCCGATCCGCCAGATCCCGGCTATGGTCCCGAACACCTTCATCCAGACGCCGCGCGAGATCGTCATCCTCACTGAGGATGTCGCCAGCCTGCGCATTATTCATCTCGACGACTCGAAACCGCCGCCTGCCATCATGACATCTTATGAAGGCTGGTCGGCCGGGCGCTGGGAGGGCGACACGCTTGTCGTCGAGACCACGCACATCCGCTCCGATGACCCCATCCGCGGCGGCTTCGGCCGCCCCGTCCTCGTCGAGCCCGACAGCAAGCTCACCGAACGCTTCACGCGCGTCTCGCCGACCGAACTCGTCTATCAGTTCACGGTCGAGGATCCCGATCTCTACACCGCCCCCTGGCTCGCCGAGTATTCCTTCACCCTGCGCGACACGACTTTCTATGAATACGCCTGTCACGAGGGGAATTACTCGATGACCAACATCCTCCTCTCCGGGCGCGAAAGCGACAAGCGCGACGCGGCGAAGGCCAAGAAGCCGGTAAAAGCGAAGAAGACGAAATAGCGCGTAGCCGCGCCGCCGTCAGACGAAGATCAGGCGAGCCGCTTCCTGCCGGCCTTGCGCGAAGCCGGCGCGGGCGGATGGCAGGCGCGTCGCGGGATCCATCTGGTTCACGCCCATGGCGGTGCGAGACTCGTCGTCCGGCTTGATCACCACGACCTGGCTGCCCTGGCCGCGCAGCGCCGCAACCTGGCTTGCGAGATCGTTGCCCCACTCAGCTGTCCTGCGAATGCCCTCGAACTGGCCCGGTGGAAGCGGCCCGGTGCGCTCGCTGAACGGCGTCAGCACCACGACGTTCGCATAGCCCACGGCCAGGTCTGCATTGTCGGCGGATCGCACGCCGCCATTGATGTAGCGCACGCCATTGATGCCGTGCGTGTGACCGCCGGGCAGCGCGGTGCTCGCGGTGACTGCATCCGCCAGGTCGACGCTGGAGTTTCGATCCATCAGGGCCGGCTCGCCAGTGTGAGCATTGACAGCCACGATAATCATCGGCCGTTCCGGCCATTCCTGGCGCGGGAGCCTTGAGGCGACAAGTGCGCGCCGCTGCGCCGCTGCCGCGGGATCGAGCGTGCCTTCCGTCTCCAGCGCAAACTGACCCATCCTGCGCCGCAGGTCTTCAGCCGATGTTGCAGCGGCGCCGATGGCGCGCATGCGATGGAACACTTCCGTCATCGGCAGGGACGAGGGCTGCGACGCTGGCGGAGATGCCGGCCGTTGCTGGCCGGGGTTCTGGCCCAGCCCCGCTGGCCGCGTCGGCTCAGCCAGCACCGAGGCGTACAGCTCGGCCGCCGGTATGCCGCTGCGCACCCAGGCGGCCGCAGTGGCGCCGGACGACGTGCCGATCACCAGATCAGCGACCTCCGTCATATCGATCCCGGCCTCGGCCAGTCCCGCGACAACTCCGATCATCCACGCATTCCCCGCAGCCCCGCCGCCGCCGAGAACAAGGGCAATCTTCTTGTGATCCATCCGCCCACTATCTCAGCCGGCGGGTATTCCTGTCCATCGAAATGCCGGGATAGCGCTCAGTGCATCCTGATCAGAGCATCGACCCTGCGCACCGCAGGCGGCGCCAGCGGCTCGCCCGTGGCCACGCGGATCGAATGGATCACCGCCTCGACTTCGCGCCGCCAGTGATCGAGGAAAGCCGCCAGCCGCGGGAAACGCGGCGCTTCATCGAGCGTCTGCCACAGGAAAGTCTGCAGCAACCTGGGATGATCGGGCATGTAGTAGAGCACTTCGGCTGTCAGCAGCGTTGCGCCGTTTAACCTGCGTTCGAATCCGTCGTCATTTCGACTCCTTCCAACCCGCATCAACAAAGGTGCGGGCTGAAGTGTGAACGACAACGAAATTTTCGCAGGCCCGCTGCAGATTGGCAATCGGAGTCCTAGACCTGCTGCCATGTACTGCTGCTATGCGCGCTCCTTGTGCAGCGCCTTGCTCTTGATGCCTGGCAGCTTCAACGCATCCGCCAGCGGCATCGGTCGCCCCGTGAGATAGCCCTGCACTTTGGTCACGCCGACACGACGCAGCGCATCGAGCTCCGCCTCCGTCTCCACGCCCTCGGCGACGATCTGGCTGCCCATCGCTCGCCCGAACATCGCCAGCGCCGGCCAGCGCCTGCCGCCCATGATCGCGGTCGATATTGCGCGTGAGGCTCATGTCCAGCTTGATCGTGTCGGGGCGCAGGTCGAGCACATGGCGAAAGCTCGAATGCCCCGCGCCTGCATCGTCTACCGCCAGCCGCAGGCCGCGCAGCCGGAACGGGTGCAACCGCGCCAGCTCCTGGGTAGTTCGCCACAGCCGCATGCTCGGTCACTTCCAGCACGACCCGCTCGAGCGGCAGTGTCGCGAATAGTTCCTCGAACCCGCGCGTCATGATCGTCGCCGGCGAGAAGTTCACCGTCAGGTGATATCCTTCGGCATGTGCGACAGCGCCTCGAGCGCCTTACGCACCAGCGCGACTTCCAGCTCCGCCGCCAGCCCGACTTCCTCGGCCTCGGCGAACCACTGGTCTGGCGAGCGATAGGGCTCGCCCTCGAACCTCGCCAGGCATTCGAACGCCGCCACCGTCTCATCGTGCAGGCGATAGATCGGCTGGTAGCGCACATGGAAGGATTGCTGCGCGATCGTCCATTCGATCCGCTCGCGCTTGAGCTCGCTGTCACGCTCGAGCTCGAGCTCTTCCTGGATGAAATCCGCCACGATGGCCGCGAACGCCCGCATGATCCGCAGGTCGCGTTCGTTCAACGACAGGTTCGGCTTGAAGCTGAAGCAGCAGACGGTGCCGAACACCTTTCCGTCCGGCAGTTTCAGCGGCACGCTCATGTGCGCGCCAACCGGTACGGCCTTCGTCACCGGCATCCTGGCCGCCTCGGCGTTCAGCGCAGCATCGGGCATAAGTTCGGGCATCCGCCCGTCGGCCACGCGCGCGCAGAAACTTTCCTCGAGCGGATCCGACCCGCCCTCCTTCACCGGCGAGGCGATGCGCTGATCGACCTGCCGGAACACACGCCGGCCATCGATGAATTCCGAGACGAAGCCTACATCCATGTCGAGATGGGTGCGCACGATCTTGAAGCATGCGCCGGATGTGCGTGTCCGTCGCAAGGCCGTCTTCCTCGAACCTGATCGGATCGAACAGGCGCGCATCGGCGCCATTTGTCCCGTCCGGCATGATGCCCTCCAACACGCTGCCGTGGAGAAGGCTGCCCAACGATGCTTACCGGCAGATTGTACCGATACGGAAAATCCCCGCGATCGCACCGGGGAAATCATAGCTTGCTGCTCAAGTTCCCGTCATGGAACCCGGGCTGTCTTGGTAATCGAAACGTAAGCGTCAGGCCACGGCGCCGGACTTGATCCGCTCCGCCTCGGCCGACCAGACCCGAGCGCCCACACGCCGTCCAGCCTTCGCCTGGATGTCGGCAAGCCCCTTCGCCGCTTCGTAGGCCGCGCCCAAGCGCCCCCGCCCGCAGTGATGCCGCCAGCTTCAGCCGCAGCTTGGCCTGCACAACGCCCGTTCCCACAACGCTCAACTGGGGCGCCACGACCTGCGGCGCGGCCGGCACGCTTGCTGCCTTCGCCAGCGCCGCCTCGGCCTTCGTCTCGGTCACCGTTGGCCTAGCTTCTGCAACCGGCACGGGCTTCACTGCCGGAGCCTTGTCTTTCTTCTTCCCGCCGAGAAACGAAAACAGTCCCATGGTGCGCCCCTGGCTGATGACCCATCCCACGCTCCGCCTCGGGTCCAACGTTCAGGAATGCATGCCAGACCGCCAGACGGAGCGCGCCTGACCCATACCGTCCCCTCGCTCGCCGAACATGCCGGCCAACCGACTCCATGCTTGAAAACCGCCCCGGCGCCCGATTCGCGGTCACGTGGCGCCAGAAAACCGCGCGCTGACGGTTTCTGATCCAGATCAAGGCCCGTACTTGGCGTTCTTTTACTTTGCACGTGTCCGGTGGAGACGCGGCGTGTGCAGGCCCGTCCCATTCCCCCAAGAGCGCTGCGGCCAGTGCTCGCCCGCTTCACCGGATTTTCGGGCGCCGCAATCCACTACCCCCAATTCGCGAACGGCAACGCCTTCGCGATGCGCTCTTAGACCCAGCTCCTGCAACAAGCACGCATCCGCGACAGCATGGCGGGAATTGCGCCTGACCAGGATCAAATCGCACACCGCAGGATCATGGAGGCTGCACGCATCTGGCGGAAGATTCTCGTGCACATCCATCGTCTCGTCCCCCCGATCATGATGTTGATGCTGGTTGCGTGCGCGTCTTCGCCAGACGCTGCGCCCTCGCCTTCGACGCCAATTGCTCGCGGCGAGGCGATGGCGCGGAGACTTTGCGCCGACTGCCATGCCGTCGGTCGCTTCGACCATAGCGCGCACACCGGCGCGCCGCCCTTCCGCAACCTCTCGGACCTCTACCCCGTCGAGGATCTCGCCGAGTCGATGGTGGAGGGCTTGATGACCGGTTATCCCGACATGCCCGAATACAAGTTCATGCCTGAAGCGGCGGCCGATTTCATCGCCTATCTGGAGTCGATCCAGGAGCAGGGTGTTCACAGAATCAAACAGGGCAGCTGATTTCCAGCCGCCCTGCTTCAGTCTTCGTTCTTCAGTGGTTCGCTACTTCCCGCCGAGCTGCGCAACGATGAAGTCCTGCGCTTTGATCAGGCCTTCTGTGGCGCCGGCCAGTGCGTCGTGCCCGCCACCGTTTCCAGCGTCGAGTCATAGCCGTCCTTCTTCAACTGCTCCTGGAACGCCGCGATGCGATCGGCCTTCACGGTCGGGTCGTTGTCATTATGCACGATCAGCACCGACGCCGTCTTGCCCGACGCCTCCTTCGTGCAGTCGCCATTCGCGAGGATGCCGGCCAGCGACACCACCGCCTTCACGTCCGGCGTCGAGCACGAACCGGCATCGAACGCTACGCCGCCGCCCTGGCTGAAGCCGACAACCACAATATGGTCACGCGGCACTTTCAGTCCCTCGGACGCCTTCGTCACCGTGTCGATCGCCAGCTTCTTCACAGCGCCCTTGGTGTTGTCGGGATCTTCCCCGCGCAGCACATACCAGCTCTTGCCCCCATTCGCGTCGAGCGGACCGTCATTGAAGATGAAGGCCGCATCCGGCAGGCGCTTCGCCAGCGTATCCGCCAGCGGCTTCATCGCCACCCCGCGCTGCGTATAGCCATGAAAGAAGATCACAACCTGCTTCGGCGCCTTGCCCGAGGCCGGGTCCATCCCCGCCATGCCAAGGTCCGCCACCTTCTGCGCGTGCGCAGCGCCGGCGCCCAGTCCGACAGCCAGCGCCATCAGCGCCACAAACTTCTTCATCGCTCTCTCCCTTGGATGACGTTCTTCAGCGTCCGTTCCCGGGCGGGAAACTGGCCCACTCGGCCAGCCTCAGCAACATGGCTCTGCATCACCGCGCCGTGAACGTGCTGGCTTTAGGGAACTGACAGGCGCAGCGCCCGATGCTTCGTTCAGACATGGGAGACACCTCATGCGAATGATTGCCGCCTTTCTGACGCTTGCGCTTGTCGTCGCCACGCCCGCTGCGGCTGATGTCGCGATCGTCAGCAGCCAAGGTCTATCCCGCGCCCAACTCCCAGCCGCTTACCGATGCAACAGTTGTCATGCGTGACGGCAAAATCATCGCCGTCGGCCCCTCGAAAGACATCGATCCCCGGCAAGTCAGCCGACATCATCGACGGTAAGGGCCTCGTCGTTGTCGCGGGCTTCTGGAACAGCCACGTCCACCTGATGTCGCCGACCCTGTTCCAGCCGCCGTCCCAGAATGCCGCCGCCCTGTCCACCGAACTCGAGACGATGTTCACGCCTGGGGCTTTACGACCATCTTCGACATCACGTCGAAGATGGTCGTAAAGCCCCAGTGCGTGAACATCGTCTCGAGTTCGGTGGACAGGGCGGCGGCATTCTGGGACGGCGGCTGGAACAGGGTCGGCGACATCAGGTGGACGTGGCTGTTCCAGAAGCCCGCGACAACGACGAGGCCCTTACCGTCGATGATGTCGGCTGACTTGCCGGGATTGATGTCTTTCGAGGGGCCGACGGCGATGATTTTGCCGTCACGCATGACAACTGTTGCATCGGTAAGCGGCTGGGAGTTGGGCGCGGGATAGACCTTGGCGCCGACGATCGCGACATCAGCCGCAGCGGGCGTGGCGACGACAAGCGCAAGCGTCAGAAAGGCGGCAATCATTCGCATGAGGTGTCTCCCATGTCTGAACGGTAACATCGGGCGCTGCGCCTGTCAGTTCCCTAAAGCCAGCACGTTCACGGCGCGGTGATGCAGAGCCATGTTGCTGAGGCTGGCCGAGTGGGCCAGTTTCCCGCCCGGGAACGGACGCTGAAGAACGTCATCCAAGGGAGAGAGCGATGAAGAAGTTTGTGGCGCTGATGGCGCTGGCTGTCGGACTGGGCGCCGGCGCTGCGCACGCGCAGAAGGTGGCGGACCTTGGCATGGCGGGGATGGACCCGGCCTCGGGCAAGGCGCCGAAGCAGGTTGTGATCTTCTTTCATGGCTATACGCAGCGCGGGGTGGCGATGAAGCCGCTGGCGGATACGCTGGCGAAGCGCCTGCCGGATGCGGCCTTCATCTTCAATGACGGTCCGCTCGACGCGAATGGGGGCAAGAGCTGGTATGTGCTGCGCGGGGAAGATCCCGACAACACCAAGGGCGCTGTGAAGAAGCTGGCGATCGACACGGTGACGAAGGCGTCCGAGGGACTGAAAGTGCCGCGTGACCATATTGTGGTTGTCGGCTTCAGCCAGGGCGGCGGCGTAGCGTTCGATGCCGGTTCGTGCTCGACGCCGGACGTGAAGGCGGTGGTGTCGCTGGCCGGCATCCTCGCGAATGGCGACTGCACGAAGGAGGCGTCGGGCAAGACGGCGTCGGTGCTGATCGTGCATAATGACAACGACCCGACCGTGAAGGCCGATCGCATCGCGGCGTTCCAGGAGCAGTTGAAGAAGGACGGCTATGACTCGACGCTGGAAACGGTGGCGGGCACGACGCACTGGCCGGCGCCAGAAGGCCTGATCAAAGCGCAGGACTTCATCGTTGCGCAGCTCGGCGGGAAGTAGCGAACCACTGAAGAACGAAGACTGAAGCAGGGCGGCTGGAAATCAGCTGCCCTGTTTGATTCTGTGAACACCCTGCTCCTGGATCGACTCCAGATAGGCGATGAAATCGGCCGCCGCTTCAGGCGTGAACTTGTATTCGGGCATGTCGGGATGACCGGTCATCAAGCCCTCCACCATCGACTCGGCGAGATCCTCGACGGGGTAGAGGTCCGAGAGGTTGCGGAAGGGCGGCGCGCCGGTGTGCGCGCTATGGTCGAAGCGACCGACGGCATGGCAGTCGGCGCAAAGTCTCCGCGCCATCGCCTCGCCGCGAGCAATTGGCGTCGAAGGCGAGGGCGCAGCGTCTGGCGAAGACGCGCACGCAACCAGCATCAACATCATGATCGGGGGGACGAGACGATGGATGTGCACGAGAATCTCCGCCAGATGCGTGCAGCCTCCATGATCCTGCGGTGTGCGATTTGATCCTGGTCAGGCGCATTTCCGCCATGCTGTCGCGGATGCGTGCTTGTTGCAGGAGCTGGGTCTAAGAGCGCGTCGCGAAGGCGTTGCCGTTCGCGAATTGGGGGTAGTGGATTGCGGCGCCCAAAATCCGGTGAAGCGGGCGAGCACTGGCCGCAGCGCTCTTGGGGGAATGGGACGGGCCTGCACACGCCGCGTCTCCACCGGACACGTGCAAAGTAAAAGAACGCCAAGTACGGGCCTTGATCTGGATCAGAAACCGTCAGCGCGCGGTTTTCTGGCGCCACGTGACCGCGAATCGGGCGCCGGGGCGGTTTTCAAGCATGGAGTCGGTTGGCCGGCATGTTCGGCGAGCGAGGGGACGGTATGGGTCAGGCGCGCTCCGTCTGGCGGTCTGGCATGCATTCCTGACGTTGGACCCGAGGCGGAGCGTGGGATGGGTCATCAGCCAGGGGCGCACCATGGGACTGTTTTCGTTTCTCGGCGGGAAGAAGAAAGACAAGGCTCCGGCAGTGAAGCCCGTGCCGGTTGCAGAAGCTAGGCCAACGGTGACCGAGACGAAGGCCGAGGCGGCGCTGGCGAAGGCAGCAAGCGTGCCGGCCGCGCCGCAGGTCGTGGCGCCCCAGTTGAGCGTTGTGGGAACGGGCGTTGTGCAGGCCAAGCTGCGGCTGAAGCTGGCGGCATCACTGCGGGCGGGCGCGCTTGGCGCGGCCTACGAAGCGGCGAAGGGGCTTGCCGACATCCAGGCGAAGGCTGGACGGCGTGTGGGCGCTCGGGTCTGGTCGGCCGAGGCGGAGCGGATCAAGTCCGGCGCCGTGGCCTGACGCTTACGTTTCGATTACCAAGACAGCCCGGGTTCCATGACGGGAACTTGAGCAGCAAGCTATGATTCCCCGGTGCGATCGCGGGGATTTTCCGTATCGGTACAATCTGCCGGTAAGCATCGTTGGGCAGCCTTCTCCACGGCAGCGTGTTGGAGGGCATCATGCCGGACGGGACAAATGGCGCCGATGCGCGCCTGTTCGATCCGATCAGGTTCGAGGAAGACGGCCTTGCGACGGACACGCACATCCGGCGCATGCTCAAGATCGTGCGCACCCATCTCGACATGGATGTAGGCTTCGTCTCGGAATTCATCGATGGCCGGCGTGTGTTCCGGCAGGTGGATCAGCGCATCGCCTCGCCGGTGAAGGAGGGCGGGTCGGATCCGCTCGAGGAAAGTTTCTGCGCGCGCGTGGCCGACGGGCGGATGCCCGAACTTATGCCCGATGCTGCGCTGAACGCCGAGGCGGCCAGGATGCCGGTGACGAAGGCCGTACCGGTTGGCGCGCACATGAGCGTGCCGCTGAAACTGCCGGACGGAAAGGTGTTCGGCACGTTCTGCTGCTTCAGCTTCAAGCCGAACCTGTCGTTGAACGAACGCGACCTGCGGATCATGCGGGCGTTCGCGGCCATCGTGGCGGATTTCATCCAGGAAGAGCTCGAGCTCGAGCGTGACAGCGAGCTCAAGCGCGAGCGGATCGAATGGACGATCGCGCAGCAATCCTTCCATGTGCGCTACCAGCCGATCTATCGCCTGCACGATGAGACGGTGGCGGCGTTCGAATGCCTGGCGAGGTTCGAGGGCGAGCCCTATCGCTCGCCAGACCAGTGGTTCGCCGAGGCCGAGGAAGTCGGGCTGGCGGCGGAGCTGGAAGTCGCGCTGGTGCGTAAGGCGCTCGAGGCGCTGTCGCACATGCCGAAGGATATCATCCTGACGGTGAACTTCTCGCCGGCGACGATCATGACGCGCGGGTTCGAGGAACTATTCGCGACACTGCCGCTCGAGCGGGTCGTGCTGGAAGTGACCGAGCATGCGGCTGTGGCGAACTACCAGGAGCTGGCGGCGCGGTTGCACCCGTTCCGGCTGCGCGGCCTGCGGCTGGCGGTAGACGATGCAGGCGCGGGGCATTCGAGCTTTCGCCATGTGCTCGACCTGCGCCCCGACACGATCAAGCTGGACATGAGCCTCACGCGCAATATCGACCGCGATCATGGGCGGCAGGCGCTGGCCGGCGCGCTGGCGATGTTCGGGCGAGCGATGGGCAGCCAGATCGTCGCCGAGGGCGTGGAGACGGAGGCGGAGCTCGATGCGCTGCGTCGTGTCGGCGTGACCAAAGTGCAGGGCTATCTCACGGGGCGACCGATGCCGCTGGCGGATGCGTTGAAGCTGCCAGGCATCAAGAGCAAGGCGCTGCACAAGGAGCGCGCATAGCAGCAGTACATGGCAGCAGGTCTAGGCTCCGATTGCCAATCTGCAGCGGGCCTGCGAAAATTTCGTTGTCGTTCACACTTCAGCCCGCACCTTTGTTGATGCGGGTTGGAAGGAGTCGAAATGACGACGGATTTCGAACGCAGGTTAAACGGCGCAACGCTGCTGACAGCCGAAGTGCTCTACTACATGCCCGATCATCCCAGGTTGCTGCAGACTTTCCTGTGGCAGACGCTCGATGAAGCGCCGCGTTTCCCGCGGCTGGCGGCTTTCCTCGATCACTGGCGGCGCGAAGTCGAGGCGGTGATCCATTCGATCCGCGTGGCCACGGGCGAGCCGCTGGCGCCGCCTGCGGTGCGCAGGGTCGATGCTCTGATCAGGATGCACTGAGCGCTATCCCGGCATTTCGATGGACAGGAATACCCGCCGGCTGAGATAGTGGGCGGATGGATCACAAGAAGATTGCCCTTGTTCTCGGCGGCGGCGGGGCTGCGGGGAATGCGTGGATGATCGGAGTTGTCGCGGGACTGGCCGAGGCCGGGATCGATATGACGGAGGTCGCTGATCTGGTGATCGGCACGTCGTCCGGCGCCACTGCGGCCGCCTGGGTGCGCAGCGGCATACCGGCGGCCGAGCTGTACGCCTCGGTGCTGGCTGAGCCGACGCGGCCGGCGGGGCTGGGCCAGAACCCCGGCCAGCAACGGCCGGCATCTCCGCCAGCGTCGCAGCCCTCGTCCCTGCCGATGACGGAAGTGTTCCATCGCATGCGCGCCATCGGCGCCGCTGCAACATCGGCTGAAGACCTGCGGCGCAGGATGGGTCAGTTTGCGCTGGAGACGGAAGGCACGCTCGATCCCGCGGCAGCGGCGCAGCGGCGCGCACTTGTCGCCTCAAGGCTCCCGCGCCAGGAATGGCCGGAACGGCCGATGATTATCGTGGCTGTCAATGCTCACACTGGCGAGCCGGCCCTGATGGATCGAAACTCCAGCGTCGACCTGGCGGATGCAGTCACCGCGAGCACCGCGCTGCCCGGCGGTCACACGCACGGCATCAATGGCGTGCGCTACATCAATGGCGGCGTGCGATCCGCCGACAATGCAGACCTGGCCGTGGGCTATGCGAACGTCGTGGTGCTGACGCCGTTCAGCGAGCGCACCGGGCCGCTTCCACCGGGCCAGTTCGAGGGCATTCGCAGGACAGCTGAGTGGGGCAACGATCTCGCAAGCCAGGTTGCGGCGCTGCGCGGCCAGGGCAGCCAGGTCGTGGTGATCAAGCCGGACGACGAGTCTCGCACCGCCATGGGCGTGAACCAGATGGATCCCGCGACGCGCCTGCCATCCGCCCGCGCCGGCTTCGCGCAAGGCCGGCAGGAAGCGGCTCGCCTGATCTTCGTCTGACGGCGGCGCGGCTACGCGCTATTTCGTCTTCTTCGCTTTTACCGGCTTCTTGGCCTTCGCCGCGTCGCGCTTGTCGCTTTCGCGCCCGGAGAGGAGGATGTTGGTCATCGAGTAATTCCCCTCGTGACAGGCGTATTCATAGAAAGTCGTGTCGCGCAGGGTGAAGGAATACTCGGCGAGCCAGGGGGCGGTGTAGAGATCGGGATCCTCGACCGTGAACTGATAGACGAGTTCGGTCGGCGAGACGCGCGTGAAGCGTTCGGTGAGCTTGCTGTCGGGCTCGACGAGGACGGGGCGGCCGAAGCCGCCGCGGATGGGGTCATCGGAGCGGATGTGCGTGGTCTCGACGACAAGCGTGTCGCCCTCCCAGCGCCCGGCCGACCAGCCTTCATAAGATGTCATGATGGCAGGCGGCGGTTTCGAGTCGTCGAGATGAATAATGCGCAGGCTGGCGACATCCTCAGTGAGGATGACGATCTCGCGCGGCGTCTGGATGAAGGTGTTCGGGACCATAGCCGGGATCTGGCGGATCGGCGGCTGGCCAAGACCGGCGAGGCAGCGGTCGAACGTCGTGCGCTCTTCCGGATTGTCGTCGGCGAGCGAGTCCATCCAGTCGGCGCGTTCCACCAGCTTCAGCGCCTTCTCGGTGTAAGGCATCTGGCCATCGGCCGGCTGGACGAGCAGGGACGAGCGGAACTCGCCGCGCACCTGCGCGACGTTACTGATGTTCTGGATGAAGAAATCCGGGTCGATGAGATCGGGTGTGCCCTTCTGCAGTTTCAGCCCGGCGTCACGCGCCTCATCAGGTGAAAGCACAAGAGTCTTCAGGAAGGGCGGACGCTCCAGCAGCGTCATGAAGGACGCGCCCCACGTGCCGCTGAAATCCGGATGGCCGCCGGTGGTGCGTGGCGGCTCGTACGGCGCCTGTGCGAATGCGGCGGGTGTTACAGCAAGGGCAAGTGCAAGCAGAAGGCAGCGCATGATCCGACCCCTGTAGCCAGCGGATACCCCATAGCACAGGAGCCGGATCAGTTGCGACCTACTTCCGCTTCAGCACCAGCGGAAACTCCATGCCGTTCTGCTTCCAGGATCCGCTGATCTGGGCGCCGTCAGCGGAAAGCTCGCCGGTGAAGCCGCCGCTAACGATCGGGACTTCGAAGGTGATGCTCTTGCCGTCGCGCTTCGCTATGGCCGGAATGCCGATGACGTTCTGCATCGGCAAATCCATCATCGTGGTCGTCTTGTCGCCGGTGGTCGCGATGTGGAAGACGCCGGTGAGCGACCCCTCGGGCGTTTCGATGCCGCCTTCCCAATTGCCATCGAGGCCCTGCACGGCGGGTGAGGGGATCGGCGGGCCGAGGTCGGGCTGTTGCGCCTGGGTGGCGCCTGCGAAGGCAAGCGAGAAGGCGAGTGCAGCAATCAGGCGTTTCATGTGGCGTTTCCTTTTCTTGTTGTGGGGAGGCACGTTCAGGGTTTCATGCGCTTGACGATCCAGTCGGAGACAGTGTTGAGCGCGACGGGCGCGAACGTCTCGTCGATGTCGCTGTATTCGCTGATGCCGCCGGTCGTGACGGTCTGGAAGAGGTGGTTGAGACCGGGGAGTTCGACGAAGGTCGCATCCTTGTTGTTGGCCAGCAGTTTCCGGAAGCCGCCGAGATTCTGTTTCGGTTCGACCTGCAGGTCCTTCGATCCGTTGATCGCGAGGAACGGGACCTTGACCTTCGGCACATAGAGCGACGGGTCATAAGCCAGCAGGTCGCGGATATAATCCGATGCGAACTGGTCGGCGGCGGCTTCAAGCGATTGTTCGGTCGGCGCGGGCTTGTCGGCGGGCACTGGCTGGGCCTTCAGCACGGCAAGGGCGGCGGCCCTGGCGCCTGCCTTGTCGTGCGCCGCCAGCACCGCGTTGAAGATATCGGTCGACGCCTTGCGGACCAGTGCGAGCTTGTCTGCGGGCACGCCGGTCGAACTCGGAGATCAGCACCCGCTGCTCGGTCAACGCCTCGGCGCCTTTGACGCCGACGCCGGCCAGCGTGACCACGAAGGCGATCCCCGGATCCTGCGCGGCGAGGCGCGGGCCTGTGACGCCGCCCTCGCTGTGGCCGATGACGCCGACGCGCTTCGGATCGATCTCCGGGCGGGCGCGCAGCATGGTGATGGCGGCTTCTGCGTCGGTGACGAATTGTGGAATGAGCGAGGACTCCCCGCTGGCCGGCGGTTTCACATAGTCGCGGTCATCGCAGCGGAGCACCGCGATGCCCTTGCGCGTGAGATGGTCGGCGAGAACGAGGAAAGGCTTGTGGCCCAGCAGCGTCTCGTCGCGGTCCTGCGCGCCAGAGCCGGAGAGGAGCAGGGCGGCCGGATGCGGGCCCGGGCCTTGCGGGACGGTGAGCGTGCAGGGGATGTGGACACCCGGGTTCTGCGGATTGTCGTAGCCGGTTTCGATCTCGGTATAGGGGTATGGCTTCTTTGGCGTCTGTGGCCGTTGCTTCGCAACGGCAGGCGCGATGTCCTTCGAGACGAATTTGAGAGTGAGCTCGCTGTCCTGGCCTTGCGAGAACGTGCCGGTGATCCTGTCGCCCTCGGGTGACAGCTTGCCAGTGAACTTCGCCATGATGGCTGGCATCTCGAACGACACAGTGTCGCCGTCGCGCTTGAAGACCGGCACGGCCATGTTCGCGGCGTTCTGCAGGGGCGAGTCCATCAGCGCGACCGTGCCGTTGGTGTCGGTGGCGACACGCAGCACGAGCGGGATCATGTCCAGCGCCTTGCCCTCCCAGCGGCCATCGAGACCGGCGACGGCGGGGTTTGGCGGCAGGGCGGGTAACGGGCCGGGGTGAAATACCATCGGCAACGTGCCCATCGGCGAGGAATAGTTTCCGGCCCAGGCTTTCTGCGCGAGATCCCACTTGCCGGTCCAGGTCTGCGTCTTGAGCTTGAAGGTGAAGACGCCGTCGGTGAACGATGCTGAATCCATCGCCGTGCTCGGTGCGCCCTGGTCCGGGCTCGAAACCGTTCCGGTGAAGACGCCGGGCGAGGACTGCTCGACATGGATGCCGATGCGGAGCTTGGCGCCGGGCGGCACTTCGAACAGGCCGTGCCAGTCACCCGCGGGCGATGCGCCTGCGCGGGCATCGGCGACGGTCTCAGGTTGTTGTGCAACCGGCGCGGCGGCCGGTGTCGCGCATGCGGCGGCCATCAGCGTGGTGGCGAGGAGGATTGCTTTCAGGCGGCGTTTCATGGGTGTCATGGGGGTGCAGTCCCGTGTTGTTTTTCTGGGTAGTCGCTGCGCCGCTCCCTTTCTTACAGCGCGCATCAGTCCTTCTGGAAAATCTCCTCGATCGTCAGCTTGAAAATTTCCGCAATCCTGAAGGCGAGCGGCAGCGACGGATCGTATTTCCCGTTCTCGATCGCGTTGACGGAATTGCGCGAGACTTCCAGCCGTTCGGCAAGATCGGCCTGGGTCCAGCCCCGTTCGGCGCGCAGCACGCGGATGCGGTTCTTCATGACCGCCTCACCGCTTCGCTATGTGCCAGCCGACCCAGCACACGAGGAAACCAATGAGCTGGCCGACAGCGATGTAGATCGCACCGAGGATGAAGGCAGGCGCAGCCAGATCGGGCGGCGTTTCATCCGGCGCGGTGATCGTCTGCGCGATCCAGCCGAGCATCGGCGTGAGCAGGCCCGGCTGCGTGACAAAGGGCAGGAGCGCCAGCGAGCCCATCAGCCCGAACAGTCCGCCGAACACCCACGAGAACTTCTGCGCCGCACGCTCGAACTCGTCCTGTGTCTTCCACGCCTGCAACGAGAAAGCGGCGAGCCACACGCCCGCGGCGTAGGCAATCACAAGCCCGGTCGTTCCACGCAGCATAGCCGCCATGGCGATCAGCGCCCAGAAGCCGAGCGTCGCGATGATGCGCCAGGAGCGGGCGGAGAAACCAGGTCGCGTCATACCCTACCTCGCCTGCGCATCGAGCAGATAGCGGAAACCTTCCGCGAACCAGGGACCTTGCATCGACATGTGGTGCTGGTTGTCGAATTTTCGTGAGGAGATGGAGAGCCCGGAGTCCGGCCTTTTCAGTGCGGTCGAGAGCGCTTCAGCGCCAGAGCGCATGTTGGGCGACTCCTCCGCGCCGACGCCGATCATCACTCGCCGCCCCCCGCCGGCAGCAAAGCGCTTAGCCGCCGGCAGGATGCTGTCGTCTGCCCAAAGGGACGGGCTACCGATCAGATATCCCGCAAAACTGTCTGGCCGGTTCAACATCACTTTCGTTGCGAAAAGGCCGCCGAGCGACTGACCGGCGAGGAAGGCGCGCTCGCTATCGATCCCATAGCGCTGCTCGATGAAGGGACGCAGGTCGTTGACGAGGAAGGACTGGAAGGCCGCCCCGCCGCCACCGGCTTCGGGTCTGCCGGGGAAGGGGCCATGCATCAGATCGAATTCGCGATGGGCGACGACGCTGTCCATCTCGGGGTCCGAATACCCAATCGCAACGACATAGACAGGCGGCGTCGATGTTCCGACTGGCAGCATGCGGGCGACGTCTGTGGCAAGTCCGAAATACCAGTTACCGTCGAGCACATAGATGACGGGCGGCTTCTGGCCCGCTGGCGATGCTTTGACCGGTTCGGCCACCCGAACGACGTACTCCCGGCCCGTCTCCTTGGCTCGCAGCAAGAACTGGTGTGTCCGTGGAAGCGTCACATCGCCCTCGGCGACTACTTGAGGCGGATCGGCGAACGATGCCGCGTGTAAGCACGCGATCGCCGCGAGAGCTGCAAGTAGCTTCGAGAAGAAGGCGGCGGAGTCCATTTTCAATATCGCTCCGCCTTGATGCCACGCAGTTTCAGGCGTGACTGCAGGCTGTCCGGCCCGACAAGGTGGGCCGCGCCGACCGCGATGAAGGTGACGCCGGAGCGATCAAGGATCTCTTCGATCCTGTCCACCCAGTTCTCGTTGCGATCGAGAAGCATGGCGTCGTTGTCGGGATTCGCCGACATCAGGATCGCCAGCCCCTCGACGCCATTGATCTCGCCGCGCACCCAGCCGCCGTAGGCAATGCTCGCGACGCGGCCGAGTGTCTGCTTCATCGACTCCGGCGCCTTCAGGATCATCTTCAGCCCGTCGACCTGTTCGTCAGGCGTCAGCCCGATCATCAGATCGATCTGATCCTCAACTTCTTCCATGCCCTTCACGGGGATACCATGAGCAATGGCAATCCGCGCCAGCGCCTGGTCGATGCCGTTCTCGGACTTGAAGTCGCCAATGTACTGGTCGCGGCCGAGCGCGTAGGCCGTGTACCAGGGCTGCATCTTCTCCGACTTGGCAATGACGTCGGGTGGTGCGTTGGCCTTCTTCAGCGCAGCGGCGAGAAGCGTGCGTTCCTGTTCCGTCAACATGGTGGAGAGCGGCGGGCCATCCCATTGGGCGTGCTGCTCGACGATCGGCATCACCTTCGCCCTGAGCCAGTCGGGATCCGCGATCTCGGCGAGCTCTAGATAGAGTTCGCCCGCTTCGTTGAGCGCGGCATCCAGACGTGCGCTGTGCCAGTCGACGCCGTCTGGCAGCAGATGGACGGTGCCAGTGAGGTAGATGGTGGAGTCCGCATCGCGGATCACCCACATCGGCAGTCCCTTTGAGGTGGAGGCGGGGGATGCGGAAACATCGCCCGCCGCCGTAGCCTGCAACGCGGGCTGGGGAGGGGCGGCGGGCGTCTGGGCCGTGGAGACCGGCGTCGTCATCACAACGATGGCAAGACCGGTCGCGGCGCTCGTAAGGCAAGACAGGAGGTGGGCGCGTTTCATGCGAGCCTCAATACCGCACGGCTTCAATGCCGCGCAGTTTCAGGCGCTCGATCAGGTTGTCAGGTCCGACGATATGGCCCGCGCCAACGGCGATGAACGCCACTCCCGAGCCCTTCAGCATCGTCTCGATTTGTCCGGCCCAGTTCTCGTTACGGTTCTTGAGCATGACCTCCATCGAGGCGCCGGCGAAGGAGCCTTCGGATTCATCGGCGTTGGCGAACATCTGCGTCACGCCATCGACGTCGCCATTGGCCCAGGCGCGGAAGACCGCATCGCTGCTTTCGCTGACCTTGGTGATTTCCTCGTTGCTCGCCCTCAGCGCGGCGCGCAGCGCTTCCATCTGCTCCTCGTCGGTTCCGGATGACAGCATCTTTGCCTGGAATTCGACGGTCTCGAAGCCCTTGATCGCATCGCCGTCATCCTCAGCCATCTTGGCGAGCTTCACGTCGATGCCTTCGCTGGAATCAAAGCCTGCGCCGATCAGCGGCGAGATGCCGACCAGAAGCGCGGCGTACCATGGCTTCAGCACGTTGACGGCCATTGTCATCTGCGAGGGCGCGCCCGACTTGGTGATAGCGGCATTGAGCTTCTTCATCTCCTCCGGCGTCAGCCGGCTCGACAGGGGCGGCCCGGATGAGAGGGCATAGCGGATGAGGATCGGCGCGGACTCGGCCGCGAACTTCATCGGATCGGAGCCCATGGGAAGTTCAAGCCAGAGCTCTTTCAACTCCCGGATCGCGGCCTTGAGCTTGTCGCTGTCCCACTTCACGCCCTCCGGCATCATGTGGACGGTGCCGGTGATGTAGAGGGTGGAGTCTGCGTCGCGGATCACCCACATGGGCAGGCCCGGCTCTTTCGCCTGCGCGGCGGCGGCTGGCGCGAACAGCGCCGCAGCGGCGAGCAGCGCAGCGATCGACTTTCTGATGGATGGCATGACGTCCCCTTTCATGACCGTCGCAT
Organism: Hyphomonadaceae bacterium; assembly: GCA_047601145.1. GTDB lineage: Bacteria > Pseudomonadota > Alphaproteobacteria > Caulobacterales > Hyphomonadaceae > UBA7672. The sequence goes on from JASGJW010000002.1 coordinate 24,898, forward strand.
TCAAGACCTGGCCGACCGCCGCTGCAATCCAATGATGATGAAGGTGGCGGCCCAGAACACCGCAGGGATCAGAAGTTCAGCACGCGAGAACGTATCCGTGCGCGGCCATGTGACGATCAGGACGAAGATCAGCAGCCCCGCGATCGCGCCATAGACCCAGAGCGGCAATCGCGCAGCCCAACCCTTCCGGAGCATGACAGGCCCCCTTTGCAAAATGCAAAGCAAACTTGTCATATCGTCTTGACCGAGTCAAGCGCCAGCCATCATTGGCAAGCCCCATGAAATCAGGAGCGAATGCTTCGGAGATACGCGATCAGGGCGTCTGCGCCGCGTACGTCGAAATTGAACAGCGGCATCTCGTTGTGGCCGACGCGCATGCCTTCGATGAAGCGGTAGGCGAGGACTTCGTCGTCCTCATAACCGTTGAGAACTTCACGCAACGGAGGCGCATCCGCGAGCGGGCTTTTCGTGCTTGCGCCCAGCGCATGGCAGGAGGCGCAGTTGTTCTGCGCGATTTCCTGGCCGGCTTTCACCAGCTCGGCATTCGGCGTTGCAACGCCTTTCCATCCATTTGCCTCAGCCTGGCCCGCCGGAGGCTGTCCGGCGCAGGCAGCGAGCGCAATGACGGCGCCGGCGATCATTGCTGCAAAGGCGCGTTTGGTCTTCATGCGCGCATCCTACCAGTCTTCAGGCGGCGACCGCTAGTTCAGCTTCAGGTTCTTCAGCGCCGCGAACGGGTTGCTGGAATCGTCCGACTTGGCCGGGCCTGCCGAATAATTCTGCGGGCCGGATTTCTGCGGCTGCTTGCCCTGCGATTTCGGCGGAGCGCCGTGGGCGCCCTGTGTGCCGGAGACTTCGCGCTTCATGGAGAGGGCGATGCGCTTGCGGTCGGCATCGACCTCCTTCACGCGCACGCTCACCACGTCGCCGGCCTTCACCACGTCGTGCGGGTCTTTCACGAACGTGTCGGCCAGCTCCGAGATGTGGACGAGGCCGTCCTGGTGGACGCCGATGTCCACGAATGCGCCAAAGGCCGTAACGTTGGTGACCGTGCCTTCGAGCTTCATGCCGATCTTGAGGTCGGAAATCTTCTCGATGCCGTCGGCGAAGGTCGCGGTCTTGAATTCCGGGCGCGGGTCGCGACCGGGTTTCACGAGTTCGGCGATGATGTCGGTGACGGTCGGCACGCCGAAGGTTTCATCAGCGAAGTCCTTCGGGTTGAGGCCCGAGAGGAAGGCCTTGTCGCCGATGATGCTCTTGAGCGGGCGGCCGGATTTCTCCGCGATGCGCTCGGCGACCGGATAGGCTTCCGGGTGGACGGCCGAGCCGTCGAGCGGGTTCTTGGCATCCATGATGCGGAGGAAGCCCGCCGCCTGTTCGAACGCTTTCGGTCCCATGCGCGGGACTTTCTTGAGGCCCGTGCGCGCCTTGAAGGGGCCGTTCTCGTCACGATAGGTGACGATGTTGGCGGCGACCGCCGTGTTGAGGCCCGACACGCGCGCGAGGAGGGCGGCGGAGGCGGTGTTCACGTCGACACCCACGGCGTTGACGCAGCTTTCCACTACGCCGTCGAGCGAGCGGGCGAGGGCGTTCTGATCGACATCATGCTGGTACTGGCCGACGCCGATGGCTTTCGGCTCGATCTTCACCAGCTCCGCCAGTGGATCCTGCAGGCGGCGCGCGATGGAGACAGCGCCGCGCAGGCTGACGTCGAGATCGGGGAATTCCTTCGCCGCGAGTTCGGAGGCTGAATAGACCGACGCGCCCGCCTCGGAGACCATCACGCGGGTGAGTTTGAGGTCGGGCATCTTGGAAGACAGCTCGGCGACGAGCTTGTCCGTTTCGCGGCTCGCCGTGCCGTTGCCGACCGACACGAGCTCGACGCCATGCTTCTTCGCCAGAACGGCCAGCGTGGCGAGCGAGCCGCCCCAATCCTTCTTCGGCTCGTGCGGGTAGATCGTGGTCGTCTCGAGCAGCTTGCCCGTGGCGTCCACCACCGCGACCTTGCAGCCCGTGCGGATGCCCGGGTCGACGCCCATCACCACCTTGTGGCCAGCGGGCGCTGCAAGAAGCAGGTCCTTCATGTTGCGCGAGAAGACGCGGATCGCCTCGGCGTCCGACTTCTCCTTGACGCGGTCGATCAGGTCGCCCTGGGTCGAACCGGAAAGGCGCGTTTTCCACGCCTGGCGCGCCGTTTCGGCCAGCCACTCGTCGGAGGGACGGCCTTTGTCGGTAATGTTGAAGGCAGACATGATGCTGGTCACGGCCGGATGGCGCTGCTTCTCGTCATGCGGCAGGTCGAGATCGATCTTGAGGATGCCTTCCTTCTCGCCGCGCAGCAGCGCGAGCGCGCGGTGTGACGGCATGTTGGCGATCGGCTCGTCGAATTCGAAATAATCGGAGAACTTGGCGCCTTCGGCTTCCTTGCCCTTCACGAGCGCCGAGCCGAGGCGGCCGCCGCCCCAGACCTTCTCGCGGATCGCGCCAACGACCGCGGGCGTTTCCGCCATGCGCTCGATCAGGATGTTGCGCGCGCCTTCGAGCGCGGCTTCCGAGTTTTCCACGCCCTTGTCGGCGGAAATGTATTTCAGCGCTTCGGCCACGGGATCGAGCGCCGGGTTGGCGAGCAGGCGATCGGCCAGAGGTTCGAGCCCGGCTTCCTTCGCGATCGATGCCTTGGTGCGGCGCTTGGGGCGGTAGGGCGCATAGAGGTCTTCGAGTTCGACTTTCGTCTGTGCAGCGCGGATCTGCTTTTCGAGTTCCGGCGTCAGCTTGCCCTGTTCGCTGATCGAGCGCAGCACGACTTCGCGGCGGTCGTTCAGGATGGCGAGATATTCGAAGCGTTCGGCCAGCGTGCGCAGCTGCGTATCGTCGAGACCGCCCGTACGCTCCTTCCGGTAGCGCGCGATAAAGGGAACCGACGCACCTTCCTCGATCAACTGGATCGCTGCGGCGACCTGGCCTTCGCCGACCCCGAGCTCCTTTGCGATGATGCGGGCAATCTGGGCGACAACGATCGGATCTTTGCCGGACATATCTACTACCTCATCTCGCAGTTTTTCGGGTCAGTGCAGCGCAAAGCTATGACCAGCCGTTGCGCGTGTCACGGTGTGGCGCGGCAATGGTTAGCGAGTGGTTAGGCGCGACAGATTTGCACAGGAATGACGGGGATTATTCCGCCGTCAGAACTGCTGCTTCCGCGTCGTGACCGTGACGTCGCCGTCCTGGATGCGGACGGCGGTATCCGGCCGTGCATCCGTAAGTGGTTTCGCGTCGGGCGGCAGCTGCGTCCAGATTCCCTGCACGATCCAGCTGGGCTTCTTTGCGGACGCGTCCTTCGACGGTTCAAGCGTCAGGTCGAGGGTTGCGCCGTCGGCAGCACGGCCGACGATCTCGACGATGTAGTAGCCATTCTGCGGCTCGCGCATGGCGATGGGCTTGTCGCCATAGGAAAGCTGCGTTGGATGCGCCTCGGCGGGTATGCGCAGGCGGACAACGCGTGCGCCGGGCGCTGCGAGTTGCAGCTTCAGACTGCGCTTGCCGTCGGCTGTCGCCGTGTCGCTGACCACAGTCGCGGTTGCGGGCGCAGGCGGCGCGAACGAGATTGGTTTGGCGGCGAGATTGGCGGCAGCACCGGGCGGGGAGGCGATCTCGCCGACCTTCAGCTGATCCTTCACCGCCTTCGGCAGCGCGCCCGCGCGAGCGCCGGCGAACAGCGCCCCCTTGCTCTCGTCCATGTCATAGTGCGCGGTGAAGTTGAGCGGTAACGGACGCTCCACGCTGTAGGCAGGAACCACGGCCGTCGCAACGAGTCCTGCCGCGAACGCCACGCCAAGGGCGCCGAGCACAAGGCCCTTGCCGTGCCGGAGGCCGCCCACGATGGCCAGAAGCGGCGCCAGCACCATTGCCTCGACGACGCCGAACATGGCCGCCATGCCCAGCCCCATCATCACGTCGAGCAGGTGGAGCAGCGGGAAGAAGATCAGGACCAGCATCGCGCCGGCGACGCTGTATGCGATCAGCTGGAAGCGCGGCGCCAGCCAGCCGATTGCAGCCGCGACGACGAACACGACGCCCGGTATCAGGTACATCATCGAGAAGCCGGCCTTCGCGAAGCTAAGCCCCATCCCAACGATGAGGAACCAGAACCAGCCCGAGGCAAAGAGCGCTTCACGTTTTGCGTTCGGCGCCAGGAAGGTGAGGGCGAGCCCGCCGACAAGCACCACGCCTGCGAAGATCGTCATGTTCAGCGCCTGCGGATAGGCCGTCCAGAAGGTCGGCTCCGGACGGAGGAACGAAATGCCGAACTGCGCTAGGAAGGCGATCAGCCCGCCGGCAATGGCAAGGACCGGCGGCAGCACGAAGGCGCGCCAGTCAAGCTTCTGCCATCCGCCTGCACGTGTCGGCCGCACCATCAGCATCGCCGAGACGCCGAAACACAGGCCCAGCAGGACCAGCGTGAACACTTCAGGAAGCTGCACGAACACGCGCGAGGCGACGTCGGAATAGGCGATCTCGCCACCATCCTTGTCCACGCCCCAGTCCGCCGCGAGGAAGGCGCGGGCGGCGCCAAGCGCCTGGTCGCCCATGTGCTGCACGCTGGCGCGGTCGAGATGCGCCAGGTCGTCCTGGTTGGTGTGGTAGAAGTCGAGGCCATCCGCGATGGCGATGTTGATGCCAGTCGAGCCATCGCGCAGGTGGACGGTCAGATCGGTGGAGTTCGGCAGCAGCTCATAGACCGCCGTCATCATCGAGTTGGAGAAGGGACGCGCGCCGTTCTTCGCCCAGTCAGACACGATGCCGGCATTGGGATGGCCTGTCTCGAACATCATCGCGGGCCCGCGCACGCCGCGCGCCTCGAGATTGATGATGCGGCCGACTTCGACGCCATAGTCAGCCTTCGCGTTGACGAAGGCCTGTGCGCCGAGCAGCGCCGTCTCCTCGCCATCCGTGATCAGGAACATCACCGGCTTTTCGGGCGGATGCTCTTTCAGCAGCTTCGCGACTTCCAGCCACACGGCGACGCCAACGCCATCGTCGCCGAAGCCGGGGCTCGCCGGCACGCTGTCATAATGCGCGGTGAGGACGAGGGCGGGGCCGGTTTTGGGCCCTGCGGTGAAATAGATGTTCTGCACCAGCGCGCAGCGGATCGACGAACCCGAGATCGAACCGCGGCAGGTGTTGGTCGCCTTCACCTGCGGCTGGTAGCCGAGCGTCACGATCTCCTGCAGCAGTCGTGAGCGAACCCCATCCAGTGGCGCGGAGTCCACCGGATGCGGCGTGCCATCCAGCACCTTGCCGAGCCGGTCGATCGCGCGCACGGCGTCGAACTGGTCCGCCCCGTTCGTCGCCCGCAGCGGATCGAGTGTCAGCGGGACGGCGCGGAAGAAGAACAGAACAAAAAGAACCGCGAACACGCCCAGCGCCCACAGCGCGCCTGAGCGCGCCGGCGTTTGCGGCGATCCCGATTGTTCGGTGTTCATTGCGCGCCCTCGACCGTTTCTTCCCTGACCGGGACGATAGGGGAGGTCCGCGATCAGCGCCAGCGCAGTGTCTGGCTGGTTTCCTCGGCCGGGGCCGGCGCAAAGCGGCGCACGGCCATGGAGGCGGCGTAGGCGCAGAGCAGGCTAGCCCCGCCAACCTCGCTCGATCCTGAAAGCTCGAACGCAAGCAGCGCCGCCGTCACGGGCGCGTCGAGCAGCACAGCGACGCCCACCGCCATGCCTAGCAGTCCGAAATAGATCTGTGGCGCGGCAATCCCGAAAGCGAGACCGGCAACCACGGAGAGGCTCGATCCGATCATCGCGCCGACGAACAGCGCAGGTGCAATCGGCCCGCCGCCCCACCGGAACGAGAACGTGACCGCCGCCGCCGCGATCTTGGCGACAGCAAGCACGGGCATCAGCTCCGCGCGGTAATTGCCGCCCAACGCCGCGCTCAGCGGCTCGTACCCGATGCCGATCACCTCCGGAAAAGCCAGCGCGATCACGCCAAGCGCCACCCCGCCGAAGAAGGGCAGCAGCCACAGCGGCAGTCCGATCCGCGCAGCGGCAGTCGCCGTCATCATCGGCGCACGCGCCCAGATCACGGTGGCCAGGTAGGCAAACATGATGAACAGCGGCAGTGCGATCAGCGCCGCGAGATGCGCCTGCGGTGCAATCGCGCCAACAGGCGGGATGTCGATGATGGGCCGTCCATTCATCTGCCACTTCGCGAACGCCCACGCCGTGACCGAAGCGACGACGACCGGACCAAGTTGCGTCATCCGCAACTGCTTCAGCACCAGCTCGCGCGCCAGGAACACCGCTGCGATTGGCGCATGCAGCGCCGCGGAGATGGCAGCTGCGAGGCCCATGCCGAGCAGCATCCGGCGCGCGCCAAGATTGAGTCCCAGCAGGCGCCCCGTGAACAGACCCAGCGCTGCGCCAAGATGGCCTGCCGGCTCTTCGCGCCCCGTGCTGCCGCCCCAGCCCAGCGAAACGATCGCGACCAGCACAGACAGAAAAGCGTCACGCAGCGACAGCGTGGTCGAACGGATCGAGCCGCGCAGCCGCCTGTGCTGCACAACATCCTGCAGGCCGTAAGGCCGCGGAGCCGGTCCCCACCCCATCGATATTCCAAGCCGGAGTAACAGGCAGATGATGGCGCCGCCGACGATCGGCCCGATGAGCACGCTCCACCAGGGCAAACTCACCAGCGTCGACGACAGCCGCCCCACCGGCGCCCTGAACGCCAGGAACTGTGCGTAGTCGACGATATTCAGGATCAGCACGAAGCCGAGCGACGCCAGCACGCCGACCACGATGGCCAGCGCCCACATGTACAGGCCTCCAGGCCGCGGACGGCCCAGCACTTCCCCGGATGGACGGTAGATCGCACGCGACATCAGTCCGGAGTTCTGCGGGAGCCTCGCCTCCGGTCAAGCCGAACCCGCCCCCCGTGGACAAAAATTCAGTATCCTGACGGACGGGAAATCCCCGCCTTGCGGCGTTATGCCGAAGCGGCAAGACTTCCGAACAGGGTCGGGAGTCCGTCATGGCAGGATTGCACGTCAATCGCCGCGCGTTGATTGCTGGCGGCGCATCGCTGGCGGTCCTGAAGCCGGAAGCGTGGGGCCAGGACTTGACTTCCCTGCCAATGGAAACGAACGAAACGGGCCACTTTATCGTTTCGGTGACGATCAACGGCGATCCGGTTCGCGCCATACTCGACAACGGTTCAATGGCGATGATGGTTGATACCAGCTACGCCGAAGAAAAAGGGCTTACAGCGTCCGGCAAGACCCCATGGGGCGGCGGTATCCGGCTGGAAGGCACCTTCAAGATGAAGATGGGGTGGCTCGATGCTAACATCGAAAAGCCCTTGCTGCTCGACATGTCGAGTATTCTATCCGAACAGGGGCCGGTTCGATTGATGATCGGGCGGCCGCTGCTTGATCGCTTGGCGACCGTCTACAGCTCTGCGGGCAAGCGATTCACCATTCTGCCACCTGACGTGAAGTTCGAGATACTGGGCGATCACGTAACGCTGCCGATTACCCTGCAGGCCGATCACCACGTTGTCGATGCGTCCATCGAAAACGGTCCGCCGATCAAGGCGCTTGTCGATCTGGGCTGCTCGAACGCACTCGTGATACGACGGAGCGCTGCGACAGATCGCTGGATTTCCGAAGGCCGCAGTTGGACGACACAGGCATCATATAAAATGGGTGATGGCCGGCTGGTTCTTTCCGAGGACAAGCTGCTCACCGTTCGGTCGATATCTCTTGGCCAGTTCGAGTTGAAGAACCTGCCCGCGCAATTGGTGGCAAAAGACGGCGGACCGTTCAGCGATTACGACCTTACAATTGGTGCGCCTGCGCTCGCTCGCTTTACCGTCACGCTTGATGGACCGCGCATGCAGCTTCACCTGAAGCCGGACAATCGGGTTTTCACCAATCCGTTCGAAAAAACCTATGTCGGGATCAGCAGTGAGGAGCATCCAAAAGGCCGCAGGATCGTGCACATCGGCGCCAACAGTCCGGCAATGGCGGCTGGGTTGAAGGCTGGCGATGTCGTTGTGGCTGTAAACGGGCGGCCTCCGGACAAGCGCGTATTCCGGGACGCAAAGGCGGGTGACGTATTGATGGTTTCTGTCGATACCGGAGCCGTGCGTACCGTCATGGCCGCCGACTTTTTCTAACTTTGGGTCAACAGGCGCCTTGCGGAGTGGACAGCCGCACCGGCTTGCGACAGCTTCCGCCCGCGCAACGGAGGATGTGGATGCGTATCGTGCTTGGCGGTGTGGCGCTGGCCTTTCTGGCGGCATGCGGCGGACCAAAGGATGCAGCCGGCCCAGCCGCTGCGCCTGAAACACCTGCCGCCGGGACACCCGCCATCCGCATTCCTGCAACCGCCGCAGACAGCCTCACTGTCCTTTGCGGCCCGCCCTTTACCCCGGATGCGACCGCCGCCTCGCTGATGCAGGTCTTCGGCGCCAAGGCCGTCGTGCCCGAGACCCGTGACGGGCCGGAAGGCGAGAAGGTCAATGTGACGGCGATCTATCCCGCTGATGCAACGATGCGTGTTGAAGTCTCCTTCGCCAACGAGGAGGAGCGCACCGGCCTGATCAGCGTCACCATCCGCGGCGACACTTCCCAATGGACCGGTCCGGCCGGCCTCAATCTCGGCGACGGCATCGACACGGTGCAGAAGCTCAATGGCGGGAAGGGCTTCAAGCTCGCCGGCTTCGGCTGGGACTATGGCGGCTACGTCACCGACTGGCATGGCGGCCCGCTGCAGGAGCCTGTTCCCCGCTGCCGGACTGTTGTGCGCCTCGGCATCCCCGATGATGTCACCGACACGTCGATCATGGGCGAAGGCTTGCATTCGTCAGACGAGCCGGCCATCCGCGCCGCGACGCCGTTCGTGCAGGAGATCGGCATCCACTGGCTCAACCCGCACGAGCCATAGCTAGCCAGCCTTGTCGCGCCCGAGAATGTCGCCAGGCTCGCAGTCGAGATAGTCGCAGATCTTCGCTAGCGTATCGAAACGCACGCCCTTCACCTTGCCCTGCTTCAGCAGTGACAGGTTGGATTCCGTGATCCCGACATGCTCGGCGAGGTCTTTCGACTTCACGTTGCGCTGCGCCATCACGACAGCGAGTGTCACCTTGATGGTCATCAGACGAACTGCCTGTTTTCTTCGTCGATCTCGGCCGCATGCGCCATCACGGTCGATACCAGCGCCACCGCGCCGCTGAAGATCAGCATCAGCATCAGCGTGCCACTGAGCGCAAACTGTAGCGTGAACATGCCGTGCTCGAAGCGCGCCATGTAGAGTGCGCTCGCCAGAGTGCGGACCACCGGGCCCACTGTCATATAGAGCAGGACTGCCAGCGCGAAGTTGCGCACGCCGAGAATGGTGCCTTTCGCGAAATACTCGCCGCGTCCGATGCCCGCGAAGATGCGCCGCGCGCTCCATAGCGCCCAGACGAACAGCCCGATCCCGAGCAGCAGGGCCAGGCGATAGACCAGGTCCTGCTGGAGTTCAGCTGTCGCGTTGGGGTGGGCCGGGTCATTCACGGCGATCGTCGCGTTGACCAGCGCCGACTCGTTGCTTTCCCGCACGACCCAGCCTTCGGGAAACGCCTGGAAGGTGGCGAGCACGCCGATCACGGCGACACCCGCTATGCCAAGCCAGCACAACCACTCCATGATCCTGGCGAACCAGACGACCCGAACCGAGGGCGGCTTCAGCGCCGGCGTTTCATCCGCGGCCATGATGGCCTCCAATGAAAGACCACAAGGGTGATTTGCGCCGATTGTCTGGCAGATACCTTGGGTCTTTCGCTCCAGTGTCCGCATCGGCGCCGATGGGGACGAGTTGATTTGCAGGACCAGGCGTCTGGTCCCCGGCTCTTGAGCCATTCTCCAATCCGCGCCCGCCCGTCATGAGCGGCCCGCATAGTGGCGTTCGGCCCCGGCTTCCCATCCTCCCGAAGAGCGCAGTTCAGCGTTGCCGAACCCGCTAGGACATCATCAGGACAGCCGGGATAGTGTTACCGCGTTGTTGGCGCTGCGCTGCTCGTAGCAGCGGCCGTCACGCAACATTCGGAATGCAATGGTCAGGAGCCTGCGCGCCGTCGCCACCTTGGCGCGGTTGGCGCCCTTGGCGGCCTTGAGGCGCTCATAATAGGCCCTGAGCTCAACATCGTGGGTAATCGCAGGAATGACCGCTTCGACGAACGCCCAGCGCAGCCATTTATTGCCCTGCTTGATGATCCTGCCGTTGAACGTCTTGCCGCCCGAGGAATAGGTCGAGGGGACGATGCCGGCGTAGGCGGCCAGCTTCTCGGCAGAAGCGAAGCGATGAATGTCGTCGATCTCGGCATCGATAAGGCGCGCGAAGAACTCGCCAACGCCTGGCAGGGTCTTGAGGAGGCGGACGTTGGCATTGCCCTTGGAGAGCAGCTTGATCGTGCGCTCGCAGTCCTTGATCTGCTGATTGAGGGTATCGACGAAGGCGACGCCGCGATCGATCTGGATGCGGTCGAGCTCAGACACCTTGAGAGCGGCAAGATGCTTCCTGCCAGATACGCCGAAGAGGTCCGTGACTTTGCTGAGCTGGGCGGTCTCCTCCGGATAACGATCGAAGGTGGTGGTGATCCGGTTCTTCACCATGGTGCGCAGGCGGACAAAGAACATCCTCTCGCGCAGGGCTGATCGCAGATCCCGGGCCCGATGGCTGGGTGCATGCGCCCTCGGCACAAGATCGGCGCGCAACAGGTGAGACAGGATCGTTGCATCGATCTTGTCCGTCTTGATCTTGGCTTCCGCGATGGCCTTCACTTTAAGCGGATGCGCCAGGACGACCTCGTCGCAGATCTCATCCAGCCAGTCGTACATCACGCTCCAGTTGCGGGTTGCCTCCATGACCGCATGCGCGTTCTCGCGATAGGGGCCGAGGAAGGATGCAACCGACTCGCCGTCGTTCCTGACGCGACCTGAGCGGAGCATCTTGCCGCCGGCGTCCTGGACGACGATGTGGCTGTAGGATTTGTGGTAGTCGACTCCAATGTGGTAATCATAACCCATGGGTGCGTCTCCGGGTCTGTTGAGTGTAGGAACCCAACGGTAACCCGACAAAACGGGACGCACCCAGCCTTCTTCAAAAGCGATCAAGCAGCTCGCTCCGGCCTCTCATTGGAGTTGAGCGCTTTCATGCCACCTCCCGAAAAGATTTTCGCTCTGCATATAGAAATTACTGTTTTACAGCAATAAATATCTGGGATAGGGATATTCACCCTGGTGGACGAGGTGGTGGCGATGAACCGAACGGTCGGGCCGTTTCAAAGACTTGGCTTGGTTGTGCTGCTGGCGGCGCTCGGCGGCTGTGAGCTGATGAAGCACGTGCGCATCCAGACGGACGATCGGAACCCCAACTCCTTTGCCGACGCCCGGACCGACAATCCGCGCGGCCAGCAGAACCGGATGGAATTCGAATTCCGTCTCTGGCCGCACGAGGACGACAAGTAGTCCTCACGCAGCTGCTACCAGCAGGCGGTGGCGGGCGAGCGCGATCCGGCTATCCTCTCCTGAACGAACCGGCCGCAGAGCCGGGTGGAGGGAGAGACATATGCCAACCCGCAGGGAATTTGCGGCCGGCCTGGCCGGAAGCGCCATCCTCGCTGGATGCACGACATTTGGCGAGGCCGCGGGTCCGGCGCCAAAGCTCTTCTATCTCGGTCAGGCGAAGGTCTTCACCTTCGATCCAACTGCGACGGCGCCTACCACGCTGGTCGATAACTCGCCCAAGGACGGCTCGCGCGCGCCCGGCGTCAATGATGGCATCGCCATCCATGCCGCGACCGGCCAGATCTTCTGGACGAACATGGGCCGCGCGGCGGAACGTGACGGCTACATCATGCGCTGTGAGAAGGACGGCTCGAACCTCACGACCATCGTCCGCCCTGGCGACACGTTCACGCCGAAACAACTCAAGATCGATGAGACTGCGGCCAAGCTCTACTGGTCCGACCGCGAGGGCATGGCGATCCAGCGCTGCAATCTCGACGGTTCGCAGCTCGAAACGCTGATCGTCACGGGCAATCCCGTCACCGACAAGGGCGATGAAACCCGCTGGTGCGTCGGCATCGCGCTGGATCCAGCACGCGGCCAGATCTACTGGACGCAGAAGGGCGGCGACAATGCGGGGCAGGGCCTCATCCGCCGCATGAATATGGCGACGCCCACGGGCTCAACGCCAACTAACCGCCGTGACATGGTCACCCTGTTCTCGCGCATGCCTGAACCGATCGATCTCGACCTCGATCTTTCAACGCGCACGCTCTACTGGACCGATCGCGGCGACAACACGCTCTCGCGCGCGCCGATGGATCCGTCCGCGAACTACGATCCCGCCACCCGCATGGATCGCACAATCCTGCTCCGCGATCTCGGCGAAGCGATCGGGGTCGCGCTCGACCTGCCGCGCAAGCGCATCGCGTGGACCAATCTCGAAGGCACGGTCGGCGTCAGCAATCTCGACGGCTCGAAGAAGCAGGTCCTGCTGACGAAACAGGGCATGCTCACCGGCATCTGCTGGGCATGAGAGCCGGAGAAAGTTGTCAGCTTCGCTGTCTCAGGTTCGAGTAGGACATGATGTCGTCTGCCGAGCGGATTTCGGATTTGCCGCACTGAACGCAAGCTAGCACAAAGCGCTGCGCGGGCGTCCCATCCAGTCCGACACTTCGTTCACGAATGCGGTGAATCTTTCCACACATCCTGCACCAGATGATTTCAGGGACGGCGCGCGTGTGGGTCTGGGTTTGCATCATGGCCTGAAGGGTCTTGTTGATGTTGCGCTCGCTTCCCCGTTCACCCGCGTGCGTCACTTCATTCCCTTGGACAATCCGGCGATTGAGGGAAGCAGTGGGAGCGAGGGCAATGCCCCACAACGGGTAGCGCTTGCAGCGCCTAGCGTCTGCGACGAATTCTCATTCGCTGATGTGCGAGCGCGCGCTACCGCGGTACGAATTCCCCTGCTGGCGGTCGGCCTTTTGCCAGCGGCCAATTCGGTTGAGGGATATGCGATGATGTCGTCCAAATATGTCACGTCGCTGACCCCGCACCCAAGGCAGGTGAACCTGAAAAAGAGAGCTAGCCTTCCGCTTGAATCGCGAGGCATTTCCTTCACGCGATGAAGCTTTGCGCAGCTTCGGCATCTCAGCGCGTGGACTTTTTCCGCGCCGTGGTCCTTGGAAATTTCATCCATGCTTTTCCGCCATGTCCCGCGGGACAACGGCTAGCTGCGCATTGTAAACGGACACTTCCGTCTCCGGGGCTTCCCCGAACGCGCCGCCCCATTTTGGGTATTTGCTGCACGCGTCGCATTTAACCTGGCGAGGAAGACGCTTACCCAAACTGGGCGCCGCCGGAGGGAGACACATGCGCGAACTTCGCTCCAAGGCCTTCGCGGGTTTTGAACTGCTTCTCGATCTCGTTCACGAACTCCAGATCGGCTTCAATCTGGATCTCGAAAGCATTGTCATCCTCGCTTGCATCAACGAGGCAACGATGCGTCCTCTCTTGCTGGATCCCACGACGCCGGCTTCCGCCAAAGCGGTAGCTGTCGCGCCAGAAGAGTTTCGTGGTTCGATCTCCATGCTTCTCGTCTCCGAACGGGTGAACCTTCCGCGCGAAACAGTCCGCCGAAAGGTGCAGAGCCTGATCAAACTCGGCTTGGTGTTTCGAGACGAAAAGGGACGGATGCGCGCTGTCTCGATGCTCGCAAAGCCGGAGGCTCAGCGAATGGTCCGGGAGAGCCATGCTGCCGTGAAGCGATATGACTCCCGCCTGCGCCAGCTTGGTCTGGCAGGCATCAGCCGCCAGTCGTCGCGCTGATGGAGATGTAGCGGGATCAGAGTTTTCCGCGCGTCAGGTGGGACACACTTGTCTATCGGCATCTCATCGTGACATTGAACCTGCAACAGATTCCGAGGGTTCACATGCGTTTCAGGATGATCGCCGTTTCGCTTGCCGCTGTAGCCGCCATTACACCCGCGGCGCTCTCGCAGCAGCAGGACGCTGGCCGCACGGCGTTTCGCGCCATCTACAAGGAGATGGTGGAGACGGACACATCCGCCGGAACCGGCTCGTGCACGAAAATGGTCACGCTTGTCGAAGGCCGCTTGAAGGCGGCAGGCTTCGCGGGCGATGACGTCCAGCTGGTGATCCCCGATGGCAAGCCGGATGACGGCAACATCGTTGCGCGCATCCGCGCGCCCGGCGCAACAAAGAAGGGCGTCCTGCTGCTCGCCCACATCGACGTGGTCGATGCTCATCGCGAGGACTGGGAGCGCGATCCGTTCAAACTGATCGAGGAGAACGGCTTCTTTTACGGCCGCGGTTCGAGCGACGACAAGGCAATGGCCGCCGTCTTCCTCGACCTGATGATCCGCCTCAAGCAGGAAAAGTCCTTCAAGCCGAAGCGCGATCTCATCATGGCGCTGACCTGCGGGGAGGAAACTTCGAACCGCGTCAACGGCGTCGACTACATCGTGCAGAACAAGCGCCAGCTGATCGATGCGGCTTTCGCCATCAACGAGGGCGCCGGCGGCCTCATGTCGGATGACGGCAAGCCGCTGGTCCTGCAGGTGCAGGCGGGCGAGAAGATCCACCAGGTCTACCAGATGGAAGTGACCAATCCGGGCGGCCACTCCTCGCGTCCGACGCCAGACAATGCGATCTACCGCCTGATGGGCGCGATGGACAAAGTCTCGAAACTGTCCTTCCCGATCCAGATCACGCCGGTCGTGCGCGAATACTTCCGCGTCACTGGCCCGCTGATCGGCGGCGAAACCGGCGCTGCGATGACGGCCGTAGCCAAGAACCCAAACGACCAGGCGGCGCTCGCCAGCGTGATGAAAGACCCGTCCTACAACGCCGCCGTCCACACCACCTGCGTCGCCACGCAGATCGAGGCAGGCCACGCACCCAACGCGCTGCCACAGCGCGCCACCGCCACGCTATCCTGCCGCGTCATGCAGGGCACGACGCCGGAACAGGTGAAGGAAACGCTCGAGAAGGCCGTGGGCGACACAGAAGTGAAGGTCTCGATCGTCAAGCGACGTGACGGCTCCTCGCCGCCCGAACTCACCGATGAAATCATGACCCCCGTGCGCGAGACTGCGAAGAAGATGTGGCCGGGCGTTCCGATTGCACCGCTGATGACGGCCGGCGCCACCGATGGCCGCTTCCTCATGAACGCCGGCATCCCGACCTACGGCATGAGCGGCATGTTCTCGACCGCGGGTGAAACCAACGCCCACGGCCTCAACGAGAAGATCCGCGTGAAGTCCCTTTACGAAGGCCGCGACTTCCTCGAAGCCGTGGTCCGCGCCTACGTGAAGTAAGCCCGGCAAGTAGTAGGCCCATGCAATAGGTTTACTACTTCGCCTTCGCATCCAGGACGCGTGCGCCTTCGAGGATGTGCCACAGGGCGTAGTTCCCCTCGTGGCACGCATATTCGTAGACGGGACCGTTCGAAGGGGTGAACACCATCTCGCCCCTCCACGTCTGGGTGTAGAAGGCCGGGTCATTCACCTCGAACCCGTAAGTGATCTCGTCCTTGCCCGTGCGCGTGAACCGCTCAGTGACAACGGCCTGTTCGGACAGGAACACCGGCTCATAATCTCCGTGCCAGCGGTTCCAGTTCTTCGTCACCACAACAAGCGTGTCGCCATCCCAATGGCCCACGCTGTCGCCCAGCCACTGCTTTAACGCCTCGGGTTTCTGCGCTTCACCGATGCGGATGACGCGCGCGTCGTGCATCATCTCCACATCGATCATAACCGCCCCGGGCGTCTGAACGATCTGGTAGGTATTGTTGTAGAGATTGTTCAGCATGGGCGGGCCACCTGAACCACGGCTGCCGACGAGGCAGCGGTCGGCCGGGTTCATACCCTCTGGGCCATCTTCGCTGCGCTTCGCCAGGATAGCGTTGATGCGCTTCTGGCCATCTGCTGAAAACGGTATCTTCCCGTTCGCCGGATCGGTGATCCAGGACGAGCGCGCCTGTCCTGCAACAACGCCCACCTTCTCGCCCCGGTCGATCCAGAAGAGGTTATAGCCGCCGATATTGCCGCCTGCTTCCGGCGCCACCTGCGTCTTCGTCGGCGCGGCGTCGGCAGCTGCCTGCATGGCCCGCGTATCCTCCATGCGCTTCACCTGCTCGGGGTTCAGCACGAGGGGCAGGGAAGCATTGGTCCGCTCCAGTGTGGTGATGCTCGAATTGGTCCACGCGCCCTGCAGGTCAGGTTTCCCATCCGGCGTGCGCGGCGGCTCATACTTTGCCTGCGCGGCCGCGGGCAGCGCTGCAAACGCTGCAAGGGCAACCGACAGAACAAGGGCTGTGCGTTTCACACATCTCTCCATGAGCGGTGCGCCGCGTCCCGGCGCCTCTTCTTGGTACATCGTGCGCAAACGGCGTCCAGTGCGCGCACGGGCGATGGTCGCTCATCGCGCAAACGCGCGCAGATTTTGCGCAAATCGGTCCTTCGACCGTGTGGAAGCGTCTTGATGTGGCGAGCGTTTGTGCGTGCGCGCACAAGGCCTCACCAGCGCGTGAACTGAATCGGCTTCCCTCGCGGTCTTCGCATGCCGCGCTGTGGCGCCTCGAGGCGAAGCTGTCATAATCCTGTCTGCGATAGGAAAAATTCGCGTCGGGCGGCTGCGTGCGCAGCGTCGCCCTGTTGCCCGTTGCGCACACGACAGGCGGGCGCCCGACAATCCGACAGCATCACGATTTCACGCACCGCAAATGCGGTTCGGCTTCCCCCGTGCAGGCCGCGATGACCTCATCGTCACAACGAAAAGACCACCGGGAGGAAAGAGGAGAGCAAAAACACAAGTCGGGGACGACAATGAAATCGAGACTGATGTACCGGGGGATTTTGAGCGCGGCCCTTGCAGGCGCCGCGCTGGTTGGTGGTGGCGCAGCCTTCGCGCAAAGCGCGCCAGACCCAAGCGGAGCAGATACTCCAGCGCCGCCGTCTGAAGAGAAGCGGGATGTCATCATCATCACAGGCACGCGGACGACAGGCCTGACCGCGGCGGACAGCCCGGCGCCAGTCGTCGTGCTCGATTCCGAAAGCCTGCTGAGCACCGGCCAACCGGATCTGCGGATCGCGCTGTCGCAGAATGTGCCGTCCTTCACGGCGCAATCATTCGGCGGCGACACGGCGGCTCTCACCCTGTCAGCCAAGCTGCGCGGTCTGAGCCCCAACCACGCGCTGGTGCTCGTCAACGGAAAGCGCCGGCACGGTACGTCCAACCTCGCCGTGCTCGGCGGTGCTTTCCAGGGGGGCGCGGGCGCCGACCTCAGCTTCATTTCGTCGGGCTCGATCGACCATGTCGAAGTGCTGCTTGACGGGGCGGCGGCCCAGTATGGCTCGGATGCGATCGCAGGCGTGATCAACATCATCCAGAAGACGGACTCGTCCGGCGGCAAGGTATCGCTGGATGGCGGCCAATATTTCGACGGCGGCGGGCAGAGCTATCACGTCTCGGCGAACACGGGCTGGGCGCCCTTCGACGGCGCGTACATGAACCTGACCTACGACTCGAAATTCCGGGACGACAGTTTCCGCGGTGAACTCGATCCGCGCGTGGTCAATGGTCCCTGGAACACGGGCGCGGTGAACAGTCCTGCCAGGTCCTATCCGCAGGTGGAGACCGCGCCGGACTGGCCCTATCTCAACCGCATCGCGGGCGATCCGCAGCTCAGGGTTGATGTCCTGAGCTTCAACGGCGGCTATACGATCTCGGACGCGCTCGATTTCTACACGTTCGGTTCGTACGGCTTCAAGAAAGGCGAAGCCCACGAGAACTACCGGCTCCCCAACGTCGTGACCGGCAAGGCCGTCGACACGGCTGGCAATCGCACGGACATCCCGTTCCCGCTCGGCTTCGATCCGCGCCAGCAGTCGGTGGAGCAGGACTATTCATACGGCGCCGGGTTCACCGGAAGCATTGGCGGCTTCAACTGGGACTTCGGCTCGGTCTACGGCGAGGACAAGGTAAAGGTCACCGTCGTCAACACCGCCAACGCCGACTACTACCGCGACACGTCAGTCCTTGCGACGCCCACGACAGCGTACAAACCGGGCTACACGCCGCGTGACATCCTGGCCGGCACGTTCAACTCACGGCAGTGGACGACGACTTTCGATGGAAGCTATGAGGTCGATGTCGGGTTCGCCGAACCGGTCACGCTCGCCGGCGGCGCCGAATATCGCGTCGATGGCTACAAGCTCAGCGCGGGCAACCCGATCAGCTATTACAAGGGCGGTTCGCAGTCCTACTACGGATTTGCGCCAAGCGATGCCAGTGACAACGAGCGCGACAGCTGGGCGGTCTATTTCGAAGCCGACACCAAGCCGATTCCCGGCCTGACCCTCGACGCTGCAGTTCGCTATGAAAAGTATAGCGACTTCGGCGACACGACGATCGGCAAGCTCACAGGCCGCTACGACTTCAGCGACGCCTTTGCGCTTCGCGGCACGATCTCGACTGGCTTCCGCGCGCCGACACTGGCGGAGGGCTATTATTCGGGGATCAACGTCGGTCCTTCCAGCATCAGCGGTCAGCTCGCCCCGAACTCGCCGGGCGCGAAACTGCTGGGGAGCAGCGGCCTTAGCCCCGAGGAGTCCACCAACTTCAGTATCGGCTTCGTGGCCCATCCGCTGCCGGAGCTGTCGATCACGCTCGACGCCTACCAGATCGAGATCGACGACCGGATCATCGGATCGAGCAGCCTCACGGGGGCCTCGTCCAACACCAGCCCGAACGTGACCAAGCTGCCGGCCGTCGTGCAGGCGATCGCAGCAAACGGGGTGCAGATCGATCCGACCATCTATACCAACGCCTCGTGGAGCATCGGCGCGTCGATGTTCATCAATGGCATCGACACCGAGACGCGAGGAGCCGATCTCGTCATCACCTATTCGACGGATTTCGACGAGTGGGGTTCGGTCGACTGGACGCTGTCGGGCAACTACACCGAACAGCATGTCACCCGTATTGCTGCGCCGCCTGCGGCGTTGCTGGTTGGCGCCAGCGGCCCCGAACCTGCGCTGTTCAGCAAGACGACCGCCTACAACTTCGAGAACTCGTCTCCGACCTTCCGCTTCCATCTCGGAGCGCGCTGGGAGATCGGCAAGTACACGGTCAGCCTCACTGAAACCGCGAACGGTCCGGCCCGTTCGATCGGGCAGTCGCCGCAGACCGCGACCTGGTATGCGACCGAACTCGACACGACTTTCGTGACGGACCTCGAAATCTCCTACGACATCGATGACAGCTGGGCGTTGGCGATCGGCGCCGACAACCTCTTCAACGAGTATCCGGCGAAGGTGCCTGCCTGGGTTGCGCAGGAATCACTGAACCTCAATTCCAACGGCTATGTGAACCAGTGGTCGTCGCTGTCTCCGTTCGGATTCAATGGCGGCTATTACTACGGGAGATTGTCCTACTCATTCTAGGACGGGCGGCTATGCGGCGGCGCATTGCCGCGTGGTCGGCCTTGAGGCGCGGGCGCTGCAAATGGCGGCGCCCGGCAGGGTTCGGAGGCTCTGGGCCCCTCCGAACCTTGCCCGCCTTCAGCGAGCAGCGCGAAGTCGCGTGGATCAATAACGGCAATCAGACCGGAAGAGTGGCGTGGCGCTGAACGACATGGCGGAAGTTGCGTCTCAACCTGACTGGATAGGCGCGGCGTTCCAGCAATACGGACTTCTCGTCGGCTCCATGCTCCTCGCGGGCCTGTTTGCCGGCTTCGTCGCCGGCATGTTCGGCATCGGTGGGGGATTTGTCGTGGTGCCTGCACTGGCGGCGGTTCTCACCGTGCTCCCGCACACCGGTGGCAATGAGCACATCATGCACGTCGCCATCGGCACGTCGCTGGCGACGATCTTCTTCACATCGCTCCGCTCCGTTCAGGCCCACGCGAAGAGGGGAGCGGTCGACTGGAACATCCTGAAAGGCTGGCTGCCCTGGGTCGTGGCTGGCGTCATCGCCGGCGTCGCGCTTACCAGCTTCATGGACGGCAACCAGCTGAAGATCGCCTTTGGCATTTTCCTGATCCCGCTGGGCCTGCAATTCATCTTCCGCATTCTTGGCCGCAAGACCAAGACAGAGGAGAACCTTCCAAAGGGCCCGGCGCGCGCAGCACTCGGCTCGGGCCTGGGCGCGTTCTCCTCGCTGCTGGGCATAGGCGGTGGCACGCCGGCCATCCTCATCATGACCATGAGCGGTGTGAACATGCACCGCGCCGTGGCCACCGCCGCGGGCTTCGGCACGATCATCGCCGTCCCTGGCGCCATTGGTTCGATGATCACTGGCTTCGGCCAGCCCAACCTGCCGGTCGGCTCCATCGGCTTCGTCAACCTGATCGCACTGGTCTCGATCACGGCCATGAGCGTGCTGACCGCGCCCTTCGGCGCCGCCGCCGCCCACAGCCTCGATCCCGTCAAGCTGAAACGGATCTTCGGCTGCTACCTGCTGCTCACGTCCTTCTTCATGTTGAAGGACACGGTCGTGGTCGCGTCAGCCTGGAAGGCTATGACGGGCGGCGCCTGACCTATTTCGGCAGGCTGGCCTTGTAGTCTTCCGCCGCCTTCAGCACGCGCAGCACGTTCCCGCTCCACATCTTCTCGAGATCGGCTTCCGAATAGCCTTCCTTGAGAAGGCGCTCGGTGACCTTCGGCATGAAGGTGATGTCGCGATAACCGGTGAGCCCGCCACCGCCATCCCAGTCCGCGCCGCCCAGGCCGACATGATCCACGCCGATCAATTTGATCGCGTAGAGGATCTGCTTCATGTAGTCCTCGAAGTCCGCCTGCGGCGCCGGATACGCCTTGTTGATCGCTTCCATCTCATCGAGATAGGCCGCGTATTTCGCGTCAGACAGGGCAGCCGCCGGGCCGTACTTGTCATTGATTGCCTTGAGTCCCGCAACGCGCTCAGCCGACGCTGGCGGCAAGGTCTTCAGAAACAGCGTGTTCATCTGAGCCACGCCGCCCTTGGCCGCGAGCTTCTTCAGCAGCGCATCAGTCAGGTTGCGCGGATGGTCGTTGAGACCGCGCACGCCATGGTGGGAGAGAATGATCGGCGTCGCCGAAAGATCGATCATCTGCTCGATGGTCGCGTCCGATGAGTGGCTCCCATCGATCACCATGCCCAGCTCGTTGGCGCGTTTCACAAATGCCTTGCCCATCGGCGAAAGCCCGCCCCACTTGTTCCCCACCGTTCCGGGATTTGCCGAATCCGCCAGCTGGTTGGTGCCATTGTGCACCGGCCCGATCATCCGCACGCCGAGCCTGTAGAAGGTGTCGATCAGCGAAATGTCCTCGCCCAGCTCGTAAGAGTTCTCCATCGACAGGAAGACGACCTTCTTGCCCGCCGCATTTATACGCGGCGCATCCGCCGCCGTCAGCGCGATCTCGAACTTGTCCGGATGGGCCGCGACCATCTTGTGGATCGACGTCGCGCGGATCAGCGCCGTGTCGCGGATCCTGGCGTAGCCCTCGGCCGTCAGCGGGCCTTGCGCCATGTAGATTGCCCAGAAGCCGCCATCGAGCCCGCCCTCATTCATGCGCGGCCAGTCGACCTGCGAGCCGTCGCGATCGACGTTGTGTCGCACCATGATGTCGTAGCCGCGCGGCTGGTCGAACAGGGCGGGCGTATCAAGATGGGTGTCGAGCGTCAGCAGGCGTTGGTGAATCGCCATTGCGCTGGCGCTTACGCCCGTCTGGCCCTGAGTCGTCGAACACGCGGCGAGCGAAACCGCTCCCAGCAGGGCCAGCTTCAGAAAGGTGCGGTGCGCCATGAAATTCCTCGATTAGTCCTGCGAGTTGTCTTTCCGCCACTCATGCACGCCGCAGCGGAAAGCCTCAAGTTGAAAGGGTTTTGAGACGCGCTGACGGAGCGGCACGCTCGCCTTATGGGCGTTCACACGTTTGTCATGGAACCGAAACGTGTAAATTAGTCCCCGGCCGTTGGGCCAATCGGGGTCAGGAAATCTAGGAGACTTCTTTATGTTGAAATGGGGCATCGGCGTCGCGGCAGCGACGCTGGCGACGGCGTTCGCTGGGGGAGCGGCGCAGGCGCAACAATCCTACGTGGCGGCCGGCATCGGCTGGACGCGGATCGATAGCGCGAACACCACCATCGAGAACGGCGTTTCGGCGGGCAATCCGATCGTCATGTCGTTCGATCTGGACGACGACTGGCGCGGCTCGGCTGCCTACGGTCTCGACTACGGCTCGCTGCGGTTCGAAGGCGAGCTCAGCATGACCAAGAATGAGGTGAACACCTGGACCTCGTTCAAGCCAGCAAACCTGACGCGTCAAGCCGACGGCAAGGTCGGTCTCATCTCGCTGATGGCGAACGCCTATTGGGACTTCGACATGGGTCCGGGAATCACGCCGTTCGTCGGCGTCGGCGGCGGCGCCATGCGGGCGAACGTCGACTTTGCCGGTCCCCGGCCGACGGCGCCCAATGCCGCGGCGGTGACGATCGTCGACAACGACAAGATCAACATCGGCTGGCAGATGATGGCCGGTTTCTCGACGCCGATCGCGGGCAACATGCTCCTGACGGCGCAGGCCCGCTATTTTGACGCTGGCACGTTCGACATGAACGACACGCTCGGCCACGCCACCGATATCTCGGTGAAGGGCATGAGCTGGGACGCCGGCGTGCGCTGGACGTTCTAAGACGATCGTTCCTGATGAATGCCGACTGATTAGGCGCGCGATCCTCAACGGGTCGCGCGTCTTTTCTTTTTGGTCCTGCAAAATTGTGCGCCAGACCATCTTCATGAGGTGGCGCTGCGGCAAAAACCGCGCAAGTTTGCCTCAGGTGCGCACCGGGACGCCGGGGAGGCCGGACGTGAAACTATCGATCCGCGAGGCAGTCGACGCGGACGTTGATGAGATCGCGGCGGTCCGCCGGGCCGCGGCCGCCGACCTGACGGCGCGTTTCGGCAAGGGCCTGTGGTCGTCCGACACGACGGCGAACGGCGTTGAATTTGCGATGAAGCGTGGCCGCGTGATCATTGCGACCGATGCAGGTACGATCGTCGGCACACTGACCTTGTCCACCCGCAAACCCTGGGCGATCGACCCGAGCTTTTTCACCCGCGTGAAGACGCCGATCTACCTGACCAGCATGGCCATCGATCCGGCGGTCCAGCGCAAGGGCGTCGGCCGCGCGCTTCTGGTGGATGCAGAGCAGCGTGCGAGAACCTGGCGCAACGGTCCTGGCCACGCGATTCGGCTTGATGCGTTTGATGCGGATGCCGGCGCCGGGGGCTTCTATGCGAAGTGCGGCTACACCGAGCGAGGCCGCACGGTCTTCCGCACCGCGCCGCTGATCTATTTCGAGCGGCTGCTCGCCACACCCTGAGCAAAAACCCAATCACAGAAGCGTTTTTCCCGCTTTTGCAAATGAGAATGGGTTGCAATTAGCTATCCGCTCGCGTATCGCTCGCCCCCTGAAGCGGTATCGCCCGCAAAGGCGTGATGGAGCTGAATGGCCGAGGGGTCGGACATACGCATGAGCGCGTCTGGGGACGCAGCCGCCGCTGAGAAAGCGGCGAAGAAGGCGCACCGCGCCAAGGTGCGCCGTCTCTTCTGGATGACGCAGGCTCGCATCTGGCACTGGATCACGGGCGCTGCAACGCTGATCGGGATGCTGCTGTTCTCCTTTACCGGCATCACGCTGAACCACGCCGGCGAGATCGAGGGCAAACCTGTCGTCACGCAGATCGAGAAGGTACTGCCGGCCGAACTTCTCGCGCAGCTCGGCGTGCCGCCGCTGGAAGGCAAGACGAAGATCCTGCCCAAGCCGGTCGCGGACTGGCTGGAGAAAGAGACCGGCGCGCCCGTCTCGCGCAAGGCCGGCGAATGGTCCGACACCGACGTTTATGTCGGCATGCCCAAGCCGGGTGGTGACGCCTGGCTGTCGGTCGATCGCGAAACCGGCGAGGTCACCTACGAGAACACGGAACGCGGCGCGATCTCGTGGCTCAACGATCTGCACAAGGGCCGCAACACCGGCCCGGTCTGGTTCTGGTTCCTCGATATTTTCGCGGCCGCCGCAATCCTCTTCTGCATCACGGGTCTCGTGCTGCTCTGGATGCACGCACCGCGGCGTCCGCCGACCTGGTTCATCGTCGGCGCAGGCCTTCTTGTTCCGGCGATCATCGCCGTCTTCCTGATCCACGTGTGAGTTTGAGGTGAGTATGCGCAACGTTGTGGCTTTCGCAGTTCCGGTCGTGATGGCGGGCGCCGCCCATGCGGGCACGCTCGAACTCACGGTCGAGATTCCGAAACTCAACGTCTCCGAATACCATCGCCCATACGTCGCCATCTGGATCGAGGACGCCTCCGGCAAGGTCGCGGCCAATCTCTCGGTCTGGTACGGTGTCAACCTGAAGGACGGGGAAGGCGAGAAGTGGCTGAAGGACATCCGCCAGTGGTGGCGCCGGACGGGCCGCGGTCTCGACATGCCGATCGACGGCGTCTCCAGCCCCACCAAGCCGCCCGGCAAGAACAAGGTCGAGTTCAAGACCGATAGCGCCGCCTTCGCGAACCTCGCCCCGGGCAGCTACAAGCTCATCGTCGAAGCCGCGCGCGAAGTCGGCGGCAAGGAACTCGTCGAGATTCCCTTCACCTGGGCGCCCGGCGCCGAAGCGGCCGCGTCGGCCTCTGGCAAGGAAGAACTCGGCGCCATCACGCTCAAGCTCACGAAGTAATTGCTCACTGGGAGACGTCACATGAAAACCCTGGCCAAACGCCTCGCCGTCGCCGCAGCCGCTGCCGCCCTGATGATCGGCGCTGCTGAAGCCCACCGCGCGTGGATCGTCCCGTCCGCTACCGTCGTGTCGGGCGACAATGCCTGGGTCACGATCGACGCTGCGATCTCCAACGACCTGTTCTTCCCCGATCACCGCCCGATGCAGATCGAGCAGGTCACCATCACCGCGCCGGACGGCTCGGTTGTGAAGCCCGCGAACGCTACGGTCGGCCAGTACCGCACAACTTTCGACATCAAGCTCGACCAGAAAGGCACCTACCGCATCGCGCAGGCCAACACCGGCCTCAACGCGTCGTGGAAGGAAGGCGCGGAGACCAAACGCTGGCGCGGCACGATGGCGGAGTATGTCAGCCAGGGCATCGACAAGAAGCCCGGCGTCGAACTCACCCTCTCCAGCCGCCGCGTCGAAACCTTCGTCACGAATGGCGCGCCGTCCAACATCAAGACGACCGGCAAGGGCCTCGAGCTCGTCGCTGTGACGCACCCGAACGATCTTTATGCCGGCGAGGCCGCCTCGTTCAAACTCATCGACAGCGGCAAGCCCGCCGCCAATGTCGAAATCACACTGATCCAGGGCGGCGACCGCTATCGCAACGCGCCCGGCGAAGTCACGATCAAGACCGGGGCAGACGGATCGTTCAAGCTCAACGCCCCGAACGCCGGCATGTATTGGCTCGAAGCTGAATCGAAGAGCACGACCACGATGGAAGGCAAGACGGTCAACAGCATGTCGACTTACGTCGCCGTGCTGGAAGTTCTGCCGGGCTGATGACGCCCGCCGATCGCCATGATGAAGGAGCCGGTCCGCCAGCAGCGGGCCGGCTTCTGATTCCGGTCGGCATGAAACCGGCGGATGTCCGCAACTCCCGCATCGACGCTCCCATTCGCCGCCTCTCCGGCGCCACGATGGGCACAGGCTGGTCGCTCAGCTACGCCGCGCCGGATAGCATCGAGAACAACCACGTCATCGCAGCGCTCGAGGAGGCATTTGCACTTGTCATCCGGCAGATGAGCAACTGGGAGCCGTCCTCCGACATCTGCCGTTTCAACTGCGAACCCGGCTGGCATGACCTCAAGCCGGACTTCTTCCACGTCCTTGCTCGCGCGCTCGAGATCGCGAAGCTTGCGGACGGCGCTTACAACCCCGCTCTCGGCGCGCGCATGGACATGCTCGGCTTCGGCCCGCCGACAACGCCCTCAAGCGCCAACACCTGGCGCGATATTCAGCTGGATGCCCAGCAGCTTCGCGCCTCCCAGCCCGGCGGCGTCGCGCTTGATCTGTCGTCCATCGCCAAGGGCTACGCCGTCGATCTCTGTGCGCAGCGCCTGCGTAATCTCGGGATCCCGAGCTTCCTCATGGAGATCGGCGGCGAGTTCGTGGGGCAGGGCGTGAAGCCCGATGCGCAACCCTGGTGGGTCCAGCTCGAACTCTCCGACATCACCCCCGCGCCCGGCGAGCCCGTCCACACCGACATTGCGCTCGTTAATCTTGCTGTCGCCACGTCCGGCGATTTCGTCCGCCGCCGCGACGGCGTCTCGCACCTCCTGGATGGCCGCACCGGCACGCCCGTCCGCAACACGCTTTCCGGCGTCGCCGTCATGCACGCCAGCTGTATCGATGCAGATGGCTGGGCCACCGCGCTCTTCGCCCTTGGCCCCGAGGAAGGCCTCGCGGTGGCGAATGCGCAGAACCTAGCCGCCATCTTCGCAATCCGCGCGCTCGATGGCGCTCGCTCGATCCTGAGTGCGAAGGCGCAGGAGATGCTGGGCTAGTCAACTTTGACGTTTGGTTGCGTCCGCTCGACCGCATCAAGCCAATCTGCCCACATTGCAGGATCGTTCGGAGCCCCGTCTGCCCAGACGTCCGGCCTTATCCAGCTCAGCAGGTTGACCAACGAGTCATCGGGCCTTCCGCCCCGCTCCCACCATGCCTCCAGGAAGCTGGCCATCGCTGCGAACGCATGCGCCGTCGTCAGCTGCCTCTCGCCGTCAGATGGAAACGCGCGCGCGTCCTCAGCCATACTCAGTCTCCTTGGCCGGGATATGTCTCGACATACTCCCAGAGCTTGTCGAGGATCGCGCGCTGCTCTTCCTCGCGATCCTGCATCCGGATGTGCCATTCGCGTTCGCCGTCCAGCGACACGAAGATCGAGCGCCCGTCATCGTACGGCAGGAAGGCCGTACCGACATACCACCACGTCTCGCCGACCGGATGCACTTCGCGATCGAAGTCCTTGAACTCCTGTCTCACGCGATAGCGCGTGCCCGGCTCGAGATGCAGGTAGGGCTGACCTACGCCATGGTTCGAATACGTACCCTTCGGCGCACCGCCATTGTCGTTCACGCGATCTTCCACTTCGCCAGCTGCTCGTAATGTGGCCGCGCCTCGTCGGCGATGCGCTGCAGGTGATCGGCGAGCGGTTTCTTCTTCTCCGCTTTCGGCGCTTCAAATCCGGTCGACTTCTCAACAGCGTCATACCAGGCCGGCGCCCACACGCCGTCTGTCTCGCGCCGCCCAGCCGACCAGCTCAGCATCGCCGAATCCCACGGAATGCCCACGACCTGGCACAGCCTGGTCAGCATTCCCTTCGGATCGCGCAGAATGTCCGCGCCCTCGATAACCGGCGGTGCATAGCCCAGCCGGTCCGCCTCGCGCCGGAAGATCTCCGCCTGCTGCACGAAGCCGACATCCTGCAGCGAAACCTCTCCTCGCTTCACCGCATAAGACGCCAGCACGAGATCAGGATCGCGAATGAGAAACACATTGCGGCACTCCGCCATCCAGTCGAGCACGAAGCCCGAGAGCATGTGGTGCGTCATGTGCTTCTGATAGAACACGTTTCGCCCGCCCGGCGGCGGCGCCAGCAATTGCGGAACCACATCGCGCCAGTCGTTCGGCTGGCTCGCCAGCGTCTCGGCCACCATCGGATGATCTGCGCCGGAGATCGCGAGATAGGCGGCATAGAACGGCTCATCCACCACCCACGTGTCCGCGCGTGCGCCAAACGATCGCATCATCGCCGTGGAGATGTTCCGCGGCCCCGACCACATCGCGATCCTTAACTGTTCCGCCATTCCGTCAGCCCCTCGCGGTCACAGGTCTCGTTGAAGCTTCGCATGCTCCGCATCCGCACGACGTAGCCATTGAGGTTCGGCCATGTCGTCGCAGGACGCGGCATGTTGCGCGACCACCGCATCAGCATGGTCGCGAGCAGATCGACCGTCGTCAGCCTCTCCCCGCCAAGATGCGTCCGGCCATCGCCAAGCTGTGCGTCCAGCCTGTCCCACACGCCCTCGATCCGCGTGCGCGCCAACGCCTTCACTGCGTCCGCGCCCGCTGGGTCGCCGTCCTTATCCGCATAGAACCAGTCGCGAAACGCAGGCAACAATGTGTTGGCGAGGTAGAGCATGCTGCTCATCCACGCTGCGCGATCCGTCGCTCCCACCATGGGCGCCAGCCCCGCTTCGGGATGACGCTCGGCCAGTAGCATCAGCAACGCAGCGCTTTCCGCATATGCCTTCCCGTCGATGATCAGCGTCGGCACACGTCCGGATGGATTGAGCGCCAGATAGGCGGCTTTCTTCTGTGCGCCCGCGCCGAAATCGACCGGCGAAAGCTCGAACTGAACGCCAAGCTCGATCAGCATCCAGTGCACCGCCATGCTGGCGGTGCCAGGAGAATAGTGAAGCACATAGCTCATGGGCTGCCCCGCATCTGCGCATAGAGCGCCTGCTCGTCCTTCAATGCCTCGTAGAGGCCGCGTAACCGGGCCGTCATTGGTCCCGGCGTCCCGCCAGAGAACACATGCCCGTCGACCGAGCGCACCGGCGTCAGCCCGCCGAACGTGCCTGTCACAAACGCCTCGTCCGCATCGTGCACGTCGCGCAGCGGGAAGAAGTCCAGCCTGATCGGAATTTGGTTGGCGTCGCACAACCGGATCACCGCGCCGCGTGTCACGCCATTGAAGCAGAACTCGCCAGTCGAGGTCCGCACCTCGCCATCCTTCACCCAGAAAAAGTTCGTCGCATTGCAGCTCGATACGAACCCGCCCGGATCGAGCATCAGCGCCTCGTCGCCGCCTTTCGGGATCACGTCGAGCAGCGCGCGGATCAGCGCCAGCCGCGAATGTGAATTCAGCCGCATGTCGAACATGTCCGCCGGCGTGCAGCGGATCGAAGACGTTGCCACCGCCAGACCATTGGTCACGATGTCCGGGCTCGGGTCTTTGTACTCCGCCACGATCACCAGCGTTGCCGTGCCCAAAGCGTTCCGCGGGTCCTGGTTCACCGCTTTCTTCACGCCACGCGTCGCCATCAGGCGCAGGTGCGCGCCGTGGCTCATGCCGTTCGCCGCCAGCGTGTCGTGTAACGCCCGTTTCATTTCATCGCGCGACAGACCGAGGTCGAGTGCGATGTCCTTCGCTCCGGTGTAGAGCCGCTCGAGATGCTCATCGAGGAAGAGCAGGGCGCCCTTATGGAGTCTCAACCCCTCCCACACGCCATCGCCCAGCACGAAGCCCGCATCAAAGATGGACACGCTCGCCTCGTCTTTCGGCACGAGCTTTCCGTTCAGCCACACCTTCAGGTTGGCGTTGCGCGGGTCGGCCGCAAAGTCCTGGCTGCCGGGCATCGGTTCCTCATGTCCCCCCGAAAACGTCCCATGGCAAATTGGCCGGGTCTTGCCCGTCCGCCAAGGCTGGTCAGCCCTCGTTCGCGTGTTATTCAGACAGATCGACCTTGGGAGACCCTGCCGCATGCAACGTCTGATCTTCATCGGCCTGATCCTGGCAATGATCCTCGGCGTGGGCGCGGGCGCGTTCGTCTATGGCGATCCGGCCGCCCGCCTCGCCGCGGCGCAGGCGCAGATCGCGACGATGGACCCCAACGCCGATGGCCAGACCACGCGCGAGGAGTTCGTCGCCACCATGCCGGGGGCGTCCTCCGGCGACATCGACAAGGCTTTCCGCGCCCTGGATCGCAACAACAACGGCGTCGCCACCGTGGCGGAGCTGGAAAAGGCACCGACCAAGCAACAATCCGATATCGCCAGCTATTTCAAGATTTTCAGCGATATCTTCCTACGCCTGATCAAGATGATCGTCGCCCCGCTGGTGCTGACGACGCTCACCGTGGGCATCGCCCATCTCGGCGGCGGCGCGGCCGTGGGCCGGATCGGCGCGCGCACGATGGCGTGGTTCATCACCGCCTCGCTTTGCTCGCTCGGCCTTGGCCTGCTGATGGTGAATTTGCTCCAGCCAGGCGTGAATTTCCCTGTAACTCTCGATACCGCCGTGGCCGACGCATCCACAGTTTCGACGAGCGCCTTCTCCCTGCAGGAGTTCATCACCCACGTCTTCCCCACCTCCATCGCCGATGCGATGGTGAAGAACGAGATCCTGCAGATCGTGGTGGTCTCTCTCTTCCTGGGTATTGCGCTGCAGGCCCTGGGACAGAAGACCGCCCGCGTCACCGAACTGCTGGAACAGGTCGCCTTCCTGATGCTGAAGGTCACCGGCTACGTCATGGCCATGGCGCCGTTGGCCGTGTTCGGCGCCATCGCCTACACGGTGTCGCTGCAAGGTCTTGAAGTCATCGTGGATTACAGCCGCCTCGTGGGAACCTTCTTCCTGGCGCTCTTCATCCTGTGGGCGGTGCTGATCTTCGCGGGCTTCGTCGTCCTGGGCCCACGTGTGTTCAAGCTTATCTGGGATGTTCGCGCCCCCGGCCTGATCGCCTTCGCGACAGCCTCGTCGGAAGCGGCCTATCCGCGCCTGCTCGAACAGCTCGAACGCCACGGCATCGCCAACCGCGTCGTCTCCTTCGTCCTGCCGCTCGGCTATTCGTTCAACCTCGACGGCTCGATGATGTACTGCACCTTTGCAGTCATGTTCATCGCCCAGGCCATGGGCATCCACATCCCGTGGGATCACCAGATCGGGATGCTTCTTCTGCTCATGGTTACCTCGAAAGGGATCGCCGGCGTGCCGCGCGCCTCGCTCGTCGTCATCTCCGCGACGCTCCCAGCGATGGGCATGAAGGCCGAGTGGATCGCGCTCGTCCTCGCCGTCGACGCCTTTATGGACATGGGGCGGACTGCGACAAATGTGATCGGCAACTCGATCGCCTCGGCCGTGATCGCGAAGTGGGAGGGCCTGCTGTCCGATCCGAAAACAGACCCGCCTGTGGTTGAATCCGTTCTCGGGGATGTGGAATTGGCAGCTGCCGCACCTGCGAAATCCTGAGGCGGGCGGCGAGCGATTCTGCCGCTGCGCCGCGCACTGGCTGGTTTCCTGAGTTCAACTTGAAGTCAGGTGTGTTCCGCTGCGTTGACAGCTGCATTACGCGCAGGGCATATGCGCGCCCAATAGAGGGTCGCCGGCTCCCCCCGGCGGAGTGGCAAAGCTTCATAAAACAGCCATTCCCAAGACCCCAAAACGCGGCGTCATTCCAACCGGAATGCGACGATCGCGCGCAACGCTGTTCTGCAAAAATCACTGCTGTCAGACTGGCGCTTGCGGCAAAAGGAAGGCATAAAATTCGGGTTCCGCAACTAAAGGCCTAGAGGCCAGGGCGGAACATCTGGGGCGTCGAGAGCGAGAGAGACATGTATTACGCTACCAAGCGGAATAACAACCAGACGCGCATGATTGGCGCCGCGACTGTTGTGCTGGTCAACGTTGGCGCGGCTGTCGCCATCATGAACGGGTTCGGCTCCACCTTCTTCAAGCCGCCCGTCGAATCTGAAGTCGTCATGATCGAGGAGCCGGAAGTCGTCGAGGACGAGCCGCCGCCGCCGCCGCCGATCGACGTCGATCTGCCGCCGCCGCCGCCGCAGGTCATTCTTCCCGATTTCGTCTTCGACACGCCGCCTCCGCAGGACAACGCGATCCGCGAAGTGGTTGCCGTCGCCAAGCCGCAAGCTCCGGTCGCCGCCAAGCCGCCGCCAGCTCCTGTCGCCGTGTCGGTCCGCAGCCTGCCGAAATCCGGCAAGCGGTTTGAGCGACCCGAATATCCCGCCGCCTCGAAGCGCGCCGGCGAACAGGGTGAAGTCACCGTGTCCGTTTGCGTCGATGCAAGCGGCCGCATGTCGGATGTGAAGCTCGTTAAGTCGAGCGGGTTCCCGCGCCTCGACGAGGCGACGGTCAAGGGTATGTCCAAGACCCGCGTCGAACCCGCGATCGGGACGGATGGCAAGCCGATGGTTTATTGCAATCCGCCCCACACGATCACCATCGTGTGGAACCTGGAAGACGAGAAGAAGAGGTAATTGTCCGCGCTTCGGCGCGGCAGGCCTGACGACCGGTCGGGCGGGGTGTGGGACTCGGTCAACAAATTGGAGCGTTAAGGTCCGGCAGGCGAAGGGATAGCTTCGACCCGCCGGACTGCAGTCTCGGGGAAACCCGAATGAGGAGAAGACGGTAATGAAAACGGCGTATCTCGGGGATGGTCTCAAGCGGCAGGCCCTTCCAGTCAAAACACTGCTGGCCGCGCTTGCGATGATGTTCGTCCCGGCTGTCGCCATGGCGCAGCCGACGACCCCGGAAACCCCGGCTCCCGCCGAAGCCCCGGCTGTGCCGGCTCCGGAAGCTGCTGCTCCGGCTGAAGCTGCTGCTCCGGCGGCTGCTGAAGGCGAGAAGAAGGAAGGCGTCGCCGACGCGTTCTCGGTTCTCGAAGTCTGGAACAAGGGTGACTTCGTCGCCCGCGGCACGCTGATCCTCATGATCATCATGTTCGGCGGCTCGATCTACATCGCGGCGACCAAAGCCGTCGACCAGACGATCCTGATCGGCCAGATGAAGAAAATCCCGGCCTTCTGGGACGCCAACACGCTCGATGAAGGTCTCGACCTTCTCGGCCGCAACTCGGCCTTCCGCGCGATCGCCGAAGGCGCCATCGCCCAGGCCAACTCGGCCCAGGCAGGTCTTGGCGCGCGCATTTCGCGTTCGGACCGCATGGCTCACCAGGTCGGTATCGAACTCGAGCGCGTTAACGCTCGTCTGCAGGGCGGCATGGCCTTCCTTGCGACCGTCGGCGCCATCTGCCCGTTCGTCGGTCTGTTCGGCACGGTGTGGGGTATCGTGAACGCCCTCATCACCATCACGGCTGCTGGCGACGCCTCGATCGAGAAAGTCGCCGGTCCTGTCGGTGAAGCGCTCATCATGACCGCCATCGGTCTGCTGGTCGCCGTCCCCGCGGTTATCTTCTACAACCTGCTGGGCCGCCGTAACAAAAACATCTCCGACGCGGCTCGTCACTTCGCTTACGACGTCGACAAGCTGATGGCGTCGTCGGCGAAAGCCTAAGGCTGGGCCTCCAAAGGAGAGCCAACAATGGCTGACGATGCAGTTGGAAATCCAGCAGGGATCTCGCTGGTCGAGGAGGAAGACTCTCCAGTCAACTCCTCGATCAACACCACCCCGCTGGTCGACATCATGCTGGTGCTGCTGATCATCTTCCTGATCACGGTGCCGGTGGCTGTGGGTCTCGTGAACGTGCAGCTCCCTCAGGAGCGGAACGTCGTCGTGCAGACCCGCAAGGAAAACGTGAACCTTGCCGTGTCGAGCGACGGATCGATCTACTGGAACCTTGCCCAGGTGTCCGAAGACCAGCTGGCCCAACGGCTGGCGGTCAGCGCCCGCCAGGTTCCGCAACCGGAAGTGCACATTCGTGGCGACCTCCTGACCGAGTACTATCAGGTCGGTCGGGTTGTCGCGATCGCGCAGAAATCCGGGATCCTGAAGATCGGCTTTATCACCAAGGCCCCGCCCCCGGGGCAGGCTAGCTAAGCCCCCGGGCGAGAGGAGTTACCAACCATGGCAATGGCAGTCGGGGAACGTCAGGAAGGCGAACCGCTTTCCGAGATCAACACCACCCCGCTCATCGACGTCATGCTTGTTCTGCTGATCATGCTGATCGTGACGCTGCCCCCGCAGCGCCACGCCGTGAAGCTGGACACGCCGCTGCCGCCTCCGCCGGATGCGCCGCCGCCGCCGCCTGATCTGCCGGACCCCGTCCGGATCATGGTGGACTTCGACGGCTCCATCCTGTGGAACGGCTCGATCGTCACACGCAACCAGCTGGACACGAACCTCAAGATCGAGGCTTCGCGCGCCATCCAGCCGGAAATCCATATCGAGCCTCACCGGCTCGCGAAGTACGGCGTCGTCGCTCACGTTATGGCGGCGGCCCAACGGAACGGACTCAAGAAAATGGGCGTCATCGGGGGGACCTGATCTCGCCTCATTTGACTGGGTAAAATCACGGCGGCGCCCTTGTTGATGCAAGTGGCGCCGCTCGTGTGCAGCAGACGCTGCGAAAACAGAGTTGAGGGCGGTTTGGGGCCGTCTATATCGGAACGGACGACGATAAGGTGGAGGTTTGAGATGACGACGTTCGGCAAAACCCTGCGCAGCTGCCTGCCCGCGATCGGGCTCGGGCTGGTCGGCGCAATCGGTATGGCCAGCGTTCCGGCAGCGTACGCGCAGCCGAAGGCAAAAAAAGAGTTCGTCGAAGCGTACTCCGCCGCCAAGACGGCGCTCGCGGGCGGCAAGTACCAGGACGCCCTGTCCAAGATCGACTCTGCCTGGCAGCACGCCGAAGGCACGGCCCAGAAGTCGCCGCTTCAGCAGATGCGCGTGCAGGCTTACTGCCAGGGCCTTAAGCAGCATCAGAAGTGCGTGGAATCGATCGACGCCGCGAAGTCGACCGGCGGTTTGGGCGCAGACACGGTGAAGAGCTTCGACAAGCTGCTCGCGGCTGAGTACGACGCGATGAACCAGCCGGCAAAGGCGCTGGCCCAGACCAAGGCCAACGTCGAGAAGTACGGCGGCACGGCGACCGAACTCCAGTACATCGCCCGCAAGGAACTCGACGCGAAGAACTACGGCGAGGCGATCAAGTACGCCCAGAAGGCCGTCGACGCGAAGGGCGGCGGCGTCGCTTACAACATCATGCTCAACGCCTACAGCGCGCAGAACAAGATGGACGACTACTACAAGCTGCTCGAGCGCATTGCGCCGGTCATGAAGCAGGACACCTACTGGCGTCCCTACATCGAGCGCGCCAAGAAAGAGCCGAAGTTCAAGTCGCAGGACGGTCTGCTCGACGTCTATCGCACGCTTGATGCGGCCGGCGTGAAGCTCAACCCGACCGAAGTGAAAGAGATGGCCGACATGGCCCTCAACCGCGGCAACGCGATCGAGGCCGAGAAGATCTGGGCTCCGCTCTTCAAGAACGGCACGCTCGGCGGCCCGAACGACA
The DNA here is from genome assembly GCA_047601145.1 of Hyphomonadaceae bacterium. Lineage (GTDB taxonomy): Bacteria > Pseudomonadota > Alphaproteobacteria > Caulobacterales > Hyphomonadaceae > UBA7672. The sequence goes on from JASGJW010000002.1 coordinate 60,014, forward strand.
AGGACGCTGACCGCAACAAGCGTCTTTACCAGCGCGCCCAGGACGACGCGAAAGCCGACAAGGCCGGCGAGCTCGCCGCCAGCGAAACGGCTGCAGCCACCAAGACGACGGGCGATGCTTACGCCAGCACGGCGGAAGCCTGGCTCGGCGCGGGCGACTATGCCAAGGCCATCGGCCTTTACCAGAAGGCCCTCGACAAGGGCCAGATGGACCCGGGCGTCACCGACCTGGTTCGCCTGCGCATGGGCATTGCCCAGTACAAGGGCGGCAAGAAAGCTGACGCTGTGAAGACCTGGCAGTCCATCAAGGCCGACAACGGCGCCGCCTGGCTCGCCAAGGCCTGGATCGGCATCTCCAAGGGCTAAGCCACAGGCTCCAGATCAGAAGGCCCGGCTGGAAACAGCCGGGCCTTTTTCTTTGAACGCGAATGAGAAACACGCGGCGAGCAACATCCCTCGCGTCCTCCACCGCCAAAAGCGGGGGAGGTGGATCCGCGCGACTTCGCCCCGAGACGAAGAGACTCTTTGCTCCGATCTCCGTCATCAGATCACCGCACACGAACCGCGCGCAAAATTCCAAAATCGATAAGCCCACCCACCGGCGGGAATGCGCCGTCGCGCTCAGCCGCCGATATCCTCGGCTTCTTCGGCCTTCACGCCATGTATCCCGGAGGCTTCGGTCTCCGGCTTCTCCGCCCGCGCGAACAGCCGGTCGGGCCCGATATCCACGCGCATGGGCAGAACGATCAGCGGCGCATCATGCCCATGCAGCCTGCGCTGGAGCGACAGCGCCGTGCCGCCATGGAGCAGGGTGGAGGCCCAGCCATGCGGCCGCGTCATAGGCCGTGTCGCCACGAAGATCACGTTCGGATAATCCTGCTGCGCCTTGAGGCACAGCTCTTCCAGCGTTTCGACCGCGTCGGTCGAGAAGCCGGTATAGACCTTGGCCGGCATCCCATGGTCCCGGCACCACGCCACGATCTTCGCGCAACGCTCGCCCACCTGGTATTTCAGCCGCTCCAGCGCCTCGTGGCCGCCATAGGCCTCGGCGTCGACCTCCCCCGCCGAGATGATCAGCACGCTATCGAACTGGCCCCGGAAAAGCCTTTGCGCATGCATCAGGGCGTGCAGTCCAGCCGCCCCCTGCGCCCCGGTAATCACCCCCACCGGCCGCTTCATCTTGGCCGGCTTCGGGATCTCGATCGCCGCTGCCGGGTCGCGCATCAGGAGGTCGTCGAACGTGTTCTCCATCGACTTGTCGAACCGCCGGTAATGGTCGCGCACCCAGTAGCCGCAGGCCGCCAGCAACAGGGCCACGACCACCGCGACCCACGCCCCTTGGCTGAACTTGGCGAGGAACAGCGTGATCAGGATCGAGACCGCCACCGCCAGCGCCACGCACGAGATGGCCGTCCGCGACAGCCACTGGCCGAACTTCATCTCGTGGCGATGCGTGAAGTTGTACCGTGCAAGGCCCAGCAGCGAGAGGCTGAAGGTCAGGAACACGTTGATCGAGTAGAGCACGACGAGGCTGTGGACCTGTCCTCCCGTGAACAGGAGAAGCAGACCCGCCGCCGTGCCCATGGTCAGGACGCCGTTCTGCGCCACCAGCTTGTTCGACAGGTGCGCGAAGGAATGCGGCGCCCATTTGTCGATCGCCATCCAGGCCAGCACGGTGGGGCCGCCGAGGAAGCCCGACGCCGCCGCCACCAGCAGCAGCGCCGCCGCAAACACCATCGCGACCCCGATGATGATCTGCCGCGCCAGCTCGGCGTCCGGGAACAACTGCAGCAGTGTCGCCTCGAACACCACGGCGTTGAGCGTCTTGCCTTCCTGCAGCGTCGGCAGCCAGGCCGTGTAGAGCAGCATGATCCCGCCCGCGAGGACCGCCAGCGATATCGCGATCAGCGCCATCGCCCGCGCGCCCGTCTGCGCCCGTGGCGGCTTCAGGAACTGGGCGTTCTCGGACAGCGCCTCGATGCCGGTATAAGTGCCGGCGCCGGCCGCATAGGCGGTTGCAATAATGGCGACCAGCGCCCATGTCCCGCCATCGGTCGTCACCTTGTTGATGTGCTGTTCCGCGTTGACCACCGCGCCCACCAGCGCGTCATGCTTGGCCCACAGGCCGAAGCCGATCAGCACGACGTGGATCAACAGGAAGCCGAAGAAGATCGGCGCCAGGACCGTGACGGATTCCCGCACGCCTCTGAGATTTATGAAGAGCAGGAAGCCAAGACCCCCGGCGATCGCGAAGGGCTTGTAGGCGAGCCATTCGAGCGGGAAGAGGTTGAACATGGCATCGGTCGCCGCCGCGACCGAGATGGCGATGGTCAGCGAATAGTCGACGATCAGGGCCGATCCCGAGAGCAGGCCTGCATAGGGATGAACCAGCCGCGTCGCCGCCTTGTAGCCGCCGCCCCCGTTCGGGAAGAGCCGGATGATCTGGACGTAGGCCAGCGAGATGACCACCACGGTCAGCGCCGTGATCAGGGCGAGCCAGAGCACCAGCGGCTCGTGCCCGGAAAGGTGCAGCGCCTTGTAGGCTTCCTCAGGGCCGTAATTGGCCGAGGAAAGGCTGTCCGCCCCCACACCCGCCCAGGCCAGCACGGCGACCAGCGCCGCATGGCGCCAAGTCTCCAGCTGCATCGGGTCCTTGTGCTTCTTCTTGGTGCGGGGCTTGTCTGCAGGCGTCATCGGATCGGTACTGCCGCTGAACGATCAAGGTGAACGATCAGGGGCGCGTGTTGTTTCCCATCTGACGCCTCGCTGGCGCGGCCGGACAATCCTCCCGGGCTCGGGCCGAAGCAATCCCCAAAACCCCTAAAAATTCGCTGGAAACGGGGGATGAAGCATGTCTAGCCGCGGGCGAAACCGGCCTGCCGCAACGCCTGGCAGGCCGAATTTGACGCCGCCCGCCGAACCCGCCATACGGGCCCCCAAAATCTCCCCAGAAACTGCCTCCCGATGCTCCAGATCAGCGACCTCACTTTCCGGATCGACGGCCGCCCCCTGTTCGAGGGGGCCTCGGCCCAGATTGCCGATGGCTGGAAGGTCGGTCTCGTCGGCCGCAATGGCACGGGCAAGTCCACGCTCCTGCGGATCATCCGCGAGGAGCTTGCCAAGGGCGAGGCAAACGACGGCACGATCCGCATCAATCGCGGCGCCAAGATGGGCTACGTCCTGCAAGAAGTTCCCGCCAACGACATGACGCTGCTCGATGTCGTGCTGGAGGCCGACGTCGAACGCGCCAGCCTGATGCGCGAGGCTGACACCTGCGAAGACCCGATGCGCATCGGCGAGATTCACGAGCGCCTCGCAGACATCGACGCATGGTCAGGCGAGGCGAGGGCGGCGGAGATTCTCGTGGGCCTCGGCTTCACCCAGAACGACCTCTCGCGCGCCTGCAAGGAATTCTCCGGTGGCTGGCGTATGCGCGCAGCCCTCGGCGGCGTGCTGTTCGCCCAGCCCGACCTTCTGATGCTGGACGAACCGACCAACTATCTCGACCTCGAAGGCGCCGCCTGGCTCGAAACCTACCTGCGGAAGTACCCGCACACCGTCGTCATCGTCAGCCACGACCGTGACCTCTTGAACCGCTCGGTCACCCACATCCTCGCACTGGAAAACACCAAGCTCGTCCTGCAGGCCGGCGGCTATGACACCTACCTGCAGCGCCGCGCCGAGCGCACGCAGCATCTCGCCGCGCAGAAGGAAAAGCAGGACGTCCAGCGCGCTCACATGCAGTCCTTCATCGACCGCTTCAAGGCCAAGGCGTCCAAGGCCCGTCAGGCCCAGTCCCGCATGAAGATGCTGGAGAAGATGACGGTGATCACGGTGCCGCTGGCCGAGCGTACGATCCCGTTCAAGTTCTACGAGGCAGAGGAGCTGCCGTCTCCGATCCTCGAGATCGACAAGGCCGACATGGGCTATGCGTCCGGCAAGCCCGTGCTGGAGCGCGTGTCGCTGCGCCTCGACTTTGACGACCGCATCGCCATCGTCGGCGCAAACGGTCAGGGCAAGACGACACTGGTAAAGTCGATCGCCCAGAAGCTCCCGCTGCTGCAGGGCCTGCGCCGCGCATCCAAAAACCTTCGCGTCGGCTATTTCAGCCAGGACCAGCTCGACGAGCTGCGCGCCGGCGAGAACGTGCTCGACCACGTCAAGGACCTGATCCCGAACGCAAGCCAGGCCGCTGTGCGTGCGCTGGCCGCCCAGTTCGGTTTCGGCGCCGAGAAATGCGAAACCAAGGTCGACAAGCTGTCAGGCGGCGAGAAGGTGCGCCTGCTGATGGGCCTCACCACCTACAAGAAGCCGCATATCCTCATTCTCGACGAACCGACGTCGCACCTGGACATCGATAGCCGCGAAGCGCTCATCTACGCCCTTAACGAATTCAACGGCGCCGTGCTGATCATCACGCACGACACGTATCTCGCTGAAGCCACGGCCGACCGTCTCTGGCTGGTCAACAACGGGAAGGCCAACCCGTATGACGGCGACCTCGCCGACTACAAGGCGCTGGTCCTAGCCGCAGACCGTCCCGACACCGACAAGCAGCACGCCATTGCGCGCGCCGAGATCGCCGCCGCTGCAGCGAAAGAGGAAGAGAAGAGTGCGTCGAAATCGGACAAGCCGAAGTCCGCGCCGAAAATGTCCTTCAAGCAGAAGCACCGCATCGAGCAGGCCGAGAAGGAAGTCGAGAAAGCCCGCGCGGCGCTCGAACTGCTCGACCGCGATCTGGGCGATCCCGACACCTTCACGCACAAGGCCGATGCTGAAGCGAAGCTGAAATCACGCGCGAAGCTGCAGACACAGCTCGATGCGGCCGAAGCCGAATGGCTTGAAGCGCTCGAAGCAATCGAGGGCTAGGCCCCGCCGCCTCCACCCCCGCCGCCTCCACCCCCGCCGCCGCCGCGGCCCTGGGTGCGCCGGATCATCTGGCCGTGGGCCGAGCCCATATTGCCTTTGCCGCCCCGGAACTGGTTCGGATCGAAGCCCTTGCCGCCGGGGGCGCCGCCCGGGGCGCCGCCCTTGGGTTGTCCCTGCGCGCCGTGCAGCTTCTCGTAGAGCTTCTTGGCCATGTCGCTTTGCGACTGCGGCTTGTCGGCCGCTTTCGCTTTTGCAGACTTTGCGGGTTTCTTGTCGGTGGGCTTGGCCATCGGCACGCTCCTCTATCGGGGCGTGTAGACCGCCCTTTGCCTCAATGTAGGCCGCTCGATCTCCAGACGCGAGGGGGAGACGCCTTCGGCCTTCATCTTCGATTCGATCCAGAGAAGGATGTTCTCGAACGTGGGCTTTTCAAGCCCTGGAATATCGTTGAGCACCTGGTGGTCGAGCTGGCCGAGGATGCGCTTCAGCAGGCCTTCGAGCTGGCCAAGGTCCATCACCCAGCCATCCCGGTCGGGCTGCTGCGAGGCTACGCTGGCCGTCACGACGAAGGAATGGCCGTGCACCTTGCGATAGTGCGCGGCAGCGGCTTCCGCCTCGATGTAGTGGCTCGCCTCGAAGCTCGCCGATGCGCTGATCTCGAACATAACCCAGAACTCAGACCGGCAGATCCCACCACGGGAAGCCTGCCAGCGGGGGGCCTAGCCGCGCCATGCGGCAGGCCACGCCCGCGACGCCGGGGTATACGTCGGGCTTGTCCGTCTGCACAACCGCCCCCAGCACGCCGGGCTGACGCAGGCAGAGATCGAGAATTTCCCCGCAAAGCGTCTCCTGCAGGTTGAAATGCCGGCTGTTTACCAGAACCAGCACCCCCTCCCGTACGAAATCGTAATCCTGCACGCCCTCGATCTGGTCCGCCCCTGGCGGCGGTTTGAGCATCAGGGTGACGGAGACCATCAGCTTCTGGCGGGCCGTCTTCTCGAAGCCATGAATGCCGATCGAGGCGAACGTCTCGATGCCGCTGATGCGGATGAGGTAGAAGTCCGGGGCGTTCATCGCGGCTCCCTCGGTTCGAAGATCACGTCGCGCGCGGAGAAGGCGAGGCGCTGTCCATTATCGACGTGGATCACCTGTCCGGTCATAGCCGTTGTGTTCAGGAGGAAGTCGACCGATGCGGTCACATCGTCGAGGCTGATCGGACGGCCCATCGGGTTCTGGCTGGCGACCGCCTCGAACTCCGCTTGCGTCTGGTCATAGCTCGGCAGTAGCAGGCCGGGTGCGATCGCATTGACGCGCACGGCGGGCGCGAAGCTGCGCGCCATCATGTCGGTGGCCGCAAGCAGGCCGGCCTTGCTCATCGTGTAGGAGTAGAAGTCCGGGTTCATGTTCCAGAGCTTCTGGTCGAGAATGTTGATGATGCAGTTGTCGCGCGTCGTATCCGCCTGCGCCGCGAAACGTTCGGAGAGCAGGGCAGGCGCACGCAGGTTGACCGCCATCGCCTTGTCGAACGTCGCCACATCCATCGCGCCGGGCTGGTCGTAGTCGAACACAGAGGCGGAATTGATCAGGCCGGAGAGCGGCGCGCCCGTCAGCTGCGCGGCCTGGTCTATCAGGCTATGCGCGGTGGCGGCGTTGGAAAGATCGCCCGCCAGCGTCCAGGTGTGCGGGTTTGCCTGCCGCAGTTTCGCGGCGAGCTGTTCAGCTTCAGCGGTATTGGAGTTGGCGTGTATGACAACGCCATGACCGGCGGCGGACAGCCGCTCAACGATGCGGCGTCCAACGCGTTTCGCGCCGCCGGTAACAAGGATGCGTTTCAGGCCTGTGGTCATGACCTGTCTTGAGGCGAGGGCGCTCCCCCGGTCAAGTCTTGAACGCTGATAGCGCTAGAAAGGCGGGCTTCCGCCGCCTCCGCCGCCGGGTCCACGCCCGCCGCCGCCACGACCGCCACCACCGCCTTTGGGTCGTTGGCCACCTCCGCCAGACGCACCGCCTTCGCCGCCCATCCGGAAGTGCGGGGCGTCCATCAGCATTTCTTCGCGCGTGAGCAGGCCGTCGCCGTTCTTGTCCATGCGCTCGAACTGGTGTTTCAGCGCCGTGGCAAATTCCTGCGGCGTCACCGTGTAGTTCATGTCGGTGTCCATCTCGCGCAAGTCGGGAATGGAGGCGGCGTCGCCCATCACGGCCTTGCACCAGTCCGCCATCTCGAAACCGGTGAGCGTGCCGCTTCTGTCGGCATCCGCACGCGCGAATTCTTCTTCAATGCCCTTGGCGAGTTCGTCGCTGGAAACATAGAGGTCGCGGTTCGTATCCATGCCCGTGAACAGCAGCGCCACAGGCCGCGCGATCTTGGCCTCCTGCAGCTGGCTTCCAGGCATCCCGCCCGGTCCCCCCGGCGGGCCTCCGCCGGGAGGTCCGGAAGGGCCGGATGCGCACGCCGAAGCCAGGCAGACCAGGACGACTGCGCCCACGCGCACGCCGGTGCGATGCATGAAGACCCTCCACTTCCAGTTGAGCGGAAGGGACGCTTCAGGCGTCGTGCATGTGTGCCGGAGCTGTCGCGAAGTGTCGCTGGAGTGTGGCGTTTTGGCGCCGGGGTCAGTCGGCCGCGAACTTGCCGCTGATCATCGCCTTGGTCGGCTTCTCGCCCTCGAGGCGGAGGCCCTGCCGCCAGTCCCACGGCGCGACGAACTCTCCGGCCCATATGCCGGCACGTGCCGCACGCGCCTGAAGTTCATTCGGCACGTAAGCGGTCGAGTACTGGCGATAGGCTAGCGCGAGGCCATTGCTCACGAGCCACGCCTGCACGTTCTCGCCGCGCACCGAGCACTGCCCGAGCAGGCGGCCATAACGATCGGTGTCTTCGATCGCGCAGGTCACGGGATTGCGGTTGATCCACTGGTCGAGCGCGTTGGCCGACACGGATCCGCAGCGATAGAACTTGCGGTTCGCATCGAGGCATTTCTGGCCCGACTCGGGCGCATCGACGCCAACGAGGCGGATGCGCTGTTTGGCGATCTCGAGCGTGTCCGCATCAATCACCGAAGCTGTTCCAGAGACTGTGGCCGGCAGGCCCTTGCGCGCCGGAGAAGCTTCCCCGTTCATTGGCGCAAGGAAGACGGCCACGCCCAGAAGGGCCGGCGCCGCCCACAGAATAGGGGCTCTCCAGCGCCCGGAAGCGCCGTATTTGCGATGTTCCTGTCCCATGCCCGGAACGGTCCGCCTGAAAGCTTGCGAAACCGTTGACTACGGCCAATTCGGCCTTGCGCCCGGGGGGGCATTCGTGTCCTTTGCGGCCGGATTTCAGGAGCTTTGCCAATGACCGGCGTCGTTGTCGTCGGCGCCCAGTGGGGCGACGAAGGAAAGGGCAAGATTGTCGACTGGCTGTCGAGCCGGGCCGACGTGATCGTGCGCTTCCAGGGCGGCCACAATGCGGGCCACACGCTCGTTATCGACGGCAAGGTGTTCAAGCTGAACCTGCTGCCGTCCGGCGTCGTGCGTGGCGGCAAGCTCTCGATCATCGGCAATGGCGTCGTGGTCGACCCGTGGCACCTGCTCAACGAGATCGAGTCGATCGGCAAGTCGGGTGTCCAACTCGGGCCGGATGATCTCATCCTCGCCGACAACGCCGTGCTCATCCTGCCCTGGCACAAGGACATCGATGCTGCGCGTGAGGAAGCCGCCGCCGGCGCCCAGATCGGCACCACGCGCCGCGGCATTGGCCCCGCCTATGAAGACAAGGTCGGCCGCCGCGCTATCCGCGTCGCGGACCTTGCCGATCCTGCAGCGCTTGACCTCAAGCTCGACCGCCTGCTTGCCCACCACAAGCCGCTGCGTCTCGGCCTCAACCTGCCGGAGCCGGACGCGGGTCAGCTCAAGAAGGACCTGCTGGCGATCGCACCAAAAATCCTCGCCTATGCCCAGCCCGCCTGGGAACGGCTCGATCAGGCCGTGCGTCTGGGCCGTCGCATCCTGTTCGAGGGCGCACAGGGTGTCATGCTCGACGTCGATCACGGCACCTACCCGTTCGTCACCTCGTCGAACGTGGTCTCGGGGCAGGCGGCCGCCGGTTCAGGCGCAGGGCCCAGCGCCATCAACTACGTCCTTGGTCTCGCCAAGGCCTACACCACCCGCGTTGGGGGCGGCCCGTTCCCGACCGAACAGGACAATGAGATTGGCCAGCGCCTCGGCACGATCGGCCACGAGTTCGGCACCAACACGGGCCGGGCCCGCCGCTGCGGCTGGTTCGACAGCGTGATGGTGCGCCAGGCCTGCGCCGTCTCCGGCGTCAACGGCCTCGCACTCACCAAGCTCGACGTGCTCGACGGTTTCGACGAGATCCAGATCTGCACGCACTACAAGCTGGGCGACAAGATCATCAATCACTTCCCGTCCGGCATGACTGACCAGGCCAATGTCACGCCCATCTACGAGACGGTGAAGGGCTGGAAGGGCTCCACCCGCGGCGCCCGCAGCTGGACCCAGCTCCCGGGCGAAGCGGTGAAATACGTTCGCCGCCTCGAAGAACTCGTCGGCAAGCCGGTCGCGCTACTCAGCACGTCGCCAGAGCGCGAGGACGTCATCCTGATGCGGGATCCGTTCGAGAAGTAGCGCTATTTCGGCTTCAGGTATGTTGACGTCATCGTTTCGCTGCTCTTTTTCACGTTGGGAGCAACGCGGGACTCTTCGATCAGCTTTTGCAGTGCCGTCAGCTCGGTCGCTTTGAGCAGCTTGATCCGCGCGCCCAGTGTCATTGACTGCGACGGAAGGATCGTCGTGACGAACGTCGACTTCATCCGTGTGTTTTCGGTGAGATATTTGTCTGCGCCGTTCTCTTCCTTGAGCTCCGTCTTGGCGTCTTTCCCCTTGAGGAAGATGTAGCCCCAGATCGCGTATACATCCTCCTCGCTGAGATCCTGCTGCGAGAGACCGAGCGCAGTCTCGACCTGGACGACCAGCGCCGGCATCTGCATGTCAAACTGCAGCTGGGCGGCCTGTGCCCCCAGCGTGGGCGTCTGTGTTCCAGCCCGCTGCACGGATTCGGCGATGAAGTACTCGATCGAGTTGGAAGAGCATGTCTCGTGATAGATGCGCAGATAGCGCTCGGCCATGAAGTAGTCGGTGATTTCGGAAGGCTGGCCGTTCGTTCCTTTCAGGAAATCGTCAAACGTCCGCATCCGATAGAGTTTCAGCGCATTGTTGATCAACGCGAGATTGTTCGGCAGCAGGTAGTTGCGTTCCGTGCTTTCGAAGCCCAGCCCAAGCTGCGCGAAAGCGGCCGATGTGATGCCGATCGGATTGGGCTCGACGCCCGTCAGCACCTGAACCGAATTCGTCAACGCCCCCAGCCCGCCTGTCACGGCCCGCGCCTGCGCGCTCGCGCGGCGTGCACCGTCAAGCTGCGCGAACCACATGAAGCAGAGCGCATCCGACGCGTTCGCGCCGGCCTTGAACATGGCCTTTGCGCGATCGGCGTTTGATGCGTTCTTGAGGGCGTAGTTGACGGTGGACGCGAAGATCTTGAGCGTCTGGCAAACATGGCGCTGCGCCGTGAAGCCAGGATCTTCCATTGGGACGGAGTTCTTGTCGCATTTCTCGATGGCTTGATCGACGATCTGAACCTTCGGTTCCTGTTGGCCGCTCTTGTTGTCCAGCTCGGACTTGAAATTCTCGATGTTGATCTTGATGCCGCCGTGGCCGTTCTGCGGTTCGGGGATGATCGGGTCGCCCTGGATCAGGATCATAGAAAACAGATCGGGCGGCCCCAGCGCTTGCTTGTCGCCCACGCTGTTGAGAAAGTTCGCGCAGCCGCTCGCAAGCATCGCCAACGCGGACACAGCCAGTATCTTCTTCATGACGAGATCCCCATCCCACATGGCGATGCTAGCGGATGCGAGGAAAAGGCACAGGCAGGGCGCGCCCCTAGATATTTCGCTCGGCGCGCGATCCAAAAGCAAAGGGCGGCCCGTCAGGACCGCCCTTGCCCTTTAGATATGGGATGAAGGTTTTTGTCTTCAAGACTGGCGGCGCAACCCTGATTTCGTCATAAGCCGCGTCCCCCTGCCAACGGCGTGTGTGTGGGTGAGACGGCGGGGGCTTTCGACAATCAGATCAGGGGTTCTCATGACGGTTTCCACCGGTCGTGCGTCTGGCTTCCACGTGGCCGACGCAGGCGCAGCCATGATTTCCGCATCCGAACGTTTCCACATCCAGGCAGAAGGATACGCCCAGCCTTTCCGTATCGACATCGCTCTTCCCGCCGCTCCCGTTCAACCCGGCCAGACCCTGCCGGTGATCTATGTTCTGGATGGCAATTGGTCCTTCGCCATCGCCGCCCAGATCGCCAGGGCCCTGACGATCGGGCCCGAAGCCATTCCGTCCGCGATCATCGTTGGCATCGGTTATGCCATTGACGGCCCCGCCGCCTTTGGCGCGACGGCGGCGTTGCGTTATCGCGACCTCGCGCATGGGATTGATGAAAAGCACGTCGCGATGATGCGGGAAATGATACCACCCGCACTCTGGCCCGATGGTGCGCCAGTCGGCAAGAGCATGCGCTTCTCGCGCTTCATCGAGGACCAGCTCAAGCCTTTCATTCAGTCGCGTTATCCCGTCGATGCGTCGACCAGACACTTCTTGGCGTTTCGCTTGGCGGCCTGTTCGTCCTGCGTACGCTCTTCACCGCGCCATCCACATTCCAGCGTTATGTCGCGATCAGCCCTTCCATCTGGTGGAATTGCTGCGAGCTGCTGGACGAGGAGGCGCGGGCGGTTGCCCGAGGCGATCTCAACGCCCGCCTGTTCATGGGCGTCGGGTCCGACGAACAGGCGCAGGCGCCTGAAGCACGCATGGTGATGAACCTCGTCGAGATGGCCGCGCGTCTCCGCCGCGGCTGCTCCGACCTGAAGATAACCTCCTACATCTTCCCCGAGGAGGGTCACATGTCTGTTCCGCCGGCCGGCATCAGCCGCGGCCTGCGTGCCGTGTTCGCTGCATGATGCGTGGGTCCCCGGCTGCGGCTGCGCGGCCGGGGATCAATGCTTCTTCGGCCTGAACGCGATCAGCACGTTCCCCGGCGGTTCTCCAAAGCGGGCGTATCCCGACTGTACGAACAGCGTGCCGTCCCCGGCGATGTAGGGCGCCGAGTCGAGGCCGCCGCCATGACCTTCGATGCCGTTCACGGTGTCGGGGAAGTCCCGGTTTGTCATGTACTCGAACAGCACTTCGCCGGTGGCGCCGTCGAAGATGCGCAGCATGCCTTGCGTCGTGCCGGTGACGACCGCGCCATCAACCAGCAGTGGGGCAGGCGACATGCCGAGGCGGCAGATCGTCGGCCGTTGCGGCAGGGCAACGGGCGCTGCCGCCGGTGTTGCCGCGACCGGGGTTGCCGCCGCTGCAGGGGGCGCAGCAACAGGCCGAGCCGGAGCGACAGGGGGGCGAAGCGGTGCGGCCGTAACACGAGGCGGAGGCGGAAGCACGGGGGCTACGACCGGCCGCATCTTCCAGTCCGCCGACGCCGCCACGGCCTTCGCGGCGGGAATATCCTGTCCGCAATCGCGTGCGTTGGTCTTGTAGGACCATTCGATTTCGCCGGTCATGGCGTTGATCGCGTTGATGCCCGGTCCCCAGGCCGGGCTCTCGCCGTCGCCCGCCGGACGGTTGCTGTCATTGTTCGGCGCGAAGATACGTTTGCCGTCGAACGCCATGCCCCAGTGAATGCCGCCATTGGCCGATCCGCGTCCGGTCTTGTTTGACCATACGAGTTGTCCGTTATCCGGATTAAGCGCCCACACGACACCGGATTTCTGTCCGGCGACCACAAGCTCCGATCCATCCTCGCGCTTGATCAGCATCGACGTCGCGCCGAAATCGTGGTCGGGGCTGTGATAGGAGCCCGGCCAGTCGCAGTTCGCGCCACGCCGCCCGCAAGCATAGTTCCAGATGTCCGCCTTGGTCGCCTGGAACACCCACCGCTTGTCGCCCGTCTGGAGGTCATACGCGATGATGGCGTCGGACGTGTCCGTTGCTGGCCATGACGTGTTCTCGCCTGTGCCTGCGTAAGCGACGTTGCGCTTCGCATCGATCACCGGTGTCGACCAGATGATCGCGCCCGACGGCCCCCATTGCTGCGTACCGGTGCGGCCGAGGCGAACGGGCTGCGCCGGCTCCATCGTCTTGCCCGTCCACACCTTCTTGCCGGTCGCAAGGTCGAACGCCACGATGGCGCCCTGGCCCTTGCAGCATTCATAATCGTCCTGGCCGGCGTAGTTCACTTCGATGGCCGAGACTGGCGTTATCACCTTGCCGTCGTGAACAACGGGAGCGCCGGTGATGCGGTTGTATTCGTTGAGGCGCGCTTCCGAGACCCACAGCTTCTTGCCGGTCTTCGCATTCACGGCATGCACGAAGCCAGCCGCGTCGCCCATGATGATCGCGGCCGGAGATTTGTCTGTCGCCTCGGCAAAGCTCAGCGACGAACGCAGCGTCATCTCGGATGTGTACATCCATTTGATGCAGCCCGAATTGGTGTCGAGCGCGTACAGGCGGCCTGCGTCGGTCGCCGCGATGAAGAGCGTGTCGCCCACGATCACTGGCTGCGCCCGCATGGTCGGCGTCTGCGGGAAGGCGGCTACCCACGCGACCTCCAGGTCCTTCATCTGCGCCTTGGAAAGTCCGGCCTCTTCAGCCGTCTGGCGGCGGTTCGCGTCATTGCTCACGCCGAACGTGGTGGACGTGCGCGGGGCGCCTTCCAGCTTCACTTCGCGGATCTTCACCGGGCAGCGGGCGCTCTTGATCCAGTCGTCATTGCTGCCTTCCGCACTTGGCAGCCAGTCTATCAGTTGGGCCAGTTCCTCCTTGGGAACATTCTTGGCCTGGATCTTCATGTAGCCGAGTTCGAGCGCGTATTTCACGGTGGCGCGGTTCAGCGTGCGGATCGCGGCGAGAGAAGGCGCGCCGCTCTGTTGCCCGTTGTCGTGGCAGGACGAACACCACTGATCATAGACCGCCTTGCCGGGATGTTCCCCATCGGCTCTCGCAGCGTGCTCGCCGCCGGCGGCAGCGCCGTCCTCCGGCGCACAGGCGGATGCTGCAAACGCAATGGCAGCCGCGAGCGCAAACGCGCGGAAATGGGTCACTGGAGTTCCTCCCGGAGTCTTTGCTCTCGTTAGGGCGAACGTACCGTCACCCCTGATTGTTGCAAGGAGCGGCTGGTCACCGAGACGTGAAAGATCGCCTATTCCGCGGCGATGGCGGCGTGGCGCGCCTGCGAGGCGGCGTGGCTGGCGAGCGCCCAGGTCATGAGGCGATCCAGCCCGGAATGGAACCCCTGCGGCTTCCAGCCGAGATCGCGTTCGGCTTCGTGCGAATCCAGCATCGGCCCGGCCGGCGCCTGCGAGCCGTCGCCCTCGATCGCAAGGCAGTTTGACCAAGACTGGTTGGCGAGCGGGGTGCGTTCATCGAGCAGGCCGCAGACGGATTCGGCGAGATCTATGTCCCGCCGCTCGGCGCCGACTGAAAGATCGTAACGCGATTGCGGTTCGCCCGCTTGCGCAGCGCACAGCAGGCCGGAGGCCAGGTCGCGGATCGGCAGCCAGTCGCGCACCGTTTCGCCGCCGGCCGGCAGCGCAAACGACTGGCGATAGAGCAGGGAGGCGACCAGACGCGCGAAGAACGACGTGTTCGACTGCCACGGCCCGAAGGCTTCGCCCGCTGCGCACGTCACCAGAGGCAGTTCATTCGCGCGCGCCCAGCGGTCCATCAATACGGCCGCCGTTCCACGCGCCGCATGCGCGCGCGTCAGCGCCTCCGGAACATCAGATTCCGCTCGCTCGAGCTGCACGATGCGGAAGCGCTCACGCGCCTCGCCCTGCAGCTTCTCGAAATACTGCCTCGAAGCCTCAAGCACAGCGAAGGCTCCGCCGATCTCGCTATCGACCATTTCGGCGTCGTCATCCGGGCAGGCGGCAAGATGGATCACCGCTTCGGGTGCAAATTCCCGCAGCACCGCGCGCACCATCGCGCGATCCGTGATGTCAGTTTCCAGCCGCGCATAGCCATCGCGCTGCGCGATGGCGCCCAGCGCCGGAACGGGATTCGATTTCCGCTTGCGGTCGAGATTGAGCACATGGTCGCCGCGCTCGACAGCCATGCGCACCACGGCCGAGCCGACGAATCCGCAGCCACCTGTCACGAGGACGCGCATATAGCCCCAAGCCTCCAACCGTTAACGGATGGGCTTTTTTGGTTAGCGGGGCGTTAACGCCTTCAGATCGGCGGTGCGTTCGGGTTCGGATTGGCCTCTATAAGCGCCCAGACATCCTTGAACGGCTCCGTCATCACCTTGCTCTCCTTGGCGAAGAACATGGTCGGCCGGCTGGCGGCGTCGAACTTCGGCCATGTGGGCAAGCCCTTTACGCCGTTGGGGTCGCCTGTCTTCGCGAACTGGACCCAGGTCGCGCTCATCAGCTTGCCCATGGCCATGTCGCCTTCGGTCGAGCCCGCGAACAACGGCGCATGCGCGACATTGTCCATGATGTAGGGGATCTCCGCCGTGTGCGGCGCCTTCAGCACAAAGTCCTGTGGCGGCAGGTCGTAGGCGAAGACGTAGGCATAGACACCCGCCGGCTGGGCCGACTTGCGAGAGGCGAGGGTGTGGTGCGAGCTCAATGACCGCACCGTGCCCGTCACCTGCATGAGGAGATAGTGGGGGGCGTAATCGGGATACGCGGCCTTGAACGCATCGACCGCCTGCTTGCCCTTGCCAGGGAAGGCCTTGTTCGCGGCGTCGAGCACTTGTTTGTCGGTTGTTTTCACCCAGTCAGGATTGCCGACATTGTAGAGCGTCTGTTCGTCCTTGGTGAACCCGATCATCACCGGGATATTGGCCGACTGCTCGGGCGCGCCCGGATCGAACGGATGGCGCGGAATGTCCTTGTCGTCGATCGACGGGCGGAAACGGCCGGTTCCAACTTCCTTTGCCGCCGACAGGATCGCCTCCACCGGAAGCTTCGATAGTTCCATGGCAGCGGTTTCAGGCGTCAGCTTGAGCTTGCCGAGCAATTCGGTCGCGACTTTCGCCGCATCTTCCTTCGCGCCCGCTCGCAAGCCCGCGCCTGACTGGATCACCGCCTTGTGGAACAAGCCTTTCGCTGCCGGCATCGCGAGCAGGGTGGACACTTTCGCCCCGCCGCCAGACTGCCCGAAGATGGTGACATTGCCGGGATCGCCGCCGAACTGGGCGATGTTGTCCCGCACCCATTCGAGCGCCATCACGATGTCCATCATCCCGGCATTGGCCGAGCCCGCGAAGCCGGGCACGCCCGCGCTGTCGAGCCCCAGGAAACCGAACACATTGAGACGGTGGTTCACACCGACGAATACGACATCATGGTTCCGTGCGAGATTGTGTCCGCGATAGATGTTCAGCGGCGCCTGGCCATAGCTGAAACCGCCGCCGTGCAGCCATACCATCACCGGCCGCGTCGCGCCCGCCTCAATGCCCGTCTTCTGCGTGTAGACGTTGAGCACGAGGCAGTCCTCGTCGCCCTCCGCCTTGATGTTCTCCGGCGGCTTGAACGCTTCCGTCATCGCAGCCTGCACCACGGGCGGGTAAGCCGCAGCGCCAGCGCCCGAACGCATCTGCACCGCCGCCTGTCCATAATCCGAGGCGGTCGCTTCGTCGGTCCACGGCTCCGGCTTTTTCGGCCCCTGGAAGCGCAGCGCGCCTACCGGCGGCTGCGCATAGCGCACGCCTAGGAATTCAATCACGTCATCATCCGTCTTTACGCCACGCAGCTTGCCCAGCGTGGTCGACACCAGCGTCGGGTCCGCCGCCGCCGCAGGTTTCGCCGCCTCGCCACTGCACGCCGCAAGTCCCGCCAGCGCCACGCCTCCGAGCAACAGCATGCGGCGATTGAGATGATGTGGCTTCATGCGGACGTCCTCCCACCGGCCAGCGTATCGCGGCCCTGTCCTATCGTTGATAGGTGAGGTGATGCCCGTCAAGAATTGACGCGCGCGTCCGCTAGCCGTTGCAGGTCACAACACCGCTAGTGCGGCTTGGGCGCTTCAGCCGGCGCTGGCGGAGCAACGGGCGCAGCCGCCGCCGGCCTCGCGGCCTGTGCAGGCGTCTGCGCGCTGGGGCGCTCGAACTGGTATACGATGTTGTCGAGCCCCAGCAGCATCTTGTCCTTGCCGATGAGATGATAGTTCATCTCCTTGTCGGACCCGCCCGACGTGCAGCCTTCCATCAGTGTGGGCGTCTCATCCTGCCCCACGCCGAGCGCTGCTTTCGCGATGTAGGGATCGGGCACATTCCCTTCGAACAGTCCCGCGACCGGCAGCGATTTCAGGTCGAACGTGGCCAGTTCGCAGGTGAGGATCGCTGGGCCGGACGTCGCCTTCTCGGTGATCGTCAGCACTTTCTCCAGGATTTCAGCATCGGGTTCCGGATCGAAGCCGGGACCGGTGAACCATGGCGCCACGATATGCGCCGTCACCTTCCACTCCCCGGTGAAGCTCGCCAGCGTCGCGTCTGCAGCGGCCGCAGCGCCGCCGCCGCCCGACTTGCCCGAGCAACCGGCCAGCGCAACGCCGAGTGCGACTATCGCGACGCCTGAGATGATCCTGCGCATTATGGTCCTAACCCCGTGTCCGCTTGAACGTGTAGATGACATTGTCGAGCCCGAGCATGATCGTATCGTCATTCACCATCGGGAAATCCAGCGACACATCCGCCCTTCCCGATGCGCAGGTGAACGTCATCGACGTCGCGCTCTCCGGGCCGAATCCCATCCCCGCAGCATCCTTGCCCGGATCGGGCAGGTTCCCCTCGAACAGCGCTCGCACCGCGACGAGGTTCACCGCGTATTTCGGTCTGTCGCAAGTCAGCAGCGGCGGGCCGGACGAGGCGTCAGCCCCGAACACGATCTTCGCCAATGCCGGATCAGGTGCGGGCTCTTCGCCCTTGTGATCCCACCAAGGCGCGATCTTCGCGCCCTCGAGGCTCCACGTTCCGAAGAAGGGGTTCTGAGGCGTGATGGCGTCGGCGCCGGAGATTTCAGGCGCAGGCGCCGCCTCGGGCTTTGTCTCCGCGGCCGGTGAACAGGCTTGCAACGCCGCCGCCGCGATCATCGCCCAGCAAACCAGTCTCAGCGCCATGGGATCCTGCCATCATCACAGTCTGACGGACATTCCTAGCCCGATCCTGCGCGCCTTGAAAACCCGCCCGGCTTCAGCGCCGCGACGCCACGTGCGCCAGAGCAATCGCGCCTGCTGTCGCGACGTTGAGACTGTCCACGCCGGCCGCCATCGGGATCGACACGCGCTTGCAGCGCGCCATCAGCTCGTCTTGCAGGCCCGGCCCCTCGGCGCCCAGCACGATTGCCAGCCGTTCTGGAGGCGTCAGCGTATGCAGCGGTTCACCGCCCGTGGGGCTCAGCGCCCAGCATTCCACGCCGGCAACCTGCAGCGCATCGAGCAGCGCCACGCCGGTCTCTGCGCGGGCGAATGGCAAGGACAGCGCGGTCCCCGCCGAAACGCGGATCGCCTTGCGATAGAGCGGATCGCACGTGCCCGCATCCATCACGACGGCTTTGGCGCCCAGCGCCGCAGCGTTGCGGAAGCACGCGCCGACATTGTCGTGGTTCGACAGCTCGATGAGCGCCAGCAACGTCACCGGCCCTCCTGCCGTTTCAGCCAGTAGCGCGCTGATGCCTTGCTCGACATTCCGCTTCGCTAGCGCCAGCACGCCGCGATGGATATGGAAGCCGGTGATGCGGTCCATCACCTCCTGCGGCGCCATGTAGACCGGCACGCCGGGATCAAGTTTCGCCAAGACATCCATCAACGGCGCGACCCGGTTCTCCGCGAGAAACACGGACTCAACCTTGAACCGCGAACTCTCCACCAGATGCACCAGCGTCACCTTGCCCTCGACGATGAAGCTGCCGCTTGCCCGCATCAGGTCGCGTTCCTTGACCGCCAGGTAGGGCGCAAGGCGCGGGTCATCGGAGGAGGTGAGGGGGACAATCACCGGCGCACGGCTACTTTTTCCGCCGGTACAGCTTAAGTCCGGACCAGTCGGCATCCACCGCGCAGACCTTCACGTCCACGAGGCCAAGCGGGAGGCATACCTTGCGCACGCCGTCCTCGGTCAGGTCCTTGAACAGTTTCGATGTCTTCTTAGGCCATGAAACCCAGATCATGCCGCCTTCAGCAAGGCGTGGCTCGAGCTTGGGCAGGTCTCGCGCCAGCGAAGCCATGTCCTTCACGAACAGGTGGATGAAATCGAAGCTGCCGCTGGCCGGCGCGGACTTCTTCAGCGTGATCGCGGCGCCATCCGTCAGCTCGCCGTAGTTGGCGGGCGGTGCAATGACGATAGCTTTCGATCCTTCCTTCCAGCCGAGCTTATCGATCAGGCTCTTGCCCGAATAACCCGCCGCAGCAGAAGGGGAGGCCGCCTTCGCCATCAGGTTCTCAGCAGCTCGTTCACGCTGGTCTTGGAACGCGTGCCGGCGTCAACCTGCTTCACGATCACGGCGCAGTAGAGGCTCGGCCCCCAGTTCTGGCCTTCCATCGGCTTGCCCGGCCGGTTGCCCGATACGACGACGGAGTAGGGCGGAACCTCGCCATAGATCGTCTCGCCCGTCGCGCGGTTGATGATCGGCGTCGACTGGCCGAGATAGACGCCCATGCCGATCACGGAGCCTTCGCGCACGATCACGCCCTCGGCTACTTCCGAGCGCGCGCCGACGAAGCAGTTGTCCTCGATGATCACCGGGTTCGCTTGCAGCGGCTCCAGCACGCCGCCAATGCCGACGCCGCCCGAAAGGTGGCAATGCTTCCCTATCTGTGCGCACGAACCGACGGTCGTCCACGTGTCGACCATCGTGCCTTCGCCGACATAGGCGCCGATGTTCGTGAAGCTCGGCATCAGCACCGCGTCTTTCGCAACGAAGGCGCCGCGGCGCACGACCGCACCGGGCACGGCGCGGAAACCAGCGGCGCCGAAATCGGCATCCGTCCAGCCATCGAACTTGGTTGGCACCTTGTCCCAGTACGGTCCCGGCTCGACCTTGCCGGACGCGCCGACCGGGCCCTGGCCCATCAGGCGATTGGGGTTCAGGCGGAAGGACAGCAACACGGCTTTCTTGAGCCACTGGTTGACCGTCCACTGGCCGCTGGCCTCGCGGTGCGCAACGCGCTGCTTGCCGGAATCAAGCGCCGACAGCGCCTCTTCTACCGCGTCCTGAACGGCGCCCTTGGTGGCGGCCGAAAGCGAGGCGCGATCCTCCCACGCGGCGTCAATCGTTGCGGCGAGATCAGACATGGGCGGGCTCCGTCCGGTGATCCGGGCGGATTAGCGCGTCTTGGCCCCTACGCCAAACGGATTCGGGCTGCCTGGCCCTGACTTACTTGCGTTGGGGCGCGCCAAAGGCGCTCTCGAAGAACTCGTAGACCAGCTTGCCTTCCTCGGGCGCGGCCGTCTCGACGAACTTCTCGGGGCGATAGCGCCGCTGCTCGCAATTCTCGTTGCCAAGGATCGCGAACTGGGCGCGCGAGGTGCAGAACACGGTCGAGGCTTCCTTGAGAAGCCGCACGCCTTTTTCGGTGGCCATCTGGGCGAACACATAGTGCGGCGCAGTGATCAGGCTTTCGTCCACGGCGCGGACACACATGTTGGCCTCGATCGTCCACCACCCGCGCGACTCCCAGCCGTCCGGCCGGTTGCGCGCCATAGCAGCGAGGATGCGGTTGCCCGTGCGGTTGCACAGCTCCATGCCGACTTCACGCGCCCGCTTGCTGGCCACGTTCTCGAGGAAGTCGATCAGGTCGCCCTGCGACGTGTTCGGCGACAGCTTGTGTTCGATGAGAAGGTCGGCGATGGCGGCGCGCGTTTCGCGGCCGAGATAGCCGTCCACCACATCCTGGAAGATGCCGGCGTCGTTCAGCAGACGCTGGATGCCGGCGTTCTCGGGCGACTGGCCGCCCTTGTTGTAGAGGTCGGTCTCCTTGAACGCCATCGTGCCGCCGCCCTTGCCGTCGAAGCGCACGGCCTGGAAGCCGCGCTGCTCGAGGCCCATCGATGTGCATGACGAGGGGTTCTCGACCGCGAACGACCCATTGGTGTCGACACAGAGCGGGATCTCGCCGCTCCAGTCGCGCTGGCCGCCGCGGTGCGCCTTGGAGGATCGTCCGAACACGAAGTAGACGCCCGGCTTCAGCGGGCCCTGGATCGCCACGCGGCATTGGCCGGGACGCAGGCGCAGCCAGCCCTCGACGACGACATCTTCGCCATCCGGCCGGCCGGTGGCCGCCTCAACGACATAGCTGGTCTGATTGCACAGCTGCCAACCGCCACCCGACCCGGACTGCGCCGAGGAGGGGACCGCCAGCGAAGCGACAAGCGCCGCGAGGAACGCGAGCGACAGGAATCCCCTAGCGTACCAGCGTTCCCGCGCCATGTTCCGTGAACAGCTCCATGAGAAGGGCGTGCGGCTTCCGACCGTCCAGAATGACAGCCGCTTCGACTCCCTTTTCCACCGCCTGCATGGCGGTTTCAAGCTTTGGAATCATCCCCCCTTTTGCAGTTCCGTCTGCGATAAGACCGCGCGCCTCGTTTACGGTGAGCTGTTTTATCAGATTGCCCGATTTATCGAGAACGCCGGTGACATCCGTCAGGAACAGGACCCGGCTGGCCTTGAGGGCTCCCGCAACAGCTCCTGCGGCCGTGTCGGCGTTGATGTTGAAGCTTTTCCCGTCCGCACCGACGCCCACCGGGGCGACGACCGGGATGAAGTCCTCATCCCTCTGGGCCGCCAGCGCCTGAAGGACGGAAGGGTCCACTCGATCCGGTTCGCCAACGAAACCAAGGTCGACCACCCGCTCGATGTTCGAATCAGGGTCGCGCTTGGTGCGGGTCGCTTTGGTGGCGGTGATCAGGTTGGCGTCCGAGCCGGAGAGGCCCACGGCCTTGCCGCCCGCCGCGTTGATGGCCCGTACGATCGATTTGTTGATCGCGCCCGCCAGGACCATCTCGACGATCTCCATCGAGGCGGCGTCGGTCACCCGCAGGCCATCCTCGAAGGTCGAGACGATGCCCAGCTTGTCGAGCATCCGGCCGATCTGCGGCCCCCCGCCGTGCACCACGACCGGGTTAATGCCCAGCAGCTTCAAAAGGACGACGTCCTTGGCGAACATGGCCGCGAGGTCCTCGTTCTCCATGGCGTGACCGCCGTATTTGATGACGATCGTCTTGTTGTCGTAGCGCTGGATATAGGGCAACGCCTCGGAGAGCGTGCGCGCTGTGGAGAAGGCGTCGCTCGCTTGCAGGGCGTTCATTGCGGCGATTTCGGTGTTCGTCATGGCGCGCCCTCTACAGGGTTTTGGGCCCGGGATGAAGAGGCCCCGGTTTGCCCCCCTATTTGACCACCGGCAGGATCACGGCGCTGGGCGAGGCCCCCGACCGGTAAACGCTCTGCGTCGCTTTTTTGTAATCTCCCGCCTTCGCGAAGAGGATGTTCGACACATAGGTTTGCGGGTTGCGGTCATAGAGCGGGAACAGGGTGGACTGCACCTGCACCATCACCCGGTGGCCCTTCAGGAAGACATGGTCGACGTTCGGCAGGCCGAACTTGTAGTTTTCGACCTTGCCGGGCTTCAGCGCCTCGGGCTTGCCGAAATCCTTCACATAGCGGCCGCGGAAGATCTCGAACCCGATGCCCATCTGCAAGCCGGCTGTTTCGGGGTGATAGGTGTCGTCATCCGGATAGACGTCGATAAGCTTCACGACCCAGTCGGAGTCCGTGCCTGTCGTGGCGGCGAAGAGATCGACCTGTGGGGCGCCCATGATATGGAGATCGCTGCCTAGCGGCGGCGTCACATATTCCAGCACGTCGGTGCGGCCGGAGACGAAGCGCTGGTCGCGGATCAGCCAGGTCCGCCAGGAATCCGCATCGCGCATGTGCACCGGGCGCGGCATGAACGGCACAGGCTTCGCGGGATCTGAAACATAGTCGTCATGCGCATCGCCCGCCGCCGGCTTTGTCCAGCCCAGCGCGCCATCAGCCTGCAGGAAGAGCGGCGTCGCAGCGCCCGCGGGCCAGGATTTCGATTCATCCCACTTGTTGATGCCCGTCGCGTAGCTGACGACAGACGGCGTCTTCGGGTCAGGCCCACCCTTCAGATAGTGATCGAGGAAGGGCTTCATGTACTTCGTGCGGAATTCGAGCGCCGTATCGCCAGGCAGCTTGTACGGTCCCAGCTCCGTGCCGATGTAGTTCACGCCCGAGTGGCGCCACGGTCCAATGACCAGCGAGAGCTTGTCGTTGTTGACGTCCTTCGGCTCCAGCGTGTGGTACACTTTCGGCGCGCCATAGCTGTCTTCCTGATCCCACTGTCCGACGACCAGCATGGTCGGCACGGTGAGCGGCTTGTCCTTCAGCCACTTGTCGACGGCCTGTTCCGACCAGAACGCCGTATAGGCTGGATTCTGGAACAGCTTCTGGACGAAGGGATAGCTTTCGAGGCCGTACTTCTTGGCGTAATCGCCCGCCGAGCCCGCCTGCAGGAAGGTGAGGTAGTCGTCGCCAGTCCCGCTCGCGACCGGGTTGTTGTCGCCGGCGTTGGTCGTCATCTGCGTGACGTAGTCGAAATTGGTCTGGCGGAACGCGCCGTTGTGGAACCAGTCGTCGCCCATCCAGCCGTCGATCATCGGGCTCTGCGGCACGGCGGCCTTCAGCGCCGGGTGCGGATTGATCGTCGCGACGACAGACGTGAAGCCGAGATAGGAGGAGCCGGTGATGCCGACCTTGCCATTGCTCTCCGGGACATTCTTCACCAGCCAATCGATGGTGTCCCAGGCGTCGGTGGATTCGTCCACCTTTGTCTTGTTGAGCGGGCCGATGATCGGGCGGTTCATCACGAACTCGCCCTCGGATTTGTTGCGGCCGCGAGCGTCCTGATAGACGCGGATATAGCCATCGTTGACGAACTCGGCGTCCATCACAGGCAGGATGTCCACCAGCCGCTGGCTCGGCGTCCGCGAAGTAGCACGGCCGGCATTATAGACCGTGCGCGTCAGCAGGATCGGCGCGTTGGACGTACCCTTCTTCATCGCGATGACGGTGAACAGCTTCGCGCCGTCCCGCATCGGGATCATCACTTCCTTGCGGATGAAATCCGACTCGGGTCGCGTTGCGTTGTAGGCCGGGTTCATCTCCGGCGTCATCGGCGTAACGGCCGGAGGCTGCTGCGCCAGCGCGGCGGCTGAAACGCCCAGCGCAACGGCAATGCCGGCAGACAGGGAAATCTTGCGGAGCATGGAGGGCCTCCAGAAAGGAACGGCCCTCCTTAGCGCATCAATTCTTGAGCCGGTAGCCCGTGCGGAACATCCAGCTCACGATCCCGAGCAGGATCAGTATGAATACCAAGGTCACGCCAAGGCTGATGGCGACGTTGTCCCCGCTCAGCCCGAAGAAGGTCCAGCGATAACCCGCGATCAGGTGCACGACCGGGTTCAGTTGCGCGATGCCGCGCCAGCCCTCGGGCAGCATGTCGACCGTGTAGAACGCGCCGCCGAGGAATGTGAGGGGCGTCACGATCAGCATCGGGATGAAGTTCAGCTGTTCGAAGCTCTGCGCCCAGATGCCGATGATGAAGCCGAACAGGCTGAAGGCAAACGACACCAGCACCAGCATCAGCACCATCTCGACCGGATGGAGGATCTTCACAGGCACGAAGAAGTAGGCGGTCGCGAGAATGACGAGCCCAAGGATCACTGACTTGGTCGCCGCCGACCCGACATAGGAGATGACGATCTCGATCGAGGATACCGGCGCCGACAGGAGTTCGTAAATCGTGCCCGTGAATTTCGGGAAGTAGATGCCGAACGAGGCATTGAAGATGCTGTTGGTGAAGATCGACAGCATGATCAGGCCGGGCACCAGGAAAGAGCCATACTCGAGCCCCGGAACGATCGGCGCCATCCGGTTGCCGATCGCGGACCCGAACACCACGAAATAAAGCGCCGTCGTAATCACAGGCGTCGCGAGGCTCTCGCCGACGGTGCGGAAGAACCGCGCCATCTGGAACTTGTAGATTGACGCGACGCCGTGGGCGTTGAACGCCGGAACGGCCCGGTTGATCGTCGCCATCGGAGCGGGCGAGGAAGCGGCTGTGGTTGCATCGGCCATGTGTCTGGCTCCTGTTCTATAATCTGCGCAGCACGGCCAGCGCCTGGTCGAACGGCGTCTGGTCGCGCGGAATGTTGCGGGCAAGCTCGAACCACGGCGTTGCGGCGCGCGTGATCGAGCCGATGTCCTGGAAGGCGGCGACGAGGTTCGATCCTTCCATCGCCCATTCGGTAACGGCAACGCCGGCTTCTTCGCGGCGGAACTGCACGGCCTTCACGGAAGGATGTTCGAGATCGTGATAGGTGAGGGCGGCGATCCCGCCCGGCTTGATCACGCGTCCCAGTTCCTCCAGCCAACGCGCCTGCATCGGCGCTGTGAGGTGAGTGAGCACCGAGAAGCCGTAAGCGAAGTCGACGCTCCCCGGCGCCACGTCCAGCGGCGGCTGCAGCGCGCTCACCCTGAAGTCGCCATCAAGATGCTCGGCGCACCATTTCACTGTATAGCCGTCGATGTCCCGGCCAACGATCTTCGCTGGCGTGATCGCCGGCATATGCCGCGCAATTCGCCCGCAGCCACAGCCCCAGTCGAGAACACGCGACCATTTCGCAGGATCAGCCCCGGCTTCGCGCGCCGCGTTGACCAGGAAGTCTGCGGTCATGCGGCCGCGATCGTAAAAGAATTTCCAGTCCGACACGCCGCCGATGCGCATCATCGCAAGCCTGTTCGGCAGCGGCTTGCCATCCGGCGCGACGGCCGGCGGCTTCGGATACGCCATCGCGCGGCGCAACTCTATCATCCGGTAGTAGGGGCCTAGCAGGCCCAGGCCACGCACCAGCGAGCGGAGCGGCGAGGAGCTCAGCGATTTTGCTCCGGCCGCCGTCATCCTCACGCCTTTCCGTGCACGAGGCTGACGAAGATCTCTTCGAGCGACGACGTCTTGGTGTCGAGGTCGCGGAACTGGACACCGATTTCCGACATCTTGCGCAGGAGCGAAGTGACGCCCGTACGCTCCGCCGTCGTGTCGAATGTGTATTCGAGAATGTTGCCGTCGTCTTTCAACGCCAGGTCCCAGTCGCCAAGCGCCGCTGGCACCGCCGTCAGCTTCTCGCTGAGGTTGAACGTCACCTGCTTCTTGCCGAGCTTCTTCATCAGCGTCTTCTTTTCCTCGACGACGATGAGTTCGCCCTTCGAGATGACGCCAACACGGTCGGCCATCTCCTCGGCTTCTTCGATGTAGTGCGTGGTGAGGATGATGGTGCAGCCGCGGTCGCGCATTTTGCGCACCAGCGCCCACATGTCACGGCGCAGCTCAACATCGACGCCTGCGGTCGGTTCATCGAGGAAAAGGATTTCCGGCTCGTGCGCCAGCGCCTTGGCGATCAGCACGCGGCGCTTCATGCCGCCTGACAACTCCATGCACTTGGACTTGCGCTTGTCCCAAAGCGACAGGTCGCGCAGCACCTGCTCGATCGCCGCCGGGTTCGGGGCCATGCCAAAGAGGCCGCGCGAGAACGTCACGACGTCCCACACGGTCTCGAACATGTCGATGTGCATTTCCTGCGGCACGAGGCCAATCAGCGATCGCGCCTCACGATAGTTCTTCACGATGTCATGGCCGGCGGCCATGATCGTGCCCGTCGATGGCGTCACGATCCCGCAGACCGAGTTGATCAGCGTCGTCTTGCCGGCGCCGTTCGGGCCGAGCAGGGCGAAGATCTCACCCTTCTCGATGTCGAGGTCGACGGTCTTCAGGGCCTGCAGCCCGCCCTTGTAAGACTTGCTGAGCCCACGGATCGAAAGCACTGGCGCCATTGAGGAGATGTTCCCCGAGGTTGTTGTCATGGCTCTTGAGCGGCCTTGGCCGATGTGGGGCCTGCGCCGCGTCCTGTCCAGTAGGACGCACGGGGGAATCCCTTTTCCGACAGGGGTATGAGAAAAACTCTGGTCGGAGCTACCCGCTCCCGGTCGCGGATCAGGGAAGCGTGTTGATGACCGCGCGCAGTTCCGGGATGCCGGCGCCCTTTTCGCTCGACGTTGCGATAACGTGCGGGTGAGCCGCCGGTTGCTTCTTCAGCGCCGTCACGGTCGCTGCGATCACATCGGCCACTTCGGACTTCTTGATCTTGTCCGTCTTGGTCAGCACGACCTGGTATTGCACGGCCGCGCTGTCGAGCTGCTTCATGACGCCGAGGTCGATCTCGCCGATCCCGCGGCGGCTGTCGATCAGCACGAACACGCGTTTCAGCTTCGAGCGGCTGCGCAGGTAGTCGAGGTTGAGACGGCTCCAGACATCGACATTCTGCTTGGGCGCATGGGCGAAGCCATAGCCCGGCAGGTCGGCCATCCAGAACTTGCCCTCGCCGAGATCGAAGAAGTTGATCTCCTGCGTGCGACCGGGCGTGTTGGAGGCGCGCGCCAGCGTCTTGCGGTTGCACAGCGCGTTGATGAGGCTCGACTTGCCAACATTGGAGCGGCCCGCGAAGGCGAACTCGGGCCGGTCGCCTGGCGGCAGGCCGTCAAGGCTCACGACGCCCTTCACGAACGCAACCGGCCCCGCGAACAGCTTGCGCCCCGCTTCGATCTGTTCGTCGGTGAACTCGGTCATGGGGGTGAGGCCCCTAGTCAGCCTTCTTGCCGAAGCGCTGCTTCAGCCATTTGTCGACTTCGGTTTCGACGCCCGTGCGGCGCATGATGATGTACTGCTGGATGATCGAGATGAAGTTCGACCAGACGTAGTAGATCACGAGGCCCGAGGCGAAGCCGGCGAACAGCACCATGAAGATCAGCGGGATCCAGCGCATGATCTGGCGCTGCATCTTGTCCGTCGGCGGCGCTGACAGGCTCTGCAGGCCCACCATGGTTGCCCCGTAGAGCAACGGGAACACCCCGATGCCGAGCAGGCCGCCGATGAACGGCACGTTGCGCGGTTCCCACGGGATCAGGCCGAACAGGTTGAAGATCGACGTCGGATCCGGCGCCGACATGTCGTGGATCCAGCCGAAGAAGGGCGTGTGCCGCATTTCGATGGTGACGGCCAGCGTGTGGAAAAGCGCGTAGAACACGAAGATGGTCGGCAGCATCGGCAGGCAGCCGGCGACCGGGTTCACCTTCTCGCGCTGGAACAGCTTGGCCTGCTCCTGGCGCATACGCTGCGGATCGGCGGCGAAGCGTTCCTGGATGGATTTCATTTCCGGCTGCAACAGCCGCATCTTCGACATCGACTTGTACATGCCGAACTGCAACGGGAAGAATACCGTCTTCACCACGACCGTCAGAGCAAGAATCGCGAGGCCGAACGAGCCGAACCAGGTCTGGAACAGCTGAAGCAGCCAGAAGAACGGCTTGGTGATGAAGAACAGCCAGCTCCAGTCGATGGCGTCGGTGAAATAGGGCACCCCGGCCTTCTCATAGTTGTCGAGCACCGAGTAACGCTTGGCTCCGGCGAAGATCTTCGCGATCTTCGTCACTGACTGGCCCGGCTGCACAACGTAGGGCGACAGCTGATAGCCCGCCGTGAACGTCGTCTCGCCGTTCAGCTTGCTCGAGCCGCCAAGCATGGTGACTTCTTCGGTCTGGGGCGGGATCGTCGCCGCCATCCAGTATTTGGTCGTCAGCGAGTTCCAGCCGCCGGTCACGTTGCGTGAGACGGCCTTGCCCTGATTCAGGTCGTTGTAGTTGAGCTGCTGGTTGGTCTGCCCGCCATACGTGCCGAGCACGCCGCGGTGCGCCTGCTGTTCTGACACCGGCGTAGTCGTGTGCTCGTGCAGCGCGCGCTGGCGCAACTGCGCCTGCTGGGTCAGCGTGATGGCCTGCGTGCTGAGATTGGTCAGAACGTCGGTGACCGTGAACATGTAGTTCGCGTCGATCTCGATCGTCCGGTCGATCTTCGCGACCTCGGTCGTATAGTTCAGCTTGAGCGGATTTTCCGGCGTCAACGGGCCCGTGCTGGTCTGTGTCCACACGACGTCGTCCGTCGTGGAGGAGGGCGATGTCCATGCCACCGTCGCATAGAAGGCTCGGTCGGTGCCTTCAGGAGAAAGAAGCTTGATC
Source organism: Hyphomonadaceae bacterium (assembly GCA_047601145.1). Classification (GTDB taxonomy): domain Bacteria; phylum Pseudomonadota; class Alphaproteobacteria; order Caulobacterales; family Hyphomonadaceae; genus UBA7672. Next base: position 89,082 of record JASGJW010000002.1, read on the forward strand.
TCGCCAGCGACGCGTTTCGCTTCCTTGTCCTGGATCGTCTCGTAGTAGTTCTTCAGCGACACGTCATCGATGCGCGAGCCCTTGAGCGCGATCGAGCCATCCATCGCCGGCGCATTGATCGCGACGCGCTGTCCGGCGGCGAGTTCAGCTGACACCACCTCGAGGCGCGGCTTGAACGTTGCGGTCGGGGGGGCTGCTTCCTGCTTCTGCTGGTTCTGTTCGGCCACGGCGCGCTGCTGCTGCGCGGCCTTCTGCTGGGGTTCCAGCACAAGGAAATTGTAGACCATGAACAGGCCGAAACACAGGACGAGGGCCAGCAGCATATTTCGCTGGTCTTGCTGTTCCATGGAATTCAGGCCCCGGCGGAAGGAGTGGCGGAAGCGGCCGGCGTGGGCGCGCCATCAGCCTTGAAGCGGCGGCGGAGGCTTATCAACGCCATTTCCATATCGTCAAGCAAACGCGGCCAGGGGGCCGTACCGGTCTCCTGGCGGGCGATGAAGACGTAATCGGCCCCGGGAATACCCAGGAGCGGCAGAAGGACGCGCGAAGCCTCGCGCAGCCGCCGGCGGGCCCGGTTCCGAACGACGGAACCGCCCACCTTCTTGGTTGTGGTGAAACCTTCTCCGGCGACGTCCCGGACCGGGAATCGCCTGCGGCCCTGGACGACCAGGAGCCGCCGCCGTTCGGAATAACCCTCGGCGACATAAAGGAATTCCCGCCGCGCGCGGAGACGTTCCACGGCGACCGGACCCTGATTTTGCTCGTCAGGCTGGCGTGTTAGGCGCTGAGGCGCTTGCGGCCCTTGGCGCGTCGAGAGGCCAGCACCTTCTGGCCGTTCTTGGTCGCCATGCGCGAACGGAACCCGTGGCGCCGCTTGCGCTTCAGGTTGCTCGGTTGGAAAGTCCTTTTGGTGGACACGGGTCACAGCCCCTTAAATCCTTCGCGGAGGCGGGGGAACTACATGGTCGGGTAGGGCAAGTCAAGCACGCCCTATCATGCCTAAAAAGCCTTTGCCGGCGACGGGTTGCGCCCCTTCCGGCGTGCAACCATCTGGAAAGCGTGGTCGTCGTACCTGGCGGGGACCAGCGCGATGACTGCGGTCGACAAGAAGAGCGGCTCGGGGCCCTCCGATTCTGATAGGATCGGGTAGCCAGAAACCGCCGGAAAGCTTGGGCCAAACCCAGGGGACGAAACACTGAGCGAGGTACAGCAACTCGAGGGGGTTGCCGCCCCGGCGATCGCGCCGGCGGCGAAGAAGGCGCATTTCTTCTCCGGACTGCGCGGCCGCTTGCTGCTCCTGACCGCCGGCTTCGTCCTGTTCGCCGAATTCCTGATCTATCCGGTGCTGGTCGGCTCGGTTCGCAACAACTGGCTGGAAGCGCGCGGGCAGGCCGCCCAGATTGCCGCGCTGGCGGTTGAAGCCGCGCCCGACGGCCGCGTCAGCGATGAACTTTCAAAGCAGCTTCTCACGAGCGCTCAGGTTATCTCCGTCGCCGTGCAGGAGAAGGATTTCCGCGGCATCATCCTGCCGCCCTCAATCGACATCGGCCATGACCTCGTCACTGTCGACCTTCGCGAAGAAAACGGCCTGTCCGGCATCGCCGCCGGCTTCGGCCACATGTTCGCGCCCGATGGCCGCTTCCTCCGTATCCTACTCGCGCCGTCGCTGACGAAGGACGAGGCGATGGAAGTCATCGTCCCCGAGCAGGCGCTGAAGATGGCGCTGCTCAACTTCTCGAGCACCATTCTTGTCGTCTCGTTGATCGTCTCCGCCGTCGTCGGCGCGCTCGTCTATTTTGCGATCTATCGCCTCGTCGTCAGGCCGATGCACCGTCTCACCAACGGCATCGTCAGATTCGCCAACGCTCCCGAAGGCGCCGAGATCGAACCGATGCCTGGCGAGAGCGATGAGATGCAGCGCGCCAATACGGCCCTGCAATCCATGCAGCGCACAGTCTCCGCAGCCTTCCGTCAGCGCAAACGTCTTGCCGAACTGGGCGAGGCCGTCGCCAAGATCAACCACGATCTCCGCAACTCCCTCGCCGCTGCACAGATCGTGTCGGAAGGCCTGACCGAATCCGAAGATCCCCGCGTGAAGCGTGCCGCGCCGCGCCTCGAGCGCGCCATCCAGCGCGCCGTGAACCTCGCCGAGTCGACGCTCAGCTATGGCCGGACGGAACCCAGCGCGCCCAACACGTCATGCATCAATCTTGCGCCAATCGTCGAGGAAGCCGCCACCGAAGGCCTGGCCGGATGCGGCGACATCGAATGGCGTCTTGATGACGGTGAGGCCGTATGCGCCATGGCAGACGCGGATCACGTCCACCGCATCGTCGCGAACCTCGTCCGCAACGCCGCCCGCGCCATCAAGGAACAACCTGGCCGCAACGGTGGCGGGCGCATCCTGGCCCGGATCCGTCGGGACGACTCCTGCGCGGTCATCGAGATCGCAGACAACGGCCCCGGCGTGCCCAGTTCCGTCGTCGGCCGCCTGTTCCAGCCTTTCGCTGGTTCCGGCTCGCGCGGCGGGGCAGGCCTTGGCCTCGCCATTGCGCGCGAACTGGCGCGCGGCATGAAGGGAGATCTCGAACTGTCGCGCAACGGCTCATCTGGCGCGGCTTTCACGCTCAAGATTCCTGCGGCGGCCTGATCCGTCATTGACCTCCTATCCGGCCACGGGCAACACAGCCGGAACAGGGGCGGGCGCATGACGGACTCCACTGAGCACGCGAACACCGAACAGTCGAAGACCGACCAGGCCTTCGAGAATTACGATCTCAAGGCCGAGGCGCCAGAGGCGCGCAAGCCAACCGTCAGGTTCGCCTTCGAGTTCCCCGCCCTGCTTGCCCTGTTCCTCCCTGCGGACGAGACCGCACTCGCCGCGCGCAAGACCAGCCGTGTTGCGGGCATTGCATCCGTCTCGCTTGTGCTCGCAGCGCTTCTCATGGCGTCGCTGGGCCCGATCCTTTCCAGCGGCCATGCGCCCGATCCCCATCACCCGCCGGCAAGCGAAGGGCCCAGCCTTCACCTGATCCTTGGCCTCATGTCGGCGGCGCTCGGCCTCCTCGGCACGCTGATCGGCCTGTCGGGCATGCGCCGCGGAGCATCGCGGCGGAAATGGCTGCATGCGCGCCTCACCACGGAAACGCTTCGCCTCTACCACTTCCATCATATCGCCGCCCGCCTGCCGGAGATCATCGCCATCAACGGCGATCCCACGAAGCAAGCCGACTATCTCGCAGAGCGCAACGGAGCCCTGGAACGGCTGAAGGAGCAAATCGTCGCCAACCCGGAAGCCGAGCTGCAGCGGATCATTGCCCGCAATGGCGAGACCCGCTTCGAGGCGATCACGCCGATGATGCCGGTGGACACCGCGGAAATACCCAAGGTCGCTCAGGATATCTTCGACGTGTGGCGCGTTCTCCGCGTCAACTGGCAGGCAGGTTACTGCGACGCCAAGCTTGAACATCGCCACAAGGGCCGGATGACCACGCGCCAGTTTGAGGAGTTTTTCATCGGCCTTGGCTGGTTCTGCGTCGGTGCGATCATCCTGATCCACATCGGCTACTTCATCGGCGCGCTCGCCCAGACGAAGGAACAGCTTCCCTGGCTCGAGGCGGCGGTCATCTGGACGGCCCTGTTCGCGCTCGGCGGCCGCGCCCTGGAAGACGGTTTCCGCCCCCAGGCCGAGATCGAGCGCTACGAACAATATCGCGCCAATGTCCGCGTCGCTTCTGAACGTTTCGAGGCGGCGACGACGTTCGCCTCGAAGGTCGACGCAATGCGGGCTTTTGAACGCACGAGCCTTGAGGAAATGCGCGTCTTCTTGCGCACCCACGCCCGGGCGCGCTTCCTGCTCTAGCGCCCAGCAGGTGAGGGCCCGCGGACATGTCCGGGGCCCTCGGGACGCTGTCGGTGTCGGGACCGGAAGCGTCCTGACCGTGAGGCTTCCTGACTACGATTCGCTCTTCTTCGTGATGTCGTCGGCCGGCGACTTGTCGAGCGCCTTCACCTGGTCAAGGTGAGCCTGGACGGCCGGCTGGGTCTTGGCTGCAAAGCCCTGCAGGCCTGTATCTTTTCCGTTGGCCGAGAAATCCTTCATCAGGTTCAACGCATTCTCGTGCGCGTCGGTCTGCTGGTCGATGTACTTGTCGTCGAAGTCCTCGACCTTGGCATTGCGGAGGTCGTCCAGCTTGGCCATGTGATCATTGTCGAGCGCCATCGGCGGCTCGACCTTCGCGGCGGCCGCAAGCGGCTTCAGCTCGTTCGTCGTCGCAGTGTGCGCATCGATCATCATCTGCGCAAAGTCCTTCACCGCTTTCACTTTCGAGCGCTCAAGCGCGATCTTGGCGGACTCGATCTCGAACATGTCGGTCAGTGTAGCCTTCTCGACGAAGTTCTTGACGCCGTCATCGACGGCCGCGGTGTCGACAGTCGTGCCATTGTCGAGGGCGACTTCGCCGGTGCTCTTGGCCTCGCTGGCGGGGTTTTCCGGGGCGCAGGCGGCCATGCCAAGCGCGAGGGCGGATGCGGCGATCAGCATCGGATATTTTGCGCGGGTCAATTCTCTCTCCATCAGACGTCGAACGACGACGCCGGGGCGGCGCCGCATTGTGTCCGGAACGTGGAGAGAGCGGAGCAGTTCCTGCCCGCTTAACCTGAATATGTCTTATGACCCGGAAGTAACCTGCTATTTCGTGATCTCGATCGCAACGCCTTCGCGGCGTGGATCGGCGCCGCCCTCGAGCTTGTCCTTGCGCGCGACGATCAGGTTGAGTCCGGAGACCTCACCCGACACTTCCTGCGTCTTGAAGCCCTGGCCGGAGAGGATGGAGAGCCATTGCTTGCCGGTCGCATTCGGTCCCGCCGTCGCATCCGATGTCTCCACGCGCACCGTCTGGCCGCGCGCGACGATGTTCGGCAGCGCACTCGCTTCCTGCGCCGTCCTGTTCCAGTCGAGCACCGCCACCAGCGTTTTCGCGACATAACCCACGATGGAGTTCCCGCCCGGCGAGCCCGTCACCATGAACACTTCGCCCGACTTGTCGAACACGATGGTCGGCGACATCGACGAGCGCGGCCGTTTGCCCGGTCCGGGCGCGTTGGCGACCATCTTGCCGCCCAGCGTCGGCGGGCGCGTGAAGTCGGTCAGCTGGTTGTTCAGCACGAAGCCGTTGGTCCAGCGCGAGGAGCCGAAGGGCCCCTCCACCGTCATCGTCATCGACACGGCGTTGCCGTCGAAATCCACGAACGACATGTGCGAGGTTCCCGGCTGCGCCGCATTGGCGTCACGGCCCCACATGTCCACGATCGGCTTTCCGTGCAGCACGGCGCCCGGATCGCCCGGTTGAGGCGCATCGCCCGGCTTCAGCCCGGCCGACGCGCGCGAGGCGATGTATTTCGGATTCAATAGGTCTGCGACCGGAACGGTCACGGCATCGGCGTCGGCCAGGTAATGATCCCGGTCTGCATAGCCGAGCTGTTCGGCGATCACGAAGTCCCGAAGCTTGTCGGCCTCGGTCGTCGCGCCGGATTTCGCTGTGATCCCGTCATAGAGGGACATGATCTGGTTCATCGCCACGCCGCCGGACGAGGCTGGCGGCGCCGAACAGATCCTGTATTCCCGGAAGGGGCCGCACACTGCCGGCTTCACCAGCGCCTTGTACGCCGCGAGGTCCTTCAACGAGAGCTCGCCCTGGATGTCGCCCGCATGGACCGCGTTGACGATGTTCTGCGCGATCGCGCCGGAATAGAACGCTGCAGGGCCATCCTTCGCGATTGACCGCAACGTCGCCGCATACTCGGGATTGGTGCGACGGTCGCCGACCGCCAGCGCTTTCCCGTTCGGGAAGAAGTATGCGCCCGACGCGGGGTTCTTGCCTAGTTGTCCGTTCTGAAATCTTGCGCCCAGTGAATTCGCCAGCCGCGGCGAAACGATGAAGCCTTCATCCGCCAGCTTGATCGCCGCGTCGAACTGCTTACCCCAGGCCAGCTTGCCGAACTTCTCGTGTGCGGTCTTGTAGAGCGCTACCGCGCCCGGCACGCCTACCGACTTGCCCGACATGATAGCTTCAACGAAGCCGAGATTCTTGCCGTTGACCGTGAAATAGTCGGCCGTCGCTGTCATGGGCGCTGTCTCGCGCCCATCGATCACCGTCGTCGTGTTCGACTTGCGATCGTACACCACCATGTACCCGCCGCCGCCAAGGCCCGAGCTCTGCGGCTCCACCAGTCCCAGCACGGCATGCGCCGCGATCGCCGCATCCACGGCGCTGCCGCCCTGGCGCATCACTTCCAGTGCCGCCTCGACCGCGCGCTTGTCGGCCGCAGAGACCATTGCCCGCCCTGACAGCCGCCATTCTTTCGAGTGCGTTGCAGGCGGCGCGCTCGCCACTGGCGGGGCTGCGCAGGTGGTCAGCGAAACCGCTGCAACAAAGGCGAAAAGGGTGTGGCGCATTCCGGGGCGCTCCGTCTTGCGTGGAACCAGATCGAGCATCATACAGGCCCATATAGCTTGCTGGGCCGTCCGCAACTGAACTGACCGTTGAGGCTTGTCAAATGCCGAGGCCATTCAAATGACTGCACGGCCCGGCCCGCTCAATCTCATTACCGATATCGGCTGCCTGAAAGTGGGGTCAGCCCATGATTCCGGCGCCCAGACCGGCGTCACGGTCATCCGGCCCGATACCCGCGCGGTCGCGGCGGTCGCCGTTGCGGGCGGAGGACCCGGAACGCGGGAAACGGATGCGTTGGCGCCGGATACGCTGGTCGACGCTGTCGATGCGATCGTCCTGTCGGGCGGTTCCGTCTATGGTCTCGCCGCAGCCGATGGCGTAGTCGCCGCCCTTGGAGCGGCGGGACAGGGCTTCGCGCTGGTTCCCAACCCGTCCGTGCCGCCATCTCCCGTCGTGCCGGCTGCAATCCTCTTCGATCTCGCCAATCCCGGTAACAAGGCCTGGGGCGAGACACCGCCCTATCGCGCGCTCGGCATGGCGGCGCTGAAAGACGCAAAGCCGCATTTCGACCTTGGCCGCGCCGGCGCTGGTTATGGCGCACGGGCAGGGCAGGCGCCCGGCGGTCTCGGCTCTACAAGCATCGCAACCGATGACGGGATCATCGTTGGCGCCCTTGCCGCAGTGAATTCGTTCGGCTCAGTCCGGATGCCGGGTTCAGACGCCTATTGGGCCTGGCCATACGAGCAGGGCGCCGAGTTCGGTGGTGCGCGTCCGCCCGCCAATTACATGCTCGATCTCGATGATTGGGGCGCAGCCAAGATCAACCCCGGCACGCCGTCCGGCCGCACCAACACGACGATCGCCTGTGTCGCAACCAATGTCGCGCTCGCCCCTGCCGAAGCGCAGCGTGTCGCCAAGATGGCCCTGAGTGGTGTCTCGCGCGCCGTCCGTCCTGCTTTCGCGCCCTTCGATGGCGACGTTGTCTTCTGCCTGTCGACCGCACAGGTCGAGCGCTCCGACATCGGCCCGCTCATGATCGCCCGCATCGGCGAACTCGCCGCCGGTTGCCTCGCTCGCGCCATCGCCCGCGGCGTCCACGCCGCAAGCTAGCGTCTATTGCCGCTCATACGCCTGCGGCAGCGGTTCATCGAGCTTCAGATAGCGGTCGCGGAGCTCCGTCTGCCGCGACTTCATCGGCGTTTCGACGCCGTTGATGAACACCGCATCCGGGCTCGACATCAGCTCCAGCGGATCGCCATCCCAGATCACAACGTCGGCCGTCGCGTTGGGCGCCAAGACACCAAGATCGGTGCGCCCATAAAGCGCCGCCGCATTCTTCGTCACACCTGCGAACGCGTCCGCCCACGACATTCCGTTCGCCACGGCATTCCCGGCAAGCTGCTGGATGAAGCGCGTATTATGCGTAGCCTCGTTCGGATCGGCGATCGTCACCGTCACGCCCGCCTTCGATAGCCGCCCCGCGTTCTCCAGTGTCGAAGCGAGTATCTCGAACCGGTCAGGCAGGTTGGTCAGTGGGTTCACGATCACCGGGATCTTCGCCGCCGCGAGTTCATCTGCGACGCGCCAGCCTTCAGCCGCGCCAAGGATGATCAGCTTGATCTTTGGTTCGCGCTTCTGCAGCGAGATCACCTGCAGGATGTCGCCTGCGCGATAGACCTCGATCATCAGCGGAACTTTGCCCTCGACAACCGGCTTAAGTGCGATCGCTTCTTTCCGGTTGATGAGGTCGCCCTCGCCATCATCCTCGAAACCTTTCGGATAGGCCTTGGCATCGTCGATCGCCGTCAGCAGCCACATCCACGCCGCCGCGCGCGAACCGCCCGCCGTTCCGGCCCCTGCCTCGCCAAGCCGCGCGAACATGAAGGCCTCGCGCGATTGCAGGCTGTTGAACCCTCCTGTCATGTCGATCAGCGCGCCATATCCGCCGAACAAGCTTCCGCTCGGCGAACCCACGATCGCGGCGCGTGTAATGCCTTCGATACGTGTGACGGCAATGGCCGTGTCATCCGGATCGAACGCGTCCGCTGCATGCAACGAAGCCTGGAACCTGCTCTTCGGCGCCGAGGTGTCTTCCACCGAGTCCTCGGAATCGATCTCCGCAAGTCCGACGCGCGAGAATGGCGCGAACATGCCCGGCGTCACCCATTTTCCCTTTGCGTCGATGATCTTCGCGCCGGCCGGCGGCGTCGCCGTTCCGACCGAAACCACGCGGCCATTGTTGATGACGACCGTCGCGCTTTCGAGAATGCCCTGCGAGGTGTTGGTCACCACCTTGCCGCCGGTGATGGCGATCGGCTGGGCGAGGGCGGTGGGTGCTGCAACCAGCGCCGAAGCGAGCAGAAGCGACCTGATCATTTGCGGTCTCCTTCGCCCGGCTGGCCGAGTTCGAAGTCCATCACCGGTTGCTTCGCCGTATTCGCGCGATCCCACGTCACCGCGCCATCCACGAACACGACATCCGCGCGCGTGTAGGAACTGAACGGATCACCGCTCCAGATCACGACATCCGCGCCCTTGCCGGGCTCCAGCGTGCCGGTCTTGTCGAGAATGCCGAGCGCCTTGGCCGGATTGCGCGACAGCCAGGTCCACGCTTCCGCCTTGGAGATCTCGATACCGGCTTTCTTCCCGTCAGCCAGCGCCTTCGCCGCTTCCTGGTTCAGTCGCTGAATGCCGTTAGCATCATCCGAGTGCACGATCGTGCAGGCCCCAGCCTTGTGCACCAGCGGGATGTTCTCGCGAATGCCGTCATAGGCCTCCGCCTTGAAACCCCACCAGTCCGCCCACAGCGCGGCGCAGATGCCGTTCGCCGCCAGCAGGTCCGCGATCTTGTAGGCTTCCACGCCATGGTGGAACGCCGAGACGTGATAGCCGAACTCCTTCGACACATCGATGATCTGCGCCATCTCGTCGGCGCGATAGCAGTGCTGCTGCACCAGGATCTCGCCATTGAGCACGCCCATCAGCGTGTCGAGCTGCAGGTTGCGCGCAGGAGCTTCTGGCGGATCGCCCGGCTCTTCTGCCTTGCCGTCCTTGTCCTTCTTCGGATTGGCGGCCTTTTTCTCCCAGGCATCGAAGTCGGAATTGTACTTGTCCCATTTCCGCTTGTACTCGACCGCGTTCTGCCAGGCCGTGCGGTAGCCTGCGACGTTGCCCATGCGCGAGAACGGCTTGCCGCCTGGAAATCCGCCATTGCCATAGCCATAGACGCGCTTCGGGTTCTCCCCGCATGCCATCTTCATCGTGTAGGGCGCTCCTGGAAACTTCATGCCCTGCGCGGTCTTCGAGGGAACCGCCTTGATGATCACGCCGCGCCCGCCGAACAGGTTCGCGGATCCCGGCAGGATCTCCATCGCCGTCACGCCGCCTGCCATCGCGCGCGTGAAACCCGGATCCTGCGGCCACAGCCCATGCTCGGCCCACACTTCCGCCGTCACCGGGCCGGACACTTCATTGCCGTCCTGATGCGCCTCGAGCCCGGGCGAGGGGTAGACGCCGAGGTGCGAGTGAATGTCGATGATGCCGGGGGTCACCCATTTACCGGTCGCGTCGATCGACTTGATGCCAGCCGGCATCGTCATCGCCGCTTCCGAACCCACCGCAGTGATCTTCCCACCCTGGATCAGCACCGCGCCGCGCTCGAACATCTTGCCCGTTCCGTCCAGCACGGTGGCGTTGCGGATCAGCACGTCTTCCGACGGCAGCGGCTTGTACGTCGAGGGATAGGGGTCCTTGTTATAGACGACCCGCACAGGCTTCGGTTTCGCCGGATCGGCCGGGGTCTGTGATACCGCGCTCTCGCTTGCAGTCGCACACGCCGCCGCCATCAGCGCAACAACAGGGATCAGCTTCCAAGGATGCATGTCTCGTCCCACGATTTCCCATGGCGAACTCTGCACACCGTCCACCGTGCGTCAAACACAGGACACGCGCTGCGCGAGCCCGCAGCGCTGCGCTGAACAAGCTTCATGCGCCGCGCTCAGGTTTCTGACATTGGCGGATCACACGCTCGTGTCTGCTCGCAAATTTAAAGCGTTGACTTAAATCGCCGACCTAGGGAGTATCCTCTTATGGGTAGCGGTGATCTCACGCGCGAGAAGATCAAGCGGACGGCCGAGACGCTGTTTGCCGAGCGCGGGTTCAACGCCGTCTCCATCCGCGACATTGTCGAGGCGGCCGACCAGCGGAACTCCGGCGCTCTGCATTATTACTTCCGCACGAAAGAAGCGCTGGCGCGCGAACTTGTGGCCGATGGCGTGCAGCGCATCGACGAGGATCGCAACAAGCGTCTCAACCGGCTGGAAGCGCAGGGCGGTCCCAAGACCATTCGCGAAGTAATCGAGCTGCTCGCTTATCCCTACGTGGTCGACAAGAACTTCATGAAGTTCCTGAGCCGGCTCATGCAGGACAATTACGGCTTGTTTCTCGAAGGCGCGAAAGGACAGGATTCGGGCTTCCTGCGCGTGGCTGTGCACGTGCATCGCCTGCTGCCGGAGATTCCCAACGAAATCCTGCTCCAGCGCTTCCACATGATGATTGTCTATACCGCGTCCATGCTCGCGCTGCAGACGCCAGGCCGGCCCGACGATGAGGTCTGGACGCCATTCTGGAACTTGCCGGGTGCGCGCGAGACGCTTCTCGACACTGTCGAGGGCATGTTGCGCCAACCGGTGTCGGCAGAGACGCAGGCCGCATTGACCGCAAGGCACAGACGTACACGCGCCGCTGGATCGGGCCGGTAGGGACAAGGAGACGCTGATGCAGTCCATCATGAGCGTCGTGATAGAGGCAGGCAGGGCGGGCAGCATCGCAATCGGCATTCTTGTTGCGGCAGGCGCCGCAACGGCGCAGGGCGCGCCGCAGACCTCTCATCCGCGCGATTTCACAGGCGCCTGGACCAACGCCAACCTCACGCCCGTCAGCCGCCCGCGCGGTGTCGAAAAGCTCGAAGTCACAGCCGAAGAAGCCCGCGACATGGCGGCGAACAGCTCGATCCTCGGCTTCAAGCGTGATCCCAACGACTATGTCGACAAGGTCGATCCCAATGCTCCGGCTCCAGCGAAGGGCTCCACCGATTTTGGCGTCAAAGGATACAACTCCTTCTGGCTTGCGACCGGCGACAGCCTCGCGCGCGTGAAGGGCACCTACCGCACATCCAACATCGTCGACCCGCCGAACGGCCAGATTCCGTGGAATCCTGACCGGCCGCGGGGCGCGCGTCCCGCCGGCGGCAACTTCGTCACCGGCGCTGGCCTCTATGACGGCCCCGAATATCTTGGCATCGCCGAACGCTGTCTGCTCGCCTTCAGTGGCGCGTCGGGGCCCGGCATGTTCACCCCGATCTACAACAACAATTACCAGTTCGTGCTGACGAAGGACTATCTCGTGATCCAGCCGGAGATGGTGCACGACGCGCGCATCATCCCGATCTATCCGAATGCTGATGAAGCGCGCGCCCATCACAGGCCAGACGCGATCAAGCAGTGGATGGGCGACAGCGTTGGTTGGTGGGAAGGCGACACGCTCGTCGCCGAGTCCATCAACCTGCACCCGATCCAGTCCGTGCAGGGTCAGATACCCCTCTCGCCCAAGGGTAAGATCACGGAGCGTTTCCAGCGCTGGGCGGATGACGAGATTTTCTATGCATTCACGGTCGATGATCCGGTGAACTATGTGAAGCCGTGGGCGGTCGAGAATAGTTTCCGTCCGCAGTCACGCATGTATGAATACGCCTGCCACGAGGGAAACTACGCCATGCCCGGCATCCTGATAGGCGCCCGCAAGCTGGAGCGCGACAAGGCTGCTGCGCCGGCGACGAAGAAATAACAGCGCGCAGGCTCCGCCTGACGACGCCGCGACCAATGGGAGGACGACCGTGCCGCTTTCCGGAAAGAACACCGCAAGGTTCGCGATCGCTTTTGCGGCGCTGATCCTCGGTGGATCGCTGAGCCAGATGACCGCAGCGCCGACGACGCCCGCGACTGTCCAGCGCGTCGACGACTTCCAGCTGTCCGATCAGAACTATCTCGGCCGCCGCCTCTACAAGATGCGCGATGCGAAGGCGATCGTGCTGATCAGCTACGCCGCCGGCGACAAGACCGTCCGCGCCGACGCTGGCGCCTACATGGCGCTCAAGGCGAACTATGCACCGAAGAACGTCGAATTCCTGATGATCGACTCCGTGCCCGGCGAAACCCGCGAGAAGGTCGCCTCATCCGCCAAAGCCGCCGGCCTCGAAATGCCGATCCTGTTCGATTACGAGCAGCTGGTCGGTGAGGGCCTCGAGCTCACGCGCGCCGCCGAGGTGATCGTTGTCGACCCGAAGAACTGGGCGATCGCTTTCCGCGGCCCCGTCGGATCGGCATCGACCAAACGTGCGCTCGACTCGCTGACGGCAGGCAAGTCCATCTCGCTGCCATCCGAAACGCCGCGCGGCGGCGTCATCGACTTCCCGCGCAAGGCTGCCGCGAAGAAGGCTCAGATCTCCTACGCGAAGGATGTCGCTCCAATCATTCAGGAGAAGTGCGCCACTTGCCACCAGCCGGGTGGTCTTGGCCCAATGGCGCTGACGACCTACGAGACGATCAAGGGTTTCTCACCCATGATCCGTGAAGCGCTGCGCACGCATCGCATGCCGCCCTTCCAGCCGGACGTTACCGTCGGCCATTGGGCGCCGAATGAGGGCCTCTCGTCCGACCAGCTGCGCACTGTCGTGCACTGGATTGAAGCCGGCGCGCCGCGCGGCTCTGGCGAAGACCCGCTTGCGAAGATCGCCTTCCAGGCCCCGGAATGGCCACTCGGCAAACCCGATCTCGTGCTTGATCTTCCGGTCGTCGATGTGCCCGCCACCGGCGTGCTGCCCTACCAGAAGCCGGTTCTCGACACCGGCATGACCGAAGGCCGCTGGATGAAGGCGAGCGCCTTCCAGGTCACGGATCGCCGCGTCCTGCACCATGTCACCACGGGCCTGCGTGCGCCCACCGACGACGGCGGCCACGTCACCTTGACGGAAGCTCGCGCCGGCATTGGCGGGCAGGGCCCCGGCCGCACCATCAACCTCACGCCGCCCGACATGGGCATCTGGATTCCGGCCGCTTCCAAGATCGCGTTCGAGACGCACTATACGCCCTACGGCAAGGCCACGACCGAGAAGACCAAGATGGGCCTCTACTTCTATCCCAAGGGGCAGGAGCCGAAGTATCCGATGCGCGTGCACGGGCTCTACGACATGGGCATCACCATTCCTGCCGGCGCCGAATGGCATCCCGAGATCGCCTACGAGGACATTCCGAAGGACATGCTCCTCTACGGCCTGACGCCCCACGCCCACGTGCGCGGCGCCTCAACGCAGGTCTCGATCATCTTCCCCGATGGCCGCGAACAGGTCGTCCTCGCCGTGCCGAAATACCAGTTCGACTGGCAGTGCGAATACTATCTCGCCGAGCCGATCCTCGTCCCCGCCGGCTCGCGCATTATCAACCGCTGGATCTACGACAACTCGACGCGCAACTTCGACAACCCTGCGCCCGAAAAGCAGGTGATCTTCGGCGAGCAATCGTGGGAAGAGATGCTGACCTTCTTCATCCACTATCGCTGGGTCGGTGAGACGATCGCCGAGCCGCGGGATGACTACGACCGCATCCTGCAGCAGGGCCACACGATGGGCGTGCTGGACGACAACATGGACGGCAAGCTCCAGCTCACCGAGCTGCGCGGCAAACAGGGCGAATGGCTGAAAGCCAACCTCGCCTTGCTCGACGCCAACAACGACTCATTGCTGGACAAGGATGAACTCGCCAAGGCCGGCCAGCGCGTTGCGCCAAAATCCCAGGCCGCCGTTCCTCCGCCTTCGACGACGCCAACATCCCTCAACTGATTTGAACTGACGCAGATCGAGTTTCCGTGATGTAGGCCGCCGCTAGGGCAGGGCTTCCCTTCACGTCAATGAAGCCTAGACTGCCGTCATCGCCTCGACAGACAGGCGTACAGCAAGGGGGTTACGTCATGCGCATCCAGGCGAAGCTCTGGTACGGGGCGCTGTGCGCTCTCTCTGCAACTGCACTCTCGGCCTGCACGTCGGCGCCGGAGCCTGTGCTCACTGGGGCGGAACGGCTCGCAGCCCAGAAACCCGTATCGTCCGACATGCTGCGCAACCCGGCGCCGGGCGACTGGCTGCAATGGGGCCGCACCTATGACGGCCAGAATTTCAGCCCGCTCGCCAAGGTCAACCGCGACACGGTCAAGGATCTCGCGCCTGCCTGGCGGACCACGCTGGTGCGCGGCGTCGCGATGCCGACGCCGCTAGTCCACGAAGGCGTGATGCTGCTGCAGACGACGCCGGACACTGTGCTGGCGCTCGATGCAGTCACCGGTGCGGAGCTGTGGCGGCATGCGCGTGCGCCGATCGATGTTTCACCAACCATGAAGATGGGGCTTGGCCTCGCCGAAGGAATGGTCTTCGTGCCCACCTCCGATCTCCACGTGCTGGCGCTCGATGTGAAGACCGGCGCACAGCTCTGGGATTCCTCGATCGCGGTGACGCCGCCTGCCGTGAAGAGCACGACGCTCGGCCTGCGCAGCGCGCCCTTTATCGTCGGCGACAAGGTCATTCAGGGCGTCACCACCAGCTTCGTCCCTGGCGGCGGTTTCATCGTCGCGCTCGACATCAAGACGGGCAAGGAAGTCTGGCGCTTCAACACCATCCCGCGGCCGGGCGAGCCGGGCGGTGAAACCTGGAACGGCCTGCCGATCGAGAAACGCAGCGGCGGATCCGTCTGGCACCAGGGCACGTACGACAAGGACCTCAACCTCATCTATTACGGCGTCGCTCCGACCTATGACACCGGGCCGATGCTGAAGCCGTCGGGTATTCCCGGTACGTCGCAGACCGCGCTCTACACTAACAGCACGATCGCCCTGAACCCCGACACCGGCAAACTCGTCTGGTATTATCAGCACCTCGCCAATGATCAGTGGGATCTCGACTGGGTGTTCGAGCGCCAGATCGCGACCATCAAGGTTGGCGGCCGCGACCGCAAGGTTGTGATGACCATGGGCAAGATGGCCATCCTTGAGGTGATGGATGCAGCAACCGGCGAATACCTCTTCTCGATCGATGCCGGCACGCAGAACATCATCTCGGCGATTGATCCGAAAACCGGCGCGAAGACGATCGATCCTTCAAAGCTACCCGATCCGTCACGTCCGTTGATCTATTGCCCGGGCCCGTCCGGCGCTCGCTCGTGGCCGCCGACATCCTTCAGCAAGAACACCGGCCTGCTTTATGTGCCGCTGACCGAGCAGTGCATGGGCATGGGCGGCAAGGGCGGCAGCCTGCTGACTGCTGCAGGCTCGCAGCTTTCGGCAGCGGATCACCCCGACGCCGTTAAGGACAACAAGATGGGCCGTCTTCAGGCCATGGACGTCAGCGGCAAGAAGCTCGGCTGGACGCACGATCTCGATGCGCCCATCGTGACCTCGGCGCTGGCGACCGCGGGCGGCATCGTCTTCGCAGGTGATCTCGATCCGTCGCTGAAGGCGTTCGACGACCGCGACGGGAAGCTGCTTTGGAGCACGAAACTCGACAACTATCCCAGCTCGAGCGTGATCACCTACAGCGTCGGCCCCACGCAGTATGTCGCGGTGGTGACAGGCATGACCAACAACCACATCAACGACTTCTCGCGCCGCTACACGGAGTTCAGGAAGAGCCACAACCTGCCGGCGAACCCGCCCGTGAGTACGGAAGCCGCCGTCCAGGTGTTCAAGCTGAGCAAGTAGTCCGCGAACGCGGGCCTTACGGATCGACCGCCGCCTGCAGCACGCGGGCAAGCCGCGCGCGGAAGCGTTCGCGTTCCTTCGCCGTGAGGCCGAAGTCATCGGCGATCCGCCGGTCGATCACGACGCCCTTGATGATGCTGGCCGCCACGCGCACGCGCTCGGCCGCATTCTTCCCGCCCAGCCAGCGCGCGAACGGTCCATAGAACCGCTCCTCGCCTGACGTGCGGATCGCCTCGGCCGCGCTCAGATGCGAAGCCGACCGCAGCATCACCAGGATGACATCAAGCTTGTCGTTCTCGACGGGATCATCGACCAGCATCTTCGAAACGCGTTCGCCGAATTCGGAAGGATCGCCCTGGAACAGGTCGTCCGGGGCAGGGCAGGAGTCGAGCACCGCCTTGAACAGCTCTTCCTTGCCGCCGAAATAGCGGGAGATCAGCGAGACATCGACGCCAGCGTCAGCTGCGATCGTGCGCAGGCTCACACTGTCATAGGCCTCGCTTGCGAAGCGGTCTGTCGCTGCCTTGAGAAGTGCTGCGCGTGTCGCGACAGCGTCACGCTTCCGGACCACAAGTTCGCCAATGGACATGCCGTTTCCTGGCCCAAATATTTTTGTCAACGCCTGTTGACTTGAGTGGGCTCCACCCAATTTATGTCAACGCCCGTTGACATCAAGTAGTCACCGAGCCGGCAGACCACAACTGACTGCAAGAAGTGACCGCAAAGGTCCAACACCTCCTCCCCGGGGCCATAACATGCTGAAAGACTTCAAGATATTGTTTGGCGCTGCAGTTTCCGCAGCGTCACTTGCCGCCTGCTCGCCCAGCATCGCTGCGCCAGCGGCGCCTCCCGCTCCCCAGGTCTCGGTGGCGACGCCGCTGGCCGAAGACATCACCGATTGGGACGAATTCACCGGCCGCTTCGAGGCGGTCCAGAAGGTCGAGGTCCGTGCACGGGCCGGCGGATTTGTGCAGGCCGCACATTTCACCGAAGGCCAGCGGGTCGCAAAAGGCCAGCTCCTCTTCACGCTTGATCCGCGCCCGGCGCAGGCCGCGCTCGCTTCGGCCCAGGCCGACGCCCAGCTCGCCCAGCGCGCCTTCGAACGCGCCGACGTGTTGATGAAGGACCAGGCGATCTCCCGCCAGGAATACGACCAGCGCAAAGCCGCACTCGATATCGCCAACGCAGCCGTCTCCGCGCGGCGCCTCGACGTCGAATTCACCCACGTGACGGCCCCGGCCGCCGGCGTGGTCTCTGATCGCCGCGTCGATCCGGGCAACGTCATCGCCGGCGGCACATCCGCCGCTGACGTGCTCACCACCATCGTCGCGGTCGATCCGATCCACTTCGAATTCGACGCTTCCGAAGCCCAGCTCTTGCGCTACCAGCGGGCTGCGCTGAAGACCGGCGGCAAGGTCGAGATCCAGTTGCAGGATGAGAGCGACTATCGCTGGCACGGCACGGTCGACTTCTCCGACGCCGTGGTCGACGCCGGCTCCGGCGCCGTGCGTATGCGTGCGAAAGTCGCGAACCCCGATGGCTTCCTGAAGCCTGGCATGTTCGGCCGCGCCCGCGTCGAAAGCTCGGCGACCTATCCGGCGATGCTGATCCCCGAGACCGCAGTGGTCTCGGCTGGCCCCGCGAAGACCGCCCTTGTGGTCGCTGAAAATGGAACGGTCGAAGCGAAAACGCTCGATGTCGGTCCCATCGTCAACGGCCTGCGTGTGGTCCGCTCGGGCCTGCAGCCCAACGACCGTGTGATCGTCAATGGCGTCCAGCGCGCCATGCCGGGCGCCATCGTCGACGCCCGTGCGACAACCATCACTCGCACGGCCGCGCTCGAACCGGGCTCCACCCGGCAAGAGTAGGAATACCAGGACTATCTAACCTCCCCACGCGCGCGACCGGCCGTCAGAGCCGGCGTGCCTGCACAGGACGTCTCCCATGCGGTTCTCCCGCTTCTTCATCGATCGCCCGATCTTCGCGGCAGTGATCTCGGTCTTCATCACGCTGCTCGGCATCTTCGCCTATCCGCAGCTCCCGCTCGCGCAATATCCCGACATCGCGCCGCCCTCGATTGTCGTGACCGCCGCCTATCCAGGCGCATCCGCCGAGACGCTGGCAGAAACGGTCGCCGCTCCGATCGAGCAGGAGATTAACGGCGTCGAGAACATGCTCTACATTACCTCGTCGTCGTCCAATGGCACGGCGCTGGTGACGGTGACGTTCAAGCCCGGCACGGATCTCAACGCCGCGCAGGTGCTCGTCCAGAACCGCGTGGCGCTCGCCGAGCCGAGATTGCCTGAGCAAGTCCGCCAGATCGGCGTCACTGTGAACAAGCAGGACACCGGCTTCCTCCTGATCGTCGCGCTGACGTCGAAGGATCCTAATGTCAGCATCGACTACATCGGCAACTTTGCGAACTCCACGCTGAAGGACCGGCTGCTGCGCCTCGATGGCGTCGGCGGCGTGCAGGTCTTCGGCGGCGGTCTCTATTCGATGCGCGTCTGGATCGATCCCGGCAAGGCGGCCGAGCGCGATCTCACCGCCACCGAAATCGTCAACGCCCTCCGCGCCCAAAACATCCAGGCCGCCGGCGGCGCCATCGGCCAGCCTCCCTTTGATCTTGCCGTTGCCAACGAACTGCCCGTACAGGTCGAAGGCCGCCTGAAGTCCGCCGAGGAATTCGGCAAGGTCGTCATCAAGCGCGGTGCAGACGGTCAGGTGACCTTCCTGCGCGATGTCGCTCGCATCGAGCTCGGTTCGCAGGACTACTCCATCCGCGGTTATTTCGGCGGCCAGCGCGGCATCGCCATGGCGCTGATCCAGTCGCCCGGTTCCAACGCCCTCGAAGCCGCCAAGTCGATTCTCGAGACCGTCAAGGCCTCCGAGAAGGACTTCCCCAAAGGTGTCGAATGGTCGGTCCCCTACAACCCGACCGAATATGTTGAAGCCTCCGTCGACGCCGTCCAGCACACGCTCATCGAAGCCATTCTGCTGGTCGTGCTCGTTGTCGTGGTCTTCCTTCAGACCTGGCGCGCCGCGGTCATCCCGATCATCGCCATCCCCGTCGCGCTCGTCGGCACCTTCGCCGTCCAGCTCGCGCTCGGCTATTCGATCAACTCGCTCTCCCTGTTCGCGCTCGTCCTCGCGGTCGGCATCGTCGTCGATGACGCCATCGTCGTGGTCGAGAACGTCGAGCGCAACATACGCGCGGGCATGAGTCCAAAAGACGCCGCCTACAAGACGATGGAGGAAGTCTCCGGCGCCCTGATCGCGATCGGCCTCGTGCTGCTGGCCGTGTTCGTGCCGACAGCCTTCGTCTCCGGCATCCCCGGCGTCTTCTTCCGCCAGTTCGCCGTGACAATCTCGGCCGCCGCCGTGATCTCGCTGGTCATGTCGCTCACGCTCTCCCCGGCGCTCGCCGCCTTGCTGCTCAAGCCACACGCACATGGCGAACCCAAGAAGCGCGGCCTTTTCGCCCCGCTCATGTGGGCAGGCGACAAGTTCAACCAGGGCTTCGATTGGCTCTCTGACCGCTATGGCCGCCTCACCGGCCGCCTGGTACGCACCTCGGTAATCGTGCTCGCCGTCTATGCCGGCCTGCTCGGCGTCACCGGCTGGCGCCTCGGCGCAACGCCCACGGGCTTCATCCCAGACCAGGACCAGGGCTTCCTCATCGGCGTCGTCCAGCTCCCGCCGGGCGCCTCACTCGAACGCACCGACGCCGTCATCAAGCGCGCTTCGGCCGAACTCATGAAGACGCCGGGTGTCGATCTTGTTGCCGGTTTCGCCGGCATGGATGGCGCCAGCTTCACCCAGTCGTCCAACGCGGGCGTCATGTTCATCCGCCTGAAAGACTGGGCCGAACGCGGTCCCGCGCTCAACGCGCAAGCCATGGCCGGCCAGATCATGGGCGCGCTCGGCGCGATGGAGGAAGCCAACATCTTTGTCCTTTCGCCTCCGCCCGTGCAGGGCATGGGGAATGGCGGCGGCTTTAAGATGATGGTGCAGGACACCTCCGGCGCTGGCTATCGCGCGCTCGAGCAGGCCGCGCTCGGCATCGTCGGGCAGGCGAGCGCCCCTGGCCAGCCCGTCGTCGGCGTCTTTCCCGGCTTCAACACGGGCAGCCCCCGCGTCACCGCCGAAGTCGACCGCGAAAAAGCGCTCATGCTCGGCGTCGAACCGGCGGAGATCTTCTCCACCATGGGCTCCTATCTTGGCTCGACCTACGTCAACGACTTCAACATGCTCGGCCGCACCTTCCGCGTCACCGCGCAGGCTGAACCGACCCTGCGTGACGACGTCTCCGACATCGCCAACCTCAAGGTCCGATCGGCTTCGGGCGGCATGGTGCCCCTCGGCTCCGTCGCCAACCTGAAGAACGACACCGGTCCCGCCCGCGTCGTGCGCTACAATCTGTTCCCCGCCGCCGAGATCCAGGGCGCAGCCGCGCCTGGCGTCTCCTCCGGCGAGGCCCTGGCCACGATGGAGCGCTACGCCCAGGCTCTGCCCGAAGGCTTCCGCTCTGAGTGGACCGAGATCGCGCTGCAGGAAAAATCCCAGGGCGACACCGGAACCATCGTCTTCCTGATGGCGGTGGTGCTGGTCTTCCTGGTGCTGGCCGCGCAGTACGAAGCCTTCACGCTACCGTTGGCTGTGATCCTCATCGTCCCGATGTGTATCCTCGCCGCAATCGTCGGTGTGAACCTCCGGGGCATGGACAACAACATCCTCACGCAGGTCGGCCTGATCGTGCTCGTCGCACTTGCGGCCAAGAACGCGATCCTGATCGTCGAGTTCGCCCGCCAGTCGGAAGAGCGCGACGGCCGCAACCGCTTCGAGGCCGCCGTCGAGGCCGCCCGCACGCGCCTGCGCCCGATCCTGATGACGTCCTTCGCCTTCATCTTCGGCGTCATCCCGCTGATGCTGGCGAGCGGCCCGGGTCAGGAAATGCGCCAGGCCCTCGGCACGGCCGTCTTCTTCGGCATGCTGGGCGTCACGCTGTTCGGCCTCATCTTCACCCCGATCTTCTATGTCGTCACCCGCTGGCTCTCGGAACGCCTCCCCGGCCGCAAACCAATGCCGGCCGCAGTCACGGAAGAGCCTCAGCTCCAACCCGAAACGCACTGAACCGACCCACCGGGCGCGCCACGATCTTCCTATAATTCCGGGTAATTACTGGCGCGCCCGAAAGGATTCGAACCTCTGACCCCCAGATTCGTAGTCTGGTGCTCTATCCAGCTGAGCTACGGGCGCGGCCTGTAATGAGGGGCGGGTTGTATAGTCGGGGCGGGGCGGATGCAAGGGCAGAGCGGCCGCACCCGCATTAACACGAAAATGGCTGGTTTTCCGGGGTTTACACGGCCCTGGCGTGGGCGAGACTGGCCGCCATGGCCTGCGTTGACCGCCTTCCCGTGATCGACGTCTCACCGCTGTTTGGCGCAGACGCCGCCGCGCGCGCCGGCACGGCGGAGGAGATCGGCGCCGCCTGCCGCAGCCTCGGCTTCTTCTATGCCAGCGGCCACGCCATAACCGCTGAAACCCTCTCCACGCTCAACGACGCCAGCCATCGCTTCTTCGCCCTCCCGCACGCCGAGAAGATCAGGATCGCGATGAGCCAGGGCGGCCGCGCCTGGCGCGGTTTCTTCCCCGTCGGCGGCGAGCTCACCTCCGGCAGGCCCGACATCAAGGAAGGCGTCTACTTCGGCGAGGAGCTGAGCCCGTCCGATCCGCGCGTGAAGGCCGGCCTGCCGCTTCATGGCGCCAACCTGTTTCCCGCTGCCGTGCCCGAGCTGAAAACCTCCGTCACTGACTTCATGGATCAGGCCGAACGCTCCGCCCATGCGATCATGGAAGGCATCGCTCTCAGCCTCGGCCTCGATGCACAGTATTTCCGGCGCACCTACACCGCCAACCCGACCATGCTGTTCCGCATCTTCCACTATCCGGCGTCGGATGCCGCGGAAGGGTGGGGCGTCGGCGAACACACCGACTACGGCCTGCTCACACTCCTTGCTCAGGACGACATTGGCGGCCTGCAGGTGAGGACGACAGAAGGTTGGATCGATGCTCCACCCATTCCCGACGCGCTCGTCTGCAATATCGGCGACATGCTCGATCGTCTGACCGGCGGCGTCTATCGCTCGACACCGCACCGTGTGCTCAACGTCTCGGGCCGTTCGCGAATGTCTTTCCCGTTCTTCTTTGATCCGGGATTCGATGCTCGTATCGTCCCGCTCCCCGGCGCCGCCGCGCAGGACGACAGCGCCCAGCGCTGGGACAAGGCGAACCTCCACGAGTTCTCCGGAACCTATGGCGACTACCTACTCGGCAAGGTCGGCAAGGTCTTCCCGGATCTCGCACGTAGCGTGACCTGAGGCTTCCAGCGCGTCCCCGCGCTTCTGGACACGGGAACGCGCTGCGGCGACTGCAGGCCGGCATGCCTGTCAGGCGCGCGTCCAGTCCATGATCCAATTATAATCCCACGTGTTGCCGCCATCGCGGCTCACGCCCTGCCGCCACCGGCATCCGCTCGCCGTGATCTTGTCCCACAGCCCGATCACCTTGATCGGCTTGCCGTCCTCAGTCTCGTCGGTGATGAACACGCCATCACCGTTGACGAAGCCCCCCTTGACGCCTTCAGATCCAAGCACGCCGCTCTTGGCGTTCATCCAATAGTCGCTCCAGACCTTCGTCGTCATGTCGAGCGTGCGCAGGCCCATGCCACTGAAGTCGCGGGCAGGTATGCGCAACTCTTCCACGCTGGTGACGCCGCCAAGAATAGTGAAGCATGACGCCTCGCCATCGAACCTGTCCCATTCCCCGGGCTTCAGCAGGCGCTGGTGCCTGATCGTCCAGTTCCCGTGCAGGAAGTGGAAGTCGCCAGGCTTTCCCGGCGCTGGGGCATCGAGATAGTTCGCAGGCGGCTGCGCCAGTGCATCGCCCATCAGCGCCGCCGCCCCAAGCGCTGCGCCCGCATTCAGAACCAGCCGCCTGTTCGGGTTCATGTCGTGTTCCTCCAGCGCCCTTCACGGGCGCGAAGGAAACAGCGATAACCGTCCATACCTGACAGCCAGTGTCAGCTTTTACGCCGGGCCGGAAAAATGCGCGCCAGCCGCCTCCTGTCGATACTGATCATGCTCCAGATGCGCGGCCGCCTCAGCGCCGAGGCGCTGTCGCAGGAGTTCGAGGTCTCGATCCGCACGATCTATCGCGACATCGACCAGCTCAGCGCCGCGGGCGTGCCCGTCTATGCCGAACGCGGCCGCACGGGCGGCTTCGCCCTGCACGAAGGTTATCGCACGCGTCTCACCGGTCTCACGCCCGCGGAAGCCGAAGCCCTCCTGCTCGCCGGCGCCGGCGGCGCCGCAAGCGATCTTGGCGTCGGTCCCGAAGCCGCGGCCGCCCAGCTCAAGCTTCTCGCCAGCCTGCCGCCCGACAGCGGCGCCAGCGCCCAGCGCGTCGCCTCGCGTTTCCATCTCGATCCGGTTGGCTGGTA
Organism: Hyphomonadaceae bacterium; assembly: GCA_047601145.1. Classification (GTDB taxonomy): domain Bacteria; phylum Pseudomonadota; class Alphaproteobacteria; order Caulobacterales; family Hyphomonadaceae; genus UBA7672. The sequence continues at coordinate 112,836 of JASGJW010000002.1, forward strand.
TGTCCGCATCGAGCCCTTGGAAATCCTGCCGCAACTTGCCTCGGCGCTCTGGCAGGACCGGCGCATCCGCATCGGCTATGAAAGCTGGAAAGACACTGTCACGCGCGACCTCGATCCGCTTGGCCTCGTCCTGAAGGCAGGCGTCTGGTATCTCGTCGCCGCTGCGAAGAGCGCGCCGCGTACCTATCGCGTCTCCAACATCCGCAAGCTCGAAATTCTCGATGACAAAGCCTCACGCCCCGCGCGCTTCAACCTTGCCCGCCACTGGTCGCAATCCACGCAGGACTTCGAAGCCCGCCTCATGAGCGAGCGCGCCGTCATCCGCCTTTCGCCCGAAGGCCGCCGCCTGCTGCGCGACAACTATCCCGCCGCCGAACAGGCCGTCGCCGCGCGGCATGCAGCATCAAAGCCCGCTGGTTGGATACGTGCTGCAATCCCCGTCGAAAGCTTCGACCAGTCCGCCCGCCAGCTCCTCCGCCTCGGCGCCGAGGTCGAAGTGATCAGCCCGCTAGCCCTGCGCAGGGCCGTGGCCGAGGAAGCCCGCAAGGTTGTGAAGCTCTACACCTGACTATTCGCCGTCCGACACATCGACGCCGGCAAAGATCGGCTTTTCGAGCGGATGCGGCCGTCCCTCGCGCTCCAGCTGCCGCGCGCCGCCGAGAATGCCGGGCAGGGCATAGTTGCCCTCATGGCAGGCGTATTCGTAGAGCGGCTCGGACGACTTCTTCAGCGACATCTCCCCGCCCCAGGCTTCCTTGTAGAGCGTCGGGTCTTCCACGCGGAACTGGTAGAAGATCTCGCCGTCGGACCAGCGCGTGTAGCGTTCCGTCACCTTGCCTGTCGGCGAGATATAGCTGCGCTGCTTGGGATGCGAGTTGATCGTCTCCACCACCAGTGTGTCGCCCTCATACCAGCCGATCGAGTCGCCGCCCCATTTCGGAATGTTGGTCGGCCCGTGCGTCCCATTGATCTTGATTACGCGCACGTCGTGGATCATCTCGGTCAGGATCATCACCGAGTCCGGCGTCTGCACGATTTCGTACGTGTTGTTGTACATGCCGTTGTTCAGCACCGGACCGGCGCCGCCCGTGAAGCTCATGATGCAGCGCTCGGACAGCGGCCGGATCTCGAAATCGTCGAACGAGTTCGTGCGCGTGTTCGCGCTGATGCCCGCCTGCGTGTAGGGGATTTTCCCATCAGCCGGGAAGGTGATCCACGACGAGCGGTATTCGCCCTTCACGGTCGCATAGCCCGAGCCCGGATCCATCCAGAACCGGTTGTAGGCCCGCGACGCATTCTTGTCGGCCAGCAGCTTGTCGGACGAGGCCTTGTCCACCTTCGATGCACCCGCTTCCTCGCGCTGCGCCGCGGAATAGACGTTGTGCTTGGCCAGCTTCGCCGCCTCATCCTGCGTCATCACCAGCTTGTCCGCGCCGGCAGGACGCTGCATCGCCGTCAGCGACGTGTTGCTCCAGAAGCCGCCGAGATCAGGTGCGCCCCAGCTCGTCTTCGGCTTCTGATATCCCGGCGCCGCCTGCGCAGCGGCCATCGGCGCTGCAGCGCACACAAGCACCACGGATGCCATCAGAGCGCGCATTGGTTTCATGGCTTGCTCGCCTCCCTGCGATTGACGCAAGCGTCGCCCAATGCGGCGTCGCAATCAATTAGGCCATTCGCATTCCCTTGCGGGAGCGCCGCTGAACTTTTTGCGAGTTTTTCTGCCAGCGCCGCACTTGATCCATGCGGATCACGGGAGCACGATCGAGGTGCCCGGGCCGTGGGTACGGCCCTTTAAGGCGTAGATTACCGCGTCCAAAAAGGACCGGCCCGCGGCCCTTCACCCCAGGCGTGAAGGACAGAAAAATGAGCGGAGGAAAGGCGGCGACCGTGCGTGCGGTCGCCTTAAGCGGACCCTGCGGGGCTGGGAAAACCAGCCTGCTCGAATCGATGCTCCATGCAGCCGACCGGATCCAGCGAAAGGGATCAGTCCCGCAGGGCTCATCGGTCGGTGACGCCAGCGAGGAAGCCCGAGCGCGCGGCCTTTCCACGGAACTCAATGTCGCCGGCTTCGACTATCTGGGCGACAGGTTCGTTGTCCTCGACTGCCCTGGCTCGGTCGATTTTGCCAGCGAAGCCGACACCGTCCTCCCAGCCGTCGACCTCACCATCGTTGTCGCCGACCCCGACCCGGACCGCGCCAGTCTACTCCAGCCGCTGCTGCGCCGCCTCGACGAACTCCAGGCCCCGCATTGCATCTTCATCAACAAGATCGACAAGGCCCGCGGCCGCGTCCGCGAACTGATCGCGGCGATACAACCCTATAGCCTTGAGCCGCTGGTCGCCCGCCAGATCCCGATCTGGAATGGATCGGGCGCTCTTGGTTATATCGATCTCGCCCTCGAGCGCGCCTACACCTACGAGTTGGGCCGCCCCTCGAAGCTGATCCAGATACCCGAGCAGGAGAAAGCCCGCGAGATCGAGGCGCGCTATCGCATGCTCGAACAGATGGCGGACTTCGACGATCGCCTGATGGAGGACCTCATCAACGAGGCCGATCCGGCGCGCGAACACATCATGTCCGATCTCGCTGACGAGCTCGGCCGCGTTCAGATCGTGCCGGTCTTCCTCGGCTCCGCCGAAAACGGCGCCGGCGTCCGCCGCCTTCTGAAGGCGCTGCGCCACGAAACGCCCAGCCTCGAAGCCGCGCGCGCCCGCACTGGCGCGGAAGGCAAGTCCGCCCTCGTCCTCAAGACGAAACACGCGGGCCAGGCCGGCCGCCAGACGATGGTGCGCGTCATGTCCGGCGAGATCGCCGACGGCGATACGATCACCCTGCCGGATGGATCAACCGAACGTCTCGCTGGCATCTTCTCGATCTACGGCGAAAGCCAGCACAAGATCGACAAGGCCATGACGGGAGACGTCGTCTATCTCGGCCGCCTCGATCACACCGCCCGTGGCGATCTCATCAGCGCCGACGGAACAACCCGCAAGTCGAAGGCGCCGAAAGTTGCCCGTCCTGCGGTCTATTCGCTCGCGGTTGAAACGCAGAACCGCGCCGACGATGTGAAGCTCGCCTCCGCCATGGCGCGTTTGGTCGACGAAGATGGCGCGCTCACGTTCGGGCCGGACCCCGCCACGCGCGAGTTCCGCCTGTCAGGCCAGGGAGAGGTCCACCTGCGCACCGCGCTTGATCGCCTGCGCCGCAAGTATGGCGTCACGGTCGACGCGCGCCGTCCTCAGACAGCCTATCGCGAAACCATCCGCGGCAAGGCCACGCAACGCGGCAAGCACAAGAAACAGTCCGGCGGCCACGGCCAGTTCGGCGACGTCGTACTCGAAGTCCGCTCTGCGCCGCGCGGCACGGGCTTCGTCTTCGACCAGAAGATCCATGGCGGCGTCGTGCCGAAGCAGTATTTCGGCGCGGTGGAAGAAGGCGCGAAGGATGCGCTGCAGAAAGGCCCGTTCGGCTTCCCCGTCGTCGACGTGGAAGTGACGCTGCTTGATGGTTCCTACCACACGGTGGACTCGTCCGAGATCGCCTTCCGCACGGCGGCCCGCATCGGCGTCAGCGAAGCGCTCTCGCAATGCAACCCGATCCTCCTCGAACCTGTCCACCTGGTGACGGTCCACACGCCTTCCGAACAGATCGCTAGAATCACCGCGCTCGTCCCCGTGCGCCGCGGCCAGATCCTCGGCTTCGAGCCGCGTGACGGCTGGTTCGGATGGGACAGCGTCCGCGCCTATATCCCGGAAGACGAGCTGCACGATCTCATCAACGAGATCCGCTCCGCCACCCAGGGTCTCGGCGAACTCGAATTCAAGTTCGACCACATGGCCGAAGTCACCGGCAAGGCTGCCTCCAAAGTCGTGGAGGCGCAGGCAGCGGCTGCAAAGTAGCGTTACCGGGACGACATGTTTCCGGCTGCGGCCCGCAGGCAGCGGGGTCGCAGCCGTATATGTTGTCTTGGCTCGGCATTCGTTCCATTGATACCGCACGGACTCTTGGTGGAGACAGTGCATGAACCGGCGCGAATGGATGGCGGGTGCGGGCGCTCTGGCGCTGACGGCCTGTAACCAGGAACAGAAGCCCGTCCTCGAGGCAGTCGCGAAGAAGCCCGTCGGCGATCCCTTTGTTGGCCAGAAGCTGATGTCCGACGTCGAGGCCTATGTCGGCTTCGGTACGCACCGCTCGGGCAGCCAAGGCGATGTCGCCACCTCCGACTGGTTCGCCAAACACTGGAAGGAACTCGGCTACGCGGTCGAGCAACCCGAATTCGCCGTCCCCAACGCAGACACGCATGTCGCCAAGCTGCGCGTCGGCACGGAAGCCTTCGACGGCTTCGCCCAGCCGCCACTGGTCTTCACGCCCGAAGGCGGCGTCAACGCGCCGCTGGCGTGGTGGGACGGCACGCCCTCCAAGGTCACCGGCAAGATCGCGCTGGTGCATGTCCCGCGCGAGCCGGGAAATCCGTCACCTGGCCCGGCCTATCGCGAGATCTTCAAGAAGTGCGAACTCGCGGGTGCGGTCGGCGTCGTCGCGGTGATGTCCGGCCCATCGGGCGAGATCGTGGCGATCAACACGCCCGTGGACATGCTGCTCAACACGCCCGTGCTGCAGGTCGGCGAGAAGGAGAAGGCGCGCATCGACGCCGCCGTCGCCTCCAAGCAGCCTGGCAAGCTCATCATTGAAGGTCCGGGTGGTTTCAGGAACGCGAAGAACACCATCGCGCGTCACGGCGAGAAGGGCCCGTGGGTCATCATCTCGACGCCGCAGAGCGGCTGGTTCACCTGCGGCGGCGAACGTGGTCCTGGCATCGCCATGTCGCGCGCGCTGTCCCAATGGGCGATGCAGACCAACTATCCCGTGCGCTGGCTGTTCGTCGCCACGTCGGGTCACGAGTGGACCGATTTCGGCGCCGACCTCTTCCACAAGTCGGGCGCGCCGGGCGCAAAGGATACCGCGCTGTGGTTCCATCTCGGCGCCAGCTTCGGCGCGCGCGCCTACGAGGAGAGCAACAATGGTCTCACTGCGAAGGACACGCCCAATCTCGGCCGCACGCTCATGACGACGGCAGACGTCATGCCGCTCGCCCAGGCCGCCTTCGCCGGCCAGCCCGTCATCGAGAACCCGGTTATGGCCGACAAGGCCAAGGCGCTCGGCGAATACCGCCTCGTGCTGGAGGAAGGCTACATGACCTCGGCCGGCTTCTGGGGCTTCAACGCGCACTTCCACACCCCGGTCGACGGTGCGGAATCGACGACGCCCGAAATCATGGAGCCGATCGCGCGCGCCATCGCTCGCGTGATCGAAGCCCGGATCAAGGCCGTCTGATCGGCGCTAGTACTTGCAGCGTTCCCAGCTGTAGCTGAACGGCCGCGTGCCATCGAGCTTGGAGATCGTCGCTGACAGACCGTTCTTGGTCTGCTGGTAGGTAATGCGCTGGGGATAGTCGTGATCGCCGTTCTCGAACGTCACCGTGTTTGGTGCGACCAGCGCCGCCGGATCGCGCTTCTCGGTGAACACCACAGGACGCTGTCCCTCCGGCGAGGCCGTGTAGGCCGCCAGGTTCTGGCGGATGTCGATGCGCGACTGTTCCCACGTCGTCATCGCGCCGCCCTGCGTCGTCGTCGCGTAGCCGAACATCATCCCGCCTTCGAGCGGCGACCACACTTCGAGGTTCACGCCGTCGGTCGATTGCCAGCAACCCACCATGAAGGCGAGGCGGCCGTTGTCGCGCTTCGGATTGCTGGCGCAGGCTGTGGCCAGCACGGCCAGCGCGACGGCGGAAACAAGCTTGAGCGACATCGTGTGCCCCACATGATTTGACCTGCGCGAGACCTAGCGCAGTCGAGGGGGCAGGGACAAGGCGTGTTGCTGAAGCTTACGGGTTCGCCGCGCCGTCGCGGGTTTCCGGCGCCGCCGTCGCCGCGACCGGCACGGACTGGTAGCCCGGGCCCGCTGCAGGCTTGTCGTTCGCCGCAACCATCTGCTTCTCGGCGATTTCCTGATCGCGCATCGCTTCGATCCGGGCTTTCTCGAGCTTGAACGCGTCGAGTTGCTCACCCGAAAGCTTCCGCCCCGTCGGCAGTTTCAGTGTCATGGCGTTCACCGGCTTCCCGCCGATGTACACTTCATAGTGCAAGTGCGGCCCGGTCGACTGGCCCGTCGTGCCGACATAGCCGATAATCTGGCCCTGCTTCACGAAGCTGCCTTTCGAGAGGCCGCTGGAGAACCGGCTCATGTGCGCATAGGCGGTCTGGTAGCCGTTGGCGTGCTCGATCTTGGCGAAATTCCCGTAGGTGCCGTTGCGCCCGTAGACCACCAGCTTGCCGTTACCCGCCGCGTAGATCGGCGTACCCGTCGGCGCCGCGAAGTCCGTGCCCTTGTGCAGTTTGGTGTAGCCGAGGATCGGATGCTTCCGGTTGCCGAAGCCCGACGACAGACGCGCACCGTTGATCGGCGTCTTCATCAGGAATTTCTTCGCGCTCTGGCCGCTCTCATCGAAGTAGTCGACCACGTGATCGTCGGACGGCATGAAACGATAGAACGTCTTCGTCAGCGCCGCGCCATCGATGCTCGCCATCAGGACGGTGCCGGTCTTCACTGCATCGCCGCGCTCGTCGTCGAAGGTCTCATACAGCATCGAGAAGTGGTCGCCCGGGCGAACCTCGCGCTGGAAGTCGATGTCGTAGCCGAAGATGTCCGCGTAATCGACGACCTGCTGGTCCTTGGCGCCAAGGCTCAGCGCGGTCTGGTAGATCGACTGGTCGACGTCGCCGGAGATGTAGTTGATGCCCTGCGTCAGCTTCGCCTTCAGCTCATGCGGCGTCCAGGTGCCGTCGAGCCCGCGCGAGATCAGAACCTGCGTCTCCGCTTCCGGGCGCAGCGAGAGGCCCATCAGGCGCGTCGTGCCGTCCGCCGGATCCGTTTCGATCCACGCGGTGACGTCGTCTCCAGGACGAAGATTGCGCAGGTCCGTCAGCTGGCTCGCGGCGAACACGGCGCCGTTGGCCTCTTCGCGCGGCGCGCCGAGCCGATCGAGCACGCTCGACAGCGTCTCGTTGCGCAGCACGGACACACGTTTCATTTCGCTTGCAGCGTTTGTCGCGTCGTCGGCGCTCGTGAAAGAGGCGACCACCATCCGCGGATCAGGCGCCGAATCCGCGTCCGCGGCTTCGACACTGCGCGCGCTCACGCCGGCAACAACAAGCCCAGTCCCCATCAGCACAGCCGCAGCCGCGCCCATCCCCCAATCAAACCAACCGTTTTTCATGGGTGCTCCGAAAGTTCCTCGCGGAACGGGATTTGTGGCCGCCGTTCCCCTCGTGCTGATAATTGACGCGGCGGCACAGAAGGCGAGTTAAAAGCGTTCAGCTGGCATTCCACAAGGACGAATGCATACTTTGACCCGAGATGACTGAAGAAAAACTTGCTCCGAAAGGGCAAACAGCTTCGAAACGTCGCATAATCGGCCTAGTTCTCGCCGTATTGGCGACTTTCGTCGCAGCCCTGTGGCTGTTCCGCCAGCCCCTCGCCGAGGCGATCGCACGCTCCGTGTGCGAAGGGCAGAAACTTTCTTGCCAGCTCAGCATCACCCAACTCGATTTTGGTGGAGTTACGTTAACCGGTCTCGAGGCCCGCGCGCCTAGCGCAAAGGATGCCGCGGTCACAGCGAAGGAACTCAGCGTCGATCTCGCCTGGGATAGCCCCTTCTCGCCGCGCCCACGTGTTGTTGCAGGCGATGATCTCATCGTGCGCCTCGATCTCACCGGCAAGCGCTCGCCGCTCGGTGATCTCGAAACGGCCATCACCAACTTCACCAAGCCCAGCGAGAAGCCGCCCGGGCCCACGCCGCAACTCAGCTTCACGAAGATCACCGTCATCGGCGATACGCTCTCTGGGCCAGTGCAGGCGCAGGGAACCATCAAGGCGACCGGGCCTGATGCGTTCGTGATCGATCTTGCCGCGCCTGCCGCAACGCTGGGTCTTTCAGGCGCGACCGTGCAGCTCGCGGGCGGGCAACTCAAAGCAACAGTCGCGGGCCAGCAGATCACAGGCGCATTGAAGCTCGATCTCGCGCGCTTCGAGGCGACCGACACGCGCATCGCAGACGTGAAGATCGACGCGACGCTGGAGCAGGTCACCGGCGTCCTCAAGGGGTCAGGCACGGCCTCGCTTGGCGCCGTCACCGTCAAGGACACGTCCTTCACCGCCGCGCAGGCGAAGGCCAGCATCGAGTCCGCGCCGATCAACACATCCGGGTTCAGTCTCAACACGCTCCTCGCCGGCGTTCGCAAGCTCCAGCTCGATGCGGCAACGGGGGAAGGCTCCATCGCTGGCACGACCTGGCATATGGCCTCGCTCACGGCTTCGATCCAGCCGACAGCCGCCAACCGTTCCGGTGGCGACTTCCTCCTTGCCGCCGACGACATCAAATTCCCGCAAGGCGCCGCGGGCCGCATCGAGCTCGCGGGAAAGGCCAATATCGCGGAGGGCGTCGCCGGAAACGCGTCTGGAACGCTAAACGTTCGCTCCGCCATCGTGCTCACGCAATCGCGCAAGGAACTCGTCGATGCCGTCGCCCTGCCGCTGCAGGCCGCGCTTCCTGCATTCGGCGATGCAGCCGCGGCCGCGACCAACCGCGCCGCGCAGAACTTCGACGTCACCGCTCCATGGACAGCCTCTGCATCGAAAGAGGCATTAGTCTTTACACTTATGACCGGAGCCCAGCTCAAGGCTGCCAGCGGCCTCACGCTGTCTCTCGTTGCCCCCACGGCCAAGCAGGAAGTCATCTCGCTCACCACCGCTGGCCGCGGCAGCTGGACCGGCGCCGGCTCGCTCCAGCTCGCAGGTGGCGGCGCTCCGCCGTTCTCGCTGGATGTTGCTCGCGCCACGGGCGGCGAGGGCAGGGTCTCGATTGCCGCGACGGCTTCGCTCAAGCCCTGGAAAGTCGCAAGCGACAGCCTCAGCGCGGACTTCAGCGGCGGCGAATTCGATCTCGACGGCAATGCAGGCAAGGCGACCGGCCAGCTCGCCGTGAATCTCGATGGTTCGCTCGGCGGCGGCATCTGGAAAGGCGCGCGGGGCGCGGGTCGTGTCGACGCCGTCTGGGATGACAAGTCCTTCGCCGCCGATGCGCCGCAGGGCGCAGTCATCCAATGGCGGGAAGCGCGTTATGGCGACACCGTCTTCGGCGCGGCAGCTCTCCGTTATACGCCACTTGGGCGCCTCGCTGAAAATCAGGGCGAAGGTCTTGTCGGCCGCGGCACGCTCGCAAGCGTTTCCGTTCCGGTGAATGGCGGTGGCTGGACAGCGAAGACAGTGCTCGGCGCCACCGGCATCAACTGGCGCGCTTCTGACGGCTTCCGCGCCAACTTCAATATGGCGCCCTCGACCGTCGACATGTCGCTCGACCAGCGCAAGATTCCGATCCGGATCGCGGATATCTCCGGTGAACTCGATCTGCGCAATGGCTGGCGTGTCACCGGCGGTTTCTCTGGCGGCAGCGCACAGGCCGATGAAGCAACGCTCGCGGACCTCGCCGGCAAGTTCAACATCGCCGGCAAGGGCGATGCAATCGACGGAACGCTATCCAACGTCGCCGTCCGCATCTTCGATCCCAACAAGGAGGACGACCGCCGGTACGAGGAAGCGAAGTTCAATGGCGGCGCCACGCTGAAGGACAGTATCGTCAACTTCACTGGCCAGGTCGCTATGGCGAAGAGCGGCATGCAGGTCGCCCACATCACGGGCAGCCACAGCCTCAAGACCAATGCCGGCTCGCTCACTTACGATCCGACCCCGCTGATCTTCGCGCGCACCAAGTTCCAGCCTTACGATCTCTCGCCGCTGCTGCGTGGTCCCGCCAACGTCGAGGGTCGCGCGGACATCGCAGGCGGCGCTTCCTGGAGCGACAAGGGTCTCAAAGCGAACGCGTCGGTCGATCTGAAAAAGATCGGCTTCACGCTTGCTTCCGCCGGGGTGTTCGAGGGCGTGTCGGGCAGGGTTGAGGTCGCCGACCTTCTCAACATGAAGTCCGCGCCCGGCCAGCAGATCACTATCGACAAAGTCACGCTCGGCCTGCCGATCGAGAAGGGCACGATCAAGTTCAAGCTCACCGGCTATGAAGACATCGGACTTGAAAGCGCCGAATGGCCCTTCGGCGGCGGCTTCATCCGCGTGAAGCCGATGAGCTTCAAGTTTGCCGCCGGCGACACCAACCGCATCGTCGCCCAGGCCGTCGACTGGGACCTCGAGAAGCTGATCGATCAGTTCAAGGTGCCTGACCTCAAATTGAAGGGAATTGTGAGCGGCGATTTCCCCGTAACGTTCAGCACGGGTTCAGCCAGGATCGACAATGCTGTCCTCGAAGCAAACAAGACTGGCGGCGTTATCCAGTATTCAGGTTCGGCGGGTGACGCAGCTGCCCAAGCGGATGAAAACTCGCAGCGCCTGTTCGATGCGCTTAAGGACTTCCGCTACACGGTTTTGAAGATCGGACTGAACGGAGACTTGGCTGGACGGATCATGATGTCGCTTAGTGTTCAAGGCAAAAACCCCGATGTGCTTGGCGGAACGCCATTCAATCTCAACATCGGAATCGACAGCGAGCTCGTGCAGCTGCTGCAGAACGCGGCCGGCATGTTTGACGCCCGCACCGTGATCAGTCAGACGAAAGGAGGCCAACAGTGACGGCCAGATTGACGAGACCCCCTGAAGAGGCAAGGCTCGCAACCAAGGCCGCTGATGCGGCCGGAAGCATGGAGCGATCGATGCCTGAGACTGTACCACCGCTGAAGCAGGCGCTCGCGCCCGCCCTCGCGGTCGCCGTGGCGCTGGGCGCATCCGCCTGCACGCCGACGGTTCGTATTGAGGCATCGGACAAGCCGATCACGATCAACCTCAATGTGAAGATCGACCAGGAGATCCGCGTCCGGCTCGACAAAGAGCTTGAGGATGCGATCGCCAAGAACCCTGATCTGTTCTGAGGCAGGAAGAAGGAGCCTGTCATGAGCATGCTGAAGAAAATCACTGTCTGGTTCGCCGCCATGTTTGCCGGCGCCACGCTGCTTGCCGCTCACGCGCAAGGGCCGGTCATCGACCAGGCGAAAGCCCAGGGCATCGTCGGCGAACAGTTCGACGGCTATCTCGGCATCGTCGACCAGTCGAAAGCCTCGGCCGACGTCAAGCGTCGCGTCCAGGAAGTGAACGCAGGCCGCCTGGCCGAGTATACCCGCATCTCCGGCGAGAAGGGCGACCCCGTCGCCACCGTCGCCGCCGCGATGGCCGAGAAGCAGTTCGCCCGCACGGAGGCTGGCGAGATGTTCAAGACCGGGCCGAACGATCCGTGGAAAAAGAAGTAGCGACGTGAAATCTCGTCACGCAGCGTCCGCCGGTCTCCAGACCGGCGGACGTTTGCGTTCCGGCCTCGCGCACAACACAGGAAAGGATGAAGAATGTCGCGCAAGACACTGATCATCCTCGCGCTTGTGCTCGTGCCCGTCGCGTTAATGGTTCTGATCGGCTGGCTCGGTGGCCAGTTTCCGAATGCACATTTTGTAATCGCCTACGCGATCGGCGCGACGCTCACCGTGCTGCTCGCTGTCGGCCTGTTTGCGTTGACGTTTTACAGCGCGCGCTCCGGCCACGACGAACAGATCGGGAATGAACAGGACTCCGATGAGCCCTAATTCCCGCTTGGGCTGGTGAGTCGAAATCAGCTAGCTTCCGATTCGTTTTCCAGGGCGGGAGCTGAGCAATGGAATCCTCTCAACTGGCGGCTTACGTCGCCTCGCGCATCTGTCATGACGTGGCCTCGCCGCTGACCTCGCTGCTGCAGAGCTGTGAACTCCTGTTCGACGACAGCATGGGCGCCGCCATGAAGGCGGAAGGCGAGAAGTCCCTGCGCGCGGGCCTCGCCACGCTCGAAGCCAAGCTGCGCTACATGCGCTATGCGCTTGGTTCCCAGGCCCTCAACGACAATCTCTGCAGCGTCGGGGAAGCCAAGGACCTGTTCGTCAAGCTGTTCGCCACCAACTCGCGCACGCAGCTCGACTGGCAGCTCGAAACCCACCGCATCACCAACCGCCAGATGCGCCTGCTCATGAACATGACGCTGATCATGATCGATCCCGCAGCCCGCGGCACCTGCCGCGTTTCGGCCAAGGAAAACGGCGACAAGCTGGTGTTCGACGTCGAGGCCCTTGGCCAGTTTTCGAACTTCAAGTCCGAAGTGCTTGATGCGCTGGCCGGGAAGGAGCCCGGCGGCGGCTGGGGCGGCGGCGCCGTCCAGCCCTACTTCACAAAGGTTCTCGCCACCGAAAACGGCTTCTCACTAGAGCCCCGCATCGTGCCGCAGGCCGCCGGCCTCACCGCGATCGGAAAGCTCCCGCCGTCCTAGGCAGTCCGCGGCCCGAACAGGATCACCGCAGCGCCCGCAAGGCAAAGCGCCGCCCCGGCCATGTCCCACCTGTCCGGCGGGGTCTTTTCGATCGCCCACATCCAGCCCAGCGAGGCGGCTATATATACCCCGCCATAGGCCGCGAACGCCCGCCCGGCCGCGCTGGCCGGCACAAGCGTCAGGAGCCAGGCGAACAGGATCAGCGAGGCAATCCCAGGCGCGATCCAGAGCGCTGATTTCCCCGACCGCAGCCACGCCCAGAAGGCAAAACACCCCGCGATTTCAGCGATGGCGGCAGCTGCATAGATCGCGATGACAACAGGGTTCATCCGCTCTCTATCGCAGCGATTTCTTAACCCGCTAAGCTTTTACTTGCCACAAGCACGTAATTTTCCACGTGTTTGCTGGAAACCTGCGCCATGGACGATCTCCTCAGCGAATTCCTCACCGAGACCTCGGAAAGCCTCGACGTCGTCGATGTCGAACTGGTGCGCTTTGAAAGCGATCCGGGCGACAAGGCGACGCTCAACAACATCTTCCGCCTCGTGCACACGATCAAAGGCACGTGCGGCTTCATTGGCTTGCCTCGGCTTGAGTCTATAGCCCACGCTGGCGAGACCCTGCTCGGAAAATTCCGCGACGGCGCGCTCGATGTGACGCCTGAGGCCGTCACGCTCGTCCTCGCCTCGATCGACCGCATCAAGTCGCTGCTCTCCCATCTTGCCGAAACACAGGCCGAACCTGCAGGCGATGATCGCGACCTGATCTCGCAACTCGAGGAAGCCGCCGAAGGCGCGTTGCAGGCAAAACTGCCGCCGCCCGTTGTTGTCGAGCAGGTCCCCGAGCCCGTTGAAGGGCAGGGCCAGTGGGATGCCGATCAGGGCCGCTACCTCCGTCCCGGCGAAGTTTCGCTCGCCGATCTCGAAGCTGCTTTCCGCAATGCAGATGGCCCCGAAGCTGTCGCGCCAAAAGCCGCCAGCGCAGCTGTCGAGGTTGACGACGAAAGGAAAGCCGGAATTGGCGCCAACACCATCCGCGTCAATGTCGATGTCCTTGAGTCCATGATGACCATGGTCTCCGAACTCGTCCTCACGCGTAACCAGCTGATGCAGATGCTGCGCACCACCAGCGACAGCCAGTTCAAATCTCCGCTCCAGCGCCTCTCCGGCATCACCGCCGAACTGCAGGACTGCGTGATGAAGACGCGCATGCAGCCCATAGGCTCGGCGTGGAAGAAACTCCCCCGCATCGTCCGCGACGCAGGGCAGGACCTCACCAAGAAGATCGACCTCGTCATGGAAGGCGAGGCGACTGAACTCGACCGCCAGGTCCTCGAACTCATCAAGGACCCGCTCACCCATATGATCCGCAACTCCTGCGATCATGGCGTCGAAACGCCCGCCATCCGCGCCGCCGCTGGCAAGCCCGAGATGGGCACGATCAAGCTGCGCGCCTACCACGAGGGCGGCCACATCATCATCGAGCTGTCGGATGATGGCGCTGGCCTCAACACCGAACGCATCCGCCAGAAGGCGATGGAGAAAGGTCTCATCGACGCCACCGAAGCCATGGCGATGACGGACGCGCAGGTCCACCGCCTCATCTTCGCTCCCGGCTTCTCCACCGCCGCAAAGGTCACGAACATCTCCGGCCGCGGTGTCGGCATGGATGTCGTCAAAACCAACGTCGAGCTCATCGGCGGCACGATCGACCTGAAATCCCGCCACGGCGCCGGCTCCACCTTCATCATCAAGATCCCGCTCACGCTGGCGATCATCTCCGCGCTCATCGTCGGCGTCGGCGAACACCGCTTCGCTCTGCCGCAACTTTCGGTCCTCGAACTGGTGAGGGCAGGCAAACGCTTCGAGCACCGGATCGAGATCATCAACGCCACGCGTGTCCTGCGCCTGCGCGATCGCCTCCTGCCGCTCGTCGCCCTCTCGGACGTGCTCGGCCTGATGATCGACGACCAGCCGCGCGATCGCGCCGCCTGTGTCGTCGTCATGCAGGTCGGCGACACCCGTTTCGGCCTCATCGTGGATGAAGTCTTCGACACCGAAGAAATCGTCGTGAAACCGCTCGCCAAGCGCCTCGGCGCGATGTCCGAGTATTCGGGCGCCACCATCCTCGGCGACGGCGCCGTCATCATGATCCTTGATCCCAACGGCGTCTCGAAATCGGTGGCCACAGCCGAGCGCAACGTTAACCGCCTCCTCGACGAACAGAACGCCGCTGCTCCCGCGCAGCCCGCGGCCGAACGCACCAGCCTTCTCCTGTTCTCCGCCGGCGGGGAGGAGCCGCGTGCCTGCCCGCTCTCTCTCGTCACGCGCCTCGAAGAGCTCGACGCCTCGACCTTCGAGCCGACGGCACGTGGTCTCGTCGTTCAGTATCGTGGGCGCCTCATGCCGCTCGCTGCTGCGGGCGGCTGCATCCGCCGCTCCGGCAAGCAGCCCGTCCTTGTTTTCAGTCAGGGCGATGCCGTCATCGGCCTTGCCGTCGACACCATTCTCGACATCGTCGAAGACCGCCTCGACATCCAGCTCAATGACAGCGCCCCAGGTGTTCTGGGCACAGCCGTCCTCAAGGGCTGCTCCACCGAGATAATCGACGTCGCCCACTTCCTCACGCAGGCCGATCCGTCCTGGGCCACATCCGCCGCCCAGCTCGAAACCCAGCGTGGTCGCAAGCGCGTGTTGCTCGTCGACGCTCACCCCTTCTTCCGCAACATGCTCGCCCCAATGGTCAGCGCCGCCGGCTATGACGTCACCGTCGCCGCTGACCTGCAGGAAGCGCGCGGCCGCCTTGCTGGCGACATCGTCTTCGACGTCGTCCTCGCCGATACCGACGCCACCGAGCCCGAAGCGCTCGCCGAGATCGGGCCGCGCATCATTCCGCTCTCCAGCCGCCGCGACACGGAAGCGGTGCCAAAGTCCGATCGCCACGCCCTGCTGGACGCCATCGAACGCGCCCTGCGCATCGGAGAAGCTGCATGACCACGAAGGAGTTCGTCACCTTCAAGATCTGCGACCAGACCTTCGGGGTCTGTGTCTCGGAGATTCACGACGTGTTCCGCCCCTCGGCCATGACCCCGGTGCCGCTTTCGGGCGCTGAAATAGCCGGCGTTCTTAATCTTCGTGGGCGGATCGTTACCGCCATCGACGCCCGGTCGCGCTTGGGCCTTCCTCCCCAAGTAAAAACAAGGGCTTGCCAGCGCCTGGCTATCGGCGTGGAGCGTTACGGAGAGAGTTTTGGGCTGATAATCGACGAGATCGGAGAGGTCGTTCGGCTCGAAGAAAGCGCCCTGGAGCAAAACCCCGTTAACCTTGACGCGACATGGTCGGGCGTATCCCGCGGCGTCTACCGCCTCGAAGACCGCCTCCTGGTCATTATGGACATTGACCGGATGCTGGCTGGCGCAGGCGCCGGGGAAGCTGCAGCCGCGGCCTGATCCGCCGCGACCTTGGGAAGAGGGCGAGACATGAAACGCTGTCTGATTGTCGACGATAGCCGCGTGGTGCGCAAAGTCGCCCGCCGCATCGTCGAAGACCTCCGCTTTGAGGCCGATGAGGCCGCTGACGGCGCCCAGGCCCTTGAGACCTGCCGCAAGACCATGCCGGATTGCATCCTGCTCGACTGGAACATGCCGGTGATGAACGGCATCGACTTCCTGCGCGCCCTCCGACGCGAGCCGGGCGGCGATCGCCCAACCGTCGTCTTCTGCACGACCGAGAACGACATGAGCCATATCGCCGAGGCCATGCGCTCGGGCGCCAACGAATACATCATGAAGCCCTTCGACTCCGAGATCATCGAAAGCAAGTTCTCCGAAGTCGGCCTCGTCTGAAGGATGCAGTGACCGCAGCGCTCCGCCAGCCAGATGCCAGCCGCCGCGTCCGGGTGATGCTCGTCGACGACAGCGCGATCGTGCGCGGATTCATGCGTCGCTGGATCGAGGAAGAGCCCCGCATCGAACTTGCGAAAGCCTGCTCTGACGGCGCCCAGGCCGTAGCCGCCGCGGCTGCCGTCCGCCCCGACGTGATCGTCCTCGACATCGAGATGCCGAACCTCGACGGCCTCTCTGCGCTGCCCCAGCTCCGCAAGGCCGCGCCCGACGCGCGTATCGTCATGGCCTCGACGCTCACCACGCAAGGGGCCGCCCAGACCGTGAAAGCCCTTGCCCTTGGGGCGGCCGATTTCATCGCCAAGCCGCAGGCCAGCGCGATGGGCAGCGTCGACACCTATCGCCGTGAGCTCATCGACAAGATCGTCGCGCTTGGCCAGCGGGCAGGGCATCATCCCATCGCTGCGCCGTCCACCGCACCTATCACGCTTCGCCCCAGACCCGCGCACATCTCGCCGCCCGCCGCCATGCTGGTTGCGGCCTCCACCGGCGGCCCCACGGCGCTGCCGGCTTTCCTCGCCCCAATCGCCCGCCGTATCGACGCGCCGATCCTGATCGTGCAGCACATGCCCGCCAGCTTCACGCCGGTCTTCGCCGAAAAACTCGAGACCGCCCTTGGCAAGCACTGCCGCGAAGCCCGTGAGGGCGACACGCTCTGCGACGGCGCGGTCCTCCTCGCCCCCGGCGACAAGCACATGCGCATCGCCCGCTGCCCCGCCGGCCGCATGATCCATCTCGACCAGTCCGAACCCGTGAATTTCTGCCGCCCCGCCGCAGACCCCCTCTTCGAATCTGCCGCCGCCGCTTTCGGCTCGCGCCTACTCTGCGTCGTTCTTACCGGCATGGGCCATGACGGCCGCGCCGGCGCCGCAAAGATCGTGGAAGCAGGCGGCCGCGTCATCGTCCAGGACGAAGCCTCCAGCGTCGTCTGGGGCATGCCCGGCGCAGTCGCACAGGCCGGCTACGCCGAAGCCGTAAAACCACTCAAAGACCTGAGCCAGCTCGCGCTGCGCATGATGATGGGAGAAGCTGCGTGAACAGCCAGGACTTCGAATTTGTCTCGCAACTCCTGCGCAAGCGCGCCGGCATCGTCCTCACGGGCGACAAGATGTACCTGCTCGAAAGCCGCCTCGCCCCGCTTGCCCGCAAGGAAGGCCTGCCGTCGATCGACGACCTGATCCACGTCGTCCGCTCGCGCCGTGAAGAGCGCCTGATCAACCAGCTCGTCGACGTCATGACGACGAACGAAACCTACTTCTACCGCGACAAGACGCCGTTCGATCACCTGAAGGAAGCGATCTTTCCGGTGCTCGGCCAGGCGCGAAAAGGCAGCCGCATCCGTATCTGGTGCGCTGCCTGCTCGACAGGACAGGAGCCGTACTCCATCGCGATGATGCTCGACCAGAACCCGCAGCTCACCGCCGGCGTCCCCGTCGAGATCGTCGCCACCGACATCTCCGATCGCTGCCTCGACCGCGCCCGTCAGGGCCTCTTCACGCAGTTCGAAGTGCAGCGCGGCCTGCCGATCCAGATGCTGATGCACTACTTCACGCAACAGGACGATCACTGGCGTATCTCCGAGCGCATGCGCCAGATGGTGACCTTCAAGAAGGTCAACCTGATGGAGCCGAACTTCAACCTTGGCAATTTCGACGTCGTGTTCTGCCGCAACGTGCTGATCTATTTCGACGGCCCCACCAAGGCGACCGTCCTCAACCGCATCGCCCAGTCCGTGAACCCCGGCGGCTTCCTCATGCTCGGCGCCGCCGAATCCCTCGTCGGCGTCACCCAGTCTTTCGAGCCCGCCCAGGACCGCCGCGGCCTCTACAAACTCGCCGGTGCAAACAAGTCCGCTTCGGCGGCCTGATACTGCCATAGGGCTGTCAGCAGACCCGCTTCGCTTCCCGCGATTTCGTTCTAGTCTCTTGCTGATCGCAGGAGACTTCCATGTTCGGCATGATCGGAAAGATGCGCGCGGCCAGTGGCAAGCGCACGGAACTCATAGCCATCCTCTCTGCGAGCACGGAAACGATGCCGGGCTGCCTCCAGTACATCGTCATGGAAGACCAGTCTGACCCCGACGGCATCTGGATCACCGAAGTCTGGGACAATGAAGCCAGCCACAAGGCGTCGCTCCAGCTTGAAAGCGTCCGTGCTGCGATCGCGAAGGCCCGTCCGATCATCGCCGGCTTCGACATCAGCGTAAAAACCACGCCCGTCGCTGGAGTTTAAGGAAGGGCGTCTGACCCCACGCGACAAACTGCGCTGAAAGAATGTCATCCAACTGACGCGAAATCAGGCGTAGGACTCCCTCATCCGATCAGGGGAGAGGGACCGCCATGAACCGTGTCACCATCTGGATCCCGGCCAGCGCAATGCTCGCGATCGCCGTCGCCTTGGCGTCCTGCAGTCCCGGCACAGCGCCTGCCGTCGAGGCCGCCAAGCCCCCCGAATGCGACCTCAAGGCCGCGAGCGCCTCCGCCGCCGAGGCCGCGCTCGCCGGCTGCGCCGTCAAATGGATCGATGCCAACGTCGCCATCAACCAGCTGCAGTCCTTCGGCACGCACAATAGCTACAAGGAAGAAATTCCCGCCGTCGAAATGGCGCTTATCAAGGAGCGCAACCCCGACGCCGCCCTCACGCTCGACTATCACCACCGCTCCTTCGCCGAACAGCTCGACAAGGGCGCCCGCCAGATCGAGCTCGATCCATCCGACGATCCGAAGGGCGGCCTCTATTCCACGCCCCTCGCGCGCAAGCTGCTGAAGGACAAGGGCGTTGCGCCGCCGGACTATGATCTCTCCGTGATGGCCCAGCCCGGCATCAAGGTGATCCACGTCTCCGACATCGACTATCGCTCGCACTGCCTCCTGTTCACCGACTGCCTGAAGCAGATCAAGGCATGGTCGGATGCCCATCCCACGCACACGCCGATCCTCATGATGATCAACCCGAAATCCTCGGGCATCTCCTGGCCCGGCGCCGTGAAGGTCCTGCCGTGGGGCAAGGATGCGTTCAACCGCATGGATGCGGAAATCCTCTCTGTCTTCTCGAAGGACCAGCTCATAACGCCGGATAATGTCCGCGGATCGCACGCCACGCTGCGCGAGGCCGTCACCTCCGGCGGCTGGCCCAAGCTCGGCGCCGCGCGTGGCAAGCTCATCTTCACGATGGATCTCTCGCCCGAAGCCAACGCGCCCTACGCCGAAGGCCATCCCTCTCTGCAGGGCCGGATCGCCTTCATGACGACCTTCCCCGACGCGCCCGAAGCCGCCTACTTCACGATGAACGAGCCCGAGAAGGATCAGGCCCTCATCCAGGAGCGCGTGAAGCAGGGCTTCCTCGTCCGCACCCGCGCCGACGCCGACACTCGCGAAGCCCGCGCCGGGACGACCACCCGCCGCGAAGCCGCCCTTGCCTCCGGCGCTCAGTTCATCTCGACCGACTATCTCTGGCCCGACGATCGCTTCGGAACTGGCTACAGCGCCTCGCTGACTGACGGCGCCGTAACCCGCTGCAACCCGGTGAGCGCGGCGACCGGTTGCGACGCGAAGGCGGAGTAGGGCCAATCTCGGAAGTCAGTCGGGTTGGGCTCGAATGACCGGAATAGCCCCTCATTCGCGCCGTTGGTAATGTCGTGCCCATTGGGCGTAGATTGGCCCTTTTCGGCCGCTTGGCGTGAAGCGTGACACCCACTATTGAGGAGGGGCTTGAGGGGACAAATGCGCGGATATCTGTTTGCTGCATTCTTAAGCGCCGCCGGCCTAAGCGCATACGCTCAATCATCATCGCCTCGGCTGACCTATGACGGATTTGGCGCCGTGCGCGTCGGCATGATGGAAGCTGAAGCCATCGGGAAGGAAGGCTTCATTCCCGAGCCCCGTCCACTCGACAAAGACTCTTTGCGAGAATGGGAGGGTTGCCATTACGCGGAGTTCACCGCGAAGCACGTTTACGCTCTCGTTGTCGATGGACGCGTGGGAAGCATCGTTATTGGTAAGAACAGCGGTGTACAGACCGACAGCGGCATCAGCATCGGCGATGACGAAGCCAGGGTACGCAAGGCGTATGCGGGCCTTCGCCGCACGCCTGCGCCTTACGTCATAGAGCCAGAGCACGAACTCTACTTCCAACCTGGCGGCCGGAACGAAAACGGGTTTCGTTTCTCCATCGACGCGGATGAAAGAGTTAGCAAGATCTACGCTGGCAACGGGTCCATCGAAAACATGGAGGGCTGTTCTTGATCTGCCGCGCGTCTGGACGTCCGGAATCGGCGAGAGCCCGACCGACTAATGGATGTCGTCGAAGGGCCGAGGTGGCCCACTGTTGCCGGTCGAATTCAGATGATAATTTGTCGAAAGGTCGGTGAGGGGCGCAGCGATGAGTCTGGACGTTTACATTGCGTGCGCAGGCGCGGCGATGTTGCCCGCCGACCTTCCGACTGACGTTAGCTGGAAATCCTACGATAGCGGCTACTATACGACCGACAATCTGCAGGAAAATTGGCGCATTGACGTTTGGGTGTTGACGAAGCCTAAGCAACTCGAAGGCTTGAAGCTGCCTGAAGGGACAAAGTCTGTCGTCGGAATCTCCATCCAAGGCAGCAACAAGGGTGATGGGATAGCTCAAAACGTCGTTGATCGGATTTCCGCTCGCTGTCGTGGCGCGCTTCTCTGACCCGATCACAACGCGAGATCGAGGTGTCTTGCAGGCTGGCCCAGAAAGTAGCGTGCCCCTGATCAAACCGAGTGGCAGTCTCCGGCGAAAGATAGACCGGAAGAAATTCCGGTGGGAGCCCTGATGCCTCGACCTTGGACGTACCCCATTGTCGTCACGAGCGAGCTCGGCGGCGTCGCGGTGGTGGACGATGACCGGAAATTTCATAGGGGCATGCCCCGAGATCTGCACACAAAGCAGTATGTCGGGCTGACGATCTTTGATGCGTCATTGAAAAGTTGGCGAACCACTGGAGCGCGCGTCGTCGGTGGACGGACAGGGCTCATTGATAGCCTGCCTTTCAAGAGCCGTCGCGACATCGAGTATGACGTACTGCAGCTGGGAAGCTATACACTCGACGAGATCAGGGATCACATTCAGCGTATTGTCGACGGCAATCCGGTACTTTGGGAACTGGAAGTGGAGGCTCCAGAGTTCAAGCGCTACATCGCTGAAACCACATCGTTTGGCAGCCTCTCGAGTCGCATTCGGCAATTCCTGACTGGGAAGATGCAGTCTTTCCCAGACCACTGACCCGTTTCGAACGTCAGGTTTCGGCGAAGCCCGATCTCACGATCACCAACACCACCAAGCGGTCGTTCGAAGTCCCCTACCGCCGCAGGCAGGGGAGGTGGATCGCACCGTCTTCGTCGCGAGACCGAGCGGGCTGCGCGCTCGCGCGCGGACCTCCCTCACATCTTCTTGTCCCAAATCAACCGCCAATCACCTGATAAGCTTGCAGCTTCCGGGAGCGCACCCGCTTGCCTGTTCCCGCCATTCCGCCTTAGCTCCTCGCCAAAAGCGGCCCGACCGCCACGAGGGAGAGATACATGCGTCGACTTTTCACCTGTGCAGCCGCAGCCGCCGTGCTCGCCATAGCCGGCCTCGCCAGCGCAGCTCCGGCGCCGCCCGCTGTCGATGTCGCGCACGCCGATTTCGGCAACGGCGATCTCTGGCTCTGCCGTCCTGACCTGAAGGACAACAAGTGCAAGATCGACCTCGACGCCACCGTGATCGGCACGGACGGAAAGACGAAGGTCGAGAAGTTCAAGGCTGCAACCGATCCCAAGGTCGACTGCTTCTTCGTCTACCCGACCGTCTCGCTCGATCCGGGTTGGGCCTCCGACTGGACCGTCGACAAGATGGAGATCGATGACATCAAGCTGCAGTTCGCGCGCTATGGCGCCGTGTGCCGCCAGTTCGCGCCGATCTATCGTCAGACGACGCTCACCGCGCTGCGCGTCGCCTCGGGTGGCCCGGCTCCGGCGGGAGAACGCCTGCCGCAAGGCGTCGGCGGCTACAATGATGTGGTCGATGCCTGGAACTGGTACATGGCGAACGAGAACAAGGGCCGCGGCGTGATCCTCGTCGGTCATTCGCAGGGCGCCGGCGTCATCGCTCGCCTCATCGCCAACGAGATCGAAGGCAAGCCGGCCGAGAAACAGTTCATCTCGGGCGTCATCCTCGGTTCGAGCGTGATGATCCCGCCCGGCAAGCTCACTGGCGGCACCTTTAAGGCGATCCCACTCTGTACGGCGGAAGACCAGACCGGCTGCGTGATCAGCTATGCCTCCTTCCGCGACTCCAATCCGCCGCCGGCGACCTCGAACTTCGGCAAGTCGCGCAACGGCAATGTCGCCGCTTGCACGAACCCCGCTGCGCTCGCGACCGGGAAGGGCACGCCGGATTCATATTGGCTCGCCAAGGGCTTCCTCAACGGTTCGGGCGGGGCAACGCAACCCGCCTGGGCGACCCCCGAGCCGAAGGTTGCGACGCCCTTCGTGAAGACGCCCGGCCTCGTGTCGACGCAGTGCGTTTCCAAGGGTGATTTCAGCTATCTCGAAATGCATGTGAACGCCGATCCCAACGACGCCCGCACTGACGAACTCGGCGGCGAAGTGATCCGCGCGACCGGGCCTGATCTCAACTGGGGCCTCCACCTGCTCGACGTCGACCATTCCATGGGCGACCTCATCCGCATCGCGGGTAAGCAGGCGGCTGCGTGGACGAAGGCTCATTGAGGACGGGCGAGGGGGCCCCGCCGGTCCTGTCCTGTGGATCGGTTGGGCCATTCCGTGCGCGGAATATCAAGAATAGGCCTTTTGAATCAGCGGATTAACCGTGATTACGGTCTTGCAAGGGTGCGGCTAAATGCGCTCCCAACGGGCTGCAAGAGGATTGGTAGGGTCCTTGCTGCACCGCCGAAACGGGCCTAGGTGAGCGGCCCGTCGGCGCTGGGTGCAGCGTCGCGTGAACCTTTCAGAAGCCGAAGCGTTGTATTGCCCTCGTGTAATCCAACGCAGAAGCGTTGCTGGTGGTGTTTGGATGCCTAACAAATGTGATGGCGTAGCGAAGCTCAAGAAACTTGAGCAACGCCTCGACCGCAAGTTCTCGGTGCTCGGCATCGAGTTCGGAACGGACGCCATCGTTGGCCTCGTCCCGTTCGTCGGCGACGTGATCACCTCGCTCACCGGGCTCTACATCATCCACCAGGCCCGCAAGCTCGGCGCGACCCAGTGGACGATCACCCGCATGTTCATCAACTGGGGCATCGACACCGCGATCGGCGCGATCCCGGTTGTGGGCGATATCTTCGACGTCATGTTCAAGTCGAACACGAAGAACGTGAAGCTCCTGATCGCCGATCTCGAGAAGCGCGCCGTCGAACTGCGCGAAGTGAACCGCGAACAGCGCCTCGCCGCCGCAGCCTAGTTCTTACCGCCAAGCCTTCCCACATCGTCCACGAGCTTCGACAGTTTTGCGTCGATTGCATCCGCGCGCGCCAGCAGGTCGCCTTCACGCAACGCGTCAAGCTTGTCGTGCAGCAGCATGATCTCCAGTTCCGCGCGGAGGTTCACGACATAGTCGTGTTCGGCTGCTGCGCGGTCGACCGCGGCCTGGCGGTTCTGGCTCATCATGATGATGGGCGCCTGCACGGCGGCGAGCATGGAAAGAATGAGATTGAGGAAGATGAAGGGGTAGGGATCGAAGGCGTTCGAGGACCCAAGCAGCAGGTTGGCGCCCACCCACAGCAGAAGCGCCGCGCCGAAGCCGATGATGAAATTCCACGATCCGCCGACCTTCGCGACATTGTCAGCCAGCTTCTGCCAGCGATCCCGGTCATCAAGATGGCCTAGCGGCCCCAGCCCCGTCGGCTTCTGGTCCGCGATCAGGTCGATCACGCTCTTCTTGCGGTTGGAGAGGGTTGAATAGGAGCAGTTCAGCAGGTCCTGGGCCAGGTGCTCGCGGAGGTCGATCATGGGTGTCTCTTCGGTTGTGCAGGCCTGTCCAGCCTAGCACGTCCGATTGATCAGCAATGACATTGATCCACGATGACAGGGGCCTGAAAAGCGCGAGACCAAAAAGCGAAAGGGCGAAGCCGCAAGGCCTCGCCCTCTCTTGTGTTGGTCAGTCCATGGGCCGGAAAGCCTAGGCGGCTTTCTCGGCGAGCGCGGCGGCCACGCGGGGATCCGGATCCCGCAGGACGTAGCCACGGCCCCACACGGTTTCGATGAAGTGGTCACCGCCGGTGGCCTGCGCGAGCTTCTTGCGCAGTTTGCAGATGAACACGTCGATGATCTTGAGTTCCGGCTCGTCCATGCCGCCGTAGAGGTGGTTGAGGAACATCTCTTTCGTGAGCGTCGTGCCCTTGCGGAGCGAGAGCAGCTCGAACATCTGGTATTCTTTGCCGGTGAGGTGAACACGGTTGTTGTTCACTTCGACGGTCTTGGCATCCAGGTTCACGATGATATCGCCGGTGCGGATCACGCTCTCGGCGTGGCCTTTCGAGCGGCGGACGATCGCGGTGATGCGGGCGATCAGCTCGTCCTTGGCGAACGGCTTGGTGAGATAATCGTCGGCGCCGTAGCCGAGCGTCTTCACCTTCGCTTCGATGTCGGGGTTGGCCGACAGGATCAGCACGGGCGTGTTCACGCGCGACATGCGAAGCTGCTTCAGAACCTCGTATCCGGAGATATCCGGCAGGCCGAGATCCAGGATGATGAGGTCGTATTCGTAGACCTTACCCAGGTCGACGCCTTCCTCGCCCAGATCGGTGGTGAAGATGTTGAAGCCGGCGCCCTTCAGCATCAGTTCGATGCTTCGAGCGGTCTGCTCATCATCCTCGATCAACAGGACCCGCATTACGTCTCTCCCGAATCGCGGTTGCCTTGCGGCGGTCGGTTAACCCTCGCATTAGGCCGTGAATTAGTTAACGGAATACAAACTCCGGCGGACGCCGATTCAGACTTGTTACCGTGATTCCATGAGTCGCCTAGAGTCGAAAAATCGCGGTTTTACGAGGTTTTCGATGGTTAACGCCTCCGAAACCCGGATCGGGGCCTGATCACGTTTCCAAAGGCCCCCGGCCAATCTTAATGACAGGCGTTGACCCATGCTGGCCTCGGCCATCCGCGATCTGAAAGCGTTGGAGCCGCGCCGTCATGAAGGCCGGGTTTCTGCGCTGGAAGGCCTGCGGATCGAGGTTTCCGGCCCCGCCGCCGCCCTGCGCCTCGGCGCGTCCGTTCGTTTCGGCGACGAAAACGGCCCGCGTGGCGAACTGGTGGGTTTCGAGGGCGACCGGGCCATTCTTCTGGCGTGCGATCCGCTCGAGGGTATCGGGCCTGGCGCCCCTGTGCACTTTACCTCCGGCCTCGACACGGTCCGCCCGTCTGATGGCTGGCTCGGCCGCGTCATCGACGCGTTCGCCGAACCGCTCGACGGGAAGGGGCCACTGCCGGCGGGCTGGTTGCCCAAGCCCGTGCGCGCGATCCCGCCGAATGCGCAGGCCCGCGCTCGCGTCGATCAGAAGATGTCGCTCGGGGTAAAGGCCATCGACGTGTTTGCGCCCTGCGCGCGAGGGCAGCGCCTTGGCATCTTCGCGGGTTCGGGCGTCGGCAAATCGACAATCATGTCGATGCTCGCTCGCGGCGCGGATGCGGACGTCATCGTGATCGGCCTGATCGGTGAACGCGGCCGCGAGGTGCGCGAATTCATCGAGGACACGCTCGGCGCAGAAGGTCTGCAGAAATCCGTCATCATCACGGCGACATCGGATGAAGCTGCGCCGCGCCGCCGCCGCGCCGCCTGGCTTACGCTGGCTGTGGCCGAACACTTCCGCGACACTGGCAAGCAGGTCGTGTGCTTTCTCGACTCTGTGACGCGCTTCGCCATGGCGCAGCGCGAGATCGGCCTCGCCGCCGGCGAGCCGCCGACCACGCGCGGCTATACGCCATCAGTTTTCGCCGAGCTGCCGAAGCTGCTTGAGCGGGCAGGGCCTGGCCTCACCGTTCCGGAGGGCGAGAAGCAGGGCCACATCACTGGTCTCTTCACCGTTCTTGTTGACGGCGACGACCACAACGAACCCGTGGCCGATGCCGTTCGCGCCATTCTCGATGGCCACATCACGCTCTCGCGCGCCATCGCCGAGCGTGGGCGCTTCCCCGCGGTCGACGTTCTGAAATCCATCTCGCGCCTTCAGACCCTGTTGCAGGGACCGCGCGAGAAGGAGATCGCCACCAAGGCGCGCAAGCTGATCTCGCTCTATTCGAACATGGAAGAACTCGTTCGCATCGGCGCCTACGCCAAGGGCGCGGACGCCGAGGTGGACGAGGCCGTCCGCCTGTGGCCGCAGATCGAAGCCTTCCTGCAGCAGGATGTGTTCGAGGTCACAACGCCGGACGATGCGCTCGCTGCGCTGGAGGGCATCCTGATGCCAGCCCCGCCGCCACAGCCGCAAGCCGCTCCGCCGCGTGGACAGGCGCCCGCTCGCGCCCCGCAACGGCAGGTCGGATTGGGACGCGGCGCTAAATGAAATCGCTTCACACGCTCCTAAAGGTCGCCCAACGCCGCATGGATGAACTCGGCGTCGAGGCCGCGAAGATCCAACAAGACATCGACGCCATCAAAGGCAAGCAGCAGGCGATCCTCGACCGTGAGAAGCAGGAGATGGCGCTGGCCGCAGGCAATTCGATGTTTGCCTCAATGCTTCCCGCCTATCGCCTGCGCGTGAAATGGCAGATCGACCAGGCTCAGCAGGAGGTCCACGCGAAGGACGAGATGCTGGCGGACGTGCGCACACGCCTGCAGGAAGCTTATGTCGAGAAATCCAAGTTCGAGCAGCTGATCGAACAGGAGCGTGTGCGGACTGACGCCGAGCGCGCCGCACGTGAGCAGGCCGTGCTCGACGAACTTGCGGTCAATCGTGCTGGGGCTGCAGGCAAGTAGTCGCGTTCAAGCGTTGTCGGAATGCGGCTCGCTCGCAG
Source organism: Hyphomonadaceae bacterium (assembly GCA_047601145.1). GTDB lineage: Bacteria > Pseudomonadota > Alphaproteobacteria > Caulobacterales > Hyphomonadaceae > UBA7672. The sequence goes on from JASGJW010000002.1 coordinate 140,120, forward strand.
CCGGGGCGTCGCGGCGGCGCGTCTTGGCGACGCCGGTGATGACGCCGAAGCCGAGCAGCACGAGACCGATCACGGCGATCCACTGATTGGAGACGCCGAGGATGCTCGCGCCAAACAGGATGCCTGCTGAAAGGATCACGAAGCCAAGCAGGTAAAGGACGAAAGAGGGCATGGCGGGTCTCCCGCGGTTTGCTCTGGTTGCCACAGCTCAATGCTTCAGCGCGACAGGCGTTCCCTGTCGATGTCCGTAGGCCGGCCAAGCTTGCGCATGACCCAGCTAACGCCCGCCACCACTAGGAGAGCGGCGACAGCAAAGCCGACGAGCTTGAAGGCCAGACCGACCAGCAGGCCGATCACGAGGATGGCGAGGGCTGCGAACAGGATTGCGTAAATGAGACCCATGCAGGCTCCGGCAAGAATGCGTCCCCACTCAATGCCTGCCGATTGGGATGGTTCCGTTGGCTCTAGATCGTCCCACGCCCGCGCAGCAGGCGCGACAGCCAGGTCAGAATGACGACGAAGACGGCTGCAAGCACAGCCAGCCAGATCAGCTTGAGCACCAGGCCGATGACGATCCCCGCGATCAGCGAGGCGAAGATCAGGAACAGGATGCCGTAAACAACGAGCTTCATGCACTCAAGATGAGGGGGGCGAGCCCGCAACACAATGCCTTTCGGGCACGCGCCGGCAAATCTTCAGACGGCAAAATGGCCGGAAACCGGCCAGCCGCTAGCGCGGCTGGGGCCGGTCAGGATCGGACCGATCGGATTCCAGTCAGGCTGACTGCGCGATAGCGCCTTCGGCGCCGCCACGGACCAGGGCCTCGGCGATCTGCTGGGCGTCGAGCGCGGCCTGAGCCTGCGGGTCGATGCTCACGATCGTCTTCTGCTGGCGGATCGCCTCGCGGACCTTGAGGTCGCGCAGGATGATGCCGGCCAGCGGCGGACGGAAGCCGAGGAAGGTTTGCGACGCACGGGCCAGCGCTTCGTAGGTGCGACGGCCCGCGACGCGGGTGTCGGCCATGTTCACGGCGATCCAGGGCTGAACGCTAGGCGCGTAGCCGCGGAGAACCTTGATGAAGGCATAGGCGTCCGTCATCGATGTCGGCTCGTCGTTGGCGACGATCACACAGCGGTCGCACGCGCGAGCGAGGCGCATCACGTTGTCTTCGATGCCCGCGCCGAGGTCGACGAGGACGGTGTCATATTGCAGGGCCAGGGCCGTGAGTGAGGCCGCAAGACGCGCAGCTTCTTCAGCGGGAAGGCCGGCGAGAGCGCCAGAGCCGGAACGGCCGGGCAGCACGTCGAAACCGATGTCGGAGCCTGCGCCGCCATTGACTTTGCAGACAGCGTCCTCGAGTTCGACCCAGCCCGCGATCACCGCGGCGAGATCTGTTTCGGGAGCGATGCCGAGCTGCACATCTACGTTGGCGAGGCCAAGGTCGCCGTCGACCAGAAGCGTGCGGCGGCCCATTTTCGCGAAACTCGCGGCGAGCGTGGTCGAAAGCCACGTCTTGCCGACGCCGCCTTTTCCGGAAGCAACCGCAATAACGGATGCCGGGGTGACCCTGGAGCGGCCACCACCCTTCGATTCAGTCTTTCGCGATCCGAAGTTCATCATCACGCGGCTCCTTTGAGCAGTTCCGCCTCGGTGGCCCCGGTCACGAACAACCGGGCAATCCTTCCAGCCGAAGCGGGCGCCAGTCCGCCACGTACACTAGACGTCAAACCTAGTTGAGCGATGCTTAACCGCGCGGAAGAAATTGCTGCGATTGCACCCCCGCGACGTCTAACCGCATCAATTTTGGTAAGAATGACACGTTTGCAGCCCGCGGCGGCGAAGGCGCGCGCATTGTCTTCGATCTCCATCGGATGTCCCTCGGCGCTGAGCACCAGCACGGGTTCGACATTCATGTAGGAAATCAAGTCGCTGCACCGCTTCATGTCGGCTTCATCCATCGGATTGAAGGACGGGCAGTCGATGACGAGTTTCCTCCCGCGGTCGTCCGCATCGCGGACGAGTTTGATCAGATGATCGGGCGAGAGCGCAAAGGTTACCGAGGTCTTAAGCATTAAAGCCGCGAGCCTCGCGACCTGACCCGAAGAATCGAAATCGGCGGCGACAGCCTCGATCGGATCCTTCTTGTCGGAGAGAAGTGTCGCGATCTTGGCCGCGGCAGTCGTCTTGCCGGAGCCGGGCGGGCCGACGAGGAGGAGAGACTTCGCCGGGCGCGGATTTAGCGGGTTGAAGGTCAGCACGCCTTCGATGCCGACGGAGAGCGTATTGATCGCCTCCATGCCTGCGCCAAGGCGGCTGCCGGCTTCGGCGACCATGTGAACGAAGCCATCCGGCGCGCCATGCCAGCGCAGGGTGGAGGAGAGTTGCGAGCGCGTCTCGTCGTACATCGGACGGACTTCCGCGAATTTCGGCGCGGCGAATTTCTGGCCGAAATTGCGCTCGATGGCGGCGCGGATCTCGACGCGGCCGTCTTCATCGCGCGTCGAGAGGATGACGGCGTCTGGGCCCATCTCGGCCCTGACCATCGCCATGGCCTCCTCTTCGGTTCGGCCCACGAACATCTTCATCTTCATGGTGGGGCTCCCTGTTTCCTGGACTTTACACTGCGCCGGCTGAACGCAGCCGCGCCTTGGGATGGATTTCGTTTTGCGACATCACGATCGTCTGCGGCCGGAAGCGTTCAACCAGCGATCGCACATAGGGGCGCACGCCTGACGAGGTGAGCAAGACTGGGCTGTCGCCCGTCTGCGCCGCGCGTTCGAAGGCGTTGCGGAGGTCGGCGACGAACTGGTGCAGGCGTGATGGTTCGAGCGCAAGCTGGCGATCCGCGCCCTGGCCAACGAGGGCTTCCGCGAAGCTCTGTTCCCAGTTCGGGGAGAGCGCGACGACGGGCAGGGCGCCCGAGGCGTCGAGGTGAGCGTTGCAGAGCTGGCGGGCAAGGCGTGTGCGGACGTGCTCGGTGACCGAGAGAAGATCGGTCGAGGCGGAGGTTGCCTCCGCGATGGCTTCGAGGATCGTGCCGAAGTCGCGGATCGAGATGCGCTCGCGCAGGAGGTTTTGCAGAACGCGCTGGATGCCGGAGATGGTGATCTGTCCGGGCGTGATGTCGTTGACGAGCGCAGCCTGCGGCTTGGGCAGTTCGTCGATGAGGCCCTTGACGGAACCGAAGGTCAGAAGCTCGGCCATGTTCTCCTTCACCAGTTCGGTGAAGTGCGTCGTGAGTACGGTGGCGGCGTCGACGATCGTGTAGCCCTGGATCGACGCGTTCTCTTTCATCGTGTCATCGATCCATACGGCCGGGAGGCCGAAGACTGGTTCGTTGACCTTCTCGCCCGGCAGGTTGCCCGCCGTGCCCGAGGAATCCATCGCGAGATGGAGTTGCGGGCGCAGGCGGCCACGGCCGGCGACCACTTCCTTGATGAGGATGCGATAGTCTTCCGAGCCGAGTTCGAGGTTGTCGATGATGCGGACCTGCGGAACGACGAAGCCGAATTCCGAGGCGATCTGGCGGCGGACCGCCTTGACCTGGTCGGTGAGCTTGCGGCCCGAGGTTTCGTTGATGAAGCCGAGCAAGCCGAAGCCGAGTTCGATCTTGATGTCGTCGACGGCGAGCGAGTCCGAGATTGGCGGCTCCGGGATCGGCTTGGCGCGGGCGGCCTGCGCCGCCTCGACGACTTTCTGTTCTTCGGCGGCGTTCTGCTTCTGGAAACCGCGCCAGGCGAAATAGCCGGCGGCGCCTGCAAGAGCGAAGAACGGGATCATCGGCATGCCGGGCAGCATGCCGGCGAGAGCAGCCATGGCGGCCGCCATCGCAAGGCCCTGCGGATTGGTGAAGAGCTGGACGCCAATCGCCTTGTCGGCCGCGCCTTCGACGCCGGCTTTCGAGACGAGCATACCGGCCGCGACCGAGACGATGAGGGCGGGGATCTGCGAGACGATGCCGTCGCCGACCGTCAGCAGGGTGTAGGAGTTGGCGGCCTGTTCGAAGGAAATCCCTTCCTGCGCTACGCCGATGATCATGCCGCCGATCACGTTGATGAAAGTGATCATGATGCCGGCCATTGCATCGCCGCGCACGAATTTCGAGGCGCCGTCCATGGCCCCGTAGAAGTTGCTTTCGCCTTCCAGCTCCTTGCGGCGCTTACGGGCTTCTTCCTCGTTGATGATGCCGGCGGAGAGATCGGCGTCGATCGCCATCTGCTTGCCGGGCATGGCGTCCAGGGTGAAGCGCGCCGCGACCTCGGCGATACGGCCCGAGCCCTTCGTGACGACCACGAAGTTCACGATGATCAGGATGATGAAGACCACGACGCCAATGACAAAGTTGCCCTGCATCACGAAGCCGCCGAAGGCCTGGATGATGTTGCCGGCCGCCTGCGGGCCTTCGTGGCCATGGGCGAGGATCAGGCGGGTCGTCGCGATGTTGAGGGCAAGGCGCAGCAGCGTCGCCAGCAGCAGCACTGTCGGGAAGGCCGAGAATTCCAGCGGCTTCCGGATCAGCAGCGCCGTCATCAGGATGAGGACGGAGAGCGTGATCGAGATCGCCAGCAGGAAGTCGAGCAGGAAGGCCGGGATCGGCACGATCAGCATGAGGACAAGCGCCATCACACCGAGGCCAAGGGCATATTCACCCTTGGCGAACTGCTTCGTCAGCGAGTTCCAGTCGAACCCGTTGGAGCCAAAACTGGCCGTACCTGCCTGCGCCATTTATCGAACCACTTGTCTGTTGGTTGTCAGGTCTCAGCCAGCCGCCCGGACTTCGCCGGGAGCAGCCACTTCAATGCCGGCGTCCTGATAGGCGCGCAGCTTGTTGCGGAGGGTCCGGATCGAGATGCCAAGGATGTTGGCGGCGTGTGTGCGGTTGCCGAGACAATGGTCGAGCGTCGAAAGGATCAGGTCCTGTTCGACTTCGGCAACCGTTTGGCCGACGCGGAGCGTTGCGCCCTTGATGGCGGCTTCGGCGGCGTTGACCGCGCGTTCGGCCGTGGCGTCGAGCGTGTTGGCCTGAACGGGGCGACCGTCCGGCGTGCGGAGGTCGTCGACCGAGATCTCATCGCCACGCGCCAGGATGACAGCGCGATGCATGGCGTTCTCGAGTTCGCGGACGTTGCCGAGCCAGGCGGCGGACTGGACGCGCTCACGCGCGGCATCCGACAGGTGACGCGTGAAGCCGTTCGCGGTGGCGTACTTGTTCACGAAGTAATCGGCCAGGGTCTGGAGGTCGCGCGGACGCTCACGCAGCGGCGGGATGTGCAGGTTGAGGACGTTGAGCCGGTAGAGAAGGTCTTTCCTGAATTCGCCTCGGATAACCGCTTCCTGCAGAATCCGGTTGGACGTGGCGATGATGCGGATGTTGACCGAAACCGGCTTCGAGCCGCCGACGCGGTCGATCTCGCGCTCCTGGATGGCGCGGAGTAGTTTGGCCTGCAGGCGGATGTCCATCTCGGAAATCTCGTCCAGCAGCAGCGTACCGCCGTCGGCTTCCTCGAACTTGCCGATACGGCGCGCGACGGCGCCGGTGAACGCGCCCTTCTCGTGGCCGAACAGTTCGCTCTCGAGCAGGTTCTCCGGGATGGCGGCGCAGTTGACCGAAATGAACGGCTTGTCCGCACGCTTCGAGCGCTTGTGGACATGGCGGGCCATGACCTCCTTGCCAACGCCGCTTTCGCCGGTGATCAGCACCGAAGCGTCGGACGGGGCGATCTGGTCGGCCAGCGTCTTGAGCTCGATCATCGCCGGATCCTGGGCGATGAGCGGACGGTCGTCGTCAGCAACGGCCGAAAGAACGGCGGCGATCAGTTCCGGATCGGGCGGCAGCGGGATGAACTCGCGCGCGCCGGCCCGGATGGCCCCGGCGGCAGCGTCCGGCGTGACGTTGACGCCGCAGGCGACGACCGGAGCGACGATGCGCTCCTGCTTCATCGCGTTGACGAGGCCGGTGATGTCCTCGTGGACGTCGATCATGACGATGTCTGCGCCGCGGCCCGTGCGCAGCAGCTCCATGGCTGCCATCGCTTCGGGTGCGTGCAGCACCTTCGCGCCCTGGTCGAAGGCTAGTTTGGTTGCGGCCGAAAGCTGGCCCGCGAGATTTCCGATGATCAGAACACGCATGGGGTTTCCTCAGCCGTCCGAATTCTTGATGATTTCAGTCATGGTCACGCCCAGCCGGTCGTCGACGACGACGACCTCTCCGCGCGCGACCAGACGCGAGTTGACGTAGATATCGATGGCCTCGCCGACGCGGCGGTCGAGTTCGAGAACCGTACCGGGGCTCAGCTCCAGGAGCTTCGAGACCTCGATCGTCGTGCGGCCGATGACGGCCTGTACTGAGACCGGCACGTCGAATACCGGCTTCAGGTCCGCGGCGATCTTGTCGCGGAAGTCGTCCTGCGCATGTGCGGGAATGCCGCCGCCCGGTTGGGCCGGCATGCCCCCCTGAGTCAGATCCGGAAGATTGAGATCGTTGCTGCTCATGATGTCCTACGCGGCGGAAAACAGTTCGAGCTGCGGGGCCACGGGGTCCTGCAGGCGGGCTTTGATGACGGCGTCGATGGCGGCTTCGACGGCTTCACGGCTGAAACCGGTGGAGCCCTCGCCCCACACGACTTTCCAGTCGCCGGCGCGGGCATTGGCGTCGGCAACGAAGGCGATGTTGGTTCCGATGCCCTGGCGGCGCAGCTGTTCCATGCGGCGCTCGACCTCGGCGAGGGAGTCCTGCGCCAGCGCCACGGTTATGACGGGGTTCAGCTTCAGCTGGCGCACCACATCGGCGATGGCGTTGGCGGCGGCTTCTTGACCATTACGATCGAGCGCGTCACCGGCGATCTTGCGGGCGGCGATCATGGCGAGTTCGGCCGCCTCGGCTCGCAGCTGTTCGGCAAGACCCGACAGTTGGGCGGCGACCGGGGCAAGGTGAGCGACGATCTTGTCGACCGACTGGAAGCCTTTGACCTCCGCAGCCTGACGCGCCTTCGCTTCGCCCTCGACACGCGCCTTGGCGGCGAGCTGGTCCGTCTCCTCACGCGAGAAGAACTTGCGGTCCGGCCCGCGCAGGACGTCGCCTTGCGGGGTGAATTCGGTTTCGAAAGAGAAGGGAGAGGGCTGGGTCATCAGTAGATCAGCTCGTCCTGGCCGCCGCTTTCGGCGAGCATGATTTCGCCGCGATCGGCCAGCGCTTTTGCGACGACAACCATTTCCTGCTGTGCGGCTTCGACGTCCTTGAGCTTGACCGGGCCCATGGCGTTCATGTCTTCGCGCATGATTTTCGCAGCGCGCTCCGACATGTTCGACATGAACAGGTTGCGCATTTCCTCGTTCGCGCCCTTGAGTGCGAGGCCGAGCTTGTCCTTGTCGACGCCGCGCAGCAGCGTCTGGATGCCGCCCGGGTCGAGCTTGGAGAGGTCTTCGAACACGAACATCAGTGACCGGATGCGGTCGGCAGAATCCTTGTTCTTCTCTTCCAGAAGGCCGATGAAACGGCCCTCGGTCTGGCGGTCGAAATTGTTGAAGATTGCGGCCATCTGCTCGTGGCTGTCGCGTTTCGAGGTGCGCGCGAGGTTGGTCATGAATTCGGTGCGCAGCGTCGATTCGATCTTCTCGAGGATGTCACGCTGCACCGGCTCCATGCGAAGCATGCGCTGGATGACTTCGAGCGCGAATTCCGGGGGCAGGGCGGTGAGTACGCGCGCGGAGTGCTCGGTCTTGATCTTGGAGAGGATGACCGAGACCGTCTGTGGGTATTCGTTCTTCAGGTAGTTCGCGAGGACCTGCTCGTTCACGTTGGCGAGCTTGTCCCACATCGTGCGGCCGGCCGGGCCGCGCAGTTCTTCCATCAGGTTGTCGACCTTGTCCTTCGGCAGGAACTGCATCAGGAGGCGGTGCGTCTGTTCATAGGAACCCGTAACGGCGCCTGAACCGGACAGCCGGTTGACGAAATCCTTGATCAGCATCTCGACCGTTTCGGCCTTCACGGGGCCGAGGTTCGACATGGCGCCCGAGATCTCGCGGAGTTCCTCGTCATCGAGGCGATCCCAGATCGGCTTGGCTTCCTCGCCCAGCGACAGCAGCAGGATCGCGGCCTTTTCCGAGCCATGCAGCGAACTGACGGCGTTCAGCGTTTCCGCGATGCGGCGCTGGAGGTCGTTCCCGTTCTCCGGCGGCGAGGAGGGCCCAGCGTCGGGAGCTTCGATCTGCTTCAGGGCGGCGGATGACTTGCTCATGCGGCAGAGGGCTCTTCAGCCATCCAGGAGCGGATGATCGCGACCGATTCGTCCGGGTGGCTCGAGACGACTTCGGAAATCTTCTTGATCGAGGAGGCGCGGACCTGGCCGGAAATGCGGGCTACGTCGATGCCGGCGTCGAGGCGGTCGGGGGTCGGCATGTCGAAGCCGACGACGCGGCCTCCAGGGTCCTGGACGCCCCCGGCCTGCACGATGGTGACCTGCTCGCCGCTGTGTTGCGGAACCGATGTGGACATGATCGCCGCCTGGTGCGCCGCGATCGCCTTGGCGCGCTTGGCGCCTTTCAGCGCAAGGATTTCCGGCGGCAGGTTTTCCGGCTCCGGCTTGGCGAACAGGCCCGAGATCAGCGGGCGCAGCACGAAGAACACCAGCGCCAGCGCGGTCAGCAGCAGGGCCGCGATCTCGCCGATATGCAGAAGGTCGAACTTGTCGAAGTCGAACGCGCCCGGGGCGGCAGCGCCGTCCAGGCTGGTGTCGGGGCGGGCGAAGGGCGTGTTTTCGATGGCGACGACGTCGCCACGCTGTTCGCTGAAGCCGACGGCCGATTTCACCAGCGCGGCGATGCGGTCGAGCTCTTCCTTGGGCCGCGGCTGCCAGGTCGCGGGCTTGCCTTCGGCGCCGGGCACGCGGACGTGGTCGATGGCGACGGCGACCGAAAGGCGCTGGATCTTGCCGCCTTCGACGACTTCGGTGCGCAGCGTCTTGTCGATCTCGTAATTGACGGTCGATTCCGTGCGGCTCGAATTCGACTCGCTCTTCGGCAGGGCAGGAGCGGCAGGCTGTGCGCCCGTCGGCACATTGTTGGCGACTGTTGTTTCATCGCCCGGGGCCATGTCCCGGTTGTTGGACTAGTCCTCGACGGTCGATTCCGAGCGGACGACCTTGCTGTCGGGGTTGTAACTTTCCGAGCTCTGCGTGACCTTGTTGAAGTCGGCTTCGAGCGAAACCGTGACCTTGGCGGCGCCGGGACCGGCGATGTTCTCGATGACGTCGAGAACCTTCTTGCGATAGCTGTCTTCCATCGCGGCGCGGCGTTCATCGATCGAGGCGCCTCCGCCGAGGCCGCCCGGATCATTGGCGTCGGAAGCGGCGGCGAGCAGGCGGCCATCCGTTGACGAGATTGTCACCGCGCCGATGTCGAGACCGGGAACCTGCGAGGCCACGAGGTTGCGAATCGCCCGGACTTTCTCCTGCGGCATCATGTTGCCGGTCATTTTGAGGACGACCGACGCCTTGGGCTTCTCGGAATTCTGCTGGAACAGGGGGCGATCAGGGATCGACAGGTGAACGCGTGCCGATTGCACCATGTCGTAGGAACCGATGGTGCGCTCGAGTTCGCCCTCCATCGCCCGGACTTTCTTGATGTTCAGGACGAACTGCGTTTCGCCCAGCGCATCGGACTTGTCGAAGATCTCCCAGCCGACCGAGCCCCGTGTGGGCAGGCCCTGCTCGGAGAGCATCATCCGGGCTTTTTCGACCTTTTCGCCGTCAACGAACACGGCCGAACCGCCGCCTTCCAGCGTGTAGGCGATGCCGGCCGTATCGAGCTTGTTGGAGATTTCACCAGCTTCTTCGAGATCGAGGCCCGAGAAGAGGAGTTTCTTACCGCCGGCGTCGCCGCGCAGCATGATGACGCCCAGGCCGCCGCCGACGAGGGCCACGACGACCAGCGCCGCGGCGATCCGCATGCGCCCCGACCGCGCGAGCTGCGCAATCAGGCCCTTGGACTCTTCTGTGGTGGGATCAGCCATGAACGCCCGGAAAAATCTGCCTGCGCCGCGATTTGCGACTAGGCAGGAATTTCCCGGTGCGTGGTAAACGTGGTCTTAAGGCCGCCGACCGATATTGTTAGCGAAACCTTAAAACGAGGGTCCGGACGCCGCCCCTCCCCAAACCCCCGGGGCGGCGCTCGCGGAGTCTAGCGGTAGTTCTGAAGGCGGGTCGTGCGCAGGCCTTTGACGCCGTGACGCTCGTAAAGACGTTCCCAACCATCGAACTCCTCTTTGGTGAGTTCGTAGCGTTGGCAAGCGTCATCAGCGGACAGAAGCCCGCCGTGTACGGCAGCCACGACTTCCGCCTTGCGGCGGGTGACCCAACGCTGGATTCCCGGGGCGGGGAGATCCGCAAGAGTAAGATGACGTCCGTCCGGGCCCACGACGGCCGCGCCTGGCGCGCTTTGGCTCAGCATGGAAAACTCCGTTTGCTGCTCAGTCTGTACGCGGACCATACGCAGCGGCCTTTAAGGTCACGCTGAACGCGACCGGAGGCTTTTCGGGAAAGAATCGGCAAAATTTCACGAACCGGGAAACGTCGCGGAGAGGTTAGGTGAACAGCCGGCAATGAGAGGGTAGAAGCGAGCGGCGCCGCACGGCCTCAAGTTCACACGCTTTCTGCGTGCCCAGAACCGCGTGTGCCCGTGCGAAATCACCGCTCGCTATTCCTTAAAGCGACTAGCGCTTCAGCCTGATGAGCTCGTCCAGCATCTCGTCGGCCGTCGTGATGATTTTCGACGAAGCCGAATAAGCGCGCTGGGTCATGATCAGGTTGGAGAATTCCTCGGCCAGGTCGACGGTCGAGGACTTCAAGCGCCCGCGCCTTGATGTTGCCGGCGCCGCCAATGCCTGCCCCGCGCATCGAAAGCGCGCCGGCGTCCGGTCCGAGGCGATAGATGCCGCCATGTTCGGGCAACAGGCCGTCGACGTTGCCGAACGTCGCCAGCGGGACCTGATAGATGCGGCGGGTGAGGCCGTTGGTGAAGATCGCGGTGACGTAGCCGTCATCATCGACGTCCACTGAGGCCAGCGAGCCGAACGGCGTGCCGTCGACCTGCGACGTGCCGAGCTGCGAGGGCGAGTCGTAGTTGGTAAGACCGCCCGGCGCACCGGGTCCACCCATGTCGAGCTGGATCGTTTGCGCCGCGAGGCCGAGCGAGGGATCCCATTCCGGACCCGCGTTCGTGCCGGCAAGACCGACGTTAAGCGTCAGCGGCAGCGTCGAGTTGGCCGCATCGAGCTGGCCGAACGGCGTGAAGGCGACGATGCCGGTGGCAAGCTGGCCATCGACCAACGCGGAGCCGCCCGCCGTGACATCGCCTGCGGGCATGTGAACTTCCGTATACCACTGGTTCGGGCCCGCCTTGAGGAACGACATTGTCAGCGTGTGCAGGCCGCCCTGGCTGTCATAGACCTGGATTGGAACCTGGAAGTCAGGCGTGACCGCGCCCGACGCCATATTGTTGGCGCTGTCCGTGGCGTCATAAGTGGCGCCCGTGACGGCCGCCGAGATCGCTTGCGACGACTGCAGGTTGGCCGAGAGGGAGAGGCGAGATGTGGCTTCGGCGCCGCCGGCGATGCCCGACACGCGGATCGGCTCGAGAGCGTTGAGGTCGGTTGGGTTCGCGGTGACGTTGCCGGAGGAATCGACCGGCCAGCCCTGCAGGAAGTAGCCGGCGGTGTTCTTCAGATAACCGTCCGAGTCCGGTGTGAACTGGCCGGCGCGGGTATAGAAGTAGGGGTCGCGCGCAGTTGCGTCGTCACTGCGGCCGCGCACGACGAAGAAGCCGTTGCCGGAAACCGCGAGGTGGGTCGCGACGGACGAGGCGATGGCCGAGCCTTGCTCGCTCATCAGAGGCGTCGACTTACCGATAACGCCGCCCGCGTTATAGGTGGTCTGCCTGTTCTGGGAGTTGAGCAGCGACACGAAGTCGGAACGCAGTCGCTTGTAGCCGACCGTGTTGACGTTCGCGATGTTGTCGGAAATTGCCGCGAGCGCGCTCGAGTTGGCGCGCATGCCGGATGCGCCGGCGAGCATGGCGGAGTTGATACTCATGGTCGAAGCTCCCAGAAAACCCTGGTCAAGGGCACGTGGCGGTTGGGTTGGTTGGCCGCTTATGCAGCCAGACGGCGCGCTTCTGCGCCGGTGAGTTCAGTCGGCTCACGATCAGTTTGTCGTCGTGTTCGTCTTGTTCAGCAGCCGGTTGACGTCGGAGAACGCGAACACGCCGGCTGGCGTCGTGAGCGCAGGTTCGCCGTGGGTCAGGTCGACGCCGGTGATCGTCGTCACCAGCGTGTGGGTCGGTGTGATGGCTTTCTTGTTGGCATCCTCGGCGACGACGTTGATCCAGTAGGGCTGGTCTTCGCTTGCCTTGCCGCCCTTGTTCAGTTCGCCATTCCATTCGAAGTTGTGCGAACCGGCCTTCGTCTCGCCGGTCTTGGAGTAGAGCATCTTGCCGGCTGCATCCGTCACGGTAACCGTGCATGAAGACGCTTCGGACGGTAGCTCATAACGCCAGTGGACCGTGTCGCCAGTGTATTCGGCGCCGGCAGAGTCGATCTCTGCTTCCTGGCCGAGATATCCCGACAGCGAGCCCCGGCGCCCGAATTGGTCGCCTTATCAGCGTTTCGAGCTGGCTGTTGGCGCGGATCTGCTGTTCCACGCCGGAGAACTGGACCAGCTGCTGCGTGAACTGCGTCGAGTCGATCGGCTGGAGCGGGTCCTGGTTCTGGATCTGCGCAGTGAGGATGGTGAGGAAGGTGTCGAAGTTGTTCGAGAGCGTGGCCTTCGACGCATCGGCGTTGGAAGCCGTGCTGGTCGAGGTCGGTACGAAGGAGATCAGGTCAGCCATGTCTCATCTCCCTCAGGCAACCAGGTCGAGGCGCGAGGCGCGCCAGGGGCGGGCGGCCGCAGCCGTGTTGGCGTCAACCGCCACGTCCGTCGTCGAGAAGTTGTCGCCAGACATTGCCGGCGCCGTCTGGCGCTGCCGTTCTTGTCGCCCTGGCTTGCGCCGTTCGACAGGTTGCGGCCGCTGTCGCTCGAAAGTTCGAACTTGATGCCGCCATCAGCGACGTCGATGCCGGCCTCGGCGCAGCGAGGCCTCGAGCGCGCGCTGGCCGCGCATCATGTCGGAAAGGGCGGCGCTGTCGTGTGCGGCGAGGACGGCATGCACCTTCTTGTCGGCGCCGACTTCGATGCGGATGTCCACGCGGCCGAGTTCCGCCGGATCGAGGCGGATCTCGTAACGCTGCGCGCGGCCATCGAACCGCTCGATCATGCGCGAATAGACCTGGATCGTGGCGGCGGGCGCGGCTTGCAGGGCGGGGTTCGACTGAGCGGCTTTGCCTGCTTCGGCGCCGGATGTACGCGAAGCCGTCAGCGCATCGGTTGCTGAGGTCGAAGTGATGCTTGAAGTCGCTGCATCGATCTTGAGTTCCGGCGCCGCATCAGCAGTGGTCGCAACCGCCTGAACCGTCTTGTTCGCAGACGCCTGCGTATTCGCATCAGCGCCGCTTGCTGCTTTCGCATTTGCCGTAGCAGGTTTCGTCGTTGCGGCCGGGGCAGCTTCAATCGCGGTCGCGGCGCGCTCGGACCCCGGGCCGGACGTCGACTGCGTTGTTTGCTGAGGCGCCTCAGCGGTGGTGGGCAGGGCCCTAGCCGTGACGCCAGGCTGCGTCGGCGTAGCGTTGGCAACCGGCTCGGTGCTGGTTGTTTCCGCTGTGACTTTGGAGGAGCCAGGTTCCGCAGTATCGGTCACCGGATCTGCGGTTTCGACCTTGGCGTCCTTTTTCGCGGCCGGCTTGGCGGGAGTTGCCACAGCCGGCTGGGTCACCACGGCGACTTGTTGTGCGACGACTTCCTGCTCGACGGGGACAGCCGGAACAAGGTCAGGTTCAACAGTGGCAAGGTCGGCTTCGATTTTCGCCAAGGCCGGCGCTGGCGTATCGATTGCAATTTCGGGGTTCACTGTCGGCTTAACGCCGTCGATGGCAGGCGTCGCGGAGGCGCCCTCGGCAACGACAGCATTCGGGTCGAGCCCGGCCAGGATCGCGGCGGGCGATGCCATCACAGGCGTGGCCTGCGGCGGGACAGGTTGCGTCGGCGTCGCGACAATTACCGCGTCGGCCGGAACATCGTCTGATGTGGCGAGATCCGCCGGCTTCTCAAGCGTGCCGTTTGTTTCCGATTTCTCGGCCTTGTCGTTTGCTTTCGTTTTCGCCGTCGTTTCGGCGTCTAGCGCGTCGGAGAAACTTTTCTCCTTGGGCTCCCCCGCCTTGTTCTCAGGCGCAGCCGCTCTTGCAACGCTCGGCTCGGGCCGGGCGGTGGGCTGAACAGAAAGGGCGTCGGCTGCTGTCACGAGGCGTCCACGCGTTCACAAGCTTCGGCCCTTCACGGGCGCGAAGTGAAGACATGTGTGCAACCGCCGAGCCATTAACGTTTCCCGGAAAAACCTCACAGGAATGAAGGGTTGTCAGGTTAACGCCAATGTCGTTTGGCGGCCGGATGCGGCAAGAGTCGCTAGGCCGCTGGGCAGGATTTGCCGGGCTACCAGCGCAGGACGCGCGAGCCGATTACTGCGCCGGCGAGTGTGCTGAGCAGGACGCCGAACGAGTACCAGAGCGCCACGAAAGGCGCCGCCGTTTCCTGGCAATGCAGGCCATAGACAGTCGCCGCCACGCCGCCCGCGAACAGGCCAGCGGCGGCTCCCGCCAGGATCGGCCGCGTGGGGGCATAGCGCCGCATCGTCCACAGCAGGACGGCCAAGCCCGGTGCAGAAAGTACGAGGATGCGCCACGGACATTTGTCCCAGCTCACGCCCATGAAGGCCGCGCGCATCTGATCCATCGGTGTCGACATCATCTGATAAGTCGCGATCGCAACGATCGCCGCGGCAAACAGCCCGGCCAGAAGCCATCCTATCCGGCCCTTCGCGCCTGGACGCGCGAGGCGTTCGAACAGCGCAAAGCCCGCAAGACCAAGTCCGGCCGTGTAGATCGCCTTCATCCAGAACGTCGTGCCCAGGACGGCTTCGGCCAGATCCGGCCGCATTCCGATCCAAGGAACGAGGATGACAAGGGCGCCGATCGCTCCGACCAGCGCAAACAGCACCACGCGCATCGGCAGTGCGCCAGGCTTTACCGGCGTGGCGTCGCGTGAGAGCAGGGCGATTAGTTCGTCAGTTTTCATCACGCGCCCTCCTCATGAGAGCCTTTAGACTGCGATGTATGCTTACCTTCACCGCGCTTTCGGTCATGCCCGTCCTGACTGCGGCTTCCGCGTTCGAGAGGCCGGTGAGCTTCACGTCCTCCAGCAGGGCGCGTTGCCTTGCCGGCAGGGAAGAGAGCAGCTTGTCGAGATCGCGCTTCGTGCCGCCCTCCTCGGTTTCTTCGGCGGCGAACAGGTCACCGGCGTCGTCCAGAGGCTCGGTCTTCCGGATCTTGTTGCGGCGGTAGCGGTCGATCAGCTTGTAGCGCGCGATCGAATAAGCCCATGACGTGAAGGCCTGGGATGTGTCGTAGGTTTCGCGCTTCAGGTGGATAGCCAGCAAAGTCTCCTGCACGAGGTCTTCAAGATCGGCGGCGTCGCGTCCGAGCCGGCGCGCGAAATATCCGCGCAGATACCCGGTCATCTGCGAGAGCAGCATCGAATGCGCGCCCGCATCACCCGCGAGCCCGCGAAGCATCAGCGCCTTCAAGCGGGGCTCAACGTCCGACACGCCGCCTTCCGATGACCACGACCACCCAATCGATGATGCATGTCTAGCGGAGACACGCGGGGATGACTACGCCCGCGAGACGCTGAAAATCAGATGCCGGCATACCATTCGTAACCGCGATCCTCCCAGAAACCTCCCTTTCCGCGCCCGATGCGGGCGAATGAATCGACGATCTCGATTCGCATGACGTACTTCGCCTGCTTGTAGCCAAGCTGCCGCTCGACCCGGAGGCGCAGGGGCGCGCCGTGGGCGATCTCCAGCGGCCGGTCGTTCATGTCGTAGGCGAGGATTGTCTGCGGATGGAAGGCGTCGATGAGGTCGATGCTTTCGTAATAGGGATCCGATCCGCCGCCGTAATTGTCTGCACAGCGCAACACGGCGAAGCGGGCGTTTGGCTTGAGGCCGATGGATTGGAGCAGCGTGGAAAGCTGCACGCCTTTCCATTTGCCGATGGCGCTCCAGCCCTCGACGCAATCATGCCGCGTGATCTGCGTGCGCGAAGGCAAGGTGCGTAGCTCCTGCAATGACAGCGATTGCGGACGCTCCACCAGGCCGATGATTTCCAGCCGCCAGCTGGCGAAGCCTTCGGCGGCCATGCTGTTGTAGGTCTGAGTGTCGGGGTTCTTCGTGCCATTCGCCTTGAAGACGCGCGACATGTCGCGTTCAGAGAACTCCCGCGCCAGCGGCTGGCCAATCATCAGGGCGCGTTGCGCCGCCATGGTCAGTGTTTCGCCATTGTGCAGGAAAGACCGGAAGTCAGGCGAGCGCGACAGCGGATCACAGCCCGAGAGCGTGAGGCCGCCAACCGTCACGGCGCCCATGGTCAGCAGTTTGCGGCGGGTCAGGAAGTCCTTCATTGCACGTCCTCCGCGAGGGCCGGGCCGGGGGGCACAACAAAACGGCCCGTGATCATCGAGCGGATCTCGTTCCACGCGCCGGCGACGACGACCTCGACAAGGTGGATGACCAAGAACGCCACGAGCAGGTTGGCGCAAATGAAATGGATGGAACGCGCGGACTGCCGCCCGCCGAACAGGTCGACGAGAAAGGGCGCGATGGAATTGAAGCCTGGCGACATTGTGAGGCCGGTCAGGATGATCCCCGGGAACAACACGAAGATCACCGCCAC
This sequence comes from Hyphomonadaceae bacterium, assembly GCA_047601145.1. Classification (GTDB taxonomy): domain Bacteria; phylum Pseudomonadota; class Alphaproteobacteria; order Caulobacterales; family Hyphomonadaceae; genus UBA7672. The sequence continues at coordinate 156,996 of JASGJW010000002.1, forward strand.
ATAGGCCAGCTTCTGCAGTGTGTTATAGCGTTTTGCGGCTGGTCCCGTAATGCGCTTGAACTGCGCGTGATGGACGACTTCCTCCCACAGGTGCGCAGGTTTCAGCTCTTCCTTCTTCGGCAGGATGTCGCGTGTGATGTGACGGTTGAAGAGGTTGAAAGCAAGATAGGTGAGGCCGTTGATCACCAGCGCCCAAGCAAAAAAGAAGTGCCAGTTACGGCCCGTCGCGAGATCATGATAGCTCGGCAGCGTAAGCAATCCGGGAATGCCGCCGGGGATCGTCAGCCATGGCGTGTCATAGTTGGCGCCAGCCTGTCCCCAATAGAGATGCGGGTGTGCGTTGAAGATCTGCAGCCCGCTCATCAGCAGGAGCAGGAAGCAGAGCGCATTGATCCAGTGCGCGATGCGCACGATCCGCGTGTGGCGATAGATCACTTCGCTCGATGTTTCGGCGGTCATGATGCTGCTCGATGAAAGAGTGCGCCGGGACGCCCGGCCAGGTCGGAGAGGGCGACAGGCGTCCCGGCGACAGGCGTCAGTGGTCGGCCGGCTTCATTGGATCGGCCTTCATGGCGTCTGACGCCATCGGGTCTGCCGGTTTCATGGCATCCGCCTTCATCGGGTCGGCCGCCATCGCATCGGTCTTCATTGGGTCTGCCTTCATGGCATCCGCCGCCATGGCGTCTGTCTTCATTGGGTCGGGTTTCATGGCGTCGGTGGCCATTGCATCGCCCTTCATGGCGTCTGACGCCGCCGGGGCGCCGTTCGAGCCGGAACAGGCGGCCAGAGAAAGCGCCATCGCTGCCGCGGCGGGGAGGAGGAGACGGGAGATCATTGATTTGTCCTTCTGGGTGTGGAGTTGCAAGTTGAAGCAGGATCAGGGCTTGAGCGCCGTGATGATCGGGCCGCCCGAGACAGCCTGAACGAGGATGGCGTTACGCAACGCCGGATCGGAAGCCGCAGGTAGGCGATAGGTGACGGCCTTGCCGCTCCATCCGCCCAACCGCACCAGTTCGCGCACAACGTTGCGATGAGGCAGCGTGCGGCCAGTGTTCTCACCCGCCTTGACCGGAACTTGCACGATGCGCGGATCGTATCGCACCAGCCAGACATCAGCCCCTGTCGCAGGCGCAGAAGCCGCGCCAAGTATGAGCGCATCGCCGGACAGGCTGATGGCTGGTGGCGAGGTGGGCGTCTTCACGGCGGCAATCGAACGATTGAGTTCGCTTCGGTCGAGCCCCGTGATGTCGATGCGCCCATCGATGATCACCTGCGGTGTTGCAACGTTCCGGCGTTTCAGGCCGGCAGCGTAGTCGTACTGACGCTGTGTATTGGCGTGGGAGGCAAACGTGTCTTTCCAGCCAAGCTTGTCCCAGTAGGTGACGCCAAAGCTCAGGACCAGCAGGTCAGGCCGGTCGACCAGCGCCAGAATATTCTCGTTGGCCGGCGGACAGGACGAGCAGCCCTGGCTCTGGAAAATCTCGACCACCGTTGGCGACGTCGGCGGCAAGCGCCATGCACCCAGTCCGAGTGCGAGGGCCATAACGCCAGCGCGCAGGGCCAAGCCCTTCAATCCGTAAGATCTTGCCGCCGCCATCGCGTCTCTCCTCGCTGTCGAGCGGGTTCAGCGATGTATTCGTGGGCGAGGGCGGGCAGGTTACATGTCGTCGGAAAAGTTTCTGCCCCGCCTCTTGGTCCTTGGGAAATCCCAACTGGCCCGCAACTTGCGTGGTTAATCGCAACGTTGCGGCCAGTGCGCCGGGGCGTTCGGGGCAGAAGCCTCCGTCGCGGGATTTTCGCGAACGTATTCAGGAAGATGGAACGATGCCGGTGAAGGCTGGTCGCGTCAGGCGACTCGGCAGATCGCGCCTACTCGGCAAGATCTGCAGGGTCATGACGGAGATGCGATCGTGTCGATCAGTTCCATCATGAGCAACGGCCTTTCCGCGCTGGCTGCGAACCAGCAGGCGCTGAAAGCCACCTCGACCAACGTCGCAAACGTCAACACCGTCGGCTATTCCCGCCTCGACGTGCAGTTCATTTCGCGCGAAGCCTCGGGCGGCCTTTCCGGCGTCGAGATCGAAGTCCGCCGCGTCGCCAACGCCTATCTCGCCGCCGCCGAGATGCGCGGCGCCGCCGATGTCGCGTCGGCCGACATCCTCTCCCAGTTCATGGACCGTGCGCAGGGCCTGCTCGGCGACCCGTCGGATTCCTCGTCTGTGTTCTCGACGCTCGACCCCGTCTTCTCATCCTTCGGCGCGCTCGCGGTCGATCCCGCTTCCGCGCTGCGCCGGTCCTCGGCGCTGTCGGACCTGCAGACCATGCTCTCGCAGCTCGACACGACGGGGCAGGAACTCCAGGCCCTGCGCGATGAATCCCACTCACGTGTCGTTGCTTCGATGGAAGAAGCCAACTCGCTGATGGCCGGCATCGCCAAGCTCAACACTTCGATCCAACGCTCGACGGTCGGCGGCGTCTCCGCCAGCGAGGCGGAAACCGAACAGCAGCGCATGATCGACCGTCTCTCCGAGATCATGGACATCCGCACGCAGAAGCGCTCGCTGGGCGGCGTCGAAGTGCGCACCAATGACGGCATGCTGCTGGTCGACCTCGATGCGGCGCAGCTCGGCCTTTCCTCCACGTCCAATGGCGAGCCCTATCCGGGCCTGGTCATGAAGGCTCCGCGCTCCAATACCGAAACGCCGCTGGAGACCCACCTGTCGGGTGGTGAGCTAAAAGGCCTCCTCCGAGCCCGTGACAAGGAAATCCCGAACCTGCAGCTTGCTTTCGGTGAATACGCCGCCGGCGCCGCCGAAGCGCTCAACGCCGCACACAACAAGGCCAGTCCGGTCCCCGCTCCCGCCTCGTTGACTGGCCGCAACACCGGCCTCGTCACGACGGACCTGCTGAACTTTTCGGGAGTCACCCATGTCGGCATCGTCGATAACCAGGGCAATGTCGTCCGCAACTTTCGCGTCGACTTCGACAACATGCAGATCCTGGACGACCAGGCGAACGTCACCTCCTTCGACCCGGGCGGCGGGGCTGCGCCGACGATTGCGGACCTGCAGACCGCCCTCGATACCGCGATGGGAACCGACGGATCCGTCTCGTTCGCGAATGGCACGCTCACTATCGGTGCGGATGTGCCGAACACCGGTATCGTCATCACCGACGATCCCACCACGCCCGCAATGCGTGCGGGTCGCGGCTTCTCCCACACCTTCGGTCTCAACGATCTCGTCTCCCACGGCGGCCCGCTGAACTACGCCACGGGCCTTTCGGCGGCCGACGACCACGGCTTCACCACCGGCACGCTGACATTCGCCATGCGCGACAATGACGGCGCCATCGTTCGCACTTTCAATTTCAATGTCACGGCCGGCCAGACGATGGGTCAGCTGCGCACCGCGTTGAACACCGCGCTGTCAGGCTATGGCCAGGCGACGCTCGACGCCAATGGCCGTCTGTCGCTGACGCCAACCAACACAAATATCGGCCGCATCGACGTGTTGCAGGACACCACGACACGTGGCGATACTGGCATGTCGATGTCCGAATTGTTCGGTCTCGGCGAGGCGCTGCCGATCGAGCGCGCGCGCAGCCAGATCATACGTCCTGACATCCGCGCCAATCCCAATCTGCTCGGCAGCGCGCAAGCCGATCTTGCCGGCGCCGCGGCCGGCACGCGTGTCCTGTCGCCCGGCGATGGTCGCGGCGCGCTGGCCGTGGAACAGGCTGCTACGGCGCCGCGAACGTTCGCCGATGCCGGCGCGCTCACAGGGCAGGTCACATCGATTTCCGACTATGCCGCTCGCCTTGCCGGTCATGCCGGCGTGCGGGCCGAGGCGCTCGACGCCGCCAAGGCCGCCGCCGAGTCCGTACGCAACGAAGTCAAGGAACGCCGCATGAGCGAGGAAGGTGTCAACCTGGACGAAGAGCTCGTGAAGATGACGACTTATCAGCAAGCCTACTCCGCCGCCTCGCGCATGATCCAGGCGGCGAAGGATATGTACGACATCGTCCTGGCGATGGTGTGAGGAGCTAGTTCATGACACGTGTTTCCTCTGCAATGATCCCTGCCGCCTCGCTCGCTGACTTGCAGCGCGCGCAGCACGAGTTGGTCGAGGCTGGCCGCCAGAGTTCGGCCCAGACCCGCGCCAACGATCTCAAGGGCTATGGCCGCGAAGCGCAGACGCTGGTTTCCGCCCAGCGCCTCGTTGCGCGCAACCAGGGTTTCCAGGCAACAGCGCGCGAACTCACCACGCGCATGCAGATCCAGGACGTGACGCTCGGCCGTTCGGCCGAAGCTGTCAGCAAGCTCAAGGAACAGCTGTTCCAGAACCTCGGTCTCGACAGTGGCGAGGGCGTTCGCTCGCAGCTCGAGGAAGCTTTCGCCGTCATCAAGGACACGATGAACACCAATCTTGGCGGCCGTTACCTGTTCGGCGGCGTGCTCAACGACCAGGCCCCTATCAGCGCGACGTCGCTCAGCGACCTCGCCGCCAATCCGCTTACGGACTCGCTGCAGCAAGGCGCTGATGCGCAGGTGATGCGCGTCGAGGAAGGTCGCACCCTCCAGGCAGGCGTCGTGGCGGATGATGTCGTCACGCAGGCGCTGGCTTCCATCAAGCGTCTTGCAGAACTCGACGAGGGTCCAGATGGCCCGTTCGGCGGCGATCTTACAGATGTCCAGAAGCAGGCGATCCAGAGCGAGCTGACTTCGCTCGGCGATGCCTTCGATACCATTCTCGCGCAACAGGCAGAGAATGGCCGTCTGAGCAAGGACGTCGAGTTGGCCGGCACGCGTCTGACGTCCCAGTACAATGCGCTCGACGAGGCGATCGGTGGCATCGTCGATGTCGATCTCGCCGCGGTCGCCATGCGGCTCCAGCAGGCGCAGTTCGCCTACAATTCGTCAGCGAGCGTATTCAACGTCCTGCGTGGCCTTTCGCTCCTGGACGTCCTGAAGTAGGCGCCTGTCAGGGCTTTTGTGCGCGCCCAAGCCGCTGCTCACCGTTGGGCAGCACGCGCACTGCCTCGAGGCCCTCCCACACCACGACTTCGCCATGCATGGTGAGCGCGGTGGCGGCCCACTGCCGGATCAGGCCGTTGAATGGTTCCTTGCGCCACGCATCCTTGCGATCCTTGTCGACCATGACGATGGTGCGGTTATTCTCGAACTTGATCACCATCTTGGAATGGCGCGGGTTCCATTCCTCGCCGATACTGCCGTCAAGCACCCAGCCGCAATAGAAAGTCCGGCAGTCGTCCGGCCGGGCGTCGTAAATTCTGCAGCCCTTGCCAATGTCGCAGTGTTCGCACCATCGCTGCATCGGCTTGTTGAAAACAGGTACGCTCGCCAACTTGCAGCAGGCTGTGCACCCCGCGCAGGTGCGGCCGGGCGCAAGCGCTGGTACGGCGTCTGGACGCGGCGTCAAATCGGTCATCACGTCCCTGTAGCACGGTGCGATTGTCGAGAAAGGCGCCTTGCTTCCGTTGGGGGGAGTGGCAGGGTCCGGCAAACAAAATGTCTTCGAGGGAGGACTGAATGATCCGGACAGGTTTGGCGCTCGCGGCTATGGCGATCGCCTTTGCAGGAACGGCGCAAGCACAAGGCACGTGCGAGTCGCTGAAGGGTTACATGGCCCCCGACGTAAAGATCACGGGCGCGGCGCCAGCCACATCGCCTGTGGCGCTGTGCAAACTCGACGGCGTCATCGGCAAGGAAATCAACTTCACGATCTGGCTGCCCGATACCTGGAACGGCAAGTTCGTGATGGGCGGGCAAGGCGGCTTTGCCGGCCGTGTCGAAAGTCAGGCGATGGGTATGAATGCGTTGCAGCGCGGTTACGCCATCGCTGGAACGGACACGGGTCACACGGGACCTGCAGGCGCCACGGACGGCGCCTGGGCGATGGGCGATGTCGAGCGCATCGTGAACTATGCGCACGCCGCGATCCATCGCGTCACAGCGACATCGAAGTCGATCCTGCTCGCGCGCTACGGCAAGGCGCCTGAGAAATCCTACTTCGCCGGATGCTCGAATGGCGGACGTGAAGCGCTGATGGAAGCGCAGCGCTATCCGGACGATTTCGACGGCATCATTGCCGGCGCTCCAGCGATCAACTTCCAGGGCATCACAGCGACCTTCGCCTCCATCACGGCGAAGATGTATCCCGATCCCAAGAAGCTTGACGCCGCGATCCTCGACAAGGCCGCGCGTGATCTCGTCTCCAAGGCCGTGCTTGAGAAGTGCGATGATCTCGACGGCCTCAAGGACGGCTTCATGACCGATCCGCGCAAGTGCACGTTCGATGTGAAGACCATCCAGTGCAAGTCGGGGAAGAAGGAAGGATGCCTCACGGCGGCGCAGGTCGAGGCCGTGCAGTTGATCCACACGGGCCCGATGCTCAAGGGCAAGCCGTATCATGTCGGCTATCCCTACGGCGGGGAGTTCAACGACGCCGGCTGGGGCACGTGGCTTGCCGGCCGCAAGGACGCGGCGGGCCCAGGGCGTCCGAGCCTCGCTTACGGCTTCTCTGGTGACTTCATGCGTTACTTCCTGAAGCAGGATCCGGAGTGGAACCACCAGCAGTTCAACCTCGCGACGCTGGGTACGGAGATGAAATACCTGCAGGCGACGCTCTCGCCGACCAATCCGGATCTCTCGACCTATCGCAACAGTGGCGGCAAGCTACTGATGTATCATGGGTGGTCGGACTCGGCGCTCTCGCCGCTGATGAGCCTCGACTATTTCGACAAGGTCATGGCCAAGGATGCGACCGCGAGCAAGGATGTGCGTCTCTTCATGATGCCGGGTGTCATGCACTGCGCCGGCGGACCCGGCCCCGACCGCGCTGACTATCTCGATGCGCTCGACAAATGGGTCACGAGTGGAACGGCGCCGGAAGAGATCCCGGTCGGTTTCGCCGCAGGCGGCGGACGCAAGCTCTGCGCATATCCGAAGCAGGCCGTGTACAAGGGCACGGGCGATGGCAAGAGCGCCGACCAGTTTGAATGCAAGTAGCCGTCTCGTAACGGCCTGAATTTTGCGATAGCGGAGGGCGATGAGTTTGCCCTCCGCGTTCCCGCGCCCGCCGAACAAGCCGGATGATGAATCCTGCTGCCATCGCGGCTGCAGTCCTTGCATCTTCGATTATTACTGGGACGCACTGGCGCGCTGGGAAGAGGCCGTGCGGGAACTCGGCGGCGACCCGGATACCGTGCTCGCGGCGCTAGGGCGTACGCGCTAGCTGCAACTGATCTTCCTCGTGGCGGGAACACGCCTGCGCGCTAGCCATTCTGTTGGCGGGTCGGACTGCGCAAAGAGAGCCGCCATGTCCTTGCGATCCATGCTGAAATTCACTGCCGCCGTGCTCACCTTGTCGATCGCCGGCTGCGCGGGCGCAACCACCGAGCCTGTCAGCGCCGCCATCGGCCCCGGCCAGGCGCTCAATCTCGACAAGCCGCAGAGCACGCTTCTGCCGACGCTCAAGATCGCCGAGGCTGTCCACTGGGCCAGCGGCCAAACGCCCGTGGCCGCCCATGGCCTTCAGGTGAAAGCCTTCGCGACCGGCCTTGATCACCCACGCTGGCTGCACGTACTTCCCAATGGAGATGTCCTCGTCGCCGAGACAAACGCTCCGCCGCGTCCTGACGAAGGCGGCGGCATTCGCGGTTACTTCCAGGGCGAGGCGATGAAGAAAGCCGGCGCGGTCACGCAGACCGCCAACCGCATCACGCTGCTGCGCGACGCCAACCGAGACGGGGTTGCCGAGACCAACTCCATCTTCCTGTCAAATCTCAACTCGCCTTTCGGCATGGCGCTTGCCGGCAGCCGTCTCTACGTCGCCAATACCGACAGCGTGGTCAGCGTCCCCTACCGGCCCGGCGTCACCAGCATCAGCGACACGCTGCAGAAACTCACCGACCTTCCGGCCGGCACGCGCAATCACCACTGGACCAAGACGATCATCGCTTCGCCGGACGGCTCGAAGCTTTACGCCACTGTCGGTTCCAATTCGAATGTCGGCGAGAACGGCATCGAGGCGGAAAAGGGCCGCGCAGCGGTCTGGGAGATCGATCGCGTCACCGGCAAGAAGCGCATCTTCGCGACGGGCCTCCGCAACGCCAATGGCATGGGTTGGGAGCCGACGACCGGCGCGCTCTGGGCTGCCGTTAATGAACGCGACGAACTCGGCCCGAACCTCGTGCCAGACTACATCACTTCAGTGAAGGACGGGGCTTTCTATGGCTGGCCGTGGAGCTATTTCGGCCAGACGGTCGACACGCGCGTGAAACCCGAACGCCCGGACATGGTCGCGAAGGCCATCGCACCCGACTTTGCAGTCGGCGCCCACACAGCATCGCTCGGCCTGATATTCTCGGCGGGCGCGAAGCTAGGCCCGCAGTACGCAAACGGCGCCTTTGTCGGCCAGCACGGCTCATGGAATCGCGACCCGTTCTCCGGCTACAAAGTCATCTTTGTCCCCTTCGCCAACGGTAAGCCCGCTGGCGGAACGGTTGATGTCCTTACCGGCTTCATCGATGCGGAGAAGGAAGTCGCCTATGGCCGACCGGTCGGCGTCGCCATCGGGAAGGACGGATCCCTGCTCGTGGCGGATGATGTCGGCAACACGATCTGGCGCGTGACGTCGTCCTCGCCCCGGCCGACTTCCCTTGCCTCGAACTAATCCATCACCGGATAGTGCTCCATCGCAAGTTCGATGCGATCGAGCGCGGCCGCCACGCGCTCCTTGTGACGCCTGCCTGCGCGCTTGAGATAGATCGGTTGCGTGACTGAGAGATGCCGCACCACGCGACACGCGTTGAGGATCAGCGGCGGTATTTCTCGCAGGTCCACCGTCCAGCCGTCCTCGCTGAAGTGCAGGAAGGTGTTGCGCAGGTCGACCAGATCGTCGAACGCCTCGGTGATCCTGTGGTTGAGCGGCAACTGGTAGGGCGGCCGCAGGAATTGCGGGTCGCCCGCGCGGCGCAACAGTTCCAGCGGCGAGACAATGCGCGGCTCGCGAACGGCGAGCGGGGCAGGGCCACGCCGCCCATCCTTTGTCCAGCGCACGACAGCCTTCGCATCCGTCCGCGTCATGCCACGTGTGCCGAACTCGTCGCCCGTGTCGAGCGCGGCGAGACAGGCATTCTGCACGGCCAGCGTCGTCGATATGATGAGCCAGCGCCAGGCGCCGTGGTCCTCAGCAGCCATTTCCGCGTGCTGCGCCGCAAATTCCACACAAGCCAGAAGCTCGCGCGGCTGGCTGGTCTGGAAGAAGTGGGGAGGGGGCGGTGGCGCAGGATCCGTCATGTCGCGAAGGCTAGCGTGCGCCGCGGCGCGCGCCTAGACATGCAGCATGATCCGCAGCGCGCCTGTCATTCTGTTTGCTTTGGCTGGCGCGCCCGCCGCTGCGCAGACCACGATCACGCTGATGCACGATAATGACGAGTGGGCGCACACCGAGCAGGAGTATGCCTCCGGCTCGCGCCTCAGCGTCGTGAATGCTGATTGGGGCAAGGCCGAGCTGGCGCAGACGATCGCCGGCTGGCTTCCTGACGGCGAACCGGGCGACACGCTTTCGGCTGGCTTTGGGGCAGGGCACTATTTCTACATCCCGCGCGACATCGACACGGCAGCGCCGTTGCCCAACGAGCGCCCCTATGCCGGCTGGCTGCACGGCTCCGGCCTTCTCATTCGCGCCAACGAGACGCGTCAGGACACGTGGAAGCTCGACGCTGGCGTTGTCGGCCGATCCGCGCTTTCCGAACAGCTCGAGGAATTCTTCCATGGCATCTTCAATGGCCGCGAGATGCTCGGCTGGGACAACCAGGTCACCGATCGCCTGGCGGTGAACGCAAGCTTCGAGCGGCGCTGGCGCAATCTCGTTCCGATCGGCGATCTCGCCCTCGACATATCGCCTGCCATCGGCTTCGAGGCAGGATCGGTCAGCGTCGCAGCTGATGCGGGTCTTACGCTCCGTTTCGGCGCCAATCTCGATGCAGATTTCGGAGCGCCGCGCGCAGGCGCTCTGGGTGGGTCGCTGTCGCGTGCGCCCCGTGACGGGTGGTCGGTCTATGCCTTTGCGTCGGCCAATGCCCGGTATCAGGCTTACGACATCTTCCTTGACGAACCCGGCGGCGAGGACGGCGATCCCGTTCGCGGCGGTTCCGCGATCACGCGCGGCAAGAACCGGACCGAGACCACGCTCGGCGTGGTGCTCGCCAACGGCGGCGCGCGGCTCACATTTGCGTGGACCGAGGAGTCGAAGCGCTACGACCAGCAGCTCGAACGCCAGAAATACGGCGAGGTCACGCTCGGCTGGAACTTCTGATCGAGTCTTCGCAACATTCTGCCCCAGTGGCTGGCTTGACAGGCAGGGCCTGCCATCGCCCAATTCTGGCTGGGTCGGGAGAGTTGGTGCAATGCGGTCAGTTCCTGTGCGCGTGATCATCTGTTCGCTGGCTGGCCTCGTGGTGGCGGCATGTGGCGGTGGCGGCGGAGGAGGTGGCGGCGGCAGCACGGGCGGCGGAGGGTCGCCCGGCGGATCCTCGGGCCCGACATGGACGGCGAACGTCTATCAGGCCTCCAGCACGTTCAAGAATTTCTGTGCGACCGTCCGAACCGGCGTGGACATTCAAGGCAATGCTTTCCCCGACAAGGCCGGGACGCTGTTGCAGGAACTTTTCTATCTGCGCTCGTGGACGCATGAGACCTATCTCTGGAACACGGAAGTTACCGACCAGAACCCGTCCTCGTTCTCTGATCGCGTCACCTATTTCAACACGCTCAAGACGACGGCCACGACGTCCTCGGGCAAGCCCAAGGACCAGTTCCATTTCAGCCTGTCGACGGCCGACTATCTCTCGCAGATCACATCTGCACCGTCCGCGAGCTACGGGGCTGAGATCGCCGTGTTCGCGGGATCGCCTCCACGTGACGTGCGCATCCTCTATACAGCCGCCGGCACGCCCGCGACTGATCTTCTTGCCGGTACGCCGAAATTGAGCCGAGGCGCGCGCATCCTGGCGGCTGACGGCATCGATGTTGTGAACGGCGGCACGAGCCAGGCGCAGATCGACATCATCAACAATGCGATCTTCCCGAAGACGGCCAACGAAAGCCACACGCTGCTGGTCCAGTATCCGGGAGGTTCACAACGCACTGTCACGCTGACGTCGGCGAACCTGGTTGAGAATCCTGTCAACCGCACGGCTGTGCTGCCGACGGGGTCGGGCAATGTCGGCTACATTCTGCTCAACACGTTCAGCCCGTTCAGCTCCGAGAAGGCGATTGTCGACGCCATCGCGGCGATGAAGGCGCAGTCGGTCACGGATCTCGTGATTGACCTGCGCTATAATGGCGGCGGGTTGCTCGCGGTTGCGTCGCAGCTAAGCTATCTCGTTGCGGGACCGACCAGGACATCGGGCCGGATTTTCGAGCGGCTTCAGTTCAATGCGGCGGCCGGCACAACCAACCCCGTCACCGGCAGCGCCAACAACCCGACGCCATTCTATAGCACCGGGCTTGGCTTTTCCGTCACCAATGGTGCGGCGCTGTCGCCGATGAGCCTGCCGCGGGTTTACGTCCTTACGACCAGCAACACCTGCAGCGCGAGCGAGGCGGTGATCAACGGATTGCGCGGCATTGATGTCGACGTCGTGCTGATCGGGTCGACGACGTGCGGCAAGCCCTACGGTTTCTACTCGGCCGACAATTGCGGACAGACCTACTTCTCGATCCAGTTCAAGGGCGTCAACGACAAGAGCTTTGGCGATTATGCCGACGGGTTCGCGGCGGCCAATGCGAGCTCGGCCTTCCCGGTCAAGATTCCGGGCTGCTCGGTTGCTGACGATCTCAGTCATGAGCTTGGCGATGCGAACGAGAACATGCTGGCGGCGGCGCTTGCATATCGTTCGACAGGCGCCTGCCCGACGCCAACCGGCACTGGCCTCAGTGTCGCCTCGACCGTGAGGACGGGCGAGAATGCGATGGCGACGTCGGGCCGTTCGCTGGCGGCGGATGTCTTCCGAACCAACCGCGACATGCGCGGTCCGCTAGGGGGTCCCGCGCAATGAGCGGGCGGGACCTCGTGCTTGGCGCTATCGGAGCGGTTGCGCTGATGGGGTGCCAGTCGCTGGGCTCGCCAGTCCCGGCCGTGTTGGCCAGCGCCGACGCCGATACGATGGCAAAGCTCAAGACCGCGCTCGCCACCGCGATGGGGCAGGCCCATGTGGAGCTCGGGCCAGGCGATCCGACCCGGTCCTCGACCCTCTCTGTTCTTCCTCGCCCGCCGGGTCCGCCGGAGGATCGCAGCCTCGCCATCCCGACCATTTTCCGGCTGGAGATGGAGGCAGGCGCCTGCTTTGTCGTCCGCGAGGATGGCGGCGCCCGGGCTCGCATCGAGGGGGTGGCCTGCAGGCCAGCCTAGCTTCCGCCCCGGTTTCGCTGTATCAGCCGCGCCAACATCAATCTGCTTCGGGCCTTGAACCCGTGGGAGACACGCAAAATGACCACCTTGATCGGCCCCCGCGGAGGGGCCGCCACGCCTGTCGATAGCGACTTGTCTGTTGCGGACAGGCTCTGCGATTTCACCAAACTCGCGAACGTCGATCTCTCCGGCGCTGATCTCGACCTGTTCCCGGGCGATCCTCGGCCGCGGTCGGAGATCCGTGTCGTGGCGGCGATGTCGGGCGGCGTGGACTCCTCTGTTGTCGCGGCGCTGTTGAAGTATGCCGGATACGACGTCGTCGGGGTAACGCTGCAACTCTATGACCACGGCGCAGCGCTCAAGAAACAGGGTGCGTGCTGTGCGGGACAGGACATTCATGATGCGCGGCGCGTAGCCGAAGCGCTGGGCATTCCGCATTACGTGCTCGACTACGAAAGTCGCTTCCGTCAGCAGGTGATGGAAGACTTCGCAGACACGTACCTGAAAGGGTCAACGCCGATCCCGTGCGTGCGTTGCAACCAGACGGTGAAGTTCTCTGATCTGCTGGCAACAGCTAAAGATCTTGGCGCCGATGCGATGGCGACGGGGCACTATATCCGGCGCACCATGGCGAGCGATGGACGGGCGGAACTTTCGCGTGCGGCGGATCCGGATCGGGATCAATCGTATTTTCTGTTCGCGACGACGCGCCAGCAACTCGACTTCCTGCGCTTTCCACTTGGCGGGATGAAGAAACCGGATGTACGGCGCGCTGCGGCGGCGCTTGGGCTGCAGGTTGCGGCAAAGCCCGACAGCCAGGACATCTGCTTCGTGCCGGCGGGAAAATATTCGGACATCGTCCAGAAACTGCGGCCAGGTGCGGTTGAAGGCGGGGACATCGTGCACATGGATGGCCGCGTCATGGGCCAGCATGAAGGCGTTATTCGCTATACAATCGGGCAACGGCGTGGCCTCGGGGTTGCGACCGGAGAGCCGCTTTTTGTCGTGAAGCTGGATGCGCCCAATCGGAAAGTTATCGTCGGACCGCGCGAAGCTCTGCTCACGCGCGCGCTGGCGATCGGGGAAAGCAACTGGCTTGGCGAAGGCTCACTTGCCGAGGCCTGCGCGGCTGGCGTGCCGGCCTTGGCGCGGGTGCGCTCGACGCGAGCGCCTGTGCCGGGGCGGATGGTACTGGTCGATGGCGTTCCCGGGTTTGCGTTTGATACGCCGGAAGAAGGTGTGGCGCCGGGGCAGGCTTGTGTTCTTTATGCCGCCCCGGATGGGCGGAGCGTGCTCGGCGGCGGGTTCATCACGGCGACGGTGAGCGCGCTGGGATAAGCGGGGGCCGGCTCAGAAGCTGGGGTTCTGAGTAAGGCGTTGGCTGAATTCGGAACAAGGTGAGGCGGAGGCCCGCGGGAGGGGCTGCGTCTCGCGACGAAGACGCCGCGATCCACCTCCGCCAGTGCAAAGCGCTTGCGGAGGAAATCTGGACAGCGAACAGGGGCTGGCGGAATGGCGATCCCGTCTTGGGGATGAACCGGGCGGCCTCGTGTCACGTAGAAGGTGGGGCAAGCAATCGGAGCGGGCGAGATGTTCGAGGGATTTGCGAATAACTGGACACCGGTGATTGAGTTGCGCGAGATCGGGTCGGGTCCGCTGCGCCTTGAAATTGCCGGTGAGGGTATCGTGTTCTTCCGGGGCGATGGCGGGCGGATTGGCGCGCTGGTGGATCGCTGTCCGCATCGCGGCGTGAGGCTTTCGCTGGGGCAGGTCGGCAAGGATGGTTGTCTCGAGTGTCCGTTTCACGGCTGGCGCTTTGCGCCGGATGGCGCCAACCGGCACGTGCCACTGAACCCCGACGCCAAGCTGGACATGCTCGCGGCGACATCGCTGCCGGTCCGGGTGATGGGCGACATGGTGTGGATCTACACCGCGCCGGGACGGGAGGCGCCGACCGAACCGATTGCGCCGGAAGGCCTGGTCGAGCCGGGGCTGGCGCGCACTTACGTGACGCGGTTGTGGAATTGCCACTGGACGCGGGCCATGGAAAACATGCTCGACAGTCCGCACCTGCCATTCGTGCACCGGAAGACGATCGGCAAGTCGCTGCTCCGTCGCATGACGCCAAAATCCTCGATGGACATCGTGTGGGAGGAAGCTCCGTGGGGCGGCCGTGCGTCGGCTCGGCTTGACGGTGTTGATGGCGGCGGCGTGCTGGAGTACTTCCGGCCCAACATGATGGCCCTGACCATCCCCATACCGAAGCGGCACTTTCGCATTCACGCGCTTGTCGTTCCAGCCGGTGAAAGACAGACACGCCTGACCGTCGTTGCCTCCAGAGACTTCCTGCGCAGCGGGATGTTCAGCCCGATGTTCAGGTCTTCCAGTGCAAAGATCGCAGACGAGGACAAGGCTGTGGTGGAATCATCGCCGTCCGGAGAGGTTCCGCCGGCGGCGCAGGAGCGCTCGGTTCGCACCGACAAGGCGACCCTTCAGTTCCGTAAATACTATCACGACGCGCTGAAGGGTTCCTCCGCGCCCTCGCTCGCCGGCAAGGCACGCCAGCCTGAGGATACGCTGTCCTAGTCGCCCGTGAATTGCGGGTCGCGGCCTTCGAGGAAGGAGGAGACGCCTTCGGCGAAGTCGTCGGAGCGTTCCATCAGGGCGAACGCTTCAAGGTCGCGGTGCGCCGTCGCCTGCGAAAGGGCGAGGGCGGCGATGTTGACGTCTCGCTTCACCATCTTGAGGGCGGTGGGCGGGAGCTTGGCGGCGGATCTCGCGAACTCGAGCGCGCGTGTGACGGCCGCGCCGTCGTCAGACACGGCGTCTGTGAGGCCCCAGCTGAGGGCGGTGCTGGCGTCGACTTTTTCGCAGAGGGCGGCGAGGCGTTTGGCTCTTGCGGGGCCGATGAGGGCGGTCATTCGCGGGATCGAGCCCCAGCTCATGTTCATGCCGCGCGCGACTTCGGGAACATAGAGGGTCGATGATTTCGCCATGACGCGGAGGTCGCAGGCGACGGCGAGGGCCGCGCCGCCGCCGACGCACCAGCCTTCGATGGCCATGATGGTGATGGCGTCGATCTTCTCCCACGCCTCGCACATCTCAGGACCTGCGCGGAGCGAGATGCGGCGGGCGGCGAGTTTCTGGCCGCGCTGTTCGGTTCGGGCAGGGTCTTTCAGGTCGGCGCCGAGGGTGAAGTTGTTCGCCTGGCCAGTGAGGACAATGGCGGAAATGTCCGGCCGCGCATGGAAGCTGCGCGCCGTCTCGGTCAGCTGCCGCAGCGCCTCGGCGGAAAGGGCGTTGGCCTTGTCGCCCCGGTCGAACCGCACAATGGCGATGCGCCCGTGGGTCTCGACCTTGATGAAGTTATCGGGCACGCCCACCTCCGTCACTATCCAAAGCAGTTATGCGACGGCGCGAGACCAGCGTCCACGCCACGGGAGAGATCATGAGCGACCAGAAGCTTCATCGTGGCGCGCCCGTGGGGGTCGCTGTCACGCCGGCGACCATGAAGATGCCGGGCATCGATATCCTGCGCGGCATCATGACTGGCGCGCTTCCGGCGGCGGGCATCAGCAAATCGCTGAATTTCTGGATCGATGAGGTGGACGAGGGACGCGTGGTCTTTGCCGGAGAGCCCGGGGAGGAAAGCCTCAATCCCATGGGCGGCGTGCATGGCGGCTGGTCGCTCACGATGATCGACTCGGCCTGCGGATGCGCGGCGATGAGCCTGCTGCCGCCGGGCATCGGCTACACGACACTGGAGACGAAGGGCAATCTCACGCGCGCGATCAAAGCCAACACCGGCGTTTATCGCTGCGAGGCGAAGATCCTCGCTAACGGGCGTCAGGTCATGACATCGGACGCTACGATCACTGGCCCGGACGGAAAACTCTATGCCCATGGCACATCGACATTGCTCGTGCTGCGCGAACGCTAGGGAAGGCGGCGGCCCCTTCGCATCTCACTCAACTATCGTTTAGGCTCCGCCAAAACCGGGACGGTGGTTGATGACGGAAGCGGAGACTGCAGATCGCGCAGGCGTCATCGCCGAATGGCGTGCGGGCTGGCGAACAGTTGTCGCTGCAGCCTTCGGGTCCTCCACCGGGCTGATCCTGTTCTCCTTCATCGTCAGCGTCTTTGTGCGGCCACAGACGGAGGACATGGGCTGGACGCGTGGCGAGGCGGCGCTGTCGAGCTTCTCGACCATCGCAGCGGGAATGCTCGCGCCGCTGTTCGGCAAGCTGTCGGATGCATGGGGCGTGCGGCCGGTGATCCTGCTCGGCGGCATCGGCTATGCGGCGGCAGCGTTCGGGCTGAGCGTGCAGAACGGCAACCTGCCGCTGTATTACGGGCTGATGTTCCTGCTCGTGTTCCTGGGTCTTGGGACATCGAGCATCACGTGGGGCCGCGTTGTGTCGGCCGGGTTCCGGAAATCGCGGGGGCTCGCGCTCAGTGTCGCGCTGTCGTCGGTGACGGTGACGGCGGCGCTGATGCCGATCGCGATCGTCATGGTGATGGGGCAGGCGGGATGGCGTGGCGCGTGGGTGCTGATCGGCGTCGTTGGATTGGCCGGGTCGCTGCTGGGCCTGCTGCTGATGCCGAAGGAGACAGGGCGTTCGCAGCCGCGCGCTGCAGAGACGGCTGTGCAGCAAAAGGGGGCCGGCCTGGGCGAGGCGGTTCGCCAGCCCGCCTTCTGGTGTCTCGTGCTTGGAATGACGATCATCAATATTCCCTCTGGCGGCATCATGAGTTCGATGGCCGCCATCGTCGCCGACAAGGGTTTCGGCGAAACCGATGTGGCGCAGGTGCTTTCGGCGTTTGCGATCTCGGTGTTCCTGGGGCGCGCGATCACGGGCGTGTGCCTCGACCGGTTCGCCCCGCCGATCGTGGCGTTTGTCGCGATGGGCGTGCCGGCGATCGGGTGCGCTCTGCTCGCTGGCGGGCCTGTCATTGTAGGTGTGATGCTGTTCGGGATCGTTCTGGCCGGGTTGAGCCAGGGCGCGGAAGGCGATGTGGGGCCGTTTCTGGTGAGCCGCTATTTCGGCCTGGCGTCGTTCGGCGCGATCATGGGCGCGGTGAATGCGGGTGTCGTCGGCGGAACCGGGCTGGGCGGCCTGCTGTTCGGCTTCGTGTTCGACAGCTACAAGTCATACGACATGGCGCTGTGGATCGGGGCTGGATGCTTCCTGTTCGGCGCCCTGCTGTTCCTGGGCGTCGGTTTTGCGCCTGCACGCAAGGAAACGGCGCCCGAAGGATCGGGCGCTGCAAACCAGATCGGCTTTTAGCTCTACTGGTCGTCTTCGTCGTCGATGTGATCGGCGGGATCGTCATCGTCACTGCGGCCATCAGGATCCATGCCGGTGGATTCAAGCACGGTCTGGCTTTCCTGCGGATTGCCGAGGGAGGCGATGCGGTCGCGGAGGTGGGAGGAGATTTCCTCCATGTCGCCCATGTAGTCGGCCGACTGGCGCGAGCGGATTTCCTCGAGCAGGCCCATGAGCTGGCGGCGGCGGTCGTTCACGCTGAGGTATGTGTCGAAGGCTATGTCGTCGACGTCGTCGGTGGTGAGTTCCTGCGCTATGCCCGGGGCGTCGCCGTCATCGCCGACTTCCGTGTCGACGGGACGGACATCTTCACCTGTATGCAGTCTTGCCATTTGCGGCTCCATTTTCGGGTTTGCCGACGAGGATCTTTTCGATCTCGTGGGGAGGCATGTTGGTGAGGTCCTTGGAGACCTCGGCGACGACCTTGTCGGAGACTTCCTTGTGCAGGGCGCGGCGGATGTCGCCCATGATCATGGGCGGGGCTGCGATCACCAGCTTCTCATATTGGCCGCGATGGGCGGCGGAGTAGAGGGCGTCGGCGATTTCCTTCGCGAAGCGGTGTTTCTCCAGCTTGTGCCAGTTGGTCTCCTGCATGGCGCTACGATGGCCGCCAACGGAGGCGAAAGCGCGACCGGGGCGGTCGGTTCCTTGTTCGCGGTTGCGCGGGTTCTCATGTTCAAGAACGTCGACTACTTCCAAGTTCGGGTAGGCGGCGTCGCCTTCATTCCTGAAGAACAGGGCCTTTTCGCCATCGCCCACCATTACCCACGCATTGTGGTCGATCGTTACGCCAGGCATCGAAAGCTCCGGAATCAGGGGTCTCCTGACCCAACGAACGGGACGGGACAGGCGTTCCAGATGCTTGACGGCAAAGGGCGCCGGGATGATTGTGCAGCGCACATTTCATAAGAAAGGTCTTGCCCCATGAGCGCTTCGGATCCGGTCGTGATCGTAGGTATGGCGCGCACGCCCATGGGCGGGTTGCTGGGCGAACTGGCGGGATTTTCCGCCAACGAGCTGGGCGCTGTCGCGATCAAAGGCGCGATGAAGGAAGCCGGCGTGAAGGGCGAGGAAGTTGACCTCGTTTACATGGGCAACTGCCTGCCGGCCGGTCAGGGCCAGGCGCCGGCGCGCCAGGCGGGCATCAAGGCCGAGCTGCCGAAGGGAGCCCAGGCGACCACGATCAACAAGATGTGCGGCTCAGGCATGCAGGCAGCCGTGATGGGCCGCAACGCGATCCTCTCGGGCGATGCGACCGTGGTTGTGGCCGGAGGCATGGAGTCGATGACGAACGCGCCGCACCTCGTCGACTTGCGCAAGGGACACAAGTACGGCGCCGCGGCGATGAAGGACCATATGGCGACGGACGGCCTGGAAGACGCTTATGCCGGCGGCGCGATGGGCAACTTCGCCGACATGATCGCGAAGGAATACCAGTTCACGCGCGAGCAGCAGGATGCCTACGCGCTCGAGACCCTGAGCCGCGCGCAGGCCGCCACCAAGGAAGGCCGCTTCAAGCGCGAGATCGCGCCGGTGACTGTGAAGTCCAAGAAGGGCGACGTTACGGTCGATACGGACGAGCTGCCGCGCAATGCGATGCCGGAAAAAATCCCGCAACTGAAGCCTGCGTTCTCGAAGGACGGCACTGTGACGGCGGCGAACGCGTCGGCCATCTCGGATGGCGCGGCTGCCCTGGTGCTCATGAAGGAGTCGGAAGCCAAGAAGCGTGGCCTCAAGCCGCTCGCGAAGATCGTGGCGACGGCGGCGCACAGCCATGAGCCGGCCTACTTCACCACGGCTCCGGTGCCGGCAATGAAGAAGGCGCTGGAGAAAGCCGGCTGGAAAGCCTCCGACGTTGATCTCTGGGAGATCAATGAAGCGTTCGCGGTCGTTCCGATGATCGCGATGAAGGAACTCGGCATCGGCCACGACAAGATCAACGTGAACGGCGGCGCCTGCGCCCTCGGCCACCCGATCGGCGCCTCGGGCGCGCGCGTGGTGGTGACCCTTATCAACGCGATGGAGCAGAAGGGCGCCAAGAAAGGCGTCGCGGCGCTGTGCATCGGCGGCGGCGAAGGCATCGCCATGGCGATCGAGCGGGCCTGATCCACTTCATGAGACTGCGTGCGATATTCGCAGCAGCCGCCACCTTCGCCTCAGGCTGCGTGGCGGTTGCTGTCGATCACGGCTCGCGCAATCCCGTGGTCGGCGCGTGGATCGTGAAATACGACAAGGCGCCGTTTCCGTTTCACATGCAGGTGTTCAACGCTGATGGCACCATGCAACAGGCAAACCCCGATGCCGGCCATGCCGGATCAAGCGATAGCGACGGGAAGGGCATTTGGATTGCAGAGGGCGATCATATCCGCGGCAAGTGGGTGGAGATCACGGCTGATCGCGCGACACATGGCTATACCGGACGCGGCGAGATAGCCTACGTCCTGAAGGTGACCGGCGACAGGCTTGAAGGAACGGCCGAGGCGCGCTTCTACGATCCGGCCGGAAAGCTCGTGGATGGACCCATCGAGACGCCGATGTCGGGCGAGCGCGTCACGTTGCCCTGATCGGCGCCTCAGTGAATTGGCTTGGATAAGATAGCAGGAGTAGAGCGCCAGTGGCTGACATAGTTAAGGTTCCGAGTGGGTCCAAGCTGGGCATCGGGTTCTCTCGTGCGATCCGCGTGGGTGATCTTGTGTTCGTGTCGGGCTGTGCGCCGATCGCGAAGGACGGAAGCGTGTTCGCGCCCGGCGATGTCAAGGCGCAGACCAAACGGTGCTTCGAGATCATCGAAGGCGCGCTGGTGCAGGCGGGAGCAGACCTCAAGCATGTCGTGCGCACGCGCATCTTCCTCACCGACATGAGCCGTTGGAAGGAAGCCGGCGAAGCGCACGGCGAGGTGTTCAAGGACATCGAGCCGGTGACATCCTTCCTCGGGACCAACGCGCTGATCAATCCGGAATGGTTGGTCGAGGTCGAAGCCGACGCGGTTATCGCGCGGGGTTGATCCTGTGATCGCAATCCTCGATGCCGCTTACGGCGATACGGCTTCGGCCGTGGCGTGCGTGACGGTCGACGATTGGGGAAATGCGAGCGCGCTCGCCGAGTTCACGCATCGCGCGGGACCTGCGGCGGACTATGAGCCCGGCGAATTCTACAAGCGTGAGCTGCCGCTGCTGCTGTCCGTGCTTGGCATGCTGCCACGCGCGCCGGAGATCATCGTGATCGACGGTTATGTCTGGCTTGGCGTCGAGGATCGCAAGGGGCTAGGGGCGCATTTGTTCGAGGCGCTGGGCAGCGCGAGCGGTGTCGTCGGCATCGCCAAGACCAAATTCCATGGTGCGAGCTACTGGGCGGCCGAAGTACGGCGCGGAAGCAGCGACAGCCCGCTCTATGTGACGTCCGCAGGTGTCGATGCGGGTGAAGCGGCGGTCGCGGTCAAGCGGATGCATGGGGAGCACCGCATTCCGACGCTTGTGACGCTTGCCGACAGGCTGGCGCGCGAGGCGCTGCAAGCCTAGTGTTCGATCAGAAATCCCCGGAGGTCCCATCATGCTGAGCTTTGACGTCTGCGAGTGTGGGGCGCCGTTGCAGCGGACCGAGCGGGAGACGCCGCAGCCCAAGGGTGCGGAGGTTGTGCTCAGGGTGCTGGCGGCGGGCGTGTGCCATTCCGACCTGCATATCTGGGATGGGTATTACGATGTCGGCGGCGGGCAGAAGCTGATGCTCAAGGATCGCGGCATCAAGCTGCCGATCACAATGGGGCATGAGAATGTTGGCGAGGTGGTTGCGGTCGGACCCGATGCGCAAGGCGTGAAAGTAGGCGATGTACGGCTGATCCATCCCTGGCAGGGGTGCGGGGAGTGCGTAGTCTGCCGGCGCGGGGAAGAAAACCTCTGCGTGAAGCCGGCCAATATCGGCATCCAGCGCGCGGGCGGCTTTGCCACGCATGTGCTGATCCCGCATCCGCGTTTCCTGTTCGACATCACGGGCATCTCGCCAGAGCGCGCGGCGCCGCTGGCGTGTTCGGGCGTGACAGCCTACTCGGCGTTGCGGAAAGTGTCGGACACGCTTGCTGAGGAGCCGGTGGTGATGATCGGTGCGGGCGGGGTCGGACTTATGGCGCTGGCGCTGCACAGGAAGATGGGCGGCAAGTCTGCGATCATCGTCGACATCGATCCGGCCAAGCGCGAGGCGGCGTTGAAGGCTGGCGCGTCGAAAGTGATCGACGGGTCGGCGAAGGATGCAGTCGACCAGGTGCGTGCGGCGACAGGCGGCGGCGCGTGGGCGGTGATCGACTTCGTGGGCGCCGGGCCCACGGTGAAGCTGGGTATCGATGCGACGATCAAGGGCGGCAAGGTGATCGTGGTCGGCCTGTTCGGCGGTGATGTGACCATTCCGACGCCGTTCTTCCCGATGAAGGCGCTGACGGTGCAGGGCAGCTATGTCGGCAGCCTGACGGAGATCGCCGAGCTGATCGATCTCGTGAAGCGCACGGGCGCGCCGGACGTGCCGGTGGCGACGCGGCCGCTGGATCAGGTGAATGCGGCGCTTAACGACCTGCGCGACGGCAAGGTGATCGGGCGGGTGGTGATCACGCCCGGCGCCTAGGTCGGGGAGCTTGACCGATATTGGTCAACTGGCGGGGGCGGCCCGGCTGGCGTATCCCAAGGCGGATAGCCGGACGGAGGGGTTGCCTTGGCCACGGTCCTCGAGGAGTTCCAGCTCCAGTCGCGCTTCTGCGGAGAGTTCGGGTCGCGATTCACGGCCGAGTTGCTGGAGCGCTGCGCAGAAGACATCGAGGCGGGCGGGATTGTCGCCAAGCTGACGGACGGCTGGCCGGGGCATCCGCGGACGGATGCGGTGTCGTTGCGGGTAGCGGGGGCGCTGCATGCGGCGGCGCTGACCGGGCGGGACAAGGCGCTGGCGGCGGAATATCCCGAGCAGAGGCTGGTCTGGTCGATGGGCCGGGTCTGGCCCGTGGCGCGGGCCTTCCTGGAACGGGAGGAGGCTTACGTCCGGGACTTCATGAAGTCGCCGCCCCAGACCAATGAGACGGCCCGGGCGATGGGGCTGGCGTGCGGGTTCCTGTGGCTGGCCGAGCGGTCGCCGCAGCCGTTTCACATGCTGGAACTGGGGGCGAGCGCCGGGCTGAACCTGAACTGGGATCGGTTCGCCTATGCCTATCCGGGCTGGCGGCGGGATAGGGTGAAGGGGCCGGCGATCCCGACCGTGGTCGATGGCAATCCGCCGAAATGGCGGGAGATTTTGATCGCTTCGCGGGCGGCCTGCGACCAGAACCCGCTGGATGCGGCCGATCCTGCCGACCGGTTGAGGCTGCGGTCCTATATCTGGGCCGACCAGGTGGCCCGGATGGAGCGGCTGAACGCGGCGCTGGACCTCGCCAGAGAGACCGGGCTGAAGCCGGATAAGGCGGACGCGGCCCAATGGGTGCGGAAGAAGCTGGGCGGGCAGCTCCCGGCCGGAACCAGCGTGGTCTACCACTCTGTTTTCTATCAGTACCCGCCGCGCGAGGTGCGCGAGGCGATCCGGGACGGGATCGAGGAGGCGGGTTTGCGGACCTCCGGCGAGCGGCGGCTGGCCTGGGTTCGTTTCGAGCCGGAGAGCGTGATCGGCGGGGAGCGGGGCTCCGTTCGCTATGTTTTGAACATTGTGACATGGGACGCCGGGCGGCGGGGCGAGGCGACGCTGGCGGATGTCGATCCGCATGGGCGGTCGATGATCTGGCGGGGCTAGCGCGGAGTTCGCCGCACGCTGGAATCCCGGTCACAACTGCCTTGGACTGCGGCGCCTTCTGCACAGCTGTTGAAAGCTTTCTCCGCATGCGGGAGTCGAACTCGTCAGCGGGCTCGTGCTCACCATATTGCCGTCATGGCTCAGAACGACACCCGTGAGATGACACTCCAGCAGCTGCGCGATCGGCGCGAGCGTCTAGCGACCGAGCTGGCCTCGCTGGAACCGGTTTCGCCGGCCGAGGGCGGGCTGACGGCGCGGGAGCTGGTGATCTGGCGGACACGGCTGGCCGAGCTTGAAAGCCGGATCGCGCGCTACGACACAGCCCACGCCGGTTAGGGTTACTTCCGCTATTCGGCCGCGATCTGGACGCGCTCGGTTTCCGCTTTTGCCAGTCTTCTCAACGCCTGAGGCGGCTGGCCGAACGCGCGCACGAAGGCGCGGCGCATGCGTTCCGGATCACCGAAGCCAACATCCTGGGCGATCACGTCGATGGGGTCGGCGGAGTGTTCCACACGCTCACGGGCGGATTCGAGGCGCAGGCGCTCGACGGCCTTGGCGGGGGTGACGCCGGTTTCGGCGGTGAAGGCGCGGGCGAAGTTCCGTGGGCTCATGTTGGACTGGGCGGCGAGGGTCTCGACCGAGAGGTCTTCGTCCAGCCTCTCGCGCATCCAGCCGAGGAGCTGGGTGAAGCGGCCATCGATGCGCTCGATGTCCAGCAGGGCCGAGAATTGCGACTGGCCGCCAGGCCGGCGGTGGTAGACCACGAGCTCCTGCGCCGAGCGGCGAGAGACTTCCTCGCCGAGGTCGTCGGCGATCAAGGCGAGGGCGAGGTCGATCCCGGCGGTGATACCGGCAGAAGTCCAGACCTTGCCGTCGCGGGTGTAGATACAGTCGGGCTCCAGCTTCACGTTCGGAAAACGGCGAAGGAAATCAGGGGTGCGGCCCCAATGGGTCGTCGCGCGCTTGTTGTCGAGCACGCCGCACTGGGCGAGCACGTAGGAGCCTGAGCAGACCGAGCAGACCCGGCGGCAGGACTTCATGGCGGCGCGGACGAGGGCCTGAACCTTGGGGTCGATCATTGCCGCGCGCGTGCCCCAGCCGCCGGAGATGATCAGCGTGTCGTAGGTGATCTGGCGCGGGATGGGACCGGCCATCATGGATGCGCCTGAGGACGAGCGGACCGGGCCTGGCACAGGCGCGATGATCGAGAGTTCGTAGGGTGCGGGCTTTATCCCGCGCATGGGCATCTCGAATGCGCCGATCGGGCCGGCGGCGTCGAGCAGCTGGAAGTCCTCGAAAATCAGGACGCCGATCGAGCGGGGTTTGAGCGGGGCAGGCATTTTCGCCTCATGGCAGGAAATGCGGGAACAATGTCATTTCAGCCAGACGCTAAATCCGGCATACCGGTCTCGTCAAGCCGAGGTTTCCTCCCCCATGACCACGTCACTGCCGACAGAAAGCGCAAAGCCGATGGACACGAAGTTCCGCATTCTCTTCGCGATCTATCCGGGCATGACACATCTCGACTTCACCGGACCGCAACAGTTCCTCAGCCGCCTGCCAGGATCGGAAACGATCGTGGCGAGCCCGGCTGGCGGAGACGTGCCGTCCGATGGCCTTACCTTCGGAAACACGATGCGGATCGCGGACGTCAGAAGCTGCGACCTCATCTGTGTTCCCGGAGGGATCAACGCCACGACGATGGCGCTGGACGAGGCTTTCATCGGAGAGATCCGGCGGTTGGCTTCGGGCGCGAAATACGTGACGTCCGTCTGCACGGGGTCGATCATCCTGGGCGCGGCCGGGTTGCTGAAAGGCAAGCGGGCGGGGTGCCATTGGGCGTGGGCAGACATGCTGCTGCTGTTCGGCGCGGCGCATGATCCGGCGCGCGTCGTTCGCGATGGCAATATCATCACGGGCGGCGGCGTGACGGCTGGGATCGACTTTGCGCTAACCGTGATTGCGGAGATAGCGGGTGCGGATACGGCCCAGATGATCCAGCTGGCGCTGGAGTATTCACCGGAGCCGCCGTTCAACAGTGGACATCCGAGCGTCGCTCCGCAGCATATCCGCGACTACTACGAACCACTGCGGCAGAAGATGCTGCCCGCTCGGCTCGCGGAAGCGAAGCAGGCGGCGGCGCGGCTGGCGGCTACTGCGCCCGCGTGATCCGGCCCTTCACGGCGCCGGTAATGGGCGAGTGGGTCTTCACCCAGGCTTCGAACGCCTCGATGTCGCTGCTTATGATGTTGACCTGTGCGCCATTCTTGAAAGCGGTGAAGTTGTCGCCGCCGCCGGCGAGGAAGTTGTTCGTGACGATGCGGTAGCTCTGCGTGGCGACAAGCGGATTGCCGTTGAGCTTCATCGAGCCGGGGACGATCTCGACCGGTTTGCCGGCCGGCTGGCGCCAGGTGAAGCTGAAGCCGTCCGACACCTGCAGGATGTTGAGGCCGCCGGTGGGGTGGTATTGCTGCTCCAGCACCGCCTCGATCTGTGTGCCGGTCATGGTGAGCGAGACAAGCTGATTGCCGAATGGTTGCACGGTGAAGATGTCGCCGAACGTGACCGCGCCGCCATTCCTGAACGGCAGATCCGACCGGATGCCGCCTGGGTTCATGAAGGCGATCTCGACCTTCGGGTCCTGTGCGCGGGCGGCTTCGAGCATGGAATCCGCGATGATGTCGCCGAGGGCGCTTTCCCCAGAAATGGCCGTACGTGTGATGGCAGCAGTAATGCGGCCGACGGGGCGGGCCATAAGGGGCTCGGCTTTCACCTTGTAGGCGGCGATCAGGTCGAGCTGGGCCTTATCTTCCGGAAATGCGTCGAGGAGGATCGGGATGTCGCGCGCGCTCTTGCCGATGACGTCGCCGGAATGGGGATCGATCATCAGCTTGATGTCGGTGACGCGCGTGCCGTAGGCGCCGGCGCCTGTGACGAGGCGGCCGTCGACCGTACAGATGTAGATGCCGTTGGTATGGCCAGTGACGACGACGTCCACCGCCTTGTCGAATTTCGGGACCATGCCGGCGATGGTTCCCGTGAGGCCGTGGCAGTCATCAAGGCCCTGGCCGGAATAGCCGCCCTCATGGATCAGCACGACGATTGCCTCGACCCCTTGTGCTTCGAGCTTCGGCACAAGCGCATTCACAGTCTCGGCTTCGTCCCTGAACGTAATGCCCGTGCGGGCGGGTGGCGTGATGATATCGGGCGTGCCTTCGAGCGTGAGGCCGATGAAGCCTACTTTCACGCCCTGGAATTCGCGGATGGCGTAGGGCGGGAACAGCGTCTCGCCGGTGTCGAGATAGGTTGAGGCGGCGAGATACTGGAACTGTGCGCCCTTGAACGGCGCGGGCCCCTGGCAGCCATCGACCGGATGGCAGCCGCCTTCCTGCATGCGGCGGAGTTCCTTCCAGCCCTCGTCGAACTCGTGATTGCCGACGCTGGTGATAGCGAGGCCCATCTTGGACATGGCCTCGATTGTCGGCTCGTCGTGAAACAGGCTGGAGAGGAGCGGGGAGGCGCCAATGAGATCACCGGCCGCAACCATGATGGCATTAGGCTGCTTGCTCAGCTCTGCAATGGCCGAGGCAAGGCGCGGCGAGCCGCCGGCGGGAACTGAGGTCGGCTTCGCAGGATCGTCATAGTTGAAGATCTTTGCCCCGCCTGAGGGCGGTTCGAGATTGCCGTGAAAGTCGTTGATCGCAAGAAGATGAACTTCGACAGGCGCGTCACTGCTGGTCTGGGAGACAGCGATGGTGGAGCAGGCGCCGAGCGCCAGCAGGCTTGCGATGGCTGTCAGAGAATGACGCATTCCACGCCCCGTAACGATCTGCCCCCTTAGGCAGGATCATGGCGGAGATGGCAAGTCCTGCGGGCGCCGGACGGCTCGACCGGAGCGGCAAGTGTGCTAGGTTCAGTGGCGTCGTGTTTATGGGGGAACCGATGTTCAGATCATCGCGCATATGGATTGCGGCAATCGGACTTGCCGTGCTCGCTGTCCTGCCTGCGTCGGCCGATATCAAGACGTTCAACGAGAAGGTCGGCGCGCGCGATTTCAAGGCTGCTGCAGCGGAGGCGGCGGCGACCTGGCCGACGCTCGACAAGTCACGCAAGGACATCGCGATCATCGCGCGGGAGTTCGGGTTTGCTGCCTACATGGCGGGAGACTTTGCAGCCGCCCGCACATTCGCAGAATTCGCTGTGGCGAATGAGCCCGAAGGGCCCGATGCACCAGCCCAGCGCGCCACGGCGACCGTGCTGGTGAAGATGGCTGCACACAAGCAACAACCGACACAGGCGACGCGCAATGATCTTTTCAGCGCGCTTTCCGCGCGCGCTTCCACGCCGGGGATGGACATAATCAGCTATCTCGGAATGGACGCGACGCTGGCCTACGACTTCGAGAAGGGAAGCTGGAAAGACGCGCAGGCCAGCTCAAGCCTTGGAGAGCAGGTCACTGCGACCGGCGGCCCGGTCTACGTTCTCTACAATCGCCGGTTCCAGCTGTTCAACGGCGTGGCGACCTATATGTCGACGAAGGAAAAGAGCGTCTTCGACAAGCTGACGGCCCTGACGAAGACGATGATCGATGACATCAATGCCGCGCCAACCGACAAGGACGCGGCGCCGTTTGAGGATTTCTACTGGGACGTCTATGCCTGGCAGCAGGCGATCGGAAACCATCTGGTCGGCCGCAACAAGATGGAATGGCCGGAGCGGGACAAGAGCGAGGAAGCCAAGCCCGTCAGCGAACGAATGGTGCGCCTTCTCGGAAAGCGCAGCGACGCGGAAAAGTGCGGCACGAAACCCGACAAACGGCAGAAGCCCTCGTATCCGTCATCGGCTCTGTACAAGGGATTGACCGGTGTCGTGGTCGTTCGCTTCGACATTGATGACAAGGGGCGGCCGTCGAACACCAAGGTGCTCAGCGCCGTTCCGGAGAAGTACTTTGGCGAAGCCGTCCTCAAGAGCATGAAGGACTTTCGCTATCTTCCAGACAAGCCGTGGGACGCCTCATGCTCACTTGCCCAGCAGGGGCGAGTGATGACCGTCATCTTCTCGATCGGCTAGCAGATCAGTTCGGCGCCGGGGTCGCGCGTGCTGCCGCGGCCGCACGGAACGCCGCAAGCTGTTGAAGGGCGGCGACCTGATCGGCGGGCAGGTTGTCGATCTTCGGGCAGCGCGGGTCGGTGTTCTGGATCGCCCTGGCCATCACGGGGGTCACCGGGATCGGGGCGCAGCCATGGCCCTGTTCGCAGATCATGTCCCACTTCGCTTCGGCTTGCGCGTGGCAGGACAGGCAGTTGCCGCCGAACTGGTTGACCGCTTCGGTCGTGCCGCGCACGCGGATCTTGGTGCCGGTCGCCGTCGTGTCGAGTTCGAAGAATTCCCAGTCCTTCGTCGCGGCGTTGAAGCCGGGCGGATGCTTGACCATCGCTTCACCGGGGACGAGCTGGACGACCGAGCCGGCAGGATAGTCGCCGCCTTCGCCCTTCATGGCGACGGCCACCGTGGCGTCGACATTGCCGAGCAGGTTGCCGACATAATAGCCGCGCACCGGTTTGAGGTCGCGGATGCAGCTGAAGCTGGCGTCAGTGATCGTGAGCGTTTTCGCGGCTGCGGGCTTGGCGGCGGCCTGCGTTTCCGGCGTCGGCTGAGCGGCGCAGGCGCCGGCAAACAAGGCAAGGCTGAGTATGGCGCGTTTGAACATGTCCCGACACTCCCCGTCGATGAATACAGAAGAGGTACCCCCGCGCTGCAGGTGTGGTCAAACACTGCTTGCCGGCTCATCGCATCGTGAAGTTTTCCCGCTTGGCATGTGGGGTCTTCGCGGTCACGTTGCGTCATCCTGCAGGAGCCGGTCATGCCGCCGCTGTTCCGCTTTGCGATTGCTGTTCCCCTGTGCCTGCTGGCGTTCGCCGCAGGCGATGCACGCGCGCAGCGCGAAGCGATGGCTGTCGACCTCGAACTGGTGCTGGCGGTCGATATTTCGCGATCGATGGACGAGGAGGAGCATACGCTCCAGCGCGACGGCTATGTGACGGCGTTCCGGCACAAGGACGTGATCAACGCGCTGATGAGCGGGCCGCGTGGGAAGATCGCCGTCACCTACATGGAGTGGGCCAACCAGGCGCGGCAGGTAATCCCGTGGACGATAATCGACAGCGCCAAGGCGGCGAACGATTTCGCGGACAAGCTGGCGGCTGAGCCGATCTATGGCGAGCGGCGCACGTCGATCTCGACGGCGCTCTACGAGGCGGAACGGCTGATCCGCGAGAACGGGATCAGCTCCCACCGGCAGGTGATCGATGTGTCGGGTGATGGCGCCAACAATTGGGGAGGCCCGGTGGAAGAGGCGCGCGACTTCGTGCTCGGAAAGAAGATCGGCATCAACGGCCTGCCGATCCTGCTGCACTCGGACGGGCGCGGCGGGTTCAATGGCGGGAACAGTCCGTGGGGAATGGTCGATATCCCGAACCTCGATCGCTACTACAAGCATTGCGTCATCGGCGGGGAAGGCGCGTTCATCGCGCCGGTGTTCGACCTGAAACAGCTCGCGGCGACGATAAGGAAGAAGCTGGTGCTGGAGATCGCGAGTCTCGAGATCGAGCCGGACGCCGCCCCGGTGCAGTATGCCGAGGCGACAGCGCCAGCGGGGATCGTGCCCGCGCAGCTCAAACTGCCGGCGGAAAAGTCGGATTGCCTGGCCGGCGAGCGGGCCCGCATGGCGCGTGAAGGCGGGAACTTCCCTTGACGCTCAAGAAGACGACCGCCCAGCGGAAGGCGGAGGCAGAGCTGACCAAATTCGGACTATCCCTGCCCGAGACCTCGGTCGGGCCCGGCTGGGCCACCACCCGTGTGCTGAAAGTCCGCGGCAGGATGTTCTTCGTTTTCGGAGACCGCGACGAACAGGCCAACGAGCTGACGATGATCTCGAAATTGCCCATTTCGGCGGGGATGGTTCAGGATCTTTATTTTGTCCGGGAGAGCACGGGCTGGTACAGGCAACACGATTGGGTGATTGCGCATTTCGACGCAGAGGACGACATCCTCGCCGAATTGCCGACCCTGAAGGGCTGGATGACGCAAAGCTATTGCGCCATGGCGCCAAAAAACTCGCCAGACAGGTGCGTGGCGAGGCATAGGCACAGAGTTAAAGACTTGCGCTGCCCCCCGGAAACCGGGTGGAGTGTCGTACAAAATACCCCGCCGGGAGGTTGGATGAGACTGTTCGTGAAGCGTTTTGCCGGGTGGATCGCCGCCGGGCTTCTGGCGATTTCGGCCGCAGGCGCGTTTGTCGCCTCGGCTCAGCAGACACAGACCGTCAACGCCACGCAGGCGGTGCAGCCAGATACGCTGTGGGCGCGCGACCGCGGCGACCTTCCGCATGATTCCGATTACATCCTCGGCACGCTACCGAACGGCATGCGCTATCTCGTTCTGCGCAACTATACCCCGCCGCGCCAGGTTGCGATGCGAATGGTGATCGACGCAGGTTCCATGCAGGAGCGTCCTGGAGAGGAGGGCGTGGCCCACTTCCTGGAGCACCTGGCTTTCCGCGGCACCGAGAATTTCCCGGACGGCGAGCTGAACCGCCAGCTTGAAAATCTCGGCCTGCAGATGGGCGATGACGTCAACGCATCGACCGGTCCGGATCGCACGACCTTCCAGTTCGACCTTGCGCGTAACGATACGCAGTCGATCGACACCGGCCTGCAGGTGATCCGCGAGATCGTGAGCAAGATGGCGATTGATCCGAAGCTGGTCGACAAGGAACGCGGCGTCGTGCTGGCCGAGGAACGCTCGCGCGCCGGCCCCGGGCTTGAGGCGTCGAAGGCGATGCTGAAGCTGCAGCTGGGCGACCATCCTTATGGCCGCCCGCCGATCGGCCTGCGCAAGGTGATCGAGACGGTGACGCCGAAGACAATCCGCGGCTTCTATGACGCCTACTACCGGCCGGAGCGTGCAACGCTGCTGGTCATCGGCGACGTCAACACCAACCAGCTGATCCAGGCGATCAGCGCCCGCTTCGGCGACTGGAAGGGCCGCGGCGAGCCCGGCAAGAATCCCAAACCGATCACCAAGAAACCGGCCTCTCCTGACGTCTCGATCAGCGTGACAGCTGGCGCGCCGGATACCAGCTTCACGATGCGCTGGTTCGAACCCTACAAGGAGCGCGAGCCCACCAAGGCGGAACTGCGCCAGAACCTCGTCGAGCAACTTGGCGCGGGCATCATTGCACGACGCATGCAGGGTTTCAGCGACGACGCTGGCCGTCCAGCCCGCGTGCTCGGCAGCGCCTCGCCCGCCGCCATTTCCGGCGTGTGGAATGGTGAGATGGCGACGTCGGCCGGGATCACAAATCTCGAGAAGACGATCGAGGTGATGGTCAAGGCCCAGCACCAGGCCGTAACCTATGGCATCACGCAGGAAGAGCTGGACCGCCAGATTTCGCTGCGACTCGACGCATCGAAGCGCGAGGCGGAACGTGGTCGCACAGGCACATCGGTGTCGCTGATCGAGACGGCGCTGGACTATGTCGCGGCCGACGTCCCGTTCCTCTCGCTTCAGCAGCAGTACCAGCTGCTCCAGGAAGCGGCGCCAACGATCACGCTGGATGAAGTGAACAAGGCGCTGAAGGCGCGCTTCGTCGGCGAGCCGGACCTGATCTATCGCGGCGCCGAACAGCCCAAGGGCGGCGAGGCGGCGATCCGTGCGGCCTACAAGAAGGCGATGGCCGAGCCGGTGAAACCCTACAAGCTCGATGCCGTGAAGCCCTGGCCGTATACCGACTTCGGCACGCCCGGCGTCGTGGCCGAGCGCAAGCTGGTGCCTGATCTCAATGTCACACTGGTGCGGTTCGAGAACGGCGTGAAGCTGACGATCAAGCCGATGCCCACGAACAAGGACCTGATCAGTGTGCGTGTCCGCATGGGCTGGGGCAGGCTGCAGATGCCGATGAACGTCATCGATGCGTCCGACATGGGCCTGTCGTTGTGGTCCGAAGGCGGGCTCAAGAAGCTGACGCCGACCGAGCAGTCACGCACGCTGGCCGGCCGCCGCGCCGGCGCCGTCGCTCGCACGCTGGATGACGCCTACGCGCTGGACAACATGAATATCACCACGCGCGAGGACCTGCCTCTGCAAATGCAGATCATGACCGCCATGATCACGGACTCGGCCTATCGCGCCGACGAGTGGGCGTCGTGGATGCAGATGTCGGATGCGGCGGATGCGTCGATGAAGCTGACGCCTTCGGGCGTGCTGGAGCGCGATCTCGATGCGCTGCTGCACTCGGGCGACCTGCGCTGGACGATCAACAACAAGGCGATCCGCGACACCTGGAAGCCGGCGGATTCGGTCAAGTACATCAAGCCGATCGTCGACAAGTCGCCGATCGAGGTGATCGTGATCGGGGATGTCGGCGTCGAGACGGTGATCCAGGAAGTGGCCAAGACGCTTGGCGCACTGCCGGCGCGCAAACCAATCGCGGAGCCGAAAGGCATGCGCGACGTGAAGTTCCCGAAACCAGGCACCACATCGGTTCCGCACAAGGGCCGCCCGGACCAGGGCTATGCGCTGATCGGCTGGCCGACCTATGCGGGCGCCTTCAAGAACATCCGTGACGAGCGGATCGGCCGGGTGCTGTCGCAGATGCTGCGTGACAACGCCACGCGCCTGTTCCGCAGCGAAGGTGGCGCGACCTACTCGCCGATGGAGACGGTCGACTTCTCGACCTTCCTGCCGGACTACGGCTTCATCGGCGTCGCCCTCGAGGTTGCACCGGACACGATGGATGAGGTGCAGCGCAAGATCCAGGCGATCGCCACGGACTTGGCGACCAATCCTGTGCCGGAATCCGAGATCCAGCGCATCGTCGCGCCGAAGATCGAACAGTACCGCCGCGCCTACACGACCAGCGTCGGTTACTGGATGGAATTCCTCGGCAACGCCCAGGACGACCCGAGCGGGATGGAATACATCCGCAGCGAGGGTTCGGACTACGCCAGCATCACGCCGGCGGACATTCAGGCGGCGGCGAAGAAGTGGCTCAAGCCCGAGACGGCGTGGAAGCTGAAGGTGGTTCCGGGCTGACCCGTTCGGCCCACACCACATAGCGCATCGGGCCGGAGACTTTTGCATCCAGCGGCCAGCAGGTGACCAGCGCGATGCGCGGCTTGCCGCCGTCGCGGGTCTGGATGCCGGATGCGTCCCAGCGAACGACCTGCGAGCCCGTGACGCGGAACGTCGCCTTGCCGTGCGGCAGTTCCACATCGATTTCGTCGCCGGGCTTCACGCTGCCGAGGAAAGCGAAGTGCGTGTCGCGGTGGGCGGCGAAGACAGCGACACCGCGCTCGCCAGGGGAGACGGAGGCCGCCATCAGCGTCGGGCCGAAGGCGAGACTTTCGCCGGAAGCGTCGGTAAGCGCGAGGACGCTGCGGTTCTGCTTCGGGAAAACGAGTTTGGCCGTGGGCGTGAAATCTGCCCACGGCCAAGGTCGCGCGGGATTGCCGGTTGAGAGCTGGTGCTCCCAGGCGCTGGACATGAGGACCTGAGCGACTTGCGCCTTGGCCGGGATGTAGAGCGCCTGAGCGGCAATGAGCGCGCCTGCAATCAGGAGCGCGAGTGCTGACAGAGAACGCGTCGAGATGGATCTTGATTTCTTTGCAGTACGCCTGTCATCCCGCACAGCCGCTTCGCCGCCGGGATGGTCCGTCGCCAGATAGGCGCTCGTGCGCATGAACCAGGTCGTCATGGTCATCTCCAGTTTGCGAGCCCGCCCTGCCGGAGGCGGAAAGATCGGCAGGGCGGGCCGCCGGCTAGCCGTGTTCCCGCGCGGACGTTGAGCTCATCTGGCCGACACTGGCTGTTGAAGCCTGTCCCCGGAGGCCGATGGCGGAACGTCCGCGCCGCAGAAGGGCGGCGCCGAACAGAACAAGTGAAAGTCCGAATGCGAGCATGATCTCCCAGTTACTGGCCGTGCCGGGCAGGGCGAGGTCCCGCTCTTCTTTCGGCTTTTCCTGGGTCGTGCGGGCGTTGATCTTCTGCATGACGCCGTCGGGCAATTGGTCGAAGCGCAGGGCGCGCGCCTCGGCTTCGGCGCCGAAGATGTGGCCGAAGTCCCAGCCCTTGGGCAGCATGCTGGCGATCTGGCGGGTATCCAGCTTCGCGCCTTCCGGGCGCGCCGGCGTCTTGTCGACGGCGACGAGGCTGGTGAGGCGGGAGACCAGGTGGAAGTCGAGTGCGGTCTGCAGGACGCCTTTGTCGACGTCCTCCATGGTCATGCCGGCATAGCGGCTCTCCTCGAAGCCAGCGATCTTGGCGCGGGCCCAGAGTTGGGTGACGCCGCTGGATTGCGCGGCGTCGGCCAGCGAGAAGGTCTGGCTCCACGATTTGCCGTTGAGCTTGCCCGAGAGAGTGAGGTTGCCCTTCAGGTCCTTGGCGCGGATGACCATCGTTACTGGCTCGCCGGCATAAAGGTCCGGCAGCGGGGAGGGATAGGCGTCGGCGGCGCCGTTGGGCAGCTGCACTTCAAGGTCGGTCATCACCGGGTTCTCGAGCGCGGCGAAGAGTTTCGCGGACTGCTCGGCGACCTTGGTGACGTCGTCCATGTAGGTGAACGTGCCGCGGCCCTGGCGGGCAGCGCGCGTCATGAAATAGGAGTTAGGCGCGGAGCCGATGCCGACCGTGAACAGGCGCGAGCGGCCGAGGCCGTAATGGATCGCCGCGAAGAGCTGGTCCTCGTTGCCGATGGAGCCGTCGGTGATGAAGACGACCTGCCGGACTTCCTCCTTGTTGTTCCGGTCATTGTCGACCAGCGCAGCCTGGAGTGCGGGCAGCATTTCCGTGCCGCCATTGGCCTGCAGGTTCGAGACGAAGCGCCTGGCGCGGGCCAGGTTCTGCTCGTTGGCCGGGACAGCCGTGGTGAACAACTGGTCCATCGTGTCGTCGAAGCGGATGACGTTGAACTCATCCGTCGGCGCAAGGCGGTCGAGGGCGAGCAGGAGGCCCTGTTTCGCCTGGTCCATGCTCTGACCCGACATCGAACCAGAATTGTCGATCACGAAGATCGTCTCGCGGTCACGGCGCTGGTTGGCGGTCTTGATGACGGGCGGGTTCACGACGGCGAGCAGGTATTCCTCGCCATTGCGTTCCTCGCGGAACAAGCTGGCCGTCGGGGCCGACGCCGGCTCCGGCTTCCACGACAGGACGAAGTCGCGATCGGCAGGGACTTCGCCATCCTTGAGGTGGATGACGGCGCTGTCCTTGTCGGTCTTAGAGACTTTCAGCTCGTGTGTCTGCGACGTGATGCTGGCGATCGGCACGCCGGCTTCGAGCGAGATGTCGAAATTGACCGGCAGGCGCAGGCCCTCGACGCCGGATGGCTCCAGGGCCGGATGCAGCACAGGCGGGGTGATCTTGTCCCGATCCGGAACCGGATCGCTGACTGAGATCGTGCGGCCGTTCTTGTCGGCGGTCAGGCTGAATTTCGGCGACGGGTTGTAGCGCGGGCCGATCACCATCGGGAAACGGGTTGACCAGACGCCGTTATCCAGGCGCGCCTTGTCCTGGTATTCGATCTGGACGGCCACGGTCTCGCCTGGGCCGATATTGGCCAGCGAGGTGGTGAACAGGTTGGGGCGTTCTTCCTCGACGAGACCCGCGCGCTGGCCGCTGGCGGCCGCCTGCTCGTAGATCACGCGGGCTTCCTTGCGCTCCTTGATGTCGCCTTCGATGAACTTGTCACCGATGATGACGCGCAGGGTATCTACCGCCGCATCCTCCGGCAGGGGGAAGGCGTAGACGCCTTCAACCCACTTGTCGGTCGGGTTGGTGAAACGCTGGGTGAGGCGCGTTCGGATGATCGGACCCGCGATGTCCATCTTCACATCAGCCGCAACGAGGGGCGCTTCGACATAGCGTCCCGGCGTCGACGACTGGAGAAGGAGAGAGCCGGAGGAGACTTCAGCCTTGCTGACGGTGCCGTCTCGCGGCGTTTGCGCGTTGGCGGCAGGCACAAGGCACGTAGCAGCCAGCAGCGCGCCTGCCAGAGCCGGGCGCGTGCGCAGTCCATATGTTGTGAGGGTAATCATCTGTTCCATCGAGGGGGTCCCAGCCCCATCGAAGGACACACAACAATGTGACGTCGTCGGCTGTTTGATTGCGCAATGACGTTGTGACGGCGACTGCGGCGGAGCCGCGGCGATTGTGGCGGACTGATGCGATGCGTTAAGAAGAGGACATGCGAGACGGCGTTGGGCGTCTCCAGTCAGATGCTGCGGCAGGAAACGGATGCGTATCCTGCCGCAACCCGGAGGAGACCGATTTGGTCAGCATGAAGAAGAAAACGGCGGCGGGAATCGCACTTGCCGTTCTGGCGCTCGCGGCTTGCGCTGTAGCGCCGGAGACGACCGAAGTAATCGTTCCCGCACGCGATGCCCAGGCGGAGCCGGCAAAGCCCGCCAAGCCTGTCCAGCAGCCGGCGCAGGTTGCGCAAGCCGCGCCGCCGCCCTTCATGCCCAAGGATCTCGCACCGGACACCGTCAAGGCGGGGGACGAATTCCTCTGGCTGGAGAATGTCACCAGCAAGAAGTCACTCGACTGGGTGAAGGAGCAGAACGCCAAGACGGAAGCCGTGCTGAAGGCTGATCCGCGCTATGAGACCTTCCGCAAGGATGCGCTGGCGATCCTGACGGCGCAGGACCGCATTCCGGCGCCGAACTTCCGCGCCGAAGGCATCGACAATTTCTGGCAGGACGCCAAACAGGTGCGCGGCGTGTGGCGGCACACCACCGTTGAGAGCTACCAGGCCGACAAGCCCAAATGGCAGACGGTCCTGGACATCGACGCGCTGGCCAAGAAGGAGAAGGCCAACTGGATCTTCAAGGGCGCGGATTGCCTGGCGCCAGAAGAGACCCGCTGCCTCGTCAGCCTGTCGGATGGCGGCAAGGATGCGGTGGTCGTCCGGGAATACGATACGGTGGAGAGGAAGTTCGTTTCTGGCGGATTCAGCCTGCCTGAAGGCAAGCACCGCATCGCCTGGATGGATGCAGACACCCTGCTGGTCGCCACGGATTTCGGGCCCGGCACACTGACCGAGAGCGGATACCCCTACATCGTGAAAGCGCTCAATCGCGGCCAGAAGCTGGGCAATGCAACGGAAGTCTTCCGCGGTTCGCCGCGTGATGGGGGCTATGGCGTCAGCCCCGACGTGCTGCGCAACAGCAAGGGGCAGGTGATCACGACGATCATCTCGCGGCCGCTGGACACGTTCCGGCAGGAAACATGGGAGCTGGTGGGGTCGAAGCCGATCCGGCTTGACCTGCCGCAACGCGTGAACGTGCGTGGCGTGCTGTCGAGCGGGCAGCCGCGGCTTGTCTTCACGGTCGAGGAAAACTGGCTGCCGAACGGCAAGTCGACCGCTCCGGCCGGATCGCTGATGGCGGTTCCGATGGGGATGCTGCGTCCGCCGCCGCCGGGCGTGAACATGGTGCTCACCAACTCCGACGTGACGATCTTCGAGCCGAACGCGCGGCAGTCGGTGGAAGAGGTGGCGGTATTCGACGACCGCGTCGTCGCCGCGCTCTACGACAATGTGAAGGGCCGCGCGGCCGTGTTCACTGACAAGGGTGAATTCGGCGGGTGGACCGAGACGGCGCTACCGTCGCCGGATAACTCGGCCATCCATCTCGGCTCGTTCAGCCGGGAAAGCGGCGACTTGTTCTATTCTTTCGAAGGCTTCCTGACGCCATCGACCCTGAGCCTCGCCGACGTTAACGCCTTCAAGGCCAAGGTCGTGAAGAAGGCGCCGGAGCGGTTCGACGCGTCGAAGGACGTGGTCGAGCAGTTCGAGGCGACATCGAAAGACGGCACGAAAATCCCGTATTTCGTCGTCCATCCGAAGGACAAAGCGCTCGATGGCTCAACGCCGACCATGATGTTCGGCTATGGTGGTTTCCAGGTCAGCTATCCGCCTGTCTACAAGCCGGAGATGGGCAAGCTGTGGCTGGAGCATGGCGGGGCCTATGTCATCGCCAACATTCGCGGCGGCGGCGAGTTCGGTCCGGCCTGGCACCAGGCGGCGCTGA
Organism: Hyphomonadaceae bacterium; assembly: GCA_047601145.1. Taxonomy (GTDB): domain Bacteria; phylum Pseudomonadota; class Alphaproteobacteria; order Caulobacterales; family Hyphomonadaceae; genus UBA7672. The sequence goes on from JASGJW010000002.1 coordinate 195,606, forward strand.
AGGGTAATCGCCAGCGCGCCTTCGATGACTTTGCGGCCGTGGCGGTTGACCTTGGCGCCCGCAAGATCACCTCGGCGAAGCATCTCGGCATCTATGGCCGTTCCAATGGCGGCGTGCTGACGTCCGTGACGCTGACCCAGCATCCCGAACTGATCGGCGGGGCCGTGATCGAAAGCCCGCTGGTCGACATGCTGCGCTATCACGAGCTGCCGCCCGGCGCGTCGTGGATGGGCGAGTATGGCGACCCGCGCATTCCAGCAGAGGCCAAGTGGATCGCGGCCTATTCCGGCTACCAGAATGTCCGCAAGGACATGAAGTACCCGCAGGTCTACATCACCACCAATACGCACGATGATCGCGTGCATCCGGGCCACGCCCGCAAGTTCGCGGCGCGGCTGCAGGCGATGGGCTATCAGGCCCTCTACTACGAAGAGACCAATGGCGGGCACTCGAACGATAGCGACCCGCTGTTGAACTCGCAGCGCTGGGCGCGACACTACACCTATCTGGCCCAGCAGCTCGGCCTCGAGTGAGATAGGCGGCAAAAACAAAGAGGCGGGCGTCTGTCTGACGCCCGCCTCATATTGCCGGACTGACTGTCCGCTTACTTCAGGTTCGAGATCACGACCCAGTTGTGGGCCAGAACGCCCGGAATGCCGTCCTTGATGCCGCCCCAGGTGGTTTGCGCCGCATCCTTCTGGCCCGAACGGAACTGCGCGATGCCGAGATGAAGCTTGGCGATGTCGCCTTCTTCGCCCGTCATGCCTTTCGCAAGGGCCGCATTGATCAGCTCGATCGCCTTGGCGTTGTCGCCATAGCTGAGATAAGCCTCGCCGGTCTTGGCGATGGCGACGGCCGTGCCCTTGGACAGGATGCCCGGCGTGTCCTTGGCCAGGTTGACCTTGTCTTCCGCGCTGAGCTGCTTGGCGTCCTTAAGGTATTTTTCGGCTTCCGCATTGCCGGCGAGTTCGCCGCTTGCGATGGCGGGCTCGATGATCTGCAGCGCTTCGTTCGGCAGGCCGTGCTTCAGCGCCTCGGAGGCGGCGATGTTCTTCTCCTCCTTCGAGAGCTTCACCTTGGCGGCCTGAAGCGTACGGAACATGTCGAGGCGCGTTTCGTAGCCATAGCCCGGCATGTTCTGGACGCGCGCGATCAGTTCGCGCCAATAGGCGTCGTTCTGATACTCGACAGCGAGGCGCTCCTCGGTTGCATAATAGCTGCCCATGTCGTTGGCCGTTTTGTGGGCCAGCATCAGGCGCGTGTAATAGTTTTCCGGCGGCTTCGTGCCGGCAGCCTTGGCCATGTCGATGGCCTTGTTGAAATTGGCGATTGCCGAGGCCGTGTCTTTCGCGGCGAGATAGTTGCGAGCCAGCTCGTGATACTGGTCGGCCGTCCCACCATACTCGTCAAGGAAGGCTCTGGACGTCGCCAGCGACTTCGCGGTGTCGCCGAGTTTCGAATAGGCTTCCGGGACGGCGGCCTTGTAGGGTTTCAGGTCGGCGGGCGTCATCAGCTTGGTCGCGACCATGGCGTCGACGGCGGCGATGAGTGCGGCGGAGTCGCCGGCGTTCGCAGCGTAGGACACGCGCAGCTGTTCAAGCGCCAGACGGTCGGTCGGCGTCTTCACGAGGCCCGACGCCTGGTCGAGTTTCGTCTTGGCTCCGGCGAAATCCTTGGCGACGATCGCGGCCCGCGCTTCGTTCATCGGGCCAACCATCTGCTTGTTGACCTGCATGGACGGGGGCTGCTGGGCGAAGGCCTGCGGAACCGCAGTCGCCAGGAAAACCGCCGCCAGCGCCACACCACCAAACTTCTTGAACCGCATCAGCCGAAACTCCCTTTTTGCAGCGATTACCGGCCCCACATCGGCGAGACAACGGCCTCCACTGCAATTTGATCGAATAGAAAGCAGTGGCCGAACCATAATCGCAGGTAGCTCGGACCAGCCAGCCGGGAAGCCCGTCTGCGACATCGCGCCCGGAATCGCTGCCAGAATCGCTGCTCTTCGGCTGAAAAGGGGTCTGGAGAGGAGCCGGTTTCCGGGATTCCCTGCGAATGCCGTCGACACCCAATTAAATTGCGAACAGGCAGGGCAGGCGACCGTCCTGACCCTTTTTTCCCCAACCGGAACAGCGTATCAGCGCGCGCATAAAAAGCCGGAGAAACGCCTATGTCCGCCCCCGTGTCCGAAGCGCTGAAGCGCATCAAGCCGTCCGCCACCATCGCGGTGACACAGAAGGCGCGCGAGCTGCAGGCGGCAGGGCATAACGTCATCGGCCTTGGCGCGGGCGAGCCGGACTTCGACACGCCTGACAACATCAAGCAGGCCGCCATCAAGGCGATCCAGGACGGCAAGACGAAATACACCGACGTCGACGGCATCCCGGAGCTGAAGCAGGCGATTTGCGCCAAGTTCAAGCGTGAGAACGGCCTGGAGTACAAGCCATCGCAAGTGAACGTCTCGCCGGGCGGCAAGCCGGTGATCTACAACGCTTTCGTGGCGACGCTGAACGTGGGCGACGAGGTGGTGATCCCGACGCCGTATTGGGTCAGCTATCCCGAGATGGTGCTGATCTGCGGCGCGACCCCGGTGTTCGCGGAAGCCAAGGCCAGCGACAACTACAAGCTCAAGCCGGAAGCGCTCGAAGCGGCGATCACGCCGAAGACCAAGTGGCTGATCCTCAACTCGCCGTCCAACCCGTCGGGCGCAGCCTACACGAAGGACGAGCTGCGGGCGATCGCAGACGTGCTGCTGCGTCATCCGCATGTCTGGATCCTCACCGACGACATGTACGAGCACCTCGTATTCGACGGCTTCCAGTTCTGGACGATCGCGCAGGTCGAGCCGCGCCTTTATGACCGCACGCTCACAATGAACGGCGTGTCGAAGGCCTATTCGATGACGGGCTGGCGCATCGGCTACGCCGCGGGTCCGGAAGTCCTTATCAAGGGCATGGCCAAGGTGATGAGCCAGACGACGTCGAACCCGTCGTCGGTGTCCCAGTGGGCGGCCGTCGAGGCGCTTAATGGAACCCAGGCGTTCATCAAGCCGAACCAGGAGCTGTTCAAGAAACGCCGTGACCTCGTGGTCGGCATGCTGAACCAGACCGAGGAACTGCACTGCCCGACGCCGGAAGGCGCCTTCTACGTCTATCCGGACTGCTCGCGCGCCATGGGCAAGACGTCGGCGGGCGGCATGAAGCTGACCAATGATGAGGAATTCGCGGCGGCGCTGCTGGAAGAAGAGAAAGTGGCCGTAGTCTTCGGTTCGGCCTTCGGCCTCGGCCCCGCGTTCCGGATTTCCTACGCGACTTCAACCGAGAAGCTGGAAGAAGCCTGCCGGCGCATCCAGCGCTTCTGCGGGAACCTCAAGAAATAGGCTGCGGCAAAGGCAGCGTGCGGCCACAAAGCCGTTTGACGGAAGGCATGACTTGATTCACCTCTGACAGCAGGGAGCTGTTGGAGGCTGAATCGTCATGAACGCCGAAGTTGCGATGGTGTTCCCCGCGGTCGTGCTTTTTGCATTTAGCCTGGTTCTGACGGGGTTCTCGCTCTGGATGGCGGGGAGGCTCGCCCCCTGGTTCCTCCGGGAAAGTTTCGATCCCCCAACGATGCGCAGCTATTTCCTCGATCCGGCCGCCGACATGGATCTGACGAAGGCGCGTGTCGTCACCGTGCTGATCGCGATGGCGATCATGCTGTGTGTGCTTCTGTTGATGGCGGTCGCCGTGAAGTTCGGCGGTATGCCGCTGCTCTAGGAACTTCTGAGAAAGCAAAAAAAAAGAAACGCCCCAGCGACAAGCCGGGGCGCTTTGTTTTCTGTCGATGCGAACCGCTTACTTCAGCGTTGGCGAGTCGAGGTTGAGCTTCGAGACCGGCAAGCGCTCCATGCCTTGTCGTTTTCCTTTCACGTCGTCCCAGAACTTCGATGCATCGCCCACGACCACCAGCGTGGCGTTGGCCGGGTCGTAATAGGCCTTGGCTGCGGCCTGCGCCTGCTCTGCGGTCACGGCGTTGATGTCGTTCGAGTAGGTCTGCAGTTTCTCGAGCGGCAGGCCGAACTGGGCGAGGGCAGAGTACTGCCCCGCGACGCCGGACGTGGTTTCAACCGTGCGGCCGAAGCCGCCGATGATCACGGCCTTGCGGGCGCTGAGCTCCTTGTCCGGGATCGGCTCTGAGCCGAGGCGGGTGAACTCGGAGATCATCAGGTCGACCACCTGCGGCACCGCCTCGTTGCGTGTCTGCGCGGCGGCGACAATCGGGCCAGGCTGCTTGCGCGCTGCGAGCGAAGCGTTGGCGCCGTAGGAGAGGCCGCGCTTGATGCGGATCTCGGCGTTGAGGCGGGCAGAGTAGCCGCCGCCCAGCACGTTGTTCGCAACAGCCGTCGCATAATAATCATCCGACAGGCGCGAGGGACCCGTGCGGCCGAGAAAGACCGCTGCCTGGCCGATCTTCGGCATGTCGAGCGTCACCGCACGCGGAGCGGCCGGGGCGCCGGCGGCGGGCGCCGCCGCAAGCGGTGTCGCAGGCTTGGCCCATGCCCCGAAGGCTTCTTCAGCAAGGGCGAAACCGGCTTCCGGCGTGACGTCGCCCGCGATGACAAGCACGGCCGCGTCAGGGCGCCATTTCTCGCCATGGAAGGCAGCCAGTTCAGGCTGTTTCAGGCTGGAGATGGATTGGACCGTCGGCGTGCCGCCATAAGGGCCGCCGCCGAATATCGCGCGGTTCATCGCGAGGCTACCGACAGCGCGGGGCTGCGTCAGCTGGACCTTGATGTTGTCGAGCGTTTCCTGGCGCGCGCGATCGAGTTCGGCCTGCGCGAAGACGGGGTTCTGCACGACATCCGCCATGATTGCGAAGGCCTGCTTCACCTTATCGGAACGCGTGGAGACCGAGACATCGGTGGCATCGGGGCCTGAGCCCGCGCCGATCGCTGCGCCGAGGCTTTCGATCTCGCTGGCGATCTGCGTCGCCGAGCGGGTTTTGGTGCCGCGCGTGGTTAAATCAGCCGTCATCGAGGCAAGGCCGGCCTTGCCGGCCGGATCGAAAGCGCTGCCGGCAGAGATACGCAGGCTGGCGCTGATCAGCGGCAGGCCCGGCTTGTTGGCGACGATGACGCGCAGGCCGTTGGCCAGCGTCTTCTCGCTGGCGCCTGGAACCTTGGCGGCGACAGGCGGGCCGGCTTCCGGCGGCAGCTTGCGCTGGCCTTCGGCGGCGAGGGTGTAGACCGGGATGTCGGCTGCCGCGATGTCGATCTTCGAGGTCTGGATCGTCGGAGCATCCGCGAAGGTCGCTTCGGCCGCGCCGTTCTGTGTCGCTTCGGGCAGATAGTTGATCGTGACGGACTTCGTGTCGTCCATGATCGACTTGGCGACGCGCTGAATGTCTTCGGCGGTCACGGTCTGCAGCTTGGCGAGCATTTCGTCCGACGCCTTGGCGTTGCGATAGAGGATGACGCTGCGTGCGAGATCGTCAGCGCGGCCATCAGAGGTTTCCCGACCCTCGAGGGCTGCGGTGATCAGCTCGTTGCGGGCTTCATCCAGCTCGGCCGGCGTCACCAGCGTGTCACGCATCTTGGCGATTTCAGCCTTCAGCGCCGCTAGGCCCTGTTCGGCGGTCTTGCCGTCGGAGAGGATCGCATAGAGCGCGTAGATCCCCGGCTGGGCCGTGATGTCGAAGTTGGAGCCGATGTCGGCCGCCACCTGCTGCTGATAGACGAGCGACTGGTAGAGGCGCGAGGATTTACCCCGCAGCAGGATCGCGTCCATCAGCGTGAGCGCCGCATTGTCCGGGCTCGCCGCATCCGGCGAAGGCCAGGAGACGACGACCGCCGGCAGCGGCACGTTCGGCTCATAGACAGTATAAGACTTCGCTTCGGTGCGGGCCGGTTCAACTGCCGTGACGCGCGGAATGGCGCGTTTGGGCGTCGCGATGCCGGAGAAGTATTTCTTCACATAGCCATCGAGTGTCGCCTCGTCGAAATTGCCCGAGACCACGAGGACGGCATTGTCCGGCCGGTAGTAGGCGGCGTGGAAGGCGCGGACGTCTTCGATGGTGGAGGCGTCGAGGTTCTCGATCGAGCCGATGCCGGGGCGGCCATAGGGGTGAACCGAGAAGCCCGATTGGTAGAGATAGAGGCCGAGGAGTTTGCCATACGGGTTGGAGAGGTAGGACTGGCGCAGCTCCTCCTTCACCACTTCACGTTCTGACTTGAAGTTAGCCTCATCGATGACGAGCGAGCCCATGCGATCGGCTTCGCCCCAGAGCACGCGCTCGAGATGGTTGGCGGGGACGGTCTCGTAATAGTTCGTGAAGTCGTTCCAGGTGGAGGCGTTGTTGAAGCCGCCGGCGTCTTCAGTCAGCCGATCGAAGCCTTCGGGCGGAAGGTTGATAGTCGACTTGAACATCAGGTGTTCAAAGAGGTGCGCGAAACCTGAGCGGCCGGCTGGATCATCCTTCGAGCCGACATCGTACCAGACCGTGACCGAGACGTTGGCCGTGTTCTTGTCCGGCATCGCATAGACGCGCAGGCCGTTCGGCAGCTTCTTGCAGGTGAACGCGAGCGGAGCGATCGAGAGGCCGCCTCCGGTCTGCGCCTTGGCGGGAACATCGGTGGCGTCGCAGGCCGCGAAACCTTCGCCAGGACCGTTGGCCTGGTTGCACCCGGCAAGGGCGAGGCCGGACAGAAGGGCGGCGACGGCAAGGCGCAGCTTCATCATAGCTCTGTCTCTTCTCTCGAATCTGGAACGCCGAGGCTTAGCAGGGCCGATTGACGTGGGCGAGAGGTTTTTATCGATTATCGTGATGCTGAGTGGGCTGCGCATATGCAGGCAGCACGCGCGGAAGCACAAAGACGATCGGCACGCCGATCGCCAATGCCAGAAGTGTGGTCTTCACGGCGACATCCCACGGCAGGAAGCGCGAGTTGATCACGGCGACGTAGAGGGTGATTATCGTGACGAGCCAGAAAATGGCGGCGAACTTGAAGGAGAAGCCGAGCGAACGATCGCTCGTCTTCGAATACAGCCACGCCATGCAGATCCCATAGACGAAATCGAAGACGAGACTGATCACCTCGCGCACGAGACCGGGATAGGGCAGCACAACCTGATTGGCGGCCATAAGGCCAGCGCGATCCCAGTCATCGCCAAGCAGCAGGTTGTTTCCCAGCCACCCGAGGACAGTCATGTACAGTCCAAGCAGCAGTCCGACCGCAATCACGCGTCCAGCTGAAGCGCCCATCATTGTTTCCAGTTCGTCTCGTGCGAACCTGACCCTGTCATCAGGGTAGGAAGCCCGCGCCGCCTGTCAACTATGACCTTAGGAGACGGTTCTGCCCGCCTGTTCACGCCCGCGCGCCACCGCCGGCTTGCGGGATTTTTCCGCCGCCTCCGGCGTGATCGCCGAGAAGTATCCAGCCGGGCCCCCGCAGCCAGACATTGTCGTCCGGCCAGTCGCCGCCGCGCACCAAGCGGGTGACGCGTTTAACGTCGCCATCGGCGAAGGCTTTGGACAGCGCCTCGTCGTGCTCCGGTTCGCGCAGGCCTTCGAACGGTACGAAGCCGGCGGCCGATATGACGTTGACGAGATATTCATCGCCACGCCGCTCGAAGCGGAACATCACGCCGGGCGGAAACTGACCCGGACCTGTGGAGGCGGTGAACGGAAGTACGAGGCGGCCGTCTTGCTTCAGATTGTCGAGCCAGCTGTTCGCGGGACGCGTGACGCCCGCGTTGACGTAGATGACGTCGGCCGGATCGAAGGACAGCACGGCGCCATCGCCGTGCAGCAACGCGACGTTCAGCCAGGGCTTCAGGTTTGCGAGAGCCCTCGCCGCGAGGTCGGCGTCGAATTCGATCGCTGTGACGCGGCCGGTAGGGCCCACGAGGTGAGCGAGCAGGGCGGTGTAATAACCCGTGCCTGCGCCGATATGGACGACATGCTCGCCGGGCCTTGGATCGGCGGCGTTGATCCACATCGCATGGCCGGAGGGTTGGCCATTGTTGATGCGCTTTTCCGGCACGAGGGCGACGAGCACGTCGTCGTAGAGATGCTTCGGATCGGCATCCTTCGTCTTGCCGTAACCGGAGGGGCTGAACAGCGACCATGGGCCGGGGGCGAGGAAATCCTCACGCGGGATTGTGGCGTAGGCGTCTTCCAGCCGGGGCGAGGAAACGCCCGCGCGCTCCAGCATTTTTTGGGCGTACTCGCGGCGAAGAGCAGCGAGGTCAGTCATCGTCATCCTCGTCGCGGCGCCTGAGCGGATCGAACGATTTGCGGACGAGGAGGGCGATCTCGACGAGATCCTTGGGCGAGGGGATGTCATAGCGCGTCCTGTCGATCACCAGGTCGATGCCATCGGCCAAGGGGACGATCTCGTTGGCGAATTTCGTTTCCAGCGGCTTCGCGGTCTTGCCACGCAGGCGCTGGACGGCGGCCTTCACCGCGTCGGTCTGCTTCGCGGTGAGGCCCGTGGGCTCGTTGCCCGGCGACCCGAACAAGGCGCGCAGCGTTGCGCCATGGCTCATGAAGTTGGCGTCGATCGCATAGCCATCGAGGATCGACTGGAAGGATTCCGACTTGTCGCGGATCGTCTCGAGATCGAAGCCCCAATCCTGCAGCAGCTTACAGCGCTTGAGCTGGCGCAGGTGGACGTCAGTGAAATGCGCGCCCGGCCCGCGCGCGAGCGGCCGGTCGATCAGCTCTTCCTGCACATAGTAACGCACGGTGCGCAGCGAGACGCCTGCAAGTGCAGCGAGCTGTTCGGCGGTGTAGCGCTTCTCGTCGTCAGCCATGTACTGACAGTTAGTGTCAGTATCGGGGCTGTCAATATGCGCCCTGCGGCGGCCGGCTCAGGCGCCGCGCCAGGTGAAGACCTTGCTGGCCGCGAAGTTCCACACCGCGCCGACAAGAATACCGGCGATGGCAGCGAGCCACCAACTCGAGTTCTGGGCGAACATGTAGTTGGCGATGCCGACGTTCGCAAAAAGGCCAAGGCCACACACCGCGTAGAAGGTCGCGAGGCCGCGAACAACCGGCCAGAAGCCCTTGAGACGGCGATCGCGATACGTGAGCAGGTTGTTGACGAAGAAGTTGAATGTCATCGCGACGACTGCCGCGATCGTCTGGCCCATCGCAAACTGCTGGCCGAACGCAAACATGCTGACGCTGAGAACGGCGAAGTGGACGAGAACGCCGGCTCCGCCAACCGCCATGAACATGATGAAGGTCGTGGGAACGATCTTGCCGATCGTCTTGTCCAGCAGCATTTCGAGGAACTCGATGGCGACCATCGTATCGAGCTTGCTTTCGCCGTGGACCCGCGTGCGGAACTGGTAGGGAAGTTCCGCCGTTTTCAGCGGCTTCGAGCTCGAGGCCAGCAGGTCGAGCAGCACCTTGTACCCGCGCAGTGACAATCCCCGGACGGACCCGTACAGGGCCTCGCGCGTGGTCATGAAGAAACCGCTCATGGGGTCGCTGACATCGGCCTTGAGGACCATCTTCGACAGCATGGTGGCAAAGCGGCTGTAGGACTGGCGCGTGCCGTCCCATTCGCCAACGCCGCCTCCGCTTGCATAGCGCGAGCCGATCACCACGTCGGCGCCGCCACGCCGCAGGTTGGCGAGCATGTCCGGTAGGATGGCTTCGTCATGCTGCAGGTCGGCGTCCATCACGGCTATGAACGGGCTGCTCGTGCTGAGCATCCCTTCGATGACGGCGGACGAAAGGCCGCGACGGCCAATACGGTGGATACAGCGGACCCGGGGATCGCGCTGCGACATGCGATTGATGACATCGCGCGTGCCGTCGGTGGAGTCGTCGTCGACAAACACGACTTCCCAGGCTTCCCCGCCCAGAGCCTTCTCGATCTTGTCGACCAGCAGCTCGACATTGTCGCGCTCGTTGAAGGTCGGCACGACAACGGAAATCTCGGGCCCGCGGCGAGCGATGGCGATGTTTTCGGCGACGGCTTGCAGCATGCTGGTGCTTTCGTTGTAACCCGGTCGTGGCTTGCAAGCGACATGCCTTGGGGCCTGTCGCCGTTAACCATGGGGTTTTATAGACCCTCCACCGCGCTCCCGGCGAGCCTTGCTGGTGGTCATGCGGCGCTGACCTGCTGGCCTGCCGAGCGCCGTTCCATGCCAAGCGTTATCGCGGTCATCGCGCCTGCCAGCAGGAGCAGCAGGCCGTTGCGGCCGCTCAGCAGGATGAGGCTACCGCTCAGGTCATTGTAAGAGCCCGGAGTTCCAAGCGTGAACCAGACCGATTTGGGCAATGCGATGAAGCCAACGGAGATTGACCACGCAAGCGCTGTGGCGATCCAGAGCTTCGTGTGGGGACCTTGGTCCCGCCAGCGTTCCACGCCGAGGATGATCGTCACGGCCAGCGCCGCGAGCGTAAAGAAGATATGGTCGCCCTCGGTGTAGGGGCCGCATGCGAGCGAAAGCGCGAGGACCGTCGTGCATTCCAGCAGGGCGACCGGGAGCCGTTGAGGCGCGAGGGCTGGAACCGCGTTGCGCGGGCTGGAAAAGAGGAACCAGGCAAATGCGCCGGCAACCACGACGCCGAGCGTTGTGAACACTGGAACCAGTGTTGAGTTCTCCAGCCACGGCGTCGAGAACGGCGTTGTGGTGAACATGCGGAGGAACAAGCCGTAGAGAGACTGGTTGTCTCCGCGGGCGCCCGAGGCGCCCGTGATCAGTTGCGATGAGGCGTCGCGCCAGCCCTGGAAGCTCTCGATGACCGTTGCGTAGAGCGGCACAAACGACAGGAAGAAGACAACCGCTCCCAGACCGACCGAGTAGATCGCCATTCGCCAGTCCTTGCGGACGACAAAATAGATCGCAAGGATTCCGAAGAACGGCTTCAGGGACATCGCAATCGCGAGACAAAGTGCAGCGAGGATCAACTGCCCACGGGCCCGCAGCAGAAGGCTTCCGACGACCAGTAGCAGAATGAAGAAGTTGACCTGGCCGTGATAGATGTCGATGCGGACGAGGCGGCTAAGCGACAGCAGTCCGATGATCAGCACGATCCAGTGCCAGCCGATCCTGACGCCGAACCCGCGGCAGACCAGGACAATTGAGGCGATCAGGCTGGCGGCGCACAGAAACGGCCAGAGGGTGTGAATGGCGTTGGCGCCGATGGTAGCCGACATCAGCGCTAGGACATCCGCCAGGAGCGGAGGATACCCGTAGATATCGAAGCCCGTATTGATGGTCCGGTCGTAGGGGTTCCCGCCAGCGAGAACAGTGTCCGCGGCGCGGAGATAGAGGCTGAGATCGGTGTTGGCAGGGTAGGCGGTGTTTTCGAGAAACATTTCCACGATCTGTGCGATGCCCAGTGCGCAAAGCACCGCGCCAATAAGGAGCACAATCGCGCGGACCGTTAAGGAGTTAAAACGGCTATCGTCCAGAAGGGGCAGTCGCCGCTTGGTGTTGTTGGTAAACGTCATGTCTCGTCCCACCGAACGCCTGACGCGCCGGAAATTCCATGGCGCCGCAGCAATTCCCGCGCCGCGCCCGTCCCCTACGGGCGAGTGCCGCCAAAAGTGAGCGGCCAAGATTAATGCCGTCAAGGAGGCGCGAGCCGCAAACCGCCCCGTTCGCCCCTCTGAACTCGGGTCACGAGATCAAATGGGCGGCATCGCTGACAAAGCCATCAGCGCGGCATCGGATCGATCCATTCCACGAGCAATCAGTTCGGCGGAGCCGTGGCTGCGCCCAGCGCTTCGGCCACCCGCTTCTGCATTTTCTGCATCATGTCCATCTGCACGGCCTGCATGCGCTGCATCGCCTTGGGCATGTACTGCGCCATCACCTGCGGCTGCTTCTGAACGATCGCGCGGCCTTCGGGCGAACTGTAGAAGTCATGCATCTTCGCAAGTTCCTCGCCGGTGTAGGTCGAGGCCATGATGTCACCCATGTCTTTCATCATGTCCGGCATCAGGGCCTTCACCTGATCCTTCGATTCCTTCATTGTTTCCTCGACGAGGGGGCGCACGGCAGCCATGCGGGCAGGGCAATCCGCTTTCTTGTCGGCAGGCACGGTGTTGCACAGGTTATCGAAAACCGGCGTCATCGATGCGCTCATGGAATCGAACATGTTGTCGAACATCTTGGGATCGCTCATCATCGTGGCGATCTCGCCGGCCAGTTTCTGTTTGTCGGCGTCGGTTTTCGGCACGGGCGTACCGCTGCCGCTGGCCGCATTGCAGGCCGCCAGAATAACCAGCGTGGCGCCGGCCAGAAGAAACTTGCGGATCATGTTGTCCTCCCAATCCCGGTTGTTTGCTGCCTAGAAAATCGAATAGCCGCCGTCGATGACGAAACTGTCGCCGGAATGGTAGCTGGAGGCATCCGACGTCAAATAGACAGCGACGCCGCCGAAGTCCTTTGGTTCGCCCCAGCGGCGGGCGGGCACGCGGGGGATGACTTTCTCCGCAAAAGCGGAGTTGTCCTGCGCGGCCTGCGTCATGTCGGTGGCGATCCAGCCGGGGAGAATCGAGTTGGCGCGGACGCCATAGCGGGCGTGTTCGACGGCGATGGATTTCATCATCGAGATCACCGCGCCCTTGGTGGCGGCGTAGGCCTCGTTGCGGGCCGCGCCCTCGATCGCTGCGAGCGAGGCGACGCCGACCAGCGAGCCGCCTGGATCGCCTGCCTTGGCGCGCTCGACCATGTGCTTGGCCGCTTCGCGCAGGGTGAAGAAAACGCCGTCGAGGTTGACCGAGAGAACGCGGCGGTAAACGTCGGTCGGGAATTCGGCGAAGGATTTGGCGCCGCCGCCAATGCCGGCGTTGGCGAACACGCTATCGATGCGGCCGAAATGGCCGGCGACTTCGCGCATTGCCTCGGCGACCTGCTTCTCGTCGGCGACGTTGACGGTCCAGGCCCTGGCGCCGCTGCCCAGCTTCTTCACGGCTTCGGCATTGTTCTTTTCGTTCGAACCCCAGATTGCGACGGCGGCGCCCGCGTCGTAGAGGGCCTGCGCAAAGCCGAACCCGATGCCGCGATTGCCGCCGGTCACGAGAGCGACTTTTCCTTCAAGATCGAACGGGGCGTAGGGCATGGGCGTCTCCTCGGATTTTTGCCGAGCATGGAAGGCGTAGCGGCCGCGTCAAGTCACCGTCAGGGCGCCGAACGGGCCTTAGTTCCGCCCGCCGGCTATGGCAGATTTGGCGGAGGTTCGGAGCTGGCTGATGCGCAGGCTTTTCCTGGCGGGGTTCGTGGCGGCCGCGATGGCGGCGCCGGCCTTGGGGCAGGTGGTGAAGGACGGCTATGTGCTGAACGGCGCGAAGCTTCGCGAGGCGCTGTTCGGCATCGAGATGACAGGATATTCGCCCACCTTCGGGTTTTCTTGGCGCGAATGCATCCAGCCCGATGGCGATACGATGTACTACACGCCCGGCGGCGTCATGCATGGCAAACTCACCATTTCGGGAACCGGCCAGGCCTGTTTTGCCTACGAGGATGACGGGTATAGAACCCCGTCCTGTTACACGACGAAGCAGACCGAGAAGGGTCTCCGGTTCGAGGGCGAGCTCGACAGCCTGTTCATCACGACAAAGATCGTGAAAGGCGTGAAGGCCTGCAGCCCGGACGACCTTATCGGCTAGGAGTACGCCATGGCTGACGACATCGGCACGCGCACCAACCAGTTTATCGCCCGCCTTACCGAGGCGCTGGGGCCGAAGGGCGTATCCATCGACCCTCAGGAGATCGATCCGCACATCAGCGACTGGCGCGGGCGGTGGAAGGGCTCGACGCCTGTACTGGTGAAGCCGGCGACGACCGAGGACGTCTCGAAGGCGATGGCGCTGTGCGCCGAGTATGGCTTTGCGGTGAACCCGCAGGGCGGCAATTCCGGCATGGTCAATGGTTCGGTCCCTCAGGGCGAGGTGCTGATCTCGCTCAAGCGCATGAACAAGGTGCGCGAGGTCGATACGCTGAACAATTCAATGACGCTGGAAGCAGGGGTCGTACTCACGCGCGCGCAAGAGATCGCGGATGAGCACGGCAAGCTTTTCCCGCTGGCGCTGGGCGCACAGGGCGTTGCGATGATCGGTGGCCTGATTTCGACGAATGCGGGCGGCGTCGGTGTACTGCGCTACGGAATGATGCGCGATCTCGTGTTGGGCATAGAGGCGGTGCTGCCGGACGGGCGCATCTGGAACGGGCTGCGAGGGCTGCGCAAGGACAATACGGGTTACGACCTCAAGCAACTATTCATCGGAGCTGAGGGCACGCTGGGCGTCGTGACGGCGGCGACGCTGAAGCTGTTCCCGAAACCGGCGGTCAAGGAGACAGCCTGGGCCGTGGTCGAGAGCCCGGCGAAGGCGGTGGAGCTGCTGCAGATCGCGAAGGCGATGAGCGGCGGGGCCGTGACAGGGTTCGAGATCGTGCCGAAGCTGGGGCTCGAACTGGTGCTTAAGCACATTCCAGATACGCGCGATCCACTGCCAAGCACAGCGGCGTGGCGAGTTCTGGTGGAGCTGTCATTGCCGCGCGAGGAGGGAGCTCGTGAGATGATGGAGACCCTGCTGGGCGACGCGCTGGAGAAGGGCGTCGCGGCGGATGCGGCGATCTGCGAGAACGAAAGCCAGAAGGCGATGGTCTGGAAGATCCGCGAGAACATCGCGGTAGCCGAGCGCGCCCACGGCAAGGCGCTGAAGCATGACGTCTCCGTGCCGGTGTCGCGGGTGGCGGAGTTCATGGAGCGTGGCGCGGCGCTGGCGTCCTCGCTGCGGCCTGGCGTCGACATCATCGCGTTCGGGCATGTGGGGGATGGCAACATCCATTTCAACGTGACGCCGCCGGCCGGGGCCGATCAGGATGCATTCGTGAGCAAGGACGGCTTGCCAGTATCCGAGGCGATCCACGATCTGATCGCAAGCCTCAACGGGTCGATCTCGGCGGAGCATGGCATCGGACGCCTGAAGCGCGATGAGCTGGCCTGGCGGAAATCGCAGGTCGAGATGGACATGATGCGCGCGGTGAAGAAGGCGCTCGATCCCGATGGACGGATGAACCCGGGGCGCGTGCTCTAGGCTGCGAGGGTCGTGATCACCGGGCCGTTCTTCGTGGCGACCAGCGTGTGTTCGTACTGGACCGTGGGGGCGTTCTGCTTGTCGGCGTAGAGGGTCCAGCCGTCATGGCCATCGATTGCCCAGCCGGCGCCCAAGGACAGGAACGGCTCGAGGGTGAAGACGAGGCCTTCATTGATGCGGCGGCGTTCGGACAGGTCTTTCCACGTTGGGATTTCGCCTGGCTCTTCGTGGAGGGCGCCGCCGACGCCGTGGCTCGCGAGATTGCGGACCAGCGTGTAGCGGTGCTTGCGGGCGAATTCCTCGATGGCGATGCCGGGGGCGTTGAGGGGCGCTCCGGGTCTCACCTGCCGGATGCCGGTCCAGAGCGCGCGTTTGCCATCGCGGCAGAGGATTTCGAGGCGCCCATCTTGTTTATGTCTGGGGCCGCCCTTGAGCAGAAAGCTGGCGCCGGTGTCGGCGAAGTAGCCATTCTTTTCGGCGGAGACGTCGATGTTGACCAGCTGGCCAGCCTTCAGGACCTGTTTGTTCGGGATGCCGTGGGCGATCGCCGGGAAGATGCTGATGCAGGTGGCGCCAGGGAAGTTGTAGGTGACTTTCGGGGCGGACGTCGCGCCCTCGCGTGCGAGGAACTCAGCGCCTATGGCGTCGAGATCGGCGGTGGTCATCCCCGGCTCGGCGGCGCCTCGCATGGCTTCAAGCGCCTGGGCCACGATGCGGCCGATGTGCTTGAGGCCGTCGAGCTGGTCTTCGCGTTCGATCGTCATCCTAGGTCTTGGTCTCGGCTTCGGCCTTCTTCTGGCCCTTGGGGGCGCCGAGGCTGTAATAGGCGGTGGCCGGATCGACTGGCGCGGCCACTGGTGAGGGCGTGGCGCCGTTTGGGGTTGCAACCGGAACTTCCACCGCCGGATTGGCCGCAGCCTTCATGATATTGGCGCCGTTGGAAGCGCGCTCAACCGTGCGCTCCGACAGGCCGAGCTCGGCGGCCGTGAAGGCGACGAGGCCGCCTGAGTTACAGAGCATCTGCACGATGTTCTGACGGGTCTGCATTTCCAGCATGCGCATCAGGACTTCGACCGTGGCCGGGTTGGCCTTCTCGAGCATGTCGACGAGATCGTCGAGGTGCTCGTTGTCGTAGGCCATCGGGCCGTTGGAGAGGTCCTTGTTGATTGGCTTAACGGCCGGCTCATACGAGAACATGGCCTCGTAGACCTTGATGCCGAGCTGCATGCCCTGGGCGTGGTTGGGATCGGCCGGGAATTCGATGTCCTGGAGCTGGCGCAGGACGGCGGCTTCGATGTCGCGCTGTTTGGCGAAGACGTCCTGGTCCTCGTGCTCGCCGATGGCGTTGTCGAACAGGTTCTCGACGCGGGCGGCGAAGGCGGTGCCGAAGCTTTCCATCTGCGTCGGGATGATGATGCGGTCGATATCGAGCTGGAAGGCGACCTTGGCCCGGATGATCAACTGACGCTTGTCGGAGGTGCGTGTGACGAAGGGGCGTGGCGCGATGGTGTGGACGCGCAGTGAAATCTCGCCGGTGCGGCGGTTGACGAGCGATTTCTCGAAATTGCCACCCGAGGCGTCGGTCGTGATGATGGAGATGGCCGGCGCATTGCGATCGCGCAGAACACGGATGCGGGGATCCCAGATGGTGATGGGCGCACGCAGCGCGCCATAGAAGTCGCCGCCCTTCGTGGTGATGAAGGTGGCGTGAGCGCCCGCGTCGTAGGTGCGTGCAGCACGGTAAACGAGGAAGATCAGAAGCAGTCCCACAAGGACTGCGAGAACGACCGCAGCGATCTCAAGCATTGGTAAGGTCCCGCACCACTCGCCACCCCCTGGCAGGCCAGACAGTAGCTGCCGATTGAGACAGCTACAATTCAAAAAGACCGTCTTCCCGAGGGGCTTCGACCCTGAATTCTACCGGAAGCAGAATGTCGTCTGCGTAATGCCCGTGCAGGGCAGGGTTCTGCTGTCGCATTGTCGGGCGTTTACTTTGATCATGCGTCCGCATCCCCGCCGGAGGCTCCTGGAGGTTGGTCCGGCCTGGTTGTGGCGGGAGACCAGGAGCTGTCGCCTTGCCTGAGGATGGCCAGCCCCATCATCGCCCCGAGCCGGTTGAGTGCCGGAAAGGTGCGGGGCAGGCGGATGGGCTGAGGCCTGGCGCGTGTCGCGACGAGCAGGACGCGGCCGCGCTTCATGTGGGCGGCGAGGGGCGCGATGCGCGGCGATGAATCGGTGCAGACGCGGAGGATGGCTTCGAGCCGCCAGGCGAGCGGGAGCGGCTTGAGCATGCGACCATGCCCGCGCGGCTTGAGCAGTGGGGGCTCCCGGCTGACCTCTGAGGAGGGGCGTCGTCCTGGGTCATGCTGGGAACATAGGGCCGCGGACACGGGTGGAGGGATCGTGGTTCTGGCTGTCCCACGGGGCGGGATGGTCAGGGCATTGAGATTGCTGGGAGTGGGGGCGTGGATGTCCAACGCCCAAGGCGTTGGATTCGTACGAACCGTGCCGACATTCTTCTCCCCCCGAGCGGGGGAGGCCGACGATGGTGGTTATGCACAGGGGTGATGCCGCCATTGGCGCAGGGGCGGTGCTGAAAAGCAGGGCCTGAAAGTGTTCGTGCCCACCCGGAGGACCGGGTGGGCACGAGGAATGCTACACTAGTCTCTGGGAATTGGGCGGCCTCTCGAGAGAGGCACTAGCCAAGGACTGGCTGCCCAATGCGAAGAGCCTAAAGCCTACTTCTTCTTCTTCGCCGGTTTTTTGGCGGCGGCTTTGGCGGGCTTCTTCGCAGCTTTTTTGGCAGTGGCCATTCTAAGTCTCCTTGAGTGGTCCCTGGTGCTTCACTCGCTAGCGAGCTGACACCGATGAAGTTGAGTCTTCTCCGATCGGAAATCCGACTCAACGAATCTGTACATACACTATCTTGTCACGAGAGTGCAGCACCTCTTCGCAAGCGATCGTTGATCGCCTCGCCGAGTCCGACCTCCGGAATGGGCGCCACGGCGATCGCGGAGTGAGTCGAGTCGAGCACGCGCAGCATCGCGAAGAGGTTCGACGCCGCCTCCGAGAGGTCACCGCGAATCGAAAGGTTGAGAGAAGGTGAAACACCCTCCGGCGGCGCCCCGAAGGCGAGGAAGGCCTCTCCTGACTCGACGTGAGTGGCGCCGAGTCGGAGGCGCGCGCGGGGTGCGTAGTGGCGCCTCAACATGCCGGGTGCGACGATGCCCTTGGCGGCGTCAGGCGACCTCAGCGGGCCTGTGAGCAACTCGATCCCGGAGCGCGCAAGAGCGCCCGGACGGAGGAGCACGGCGCCGTCTTCGCCGGGTGCGACGATGGTCGATTCAAGACCCGCGGGGCACGCGCCGCCGTCGATGATGAGGTCGATCTTCGAGCCGAGTCCGGAGGCTACGTGATCCGCTGTCGTGGGGCTCAACTGCTCTGATGGGTTGGCCGATGGAGCCGCGAGAGGTCGCCCCACGCGCGAAATAATTCCAAGAGTTGCAACGTGTTGGGGTTGTCGAAGCGCGATTGAGGGCAGGCCAGCGGTCACGAGCTCATGCACCGGGCATGACGGCGCGCGCGGGAGGACGAGCGTGAGCGGGCCAGGCCAGAAGCGCTCCGCGAGGCGGCGCGCGAGCGGACCGAAGACGGCGAGGGACTCCGCCATCGCGAGGTCCGCGACGTGGCAGATGAGCGGGTTGAAGGAGGGGCGACCCTTGGCTGTGTAGATCGCGGCGACGGCGGCGCCGTTGGTGGCGTCGGCGGCGATCCCGTAGACGGTCTCGGTGGGCACCGCGACGAGCCCGCCGGCGAGGAGGACGCGGGCCGCTTCGTCGAGCGCGGCCGGGTCGGCGCCGAGGACGCGCGCGGGCGCGCGAGGCGCCTTTTCTGAATCCGAGTTCATCGTTTTTCGAGTCCGCAGACGAGCACGATGCGGCGCCCGCGAAGGCGCCGCGAGCGGTCATCGAGGCGTCTCGCGCGCGTCTCGAAGCGGAACTCCATGTCGCGCATTTCGATCACGCGCTGTGGCATGAGTGACACAGTTTTTGACCTCTCAAGAGCCTCGCACGACTCCGATTTCGACTCGCGAGAGGCGCCTGAAGCGTTTCGCGAGGACGGAATCCGAGTCGCGAGTCGGGGTCGCGCGTGAGGCCTCGCATCGAGCCTCACTGGCGCGTCGCGGTGACGTCGATGACGACGCCGACATCGTCCGCCACCCACTCGGCGTCACCCTTGGCCTCGGTAGGTGTGCCCGTGCCGATGTTCATCGCCATGCGCTTGAGGGAGACCTCGCCATGCATCTTCGCGGTCTTGCCGTCGATCGCGAGGGTGAAGGGGAGGCGCACGGGGTAGTCGAGGCCCTTCAGGTGCAGGACGCCGGTGGCTTCATATTGAGTATCGCTAAGTTTGAAGAGGCCGCCCTTCACTTCGAAGGTCGCTTCGGGGTTCTTGGCGCTATCGAACCAGTAGCCCTGCGTGACGTTTTCATCGAAATACGGCTCGCCTGTGCTGATCTTGGCGGTGGGGATGACCACGCGGACATAGCCGTCGACCGGCGTGTCGGGGTGCGCGGGCGCATCGGTGTCGAGCTGGATCTGCGCGGTCCACTCCGGGAAGCGGCCCTCATACGCGCGGCCCATATAGCCATAGCGGAAGACGATGGAGCTCTTCCCATAATCGACGGTCCATACGGGCGCTTTCGATGCGGGGGCCTGGTTCTGGTCGGCGGTGATGGTGGGAGGCGCATCCGAGGGAGGCGCGGCGAAAGAGAGGCCGGCGACGGCGCCGAACAGCACGATCGCGGCGCCGAAGGCCCAGATGGCGCCGTGGCCGTTGTCTACAGGGCCCCGTGTGCGGCCGAAGAGGCCGGGAGCCATGCGCGCGAGCAGGCCGTCCTTGTCGACGAACTGGTGCTTCACGGCTCCCGCGACGTGGAGGAACAGGAGCCCGAGGATGACGAAGGCGAGGTTGTGGTGGAGGAACTCCGTCGTCTCGGCGATCGGTTCGCGCGTTTCGAGCGGCAGGCCCGCGACGCCGGGGGTGTAGAAGGGGAATGTGCCGAAGAAGAGCGTCTCGTGTTTGTCGATCTCGGCCGAGGCCATGATCCAGCCGGTGAGCGGCATCGCCAGCATCACGACATAGAGAAGGACGTGGACCGTGTTGGCGAGGAGCTTCTGCGCGGCCGGCATGGGCGGCTCGGGCGGCGGCGGGTTCATCAGGCGCCAGAGGATGCGGGCGATGGTGAGCAGGAGGACGGTGATGCCGAAGGACTTGTGCAGCTGGATGATCGCGGTCTTCGGGCTGCCGGGGCCGCCGGGGATCAGGTAGTCCATGGTCCAGCCGACCGCGAGCAGGCCGATTATGAGAAGCGCGATGGCCCAGTGGAGGGCGATCGCTACGGCGGTGTAGCGCTGCTGCTGGGTGGTGGAGGTCGGGACGGCGTCCGGCTGGGTGGCATCCGCGGTCATGGCATGGTCCTCTACGCAGGCAGGTGGGTGGGGGTGATATGGCACGAAACGGGCGTTGGGTCGCGGGGGTGCTGGCGATGGGGCTGGGGTTGGCGGGGTGCGCCTCTGACGATCCGCCCGCGTCGAGCGAGCAGCTGAGGGCGACTGACGGACGGATTGCCTACGCAGTTCGCTGCAGCGGCGACTATCAGTCCCCGATGGAGTGCGAGGTCAGGGCTCGCGAGCAGTGTGGCGGGGACTACGACATTCTGGACCAGACAGAGTTCCTCGGCGTGCGCGGCGTGGCGCGAAGCCTTACGATCGCGTGCAAGGCTAGTGTTTCGTGAATTCCGCCTCGATGATGATCTCGACATCGTCCGAGACGATTGAGCGGTAGGCGACGAGGCCGAAGTCACTGCGGGTGAGATGGGCGCGGGCCGAGAAGCCGACGGCGGGGCGGAACTGGTAGAGCGGGGCGTCGTTGAGCGAGCCGTTGTAGGTGACGTCCAGCGTGACGGGCTGGGTGACGCCCATGAAGGTGAGGTTGCCCGTGACCTTGCCGGTGAACTCGCCCGTGGTCTCGACCTTGGTGGATTCGAAGATGATCTGCGGGAACTGCTTTCCTTCCATCAGCTCCTCGCCGATGCGGCGGTCCCAGTCCTTGTCGGTGGGGTGGTCGGCCTGCACCGACATGGGATTGATGATGGCCTTCACATGGGACGCTGCGGGCTTCTTCGGGTCGAAGTCGAGCGTGGCGTCGAAATCGGTGAGGCGCGCGGTGTAGCTGGAGAGCCCCATGTGCTTTACGCGGAAGAGAAGAGAGGCGTGGGGCTTCTCGAGCTGGTAGGCGCCGGCGGGGAGGGATTGCAGCGCCTGCGGGGTCTGCGTGGCGGAAAGGGCGCAGGCGGTGAGGGCTAGCGGCGCGAGCAGGGCGGCGAGGCGCATGGGTTGGCTCTCTATCGGCGACGTCCCCATGCTGGAAGATATAGACAGGCGGCCGATCGCCCAAGCCTGGGCAATGCGAGTAAAAGTCGTGGGGGTCAGGACCCGCCGCTGCCGGGTGCGGTCAGGCGGCGGCGCCTTTCGTGGAGGGCGGCGAGAGCGGCCAGGTCCCGTGAGCTTGCGGGGCCGTGCGCGGCTTTCATCAGCTTTGCTTCAACATGCCGGATCACGCGGTCAATGTGATCACGCTCGGCCTCGCGGTCGTCCATCGGCCAGCCCCCAACGCTGACGTTTGCGATGGTGGGAGGCTGGTGGGGGCGCGTGACGAGAAAGTGGCGGGGCGCGTTCTTTTTCGAGTCTCGATCCCCGCCATCCCGGCGTAAGCCTACTTCTGCACGAGTTCCGAGTTGATCTCGATGCGGATTTCATCGCCCATCGGGCCGCCGATGGGCATGCCCCAGTCGGAACGCTTGAAGGAGCCCTTCAACTGGAAGCCGACCTTGTGCTTGTTGGCGCGCGGGTCGTTGCGGTTGCCGACATAGGTGACGTCGAGCGTGACCGGCTTGGTCACGCCGAGGAAGGTGAGGTTGCCGGTCATCTTGCCGGTGTTGGCGCTGGTCTTGGTGACAGCAGTCGAGGCGAACGTGATCTGTGGGAATTTGCCAGCGTTGAAGTAGCGGTCGCCGGTTGCGAGCTCGGAGTTGAAGTCGGTCGTGTTCCCCGCCGGGCGCGTCTTCGCGTAGTCGGTCTCGATCGATTTCGGATCGATGGTGGCGGTGACTTTCGACTTCGTGACGTCGTTCGGGTCAAAGGTGAGCTGGATGTCGAAGCTGGTGAAGCGGGCCGAGTACCAGGAGAGGCCGTTGTGGAGGCCGGCCCACTGGATGGTGGTGTGCGGCTTGTCGGCGACGTAGGCGCCGGCGGGAGCGACGGACGACGCCGGGGGCGTGCCCTGCGCCAGTGCTGGAGCGGCGAGGGCCGCGGCGGCGGCGATCACGGTGAGGAAGCGGCGCATTCGTTACTCCGTGTGGAAGGTGCAGTCCCGTTCTTGGCGCGCCGCGCGATCCTTGTCGCCTGAGCGCTGCTGAAGAGTGTGTTTGGGCCTGCTTTACGTAAAGGGCGAGCAGGCCGCCAAACGCAGCCGCGCCACAGGCCTGACGCGAAATTGATGTTATTGTCGGCCAGGCAATCCCCTGCGCTGGAAATGGCGAAGCGCCGGGGCTAGCGTTTGCAGGACTCAATTGGCGGCGAGGGGGGCCGCCCGAACAGGGGACGGAAATGTTTTCAAGACTGATGGGGCTCGCCGTGGCGCTGGCGACAGGGGCGCTGGCCGCGATGCCAGCTTCTGCGCAGAAGGGCTATAACGATCTCAACGAGAAACAGCTGGACGAGCTGTTCTGCGTCTATGACGGCATCGGCATGTCGGACGACTTCTACGACATCGGCGATGCCGGGCTTTCGGGCATCGACATTATTGGGGACTATGAAGACGCGGCCGACATGGCCGAGCCCTATGTGAAGGCGTGCTCCAGCAAATACCATTGGGACGAAGATCAGGTCGATATCGCGATGATGGTCGGCATCACCGGCACGGCGTCCGACGTGCTGATGGAGGACCTGCTGGACCGGGGCTTCAAGGAAGCGGACCTCGATACTGTTCTGGATGCGCTGTCTACGTTTGACGATGATGAGCTCGACGCGCTGAACGACGCGTCCTACCGGACGAGCCAGCCGATGAAGGACCGGATGCTGGGCGAGGTGAAGGCGGCGGGCGTGCAGGTCGGGAAGGATTTTGCCGGCGACGTGTTGCTGCTCATGGAGCTCAACGTCATGGGGTTCTATGCGTCCGCCGACTGGGTGGACCACGTCTTCAACTGAGGCCGGGACAAGGGAGAAGCGATATGGCGCGTCATCTGTATCCGGGTTTGCGGAGAGGAGCCTGCGTGACGGTCGCGGCGTTGCTTGCGCCTCTGGCAGGTGCTCAGACGCCGGAGAGCAAGGACGCGTCATGCGTGCATGACACGCTGAAGGCGCGGGGGGTCGCAACCATCGTGGCGGAAACCTACCTGACGGACGAAGCGCCGGAAGGTGAACTGAACGACGCCCGGCTGCATCTCGCCGATGCAGTGAAATCGTGTGTAGAAGAGCGAGAGCTGAGTGAGAGCCAGGCGGCGGCGACGCGCGACATCGGGCTCTACAGCGTGGCGATCGACTATCTCGCCGACAAGCTCGCGAAGGGCGGGGCGAGCGCGGCGGCGGTTGCCGGTGCGCGAGCGGTGATCGGCGTTTTCAGCGACGAAGACATCGACAGGTTCTTTGAGGACGACTGGCGCAGCGACCTTGCCTTCATGGGCAAGGTGAAGGCAGCGCTGATCGCGAGGGGACTGCCGGATGCGGAGCCGGGCCTGACGACGGCGTTCGACATGATCGAGATCGAGGCAAAGGTTAAGCAGGCCGCCTTCCTGTTCAAGCTGTCAGCCGAGAACAGCTAGGGGCAGGCGCCGTTCCACGGGCCGTATTCAATTTTCAGCCAGCCGACGATGTCATCGCGGCGCCGAAGCTTTCCTGAATCATCGAGCCAGGCTTTGGGCCAGGCGATGGCGCGATAGGCGGCCCAGGGCATCCAGTTGGGACCGGCGGGACCGCACGTCTCCTTCCAGCGCGCTTCAGTCGAGAAGCTCCACGCAGCGCCGCCGAAGACCGCGAGCGCGACCGTGAGATAAAGGCCGACGATGAAACCGATGATGTTGCGCATGGCCAGCCTTCCCCGTTTTCGTGAGGATACACTAGCGTCTATGGGGCGGTAGCCAATCGTGAGGCTGCGTTGACCTGGCCGTTTGCCCTCAGAGGCTGTCCGGACATAGACTTGCTGCGTCGCACACTGAAGAGGATGCCGGCCATGGACGGCTTCGAGGGCAAGACCGAGCGGGCGCGTTATGACTATCCGTTTGGCGATCCACCGGTTCCGGGGACGACCATGGAAGTCGCGCCGGGCGTCAAGTGGGTGCGGATGCCGCTGCCGTTTTCGCTGAAGTGGATCAACCTCTGGCTGCTCGAGGATGGCGACGGGTGGACGGTGGTGGACACCGGCATCCCCAACTCGGAGACCAAGAGCCACTGGCGAACGATCTTCGAGAAAGAGCTCGGCGGGAAACCGGTGAAGCGCGTGATCGTCACGCACATGCATCCAGATCATATCGGGCTCGCCGGATGGATGACACGGAAATGGCAGTGCGATCTGTGGATCTCGCGGCTGGAATACGTGACGTGCCGGATGCTGGTGGCGGACACGGGGCGCGAGGCGCCTGAGGCGGGCGTGAAGTTCTATCGCGCCGCCGGATGGGAGCAGGAAGACCTGGACAAATATGTTGAGCGTTTCGGCGGGTTCGGGAAGGCGGTGTCACAACTGCCGGACGCGTTCCACCGGCTGAGCGATGGGCAGGAGATTTCGATCGGCGGGCGGACGTGGCGGATTGTCACGGGATCCGGGCATTCACCTGAGCATGCGTGCCTCTGGTGCCCGGAACTCAATGTCTTCATTTCAGGCGACCAGATCCTGCCGCGCATCTCTTCCAACGTGAGCGTGTTCCCGACGGAACCGGAAGGCGATCCGCTGAAGGACTGGCTGGACTCGTGCCGGAAGCTCAAGGCGACGGTGCCGGAGGACGTGCTGGTGCTGCCCTCGCACAACGAGCCTTTCAAGGGCGCCCACAAGCGTCTGGACGCGCTCATCGATGGTCACGAACTGGGCATGAAACGACTGTTGCAGCGTCTGGACGAGCCTAAACGGGCCATCGACCTGTTCGTGGCGCTGTTTGCCCGGGCAATAGAGAAAGACAGTCTCGGCATGGCGACGGGGGAGACCGTCGCACACCTTAACTGTCTCAAGGGGCGGGGGCTGGTCACGTCCGTACAGGATGGCGGGACGATGCTATACAGGCGGGCGACTTGACGGCGGGGGGAGACGCATAACGTATAGCGCGGGCCCCGGGATGGGGCTTTCCAGTGTTAGCCCGCCCCGGGCGCCAAGGGCCTGTCCATGAGTGATACCTCGACGCAACCGCCGGTCGGTGAACAGCCGGCTGCAGGGACCGAGGGCGAACCGAAGCCGGGTCTCAAGAAGAAGATTTTCCACGAGTTCCGCGAGACGGCGCTAACGATCGCGATCTTCGTGCCGTTCTGGCTCGTGTTCTCCACATTCGTTTACGAGCTGCGCTCGATCCCGTCGGAGTCGATGGTGCCGGCTCTGCAGGTCGGCGACCGCGTGGCGGTGGCGAAGTTTGCGTACGGCTACAACCGCAACTCGATCCCGTTCGGGCTCGGCATGTTCTTCATGGGCGACAAGAAGTGCCAGAACCCGCCGAACGAGCAGCAGGCCAAGGACTGCGTCGAGAGCGAGCGGATCTTCGCTTCCATGCCGAAGCGCGGCGACGTGATCGTGTTCCAGCATCCGCATTCGGATCGCGTGATGATCAAGAGGCTGATCGGCCTGCCGGGCGACACGGTCGAGGTGAAGCAGGGGCTGCTCTATCTCAACGGCCAGCCGCTGCCGCGCGAGAAGGTGCGCACGACCGCCTACGTGCCTGATGGCGAGAACAGCGTTCGCAAGGCGACGGAGTATCGCCAGTCGATCCCGACCGGCGAGAAGGACAAGGACGGCAAGGACATCACCAAGTCGTTCCTGATCCACGAGTTCTCGGATTCGGAATCGCTGGATGAGACGCCGATCTTCAAGGTGCCGCCGGGCCATGTCTTCATGATGGGCGACAACCGCGACAACTCGGAAGACAGCCGCGCGCCGTCGGGCCATCGCAGCCTTGCCGCACAGTTCCCGGAAGCCTGGCCGTACCGCGGCACGGCGCTGCCGTCGGACACGCGTGATGATGCTATCGGGTTCGTGCCGATGGACTACCTGATCGGACGCGCCGAGACGGTGCTGTTCACGCTGCACGGCTGCGTGCAGGCGCCGGGCGCGGAGTGCCCCGAAGGGCGGCTCTGGAAGGGGCTCTGAGGAATCGCGGGACTTTGTGACGGGCTTCTGACGCTGGAATTGCGGCGGCAGACTGCGCGATTTTTCATTCTTTTGCTGTGAGTTAGCCTTGCCGCCGCACAAGCGGGTTTGGTTTTCCGGCGTGATGTTCTAAGCACCGCGTGTGGGAGCCTACCCGGTTCGGGGGGTCGTATGGCCCAGGGCCGTCGAGGAACATGGACGCTGTCGTTAAATCAGCAGATCGCCCGATGAAAGCGGCGCGACCCGGACGCATCATCGTCGTGCGTCACGGACGTCCTGTGGTCATCCCGAAGGAAGGCCCGCCGATGAAATGGCGGGACTACCAGGCCTGGTGGCAGAAATACGAGCAGAGCTCGCTGAAGGAGGGGCAGGCCTGTCCCGAGGCGCTGCTAAAGGAAATTTCCGACGACGCGATCATCCTGTCGAGCGCGCGGCCGCGGGCGATCCAGACGGCGGGTCATCTGGGGCGTGGACGAGCGGTGAAGCACGACCCGATGTTCAACGAAGCGCCGCTGCCGCCGCCGAAAGTCTGGCCGTTCCGGATGCGGCCCAAGAACTGGAACAAGTGGGCGCGCCTGCTGTGGATGATGGGCCATAGCGGCGGCGAGGAGCATGCGCGCGACGCCCGGCGACGGGCGGCGAAAGCAGCCGATGTGCTGGTCGCACGTGCAGGCGAGGGGCAGGACGTGGTGCTGGCGGCTCACGGCTGGTTCAACCGCATGCTGCGGCCGGAACTGAAGAAGCGTGGCTGGAGCAATGTGCACGACGGTGGCGACAAATACTGGTCGTACCGGATCTACGAGAAGAAGTGACGCCACGGATGGCGTCGCGACAATCGCGCCCCGGCTGAAACGTGTTGTGCGATGGAGCGCATCCAGCATGGTGCGCCCTGAACACCGCGCAAGGGCTCCATGAGCGAACCATCCGAAGTCCACACCGCCTCGTTCGAGTTCGTCGCCGGACCGATCCGGACAAGCGCGTCCGCGAAAATCTCGACCCGGGGCCTGCTGGCGACGGGAGCAGCCGTCGCCATCGTCCTTCTGGCCGTGGCGCCCATCGTGTGGGCGGCGACAAGCCCCGCGCGCAGGCGCGCCGGGCAGGCCCGCGATGCAGGCAGAATTGCTCAAAAACGGGACGCGGATTAGCAGCGGATAACGCTATCCGCCGCGCTTGCCTCCGGCATCGATGCGCCTATGGTGGCCCACCTTTTGGAGACCCTGATGGCAGAGGCGAAGGCCGCAGATATTGGAGCGATGAGCTTCGAGGACGCGCTGCGCGAACTCGAGCAGATCGTGCACAAGCTCGAGGCTGGCGACGTGCCGCTGGAGGATTCGATCCGCATCTACGAGCGGGGCGCGGCGCTGAAGGCGCACTGCGAAACGAAGCTCAAGGAAGCCGAACTCAAGGTCGAGAAGATCGTACTCGGACCGGATGGCCCGAAAGGTCTTGAGAGGGCCGATGATCTATAAGCTCGATCCGCATTTCGAGCAGCGCCTCAACGAGGTGGCGGATCGCATCACTGTTGCGCTGGACCAGCTGATACCGCCGGCGTCCGGGCCGGAGGCGCAACTGATGCGCGCGATGCGGCATGGCGCGCTGAGCAAGGGCAAGCGCCTGCGCCCGTTCATCACCATCGAAGTCGGCCGCATGTTCGGCGCGCAGGAGAAGGCGCTGCTGCGTGGCGCGGCCGCGGTCGAATGCATGCACGCGTACTCTCTTATTCATGATGATCTCCCGTGCATGGATGACGATGATTATCGCCGCGGTCAGCCGACAGTGCACAAGGCGTTCGACGAGGCGACGGCGGTCCTGGCGGGCGATGCGCTGCAGGCGCTGGCGTTCGAGATCATGGCGAGCCCCGAGACTCATCGCGATGCACACATGCGCTGCAGGCTGGTCGAGAAGCTAGCGCTGGCGTCCGGCGCGCGCGGGATGGTTGGCGGGCAGATGATCGACATGTTCCCGGTTCCGCCGACGGAGGGCGAGCCCCTGCAGATCCTGACCCGGATGCAGAAACTGAAGACCGGGGCCCTGATCACGCTTGCCGGCGAGGTGGGGGCGATGCTGGGCGGGGCTCTGGAGACCGAGCGCCACGCCATTGCGGGGTATACGAACGACCTGGGGCTGGCCTTCCAGATCGTCGACGACCTTCTGGATGTGGAGGGCGATCCTTCTATCTTGGGTAAGGCGACCGCCAAGGATGAAGAGGCGGGAAAGAAGAATTTCGTTTCTCTACTGGGGGTTGAGGGAGCGCAGGAAAGGGTGCGTTATCTCGCCGCACAGGCGAAGCAACATCTGGCGCCGTTTGGCTCCCGGGCATCATCTCTCCTGCATACGGTCGACTTTGTGCTCAACCGCCGCCACTAATTGACCCGTTTCCGGGACGAGACACAGGCTATGACCACCAAGACGCCACTGCTGGACACCATTTCCAACCCGTCTGACCTGAAGGGAAAGTCGAAGGCCGAGCTGCGCCAGATCGCCGACGAGCTGCGGATCGAGACGATCGACGCCGTTTCGGTGACGGGCGGGCACCTCGGCGCCGGGCTGGGCGTGGTCGAGCTGACTGTCGCCATCCATGCCGTGTTCGACACGCCGAAGGACCGGCTGGTGTGGGACGTCGGCCACCAGGCCTATCCGCACAAGATATTGACCGGTCGGCGGTCGCGCATCCGTACGCTGCGCCAGGGCGGCGGGCTGTCCGGTTTCACCAAGCGCGACGAGAGCGAATACGATCCATTCGGCGCAGCCCATGCGGGCACGTCGGTTTCGGCGGCGGCTGGCTTCGCGGTCGCGCGTGACCTGCTGGATCGCGACAACCGCGTAATCGCCGTCGTCGGCGACGGCGCGATGAGCGCGGGCATGATCTACGAAGCGATGAACAATGCTGGCGCGATGCATGCGCCGCTGATTGTCATCCTCAACGACAACGACATGTCGATCGCGCCGCCTGTGGGGGCGATGAGCCATTATCTCTCGCGCACGGTGTCCTCGAAAGGCTACCGGCAGGTACGCAACCTCGCCAAGCGCGTGACTCGGAAGATCGGTCTTGAAGGCATCGTGAAGAAGGCGGAGCATTCGATCCGCTCGTTCAACATGGGCGGCGATCTCTTTGATGCGCTGGGCTTCTACTATGTCGGCCCGATCGACGGGCATGACATCGATGCGCTTGTCGATGTGCTGGAGAATGTGCGCGAGCATGAAGGGCCGGTCCTGGTCCATGTCGTGACGCAGAAGGGCAAGGGTTACGAGCACGCCGAAAACGCGGACGACAAGTATCACGGCGTCTCCAAGTTCAACGTGGTGACGGGCGAACAGGCGAAGTCGAAGGCGACGGCGCCGTCCTATACAAAAGTGTTCGCGCAGGAGCTGATGCGGCTCGCCGAGAAGGATGAGCGCGTCGTGGCGATCACGGCGGCGATGCCTTCGGGCACGGGCCTCGATATCTTCGGACATCGCTTCCCGGAACGTACCTTTGACGTCGGCATTGCCGAACAACATGCAGTGACGTTCGCGGCGGGCCTGGCGGCGGAAGGGCTGCGACCGTTCGCGGCGATCTATTCGACCTTCCTGCAGCGCGGCTATGACAGCGTCGTGCATGACGTGGCGATCCAGAAGCTGCCGGTGCGCTTTGCGCTCGATCGCGCAGGCCTCGTGGGCGCGGACGGGCCAACACATGCGGGATCGTTCGATGTGGGCTTCCTCGGCGCGCTGCCGGGCTTCGTGCTGATGGCGGCGGCGGACGAGACCGAGTTGCAGCGCATGGTGGCGACGGCGCATGTGATCGATGACCGGCCTTCGGCCTTCCGTTATCCGCGGGGCGAGGGGATCGGTCTCAAGGTGCTGGACGACCCCCAGCCGCTCGAGATCGGCAAGGGCCGGGTGGTAAAGCAGGGTGCGACTGTGGCGATCCTGTCCTACGGCACGCGGCTGAAGGAATGCCTGCAGGCGGCGGAGATGCTGGACAAGCAGGGCCTGTCGACGACGGTGGCCGATGCACGCTTCGCCAAGCCGCTGGACGAAGCGCTGATCGCGGACCTTGCCAAGAACCACGAAGTGCTGATCACGATCGAGGAAGGCGCCAGGGGCGGCTTCGGCGCGTTCGTGCTGCATTCGCTGGCCGAGCGCGGGCTGCTAGATCGCGGCCTACGCGTGCGGACGCTGATGTTGCCGGATGTCTTCCAGGATCAGGACAGCCCGGAGAAGATGTACGAACTGGCCGGGCTGGATGCGCGGTCAATCGCTGCGACAGTCATCAAGGCGATCGGTCGCGGCGACGAGCGCGCGCTGAAGCTGATCGCGGGCTGATCGGAAGCCTGTTCTGATGGTGGAATGATCCCGCCTTTCCGTTGATCCCTTTCCCAAACCGCTGCACGAGAATCGCGTTGCAGCGGAGACGGCTGATGAAACGGATTTTCACGGCATTGCTGGTTGCGCTCTCCGCCTGTGGCGGAGGAGGGGGAGGCGATAGCGGCGGCGTCATCATCAATCCGCCGCCTCCACCATCGCCCGTGCCGCCGCCTCCGCCGGCACCGCCGCCTCCGGCGGGCGGGCTGTTCGCCAATCCGCATCCGTGGACGAAGGATGTCTCGGGGCTCGCCAAGTCGTCGCGGAGCGATGCGATCATTGCGGCGTTGAACAGCATGGGCGGCTGGGGCGCTGGGAACGAGCTGCGGATCGACTTCACTATTGCGCTTTTGAGCGCCGACGGCGCGACGCCGCGGCGGACGGTGACCGCGCCTTCGGGCGGATACTGCTATGGCGGGCCGGATTGCGACGCCGTGCCGATGCAGGTTCCGCTGCCCACGGGCGGCAACACCGAGGGCAGCAGCAACTACGCGTGTGACACGGCCAACAATGACTGCCACGTGCTGGTCTATGAGCGGGACGAGAAGAAGCTCTACGAGCTTTACCAGGCGACGCAGACGTCCGGCGGTTTCACATCGTATGCGGCGTTCGTCTGGGACCTGAACAAGCAGTACACGGACGTGCTGCGCGGGGACCAGTGCACGTCGGCGGATGCTGCTGGGTTGCCGATCGCCGCACTGCTGCCGACGGCGGACGAGGTTGCGAGCGGGACGCTGGGCCATGCGATGCGCTTCATCCTGCCGAACGCGCGCATGAAGCGGCAGGTCTATGTGCGGCCGGCGACACATGCCGGCGCGCCATCGAGCACGAACGCCAACGCGCCGCCCTATGGGGTGCGGTTCAGGTTGAAGGCGAGCTTCGACGAGACGTCTTACACGGCGAACCAGAAGGTCGTTCTGCGGGCGATGAAGACCTACGGCATGATCCTGTCGGATGGCGGCAACATCGCGCTGACGTTCGCGGACGACAGGCTGTCGGCGGCGAAATGGTCAAGCCTCGGGATCAATGCCGGCACGTTCGCGTCGATCGGCGTGTCGAATTTCGAGGTGGTCGATCTCGGCGCGGAGATACCGCTGACGTTCAATTGCGTGCGCGCGCCCTAGGCCGCCGGCGCCTGTTTCAATCGCTTCACCAGTTCCTGCCTGACCTTCCAAGGTTTGAAGCTGGTGTGGAGGCGCGAGAGCCAGTGGGAGTTCACGGCGCGGTAGGGTTGGCCGAGGTCGCGTGTAACGGGGAGGATCTTGCGGCCGAGGATGTCGATGACGTGTGCGATCTCCTCGGGCGAGGCGAAGATGAGTGAGCGGCCGCGATGGTCGATGCACCAGACCGGATAGCCCTTGCCGTGGACAGGCTTCGGCATCGGCGGATCGAAGACGGTGGCCTTCCAGTAGGCCGCATCGACGCCTTTGTGGACCCATGGGGTGATGGGGGTTAAGACCGGCTCCGGACGATATTCGATGCGGATCTGCATGGGGCTGGATCACAATGCCGAAGATGACAGTCAAGCAGGCCGAGCAGAAGCTCATCAAGTTCGCGCTCACTTATCCCGAAGCGGTCCTGGAGCATCCGTGGGGGCATAACGCCGTCAAGGTGAAGGGCAAGATGTTCGCGACCTTCGGGGGCGAGGCCAATCCGAAAGGCGAGTTCTCGCTGAGCGTAAAGCTGCCGGTGTCATCGGAGATGGCGCTGACGCTAAAATGGGTCGAGCCGACCGGATACGGGATGGCGAAGTCGGGCTGGGTCACGGCGCGGCTGAAGTCGGGCGATGACTTCGATATCGAGACCATGAAGGGCTGGATCGACCAGAGCTATCGCACGGTCGCGCCCAAGGCGCTGGTAAAAGCGCTCAATTAGGCGTCGCGACGCGGGCGGCGAGGGCGTCTGTCGCGGTGGCAGGCGGCGCGTCCGGGTCGCCATCAGGCAACCGCGCCGGTTCGACCTCCACGGTTGTCTTGACCGTGACCGTCTGGTCGTCCTTCGATGCGCGCACCAGCGGGGCGCCGATAAGAGCTCCGACGACCCGCAGTGGCGGGGTGTGGTCGCAGACGACCTTGAACATGATGAGCAGCGGCAGGCCGATGACGCCGCCAATGGGCCCCCACATCCAGATCCAGAAACTGACCGTTAGGATGATCGCGAGCGGGTTCAGCGTCATCCGGCGGCCGACGATCGTCGGCGTGATGAGGTTCGCTTCGAGGAAGCTGATGGCCATGAAGGCGAGCACGGGATAGGCGGCCTGAAGTAGAGTGTCGAAGGTGGCCAGGCCGGCGAGGCCGAGCAGCGCCATGGTGATGACGGGCCCAAGGAACGGGATGAAGTTGAACAGTGCAGCGAGGCCGCCCCACATCAGGGGCTCGGGCAGGCCAAGCTGCCAGCAGGCGAGGCCAGTCGCTGTGCCGACGACGACGTTGATGATCGAGAAGGTGACGATGTAACCGGAAACGCGCCGGCTAACATCGCGGAAAACACGCGCCGCTCGCACGCGCTCCTTCAATGTGGGTTGGAACGCGATGAACTTGATGCGAAATTCCTCGCGCGTGACCAGCAGGAAATAGCAGAGAATGAAGACGAAGCCAGTCTGCGCGATGGCGATCGGCGCGGAGGCGAGGAGAGACTGGGCGAAGCCTTGCTCCTGCACGACGACTGTGCGTGATGCGGGCGCCGAAGGGGTGGGAACGATCTGGAGGCCCTGGACCTCCTTCGAGATGTCGGTGAGGGGTTTCAGGGGCTCCTGCAGCTTGCGGAGCTGGCGTTCGGCGCGCTGGATCGTCTGCGGCGCATCTTCCATCCAGCGCGAGGCGGGCTCTGCGATGAGGGCGAAGGCGAGGTAAGCGACGCCGCCTGCGATGATCAGCGCCATGAGGGCGGAGATGGGCCGGGGAATCCAGAACCATTCAATGCGACTGCAGATGGGGCCGAGGATGACGCTGAAGACCAGCGCGACGGCGATCGGCAGCAGGAAGGCCTTGGCAAGCCAGAGCGCGGCGCAGAGCGCGATGATGGCCAGCACGCTCAGGCAGACCGCCGCGACGAGTTGAGGGTTTCGCTCGACGATCAGAAACGGTTCATGAACCGGGATCGTTGCGAAGCCTGATGTCCGCCGTTTGCGTCTTGCCATGTCCTGGTTCCGGGTCCGGGTATGCAACGTGTGGGGGAACTCACGGGTTCCCGCTGTTGATTGCCATGCGCGCGCCGCCGCTGGGAAGGCAGGCAGCGATTACCTTCATCAAGGGCGGCAGTAGACCGGCTGCGCCGGGTCATGACCCGCACCACTTTTATTACAAGGTTTCAGGGCAGCTATGGGCTTACGCGCCCTGAAAGTGTCCATATGTCTTCAAAGACTCGTTCACTGGCCGTTCAGGTCAATGGAGCGAGCCTGATAACAGACGAGGGAATGCCCATGACCCACACCCTGAAAACGATCCTCGCGGCCTGCGCCTCGACGCTTTTCATTGCGGGCTGCTCCACGGCCCCGACGGAGACGGCGGAAGCCAAGACGCCCGATCCGCGGCAGGGCGCTGAAGTGAGGAATATCTGCTTCCAGTCCCAGATCCGGAACTGGAAGGCGCTCGATAATCGTTCGGTGATCGTCGAGAAGAACTTCAAGGAAGAATACAAGCTCGACCTGATCGGCACCTGCCAGCCGCGGGACGCCTTCACTTCGATCGGCCTGATCTCGCGCGTTGGCGGCGGGTCGTGCCTCGAGACGGGCGACAAGCTGGTGACGGACGCGCGCTATAATGACGGCTCGTGCTCCATCCGCCGGATCTATGAGTGGCACAAGGACGCCGGGAAGGCGCCGGCCGAAAGCGCCGCCACGCCGACAGCAAGCTGATCGTCACACGCTCTCCTCCGACGTGACGAAAGGAAGGTCCGGGAAGTCTGCTTCCCGGGCCTTTGCTTTTTCGGGGGCAGCCCTGCGGTTCGGGCTCTGAAGCCTGATGTCTCCGGTTCTTCTCAAGATTTTCTGACTTTGCGGGCCCTTCATGAAGCGGCCGCCTGCGATATCTTCTGGACGAGCGTCAGCAGGCTCCTGTCCGTGGCGCGAGGTTGTCATTGCAGAAGGGGGAGTGCCTGTGACTCATGCCATCAAGACCATCATTGCTGTATGCGCTTCGGCGCTTGCGATCACGGCCTGTTCGAGCGCGCCTGTCGAGACTGCGGAAGCCAAGCCCGACCTTCGCCAGCGCCAGGAAGTGAGAAGCGTCTGCTTCCAGTCGCAGATCAAGGGCTGGCGGCCGAATGATCATCGCTCGCTGATCGTGCACATGAAGTCGAATGAGGAATACAAGCTGCAACTGATCGGCGCGTGCAATCCACGCGACAATCAGCTGTCGATCGCCTTCATCAATCCGGCTGGCGGCACCTGCGTGCAGTCCGGCTCCACCCTGACGCTGATGTCCGGTCTACAGCAGACTGCGCCTGACGGCCCGAGAGGCGGCGGCTCCTGCTCGATCGAGAAGATCTATAAGTGGGATCGGGATGCAGCCGCGAGCTTCGGCGCTTCGTCTCCCACTCCGCTCAGCAGCACAATGGGCGTATCGCGCTAAAATCACACGCCAAAACGAACAAGGCCCCGGACCTCTGTCCGGGGCCTTTTGCTCTGTCGAAAAGATGGGCCGGACGGGCTGCACCTCCGTCCGGCCCCCGGATCGCGATCAAGTTGGACCCAAAGACCGCAATCCAGTAACTCAACTAGACCGTCATGGCGTTACTGCCAGTATCGCGGCGCTTTGTAGTAGTCGTAGACTTCGTCGCGCAGACCCTCGCCGTCACTGCGGGTGAGTTCATCGATCGCGTCGGCAGGGGCCGCCTGTAGCTGCTCCTTCGACATGTTCACCACGTAGCCGTCCTTGCCTTTCTGGTAGTCGAGCGTTGACCAGGGCAGGGGGTGATACTTCTCATTCATGCCGAGGAAGCCGCCGAAGCCGACGACCGCGAACATGATGTTGTTAGACTGCTTGTCGAGCACGACGTCCTCGACTTTGCCGATCTTCTCGCCTGCGCCGTTATAGACGCTGGTGCCGATGACCTTCGAAGCCCGAATTGCGCTTGTGTGTCCTGTTGGCGTGGGCATGACCTCTCCTTTTGCTGGGGTGTGCAGTTCACCAACGCGGGAACCCGTTTGTGGTTGCGACAACTGAACATGTGATGGGAAACAGTCGGCTAGATTCGCGTTTGCTGCGGAATGACCATGGCGTTTGATCCGAGAAACCTCCCGCGCGCGTTGTGGAGTTTTGTCCGCAGCGAGGCCGTGCTGGTCGCGGCGCTCGCGATCATCGCGGCGGCGGTGCTCGCGTTCGCCAGTATCGCGGACGAAATGAGCGAGGGCGACGCGCACGGTTTCGACATGGCTGTGCTGCAGGCGTTGCATCCCGACGCCGCCAATCCTTCCGATCCCGTCGGCCCGCAATGGATCGACCACGCGGCGGCTGATCTCACCGCACTGGGGAGCGTATCGGTGCTTGCGGCGCTGTCGATTGGCGCCGCGGGCTTCCTGGCGTTCCATCGTAAATGGATCGAGGCCGCGATCATCGCGATTGCGTTTGGCGGGGGGCTGACGATTAGCCAGGCGCTGAAGGGCGCGTTCGGACGCGAGAGGCCGCCGGAGGTCTATCGCGCTGCCGAGATCCTGAATGCGAGCTTTCCAAGCGGGCATGCGTTGCTTTCTGCTGTCGTGTTCCTGACCTTGGGAGCGATGCTGGCGCAGGCGGCCAAGGGGCGGGCGGCGAGGGTCTACGTGATGAGCGTGGCGATCGCGCTGACGCTGCTGGTAGGCCTCACACGGATCTATCTGGGAGTTCACTGGGCAACCGACGTCCTGGCCGGCTGGGCGGCGGGCGGGGCATGGGCGACGGCCTGCTGGCTCGGCGAAAGAAGCTTGAAAGCACGGCTGGCTCGCGCTTAACCACTGTCCCGGATTGGCGCGTCGTTTGCAGCCGCGGACCCGTAATGCCGGAAACCATTGTTAACCCTGTCTCTGTTCGCGACGTGGATGTGTGCGTGTGCACCTTCCGCCGCCCGTCCGTTGCCGATCTGCTGGCGTCGCTCGCAAAGCAGGATCTGCCAGCCGGTTGGCGCATGCGCGTGATTGTCGCTGACAATGACGACGCGCCCTCTGCAAAGGCGATCGTCGAGCAGGCGTTTACCAAACTTGGGCTGAACGGGACTTATGTCCATGCCCCGGCGCGGAACATCTCGATCGCGCGCAATGCCTGCCTTGATGCAGCGACCGGTGAACTCCTCGCCTTCGTTGATGACGATGAAATCGCGCGGCCGGACTGGGTGGCGCGCCTGATTGCGAGCCATGCCGAGACCGGCGCCAATGTCGTTTTCGGAAGGGTCAAGGCGGTTTACGCCGATGATGCGCCGGCCTGGATGCGCGATGCCGACATGCATTCGACGCCGCCCCCGTTTCGCTGGGGCCGGATCGAGGGCGGCTATACCTGCAACGTGCTGATGAAGCGCGACGTCGTGGGCGCCATGCGCTTCAACCCGGCGTTCGGCCGCAGTGGCGGTGAGGACACTGTCTTTTTCGGCGACCTGCAGAAGGCCGGCGTGCCGATGGTTTATGCGGACGATGCGGTGGTCGAAGAGCCTGTGCTTCCTGTGCGCTATGGCTTTGGCTGGATGATCCGGCGCGCGTTTCGTGCGGGCCAGTCGCTTGGCGTTCTCGAGCGGCGCAGGGGCGTGAAGCCCTGGCAGCAGCTCGTCGTGTCGCCGCCAAAGATCGTCTACTGCTGGCTTGTCGCCTTACTGTCATGCTGGTCGCCGAGCCGGTGGCGCCGGGCAATGATGCGCGCGCAGCTTCACATCGGCGTCATGGCGACGGCAATTGGAAAGCTTCCGGTCGAACTCTATGGCGGAGCCCATGTCTGACCGTTGCTCGAATGACACGGCGTATCGCGTAAGACACACCCTACCGGGAATACACACACGTAATAGGCGAGTGCGGGTGATTTCGGGCTGTGAGCAAACGGTAGAGTTTCCGCGGGGAGCTGGGTAGATGGCGGATTTAACCACCTTCAATCAGCCAGTGGCGGCGAAGCCGATCGCGCATTCGCGCGCCGCGCGCCCCGAAAGGTCGCGCGCTAGGCTGGCCGGAAATTTCACGCTTTGGGCAGGCCTGCTGGCCGGTGCGATCATGTCGCTTGGACCCATCGCGCAGTTCTCACTCCATGAAGTCGAAACGGCAACGCTGACGCGGGCGGACGATGCGACCGTCGTCGCCGCGCTCGAACAGGACTGGCCGCATTCAACGTCCGCTGACCGGCTTGAAACGCTGTCCGAACTCAGCTTGCGCCTTCCAACGCCGGACATGGGCTCGGCCTATGCGGCCGCGCAGCGCACGACGCAGATCGATCCTTCGCGCGCGTTCGCATGGGCGAACCTGGCGTGGCTGGAGATGAAGCGTTCATCCGGCGCCGTGAGCCCGGCGACAATTGACGCGCTGACGAAATCGATGGATGCCTGCCCGCTCTGCGATGAAGGGCTGATCCGCTGGCGGTTCAACTTCGTGCTCGCCAACTGGCAGGCGATGCCGGAAGCGGTGCGCCGCCGCGTGTTCGAGCAAGCGGACCTGCTGCGCTGGAATGGCCCCAACGCGGAATTCCTCGCCGACATGCGCGCCAAGGCTCGTTCGGCCGGCGTGCCGTTTGACGCCTACCGCTCGGCAGTGAATACGCCAGTGCGCACGTGGGATCTCGGCGCCACGCAGGCGCAGGCAGCTAGCAAGGCGGCCAGCGGAATTTGACGCCTTCAGTAGACGGTTCTAGAACACAGAACTCTTGCGTTCGTGCACTTTCGCGGATGCGCGGCTATGCAGCATTTCTACGAGTTGTTCAGCCGTCTTGCCGTTCATGTCGATGCGCGTCGCGAGATTGTGGTCCTTGAGGACGCGCTTGATCTCGTTGAGTTTCATCGAGCCAAAGACTGACATGAAAGTGGCCTTGGACCCGCTCGCGAGCGCGTAGGGATTTGCGATCTCCGATTTGGCGGCATCGTCGAAGACGACGTTGCCGCCCAGCGCCTTTACGAGCCTTGCGGCAAGCGTCGGGTTGGAGCGCACCTCGGCGCGCAGCTCGTCGAAGAAACGGTCGAGATACTCGACCGGGCTCAATCCCGGACCTTCACCCATGATGCGCCTGTCCGTTGACTCATGAAATCCGTGAACCGCTCAGCCAGCCGCCGGACGTCCCCGGTCACCGGCCCATACTTCCCGCGGATAGTGTCGTAGCTGTCCGGCGCTGCGCGGTCCATCGCATTCAGGATATGAACTGACTCCGGAATGGTCGGACCGAACCAGCGATCCTTGAGATAGATCTCGCGCAGGTCGGACGCGACCGAGCGCGCGTACTTGGTGTCGCGGAAGCGTGTTACTACGACAAAATTGCGATTGGGCAGGTCGGGCGCGATGAATTTGCCGACCCAGTCGGAGAATTGCTTAGTGCCCCAGGTGGAGACCGAGTCCGCGATCGTCGGCGTGATGAAAGAGTCAGCGAGTGCGAGGCCCGCGCGCGACAGCGGCGAAAGGTGTGGGGGACAATCAAGCAGGATCAGATCGTAGAGCGTCAGCAGCGGGTCGAAGGCTTCACGCATGTGCTTGGCGAGCGCTGCTGACAGCGTCGTCGGCGTGCCGGAGCGCGAATACCATTCCTCTTCGAGGTTGAGCTCGCGCAGGCGCAGCTGCGGATGCGAGGGAAGGATGGAGATCCAGCCCTGGCGCGCGTCCTGCTCCTCCGCGATGCGGAGCTCTTCGAGCGTGACGGCGTTCGGCATGATGTAGGGCGCCGCCGACGGCGACTTGCCTTCCATGAAGCTGGCGAGCACGTGATGCACGCCCTTGCCCTGATCGGACGCGGCCTGCACGCCTTGCTCAGTCATCAGCATCTGGCTGGAGTTGGCCTGCGGATCGAGATCGATCACCAGCAGGTTCATGCCGTAGTAGTACGCCAGCCCATCGGCCAGCATGACCGTCGTTGTCGACTTCCCGACCCCACCCTTCAGGTTCGCAACCGCCGCCGTGATGGCCGGCATTCAGCCTCCTATTCCGCGTCTGTGCGCGGCTCCGGACGGCGTCCCGTAGCAACCCCGCAGGCGGCGCCAAGAAGGAAGGCGTAGAGCCACACGGCGCTGGGCAAGTCGAGTGATGAATCCGTAACGCCATGCAGCAACATGAGTGTCGTTGCGATCACGGCAAGGCGAAGGAAGGTGCGAGGCGTGCGCCGCGACTTCAGCGCTGCGAAAATACGCGTGTGCATTGCAACAAGTGCGAAGACGAGCAGTGCAAGGCCGACAATGCCGACCTCGACGAGCCATGTGACGAAGACGTTGTGCGCTTCACCCGGAGCGAGCATCGCCTTGGCGTTGAACAAAGTTGTGGATTTGTCGCCGATGGATGCGGCCGATCCAAGCCCATGACCGAAGGCGGGGTTCTCCATCCATGCGGCCATATAGGCCTGGATGCGCTGGATGTTGGGAAGCTGGTCGGATGCGCCGACGCCGGGCGCAATGGTCTCGTCGTTGATCCACGCATCGGCGACGCCCCATGCGGCGAGGCCGAGCGCGAGGAACGGCGCAAGGATCGCCGCGAGGCGCATCAGTATGCCGCGATGCTGGCGCGTCGAGATGGAAAGCATGTCCCACCATACGTGGCCGACGAGGACAGCGGCGGTGAGGATGATGCCCGGCCGCGAGCCAATCATGGTGAGGCAGGTGAGCGAGACGACAAGCAGCAGGAGGCCGCCAAGACCATGGCGCAGCAGCTGGTCGATCATCTGCGAGTGGGGCAGTGCCTGCGCATCCATCTGCTTCACGATGTGAAGGATGCGGCCCATGGCGACGATGGAGAACAGGCCGAACAGCAGCGAGGCGTTGGCGGGTGTCTCGAACGCGCCGACGATCGCGTTGTCGCCTGTCGGAGCGCCGGAAACATGAAAGGCGAACATCAGGCCGCAATAGGCGATGCTGCTCCAGATCATCGCTGACCAGGCCGTGTCGAGCGCGCGGCGATGGCGAGATGCGATGTAGCCGATGATCCAGAGGCCGCCCGCGGCGAAGAGGATCGCCAGCTGCGGCGCGGCGCGGTCGAGCGGGCCCGCGAGGCCGGTGATGCCCATCGCCGCGATGGCGACAGCTCCCGCCATCATTCCGGCGGTGACATGATGCGGACCGGCGCCAAGCAGCGCCACAATGGTGATGGCCACGAAGACGCCGGCAAGCGGGAGAGCAGCGACCGGCTGGACCGAGCCATAGGCCAGATGCGCCACGGCAAGCACGACCATCGCGGCGATCGGCGGAAGGATGTCGCGCAGGCGGGTTCTCGGCTCGCGCTGCGTTTCGCTGCGGGATCCGCCCCAGCCCATGGCCGCCTGCACCGGAATCTCGTTCATGCCACGGCCCTGTTCAGCCAGTAGGGGAGCCTAGGACAACGCAAGGACGAGTCCATTTCACCCACATCTTGGACCAAAATTCCACTCGCCTGTCACGATAAAGCGTGGCGATCACCCAGCGGCTTTTCGCGCCTCACGTGTGCTCGGC
The DNA here is from genome assembly GCA_047601145.1 of Hyphomonadaceae bacterium. Classification (GTDB taxonomy): domain Bacteria; phylum Pseudomonadota; class Alphaproteobacteria; order Caulobacterales; family Hyphomonadaceae; genus UBA7672. The sequence continues at coordinate 236,965 of JASGJW010000002.1, forward strand.
TGATCCAGGTGAATCCGGGGCTCGGGGCTGTTCCGCAGCGTGTCCGAGATCAGCGCAGCCAGTTCGCCACGCGATGCGACGAAGGTGCTGTCTGGCAGGTCGAGCAGGTGCGAGCGTTTGACGGCGATCGTTCCACGATCGGTCGTCAGTGAACGGATGAGGCCGGGCAGGGTGCAGGCGAGATCTTCGGAGACGGTGAAGCCGACGCCGCGCGCGTTGATCCACTTCGCTGTCTGTGTGCCTTCAGGCGCGATCGGCGGCACGGCGTAGTAACCGCCCTCGTAGAGCCGGTTCGGCAGAAGCCAGACGGAATTGTAGCCGGCCTCCATGAAGTCGCCGGCCCAGACGAGATCGAGGCCGCCATAGATGCGCGCAAGATCCTCCGGCGCCTTGTAGCGGCCGTGGAACTCGATGTTCGCCACGTCCTTGATGCGTTCGTGGAAGTCCGGGATTTCCTTGAGCGCCGGTGTGCCGTGGAGGACGATCTGCACTTTCGGTCCGAGCTGGCGGGCGAGATCGACGAGCAGGCCAAGGCTGCGATTGCAACGCAGCATGCCGACCCAGCCCAGGCGCAGGGGTTCGGAGGCGGAGCGGATGGGCGCGTCGCGTCCAGGGCGTGGACCATATTCAGCGCCGGCGGCGAGACGGTTCTCGATCAGCGTGGCGTGGTACTGGCCCCGGTGGCGGACTTCGAAGTAATTTTCCAGAAACCCCGGTGAAGAAACCACCAATCGCCGCGTGCGCTTGAGCAGCGCGCCTTCGGCGCGGCGAAGCATCAGGCCGATCACGTCTTTCCTGGTCAACAAGCGGTGAACGTCGAGCGCCTCGTAGATGACCGGCGTCTTGAGGCCTGTGTGGCGCTTTGCAAGGAAGGCTGTCATCAGCATGTCGAGGTTGCGGGCGTAGATCACGTTGGCTGACGCGAGCAGGTCGCGCTCGGCCGCGGCGAGTTTGGCGCCCCGGAAGATGGACTCGATCCGTTGCCGGTAAGCGCCATCGAAAGTCCTCCCCAGGTCCACGTTCTGCCAGTCGGTCACGACGTCGTCGCGCCGGCGCATTGTGAAACCCACGACATCGAGGCCGTCGTCACGAAAACCCTGCACGCGCCTGCGAACAGCGGCGTCGGCGGCGTCGTGACCAAAGAAGGCGATACGGCTCATGCGGGAAAAGCGTGCAAATCACGGGCCTTGCCGGGCCCCGGCCGCCATGCCCCCTGGCAAGGCGTTCGGCAACTGCATTAACCATGCACGCGGGGGTTGAACAGCTTTTGCCGTGGGGGCACGCAAATGCACACTTGGCAGATGAATTCCGTCCGCCCCGCGCATGAAAACGGGGCCCCGCCGGTATCGCCCTTGCCGGGAGAGACTGGCAGGATGGCTCGCCTGTTGCGTAATGGTGGTACTTCGCCTTTTACCAAGGCTGGGCTGGTACGGGAGTTCGGGTTGTCTTCGCCGCCCCTGCGGATCGTTTCAATGGTTACCGGCCTCGCACGCGCGACGGGCGGCGCGTTTGGCGCTGTCGGTCGCGGGCTGGCGCGCCTGTTCGGCCGCCGCGAACAGCCTTCGCTAACCAAGAATGTCCAGTTTTCAGGGCCTCCTGCGCGAGTTCCGCCGGGTCGGCGGGTCTATGCGATAGGCGATATCCACGGACGCGCTGACCTGCTGGTAAAACTGCTGGAAGACCTCCGCGCTGACGTCGAAAAGGGTGGTTTCGAGGGTCGTCCGATCCTCGTTTTCCTTGGCGATTACATCGACCGGGGTTTCCAGTCGAAGGACGTGCTGGATACCCTGCTGGGCGATATGATGTCCCCATTCGAGACTTATTTCCTGAAAGGGAACCACGAAGCGGCCATGCTGCAGTTCCTGACAGATCCGACCATCGGGCCGCGCTGGGCCGAATTCGGCGGTATCGAGACCCTGGTTTCCTATGGCGTCCGTCCGCCGCGGACGCGCACGTCACGCGATCAGTGGCAACAGGCATCTGACGAGCTCAATGCCGTGTTGCCGGCGGAGCACCTCGATTTCCTTAACCATCTCGATCTCAGCGTTCGCATCGGGGACTATGTCTTCGTCCACGCGGGTGTGCGCCCGGGCGTGCCGCTGGACCAGCAGACCGAATACGACCTGCTCTGGATTCGCGAGGAGTTCCTTGCCGACCGCAGGCCGCTTGGCGCTGTCATCGTTCATGGTCACACCCCGGCCCCAATGCCACACCATGACTCACGCCGCATTGGCCTCGATACCGGCGCCTATCTGAGCGGAAAGCTCACGGCGGCCCGGTTCGAGCATGATGGGGTCGCTTTCATTTCAACCGGACCGCGCTCGGAGCCCGTGTCCGCCAAGGGTTAGCTGGGAGGCTACGAATGAATCCGCTCAAGAAGGCCGTGATGGCGTTCTTCAGCCTGGGCGCGCTGGTCCTGGCCGGTTGCAATACCGGACCTGGGATGGGCAATGCGCAGGAGATGGCCGCAGCCAATTCCGGCATGACCGGTTACCGGCTTGGCTCCGGCGACGAGGTCAAGATCACGGTCTATGGCGAGAAAGACCTCTCGGGCAGCTTCGTTGTCGACGGGCAGGGCGCCGTCACCATGTCGCTGGTCGGCTCGGTTACCGTCGCCAACATGACCCTGGATGACGCCAGCAACCTTATCGAGACCAAGTACAAGGACGGCTGGCTGCGTGACCCGCAGGTTACCGCCGAACTGGTGAAGGGCCGTCCGTACTACATTCTTGGCGAAGTGAACCGCCCCGGCGAGTACCCTTTCTCATCCGGCCTGACCGTGATGAACGCCATCGCCAGCGCCGGCGACTTCACCTACCGCGCCGATCGCAACAAGATCCTCATCAAGAGCTCCGATAGTCCCAACGAACGCGAAGTCGAGCTGACCCCGACAACCGCCGTCCGTCCGGGCGACACGATCCGGGTTCGCGAGCGGTTCTTCTAGGCCAGGCTACCCCGCCGGGCGAGAGTCTGGTTAATTTGTATGCTGACGGGTGAGCAGTGTTGACCCAGATACGCCTATCTGGCGGTAAAACGCCAAGGCCTTGCGGGCGCATGGCGCGCGCCGCCGCCCCCATGACGCTGGCTACCTTGCTGATTGCAGCCCCTTCCGCCCTTGCTCAGGATCCCGATCCTTCCGCAACGCTGACCAATGGCGTGCGGTGTTCACCGGCTTACGCCCGGGAGGACATCGAGGCGAACATCCGCAAGCTGACGATGCCGGTCGAAACGGTTCTTGCGACCCTTAACCTTGTGTCGGCCGACGCGCAGCGCTGCGTCGCGATCCGCGACGCCGCTACGGAACTCGCCGCCAGCCCGGACCTGGCCGCGCTGGCTGGCCCTGATCCCGCTGCAGCCCGCAGCCAGGCGATGGTCGCCCAGACCCTGGCGGATGCAGACAGCAAGGCCGGACAACTTAAATTCGAGGTGGGGCCACCGCCCCGAAACATGACGAACGAACGGCCAGGAAGTCAGTAAACGGACAGTAGCTTGTCGCGTGCTGGAGCAGGATCGTGCGATTCAACCAGCAAGCGAGGGGGGACCGGTGTTCGGCCCCGATCTTGCTACCCGCGTAAAGAAACGGCCCACATAAGGTGAAAGCCAATGAAGATCGGAATGCAGCATCTCCTGGCGACGACGGCAGTGGCCGCCGTTTTTGCGCCTGTGGCTGTCGCCCAGGACAACCCTTTCCTGCGGGGTCGTTATCAGTCGGTCACCGAACGTCAGCAGCCCGAATACGACCCTGAAGTTATCCATGTCGGATCCTTCGACCTGGCGTCGAGCCTGGCCGTCGGCGTGGAAACCAACGACAACGTGTTCTTCCAGCAGACCGGCAAGCAAGATGACACCGTCGTTCGCGTCACCCCGGCCGCGGAATTCCGCTCCACATGGAGTGTCCACTCGTTGACGGCAGGGATCACGGCCGAACGCGCCGAATACGCCAATCAGGGTTCTGAATCGACGACTGACTACAACCTCTACCTGCGCGGTCGTCTCGACGTTCAGCGCAACTTCCGCATCTCCGGCTCGATCGACGGCGGCCACGATACCGAGTCGCGCTATGAACCGGCGAGCCAGAATGCGCCGGTGCCAGCCCAGAACGACAACATCGGCGCCAGCGTTGGCGCCATGTACCGCAGCGATCGCCTCATGTTTGAAGGGCAGGTCGGAAGCCGGATCAACGAGTACGAGAGCTACTTCGACTATCGGGACAATACCGAAGTCTATTTCTCGACCCGCGCGTCCTACGCCATCTCTCCTGACGTCGCCCTGTTCGTTCAGGCGCGTCACTCCAACTACAAGTATGATTTTTCTCCCACGCGTGATGCGAGGCAGCTTTCCGTCCAGGCGGGCGTCAGCTTCGAACTCGCAGCTCCATTCGAGGGCGAGATTTCCGTTGGTTCGGTTCACAACGACAAGAAACTGGATACCGAACGCGATACGGACGGCCTCAGCCTTGCCGCGCGCGTCCGGTGGTTCCCGACACAGCTGACCACAGTGACGTTCTCGGGAAGCGCCGGCATTTCGGACCCGGGCGTGCTGCAGGCGACGTCAGCGGAGTACCGCCGCTTCTCCGTCCGTGCGGATCACGAACTTTTCCGCAATCTGCTGCTTTATGGCCAGTTCGGCTTCAGCAATGCAGACTATGAAGCCTCCGCGGCTCAGCCTACCTTTGTGCGATCCGATGAAAGTCGTGATGCGCGGGCGGGCTTGGTCTATAAGCTCAACAAGCAGGTCCATGTTGATCTGGGATACCGCATGAACTCGCAGAAAACGACTGGTACGATCCCACAGGACGTCGACGCGAATGTCTTCAGCGCTTCCATCAAGGTCTTCCCGTAGGCTGATGAAGACGGCCGCGAAACGAATCTAACCGGAGAAGTCCGTTGAACAAGGTCTATCCTCTGGACGTAACGACGGGTTATCCGCGAGGCGGAGCACCGATGCCTCCGCCCGTCGCGACCGAGGCAGAGAACGTGATCTCGGTGCAGCGCGTGATCCGCGCTGTCCGCCGCCGTCTCAATCTCATGGTGGCCGTGTTCGTCCTGGTTTTCGCAGCCGTCGCCCTGTACTCGTTCCAGCTCAAGGCGTCCTACACGGCAACCTCGCGCGTGATCGTCAACATGCGCAACGAGAAGACCGTCGACATCGGCGCCGTTCTCTCGGGCCTGCCGGCCAACACGGCCGTGCTCGACACCGAGGCCGAGGTCCTGCGCAGCCGCTCGTTGATCGGCAAGCTCGTCCAGCGCCTCGACCTGACCAAGGACCCCGAGTTCAACTCTTCGCTGCGCAAGCCCAGCGAGATGAGCCAGCGTATCGACCAGGTGAAATCCTTCTTCCGGGGTCTGATGCCGTTCGGCCAGTCGAAGCCGGAAGCCGCTCCGCCGCCGCCCGTGCCGGGGTCGCCCGAGGCGATCGAGGCCGACAAGCGTCTGATGGACGGGATCGTCAACTCCGTGCGCGGCTCGGTCAGCGTCAACCGGCTGGGCTCGACCTACATCATCGAAATCAGCGCGCGCAGCGGTAATCCCAAGATGGCCGCCACGCTCGCTAACACGCTGGCTGAAGTCTATCTCGATAACCAGCTCGAGACCAAGTTCGAGGCGACCCGTCGCGCCCAGGAATGGCTGAACGATCGCCTGTCCATCCTGCGCGAAGAGTTGCGTGACGCCGAAAGCAAGGTGGAGGCCCACCGCGCCGCCAGCGGCCTCCTGCGCTCGGGCGACAGCACGCTGACCGAACAGACCATCCGCGAGATCAACGCCCAGCTGACCCAGGCCCAGGCCGACTACGCCGCCAAGAACGCTCGGCTGCAGAACCTCGACAAGCAGATGCGCGCCGGCGGCGGCATCGACACCATCGCCGAAGCCCAGAACTCGCAGGCCATCAACAACCTGCGCGCCCAGCAGACGACACTGTCCGCCCGCAAGGCCGACGTCATCCGCAAGTATGGCGAGAAGCACCCTGAGTATCAGAAGGTGATGGCGGAAGAGCAGGACAACGACCGTCAGATCGGCGCGGAACTGCAGCGCATCGCCTCATCGCTCGGCCAGGAAGTGATTATCGCGCGCGAACGCGTGTCGAGCCTGCAGGGCAGCATGAACCGCTCGAAGGGCGAACTTGCCGCGAACAACCGCGCGGGCGTCGAACAGGCTGCGCTTGAGCGCGATGCCGAAGCGACCCGCGCCCTGTTCGACGAGTTCAACAGCCGCTTCAAGGAAACGGGCGAACTGGAAGGCATCACTGCCGCCGACGCCGTCATCGACAGCTACGCGCCGATCCCCGGCGGGCCGAGCTTCCCGAACACCAACCTCAACCTTGCCCTCGGCTTCATGCTGGGCCTGGCGCTGGCGGGTTTCGTCGGCCTTATCATGGAGCTTCTCGACAACTACCTGTCCTCGCCCGAAGAGGTCGAGCAGGTGGCGGGCGTGCCTTATATCGGCCAGGTCCCGCTACTGCCGGCCGCTGGCAACTTCACCAAGTCGAAGGTCAAGCCCGCGGACTATCTGATCGAGAAGCCGCACTCGGGCTTCGCCGAAGCGTTCCGTCACCTGCGCGCATCGATCATGTTCGCTGACATCGACAAGGCGGCGAAGACTGTCGCCGTCGTCTCTTCGCTGCCGAGCGAGGGCAAGACGAGCATGACTTACTGCCTGGGCCGCATGGCCTCCATGTCGGGCACAAAGACCATCGTGATCGACGGTGATATTCGACTGCGCCAGCTGACCGAAGTGTCAGGCGTCAAGTCGGAAGCCGGCCTGCTCGAATACCTGTTCGGCGAAGCTCGCTTGGCTGACGCCGTGCAGACGGACGAGCAGACGGGCCTGCACATCCTGCCGCTGTCGGATCGCAAGCACACGCCGCGCGACGTGTTCGGCAGCCGCGCCTTCGACGCGCTGCTCAACATGCTGCAGCAATCCTACGACCTGATCATTATCGATACCGGCCCGATCCTGCTGATGGCTGAAACCCGCGTAGTGACCTCGAAGGTCGACCAGGTCGTCGTGGCGACGCGCTGGCGCAAGACCGGCCGCAACACGCTACGCGAGACGATGAAGATCCTGCGCGACTTCCACGCCAACGTTGCCGGCGTCGTGCTCACCTTCGTTGACCTGCGCAAGCGCGCACACACCGGCTACACGAGCGCCAACTACAAGGCGTATGCGAAGTACTATCACGAATAGACAAGTTGCTGAGGGGCAAAGGGAGCGCTCCGCACCTTCGGGTGCGGGGCGTTCTTCTTTTCAGCCGAGCTGTTTCAGCGCCTGGTCGAGATCGGCGATCAAATCCGACGGATCCTCAAGGCCGACGCTGAGACGGATCAGCGGCCCGCCATAAGCCGGCTTCGCCGCAGTGCGCTTGAGTTGCGGGTCGCAGTGGATCGCCAGGCTCTCGAAGCCGCCATACGAAAAGCCCAGGCCGAAGAGTTCGAGCGCATCGAGGAAGGCATGCACCTGCTTTGTCGGCGATGGCTTGAGCACGATGCCGAACAGGCCCGACGAACCAGAGAAGTCCCGCTTCCACAGGGCGTGGCCCGGATCATCTTCAAGCGCCGGATGAAGTACGCGCTGGATAGACGGATGCGTCTTCAGCCAACGCGCCACCTCGAGCGCCGTGGCCTGGTGCTTCTCCATCCGCATTGCAAGTGATCGCGCGCCGCGCAGCACAGTGTACGCGTCATCCGGCGCGACGTTGATGCCAAGGTCGGCGATCGTTTCCTTCAGGCGCGAGATCAGCGTCTCGCGGTTGGTGAAGATTGCGCCGTTGAGTGCATCTGCGCCCCCGCTGACATACTTGGTGTTGGCCTGCACGGAGATGTCGAAGCCGAGATCGAGCGGCCGGTAGAACACGCCGCCGCTCCAGGTGTTGTCCATAACAGTGACGATATTGCGCGGCCTCGCGATTGCGGCGATTGCCGGCGCGTCCATCACTTCGAATGTCATCGAGCCGGGACTTTCGGCGAAGATCATCTTGGTGTTCGGGCGGATCAGCTTCTCGATCCCCGCGCCGATGGTCGGGTCGTAGTATTCGGTCTCGCAACCCCAGCGGCTCATGGTGCGATCGCACCAGCGGCGCGTGGGGCCGTAAACATTGTCGCCGACCAGCACATGGCTGCCAGCTTCGGCGAAGGCGAGGAAGGGGACAGTGCAGGCGAGAAGGCCGGAAGCGACGAGCGCGCAATGCTCCGCGCCTTCGATCTCGACCAGCGCCTGTTTCAGCGCCTCGTGCGTCGCGGTGCCGTGGCGGCCATAGGTCCAGCCGCCGGGCTCGAACAGTTTGCTGGCGCTCTCGACGATGACTGTGGAGGCGCGCTGCACGACAGGGTTGACGCCTCCCTGGGTCAGCTTGCGGTCGCGGCCGGCATGGGTGAGGCGCGTGCCAAGCTTGCGCTTGTTCTTCCCGCCCTTGTCCGAGCCAGCGGCCATGGCTCAGCCCGTACCGACAGGTGCGCCGCTCTCAGGCTTGCCCCATTCGCTCCACGACGCGTCATAGACCGCGCCATCGTCGTGGCCTGCGATCGATTGCGCCAGCGCGAGGATCGAAGCGGTGACGCCTGAACCGCACGAGTTGATGATCGGCTTGGACAGATCAACACCCGCCTTCTCGAACACGGCCTTGATGTCGCCTTCGGACTTCATGCGGCCGTCGGGCGCGATCACTTCGCCGAACGGCACGTTGAGCGAGCCCGGCATATGCCCTTTGCGCAGGCCAGGGCGGGGCTCATCGAGTTCGCCACGGAAACGTCCGGCCGAGCGGGCGTCAACGATCTGCGCCGACTTTGCATCGAGCGCGGATTTCACCTGTTCGAGATCGCGCACGAGATCGCGCCGCGGGCGGGCGGTGAAGTGACGATCAGCGTGGAAGTGCGGTGGCAGGTCCTCGACTGCGCCGCCGGCGGCGCGCCAGGCATTGAAGCCGCCATCAAGCACGGCGACATCGCCATGACCCATCACGCGGAACGTCCACCACACGCGTGCAGACGCGAGGAAGCCGTTCTGGTCGTAGCAGATGATGCGATGACCATCGCCGAGTCCGAGCTTGCGGACGCGCGAAGAAAACTTCTCCGGCGGCGGCAGCATGTGGGGCAGGGAGGAAGTCGAATCAGCGATGTCGTCGATGTCGAAGAAGCGCGCGCCTGGAATGTGGTGTGCGTCGTAGACCTGCTTTCCGGTCTGTGGCGAGCCGGGCATGAAGTAGGTGCAGTCGAGCACGCGCACGTCCGGAGCGTTGAGATGCGACCTCAGCCAGTCGGCGGAGACAATCGGTTTCTCCGGCGTGAAACGGGCGACCATCGTGGCGCCGACTCCGTGGGCTTGAGGACGAGACAGAGGTTCACCTAGCCAGAGCTGTCAGCTGGGGCAAGGCGAGGGTCAGGAGAGTTTTTCACGCCCTCCGCCTTCGCCATCGAGCGTCGGTCGGCGCGCCATCTTTCCCTTACGACAGGAGGGGCTATCTTACTCTTTGTGCGACGCAACAAATTGATGACATCGGTGTCCTGTTGTCGAACACCGTTCCGTTTCCAAAACCGCTGAAATGAGTACTGCTTATTCTACTCGCGCGATGCGCGAAGGGGGTTGTTTGCGGTGCAGTAAAGGCGTTGTGTTCGTTAACGGGCTGTTACTTCTCCTGATTCGGGAAAGTGGGGCCGGATTACTCGCCTGTTGGGGATGATGCAGGCAGTCCGGGCAAACGCAGCACCAATCTGTCGACCCTTGGAGGAAGGGTACGAGAGGCAGAGTCCGGCCAACAAGAGTTGGTCCGGGGATTGCGTACGTGGTGGGTGTCCGGTTCTGGGGCCGGACTAGGGTGTGTGGCTATGAAGAATGGTAGTGGCGTTGAAGCCGGCCGTTTCGGTACCTGGAACGGCAGTCCTCCTGCAGGCACAATTTACCAGGTCAATTCGAGCGCTCTGAAGCGCGCGATGGACCTCGTTCTCGCGTTTGCAGCGCTCGCCCTTGCGTCGCCTGTGGTGCTGGCGATCTATGGGGCCCTCAAGATTTTCGACCCCGGTCCGGCGCTGTTCAGCCAGCTGCGCGTTGGCCGCGATGGCCGAACCTTCACGGTTTACAAATTCCGCACGATGCGCGTGGACGCTCAGGAGCGTCTGGAGCACCTGCTGACGAGCGACCCCAAGGCCGCCGCCGAATGGGCCGAATTCCAGAAGCTCAAGAATGACCCGCGCGTCACGCTGCTGGGCCGTTTCCTGCGTAAAAGCAGCCTGGATGAGCTTCCCCAGCTGCTGAATATCGTTCGCGGCGAGATGTCGGTGATCGGGCCTCGCCCGGTCACGTCCGGTGAAATCCACCGGTACGGAGCGGACTATCCCTACTATACGGCAGTGCGCCCTGGCGTGCTTGGCCTGTGGCAGGTGAAGGGCCGCAACAAGCTGACCTATCCCGAGCGGGTCGCGTACGACGTCCAGTACGTGAAAACGTGGTCGATCTGGCAGGACATCAAGATCCTGTTCATGGCGATCCCGGTGGTGCTGCTCGGCCTCGGCGCTTACTGACGGCCATCTCCAGATTGATTTCGTGTTAAGGCGCTGGAACCCGTTCCGGCGCCGACGCATTTCTATTCACAGGCGCGGTTGATCGCCGCGTCCTTTCTAGTGGCATGAAATTCTTCCTATTATTTTCAATGTCGCAGACGCGATTGAAGGATTGTTAAGGCGCAGACGCGAGGGTCAGGCGTTAATCTACGGGGTGAAATGAATCACGCATCCGCCATTCCGCCCGGAGGAAAGTTGGGCACGACCCGCAGAGGTTGGACCACTCCCGTAAATCGCTCCAGCGAAACGGATGACTCATGGATACGCGAACCGCGGAACCTCGATCTCGACGATCTGCCTGATCCGTATGCTGACGAGCCCAAATGGGCGGCATGGAAGGTGACGCTTGGCGTGGTGTTGTTCTGCGCTGCCTTCTGGGGCGGCGTCTTTTATCTCGCGACACGCCTGCTGGGCTGAGCCTAGCCTTCATACCAATCAGGAACCGGCAAGCCTTTCTCCTTGAGGAAAGCGCCGTTGTAGAGTTTCGACAGGTAGCGGTTGCCGTAGTCGCAAAGCACCGTGACGATCGTCGAGCCCGGCCCGAGCTTCCGCGCCATTTCAATCGCGCCCCTGACGTTGATGCCTGACGAGCCGCCCAGGCACATCCCCTCGTTCTTCGTAAGGTCAAACAGCACGCCAAGCGCGTCGGCGTCCTCGATGCGCCAGGCATCGTCAACTTCGACACCCTGCAGGTTCGCCGTGATCCGCGACTGGCCGATGCCTTCGGTGACTGAGGTGCCTTCGGCCTTCAGCTCGCCGGTCTTGTAATAAGAGAAGAGGGAGGCGCCCCCGGGGTCGGCCAGGCCGATCTGCACCTTCTTGCTGCGCTCTTTCAGCGCCATCGACACGCCGCCCAGCGTACCGCCCGATCCGACCGAGCAGATGAAGCCGTCGACCTTGCCGCCTGTCTGTTCCCAGATTTCCGGCCCAGTCGTTTCGTAGTGCGCATTGCGGTTGGCGACATTATCGAACTGGTTGGCCCAGATCGCGCCCAGCGGTTCGGTCTTCGCCATCTCTTCGGCAAGACGCTGTGAGTATTTCACGTAGTGGTTCGGGTTCGCGTAGGGCACGGCGTCCACTTCGACCAGCTTGGCGCCAAGCGAGCGGACAGCGTCCTTCTTTTCCTGGCTTTGCGTGCGGGGCATCACGATGACCGTGCGATAGCCAAGGGCATTGCCAACAACCGCGAGACCAATCCCGGTGTTGCCGGCCGTGCCTTCGACAATTACTCCGCCTGGTTTCAGTCGGCCTGATTTTTCAGCATCGCGGATCATACCCAGCGCGGCGCGATCCTTCACCGACTGGCCGGGATTCAGGAATTCCGCCTTGCCGAAGATATTGGCCCCGGTCAGCTCTGACGCCTTCCGCAGCTTGATCAGCGGCGTCCGGCCGATTGCTTCAACGACATTGCCGTAGATCCGCATGAATACCCCTCGTCCCGGCAAGGCCACCGGGCGCGCTCTATGACCTAGGGAGATTACGGGCGTGGATCAACCGCGAAGCCCTGATCCGTCCGGGTTTGCCTTGCGTACTCCTTGGAAATCGCAAACCAGGAACCGTTCCGGGATCGGCCATGAGCCTCCACGACAACGCCTATGCCGCCTTCATGCTGGACTATGCAGCCGGATCGCTGCCGCCGGCGGAACGGCTGGCGGCGGATCTCCACCGCGCCCTGTCCATGGAAGGCGGCCGCAACGCTCGCCTGATGGAAGCCCTTGGCGGCGCCATGCTGGAAAAGCTGCCATCTGGCGCGCTGGTCGGGGCAGGTGAGCCCGGCCAGCCCGACACGCGGCTCACGCCAACTCACCTCGAACCTTACCTGCGGCGCGATCTTGTCGGCATGAAGTGGCGCACCAGCATCTGGGGCGTGAAGACGGCGCCGTCGGATGTGCCCATGACCAGCTTCCTTCGTCTCGATCCTGGCGAGCGCGCGCCTTCACATGGTCACGGCCGCCGTGATGTGACGGTCGTCCTGCGCGGGGCCTATGCCGACGACTTCGGCGTCTATGAACGCGGCGACCTCGCCTTCGCCGAGCCCGGCATGCGGCATGCGCCGCGCGCCGTCGGCGGTGAGACGTGCGTATGCCTCGTTGCAACCGAGGCCGGGCGTCCGATCCGCGGTTTCATCGGGCTTTTCGGGTTGGGCGCTGGCAATCAGAAAGTACTCGCATGATGCGTTGGTTGGCGGGTCTGTTCGCGATCGTGCTTCTTGCGCAGCCTGCTGACGCGCGGCCCTGGCAGCCCGCTGATGGCGAAACGCTGATGTTCGACGTGCTGCGCGACGGCGGCGCGTTTGGCACGCACAAGGTGACATTCCAGAAGGCCGGCGACGCTCTCACCGTAAAAACGAACGTCGAGCTCAAGGTGGCGCTCGGTCCCGTGACGCTGTTCGAATACCTGCATGATGTCACCGAGCAGTACGCAGGCGGCAAGCTGGTGTGGGTTGGCTCGCGCACGAAGAACGAAGGCAAGTGGAAAACCCTCTCCGCCAAGCTCGCCGAAGGCGGGCTTCAGGTGTCGGGCGAAGCATTCAAGGGCCTGCTGTCCGGCGTCGTCATTCCGTCCACGCACTGGAACGAGGAGGAGATGAAGCAGTCCTCGATGTTCTCCACCGAGACGGGCGAGATGTTGCCGATAACGGTGAAGGATCGCGGCATTGAGCGTGTGAAGACGGGCGCGGGGATGATCGACGCGCGCCGCTTTGATGTCGCCTCGGAGCTTGATGCATCGTTCTGGTACGATGCCCAGGGCCGCTGGGTGAAATGCGCGTTCGAAACGCAGGGCTCCAAGATCGAGTACGTGTTGCGCGCGTTGCCCCGCTGACGCGATGCGCCGCCTTTCCGCCTGATTTCGTTCGCTCGCAGAACCTCTTACCTCGCTGTCATGGGCGGAACGCGATCGCCTAACACACGTTGCCTTCCCGAGCGGTTGGGACCTCTTCGGCAGGTCCTGGCCAGTTTCTCGAGCGCATTCGCGTGAGCGGATGCAGGAAAGCAAGGAGGCAGTAATGCCGAAGAAGATTGCAACGATTGCTGGCGCGCTTGGCGCGATGATGCTGACGGCGATGCCCGCGCACGCTGCAGGCGTAAAGGTCGGCACGCTCACGTGCGATGTCGAAGCAGGTTGGGGCTATGTGCTCGGCTCGCAGAAGGACCTGAACTGCGTGTTCAAGTCGGCGACGACCAACCAGGTCTCGTACTACTCGGGCGATATCACGAAGCTTGGCGTCGATATCGGATATACGAATGCCGGCGTGCTGATCTGGACGGTCATCGCCCCGTCGAGCGACATGCAGCCTGACGCGCTTGAAGGCAAATACGCCGGCGCTACGGCCGGCGCCACGGCCGTTGTCGGCGGCAACCTCAACGTGATGATCGGAGGCCTCGACAAGTCGGTCACGCTTCAGCCGCTGAGTGTTGAAGGCAATACCGGCCTCAGCCTGACGGCGGCGGTTGGCGCGATGGAACTGGACTACAAGAAGTCCTGATTCGTCACCGGATCGTTGAATGCAGGCGGCGGAGCAATCCGCCGCCTGTTTCGTTGTGCGTTAGGCCTCGCTGGACGCGAGTTTCAATCCGATGATGCCGACCAGAATGAGAGCAGCGGATCCGACGCGCATCGCCGTTGCGGCTTCGCCAAGAACGATGATGCCGATCAGGAAGGCGCCGACCGCGCCGATGCCCGTCCAGATCGTGTAGGCCGTGCCAAGCGGCAGCGACTTCATTGCCATCGACAGCACGATGAAGCTCGCGATCATTGCGACGATGGCGATCGTCGCCTCGACGGGCTTCGAGAGATTGTCCGAGACTTTAAGCATGTAGGCCCACAGGACTTCGAGCAGTCCTGCAAGTCCGAGATACACCCAGGCCATGCGGCCCTCCTTCAAAGGTCGGGCCGTCCCGAATGCTTTGCCCGTCGTGGGGGAGGTCGTCCTCGCTGCCTGCGATGTGGGACAGCCGGCGTGCGGCGTCAACAGCCCGATGGTTGCCTTATCCGCCCATGCGCCTATGCCCTTGCCCATGGCTGAGTGGAGCGACCGGGCGATATCGCTGGGGCTGAGGCGTTTCGGAGAGACCGGGGCGATCCTCGAAGTCTTTTCGCGCGAAAGGGGCCGCCGCCGGGGCATGATCCATGGCGGCTCCAGCCAGAAGAAGCGCGCACCCATGCAGCCGGGCAACACGCTGCTGGTCACCTGGAAAGCCCGCGTCGACGATAGCCTCGGCTACTTCACAGCCGAGACCGAAAGCGAGCGCGCTGCAGTTCACCTGGCTGACGCAGAAGCGCTGGCTGGCCTCTCTGCGCTCGCCGAACTTCTCGCCGCCGCACTGCCGGAAGGCGAGGCGAAGCCGGCGCTCTATGACGCTGCCGAAACGGTTCTCGACATGCTGTTGCACGAAGACGTCTGGCCGGCGCTCTTCGTTCGCTGGGAACTCGGCTTGCTCACCATGCTCGGTTACGGCCTCGACCTGTCGAGCTGCGCGATCTCGGGCGCGACTGACGGTCTGACCCATGTGAGCCCCAAATCCGGACGGGCGGTGCGCGGATCGGAAGCAGGCGAGTATCTGGATCGCCTCTTGCCGCTGCCGCGCTTCCTGATCGACAACACGGCCCCGGCGACACCTGTGGATATCCACGCAGGTTTTCGCCTTACGGGACACTTCCTGGCAGAGCGGCTTTTCGCTGATCTTAACAAGCCAGTACCAGACGCCCGCTACCTGATGATTGACCGTCTGGAACGGTCAGGGCGAGTCTCGCCCGGTTGATTCGAGGGACTGATGGCCAGGAACACCACAATCGATCCGCCGGACAATGGCGGCGAGATCATCGACGAACCGATGAATGAGGCGCTGTCGAAGCGCTATCTCGCCTATGCGCTCTCGACAATCACAGCCCGCGCGCTGCCGGATGTGCGCGACGGCCTGAAGCCGGTTCACCGCCGCGTTCTTTATTCGATGGCCCAGCTCGGGCTGAGCCCGCAGGGCGGCCACCGCAAGTCCGCCACCGTAGTCGGTGAAGTCATCGGTAAGTACCACCCGCACGGCGACCAATCGATCTATGACGCCATGGTGCGTCTGGCTCAGGACTTTGCGACCCGCGCGCCGCTGGTCGATGGCCAGGGCAACTTCGGCAACATCGACGGCGATGCGCCGGCCGCCTTCCGATACACCGAGGCGAAGCTCACGCCGGCCGCTATGCTGCTGCTTGAAGGCCTCGACGACGACGCCGTCGACTTCAAGGAAACCTATGACGGCACCCACAAGGAACCGGTGGTTCTCGCTGCGGGCTTCCCGAACCTGCTGGTCAACGGATCGTCGGGCATTGCGGTTGGCATGGCGACGTCGATCCCGCCGCACAACCCGGCCGAATGCATCGACGCCGCGATTTACCTGCTCGATCATCCGAAGGCGACGGTCGACGATCTGATGAAGATCGTGCCGCGTCCGGATTTCCCGACCGGCGGCGTGATCGTTGAGACCAAGGAGGGCCTGCGCGAAGTTTATGCGACCGGGCGCGGCGGCGTTCGCGTGCGCGCGAAATGGACCAAGGAAGACCTCGGCCGCGGCATGTGGCGCGTGATCATCACCGAGATCCCGTACCAGGTTCAGAAGTCCAAGTTGATGGAGCGTCTGGCCGAACTGATCGAGACCAAGAAGGCGCCGCTGCTCGAAGACGCGATGGATGAGTCGACAGAAGACGTCCGCATCGTTCTCACGCCCAAGTCGCGCACGGTCGATGCCGAAGTGTTCATGGCCTCGCTGTTCCGCCAATGCGAGCTGGAGACGCGCTTCCCGGTCAACATGAACGTGCTCGACCATGGCGTGCCCAAGGTCATGGGCCTGCGCGACATGCTGAACGCCTATCTCGATCACCGCCGCGAGGTGATCGTGCGCCGGGCGAAGCACCGCCTCGGCAAGATCGAGCACCGCCTCGAAGTCCTGGACGGCCTGCTCAAGGCCTATCTGAACATCGATGAAGTCATCCGGATCATCCGCTACGAGGATGACCCGAAATCGGTGTTGATGAAACGCTTCCGCTTGAGCGAGATCCAGGTCGAAGCCATCCTCAACATGCGCTTGCGCGCTTTGCGCAAGCTCGAAGAGATCGAGATCAAGCGCGAGCACAAGGAACTGTCGGAGGAGAAGCGCGAGATCGAGGCTCTGCTCGGCTCGACCAACCGCCAGTGGACGGAAGTGAAGCGCCAGCTCAAAACGGCGCGCGAAATCTTCGATCCCGCCAAGAAGCTCGGCCAGCGTCGCTCGAAGTGGGGCGAAGCGGTGGAGATCGACACCGAAGCCGCCCTCGAAGCCCTCATCGTCAAGGAGCCGGTCACGGTCGTCCTCTCCGAGAAGGGCTGGATCCGCGCGCTCAAGGGCCACAACCAGAAGCTGGACGACCTCAAGTTCAAGGACGGCGACGAGATCGCGCTCTCGCTGGAATGCCAGACCACCGACAAGGTGATCCTGATGGCGTCTGGCGGCCGCGCCTTTACCATCGGCGCCGACAAGCTGCCGGGCGGCCGCGGCCATGGCGAACCGATCCGGCTCAACCTCGAAGTGCCCGAAGCCGAAACCATCGTCTCGATGCTGGTGCCCGAGCCGAAAGGCCGACGCATCGTCGCCTCGACCAAGGGTTACGGCTTCATCGTTCTCGACACCGAGCTCGTCTCGTCGACCCGCAAGGGCAAGATCATCCTCAATGTCGGACCCAAGGAAGCTCTGGCCGCCTGTGTGAAAATCACTGGCGACATGACCGCGTCCATCGGCATCAACCGCAAGATGGTGATCTTCAAAACCGACGAGCTGCCGGAAATGGTGCGCGGCAAGGGCGTCAAGATCCAGGCCTTCAAGGACGGTGGCCTTGCCGACCTCAAGACATTCAACAAGGCGGATGGCTTCTCGTGGATCGACAGCGGCGGACGCCAGCAATCGGCTGAGGACTGGAAGGACTGGGTTGGCAAACGCGCACAGTCCGGTCGTCTTCCGCCTCGCGGCTTCAACAAAAACGGCCGTTTTGAAGGTTAGGTCGCCGCTTTAAATATTTACGGCTTTACGCTGGGGCGCCGCTTGTTGCTGCGCCGCACGCGCGCCTAGCTTACGTGCAGGGCAGGCCGGGAGGCAGCGATCGCGACGCGTTCAACTTCGCTCGGCACGAGGCTGGCTTATGGCCTCGGCTCGGCGGCCTTCGGCATCAAGGATGCCGGGCTGCAGATCTTCCTGCTTCTGTTCTACACGCAGATCGTCGGCGTGCCCGCGCCGATGGTCGGGCTGGCGCTGACGCTCGCGCTCGTGCTGGACGCAGTCCTCGATCCGATTGTTGGCTACTGGTCCGACAATTTCCATTCGAAATGGGGCCGGCGGCATCCTTTCATGTATGCCTCGGCGATCCCCATCGCCGTGTTCTTCTTCCTGCTGTGGACGCCGCCCAGGGATTGGGATCATCAGGCCCTGTTCTGGTACCTGCTGATCTTCGCGATCCTGACGCGCGCCGCGCTCACCTTCTTCGAGACGCCGAATGCTGCGCTCGCGCCTGAACTCACGCGCGATTATGACGAGCGCTCGACACTCCAGTCCTGGCGCAACTTCTTTGGCTGGACGGGCGGTAACGCCATGACCGTCATGATGTTCTTCTTCGTCTTCCCGGCCTTCACGACAGCGCAAATCCCCAACGGTCAGTTCAACCGCGACGCCTATGTCGTCTATGCTTGGGTCGCGGCCGCCACAATGCTGTTCGCGATCGTGGTGTCGTCGGTCGGCACGCACAGGCACATCGCGCGGCTTCAGGCGCCGGAGAAGCGTAAGCTGAAACTCGGCGGCGTCTTCCGGGAAATCTTTGACACGCTGTTCAACAAGTCGATGGGCGCGATCTTCCTGACCGCCATCATCGCCAGCACCGGGCTGGGTCTCGCCCAGTCGCTCTCGACCTTCATGTCGACTTTCTTCTGGCGGCTCCAACCGGTGCAGATCGGCATCATCACGCTGGTGATCTTCGTCTCGGCCGCCCTTGGCGCGTCGCTGGCGCCGCTGCTGACGCGGCGCTTCGGGAAGAAGAACGGGATCATCATCGTCGGCATTCTCGGGCTCGTGACAATGCCGATCGCAATCCTGATGCGCCTGACCGGCATGGTCTCGCCGGGCACGGACGCCGCCTTCTGGGTTGTCTTCGCGCAGGGCCAGGTCGACGTTATCCTGCTGGTCGCGCAGCAGGCATTGCTGATGTCGATGGTGTCAGATCTCGTTGAGCAGGCCGAGGTGAAGACGGGCAGGCGATCCGAAGGCGTGTTCTTTGCCGCCAATACATTCATCTTGAAGGTCACGACAGGCATTGGCGTGATGGCGGCCGGCATCGTGCTGGCGCTGGCGCAGATCCCGCCGGGGACAGCACCCGAGCAGACGCCCGATGCTGCGCTGGTGACGCTTGGCTGGTGGTATCTGCCGGCCGTGCTTCTGCTGCGTCTCCTGATGGTTCTGTCGATCCTGCCCTATGCGGTCGACCGCAAGAAACACGAAGAAAATCTGCAGAAACTGGGCGCAGCGTAGGGCTGGTCTTGCCTGGCGTTAGGTAACAAAATTCCAACGGCGACTGACAACAATCGGAGCCTCCCCATGATCAGCCCGCAAACCAAACAACAGTTCCAGGATCTCGTCGCATCCGGCGATGGCGATCCCGCTATCCTTGCCCGAGCCGCCAAGCAGGGCGACATGGAAGCCGCCGCCGCCCTGGGCGCGCTCCTCACGCGCGTCGCCTTCGTCGAGCCCGGCCTGATCCTCGATACGTATGATGCAGCTGCCCGCGGCTGGTTCGGCGAACCGTCTGAGCCGATGTCGCTTCGCGGCGGCACAGGCACGGTGAACCCGGCCCTCTGGGCGCCGTTCTGGGAACTCCTTGAAGACGAATCAGGATGGACCCTGGCACATTCACCACGCGCGTCGCTGGCCTTGGCCAGTACACCGACGCAGGTTTCAGCAAACGGGCAGGGGATGCGAGCCTTGCCTATCCCGGCGTGCCGGATGCCGTCGCGCAGGGCTGGCCGGAGCGCTTCAAGATGTCAGATCTTGCGGCTTGTCCGCACGACTCGCTCGGCGGCGAATTCCATCGCCAGATCGTCGACAACAATTTCGATCTTGAAGTGCTTGATCGCGACGCGCTCGGCCTCGCGCAGATGCCGCCGCCGCTTGATTATCTCAACGTCCGCATCCTGCAGTGCCATGACCTGTGGCACATTGTCGGCGGCTACCACACCACCGCGCTTCATGAAGTTGGTATCAGTGGCTTCCAGCTCTCGCAGTTCGGCCACAACTACTCAGCGCAGTTTCTCGGCTTCATCACGGCGCGCGCCGCTTATCGCCAGCAGATGGGCATCCCGCTCCTGCTCGAGATCACGCTCTCGGGCTGGCGCCATGGCCGCAACACGCCGCCCCTGCTCGGCGTCGACTGGAAAGAGATCTGGAAGACGCCGACCGACGAGATCCGCGAACGCCTCGGCGTCTCGATCTACAAGTCGCCGGTGCCCCCCGACCTGATCGAACAGCTCGAACGCGCGGGCGCCTACGTCCGCTAGCGGCGCCTTTCGCTGGACAAAGCTACTGAGTGGTATCATAACCACGCGCATATTCGCGCGGGGAGGCCACACATGATCCGTTCACTGCTCGCCGGTCTTGGCGTTGTCGCCTTGCTGACTGTCGCGCCCGCGCACGCGCAGACAGTGAAGACGAAATCCGGCGACGTCGCTGGCGCGACCGCCAACGGTCTCAGCGCCTGGAAAGGCATCCCTTTCGCAGCACCCCCGGTCGGTGATCTTCGCTGGAAGGCGCCGCAGCCGAACGCCTGGACCGGCGTGAAGCAGGCGACCGCCTTCGGCGCCGCGTGTCCGCAACCTGAGCGCGGCGATGGCGGCGGCGTCGGAGCGCCCGCGAAGCAGGATGAGGATTGCCTCACGCTCAACGTCTTCGCCCCGGCTGGCGCAAAAAACCTTCCCGTCATGGTCTGGATCCATGG
Organism: Hyphomonadaceae bacterium; assembly: GCA_047601145.1. Taxonomy (GTDB): domain Bacteria; phylum Pseudomonadota; class Alphaproteobacteria; order Caulobacterales; family Hyphomonadaceae; genus UBA7672. Next base: position 257,510 of record JASGJW010000002.1, read on the forward strand.
GGGCGCATTCCGCCTCGGCTTCAGCAGCTCGCCCCTCTACGACGGTGCGGAGTTCAACAAGCAGGGTGTCATCCTCGTCACGGTGAACTACCGCCTCGGCCTTCTCGGTTTCTTCGCGCATCCCGAGCTGACCAAAGAGGCGAAGCCCGGCGACGCGCTCGGCAATTACGGTCTGATGGATCAGATCGCTGCGCTGCAATGGGTGCAGGACAACATCGCAGCTTTCGGCGGTGATCCGAAGAACGTCACCGCTTTCGGCGAAAGCGCCGGGGGCTCGTCGATGATCTATCTGCTGGCCAATCCGAAAGCAAAAGGCCTGTTCGCGAAAGCCATCGTCGAATCCGGCGGAGGCCTGCAGCGCCCGGTCGACCTCGCCGCCACGGAAAAACGCGGCGTCGAAGCCGCCGCGAACGTTGGCCTCGATGCAAAGGCCACGCTCGCCGACATGCGCGCGAAGCCGGCAACCGACTGGATCAAGGCCCAAGGCGGGCTGCAGGGCGGTCTGGGCTTCGGTCCCTTCATCGATGGCCGGCTTGTCGCGGAGGCTCCCTGGCAAGCGTTCAGCGATGGCCGCGCCATCGATGTCCCGCTCCTGATCGGCGCCAACTCCAACGAGGCCAGCGTGCTCTCCACGCTCGGCGTACCCACCGGTGCGCTGCAGGCCGCGGTCGGACCGGGCCTTCCCGCGCTGCGCAAGCTCTACGGTGAGAACCTCCCCGAGGAGGAATTCACGAGGCAGGCCATGGGCGATGTCGTCTTCGTTGCGCCCTCGCGCTGGATCGCGGGCGCGGCCTCGAAAGGCCAGCCCAGCTATCTCTATTATTTTTCGTACGTCGCCGCCGCACGCCGCAGCGCTGTTCCGGGCGCGAACCACGGCTCGGAAATACCCTACGTGTTCCGAACCTGGACCAACACGCCCGTGCTCGCGCGCGCGATGGCCGAGCAGGACAAGGCGATGTCGAACATGATGTCCGCCTGCTGGGTCGCCTTCGCCAAGACAGGCAAGCCAGCCTGTTCCCCCGCGCCGGAATGGCCGGCCTACGACCTCGCGAGCGATCAGCAGATGTCGTTTGGCCTTGATGTGCAGGTCGAGAAGCCGCCTCGCGCCGCCGCGTTTGACCTGCTGACCAAGCCATTCCCGCAGTCGAGGTAGGCGCCTAGCTGAGCTTCATGAACACGCGCGTGTTCATGTCGAGGAACGTCGCCTGTTCCTGCCAGATGGTCGTCATCCAGGGCAGGTAGTCGGCGTGCGCGACATCGCGGAAGCCCAGCTTCCGGTAAAACGGCGCATTCCAGGGCGGCGAGCGGAAGGTCGAAAGATAGACTGTCTTCGCGCCTTTTGCCTTCGCCACATCAACAAATTGCTTCACCAGCTGCGCCCCGATCCCACGCTTCTGAAAGGCCGGATCGACATCCAGTTCGCGCAGGTACGCATCGCGACCCTGCATTTCGCCCATCACGAAACCGGCCGATCGCCCGTCGGCCTCTCCCACGAACGACAGGCCCTCATCGATCGAACGTTCATGATCCATCATCGAGATGACGGACATGGACGCGACGTCGATCAACGGCGATCCTCGGAACAGCTCCGCCGCGGCCTGCTCGATCTCCTGTAGCCGGAAGATATCGGCGAGATGCGTGGGGCGGACCTTGGCTGTCACGTCGCCATCGACCCCTGCAGCGCCGTGAAGAAGCGGACCGCCAGCGGTCCCTCGCGCAGCGCGTTGGCGGCGTCCACCATGTGGACGAGGCGATAGCGCGCCACACGGAATTCGAGGTCTTCGTCTGCAAGCTTGCGCAGTGTCGCCGCCATCGCGCGCGTCATCGCAAAAGTAGGGGGGCGTTCGCCCTCCGTTTCCGGATATACATAGTCGGAATTGATCGACAGGCCCCACGCCCGCGCTGCGATCTCCGCCGCCGCGGGAAGGTATTCCGTGACCAGCCCTTCGAGCCCTGCGCCATTCGCCGCGCGGGCATCCAGCATCCCTGCGAGTGCGTCGGCCTCGCACGCCGCCACGGTCATGCCCTGGCCATAGGTAGGGTTGACGCTGCTCATCGCGTCACCGATCGGGATCAGCCGGTCGGGCCATTTCTTCGCTTCCCACGCCTTGCGACGGGTCGCCGTCGGCTTGCGGAAGGTCCTGATCTCGCTGGTCGGCACTGCATCCGCGATGCGTTCATGAACCTTGGGGTCGAACGCCTTTGCATATTCGCGCAGCTGCTCGATCGTTTTCGGCGGCTGATCCGATCCGCGGGCGCCGACCGACACGATCCACTGGTCATCCTCGATCGGCAGCAGGAAGCCGAACTGCTTCCCCGGCGGTCCCGGTAGGAAGAAGAAGCCAATGCTCTCGCCGCGATGCTGCGGCGCCTGCCTGAACCGCGCTGTCGAATAGGCGACGTTGATCTTCACGTCTTCGGTCTCGAACTCCGCGTTGCTATCCTCAGCCAGCTGCTTCATCAAAGGTCCGGTCATGCCGGTCGCATCAACGCACAGGTCGGCCGCGATCTTCGTTCCGTCCTCCAGCTCGACGCCCGTGCACTTGCCGCCTTCGACCATGAACCGCTTCACGATCGTCTCGCCGCGAATGCTCACGCCGGGCAGGCCGGCCACGCGCCCGCGCAGCGTCGCCTCGTAAGCCGGCCGCGACAGGCTGGTGACGGAAAAGCCGGCGTCACACTCGTCCATCCAGCCGCCGAAATCGAACACCTTCACGTCCCGCCCGACGCGCATCTCCTTGGCGCCTGCCTTGAAGAAATCCTGCGTGATCCCGGGCAGCAGGCGTTCCAGGCTCTGTTCGCCCGCCTTGAGGAGCTGGTGGAGGTGGGCGCCTTGCCCCACGCCCAGCCGCACCTGAGCGCCCTCCGGCAGCGTGTCGCGGTCCAGCACGATCACTTCGGCGAACTGCCGCGCCAATGCTGCAGTGGCGCTCAGCCCGCCCATTCCCGCGCCAACCACAATCGCCGTCTTCCCGAGCTTCGCCGCCATGCCGATCCTCTTTTGCCTCAACCCAGGCTGGTCCGTTCCGGTAAATCAGGTTCAGTCGCACAATTCCAGTCGCCTTGCCCCCTGCGACGCCTCTGGATTCGCCGTCGCCATGCTGTACTTTAGTCCGGCCGTGGAATCGGCAGGGCGGAACAAAGGGGCGTGGCCGTGGATATGATGCCGATCTACATCGTGCTGGGCGTCATCGCCCTCATCGTGATCATCGCGATCGCGATCTTCAACGGGCTCGTGTCCAGGCGCCAGAAGGTCAACGAGGCCTTCTCCGGCATCGACGTCCAGCTCAAACTCCGACGCGAGCTGGTGCCCAACCTGGTCGAGACCGTGAAGGGCTACGCTGCCCACGAGAAGTCGACGCTCGACGCCGTCATCGCCGCCCGCAACGCTGCCGCCTCTGCTCAAGGGCCCGCCCAGCTTGGCGCCGCGGAAGGCGCGCTGTCTGCCTCGCTCGGCAAGCTCTTCGCGCTCGCCGAGAACTATCCCGACCTGAAAGCCAGCGCGAACTTCATCCAGCTGCAGACCGAGCTCTCCTCGATCGAGGACAAGGTCGCCGCCTCGCGCCGCTTCTACAATTCGGCCGTGAACGATTACAACACGGCGATCCAGCAATTCCCGGGCTCGGTCATCGCCGGCTCCACCGGCTTCTCCTCGCGCGAGATGTTCGACGTCGGCGAAGCCGAGCGCGCCCAGCTCAACGTCGCGCCGACGGTGAAGTTCTGAAGTGAGCATCCTCATCCGGTCTTTCCAACCGGGTGACGAAACGGCTTTCCGTGATGTCAATCTGGAATGGATAGAGCGGTTCTTTGCTGTCGAGCAGAAGGACCGCGACGTCCTCGGCAATCCGCAGAAATACATCCTCGACCCGGGCGGCGAAATCCTGCTGGCGCTTGATGGCGACATGCCCGTCGGCGTTGTCGCGCTGATGGTGATGGGTGGAGGCTCTGTCGAACTGGCCAAGATGGGCGTGCGTCCCGCCGCCCAGGGGAAGGGCGCTGGCCGCCTCCTCGTCGCTGGCGCCATCGCGAAGGCGCGCCAGATGGGCATGCGCCGTGTCTATATCGAAACGAACTCGAAGCTCGGTCCCGCGCTGAAACTCTACCACGATGCTGGCTTCATGCCCCTGCGCGAAGCGATCCCATCGCCCTACGCGCGGGCCGATGTGCAGCTCGAGCTTTTCCTGCATTAGTCCGACAGCAGGCACGGGGGAACCGTGTGTTTCAGCTCGCGTTCCGCCCCCACAAGGCATGGCTCCACGATACGCCGGAGCTATGATCGAGGCGCCATCCTATCCGGTGGCGCCTCGACGCTTGATGATGGTGGTCGTGAGGCTAGAGTTCTTCTTCGCGCAGCGGACGCCACGTCTCGCCATCGAACACTTCAAGCGGTGTGAAGTCGGCCTTGTAGCCCATCTTGTCCGAGCCACGCACCCAGTAGCCTAGATAGACGTAGGGCAGGCCCAGTTCGCTCGCGAGCCGGATATGGTCGAGCACCATGAACGAGCCGACGCTGCGATCAGACAGCTCCGGCTTGAAAAATGAATAGACCATCGACAGGCCGTCGCGCAGCAAATCGGTCAGCGCCGCCGCCTGCAGGGCGCCATCGTCTTCCGCGCCAGGCTGCAGCCGGTTGCGATATTCGAACACGACCGTCTGCACAGGGCTGGCATCCACCATCCCGGCATAGTCGCGGATTTCCATCTCGGTCATGCCGCCGCCCGGGTGACGGCTGGTCAGGTATTTCTTGAGGAGCCGGAACTGCTCGCGCGTCGCCCGCGCCGTCGTCGCTTCGCGCTCCAGCATGGCGTTCTTGGCCAGGACGCGCTTCCAGCGCTTCGACATCGTAAACGCCGCCACGTCGATCCGCACCGAGCGGCACGCGCCACAGGCCTTGCACGCCGGGCGATAGGCGATCGTCTGCGACCGACGGAAGCCGTTCCGCGTCAGGCTGTCGTTGAGGTTGACGGCGCCATCAACCGCTAGGTTGGCGAACACCTTCCGCTCCATCTTGCCCGGCAGGTAGGGGCAGGGCTGGGGAGACGTCAGGTAGAATTTCATCTTCCGGACGAAATCCGGCGGGATGATTTCCTTGGTGTCAGCTTCCTTCATCGCGAATTGAATGTAAGCGCGCAGGGCCACCCCGCGCCATAGGAAAAACGCCGCAACTGCGTTGTGTCACATATCCTGGCGCCCAGATTTGCGTATGGGGCGCTCAGAGCCCGTCTTCCTTGGGCATCACGGGTGCTTCCCGCATCAGCGTGATGCTGATCCTGCGGTTGGCCGGCAGGTCCGGATCGTCCGGATAGAGCGGTTCCCGGTCGCCCTTGCCGCTGACCTGATAGATCCGGTCGGCGTCGACACCGTCCTTTTCGAGGATGCGGCGGGCGGCATTGGCGCGGTCAGCCGAAAGGTCCCAGTTGGAATACCCGCTGCGGGAGGGCGAGGTTGTGTCCGTGTGGCCTGCGATGCTGATCCGGTTCGGTAGCTGCTGGATCACTTTCGCAACGGTTTCGAGCAGGTGCTGCGTCCGCGGCAGCGGATCGGACGACGAGCCCGAGAACATCGCCCGGCCTTCCTGGTCGACGAGCTGCACGTTCAGGCCGTCGTCATTCGTCTCGATGATGATGTTCTTCGACAGCTCGGCATAGTCCGGCAGGTCCTGTAGCGCTTGGCGCAGCGAGGCTTCGGCCGAGGCGAAGTCGGCATTCTCCCGGTTGGCGAGCGCCTGCGCCATCGCCTTGTTGCTCGGCTCACCGGGCTTGCTTTCGCCCGGCACGCCCGAGCCGGACTTGGTGCGCGCTTCGTCCGCCGAGAACTGCTCATCGATCTGGCGGTTTGAGCCGGAGGCTCGCGCGCCGTCTTCCTGGAAAGCCGTGCCGCCGAGCAGGCCGTCCGAACCCTGCGTCGAGCGCGAAACCGAAGCGGGGGCGAAATAGTCGGCGATACCGCGTTTCTGTTCCGGGGACGTCGTGTTGATCAGCCACATAAGAAGGAAGAACGCCATCATCGCAGTCACGAAGTCGGCGTAGGCCACCTTCCAGGCGCCGCCGTGGTGGCCGCCGCCGATGACCTTCTTCACTTTCTTGATGACGACTGGCTTATTGCCACTCATGTTCAATTCGATCCCGGGTATTAACCCGAGCTTATACAAGGGCTACAGTTAAGGTCGCGTGCATGGCCGATCTTGATTTAACACCTGGCGGATTCGACCCCAAAGCCTATCGCAGCGCGTTGGGAGGCTTCGGCACGGGCGTGGCTCTGGTCGCCGCCCGGGACGAGCAGGGCCGGGCCCACGGCCTGATTATCAATTCGCTTACGTCTGTCTCGCTCAGCCCGCCCATCATGCTCTGGTGCCTGGCCAACTCATCGAAAGCGTTCGACGTATTCACGCGCGCGGACACTTTCTCCCTCAATATCCTCCGGTCAGACGACCACGACGTCGCCCACCGGTTTTCCCGGAGCGGCGACCGCATCATTCCCGAGGACCAGGTCTGCACGATGGAGACGGGGCGCCGGTCCTGTCCGCCGCCGTCGCCAGCCTCGACTGCCGCCTGCGCCTCCGCCAGCCTATGGGAGACCATGAAGTGATCTACGGTGACGTGACCGCCTACCGTGGCGATCCCGGCGTCAACGCCCTCGGCTATTTCCGCGGCCGCTATGTGACGCTTACGTCCGACAAAAGCTGAGCCGAGGGTGTCTGAATCCCGATTGCTTGATCGTCAATGAGGTTGGACCATATCCCCAGCCCGGAGGCGCGCATGCCGACCATCTCTTCCTTCATCTCGCTCAGCCTCGATGGCTGCTACGCCGACACCGACAGCGACATGAGCTGGGCGCACAGCCAGGACCGGGAACAGCAAGCCTTCACCAACAGCAACGCCAAGGGCGGCGGCCGGCTGATCTTCGGCCACGCCACCTACGACATGATGGCCTCGTTCTGGCCCACGCCCGCCGCCGCCCAGATGATGCCCGAAGTGGCGAAGGGCATGAACGCCATGCCGAAAGTCGTCTTCTCCCGGAAGATGAAGTCCGCCGACTGGAACAACACGACCGTGCAGCCCGATCTCATCGCCGGCGTGAGGAAGCTCAAGAAGGACGGCGGCCCCGACATGGCGATCCTCGGCTCGGGCAGCATCGTCGCCCAGCTCATCGAGGCGGGTCTGCTCGACGAACTGCAGGTCATGCTGATCCCCGTCAGCCTCGGCGGCGGCAAGAAACTGTTCGATGGCGTGAAGCGCCCCGTCAGCTGGCAAACCACGGAAACCCGCGCCTTCAAGGGCAATGGGAATACTTTTATCCGCTACCGCCCGGCGTGACAACAAACGCCGCTGTCACTATGTGTCGCCTGACTTGAATCAGGACGAAACACATGGCGATCTGCGCATTCCTTGGCCTCGGCGTGATGGGCGGCCCCATGGCGCGCCACCTCTCGCAGAAGGGCCACACCGTCACCGTTTGGAACCGTTCGCCGGACAAGGCGGTCGCGTGGGCGGAGAAGGGCGGCAAGGGGAAAGCGACCGCAACGCCTGACGCCGCCATCGCCGACGCCGAGTTCGTCTTCATGTGCCTCGGTGATGATCCCGACGTCGAAGCCGTCTTCGACCGCATCGAACCCGCCCTGAAAGCCGGGCAGGTGGTCATCGATCACACCACCGGCTCTGCCGATCTCGCCCGCCGCCTCGAAGCGCGCGCCAAGGCGAAAGGCGCAGGCTATCTCGACGCCCCTGTCTCCGGTGGACAGATGGGCGCCGAGAATGGCCAGCTGACCGTCATGGTTGGCGGTGATGCGGATACCTTCGCCACGGCTGAACCCGTCATGCGCGCATTCTCGAAGCAGATCACGCTGATCGGCGATGCAGGCGCCGGCCAGCTCGCCAAGTCGGTCAACCAGATCTGCATTGCCGGCGTCGTGCAGGGCGTCGCCGAAGGCCTTCACTTCGCGCGCAAGAATGGCCTGGACGAAGCGAAGGTGATCGAGGCGATCTCCGCCGGCGCCGCGCAGAGCTGGCAGATGCAGAACCGCTGGAAGACCATGGTCGACGGCAAGTTCGATTTCGGCTTCGCCGTCGACTGGATGCGGAAGGACCTCCGCATTGCGCTGGACGCCGCTCGCCGCGCCGGCGCCTCGACGCCGCTCACTGCACTGGTCGATCAGTTCTACGCCGATATCCAGGCCGAAGGTCACGGCCGTTGGGATACGTCCAGCCTGATCTCGCGCCTCAATAGGAAGACGCCGTGAAGGTCTTCCTCCACAATTTCGAGCACGAGCTCGAGGAGAAGTTTGTCACCGCCAGCGGCCCCGGCGGCCAGAACGTCAACAAGGTCGCGACCGCCGTCCAGATCCGCTGGAATGTGAAGACGAGCCACGCATTCGACGACGAACAGAAATGGATGATCCGCCGCGGGCTGGCCAACCGGATCAACGAGGAGGGTGAACTCGTCCTCTTCATCCAGACCCACCGCTCGCAGGCCCGCAATCGCGAGGAAGCCCGTGCACGTCTCGTCGAGATGCTCGAGAAGGCGCTGGTGAAGCCCAAGAAGCGCGTCGCGACCAAGCCCAGCCGCGCCCAGAAGCAGCGGCGCCTCGAAGGCAAGGCCCGCCGCTCCGAGGTGAAAGCCAACCGCGGCCGCGTTTCCGACGACTAGCCAATCTTCCGGGACTCCCCCGATCCGCCGTTTGCGCACTCTGCAATACAACCAAAAGTTGTGTTGGTCGGGGAAAACAGAAGTGATGGCGGATATTCCGAAGACGAGAACCTGTGTCTGTGATGAGGAAGCCCAGCGGCTTCGCGATTTCGTCCGGCAGGCCGAACTGATGAATGGCCGCATCGCCGGCGCCCGCGTGGCGCAGTGGGAAGATGCGGCGGCGCTGGCCGGCCTGCTCAGCCACGAAAGCATCGGCCCAAAAATCTACACCATGCCCAACCCGATCAACAAAACGACGATGGGCCGCTTCATCGAAGACCACCTGATGCAGCGTGCTCGGGGCGACGGCATCCTGTTCGCGTCCTTCAATGCACAGGGCGAGGCCACCGCCTATTTCGACGTCGAGCTCTGGCCACAATGGTCCATTGCCAAGTTCGGCGGCGCCGTGAAAGCCGAGCGTCAGGGGAGGGGGTTCGGCGGCGCCTGCGGCCTCGCTGCGGTCGAATGGTGCTTCGGCCAGCTTGGAGTCGCCCGCATTTGCGAAACCACCGCCCTGGATAATGACCGGTCAATAAAGCTGCTATCCCGGCTGGGCTTCATCCAGATGGGACAGGTAACGGCCATCAAACCCGATGGTTCGACGCGTCCTTCCCTTTACTGGGAACTCGAGCGCGAGGCCTGGGAGGCAGCGCGTTCGGTGCGCTGCGCTGGATAGGATTTCAGTGAAATTTCACGGACAGGGAATCCGTAAAGTTAAGCGGAGACGGGCAGGCTTGGTACAAGCAGTCATTCCGGATCCCCTATGTCAGCTTCCAAGAAACAGCCGTCCAAGCCGGCCGCCAAGCAGGTGCGTTCCCCCGCAGAGAAGCGGGTCAACGCCCAGGTTCGCCGCGACATCCTGATCTTCGCCGGCTTCATCGCCGCCGGGTTCATCCTGTCGGTGAACCTCGACGTCGTGGGGCTGCTCTATTCGCTCGGCACGCAATACGAGACCCTGCAGGTCTCGAAATTCTTCGGCACGGTGATCTTCGCCTGCGTGGGCCTCAGCCTCTACGTCATCACCCGCTACAGCACTCATGTGCGCGAACTCAAGACGCGTCTCCAGACGGAAGAGCGCGCCCGCCGCGTCGCCATGCACGACCAGCTCACCGGCCTGCCGAACCGCCGCCACCTCAAAGGCGTGCTGAACTGGCTGCTCAGCGAGAATGACGGCTCGCGCCGCCTCGGCATCGTGATGCTCAATATTGACCGCTTCAAATCGTTCAACGACGCCAACGGCCGTCCGATGGGCGATGAGGTGCTGATCCAGGTCGCCAAGATCCTGAACATGCGCGCCGGCGTCGACGGCTTCGTCGCCCGCCTCGAGACCGACGAATTCATCATCCTCCTGCCCGACCAGGGCGAGGAAGAGCTGATGAACTGGCTCTCCGCCGCTCTGACGGCGATTGAAGCGCCGATGGTGCTGGGCAAGCAGACCGTCACGATCAGCGCTACCGCCGGCGCCGCGATTGGCCTCACCGATGGCCGCGATGCGGAGACGCTGCTCCACCGCGCCAGCCTCGCGCTGCGCCGCGCCAAGGACACGAGCCGCGGATGGTTCGCCTTCTTCAAGACGGGCATGGACGAACTGGTGCGCCAGCGCGCCCTGTTCGAAAATGATCTCTGGAACGCTGTCCGCAATGATGAGCTGGCGCCGCACTTCCAGCCGCTGGTCAGCCTGTCGGATGGCAAGGTGCAGGGCTTCGAGATCCTCGCCCGCTGGACGCACGCCACGCGTGGGCCTATCCCGCCGGATCAGTTCATCCCGACGGCCGAGGCTTCCGGCGCGATCGGCGAGATGACGTTCAACCTCCTGCGCAAGGCGTGCCGCGAAGCCGCCGGCCTTGATGGCGCGCCGCACCTGTCGCTCAACCTGTCGCCAGTCCAGCTGCAGGATGAAGAGCTCGCAAACAGCATCCTGAAGGTGCTCGAGGAAACGGCTTTCCCGCCGTCGCGCCTCGAAATCGAACTTACCGAAGCTGCGCTGGTCACCGATCTCGATGCCGCCCGCGCCATCCTGGCGTCGCTGCGCGAGCGCGGCGTTCGCGTCTCGCTCGACAATTTCGGCACGGGCCACGCCAGCTTGCTGCAGCTTCGCCAGCTGCCGTTCGACAAACTGAAGATCGACCGCTCCTTCGTTCGTCGTATGAATGTAGATGCGGAGTCCGCCACGCTGGTCCGCACGATCGTCTCGATGGCCAAGAATCTTGGCCTCATCGTGGTCGCCGAGGGCGTCGAGTTGGCGGAGCAGGCCAAAGCGCTTGCGGCTCTCGGCTGCGATATCGGGCAGGGTTATCACTTCGGCCGCGCGACGCCGACCATCGAGGTCAAGCCGCCGGGTATCGAAGCCAAGCCGCCACGTAAGCCGATGGTCACGCCACCCGCTGCCGAGAAGGCTCCTGCCCAGCCTGCGGTTGCGACGACTGCGGCCGGCTGAGTTTTACGCCAGAACCTGGCTCAGCTTCACGGCGAGCTGGTCGAGCGTGAACGGCTTGGGCAGGAAGTTGACGCCCGGATCGAGCACGCCGTTATGCACGACAGCGTTGCGCGTGTAGCCTGTGGTGTAGAGCACTTTCAGGTCCGGCCGCCGTTTGACGGCCTCCTCTGAGAGCTGTCGGCCGGTCATGTCGGGCATGACGATGTCGGTGAACAGGCAGATAATCGTGGGCGTTGCATCGAGCAACTTCAGCGCCTCGTGGCCGTTCGGCGCCTCGAAAACCGTGTAGCCGAGTTCGCGAAGCCCTGAGCAGGTCACTTCGCGTAGCCGATGCTCGTCCTCGACGACGAGGATCACGCCGCTCTGTACTTGTGGCGGCGCCACGAGTGCGGCCGTTGCGGGCTTGGGTCCTTCGGCCTGCGATCCAAAGTAGCGCGGCATGTAGATCTTCACGGTGGTGCCGCTGCCCAGCTCGGAATAGATCTTCACATGTCCCCCGGATTGTTTGACGAAGCCGAGCACCTGGCTGAGGCCGAGGCCCGTGCCGGCGCCGACGGGCTTTGTCGTGAAAAACGGGTCGAAGGCTTTCTCGACGACTTCCGGCGTCATGCCTTCACCGGAATTGCTGACCGCGATCATGACATACTGGCCCGGCGTGACATCGACATGCGAGCTGGCATAGGCGTCATCGAGCGCGACGTTGGCTGTCTCCAGCGTCAGCTTGCCGCCCATGTCCATTGCGTCGCGTGCGTTTACCGCGAGGTTGAGGATGGCGTTTTCGAGCTCGCTGGCATCGGCGTGGAGACGCCACAGTCCGGCGCCCAAGACCGTCTCGATCTTGATGTTCTCGCCCAGCGTGCGCTGGAGAAGTTCGCTTACGTTGGTCATGAACCGGTTGGCGTCGAGCGGCTCGGGTGACAGCGGTTGCTGGCGCGAGAAGGCGAGCAGACGCGCCGTCAGCTTCGCGGCGCGTCCGGAGGCATCCATGGCCGCGTCCAGGATTGGGCCGATATTCGTATCGCCCTTGTCGAGCCTGCGTTTCGACAGCGTGATCGAGGACATCACGACCGCGAGCATGTTGTTGAAGTCGTGCGCGATGCCGCCGGTGAGCTGTCCCACGGCTTCCAGCTTGTGAACCTGCCGCAACTGGCTTTCAGCCCGTGCGCGGGCGGATGCTTCGCGCGCCGCGACTTCCTGCGACTGGCGGAGGCTTGCAAGCGTTGCTTCCTGCTCGGCAAGCGTCTCGCGGAGCGCCATTGTCGTGCGCGTGCGGTCGACAAGCCATGCGCCAAGCACGGAGAGTGCGGCGAGTGCTGCCAGGATGCCAAGCGAAACCGAGATGACGCCAGTGGTGTTGGCTTCCTCCGCGCGTTCGTTCATCAGGGCTTCTTCGCGCGCTTCCATGTCGCCGACGAGGGCGCGGAGCTGGTCCATCAGGTCATGGCTGCGTCCAGAGACGAACGTCTCGATGGCGCGGCTTTCGAGGCCGGCATCCCGCTGGTTCATGGCCTGGTCAGCATCGTCGAATTTCTGCTGCACGAGTTCGCGAAGCTGCGGCAGGTGCTGGCTCTGGTTGGGATTGTCGGACGTCAATAGCTCGATGGCGTCAACCTGCGGCGCGGCCTGCAGGCGTACGGCATTGAACTGCGTGCGGAACTGTTGGTCGAGCGTGCGCACATAGCCGCGCGCCGCCAATTCGCCTTCCTGCATCGTGCCGACAAGGCGCGCGAGTTCCCGCTCGACCTCGAACGTGTGCGTGACCAGCGAGATGCGTGACTGATAGATGCCGGCAAACGCCATCGCTGTTGCGATGATCGCGATCACCAGCACGGCAGCTGCGGCCGGCAGTGTGGCGGGGTGGGCGATCAGACGCTTCAAGACGCGCCTCCCCATGCCTGCCGATTTCTCGGGCGACATTCAAAGTTCAAATCACCACCACGTCGCGGTTTTCCCGACGCAAGTTCGTAGCATTGGCTGAGGTTTCCGGACAAGCGCGAGGACCGGGTTCCATGCGCGATGGAACCTTCGCGCGGCGCTACATCCGCAGGCCGATTTCCTTGAGGCGTATCTCGAGGAAGTCCTGCGCGTTCAGCGGCTCCGGATAGCGGTTAGGGCGCTCCGGCGAGATGCACGAGGGCAGGGTGCGGATCTCGTAGTCCGGATTGAAGTGCAGGAAGAACGGCGTCGAATAGCGTGGGAACTTCGAGCGTTCCGGTTTCGGGTTCACGACCCGGTGAGTTGTCGACGGCAGCACGTGGTTGGTCAGGCGCTGCAGCATGTCGCCGACATTGACCACCAGTGACCCTGCTGGCGGGTTGACGCCCAGCCACTGGCCATTCTTGTGGAGCACTTCGAGTCCTCCTTCCTCGGCGCCGAGCAGCAGCGTGATGACGTTGATGTCCTCGTGCGCGCCGGCGCGGACGGAGCCTTCCGGCGGTGGCTCGGTCTGCGGTGGATAGTGCAACAGGCGGAGGATCGAGTTCCCGTCCTGCACGGTGTCGTCGAAGAAGCGCGGTTGCAGCTTCAGGTTCATCGCGATGGCGGAGAGGATCTCGAGGCCGAACTCGTCCAGCGCCTTGTACATGGCGTTGGTGTTTTCCTTCCAGCCAGGAACCTCGGCGACATAGAGGTTCTCGCCCATGATGCTCGCGAACCTGTGGCCCTTCGGCAGTTCGCGCGCGACGTGCCAGAACTCCTTCAGGTCCTTAGCCTTGGCGCCCTTGGCGACTTCGGTGGCGAAGGGCGTGTACGCGCGCTGTCCGCCGCCGCCGGCGATGAAGTAAGACCGCTTCGTCTCCTCGGGCAGGGCAAAGAACTTCTTGCCAGCGTCGATGCCACGATCGATCACGCCCTGGTCGATGGGATGGTCCTTGATCACCGCGAAGCCGGTCTCGCGGAAGCTCTCGCCGAGGCGTTCCGCGAACGCTTTCGGGTCCTGCTTCCAGAGATTGTACGAGATCGGCTCGAAAAGGCTGGTTGTGGTCGTCATGGTGGCCCCATGGAAGTGTTAGGATGCTGGCCCGGGAACGCAGTCTGGCGCCGCCAGCGGCCTGCGGCTACATCCCCTACTACATAATGCCGGTAAGTGAAGCGTGGTGCGGAAATGACGATAGTGCCCGAGAAACCAGGGTTTTTGGGCTGGAAGGCTGCCGTCTGATGGCGCAGCATTTCGTGCTGCGCATGCGCCGCGAGCTGTCCGGCGAGATCGAAGCCCCGCGCTGGCCCCAATGGGTCGCTCTGAAGACGATGTCCCGCAAGCTCGACAGGAAGGAAGCGAAAGCCGTTCATTCCGTGCTCGAGGCCGGCTTCTGGGAGGGCGGAGGCGGCGCGCCCGAATTCGGCAAATGGTGGAATGCGCTGCGCAAGGACGACGAGTTCGATCCCTCGCTCGTGTTCCTTGCGATCGACATGGAAGGCGTTGCTGGCATGGCGCAGTGCTGGAGATCGGCGTTCGTGAAAGACCTTGCCGTGCGTCCCCGCGCGCGCAAGCAGGGCATCGGCCGTGCGCTGATGCTCGCTGCGTTCCACGAATTCGCGAAACGCGGCGCAACGCACGTCGATCTCAAGGTGCGTGAGGAAAACCAAACGGCGCAGCGGCTCTACACAAGCCTCGGCATGCGCGTGATCGAGCGCCTCGCGAACTAGACTCGTCAACTGGCGCTAATACTTGTGTAGTTTCGATTCAGACTCGTGAATTCCGAGTAAACACAATAATTCGACAGAAGATCGTCGAAAGTTTGCAGTATTAACTACGCTGCAAGTCTTCTGGCTTTGAATGGTCTTCAAGCCGCTCACAACGGCAGGTGGGAGGAAGAGGACCAAAGTCCGCAAAGGACGAGGTCGAGCTTCCCGAAGTTCAAAGGGATGCCAGAATGGCGTACGCTGATATCCGGATCGAGGCGCCCGAAGCCTTCGTTACGAAGACCGCTTCGGCCGACGAACTCTATCGCATGGGCCTCATCTACTCCGAGGGCATGGATGTGGCGGTCGATCTGATCGCGGCGCACAAATGGTTCAACCTCGCATCCGCGCGCGGTCATCGTGAAGCGAAGCTCTGCCGCCAGGAAATGGCCGAGATGATGTCGCAGACGGAAATCCTGAAGGCGCAACGTGCTGCGCGCGACTGGATGAAGCTGGCCAACTAGGCCTTCAGCTCTCCGCCGGCTTCCACGATCGTCCTTTCCACCAGGACGTCTGTCGAACTGACGAGTTCGCCGTCGATATCGTCTGCCGTCAGCACGAGCGGAACCTCCGTGCACCCCGCGATGATGACTTCGGCGCCTTGGGCCTCGAGCTTTCTCGCCAGCGTCGTCATCGAACGTTTCACGGTATCGCCCGTGTCGCCGGACTTGATGCGATAGACCAGCTCCATGAAAGTCTTCTGCGAGTCCGCGCCCAGCAGCACGGGCGCGACGCCACGTTTCGTCAACGCATCCTGATAGAGGCTTGACGAGAGACACGCATCGACCGCGAGCACGCCTGCGCGCTCGGGGCGAAGGTCCGCAACCACATCCGCCGTCACTTCGATGATGCTGATGAACGGCACGGAAATTGCCGCGCGGATCTCGGCTTCCCATGCATGCGTGGTATTGCACGCCATCACGATGAAATCGGCGCCCGCCGTCTGCAATCCGCGTGCGGATTGCGCCAGCGCAGGCCCAGGCGATGGCCCTTCGCCGCGCTTGAACGCATTGCGATCAGGGAAGTGCGGGTTGTTGTCGATGATGAGATGCAGATGATCTTGTTCGCGTACAGCCCTGGTTCTTTTCAGAATCCGCTCGAAGAAATCGAGCGTCGCCATCGGTCCGAGACCGCCGATCACGCCGACGGTTTTCCTCGTGCTCATGACTGCAGCACGCCCTGATACGCGAACAATGAGGGCGCACCGCCCGTGTGCACGAACAGGATCTTCGAGTCCTGCTTGAAGTGTTTCCGCCGGATGAGTCCGATCAGACCAGCCGCCGCCTTTCCGGTGTAGACCGGATCGAGCAGCACGCCTTCGTGCCGCGCGAACAGGCGGACGGCTTCCACCATCTCGTCAGTCGGCAGCGAGTATCCAGGTCCAACCCATTCATCGAGGGCGACGACGCTTTCGCGCGAGGGAACCGGCAGGGCGGCGAAGGTCGCGGCCTCGACGGCGAGCTTGTGCACATTGCCTTCCTGTTCGGCCCGAGGCCGGCGCACGTTGATCCCGGTCATAGGCACGCCCGCGTTAGCCGCAGTGAAGCCGACGAGCAGGCCGGCATGGGTTCCTGCGCTTCCCGAAGCAACGACGAAATCCGTGAAGGCCAGTCCCATGTCGAGCGACTGCGCCAGGATCTCGCGTGCGCAGACGACATACCCCATCGAGCCCAGCGCGTTCGATCCTCCGCCGGGAATGATGTAGCCCTTGCGTCCAAGCGTCTTCAGCTTCTCGGCTTCCGCCTGCATGGCCGCATTGAGGTCGCTTCCGCCTTCAACGACGGTCAGCGTTTCAGCGCCAAGAAGGTCGAACAAGAAGTTGTTTCCGCTCGCTTCTTTTCGGTAGCTGCCGGCCACACGCTGCTCGAGCACGAGCCGGCATTTCAGCCCTTCATGCGCCGCGGCCGCGAGCGTGAGGCGGCAATGGTTCGACTGCACGGCGCCGACCGTAATCAGAGTGTCCGCGCCTTGTTTCAGGGCATCGGCAACCAGGAATTCCAGCTTGCGCGTCTTGTTCCCGCCGCCTGCCAGCCCGGTGAGATCGTCCCGCTTGATCCAAATCTCGGGCCCGCCGAGATGCTTCGACAGCTTCTCAAGCCTCTGGATCGGTGTGGGATTTGGCGTGTAGCGGCGACGGGGCAGGGCTTCGATTTTCATGATCGCGGTTGTAGGCCGCGACCGGTCCCCGGAAAAGCCCGTGGCGCCGGCGGAACGGGGTTCCGGGCCATATTACAGCGGCTCCTTGGGGGGATAACTGCTTCTTAAGCGGCGCGGGGGAAGTGTAATTCGTTAACCACGGGGCCTGGGCCCATTTGAGCGTCGAAACGCGGACCGAGCGCACTTCCGGCGGCGCACCGCCGGCGCGCGCGCAAGCGCGCATCGCACGCCTGCGTCCGAAGCTTGGCTTCGTTGACATGCTACTTCAGCTCTGGCGCGCCAAGTGGTTGATGATTCTTGTCTTCGTGCCCGTCGCCCTGATCGGCCTTGCGGCGACATTGCTGACGCCGACGAAGTATCCGGCGAGCGCCCGCCTGCTGGTCCGTGTCAGCCAGGACTATGTCTTCAGTCCGGTGTCCGGCGGGGCTGCGCCGATGGCGCCGCCGGCTCATCCCGAGGTGCTCGCAGCCGAGGCCGAACTCGCCCAGTCCGGCGCGGTGGCCGAGCGCGTGATCGGCGCGATCGGTCTCTCGCATCTCTACCCGGGCCTGGCCTCGCGAGAGCTGAGGACGCGCAGCGATGCCGATTACGAAGCCAGCGAGGAAGCGCTCGCGACCTTCGCGCGGGACCTCTCCGTCACCGCGGCGCCATCGTCGCCCATCCTTCAGTTCAGCTATTCGCATCGTGATCCGCAGCTAGCTGCCGCAACACTCAACCGCGTCGTCAGCGAATACCTGAAGTACCGGCAGGAAATACTTTCGGGTCAACAGATTGCGGGGCTATCTGCACAGCGCGCTGCAATCGAGGACAGGCTCGCCCTGGCTGATGCACAGCTGCGCAATTTTCTGCAGGCAAACGGCCTGTCGGACTTCGAGGCGGAGATGTTCGCGACGCGCAACCTGCTGGCAGGCATAGCCGACGAAACCGCGAAAGCTGAAGCTGCGCGGAGCGAGGTAGAGGCGAGAGTGGCAAGCCTCGCGCGCCAGCTCTCATCCACGCCCAGGCAAGTCGATCTCTACACAGAAACCGTCGGGGGCGATGCCTCCCCGTCATCTGTCCGTCGCGGCCTCAATCCGACGTGGCAGGCGCTGGATGCAGACCGGAGCGCCCGGACGGCGGACCTCAACGCGCTTGCGGGCCGCCTGGCCGCGCTGGAGCGCCAGAAGCAGGAAACAGGCGGGCGCATCGCCACGCTGGCGGCGCTGGAACCCAACTATCTGCGCCTCAAGCGCGAGCGTGACGCACTGGAATCCTCTGCGAACGCCTTCGCCAGTCGCGAGCAGGCCGAACGGGCTCGCAGCGAACTCGCCGCCCGCAGGGTGGACAGCATTTCGGTCTACGAGGCCGCCCGTCCGTCGGCGCAGGGCGACGATACGCGACGCGCGATCTTCCTCGCGACGGCGATTGTGGGCCTTCTGGCGGCCCTGGTGGCGGGCCTGATGCGCGCCTGGTCTTCACGTGGCTTTGCGACAGGCGGGTCGCTCGAAGAACGTTGGGCCTCACCGTGATAGCAACGGCGCGGGATCGCTCCGCATGAAGGACCTGCGCGCCGATCTCCGCGATCTCTATCGGGCCCTCGCGCAGACCCCTGCCATCGAGGGCGGTCGCACCGTCATGTTCATGTCTGCGCGGTCCGGAGAAGGCGTCTCCAGTGTTGCGGCGGCGTTCGCGCGGATGGCCGCACAACAGGCTCGAAAACCTGTCTGGCTCATCGACCTCGACCTCAAGCGGAACCACCTGTTCAACACTTTTGCAGTCGGTTCGTTCGCGGAAGCCTGCGGCGGCGTCGGTCCGCCTTACTCCGCCGCCCTGAAGACGCAGCCGTTCTTCTCCGTCGAGCCGGAAAGCCCTGAAACGGCGGAAGGCCTCGGCCTCTTCACCGCGCATCGTGTCGGCGAAACGCGCCTGATGGTGACGCAATTCGACGCCTCCAGGCTCAAGCCCGGCCAGGGCATCCGCATCCGCACGCAGCCCCCCTACTGGCATGCCGTCCGCGCCGCCACCGATTGGGCCGTCATCGACGCTCCCGCACTGGAACTCGCCGGCGCCGGGCTCGCGATCGCCTCACAGATGGACAAGACCGTCATCGTCGTTAATGCCGACGAGACCACGCCCAATGAAGTCGAGGCCGTTCGGCGCGAAATCGAAAGTCATGGCGGTCGTGTCGGCGGCGTGGTGCTCAATCGCGAAAAATCCGACGCGCGTTTCGCGGATTCCGTTTCCAGATAGGCCGGATCTGTAAAGGCGTTCTGGCCCCGTTCGCAGAGGGCAGGGCTAGTCGATGATCCCCGACAGCACCGCGCCGAGCGTCGGCGATGCGAGCACGGCTCCGCCTTCCACCGCCTGCTTCGCAAGCTCCGCAATCAGCTCCGAAGGCGCGCCCTGTTTCGATGGCGACTTGCTGACGTCGTGCGTGAAAAAGAACAGCCAGCCCTTTGCCTCGATGCAGGTTTTCAGCGCGGCGAGGGCGCGCTTGCGATGCATCTCCGTCCCGCCGAGTTCGATCGCGCGCAGCTGGCTGCGGTCCGTGTCGCCGATGTTCACGCCGGGCAGGATGCCGCGCCCCGTCGCGAACACTTCGCCGACCCAGCGCTTGGCTGAATAAGTCGTCTCGCCGAACGGATATGCGAACGCCGAGATGTTCTCGGAATAACCCGCCTCGGCCAGCGCCACGAGGTTCTCGCCAATATCCCGTTCCACCTTCTCTAGACGCGCCCGCGCGCAATCGAGATGGCTATGCGTATGCGCCCCGATCTCGTGCCCGCGCACCGAAAGCTCGTTGAGCGTCGCCCCGTCGAACATCTCGCCCATAACCGGGCTGCGCTGGCCGAGAAAGGTGGTGCAGGCATAGAAGCCCGCACGGCCGCCGTGTTTTTCAATGATATCAGCGCCGTTGAGCGCCGACTTCGGGAAGTCGTCGAAGGTGAAGCTCACGATGGGGCGGTCCGGCGCCACGTCCGCCTGACACGCCTTCCGCCATTGCACGACGCGCCGCTGCACCTTGGCCGGCGCGGACCGCGAAGGGGCGTAGGTCCACAGCGGCTGCGCCATCTAGCCCGCCTTCGCCCGCGTGCGGGCATGAGGCTCGTCATCAGCCTTGTCGATCGCTTCGAGATAGGTCGAGATCAAGGCGGCATCGGCTTCCGCGTCCGCATCCAGCAGCATCACCCAGCTGGTCCGCGCATGCGCCGCCGCAGCGCCCCGCGCCGCCATCCCGTCGAGCCTTTCGCGCGATGAAACAATGCGAACCGCCGCCCGCACATGCCCCGCTGACGCTTGCATCTGCGCCAGCACATCCTGGCTGCAACGCCCATCGTCATGGACGATGAATTCCACCAGCGCGGCGTGCTTGGAAGCCGAAAGCGCCGCCAGCAGGGCGGACACATCCCGCCCGCTTGCGGGTACGCACACCGACATCCGCGGCTGCGCACCGCGCCAGAATACGTTATCGTGCACGCTCTCGCGCTGGCGCCGGAAGCCCGGCCAGTCGAGAAGCAGCTTCACCGCGTGCATGGGATCACTCGCAGAATACTCAGGCCGCCAAGGCTAGCGGAACAGGGTCAAAACCCGTTTCAGGAGATCGATGAAATTCGATCGATCGGCGCAGAGATTGGCCTTGTTTTGCGGGCTTTTCTTCCCGGGATCAGCACTGTCAGCGGCAACAGGAGCAGGAACGCCGCCGCCACCGCCGCAAAGCAGTCCCGGAACGCCAGGAGCTGGGCGCTCGCCCATATCGAGGCCGCCATCTGCTGACCCGCCATGGTGGCGCTCTGTGAGGGCGCGACGCCGCCCGCTTCGAGACCTTGTCGCAGCAGCGCCAGCGCCTCCACCGCCGCTCCGTTCGACTCGTTAACGAGGGGTTGCATCGCGTCCGCATGGAACGCCGCGCGCTCCTGCAGAAGTACCGACAGCATCGCAACGCCTAGCGCCCCGCCGGTCTGCGTGAAAAACGTCGCCGCAGGCGCTGCGAACGCCAGCATATCGTGGACCTGCCGCATCGCGCTTGCATTCGCCGCCGGCATCACCGTCGCGATCCCCGTGCGGCTCAGCGCCACCGCAAACGCCATCGCCTCGAACGAAGAGAACACCGCCACATCAGCCAACAGCCACATCGACGCCGCGAACATCATCACGCCTGCGCCAAGCAGAATGCGCGCATCGATGCGATCGCTGAGCCGCCCCGAAAGCGGAAAGCTCGCCGCCATCGCAACGCCCGCAGGCAGGAGGATTCCCCCAGCGCCTGCCGGTGAATAGTGCTGCACCAGTTGGACGAAAAGCGGCACGAGATAGGTCGAGCCATAGACGGCAACGCCGGTTGCAAAAATCGCCAGCGCCGCAAGGCAGAAGGCCGGCCGCGCAAACAGTTTCAGGTTCAAGACCGGAAACGGATGCCGGGCCTCCCACGCCAGGAACGCCACCGCACACCCGGCTGCTCCGAACAGCCGCAATGCCGTTCCACCATCACCCCAGCCCTCGCGATGGCCATGCGCCAGCCCCTGTAGCGTCAGTGCGAGCGCGCTGATCACCAGCAAAAGCCCCGGCCAATCGAGCTTCGGACGCGTCGCCAGATCCGCGCGCCTGGGCAGGAAAGCGAGCCCCAGCGGGATCGCAATCATCGCCAGCGGGGCCGTCGCCACGAACACCACGCGCCAGTCGAATGCATCGATCAGCACGCCGCCGATTACCGGCCCGAAGGCCGGCGACACGATCACGCCCAGCGAATAAAGGCCGATCGCCGTGCCGCGAGAGCGTTCTGGGAAGAGCTGGAAGATCAGCAACATGGCCATTGGCTGGATCAATCCAGCCCCGGCGCCTTGCATCACGCGGCCGAACACCAGCGTCGGAAGATCGTGCGCTATCGAACCAACGACGCTTCCCATAATGAAGACAGCCATCGCGATGGCGAAGCTCAAGCGCATGCCGAGGGCGGCGATGGCCCACGTGTTGAGCAGCATAAAGCCCGTCGACGATGTAAGGAACGCGGTCGATAGCCACTGCGCCTCGTCCTGTCCCAGCCCGAATGCGCCGATGATCGACGGCAGCGCGACATTGACGATGGTCGCCGCCATCATCGTTCCGATAGCGCCGAGGGCGATGATCGCGATCAAGGCCCAGCGCCGCCCGACGCCTATCAGGGTTGCGTTCATTGCGTACGGATCTTCAGTGTCGCCATCGCGCCGGGCCGCACACCGATGCAGTCCCCACCGATGGAGATGCGCACGGGCACGCGCTGCGTGATCTTGGTGAAAACCCCGGTCGGGTTGGCATTCGGTATCAGTGCGAATTCGGACGTCGCCGCATCCCCGATCCGTTCGACTTCGCCCGCACATCCGCGCGAGGACGCATCGAGCTGTATCTCGACCCGCGCGCCAATGCGTACGTCCGCCAGCTCCGTTTCCTTGATGTTGGCCTCGATCCACGTCTTATCCGGCGCATGCGCCAGCGCTATGCGCGCGCCCGGTGATACGTGTTCGCCCGGCTCGGCGAATATTTCGTCGATCACGCCGCCAAGCGGGCTGTCGATGGCGTGCTCTTCAAGTTCCACTTTAAGAAGCGAGACGCGCTGGCGCAGCGCGTGCGCCTGCAGTGATAGTGCCTCGATGTTCCGTTCGATGACGCCGGCCTCGCCCGCGTCCGCCCTGGCTTCCCCGATGCCGGCCCGGCCCTCGCGCACTGTCGCCTCCGCGCGCGCGAGCGCTTGCCGTGCGGCTTCAAGTGCTGCGTTTGCGCGATCCATCGCTGCCTGCGTGACGAGGCCGGAAGCGTGCAGCTTCACGGTGCGCCCATGATCTGCCTCTGTTGCTTCCAGCAGGACGCGCGCCGCCGAGGCGTCGGCGTTGGCGGCGGCAAGGCTGGAAACATGCGAGTCGATCCGGTTGGCGCCACGCGCCCGCGCCAGGCTGGCGCGCAGCTTTTCGCGCTCGATCTGCGCCTCCAGGACCTTCAGTTCCATCGCCGACGCCGCCAGCGAAAGTTTCGCCTCGCTGTTGTCCAGCTGCGCCAGAACCTGGCCCACCTTCACCCGGTCGCCGGCCTCGACAGGCAGCGCCGTGATGCGCCCCGCGACTTCGGAAGAGATCGTCACCATCCGCGCGCGCACGCGCGCATCCGACGTGATCACGAACCCCGCACGATCAAACGCCCACCATGCAGCCCCTGCGGCGATCGCCAGCCCGGCCACGAGCGCCGCGTGCAGCGGCCGCAGCCGAAAACGCGATTGAAAAGGTGCTTCCGGCATGGGCGGTCATGACAGGGCCGCCGGCTCGCCCCAACGCAGCCGGCCTCAACCCGTGCGCCAATAGCGACGGAGACAGGCCTCAATCGTAATCGGGGACAACCCTAAGTTGCGAGGCGATCGGCCGTGCAACTAGTCCTGCAATCAGCCCTTCTGGCGTTTGTCGTAGGAGATGATGCAGCCATCGGTCATGTGATAGCTGGGCGTCACCGCCTTGCCGGCCAGCATCGCGTCCAGCGTCGTGGTCGCGTAGTCATTGTCCGGCTTGGCCTTGGCGCGGCCGAACGTGACGCGGTCATTGATCGGGCCCTGGTACAGGATCTTCCAGGTCTTCGGATCGAGGATCAGCGTCTCCGTCGCGCGCTCGACGCCCAGCGGCTCGGTGACGGACTGGTCTGTGTCCTTCAGCACCGGAATGTTGAGGCCGAAATCCTTCATCTCGGCGGCGATCATGGCCGGCGTGTCATGCGTGTTGGCGTTGATCATCAGGAACTTCACGCCCTTGGCCTCATACTTGGCCTGCAGGTCCTTGAAGTCCGGCATCAGCTGCTGGCCGATCGGGCAGCCCTTGGTGTGCATGGTCAGCACCACTGCCTTCGCGCCTTCGCCGAACTTGTAGAGATCGTACTCCTTGCCCGTCTGATCCTTGAGCTTGAAGTCCTTCATCTTGGGAAGCGGAAGGGTCTGCTTCACGGCATGAGCCTGATCGGCAGGCGGCGCTTCGGCCGTCGCGGCTGGGCTCGTGGGCGAGCAGGCAATCACGCCCAGCGCAAGGGTTGCTGCGGCGGTCGAGGCAAGGATACGGGCGAGCATGGGGAGCGCTCCTCAATAGATTATCGGTTATCTGGCCGTGCCGTGATTATCCGGCAATCCCCTGACAGCGTCAAACGGATGCTCCAGCGGCACACCAGCTTGTGTTCAGCGGTGAAGATTCACCCGGTTTCGGCGGCTCGTCTTGTCCCAGATCAAACGAAAACAGGCGGCCAAAGCCGCCTGTTCCCGTAATCCGGTTGGTCAGAAGGCCTAGAAGGTCTTCTTGATGCCGACCTCGAACGTGCGGCCCAGCGGGCTGCCCATGCGCGGATCGTAGCCGAGTTCCTGACGGGACTGCGGCGGGTCTTCGTCCGTGATGTTCGAAACCGTCGCCGTGAGGCGGAGGTCTTCGGTCACACGGAACAGGTAGGTGAAGTCGTACGACAGCCAGTCGCCGGATTCGACACCATAGTAGGTCGTGCCGTACGGCGTGGTCGTGCCAGGCAGGAAACCGCCCGGCGTCGTCGGGCCGCGCTCATCCGTGACGCCCGAGACGTATTGGGCGCCGAGACGGAAATTGTGCTGGTCCAGGCTGTAGTTGATGCTGAAGTTCGCACGCGTTTCCGGCGACGAGAAGCCGACGGTGGCATAGTTCAGGAAGCCCAGGCGATCGTCCGCTGGGGCGACCTGGAACCCGTCCAGGACCGTGGCGGTGTTCTCGTCCTTGGTGACGTGCGTGGCGGTCAGCGCCAGCGTCATGTCGCCAGGGCCCACCGGCATCGTGTACGTCGCGTTCAGGTCGATGCCCGCCGTGTGCTGGCCCGGGCCGTTACCGTAGTCGGTACGGATCGAGTTCAGCTGCAGGGCGTTGGTCGTGCCCTGGACGCAGGCGCCGCCGTTGAAGGTGACGCGGCTGATCAGCGGGTGTGAGCAATCCGCAAGCGCCGTGCCGTTGTTCACAGCGGCGGGGCCGCCGCTGATGGCCGTACCGTCCTGGTTGGCGAACGCCACGCCGGCCGCGGTGAAGCGGAACACGCCGTTGGCGATCTGCTCGTTCGATGCGAGCGTGCCGAGTTCGTCGACCGTTTCGATGTCAAAGTAGTCGACGATGATCGACAGGTCGTGGTCAGGAGCGAAGCCCTGCGACTGCCAGATCAAGCCCACGTTCCACGCCGTCGCCGTTTCCGGAACGACATCGTTGCGGGTCACAACCTGCGAGCCGAGCCACGAACCCGCGGCGCGGGTGTAGCTGAGAACACCGTTGGTGATCTCGCCCGGGATCAGGCCAGCAGGCGGCGCCTGGTAGTTGGTGCCGTACGAGGCCCGTACCGAGAGCGGACCCCAGACGTCCCACTTGCCCGACACCTTGTACACCGTGGCTCCAAGGCCGCCGGAGAACTCCTCGCGGCGGACGGCAGCCTGCAGGTTCACGTTGTCGAGCAGCGGGATCTGGGCTTCGCCGAAGATCGAGTACTGCTGCTGGTCGCTGTAATCCGGCACGTTGGTGCCGAAGAACACGAACGGTCCCGGAGCGTCCGGCGTGCAACCCGTGTAGCGCGGGTCGCTCGTCGGCAGCGGGGTTTGCGAGACCGTGTTGCCGCCTTGCGTGCTGGTGAAGCTGCTCGGCCAGTCGCACTGCAGGTTGCCGTTGTAGAGCGGGCTGGAGACGACTTCACGGAACTCGATCTGACGGACTTGTCCGCCGAGCGCCCAACCGATTTCGCCGCCCGGCAGGGTGATGCCGGACATGCCGTTGAAGACGAGGTCGGCCGTGAGGCTCGAGTTGATCGTCTCGGTGGCGCGGTCATCGAAGAGCCAGTGCGCAACGTCAGCCCGGTTTTCCGAACCCGCGATGTAGCGCGGGTTGGCGAGGCCGAGTTCCGGCTGGTTCGGGAACGACGAGGCGAACGGGTTCCAGTAGTAGCAGTTCAGCGCAGCGCGAGCGGCGGCAGACGTGCCGATCGTGTTGTTCTGCGTACCGAACCGGGTGGGGTCGAGGTCAGGCACGGAGCAGTTCGGACCGCCGAAGCCGTTCAGGGCTTCCTGCAGGCGATAACCAATGATGTCCGGCGAGTCAGCGTAGCTGATCGACTGGTTGTAGGTCACCGCGAAGTCGTAGCCGACATCCTTGGCCATAGCGGCCCAGTCGCCGAGCGTTCCTTTGATGCCCGTCGACACGCGCCAGATCTGGTTGTCGATCTTCGAGGGAACGCCGTAGCCGTTTCCTTGACCGAAGAACGGGTTGCCGCCGTGCGCGAACGCACGATAGGTCAGCGGCGTCACGCCCGCCGTCACGGCCCGTGCGCCCGAAGTGATCGCGCCGTCCGTCACGGCCTGGTTCAGGAACGTGTTGACGTACGGGTTCGTCGCGGGTGCGTAGAACTGGTACGTAGCGCCCGAAGACCTGCCCGGCCCCCGGATAACCGGCTGCGCCGGCGATCCGAACACCTGCGGGGACTTCACCTGGCCGTAGGAGGCCTCGAAGTGGAAGTCCATGTTCTCGTTCACAGCCGTGTTGAGCTGAGCGAACGCGCGATAGATGTCGTTTTCTTCGACGAGGTTGTAGTACGAAATGTAATTGTACGAGCACGAGGGAACGCCCGTCGCGACGCCGTTCGGGTTGAAAACGCCGCCCACCGCTTCACACGATGACTGTGTGAAGTCACGGATCAGGCCGCCCGACGGGCTGCCGAACTCGCCGTTGGCGGTGTTGTCAGGCGCACCGGCCGGAGCAAGGCGCGGCAGCCACGAAGACACGTTGGTCAGCGGAGACCACGGAGCCGGGTTTACGCCGTAGGCGCCAGCGGCCCAGTCACGCTTCTCGGATTCCAGGCGCGAACGGTGCTCCCATTCGAGAGACCACATGAAGTTCGTCTCGCCTTCGCCGACGCCGCCCAGCATGCTGAGGCTGTAATCGCCGTCGGAGCCGTCGATATACTTGTATTGAGCGCCAGCTTCGAAGCCGACGAAATCGTCACGCGTGATGAAGTTCACGACGCCGCCGGTGGCGTCAGCGCCGTAGATCACGGCCGCGCCGTCTTTCAGAACTTCGGTGCGGGCCAGGGCAGCCGAAGGAATGTTCGACGTGTTCTGGCTCATGCGCCGGCCGTTGAGCAGGACAAGCGTCTTGTCCGAGCCCAGGCCGCGCAGGTTGTATTGCACCGAGCCAGTGAGGGCGGCGCCTGAGAAGTAGTAGGCTTCGCCAGTTGTCGGGCCGGAAATCGTCAGGCTCTTGGCGAACTCGAGCGCAGTCGGCGCGCCCTGTTCCTCAAGTTCCTTCTGAGAGAAAACCTCGACAGGCAGAGCCGCATCCTCGGGCGTGCCCTGGATGAACGAACCGGTGATGATGACCCGGTCCTCGGTTTCCTTCTTCTGCTCAGCGGCAGGCGTCGTTGGTTGAGTGGTGTCTTGTGCCCAGGCGGGAAATGCTCCCGCCAAGCCAACAATA
Source organism: Hyphomonadaceae bacterium (assembly GCA_047601145.1). Classification (GTDB taxonomy): domain Bacteria; phylum Pseudomonadota; class Alphaproteobacteria; order Caulobacterales; family Hyphomonadaceae; genus UBA7672. Next base: position 284,906 of record JASGJW010000002.1, read on the forward strand.
AGCGCAGCGCTGGACGCGCTGCGGAGCGTGAACTTCATGATTGTAACCTCCCCGTATTGAGTTTGTTGTTGCGACTCTTGAAGTCAGTGTTGACCGCATCGAGACGTGGCGTCAACCGAACGTGGAAACTCGGACAGTGAATCCGGCGGAGCGCGAGATCACTATCGCGTAGGCGTGATCAGAAAATTCGCAGCATGAGCGGGCGACGTCCGGTAAATGACGTCACGTCACAAATGGAATTGTTCACCTCGCATTCGCAGCATTCGCCTCCCGGGAAATGATCGTTGCGGGAATGTCGCAGCGTTTCTGATTATCTTGGTGGAGCGCGCCCCGGTGTCGCATTGCCGTCCAGATGGACTGTAACTGCCAGCGCCGGGCGCCGCGCCTGTTCCGAGCGTCTGGCGAGGCAAACCGGCCGGCGAGGCGCTCGCGCAACTGGCGTGACCAGGCCCAATTCCAAAGGAAAAATCGTCGATTTGACGCCGGCGGTTCCACCAGCTTACGTCACGTCTGCAACGGGGAGTTGGATCGCAGGCGATGCTGGAGTTGAGGGGCGTTTCCCGGCGCGTCAGCGGCGTCACCCACCTTAGGGATATCACGCTCCGGCTCGAGCGCGGGACGATCAACGTCCTTCTCGGTCCGACGCTTTGCGGCAAGACCAGCATGATGCGCGTGATGGCTGGCCTGGACCGGCCAAGCGAGGGCGAGGTCTGGTTTGACGGTGTCAACGTGACCGGCGTGCCGGTCGCCAGGCGCAACGCGGCGATGGTCTACCAGCAGTTCATCAACTACCCGGGCTGGACGGTGCGCGAGAACATTGCCTCGCCCCTAAAGGTAAAGAAGGCTGCCAGGGCCGAGATCGAGCGCGAGGTCGCCCGTGCGGCCGACCTGCTCCGCCTGACCCCTTATCTCGACCGCAAGCCGCTCGAACTGTCTGGCGGCCAGCAGCAGCGCGTGGCGCTGGCGCGAGCTATTGTGAAGAAGGCGGGGCTTGTTCTGCTCGACGAGCCGCTGGCCAACCTGGACTACAAGCTGCGCGAGGAACTGCGCATCGAACTGCCGAAACTGTTCGCGGATTCTGCGGCCGTCGTCGTCTACGCGACGACCGAGCCTTCAGAAGCGCTCCTGCTTGGCGGGTCAACGGCGACGCTTAGCGAGGGGCGTGTCACGCAATTCGGGCCGACCCTGTCGGTCTATCGCCGGCCGCAGGATCTGGTCACGGCCAGGACTTTCTCCGATCCGCCGCTCAACCTGATGCCGATCGAGCTTGCGCCACAGGCGGATCGCTATCCCGGCGCGCGGACGCTGGCCTTCCGGGCGCACCACCTGCGGTTGCAGCGGAAAACGGTGAATGCTCACGTCTTCTTCCTTCCCGTGCTGTCGACCGAAATCACAGGCTCGGAAACGTTCGTTCATCTCGACTACGGCGCGGAGCGCTGGGTGATGTTGACCCACGGTGTCCATCGCTTCGAGCCGGGATCACGCATTACGGTCTATCTCGAGCCCGAGGACGTGATGCGGTTCCACACCAACGGCCTCGCCATGCCTTCCGCCTCAGAGGCGGCCTGATCCATGGCGCGCATCGATCTCTCCAACATCCGCCACGCCTACGGTCCCGATCCGAGGTCGGACGCCGATTTCGCCCTGCGCCATGTGAACCAGGCGTTCGAGACGGGCGGCGCCTATGCGCTCCTGGGGCCGTCGGGTTGCGGGAAGACCTCGTTGCTCAATATCATCTCGGGCCTGGTGACGCCCACGCAGGGCCGCGTCCGTTTTGACGGAAATGACGTCACCGACTTGCCGACCGAGAAGCGGAACATCGCGCAGGTGTTCCAGTTTCCCGTGATCTACGACTCCATGACGGTTCGCGAGAACCTGGCCTTCCCGCTGCGCAATCGCGGCGTGAGGGGTTCGGAGATCCGGACGCGGGTGGACGAGGTCATCGACCGCATCGGCCTCAAGGGCCTGGCGGACCGGAAGGCGCGGGGCCTGACGGCGGACGAGAAGCAGAAGATCTCGCTGGGCCGCGGCCTCGTGCGGTCCGACGTCAACGCCATCCTGTTCGACGAACCGCTCACCGTGATCGATCCGCAGATGAAGTGGGAGTTGCGCGCCCAGCTGCGCGAGCTGCACAAGCGCTACGCCTATACAATGATTTACGTGACACACGACCAGACCGAGGCGCTGACCTTCGCCAGCAATGTCGTCGTGATGTACGAGGGCGAGATCGTCCAGATCGGCTCGCCTGAAGACCTGTTCGAACGGCCAAGCCACACCTTTGTCGGCTATTTCATCGGCTCGCCGGGAATGAACGTGATCCCGACATCGATCGATGGCGCCAGCGCGCGGCTGGGCAAGTACAGTGCGCCGCTGCCTGCCGAGCCGCGATTGCGCGGCAAGCCGAAGCTCGAGCTCGGCGTGCGTCCGGAATATGTGAAATTGGCCGCGCAAGGCATTCCGGCCAGCATAACGCGGGTGGAAGACGCCGGGCGGTTCAGGATCGTGCGCGCAGTGGTCGAGGGCCATCCGATCGCCGCCATGATCCAGGAGGGCGAGGAAATCCCCGCCGATCCGCATATCATGTTCGATCCCAAGGGCGTGCATCTTTATGCTGACAGCTGGCGTGTCGATGTCGGCGGGAGGGCCGCGCCATGAAGCCGGTCAACCAGAAGGCGTGGTTCCTTGTCCTGCCGGTGCTTGTGCTGGTCGCGATCTCGGCGCTGATCCCGCTGATGATGGTCGTGAATTTCTCGGTCCAGGAGAAAGCCTCGAACGGTCAGTTCTTCTGGATGGGCACGAAGTGGTACGAGACCGTCCTCCACGACGAGAAGTTCTGGAGCGCGCTGACGCGCAGCCTGTCCTTCTCGGCAATCATCCTCGCTATCCAGATCCCGCTCGGCATCTTCATTGCGCTCAACATGCCGCGCAAAGGCTGGGGCGTTCCGGTCTGCCTCGTCCTGATGGCGCTGCCGCTGCTGATCCCATGGTATGTCGTCGGCATGATCTGGCAGATGTTCGGCCGGGTCGATATCGGCCTGCTCGGCGTGATGCTCAAGGACTTCGGGTACAACTACGTCAACGACCCCGTGGATGCCTGGGGAACACTTATCCTGATGGACGTTTGGCACTGGACCAGCCTTGTCGCGCTCCTGTCCTATGCCGGCCTGGTATCCATCCCTGACGCCTATTACCAGGCGGCCCGGATCGATGGCGCGTCGAAATGGGCGGTGTTCCGCTATATCCAGCTGCCCAAGCTGGGCCGCGTGCTGACCATCGCGATCCTGCTGCGCTTCATGGATTCGCTGATGATCTTCGCTGAGCCGTTCCGCGTCACAGGCGGCGATCCGGCCTTCCTGTCGATCGAGCTGCAGCAGAAGCGCGAGGAGATCGGCTGGGCCTCGGCCATGTCGATCGTGTTCTTCCTAGTCATCCTGGCGATCAGCTGGGTGTTCTACGCCGTCATGACGCGTGGAGACTCGGAGCCGGCCAAGCCGGAGGGCGGCCGATGAAACGCAATCCGCTCTCCTGGCTGGTTCCCGCCATCTACATCCTGTTCCTGCTGACGCCGATGTATTGGCTCGTCAGCATGAGCTTCAAGACGAACACCGAGATCACGGGCGGCTTCACGCTGTTCCCGGAACACTTCACGCTCGAGAACTACGCCAAGGTGTTCGGCGACGACCGCTGGCGCGCGGTGTTCGTCAATTCGATCCTTTACGTGGTGATGAACACGGCCATCTCGGTCGCCGTGGCGCTCCCGGCGGCCTATGCCTTCTCGCGCTACAAGTTCTTTGGCGACAAGCACCTTTTCTTCTGGCTGCTCACCAACCGGATGGCGCCTGCGGCCGTGTTCGCGCTGCCGTTCTTCCAGCTCTATTACAAGATCGGCCTGTTCGACACGCACATCGCCGTGGCGCTGGCGCATTGTCTGTTCAACGTGCCGCTGGCGGTCTGGATCCTCGAAGGCTTCATGAGCGGAGTTCCTCGAGAGATCGACGAGACCGCCTATGTCGACGGTCACAGCTTCCCGAGCTTCTTCGTGCGCATCTTCATGCCGCTCATCGCCTCGGGCATCGGCGTCGCCGCCTTCTTCTGCTTCATGTTCTCCTGGGTCGAATACCTGATTGCCGATACGCTGACGCGCTCGGCCGCCATGCCGATCACCTCCAAGATGCGCGCGGTATTCGAACAACAGGGCGGCACCGACTGGGGCGTCCTGGCGGCGGCCGGCACGCTCACCATCATCCCCGGCGCCATCGTGATCTGGTTCGTCCGCAACTACATCGCCAAGGGCTTCGCGCTTGGGAGGGTGTGATGGCCACACTCGCTGATGTCCGCCGTATCGCCCTCAGCCTGCCTGGCGCGCACGAGCTTACCGATCACGGCGGCAACTGGTTCAACGTCGGCACGAAGACTTTCGTCCTCTACGGCTTCCCCTCGAAGCGGTGGCTCTTCAAACTGCCCAAGCCCCGCCAGGAACTTCTCTTCGAAGCCCGCCCGGATGTCTTCCAGCCCTACCGCGCAGGTGCGATGCTCTGGAGCTATGTGGATATCAAGGCGCTGAAGAAAGACGAGGTGGAAAGCCTCGTCACCGACGCCTGGACGACCATCGTGCCGAAGAAGGTGTGGGGGGCCTATCTGGCCGCCAGGAAGACCTAAAGCACGTGAATCCGGGCCTTCTGGCGGGGCTGATTTCCGGTCCAGCCGTGCTATTCTGCATGTGTCACCACCCTGACGGCACAAGGGGCGGGACGCGATACGAGTTGAAACGCACATACAGAGCCAGGAGAAAAACATGGCCAATGCTTATACCCCTCCCGAAGGCGTCGCGGCGCGCGAACGCGCGCTCGGCAAGAAACTGACGCTGGTCGGCGCCGTTCTCGGCGGCGCGGGCGTCGCCGGCATCATCGTCTCGATGGTCCTCAACGCACTCTTCCTCGGAATCCTCGGCGGGCCGATTTCCTCGCTCGCCTGGCTGTCGCTGCTGGTCGGCGCCGGCCTGTTCTTCTGGGGGTTCAACAAGATCAGGGATGCGCGCAGCGCCTGATCATGACGCCCACGCCTGAGCTGACCGCAAACCAGAGACGAGGACAGACCCTGTTCATGACGGGCATGGGCCTCGTCATGGGCGGTCTAATCTTCGGCGGTGGTCTGGCGATGGTGTTCTACTTCCTCAATGTCAGGATGGGGGCGATCGCCTCCATCCTGATCGGGCTTCTCGCTATCCTGGCCGGGATCTGGCTTCAGGCGTCAGGAGCCCGGCTGCTCAGGAAGAAGGCCCAATGAGCGGCGCCGCGAACTGGATGGGATGGACCCTGCCGACGGCGCTGTTCTTCATCGGCATCGCCGCGATCCTGCTCGCCATGGGCATCCTGCAGAAGCTTGCCCCCCGCAACGAACCCCGCGTCGGCGTGCTCGGCATTGCCACCCAGCGAGGCGACCGCCTGTTCCTCAGCCTGCTCGGCTCCGGCTTCATCCACCTTGCCTGGATCGGCCTTGCCCCCGCGGCCCTGCCGCTCTGGATCGCCAGTTTGGTATCGCTGGTTTACGCGGCCCTCGTTTTCCGGTTTGTTTGATCCCTGAGATTCCGGGGCCCGCAAGAGGCCCCCGGCAGGGAGGACTGCATGAGTTCGATGATGCGCGCCCGCGCGCTGGTGGTCGGCATGGTTTCGGCGCTGGCGCTCGCCGCCTGCGGTCCGCAGCAGGCCGCCAACAAGGCGCCGAACCCGAACGCGGCAGCCGAGATCAAGAAATTCCTCGACGCCGAGATTAATGGGCTGTCCGTCCTCGACCGTCCGGCGCAGGAAGCCGAGCTTACCTGGTTCGCCAACGCCGCCGCCCCGTTCCAGGGGATGGAGATCAACGTCGTCTCCGAGTCGATCGCCACTCACGAGTACGAGTCCAAGGTGCTTGCGCCGGCCTTCTCGGCCATCACCGGCATCAAGGTCACGCACACAGTCATCGGCGAGGGCGACGTCGTCGACAAGCTGCAGCGCCAGATGCGCACCGGCGAAAACGAGTTCGACGCTTACATCAATGACTCGGACCTGATCGGCACCCACTGGCGCTACAAGCAGGTGCGCAACCTGACCGACTGGATGGCCGGAGAAGGCAAGGACGTCACCTCGCCCACGCTCGACCTGCCCGATTTCATCGGCACGTCATTCACGACGGGCCCCGACAAGAAGCTCTATCAGCTGCCCGACCAGCAGTTCGCGAACCTCTACTGGTTCCGCTACGACTGGTTCTCGGACGCCAAGAACAAGGCCGACTTCAAGGCCAAGTACGGCTACGACCTCGGCGTTCCCGTGAACTGGACCGCCTATCAGGACATCGCGGAGTTCTTCACCGGCCGCACGATCGACGGGAAGAAGGTCTACGGCCACATGGATTACGGGAAGAAGGACCCCTCGCTCGGCTGGCGCTTCACCGACGCCTGGCTCTCGATGGCGGGTGCAGGCGACAAGGGCGAACCCAACGGCTTGCCGGTCGATGAGTGGGGCATCCGCGTTGATGAGAATTCGCGTCCCGTCGGCTCGTGCGTCACGCGCGGGGGCGACACCAATGGACCGGCCGCCGTCTATTCGATCACCAAATACCTCGAGTGGCTGAAGAAGTACGCGCCGCCGGCGGCACAAGGCATGACGTTCTCGGAGTCCGGCCCCGTGCCGGCGCAGGGCGAGATCGCCCAGCAGATGTTCTGGTACACGACCTTCACCGCCGACATGGTGAAGCCGGGCCTGCCGGTGGTGAACGATGACGGCACGCCGAAATGGCGCGTCGCGCCGTCGCCGCACGGCGCCTACTGGGAACAGGGCCAGAAGCTCGGCTACCAGGACGCGGGCTCGTGGACGCTGATGTCCAACACGCCGACTGAGCGGGCGAAGGCCGCCTGGCTTTATGCGCAATTCGTCACGTCCAAGACCGTGGACCTCAAGAAGAGCCATACCGGCCTGACGTTCATCCGCGAGAGCACGATCCAGGACCCGAGCTTCACGGAGCGCGCGCCTAAGCTCGGCGGTCTGGTTGAGTTCTACCGCTCGCCGGCCCGCGTGCAGTGGTCGCCCACGGGCACCAACGTGCCGGACTATCCGAAGCTCTCCGCGCTGTGGTGGCAGAACATCGGCGACGCCGCCGCCGGTTCGAAGACACCGCAACAGGCGATGGATGCGCTCTGCAAGGCCCAGGAAGACGTCATGGCCCGCCTCGAGGAACAAGGCGTCCAGGGCGACATCGGTCCGAAGCTCAATCCGGAAGAACCCGCCCAGGTGTGGTTCGATCGTCCGGGCGCGCCGAAGCCGAAGCTCGCCAACGAGAACCCGAAAGCCGAGACGGTCGACTACGACACGCTGATCAAGAGCTGGCAGCACTAGGAGACTGGCATGGCGTGGCTCAGAGCGGCGCTGGCAGGCGCATTGATGATGGCTGCTTCCTGCATGACCGCCCCTGAGCCCGCCCGCCCGTCGCCGCTCACCAGCGTCGTCGGTCCGATCCCGCAGACCGAAGCCAGCCATGCCTTTGGCGGCGCTGCCTACGCCTTGCGGCCGGAAGATCTCGGGCCCCAGGGCTATGTCGAGGAAGAGTTCTTCGTCTCCGGCAAGGCCAACGTCTATGACTGGCCGGCCGCGGGCGCCGTAATCCGCACGCCGGATGCGCCCTATACAACGCGCGTCCTTGTTCGGCGGCCAACGTCCAAGACCCGCTTCTCAGGCCGCGTGGTGGTCGAGATGCTGAACCCGTCCAACCTGTTCGACCTCAACATTGGCTGGGCGATCCACCACGACGAGATCGTACGCCAGGGCGACGCCTGGGTCGGCATCACGGCCAAGCCCGTCGCCGTCGTCACGCTCAAGGCGTTCGATCCGGTGCGGTATGCGCCGCTCAACTGGGCCAATCCGCTCGCCGCCGATGATCCGAAGAACTGCAACGTCACAGGCGACAGCACAAAGGCGACCGAGAACGGCCTTGTCTGGGACATGCATACGCAAGTCGCCGAATGGATCCGCTCGACCGACGCCAGCAACCCGTTCCGCTATGGCGCCTTCGGCTCGCAAGCCAAGCGTCTCTACGCGTGGGGCTATTCGCAGACCGGCGGCTTCCTGTTCACCTACATCAACGCCATCCAGCCGCTGGTCGTGGCCAAAACCGGCAAGACGCCATTCGACGGCTATCTCGTTGGCATGCTCGGCGGACCATCGCCGATCAGCCAGTGCGCCGAACCCATTCCGGCTGGCGATCCCCGCCGCCCGATCCGGAATGCCGGCGCTCCGGTGATCCACATCATGAGCCAGTCGGATTATCTTGGCTGGGCAAGAAACCGCCGCGAAGACAGCGATGCGGCGGCTGACCAGTACCGCCACTACGACATCGCCGGCGCCGGCCATGCGACGCCAGACGAACTCTGGTTCGCAGCCCGCTCGGAAGACATCGTCAGAGGCGGCCGCACGCCGCCTGCGCTCAACTGCGACCAGGGCCCGCGCAGCCGTTTCCCGAGCTGGGTCGCCTACAACGCCATCTATCGCAACATGAAAGCCTGGGTCGAAGACGGCGTGCCGCCGCCGCCGTCCCAGAATGTCGAGGTCGCCGACGGCAAGGGCGTGCTCGATGCACATGGCAATGTGAAAGGCGGGATCCGCTCGCCCATTCTCGACGTGCCGACCTCGACCTGGAACGGCAATTCGACGGGTCTCTCCTTCTGCCGCATCGCCGGCCACGAAATTCCGTTCACCCCCGACAAGCTCGCCGCGCTCTATCCCAGCCAGGCCGCCTACGAGGACGCGTTCCGCAAGCGCACGGATGAACTCGTCGCCCAGCGCTTCATCACGCCAGAAGACGGCGCCGTACTGAAGGCGCGGGCGAGCGACACCAAAGTCAGGTAGGAATCACGGCCCCGAACACCCGTTTTGCTGGGGTTTTCGCAAGGCGGCCGTTCAGGCTTGCGCCTATCGGAAATCCCGGTAGGAAGGCCCCTCGCTGCAGCGCGGAGAGGTGGCCGAGTGGTCGAAGGCGCACCCCTGCTAAGGGTGTATACTGGAAACGGTATCGTGAGTTCGAATCTCATCCTCTCCGCCAGCGCCGCCCGGTAGGCCGCAATGCCTGCAAATCTCCACGACCTTCTTCTCTCCCGTTTTCCCGCCAATCGGGCCGCACCGTGCTTCATCCTCGCGGACGGGTCCGAGATCAGCTATGGCGCGCTGGAGGCGTCGGCCGCCCGTGTCGCGGCGCGCCTGATCGCGGAGGGCGTCCAGCCCGGCGACCGGGTAGCGCTGCAGGCGGAGAAGTCGCCTGAAGTCATCATGGTCTATCTCGGCGTCCTGATGGCCGGCGCGGTCTTCGTGCCGCTCAACGCCGCCTACACGAAAGCCGAGGTCGACTACTTCCTGAAGGACGCCGAACCGAAGGTCTTCATCACTGACCCGCCCGCCTTTGTCCGCGACGCCGCCGGTCGCGCGCCGCTTGCCCGCGCCGTACCGCGCGAGGGCGGCGACCTCGCCTCGCTGATCTACACCAGCGGAACCACCGGCCGCTCCAAGGGCGCTATGCTCAGCCACCGCAATCTCGCGGAGAACGCCCTGGCCCTTCACGCTGCCTGGGGTTTCACGCCGCAAGACGTGCTGCTCCACGCCTTGCCCGTCTTCCACGTCCACGGCCTCTTCGTGGCGCTGCACTGCGCGCTGCTCTCCGGCGCGCCGATGATCTGGCTGCCGAAGTTCACCGACGCCGAGGTCCTCGCCGGCCTGAAGCGCGCCACCGTCATGATGGGGGTCCCCACCTTCTACACGCGCCTCCTCGCCAATCCCGCCTTCACGTACGAGGCTGGCGCCAACATCCGTGTCTTCATCTCGGGCTCGGCGCCGCTCCTCCCGTCCACCTTCGCCGAGTTCGAGGAGCGCACCGGCCAGCGCATCCTCGAGCGCTATGGCATGTCAGAAGCCGTCATCATCACCACCAATCCACTCAACGGCGACCGCATCGCCGGCAGCGTCGGCTTCCCGCTTCCCGGCGTCGAACTGCGCATCGGCGGGACTGAAGAAACCGGCGTCATCCAGATCCGCGGTCCCAGCGTCTTCTCCGCCTACTGGCGCATGCCGGAAAAGACGGCTGAGGAATTCACGGACGGTTACTTCATCACCGGCGATGTCGGCCGCATCGATCCAGACGGCCGCGTCTGGATCTCCGGCCGCGCCAAGGACCTGATCATCTCGGGTGGTTACAACGTCTATCCGAAGGAAGTCGAACTTCTACTCGACGAACTTCCCGGCGTCACCGAAAGCGCCGTCATCGGCGTGCCCCATCCGGATTTCGGCGAAGGCGTCGTCGCCATCTGCACCGGCGAGGGCGAGGAAGCCGCCATCATCGCCGCCGCCCGCCAGAAACTCGCCGCCTACAAGGCCCCCAAGCGCGTGCTCTTCGTGCCCGACCTGCCACGCAACGCCATGGGTAAGGTGCAGAAGAACCTCCTGCGCCAGACCCATGCCGGCCTGTTCAGCAAGAGCTAGCCCGCGTCCAGCGCCAGCAGGGCGAACGTCGCCAGCCAGTGCTCGCCCATATAGTCGCCCGCCACATGCGGCAGGCTGGCGTCGATATGCCGGTCCGCCGCCTCACGCCCGCGCCGCGCAACGGGATGCTCGGCCTCCATCATCGAGGCGATCGACCGCCAGCACCACGCCCGCGAAAAATTGAGCCCATCCAGGTGCGCGATCTTCCCGTCGCTCCGGTCGCTCACCCTGGCCGGCGCGAACAGGGATGTCGGTGCGCCTTGCCCCGCGCGCGGCAGGAACCGGCCGAACCATTCGCGGAACTCTTTCGGCTCCAGCATCCGCCGCATGCATTCGGCTTCCATCAGCGTCGCCGACAGGAAGTCGTCCTGCGAGGGCTCCCACGCCTGTCCATCGCGATCCCCGCCATACCAGGCGATGACCTTCTTCCGCATCAGGTCGTAGAGTTCGGGGTCGAACGCCTCGGCCCAGTCCGCCGCCATCCGGATCGCGAACGCCGTGGAAGAATGGACGCCGGTCCGCACCGGATAGTCCGCCAGCGGCAGGAAGTCCCGGAACCGCTTTCCGAACGCCTCCGCCAGCGGCTTCATTGTCTCGTACGCCGCCGCGATAAGATCATCCTCGTGCAGCACCAGCTCCGCCTGAAGCGCCAGCAGCCATCCCCATCCATACGGCCGCTCGAACCCGCGCGCTGACGGCCGCGCCAGGTACGCAACCTCGCCCGCGACATTCTCCGCCGTGAACCGCTCCGCAAACAACGTCTTCACCGCGCCCGCCGCCGCGATGTCCGGATGCCGCCGCACCAGCCGCGCCATCAGCCAGTAGCCATGCACGCAACTATGCCAGTCGAACGAGCCGAAGAAGATCGGATGCACCGTCCGTGGCACGACAGCGTCCTGAGGCCCAGTCAGCACATGATCCATCTTGTAGGGAAACTCGCGGCTGACATGGCCCATCGCCAATTCGGCGAACTTCTCGGCGATCTCGCGTGTGAGTGTTGTCATGTCCGATCCCCGATCCGCGTCATCATCGTCCGGTCCCACTGATACCTGGCGGTCTGCTCGTATATATGTTGAGCCCATTCATCCCACTTCTCCGGGTGTTTGGTCAGGTGCGGCCCACGAATAAGGGCGGCGAGCTTGGCTGCCTCCCGCGGGCTTAGTTCCGACGACGGCTTGCTGAAGATCGCCCGAGAGGCTGCCTCCGCTCCAAGGCTGTCGGGGTATCCGAAATAATGTCGTCGTAGCCAGATACGCAAAAGCTCCACGTCGCTGTGAGCGCTCTCCAGCAGGCAGCTCAGCGACAGCAGGCGAAACTGCGAATCAATCGACCGCTCGGCGCCTTCGGCAAACTGGATGTCGCGCGCCAGCATCTGCGAAACCGGAATTCCACCAGGCGGCCGCCCTGCCAACCCTTCAGCCATCCGCGCGACGGTCCGGCACGGAAAGCCTGTGCGGTTCCATCCCTCGCCAAATTCTAACTTGGCGACAGTCGTCTCGAAAATGCTCAGAGGCGCGTCGGTCGGCGCAGGATCGAACCAGCCGGCCGTCTCCGCACGGCTCACCGCCTGCGATCCTTGATACCAGAGGTACGCGACGCCTCCGCCTGCGGCGGTGATGATCAACGCCGCCAGTCCCACAATCACCCGGACCGGCCACTTGATCATCCGTGAAAAGCTAAAAAGAACATGAGGAAGATGTTCACCACCAGCAGCGGCAGCGCCGTCGGTATCTGCGCGCGGATCACGCCGTTGAGCGCCGCGTTGCGATCGGGCAGGTCGAGCAGGTTGGCGGGCACGACGTTGAAGTTCGCCGCCATTGGGGTCATCAGCGTCCCGCAGAACCCGGCCAGCATGCCGATCGCGCACACCACGGCCGGATCGCCGCCGAACTTCATCACGAGCACTGGCAGGCCGACCGCCGCTGTCATGACGGGGAAGGCCGCAAAGGCATTTCCCATAAGCACAGTGAACATCGCCATGCCGATGCAATAGGCCGCCACCGCCACGAATTTCGTATCCAGTGGGATGTAGTCCGCGAACAGCACGCCCACCTGCTTGCCGACGCCCGCAGCGAGGAACACCGCCCCGAGCGAGGCCAGCATCTGCGGCAGGATCGCCGCCCAGCCGACCGCATCGATCAGCCGCCGTCCTTCCTGCAGCGGCGCCAGCAGGGGCGGTTTCAGCCAGATGATGATGACCGTCACCGAAATCAGCACGCCGGTGATCAGCGAGGTCAGCGTGGCGTTCTTCGGCTCCATGATTGTTGCGCCCCATTCCGTGTTCTGCGCCACGAGCGTGCCGGTGAGCGCCATCGCCGGAATGATCAGCGCCGGAAGGAACAGGAGGTTGCCGCGCCGCTGGGCGCTTTCGCGCCTTTCCTCGATGCTTGTTGTCTTCGGCTGACCCTTGCCCAGCCCCCATGTCGCCAGACCTGCCAGCGCCACGGACAACAGGCCGTTCGCCAGATCGCCGATCAGCGAGCCGAACAGAAAGCTGACCGCCAGCAGGCCCCAGAAGGCCGTATTGCGCAGCCGTCGAGGATTGCTCGGGTCCATTGCCGACAGCATGGCCACCGACCCGAAGAACAGTCCTGCCAGAACATAGAGCCAGGTCAGCGTGATCATGCCGCCGGCTCCGCCGATACGTTCGCCAGCGTCCGATGAAGTCGCCGGTTCAACAGCCATAGCCGCATCGAATGGATCAGGAAGGCCGCGATCGCTGTCGGTATTGCCCAGACAGAGAGCTGCAGCGGTGTCACGCTGATTCCGTTCTGCTCAAGGAAGCCGACCATCAGCAGGATCGACCCGATTGCGATGAAGATGTCCTCGCCGAAGAACAGCCCGATATTGTCGGCCGCCGCCGCATGGCTTCGGATAAGGTAGCGCTCGCGGTCGGGCAGCGCACCGTGCCGGCTCTCCGCCGCGCCTTCCGCCATCGGCGCCACCAGAGGCCGCACCATCTGGGGATGCCCGCCCAGCGACGTCAGCCCCAGCGCCGACAAGATCTGCCGGAAGATCAGGTACACCCACAGCACGCCCGCCGATGTCGCGGCTGGGATCCCTGAAATCACCATCCGCGCGCGTTCCTGCAGGCCGGACCGCTCCAGCAGGCCGATGGCGATCAGCACCATCCAGATCAGCGAGATGAACCGGTTGTCGTTGAAGGCTTTTCCGAACAGGGCAAGCGTATCGATGCCCGCCTGCCACATCACGGCAAGGTCGGCCGCAGGCGTCCATGCCGCCGCCAGTCCGGTCACGATCGCCGCCGCCATCACGACCAGCAGCGGATTGGCCCGCACGATGAAGCCGAAGACGACAACGGCGATGCCAAGCAGAACGAGCATTTCAATTCCCCGCTGGCCAGCAGTGAAACGCTTCACGCGCGGCCGCCTTTTGCTACCATGCCATGGGGTCAGCGTTAGAAAAGAGAAAGAATATGCTGACCCGAATCTCATCCTCAGGTCTCGCGCTGGCGCTCGCCGCCTGCAGCCCAACTGCGCCTGCCGCTCAACCCGCGGCGCCCGAAACGGCTGTTGCCGCGCCCGCGGACCCTGTGAAGTTGGAACTCACCTGGCGCCTCAGCGGTCTCGCCAATCCGGAAAGTACGGCGCTCTCGGCCAATGGCGCGTTCCTCTATGTCACCAACGTCAATGGCGAGGGTGAAGCAAAGGACGGCAACGGCTTCATCTCGAAGGTCTCGACCGACGGGAAGATGATCGCGCGCAACTGGGCCTCCGGCTTCGATGGTCCGAAAGGCATCGCCCGCGACGGTTCAACGCTCTACGTCGCCGACATCACGCAGCTCGTGGCCGTCAACGTCGATACCGGCGCCGTCATCAGCCGGACGCCGCTGGAAGGATCGGTGTTCCTCAACGATGCAACCGTGGCTCCCGATGGCCGCGTGCTGGTCGCCGACTCCGGCACGAAGCGCATCTATGCTGTGAAGGATGGCAAGCCCTCGATCTGGATCGAGGATGACCTCCTCGCCAGCATTAACGGCCTCCTGCCTGAACCCTCGCGCCTGATCGCTACAACCATGGCCGGTCGCCTGCTGGCGATCGACTACGCGACGGCGAAGATCAATGTCCTCGCCGAGGGTCTCGGTGACGCCGACGGCATCGCCCCGCTCGACAGCGGCCGCTACCTCGTCAGCGAATGGCCCGGCCTGATGCACGTCGTCAGTCCGGATGGCTCGCACGCCAACATCATGGACACCAGGTCCGAAAAGCGCCTCCTCAACGACTTCCTGCTCGTCGGCGACACGCTGTACCAGCCGCACTGGGATCCCGGTGAGATCAGCGCCTACCGCGTCACGGGAGCGCCATAGCCCCCGCCGCCCGGCGTCTCGATCACGAAGGCATCGCCCGTTGTGACCTCTGCCTGAGCCGTGGCGGGCAGTTCTTCAACGCGCCCGTCCGCGCGTCGCACCGCATTTCGCCCCGGCTTGCCCGCGCCGCCGCCTGCCACGCCAAACGGCGCCGTTGCGCGCCGGTTCGCCAGGATCGCCGCCGTCATCGCCTCACGGAACCGCACGATGCGAACAGCGCCATCCCCGCCATGCCATTCGCCATCCCCGCCAGAGCCATGCCGCACCCCGAACCGCTCGATCAGGATCGGATACCGGCTCTCCAGCACCTCCGGGTCCGTGAGCCGCGAGTTCGTCATGTGCGTCTGCACCACCGCAGTGCCGTCAAAACCCGGCCCCGCTCCGGACCCGCCGCAGATTGTCTCGTAATACTGGTAACGATCCGTCCCGAAGGTGAAGTTGTTCATTGTCCCCTGCGACGCCGCCAGTCGCCCCAGCGCGCCATACAGCGCATCGACCACCACCATGCTGGTTTCGACATTCCCTGCCACCACCGCCGCGCCGCGCTTCGGGTTAAGCAGCGATCCTTCCGGCACGATGATGTCGATCGGCTTCAGGCATCCCTCGTTCAGCGGGATCGCATCGTCCACCAGCGTCCGGAACACGTACAGCACCGCCGCCCGCGTGATCGCCAGCGGTGCATTGAAGTTGCCCGCGTCCTGCGCCGTCGTCCCCGCGAAATCCACCACCAGCCGCCGAGCCGCCTTGTCCGGCTTCACGCTCACGCGGATCACCGCGCCATTGTCCATCGGCGCCTCGAACGACCCGGCCTCCAATCCGTCGATCACGCGCCGGATATGCGCCTCCGCATTGGACTGAACGTGGCCCATATAGGCGGCGACACCTTCGCGTCCATAATGCTTCACCAGCCGCGCCAGCTCCTCGCCGCCGCGCTGGCATGCCGCCACCTGCGCGTTAAGATCCGCCAGGTTGTTGCCGATATTGCGGGCAGGGTGCTTGCCCGAAGCAAACAGCGCCCGCGTCTCCGCCTCGCGCAACCTGCCGCCTTCCACCAGCATGAAATTCTCGATCAGCACGCCCTCGTCCTCGATCGTCCGGCTGTTCGGCGGCATCGATCCCGGCGTGATTCCGCCGATATCCGCATGATGGCCCCGGGCGGCCGTGAAGAACGCCGGCGCCGTCTCGCCCTCCAGGATCACCGGCGCGATCACCGTGATGTCAGGAAGGTGCGTTCCGCCCGCATGCGGCGCGTTCAGCATGTAGACATCGCCCGGCTTCATCGACCCGCTACGTTCGCGGATCACCGTCCGGATGGATTCGCCCATCGACCCTAGATGCACCGGAATGTGCGGCGCATTCGCCACCAGCCCGCCCGCAGCGTCGAACACCGCGCAGGAGAAATCCAGCCGCTCGCGAATATTCACTGAAGCCGCCGTCGTCTGCAGCGCCAGCCCCATCTCCTCGGCCACGCCCATGAACCGGTTATTGAAAATCTCCAGCAGCACCGGGTCCACCTTCGTTCCGAGCGCCTCGACGGCCTCGACAGCCCCCGCACGCTCGAGCAGCAGGTCGCCGTGCGCCGTCACCTCCGCCCGCCACGCCGGATCGACAAACGTCGTCGCGCCATTCTCGAGGATCAGCGCCGGCCCGCTCACACTGAATCCCGCCGGCAGCGCCGCACGCTCGAACACAGTCGCCTGCCAGTCTTTCCCGTTCGCCCGTACGTGCACCGTCGACACCGGCTTCGTCACAGCTTCCAGCTTCGCCGACACAAGCCTGGCAGGCCCATCATCCCGCCCCACAGCCTCAACCGACACCTTCGCCACAAGGATCGCCCGCACCGGATCGACAAACCCGAACCGTTGCCTGTGCAGTTCCTCGAACGCAGCCTTCATCGCCCCCGCATCACCCCAGCGCAGCGGCAGCAGCGCCTCGCCGCCCTCATAGCGAAGATGCGCCGTCACCAGCGTCTCGACCTTGTCGATGCCTTGCGCCGCAAGAGCTTCGCGCACGGTGTTGCTCAGCTCGGCGATGCGCCCCGAAAGATCAGCCCCCAGCACTTCCTCAACCGATAGCTCGCGGATCGCCCGCAAATCCGCCAGCCCCATCCCCCAAGCCGACAACACACCCGCCAGCGGATGCAGCAACACCCGCCGCGCGCCCACAGCGTCGGCTACCGCGCAGGCATGCTGCCCGCCCGCGCCGCCGAACGCGCATACCACGTACTCGCGCGGATCGTACCCGCGCTGGATCGAGATCTTCCTTATCGCTTCCGCCATGTGCTGGTTCGCGATCGCGACAAACCCCTCCGCCGCTTCCTCCGGCTTCAGGTCCGCCCCCGTCTTCTGCTTCACCTCCCAGCAGAGGTCGCCAAACCGCTCGGCCACGATCTTCGCGTCCAGCGGCCTGTCGCCCTTCGGCCCGAAGATCGCCGGGAAGAATTCCGGTCGCACGCGCCCGAGCAGCACATTGCAGTCCGTGATCGTCAACGGCCCGCCGCGCCGGTAACACGCCGGCCCCGGATCGGCCCCCGCGGACCGCGGCCCCACGCGCAGCCGTGCTCCATCGAAGAAGCAGATCGACCCGCCGCCCGCCGCCACTGTATGGATCTGCAGCATGGGCGTCGTCAGCCGGACGCCCGCCACCACCGTGTCGTTCGTCCGCTCATACTCGCCCGCATAGTGCGACACGTCCGTCGACGTACCGCCCATGTCGAAGCCCAGCACCTTGTCGAACCCAGCCCGCCTTGCCGCCGCCGTCATTCCGATGATGCCGCCTGCCGGACCAGAGAGCACGGCATCCCGTCCGCGAAACGCCTTCGCCCCGGTCAGGCCGCCGTTCGACTGCATGAAGAACAATCGCGTCGCCGCATCGAACGCCTGCGCCACGCGGTCCACATACGCATCCAGCACCGGCGAGAGATACGCATCAGCCACCGTCGTGTCCGTACGCGGCACATACCGCACCAGCCCTGACACTTCCGAGCTCACCGACACGTGCGCGAACCCGACCTCGCGTGCAATCTCGGCGATCCGCCGCTCATGCGCCGGCCATGCCCAGCCATGCAGGCACGCCACCGCACAGCTGGTCACGCCTGCCGCCCGCGCAGCGGACAGCTCCGCCCGCACGTGCGCTTCGTCCAGCGGCATCAGAACCTCGCCTTCCGCCGTCATCCGCTCGCGCGCCTCGATCGCGCGGGCCTGCAACTGGTCCGGCTTCACGATATGCCGCGCGAAGATATCCGGCCGCGCCTGATTGCCGATTTCCAGCAGGTCGCCGAACCCCTCGGTCAGCACCAGAGCCGTCGCCGCGCCCTTGCGCTCCAGCAGGGCGTTGGTCGCCACCGTGGTTCCCATCTTGATGGCCGCGATCTCCCCGCCGCCGTGCTCGGCCAGGATCGTGCGTATCGCCTCGACCGCCGCATCCTCGTACCGCCCGGGATTCTCCGACAGCAGCTTGCGCACGATCTCGCGCCCGTCCGGCGCACGCGCGACCACGTCGGTAAACGTGCCGCCCCGATCGATCCAGAAATGCCAGCCGCTCATCATCAGTTGAGGTTTGGAAGCCTACTCAGCCTTTGACAAGCCCGCTCCATCGGCCATCCTCCCAACAGGCAAGTGGAGGGCACAATGGGGCTGAAATCATCGAAAGTTGCGGCCGTTCTCGCGGTCGCCCTCACGGCCAGCCTCGCCGCCTCCGCCCAGGGCCCGCTCTCGACAGCGGTCGCACAGGATGAATGGCCGGTCCGCGGCCTCACTGCCCCCGCCGAGATCGTTGTCGACCATTGGGGCATCCCCCATATCTTCGCCCAGTCCCCGCGCGATGCCTTCTTCCTCCAGGGCTACAACGCCGCCCGCGACCGCCTCTGGCAGATCGACCTCTGGCGCAAGCGCGGCCTCGGCTTGCTCGCGAAATCCTTCGGCCCTGCCTACGCCGAGCAGGATCGCGCCGCCCGCCTCTTCCTCTATCGCGGCGACATGGAGAAGGAATGGGCCGCCTACGCTCCGGATGCCCGCGCCTCCGTCGAAGCCTTCACCGCGGGCGTCAACGCCTACATCGGCGATGTCCGCGCCGGCGCCCGCCCCATGCCGGTGGAATTCAGGCTCACGGGCTCGACGCCGGAAGAATGGCGCCCGGAGGACGTGCTCCGCATCCGCAGCCACGCGCTGGTTTCCAATGTGACATCGGAAGTCGCCCGCGCCCGTGTCGCCTGCGCCGGCGGCATCGTCGCCGACGAACTCCGCCGCAAACTCGATCCGCCGTCCCACAAACGCGTCATCCCTGCAGGGCTCAACCCTTGCGACATCCCCAAAGACGTCCTCAACGACTACGAACTGGCGACCCGCCAGGTCGACTTCGACGCGTTGGGCAAGAAACAGCAGGCCTCGATCGACAGCGACATCCGCCTCGCTGACCTGATGGACAAGCAACTCAACGAGGGTTCCAACAACTGGGTCGTTGCGCCGAGCAAGACAGCCACCGGCCGTCCGATTCTCGCCAACGATCCGCACCGCCAGCTTGGCGTTCCGTCGCTTCGCTATGTCGTCGGCCTCAACGCGCCCGGTCTCAACATCATCGGCGCGGGCGAGCCTGCACTGCCAGGCGTCTCCATCGGCCATAACGCCGACATCGCCTTCGGCATCACCATCTTCGCGATGGATCAGGAAGACCTCTACGTCTACGAGACCAACCCGAAGGATCCCGAACTCCTACCGCTACAATGGCAAGTGGGAGAAGATGACGGTCGAGAAACAAACGATCGACGTGCGCGGCGAAGGCCCGCGCGAAGTCACGCTCCGCTTCACGCGCCACGGTCCCGTTCTCTTTGCCGATGCGGCGAAGAACAAGGCTTTCGCCATGCGCAGTATCTGGGCCGAGCCCGGCCTCTCCGGCTATTTTGGCGCCTCGCGCCTCACGCATGCGAAAACGTGGGAAGACTTCAAGGCCGCCAGCTTCAACTGGGGCGCCCCGCCGCTCAATCTCGTCTATGCCGACGTGAAGGGGAATGTCGGTTGGGCTGCGTCGGGCCGCACCCCCGTCCGCAAGAACTGGGACGGCCTCATGCCGGTCCCGGGCGACGGCCGCTATGAATGGCAGGGCTTCTTCGGCAAGGACATGCTGCCGTCCGTGCTCAACCCCAAGGAAGGCTTCTTCGCCACCGCCAACGAATACAACCTCCCGGCCGGCTATCCCGCCGAGGAGCGTAAGGTCGCCTTCGAATGGACTGACCCCTCGCGCGCCAGCCGCATCAAGGAAGTTCTCGCTAGCATTCCGAAAGTCAGCCTCCGCGACTCGATGAAGCTGCAGACGGACTCAACCAGCCCGCAGGCCCGCCGCCTCGTCGCCCTCGTGAAGAACGTCCCCGGCGGCACGATGGGCGTGAATGTCGATCACGCCATCAAGCTGCTCACCTCATGGGATGGCGACGAGACGGTCGATAGTGTCCCCGCCGCCATCTACGAAGTCTGGGCCAACAAGCATCTCGGCAAGGCGCTGGTGGCGAAAGTGACGCCGGCCGGCGCTCGCGAGCTCGTCGGCAACGGCCATCTCGAGGCAATCCTCACCTATCTCGAAAAGCCTGACAGCCGCCTCGGCGTGAAACCGCTCGAAGCCCGCAACACCATCATCCTTGAAAGCCTCAAGGCTGCGACGGATGAACTCGCCGAGAAGCTCGGCGGCGAACCGCGTACCTGGACCTGGGGCCGCCTCCACCAGGCGAAATGGGACCCCGCAATCTCCGTGCTCGCCGACCCGCAGCTGAAAGCGCAGATGGGCATAGGCCCGCTGCAGACGCCTGGTTCATCTTCTACGCCCCGGGCGCAGTCCTATCGCGCCTCCGACTTCAACGTCACCGCCGGCGCTTCCGTGCGCATGGTGATGGATGTCGGCGCGTGGGACAATTCGATGGTGATGAACACCCCCGGCCAGTCCGGCGATCCCTACAGCGCCCACTACCGCGACCTGTTCCCGATGTGGGCCGAAGGCAGCTACGTCCCGCTCGCCTTCACCCGCGAAGCCGTCGACCGCGTCGCGGAGAAAGTCATCAAGCTGAAGCCGGTCAACTAGCCGGAGTAGGGTACGCCGTCGCCGATGATGTAGTCGTTCACATGGCCCATGAAGGTCAGGCCAGGCATCTGCACCTTCACCATGTGGCCGCGCCACGTATTGCCGATCATCGGGATCGTGTAGGCCTGCACGACGCGCGCCTCGCCATCGAGCACGCGTCCGTCCTTCAGCGTCACATGGATCGCCCGCCGCGACGCGCCCGGCGGATCGACCACAACATTCGCGATCTCCGTCGCCTTGTCGCCCTCGAGCAGGTAACCGTCGCGACGCTTCGGCGCGATCAGCATCGTTGATGCCGCGTCAGCGCCCCATAACGTCATGTAGCAGAACGGCGCCATGAACCTCTGCGCCGTCTGTCCCTGCTCATGGAACTGGCCCGGTCCCTCGATCACCGTCTTCGTGCCGTCGACCGTGATCGTCGCCTTGGAATGCCCGAACACTTCCGTGCGTCCGGCATTCAAACCCTGGTAGAGGCGGGCAGGTGAGAATTCGATCTCCACGTCCAGCTTGTGGTCTCCCTTGCCGAAGGCCGACGTTGCCGTCTTACGGGCCATTGCCGATCCGCGTACGGAGCATCCAGTCGGCTTGCTCACCAGGCCGCGCCGCTCGAACGCCAGCGTCCCCGCCGTATCCGAATAGCGCACGCTTCCGGTCTTCGTGTCCGTCGCATCACTCCCGCACGGGGCGAGGTGATCGACGTAGGAGAAGAACCCCTCCCGCGTCCGCGCATGTATCCACACCCACGCCAGTCCCAGCCCTGGGTACCGGCACAACCGCGCCGTGCAACGCAGTTCTCCGTCTTCCGACGCAACGCCGGAATGTACCGACTCGCTCAACGTCTCCAGATTGCGAAATCGCGCATCAGGCGAATCTTGCCGCTCGATTGTTGTGCACGCACCCGCCGCAACCGACGCCGCCAGCATGGACCTGCGCGTGAACATGTCCGCTCCCCGTTCTGCACCTGCGCAATCAAACCTCGCGCCGCCTCCGGCATCAATGCCGACGGCAACATCCTCACTGCACACAGCTGAAAATTTGCAGGAATTTCACTGGCGCGTCCAAACTAACTGAGTCAGACATGCTTGGCGGGGGTTCAATTGGTCGACAAAGCATCGACCGAGCCTGATTTTCTAGACTATCGACTCGAACTGCCACGCGCTTTTTTTCGACAACCGTTCCAGATCTCTGCCTCGCCGCGCCGGGCTGCGCGATGCGACGCGAATCAGGAGGGGTGCGGGGATAGAAAGAACACCCAATGCTCCGGATTTCCAGGCGTAGTATTGCTCTCGTCGCGCTGACGGTGACGTTGGCGGCGTGTGGCGGTGGCGGCGGGAGTAGTTCCGACGCTGGTGGTGGTGTTGGCAATGGCGGCGGTGGTGGTGGAGGGTCTCCGCCTCCACCTCCTCCGCCGCCCCCGCCTCCTCCTCCGCCGCCCCCGCCAACAGGCGCTGCGCCGACGCAGGCAGAGGCCGCGCGTTTCCTGACGCAGGCGACGTTCGGTCCGAGCATGACGTCCATCTCCGCGGTTGTTTCAACCGGTTATGACAATTGGATCACCAGCCAGATCAGTACGCCGCTTACCACCACCTCGCATGAGCAATGGGTGCGGGCGAACCTCGTGGCCGCAGGTGACGACGCCTCGAACGCCTTCTTTCAAAGCTGGTGGCGCCAGGCGATCAGTTCGCAGGACCAGCTCCGTCAGCGCGT
Source organism: Hyphomonadaceae bacterium (assembly GCA_047601145.1). GTDB lineage: Bacteria > Pseudomonadota > Alphaproteobacteria > Caulobacterales > Hyphomonadaceae > UBA7672. The sequence continues at coordinate 307,505 of JASGJW010000002.1, forward strand.
CGCTTTCGCGCTGTCGCAGATCTTCGTCATTTCGCTGAACGACCCTGTCGTCGATACTATCGGCGGCGCGTCGTATTACGACATGCTTCAGCGAGATGCCTTCGTCAATTTCCGCACGCTCCTCAAGGACGTGACGATGCATCCCATGATGGGGACATATCTCACCTATCTCGCCAACCAGAAGGAAGACTCGGCCGGAACGCGCAAGCCTGACGAGAACTATGCGCGCGAAATCATGCAGCTGATGACGATCGGCCTGTGGGAACTCAACGCCGACGGATCGCGGAAACTCAACAACGGCCAGCCCATTCCGACCTATACGTCGGATGATATTGCCGGCCTTGCCAAGGTGTTCACCGGCCTGAGCTGGTACAGTGCGAGCCCGACCAACCAGTCCTTCTTCGACAACGGATCCAACGACACCGTCAACCGGGCGATGATCGGCTATCCGAACTTCCATTCGACATCGGCCAAGACATTTCTTGGCACGACCATTCCCGCGAGCTCGACGGTCAATGTCATCGGCGACGTCGACACTGCGCTCGACACGCTGTTCAACCACGCCAATACCGGCCCGTTTTTCGCAAAGCGGATGATACAGCAGCTCGTCACGTCCAATCCCAGCCCAGCCTATGTGGGGCGAGTGGCCGCTGTATTCGCTAACAATGGCTCCGGCGTGCGCGGCGACATCGCCGCGGTCGTTCGCGCCATCCTGACCGACACCGAAGCTCGCGATACGGCCGCCGCCCAGGCATCCGCCTCGTACGGCAAGCTGCGCGAACCGGTCATGAGGGTCACAAACTGGGCGCGAGCCTTCGGCGCAATATCGCGCAACGGCGTCTGGTATATCACCAGCACCAGCGCCAATACGGACCTGAATCAGTCGCCGTTGGCGCCGCCATCGGTCTTCAACTTCTGGCGTCCGGGCTATACGCCGCCAAGCACGACACAGCTCGGCCAGAGATCGCTTGTGGCGCCCGAGTTCCAGATTGTCGATGAGGTGACGGTTGCGTCCTACGCCAACCTGATCATGAACACGATCGACAGCGGCATCGGCCGCGCCGGCGCCGATCAGTCGGGGCCGGACGTCTATTCGCAGTACACGGCCGAACTGGCCGTCGCCAGCGATACAAACGCATTGGTCGAGCGTGTGAACCTGCTGTTGCTCTATGGGCAGATGTCGACACGACTGAAGAACATCATCACCACGGAGGTGAACGGCATATCCGCATCGACCAGTCAGGGTCGGGACGCTCGAGTAAGAATTGCGATCCTCTACGCGATGCTTTCTCCCGAATATCTCGTGCAGCGCTGAGGTAACCCATCATGACAATGTCCAAAGCCACTCGCCGCGAAATCCTCCGCCGGGCCTGCGCGCTTACCGGTGTCGGCGCTGCCGCCTCCACCTTCGGCTTCCAGCTCGCAACCATGGGGCAGGCGGCCGCGCAATCGGCCACCACCTACAAGGCGCTGGTCTGCATCTTCCTGTTCGGCGGCAACGACTCGCACAACATGCTGCTCGCCACCGACAATGACAGCTGGGGCCGTTACTGGAGCGCGCGCCGTCAAGGCAACGTGCCGATCGCCCTCATGCCTGTCGGCACGGCGGCGACAGCGCCTGGCGGAACCAACCCCGTCACCGGCCGCGTCCTTCCGGGTAACAACACGGCCTACACCTTCCCAGAGGCGTGGGGCGGCGTTCTGCCGATCACGTCGGCGATCCCGAACCCCGTGCCGGCCGGCACGAATGCATCCTCGCGTACGTTTGCGCTTAATCCGTTCCTGGCGCCGCTGGTGCCGGTATGGAATGCGGGGCGTCTTGCGGCCGCAGCTAACGTTGGTCCGCTGATCGGGCCGACGACCAAGGCGCAGTACCAGAATCGTTCGGTGCCGCTGCCCGCCAACCTCATGTCGCACAACGACCAGCAGTCGACCTGGCAATCAGGATCCGCCGAAGGCGCGCGACTGGGGTGGGGCGGTCTGATGGCTGACCAGCTTCTGTCGACCAACGGCTCCAATTCGATCTACACGGCGATTTCGACGGCAGGCTATGCCGTCATGCTGGCCGGCCAGAACGTCATTCAGTATCAAATGTCCACCGATCAGGCGACGCCGGCAATTCGTGTCCAGGCGGGAGCGACCAACAACACAACGGTCTTTGACGTGAACGGAGCGGGGGCCCGTGTGCGCCAGATCATTCGCGATGTGACGGGTCCCAGCTATTTCATGCAGGACTACGGCGCTAAGGTCATCCGTTCGCAGGATGCCGCTGAACTCGTCAACGCCCAGTTCGCGGCTGGCGGCCCGGCCGCTAGCGTGCCGGCGCCAACGACGATGCTCAACCCGATCACGCAGACACAGCAGGCCAACCCGCTTGCGGTCCAGCTTGAGACGGTGGCGAGGTTCATCGCGGCGAACCAGGCGCTCGGCATGAAGCGGCAGGTCTTCTTCGTGTCGATGGGTGGTTTCGACAATCACGGTGCGTTCAACACGCAGCACGCGCCGCTCATGGCGCGGCTTGGCCATGCGCTGGCCTATTTCGACGGCGTTCTCGGCAACCTCAATGGCGTCGACATGCGCTCGAACGTCACCACGTTCACCGCGTCCGACTTCAACCGCACGTTTACGACCAACGGCGACGGCACGGATCACGCCTGGGGTTCCCACCACCTCGTCATGGGCGGCGCCGTTCGCGGCGGAAGCGTCTATGGCCAGTATCCCACGCTGGGTGTTGACCAGGGCTCGTTCACCAATCCGAATATGTATCAGAACGTGCTGGTTCCCCAGATGTCCGTCGACCAGTATGCCGGAACGATGGGCCGCTGGTTCGGTCTGTCTGACACGCAGGTGGCCGGCATCTTCCCGAACATCCCGAACTTCACCAGTCGCTACATCGACTTCCTGTAGCAGAGCGACGACATCGTTCCCACACGCTGGACTCGACGCCACGTGAGGGAATGAAGGCGCCCGCGGCCCGGCTGATCTCGCCAGCCAAGTCGCGGGCGCCGGCTTTTCCGGTGTGGGCAGGCGTGGGGTGAGCGATGGCCTGGCAGCCATAGCGGGACAGAGGGCGCCCCGACCGTGGGACGGCGTGCAAAACCAAAATCCAACCAATCCCTGTCACGGCAGGGAACGCGCCCTCAAGCGTGGCGGCGATGGAACACGACCTGGCCGACGCCGCGCCGTCCGCTCGTGCGCGTCAGCTGCACCACTATGTCGATCACCGAGCGGGCATAGTCGATTACGTCCGACCGCGTCAGCGTCAGTCCGGCTTGCAGCGTCATGAACGCAATCTGGTCCATCGCCCCCTGCGGGCTGTCCGCGTGGACCGTCGTCAGTGAACCCGGGTGTCCCGTGTTCACCGCGCGCAGGAAAGTGAAAGCCTCCGCTCCGCGGATCTCCCCCACCATCAACCGGTCCGGCCGCATCCGCAAACTGGCCCGCAGTAGCTCATCGATGCCAACGCGCGCCTCGCCCAGTTCGCTGTTCACCGCGATCAGGCCCACCGCGTTCGGATGCCCAAGTTTCACCTCGGGCGTATCCTCGATCACGATCACCCGGTCGGTATCCGGAATTTCCTTAAGCAGCGCGTTGAGGAACGTCGTCTTGCCGGTGCCCGTGCCGCCCGAGATCACGATGTTCCGCCCGGCTTTCACCGCGTTCGAGAAGAACGTCCTCATCTCGCCCCGATCGAGCAGTTCCTGCAGTTCTGCATCCTTCTCGGCCCGCTCGCTGCCGCCGCCGCGCTTCAGGCCGGCAAAAGCGCCCGCCGCTTCATAATTGTCGAGCGTCAGGTCCTGCACCACATGCTTCCTGATCGCCAAGGCAAAGTGGCTGCGCGTGGCAGGCGGCGAGACGATCTGCACCCGCGCGCCGTCGGGCAGCGTCGCCGCCAGCAGAGGATGCTCGCGGCTCACTCCCTGCGCCGTGTGCGCGGCGATCTGCTGCGCCAGCCGCAGCATCATCACTTCGGTGACATCTGGCGCCGCGATGTGTTCGAACCCGCCCGCGCCATCGATCCAGACTTCACCCGGCTTGTTGACCAGGATGTCAGTCACATCCGGCCGGTCCAGCCACGGCGTGAACGGGGCAAGGTAGGTACGGAGATAGACGCCTTCGCCGATCAATTGGATGCCTTCACCGGTCCTACCGTCGAGAAGTCGAGGTCCTGGCTCACGAAGACCCGCACCGGCGAGCCTTGCGGCACCGTCACGGTCGGCCCGATGTTCATGCCCGACGTGATCGAACTCGCGCCGGCGTCGACCCCGGCTCGCGTCGAAGCGATCACGATGCTGGTGTCGCTGGAGTCGGTAACCGCCGCGCCGCCGATGTTGAGCAGTGTCAGCAGGATTGCCCCGCCGAACCTCTCGAAGAAATGCGTGTCCACATCTCCTTCAAGACCGCCGCGTCCAACACCATCCGTGGCGGGCGAAGAGAGTTCGATCGCCGCGCCGTCCGGGCGGATCAGCCGCGTCCAGATCACGAAGGTCCGGCTCTGGCCTAGCGCCACGCCCGACTTGTACTGCCCGATCAGGCGCGAACCGCGCGGCACGAGGATCTTCTTGCCGTCGAAGCCCTTGACGTCCCGGGTCACGACCGCGCGCACATATCCAGGCAGGTCGGAGTTCACCGCGGTCTCCAGCACCGCGGCGATTACTGTGCCTTCGGTGATCACATTGGTGAGGTCGCCGAGATTGCTGGCGCGCGCCGGCTTCGAGCCCGAGCCAACGCCAAATTTCTGCGCGAACCGCTCGTCAGCATTCAGGCCCTGTTGCGACGCCGCCGACATCGCGCCTGCCACGGCAGCCGGATCAAGCGGAGCGCCCGTCGCGGGCTTCGCGCCTCCTGCGGCCGGCGCCTTGTACTCGCCGAGATCAACCACGAGCGCGGGCGCACGCAGCTTGTCCAGGTCGGACTGGCTCGGCCCGGTTGGCGCTGGCGGCGGTGGCGCTTCGATCACCTGCGGAAGCGGTTGGGGCTCGGGCTCGACTGCAGCCACGGGCGTCGCGACAGGAACATACGCCGGCATCGGCGGTCCTGCGGCAGTGCTCGCCGCCGCAAGACGCTGGGCCTCGGCGTTCGCGGCCGCCTGGTCATTGGCGAGCTTGGCCGTCTCCATGCTGTTACGGTTCGCATCAAGCTGCAGGAAAACGACCGCGCCAAGCGCAAGCGCGCCGACGACGCCGAACATCATCGGCCAGAGGCTGTTCGACTGCGCGACGCGCGGCGGGGCGTCCACGTCATGGGATGGATCGAGACCGGTGCGGGGCGTTGCGGGTTCACGGACCATATCAGCCTCGGCTCGGCTGGGGCAGAGGCGCAGGCTTCGGCTTGGGCCGCTTGCTCCACGCCCGATTGTTCACCTCAGCCTGCGACTTGCCATAGCGCAGGATGAAGCGCTCGGAGACGAAGTCGGCGATGGTGTAATCGCCCTGCACGCGGGTGTTGGCCATCTCTTCCTTGCCATCCGCCCCGATGACGAACACGGCGGGTGCGGCATTGCGGCTGTCGAACTGGAAATATGTCACGACGCCGTCGTCGAACACGCGCACGGGCTGCAGGTTCTTCGCCCCGGAAAGTCCGTAGTCGAAATTGAAATCCTCGGGCCGTGGCGGCGGTGGAGGCGGCGGCGCGGCCTGCGCAACCGGAGCCGGCGGTTTGGGATAGAGGAAGCGCAGGCGCAGCATCGTATCCGGGTCGTTCGGGCGCGTCCCCTCGACCGCAGTGAGCAGGAAGGAATAAATCCGTTCGGATGTCACCACCGTCATGCTGGTCGGCTGCGACTTCTGCATTGGCTTGAGGAACAGCAGCGTCGCCTTCCGGTTCGGCGTCACCTGCCACGACAGGGAGTCGCCGATCGAAACGTTCTCGATGCGCTCGTCCGCGCCGAACTCGATCGTCAGCTCATAGCCAAGCTGGCCACGCACCGCGACGATCGCGTTGGCGTCGTACATGAATTCCTTGATGCGCGGATCGCCCGGACCTGCCTTGGGCTTGGTCGGCGTCTGCGCGAACACGGCAGGAGCTATCACTGCCTCGCCGGCGGCGAGCGCCAGCACGGCGAAGATCGCGCCGCGGAGCATGACTGGTTTCCCTCGACCCGTGAGACTCATGGCGTCAATTCCCATGTAGCCCCGCCGGTATCGATGCCCGTTTGTGCGCCCAGCGCAAGTGAAGAGTATGTCGGAACTGCTCTCATCGGCTCAGTTGTCCTCGCCCCGCCGCGTCGTGGGCCGGGGCGACCGGCTATAGGCCTGTCCAAGACGATCGCTAACCAGAAGCGGCGTGGACGCGACCGCATCCGCTATCTCTCCCGTCCGGCGGGAATAGACCTCGTGGCTCGAATAGGCGCCGCCGACATTCACGGCCTGCGTGCGATCGATCATGGCGATACGTGCGGCGATCTGCTCGGCCCGCTCGCCCGGCGCGCCGCCGGATGGCCGGTCCGGCGCGGGAAGCCGCTGCATTGAGGGTGACTCGCCACGCCCACGACTGAAGCCGAAGCCGCGGCCGATGGCGGCGACAGCGCCGAGGCCGAAAATCATAACCATCACGAACACGGTCACGATGATGCCGATGGTGATCACCGGCCCCATGTCGAACTTGTTCTCGCTGGCGTTCTTCACAAGGATTTCGAGGAAGGGTTGCAGGATCATCAACATCACCGCCCCAAAGACGTTGACGGCCAGCGGCGCCATCGCGAACGAGAACGTCGCCCGCATCCAGCCCTCGAACAGGCCGCGTGTCTGGTCGAACAGCAGCATTCCGATGAAGATCGGACCGATCGCCAGCAGAAAGGCGAGAACGATCTTCGCCGCTATGATCAGGCCGAGCGTCAGAAGCAGCAGCGCGATGGACGTGAACCAGAGCAGGCCTGAGCCCAGCATCGGTCCGCCCTGCAGCAGGTTCGCCGCCGGGTTCGCCATGCCGCCATAGACGCTGGCAGCACCACTCAATTTCTCGAACGTGTCCTGCACGCCCATCATGACGTTGCCGTCGAAGGTCGAGCCCTGCTGCGCCAGGGGGCTGATCAGCACCTTCATGATCTCGGCGGGGCCATCGAACAGCAGGTTGAAGATCACCGTCTGGTAGGCCGCCCATGAAGTGAGGAAGGCAAGGATCAGCCCGATCTTGAGCACGGCGAACGGCAGCTCCGTCACCCGCATGCCGCCGCGGCCGAAGAGGAGCTGATAGCCGATCAGCGCGATGTAGATGGTCAGCAGGCCGGTGAATGCTGTCGCGAACAGCGTGTCGGGGCCGACGAGATTGCGATAGCTGTCGTGGACCAGTGCGCGGATGTGGCAGTCTACCGTGTCAAGGACGCCGGAGACCATTCCGTCATCAGGAGGTGTCGGGCAAAGCGCCATTATGCGGCCCCCACCAGTCTGGGCATCCACGCATCCGGGTTGTCGCCAACCTCGGCGCGGATGTCGTCGAGCATGCGAACCGTGCGCTCACGGCCGGATAGAACCGTCAGCAGGTCGCGCTCGCCATTCAGATTGAGCCGCGCCACCACGCTTTCCGCGCCGTGCTTCACCAGGAAGCAACGGGAGGTGTCGGGCAGAGTGCGGATCAGGTCGAACTCGTGGCCTGAAAGACCGAAGCCCTTGCAGTACTCACCTTCCTGCGCCTTCGGATTGGGCAGGAAGATCTGCGTTGCGGATTGTTCGATGACGGCGTTTGCGATGCGGCTCTCGAGCGCGTCGCCCGTCGATTGCGTCGCGAAACCGACAATCCCGTTCCGCTTCCGGATGGTTTTTTCCCAGTCGCGGATACGATTGACGAACACCTCGTCGTCCAGAGCCTTCCAGCCTTCGTCGACCACGATGATCGAGGGCTGGCCGTTGAGGCGCTCTTCGACGCGATGGAAGAGGTACATCATGGTCGGCGTCCGCACGACCGGGTCCTCGAGCAGGTGCGTCATGTCGAAGCCTGCGATGCGCGTGTCGAGGTCGAGGTGATCGGTCTCGTTGTCGAACAGCCAGGCGCGATCGCCTTCCTGGATCCACGGATTGAGGCGCGAGGCGAGATCGCCCGGCGTCGGCCGGCGGCCGCCGAGGAAGAGTTCGCGGAAATAGCGGAGCCGCCGGAAGTTCGGCGTCTGGTCGTAGTTGGCCGAGACGGCGGAGGAGATCGTCGCGTTGTCCTCGGCCGTGAGAATCTCGCCGTTCGAGGTCACCAGCTTTGCGGCCCACTGGTGCAGGAAGCGGCGGTTGCTCGGCGTGTCAGGCAGTTGCAACGGATTGAAACCCGTGCGTACGCCAGGCCGTATCAGGTCGTACTTGCCGCCCATCGCCCGCAGAAAGATTTCCGCGCCGCGATCCTTGTCGAAGAACACGACCTTCGGCGCAAACCGCTCGGACTGCGCCAGCAGGAAGTTGAGCACGACCGTCTTGCCCGCGCCCGACGGTCCGATGACGAGGAAGTTGCCGAGGTCGCCCTTGTGGAAATTGAAATAGTAGGGCGAGGCGGCCGTGGTCTCGAGCAGGGTGACAGCCGAGCCCCAGTGGTTTCCGCTTGCGCGGCCCACGGGATGGCTGTGGAACGAGGCAAGGCCCGCGAAGTTGGCCGAAGATACCAGCGCCTTGCGCGGAATGTACTGGCCGTTGCCCGGGAACTGCGCCCAGAAGCTCGGTTCCAGTGCGGCCTCTTCGCGAACGCCGATGACACCGATCTCGGTGAGCGCCGCCTGCACGTCGGCGACTGCATTGTTCAGCGGCTCGAAGTCGGGCGAGCGTACCATGATGGTGAAGTGGTGTTCGCCGAAGACAGCCCGGCCGGCGGCGACATCGTCCTTCGCCTGCACCAGGTCGCGGCGCAGCGACAGCGCCTCGTCATCCGCCGCACGCATGCGGCGCAGGGCGAGGTTCATGCGATTAAGCGCAGGCTGGCGGTCCACGAAGGAAAAGCTCTGCGAGATGACCATCTCGTGCGGTACGCGCAGCAGGCTGTCGAGCTGGCCGGCGGATGTGTGCGGCGGATATTCCTTCACGGCCAGCATCGCGCCGAGCGTGCGCGGGCTGCGGGCGTTGCCGGAGAATTCCAGCGCGTCCTTGCCGAAGCTCACGCGGCGGTCGACGAAATCAATCGCGCCCTTGTCGAACGGAACGGGCCGCAGCTCGCCATCGAACAGGAAGGCGAGGAATTCGAGTGGTTCGGAGAACAATCCGCCTGCGGTCTCGTAAGCGCCGAGCAGGCGAGGGCCGTAGGGCTGTAGCGCCGCCAGCAGGCTGTCGGTTGCCGCATCGAGTTCGCGCCGGTCTCGTGCGCGGCTCACGGCGTTCCACTGCTTCTTGCCGCCTGCAAAGCCCGAGCGTGGCAAGGCGGGCTTGCGGGTCAGGGTGAGGAAGAGGTCGTTCACGAAAAGCCGCCGACTGCCCAGCCGGGTGCGCCAGTTGGCGTCAAGCGTTCGCGCGAACGGGCTGGAGAAATCGCCGTCCTCGAGGCCCGGACGGACCATGTGACGGATCACATGCGCGCCGATCGACAGGCGCGAGGAAGCGATGCCGCGCAGAACGGTGTCGCGCACGTTCTTGCGGTAATTCAGTTCCTGCGTGTCGGCCGTCTCGAACGCGAAGCCGGCGAGATGTATGACCTGGATCTGCGCACCGTCGCGTGTGGCGAGCGTCGTTTCATCAACGTGGCGCGCATAGGGCAGCATTTCCGCAGCGCGCTTTTCGCGGCGTGCGAACCTCTTGTTGCCCCTCTTCCCGTTCCCCTTTGCCTTGGCTGGAGGCGGCTTTTTCTTCATGGTGAGTAGGAGTTGCAGTGCCAGTGGTTGTAGTTCTTCACCCGCGGGCAGCGGCTGACCTTCTGGATCCAGAGATCCAGCCAACGCGGTTCACGCAGACACATGAGATAGCCGATCGCGTGCAGGACCAGCGCAGTCACAATCGCCCAGAACGACTTGGAGATCAGGAATACTTCAGTGGTCACGACGAGATTCAGCACGAAGAAGGAATAGCTCACCCCCGCAAACATCTGCGGGCGGGTGAGGGCGTTGAAGACGATGTCGCGTTCGATGCCGGCCATGCTGTCCTATCCCGCCGTCCGCGCGGCCATCTGGATGCCGCCCACGATCGTCGCGGCGCCGAACAGGATGAAGCAACCGACAATCACGGTGATGCCATGCTTCCAGTTCATCCGGCCGGTCAGCATCATGAAGCCGACAAATGCCACGGCGATGACGGCCACGGCCGTCGCGATGCCGCCCTCCATCGTGCCGCGCACCCAGTTCACGGCGCCGAGGATGGGCCCCGACCCCTGCGGCCCGCCGACCTGCGCAAGCGCCTCCTGCGCGGTCACTGCAGCGAGAAATGAGAAAGCGGTGAGCCTGCGGACAAAGGACATCACTTGGTCTCCGGTACACTGGACTTGGCGAGATAATCCATGACAGCCGCGACATACTTGCGGGTCTCGGCATAGGGCGGCACGCCATCGTACTTCTTCACCGCCTCGGGGCCGGCGTTGTACGCCGCGACTGCCAGTTCCACATCATTATCGAACATGACAAGCATCTTGCGCAGGTAGGTAGCGCCGCCGTGGGCGTTCTGCGCGGGATCGCGCGCGTCGACACCAAGCTCGCCTGCGGTCCCTGGCATCAATTGCATCATGCCGATCGCACCTTTCGGGGACACGGCGTCCTGGCGGAAACGCGACTCGACATAGGCAATTGCCTCCAGCAGGCGCGGCGACAGGTCGCTGGCTTCGCCCGCTCGCTCGAGCAGCGGTTGGGCCGATACAGGTGCGCCGACCTTCACGCTGGCGCGTTCGGGCACGATAGCCTTCGCGCCATCGGGCGTGAAAATGCTGGGCCCCGAGACCGAAGTAATGCCCGATGGGCCGACTTCGATAACCTGTGCAAAGGCGGGAAGGCTGCAGGAGGCTGTGAACACGGCGAGGCCTATCGCTCTGGAGAGCGCGGACCGCTGTGGCGGGTTCCTTCCGACCATGCGCCGACCCCATGTGGCTGATATGCCACGCTAGCCACCGGGTGGGACGAAGTCGAGTTCTCAGGCGCCGGAATCACCTGATTTTACATGCTGTTTCTGTAAGGATTCCCCGGACGCGGGATGGCCTGGCCGGGCCAGCGCCCATGGGGCGGGGTTCAGCCCTGCCTTCGCATGAAGCCTGCGACAAGGGCTTCGACGATCTCGGTCTCGAAAACCGGCTTGGCGAAGATACTGTTCGCGCCTGCCTCTTCGACCTGCCGGTCATAGTGGGGCGACAGTTCGTCCATCAGTGCACAGACGACGATGTCCGGTGATACGCCCCGGATCTCCCGGATCAGGTCGAGCGCTGCGGGGTCGCCCGACTCGATCGCCAGCACGACTGCCCAGGGGCCATGCAGCTTGTCTGTCACCTCGGCCGACGAGCTGGCATGCGTGACGCCCCAGTGAAGGCTCGCCAACGCGTTCTCCAGAATGCGACGGGTCTGGGGGTCCGGCTCGAGAATGATGCAGTGAGTCACGCAGACCGGCCGGAGAAGTTGGGACTTACCCGAACAAGCATGGCCAAAGACAAGCGCCAACTCCGGGGAAACCCCGCGCGCAGTTCGAAACTGCTTTGATATCAGCGTGTTCCCGGAGTGGGGTCAGATATTCTTTGTCGATTCCAGAAAGCTCCGGTGCTCTGGCGCAGCGATTGCCGTCAGCGCCGCCGCGCGCGCCGCGCCTTCCAGTCCGCGCAGTTCGGCGACGCCGTGTTCAGTGACAACGGTATCGATCAGTGCGCCCGGAATAGACGGCGCCTGCAACGCCGGAACGATCCGCGAAGCGCCGCCGCTCGTCGACTGCAGCGCGATGATCGATCGGCCGCCAGGCGATAGCGATGCTCCACGAATATAGTCGGGTGCGCCGCCGATGCTGCTCACGCGCCGGCCTGCACGCCATTCGAGATTCAGATTGCCGGCGAGGTCGACCTCGAGCGCCGATCCGATCGAAACGAAGTTTGGTATTGCTGCGAGCTTGGCATGGCTGTGCGTTTCAAGCGCCGAGCGGAACAGGAAGCCGGATCGCGGCAGCCAGGCCTGGAACGTCCCATCGCCCCAGGCGATGCCGGTGACATGTTCCGCGTCCGGATCAAGCGCGCCGCTCTCGGCAAGTTGCTGGTATTCGCCCGTGATGATCCCGGAATGAACCTTCAGCCCGCGATGCAGGCGCAGGGCGGCGGCGATTGCAGCTGGGGTATCGCCGATCCCCGACTGGATCGTTGCGCCATCAGGAATCAACGCTGCGGCACGGGCCGCTATCTTTTCAACGACGGTGTTCCGGCGTGGTGATGACCCGGCCAGCAGCGGTTCGTTGATCGGGATGGCAAGATCGATCACTTCGAGGGGAATGCCCTCCGCACCGGGAAGATGAGGCATACGCTCGTTGACGAACGCCACGCGCCGTTCGGCGTTTGGCCAGACGAGCGAAGGCATGTCGCAGGAGAGTCCGAACGAGCATGCGCCTTCCGCATTTGGCGGGGAGACGTGGAAGATCGCGACGTCGAACTCCATTTTCGCCAGCGTTTCGCCGATCTGCGAATAGGGCATTGCCATGATTTGCGTGCGCCCGGACGCGATGGATGGTTCGAGCGCTAGCGACGCCATGAACGTCGTCAGCTTATGGTCGTTTGGAAGCGAGCCATAGTCGAGCGCATTGATGCCGGGGATGAGGCAAGACCAGAGATCGAGCCTGTTGATCAGGCCGGGATCGTTCTTCAGCGCGTCATGGAATGTGACACACTCGCCCGGGCCGCCCTGGAAGAAGACGCGCTGGCCTGGCTTCAGGCTGCGCAGCAGGTCTTCCGTCGACCCGGTCCTCACGCGAGCCCAGCCGCGCTCAGCAATCGCCGCGCGCGCTCAACGACGGGCTGATCGATCATTCTGCCGTTGTGCGAAACGACCCCGTCGGTCCGGCCTTCCCACGCCGCGAGGATGGCGCGCGCGTCCGCGATCTGTTCTTCGCTCGCGCCAAAGCACTGGTTCAACACGGACACCTGGTTGGGATGGATGCACATGGCGCCGGTCAGCCCCATGGCGTGCGAGCGTTGGGCTTCCTTTGCGAAAGCGTCGAGATCGGTGAAGTTGGAGATGCCGGTCGCCATGCCGATCCCCATCAAGCCGCGCGCCGAGGCGGCATAGGCGATCGTCTGTGCAGCAAGGCCAAGCGACAGGGGGGCTGGCGGCCTGCCAAGCGACAGGGCGAAGTCTTCGCTGCCAAGTGAAAGTCCGATGAGGCGCGGCCCATCGGCGATGGATGTCACACGCTCCAGTGCGCGCGGGCTTTCGATAACAGCGATCGTCCTGATCGTGTTGCGGTCCATCCCGCGCTCGTATTCGAGCGCATCAAGCATGGCCGACAGGCTTTCGAGGTCCGCCGCCTGTTCAGCCTTGGGCAGCACGATCGCGGCGAGTCCTGGATACACGACAGCTTCGAGATCGTCTGCCAGATGGTGTGGATCGTTGTTCACGCGCACAGTCACGATCGCGCCGTTGGCATGGAGGGTCTTGACCGCCTCAGTCGCCTGCAGCCGCGCGGCCGCTTTGGCTTCGGGTTGGGTAGAGTCCTCAAGATCCACGATGATCGCGTCGGCCCCGCGAGTGTGCGCTTTTTCCCAGCGCTGGCGCGCCGCGGCGGGCACGAACAACATCGAACGCCAGGTCTTCATCGAACCACACCAATCCTGCCGGTCATGGCCACATAGCCATCGCCATCCGCCGCCCATACGTCGGCGCCGGTGTCCGTATCGACCAGATTTCACGGTGAAGGGCGCAAGGTCGAAGACCGGCCGCTGCGCCCGGAAATCGAATGTCGCCAGCCTGTCGTGCGGCCGATGCCTCCGGAAATGATCGATCAGCAGCGTGGCGAGCAGGGGGCCGTGGACGACGAGGCCAGGATACCCCTCCACCTTCATCGCATAGTCGCGATCGTAGTGGATGCGATGGGCGTTGTAGGTCAGGGCCGAGAAGCGAAAGAGCAGCGTCGCCGTTGGCTCGACGGTGCGTGAGACCTGCGCCTCGCGCCGTTCTCCCGGCGGCAGGGGCTGCGCATTGCCGCTCTTCTCGCGGAACACGACGTCCATGTCCTCGGTCACGCACAGGGTCCCGTCGGCAAGCACCTCGTGGCGAAGCGTCAGGAAGGCCAGCCGTCCCGTGCGCCCCGTCTTTTCGGAGACATCGGCGATCGTCGTCACGCGTTTCACATTGGCGCCGAAGGGAATGCTAGCGTGAAACCGCACGCGGCTTCCCGCCGCCATCCGCATCGGAAGATCAATAGGCGGCGTCAGCCCGCCGCGCTTGGGATGCCCGTCCTCGGCCATGTCCGCCTGCGCAGCGCCTGGCGCAAAGCACACATAGTGCCCGAGCGGCGGAACCACGCTTTCCTGCTCGCGATCAAGCATCGTCGCGAGAAGGTCAAACTGCCGGCGCGCGACGAAGTCCTCCGCCGCCTCGCTCCGCCCGATCCATTCAGCTGCGTTGATGCTCATGCGGGGCCTCAGAACGACTTCGGCATGCCGAGAACATGCGTCGCCACATGACTCAGGATCAGGTTGGTGGAGATCGGCGCGACCTGATAAAGCCGCGTCTCGCGGAACTTGCGCTCGATGTCGTATTCCTCCGCAAAGCCGAAACCGCCATGCGTCTGGATGCAGACATCGGCGGCATACCAGCTTGCTTCCGACGCCGTCATCTTCGCCATGTTGGCTTCCGAGCCGCACGGCTCGCCCGCGTCGAACAGCCTCGCCGCATGATCGACCATGAGCCCCGCCGCCGTCACCTGCACGTGCGCGCGTGCGATCGGGAACTGCACGCCCTGGTTTTCGCCGATCGGAGCGCCGAACACGGAGCGATCTTTCGCATAGGCCGATGCGCGGTCGACGAAGAACTTGCCGTCGCCGATGCATTCGGATGCGATCAGTATGCGTTCGGCGTTCATGCCGTCGATGATGTATTTGAAGCCCGAGCCTTCCTTGCCGATCAGGTTCTCGGCAGGCACTTCGAGATTGTCGAAGAACAGCTCGGTGGTTGCATGGTTCAGCATCGTGCGGACCGGCTTGATGGTGAGGCCCCTCCTACCCATTGGGCCCTTCGCCTCGCGCATGTCGACCAGAAGCACGCTCATACCATCGGACGTCTTGCCGTTGTCGTCGCGCGGGCTGGTCCGGCAGAGCAGGACCATCAGGTCGGAATGCTCGGCGCGGCTGATCCAGATCTTCGATCCGTTGACGACATACCTGTCGCCCTGACGTTTCGCGAAAGTCTGGATGCGTGTGGTGTCCGTGCCGCTCGTCGGCTCGGTGACGCCGAAGGCCTGCAGGCGTAGCTCGCCGCTTGCGACCTTCGGGAGATATTTCTGCTTCTGTGATTCCGATCCGTGCCGGAGCAGTGTGCCCATCGTGTACATCTGGGCATGGCATGCCGCGCCATTGCAGCCGGAACGATGAATTTCCTCCAGCACGGCGCACGCCGCCGAAATGCCCAGCCCCGCGCCGCCATATTCCTCGGGGATCAGGACAGAGAGCCAGCCGGCCTCGGTCAGCGCCTTCACGAATTCGGTCGGATAGGCGCGTTCGCGGTCCAGCGCGCGCCAGTATGGCCCCGGAAAGCGGGCGCACAGCTTACGCACCGCTTCTCTGATCTCGGGATGGGTCTCAGCCTTGCTCATGGCGCCAGAGTGTCATCCCGGCCTCTCCCGGCCAAGCCGTTGCCGTCACGGGGAAGACCGCTATTGTGCCCGGCGATTCAAGGGACAAAGCCATGACCAAGCTCCGCCGCGCCGCCATCGTCAGCCCCATCCGCACGGCGGTAGGCAAATTCCAGGGCGCGCTGTCGACGCTCAATGCCGGCGATCTCGGCGCTGTCGTCCTCAAGGCGCTGGTGGAGCGAACGAAGATCAACCCGGAGAAGATCGACGATGTGATCTTCGCGCAGGGCTACGCCAGTGGCGAGGCGCCGGCCATCGGCCGCTGGGCGGCGCTGGCGGCGGGCTATCCGATCACTGTACCGGGCTACCAGCTCGATCGCCGCTGCGGTTCGGGCCTGCAGGCCGTGGTCGAAGCCGCGATGTTCGTACAGACCGGCGCGGCCGATGTCGTCGTCGCCGGCGGCGCGGAGAGCATGACGAACGTCGAATACTATTCCACGACGATGCGCTCAGGCGCGCGCATGGGCGACGTCGCCTTCTACGACCGCCTCGCCCGCGGCCGCGTGATGTCCCAGCCCGTCAGCCGCTTCGGCGTGATCACCGGCATGATCGAGACAGCGGAGAACCTCGCCAAGGACTACCAGATCCCGCGCGAGGCCTGCGATGAGTACGCCGCCCGCAGCCACCAGCGCGCCGCCGCAGCCTGGAAGGAAGGCAAGTTCGACAACGAACTCGTGCCGGTCTCCGTCGCGCAGAAGAAGGGCGACCCGATAGTCTTCAAGACCGACGAAGGCGTCCGTGGCGATGCCACCGCCGCCTCGCTCGGCCAGCTCAAGGCAATCGAGAAGGGCGGTGTGGTGACCGCGGGCAACGCCTCGCAGCAGAACGACGCCGCCGCCGCCTGCCTTGTTGTGGCCGAAGACAAGCTGGAAGAACTCGGCCTCGAGCCGATGGGCTGGTTCGTCGGCTGGGCTGCGGCCGGCGTCGAACCCTCGCGAATGGGCATCGGCCCGGTCCCGGCGGTGGAGCGCCTGTTCCAGCGCACCGGCCTCAAGTGGAAGGACATCGATCTCGTCGAGCTCAATGAAGCCTTCGCACCGCAGGTTCTCGCCGTGCTGAAAGGCTGGAACTGGAACGACGCCGACAAGCTCAACGTCAACGGGTCGGGCATTTCGCTCGGCCACCCGATCGGCGCCACGGGCGGCCGCATCCTCGCCAACCTGATGAACGAGATGCACCGCCGCGAAGTGCGCTACGGCCTCGAGACAATGTGCATTGGCGGCGGCCAGGGGATCGCCGCCGTGTTCGAGCGTGCGGCGTAACTACTCTGTCCGCAGCTTCGTCCCATCGACCGGGTTGATGGGATAGCCGGCCGCTTTCTTGAAGTTGTCGACGCGCTGGCGCGCCTGCTGGACGGCGGGCGCTTCGGTCCAGTTCTTTGGCGGGTTCAGGATGCGGCCGAAGAATTCCATGGCGACGAGGAAGCGGGGCGGGATCGATGGGCCGACATGGTCTGCGCCCTTCACCAGCCGGTATTCATGGCTGATGCCCTTGTCGAACAGGATGCGGTGCACGAACTCCGTCCCCTGATGCAGGAAGAACATGTCCTGGTCGCCAGCCTCCAGGTAGATGCCGAGGCCAACGAGTTTGTCGGGACTATTGTTCGCGATGGTGGCGGGATTGTTCTCCGCCCAGTATGCCTCGTCGAGCGGCTTGCCATAGATCGATTGGAACAATGCATCGTCGCGCCAGAAGCGGTCCCGCAGCTTGATGTCCTTGTAGGCCAGCGCGGGTTCGATGCCGGGCTCCATGCTTGCCACGGCCTGGAAGATGCCAGGATGCTTGAACGCGATGCGCAGCGAGCCCATGCCGCCCATCGAGATGCCGGTGATCAGCGTGCCCTCGCGCCCTTTCACCACATTGTAGTCCTGGCGCATCGTCGCGAGCAGGTCGGTGACGATGAACGTCTCCCATTTCTGCGAGCCGTCGCGATAATCCATGTAGAAGGACCGGCCGGCCGACGGCATCACGGAAACAGCCGCAGGGATGAGGCCCTGCTTGATCGCCTTTTCCAGCGACTCCGCCATCGTCGTCATGTTGTCGCTGGATCCGCCGCCGCCGTGCAACTGGATGACCAGCGGATAGGCTTCGGCCCGCTTCGCGTCGTAGCCGGGCGGGGTGTAAACCGCGAGATCGACCGGGGAAGGCACGTTCTTCGACTCGACCTTTATGTGGACAAGCTTGCCTTCGAGCGCATGGGCGGCTGGCGCGATCAGTAGGGCGCAGGCGATCGCGGCGGCGCGGAACAGGTTCATCGTGTCCTCCCGTGATTTGCCGAACAGCATGTGATACTGATCGGTCTCATGCAACTGTCCGATTGCTCACGATGGCGTTGAGCAGCGCTACGCCTTTTCCCTGGCGCGCTGGCGAAGGCCGGGAATGATCCGGCGCCAGATGGACTTGCGCGGCGGCTCAGGCGGTTTGAGTCGCGCAGTCACATAATCGAACACCTTGTCGGGCACGCTGACAGGGCAGGCCTTCTCCAGCCCCACGAAGCCAGGCGACGAGTTGGCCTCGCAGATGCGATAGCCCTTGTCGTCATACAGCACGTCGATGCCGGCGATCTCCAGCCGCAGCGCTTTCGTCGCCTCGATCGCAAGCTCGGCCATTTCTGGCGGAGGCTGCACGCACTCGCCAACCCCGCCGAGCGAGATGTTGGACTTGAAATTCCCGGTAACGGAACGGCGCTCCATTGCGGCCGCTACCTGATTGCCGATCACAAGAAGGCGGACATCCCGTCCGTGGCTTGCCGCGATATACTGCTGGAAGATGAAATCCGACTGGTGACCCGCGTCACCAAGCAGGCTTGCAAGATCGTCGAACTGGTCCCGGCTTTGGCAGAGCACGACCCCGGCCCCACGCGTGGATCGCAGCTTCTTTACGACGACCGGAAAGCCAAGCTCGCGCTCGATTACGTCCACGTCGACGGGAAACTTTGCAAGGATCGTCCTGGGTATCGGCAGACCGGACGCAGACAACAGTTGCAATGTCTGAAGCTTGTCGGCGCATGCGTCGACTGCTTCGGCGCCGTTGATCATTGCGACGCCCATTCGCTCGAACTGTCTTATGACAGCGAGCGTGAAGTAGGATGTTTCGCTGCCCGTGCGCGGGATGATGAAGTCCGGCCGTGGAAGCTTGCCGCCTGCATATTCCGCGCGCCATTCGCGCTCGGTCGAGACAATCAGCTCGAAATCGCGCGGACGCAGGGCGTCGAGACGGATGCCGCGCCGCTTTCCGGCTTCGATGAAACGTCGGATTTCCGGGGCTTCGGGAACCCCGTCCGCGACCTCATTGTGAAACAACAGCCAGCCGCGCATGGGGTGCGTTGATCCTGACAAGTATCGCGCCCCATTTCCCCATAACTCAAATCTAGTCCGCTTTTGAAACGTGTCTGCCTATCGGGGGCGTTTTTATGGCGAGCGGATTTGAACTGACTTGTAACCGCCGGTACGCAACGAAATCCGGCAGTGTCCCGATCTGGCGCGTGGATACGTGCAAAAACCTCTGGCCAGCCCCTGCAGGATCGGCCCAGCTGTGCTGTAGTGCACGGATGGGCGGTGGGGTTCCAACGGTGGCGGACAAGTCCAACCCGGAACTGACAAGCTGGGCGAGGGCGGCGCTTGTCGCCGCCCCGTGCGTGCTGGCGGGCTATCTCGCGCGCCTCCTGATCGACACGCTGATCCCTGGGCAAGTACCGTTCGTCACGTTCTATCCAGCCGTCATGGCGGCGTCATTGATAGCGGGATTCCGCTCGGGGTTTCTGGCTGTCGCGGTATCGACGCCGCTGGCCGTTGTGGCGTTTGGCGTCCAGTACCCTTACGCGACCACGATCGTCTGGCTGATCCTGGCGTCTGTCGTTGCCGCTGGATGCGGTCTTGCGCATGAGCTGCGCGCCCGTCTCAAGGTTGAGCGCGACGAACTCAGCCGCACAAAGCAGAAGCTCGAGCTCGTCATCCGCGAACAGACCCACCGCGCCAAGAACACCTTCGCGATCCTCAACGCGCTTGCCCAGCAGTCAGCGCAGGGCGCCGCTAATGTCGAGGATTTCCGGGACAGGTTGACTGAGCGGGTGAGGGCGCTGTCGACCGCCTACAGCCTGATGTCCTCCTCAGAGGCAGACGCGCCCCTTCTGCTGGACCAGCTGGTGGGGCTCGCCCTGGCGCCTTTCAGCGAGTTCTTACCCCGACCGGCTCAAGGTCTTGGGCGGGCCGTCAGTGCATTTCGCCCCCTCCGCCGCAATCCCGCTGGCGCTCTGCCTGCACGAGCTGGCGACCAACGCGGTCAAATACGGAGCGCTGTCGACCAGCGCCGGCCGTGTTGAATGCGACTGGGTCGAGCGTGCGCCGGGGGCCTACACGCTACGCTGGACGGAAATGGGCGGGCCGGCCGTCGCCAAGCCCAGGTCATCCGGATTCGGCACCCGAATGATCGGCGCGGCGTTGAATGGCGTACCCGGAGGCGGCGCGATTCTGAAGTTCGACCCAGAGGGCGTGCGCTGCGAACTCGCGTTCAACAGTAACTAGCCCGCATTCAACACCTTGAAAGACAAAGATGTAACGTCGGCTGTAACGCCACTGCGACGGTTATTCACTTACGCGGAAGGGTGTGAGCAAGCCAAGTGAGCCCATCGGGCTGGCCTCTTCGCTCTCCTCCTCCTGTAAGGGGCCTGGCCGAATCCAACTGCCGCGGCAGGCGAACTGCTCCTGCCGCGGCTGCTTTGGTTTGCGGGGACAGGCCTATTTCGCCGGAAGGCTCGCAGGGTTGGCGGTGACGCCGGCCCAGATCGAGCGGCTGTCGAGGTCGTAGCTGGCGATCACCTGGGCTTCCAGGTTGGTGTGCTTCTGGCCTTTCACGACCAGCAGGCTCTCGAAATCCTGATCATTGGGCGTCTTCTTCTCGAAGCGCTCGAGGGATTCGATCCGCGACAGCGTCTCGGCAACCCCCATGACGGCCGTATCCCGGGTGCCTGAAACGATGGCGATCCGGTTGCCGCCGGGTCCTTCAAATGTCGAGAAGAACCCGTAGTCGCTGTACATGTTGTCGCTCGGCGCGGCGAGGAAGGCCTCGCTGGTGTAGGTGCGGCCGGTCTTGCGATCGACGATCTGGTCGTAGGTCTCGCCGAAGCCAAAGCGTGACTGGGAGAAGACCGGATCGCGCAGCGGCCCGAGACCGCTCAAAAGGCCGACATAGATGATGTCGTCGGTCTTGAGACGCTCTGGGGTCAGTTCGGATGCGAGGCTGACCTCGACCTTCCGGCCCTCGCGCAGAAGAGGCGCGAGGTCCGTCAGCGCATAGGCGGCCGAGGCGGGCAGGTATTGCATCGCGATATCGGAATAGCGATCGAAGGCAGCGGGATCCCCTCGCTGGCTGTGGATCAGGTCTTCCTTTGAATTGATCGTGAAGTCGCGCACGAGCCGCTTGAGCTTCACGCGATCCTCGTACTCGCCGAACATGTAATAGTCGCCGACGACGATCAGCAACGGCCGCGGGCTGTTGGCGATATCGGCCCAGATGCCCGTATTGGCGATCTGGCTTTTCTCCGCCGGCCGGTTCGCGAATGCAGCCCACGCGGCGACGTTCGCGGCGATGGCAAGAGCCGCGATGCCGGCCGCAATCAGGGCCCAGCGCTTCCGGCTTTGCGGGGGCGTCGGGGCGGCGGTTGATGCTTCGCCAGGTGCTGATGCGCCAGCCGCGGTAACTGCCGTCTCGTCCAGGTCATTCGAGGCAGCGACGATGCGATAATCGCCCTTCGGAATGTCGAGACGCACGCCGCCGGGCGCGCCATTGCGCAAATAGAATTCGTCGAGGCGCTTGCGCAGGCGGTGGATGTAGACGCGCGCCACAGGGTCATCGCGCATCGCTTCCGGATCGTTCTTGCCGAAGACAGCGAGGGCAATTTCTGCCTCTTTCGGCGAACGATTGTCCGCGGAGCGGGCGGCAAGGAAATCGAACAGCTCGACCAGTCGGCCCGTTGCGCCGAGCACGCCCGACTCGCGCACCCGGGCGATCTCCGCCAGCGTGGCGTGGTCGAGCGCGTTGATCGGTTCGGCGGCCGTAACGGTCATGTAACGTCCAGAACTGCAGGCGATTAGAATAATCGAAAGAGTGGCCTTGAGTCTCGGCCCCTCTGCTTCACGCCGTCGCGACGTCCCGGCTGGGCAGGCTTCACACGTGCCTGACCCTCACGTCAATCAGCGCGAGGCAGCGCTCTCAACCTCGTGCACAGGCCAGGGGAGGCGACATCGAGCGAGGTGAATTCTTGCCGTGGTTGCGGTCAGCTGGCCGACTTCGCCGGACGTGACCCGAGCCGGGCCGCCATCTCGGCGCAGGTTGCCTCAAGCTGGGGCCGAACCCCGGCGAGTATCTCGGCCGCCATCTTGACGAGGCCGGCCTTCGCCTGGGTCTCGATATCCTCGCATGAGGCAGCCAGGCGGGCTGCGCCTGCGGACAGCGCCATCGACTTGAGAAAGTGGGCCTGTTTGGCGAGTGCAGCCGCGTCGCCGCTGTTGGCAAAGGTCTCCAGCTTGAAAACCGCGTCGGGGGCCTGGCCCAGGAAGAGCTTCCAGACCTTGGCCACAACATCCCGGCCGGAACGGGCGCCGACGGCTTCCATGGTCGCCACCGCTTCATCGTCGATCAGCGGCGCCTCGCGGGGAGGTTCGGGCTGGGCGGCGACAGGGGCTGGCAGTGGGAGGCCTGCGCCGGTCCCGACCGACTTCAGCGCGTCAGTCAGGCGGGCTGAGGTGAAGGGTTTCGTCATGTGCCGGTCGGCGCCAGCGACGGCCCAGGCATCTGCATCCGCGCCGCGCACTTGCGCAGTCAGCGCCACGATGAAGGCGCGCTTGCCGGTCGTCGTCTCACGGTGGCGGATCAGCTTGGTCGCCGTGAAGCCGTCCATCTCCGGCATGGAGCCGTCCATGAAGATGACGTCGTAGGCCTTCTTCGAAGCTGCCTCGACAGCATCGACGCCGTTGTTCACAAAGTCGCCTTCCGCGCCCAAGCTTAGCAGCGCTTCGCGAAGCACTTCGCGGTTCACGGCGTTGTCGTCGACGGCGAGGATGGAGAGATGGCCGAATGTTTCGGTTGGGCCAGAAGCCTGCGCCGCTGAGAGTGCAGCAGCGCCACGGAATTCGAGGCGTGTCGCGCGGTTGATGAAATCCCACAGCGCCTGGCGGCCGAGCGGGAGGGGCAGCAGGTCGGCAGCGAGGCCGCTGCGGATAAGGCTGTCGGCATGGTTATCGCCGACATCGGTGAGGCAGACCGTGTGGGCGCTAGAGACGCCGCCATGTTTCGCAAGCAGCTCGGAGAGGGTCAGCACGATCTCGCCAGCAATCGCCTGTCTGGGCGAGGCTATCACGCGCGGCGTCAGGCCCACGTCGCGCAACGCCGTGACGAGGCATTGAGTCAGTAACGGGCTGTTGAGCGCGAGGGCGACAGGCAGGTTGCCGGCTTGTGGCCATGGCGGCGCTCCTGCTTCCGCCGCGAGCGAGACGACAACCGAGAAGACCGATCCTTTGCCAGGCTCGGACGTGACGACGATGTCGCCGCCCATCGCGTCGACGAGACGCTTGCAGACGGTGAGGCCGAGGCCCGTGCCGCCGAACTTGCGGGTGGTCGACTGGTCGGCCTGGCTGAACGCCTCGAAGATTGCGCCGATGCGTGAGGCCTCGATGCCGACGCCCGTGTCGGTAACAGCGAAACGGAGGCGGACACGGTCGCCGCCGGACTCGGCGGAGACGTCGATCGTGACGCCGCCTGTCTCGGTGAACTTCAGGGCGTTGTTGACGAGGTTGGTGATGACCTGGTTGAGGCGGGTCGGATCGCCGATCACCAGCGCGGGAACATTGGCGGCGACACGGATTGCCAGTTCCAGATTTTTCGACCGCGCCTTTTCCCAGAACAGGCTTGCGACGTCCTCCACCATGCCTTCCGGCGAGAAGGGCACGGCTTCGAGATCAAGCTTGCCCGCTTCGATCTTCGACAGGTCGAGAATGTCGTTGATGATCGTGAGAAGGCTGGCGCCGGAGCGCGTGATGATCTCGGCGTAGCGGCGATGGCGCGGGGTGAGATCGGCCGAGGCGAGCATTTCGGCCATCACCATCATGCCGTTCATTGGCGTCCGGATCTCGTGGCTCATGGTGGCGAGAAAGTCCGACTTGGCGGCGTTGGCTGCTTCCGCGTCTTCCTTGGCGAGGCGAAGGTCGTGGGTGCGTTCTTCGACGGTTTGTTCCAGTGTTTCCATGTGGTGCGCAATGCGGCGGTCGCGTTCATGGATGTTGTCGATCATGCCGTTGAAGGCCTGGCCCAGCACGGCGGTTTCGTCACGCCGGCGCGTGGGAGCGACGCGGTGAGAAAAATCCTGCCTGGCGCCGACCTCGGCCATCACGGCGGTGAGTTCGCGCAGGGGTCGTGTGATGCGGCTGATCGAGAACTGGGCGATGGCCACGCCGCCGCCGATAGCAACCAAAGCTACCAGCGCCGTCCAGCTTAGCGTCGCAAACAGGTCGGAGCGCAGGTCACTGATATCGGCGAGCACATACAGCTTCCCGATCTGCTCGCCGCCCTTTAGCACGGGCATCGACACCGAGCCTCGGTCCGCATTCAGCAGTTCCATGCCTGCAAGCGTGCGCAGGTTGGCAGTCTTGCCACGCAGGGACGCTCCGGCGCCGAGCTGGGCCAGAACTTCGCCCTGCGTGTCCTCGACCGACATGAAGATGACGGAGCGCAGGTCGCGCATGCCGCGCATGAAATCGAGCGCCGCCCGGCGGTCCTTGGCGGCGAGGGGATCGGCCACCGCGGCGGAGTAGGCGGAGGCCGCCGCTTCGATCATTTCCGCGCGAGCATCGGCCGCGCGACGCAGATCGCGGAAAGCCCCCGCCGTCGATGCGGACATCACTGCCGCGAAGATCACGACGGCGATAACCAACGAAAGCCGGAACCGGATCGATCGGCGCAGCGGAACAGCAAAGGATTTCATGGTTTCGCGGGGCCGCCTCCTCAAGGCGCCGACGCTCGCATGATGACCTGTTGGCTTGGTTAACGGGTGGAAGCATTTGTCCGGGGCAGACCCGGAATTGTCAGGCTTTATGAACCGTTCCTTTAGCGTGTTCCGTTAGCGTTATCCCGTGTTTGGAATGTGGGCGAAGCAGCCGCCCACGCCGGCTCATAGGGGTGATTGGTGCGCAACTTCGGGCAGGACCGAAGGGGAAGCATGGCGCTGTTCGCGCTGGGCATCATGCTTGTCGCCGCATTTATTGTCGGCGGCGTCGTCGACTACATGTCGCTCTCGAACCAGAAGCAGCAGCTCCAGGGCGTGGCCGATCGCGCGGCGATCGCGGCGGCGCAGGAGCTGGTCGTGTTCAAGGGATCGGACGGGCGCGTCACATCGGTGGCGAATGCGTTCGTCAATTCCAACTACACCGCGAAGAAGCACAACACGAAGGCCCAGATCATCGAGAAAGGCAAGGCGGTGAAAGTCACGGTCGTCGCCGAGCCGCAGACCTACTTTCCCGGCCCGATCGCGCAGAACGTCAAGGAGATCAAGGTCGAGTCCACGGCCGAGATCCACGGCGGCGCGTATGTCTGCATGATCGGTCTCGACGAGCATGCGCCCTGGACGCTCAACATGAGCGACAAAGCTCGCGTGACGGCGCAGAAGTGTGCTATCTACTCAAACTCCACCAGCAACTCGTCGCTCAACCTGCAGAGCAAGGCGCGCGTGAAGGCCGATCTTGTCTGCGTGGCGGGCGGCGTTTCGGGTGCGAAGTCCGCGGTGACGCCTAACGCCCCGCTGGAAGATTGCCCCGCGCTGGAAGACCCGCTGCGCGACAGGCCGGAGCCGAAGGTCGGTCTGCTGAAGTGCGACCACTTGCTCACTGTGGCTGTCACAGCGCTGAGCGGCAAGGTGAAGCTCAAGCCCGGCGTCTATTGCGGCGGCATCAACGTCATCGGCGGCGACGTGACACTCGAGCCGGGCACCTACATCATGAACAACGGCACGCTCACGGTGACGCTGGGCGGCAAGCTGGTTGGCGAGAATGTCGGCTTCTTCCTGACGGGGGCGCTGTCGACAATCCAGTTCGGACCATCGAGCACGATCTCGCTGACGGCGCCGAAGACGGGCGACATGGCGGGGATGCTGTTCTTCGAGGACCGCGATACGCTTTTCGCTATCCCGCACCGCATCGCCAGCAACAATGCTCGCAACCTGGTCGGCACGATCTACTTGCCAGGGAACACGCTGACGATCGATTCCAAGGACCCCATCGCCGACCAGTCGGACTATACGGTCATCATCGCGAAGAAGTTCGACATGAAGGACGGCCCGGAACTGGTGCTGAACACCGATTACGAGCACAGCCCGATCCCGGTTCCCGATGGCGTGGGCAACAAGGCGCGGCCGACGGTGCGACTGGCCAAGGGCGGCTGATATCGATCGAAACTGTTAGCGATCTGCTCAGGGTTGGTGTGGCAACAGGGCTGGGGTCGGGGAGAGCAGCAGGCCTGATATGAGCTACCGGCAAGCCCTTCTCGTGGATGACGATCCGGTATTCCGCGCACTCGCGGAAGACCTCGTGCTCGACGCCGGCGTGGCCGCGGTCGAGACGGCGGAGAATGGCATCGAAGCGCTGGCGAAGCTCGATGCGGGGCTCACGCCCGACCTTCTCGTCTGCGATCTCAACATGCCGGCGCATGATGGCGTCAGCCTGATCCGGTCGCTGGCGGAGCGGCGCTTCCCAGGCAAGGTCCTGATCGTGTCGGGAGAGGCGAACTCGGTGATCGAGACTGTCGCGAAGCTTGCGAAGATGCAGAGCCTCAACGTCGTTGGATCGATCCGCAAGCCGCTGACGGTGGAAGCGATCCAGGCTGCGCTGGCGCGTGGCGGCCCGGTTGCGCGAAAGCAGGACTACACACCGGTGCAGCCCGTTCTGCTCGATGCCGCGATCGAAGGCGGCGCGCTGCATCCGTTCTTCCAGGCCAAGGTGTCGATGGCGACGGGCGAAATCACGGGCGCCGAGGCGCTTGCCCGCATCGCCGTGTCGCCCACCGAGCTCGTCAATCCGGTGCCCTACATCGAGCTCGCCGAACGCAACAACCGCATCGACGACCTGACCTTCGTGCTGACCCGCATCGTCGCGCTTCACGCCAAGGGTTTCTTCGTCGGCGGCAAGCCCATGCCGGTCTCGATCAACATCTCTCCGGTTTCGCTGACACGCATCAGCTTCCCGGACATGATGGCCAACGCGGTCGAACAGATCGGCGTTCCGCCCTCGCAGGTCACGCTCGAGGTTACAGAGACGCGTCTTCTCGAGTACGGGGCGGAGGCGCTCGACATCTTTGCGCGCCTGCGCATCAAGGGGTTCGGACTTTCGATCGACGATTTCGGCACGGGTGCGTCGAACATCGACCGGCTGCAGATGTATCCGTTCACGGAACTCAAGATCGACCAGGCCTTCACGCGCAACGCGCTGACCGACGGGTTCGCGCGGACCAGCGTCGAGATGAGCGTGCGGCTAGCCCGCGAGATGGGCCTCAAGATCGTCGCCGAGGGCGTCGAGACCCAGGAAATGTGGGACTTCCTCGCTGGCCTCGGCATCGACGAGGCGCAGGGCTACCTCATGTCCAAGCCGCTGCCGCCGGCGGAGTTCACGCAGCTCCTGGCGCGGGGCCTGCCGCAACTGCAACAGGCCCGCCGCGCTTGAGATCTACGTCCGCGGCGTTGCCGCCGTGTTCGACGCGATGAACTTCCGAATTTCGCTGCGCGGGTTGTTTTCGACGCGCGTGTGGCTGTCGAAGATCATGGTTGCGCGATTGGTCGCGTCATAAGCCGGCCAGTTCGGGATCATGTCATTGTTCGGGTTGCCGGTCTTGGCGAAGGTCGCCCAGGTGGTGGCGAACAGTTTCGTCATGCGTCGACCTTCCGGGTCGCCGCCGCCGGACGGGTTGTTGCGGAAGTTGTTGAACGATGCGTCGACATCGAGGCCGTGCACGGCGCCGAATTTGCCGCCGAAGGTCGGGGAGACCCATTCCCACAGATACATGTACGCTGGCGCGCCGCCCGCAGCCGCCTTGCGTTCGGCCTGCGTGATGGCCGACTGGCGAGCGCCGGTGTCGGTGAGGAATTGCGCCTGCTTGAGATAGGCGGTCTTCGCCGGACCCTGATAGCCATAGAGCTTCATCAGCTCTTCGGCCTTGCCGGGATAGCGCTGGTTGAAGATGTCCTTGAGGCCAGCATCATCCAGATCCCAGTTGGTGAGGCGGAGGGCAGCATCCTCCAGCGTGGTCGAGATGATGACAGGAACATCGCGCGATTCGGGCGGAGCCACCGGATCGAACGGATGGTGGGGCAGGTAATTGCCTTCCATGACGGGCGAGAACACCGCGCCCTGGAGCGTGGTCTGCGCTTCGAGGATGCGCTCCCAGGGGATTTTCTGCACGTCGCCGATATTAGCCCTGGAGATGTTGAGCGTCTTGAGCAGCTGTTCGGCTGAGCGCTGGGCGACCTCTTCCGTCGTGAAGCGGAGCGATGAGCCGGATTGAACGCCGGCGCGATGGAACAGGCCCTTGGCTTTCGGTGTCGCGAGCAGGCATGACGTTTTCGAGCCGCCGCCGGACTGGCCGAAGATCATGACGCGCGATGGGTCGCCGCCGAAATTGGCGATGTTTGCTTTGATCCATTCGAGCGAGGCGACCATGTCCATGACCCCGGAGACGCCGGCGTACTGGAAATCCTTCGGCGCGCCCGCGGCGAGGAGATGCGTGTAGCCCAGCGCGGCAAGGCGGTGGTTCACAGTAACGACGACAACATCTGCAAGCTTGGAGAGTTGCGCGCCATCGTACATCGGGCCGTTGCCGGATCCGGTGGCCCAGCCGCCGCCGTGGAAGCTGACCATGACCGCGCGCTTGGCGTTATCGGGGCCGGGGGTCCAGACGTTGAGGTTCAGCATGTCCTCGCCCATGCCGCCGGCGCCGATGTGGCGATCCCACGCGATCATCTGTCCGTAGTCGCCAGTGATGGGCGAAGGCGTCTGAGGCGAGACGTTGGAATAGCCGAGGCAGGAGCGGACGCCCGCCCATTTGGCAGGCGCCTTGGGCGGCATGAAGCGGTTCTTGCCGGAGGTCGATGCGCCATAGGGAATGCCGTAGAAGCATTTGATGCCGGCATTGGTGATGCCTTGCACCTTGCCGTAGGCGGTCTCGACCACGCTGAAGATGTCGGCGCCGGAGCTGCCGCCGCCAAGCGGGCTGCTGGCGGCGGGCGGTTGCTGCGCTTCGGCGGGCGGCGCAAGCGATGCGGTGACGACGACAGCGGCGCCTGCTGCGAGCGAGCCGGCGAGCAGGATGTCGCGGCGGCTGATAGCAGGCTGCGTCTGGGCAGGCGTGGTCTTGGCGTCAGTCATGAATGTCTCCCCGTTTTGCCATTGTGGCGCCGTCTCTGCGGCGCTTCATCGATGTGCGGCCGGGGAGGGCGGCGGTTTTTCCGCTCGTTCGAAACAGTCAGCCTTGAATGTGATGTTGGTCCGCGGCTTGGCCCGAAGTCAATTGGGGAGGGCGGATGCTCCAGCGGAATGTGAGCGCACGATTTCTTTTTCGAAAGACGCAGTGCTAAGACATTCCGGGTTTCTGAAGGCCAGAGTTCTGAAGGAGTGGCTATGGCTATCGAGCTGATCGATCCGGCGGACGCTGGTCTAAATGCGGACCGGCTGAAGCGCATTCCGCGGTATTTCGATGGTTACATAGAAAAGAAGAAGCTGCCGTGTGTGGCCGCGCTCGTGGCGCGGGGCGGGCAGGTGGCTCACCTGTCCTTCCAGGGCACGACCGAGATGGGCGGCGGGCGGCCGATCGATGAGAATACGATCTATCGTATCTATTCGATGACGAAGCCGATCACGTCGGTCGCTGCGATGATGCTGTTCGAGGATGGCGTGCTGCGGCTGGACCATGAGGTGTTCCGCTACATTCCGGAATTCCAGGATGTGATGGTGTTCGACGGTGGGACCGTTGAGAACCCGAAGGTGCGCAAGCCAGACCGACCGGTCACGGTGCGCGACCTGTTCCTGCACACGTCGGGGATCACCTACTCCTTCCTGCAGCAGGGCGTGCCGGATGCGATCTATCGCGCCCGCAAGATCGAGCACATCACGTTCAAAGGCGACCTGAAGAGCTTCTGCGAGGCGATCGCCCAGGCGCCGCTGGCGTTCTCGCCTGGCGACAAGTGGAATTATTCGAACTCGACCGATGTGCTGGGCCGGGTCGTGGAAGTAGCGTCCGGGATGAGCCTCGACGAGTTCTTCCGCAAGCGGATCTTCGGGCCTCTGGGGATGAAGGATACGTTCTTCCAGGTGCCGGAGGACAAGCTTGACCGGCTGATGGCCTGCTATGCGCGCAATCCGGAGACGGGCGTGATCACGCAGTCAGATCCGGGCGGCAAGACGAGCGGTTATGCACGGGCGCCGAACGTGCTCTCGGGCGGGGGCGGGCTGGCTTCGACGATCGGTGACTATTTCAGGTTCTGCAAGATGCTCGGGAATGGCGGGGAGCTTGATGGCGTCCGCATCCTCTCGCCGAAGACGCTCGAGTTCATGACGATGAACCACCTGCCGGGGAACAAGACGTTGAAAGACATGGGGGACAAGACGTTCTCCGAGTCCCGGATGGATGGCTCGGGCTTCGGGCTCGGCTGGGCGGTGACGACGGATGTGGTGGCGACGACGCAGCCAGGATCGCCAGGGACGTTCTCGTGGGGCGGCATGGCCTCGACCTTCTTCTGGATCGATCCGGTGGAGGATTTGATCGCGATCCAGATGACACAGCTGATGCCATCGGGCGCATATCCGATCCGGCCGCAGATGCAGCAGCTCGTGTACGCGGCGATCGAGGAATAGGGCGCGGTTGCGCGATCCCGCAGGCGGCGGGTTTGGGTGGGTTCGGGATTTGGGCGCGCTTAAATCCTTGCTGATTTTTCCGCGGTTCTATCCCGCTCATTGTTTCGCTGCTGACGCGACGACTGCCGGACAGGGGCCCGGCCGTCCGGGGGGCTACCCGCGAGCGTATTTGTTGAACCAGTTGATCGTGTTGGTCCAGGCTTCGGCGGCGGTGACCTTGTTGTAGCGCTCGGGCGTGGCGTCGTTGAAGAAGCCATGGACCGAGTTCGGATAGAGATGTCCCTCGTGGACGATGTTATTCTTCTGCAGCTCGGCGATCTGGGCGGGATAGGCGTTCGCGAGGTTGGTATCGAGCGCGCCGTGATTGATCAGTATCGCGGCCTTGATCTTCGGTACATCGGCCACGGGCGTCTGGGCGCCATAGAAGGGCGCGCCGGCGGCGAGATCTGCGCCGAGGATGGCGGCGAGCTGGTTCGTGAGGCCGCCGCCGAAGCAGAAGCCGGTCGAGGCGATCTTGCCCGTGCAATCCGGACGGGCCTTCAGCCAGCGCGCGGCGTTGACGAAGTCGGCTGTTCGCTTGGCGGCGTTGATCTGGCCGAACAGCTGGCCGCCCTTGTAATCGTCGCCGGGATAGCCGCCGACCGAGGTCAGCGCATCGGGCGCGAACGCCATGAAGTTCTCGAGGGCGAAGCGGCGGGCCACGTCCATGGTGTGAGGGTTGAGGCCGCGGTTCTCGTGGATCACGATGACGCCCGGCAGCTTCGCCGGCGTGGCGCTGCGCGTATCGGCGCTGATCGGGCGGACGAGATAGCCCTTGATCGAGCCGTTGCCATCGGGTGAAGGCACGGTCTCCCATGTCGCCTTGATGCGGTTGTCGTCGTCGCGGATCTGTTGGGCGTCGGCATATTTCGGCATCAGGGCTTCGATGAGCGCGCCGCTGGTGAGGCCCGCGACTGCAAAGCCCCTTACGCCGCTGGTGAAGGCGCGGCGGCTGATCTCGCCGTGGATGAAGCGCGTGTAGAGCTCGACGGCTTCAGGCGGAATTTTCGGTTTGTCGGTCATGTCATGGCTCCTCCCCAGGGCGCCTGACGATATCACCGGGCGTCAGCGTGAGAAGCTCGGGACTAGCCCAGCGCGATCACAGCATCGTTGGGTGGAGGCCTAGCGCCGCTTATCGCGGATGGTGGCGAGCGTCTCAAGGACGTAGTGGCCCGGAGCAGGCGCAGCGTTCTTCTTCCTTGACGGAGGGGGAACGTCTTCGCCGCTTCTGGTTCTCAGCCAGTCGGACCAGAGCGGCCACCAGGAGCCGGCGTGTTCCTTCGCATAGGACATCCAGCCGTCGCTCGACGGCGGAAGGATGTCGCTGATCCAGTAGCGGTACTTGTTGGCGGCGGGCGGGTTCACGACGCCTGCGATGTGGCCCGAGTCCGCGAGGAGGAAAGTGACGTCGCCGCTGAAGAACTTCACGCCCTTGTAGACCGACGGGAAGGGGGAGATGTGGTCCTTGCGCGCGGCGTGGATGAAGACGGGGATTTCGATCGAACGCAGGTCGATCGTCTTGCCCTCGACGTTGAACGTGCCCTTCGCCAGCGCATTCTCGAGATAGAGGCGGCGGAGGCTGGTGACGTGAAGTGGACCAGGCAGGTTGGTCTGGTCGGAGTTCCAGTAGAGAAGGTCGAAAGCCTTGGCCTCGTTGCCGAGCAGGTAGCGGTCCTCGACATAGCGCCAGATGAGGTCTTCAGGACGCAGCATGTTGAAGGCGTCGCGCATCGCTTCGCCAGGCATGACGCCACCAGCGTCCTTGATAAGCTGTTCAATGCCGCCGATCGAATGATCATCGATGAAGAGGCCAAGATCGCCCGGTTCGGAGAAATCCGTCTGCGCGGCGAGAAGGGTGAGGGAGGCCATGCGGCCGTCCTTTTCGTCGGCAAGGCGCGCGGCGAGGATCGAGGCGAGCGCGCCGCCGACGCAATAGCCCGCGACGTGGACATTGGCTTCGTGTTCGCTGCTGACCCAGTCGAGCGCCGCGCGACCGCCGAGCTTCAGGTATTCGTCCCAGCCATAGTCTTTCGTGACGTCGTCAGCCGAGCGCCACGAAACCATGTAGACGGTGAAGCCCTGGTCACGCAGCCAGGCGACGAGCGAGTTCGCAGGCGTGAGATCGAGCACGTAGTACTTGTTTATCCACGGCGGGAAGATGAGGACGGGCGCCTCGTGTACTGTCTTTGTCGTGGCGTGGTAGCGGATCAGTTCGATCAGCGGGTTGGTGAAAACGACCTCGCCCGGCGTGACCGCGATGTTTTCGCCGGGCTTGAAGGCGGTGGGATCAGACTGCGTGACGGCGATGCGGCCCTGGCCGGCGTTGAAGTCGTCCTGAAGTTGCGCGAAACCGCGCTGGACGGACTGGCCATCGGTTTCGAACAGCGCCTTCAGCGCTTTCGGGTTGCCCATCAGCTGGTTCGACGGCGCCATCGCGGCGGTCGCCTGGCGGATGAAGAAGGCGGCACGGCGGCGCTCGGTCTCGGTGAGGCCCGGTGCATTCCACGCGAGGCTCTCGGCCCAGTTCGATTGCGCGAGATAGACGCGGCGGATGAAGTCGAAGAATGGGTTCTCGCGCCATGATGCGTCGGCGAAGCGTGCGTCGGCGTCGGCCTCGAGCGAGGGCAGGCCGGCAGACATTTCCTGGAGCGTCGCAGTCTGGCGGCCGAAGAGGTCAAGCTGGGCGTTGTTGAAGGCGTCGGGCGTCTTTGCGTAGGCCTCGGACAGTGACTTGAAGGCGGAGGCGGCGGCCTCGATTTCCAGCTGGCGGGGGGCGGCCGAGCCGGCGAGCTTGGTTATGTCGGAAAGTTCACGGCTGAGGTCGGCGATCTTCTGGCCGAGGCGCTGGAAGTTCATTTCGGAAAAATCGGTCCCGGCAGGAGCGCTCTTCGCGTCCTTCGGGCCGTTTTCGGGAGGTTTTCCCCCGGTGTCCGACATGTTCCCGACTTCCCTGCTCAGCCTCAGTTCAGCGCAGCGGAATGAAACTCCTGCTCGCCAAACCCTGCGACTGTCACTAGGTAGTAACGTCAACCAGCGCAATCACGGGACCTCACAGGTCCTGCGACCGGAAGTGTAGCATGTTCCGCCGTGCGGCGATCATAGCCGGGTTTGGAGGCGCCGCCCTGATGGGCGGATGCGCCGACATCATGTCGAATTCGTCGGTGTCGCAGATCGCCCCGGAATGGTTCGCGGAAAAGACTGTCGAGGTGAAGGGAGAGGGCTATCCGAAGCTCTCCGACATCCCGGAAACCCGTCAGATCGAAGGCTCCAAGGCATCTTGGGACAACATGGCCGCGGCGCTGAAGGACCGGGCCGTTCAGCTGGAAGCCCAGCTCAAGACGGCCGAGACCGCACGGACGGACGAGGAGCTCCGAGCTATGGCAGCGCAGTGGCGCGCCTGTGTGGAAGAGAAGAAAGCCGACTGCGGCACACCGGAAAAACCGGTTGTGCCGGCTCCGGGAAAGTCCGGACGCTAGTCAGTCTCCGCAAAACTGCCCTCTTTCCGGTCAAATTTGCCCCGTAGCGGCCGTCACGATACGGCTTTACAGAATCCTTTACCTGGAGCGGGCGAGACCCGGCCCCGGGTCCGATACAGGTGAACCGACAATGATGTTGGATTTCCACAAGATCAGGCGCCTGCCGCCCTACGTGTTCGAGCAGGTCAACGTGACCAAGGCCGGGCTGCGCGCCAACGGCGCTGACGTGATCGATCTCGGCATGGGCAATCCCGACCTGCCGACCCCGCCCCATATCGTCGAGAAACTGTGCGAGACGGCCCGCAAGCCGGACGTGCACGGTTATTCGGCCTCGCGCGGCATTCCCGGACTGCGGCGGGCGTTGAGCGCCTATTACGACCGCCGCTTCGGCGTGAAGCTCGATCCGATGAAGGAGACGGTCGTCACACTGGGATCGAAGGAAGGCTTCGCGAACCTGGCGCAGGCGATCTCTGCGCCGGGTGACACGATCATCGTGCCCAACCCGAGCTATCCGCTGCACTCGTTCGGTTTCATCATGGCGGGCGCGAGCATCCGCTCGGTCGAGGCGCATTCGCCGGAGCAGTATCTCTCTAACCTCGGCCGTGCTGTACGCCATTCCATTCCCGCGCCGACGGCGATGGTGGTGTGCTATCCGGCCAACCCGACCGCGCAGGTGGTAGACGTCGATTTCTACAAGGAAGTCGTGAAGTTCGCGAAGAAGCACGAGATCTGGGTGCTCAGCGATCTCGCCTACACGGAAATCTATTATGGCGATCCGCCTCCCTCGATCCTGCAGGTCGACGGGGCGAAGGACATTGCGGTGGAAGTCACCTCGATGTCGAAGACGTATGCGATGGCCGGATGGCGCGTGGGCTTTGCTGCGGGCAATGAGCGGCTGATCGGGGCGCTGGCGCGCGTGAAGTCGTATCTCGACTATGGCGCATTCACGCCAGTGCAGGTGGCTGCAGCAGCGGCGCTGAATGGCCCGCAGGATTGCGTGGACGAGATGCGGGAGATCTATCGCACGCGCCGCAATGCGATGATCGAGAGCTTCTCGCGTGCTGGCTGGGAAATCCCGGAACCGAAAGCCTCGATGTTTGCGTGGGCGCCGATCCCCGAGCCGTTCAGGGAGCTGGGCTCACTCGAGTTCTCGCTGCGACTGATCAAGGAAGCGCATGTGGCGGTGGCGCCGGGCGCGGGCTTTGGCGAGCATGGCGACAATTTCGTGCGCCTTGCGCTGGTCGAGAACGAGCAGCGTATCCGCCAGGCGGCGCGCAATGTGCGCAAGTTCCTTGAGGCGAATGGGGTCAAGGTGAAACCGGAGAAGGATCCGAAGGCGAAAGCCGACGTGACGCCGATCAAGAAGAAGGCTGCGGGATGACGGCGCCGAAGGGAAGCAGGACGCTGAGGCTGGGGGTTGCCGGCCTCGGCACGGTGGGCGGCGGCCTGCTGAAACTTATCGAACGTCAGGATGAACTCCGCCTGCCGGGGCGGCTGGTCGTGACGGCGGTGTCGGCGCGCAACAAGAACCGTAATCGCGGCGTCGATATTTCGAAGTTCCGCTGGGTGGATGATCCGGTGGAGCTGGCGCTGGCGGACGATGTGGACGTTGTCGTCGAACTGGTGGGCGGATCGGATGGCCCGGCAAAGCGGACGGTGGAAGCTGCGCTGCGCTCGGGCAAGGCGGTGGTGAGCGCGAACAAGGCGCTGATCGCCGAGCACGGGATCGAGATCGCGGAGCTGGCCGAGAAGCACCAAGCGCATCTGCTGTTCGAGGCGGCGGTGGCGGGGGCTATCCCGATCGTGCGCGCGGTCAAGAACTCGCTGTCCGGCGTGGTGGTGAGCCGCGTGGCGGGCATTCTCAACGGGACGTGCAACTACATTCTCTCCGAGATGCTGCGGACAGGCGCGGCCTACGAGACGGTGCTCGCAGAGGCGCAGCGGCTTGGCTACGCCGAGAGCGATCCATTCCTCGACGTGTCGGGCGGAGATGCTGCGCACAAGGTGCTGATCCTCGCATCGATCGCGTTTGGCGCGCAGCCGGCTTTTGACCAGGTGCAGGTGGAGGGCATCGACAAGATCGAGGCGATGGACATCGCCCTGTCGAACAAGTTCGACTACCGCATCAAGCTGGTGGCTGAGGCGTTCCGTACGAAAGACAGCGTGCGTTGCCGCGTGGCGCCTGTGTTGGTGCAGAAGGAACATCCGCTGGCGCAGATCAACGGGCCGTTGAACGCCGTGGTTGTGGAAGGCGAGCCAGTGGGACGCCTGACCTTCACGGGTCCGGGCGCAGGCGCGGGACCAACAGCTGCGGCCGTGATGGGCGATCTGGCGCGATTGTTCGAAGGGCCGGCGACGCCGCCGCTGGGCAAGCCGGCGAGGGAATTGGCGCCGCTGATCACCGCCGCGAACGGCGTGGCGGACCAGGGATCGTTCTTCATCGGAGCCAAGCTGGCCGACAAGCCGGGCATGTTCTCGGCGCTGACGGAGCAGCTGGGTGATGCGGGCATCTCGATCGACAAGCTGATTCAGGAGTCGGCGGGTGATAGCGGCGCGGCGCCGATCGCCATCATGACGCATCCTTGCCCGCGCGCCTCGGTCGAGACGGCGCTGGCGAAAATCGCCGAGCTTAAGATCACGGCGGACACGCCGCGCCTGCTGCGGATCGAGACGCGGGCCTAATAAGCTGAGGAACGGCCATGAGGACTATCGCCGGGCTTTTCGTTGCATCGGCGTTGACGGCCTGCGCTTCGGCGCCACTCCCGATGGATCGGTCAGGCTTTGTCGACGCGGCGACAGTCGTGCCTGAGCTTGTTGTCGACATGCGCTATTTCGGTGAGGAGAATTTCATCGGGCGGCGGATCGAAGGGTACGAGGCGCCTGTTTGCCTGCTGACGAGGGAAGCAGCGTCGGGATTGGCGCGCGTGCAGGCGATGCTGGCGCCGTTCGGGCTGGGACTGAAGGTGTTCGACTGTTATCGGCCCGCGCGCGCAGTGGCGGACTTTGTCGCGTGGGCGAAGGACCTGCCGGATCAGAAACGCAAGGCGATCCACTATCCCAACGTCGACAAGTCGCGATTGTTCGAGCTGGGGTATATCGCGGAGAAGTCCGGGCATTCGCGTGGGTCGACCGTGGACCTGACGCTGGTTGACCTGACAAGTCGCACCGAGATCGACATGGGCTCCGGGTATGATCTGTTCGATACCAAGTCCTGGCCGTCTGATCCCTCGATCGGCTCGCAGGCGCGGGTGAACCGGCTGGCGCTGCAGGCGGCGATGATGGGCGAAGGCTTCCGGCCGCTCAAGGAAGAGTGGTGGCACTTCACGCTGAACAGCGAGCCTTATCCCGAGACGTATTTCGACTTTGTCGTGCGTTAAGCGCGGTTAGTTCGGCGCTGGCGATGCAGGTAACGCCGGTCCAGCGGGCGCCAGGATCGGCATGCCGGGATAGGTAGGCTTGCTGGCGCTGATCCTTGCTTCGAGCGCAGCACGTTCCGCTTCCGGCTTGGCGTTCCACCATGCAGGCAAATCGTTGTTCGGGATGGCGACAACTGCGCCCTTGTATTTGGCGAGCTCCTTTGTGGGATAGTCGCTCGGCCGGCCGCGCAGATGCTTGTCGAGGAAGCCGAGGATGAAATCATTCTGGGCGCCGATCATGGTGGCGCTGGGGGCTGTGCCGAAAAGGACGCCGCGGACGGTGTCGCCGACGAAGAGGGAGGAATCCGACATGCCAAGGTGCTGGGTGTCTTTCAGCGAGATGCGGTAGACGTCGGGCCGCGAGCCGGCGGTGGCGATGCGCTCATACGAGAATTCATTGAAGCTGCGCGGACCGGTGGCTGGGACGGGCAGGTCGAATGAGCGGTAGAGATTGGCCGGGTCGGAGTGAAGCATCAGGAAAGGCACGGGCTCGTCGGCGTTGGTCGACGAGAACGGGAAGTTGCCGCCATCCATGTTGACGCCTGCCGCGCAACGCGTGTCGTACATGCAGAGTTCGCCAGCGATGGCGCCGCCGAAGGACATGCCGAGTTCGCCGACTTTTGCGAGGTTTCCGGCGCGGGCGATTTCCGCGATCGAAGCGGGCGGAGCCTTCTGCAGAGTGTCGTGCAGGAAGATGCGGTCGGCCATCCAGACTTTCGTGCTCTTGATGGCGATGCGGTCGCCGTTCTTGATGGCGAATTCCTCAAAGGCCAGGAGGCCGTTGATACGCTTATCGAGCGTGTCGCCGCCGAGGGCGTCAGCCTGCGAGGGCCGGCCGGCCTGTTCGGCGACGGTTTCCATGAGTGCGGAGTCCATCGGCGCGACCTCGCCGTTCGGGAAGGCGGTGTCCGAGGAGTCGTAGGTGTGCTGGATCGAGTAGGCGATGTAGCCGTGGCTCGCCAGCTCCTCCATCAGAACCGTGTTCTGGTTGAGATAGGACGTGTAGCCGTGGCTGTAGATGACGACCGGCAGGTTCGCCGCGCCGGGTAGCAGAGGCGCATCGGTGTATGAGTTGGTCTGGACGTGACGGATGTAGGTGAAGAAAGGCGGGAAGCCGACGAGCGCGCCGATCGAGCGTGCGGTGCTTTTCGCCTCTGCTTCCGTGAAGTATGGGGCCGGCTGATGGCCCGCGACATCGCCCGCCGGATACCACACGCGCACGAGCAGGCGGCGCGGTTCGTTGGGCTTGGCGGCGAACACGCCCGGCCGGCTGGCGTCGTCGATCTCGAACGTGCGCACGCCGACGGCGTATTGGCCCGAGGGCCTGGGCAGCGCGTTGACCGGGAATTCGCGGATCAGGGCGATGACGGCGACGAGGCCGATTGCGATGGGTATGCCCGAGAGCCACGGGACGCCGCCGGTGCGGTCTGTCCTGGTGATGCGGTTCTTCAGCGCCACACCGCCGAGGCCAAGCATGAAGACTGCGCCGACGAGCGCGCCGCCTGCATCCTGCCAGCGGTCGATCATGTATCCGGCAATGCCGATGATGATGGCCAGAGCGGCTGAGGCGATCAGGACGATACGGCGGGCGGGTGTCTTGCGGACCCACCAGGCGATGACAAAGACGGTGAGCGCTGCGATGAGCAGGATGTCAGTCAGGATCATGTTGGTCCCCGGCCCGTCACTTATTCGAGGGTCTGCAATACGCCGCGGATCGTGTCGACAATCTGATCGACCTGCGCCTTCTCGATGATCAATGGCGGTGAGAGGGCGATGATGTCGCCGGTGACACGGATCAGGAGACCTTTGTCGAAACAGGTGCGGAAGGCCTGGAGGGCGCGTTCGGTAGGCTTGCCGGGGCGGGGCTCGAGCTCGATGCCGCCGATGAGGCCGAGATTGCGGATGTCGATGACGTGCTTTGCGCCGCGCAGGGAGTGAAGCGCCTCTTCCCAGTAAGGGGCCATGTCGCGGCAGCGGCGGAAGAGGTCCAGCTCCTCGAACGTATCGAGGGTGGCGAGGCCGGCGGCGCAGGCGAGCGGGTGGGCCGTCATGGTGTAGCCGTGGAACAGCTCGATCGGCGTTTCCGAGGCGGCGAGCATCGTGTCGTGAATCTCGCGGGAGGCTGCGACGGCGCCCATGGGGACCGTAGCGTTGTTGATCGCCTTGGCCATGCAGAGCAGGTCTGGCTTCACGTCGAAATATTCAGAGGCGAAGGGCGCGCCGAGACGGCCGAAGCCCGTGATGACTTCGTCGAAGATCAGGAGGATGTCGTGTTTCGTGCAGAGCTCGCGCAGGCGCTGGAGATAGCCTTGCGGAGGGATAAGCACGCCCGTGGAGCCGGCGACGGGTTCGACGATCACGGCGGCGATGGTCGAGGCGTCGTGCGTGAGGATGATGCGTTCGAGCGCGTCGGCGTATTCCTGGCCGTGCTTCGGCTGGCCTTTGGAGAAGGCGTTACGGGTGATGTCGTGAGTGTGGGGCAGGTGGTCGACGCCGCCGACCATCGGGCCGAAGCCGATGCGGTTGCGGCCGATGCCGCCGACTGAGATGCCGCCGAAGTTCACACCGTGATAGGCGCGCTCACGGCCGATGAGGCGGTACTTGCCCGGCTTGCCGCGCGCCTTCTGGTAGGCGAGCGCGATCTTGAGGGCGGTGTCGACGCTCTCCGAGCCGGAGTTGGTGAAGAAGATGCGGTCGAGATTGGCCGGCAGGAGGCCGGTGAGGCGGTTGGCGAATTCGAACGCCGTCGGATGGCCTAGGTTGAAGCTGCCGGCATAGTCGAGTTCGGCGGCGGCGCGCTGGATCGCCTGCACGATGCGCGCCTGGGCGTGGCCTGCCGCGACGCACCAGAGGCCTGATGTGCCATCGAGCACGGCGCGGCCGTCTGACGTGTAGTAGTGCATGCCCTCGGCGCGGACGACGAGGCGCGGATCGGCCTTGAACGCCTTGTTGGGCGTGAACGGCATCCAGAAGGCATCGAGCGAGTTGGGTCGGTGTGTGTCAGCCATGGACTGACTTTAGGCTCGCACAGGGGTGACGCAATAGGGCGCGCGAGGCGTCAGTAGATGTCTTCCTCGGGGATGCCCAGATTGGCGAGTGCGAGCATCGCGCGGCCGATGGAGGTTCCCGCTTTGTCATCGCTCCAGCGGTCGATCACGTGATAGCGGTCAGTGCGCCCCTCGATGATCCAGCGCGCGCCGTCGTAGCCGCCGGGACTGATAGTCGTCATGCTAGTGACCGGGTCGCAGACTGAAAAAGGGCCGTCATTGAGCGTTGGTTGATTCCAGAAGTCATGCCCTGTCAGTGAAGCGGTGATGCTCGCCCATTGTTCCGCAGTCAGGGTACGATGGATATGGCGGAGGCGATAGCTGCCATCGGATCGCTTCGTTGGGGTTACAGCGATCAGTGTGTAGCTGTCGGCCGTTCGCGCAACGCGAATGGCCACATCTGCGTGGAACGAACGAAGCCAGAGGAAGCGGTAGGTTTCGTCGGCAGGCGCCGGGCCGCAGGATAGAGTTGGCTCCTTCAGGTAGATGAGCGACTCTGAATAGTATTGGCGATCTTCCGCGTCTCTCTTCAGAGTGTGGTTGTAGTGCGTGTTGGGGTCGGGGTCCGGAATGTAGAAGGACCTCGCTGGGAAGAAGAACGTCGCCGGTCCAGCATCACCGCAGGCAGATGTCGGGGCTGGCCCAAAGGAACTGCATGAGGCCAGAAGCAAAAAGCTTATGGCCAGTATCGATGCCTTCATCGACCAACCTCCAACCCGGCTAATGAGAGAGCGCAAATTGCGTGGCCTGTCCAATTCCATTGCGAGGGACTAAACAGGCAGATGGCGCGAGGATGCAGATGCGCCGACAAGCAAGGGAGAGCTACGCCGTGAGACAGTTCTGGATGGGTTCGATTGCGCTCGCTGGGCTGGTCGCCAGCGCCTGCACGACGGGGCCGGAAGCACCCAAGATGCCGACCTATACGGCGACGTTGGCGCCGGGCGCGGGCATCACGTCGACGGGCAAGGGAACAGGCGCGTTCACGTATGATCCGGCGACGCACACGTTGACCTACAAAGTGACGTATGAAGGCCTCACGGGCCCGGCCGTTGCAGCGCACATCCATGGTCCGGCTGATCCGGGCGCCAGCGGACCGCCGGTGGTGCCGTTCACCAACGCCGGCGTCAGCCCGATCACGGGCACGGCCACGCTGAGCGATGCGCAGGCGGCCGATCTCGCTGCGGGCAAGTGGTACGTCAACGTGCACACTGCCGCGAACAAGGGCGGCGAAATCCGCGGACAGATCACGCCGAAGATGTGATGGCGTGATGACACTCGCGCCGTGAGGATGCTGGTCTGCACCTGAGTGCGGCGCAGCATGATATTCACGGCGCGAAGCTGTCTGATTTCGCTTGGGCAGGCGCCGTGCGGGGCGTATGCCTTCAGCAATGATTCGCTGGCGTGGGGACGCTGGCGAAGGGTCCGCAGGTCAGGAAACCGACATGGCAGATGGCTCGAAGCTGGTGACCTCCTGCTCGACGCTTGGGTATGCGATTTCGGGTGCGACGGTCGCGGCGGCGATGGCGGCTGAGGGCTGGGTCGGGCGCGGCGATGAGCAGGGCGCGGAAGAAGCCGCCGCCCATGCGATGCGCGATGCACTGAACATCATCGACTTCACCGGGCATGTCGTGGTCGGTGAAGTGGACATCTCCATTCTCAACGTCGGCGAGACGGTGGGCACGGGCGACGGGCCCGAATTTGACGTCGCGCTCG
This sequence comes from Hyphomonadaceae bacterium, assembly GCA_047601145.1. Taxonomy (GTDB): domain Bacteria; phylum Pseudomonadota; class Alphaproteobacteria; order Caulobacterales; family Hyphomonadaceae; genus UBA7672. The sequence continues at coordinate 349,773 of JASGJW010000002.1, forward strand.
AGGCGCTGGAAGGCGTGACGCTGACGGCGAAGGCGATGCCGAACGCGCTGGCCGTGATCGCGGCGGCGACGAAGGGCGGTCTGCTGCAGGTGCCCGATCTCTACATGGAGAAGCTGGCGATCGGGCCGGGCTATGAGCGTGGCGTCGTGGATCTCGATGCGGGCGCCGCCGAAAACGCCATGCGGCTGGCGCGGGCCAAGGGCGTGGACGTGCGCGAGATTACGGTGTGCGTGCTCGACCGGCCAAGGCACGAGAAGATTGTCGCTGAGCTACGCAAGGTCGGTGTGCGGATCAATCTGATCCCGGACGGCGACGTGGCGGGCGTGATCAATACCGCGATGCCGGAGACGGCGATCGACATGTATGTCGGCCAGGGCAAGGCGCCCGAAGGCGTGCTGGCGGCCGCCGCGCTGCGCTGCACGGGCGGGCAGATGCAGGCGCGCTTCGTGTTCCGCAATGAGAGCGAGAAGTTCCAGGCGCAGCGTTCGGGGCTGAAGGATCCGGGCCGGCGCTATGAGTTGGAGGATCTGGTCTCGGGCGAAGTGATCTTCGCGGCGACGGGCGTCACCAAGGGCACACTGCTGGATGGCGCAGTGCGCACGCGCGCGGGCGTCGAGACGCACACGATGCTGATGTCGTCAGCCGACGGCGTGATCCGGAAAATCCGATCGATGACACCGGTTCGGCGCTGATACTTTACGCCGGCGATTGCATCCGGCGGACGATCTTCAACACTTGTGATTTTGGGAGAAGCTTCGTCGCAGCGATCAGGCGGCGGTTGTTGCCGCCGGTGATGACGACGCGCCTGTTGCGTTTGAACCCTTCATAGCCTTCCTGCGCCACCGGCGCCGACGCCATCACGCTGCTGCTCTGCCCGAGGCGCGACTTGCCGGTGCCGGCGCGTTCGCGGAATTTGGAAACGGTTGGGCCGGGGCAGAGGCAGGACACGTGCACGCCCGTGCCACGCGCCTCTTCCCACAGCGCCTCGGTGAAGGAGAGCACGTAGGCTTTCGACGCGAAGTAGACCGGCATCATGGGCCCCGGCTGGAAGGCGGCAGTGGAGGCGACGTTGATGAGGCCGCCGCGTTTCTTTGCCAGCATGCCTTTCCAGTAGATGTGCGTGAGTTCGGTGAGCGCGCGGACGTTGAGATCGACCATGCCGAGCTGTGGCTCGATCGGCGTATCGACGAAGGCGCCAAGGTGTCCGAAGCCGGCATTGTTGACCAGCACGTCGACGGAGAGGCCTGCCTGCGCGATCTTCCCCGCCAGCTTCGCGCCGCCGCCGATGGCGCCGAGGTCTTCCGCGATAGGGGTGACTTTCGCGCCGTGGGCCCTGGAGAGGCGGTTCGCTACGTCCTTCAGCGCGGACTCGGTCCGGGCGGTGACGATGACGTCATAGCCATCCCTTGCGAAGCATTCGGCAAGATCGACGCCGATGCCGGCCGAGGCGCCTGTGACGAGCGCTGTCTGTCCGGCGCCGGGTTTGCTGGCCATGAGTCCCTCCCTCTGTAGCAATGTGAGGGTGCGCTCACAGGCGGGAAGGTCAAGCCGTGCAGGCGTCTGGCGGTCCCAGATGCGGCCTTGAACCGAATCCCCCGGCGCCACACCTTCCGGCCATGGCCGACAAGTCATCTTCTCCCGCCTTTCTGGGCGTCTCGAAATCCCTGTCCGGCAAGGCGTGGCGGCAGCGACCGACAGATGATGCGCTGGCGGCGGAGCATGCGCGCAAGCTGCAGACGGCGGACATTGTCGGGCGGCTGCTAGCGGCGCGGGGTGTGAAGCCGGAGGAGGCGCAGCTCTTCCTCAATCCGACGCTGAAGGAGCTGTTTCCCGATCCGTCGACGTTCGCCGACATGGACAAGGCGGCGGAGGTGATCCTCGACGCCATCGTGTCGGACAAGAAAGTGGCGGTGTTTGCGGACTATGATGTCGATGGCGGCACGTCGTCGGCGATCCTGTCACGGTATTTCCGGGCGTGGGGGCGAGAACTCATCCTTTATGTGCCGGACAGGCTGACAGAAGGTTTTGGACCGACGCCGGGCGCGTTCCGGGCGCTGCAGGGTATGGGCGCGGACCTGGTGGTGACGGTCGATTGCGGCGCAGCGGCGATTGCCGCGCTGGAGACGGCGAACGAGATCGGGCTCGATGTGGTGGTTATGGATCACCACCTGATGCACGACGATCATACGCCGCCAACGCTGGCGCTGGTGAATCCCAATCGGCCGGACGACAAGTCGGGCCACGGCTTCCTGGCGGCGGCGGGCGTGGTGTTCGTGCTGGTTGCGGCGCTGAACCGGCTAGCGCGGAAGAAAGGCGTCGCGCCGGACGGCGGGTTGCCCGATCCGATGAAGTGGCTCGACCTCGCGGCGCTGGGCACGCTGTGCGATATGGCGCCGTTGAAGGGCGTCAACCGTGCGTTTGTCACGCGCGGGCTTGGCGTATTGGAACGGCTGGAGAATGCGGGGCTGAAGGCGCTGGCGGAGGTCGCCGGCATCGAGGCGCCGAAGTCCGTCTATCATGCGACTTTCGTGCTCGGGCCGCGGTTGAATGCGGGCGGCCGGATCGGAGATCCGTGGACGGCGGCGAAGTTGCTGGCGACGGATGATCGCGCCGAGGCGATCCAGCTGGCTGAGAAGCTGAACTTCCAGAACCAGGAGAGGAAGGAAGTCGAGGCCGGCATTCAGAAAGCGGCGATGGAGCAGGTGGAGCGGCGGCTGGCGGTGAGTGGCGACGCCGGCATCATCGTGGTTGGCGGCGAGGGGTGGCATCCCGGTGTGATCGGGATCGTCGCGGGGCGGTTGAAGGAAAAGTATCACCGGCCGGCGATCGTGGTTGGCTGGGGCGAAGGGCTCGGGCCGGTGGCGCGTGGATCGGGGCGGTCGGTGCCAGGCGTCAATCTTGGCGAGCTGGTTTCGGGTGCCGCCAAGTCTGGCCTGCTGCTGTCGGGCGGCGGGCATGCAATGGCGGCGGGGCTGAGCATGGAGCCGGCGCGGCTGGATGAGTTGCGCGCGTTCCTGGAAGACAAGACCAAGAACGCGACCTTCGAGCTGGAAGAGGCGCGTGTTCTCGAGGTCGACGGGACGCTGGCGCCGGGGGCAGCCAATGGCGAGTTGCTGGCGATGATCGAGCGGATCGGGCCGTTCGGCTCGAACGCGCCGGAGCCGCTCTTCGCCGTGCCGAATGTGCGGGCCGCCGGGGCGCGGCGCGTTGGTGAGAATCACATGGCGTTCGACATGGTCGGAGAGGACGGAGCGCGGGTGCGGGCCATCGCCTTCCGGGTGGCGGACGGGCCGGAAGGACAGGCAATCCAGCGCGGCGAGGCCATCCACGTGGCCGGCCGGCTTCGGCCGGATACCTGGCGGGGCCCCGGGAAAGTGCAGATCGAAGTGGCGGATATCGCGCTGGCGTAAGGCTTTGGCGGGGTGAGACGCGACGCCGCGAACTCAGGGCGTGACTGGGGTAAGCGGAAACGCTGCTTCTCGCTTGCAGGGCCGGGGCGATGCGGTTATATCGCCCCCCTCCACCGACGGTCCCTTCGTCTATCGGTTAGGACGTCAGGTTTTCAACCTGAAAAGAGGGGTTCGACTCCCCTAGGGACTGCCAGTGGTTTGTTCGTGTTGGGGAAACTCCCCGAGTTCGAAACGATCCAGCGTTTTGTTTCCGGGTAAACTCGTTAGTTAATCACAGGTGGATAATCGCCTAGCGGGCTATGTTCGCGGGTCGATTTGTCATGCTACATTCACAGCGCCGGGGAGCGTGTGGGTGGATGCAGGCGCAACAAAATCAGACGTCGATGGGGGATGACGCCGAACCTGTTGTGAGGGTCGAGGGCCGCGTGAAGTGGTTCGATCCTGCCAAGGGCTACGGCTTTGTCGTGCCCGACGCGACGGTTGCCGGGGGCGGCCTCAAGCGCGATGTGCTCCTCCACATCTCCGTCATGCGGAAATTCGGACGGGACACGGCGCCGGAAGGCGCGCGGATCGTCTGCAACGTCGCAACGCGCGATCGCGGCTATCAGGTCAACGAGGTGCTGGAGCTTTCAGCCAACGAGAACGACGTGGCGCCAGATGATGGCGGGCCGGTCGAAGTCGTGCTGGTGAAGTGGTTCAATCGCACCAAGGGCTATGGCTTCGTGCAGCGGCTCGACGATCCGGAAGACATCTTCATCCACATGGTCGTGGTGCGCAAGGCCGGGGTCGAGGACCTGCAGCCGGGACAGAAGCTGTTGGCGTCCATCGGCAAGGGACAGAAGGGCCGCCACATCGTGAGCGCGAAGCTGCAGGACTGACGCCCGCTTCTGGCAGCGGCCCTCTGGCCAATCAGGCAATCGTATCGACCACGCCGCCATCGACGCGGATTGCTGCGCCCGTGGTGGCGGAGGCCTGCGGCGAGACCAGATAGACCACGATGTTGGCGACTTCCTCGACGGTCGCGGCGCGCTGGATGATTGAGGACGAGCGGTGCTTCTTCACGAAGTCGGCAGCGACTTCCTCGATCGATTTGCCGGTTTTCTGGACGGCGCTGGCGAGCATGGTTTCGACGCCATCCGAGAGCGTGGGGCCGGGGAGGACGGAGTTCACTGTTACGCCCGTGCCGGCCATGCGCTTGGCGAGGCCGCGGGCGAGGGCGATGTCGGCGGTTTTCGTGACGCCGTAATGGATCATTTCGACGGGGATGTTGAGGCCGGACTCAGACGCCATGAAGATGACGCGGCCCCATTTGCGGGCGGCCATGCCCTGCAGGTAGGCGCGCGAGAGGCGGACGCCGGACATGACGTTTACGTTGAGATGGCGTTCCCACTCGCTGTCAGGCGTTTCGAAGAAATCGCTGGGCTGGAAGATGCCGACATTGTTCACGAGGATGTCGACGTCTGGGACAGCTTTCACCAGGGCTGCAGCGCCCTCGGTGGTCCCTAGATCTGCGGCGGCGCCCTTCAGTTTGGCGCCGGGAACGGCCGCCTTGATCCGTGCGATGGCGTCGTCGACGGCTTGCTGCTTGCGGCCATTGATGATGACGGTGGCGCCCGCTTCCGCGAGGCCTTTTGCGATGCCGAAGCCGATGCCGGCCGTGGAGCCTGAAACGAGGGCAGTCTTGCCCGTGAGATCGATCTTCATGGTGAACTCCGTGCCGGCAGGATGGCATCCCGCAATGATCAGCGAATATGGGCATCAAGGTAAGGAGCCGAGAGCCGTATGCAAATTTGCCGCAATGGGGCCGGGCCTTGGCTTGGCGTTTGCGGCGCCCTAGACCGGCGGAATGAAAAAGCTCCTGTCCATTGCCGTGCTCGCTGCGGCCTTCGCTTCGCCCGCCTTCGCCCAGACCGAGACTTTGAGCATTGTGTCGGGTGACAAGACGCATGTCTTCCAGGTGGAAGTTGCGGCGACGCCCGAGGCGCGGGCCAAGGGTCTGACCGGCCGCGACACGCTGGCGAAGGACCATGGGCTGCTCGTCGACTACCGGACGGTAAAGCAGGCCGAGGCCATCACCATGAAGGGCGTGAAGGTCGAACTCGACATGCTGTTCATCGGCGCGGACGGCACGGTGAATGCCATCACGGCTGGCGCCCGCCCGGGAAGCCAGCGCCAGATCGCGCCGGTCAGCAGCGCCGCTGCTGTGCTGGAGATCGCTGGCGGCCAGGCAGCCGCGCTTGGCCTCAAGCCCGGCGACAAGGTCAAGAACAAGATTTTCGGCAATGGCGGCTGATCCGCCCGCCGCATCGCCGCCTCCGCCGCCTGGCTTCGTGCATGTGCTGCGCGCGCCGTTCGTCAATCATGTCGGCCCGTTGCTACAGCGGGAAGTGAACCCGCCGGGCATCATGACGCTTGGGCTGTGGGTCGAGCTGGTTCACACCAACACGATGGGGTTCATGCACGGCGGCATGATCGCAACCGTGTGCGACAGTGCGATGGCGCGTTCCGCGCACGGTACACTCCAGCGCCGGACTGTGACGCTACGCATGAACATGGAATATTTCGATCCAGTCCTGAAAGGCGATTGGATGGAGGCGCATGGCCGCCTCGTCGATCATGACGAGGACGTGGCGCACACGGAGTGCCGCATCATGATCGGCGGCCAGATGCGAGCGCGCGGTACGGGCGTGTTCCGGCTGTTGCGGAGGGTTTAGGCCGCCTTCGCGTATCCTTCCATCTGGTCCTTCATGGCGCGCTGGAAGGCAGGACGGGCCTGGCAGCGTTGCTTGTAGGCCTTGAGCGCCGGGAACTCATCGACGATGCCGGTGGAATCGATGATGCGGAGGACATCCGCCATGATCAGGTCGCCCACTGTGAAGCGGCCTTCGAGATAATCCTTGTCGCCAAGGGCGTTGGCGAGTTGGCCCAGGCGCAAACGTACGAACTGCTCGACCTGCGGGCGGCGTTCCTTCGCCCAGGCGGCGTCCTTGTGGAAGAAGATGATCGAACCGAGTTCCTGAACGGCGTTTTCGATCGAGTTGAGGGCGGAGAACACCCAGGCCGTGGCGCGTTCGCGGCCGACGCGGTCTTTCGGCATCAGGGCTTCGCTCTTCTCGGCAATATAAAGCGCTATGGCGCCGCTTTCGTGCATGACAAGGCCATCGTCCTCGATCGCCGGCGCCTGGCCGAAGGGCTGGCGGGCGAGATGTTCAGGCGAGCGTTGCTCCGGCCCAAGCGTGACGAGGCGTACATTGTAGGGGAGGCCGGCCTCCTCGAGCGCCCATCGGACGCGGAAAGCGCGCATGAGCGGTTGGGCGAAATCGGGAACCCATTTGTAGGTGGTGAGCGTGATCATAGGCGCAATCCCAGCTTGATGCCGTAGGCGAGGTTTTCGACATAGATCTGTTCGTCGTTGATGAAGGAGTTCCAGCCGCCGACATGGTCGTCGCGGTCCTTGACGTTCGAGAACGGCGTCTGGTGGAAGGTCTGGAGCGTCTTCCCGTTCCTCTCCGTGAAAGTGACGGTGACGACCGTATCCATGTCGGGGCCGGACTCGTGCGTCCAGGCGAAGGTGAAGACGATTTTCTTGTTCCTCACGATCTCCCGGTATTCGCCGCCCATCTTGCTGATCTTCCATTGCCTGGAGACCATGGTGGCGTTCCACTTGCCGCCGGGACGGAAATCCATCTCGAGTTCGGTGGTGGTGAACTTTTCCGGCCCCCACCAGCGGATGGCGTGGTCGCGCTCTTCCCAGATGCGGAAGACGAGTTCAACGGGCGCGTCGAATTCGCGTTCGATGAAGAGTTCGTCGTCGCGAACTTGTTGTGCGCTGGCGGTCACTGTTTCTTTCCTTTCGGCTGGGCCTTCTGGATCTGCTTCAGGTAGACATCCATCCGGTCGAAGGAGCCTTCCCAGAACTTGCGGTATTTCGAGAGCCAGCCGTCGAGCTGGCGGAGGGGCTCCGCCTCAAGCTTGCAGGGGCGCCACTGCGCCTCGCGGCCGCGCGTGATGAGGCCGGCGCCTTCCAGCACCTTGAGATGGCGCGAGATGGCGGGGAGGGAAATGTCGAAGGGTTCTGCCAGCTCGTTGACCGTGGCCTCGCCCTGGCTGAGGCGGGCGAGAATGGCCCGGCGCGTGGGGTCCGCGAGGGCCGAGAGCGTAAGTGAGAGGGTGTCGGCGGGCTGTGTCATTTAGCATAGCGGTTAATTAACATGATTGCTAAATAGAAGCGGGACCCCCGTTCGTCAAGCCGTTGGAAGCAGGGAATTTCGCTCGCTTCCGTTCCGCCATGTTTCGGGTATAAGCCGCGCCAGTTCGGAGTGTGGCGCAGTCTGGTAGCGCATCTGCTTTGGGAGCAGAGGGTCGTTGGTTCGAATCCAGCCACTCCGACCATTTCTTTAGCCGGTAGCGTAGATGACTGACCGCCCCGTGATCCTGCTGGCGGCGCATGGCGAACGCGGCGGGGCTGCGAACAATGTGCGGCTGGCCCGGATCGTCGAGGCCGTGGGCGCGATAGTTCCCGAGGCGGACGTCGGCTCGGTTCTCGTCAATGTCGAAGGCGTGGTGGAGAAGGCCGTGGCGGCGTGCGGCGTGCGGCCGGTGCTGTGCCTGCCGCTGCTGTTCTCCGACGGGTTCTTCTACGAGAAGCGGTTGAAGCCTGCGCTGACTGGGGCGAACCATCGTCTGGCGCCGCCAATGGCGTTGTGGCGGTCGTTCGCGCCGTTCCTGATGGACAATCTGGCGCTGCGGACGATCAGCCATGCAGCGGACCCACGGGTGGTTCTGGTGGCGCATGGCTCGAAGCAGACGGGGCGCTCGGCTGCCTGCGCGCGGCAGCTGGCGGGTCTGTTGCAGGGCCGTTATGGGCGGCTGGAGGTCGGGTTCCTGGAAGAGGCGCCTTTCGCAGCAGACGTTGTGGCGAATACGGAGCCGCCATGGTCCGCCATCGGCCTGTTCCTGGGCCAGGGAATGCATGGCGGCGAGGATTTCGACGTGCTCATCGCGACAGCCAGGCACAAGCCAGTAGCCGCCTTCACCGCGGGGGAGCTGCCTGGGTTGCCAGGGCTGATTGCAGCGGAGGCGCGGGAGCGGCTGGGCTAGGTCCTACCGCCTGACAATCCGCCATTGCAGGTTCGTCTGGGTGATGCGCGCGTCGTAGGCCTCTGGTTTGTCGGCGGGACGGGCGCCCTTGAACATCAGGATTTCGGAGGCGGCGGTATGGCGGGCCACTTCCTGACTCTTCTTGCCTGGGCCGATAGGCGGGAGCGGCGGACCCTTGCGCTGGGTTTGCGTCTGCGTGTCGACCGAGTGGTTCACGACGATGAAGTAGTCGAAGCCGCGCTGGATCGTCGCTTCGGAGGCGCGGTAGAGCAGGTTGGCTTCGACGGTTTCACGGTCGGTGCCGAATTCGCCGGCGAACACGATGCGCAGGCGGTTCACATCAATCTGGGTTTCGGAATAGCCGGATTGCGTCTTCGAAATAGTGCTGGGCTGGTAGATCGTGGTGGTGCCGGCGATGGCGGCTTCCGACAGGAAGGCGGCAGCGATGGCGGTGAAGATGACACGGCGCAGGCGCATGGATTTTCTCTCTTGTGATGCGCGGGAGCGCGCTGCTTCAAAGAAAGGGTCTCTTTTCTTTGCATTCAAGGCCCACGAGACACTGTTTTTTTGCGAGGGTATTGGCGCGACCGCCTGCGCAGTTGAATTTTCACTCTTTTCCGGGCAGATCACCGGCCAAGGAGTCGCCCATGCTCGCGAAGATTTATCGCCCCGCCCGCAACGCCATGCAGTCCGGCACGGCCAAGTCACAGGAATGGTTGCTGGAATTCGACAGCGAGACGCCGCGTACGGTGGACCCACTGATGGGCTGGATCTCGAACGCCGACACCAACACGCAGGTGCGGATGACGTTCGAGACGCGCGAGGAGGCGATCGAGTTCGCCAAGCGCAACGGCATTCCGTTCCAGGTCACCGAGCCGCGCGAAGCCAAGCGCGTCATCAAGGCCTATGCGGACAACTTCGCAGCGGTGCGCAAGAGACCTTGGACGCACTAATCCGCTAGATCTTGTCTGCCGCAGCATCCTTGAGCGTGTCGGCCTTTGCTTCGTCGGTGTTGGCTGCAGCGTTGTTGCCCACGACAGGACGGCGCCCACGACACCTGCCCGGATCGAAAAGCCGTTAATGCCCGTCTCCCATACGAACCGCCAAAATACGGGCCGGCCGCGTTCGCGCCAACGGTTTTCAGCCGCAACCCGTGCAGATCATCTGGCGCTTGCCCCCCAAGCCCCCTAAACCCTTGGCTTCCTTGAAGACCCCGTAGCTCAACTGGATAGAGCACCCGCCTTCTAAGCGGGCGGTTGCAGGTTCAAGTCCTGCCGGGGTCGCCAGCGGGTTTGCGAAGTTGATGCGGCGAGCGCCCGCTGCGCACCTTGCACGCGCGATCTGCGATCCAATCTGTAACCTGCGGGCGTCTTGCGCGTTTATCTCGCCAGACCGTCCGCGGCGAACCGCAGGGGCGGCGATTTGCGTGACGGCAAAGGAGCCCACACATGGCCGACAAAACTCAACCTTCCGGCGGCGTCACTCCGCACAAAACCAGCTGGACGGAAGGATTTCCGCACAGTTTCACGGGATGGGGTCCGCGGACGCCCGACCCCCAAGAGCCGATCGCACCGCCTGCTCCGTCTGACGAGCTCATCTGGCGTGGCGGAGACGACCACCACAATCATTATGTCTGGCACTTCGACGGGCGTCGGCATCGCCACCACTGACATCCACGGGCGTCGCATCTGACGCTTGCGCCGGCGGTCCCTTGGGCCGCCGGTTCCGTTTCAGGAACCTGCGGGGAGGCGACGACGTTTCAGGAGCGGGACGCAATTGCTGCCAGATGCCGGAGGCTCCGTTGGACGCGATCACTTTGCTGCGCGAGGATCACAAGCTGTTGAGGAAGCTGTCGAAGGAGCTTTCCGAGACGACGGAGGCTGCTGTCGAAACGCGAAAGAAGCTGTTGAAGCGGCTCGAGCTCGAGTTGAAGGCTCACACCACGATCGAGGAGGAGCTGTTTTATCCGGCGTTCCTGGATGCTTCGACTGATGTCGAAGATGCGAGGATGGTGGCCGAGGGGATCGAGGAGCATCGGGCTTGCGATCGCAAGGTGATCCCCGACCTGCACCGGGCCGATCCGTCAACCATCGCATATTCAGGCAAAGCAAAGGTGCTGAAGGACTACATCTTCCACCACCTCAAAGAGGAGGAAGAGGAGATGTTCCCGAAGGTCCGCGAGCTGATTGGACGCAAAGGGCTGCAGGAACTCGCCGAGAAGATGCTCGCGCGGAAGAAGGAGCTGCTTGGGGAGATGGCGTAAGCTCATGCTGAGCGCGGCGGAGCGGGCGGATAGTGCGGGACTTCACTATGTCGAGCCGGATGCACTACCGTTGCGGCGTGTGCGGAGGGGCAAGGGGTTTTCGTACGTCGATCGACACGCAAAAGCGCTGGGCGACGAAAAACTCAAAGAGCGGCTGCAAAAGCTGGCGGTTCCGCCGGCGTGGGAGGATGTGAAGCTCGCGCGCGATCCGAAGAGCCATATCCAGGCAGTCGGGCGCGATGTGGCTGGTCGACTGCAGTACAAGTATCACGAGAAGTGGACCGAGACGGGCCATGAGGTGAAGCGTGAGCGGCTGACGCAGCTCGGCGAGACGCTGGGCGAAGTACGCGAGGAGATCGAGAAGCAGTTGCGCCGGCAAACGGTCGACGAAGACTTCGCGTTGGCCTGCGCACTAGCGCTGTTGGACCGGGCAGGACTGCGAGTGGGGTATCCAGAGTATTCCCGCGAGGATGGCGGCCGAGGGGCCACGACGCTAACGCGCAAGGATGTTGCGCTGAAGGACGGCAAAGTGCGGCTGCGCTTCTTCGGCAAGGGCGGCAAGCGGATCCAGCGGATCATCGATGACCCGCAGCTGGCGCGAGCATTAGCTTTGCTGAAAGCTCGGCCAGGAGAAATGCTGTTCAGGTGGAAGGGCAAGGATGGCGAGGAGCATTGTCTCTCGGCGGATGGTGTGAACGCCGCGTTGCGGCAGCGCTTTGCCGAGACGACGAGTGCAAAGGACTTCAGGACGTTCCGCGCGAGCTCGATTGTGGCGGCGGCGCTGCAGGATGTGGCGAAGTCCGACATGAAGGCGCGCATGGACAGGCTCAAGCACTCGATTAAGGAGAGCGCCAGATTCCTCGCCAACACGCCGACGGTGTGTAAGGCCAGCTACGTACACCCGGACATACAGGACGCATTTGGTGACAAAGCGATCGACTCCGCGCTTCTTTTTACGGGACCACAGAGGGCAGGATTAACCCGCGGGGAGACTGCACTGCTGCGTTTGCTCAAGCAAAAGGCGGCAAATTGAGATGGTTGCCTGCTCATGCCGCAGCCAGTGTGTCGCATCCATCACTTCATTCGGCGCGAGCGGCGAGAGTGACCTGATGATGTGCTTGCACACTGGTTCAACTCACGAATTCTCCTATACTTGGACTCACGCGCCGTGGTCGGGCTGAGCTGCAGAATCCCTCTTCCGGACCTCTTACAGTTTTTCCTGCCGGCGCCGACATTTGAGGAATGACTTCCTCTACGCACCACCGGGATAGCGTCTGCCGCAACCCGCTTCGTGGCCGACGTTTTCACCGTCAGGTGCAGCCTGAGAGGCGCACGCTCGGCCAAACAGCAGGCCGAAACCGACAGGCCTCCAAGGTTCGTGCCTTTAGATCGTGCTGCTTTCGGAATGGGAGCTACGATGTCGCGCGACTTGTTCGACAGCTACACCAAGGCCTTCGAAACCCGTCGCGAGACGGTGATGACGATCCAGGAATATCTGGAAGGCTGCAGGAAGGACCCGCTGATGTATGCGGGCCCGCACGAGCGGTTGCTTGCCGCCATCGGTGAACCGGAGATGATCGACACGTCGCGGGACTCGCGGCTTGGGCGCATCCACTCTAACCGGACGATCCGGGCCTATCCAAAGTTCGCGGAGTTCTACGGAATGGAGGAAACGATCGAGCGGATCGTCGCCTTCTTCCGGCAGGGTGCGCAGGGGCTCGAGGAGCGGAAGCAGATCCTTTACCTGTTGGGACCCGTGGGCGGAGGCAAGTCGTCGCTGGCCGAGCGTGTCAAGGCGCTGATCGAGGATCAGCCGATTTATGTGCTCAAGGCGGGCAATGATCTCTCGCCCGTGTTCGAGAGTCCGCTGGCGCTGTTTGATCCCGATACGCAGGCCGAGCAGTTGCTGAAGGACTACAACATTCCGCGCCGCCGTCTGACAGGGCTGATGAGCCCGTGGGCGCTGAAGCGGCTCGACGAGTTCGGCGGAGACATCACCAAGTTCAAGGTCGCCAAGGTGAAGCCATCGCGGATGCGCCAAATCGGTGTCGCGAAAGTCGAACCGGGCGATGAGAACAACCAGGACGTCTCCTCGCTGGTCGGCAAGGTGGATATCCGCAAGCTGGAGCTGCACTCGCAGAACGACCCGGACGCGTACTCCTACTCGGGCGGTCTCAACCGGGCGAACCAGGGGGTGCTTGAGTTCGTCGAGATGTTCAAGGCGCCGATCAAGATGTTGCACCCGCTGCTGACAGCGACGCAGGAGGGGAACTATGTCGGGTCCGAGAACATCGGGGCGATACCTTTCACCGGGATCGTGATGGCGCACTCGAACGAGAGCGAGTGGCGCTCGTTCAAGAACAACAAGACGAACGAGGCCTTCATCGACCGGATCTATGTGATCAAGGTTCCCTACGCCCTGAGGGTGACGGAAGAGACCAAGATCTACGAGAAGCTGGTGCGCGGGTCGGAGCTGGCGTCTGCGCCGCTGGCGCCGGGCACGCTGGAGATGCTGGCGCGGTTTTCGGTGCTTTCGCGCCTCAAACCGCACGAAAACTCCAACCTGTTCGCCAAGATGCGCGTCTATGACGGGGAAAGTCTGAAGGAAGTCGATCCCAAGGCGCGTACGCTGCAGGAATACAAGGATGCGGCGGGCGTTGACGAGGGCATGGAGGGGATTTCGACCCGCTTTGCCTTCAAGGCCCTGTCGGCGACATTCAATCACGACACCGAGGAGGTCGCGGCCGATCCGGTCCACTTGATGTATGTGCTTGAGCAAGCAATCAAGCGCGAGCAGTTCCCGGAGGATACAGAGAACGCTTACCTTGAGTTCATCAAGGCCGACCTGGCTCCCCGCTACGCTGAGTTCATCGGCCACGAGATCCAGAAAGCGTATCTCGAGAGCTATCACGACTACGGCCAGAACCTGTTCGACCGCTACGTAGATTATGCCGACGCGTGGATCGAGGATCAGGACTTCAAGGACCCCGACACCGGGCAGTTGCTTGATCGCGAGCTACTGAACCAGGAACTGTCGAAGATCGAGAAGCCGGCGGGGATCGCCAATCCGAAAGACTTCCGAAACGAAGTGGTGAAGTTCACGCTGCGGGCGAGGGCCAACAACAAGGGCCGCAACCCGTCGTGGACGAGCTATGAGAAGATCCGCGAAGTCATCGAACGCCGTATGTTTTCCCAGGTGGAAGACTTGCTGCCAGTTATCTCATTCGGATCGAAGAAGGACAGCGAGAGCGAGAAAAAGCACGACGAGTTCGTGCAGCGTATGGTGGAGCGTGGGTACACCGAGCGGCAGGTTCGCCGCCTGGTCGAGTGGTACATGCGGGTGAAGCAGGCCAGCTAGAGGTCCGCATGAACATCATCGACCGCCGTCGGGACCCGGGAGGCAAGTCGCTGGCGAACCGCCAGCGATTCATCAGGCGAGCGCGTGCGCTGGTGCGGCGGGCCGTGCGCGAGGCTTCGGCCAAGCGATCCATCAAGGATGTCGAGCAGGGCGGAGACATTGTTGTTCCCGCCGATGGTGTGCGCGAGCCGATCCTGCGGCGGGGTTCGCAGGGCGGGAAGCGCGAATACGTGCTGCCGGGGAACAAGAAATACATCCAGGGCGACACGATCGCGCGTCCCGAAGAAGAAGGCGGCGGGTCTGGAGCTTCCGACAGCGGCGAGGGTGAGGACGATTTCCGCTTCGTGCTGTCGAACGAGGAATTCCTCGACCTGTTCCTGGAGGACCTTGAGCTTCCTGATCTCGCCAAACGGCAAGTTCTGGGCGTCGAGGAGACGCAGCCGGTAAGGGCGGGGTTTCGTTCGTCAGGGCCGCCGGCTTCGCTGTCGGTGTCGCGGACGATGCGAAACTCGCTGTCACGGCGGACAGCGCTGAAGCGTCCGCGGCCAGAGGAGTTGGCGGCGCTGGAAGCCGAGATCGCAAGGCTGGATGATGAAGGCGGGCACGAGGAGAAGGTGGCGGCGCTGCGTGAGGATCTCGCGCGCAAGATGCGGCGCATGACGCTGGTGCCGTTCATCGATCCGATCGATGTGCGTTATCGCCGGTACGACCAGGTTCCGAAGCCGGTGGCGCGGGCAGTGATGTTCTGCCTGATGGACGTGTCGGGCTCGATGGACGAGCACATGAAGGACCTCGCGAAGAGGTTCTACTCGCTGCTCTACCTGTTCCTGAAGCGGCGCTACAAGCGTGTCGACGTGGTGTTCATCCGGCACACGCACGAAGCAAAGGAAGTCGACGAGGAAACGTTCTTCCATTCGCGCGAGAGTGGTGGGACGGTGGTGTCGACTGCCTTGGAGGAGATGGCGAAGATCGTTCACGACCGCTATCCGGCGAACCAGTGGAACATCTATGGAGCCCAGGCATCCGACGGCGACAACCTTCCGATGGACAACGCCAACACGATCAACCTGCTCAAGACCGTGATCCTGCCAATGTGCCAGTACTATGCATATCTGGAAGTCGGGCACGCCAAGGACGACGGCGGCGGGGAGTCATCCTCGCTGTGGAAGGCCTATGAATTGGTGGCTGGCGGCGAGCCCACGATGGCGATGCGCAAGGTGAGCCATCGCAGGGACATCTTCCCGGTGTTCCGTGAGCTGTTCGCCAAGGACGGGGCGGCGGCGGAGGCATGACATGACCGACGAAGCAACCGTTACCAAGAAACGCAAGTCGCGCATCGTGGCCGCGCCTGCGCCTGTTGCATCCAACCTGCTCTTCAATGGACCAGACTGGAACTTCGAGACGCTGGGGCGGATCTTCGACGCCGTGCGGCAGGTCGGCGAAGGCGAGATGGGGCTCGATCCCTATCGCACGCAGATCGAGGTGATTACCTCCGAGCAGATGCTGGATGCGTATTCCAGCGTCGGCATGCCGCTATTCTACAAGCACTGGAGCTTCGGGAAGGATTTCGCGCGTAACGAGACGCTGTATCGCAAGGGTTGGCAGGGGCTGGCCTATGAGATCGTCATCAATAGCGACCCGTGCGTGTGCTACATCATGGAGGAGAACTCCGCGACGATGCAGACGCTGGTGTTGGCGCACGCGGCGATGGGGCACAACCACTTCTTCAAGAACAACTATGTGTTCAAGCAGTGGACTGATGCGAGCGGCATCGCTGATTACCTGTCCTTCGCCAAGAGCTTCATCGCCAAATGCGAGGAGCGTTACGGACTGGAAAATGTCGAGCGGCTGATTGATGCGGCGCACGCGCTGCAGAGCCACGGCATCCATCGCTATCCTGGCAAGCGGTCGATGGACCTGCGCACGGAGCAACTGCGCGAGCAGGAGCGGCGAGCGCATGGCGAGGCGCTGTTCAACGATCTCTGGCGCACTGTGCCGCAGGGCAAGGGCAAGAAGCCGGCGAGCAAGAAGAAGCTGGAGGAGGACCGGCGCCGGGCCATCCTGAAGCTGCCGGAAGAGAACATTCTCTATTTTCTCGAGAAGACCGCGCCGCGGCTACAGGGCTGGCAGCGGGAGATCCTGCGGATCATCCGGTTGATCGCGCAGTACTTCTACCCGCAGCGCCAGACCAAGATGATGAACGAGGGCTGCGCCTGCTACACGCATCATCGCATCATGACGCGGTTGCACGAAAAAGGTCAGCTCAGCGACGGGTCGTATCTGGAGTTTCTGCACTCGCACACCAGCGTGGTGATGCAGCCGGACTTCGACGATCGCCGCTATTCGGGCATCAACCCCTATGCCCTCGGCTTTGCGATGATGCAGGACATCGAGCGTATCGCCTTGACGCCGAGCGACGAGGATCGCGCCTGGTTCCCGGACATTGCCGGCAACGGCAATGCCTATGGGACGCTCAGAGAGATCTGGGCGAACTTCCGGGACGAGAGCATCATCTCGCAATACCTGTCGCCGAACATCATCCGGAAGATGGGGCTCTTCCAACTGGTCGATGACCATGACGAGGAAGAGATGGAGGTCGCCGCCATCCACGACGAGCGCGGGTATCGCGAGGTGCGCCGGGCGCTTGCGCGGCAGTACGACGTGGCCGGGCGGGATGCGGACATTCAGGTCGTCGACGTCGACCTGACCGGCGACCGGCGGCTAGAGCTGCGTCACCACGTGGTCAATGGCGTAACGCTGGAGGAGAAGGACGCGGACCGCGTGCTCCAGCATCTGGCGGATCTGTGGGGCTATGAGGTCCGGCTGGTCGAGAGCGACGACAACACGGTCTATGCCGAGCACAAGGCCGAGCCGATGAGACCGTTCGCCTAGCCGGGGCGATTCCCCACGACACGCACGGCGATGTGACCTGTTACGCGACGGGAATGCGCGTTTATCGCCCGTTCGGGCGTCTTTTCATGGGGCAATTTCAGGGGGTAAGTTGACGCAAAGGTCGGGGCTGCGCGGGGTTTGGGCGCAAGCACTCGGCCATGAGGGAGGAGAGCATGGCATCGCGTGTCGCCCAATGGGCGTTTGCGGCCTTTTACCTGATCATTGCGGTGATCGCTGTCTGGGGCGGGGTCAACGAACTAAATCCGCCACTGCCGGATCCATCGCCATTCAATCCTGATCCGCTGCCGCTGCTGGTGAACTCCGGCATGGTGACGTCGGCAGCGTTCTACTTCCTCACGGCGATCGCCTTCGGGGCAGTGACCTTCTTCACGGTGCGAGATGCGCTCGGGAAGAAAGAGGGCGGGCTGATCGGCAACCTCAATCTTGGCTTTGCCGCCTTCCTCGCCATCGTGGGCCTCTACCTGACCTGGTATGGCGCGCAGCTGCTGATGCTGGGCGGGTCGTTCGCCTACGTGCTCTCAGGCATCGCTCTCCTGGCGACGGTCTATTTCCTCGTGATGCGCAATTCGCTGGCGGGGCTAGTCTACGCCGGCATCCTGGTCTTCTGGGTGCTGATGTCGATCATCGAGGCCGGACTGGATTTCGTGGCCCTGCTGCCGCGTCTGGCGGCGTGGCTGGTGGTTGGCCTGTGGTTCCTGTCGCCCTGGTACAGCGCAGCGATGGGCAAGACCAAGGAGACGCCCAAGGCCACGAATGGCCGCTGGGTGGGCTTTGCGACCATTGCGGGCGCACTGCTGCTCGTCGTGGGCGCGCTGCAGGGGTACTCCGTTGTTGATGGCACGAAGAACGAGGTCGCCTCGGGAACACCGGTCACCGACTGGCGCAACTATGGCGGCGTGCCGGAAGGCCAGCGCTTTGCGCAGCTCACACAGATCAATGTCGATAACGTCGCCCAGCTGAAGCAGGCGTGGGTTGCCCGCACGGGCGTCGCCTATGACTTCAAGCAGACGCCGCAGATGGCTAACGGCATGCTCTATATCTGCACCGCCGGCTCGACGCTGATGGCGCTGGATGCTGATACGGGTGAGAAGATCTGGGAATACAATACCAAGACCAACGTGCCCGGCGGGCTCGAGAACGGCTCGACGTTCGCGCGGACCTGCCGTGGCCTCGGCTATCACGAGGCGCCGGCGACCTATGTGGGCGAGTGCGCCAAGCGCATCCTCGCCGGCACGACGGACGCGCGCCTGCTGGCTGTGGACGCGATGACGGGCAAGCCCTGCAAGTCGTTCGGCTTCGACGGGCAGATCAACCTCGTTTCAGGCCTCGGCTATTCGCCGCTCGGCAACTTCATGGTGACGTCGACACCGCTCGTGGCGGGCGACAAGGTCGTCGTGGGCGGCTGGGTGACGGACAACCAGCAGATCGGCAACCCGTCGGGCGTCCTGCGTGCCTATGACGCGGTCACGGGCCAGTTCGCCTGGGCGTGGGACATGGGCAATCCGGGCTTCCACGGCCTGCCGGATGAAGGCGGCGAATACACGCGCGGCACGCCGAACGTGTGGTCGAACACGGCCTATGATCCGGTGCTCAACTATGTGTTTGCGCCGACGGGCAATTCCTCGCCGGATTATTTCGACGGCACGCTGCGCTCGAAGGAAGCCGAGGAGAACGCTTCGTCGGTCGTGGCCATCAACGCGGCCACGGGCGAGCGGGTGTGGGTCTACCAGACCGTTCACCGCGATATCTGGGACTGGGATGTTCCCTCCCAGCCGGTGCTGGTGAACATCCGCAAGAATGGCGAGGGCGAGGTGATCCCCGCGCTGGCGCAGCCGACCAAGCGGGGCGAGATCTTCCTGCTCGACCGTCGCACGGGCGTGCCGATCTACGACACGCCGGAGAAGCCGGTGCCGCAGAACCCGGCCAAGGGTGAATCGGTTGCGGCGACGCAGCCCTTCTCGCCGCTGCCGAACTTCCGCGACGACCGTCTCGAGAAGGACATGTGGGGCCTCACCCCGCTCGATCAGCTCGCCTGCCGGATCGAGTTCAAGAAGATGCGCTATGACGGCCACTTCACGCCTCCGATGGAAGGCGGCGGCGGTTACGGCCAGGCGCAGGATACATGGGGCGGCACGTTCCAGTACCCGGGCAATGCCGGCGGCTTCAACTGGGGCTCGGTCTCGGTCGATGCCGACAACGGCCTGCTTGTTGGCGCACCGATGCTGATGGGCAACCGGATCGTGCTGCGCAGTCTCGAGTCCCGCGATGCGGAGCAGAAGGCGAACGCCGAGCGCCGCAAGCAGCGTGACGAACAGCGCGCCAGCCAGGGCGGCGAACAGGCGGCGGCGCCTGCCGGACCGCCGGGTGGCGGGCGTGGCGGCGGTCGCAGCCCTGAAGCGGTCGAGCACGCCAAGCGGTTCGATCAGAACCGGGTGCTCTATCGCGGCGACACCTCGCCGTTCATGTCGACCTGGCGCATGCCGCTGCCTTTCTTCAACGAGGCGACGGACATGCCGTGCTTCGAGCCGCCGTTCAGTCAGATCGGGGTCATCGACCTCAACCAGAACAAGCTGCTCTGGAAGCACAATATCGGGTCGATGAAGCTATCGGGTCCATTCGGCATCAAGTCGGGCCTGCCGTTCATCGTTGGCACGCCGCTGCAGGCGGGCTCCATCACGACGCGTGGCGGCCTGATCTTCCACGGCGGGGCGATGGACTCGACCTTCCGCGCGTTCGACCTGCGGACGGGTCAGGTGAAGTGGGAAGCCCAACTGCCGGGCAGCGCGCACGCCTCGCCGATGAGCTATATGGGCAAGAACGGCAAGCAGTACGTCGTCATCACCATTCCGAACCCGAGCTGGAGCTATCCGCGGGCGCCTTCCTCGGAACAGCCGGACGATGACAAGGGCGGATATGTGATCGCCTTCGCGTTGCCCGATGGAGCAAAATAGAGCCTGACGCATGCCGCTTCTCGCCGGAGCGACCTATTTCGGCATTGTGTTTGCCGCAGGGTTCGTTTCGGCGTGTTGCGCGTCACGTTCATTGCGCCGGCTATCGGCCCGCTATGGGCGGTGGCGCTGGAGCTGCCGTTCATGCTTGCCGCTTCATGGTGGACGAGCGGCTGGATCGGGCGCCGTTTCGGCATCGCCACCATTGCAGGCGCGTTCACCGTTGGGGCCATCGCCTTCGTGCTGTTGATCGCGGCCGAGACTGGCCTTGCGATGAGTCTGGGTGGATCGAGGCTCGATCAGGTGATCGCATCGTATGGCACGCCGCAGGGTGCGCTCGGCCTGGCGGGGCAGCTTGCCTTCGGCCTGTTTCCGGTTCTGCGGGCGCGCTCCGTCACACCATAAACCCCATAAAGCAGAAGGCCCGGACCATCGCTCCGGGCCTTCCTGATTCTGGTTCCTGCCTTGAAGGCGGGAAGGCTTACTTGATCTTGCCTTCCTTGAAGTCGACGTGCTTGCGCACGACCGGGTCGTACTTCTTCAGCACGAGCTTCTCGGTCTGGGTGCGCGGGTTCTTCTTCGTGACGTAGAAGAAGCCGGTGTCAGCCGACGAGTTGAGGCGGATCTTGATGCTGGTCGGCTTGGCCATTTGGGCGTCTCGGACAGGTCTCTGGAAATTCGGAAGCGTGCTTAGACACGAAGGGTGGGGGCCAAGTCAAGCCGAACTGCAGATTCCTCACGTAAATCCTTGAAAGCCTGCCAATATTCGCTTCGGGACGGTCGAGGTGGAAAGTGGGATTCGCCAAGGAAATCAGGGCGGCAGTCACTGCCGGCCAGCTGGTGCGCGTGGAGCGGGACGCGATCGAGACCGGCTGGCTGACCGGGTATGTGGTGGCCGCAGGGCCCAGCTATTTCGCCCTGGAGATCGTGGACGGCTCGATCCGGCTGAACGGCGTCGCCTGCATGCGCTATCAGGATGTGACCAGCGTGATCCCCGAGCCGCATTCCGGCTTCATCGAGCGGGCCCTGGCGGCGCGCGGAGCGGCGCGGGCAAAGCAAGTCCCGGTCGACCTCAAATCGCTGGCCAGCATCATCGCCGGCGCGGGGAAGGCGTTTCCGATATTCACCGTGCACGTGCCGCATCCGGATGGGCAGGGATACGATTGCTATATCGGGCGGCTGGTGGCGGTCGATGCCGCGACGGTGCAGCTCTATCACATCACGCCGGACGCAGAGTGGGAGAGGGAGCTGACCGAAATCCCGCTGACGGAGATCAACCGCGTGGATTTTGGCGGTGATTATGAAGAGGCGCTCTTCCTCGCCGCCAAGTCGAGCGGGCGCTAGAGCCGTTCGCGGACGTGACCGCTTTGCGACCAGTAGAGATAAAACGGGCGCACGGCTTCCTGCTTCACGAGGCGAGCCTCGACTTCCGAGATGACGAAGCGGGTGACGTTGGGCAGGTCGAGGTTGGCGACTTCGGCGAGGGTGAACCAGCGGAGATCGTTGAGCTCGCGCCCATCGATGGGCGGGCGATCGTCGATGAGCGCATCGCTGGCGTCGGCCATGAAGAAGCGGGCGTCGAAGCGTTTGTGGCGCATGGGCGGCGTGATGGCGCGGCCGACAAAGTGGAAGTTGGCGAGCGACGGAGCGGCCCCCTGCGCATAGTAGTCGGACCACGTGGCGGGGACGCCAGCGAGGCCGCTGGCCTTACGGCCGACGATCAGACCGGTCTCCTCGAAGACTTCGCGCACGGCCGTCAGCGGGAAGGCGCGTGTGGCGCGCTGGGCGCCGATGCGAAGCGTTGTGTCGACTTCTTCGGAGAGTTCGGTTAGGGCCGGAGCAGAGGCATCCTCTTCATCGACGCGCCCGCCCGGGAAGACATACTTGTCGGGCATGAAATCGTGGCCGGCCGAGCGGCAGCCCATCAGGATGCGCGGACCATCTGGCGTCATGCGGTAAAGGATCAGCGTCGCGGCATCGCGCGGCGTGGCCGGATTGGCGACGAGATTGGCCGGATCCTCACGGAGCAGGTCGTCTTCCGACAGGCTCTTCGCTGCAGCAGCCTTGGCGGCAGCGACCTGTGCGGGATCATCGTCCGGATCGAAGGGTTTGGTCATGTATCTGAGTTGGACCGGTAGCCGGGCGCAGTCAACGGGAGGGCCGGTAAGCACGCTCCCGCCAATCGAGACTTTTGGCGCTTCGCGCCCAAACCTCAGGGTGAGAGCTACAGAGCCTCATCTTGATGGATCGCAGAAGGCGATCGCCTCGAAGGATGGAAGCGTGCGCGCAGGTTATCTGCCCTTGCGCTTCTTATTCTTGCCGTAGCTCGCCTTGCCCTTGCCGGCTGGGCCCTTCTTCGTCGAATGACGGATGTTGGGCGGGCGGCCGCCGCCGTCGGTCGGGCGCTTGCGGGCAGGATTGCCGTCGCCGCGGTCGCGGAAGTTGCGGGTTTCGCGTTCCGGCATCTTGAGGTCGCGTCGGCGCGCGCGCGGCGGGGACTGCATCGAGAAGAGCAGGCCACCGGTGAGCGGCGTCGCCTCCATCAGTTTCACCTGCACGCTCATGCCGAGCTCGTAGCGCTGGCCGGAACGCTGCGCGACAAGCGCGGCGCTGGTCTCATCGTAGATCCAGTATTCATCCGACAGACGGGACGCCGGGATGAAGCCATCCGCGCCATTCTCGGCGAGGCGCACGAAGAGGCCGGAGCGCGTGACACCGGCAATGCGCGCATCGAAGATCGCGCCGACGCGATCCGCCATGTAGATGGCGAGGTAGCGATCGGTGGCTTCACGCTCTGCCGCCATGGAGCGGCGCTCGGTCATCGTGACGTGTTCGGCCATCTCTTCGAGGCGAACGCGATCCTGGTCCGTCATGCCATCCGGGCCGAGGCCCAGCGCGCGGATGAGGGCGCGGTGGACGATGAGGTCGGAGTAGCGGCGGATGGGCGAGGTGAAGTGTGCGTACTTCGCGAGGTTGAGGCCGAAGTGGCCGAGATTCTCGTTGGCGTAGCGGGCCTGGGCCTGCGTGCGCAGGACCATCTCGTTGACGAGAGGCTCGTTCTCCGAGCCCTTCACATCAGCCAGCAGCCTGTTGAAGCGCGCGCCGGTGATCTTCTCGCCACGCGTCCATTTGAGGCCGATGGTCGGCAGGAAGTTGGAGAGGGCGTTGACCTTCTCCTCGCTCGGCTCCTCGTGGACGCGATAGATGAGCGGCGCGCGCTTGTCTTCCAGCGTCTCGGCGGCGCAGACGTTGGCCTGGATCATGAACTCTTCGATCAGGCGGTGAGCGTCGAAACGCTCACGCAGGCTGATGGAGGCAATCTTGCCTTCTTCGCTGATGCGCACGCGGCGCTCAGGAAGATCGAGGTCGAGCGGGTGGCGGTTCTTGCGCGCCTTGTCCACGCAGAAGTAGCTGTCCCACAGCGGTTTCAGCACGCTTTCGAGAAGCGGTTGGGTCTTGTCGTCCGGGCGTCCGTCGATGGCGTCCTGCGCCTGGCGATAGGACAGTTTCGCGGCGGAGCGCATCTTGCCGCGAATGAAGCGGTGTTTGGTCTTCGCGCCTGAGCTGTTGAAGAACATTTCGACGGCGAAGGTTTCGCGCAGCTCGCCTTCCCGGAGCGAACAGAGATCGGCCGAGAGGTGTTCCGGTAGCATCGGGGAGACGCGGTCGGGGAAGTAGGTGGAGTTGCCGCGGCGATAGGCTTCGCGGTCCAGCGCCGTGCCGACGCGAACGTAGGCCGAAACGTCGGCGATAGCGACGATGACGCGGAAGCCGCCATGTCCATCAGGTTCGGCATAGACGGCATCGTCATGGTCACGCGCGTCTTCCGGGTCGATGGTGATGAGCGGGATGCGGGTGAGGTCCTCGCGTGGGGCCGGGGCGGGCTTCGCGTTGTTGGCTTCCTCGATCACGGCTTCCGGGAATTCATCCGGCACGCCATGGGTGTGCATGGCGATGATGGACGCAGCGCGCGGGTCGTCGAGGCGGCCGATGACTTCGACAATGCTGGCGCGGCGCGGGCCGTAGCCACGCGCCGGGCGCGCATTGATGCGCACGAGGTCGCCGTCGCGTGCATCGCGGGCGTCGGACTTCTCGATGATGAAGTCGCCTTTCTCCTTGCGAGAGGTCGGCTCCACCGTGCCGCCATAGCGGTTGGCGCGGTAAACCCCGATCAGTGAGGTTTCGGGCGCGGCGTCGATCTTCTTGATCGCACGGGCGCGCCAAGTGCCATCGCGACCTTTCTCGATGCGGCAGAGGGCGCGCTCGCCGACGCCCACAGACAGCGTTGCGCCGCCCTTGCGGTGGCTTGCGCCGGAGGGGCCGGCATAGAAGATGTCCGGTCCGTAGGGGCCGTCTTTGCCCATGGCGCGGCCGATGAGTTCGCCCTCGCGATCGATACGTTCGAACTTCACGATGCCCGTGGGCGGGGGCTGTTCGGCCGGCTGGAAGGCGCGCTTGGCCGTGCGAACGAGGGCGCCTTCGGCTTCAAGCTCGTTCAGGATGCGGCGCAGCTCGGGCTTGTGCTCGGTTGCGACATCAAGGCCGCGCGCGATGTCGCGCTTGGCGCCGTGGCTCGGGTTCTTCTCGAGATAGTCGAGGACCATCTCGCGTGTGGGTGGTCCGCTTGGTCGGGGCGCTCGGCTCATGCCTCTGCTTTTGTCGCCTTCTTCGCGGTTTTGGTTTTTGCCGCGGCCTTCTTGGCGGCGGGCTTTTTGGTCGTCGTTGATTTCTTGTCTCCAGTGGTTTTGGCTGCGGCCGCCTTTTTCCCTTCCTTGGGCGCAGGCGCTTTGGCCGCCGTCTTGGCGGGGGCTTTCGCTGCCTTCTTGGCCGGGGCCTTGCCGCGTTTGCCCTTCATCTTGGTCGAGGGCGCCGCGGCTGCGCGGGCATCGACCAGCTCGATCGCCTGTTCCAGCGTGATCGAGGCGGGGTCGGCGCCGCGCGGGATGTTCGCGTTGATTGTCCCGTGCTTCAGATAGGGGCCGTAACGGCCGTTGAAAAGGTTGATGACTTCGCCATCGGGGTGTTTGCCCAGTTCCTTGAGCGGGGCGACGGCCTGGCGGCCGCGTCCGCCGCCCTTGCCGGCGCGCTTCTCGGCAATGAGCGTGACGGCACGGTTGATGCCGACATCGAACAGCTCGTTCACGTCAGGCAGACTGGCGTAGGTCGTGAGGTGCTTCACATAGGGGCCATAGCGGCCGAGATTGGCGATGATCATCTCGCCATCCTCGGGGTGCTTGCCCACATCGCGCGGGAGGGACAGGAGCTTGAGGCCCTGTTCGAGGTTGAGATCTGGCACCGACCATCCGTTCGGGATGGACGAGCGTTTCGGCTTTTCGCCCTTCTCGATCGGATCGGGCCCGAGCTGGACATAGGCGCCGAAGCGGCCGGACTTGAGATAGACGGGTTCACCCTCTGGGTTGTTGCCGAGCAGCTTGCCTTCCGGCGGGATGTCCGACTGCTTGTTCGGATCGCCGCCGAAGGGGCGGGTGAAGCGGCATTCGGGGTAGTTCGAGCAGCCGACGAACGCGCCGAACTTTCCGAGCTTCAGCGAGAGCTGGCCGGTGCCGCATGTCGGGCACTGACGAGGATCAAGCTGCTTGCCGTTGGCGTCCGTGCGCGGGGGAAGAGGTGGTGGCCGAGCACGTCGTTGATAGCGTCGATAACGTTCGAGACACGCAGTTCGGCCGTCGCGCCGATGGCGCCGGAGAATTCCTTCCAGAAGTCGCGAAGGAAATCCTTCCAGGGCAACTTGCCGTCGGAAACAAGGTCGAGTTTTTCTTCCAGTCCGGCGGTGAAATCGTATTCGACGTAACGCGCGAAGAACTTCTCGAGGAAGATGGTGACAAGGCGTCCCTTGTCTTCCGGAGTGAAGCGCTTCTGTTCGAGTTTCACATACTCGCGGTCGATCAGCGTCGAGAGAATGGACGCGTAGGTTGACGGGCGGCCAATGCCGAGTTCCTCGAGGCGCTTGACCAGCGAAGCTTCCGAAAAGCGCGGCGGCGGCTCGGTGAAGTGCTGTGTGTGCGTGGCTTCGACGAGTTTGGGCGCGTCGCCCACTTTCAGCGACGGCAGGCGGCCGCCTTCCTCGTCGTCCTTTTCGTCCTGACCTTCCTGGTAGAGCGTCAGGAAGCCGTCGAATTTCACGACCTGGCCGGTGGCGCGCAGGACGGCTTTGCCGTCGCTGGACGGGATCTCGACCGTGGTGCGCTCAAGCGAAGCGGCTTCCATCTGCGAGGCGACGGCGCGTTTCCAGATGAGTTCGTAAAGCCGCGCCATGTCGGGTTCCATCGACACATCGCCCGGGCGGCGGTTGAAGTCGGTGGGGCGCACGGCCTCGTGGGCTTCCTGCGCGTTCTTGGCTTTCGACGTGTAGCGGCGCGGACCGTCTGGCACGTATTCATTGCCGTAATTGCGAGCGATGGCGCTACGCGCGGCGGCGTAGGCTTCCTCGGCCATCTGCACGCCGTCGGTACGCATGTAGGTGATGAGGCCGGTGTTCTCGCCGCCGATCGAGATGCCTTCATAGAGGCGTTGGGCGACCTGCATGGTGCGGCTGGCGGAGAAGCCGAGTTTGCGCGCGGCCTCCTGTTGCAACGTGGAGGTGGTGAAGGGCGGCGGCGGGTTGCGCTTGACGGGCTTGGCCTCGACCGAGGCGACACGATAGGCGCCGGCTTTCACGGCAGCGAGGGCGCGGGCGGCTGCTTCGGCGTTGGGCAGCGAAAATTTCTGCAGCTTCTGGCCATCGAGTTCGGTCAGGCGGGCTTCGAACTCGCTGCCGTTGACGGACAGCTTCGTCTGCACCTGCCAGTATTCCTGCGTGATGAAGCGCTCGATCTCGATCTCGCGGTCGACAATGATGCGCAGCGCCACGGACTGCACGCGGCCGGCCGAGCGCGAGCCCGGCAGCTTGCGCCAGAGAACCGGCGAGAGCGAGAAGCCGACGAGATAGTCGAGCGCACGGCGGGCGAGGTAGGCATCGACCAACTGCTGATCAATCTCGCGCGGATGTTCGATCGCTTCGGTGACGGCCTTCTTGGTGATTGCGTTGAAAGTGACTCGCTGGATGGTCTTGCCCTTTAGGACCTTCCGGTTGTTGAGGGCTTCGAGCACGTGCCACGAGATCGCTTCACCCTCGCGATCAGGGTCGGTAGCGAGGATCAGGCCGTCGGCGTTCTTCACCGCGTCGGCGATTTCCTTGACGTGTTTGACGGACTTTCCGTCGATGTCCCAGGTCATCGCGAAGTCCTCGTCGGGCTTCACGGAACCGTCCTTCGAGGGCAGGTCGCGGATGTGCCCGTAGGACGCCATCACCTTGTACCCGGGGCCCAGGTACTTGTTGATGGATTTGACCTTACCGGGTGACTCTACGACGACGACCTGCATTTTTCCTCGTGTTTTCAGGGCTATTGGGGGGAGGATGCGGCGGGAAGTTGGGGGGCGCCGTCCGGAATGTCAATTCGCGGGAATGTGTCGTCCCACCCCTCCCCCGTAGGGGGAGAATATTTTCATCCGGTGAATTAGACGGCTCTGGAGGTGGTTCCCGCCACATCGGCCTGGGCCTTACCGGCGAGTTCCAGCTTGGACAGCCATGTCAGGTCTTCGCCGAACGGCAGCGGCCAAGCATAACGTTCGGGCAGATGGAAAAAGGTGATTGGGCCGATCCTGCCTATCCGCGAAAGCCTCAGTCGGTCTGCCCAGTCTCGCCCGGGGTAAGCAGGCAAGGTTTTATGCAGGCGGACCTGGTGATGCGGCGGCTTCAGCATCCGCCTTCTTCTTCGAGCCGATCTTTGGCTCTGTGCCATTGAGCAGGCGCTGGATGTTGGCGCGATGGCGCCAGTAGATCAGGATGGCGAGAACGCCGAAGACGATCCAGTCATCGCCGAGCGGGTTGAGCCACCATGCGAAGACTGGAACGATGAGCGTTGCAACCAGTGCGGCGAAGGACGACATGCGCAAGACCGCCGCCGTGAGCAGCCAGACGACGCCGAAGACGAGTCCCGCCTGCCACATCGCGGCAAACAGGAGGCCGACATAGGTGGCGACGCCCTTGCCGCCCTTGAAGCCCAGCCAGACCGGATAGCAGTGGCCCACGAAAGCAGCCGCGCCAGCGATCAGGCCGAAGCTGTGATAGTATCCGGTTGGTTGGCTGCTGTCGTAGAAGAACCACATGCCCCAGATGCAGAAGAAGAAGGCAAGGCCCGCCTTGCCCGCATCGAGCAGTAGCGTGGCAAGCGCGAGGTCCTTGCGGCCCGTGCGCAGCACGTTGGTCGCGCCGATATTGCCCGAGCCGATGGCGCGGATGTCGCCGAGGCCAGCAAGCTTCGTGATCACGAGGCCGAACGGGATCGAGCCGAGCAGATAGCCCAGCACGATCGGCGGACCGCACAGGACGATGAAAACGCCAATGTGTGAGAAGTCCATCTGTGCGCCCCCAGGTTCAGCCGCGCTCGAACACGGTCGCGCCATTGACCCATGTGCGCAAGACCCTGCCTTCGAGCTTGCGGCCGTCGAAGGGCGAGTTCTTGGAGCGGGACGAGAGGTCGTCGCGGTCGCAAGCCCAGGGAGCAGCGGGATCGAAGAGGACGAGGTCGGCGGGCGCGCCCTTGGCGAGGCGGCCTTGCGGCAGGCCGAGCAGGTCTGCGGGGCCCGAGGTAACGGGCTTCAGGGCGGCGAGCAGCGGGATGTCCTCGCGCACGGCGATCGAGAGAAGGCAGGGCAACAGTGTTTCGAGGCCAACGGCGCCGTAAGCGGCTTCACCGATGGGCAGGCGCTTGTCTTCGGTCGGCTGCGGATCGTGGGCGGAGACGACGGCGTCGATGTCGCCGCGCTTGAGAGCTTCGATCAGGGCCATGCGATCTTCTTCCTTACGGAAGGGCGGCTGGACCTTGCAGTAAGTGAGGTAGTCGCCGACATCGAGCTCGTTGAAGAACAGCGAGTAGGCGGCGACCGAACATCCGACTTTCACGCCGTTGTTGCGCGCACGCACTACGGCGCCGAGTGAGCGTTCGGTCGAGATGCAGTCGGCGAGCAGGCGGACGCCGGTGGTTTCCGCCAGCATCAGGTCGCGGGCGAGGGCGATCCATTCGGCTTCTGGCGGTGTTCCGCGCAGGCCGAGGCGCGCTGCGAAGGCGCCTGCGTTCATCACGGTGTTCTTGGAGAGCGCGGGCGTATCTGGGCGCGAAGCGACCAGCACATCGAAGCTGGCGGCGTAGCTCATCGCGCGGCGAAGGACGCCGGCGTCTTCCACCGGCTTGTCGCCATTGGTGAAGAACGCAGCGCCGGCCTGCTTGATGAGACCGATCTCGGCCATCTTCGCGCCGTCGAGGCCGATGGTAAGGCCCCCTGTTGGCAGGACTTTCACCTTGGCGACGCCTTCGGCGCGGCGCTGGATGAAGTCGACGAGGGCGACGCTGTCGATCACCGGGTCGGTGTCGGGCATGACGGCGAAGGTAGTGACGCCGCCTGCGGCAGCCGCATCGCTGGCGGTTTCCAGCGTCTCCTTATTCTCTGCGCCGGGTTCGCCTGTCTTGACGCGAAGGTCGATGAGGCCGGGGGCAAGCGCCTTGCCCTTGGCGTCGATCTTCACGTCGGCGGTGGTTGTCTTCGAGACGCCTGCCCCGATATCGGCAATGACGCCGTTCTCGATGTAGATGCCGCCTTTGTCGTCGAGGCCCGAGGCAGGGTCGAGCAGGCGGGCGTTATAGATTGCTGTGCGGCCGGTCATTTTTGGGCTCCGGCGTGCACGTTCCTGGACAGCGTCTCGAGCACCGCCATGCGGACGGCGACGCCCATCTCGACCTGTTCGGTAATCAACGAGCGCGTCTTGTGATCGGCGATGCCGCTTTCGATCTCGACGCCCCGGTTCATCGGGCCGGGATGCATGACGAAGGCGTCGGGCTTGGCGTGGCTCAGCTTGTCCTCGTCGAGGCCCCAGAAGTGGAAGAACTCGCGAGCGGAGGGCAAGTAGGCGCCGTCCATCCGTTCCTGCTGTAGACGGAGCATCATGACGACGTCGCAGTCTTTCAGGCCTGCGCGCATGTCGGTGAAGATCTTCGCGCCCCAGTCGGCGGCGCCAGGCGGCGTCAGTGTGCGCGGGGCGATGAGCCGGACTTCGGCGCCAAGGATGTTGAGGCAGGCGACGTTCGAGCGAGCGACCCGGCTGTGCAGGATGTCGCCGCAGATCGCAATCTTGAGACCGCCAATGTCGCCGACACGTCGGCGGATGGTGAGGGCATCGAGCAGCGCCTGCGTCGGATGCTCATGCGTGCCGTCGCCGGCGTTGATGACAGCGCAGTCGACCTTGCGCGAGAGCAGCTTAACGGCGCCGGACGAACCATGGCGGATGACCAGCAGGTCGGGGCGCATGGCGTTGAGCGTCATGGCGGTGTCGATCAGCGTCTCGCCCTTTTTCACGGAAGAGGTGGCGATCGGCATCGTCACCACATCGGCGCCAAGGCGGCGGCCTGCGATCTCGAATGAGCCTTGCGTGCGGGTTGAGTTCTCGAAGAACAGGTTCACCAGCGTCTGGCCCGCAAGGACGTTGGCGTGCTTGACGCGCGTCCGGTTGAGCTCGACGTATCGGTTACCCAGCTCCAGCAATGTCTCGATGTCGAGCCGGTTCAGGCCCTCGATACCCAGAAGGTGTCGATGGGGAAAGGCGTAGTCCGCCATGCAAATGTCCCGCGATTTGGGGGGTGATAGCGAGGGAGTCGTGGGCAGGCAAGCTGCGCTGTCGCGACATTTCCGGATTTGCTTAAACGCCCCTTAATTTGGGTCCGATAGCTTGGGCTCCGAGGGGTTGGGAGACTGAGCCATGGCATTCGGCAAGAAGCCGTCGCCGCCGAAACCCGCTGCCGCATCGATCATGTCGGAGCAGAACCTGCAGGCGCTGGAGGCATTGGAGCTTCCCAAGCGGCCCCAGGCGGCTCCGCAAACCATAGCGCAGCGGATCATGCCCGAAGAGCTGTTCGATCCTGCGACAAAGGGCGGCCGCCTGATGGCGGCGATGGGGCTTTCGCCGGATGACGAGTCCAGCGTCGTCAAGACGGACGCCGCGTTGGGCGAGAAGATGGAAGACGACCGGCAGAGGATGCTGGCCTTCATCAGCCAGCTGAACGGCAATCTTCCCGATGGCGTCAACGTCGCGCCGTATCTGATGATTCCCGAAGAGTGCTGGTTGGGGCCGTGCCGCGATTTTCTCCTGTGCTACCTCCAGATGACGCCCTATGGCGGATGGAACATGCTGCCGCTGCCACGTGATCATCAGAGTTCGGATGGCCTCAATATCCGCATGCATCCGGGTCAGCAGCCCAAGAGCCTGGTGACGAACGTCGAGGCGCTGATCATGAGCATGGCTCGCGAAGTCGAGGCAGCCAGCGACACCTTGCGCAAACAGATGGAAACGCGCGGCAAGCCGGACCGGGACGCCATGGCGGGGATCGCCGACGCCGCCCGCAACAAGGTGCGCGCGATGGGCTGGATGATCACGGCCAGGGTGCTCGGCGTAAACACGCTGCGGCGGCCTCGCGAACTCTTCTACAATGAAAACCACGACGGGATGCTGGGGACGGCCTGAGTCAGCGATCCCGGTCAGCGGCGGTCGTTTAGCCTGTCGACCGCGCCCTGGAGGATCCAGGCGGCTGCGAGTTTGTCGATGACTTCCTCCCGGCGGGCGCGGCTGGCGTCGGCTTCCAGCAGAGCACGTTCGGCGCCGGCTGTGGATAGCCGCTCGTCCCAGAAGGCGAGCGGAACGTCACGGCGGGCGAAGATGTTCTGGACAAGCGATCGGGCCGACTGGGCGCGGGGACCCTCGGTTCCGTCCATGTTGACCGGCAGGCCCATGACGATCCCCACCGATTGGCGCTGGTCGTATATCTGGAACAGTCGGTCGAGCGAGGGGGCAAGTTTCTTGCCCCGCACGATCGTTTCAACGGCGCTGGCGATGATCCGCCCCGGATCGCATCCTGCCACGCCGATTGTCTTGGACCCCGGATCGAGGCCAAGAAGCGCGCCATTCGGCGGCAGGTCTTCAAGCGAAACCAGCGGCATGGCGGGGGTTTAGCCGGTTGCGGCTTGATGCGGAAGGCGGAGGCGTCTAGGGCAGGCGACCGGGGCGATTTTTCCCCCAAAGAGGATAAGAACGTGAGCGTCGACAAGAACACGGTTCGCAAGGTGGCGCGGTTGGCGCGGATTGCGGTTCCCGAGGAACGGCTGGAGCCGATGGCCAAGGAGCTGAACGGCATTCTGGCGTGGATCGAGCAGCTCAACGAGGTCGATGTAGACGGCGTCGAGGCCATGACCACGCCGGTCGAGATGAAGCTTCCGATGCGCCAGGATGTGATTTCCGACGGTAATATCCGTGACCAGGTTCTGGCCAATGCGCCGAAGTCGGAAGACGGCTTCTTCGTCGTGCCAAAAGTGGTCGAGTAGATGGCGGTTGCTCCCGTCATCCGGGATCAGGTGACGCTGGCGGTGGAAGACCCGCGGGCGGCGGACAGCCTTGCGCTGTTCGACGACATGTCTGCGTTCGTGCTGGCGACTTATCCGGAAGACGAAGAGAACGGCATCGTTCCAACGACCACGGAAGAACTCGCCGGGCATGGCGTTCTGGTGATTGCACGCGTGGATGGCGCAGCCGCCGGCTCGGGCGCGCTGATGGCGCATGAGCCTGTCGACGAGCTGCGCGCGCTGGAAGTGAAACGGATGCTGGTGCGGCCGCAGTTTCGTGGGCGCGGAATTTCGAAGCTTGTGCTGCGCCGGCTGGAGGCCATCGCGCGCGAGCGTGGCGCGCAGAAGCTGATCCTGATGTGCGGGCCGCGACAACCCGAGGCGCTGCGTCTCTACGAGACGTGCGGGTACTCGCAGCGCAGCGCCTACGGCAAGAATGTCGATCACCCGTTGAGCATTTTCTTCGAAAAGACTCTGTAGATGACCAATCTCACTCAACTCACGCTCTCCGATGCGGTTGATGGCCTGAAGGCGAAAAAGTTCTCGTCGAAGGAGATCACCCAGGCTTTCCTGACGGAGATCGACAAGTCGAACCCGCATCTCAATGCGTATGTCGTCGTGACGCCTGAAAAGGCGCTGAAGATGGCGGAAGCCTCGGACGCGAAGCTGAAGGCCGGCAAGGGCGGCAAGCTGGAAGGCGCACCGCTTGGCATCAAGGACCTGTTCTGTACGGCAGGCGTGCGCACGACTGCATGCTCGAACATTCTTGGCGAATTCACCCCGACATACGAAAGCACGGTTACGCAGAACCTGTGGGACCAGGGCGCTGTGATGCTCGGCAAGTTGAACATGGACGAGTTCGCCATGGGTTCGGCCAACGAGACATCGCGCTTCGGACCGCCGGCCTCGCCGTGGCGGCGCGCGGGGTCGAACGTGAAGCTGACGGCGGGTGGATCGTCGGGCGGTTCGGCGACTGCGGTTTCGGCGGACCTCTGTCTTGCGGCGACGGCGTCTGACACGGGCGGATCTATCCGCCAGCCGGCCGCCTTCACCGGTACGGTCGGCATCAAGCCGACATACGGCCGCGCAAGCCGGTACGGCATGGTGGCGTTCGCCTCCTCCCTCGACCAGGCCGGGCCGCTGGCCAAGTCCGTGAAGGACGCAGCCCTGATGCTCGAGGTGATGTGTTCGGGCGACAAGAAGGATTCCACGTCGCTGCACTTGCCAGTGCCGGAGTGGACGAAATCGGTGGGCAAATCGATCAAGGGTATGAAGATCGGCGTGCCGAAGGAATACCGCGTCGACGGCATGCCGGAAGAGATCGAGAAGCTCTGGCGCCAGGGCATCGCGTGGGCGAAGGAAGCTGGCGCGACGATCGTCGATGTATCGCTGCCGCACACCAAATACGCGCTGCCGGCCTATTACATCGTGGCCCCGGCCGAGGCGTCATCGAACCTCGCGCGCTATGACGGCATCCGTTATGGGGCGCGGCAATCGGGTGACGGGTCGCTGACGTCGACCTACGAGACAACGCGCGCAAAGGGGTTTGGCGCGGAAGTTCAGCGCCGCCTCCTGATCGGCACCTATGTGCTGAGCGCGGGGTATTACGACGCATATTACCTCCGGGCCCAGAAGGTCCGGACGAAGATCCTCAACGACTTCGAAGAGGCGTTCAAACAGTGCGATGCGCTGCTGACGCCCGCGACGCCGAGCGCGGCGTTCGGGTATGGCGAGAAGGGTGATGATCCAGTCGCGATGTACCTCAACGACATCTTCACGGTGACGGCGAACCTTGCAGGTCTGCCTGCGATCGCGGTGCCGGCGGGCGTCGACAGCCAAGGCCTGCCTTTGGGGCTGCAGGTGATCGGGAAGGCGCTGGACGAAGAGGCGTGCTTCAAGGTCGGCGCAGCGATCGAAAGCGCGGCGGCGTTCAAGGCGCGTCCAACGAGGTGGTGGTAGTGCGCCACACCGCAGGAATGCGGCGGGTCATGGCGCTGACGGGCGTCATTCCGGCGATCGCGGTTTCAGCGGGGCTTCTGACACTGGAGCCGACGAGCGCGTTGCGACAGCAATACTGGCCGTGGCTTTCGGTGGTGGTGCTGATTGCCGGGGTACTGTTCAGTACCGTGTTCTGGCTTGTAATCGTGCCCCATCGTGACCGCGATAAGGGCGATAAGCCGGGCTGAACGACGCTTATAGAGATCGATGGTTGACCCGGGCGGACATGCGCCGCCAAGGGTGGTCGCATGACATCGTTCGAAGATTCCATCCTGTTGCTGCCGGCCGGCGAGAACCTGTGGGACGGGCAGGTTGATCCTGCATATCGCGGGTTCGGCAGCCAGTTCGGCGGATGGACCGGCGCGGCGTTGCTGAAGGCGGCTATGCTTGAGCCGGGCTCGAACGGCGATCCGCTGTCGCTCAGCGTGCTGTTCATCGAGGCGATAGGCGAAGGGCCGTTCCAGGTCTCGACGCGACTGTTGCGCTCGGGCGCGCGACTGCAGTTCTGGCGGTCGGAGCTGGTGCAGAGGGACAAGGTCTGCGCCCATGCGCAGGCGACGTTCGGCGTGAGACGCGAGACGACGCGGTTTACCGACGCGATCATGCCGGCTGCGCCATCGCCGGATGCGGAGGGACTGTTCGAATGGGCGCCGCCATCGGGGTTTGGCGCGAAGTACCAGTCACGCTGGATCACGCCGCCGCCGCGTTCGCCGAAGGCCGATCCTGCATTGCCCGCGAGTTCGCTGGTGTGGGTGCGCGACAGCGATGCGCGGCCGATCGACATTCTGCAAATCGCTGCGCTGGCCGATCATGCGCCGCCGCGTGTGATCTGGAAGCGCAATTCGATCAGCGGGTCGTCGACGATTTCGATGACAACGCACTTTCATGCGACGCCGGAGGAGCTGATCGAAGTGGGCGGCGGGTGGATCCTGAGCGAAGTGCACTGCCGGCGGTGCGAGGGCGGGTATTTCGACCACGAGCTGAAGCTGTGGAGCCGGTCGGGAAAATTGCTGGCGACCAGCGAGCAGGTCGCGGCGTTCCGGGACTAACCTACTTCCGGCCGAACCAGGCCGCGGCCGCGCCGACAAGGCTGCCTAGCAGGACGGCGACGAAGCCGTAA
The DNA here is from genome assembly GCA_047601145.1 of Hyphomonadaceae bacterium. GTDB lineage: Bacteria > Pseudomonadota > Alphaproteobacteria > Caulobacterales > Hyphomonadaceae > UBA7672. Next base: position 385,330 of record JASGJW010000002.1, read on the forward strand.
ATAAAGCCGTGCTGGCGGGAGAGGTCGAACAGTGTCGCGTCGAGGCCGCTGCGGACGATGCTTAGGGTCTGCTGGGTTTCGCCGACGGGCTGGCCATTGCGGAAGGCAACGGCGCGGACGCGATAGTCGCCGGGCGGCGCATTGGTTGGGAGCGTGATCTTCGCGCGGCGTAGACCGCCGTCGAGCCGCTCGATCGAGACCTTGCCGAAGGCGTAAAGGCCCTCGTCCATCTTGAGGTTCACGAAGGCGGCGCGCCAGGCGTCGAGATCGGGCGACATCAGCTGATCCGAGCGCGGCATGGCGAAGGCCTGGGCGTTGAGGCCCTGTTCAGCCATCACGTCGAGGCCGACGCTGGAGGTCACCTGCGGTTCTGCGCCGACGATGAACACCTGTGGGGCGGCGACGAATTCAATGGTCTGGTCGCCTGCGCTCGTGCGTCGGACCATCTTCTGCGGGGCCATCGGGCCGATAAGGGCGACGGCCATGCCCGACGTCGCGTTTTCCGGCTGGGGCGCGGTGGCGAAGAGGACGATGCGGCTGTCGGTGTAGTTCACCTTGAGCTCGACGACGTCCTCGGCCAGCCCGGCGGCCATGAAGGGGCGATCTGAACCCTCCACGCGCTGGGCGGTCGCGGCGGGGGCGGCAAGGAGCGCGAGGATCAAGGCGAGGCGGCGCATCAGGCGACGTCCTCCAGCCGGTATTCTGGCTTGGGCGCGACGTAGAGCTCGTAGACGAGGCGGCCTGCGATGCCGAGGACGAGCAGTGCGAGAAGGAGGCGGAGTTGCGCAGCCTTGAGACGCCGGCCGGCCATCGTGCCCCAGCGCGCGCCGATGACGCCGCCGATCATAAGGACTGCTGCGAGGACGAGATCGACCGTACCGTTGAAGGTCGCCTGCAGGAAGGTGACGTAGGCGGTGAGGAAGATGATCTGGAACAGAGAGGTCCCCACCATGACACGCGTGGGCACGCCGAGCAGGTAGACCATCGCAGGCGCGAGGATGAAGCCGCCGCCGACGCCGAGAATGGCGGCGAGCATGCCGACGAAGAAGCCGATGCCGAGCGGCGGGATGATCGAGATGTAAAGGCCGGAGCGCGGGAAGCGGCGCTTCATCGGCAGGCCGCGCATCCACAGGCGCAGGCGCGTGCGCCGGCCGGGGTCGCCGCCGGACTTGCCGAGCGCGCCGACGCTCTCCCACGCCATCAGTCCGCCGATCACGCCGAGGAAGACGATGTAGAGGACCGAGATCGTTGCATCGACGACGCCGAAATACTTGAGCAGGCTGAAGACGCCGACGCCGATCGTCGATCCCGCCAGGCCTCCCATCAGCATCAGCGTGCCGAGACGCGTGTCGACCTGCCGTTCACGCCAGTGGGCGGAGACGCCGGCGATGGAGGTTGCGAGGACCTGGTTGGCCTGGGTGGAAACCGCGACGGCGGCGGGCACGCCGTAGAAGATAAGGAGGGGCGTGAGCAGGAAACCGCCCCCGACGCCGAAGAGGCCAGACAGGAAACCGACCAGCATGCCGATCACCACGAGAATCAGCGGATCAACCGCGATCTGGGCGATGGGCAGGTGAATCAACATTGGGCTGTTCTACGCGCGTGAAACGCGCACCGGAAGGCGTCCAGAGGTTCTGCTTTATAGCTAATACCCGAATATGACGGGGGTAATTGGCTCGGGGGCCGCGGCTTCTCGCTCGCTGGGCGGAAAATCCGTGCCTCCAATCTCCGGCCGCGCATTCGCTTTCGTCATGACCCCCATGCCAAAAGTGGAGGGTCCTTCCCTGCAATTTGGCGGAATCGCCCCCTGTGCCCGCGGCCGGTTGGGCGCATTCAGCACGCCTCTGAACTGCGCAATAAGAAAAGGAAAAAACAAATGTCGCGCTTCGGAATATTCACTTACGGCCTCCTCTCCTACGCCGTCTTTCTTGGCGTGTTTGTGTATGCCATCGGCTTCATCGGCGGCTTCGTGACGCCGACCACGCTCGATGGCGCTCCCACCATGCCGATGGGCATGGCGCTGGCCATCGACCTCGGTCTTCTCACGCTCTTCGCTGTCCAGCACAGCGGCATGGCGCGGCCGGCATTCAAGCGCTGGTTCACCAAGTTCGTGCCAGAAGCGGCCGAGCGCTCGACCTACGTGCTGATGAGCTCGCTGCTTCTGGTGGGCCTCTTTGTCATGTGGCAGCCGATCGGCGGCGTGGTGTGGGATGCGCCGGAAGGCGCGGTGCGCACCACAATCACCGTCTTCTACATGCTCGGCTGGGCGCTGCTGCTTTACACCACCTTCCTGATCGACCATTTCGACCTGTTCGGTCTGAAGCAGGTGTGGCGAGCGCTGCTCGACAGGCCCTATGTCGCGCCGCAGTTCCACACGCCGAGCCTCTACAGGGTCGTGCGGCACCCGCTCTACATTGGCTGGCTGATGATCTTCTGGTTCGCGCCGACAATGACGATTGCGCACCTCGTGTTCGCAGCGGTGACCACGGCGTACATCCTGGTGGCGATCCAGTTCGAGGAACGTGACCTCGTCGACGCTTTCGGCGACACGTACGAGAACTACCGCAAGAGCACGCCGATGCTGATCCCGAAAGTGATGCCGGAACGCCAGGATACGAAATCCTCGCACACCTAGGTGTGTGGGGCAGGACGCTTCCTGTCAGAGCGGGGCCGCTGCGATGGGCTGTGACGCCTGTTGCAGCGCCCTTGTCGGTTGAGGGCTAGCGGGTAGCGTCGAGCGTTGCGGAGCGAAGCTGACCGAGCAGCGAGACAGTGGCCTCGCCGTTGACCGTCAAGTCGTTCTCGCGCTGGAAGTTACGGATGGCGTCGGTGGTGCGGACGCTCATCTTGCCGTCAACGGCGCCTGGGCTGTAGCCGAGGCGTTGGAGGAGGCGCTGAGCTTCCTGGATCTGGGCAGGCGTGGCGACGTCCCACGGGCGCTTGCCGAATTCGCCGTTGGCGCGTGGGATCGACGCCTTGGGAATGAACGAGCGGGCCTTGCGCTTGATGGCTTCGGCCTGCGTGGGCTGCATCTCGCCGAACAGGGCGCGGGCGCGGCGGCCGGCATCCTGGTCACCGGCGCGGCCAGCGATTTCGAACCAGTAGGCGGCTTCCGGCTTGTCCTGGCTGAGGCCGAGGCCCTGCTCATAAAGGACCGCAAGGTTGTACTGGCTGTCGACGAGGCCGAGATCGGAGGCCTGGCGGAACCATTCGACGGCAGCGGCGTAGCTTTGCGGGCCGGCGTCGCCCTCGGCGTAGAACACGGCGAGATCGTGCATGGCCTTCACGTTGCCGCCAATCGCCGCCTTCTCGGTCCAGGAACGTGAGGCGGCCATATCGCGCGGAACGCCCTCGCCCTTCTCGTAGAGCTTGGCCAGGCGGTATTCTGCCATGACGAGGCCACGGCCAGCCGCGTCCTTGAGCATGCCGACGGCTTTCTGCTTTTCGCCCGCCTGCAGCAGTTCGAGCGCGTAGTCGTGCAGGGCGACCGGGTCGCCGTTACGGACGGCTTCCTCGATCGTAACACCGGCGGAGGCGACGGGGGGCGGAGCGGCTGCGGCAGGAGCTGCCCCGGGCTTGGCGGTTTCGTCGAAGAGGTCAGTTGCGCCGGCGACTGGCGCCGTGGCGTCGCTGGCGTGTTCGTTGAACAGGACGGAATCGGCAGCGCCGGGGGCAGCGGCGGCAGGCGCGGGGGCTGACGGGTCGAGCTTGGCGAAATCGTCGGGCTTGGCTTCCTGCTTGCCGCGCATGACGGTGAAGGCGGCGCCGCCGGCAACGGCCACAGCGAGCATGCCAGAGGCGATCAGCGGACCTTTGCCAATGCCTTTTCTGGCGGTGACGGGAGCAAAGCGACGGCCCTCGCGGGCGGCGCGGCGTGCTTCTTCAAGATAACCGCCGGAGAGTTTCTCGCGGCTATCGTCGGCCGGGAGGTCGGCGACGAATTCACCGGCAGGTGCGGGGCCGGAGAAGATGTCAGCGTCGGCTTCAAGCAGGTCGTCGATATTGCTGGCGGCTTCGGCGGACGGGGCGGCCGTGTCAGCCGGCTTCTCTTCGGCGAACAGGTGAGCGTCGCGCGGATCGGTCTTGCGGTCGAAAGGCGGCGGCTCGACCCCGACGATGTTGTCGGTCTCGACGCCGTCATCCGCTTTGGCGACGGCGGCCATGGCGGCGGGCGCGATCTTCGGTTCGAGGATTTCGTCAGCCGGATCGTCGTCGAGCACGACGTATTCGTCATGCACGACCGGGATGTCGCGCGTGACAGCGGGCGCGTGGCTTTCACCTCGGCGGCCATCTTCGAGGCCCTCGATACGGCGGGCGATCGAGGTGACCGTCTTCTGCATCGGCGCAAGCGCGTTGGCGGACTGGTCGCTCAGGTCCTGCATGCGGCCCTGGAGTTCTGACATCACGTCAGCGAGGCGGCTTTCATAGGTGCGGCCTGACTCTTCGAGGCGGTGTTCGAAAGAGCGCAGCGCCTCGATGTGCTGGCCCTGCAGGCGATCAGCGACACGTGCGACTTGTTCGCCGATCTGGCCGATGGCTTCGGCCGAGCGGCGCTCGCTTTCCTTCACACGCTCGTCGAGACGGTCAGCAAGGCGGTCGATCTCCGCATTGTCCATCGGACGGCTTGCGGAGGCGGTTTCATTGATGCGGTCGGAGAGGCGCTGGACGCTTTCGTCATGGCGCTTCTGGAGACGTTCGGCGACAAGGGCGACCTGTTCGCCCACGGCGTCGATCGCGCCAGCGCTGCGCTTCTCGAGCGCCTGCAGCTTGTCGTCGACGGCGGTGTTGAGGCGGCCGATGTCGGCGCGGGTCGAGGTTTCGACGTTGCCGAGGCGGGCGTCGATGGTGTCGGCGAGGCGCGCCATTTCGCGGCGGACATCGTCGATGGAGCGGTTATCGCCGCGGGCTTCGACTGTACGGAGGCGTTCATCGACGGCGCGGGACAGGCGGTCGACCTGGGCGCTCATCGCCTCGACGGCGTCGGCCTGACGGGCTTCGGAGACGCGGATCTGTTCCTGCAGCTGGCGGATGGTCGTTTCGAGGCGCTCGACCTTTTCCGGACTGCCGCTGCGCATGGCCTCTTCGAGGCGGCGTTCGACGTCGGCGCGGATTGCGTGGATCGGGCGGGCCATGTCCTCGGCAAAGGTGTCGAGGCGCTTCTGGAAGCTGGCCTGAAGCTGGGTGAAATCATCGGCCTGACGGCCGCCGCGCTGCGTGCGCTCGTCGATTTCGGATACGGCGCGTTCGAGAACGCTGACAGCGTTGTCCGACTTGCGCTCGGCGCGGTTGAGGCGTTCGGTGATGCGGGAGACGGCTTCGCCCAGCGAATTCATCGCCTCGCGGTTCTTCTCCTCGATGCCGTCGACGCGCTCCAGCACCTGCTTCGACATCTCGCGCGAGCGGGTGAGGTTGGTTTCGAGTGCGCGTTCCATGCGCCAGGTCGTGTCGCCGACAGCGCGCTCGGCCTTAGTCTCGAAATTCTCGAAGCGCGCGGCGGCATCGGTGATCTTGTTGAGGCCCGCCTCGATACGGCGCTCGACCGAGGACATCTTCTCCTCGACCTGATTGATGCGGCCGGTGAGGCCTTCGCTGGTCGAGCGCACGGCGTTGTTGACGACATTGTCGACCGAACGGGCGACGTCATCGACACGGCTGGAGACCTGGCTGACCTTGTCGTCGAACAGCGTGCGGAACTGGTCCTGGTCGCGCTGCGCATCGCGCATCTGTGTGGAGACGGTGTCAGCAAGACGGCCAAGCGCTGCTTCGAGCGACTTGAGGCCTTCGACATTGCCGCCGCCATGGCCAGCTTCCAGCGTGTCGATGCGGGTGCGGAGCGCGGACTGGGTCGATTCGATCTCGCCCATCGCGCGGGTGACGCGTTCGAGCGCCTGGAGTTGCGCCTTGCCCGATGCATCCACCTTGCCCATGAGGCCGAGGATCGACTTGTCGATGCCGGATACGGCGCGCGAGGAGCGTGCGGTCGAGGCTTCGAGGCGCTGGGCCAGCATGTCGATTTCCTGGGACATGCGGCGGTAGTCGGAATTGTCGGCGGCGCGCGGGAGCGGCTCGGCGAGATCGACCTCTTCGAAAATGCCCTCCTCGCCACCCTCGAGCAGGAGGGAGTTCAGGTACTGGCCAAGGGTCACGCCCTGGCGCTGGGCGCGCTCACGGGCAACCGACCGCGCTTTCGGGTCGATTCCCTTCACACTCCAGGGTCCCTGGGTCATTTCCAGCTCCGAATCGGGCCGCAAAACCTGCTGCAAACCCGCACCAACCGCCAGTTGGACGGGATACGGTTAACGGTCGTTAAATGTTGGGTCCGGGTTCCCTCCGAAAGCCGGTATGGAACCCAGATTGACCCAAGGGGCAGCTGACGTTACGTGTTACTGAGCGTTAATTGAATGACGCAGCCTGTGCTCCCCCACAGAGCAGATAAAAAATGCAACGGGAGGCAGAGATTGAAGACGTACACCATCAGCGAACTTGCGCGAGAATTCCAGGTGACGCCGCGCGCGCTTCGCTTTTACGAAGACAAAGGATTGCTTTCGCCCACGCGTGACGGGCTGAACCGCGTCTACTCGACGCGGGATCGCGCGCGGCTGAAGCTTATCCTTCAGGGCAAGAGCGTGGGATTCTCGCTTTCTGATATCCGGGAGATCCTCGACCTCTACACCCTCGAAGGCCACCGCGCGCAGCTCAAGCTGTCGCTCAAGAAGTCCCGCGAGCAGATCAAGAATCTGGAGAAACAGCGCGAGGACATCGAGGCGGCGCTCGAGACGCTCAACAAGGGCGTCAAGTGGACCGAAGAGAAGCTTCAGGAGCTCGGACCAGGCGCTGAAGTGGAACAGTCGGCGCGTGCTTATGAGCGCGTTGCACGTGCCGGACTCGACGGCGACGCAGCGCATCTGGACTCCTGACGCAAAGTCAGGCTCGACGGCAATCGTCGTGGTGGTAAGAGGCCGAGGCGTTCAGCTTTCGGAGCCCTCGGCTCGTGTCTGTAACGACATGACGGGAAGGTGAGGATTTATGCCCAGATATCAGGCGCCGCTCAGGGACATGAAGTTCCTGCTCAATGAAGTGCTTGAGATAGGGACTTACTCGAACCTTCCAAGGTTCTCTGACGCGCCGCCGGATATCGTCGATGCGGTCCTCGACGGCGGCGCAGCGTTCGCGACCGAAGTGCTCCAGCCGCTCAATGCGATCGGCGACAAGCAAGGATGCAAGCGGAATCCCGACGGATCGGTGACGACGCCGAAAGGGTTCCGCGAAGCCTACCAGCAGATGTCGAACGATGGCTGGATCGCGATGTCTGCCGACCAGCAATGGGGCGGACAGGGCCTGCCGCGTGTCGTGGCGATTCCCGTGCTCGAAATGTGTTCGTCCGCCAACATGGCCTTCTCGATGTATCCGGGCCTGACGCGGGGCGCCGCCGAAGCCATTGAAACCGGCGGTTCCGACGAACAGAAGAAGACGTACCTGCCCAACATGATGACGGGCAAATGGTCGGGCACGATGAACCTGACCGAACCGCAGTGCGGAACCGATCTGGGCCTTATCCGCACCAAGGCGGTTCCCCAGCCGGACGGCAGCTACAAGATCACCGGCCAGAAAATCTGGATCTCGGGCGGGGAACAGGACCTTGCCGAGAACATCATCCAGCTCGTGCTCGCGCGCATCGAAGGCGGGCCGGAAGGCATCAAGGGCATCTCGCTCTTCATCGTGCCTAAGTTCTTCGTGAACACGGACGGCACGCTTGGCGCACGCAACGCGTTCCAGTGTGGCGGCCTTGAAGAGAAGATGGGCATCCACGGCAACGCGACCTGTGTGATGAACTATGACGGCGCGACGGGCTATCTTGTCGGCGAGCCGCACAAGGGCATGCGCACCATGTTCGTGATGATGAACGAGGCGCGGCTTGGCGTCGGGATGCAGGGTCTCGCGCAGGCCGAGATTGCGTTCCAGAACGCGGCGGACTTTGCACGCGAGCGTCTGCAGGGCCGTTCGATCACCGGCGCCAAAGCGCCGGACAAGCCGGCCGATCCGATCATCGTGCACCCGGACGTGCGGCGTATGCTGATGGACATGAAGGCGTTCACAGAGGGCGGCCGCGCGTTCTGCTATTGGACCGCGCTGCAGGGCGACCTGGAGAAAGTCTCGCCGGATGCACATGTGCGCGAGAAGGCCGAAGACCGGATGACGCTGCTGACGCCGGTGATCAAGGGCTTCCTCACCGACCGTGGGTTCAAGTGCGCGTCGGATGCGCTGCAACTGCATGGCGGCACTGGCTACACGCTGGAACAGGGCGTGGAGCAGTTCGTGCGCGATGCGCGGATCGCGTTGATCTATGAAGGCACCAACGGCATCCAGGCGCTCGACCTTGTCGGCCGGAAGCTGGCCGCCAATGGCGGCCGGGCGGTGTTCGGCTTCTTCTCGGACCTTGAGGAATTCGTTTCCGAGAACGAAGCGAACGAGAAGATGAAGCCCTATGTAGAGGGCGTGCGCACGGGAACGGCGCAGCTGAAGGAAGCCACGATGTGGCTGATGCAGAACGGAATGTCGAACTTCGACAATGCTGGCGCGTCCAGCCATGACTACCTGCAGCTGTTCGGCCTCACCGCGTTCGCGCTGATGTGGGCGAAGATGGCCAAGGCAGCTCTTGCCAAGGAAGGCAGCGACGACCGCTTCTATGCGGATAAACTTGCTACTGCCCGGTATTTCTTTGACAGGGTCTTGCCTGACGCTACGTCACATCTCGCAAAGGTAAAGACAGGCGCCGCGCCTGTGATGGCGCTGCCTGCCGACGCTTTCTGACGGGTCGCCGGCCAGTTCGGCGCCCGCCCCCTTACGGCCCCAGACGGGCCAGACTTCAAAGGAGGCCCGCATGGCCGAAGCCTATATCTATGACTCAGTCCGCACCCCGCGTGGCAAGGGCAAGAACACCGGCTCGCTCCACGAGATCACCTCGCTGCAGCTGGCGACGCAGGCGCTGAAGGCGATCAAGGATCGCAACGGCCTCGCTAACACCGACAAGATCGACGACGTGATCCTGGGCTGCGTGACGCCGATTGGCGAGCAGGGTTCGGACATCGCGCGCATTGCGGTGCTGAATGCCGACTATTCGGAAACGACCGCGGGCGTGCAGGTTGATCGCTTCTGCGCCTCGGGCCTCGAAGCCTGCAACATCGCTGCGGCGAAGGTCATGACCGGCGAGGCCGACATGGCGATCGGCGGCGGCGTCGAAGCCATGAGCCGCGTGCCGATGGGATCGAACGGCGGCGCCTGGGCGTCGAACCCGGAGATCGCGATGAAGTCCTACTTCGCCCCGCAAGGCATTGGCGCTGACCTGATCGCGACCAAGTACGGCTTCTCACGCGATGACGTTGATGCCTACGCAGTTGAAAGCCAGAAGCGCGCGGCGCGCGCCTGGAAGGAAGGCCGCTTCAAGAAGTCGGTGATTCCGGTGAAGGACCAGCTCGGCGTGACGATCCTCGCGCACGATGAGACCGTCCGCGGCGACACGACGATGCAGACGCTGGCGGCGCTCTCGCCCTCGTTCGAGCAAATGGGCGTGATGGCGTTCGATGACGTTGTGAAGCAGCGCTATCCGGAGGTCGAGAAAATCAACCACGTGCACCACGCCGGCAACTCGTCGGGGATCGTGGATGGCGCTTCGGCCGTCCTGATCGGCAACAAGGAAACCGGCGATGGGCTTGGCCTCAAGCCGCGCGCCCGCATCAAGGGCTTCGCCTCCATCGGCTCCGAGCCGTCCATCATGCTCACAGGCCCCTCGCTGGTGACGCAGAAGCTTCTGAAGAAGCTGGGCATGGAAGTCGGCGATATCGACCTCTACGAGCTGAACGAGGCGTTCGCTTCGGTCGTGCTGCGCATGATGCAGCACCTGGATATTCCCCACGAGAAAATGAACGTGAATGGCGGCGCCATCGCCATGGGCCACCCGCTGGGCGCGACTGGCGGCATGATCCTGGGCACGATGGTCGACGAGCTGGAGCGCCAGGACAAGGAAACCGCCCTGATCACGCTCTGCGTCGGCGCCGGCATGGGCACGGCCATGGTCATTGAACGCGTCTAGGGAGCGCGCATGATGCAGATCGGTGAGGCCCGGATCAGCGCAATTGCTGTGTCCATCCTGACGGGGATCGGCCTCACCTTGATGCTCAATTCGGCGCTGCGCGACCTCTCGTTCGCAACGTCGATCTCGGTTCCTGTGACACTGGTGATGGGCGCGGTGCTTTTCCTGTTCGCGTCCGACGACATCAAGAAGGGCGGCAGGGAGCCGCCGGACAAACAAGCCCCAGAACGGGCCAACGAAGGCAAGTAAGATGAAACTCGAAACCTTCAGCCTCGACATCGACGCGGATGGCATTGCGGTTGCGACGTTCGACGTTCCCGGCCGCTCCATGAACACGCTGACGGCGCGTGCGATCCAGGATCTGGCCGCGATCGCGGACGAGGTCGGCTCCAACGCCATGATCAAGGGCCTCGTGATCACCTCGGGCAAAACGAGCGGTTTCTGCGCGGGCGCGGATCTGGGCGAACTCGGTGGAGGTTCCGGCGGTGGCGGCGGCGACAAGGGCGATCCTGAGGCGCAGCTCAAGGCCGCGTTCGATCGCTCGTTCCAGATGAACAAGATCCTGCGCAACCTCGAGACCTGCAAGAAGCCAGTCGCTGCGGCGATCAACGGCCTCGCGCTCGGCGGCGGTCTCGAAGTCGTGCTCGGCTGCCACTATCGCATCGCGGCGAACGACAATCCGAAGCTGCAGCTCGGCCTGCCTGAAGCCAAGGTCGGCCTGATGCCGGGCGGCGGCGGCACGCAGCGCCTTCCACGTTTGATCGGCGCGCAGGCTGCAGCGCCGTTCCTGCTGCAGGGCGACAGCATGACTGCGGAGCAAGCCAAGGGCCTTGGCGTCGTGCACGAGCTGGCGCCGACGGCGCAGCTGGTCGGCCGCGCCAAGGAGTGGGTGAAGGCAAACCCGAACGCCAAGGCGCCATGGGACGATCCGAAGTTCAAGCTGCCGGGCGGCCTGCCGAACTCGCAGCAGGGGTCGACTGTCTTCACCTTTGGCTCGGCCATGCTGGCCAAGCAGAGCTGGGGCAACTACCCCGCGCAGAAGCACATCCTCTCGGCCGTCTATGAAGGCCTGTCGGTTCCGATCGATGCAGGCCTGCGCATCGAAAGCCGCTACTTCGTCAAGACGCTTATGACGCCGGAAGCGAAGGGCATGATCCGCTCGCTGTTCCTGTCGATGCAGGACCTGTCGAAAGGCGCCTCGCGTCCCTCGGGTTATCCGACCTACGAGATCAAGAAGGCCGTCGTCGTCGGCGCGGGCCTCATGGGCGCCGGCATCGCTTACGTTCAGGCCAAGGCCGGCATCCCGACCATCCTGCTCGATGTGAGCCAGGAGTCAGCCGACAAGGGCAAGGCGTATTCCCAACGCATCGTCGACAAGGACGTGTCGCGCGGCAAGCTGAGCAAGGAGAAGGGCGAAGCCCTGCTCGCGCTCATCACACCGTCGACCGACTACTCGCCGGTGAAAGGCGCCGATATCGTCGTCGAGGCGGTGTTCGAGAACTCGGAACTCAAGGCGAAAGTGACAGCCCAGATCGAGGAACATCTCGGCGATACCGCCGTGATGGGCACCAACACCTCGACGCTGCCGATCACTGGTCTCGCCAAGGCCTCCAAACGCCCCGCCAACTTCATCGGCATCCACTTCTTCTCGCCGGTCGAGCGGATGGGCCTGGTCGAAATCATCAAGGGCAAGGAGACGTCGGAAGAGACGCTCGCAAAGACGATGGACTACGTCCTCAAGATCAAGAAGACGCCGGTGGCTGTGAACGACTTCCGCGGCTTCTATACGAGCCGCGTGTTCGGCACCTATCCGGAAGAAGGCCTCACCATGCTGGCCGAAGGCGTTGCGCCCGCGATCATCGAGAATGTCGGACGAATGGCCGGCATGCCGATGGGCCCGCTTGAAGTCTCTGACTCTGTCGGCATCGACACGATGCTGAAGATCGGCCGCGAGAGCGCCAAGGCGACCGGCCGCTCCTACGAGCAGAACCCGACGGGCGATGTCGTCGCCTGGATCGTCGATAGCCAGAACCGCGTCGGCCGCAAGGCGGGCAAGGGGTTTTATGATTACAATGAGCAGGGCAAGCCTTCTCGTCTTTATCCGGATCTCGGTAAGAAGATCGAGGTGAAGGTGAAGGAATGCCCGCCGGCGCTGAAGGAAGAGCTGACCAAGCGGCTGCTGTTCCGGCAGTGCGTCGAAGTCGCCCGCTGCTTCGAGGAAGGCGTCATCACCGACGCGCGCGATGCCGACATCGGCTCGATCCTTGCCTGGGGTTTCGCCCCGTATTCCGGCGGTGTTTGCTCCTACATGGATCTCAAGATCGGCGTGAAGAAGTTTGTCGCCGAGTGCGACCGTCTCGCCGAGCAATACGGGGAACGCTTCCGTCCTAACGCACTCCTGCGCGACATGGCGGCGAAGGGCCAGACATTCTACAGCCGCTTCCCGCCGAAGGATCAGAAGGCGGCGGCTTAGGCCGGCGCTTTCTCGATCCGCCACGCCCCGTCGCGCAGGACGACAGCCTCGGTTCCGGGCGCAAGCTTGTAGTTGGGAGCCAGCTGGCGCCGGAAGACGATGGTTGTGTCGTCCCGCCAGCTGACGCTGGACGCGCCCCATTTCGGGAGCCACTGCTCCTTGCCGCCGATAGCTTCGAAATCCCGCGTAAGGCCGGACGGGCCGATACTGTAGACGTTCAACACCGTTCGCGAGAAATTGGCTTCCAGGTCCGTGCTTGCCGCGACAAACCGCGAGCCATCGGGCGAGAGCAGCGGATAGCCAAAGATTTCTGTCAGCGCGCCGCTCTTCCGGTCGAGCAGCCACCAGGTGTTGCCTTCGCTCCATTGCTCCCAGACCGCCAGGAATCGTTCGTTCAGGAGTAATTCCACCGGAACCAGGGAGTCAGGATCATCCGCGGCAAAGCGTTTCTGCGAGCCGTCCAGCAGGAGGAAGCTCACGGCACTGTCGGTTCGTTTCACGAGGCCGGGGTGTGCGGCGCTCAGCTTTACTTCCCACCGAGAGGCGCACTGGTGCGTGTTGCCGAGATCCGGGCACGATAGCCGCTTGTCGGCAGACTCCGTGAGCTCGATCGCGAAAGCCGCCGACGCCGCCATGGTCATAAGCAAGAGAGCGGCAAAGGCAGTGATGGTGCGCAGCATTCATTTTGCTCCGATATGCGTCTTCAGGAATTCGCCGATTGCTGCGAGCGCCTTGTTGCGGCTTTCGGGTGCAACAAGGCTGTGGTCATCCTTCCCGATCCGGAGATAGGTAACCGGCTTGCCGGCAGCCTTGAGCGCCTGCTCCATCAGTTCGCTCTGTTTTTCCGGAACAACAAAGTCATCCGTTCCGTGGATCAGCAGCACGGGCGCCTTGAATGATTTTGCCAACCGGTAAGGGGAAACGGCTTCGATGGCCGCGCCGTCTGTATCCGGATTGCCGATGACGCTGGTCCAGTAGGCGTAGGATGACGAATCCGATCCGCCGTCGCGTCGTTCCTGCCCCAGCATCGTCTTGAGGTCCGAAACACCGGCAATGGCGACAACGCACTTGTAGAGGTCTGGCGTCAGCGCGCCGCCTGCCAGCGCGGCATAGCCTCCATAGCTCCAGCCGACGATGCAGGTTCGTTGCGGATCGGCCCATCCCATTGTCATTAGCGCCTTGGCGCCGTCGGTGACGTCGTCCTGCATCTTTCGCCCCCACTCGCCGTATCCAGCATGTGCGAAAGTCGCGCCGAAGCCGCCAGAGCCGCGAAAGTTGGGCTGAAGCACCACGTAGCCCTCATTGGCAAAGAACTGTGCCAGCCAGTCAAAACCAACACTGTCATATGACTCGGGGCCGCCATGCGGCATGACGATCATCGGCAGATTCTTGCGGGCTTCCGCTGGAACTCCGGCTGGCCATGTAACGAGAGCAGGGATCGTCAGGCCGTCACGCGCCTTGTATTCAATGGTGACGACTTCGCCGACTTCCTCGGGCTTGATCTGAGGCCGTGTGCGCGCGACCGGCGTCAGCTTTTTCGCTGTCCGATCAAACAGCATGTAGCGCGGCGGTTGCCTGCCGCCGTCTGCGTAAAGCAGGATTTTCGACCAATCCTTAGTCCATGATGCGATCGAAACCGCCGCATCAGGCAAAGCCGCTATGGCCGCCTTGATTTCGCGACTGAGCGTTTCGTCGAGGAATTCATAGCTGGGATATAGGCCAGAATAGCTGACGCCCATAACGAACTTGTTCTGATCGAGAATGATGCTCTGAATTTCGGCGTCCGAACGACTGCGCAGCGGACCGGTAAGCTTGCCGTCGGAGAGCGAGATTTCGAACATCTGCAGGAAGTCGGAATTGCCTCCTTTCACCGCGACAAGCGTGCCTTCGCGCGGCGACATGCCGATCAGTGAAAGCGAAGGATCCTTGCCGGTCTCCGAATAGATGACGCGCCAGCCATTCGCGTCGTCGCGAGCGCGGATTTCGTAGAGGCTGCGCTTCTCATTGTAGTCGATGCGCGCAACCGCGTTGGCCTTGTCGTCGAACATCCAGTCGATCGTCGATGCGGAGCCTTTCAGGTCCGGCATGCGAACGCCAAGTCCCGTATCAAGATCGACCTTGAGAACGTCGTATGTGGGGTCTCCATCATACCGGGTCACGTAGGCCGGCATGTAAACGTGTTGCTTATCGGGATCGATGCCGATGATGTCGCCGAGCCCGGTCTGATACGGGTAGAGGCTGGCGCTCTTTGCCAGGAGCTGGACGATTTTCCGGGTCGAGACGTTGTATGCGAAAGCTGATGTGTCCTCGTACTTGCGGAACAGCATGTTGCGCGGGACGACCTTGGACGCGAGCAGGATGATGTAGTTGGGCCCAACCCAGTACGCACCGGCCGCCTTGACGTCGGGGAGGCGGATCAGCGCTTCGTTCTTGCCGGTCACGACATCGTATTTGGCGAGGTAGTCAACGCCGTCGGTGCGGCTGATGTAGGCGACTGTGGATCCATCGGGCGACAGGCTGGGCGACCGGATTGCCGGCATGTCGCCGAATGCCTCAAGCGGAGGTTTCGCGACGGCGGAGCCTGATGCCGCGGCGGCGGTCATGCAGGCGAGTGCAAGCGCAAGGCGTTTCAGCATCAGCGTCCCCTTCTGGTGCGTGTGGGGTTCACGCTAGCTCAACCGCGCTGCAAGTGAACCCCTTCACGGCATTGACGGCTCTGGCTGCAGGCGCAAACGTGCGTGATGTCGAGTGGGGTATGAATATGGGAAAAAATCTGGTCGCCGTGGCGCTGGCAGCCGCGCTGTGTTGCGCGCCGGCGGGCGCCGATGTGAAGGCGAAGGCGCCCGATGGGATGAGCATCCAGGTCAAGGCCGAGGTTGCACTAGACCGTGATGACGCGTGGGCGCGACTGCTGGACATTTCGAGCTGGTGGTCGGGCGATCATACCTATTCGAAGTCGGCGCGGTCGCTGAGCATCGACGCGGTCGCGGGCGGGTGCTGGTGCGAGCTGTGGAATGGCGGCGAAGTCGAGCATGGCCGCGTGCTGATGGTGATGCCGAAGCAGATCATCCGGTTCGACACGGCGCTTGGGCCACTGCAGCAGATGGGGGTTGCAGGGGTCATGACGATCACGCTGGCCGAGGGCTCAACGGCGTCGAAAACGGCGGTGACGCTGGATTATCAGGTCAGCGGTTCATCGCTGTCCGGCCTCGACAAGATCGCCGACGTGGTCAACCAGGTGCTGACCGAGCAGGTCAAGCGCTACGCCAGCGGCGAGTAGAAACAGAAAGGGCGCTCCGAGGAGCGCCCTTTCCAACTTCATCAGGGCCTTCAGATCAACCAGCCGTCACAGGACGCAGCGTGACGACGACGCGGCGGTTCTGCGAGCGCTTGGCTTCCGTGTCGTCCGGGAAGACGAGCGGTTGCTTCTCGCCCATGCCGCCCGTGGCGATGCGCTGGCCGAGCACGCCCTTGCCTTGCAGGTAGGCGCCGACGGACTGGGCGCGGGCATATGAGAGATCGAGGTTCGTCTGGTCAGAGCCTTCGGTCGAGGCGTGGCCGACGATGTCGATCGTGGTCTTCGGATAGAGGTTCAGCGACTGCGCGACCTTGTCGAGCGTCGGCATGAAGGACGCGTCGAGGGAAGCCGAGCCTTTCGAGAAGGTGACGTCGGACGGCATCACGAGCTGGATGCTGCCATCGGGCATGCGCTGGATGCCGATGC
Source organism: Hyphomonadaceae bacterium (assembly GCA_047601145.1). Taxonomy (GTDB): domain Bacteria; phylum Pseudomonadota; class Alphaproteobacteria; order Caulobacterales; family Hyphomonadaceae; genus UBA7672. The sequence continues at coordinate 401,617 of JASGJW010000002.1, forward strand.
CGCTCGCGGCAACCTTGCGACGCATGTCTTCTTCCTGGCCGTCCATGTAGCGGCCGATCGCGGCGCCGGTGAGCGCGCCAACCGCGGCGCCGACCGCGATGTTGCGACCGTCATTGCCGCCAGCGAAGACGCCGCCGATACCGCCGGCGATCGCGCCGATGCCGGCGCCGGTGGCGGTCCTGCCAAAGATGGATTCACCCGTGACTGGGTCAGTCGCGCAGGCGCCGAGTGCGAGCGCGGACATCATGAACACAAGAGTACGCTTCATCGAAATCTCCCTTTAAATCCGAATCGACAAGCAAGCCGGTTCGCGCTGACTAGATCAGCGACGATAACGGCATAAACGCGGTTCGATACAACCGGTTGCGCCTTTGTTGGTTCATTTCGAGTTCAGAATGCCGACAATGACCGGGGAAACCCTGCGGTACCTGTGGAGCAACAATAAATTCACGCTGCTCCAGATTCCCCGGGTGCGGCTTTTCAGGCACAGTTGTTTCAAAGCGGTCTAGGGTTCGGCTGGGACGGGTCGCCTCACACGCGAGCGAGTGGATGGGATACGTTCTCATCGGAACTGAGGCCAGCCAGTTCTCGGGAAAGGTGCGAGCCTTCCTGCGCTGGAAAGGCGTGGCCTTCTCCGAGACGATTGCGACGCCGGAAGTCTATCGCGACACCATCGAGGCGAAGATCGGCTTTCCGGTGATCCCGGTCCTGCTGACTGATGACGGCCAGGCGATACAGGACAGCGCCGAGATCATTGACTTCGTTGATCGTGCGACGCCCGCGCCATCGGCGCATCCATCAGGGCCGGTACAGGAATTTGTCTCGCTGCTTCTTGAGCTCTATGCCGATGAATGGCTGATCATTCCCGCGATGCACTATCGCTGGAGCCATGACGATGGCTGGGTGGTGCGCGAGTTCGGGCGTATCGCCGCGCCCTCGTCATCTGCAGCGGAGCAGCAGGAGATCGGCGAGGTGATCGCCAAGCCGATCCGCGAGTCGCTGCCCTGGTATGGCGTCAGCGAAGAGACGGCATCGGGCATCGAGGTGCATTTCGAAGGCTTCCTCGCAGACTGTTCGGCTCATCTGCGCCGCTATCCTTTCATGCTGGGCGACAGGCCATCGCTAAGTGATTTCGCAATATTCGGCGCGCTTTACGGCCCCATCCATCGCCATCCGTGGGCGGGCGACCGCATGCGTAAACTCGCCCCGTCCGTCGTCGACTGGATCGAGCGGATGCAGGCGGTGAAGGCCGGCGCGCAGACGTTGGCGGCGGACGATGCCGTGCCGACGACGCTCTACCCCATCCTGAAGCGGCAGATGAGCGAGCAGCTGCCTGTGCTGGAGGATGCGGCGCGGTCGCTACAGGAGTGGATGAGGGCGCAGCCCAAGGGCGCGAGGATCAAGCGGTCGCTCGGCACGCACGAGTTCATGATCGGCGGGCGGCGCGGGACACGCAGCATCCTGTCCTTCCAGCTGTGGCGGTTGCAGCGCGTGCAGGATCACTATCGTTCGCTGGCGGCGGCGGATCGCGCGCGGGCGGATGCTCTGCTCGATGCTGTGGGCGGCAGGAGATTCGCCGAACTTGAACTTCCGGTGCGGATCGAGCGGCGCGAGTATCGGCTTGTAATGGCCTGAGCACAGGCGGCAAAACGATCCACAGTCGAAACGTCATGGAAATCAGAGCGATACCGGTAGGTCTTCGACCACCCCGCTTATTCACATGCGTGCTGGAGAAGGGCTCCTCATGGCGCCGGGAAGTGCTAGGGTTCGCGAGTCTTACGGGCCGGACGGCGACGTAGCACAGGTTCAATCGGGGTTTCAGGCATGCCGAGTTTCGCGACGCGAAACACTGCACGGATGACAGGCGTGGCGCGGATCGCAGCTGCGGTCCTCGTCCTTGGCCTTGCCGCGTGCGACGGCGCAAAGCCGCCGGCCGATCCTGCGGTTGCGGCGCCGGGCGCTTCCGGCGCTATGGCTGCGGGTGGCCCAAGTGCGGGTCCTGAGGGACAGCAGGCAGCGGTTCAGCCAGGATCGGTGCAGCAGGGGCCGGCGCAACCGCTGGATACGGCGACGTGGATTCTGCCTCCCCCCTTCTATGCTGCGGGCGATGAGCCGTTCTGGCGTCTTGAGATTTCCGATGGCTGGTTTGCGTTCCGCCGTTCCGGTCTTAAGGCCATCGAGGAGCCGCTGGTGCAGCCGGCGCGTGTGAGTGGCGCCGACGTGTTCACGACGGGCGCGCTCAAGGTTTCGATCAAGCGCGAAGCTTGCGAGATGGATCAGGGCAGCCGCAGCGAATACGCGGCGACGGTGACGTTTGACAGCATCGACTACGATGGATGCGTGTTCGGCGGGCAGGTCGCGGCGTCGCAGGAGGCCGGGACGGTGACGGATGCTCTGACGTCGATTGATGCGTGCCTTGCCAAGCTGGGCCAGCCGGCGGTCGTGACGGCAATCTATCCGCGGCAGGATGGTGAGCAGAAGGCGGTCGCCCTGCGGGCGCGCACGGGCCAGCTCTACGAGTGCGCGACGGACTCGGCCGGCGCGACGGTTGCCTATCTCGATCCGATCGAGCGTGGCGCGGAAGAGTCGTGGATGTCGCGCATGCGCTTCCTGCGCTCAACGGTAACGACGACGGCGACCTGCCCGACGGCTGAAGAGGTGCGTGCTGACGACAAGGTGGTCGGCAAGCTGCTCGCTAAGGGCTGCAAGTTCTAGGTCGGACCTTCGTCAGGCCCATGGCTTGTAGATGTCCGCGCCTGTCGCGGAGGGCTCCAGTTCCTTTTCAGGCGCCGGGGCCGGTTTGGGCGCAGGTCGGAAGATGTCCTTTGCCATCGCCGGCTCAACAGTCTGAAGCGTCCGCGCGCTGAAGCCGCGCATCAGCAGGCCGGTGGAGGTGACTTTCGTCGCCTCGGATTGAGGAGCCGGGGCCGAAGGAGTTGGGAGCTGTGGAGCGCGTGCAAAGCTGCTGGTTGAACCAAAACCGGGCTTCGCGGCGGCGGCAAGCGGCTCGAGCCGAGGCGCAGGCGGCGGCTCGGACTGGGAAGCTTCAGCGACTATCGGTTTGGGTTCCGGTTCCGGCGCGGCGATGATGATCGGCTCAGGCTCCGGTTCGGGGGCTGCGAGGACAGGGTCTTGCTCTTCGATCAGGATGGGCGGAGTTCTCGAGGCGGGCTCGATCTCGGGTTCGGGCTCCGGCTCGGGAGCGGCAGCTTCGACGACGGGCGGCGACGGTTCGGCTTCAACGATGACCAGCGCAGGTTGCGGTGCAGGCTGGACCGCGAGCACGCGGTCGATCGCGGTCTCCGTCTCGGATGAAATCTCGATGTGCGGCGCAGGCTCGGGCAGGCTATGAGAGACGGGCGGGTCTTCCGCCGGCTTGCGGGCATCGAGATCCGCGTTGACCACCGCGAGTGCAGCGACGCGTTCGGTTCCGGGATGGGGAATGTCGGCGAAGGCGAGCGCGGCGGGTTCAGGCTCCGGCTCGGGCGCCTTTTTTGGCGGAGCGGAGAGCGAGGACAGGATTCTCGCGATCGCAGTCTCGGCGCCCCGTGCGTGGCGGCTGGCGTTGCGCGCCATCTCGGCGACGCGGGTGGAATAGGTCCCTTCGCCGCTGGGCCATGCCAGGGCGAGGTCGGAGGCGTCTGCGTGTTCCAGTTCGCGGCCATCGAGACGAAGCAGGCGCACGGCTGGCGGCTCGCCAGCGATCTCGACGATGTAGCCCTCCGTCTCGAAGGTGGAGCGGCCATCAGCGCCCTCCTGCCAGGCGATGGCGCCGTCCTCGGTGAGCTCGCAGAGCTTCCGGATCAGTTGCTGCGTCGAGGCGTGAAGCATCAGCGTCGTCCCGTGTCCCGAGCCTCAACCATGGGAGGCTGCAGCGGACCGGTCAAGTTTTCCCGCGTGTCCCGAAATGGCGCCTGATAATCCGTGAAAGCGCTGCGACATCGCGGGTCTGGCATTCCCAGATAACGCGGGGCGTCCAGCCCAGCTTCCTGAGCGCGGCGAGGTTCGCCTTGTCCCTCGCCATGTTGCGGGAAATCTTGGCCTGCCAGTACGCGCGGTTGTTCTGCGGCATGCGCGCGCCACGCGGGCAGTCATGGCCATGCCAGAAACAGCCGTGGACGAAGAGCGCCGTTCGTTTCGCGGGGAAAACGAGGTCTGGCTTTCCCGGCAGGTTGGCGCGGTTGAGGCGGAAGCGGAGGCCGAGCGCGTGAGCGGCCTTGCGCACTTTCAGTTCCGGTTCCGTGTCGCGCGATTTGACGGCGCGCATCACGGCGGAGCGCTTTTCCGGATCGAAGACGTCAGTCATCAGGACGGCGTCGACTGATCCGCATAGCCCGCGAAGCGATAGGACATCTGGTGGAGGGGCCCGAAGTCTTTTTCGTAGATCTCGATCTTCACGACGGTGCCCTGGGGGACGGGGTGGTCGGTGGTCATGTTGACGTCGACGATGGCGCCGTTGTCGAGCTGGACGACTTCCATCCGGACGGCCTGGCCGGACTTGCTGGCGCGGGCTGTAGCCTCGTTCATGGTGCGGCCAAGGACGGTGGCCTGCAGCTTGGTGGGCGCTGAGGAAAATATCGCGCCGCCGACAACTACAGCGAGGAGTATCACGCCGATGACGATCAGCAGCTTCGCCTCGGACAACTGGCGGAAGAACTCCTTGCGCTGTGCGGCGCGGATGCGGCGGTCGAGATCGCGTTGACGGTCGTCCATGGGCGGCTCCCGAGTGGGTGTGACCACAGTCTAGGACGAAACGACCGTTCACGGAATGTGGAGGTTGTGTCGCGGGTACTGAGGCGCAAGATTGGGGCTCGATTCTAGAAAACAACGAGGAACGTCATGGCGCGTACAACCCATCGCAGCACCAAGGGCACGAAGCTTTACGCCGTGCGGGACGCCGAAGGGCAGTTCAAGGACATTCAGACCTTCAAGCGTGCTCACGGGCAGGATGTGAAGCGCGTGAGCAAGGCCGAGACGGCGAAGAAAGCGGCCAAGAAGGCCGTGAAGAAGGCGCCGGCGAAAAAGCCCGCTGCGAAGAAAGCTCCAGCCAAGAAGGCGCGGGCGAAGAAGTAGCGATCAGGCAGCGGCCTTTGCAGGCGCGCCGCCGGCAAGGGGGGCGAGCAGGTGTTCGCCCAGCCAGCGCACGACCGGAACGGAAACGCCGTCGCCTGAGACTTTCAGCGCGGCGGTTTCTCCGGCCGGCAGGCGGTAGGTGTCTTCCAGGCCCATCAGGCGGGCAGCTTCGCGCGCTAGCATCGGGCGCAGGCGGATGCGGCCATTCTCGGTAACGAGAAGGAGCTGCTTTGAGGAACCGCCGGCAGGCGTGCGCAGGCAGCCGGCCATGCCGTCATAGCGGATCTCGGCGCGCTGGACGCGTGTCCCCTTCTCTACGCGGATGCGGCGGAAGACAGCGCCGGCCTGCCATTTCGGATCGGCGAGCGCGGCATCGACGCGCTGGCGATGCAGCGGCGCCATCTGCGAGAGGAGGCGCTGCGTGTCTCCTTCGGAGCGCCAGGCGTGTTCGGGCGGATTGCGGTCGAGCAGCGAGGCGAGATCGGCGTTGCGGCGCGGAGGATGCGGCAGGCGCCACCAGACCCAAGCCATGTGCGTGGTGTCGGGCAGGGCTTCAACGGCGAGGCGGAGGCCGGGTGGATGGTAGGTCGGGTCGGGCTCGTCGGCGATGAGTGAGGCCGGCAGCTTGCCCTTGTGCGCCACGATGAAGAGACGCTGGCGCGACTGCGGCGAGAACAGCGCGGCGTCGATCTGCATAGCGCCGACGCGGTAGCCGGCATCGGCGAGCGTCGTCAGCAGCGTGGCGAAGTCGCGGCCGCGGTGCGAGGAGAGGAGGCCGGCGACGTTCTCGATGACGATGGTCTTCGGCGCGCGCTCGCGCAGGTTCTCGATCGTGTTCCAGAAGCCCCAGAAGGCGCCCGAGCGCGGCGCGTTGAGGCCTCTTCTGTTTCCCGCAAGCGACAAGTCCTGACAGGGAAAGCTGGCCCAGGCGAGCTGGGCGGTCGGGACCTTCTTCGGGTCGAGGTCCCAGATGTCGCCCTGCACGATCTCGTCCTCGGGGAAGTTGGTGCGGTAGGCGGCGCACTTCATCGGGTCGATGTCGTTGGCGTAGGCGCAATCGAAGCGGCCCGAGAGCCCGACGCGCGCCATGCCGCCGCCGGCGAAAAATTCGAGGAAGGTAGGGCGGTTGGCCATGGGTGTGGAGAATGCCTTGATTCGGGCATTCCGCGTGCAACTGGCCCCAAAGCAAAGGGCCCGGCGTTTCCACCGGGCCCTTCTTCTTTGGATCAGGTCTGCCGGATCACTCCGACGGGCCGCGTTCCGCGTTGGCGGCGGCGGCGGCCGCTGCGATTTCGCGAGCGGCTTCGTCGTCAGCAGCCTTGTCGGCGGCCTGAGCGGCGGCGATCACGTTCTCACCCTTGGCCTGACGTTCAGCTTCGTCCGGCGAGCGGGCGACGTTGAGCGTGATTTTCAGGGCGACTTCCGGATGCAGGCGAACCGTGACGTCGTGCATGCCGATCGACTTGATCGGCTGCTGGATCGCCACGTGCTTGCGCTCGATCTTGTGACCGGCGGCGTTGACGGCTTCCGCGATGTCGCGGGCCGCAACCGAACCGTACAGTTGGCCGGTTTCGCCGGCCTGACGGATCAGCACATAGGTCGTGCCGTCGAGCGATTGGCCTTCGGCCTGCGCAGCCGCACGGGCTTTTTCGTTCCGGGCTTCGATCGCGGCGCGTTCACGCTCGAACCGGGCCTTGTTGGCGTCGGTAGCGAGGAGAGCCTTGTGCTGCGGCAGCAGGTAGTTACGGGCAAAGCCGTTCTTCACGCGAACCACGTCGCCGATGGCGCCGAGTTTTTCCACGCGTTCAAGAAGGATCACTTCCATTGGATGTTTCCTCCTATTTCACGAGGTACGGAAGCAGCGACAGGTGGCGCGCGCGTTTGATCGCTTGCGACAGGACGCGCTGCTTCTTCGCGGAGACGGCGGTGATGCGGGCCGGGACGATCTTGCCCTTCTCCGAGACGTAGCGCTGGAGAAGTTTCACGTCCTTGTAGTCGATCGGCTGAGCATCCTTGCCCGAGAACGGGCAGACCTTGCGCCGGCGGCCGAACGGGCGGCGCGACGGGAGGTTGGCGATGTTGATCTTCTGTTGAGCCATTGTTTTCTGCTCCTACCGATCAGCGGTCGCCACGGGGCGGACGGGGCGGACGATCGCCACGGTCCTCGCGGGGCGGACGGTCGCCGAAGTCGCGGGGGGGACGGTCGCCGCGGGGCGGACGATCGCCGAAGCCGCCGCCGCCGAAGCCACCACCGAAATCATCACGGTCGCGCTTGCGCTCGTCACGGTCCTTGCGGGCGATGACGGGCGAGGGCTCGGTCTGCAGTTCTTCGACCTTCACGGTGAGGAAGCGCAGGACATCTTCGTTGATGCGGTGACGGCGCTCGATCTCGTGGATCACCGGGCCGGGGGCGTCGATGTTCAGGAGCGAGTAGTGCGCCTTGCGGGACTTCTTGATCGGGTAGGCGAGGTTGCGAAGGCCCCAGTACTCGGTCTTGCCGACCTTGCCTTTGCCTTCGGTGACGATCTTGGTGATGTCTTCCACCAGGGCGTCGACTTGTTGTGGGGAGATGTCGGGTCGCGTGACGACCACGTGTTCGTATAGTGCCATTTTTTATCCCTTCTGCGAGGGGCGGCGCAGTCAGTCCGAAGGGCGGACTGCCCACGATGGATCCCGTGCACCCGGATGGGCCAAGGGACCGCCTCTCTTTGCGAAGCGGGCGTCATACAGGAAAAAGGCCGTGAATCAAGCGCTGGATCGCGTTTCGGACGATTCAGCAGCCGATTCCGCTCGGGAACCCGAACTAATCTGAATTTACCGCGTTGTCCCTGGAGTTGAGTTTGACCGGGCAACTTCCATGCTGACCCCATCAGAGTGCCTTTTGAAGGCAAATAACTACGAGATGGCGGCCAAAATGGCCGCGCCGGAGGACCGGATGATGTACCTCCTGCACGCCTCCCACTGGCGGCAGCTGGCGCATGAGCTCCAGATGGAACGCTTCGGACCTTGCGGCAGCGCCAATTTACTGCCGGGTGAGGCGCGGCCGAAGAACCGCGGTCCCGAGCCGGGGATGGCAGACTAGGCCGAGCGCCTTGATTTCCGTGACATTGGCTATCCTATGACCTCGCGGGCGCGCGGGGGCTATCATGTCGACATTCGAATTCGTGAGCGTGCTGCTCTCGATCGTCATTTCACTGGCGATTGCGCACCTGCTGACGGGGGTGGCGCAGGCGATCAAGGCGAAGAAAGTCCGGTTTCACTGGGTGCTCGCCGGGTGGTGGCTGTTCGTCTTCATGCTGAGCGTGGACTACTGGTTCAGCGTGTGGCGGCTCAGGGATGCGCCGGTCTGGACGCTGGGGTTCGTGCTGACCTGGCTGGTGCTGGCGGCGATCACCTACATCACGGCGTGGCTGGTGGTGCCGGACGTTGATGCGGACGGGACGATGGATTTCGTCGCGCACGCCGAGGCCAACCGGCGGAAGTATCTCGGCGGTTTTCTGGCCTGGGTGGTCGGCGGCGCGGTGGTGAATGGCTACACGCCGACGATGGAGCTGGCGAACCTGCTGACGCCGCTGTTCGCAAGTTTCTTCATTGTCGGGCTGATCTGGAAGCACCGGTTCGTGCAGATCGGCGCGCTCGTGGCGGCGTATGCCGGGTTCACCTACTACGCGCTGAATTTCATTCCGGAGCTGTAGGGCCGGACACTGTCACTTGCTTCAGCAGGGGCTAGTTCCTAGGAAGCCTGATCGTTCGATTCTCGAGGCATTCCATGTCGTTTGCTTTCATCTTCCCCGGCCAGGGCTCCCAGGCGGTCGGTATGGGCAAGGAGTTGGCGGATGCGTTTCCGGCGGCGAAGGCAGTGTTCGATGAAGTCGATGCCGCTCTTGGAGAAAAGCTGTCGGACCTGATCTGGGGCGGACCGATCGAGACGCTGACGCTCACGGCAAATGCGCAGCCGGCGCTGATGGCGGTGAGCCTCGCGGCGGCGCGGGCGCTGGAGGCGGGGTTCGGCGTCCAGGTTTCTCGAGCGGGGTTCGTGGCGGGGCATTCTCTCGGCGAGTATTCCGCGCTGGCGGCCGCGGGCGCGCTGTCGGTGAAGGATGCGGCGAAGCTGCTGCGCAAGCGCGGCGAGGCGATGCAGGCCGCCGTGCCGGTGGGCCAGGGCGCGATGGCGGCGCTGATCGGCAAGGTCGATGTCGAGATCGCGGAGGCGATTGCGGCCGAAGGATCCGCGGCCGGCGTCGTGGTGGTCGCGAACGATAATAACGTAGGCAACGTTGTGATCTCCGGCACGAAGGCCGGTGTCGAGGCGGCGATTGCTGCGGCGAAGGCGAAGGGCGTGAAGGCGATCTCGCTGCCTGTGTCGGCGCCCTTCCATTCGCCGCTGATGGGACCTGCGGCGACAGCGATGGAGGCCGCGCTGGCGACAGCGACACTCAACAAGCCGGTCGTGCCCGTAGTGGCGAACGTGACGGCGCGGCCGGTGAGTGATCCGGCGGAAATTCGCAAGCTACTGGTCGAGCAGGTGACGGGCCGCGTGCGCTGGCGCGAGTGCGTGCAGTGGATGGCGGCGGATGGCGGCGTGAAGACGTTCGTCGAGACCGGCGCGGGCAAGCAGCTCTCGGGCATGGTGAAGCGGAATGCGCCTGAGGCTGAGACGGTGGCGCTGAATACGCCGGCGGATCTCGAAGCCTTCGCGAAATCTCTCAGCTAGGAAAAGACGATGTTCAATCTCACGGGACGGTTCGCGCTGGTGACCGGCGCTTCGGGCGGGATCGGCGGGTCGATCGCGAAGGCGCTCAGCGATGCGGGCGCGAAGGTGGCGCTGTCGGGCACGCGCGTCGAGGCGCTGGAGAAGGCGGCGGCTGACATTGGCGGATCGCCGGTGATCCTGCCGTGCAACCTGTCGGACCCTGTGGCGACGGGAGAACTCGTCGGCAAGGCCGAGGAGGCGCTGGGCGGGCTGGACATCATCATCTCGAACGCGGGCCTCACCAAGGATGGCCTGCTGATGCGGATGAAGGACGAGGACTGGGAGACCGTCCTCAACGTCAACCTAGGCGCCTATATGCGGCTTTCCCGCGCGGCGATGCGTGGGATGATGAAGCGCCGCCACGGCCGTATTATCGGAATCACCTCGGTCGTGGGCGTCACGGGCAATGCCGGGCAGACCAACTATGCCGCCTCGAAGGCCGGGATGATCGGGTTCACCAAGTCACTCGCCCAGGAAGTGGCCAGCCGGAACATCACCGTGAACTGCATCGCCCCCGGGTTCATCGCCACTCCGATGACCGACGTCCTCAAGGACGACCAGAAAGAAGCGCTTCTCAAGGGGATTCCGGCCGGAAGGCTGGGGTCGGGGGCTGACATTGCCGCCGCCGCGCTCTATCTCGCATCGGATGAATCCGCTTACGTGACAGGCCAAACCCTGCACGTTAATGGCGGGATGGCCATGATCTAGGCCCGGCCTTTCGGGCGGGCTATGGTCAACCAAATACAGGCGTGTTACCGCGCCGCAACACAGGTTTCTCCGGGCCCGAAAGGGTCACGATACTGGAAGGGATAAAGATGTCCGACGTCATCGAGCGCGTGAAGAAAATCGTGGTCGAACGCCTGGAAGTTGACGCCGACAAGGTCAACGAGAAGGCCAGCTTCATCGACGATCTCGGCGCAGACTCGCTCGACCTGGTCGAGCTGGTCATGGCCTTCGAAGAAGAGTTCGGCATCGAGATCCCGGACGACGTGCAAGAGCAAATCGGCACGGTTGGGGACGCCGTCCGCTTCATCAAGGAACGCGTCTAACCGGCGCGCCTTCGGGCCGGAGTTCCTCACATGCGGCGCGTTGTCATCACCGGCATGGGACTCGTGACTCCTCTGGCCAATGGCCGTGAGGCGTCGTGGAAAAAGCTGATTGCCGGCGAGTCCGGCCTCAAGTCCGTTGACCTGTTCGAGACCGGCGATCTTGCGTGCAAGATCGGCGGGCAGGTTCCGTGGATCAGCGGACGTGGCGGCGGCAAGGCCGACGATCCTGACTCGTTCAATCCCGAGAAGACGATGTCGCCGAAAGAGCAGCGGCGCGTCGACGAGTTCATCCTGTACGGGATGGCCGCCGCTGACGAAGCGATCGAGGACTCGGGCTGGAAGCCTGAAAGCTATGACGACAAGATCCGCACGGGCGTGCTGATCGGGTCGGGCATCGGCGGCCTCAAGGCGATTGCCGACACGGCTGTCGAGCTGCACGAGAAGGGACCGCGCAAGGTCTCGCCGTTCTTCATTCCCTCGGCGCTGATCAACCTCGCGTCGGGACAGATCTCGATCAAGTACGGCTTCAAGGGTCCCAACCATGCGGTGGTGACGGCCTGCGCCACCGGCGCTCATGCGATCGGCGACAGCGCGCGCCTGATCCAGTATGGCGACGCCGACGTGATGGTGGCGGGCGGGGCTGAGGCCTCGATCTGCCGCATCGGCTATGCCGGGTTCATCGCCTGCCGCGCCATGTCGACGGGCTTCAACGAAACGCCCACCAAGGCTTCGCGGCCGTACGACAAGGATCGCGATGGTTTCGTGATGGGCGAAGGCGCGGGCGTCGTCGTGCTGGAGGAGTACGAGCACGCCAAGAAGCGAGGCGCCAAGATCTACGCCGAAGTCGTGGGCTATGGCCTCACGGGTGATGCGTTCCACATCACCTCGCCGGACGAAACGGGCGATGGCGGCGAGCGTGCGATGCGCACGGCGCTGCAGCGTTCGGGTCTCGACGCTTCCGAGATCGACTACGTCAACGCGCACGGCACCTCGACGCCGGCGGGCGATGAGATCGAAGTGCGGGCCGTGGCGCGCGTGCTTGGCAATGCGGCTTCGACCACGCACCTGTCGTCGACCAAGTCCGCGACGGGTCACCTGCTCGGCGCTGCTGGTTCGGTGGAGGCCATCTTCTCCGTGCTGGCCATCCGCGACGGCGTGATCCCGCCGACCCTGAACCTCGACAACCCCTCGTTCGAGAGCCCGATCAACCTCACGCCTCACAAGGCGGTGAAGAAGAAGGTCCGTGCCGTGCTGTCGAATTCCTTCGGGTTTGGCGGCACAAACGCCGCACTTGTGATGAAGGCAGCGGACTAGCCATTTAATACATTGTAGTTTGGCGAAGCAGCGTAAGACTGGGCGGGCGGTCTTAGGAGTTTGTGCTTGGGCAAGCTTGTCGGCGTTCTCGTCGCACTCATCGTCATCGCTGCCGCCGCTGTTGCGGGCGGCTGGTTCTGGCTCGACAGCGCCTATACCGCGCAAGGTCCCAAGACTGCCGACGGCAAGCCACGCGCGGTGCTGATCGAAAAGGGATCGAGCAGCGGCGCCATCGCGACCAAGCTCAAGGAAGCCGGCGCCATCAGCGACGACAGCCAGTTCAAGCTGGCGCTGCGTGTGCGCGAGATGCTTCCCGCATCTCTCGGCGGCGAGAAGCCGGTGATGAAAGCTGGCGAGTACGAGCTCGAAAGCGGCGCGAGCATGGAAGAGATCGTGAAGGTGCTCTCGACAGGCAGCCCGCTGCAATACGCGGTGATCGTTCCCGAGGGGCTGACCAGCGCGATGATCGTCTCCCTGCTGGCCGAGAAGGACTGGAAGGCGACGGGCGGCGCCGGCTCGACCTACAAGCTGGCCGGACCCATTCCAGCGCTGCCAGATGAAGGCGTGCTCCTGCCAGGCGACTATGCGGTGATGCGCGGCGACACGGTCGGCGAAGTGATCGATCGCATGAAGAAAGCGCAGGAAGACCTGATCGGGAAGTTGTGGGCTGAGCGGAAGATCGAGCCGCTGGTGAAGCTGTATCAAGAAGACAAGAAGCTGGGCGGCGTGAAGGTCGCGGAGCCGCTGAAGTCGGCGAGGGAAGCCATCATTCTCGCGTCGGTCATCGAGAAGGAAACTGGCAATGCGGCCGAGCAGCCGGAAGTCGCTGCGGCGCTGATTGGCAGGCTGATCACCGGGGTGAGGCTCGAGGCTGATGCAACGATCGTCTATGGGCTCACGAAGGGCGCGCCGCTGGGCCGCGCGATGACGAGCAAGGAAGTGCATACGGCGACGGACTGGAACACGTATGAGATGGCGGGGCTGCCGAAGACGCCGATCTGCAATCCGGGCGCGGGCGCTATCGCCGCGGCGTTGCAGCCTGCGATGTCGAAAGCGCGGTTCTTCATGGCAGACGGGAAGGGCGGCCACATCTTCGCCGTGACCTATGCCGAGCACCAGAAGAACGTTGATGCGTACTGGAAGCTTCGCAAGCAGAACGAGGCCGCCGGTGTGAACACACCTGCCGTGAAACCGAAGCAGTGATGAATCGGGGCGGGGCATGATCCGGGGCATGACGGGGTTCGGACGGGCGCACGGCCAGGCGCCGTGGGGCGCGTGGGTGTGGGAAGCGCGGTCGGTCAACGGCAAGGCCGTGGACCTGCGCACCAACTTCCCACCGGGTTGTGAGGCCGTGGACTTCGAGGCGCGGCGGCGCGTGAAGGAGCGGTTCTCGCGCGGCTCGTTCCAGGTACAGCTGAAGATCGACTGGACCAGGGATGCGGGCGGCAGTGCGATCGATACCCGCGAGCTGGCGCGTCTGGCCCGGCTGTCGCGGCACTGGTCGCGGGCGGGCGGCGGCGTGCAGCCGGCGCGGTTCGACGGGCTGATCAATTCGCCGAGCGTAATGAAGGGCCTTTCGCGGACCGGCACATCGGTCGACGAGGTCGTGACGAAGGATTTGTTGACGGGTCTGGAGAGCGCGCTCGACATGCTGGCGGCTGCGCGGGGCAAGGAGGGGGACAGCCTCCTGCAGCTGTTCACGGCGATGCTGGCGCAGATCGAGCAGCTTGTGGCGCAGTCTGGCGAGTTCGCCGCGAAGCAGCCGGAACTGGTGCGGGAGCGGTTCAAGGCGCGGTTGGCGGATCTGGCGAAGGACGCATCCGTGGATGCCGACAGGATCGCTCAGGAAGTGCTGGTGATGGCGACCCGCGCGGACGTGCGGGAGGAGCTGGACCGGCTGTCCGCTCACATCGGAACGGCTCGCAGCATACTGGCCGCAGGCGAAGCGGCCGGACGGAAGCTGGACTTTCTCTGTCAGGAGCTTAACCGGGAGGCCAACACGCTGTGTTCCAAGTCCGCCAGCCTGGAGCTGACGAATGCGGGATTGGCGCTAAAGTCCGTGATCGACCAGTTCCGGGAGCAGGTTCAGAATGTCGAGTGACCACGCCACCCCCGCCCAGCGCGTGCGGCCGCGGCGCGGGATCATGCTCGTCATCTCGAGCCCCTCGGGCGCGGGCAAGACGACGCTGTGCCGGCGGGTGATCTCGGAGATACCGGGCGTCGAGCTGTCGATCTCGGCAACGACGCGGGAGCCACGCCCCGGCGAGAAGGACGGCGCCGATTATCATTTCCGTTCGGTGGACCAGTTCCACCAAATGATCGACGGCGACGAGTTCCTCGAGTGGGCGAAGGTGTTCAAGAATTTCTACGGCACGCCGCGCAGCGAAGTGGAATCGCGGCTTGTCTCGGGCATGGACGTTGTGTTCGACGTCGACTGGCAGGGCGCGCGGGCGCTGAAGACGATCCGGCCGGGCGACGTCGTCTCGGTGTTCATCCTGCCGCCGTCGCTGGCGCAGCTGAAGCAGCGGCTGGAAGGGCGGCCGGGGGCGGATGCGAAATCGGTGCAGTCGCGTCTCGACGGCGCCGGGCAGGACATCCTGCGTTGGGGCGAATACGACTACGCGATCGTCAACGACAATCTCGACACCGCGTTCACTGAACTGAAGTCGATCCTCATTACCGAACGCAACAAGCGCGTGCGGGCCTCCCTCGGCATCATGGTGGATACGCTGCTGAAGGACGCGCGGCTCGCGACCAAGACGCAGAGCGGCAGCGCCACGGGCGAGAGCGGCTAACGCGCCGCGCGCCAGGCCGTCGCCAGTTTCCGGAATTCGGCCTGCGTCAGCGTTTCGGCGCGGCGGGTCGGATCGATCCCCGATGCTTCCAGGGCTTCCACACCGCCATTCAGTGACTTGAGCGCGGCGCGCAGCATCTTGCGGCGCTGGCCGAAGGCCGCGGCGGTTATGGCTTCGAGGCCGTCGAGATCGACAAATGCCTGATCAGCGGGAAGCGGGTCGAGGACGACGACGGCGCTGTCGACCTTGGGCGGCGGGCGGAAGGCGCCGGGCGGCAGCGTGAGGGCAATACGGGGGCGCGTCACGGCCTGAGCGAGGACGGCGAGGCGGCCGTAATGATCCTCATCGGGCGCAGCGCAGATGCGGAGGGCGACCTCTTTCTGGAACATCAGCACCATCGTGCCACGCCAAACAGTTTCTTTGTTTTGGCCCGCCTTCAGCCAGTCGACCAGCAAGGGTGTGCCGACATTGTAGGGCAGGTTGGCGACGATCATCGCAGGGAGTGTTGCGCCTGCGCCAGTAATCAGCGCTTCCATATCGGCGGCGCGAGCGTCGCCCTTGTGGACGTGGAGGCGTCCTGCGCGGGCCTCGGGCCAGGCCAGCAGACCTTCCGCGAAGCGGTCATCGAGTTCGATAGCGATCAGCTTAGCTGCGCCGGACTCGAGCAGGGCGCGGGTCAGACCGCCGGGGCCGGGGCCGACTTCAATGATGGTCTTTCCCTCCACGCTGCCGCCGGCGGTGGCGACGCGTCTGAGAACGGAAGGATCAAACAGGAAGTGCTGGCCGAGGGATTTCTTCGCCGCGCCTGGGGTGAGCGGCGTGCTCATTGCGCGGCGTCGCGGTCGCGCGCCATCTGGTCGGCGAGGGCGAGGGCCGCGATCAGACTTTCGGGCTTGGCTTCGCCGGACGCGGCGACGTCGTAGGCGACGCCATGGTCGGGCGAGGTGCGGATGAAGGGCAGGCCGAGCGTGACGTTAACGCCACCCCACATGTCGAGCGTCTTCACCGGGATCAGGCCCTGGTCGTGATACATCGCGATGACCGCGTCGAAACGGCCGGCGCGGGCCTCGTGGAACACGGTGTCGCCCGGACGCGCATCGCTGATGTTGACGCCCTTGGCGCGCAGCTTCACGGCGGCGGGGTTGATGATCTCGATCTCTTCGCGGCCGATCTCGCCATCCTCGCCCGCGTGCGGGTTGACGCCGCAGAGGCCAATGCGCGGGGCCTTCATGCCGAACGCTTGGACGAGGTCGTTGTGCACGATGGCGCCGACTTCCACGATCAGGTTGGTGGATAGCGATTTCACCACTTTCGTCAGCGGCTGGTGGATCGTGACCAGCGCCACACGCAAGCCGCCGCCCACGAGCATCATCACGGCGCGTGGCGCCTTGCCCTTAACGGCCGCGAGTTCGGCGAGATATTCGGTGTGCCCCGGATGCTTGAAACCGGCGCGATAGAGCAGCGCCTTGGCGATGGGGTTGGTGACCACGGCAGCAGCCTTGCCGGCGCGAGTGTGCTCCACCCCAAGCCGGATCGACTCGATGATGGCCGGCGCGTTCGAGGGATCGGGCTTGCCCGAACGGGCCCCAGCGCCGGGAATTTCGAGCACAGGCAACGCCTCCGGGAAGGCGGTTGCGGCATTCGCCGGGTCATCGATGAAGGCGGCGTTGCCGCGTGAAGGTCCGCCAAGGGCCTGCAGGCCCTGTTCCACGGCATCGCGCGTTGCGATGAGATAGAAGGGGCGTTGGCCGGGCTTGCGCGCCAGCCAGGCTTTCCATGCGATGACAGGGCCGACCCCGGCAGGGTCGCCCATCGTCATGACTAACGGGAGATCAGACGCGGCCATGGCCTAGCGCCGGACGATCGTGGCCTCGCGCTTGAGATCGCGGAGGTAGCGTTCGGCGACCAGGGAAAGCTCCTGGTTGAACAAACGGTCCTTGATCTCGTCGCGCGAAGGCAGGTCGGGATCGCCCGACTTCTTCTCGCAGACGAAGAACATCATTTTCGCGCCATCCGACACGTCGAGCACGCCCGTGGACTGGTCAGCTTCGAGCGTTTCGAGCGGTGTGCGGTAGACCGGCGAGATCTGCATCAGGCCGACATCCTTCATCGGCGTGTGCGTGACGCCCTCGACGCCTTCCAGCGCCTTGTTGATGTCCGCGCATTTCGACGCCTTGGTCTTCAGCGCCTCGAGCTTGCCGGAGGCGCCCTCGCCGCGGGCGATGACCTGCTCGAGGTTGAAGATGATCGACTTGCTGGGATCGGTCGGCTCGCGCTTGCCGGTGAGAGCGATGATGTAGATGCCGCCCTCGCTGTCGATCGGCGGCAGGATCGATGGAACCTTGTCGGCCTTGGCGACTGCTTCCTCGATCTCGGGACGCATGTCGCCGGCCGTGAGCCAGTTGAGATCGCCGCCGGCCGAGGCGGACGGAGCGGCCGAGAACTGCTGGGCGAGCGCCGTGAAGTCGGCGCCCTGGTTGACGTTCTTGATGATCGTCTCGGCGCGCGTGCGGGCGTTGTTCCGCGAGGCCTGGTCAGGCGCGTAGAGGAAGATCTCGGCCAGGTGATACTGAGGCTTGTTGAGGCTGTTCTGGATGCGGTGGAGCATGTCGTCGATGCGAAGTTCCGACACGCGCACGTTCTTGTAATAGCGGCCGCGGATGAGGGCGCCCCAGGCGATCTTCGCCTCTTCCATCTCGCGAATGGTCTGGATCGGGATGCCGGCCTGGGCGACGGCCGAGACGAACTGGTCCTTCGTCATCTTGTACTGGCGGGCGAGGTCCGAGATGTTCTCGTCGATCTCCGCCGGCTTGATCTTTTCGTCCTTCACCAGCTTGTAGAACTGCTGAATCTGGACCTTCTCGTCGATCAGATCCTCGATCGCCTGATCCTGGATCTGCTTCATGATCTGTTCGTCCGGTTGCTCCTGGAAGCGGAGGAGCATCCAGCGCATGCGGCTGCGCACGTCGGACTGCGAGATGACCTGGTCATTCACGGTCGCCACGACCCCGTCGATCGTGTGAGCTGCGACCTGCTGCGGCGATTGCTGGGCCAGCGCGGCAAGGCCGGCGGAAACAGCCATGGCGGCCAGCGAGATCGCAAGAATTCGTTTCATAAGGACACCCTGAAGCCCAACCGACCCTGGGGCCGGTGAAAGGCGAAAACATGGCGGATATACCGGCTGCCGCCGCCAAACGCGAGATGCCCGGCGCAGCCGGGGCAATTCGCCCCGGAGGTGCAAAAATGCAGGTTAATTGGTCTGTGCGCCGCCCAGGCCGGTGAAGGCGAAGGTGAACCGGATCGAATCGGACGGACCCAGCGTGCGGTCGCGGCCGCCGGAGCGCTCATAGGCGATCATGAAGAACGAGCAGTCGTCCTGATATTTGACGCCCAGAGACAGGCGGATGTCCTGCTTCTGGGTGATGTTGCGGGTCTGCTGGATAACGGCGGCCCAGCGGTCGTCGACCTTGAACTGGCCGTTCCAGGCCAGGCCTTCATCCTCAACCCCCGACGCGTTCTCGGCGACCCTGAAATAGCGCGCCGAACCGTCGATCCGCCAGAAGTTGGCGTGGGCGTCGACGTCCATCCGCTTGACCTCGAAATTCTCGTCGACCCGGAAACGGGCGCCGACGTCGATGATCTTGCCGAAGTCGGCGCGGACGGAGGCGACGTAGTCGGATTCTTCGCCTGCGAGGTTCGAGAGATCGTTGAACGCCGGGTCGGCATCCTCGCGCCAGCGTTTGCCGACGAGAGTGGAGAGTTCGATGTCCTTGCCGATCAGGGCCGTGGCGCTGACGCCGATGGAGGCGCGGGCGCCGCCCTCCCAGAGGTCGTAGTTGCTGACGGCGTTGGGCTTGAACAGGTTGGTCTCGTCCGCCTCGAAGACCAGTGAGTCCTCGTTCGGGATGCCGTCGTCATTCGCATCCGGCGTACCGTAAGCGATCATGGCGATCGGCTCGACGATGATGTCTACGCCCTGATTGCGGCTGATCAGCGGGTAGCTGACTTGCGCACCCGCGACACCGAGTACGCGGGAGATGTCGCGGGCGCCGGCCGCGCTGCCGTCGTCGATGCGGTAGAGGTCGCCGCGGCCCGTGGCGAAGGGTTCGACGACGAAACCGGGACCTACAATGTATTGCGCGCGCCAGTCGGCGCTGGCCGTTGCGCGGGCCGTGTCGAGCGTCATCTGGCCGTTGGGCAGCGTCGCGATTTCATCGCGGAACAGGCCCACGGCGCTGAAATCGGCGGCGAGCTGGCCGGCCTCGCCAAAGTCGAAGACCTTTTCGGCGAAGAGGGACGGGGCGACCTTGGGTATCTGGGCGTCGTTGTCGGAGGCGCGCAGGCCCTGGAAGAAGAAGGTTCCGGCTTCGAAGTAGAAGTCGGGCTCCTGGCCCGTGAGGTAGGCCTGTGTCAGCAGCTGCCGGGGCTGGCTCGCGACGAGGCCGCGAAGGTCATCCTCGCCGTCGATGTCGTAGCGCTGGTCGTAGAGGTCGTCGGTCTGGCGCTCGATGCCGAAGCCCCAGTTCCAGTCCTTGTTGATCGCGAACCTGCCGTTTGCGTAGAGGTGGCTACGCCAGGTGTCGTCGCCGAACTTGTCGCCGTCGGAGTTGAACTCCTGCTCGTGCGTGAAGCTGCCATCGGCCTGGATGAAACCCGAGAAGAAGCGTTTGCGCCAGTCGACCTTCACCAGCGGGTTGACCTGCGTCGACAGCATCGGGGCAATCGTCACGTCTTCGGACGGCGAGACCACGATGTAGTAGGGCTGCTCGTAGAACACGCCGATCTTGGACGAGACGCCGGCGTCGGGCGTGAGCAGGCCGGAACGGCGTTCGGAATTCGGGTCGGGGTGGGCGAACCACGGCACGTAGAGAACAGGCACGCCGGCGACTTCGAGGACGGCGTCGTTGTACGAGATCATCTCGTCGTTCTGGTCGAGTACCGCGCGGCGTGCGCGCAGCGCCCAGGTCGGATTGATGCCTTTCTCCTCGCAGACGGGACAGTTGGTGTAGACCACTTGCTCCATCGCATTCTTGGAGCCGTCCGTGCGGATGGCGGAGGACGAGGTCACCAGGCCCTGCTTGCCGAGCCGGGCTGAGAAGCGCGTGGCGAAGCCGTTCTGGAAATCCTTGTCGGCTTCGATCTCGTCCGCGAACTCGACCTGGCCGGTCGCGTCCGAAATCTGGACGTGGCCCTGAGCGCGCATGGTCTCGCTATTGCGGTCGTAGACGATGCGGTCGGCCAGCAGGGTGCGATCGCCGACGCGGACCTGGACGTTGCCGGAAGCCGTGACAACGCCGGTGTTGCGGTCTTCCTCGAAACTGTCAGCCTGCAGGACGATGTCTTCGTCCTCGGGCGCGGTTGCAGGCGTGGTAGGGGTCGGGGGCGCGGAAGACGGCGTCTGCGCATACGCCACGCCACCCGTCGTCAGGGCGACAGCAGCGACTGACGCGAGGCAGGTAAGCCGCAACACCATCACTCTCCCCTCGCGACTGATTGCGAGCGACTCCCAGCCCCAAACCGATACGCAAAGGCCGGGGGGGCGTCCAGTCGGCCAGCGGTTTTCAGCCAGTCCCTAGAGCAGCGCGGCGCCCGCGCAACAACAAACGCCGCGAAAGCGCATTACGCCTCGGAAAGGCCACGGTTCCGGGAGGCGGAAACGTTGCAGGATCAGCCGTCTTCAGCGTGGGCGAGAAGGGTCAGGACGGCGAACAGTGCGAACAGGGGAGGGCACCAGGCCGCCGCTTCCGGGGGCGTCGCGCCGGAGGCGGACATCCCCGCGGCCAGCCGGTTGGCGAAGAACAGCACGAAACCCGCGAGTGCGCCCGCTCCGATGAGGCGCGACAGACCGCCAGACCGCGCCAGCCGCAGGCAGACGACTGCGCCGATCAGCGCCATCGCCAGCATGAAGAAGGGCATGGCCAGCAGGGAATGGAATTTGAGGACGTAAGCATCGACCTCCATGCCCGCGGCGCGGCCGGAGTCGATGAAGCCGGGAAGCTCCCAGAATGGAATGGACTTGGCCGAGGCGAAGCGGGACAGGAGTGTGTCACCGCTGAGATTGGTCGGCAGGGCGAGGTTCGCCTCGCGCTTCACTGCGCCGCCGACACGGTTCTCGACCACGCCGGTGAGCTGCCAGAAGCCGGGCGTGAGCTGGGCGCGTTCGGCGTCAATACGATGAGTGAACTCTCGATCGGATGTGCCGCCCGGACCAGGTCGGAAATACCAGAAGGTCACGTTCTCCAGCGCCTGGCCGCGGCCGACGACGTGGCGCGCGTGGATGATGGCCTGGCCGTTGGGATTGTCGCCGTCTGCGGAGGCGCCGCTGCCAGGCACGGCGCCAGCCTGCATGTCGCCCTGGCTGAGCCACACGCCATCGATCTCGGTCTGCGCCTCGCCGAGCAGCCGGGCGCGCTCGTTGTTGAAGCTTTCGTTCAGGCGCGTCGCCATCGGGTCGACGACGGTCACCATCAGGATGCCCATGACGCCCGCGAGCACCATGACCGGGCCGAGGAAGCGCCAGGCCGACACGCCTGCGGCGCGCACGGCCGGAATTTCACTGCGACGGCCCAGCTGTGAGTAGGCGAGGATCGAGCCCACCAGCATGGCGAAGGGCAGCGTATCCATGATGAGGCCAGGCGTCTTCATCAGGGTCAGCTGGAAGGCGGTCTGCAGGCCAATCTGCGTGCGGCTGCCGATCGTGCGCATCTGTTCGACGACATCGACCAGCACGATGGCCAGAAGGATGATGCCGAGCGTCAGCCCGAGCGACATCAGGCATTGCCGGAAGATGTATCGTTGAATGCGTCCCGCGATCACCATGCTCAGACTGCCTTCAGCCTGGCTGCGCCCGCGGGCGCACGGAGCCGCTGCCGCTTGATGATCGGCACGGCGAAGTAGAAGAACGAGACAATCGCGATGATGAAGACCGGCAGGAGATACTGCACAATGTTGAGCTGCGGATCATCGCCAGCTGCCGACGTCGTCGTGAACGCCAGCAGCCTCAGCATCACCGCCGCACCTGACGCAACGGCGATCCGGCGGGCGTAACCGCGCCGGCTGAAGTCGCCGCCGAGCACCGCATAGAGCGCCAGCATCGCCATCGCGAAGTTCAGCAACGGCGCCGCCATGCGGGCATGGCCTTCTGCAAGGAACATGTCGACGTTCTTGTGGTCGTAATAGTTCGTGAGGTCCGGATAGAAGAGTTCAGGCAGGTAGCGGTCCGACTCTTCCAGCACGATTGCCTTCTGGTCGTTGACGAAGGCGGCGAGTTCGAGCGGCGACTGCTGGAAGGTCAGCGACTCCAGCGCGCCATTGTTACGGAGCGTCTGGCGCTGGCCGTTCTGGAGCACCAGCGCGGGCTTGCCCTCGATCTCCGAGATGAAAGCCGTCTTGGCGATGTAGGTCGCCTCGCTCGCCGGGTTCCTGCTGTCATCAGCCACGAGGAAGGTGATCTCTGATCCCTCAACCTTTCCCGCGAAGGTCGTGAGGCCATCGCCGTGCGACATGAACATCCCCTCGCGCACGAGGGATGAAGCGAGATCAGTGGAGGCTTCCGTCACGGTCTGCCGGAGTTCCCGCGACGCTGAGGGTTGTATCCACAGGTTGAGGCCGAGATGGAGGACGGCGGCAAGCGTGGCGAGGCGCAGCACGGGCGAAGCAACCTGCCAGTTCGACATGCCCGAGGCCTGGGCCACGACGATCTCATTCTCGCGATGGGCGACATTGAGGGCAGCCGCCGTCGCGATGAAGAGCGCGATGGGCATGAGAAGGGAGATGATCTGGGGCGTCGCCAGCAGGGTGGCCCACATGTAGACCAGCACGGACTGTCGATTCTCGACGATCAGGTCCAGCCGGTCCTGACTGAGGCCTTGCGTCAGCACGGCAACAAGCGCAAGACCGCCGACGATCGCCAGCAGGGTTCTCAACACGTTCCGAAAGAGATAACGCTGAAACCCTGACATTAGCGAACCCGAAGACAGCGCACGTCGCGCGACGCGGGGCCGCAAGGCCCAGCCCAGTGCTAGCGGTGTCCGGGGCGTACGTCGATGACCATATGTAGGCAATAGTCAGGACTGTTTATCCCCATGCAGATCAAGTTTTCCGCGGAACCCACCGGCGATGCCGTCGCCTACCTCGCCTACGAGGGCGACAAGGGTGTGGAGTTCGCATCCGACCTCGACAAGGCGTCCGAAACGGCCATCCGCCGGGCGATTTCCGCCGGCCCGTTCAAGGGGGGAGCCGGGCAGGTCATCGAGATCCTGGCGCCGGATTTCTCCGATGCGACGCGCGTACTGGTCGTGGGTGTCGGCAAGAAATCGGCTGTGAGCGAACTGGGCTGGCAGAAGGCTGCGGCCTCGCTTGTGAAGCGCCTGTTGACGGGCGGGGCGAAGGCGCTCGCCATCGTCGGTGCGGCTGACCGGGGTGTCGCGGCGAACCTCGCCTTCGGCGCGCGTCTGGCGGCTTACCGCTTCGACCAGTACCGCCTGAACCTCAAGACCGAGAAGAAGCCGACGCTGACCAGCGTTTCCGTCGTGACCGACAGCGCCGCGGGCGCGCGGTCCGACTACGCTCCGCTGGCCGCCAAGGCCGAAGGCATCGAGCTGGCCCGCAATCTCGTTTCCGAGCCGCCAAACGTGCTGCACCCGGAAAGCTATGCCGACCGCATCCAGGAACTCGCCGAACTCGGCCTCGAGATCGAAGTGCTCGACGTCGCTGCGATGACCAAGCTCGGCATGGGCTCGCTGCTTGGCGTTGGCCAGGGCTCGGTGCGCGGATCGCGTCTCGTCGTCATGAAATGGATGGGCGGCAAGGACAAAAAGGCCGCTCCGGTTGCGCTTATCGGCAAGGGCGTGACGTTCGACACGGGCGGTATCTCGCTGAAGCCGGGCCCAGGCATGCAGGACATGAAAGGCGACATGGGCGGTTCGGCCGCCGTCGTCGGCGCGATGATGGCGATCGCCAAGCGTAAGGCCAAGGCGAACGTCGTCGGCCTCATCGGCCTCGTCGAGAACATGCCTGACGGCAATGCGCAGCGCCCGGGGGACATCGTGCGTTCTGCCGCCGGCAAGACCATCGAGATCCAGAACACCGACGCAGAAGGCCGGCTGGTTCTGTGCGACGTCCTCTGGTACGCGCAGAAGAAGTTCAACCCGAAGGCCATGGTTGATCTTGCGACCCTCACCGGCGCGATCATCATCTCGCTCGGCAACGAGCATGCGGGCGTGTTCTCGAACAGCGACGATCTCGTTGCGAAGCTGACGGCCGCCGGTAAGGCCGAGGGCGAGCCGATCTGGCGCCTGCCGCTTGGCCCGGGTTACGACAGGCAGATCGATTCTGAATTCGCCGACATGCGGAACATCGGCAACGCAGGTAATGCCGGGTCGATCACGGCTGCGCAGTTCCTGCAGCGCTTCATCGACGATGGCCGCGCCTGGGCGCACCTCGATATCGCAGGCACGGCATGGAAGCCGGGCAATGACAACCCGCTGGAGCCGACCTGGGCCACCGGCTGGGGCGTGCGCATTCTCGACCGGCTTATCGCCGACAACTACGAGGACTAGGGGATGGCGGCCGCGGAGTGGTGGTTCTACCACATCGAGCATACCTCGCTCGACGCGGCCATCGCCCCGCTGATCGAGAAATGCCTCGAGCGCAAATGGCGCGTGGTTGTCGTCGGGCATGACGAAACGCTCGAACGCCTGAACAAGGGATTGTGGACCTACCGGGAGGACTCCTTCCTCCCGCATGGTCGCGCCCGCGCGGACGCTGCGAAGCATCCTGTGCTGCTATCGACTGAAGCTGTTGCAACCAACGGCGCGAAGGTGGCGCTGCTGCTGGATGGCTCCGATACCGCAGCTGAAGAATTCGAGCGCGTGATGGTGGTGTTCGACGGTGGCGACGAGATTGCCCGCAGCAAGGCGCGTCAGCAATACAAGGCGGCGACGGATGGCGGCGTTGCCGCACGCTATTTCCAACAGGAACGCGGTGGCGGCTGGAAAGAGTTCAAGCGGCCCGAAGGCTCGCCGCAGGCCTAGTCGGCTGTGGCGACCACGTTGCGCTGAATGATCTGGGCCAGCGGGCCGCGCACGTCAGCGAGGGCCTGCTTCATCGACTCATAGCCTTCTTCAACCGTTGCATCGTATTTCTTCCAGTCGCGCAGTTCGACGCCGTTGAGTTCCGGCGCGATCAGGATGTCCGTGATGCTGCGGTGCTGGTTAGGATTGATCGACACAGTGGCGGCGCGCATCAGCAGGTTGGCGATGGGTGGGGCGGTCTTGAGGCCGTGCTTCATCGTCCAGCCGAAGAAGCCGGGCGGGTTGATGAAGTCGTCCGCCGACAGGCCTTCCGGCGCGGCTGCGACATCTACGCCGATGATGCGGCCACGATGGACTTCGCGCATCACATCGACCGGGAAGTTGTTGAGCACGGCGCCGTCGACCAGCACCTGACGGTCGGAGACGACGGGCGGCAGGATGCCGGGGAGCGAGATCGTCGCACGCAGCGCATCGCGCAGCAGGCCCTGTGTGTGGACCTGGAACGACCCCTGCGTGAGATTGGTCGACACCGCGAAGAACGGGGTGTGCAGGTCCTCGATCAGGTGGTCGTCGAAATGCTCCTTCAGGCGTGCGTCCACCTTGTGGCCCTTCACAAGGCCGACAACTGGCAGACGATAATCCGATAGCGGGTTGGTTTCGACGAAGGCTTTGCGGATGCGACTGTCGAGCTCGTCATCGCTCCAGCCGAGGGCGAGGCCGGCGCCGACGATTGCGCCCATGGAAGCGCCGCCGATGAAGTCTATCGGGCAGTTGGCCTCGCGCAGGGCGCGGATCACGCCTATATGGGCATAAGCGCGTGCGCCGCCGCCGGAGAGCACAAGGCCGACCGACTTGCCGGCCATGGTTCGGGCGAGACGACGCGTATCTTCCTCGTCCATGCCGCGCCAGTGAAAGACGCGGGTGGCTTCGGCGGCCTGGGTCCAGTCGGCCGTGGTCGTCGCCGGACGATCGGCGCCGTGGCTGAGCAGGACAAGGTCGACGAGGCGGAATTGGCGTGCGACTGAGGAGTCATCCGGCAGGAGCGGGCGCGACGGGCGTGCATCCTGCCGCGCGAACAGCCAGATGCGATCCGAATGGCGCTGGGTCATCTTGAACCAAGGCGTGTCGCCGATGGTCGCCAGCAACATGACGATGTCGTTGCGTGTCTCCAGTTCGTCGAAATAGCTCGCCGGCATGCCGGCGGCTTCCTCACCGACAACGGCGACGCGCAGGCCCATCGCCTGTAACGCGGAAGACAGCGCCTTGGCGCGCAGCTTGAGGTCGATGGTGGGCGAGGTCGCCAGCAGGCCGAACACGCGCGGCTCGGAGCGATTGTTCTTTTTCCGCGCCTGCCGCATGCGGATCATGATGAGGCGCGTGAGGCGTTCAAGGATGAGCGGATCGGATTTCACCAGCTGCATGAAGCCGGTGCGGGACATGGACAGGAGCTCGGTATCGCGCAGGGCGTAGACTGCGTTCTCGTGCGGCTCGCCGGCGATCATGGACATTTCGCCGACCGGCTCTCCGGCGCGGATGTGGCCCAGCAGTTCCATGTTGCCGGACTGGCCGACGCGGAAAGCGCCCAGGGAACCGGACAGGACGAAGTAGATCTGGTCGGACGGCTCGCCCGGTCCGAACAGCTGCCAGCCGCCTGGAAGGCCGAAGTATTTCGTCTCTTTCTCAGCTGCTTTCAGGGCGCGCGCCGGCGCATCCCTCAGGAAGGGCACCGACTTCAGCGTCGGAAGCAGCGGCGGCAGTTCCACCACTTTGTCTTTCGTCCTCAAGCCCATGGGGTCTACCCGGCCCGATAAATTAGCCCGCTCCGATCACAAACATAACGCACAACCTTGAAAGAAAGGTTCGAGTGCCTTGTTTGCAGCTGCACTCCGTCTTGCCACCTACCCCTTCGCTGACCTTAATGCCGGGAATCATCAGGCACGGCGGGGCGCAATGGCGCGACTTCATACTCAGGTAAGCTCTTCAACCGAGCGCTTTCAAGGCAATGCTGCTGCAATGCAGCGGCTTGTGAACGAGCTTCAGGCGAAGACTGCAAAGGCTGCACTTGGCGGTCCGGAGAGTTCGCGGACGCGGCACGCCGCCCGGGGAAAACTCCTCCCGCGGGAACGGGTCGAGCAGCTGGTCGATCCAGCCTCACCCTTCCTGGAGCTGTCGCCACTCGCTGCGGAAGGCATGTATGATGGCGAGGCGCCGGCCGCCGGGGTCATCACCGGCATCGGCCGGGTGTCCGGTCGCGAATGTGTCATCGTCTGCAACGACGCCACGGTGAAGGGCGGAGCGTATTTCCCGGTCACCGTGAAAAAGCACCTGCGCGCCCAGGAAGTGGCGATCGAGAACAATCTGCCATGCGTCTATCTGGTCGACTCGGGCGGCGCGAACCTGCCGCACCAGTCGGAGGTGTTCCCCGACCGCGAACACTTCGGCCGCATCTTCTACAATCAGGCCAACATGAGCGCGCGGGGCATCCCGCAGGTCGCGGCCGTTATGGGCTCGTGCACCGCCGGCGGCGCCTACGTCCCGGCGATGTCGGACGAGACCGTCATCGTCCGCAAGCAGGGAACCATCTTCCTCGGCGGGCCGCCGCTGGTGAAGGCGGCGACGGGCGAGATCATCTCGGCAGAAGACCTTGGCGGCGCCGATGTGCACGCTCGCCGCTCGGGCGTTGCGGATCACTACGCCGCCAATGATAGTCACGCGCTCCAGATGGTCCGCGACATCGTCAAGAACTTCAACCGGCCGAAGCGCATCCATCTCGATGCCGTCGCGCCGCGCGATCCGGCCTACGATCCCACCGAACTCGACGGCGTGATCCCAACGGATGTTCGCGAGCCCTATGATGTCCGCGAAGTAATCGCCCGCCTCGTCGACGGCTCGGAGTTCGACGAGTTCAAGAAGCTCTATGGCGAAACGCTGGTCACGGGCTTCGCCCACCTCAACGGCCTGCCGATCGGCATACTCGCCAACAACGGCATCCTGTTCTCCGAAAGCGCCCAGAAGGCTGCGCACTTCATTCAGCTCTGCGACCAGCGGGGCATTCCGCTGGTCTTCCTGCAGAACATCACTGGCTTCATGGTAGGCTCGAAATACGAGGCCGGCGGCATCGCGAAGGACGGCGCCAAGATGGTGACCGCCGTCGCCACCGCGCGCGTGCCAAAATTCACCATCGTCATCGGCGGCAGCTATGGCGCGGGCAATTACGGCATGTGCGGACGGGCATATTCGCCCCGCTTTCTCTTCATGTGGCCCAACGCCCGCATCTCCGTCATGGGGGGCGAACAGGCGGCCAGCGTGCTCGCGACGGTCAAGCGCGATGCGATGGAGGCGAAAGGCGAGACCTGGGCGGCGGAAGCCGAAGCCAAGTTCAAGGCCCCGATCCGCGATCTCTACGAACGCGAAGGCTCGCCCTACTTCTCGACCGCCCGCCTCTGGGACGACGGGGTCATCGCCCCGTCCGACACGCGCCGCGTGTTGAGCCTCGCCCTGTCGGCCTCGCTCAACGCGCCACACGGCCGCCCGGCGGATCGCGATCCGGCGTTCGGCGTTTTCAGGATGTAGCTCTTTGTGACGCCATGAATCGCGACGCCCTCAATGCGCTTGACCAGACGGTGGCGGCCGCGCGGGACCGCAAGCGGGGGCCGGTTGCGATTGTCGGCGTGGCGGGGCCGCAGGGGTCGGGCAAGACGACGCTTGTGCGCGCCTATGTGTCCGCCCATCCGGGCGTGGCGCATTTCTCGATTGATGACGTCTATCTGCGCAAGCGCGATCGGCTGAAGCTGGCGCACGAAGTCCATCCGCTGTTCGCCACGCGCGGGCCGCCGGGAACGCACGATATCCAGCTGTTCAACGAAACCCTCACGGCGCTCGAGTGCGCACAGCCGGACTGGCAGGTTGCGCTTCCTGCTTTCGACAAGGTCGCTGACGACCGCATCCCCGGCGAGCGCTGGCCCGTCTTCCGTGGCGCGCCGGATGTGATCCTTGTCGACGGATGGTGCATCGGCGCCATCACTCAGGACGCGCAGGCGCTGGACAGGCCGATCAACAAGCTCGAGATGAACGAGGATGTCGCCGGAACCTGGCGCCGGCACGCCAACGCCCAGCTCGGATGGGACTACCGCATCGCCTTTGCCCGGATCGACGCCATCCTGCACATGCGTGCGCCCGATTTCGACATCGTCCAGGACTGGCGCTGCCAGCAGGAGGAGGGCCTTCTCGGCCGCCCCCTCACGCCGGCCGACCGCGAGCGCATCGGCCATTTCGTTCAGCACTACGAGCGCATCACCCGTCACATGATGGACGGCGGCCGCCGGGCCGATGTCGAGGTCCAACTCGATACACGGCGCAATGTGACCGAGGTCAAACGCATCGGCGCGTGACGTGGGCCTGTCCGGGGTCTACATCACTACAAAACGGAGTTCTCCCATGGCGTATGAAAACATCCTCCTCGACGTGTCGCCGGAGGGCACTGCCGTCCTGACGCTCAACCGGCCGCAGAAGCGCAACGCGTTCAACGCCGAGGTCATCGCAGAAATGACCGATGCGTTCGAGACGCTGTCCAAGAACCCGGAATGCCGCCTCGTTCTGATCCGCGGCAATGGCCCGGTCTTCTCCGCCGGCGCGGATCTCGAATGGATGCGCGCCGCGCAGCATTATTCGACCAGCGAGAACGAGGAGGATGCGCTCGGCATGGCTGAGATGCTGCGCCGTCTGTTCGAACTGCCGCAGGCAACCATCGCCATTCTGCACGGCGCCGCCATGGCTGGCGCGTGCGGCATCGCTGCCGCCTGCGACATCGCCATCGCCCGCAAAGGCACGATCTTCTCGTTCTCCGAAGTTAAGCTGGGCATCCTCCCGGCCACCATCTCGCCCTACATCGTCAATGCCATCGGTGCGCGCTGGGCGCGTACGCTGTTCGTCACGGCGGAGCGTTTCGAGGCGGATGTCGCCGCCAGGATCGGCCTCATCAATCACGAGGTCGAGGACGAGGACGCGATGGAGAAGCTGGTCGAGCACTATGCAGACCTCGTCTATGCGGCATCCCCCGCCGCCATCGCCGACACCAAGGCGCTCGTTTCCGACGTGACTGGCGAAGTGATCGACGCCAGCCTTGGTCGCATGACGGCCAAGCGTCTCGCCCATCGCCGTGTCAGCGATCAGGGCAAGGAAGGCCTCGCCGCCTTCCTCGAAAAGCGCAAGCCGAACTGGGCGCGTTAAGGTCGCCGGGCGACGAGGGGACTTAAGGGGACGATGTCGCGCCGCTTGAAGCTCGAAACGTGGCTGCATGCGCGCCGGGAGGCGTGGCGCACCGCCTTCGTGCGCGGCCCGTGGACGACGTTCATCTTCGAGTTCGTCTCGTTCGGCATCAAGCAGGGGTGGTCCTGCCTGTTCGGCGGGCTGATGCTGGCGTTGCTGGTCCTCAGCTTCATGCTCTATCCGGCCAATGCACCATTCCCGCGCTATGACTTCGTGACGCTCGCGGCGCTCGGCATCCAGGCCACGATGCTCGCGACGAAGCTGGAAACGTGGGAGGAGGCGCGCGTCATCTTCGCGTTCCACCTCGTTGGCACGGTGATGGAGATCTTCAAGACCGGCGTCGGCTCGTGGATCTATCCCGAGCCGTCCTTCCTGCGCATCGCGGGCGTGCCGCTGTTCTCAGGCTTCATGTATGCATCAGTCGGCAGCTATATCGCGCGCTGCTGGCGCATCTTCTCGTTCCGATTTGTGCGGTTTCCTCCGATCTGGGCGCAGGCGCTCCTGGCGGTCGGCATCTACGCCAACTTCTTCGCGCACCACTACATACCGGACATCCGTATCGCGCTCTTCATCGCCAGCGTCGCGATTTACGGCCCCTGCATGCTCTACTACCGGCCGGACGAGAAGGAGCGGCCGATGCCGCTCGTCATCGGTCTCGTCCTCGTCGCCCTGTTCATCTGGTTGGCCGAAAACCTCGCCACTTTCGCCCGCGCCTGGGTCTATCCCAGTCAGAGCGACGGCTGGCATCCGGTTTCGGTGGACAAGCTGGGCTCATGGTACTTGCTGATGATCATCAGCTTCGTGCTAGTTGCGGCTGTCCACGGCAGGAAGGGACAGGGGTCATGAGTACGGAAGTGGAGGCTGTCGGCGCCGCGGTCACCGCGGGGCTGGCAGCCAGCATCGTTGATGGCAAAGGCGCCCATGGCGAGGCGACCCACGGCGCCTGCGCCAATTGCGGCGCCCAGCTTTCCGGGAACTACTGCGCGACCTGCGGCCAGCCTGCACATGTTCACCGCACGCTCGGCCACATGGTGGAGGAGTTTCTCCACGGCCTCCTGCACTTCGACACCCGCGCGTGGCGCACGCTGCCCATGCTCGTCTTCCGTCCCGGCACGCTCACGCGCGACTACATCCACGGCAAGCGCGCCCGCTATATCTCGCCGCTGGCGATCTTCCTGCTCGC
This sequence comes from Hyphomonadaceae bacterium, assembly GCA_047601145.1. Lineage (GTDB taxonomy): Bacteria > Pseudomonadota > Alphaproteobacteria > Caulobacterales > Hyphomonadaceae > UBA7672. The sequence goes on from JASGJW010000002.1 coordinate 433,086, forward strand.
CGTCTTCACAATGTTCGTGGTGTTCGCCTTCGCGGGCGGCGGCCAGGGCGGGCTTGTCGACGCGAACCATTCCGGGGGCGCGCCCGTCATCAGCGTGAACAAGCAGGCGCCGAAGGTCGAGGGCGACCCAGAGACGGTCTACGAGGGGATTTCCAAGGCAGTCCGCGATGGCGACTTCGTCGTGAATACGGGCTGGGCCGACTTCGACAAGAAGGTGATGCACAAGCTCGAGAACCCCGAGCTGGCCGTCTACAAATTCCAGAACGCCGCATACAAGTTCGCCTTCCTGTTGGTGCCGATCTCGCTGCCGTTCGTGTGGTTGCTGTTCTTCTGGAAGCGCGGCCTCACCCTGTTCGACCACACCGTCTATATTCTCTATTCACTCTCGTTCGTCTCGCTGCTGTTCATCGTGATATCGCTGATGGCGGCCTGGCCGCCTGTGGCCGAGTATGCGCCGTTGCTGCTGTTCACGATTCCCGTGCATGCCTTCTTCCAGCTGAAGGGCGGCTACAGCCTGGGCTGGTTCTCTGCGCTATGGCGCACGCCTGTGTTGATGACGTTCGCGGGAATTGGATTGCTGCTGTTCCTCGTCGCCATCCTGGCCGTGGGGCTGGTCGGCTAGGCTAGAACATGAAGCGCACGCCGGCGCCGACCGTCGTCGAGGTGATATCGAAATTGTCGTGCACTGCGCCCGCTACGCCGGCCGTGCCATCCTCGACATCCGGGTGCATTGACCGCAGTCGCACTTCCGCGAACACCTTCACATTGCCATTCAGCTTGGCGTCCACGCCCGCGATCGCCTGCAGCTGCAGGCCCGACGCCGTCGAGTCCGTCACCATGCCATCATCCAGCGTCACATTTGCCAGACCGACGCCGCCGCCGAGATAGAAGTTGGCGCGCGGGTTGATGGCGAAGTCGCGATAGGCGAGCACGTCCAGCGTATAGGCGGACATGCCGGGCCCGATCTGGTTGGCGCCGAGCGCCCAGTTTGTCGTCGCATTGTCGTGGTCGCGCCAGGACACCGCGATCTCGCCGCGCCACTCCGGCGCCAGCTTCATGCCGTATGCGGCCTCGATGAGATACCCATCGCCGATCTCGCCATCGACACGGAAGATGTCCTCGACCATGTAGGAATACTTGTCGCCACTGATCGCCGCGACCGAGAGCGAAACATAGCTTGTCGGTTCAGGAGCCACGACCTGTGCGGGAGCCGGAGCAGGCGGCGGGCGCGTAGCGGCCTTCTTCTGCGCTTCGGCGGCCCCGGCCGCCACGACAGGCATGGCAAGGACGCCCAGCCCCAGCAGGATCGTCTTTTTCATGAGATGCTCCATCGCCCCCCGGAGGGCCCCAGAGACTTTGCTGATTCGGTCTTTATCGCAGTGGAAAATCAGCCGCCATCGCTTTCGAAATCGCTTCGCATGGCTTCCATCGTTGCAGCGCGCATCCTAACTTGCCGGCCATGTTCTCATCGATCCTGATCGCCAACCGCGGCGAAATCTCCCGACGCATCATGCGCACCGCCCGAAAGCTCGGCATGCGGACGGTCGCAGTCTATTCCGACGCCGATACGGAAGCGGCCTTCGTGCGAGAGGCGGACGAAGCGGTGTGGATCGGCGCTGCCGCCGCGGCCGAAAGCTATCTCAAGGGCGACCGCATCATCGAGGCTGCGCTCGATACCGGCGCGCAGGCGATCCACCCGGGCTATGGCTTCCTGTCCGAGAATGCAGGCTTCGCCGAAGCGGTCGGCAAGGCAGGGCTCACCTGGATCGGGCCGCCGCCGGAAGCGATCCGTGCGATGGGCCTCAAGGACGCCGCCAAGGCCTTGATGGAAAAGCACGGCGTGCCCGTGACGCCCGGCTATCATGGCGAGGACCAGAGCGCGAAGACGCTTAAGGCTGCTGCGAAGAAGATCGGCTATCCGGTGCTGATCAAGGCCGTCGCCGGTGGCGGCGGCCGTGGTATGCGCCGTGTCGACGCCGAGAAGGATTTTGACGCGGCCCTCGCCAGCGCGCAGCGCGAGGCCAAGGCGAGCTTTGGCGATGATCGCGTGCTGGTCGAGAAGTTCATCGAGAACCCGCGCCATATCGAAGTGCAGGTCTTTGGCGACAGCCACAACAACTACATCCACCTGTTCGAGCGTGACTGCTCGCTGCAGCGCCGCCGCCAGAAGGTTGTCGAGGAAGCCCCCGCGCCCGGCATGACGGCTGAAGTCCGCAAGTCGATGACCGATGCGGCCCTGATGGCGGCCAAGGCCGTCGGCTATCGCAATGCCGGCACCATCGAGTTCATTGTCGACGGCTCGGGCGCGTTGCGCCCTGACGGTTTCTGGTTCATGGAAATGAACACGCGTCTGCAGGTCGAACACCCGGTCACCGAACTCATCACCGGCCTCGACCTCGTCGAACTGCAGCTGCACGTCGCCGCCGGCGGCAAGCTGCCTGCGCAATCCGAGATCAGGCTCAACGGCCATGCCGCCGAAGCGCGCCTGTGCGCCGAAGATCCGTCGCGTGGCTTCCTGCCATCCTCCGGCCGCCTCGAAGTCTTCGATCTCTCCGCCTTCCAGGATGAAGCCCCCGGCGGCGTCACGCTCCGTCTCGACAGCGCTGTGGAGGAGGGCGATGTCGTCCCCGCGACCTATGACAGCATGATCGCCAAGGCGATCGCTCACGGTCCCACGCGAGATGACGCCCTTGATGCCCTCGCTCACGCGTTGCGCGAGGCGGAAGTCTGGCCGGTCACCACCAACGCCGCCATGCTGGCCAACCTGGTGGACCATCCCGAATTCCGCGATGGCAAGGCGACCACCAATCTCGTCGAAGCCGACATCAACGAGGTTGCCGTCCCGGATGATGCCGAACTCGCCGACACGCTGATCCTCGGCGCCGTCGGCCTTCGCGGCCTTGCGGCGCGTGTTACGCAGGACCCGTGGGACCTTGCCGACGGCTTCCGTATCAACGGCTCGGAGCGCGCGACCTTCATCTTCGAGATCGGCGGCGAGACGCGCACCGTGAAGCTCGAAAGCGGGATGCATGGCGCAGACAAGGCCCATGTCTTCGGCGACGCCTTCGAGATCGACATCGACGTTGCCCCGATCTCCGATGGCGTCATCCTCTCTGGTATGATCGATGGCTCCGACGCATTCGGCGTGGTCCGTTCGCTGGAGGATGGACCCGTCCTCTTCATGCGTGGCCGCGCGGTCGCCCTTCGTGGTCCGGACTACAGCCATGCCGTCGAAGGCCTTGCCGCCGGCGACGACATCCGCGCGCCCATGCCTGGCAAAGTGCTGGAAGTGAAGGCCAAGCCGGGACAAGACGTGAAGCGCGGCGATGCGCTGGTCGTCATGGAAGCCATGAAGATGGAGCACACGCTAACAGCTCCGCGCAATGGCAAGATCGCAGACGTCGGCGCTGTCGCCGGGACTCAGACCGCCGAAGGCGCGGTGTTGGTGAAGCTGGAGCCCGTAACGGAATGAACGACAGGCGGCGGTTCCTCGGTTTCCTCGCCGCCAGCCCGCTCCTCGCCGGCATCCCGTCGCTCGCCCAGGCTTTTGCCCAGGCGTCGTCGCCTCGGGCGCTCGATGATCTGATCAGGACCGCGGCGGAAGCGCTCGACATCTTCGATCTCGAAGCGGTGGCGCGCAAGACCATCCCGCCGGCGCACTGGGGCTATCTCGCCACCGGGGTCGATGGCGAAGACACCGTCCGCGCCAACCGCGAGGCTTTCGCCCGCTACCAGCTGCATACGCGCCGCTTCGTCGATGTCAGCAAGATGGACATGAGCGTCGAGCTGTTCGGCGCGAAGTTCAACAGCCCGGTCTTCCTCTCGCCTCTCGGCGCTCAGAGAGCCTTCAATGCGCAAGGCGAGATCGCTTCCGCCAGGGCGGCGCGGGCCAAAGGACAGCTACAGGTCTTGTCCACTGTATCCTCGACCTCGGTCGAGGAAGTCGTCGCGGCGCATGGCGGTCCCGTCTGGTTCCAGCTTTACACGACAAGCAGCTGGGACATCACCGTGAAACTGGTACAGCGAGCCGAAGCTGCCGGATGCCCCGTCGTCGCGGTCACGGTAGATCTTCCTGCCGGCCGCAACACCGAAACTGTCGCACGCTATGTCCGGACCGACACGCGCACCTGCACGTCCTGCCATACCGACGGAGGGCCCGATCCCCGGACGCGGGCGATGTTTGCCGGTCTGGACATGCAAGGTGTCTCGTTGAATTCTGCGTCGCTGACCTGGGACTTCATCAAGCGCCTGAAGGGCGTCACGAAGATGAAGGTTCTCATCAAGGGTCTGGAGACCAGTGAGGATGCAGCTCTCGCCGTCAAGAACGGCGCCGATGGCATCATCGTCTCGAACCATGGCGGCCGCGCCACCGAGACAGGCCGCGGCACGCTGGAATGCCTGCCCGAAGTGGTCAAAGCCGTGAACGGCAAGATCCCGGTGCTGGTCGATGGCGGCGTTCGCCGCGGGACGGATGTGCTGAAGGCGCTCGCCCTCGGCGCGACGGCTGTCGGCATCGGCCGCCCCTACATCTGGGGCCTCGGCGCCTTTGGTCAGCCCGGCGTCGAGCGCGTGCTCGATCTCCTCAACAACGAGTTGCGACTGGCGATGGCCGGCGTCGGCGCGCGGACCGTGAAGGAAGTCACGCCGGCGTCCATCATCCGGAAATCCTGAGACGTTTCGCAGGCAGCCCGAAACGATCCCTGCGCCGCCGCAGTTGCGCCTCTCCCGATTCGGGAATTGTTCATCAAGCCGCCCGCACACTGTCCCATGAGCAGTCGCCGATCCGAATTCATGTTGGGCGGCCAAATCCAGCCACATTCCGTCGCGACGGTCTGGCTGGACAGGACAACGAGCTCCCCGCGCGGGACGGATAGCGAGCCATGCCCTCTTTCCTCTTCTTCGCCGTGACGTGGGCCGGAATGGCCCCGGAACAGGCGCTGGAGCGCGCGCTCGACGCCGCCGAGCCGCCGCCCGCCATGCGCGCCGCGTTCCATGCGACGCTGACCGCCGGCAGCGCCGTCCGTCGCATCGAGTACGATCCCTATGCCGAGGGCGAGAAGTTCAAGCTGACCTATTCCTACGGCAGCAATGACGAACTCGACGCCGTTGTCGAAGGATGGAAGGCCGAGGGGCAGGCCGACAGCCGCCTCTTCGCCGACGATCTCCGTGCCAGCCTCGCCGAAGCCCGTATCGCGGGCGATCCCAACGCCATGATGGTCAGCTTCCGCCACCGCATGTCGAATAATGATGGGCCGATCGACCAGGAGTTCTCCGCCAACATGGTCGGCAAGCTGCAGCTGAATGCGGCTACCGGCTACCTGTCGGAGATCGAGTACAATATCGATCGCCCGGTGAAGCTGGACGACGGCAAGACCATCGACCTCTACCAGCAGACATACCATTTCGGGTATTCGGAGCGCTGGGGCGTTTCCTACGTCACCGGCTATGAACTCACCGCCCGCGGCGGCCAGTGGGGCCTGTCGGAAACCCGCTCGATCCAGGTGGAACTGACCGACATCGCCTTCGGGCTTGCAGGCGACAGCGAGCAGGATCTCGCTTCAAAACCATCGCCTTACGCCTCGCTCACAGCCAAACTCCAGTAAAGGGTTGCGGGCAGGGCGCGCGCCCCTATTTTCGGCGCATGGCTCTTCACATGATCAAGCTTTGCGTCGGCGTCGAGAGCGTCGAGGACCTTCAGGAATGGCAGGTCAAACGCGCGAAGGAACGCGAGAAGAAGGGCAAGTCGCCCAACCCCTTCCACGACACCCGCATGACGCCGAAGCGCGCGGAAGAGATGCTCGCCGGCGGTTCGCTCTACTGGGTCATCAAGAATTTCATCATCGTGCGTCAGAAGCTGATCGGCTTCGAGGCGGTGAAGGACAAGGAGGGCAAGGCCATGTGCCGCGTCCACCTGGATCCCGAACTCATCCGCACCAAGCCGCGCAAGAAACGCCCCTTCCAGGGCTGGCGCTATCTCGAACCGGGCGATGCGCCCGCCGATCTCGACGGCAAGGGCCCTGCGCTGTCGGCAGATCTGGAAACCGCGCTAAAGGAAGCGCTGGCGTGGTAGACGCACCAAGCGGAACGAGCGTGCGTTCAGAAATAGTCCGAGGCGACGAGTTCGTGTTTGCGGCCGTTCGTTAGCACAACTGTGAGCTTTGTTCCGGCTCCCAGCAGGTCGGGGTGTTCGACGAGTTGGCCTGCTTCGTCGAGAAGCTTTGCAATGTTGTCTCCCGCTTTGAGACCTGCATTGGCGGCAGGACTACCCGGCGAGATCAGGAGCACCGGCCTTGGCCACGCGTTCGAGTTGACCCACAAACCGAAGCGATCCTTGCTGTAGGAGGATTTGCCGAGCGAGTTCGGGCGCATCCACATCCGGTCACGGGTGAAGTCCAGGACAAGGTTGAAGCGCTTCAGAATATCCATACCGAGGCCGATGCGCTCGTCTTGATGCGCGCTCACCGTGACGGGAACGTTTTCAAACGTCTGTCCGGCAAGCGTGATCGAAGGCACCGTCGAAGTCCTCACGACGAAGGAGCCGTCGATTCCGTTCGCGAGCAGCTGGGACATCTTCGCGCCAGCCAGCGCCTTCTGAGCGACCTTGTCGCTGATCTCGATCGTTCCCGGGTTGCCGGTATCGAAACCTGCGCGAACCATTGTCCAGCCGGTTATCGCAGTCTTGATGGACCGGTCATTCCCCACGCGCCGGATTGATACGAGCTCACCGGCGGGGGTTGCGCTAAACTTCGCAGCGGGTGTGAAGCGGATGACTGATCGATCGAAGTCGATCTCCATGACGAGATCCCGAACCATGTCCATGCCCAGCGTGATATCGATAGGGGGGGCGGCGTCCGGCGCCATGCTGCGAAGCTCGACCGCGAGGAGCGGCTTGGCGCTGACCTGCAGATCGCCGATCGAGATCGGACCTGCATCGAAGGTTTTATACGCGAATGATCTGCCGCTGAGCCCCCCCGCTGCAACGGCGCCGCCGCTGGAAAGCCCAAGCTTGTTCGCCGTCGCCGGATGAATGATCGAGTAGGTCCCGCCGGTATCCAGCCGGCCAGTGATTTCGACGCCGTTCACCTTAACTGGCAACAGGATCATGTTGCGAACGAGACGGAATGGAATTTCCTGCGCGATCGCAGATGCCGCTCCTGCCACGCAAAGAATGGCGAGCAAAACAGTTCTGATCCAGTGCATATGCGTCCCCTCCAACGTGAGGGTGAGGATGCCAGCAATCCGGTGGGCTGTTCAATACAGCAAACTCGCCCGGCAACCCAGGGAACGGATTTGGTCGTTTCGATTGACGGGCTACTTCCGCACGAACGCCATGTTGTCGATCAGGCGCGTCTTGCCCATGCGCGCTGCGATCAGCACGCGGCCAGTGACGCCGGCCGGAGCCGTGTCACCGCCGAAGGGGGCGAGCGTGTCGGCCCGGCGAGCCGCTACATAGTCCACCGACGTGAAGCCCGCATTGATCAGCGTCTGCTGCGCTTCTTCCGCGGTGGCGCTGATGCGGTCGCCGGCCTCAATGCGCGCCGCTGCCGCTGTCATCGCCTGATAGACCGCCACGGCCCGCGCGCGCTCATCGGCGCTCAGATAGGCGTTGCGTGATGACATCGCGAGGCCGTCCGCTTCGCGCAGGGTCGGTCCGCCGCAGATCTCGATGCCGAAGCCGAGGTCCTGCGTCATGCGCTTGATGACCAATAGCTGCTGGTAGTCCTTCTCCCCGAACACGGCCACGTCCGGCGCGACGTGCAGGAAGAGGCGGCTCACCACGCTCGCCACGCCTTCGAAGAAGTGAGGCCGCACCTCTCCCTCGAGGATGTGGGACAAGTCTTTTACTGACACCCGCGTCGAGTCCCCGGCGGATACATCTCTGACGGCGAGGGGCAATAGCAGAACAAACACCCGGCCGCTTCGAGCTTCTGGAGGTCGCTCTCCTCGGTACGCGGATAGGTGGCGAGGTCTTCGTGGGCGGCGAACTGGGTTGGGTTCACGAAGATCGAGGAGGCGGCGACGTCCGCCTTTTCCAGACCGATCCTGATCAGGCTCACATGCCCATCGTGCAGGGCGCCCATGGTCGGAGCGAAGGCGATCCGCTTGCCCTGGGCCCGCATGGCGCGATGCCAGTCCCGCGCTTCCGCACGGGTGCGGGCAACCACAAGACCGTTGCGCTTGGGCAAGCTCGAGCCTCTCAATCCGCGCGGATCCGCGCAGGGCGGCCATTCCGGCGGGCGCTTCTAGGCCCGTTCCACAGGTGGATCAATCACCCGTCCTGCCGCAGGTTTTATGGGTCGTTAACCGGCAGGTCCGATCCTCCGCGGATGCGGGACAGGCTTGTGAGTTATCTCAGATTTGTGGGATTCAGCGCCGTCGCGCTGGTCATCGCCGCCTGTGTGAAGATCGCCCCGGCCGAAGCCGCCACGAGCCCCGCTGAGCCCCTGTTCGGTGATCCGCCCGAAGCCGGCCAGATGACCGCGCCCGCTGCCCAAACCGATGAAGACCGCATTTCCGCGCTGGAAGCGCAGGTCAGCAAGCTGGACGCCGAGATTGCCCAGCTCCGCAAGGCGCTGGACGTGCTGGGACCGCTGCCGGACCAGCCCGGCATCTTCATTCCCGTAGCCCAGTCCGACATCACCGGCGAACCTGCTGCAGACCCGCAGGATGAAGCCGCCGCCAGACTGGCCCAGCTCTACGCCCCGGCCCCCAGGCTGGCTGCCGCCAGCTCGCTGTTCTACGAGGCCGAACTCGGCTCCTTCGCCAACAAGGAGGCCGCTGAAACCCGCTGGAAGAAGCTTGTCGCCGGCAATCGTCTCGCCGGGATCGAACCCCGTTATGCCGCCGTCGGCGCTGAAATCCGCCTGACCGCTGGCCCCCTGATGTCTGCAGCCGCCGTTGATGCTCTCTGTGTGGAACTGTCCGCACTGGCTGGCCCTTGCCGGGGAGTTGCGCCCATAAGGGCGTACTGAAGCCATGGCGACCACAGTGATGACAGCCCCTAACGCCACGACCGAGCGTGACGCCTCCGGCCAGACCCGGCTGGCGCACACGATCGTCATCGGCAACGAAAAGGGCGGGGCGGGCAAGTCCACTGTCGCCATGCATCTCTGCGTCGGCCTGCTGCGCATGGGCATGACCGTCGGCGTCATGGATCTCGACGTCCGCCAGCGCTCGCTGGCCCGCTATATCGAGAACCGCTCACGGTGGATCCGCAACACGGGCGCGCCGCTGCCCATGCCGGAAGTCGCTCGCATCGATGCCAGCCAGGCCCGCGACCTCGATGCCGCCGAGGCGGAGGAAGCCAAGCACTTCGAGGAAAGCCTCAAGCGCCTGTCGGAAAAGTGCAACTTCATGATCATCGACGCGCCCGGCGGCGACACTTTCCTGTCGCGCATCGCCCATTCGGCCGCTGATACGCTGATCACGCCGCTCAATGACTCGTTCGTCGATTTCGATCTCCTCGGCGACGTCGACCCGCAGACGCTCGAAGTCGCCCGTCCCAGCTTCTACGCCGAACTGGTCTGGGAATGCCGGAAACAGAAGGCGCAGACGACGCGCCGACCGATCGACTGGATCGTCATGCGCAACCGCATGTCGCCGCTGGATGCCCGCAACAAGCAGCGCGTGGGCGAAGCCCTCGACAACCTCTCCCGTCGCGTCGGCTTCCGTATCGCGCCGGGCCTGTCGGAACGCGTGATCTACCGCGAACTCTTCCCGATGGGCCTCAGCTTGCTGGATCTCACGGATGCGGGCTCGGGTGTCGCCTTCACGATGAGCCATGTCGCCGCCCGCCAGGAAATCCGCGACCTGATGATCGTCCTCAAGCTGCCTGGCCTCGAAGGCAAGGAAATCAGCTTCTAGCGCGCCTCAGTCCTAAGTTGCTTCCCGCAATTTTTGGGGCGCGCACAAGCCGATCTTAGTTCTGTTCCGTTACCTTGCTTGCGCCTGGTGGGGAGGCGGGGGATGGACGAGTTCACGTCGAGTTCTGGAGGGGCCTGGCCATGAAGAGCGCTTGGAAGGTCTTCAGAGTCAGTTCCGTTCGCTGAACAAGCGCGAGATCTCTGCAATCAAGCGCGAACGCGTTAGCTGGTTGCATCGTAAGCCGAGGTCTGCGCCCACTGCGTCCGCGGAGCATCCAAGTCAGTTGATTGGATGTGCGGCAACCGAAGAAACCACTGCATCTCCGCGTTCGCCCATAACAGCCGTTCCCGCACACGTTCGCGCGCCCGATGCACGGATGTCGGTCCATCGCTTTGCGGTGCTGGTAGCTGGAGTTGCTGTTGTTGCCGCGCTCGCGGCCTTTGTTGTCATTCCAGCGTGACAAACCCTGCGCAAAGGCGGCAACCCGCTGCGCTGGAAGAAAGCGAAATAGGCTGGAAACCGGGGCTTAGTGCGCCGTCACCGGCTGGGCCAGTTGATCCAGCGAGGTTGTGGTCGGAGCCGAGCCGGCAGCCACCTGGCTGGTGATCAGGATCGCCTGCGAGGCAGGCAGCACCACTTCCGTCGAAGCCACCGGCTTGCTGCCCGGCGAAGCCTCGATCAGCGCACCGATCGGATCATCAGCCGCGTCAGCCGCATCGGCGGCGTCCCCCTCGGCGACGGCCTCGAAAGCGTCTTCGCCTTCTTCCGTCGTGCCGGCTTCATCTTCAGCGGCCGCAACGAGCGTCGGATCCGTGGCCGAGGTCAGCGCAGCGTCGGCGTCCGACATCTTCCGCAGCTGGGCCATGGCCAGCTGGTCAGCCGCCGTCAGGTTCTTCTCGCCGAAGGCAATGCGGGTGCGCAGGTCGTCGCCGGCCGGAACGCCCTTGATCTCAAGGAAGGCTGCTTCCAGCAGGTCCGCCACGTGGGCGTCACGCGATTTGCCGGTCGAACCGCCCAGCATGACGGCGATTACCCGGCGGCCGTCGCGCTGGGCGGAGGCCATCAGGTTGTAGCCGGAGGCGTTGGTGAAACCGGTCTTGATGCCGTCCACGCCATCGACGCGGCGCAGCAGCTCATTGTGGTTCGCGTAAACACGCTTGTTCCACTTGAACGAAGGCAGCGAGAAATAGTTGTAGCGGTCGCGGTGGTCGTCATAGACGGCCTCGGCGAGCTTCGCCATGTCCCGGGCGGTCGTAACCTGCTTCTTGTCGGGCAGGCCGGACGCGTTCCGGAAGGTAGTCGACGCCATGCCGAGTTCCTTGGCCTTGGCGTTCATCTTCGCAACGAACTTTGCTTCCGTGCCGCCCAGACGTTCCGCGATCACAACGGCCACGTCATTGGCCGACTTGGTCACCAGGGCGCGAATCGCATCCTCGACCTTGATGGTCGCGCCGGCTTTGAGGCCCAGCTTGGACGGTTGCTGCTTGGAGGCGAACTTGGACACCTTCATCCGCTCGGAAAGCTTCAGCTTGCCGGAATCGATGGCGTCGAAAACGAGGTAAAGGGTCATGACCTTGGTCAGCGAGGCCGGGTGCCGCATTTCATCGGCATCGCGGTCATGCAGCACCTGGTGCGTTTCCAGGTCGATGACGATGGAAGCATATTTACCGCCGGCCCAGGCGGGGGTCGCAGCCAGCAACGCGGCCGCAATCAGGACGGCCACCTTACGGAGCCAGGCGATCGGGGTGATCGTCTTCATACGCGACGGAATCCTCTATCAGAAGCACATACAAAGACGAGATGAGGGTCCAACGGCGACCTTACCTAATCTTTAAGTCACGTCACCCCTGTTCTGCAGGCTGGCACGATTTTCTTCCCGGCTGCCCATCTTTGGGTCTGCTGCCTCTCCATTAGGAGGGCGCGCCGCTTAACTCTGCATGAACCATGCAAGGTTGTCGCAGTAGGGTCCCGGTGCAGCGGGAGCCCTAATCAATGGTCCGAGACTTTGCGCAAACCATGGCAGGTGGTGCAGAATTAACCCTGCAGGACGGCATGCCGCACCTGTCTTGGGGCGGGGCCTTTTCCCCGCGCCATGGGATCAATATCTAATGGCGAGCGAATAGCTGTTAACCCACCCCAATCAGGCTAGTTTGTCCCGGAAGGGATCCGGCCAGGAACCATGACCGATAAGCGTTTAACCCCAGGCACGGCCAAGGAAGTCGGCACCGCCACGCGGACCAAGCCGAAACCCAAGAAGCCGTCGATGTACCGGGTGCTGCTTCTGAACGACGACTACACTCCGATGGAGTTCGTCGTTCTGGTGCTCGAGCACTTTTTCAACAAGTCGCGGGAGGAAGCGACTCGGATCATGCTCCACGTGCACAATCACGGGGTGGGTGTCTGCGGCGTATTCCCGATCGAAGTCGCCGAAACCAAGGTGGCGCAGGTCATGGACCTCGCGCGCCGGAACGAACACCCTCTTCAATGCACTAAAGAACGCGAGGACTAGGCACACGAATGCCCTCACTTACTCCCAGCCTCGAACGTGCTCTTGAACGCGCCCTGCAACTGGCCGCGGAGCGGAAGCACGAATACGCCACGCTAGAACACCTGTTGCTCGCCCTCACGGAAGATGAGGACGCAGCCGAGGTGATGACGGCCTGCAAGCTCGATATCGAGAAGCTGCGCCGTGACCTCGCCAACTATCTCGACAATGACTGTGCCTCCTTCGTCGTGGAAGACGGCGGGCAGGTGCATCCGACGGCCGCCTTCCAGCGCGTTGTCCAGCGCGCTGTGCTTCACGTCGAATCGTCTTCGAAGGACGAAGTCACAGGCGCCAACGTCCTTGTCTCGATCTTCGCCGAGCGTGACAGCCATGCCGCGTACTTCCTGCAGGAGCAGGACATGACGCGCTATGACGCGGTGAACTACATCTCGCACGGCGTCGCCAAGAAGCCGGGCATGTCCAAGCCGAAGCCTGTCGAAGGCGCGGCGGAGAAGGACGACGAAACCACCAAGCCGGTCGGCGAGGCGCTTGGTGCTTATTGCGTCGACCTCAACCAGAAAGCGCGTGAAGGCAAAACCGATCCGCTCATCGGCCGCCATTCGGAAGTCGAGCGCGCGATCCAGGTTCTCTGCCGTCGCCGCAAGAACAACCCGCTGCTCGTGGGTGATCCGGGCGTCGGCAAGACGGCCATCGCCGAAGGCCTCGCCAAAAAGATCGTTGATGGCGAAGCCCCCGGCATCCTCGCCGATGCGGTGATCTACTCGCTCGACATGGGCGCTCTCCTCGCGGGCACGCGTTACCGTGGCGACTTCGAGGAACGCCTCAAAGCTGTCGTGAAAGAGCTCGAAGAGCAGCCGAAGGCCGTCCTCTTCATCGACGAGATTCACACCGTCATTGGCGCCGGGGCGACCTCCGGCGGCGCGATGGATGCGTCCAACCTGCTGAAGCCCGCGCTTCAGTCGGGCCAGCTGCGCTGCATGGGGTCCACGACCTACAAGGAATACCGCCAGCACTTCGAGAAGGACCGGGCGCTTGCTCGTCGCTTCCAGAAGATCGACGTGGTCGAGCCATCCGTCGAAGACACGATCAAGATCGTGATGGGCCTCAAGCCCTACTTCGAGGAATTCCACGGCCTTAAATACACCAACGAAGCCATCCGCACCGCGGTTGACCTCTCGGCCCGCTACATCACGGACCGCAAGCTGCCCGACAAGGCGATCGATGTGATCGATGAAGCCGGCGCCGCGCAGTGGCTCGTGCCCGAGAACAAGCGCCGCAAGCAGATCGGCGCCCGCGAGGTCGAGGTCGTCATCTCCAAGATGGCGCGCATTCCGGCCAAGCAGGTCTCGAAGTCCGACGCCGAGCAGCTCAAATCGCTCGAGGCGGATCTCAAGCGCGTGGTCTTCGGTCAGGACGGCGCCATCAAGGCGCTCGCCACCGCGATCAAGCTGGCCCGCGCCGGCCTGCGCGAACCGAACAAGCCGATCGGCTGCTACCTGTTCTCCGGCCCCACCGGCGTCGGCAAGACGGAAGTTGCGAAGCAGCTCTCGTCCATCCTCGGCGTCGAGATGTTGCGCTTCGACATGTCGGAGTACATGGAGCGCCACACGGTCTCGCGTCTCATCGGCGCGCCTCCGGGCTATGTCGGCTTCGACCAGGGCGGCCTCTTGACCGACGGCGTCGACCAGCATCCTCACTGTGTCCTCCTGCTTGACGAGATCGAGAAGGCGCACCCGGACCTGTTCAACATCCTCCTGCAGGTGATGGACAACGGCACGCTCACCGACTCGAACGGCAAGAAAGTCGACTTCAGGAACGTGATCCTCATCATGACCACGAACGCCGGCGCATCCGATGCCGCCAAAGAGTCGATCGGCTTCGGCCGCGGCAAGCGCGAAGATGAGAATGAAGAGGCGATCAAACGCCTGTTCACGCCCGAATTCCGCAATCGCCTCGATGCGACCATCCCGTTCGCGGGTCTGTCGCAGGAAATCATCGAGATGGTCGTCGACAAGTTCATCCTCCAGCTCGAAACCCAGCTGGCGGACCGCAACGTCACGATCGCGCTCACGCCGAAAGCCCGCAAATGGCTCGCCACGCGCGGCTACGATGAAGCCTTCGGCGCCCGTCCGCTGGGCCGCCTTATCCAGGAGCACGTCAAGAAGCCGATGGCCGACGAACTCCTCTTCGGCTCGCTCCAGAAGGGCGGCGGCGTGAAGATCGACATCGACAAGAACGACCCGGAAAAACTGTCGTTCAAGTTCGTTGAAAATCCCAAGCCCACTCAGAAGGAAAAGAACGAACCGGAATCGGTGGAGTAGAGCGACCTACACAGAATGCAGAAAGGGCGGCTCCCAAGAGCCGCCCTTTTTCATTCCGGTTGTCGTGATGTCTACGGCTCCGGCGTCGCGCCGTTCGGATCCACCGCCGCGCCTTGCTGCGTCGGCCAGATGATCGGGTAGGGCGGGCCTTTCGCGTCCGGCTCGCCGCAGGCTTGCCAGTGCATCTCCTGCACAGCGAAGCGCTTGCCATCCCAGTGATAGGCGCCTTCCGAGCCGCACGCGCCGTCCGTCGCGCCCTTGCGCATCGTCGTCAGCACGCCTGTTCCCGCATCGAGCTCCGCCATGCTCGCCTGGTCCGTCGCGAACCATCCGCTCGCATCATAGTCGGGAATGGCGAGCATCGCTGGCGCATTCGTGCCGTGTGACAGGAACAGCCGCACGGTGGTCGCGAACTCGCTCTTGCTGCAGCCGAGCAGGATGATCGCGTCCTTCTCAAGCCCGACAACCTTGGACTCCAGCACCGCATCCGCCGGCTTCGTGCACCCGCCGATCGTGTCGCTCAACTTCTGCGCCGAAGCGATCAACGCCGCATCTCCTTCGAGCGTGCGCGCAGCCGTTGCGTTGGCGTCCGGCGTTGGCTCGCCACATCCGCCCGCCGCCAGCGCCAGCACCGCCGCCGAAGCGAAAAGCGAGATCGAACCAGAGCGCATGTCGTCCTCCAAATCGGACGCGAGTCATCACCAAACATTACTGCAAATCAATGGCGACACGCGCTCAAATCCGGGACGTGATCGCGCTTGTTACAATAGCGGCTACCAGAGATCGCTACGGGGTTTTCCCCCGAAAAGCTCGTCCAGCCGCCGCTTTGTGCCCGCGGAAACGTCTTCGGGCGGCTCAAGCGGGTCGAAAAACCGCACTTCGGCGATTTCTCCGCGCTGTGTGGCCTCTCCCTGCGTCCATGCCGCGATGCGGTACAGGAGCACGTGGTCGTTGGGAAAAAATGCGTGATTGGCGTGCACCGACACCAGTTCGAACGCCTCTGGCGCCGCTCTGATTCCCGCCTCTTCCTCCAGCTCGCGGCCCAGCGAGTAAGCGCAAGTCTCGCGGCTTTCCACGCCGCCGCCAGGGAAATGCCACCCTGGCGTGTAGGTATGCTTCAGCAGCAGCACCTTTCCCGATTGATCCACAACCACGCCGCGTACGCCCAGCGTCGCCGGCCGCCGCATGCGCCAGTAGGCCTGAAAGACGCGGTCTCGAATCGTCGGTTTTCTCAAGGGGGTAGGAGCCTTGCCTGAAACAGTCTAGGACAGGCATAGACCGGAGACGGTGCAAGTCGGAAGGAGCATATCGTGGCTGCAGTGTGGGCTATCGTGGCGGTTGTGGTTGTATTCGGCCTGCTGAACATCATCGAATACCGCCGGATCGACTGATCGGCCCCGACCGGGGGCGTGATTCAAGGGGGAGGCGGGCACGATGTTGTCCTCAGCCGCAGTTGCCGCGATCGTATTTCTGGTCGCCGGTTTCGCCATCCTGATCTACGCCGGCGACTGTCTGGTGCGCGGCGCGCTCGCTGCCGCCTACAAGTCGAACATCTCGCCGCTGCTCGTCGGCATTCTGATCGTCGGCTTCGGCACGTCGCTTCCTGAATTCCTGATCGGCGTGCAGGCCGCCTCCAACGGCTATTCAGGTCTCGCGCACGGCAACATCATCGGCTCGAACATCGCCAACATCCTGTTGGTGCTAGCGCTGCCCGCGCTGATTTTCCCGATCGCAACCGACGCGCCGCGCATGCGCATAACCGCCTTCTTCATGCTCGTCTGCACGGCGGCGTGGATCGGCGTTACCATGTTCTTCGGCCTAACCGAGCTCGTCGGCATCACCTTCCTCATCGTCCTGGCCGTCTACGTCGTGATGGCGTGGTTCATCGCGCGCGACGACACCACCGAGGACACCAAGGAAGAAATCGCGATCATGAACACGCCGGCCTGGCGCATGGTCGTGCTGATCCTGATCGGCCTTGTCGGCCTGCCGCTCGGCTCCCGCCTGCTGGTCGATGGCGGCATCACCTTTGGCCACGAGCTGAATATCTCGGAACGCATAGTCGGTCTCACAGTTCTGGCCCTCGGTTCCTCGCTGCCCGAACTCGGCGCCGCCATCGCTGCGGCTGTCCGCAAGCAGTCGGATGTCGCCATGGGCAACATCATCGGCGCCAATATCTTCAACATTCTCGGTGTCGGCGGAGTGGTGGGCATTCTGGGGCCCCGCGCGCATGTCAGCCCCGAATTCACGGCTTTCAGCAACTGGGCCATGATCGCCGCCGCGGTGCTGGTTGTGGTCGTGATCTTCTTGAAGCGCCGCGTGGGCTTCGCAACAGGGATCGTCTTCCTGCTGGGTTACGCGCTCTACCTGTTCGGCCTTGTGAACAACTGGTCGTTCGAAGGCCTGGGCGATCTCATCATCGTCCCCTCAGCCCATACGCCGAACTGATCAGTCACTGATCGTCTTCGGCGTGATGAATTCCTGCAGCTTCAGGGCGCCAAGGTCGTCCTTGCGCGAATAGAGCGCCGCCGCGCAGGTGGGGAATTTCGTCCGCACCGCTGCATCCAGCGGCGTGTTCCGCCGCGCAAGGCGGATGGCGAGTTCCTGCAGTCCCGGATTGTGCCCAATCATCATGAGGCGCTGGACCTTCGCGTGCTCCACCAGATGCAGCAGCGTCTCCGCCGTTGCATCATAGAGCTCCTCGAGAAAGCGCGCCTCGACGCCCGGGAAGGCCATCGAAACCAGTTCCCACGTTTCCCGGGTCCGCCGGGCAGCTGACACCAGCACCAGTTCCGGCTCCGCGCCGGCGTCCGCGAGCGCCTTGCCCACTACCGGCGCATCCTCGCGCCCGCGCGGCGCGAGCGCACGGTCAAAGTCCTGGCCGGTGTCGGAATCGACGGCAGCCTTGGCGTGGCGAAGAAGTATGAGCTGGCGCATATGGTCCCGGCCTCTTTCCCGGCGTTTCCTCTGCCGCAAAGTCCCGAAGCTTGCCAAGGGCATAACCCCAAAACGCGACCGCACGATGGCGTCACCGCCTCCGATTTAATCCTCGACCCCTCTTGTGCGCTGCAATATGATGACCATCATATAAAGAGCCGAAACAGGGAGTCGCAACATGACCCGGGCCGTCATCGCTGGTTACGCACGCACGCCGTTCCACTTCGCCAACAAGGGAAAGCTTGTGGGCGTCCGCCCTGACGATCTCGCCGCCATCGCCATCAAGGGGCTGGTCGAGCGCGCCGGTATAGATCCCAAGACCCTGGAAGACGTCGTCCTCGGCACGGCCTATCCGGAAGCAGAGCAGGGCTCGAACATCGCCCGCCTCGCCGCACTCCTTGCAGGCCTCCCCATCGAACTCGGCGGCATCACGATGAACCGCTTCTGCGGTTCGTCCATGTCGGCCATCCACTACGCCGTTGGCCAGATCGCCATCGGCGCGGGCGAAGCCTTCATCGCCGGCGGCGTCGAAAGCATGACGCGCGTGCCGCAAGGCGGCTTCAACCACTCACCGAACCCCCGCTTCAAAGGCAAGGCGCAGAACAATCCCGACGTGATGCTCGATGCCTACATCTCCATGGGCGAGACGGCGGAGAATGTGGCGAAGCAGTTCAACATCTCCCGCGCCGATCAGGAAAAGCTCGCCTGGGCCTCGCAGATGAAAGCCGCCGAGGCGCAACGCGAAGGCCGCCTGAAGGCCGAGATTGTCCCCGTGAAAACCGCTGACGGCATCGTCGACCAGGACGGCACGCTGCGTCCCTCGACCACGCTCGAAGGTCTCGCCGGCCTCAAGCCCGCCTTCCGCGCCGACGGTTCAGTCACCGCCGGCACCTCATCTCCGCTCACGGATGGCGCCGCGATGACGCTGATCGCTTCGGAAGATTACGCGAAGCGCCACGGCCTCGACATTCTTGGCCGCATCCGCTCCGTCGCCATCGCAGGCGTGCCGCCGGAAGTCATGGGCATGGGTCCAGTTCCGGCCAGCCGCAAGGCGCTGGAGCGGGCAGGGCTCACCATGCGTGACATCGATGTGGTGGAGATCAACGAAGCCTTCGGCTCTCAGGCCGTCGCCTCGATCCGCCAGCTCGAAATCTCCATGGAGAAAGTCAACATCGACGGCGGCGGCATCTCGATCGGCCACCCGCTCGGCGCGACAGGCGCCCGCATCACGGCCAAAGCCGCTCAGATCATGAAGCGCGAAGGCAAGCGCTTCGCCCTCGCCACACAGTGTATCGGCGGAGGCCAGGGTATCGCGACGGTGATCGAAGCGGTCTGACTGTTTCCCTTCCCCGAAACTCCTGCGGGCGGCGCTCAAAAGGCGTCGCCCGATTTATTTGCTGATCGCCCGCGGGAAATGGTTGCATTTGAGTGCAACGAAGCGCATGTGTCATTCACTGCACGCAGATGCAGCGAAACATAAGCGCTGAAAGGGTTGAAAATGTTCGGGACGAAACAGGGGCTCACAGAAAGCCTCTACATCGTCGGCGAAACCATGAAGCCGATGCTGACCAACGACATGGGATCGGGAATCGAGATCTTCGACACATCCGGGCCGACCGGCGGCGGGCCGCCTCCGCACAGGCATCCGTGGGAAGAAATCTATGTCGTGACCAAGGGCAGGCTGCAGGTGATGGTTGCGGGCGAGACCCGGGTGCTTGGCCCGGGAGAGTTTGCCCATGTGCCGGCCAACACGCCGCACAGCTATCTCACCATCGAGGATGCCGAATTCCTGACGATCGTGACGCGCGGAAACGCCTCGAAATTCTTCCGCCGTATCGCGAAGGAAGTCCGGATGGAGCCGCTGGACGTTCCGCATCTCGTGCGCGCTGGCGCGGAGCACGACATCGAGTTTCTGCCGCCGGAAGCGTGACCGCTAACGAATGACCGCAACGCGACGATATACGAGTCCAAAACGAGAAGCGCAGGCGGCTGCGACGCGCGAGGCTATTCTCGAGGCGTTCGCAGAACAACTTTCCGAGCCCGGACGCGACCGGCTTTCGCCCAGCGAAGCCGCCGTCCGGGCCGGAGTTTCCCTGCGCACGGTGCATTTCCATTTCCCGAACGAAGAAAGCCAGATACTGGCGCTGGGCGAATGGTTCGACCGGCTGTTCTATCCCGGCGGCGTTGTGCTGGCGGACGGGCCGGATGACCTCGCTCGCTATTATCGCGACATCCACCGCATGGGCCTGCAGCATCCGGTCAGCCGTATCCTGACATCGCGCAAGGGCGGCATCTGGCAGGAAGTTCGCGACCGCCGGCGCACGAGGCGGCTGGAGGCGATCCGGAAATCTGTGCGGGCGATCGGCGCGCCTGTGAAGGCCACGGAGGATGCGCTGGCCGTTCTGCTGGCGCTGTCGGGCGGCGACGCCAGCTGGAGCGTTCATGATCAGGGGCTGCCAGTGGAGCGCGTGCCGGATGCAATCGCCGGCGCGGTGCAGGTGATTGTCGACGATCTGAAGGCCAGGGCGCGGGGCAAAACCAGGCGCTGATGCTGCCAGCAATCTCGGCATTGCACGCATAGAGCTTCTAGAAGGGAAGCGCAGGCCTATCAGGTCACGCAGCAGCGAAGGATCGGTCCCGTCCAAGTGACGCCATCGCCCGCCAGCGTTTCCACATCAGAGACATTCGCAGCCGCCACCACACGCGGCCAGAACGCCTTGGCGGGCAAGTTGCGTTCGCCAATTGCGATCTCCCACTGACCCTTGTGCATCTCGATTACGTCGACCGCCGCTCGCGCGCCGATGCCGTCGCGCCGGAAGGGCCGCGCCACGAAGAACTCGCCCATGTTGAAATCGACGGCCCGCCCGCAGTGCGATGCCTTGTTCAGCAGCGCGAACCCCGCAAGCTGCCCGCCCGCCCGGATGAACCACACTGCGCGATCCGCCTCCGTCCAGTACCGCTCCAGCTGCAGCACATCCGCAAACCGCCCATCTTCCTCCACGCCAATCTTTCGCTCCGGCGCGAGGAAGTCGTTGAAGTCATGAATATAGAGCTGGATGAGATTTGCCAGCGCGGCCTTCTGATGCGGCTCGCCACGTTCGAGCCTGACCTTGTCTGCCATTTCGCCACCTGCTTTCCGGCCATCGCTTGCGCTGCGGCGTTCGTCATTTGATTTGGACCAGCGGACCAGATCACGCCGGGCGACACTTACGTGCCGCCCGGCGCCATTCCTTACCCCTTCACACAAACAACCTGTTTCAGCGTGTGAACCACGTCGATCAGGTCTGTCTGCGCCGCGATGACGGCGTCGATGTCCTTGTAGGCCATCGGCGTTTCGTCGATCACATGTTCGTCGACGCGGCACTCCACGCCGGCGACCGCCTCGCGGTGGTCTTTCAGCGAGAAGGTGCGCTTGGCTTCCGAACGCGACATTTTCCGTCCTGCGCCGTGCGAGCACGAGCAGAACGAGTCCGCGTTGCCTTTCCCGCGAACGATGAACGATTTCGCGCCCATCGATCCCGGGATGATCCCAAGCTCGCCGTCGCCCGCGCGCACGGCCCCTTTGCGGGTCACCCACACATCGGCGCCGAAGTGATGTTCCTTCTCCACGTAGTTGTGGTGGCAGTTCACCGCCATCTTTCCGAGCTTGAACTTCGGCAAATGCTCGCGCATCGCCTGCAGCGTCCGCTCCATCATCGCTTCGCGGTTGGCGCGCGCGTAGTCCTGCGCCCATCCCACCGCTTCGATGTAGTCGTCGAAGATCGGTTCGCCCTCGACGAAGAAGGCGAGGTCCTGATCCGGCACGCGGTAACCGAGCACACGCTTCTCGAGCGCCTTGCGGGCGGCCTCGATGAAGTATTGCCCGATCTGGTTCCCCGTGCCGCGCGAGCCGGAGTGCAGCATCACCCAGACGAAGCCACGCTCATCGAGGCAGACCTCGATGAAGTGGTTGCCTGATCCGAGCGTACCGAGCTGGCTGCCGGTCTTGTGGTTCGGAATCTTGCGGTGCTTTTCCCTGATCTGGTCGAGCCTTTCCTCAAGATCCGAATTCCTCCAGCGCGAAGCCACGGAGTCCGGGATCGTGCCCCATTCCCCATTGCGCCCCACGCCCGCCGGCGCCTTGCGCTCGATCTCCGAGCGCAGCTTCGCCAGCGAATCCGGCAGGTGTTCCGCGCGCAGCGTGGTTTCCACCGCCATCATCCCGCAGCCGATGTCGACGCCGACAGCGGCAGGGATAATCGCGCCCCTGGTCGGGATCACCGAGCCAACGGTCGCGCCGCGTCCGAAGTGGACGTCGGGCATGACGGCCAGGTGGGAGTGCACAAACGGCAATCCCGCCACGTTTTCCAGCTGTTCCCGGGCGGCATCCTCGACGGGAACGCCTTTCACCCAGGCCTTGATGCGGCCCCCGGCCGCCGTTTCGAACACTTCAAACGTGCTCATGTCTGCGTTTCCTTGTTCGCAGACCCTCCGCGCATCCCGGGAGTTTGTCACCAGACCAGCGGCAACAAAAAACCCTCCGGCGAGTTGCGCGGAGGGTTCGGTTTCCATCAGCCGTGGCCGATGTTCTGGACCTATCCCTCCATGCAGTCGCTACCGTCCAGCACAGGCTGGATGGTCATCGCGATCTGATTTTCGTAACGCCGTTTCATCGGTCGCATCCGAAAAGGAGGTTGATACAGGGCGCGGTGTTTGATTGAAGAATGCGGCGAGGTCAAGGCCTCGCCGCATCCATCTCATTATTTCACCAGCGTGTAGATCACGCACATGCTCGCCTGAACCTGCGTCGGGCTCGGATCGCTCGGCAGGTCGAGTGCGACGAGATCCTTGTCCGTAACCGTGATCATGCGGCTGCCCACCTGGCCGCTCGCAACCGGGGCAGGCGCTGGCGGCGGGGGCGGCGGAGGCGGCGCATAGGCCGGTGGCGGATAGCGGCCACCGCCATCACCCAGCACGCGCGCCACCTGTCCGGACGACCACGAACCCATGCAGCTGTCCGAGCCTTCCTGCACGAGGAGAATGTCGCCCAGCCGTCCACCCGCAGCGCCCGCTGCGAGCTGCGCCCTCGCGCGCGCATCCTTCGCTGCTTCATCCAGCGCCGCTCGCTGCATCTCCGGCGTCTGCTCGAGATAGATCGACACCGCACCGATGCTCTGAGGTCCCAGCGCCAAAGCCGCCGCGCGTGCGCGTCCCGCCAGCGACGTATCGGTGAGGGATACATACATCGTCACACGCGCCTCATATCCGTCCACCGCGTCGGCGCGATAGTTGGTTTGCAGATTGCCGTCCTTGTCCTTGTACTGCTTGTAGTAGGCGGTCACGTTGACGCCGGTTGTCACACGCGCCTTGTCGCCGGCCACTTTCTTGATGGCGTCGTAGGCAATCTTCGCCCGTGCCACGGCCTTCTTCATCGCGTCGTCCGACTGGCTACCCGTCTCGACGAAAGCGAGGTCGAATCGCGCCCGGTTCGGCGCCACGTCGATCATCGCGCGGCCGAGGCCTTCCACCACCGGCTTGTCCCACCAGTAGGGCCGGACATAGGCCGGAGAATCCTGCGCCGCAGCAACAGGCGCCAGGATTGCGGCGGCCAAGGCAGCCGTAACGAAATGCTTATGGTTCATTGATTGTGTGCCCCTCGGTTAATTACGCAGGCTCACGTCGCCCCCGAGTGATGCCATCGGGGAGTTGGCGCGAACTCGCTGGGGCACGCAACATCATAGTAGAATTCACGCGCCCATTCTGTGCATGCTTTGTGGGAATGGCGGGATTGGGGTCACATGAAGGTATTTGACCGGATAAAGAGGCGGCCCTGGGCCAGCGCCGGGGCGGTGGTCGCCGCCCTGATCGCCATTTTCGCGGCGTCAGTCGGGATGAAGACCCCGCGCTCCGACCGCGACTGGGTCGAGAATCTCGCCCACATGCCGAAGGTTGATCAGACTGCGGACGGTTTCTCGCTCGATCCCGTCATGGACTGGTCATACAAGCCCGATGGTCCCCTCGCGAAGGACATGACGACCTTCGCCGCGAAGTTCTCCGACCTGAAGAATCTCTACTTCATGGTCGAGCCCCAGCCCGGCGGTGACTACGCCGCTCACACGCTTATCCTGTTCGAATTCGCGGACGACCGCATGGTCGGCCTCACGGTCGAGGCGCGGCTCGAAAAGGGCGAGACCTATTCCGCGCTCGACGGCCTCTTCAACGATTTCGAACTGTCCTACATCTGGGCGAGTGCGAAGGACCTGCTGACCCGCCGCGTCACTTTCCTGAAGAAGGAAATCTACGTCTATCCACTGGCCCTCTCGGAGGAGCAGAAGCAGAAATTCCTGCACACAGTTCTCGATCGCACGGTCAGCGTCGAGACGAAGCCGCGCTTCTACAACACGCTCACCTCGAACTGCACTAACGAGCTGGCCAAGGCCGCCAACCTTGGCTGGCACTATTCCTGGATCCTCACCGGCTACTCGCCCCAGCGCCTTTATGACCTCAAGCTGATCACTGGCCCAAGTTTCGACACGGCGCGCGAGAAGGCTGTCCTGACGAAGGAAATCGCGTCGTGGAATGATCTGCCGGACGCCGAATTCGACCGCAATCTGCTGGCCGAGATGCGCAGGCGGGCTGGAACCTGACCGGTCCGGTCCTCATATTGAGTTCTGGGCCCTTTGCCGGGCGCTTCTCTGTCTGGTTGCAGTAATGGCCCTGTCGCCCACCGCCTTCGCCAACGAGACCGTTCAGCAGCGCATCGACGCGCTGATGCGCAACTCGGAGATTTACAAGCCTGAAGGGAAAGGCCCGCATCCGGTCGTCCTCCAGTTCCACGGCTGCGGCGGCAAGAAGAACCTGCAGGAGCGCTGGGCCGCCGTCGCGAAAGCGTCCGGCTGGGCCGTCGTCGTCGTTGACAGCTACAGTCACCGACGCATCAACAAGCTCGAAGCCTATGCCACCGTCTGCACCGGTCTCCAGCTCTGGGGCCGCGAACGCGCGGGCGATCTCTACGCCGTGATGGAGTGGATCAGGCAACAGCCATTCGCCGATCCCAGCCGCATCGCGCTCGCCGGCTGGAGCCATGGCGGCTGGACGGTGCTCGACGCCATGTCGATGGCGCCCGGCAAGGAGATGCGCAACGCCACGCGTCTTGAAGGCCTGCCCGCCGAACCGCTCGCCGGTCTCGTCGGCGCCTTCATCATCTATCCCTATCAGGGCCCCGGCGCCCTCGCGCCATCCAACGGCCTTCGTGTCGATACGCCGGTGAAAGCCATCGTCGGCACCGCCGACACCGTCGTCTTCGGCAGCTACGTCATCAAGACGCTCGGTCGCATGAAGACGCCCTCACAGCCGATCGAGGTCACGCCGTTTGAAGGCGCCACCCATGCCTTCGACGAAATTGAGGCGCAGGACTGGCGCGTTCGCTACGACCCGGTCCTCACCGAGCGTGCGCATCGCATGTACGGGGAATTCCTCAGCGCTGCTGCGGAGCGGACGTCAACGATCCGCTGACCCGGCCACGCAGCGCCTCAACAACGCTCGCCGCAGCCGCCGCCAGGCCAAATCCGCCAAACCCGCCTACCGTGCTCGCGAACAGGTCGCTCAGCGATGCCGTGCGGCTCGGCAACGGAATCTGGATCAGCTCGATCATCAGGCCAAACGCCAGAACGCCTGCCAGCGCGAACACGCGCGCCCGCGCTGTCGGCATCAGCCCGGCGCAAAGCCCGATCGTCCCGAACGCCAGGATATGCCGCTGCGTGTCGGTATGAATGATATGTTGCAGTGGATCTTCCGGCTGCACCGCGCCCCAGATCACCACCATCGCCAGCACGATCGCCACGCTCGCCCACACACGCACCAACATGCGGGCCGACTGCTTGTCGTCAGGCGAATAAACCAAAGAGGACATGAACAAACTCCAGCGTTCAGGAATCCTGAACGCCAAAGATTGAAAGCTCCTGAACGTGACGCTACGGCGGCGGTCTCGAGGAGAAGCCGTGCTATTCCGCGGCCTGCGCCTGTATCGCAGGCCGGTAGTTGGCCGCATCGCTCTGGTGCGCTGCGTGCCCATAGCTCGCAAGCATCTTCTCAATCTTGCGCACCATCATGCGGTCAACCGTCCCGCGCATTCCCGGGATCGCGCTGCCTAGGGCGTAGAGCCCCTTCCGTGCGCCGATGAACAGGCTCAAGGCCACGAAGACGGTCCAGTCCCACGCCCCGATCGGCACGCCTATCGACCGCGCCTTCTTCACGTCCTTGTTCATGAAGCTCAGCAGGAAGAAGATCTTGGAGAAGCTGCGCTCCAATTTGTCGAAAATTCTGCTGCCAAGCTTCTCGTCCGCCGGAAGATAGGCCGCCATGGTCGCGCGCAACAGCTCGCCGCACGTCTTGTCGTCATAGCCTTTGCGCAGCGTCTGGTCGTACAGCAGCATGATGTCGACCATTTCTTTCGGCGTCGCCGGCACCAACTCTTCCGGCAGTCCCAGCAGGAAACAGCGATACCGCGCCAGCTCCACCGTTGCGCGTTCCTGCGCCGTGTATTCGAACCGGCCCTTGCCCGTGATCTTGAACGCCAGCAGGAAAGTCCCAATCAGGCCCGCCGGCATCTGATCCACTTGCGGGATCGGCACGCCAAACGTCTTCACGTCCCAGATATTCGAACGCCGAAGCGCGTTGTATCGCACCATCGAGTGCATCAGCCGGACCATTGCCGCCGACTTCCAGCCCGGCCCGAACCGCTCGAGCGCCCCCGGCAATGTCGAGGTGATGAAGAAGCTAGCCGTGTCCTTCACCCGCCGCGCCGCCGTCGCATTCGACAGCGTGCCTGTCAGCGCCATCGGCAGCGCAGAATACTTATTCATGAACGTCGCGATGAACGCGCCGCGAATGACGAAAGGCGAATAGTTGGCCGCATCCTCGCGGCTCAGCCGGGCGCCTTCCTCGACCAACTTCATATCCACCCAGTCCGGCTTCGCCTCCATCGCGCGGATGAAGTTGACCAGCTCCGGAGGTGCGTCGGGAACAGACTCGATCCCGTGATCGCACGCCTGGGTCAGCATGCTCACCAGCGGCTTGAAGCCGTACTTGGGCATCAGTCCCGCATAGGCGTCCGCCACATTGTCGCCGAGCATCGTGTACGCGCGCATGCGCTCAACCTTCTCGGCATCCGCCATGACCTTCGGACGCAGTTCGGTGAAGGCGGCGCTGGGCGGGTTCTCAACCACCGGCTCGTCGGCGAACCGCTCCGGCTTGATGCCGAAATCGACGTCGCCATACAGCGCGGGAAGGTTCGCCTTCTGCGAGGCGACTTTGATTCTCAGCTGCTCAAGCGTCAGCGTCATCGGCGGCTCCATCAGGATCGCGGCAGGCTGGGGCGCATGGTTCGGGTAATTTCGAGTTTCCGCAAGACTGTCCTTGCGTAAACGTCAACCTGTCATGCCTGACGCTGCGTGAACACGTATTCCAGCTTCAGCCCGTCCGGATCGGCAAAGAAAACGGCGTAATAGCCAAGACCGCCATTGTATTTCGGATAGTCCGCCGGCGCATCGAGGATGGTCGCGCCGAATTTGACGAGCTTGCCATACAGCGCGTCGACATCCTCGCGGCTCTCCGCCCGCCAGGCGAGATGATGCAGCCCCGATGAATACCTGTCGTGCTCGCGTTCAGCATTGGCGCCCATCGTCGGGCTGATGCCGATGGAGGAGCCGTCCGGCAGATCCCATTCCCCGCCACCGCGCGGATAAGGTTTCCCCTTCACATACCCCATGTGCGTCAGCACCAACTCATATAGCGGCTCGGCCGCCGCGATGTTGCGGATCGACAAGTCAACGTGATGCACGCGCGATCCCATCAGACCCGTAACTCCGCGCTCGGCGGCGTGAATACGTATTCGAGCTTCATCCCGTCCGGGTCCGCGAAGAACACGGCGTAATAGCCCGCGCCGTAGTCGGAATACGCCCGCGGCGGATCGAGGATCGTCGCGCCGAACTTCACCAGTTTCGCATGCAGCGCATCCACGTCCTCGGGCGACTTCGCCCGCAGCGCCAGGTGATGCAGTCCCGACGTATAACGATCATGCGCCCGCGCCGCATTGTCCCCGCGCGCCTGCAACAGCGTGATGCACGGGTACCGCTTGTCGCCCAAACCGAACCCCGCCCAGTCCTCGCCCGCGCTTTTCAACGTGAACCCGCAATGCCCAAGGAACAGCTCATACAACGGCCGCGACTTCACGGGGTCGATGACGGAGAGATCGAGATGGTGAAAGAAATCGCTCATGCGGCCACCGCGACGACTTCGATTTCGGCCAGCAATTGCGGTGAAACCAGCGCGCTGACGACCACAAGCGTCGATGTCGGCCGCGTATCGCCGAGCTTCGCTCTGAACCGCGTGCGGTAGGCCGGAACAGCATTCGCGCTCAGCAGGTAGCCGCGCACATTTACGATGTCCGTCAGCTTCATGCCGGCGTCCGTCACCACGGCCTCGATGTTCGACCAGATGACGTCGAGCTGCTCCTCGATCGTTGTGGGTACAGCGCCGTCTTGAGTGACGCCGACCTGTCCGGAGACGAAGAGCATTCGTTGCCCTGCAGCTGCAGCCACGCCATGGCTGTAGTGCGGTGCAGGGGCTGCGATGGAAGGAGGATTGATGCGTGTTGTCATGCCGCAATTAGCGCGTGCATGAGCCTGGCTGTCCAGCGACGATCTCTCCGAGCGCAAATCAGGCGTCTGGCTCGAATTCTCAGCGATCAATTTTCCGATCGAAATCGCGTGCAAACGACTTGCACGCGTCGAGTAACGCGTCTGGGTCGCGGCCTTGCGTTGCGACTTCGTGCCCGTCGGAGTCGCGGCCGGTCACTTCATTTGCGCCGGGTGAAATCTCTCGCAGCGCGAAGCGCCACGCAGGCAGTTCTGCAAACCGCCTCTCCAACGAACGTTATTCCAGCGCCTGGCTCGCGTTCGGCTTCGATTGCATCTGGATGTAGTTCTGGATGCCGATCTGGTTGATGAGATCGAACTGCGTCTCGATGTAGTCGATGTGCTCTTCCTCGTTGTGGAGGATCTTGTTGAAGATGTCGCGCGAGCCGTAGTCGCGCACCTTCTCGCAATACTCGATTGCGTCGCGCAGCACCGGCACAGCCATCTGCTCGGTCTTCATATCGCACTCGAGGATCTCTTTGACGTTCTCGCCGATGAACAGCTTGCCGAGGTCCTGCAGGTTCGGCAGGCCTTCAAGGAAGAGGATGCGCTCGATCAGCCAGTCGGCGTGATGCATCTCCTCGATCGACTCGTCGTGCTCCTTCTTGGCGAGCTCGGAGACGCCCCAATCCCGCAGCATCCGCGAGTGCAGGAAATACTGGTTGATCGCCGTCAGCTCGTTCTTGAGCGCCGCGTTGAGGAATTCGATGACCTTGGGATCGCCTTTCATCGGGCGGGCTCCTTCAAAATTGGCGGCCGCGCGCCGGGGAGGCGGCCTCATTAGGCATAACGCGCATCAAGCCTCTAAGGACGCCGACTCTCGACGCTTTTCAAGTTGTTTTCATTGGAAATTTTGAGACTGCGAGGACGTCGCGTTCTCAGCAGGCTTATTCGGCCGCCATCAGCACGCGTTGCGGCGAGCAGGCGTCGTTCGAACCCGCTTCACGGATCATCCCGCAGACGGTTTCGCAGCATTTTCCGCAATTGATCGTCGTGTCGTGGTGACGGTGAACCTGCGCAGGGGAGCGAGCGCCAGCCGCGATGGCGTCGTTCACTTTCGCCGTATTGAGACCCCGACACACGCAGATGATCATGCGAATGATTTGCATCACTTTGCGATTGATTGTCAATCGCCTTGCAACAGCTGTGCCCGGCGGCAGGGCGCCGCAGGCCGGCAATCGGAAAAGCGCCCACAGAAGCCCACTTTTTCAAGGGTTTTCGGCCTCCCGCCCTGCTTGACCCCCCGGCCCCGGGCAAATACCCGGGACCTCAAAGGAGCCCGCATGTCCGTCGCCGATCTTGCCGCAACCGCAAAAGCCTGGCCGTTCGAACAGGCCCGGGAGCTCAAGGCGCGCATCGAGAAGCTCGAGAAGGCCGGTCGCCCGAAGGACGCTCCGGTGATCTTCGAGACCGGGTATGGCCCCTCGGGCCTGCCGCACATCGGCACGTTCGGCGAAGTGGTCAGAACAACCATGGTCCGCCGCGCCTTCGAAGTGCTGACCAATGGCGCCTACAAGACGCGTCTCATCTGCGTCTCCGACGACATGGATGGCATGCGAAAAGTGCCCGACAATCTCCCGAACCAGGAGATGCTCGCTGGCTACCTGCAGAAGCCGCTCACCTCCGTGCCCGATCCTTTCGGCACAGCTGAGAGCTACGGCGCCCACATGAACGGTCGCCTGAAATCGTTCCTCAACTCGTTCGGCTTCGAATACGAGTTCGCGTCGGCCACCGAGCTATACAAATCTGGCCGCTTCGACGCGATGCTGCTGCGCGCGGCGGAGAAGTACGACGACATCATGAAGGTGATGCTGGCAACGCTGGGCGATGAGCGGCGTGAAACCTACTCGCCCTTCCTCCCCATCTCCCCCACCACTGGCCGCGTTCTCTACGTTCCGATGAGACAAGTCGACGCGAAAGCTGGAACGGTCACCTTCGAGGACGAGAACGGACAGGACGCAACCGTCCCCGTCACGGGCGGCCACGTGAAGTTGCAATGGAAGCCCGACTTCGGCATGCGCTGGGCCGCGCTCGGCGTCGACTTCGAGATGTTCGGCAAGGACCACCAGGCCAACGCGCCGATCTATTCGAAGATCTGCAAGATCCTCGGCGCCGAGCCGCCGCACCAGTTCGTCTACGAACTCTTCCTTGATGAAAAAGGCGAGAAGATCTCGAAGTCGAAAGGCAACGGCATCTCGGTCGAGCAGTGGCTCGCCTACGCGCCGGCCGAAAGCCTGTCGCTCTATCAGTGGCAGAAGCCGAAGACCGCGAAGAAGCTCTATTTCGACGTCATCCCGAAGGCCGTGGACGAATACCTCACCTTCCTCGACGCCTACGCGAAGCAGACACCCGACCAGCAGCTCGAAAATCCGGTGTGGCACATTCACGGCGGCAAGCCTCCGGCGAAATCTTCGCCGGTCTCCTTCGCCATGTTGCTGAACCTCGTCTCTGCCGCCAACGCCTCCAACAAGGACGTGCTCTGGGGCTTCATCAAGCGCGAGGCGCCCAACGCCACGCCCGAAACCGATCCGCTCCTCGATCACCTCGTCGGCTACGCCCTTAAATATTACGCCGATTTCGTGAGGCCCTCGAAGACCTATCGGGCTCCTGACGAGAAAGAGCGCGCCGCGCTCGAGGATCTCGCCAGCCGCCTCGAAACCTGGACTGGCGCCCTCGACGGCGAGAGCCTCCAGACGATGGTCTTCGCCGTCGGCACCGAGCGCCAGTTCGAACCGCTCCGCGCCTGGTTCACGGCCATCTACGAGGTTTGCCTCGGCCAATCACAAGGTCCCCGCTTCGGCGGCTTCGTCGCGCTCTATGGTGTGAAGGAGTCAGCCCAGCTGATCCGGGACTCGCTCGCTCGCGGCTAGTGGAAGGCCAGCACCGCGAACACGACCGTCGCGATTGCTGACAGCCCGGCCAACGGCCCGAGGCTCGCCAGCAGCGCGCCGGTCTGTTTCGACTTGCCGGCGTAGATCAACTCGATCGTCACCGCTGCGAAGGTGAGCAGGCCGACGAACACCATTTTCATCCAGAACATTGCGCCGAGCGTGGTGGCTCCATACTGGGTCACCAGCAGCACAATCCCGGTCGGCCACAGGAACACCAGCCCAGCGATCGACACGCGGGCATAGGCCCGCCCCGGTTTGCCGCCGCCACCGCCTTTCTGGCGCGAGGCAGGCTTCACATTGGCAAGCGCCACGACGCTCCCGAGGCCGCCCCCGGCCACGAGCATCAGCCCAATGAAATGCAGAATCAGCAGGACGTCCGCCATGCAGGCGGGAATAGAGACAGCCGCCTCACCGGGCAACGTCAGTCGTTCAGCGCCGCTACCGCGACCAGCTCGATCAGATCCGCGCCTTCCAGCACAGCGCCGATGCAGGCCCGCTGCGGCGGGTTCGCCGGATCAACCCAGGCCTCCCATGCCGCGTTCATCTCCGCCTTCTGCGCCATGTCGGTGATGTAGACCGTCACGCTCAGCAGCCGCGACTTGCTCGACCCGGCCTCGGCCAGATGCGCATCCAGTTGCTTCATCGCCTCGCGCGCCTGTTCCGCCATCGATGCGGATTTCACCGGCGAGGTCGACACCGTGTAGACTCGCCCATCATGAACCACGGCGCGCGCCCGTGTGACCCCGTCGCGGGCGTATCGCTTGATGCTGCTCATCCTATCCCTTCAGTGAAACGTCAGCGCCGCAAGGATCGTCGCAAGGAAGGCCGAAAGCCCGGCGATCGGTCCAAGCCGCGGCAGGCGCGCAGCGGCGGCTGTATTGCCCGCCTTCACCTGCGCGTGCGTCATCTCGATCAGCACCGCCGCGATGGTCAGCGTCGCAACGAAGACCATCTTGATCCAGAAAGTCAGCGGCATGCCGGAGAACCCGCCATACTTCACGGCAATCAGCCCGAAGCCCGTCACCAGCAGCAGCATGAGACCGACCGTCGACAGCCGCGCCAGCGCAGGGGCAAGTCCGCGCACGACACTCGCCTGTTCAGGCGGAAGCCTCGCGGCATAGCCGGCTGCAACCGTGCTTCCCAGCCCGCCGCCCGCGCCCATCATGAGCCCAGCGAAGTGAATGATTAGAAGTATGTCCTGCGTCAGCAGCATGATCCCGCCCCCCCTCCGGGCGGCACATAAACATGCAGCTATGGCTCCAGCAATGCCGCCGCCTCCTCCAGCCCATTGCGTAGCGCTGCCTCGGCAGGGGTCAGCCCCTTGTCGTTCCGCACCGATGGATCCGCTCCGAACGACAGCAGCAGCTCGACAAGCTCGGCCGCCTTCGCGTCATCGTCGGGCAGGCAGAACAAAGGCGGTTCCTTCGCATGGATGTCCCGGCTCGCCGCTGAAGGGTCCTCGGCTAGCAGCTCCCGCACCCGCTCGATGCACCCGGCAAAGCAGAGCCCGCGCAGGTTCCGGCTTAGCGGCGCCAACAAGGCTAACGCTTCCGGCTGCGTATTGTAGTTCGCCCAGCTCAGCGGTGATCCGCCAAACCGCCGCTCGAACGGATCGATCTCCGCCCCGCGCGCAATGAGAAGCTTCAGAACCTTGGTCGCGCCTTCGCCTGCCGCCACATGCATCGCTCGCACGCCATCGGGCATTTCGATCTCGGGAGAGACGCCAAGATCCAGGACCAGGGACGCTATCGCTTCCTCGTCCAGTCTTGCCGCGATGATCAGCGGCCCGAAATCGTTCAGCACATCAGGATCAGCCTGCGCGATCTTCCTGGCCTCTGCTGCATCTTTCTTCATCGCCGCGTTACAGAACCGCTCGCGGCTGGAAAGTTCTGGCATCACCGCGCCATGGCGCAGCAGCATGTCGATCACGTCTTGCCGCCCCGCCAGAAGGGCGTGCTTGATGACCGGTTCCTTCGAATACGCATTCACCGCATCCCCCCGGGCCCCGCGCGCCAGCAGCCAATTCACCCGCTTTGGGTGATGCGGCACGGCATTCCCCAGCAGGTAATCCAGCGGCGCTCCCGTCAGTTCCGGAACTTTCCCGCGCCATTTCGCAGTCTCGCCACGTCGTTCGGATTCCGCCCACAGCAACTCCAGCCAGAATGTGTCGTCTGCGCCCAGCGACGTATTGTAGAGCGCCTGCCCATTCAGCGGATCGACGCCGCGTGCAAGCAGCAGCCGCGCCAGCTCCTCGGCCCGGGGATGCGGAGCTTGTCCGCCCTCGCCGCCGCCGATCACCCCGGTCAGTACGGTGAAGTCGTTCTGGCTGTCGGACCACGCCGCAGTCGGCGACGCACCGTGATCCAACAGCAGCGTCGCGATCCCGACCGCATTGTCCGAAGCCGCCGCCACCGGCAGGCGCGTGTAGGCGAGCCGCAGAAGAGGCGTCCATCCATCCGGCCCGCCACGCTGGTCCGCCTGCGTGGCATCCTTCGCGAGCATTCCGCGCACAGTCTCGACGTCGCCCGCCGCCACGGCAGTATGGATCGAGTTCCCGCGCAATCTCGGGGCGCCGCTCGAGCAGTCGCGCCGCCAGTTGCCCGCGGATCGGACGATCCGGCTCGTAGGTGTTCCACTTCCCCGTCCCCGGCGCGACGCTGTAGCGGATCGCGGACTTCTCGAGGAACAGCCGCACGCGATCGGCATGGCTGCGCGCACGATCCTCGACCTCCTGCTTCAGCAGCGCCCAGTTCGACAGGCCGAACTCACGCGCCAGCGCCTGCTGTACCTCGCGCAGCCTTGGCGGCGCATCACCTGGATAGACTTCACGGAACCGCTGCACGGAAGCCGGATCGCCCGCTTCGATATCCTTCAGCCAGCGCTTCGCCTGCTTGCGCAGCGCATCGAGAGTTGCGGTGGGAGAGAGTTCACGCGTGACGCGGGACATAGTGACCTTCCTTCCGAAAGTCGCCTGATGTCCGCTTCGCAGGCCGGAAGAAGGTTTGCGATGAACTACGGTGAAACCGGAGTGGGTGGGCCGAAACCCTTGCCGCGGACAGGAGGCGCCCCAAGCGCACTGCCGGTGATCATCGACGGAACGATTAGGGAGTCAATGTCAGGTCCGCATGGGGCAGCGGACGAGGTCGATCGCATCGGCGTCATTGATCGTCACGCGCATCTGCTGGCCGTTGGGCTGCACGCGGAAGAACAGCACGTCCTCGCTCTGCTTGCCCCCGGCCAGGCATTTCGCATCCGCGCGCCAGGCTTCATCGGCCTCGCCGTTGCGCGACACCCGGATTTCGCTGAACACGCAGAAGCGCTGGCGAAGTATGCCGACGCGGTTGGTTTCGACCGTCCACACCGTGCGCTGGTCGTTGCACGCATCGGGATTGGCCGCCCATTCGCCGGCATAGGACCGCTCGTTGAGGTTCTCCGCGCGGAAGATGTTGGGATCCTCGGAAGACGCCTTCGGGGCCGGGACATCGCCTTCGGGCGGGTTGCAGGCCGAAGCCAGGGCAAGCACCGCAAGACAGATCAGACGCCGCACGACCTTTGCTCCCGATATTGCGGACACTTAGCGCCTGAGTTTGAGGCGTTGCGCAAGGGGGCAGGTCGGCGCATCATCACATTTCCGGTTGTTAAGGACAGTTGATGCGCGGTTCAGGGAGCGCGACTGGACTGGTGTTCACGGCGGCGGCCGCACTGGCTGCACTCGCCTGGCCGGCTTACGCTCACCCGACATCCGGTGAACTCGCGGCAAAATTCGCGCGTGGCGAGTACATGGACGCCGCGAGGGAAGCCGAAGCGGCGGCCGGCGCCGACGACCTCGCCTTCGCCGCCCGCGCCCTCCTCGCCCATTGCATGACGGGCGCGTCACAGCCGGAAGCCGCCATTGTCGACCGCGCCTCGAAGGATGCCGAGGCCGCGCTGAAGCTTGATCCAGAGCATGAGGAGGGCCGTCTCCAGCTCGCCATCGCTCTCTCGCTCAAGAGCCGGACGATGGATGCGATGGCCGTCTGGTCGTCGGGCTATGGCGAGCGCGGCCGCAAGCTGGCGGAAGACGTGCTGAAGGCGGACCCGTCCAATTTCTATGCACTTGGATTTCTCGCCGTGTGGAATGTCGAGGTCGAGCGAGCCGGAGGAGGCTTCGGCTCGTGGGTGATGGGCGCCAGCCTGGACAAGGCCCGCGAATACTACGCCGCCGCCGTGAAGCTCGCGCCCGATGATGTCGGCATTCACTGGCAGTTCGGCCGTGCGCTTGCAGCCCTCGATGTCCGCGGCCACGGCGCTGAGGCAAGCGAGGCGCTTGTCCGCGCCATCCGTGCGACGGCGAGCGATCATGTCGAGCAGGTGATGCAGGATCGCGCCAACCGTCTTGCTGAAGCAATGAAAGGCGATCAGGACGCCGCGCAGAAACTGGCGCGCGAACTTCTATGACGCATCCCGAGGCGCGGCAGACAAAGGCGGACTTCGAAGAAGTCCGCCGCATCCTTCACGGCGAGTGGGACCCCATCGGCTGCGGCGTGCCGCTGGATGAATACGACAGCTATTGCTGGCCGGTGCTCGCTCTCCTGCGTCGGAAGGCGCTGCGCTCCGAAGTAGAGACTTATCTCCGCTGGGCCGCGGACGAGCAGATGCAGTCGCCTGTCCCTGCCGAACGCCTTGCCTTCGTGCTCGACCGGCTGATGGCGCTCGATGTCGGATGAAAAAATCCCCCGGCCGGAGCCGGGGGAAAAGTTGAGGCGAGAGGTCAAGGATCAGGCCGCAACGCCGGTGCGGCGCAGGCCCATAATCTGCAGCTCTGCGAGAACAAGAACCGCCGCCGCCTGCGCGCAGACAAACACCTTGCCAATGATCGTCGGCGCAAACGCCGGCCCGAACGCCACGAAGAGGCTCGCGGCGACCCAGGTGAAGTTGATGGCGATGATCGCCACGATCAGTCCGTTTGGCGCAGCGCCCGTGCGAATGATCATCGCCAGCGTCGCGATGAACGGAACCAGCGCCAGACCTGACCAGAAGATCAGCGCAGACGGCAGGCCCAGCAACTCATGCGTGACGTCCGCCCCGCCGATCATGGCGACGCCGGCTGCGCTGCTGATCACGGCATCGGCGAGAAAGACTTTGCGAAGATAGGAATTGAGGGCGGTCATCGGGGAGCTCCTTTGCCAGTTCGATGCAACGAACATGGCGAGCCCAGCGAATGCTGGCGATTACGTGGGAGGTAATGGAAGCGCACGTCCCATCCGGCTATCGTCTGCCCATGATGAAACAGCAGACCGCAGAACGCCCGGCGAAGATCGGAGACCTGATCAAGGAATGGCGCTCACGCCGCCGCCTCTCCCAGCTCGATCTCGCGCTGGAGGCTGGCATTTCCCAGCGCCATCTCAGTTTCCTCGAGAGCGGCCGCTCGGCCCCATCGCGCGAGATGGTCGAGATGCTGTCCGAACATCTCGGCCTGCCATTGAGGGAGAGGAATGTGCTGCTCCTGTCCGCCGGCTTCGCTCCGGCCTTTGCCGAACGAAGTCTCACGGACCCGTCGATGAATGCCGCCCGCACTGCCGTTGAACTCGTCCTCAAGGGCCACGAGCCCAACCCAGCGCTTGCCATCGACCGATACTGGGGCCTGGTCATGGCAAACGCCGTCGTCGGCCCGATGCTGGGCCTCGTGTCGGACAAGAGCCTGCTGGAAGGCGAGGTCAACGTCCTGCGCGTGTCGCTGCACCCGGGCGGTCTCGCGCCCCACATTGCCAACCTTGCACTCTGGAAAAGCCACATCCTCTGGCGTCTCAACCAGCAGATCGACATCACCTGCGATCCGAAGCTGATCGAACTGGAGAAGGAACTCGCCGCCTATCCCGCGCCAGGCATTGGAGCGAAGGCATGGAGCGAGACCGACGCCATCGCGCTTCCGTTCGAGCTGAAGCTTGGTGGGCAGATGCTGTCCTTCATCACGACGACAACGGTTTTCGGAACGCCGCACGAGGTCACGCTGTCGGAGCTTGCGATCGAGGCTTTCTATCCGTCAAATCCGGAAACCGCCGCGGCCATGCAGGCGATGGCGAAGGCCCAGAAAAACTGACGAGCGGGAGCTGACTACTGGCTCGCCCACAAGATGCGGGCCATCCAGGCCAGCTCGCTACGCGGCAGTTCGCGCGGGGCATAGGCGGGGTTGAGCGACACCAGCTCCACCATGCGATCCGTCTGGCGGCCGAGCACCTTGGCCAGCACCTCGCCATCGCGTGTCTTCGCCACCACCCGATCCCCACGCCGCACCGCAACGCCAGGCGCAACCACGATCCTGTCGCCCCGCCGATAGACCGGCTCCATGGAATCGCCCGTGATCTTGAGCGCGTAGACATTCTCGGTCTCGAGGCCGGGGAACTTCACCTCCTCCCAGCCATCGCCGGCCGGAAAGCCCGCATCGTCGAAATAGCCATACGTCCCCGCCTTCGCGAAACCGAGCAGCGGAGCGGTATGTCCCTGGCGTCCCTCCGCCAGCGCTGCAAAGTCCTCCAGCGAGGATCCCACAGCATCGAGCGCCTTCATCAGGCTCTCCGTCGACAGCCAGCGCGCCGATCCATCCGCAGCAGTCCGCTTCGACTTGTTGAACGCCGTCGCATCAAGCCCGGCGCGTTTCGCCAGTCCGGACGACGACAGCCCGTGCTGCTCCGCGAGCTTGTCGATGGCTTTCCAGATATCGGTATGGCGCATGTCGGCCCGCGGCTTAGATAGGACTGCATACCTAAATATAGGAACAAAATCCTATCCACAATCCCCAGTTTCGTGCAAACCAGCCTGATTTCGTGGCTGGCTGCTCGATTGGTCCAATCTATCTCACTGAATAGATGTGGATTTTATCATAGGACTGTTACGCCCGCGTATGCTGCGCCGGTTGAATGGTCCGGCCAAGTATCGCAGAAGGTGAACCCGTCGGGTTCTCCGGCGCCAACCACACGGCCCATCGGGCCGCGGAGTCGATGGAACTTCTGATCCTCGTACTGCTGATCCTGCTCAACGGCGTGTTCGCGCTGTCGGAGATGGCGATCGTTTCGTCACGCAAGCCGCGCCTTAAGGCCATGGCGGACAATGGCAATCGCGGCGCGAAGACCGCGCTCCGGCTGATTGACGATCCCTCGAAGCTGCTGTCGACGGTGCAGATCGGCATCACCGGTATTGGCGTCATCGCCGGCGCGTACGGCGCTACGTCGCTTTCGGACAATCTTACGCCCTGGGTGGAGAGCCTTCATCCTGCGCTTGCTCCCTATGCCGAAGCGATCGCTTTCGGCCTCGTCATTGTTTTCACAACCTTCCTCTCGCTGGTGCTGGGCGAGCTGATCCCCAAACGCATCGCGCTCACCGCGCCGGAACGGCTGGCATCCACCATGGCGCCGCTGATGGCGCTGACTGAAACGGTCGCCTCGCCGCTGGTGTGGATCCTGCGCACCGTCACCGAAGGCATCATTCGCCTCCTCGGCCTGCACCGCACGCGGCAGGACGATGTGACCGAGGAAGAACTCCAGTCCCTGATCGTCGAAGGCGAGAAAGCCGGCGTTATCGAGGAAGAAGAGCGCGACATGATCCAGAGCGTGATGCGCCTGGGCGACCGCTCGGTGAAAGCGATCATGACGCCACGGACGGAAGTCATCTGGCTCGATCCGGAAACGCCTCGAGAAGAACTCCTCAAGGAGATCGTCGACAGCGGCCACTCCCGCTTCCCCGTCGCCAATGGCGATGCGGACGAGATCGTCGGCGTCGTCCAGACCAAGGAGCTGCTCGCCCATCTTGCGAACACCGGGAACATCGACCTCAAGGCCGTAATGCATCCGCCGGTCTTCGTTCCAGAAACGATGCCGGTGCTCAAGCTGCTGGAGTCCATGCGCGGCAATCCCGTGCGCATGGTGATCGTGTCGGACGAGTACGGCGGCGTGCTTGGCTTGGTGACGGCGGCGGACCTGCTGGAGTCCATCGCCGGGGACGATGCGCTGTCGATCGACGAGGGCGTCGCCCCGCCGGTGCAGCGCGACGACGGCAGCTGGCTGGTCGATGGCATGATGCCGGTCGATGAATTCGAACAACTCGTCGGCGTGCGCGGTCTCGACGAGGAAGAGGGCTATTCCACGGTCGCCGGGCTCGTGATGCACCTGCTCCGTGCGCTTCCGAAAGAGGGTGACAGGATCGAGCGCGAACCGCTCGCTTTCGAAGTCATCGACATGGATGGCCGGCGTATCGACAAGGTCATCGTCCGCAAGCTTGAGCCTGTCGACACGGACCCGAGCGGTTAGACTTCGACGCCCGCGCGGCGCAGGCCGAGCATGACAATCTTGTTCAGAAGGTCCGCATAACTGGTGCCGGCGTGCAGCGCCGCCTGCGCGAATTCCTGGCTCGCGGCGATCTCCGGGTTCGGGTTCGCCTCGATGAAATACGGCACGTCGTCCTTGCCGAGGCGGAAGTCGATCCGGCAATAGCCGTCCAGCTCCAGCGTGTGGCAGATGCGCTTGGCCATTGTGCGGATCTTGGTCACGACGTTGGGCGCCAGGTTCTGCGCCGGCCCCTGCAGGATGCCACGCTTCTCCTGATAGATCGGGTCGTGCTTCACCTTCTCGGTGGCGATCGCGTGCGCGCCTTCGGCCAGGTTCGAGAAGCTGAGCTCCCACACCGGCAGGACCTGCAGCCGGTCATTGCCGACAACGCCGACATAGATCTCGCGGCCCTCGATATACTGCTCGGCGATCGCAGGCGTGTTGAGCCGTTTGTGAATGAACGCCACGCGCTCCGCCAGTTTCTCGTCCGTGTCGACGATCGAGGCCTGCGAAATGCCGAGCGAGGCATCTTCCCACAGTGACTTCACGATCAGCGGAAACTTGAGGCGACCTGGGCGCCGGGCCTTCTTGCCCATCGGGAACACAGCAAACGCCGGCGCGGGCACGCGGTGATATTTCAGCAGCTTTTTCGACAGGTCCTTGCCGCGCGCCAGCATCATGCCGCGCGGGTTGCAGCCCGTGTACGGAACGCGCAGCAGCTCCAGCAGAGCAACGACGTTCTGCGCGTAGAGGGACTCGCCATGGAATTCCTCGAGCATGTTGAACACGATGTCCGGCTTCCATTCCTCGACAGCGTCGCGGATCGGGGCCAGCTCGGTCTGCACGCCCAGCATGCGAACTTCATGTCCGCTCGCACGCAGCGTGGAAGAGACGTCGTATTCCGTTTTCCAGACGTAGGCCTCGGACTCCGAATACCCCTCCACATTGTCAGGCGGGATCAGGTCGGGGTGAGCCAGCGCGAGGATGCGTAGCGGCGTCATACCGCGAACCATTGTCGCCGCGACGTGTGAAGCTGGTGCGCGATCTTGTTGTTGATCAGGCGCACCATCGCCTTGCGCAGCTCGCCTTCGGTTCCCGGCGCGCGCAGCTTCAGCGCACGGGCCCGGTTGATGAGCTGATCGATCGTGTTGTCGAGCGCGAACTGATAAGCGCCGGAAACGCGCCAGGCCGCATCGCGGATTTTCACACGGTTCTTGCGCAGGAAGGCTGACGCGGGCTTCGAGCGGGCATGGCGCGGCTCGTTCGAGAAGATGCGCTGAAGATCGCGATCATAACGCGTGTCGGTATCGACGGCGTAATGAGCCAGTTTGCGCTCATAGTGTTCCGCCAGTGTCTTGTTCAAGCGCCACACCGGGTCGACTTCCATGCGTCGGGTCAGGCCGGCCTTCGAGCCGGCAATTTCACCCATCAGTTCGTCGACGAATTCAAGCTTTTCCAGCGCGCCTGGCCATTCGGCGTACTTCTTCCGCCAGCTCGCGCGCGGGGTCAGCCAAACGGCGAACGTCTCGGCGAAGTCCTCGTCCGGATGGCTTTGCGCATACCAGCGCGGCAGGTGCTGGACGAAATCCTTGCTGTTCGGGTTTGGGCGATAGCTGTCGGGATAGGGAGAGGAAGAGCGGCCGAACATCTCCTGCCATTTGCGGCGGCGGTGCAGGGCGTAGGCGTGCTGGATGATGTGGCCGGCTTCGTGCCGCAGGATCTGCATGCACTGACGCTTGGTGCCCCCTTCGACTTCCTTGAACAGCTTCCGCTCGAGGCGGGCAAGGCGAGGGTGCGCGAGATAGAACGGGACAGCGATGCCCGGGGTCGTGTCGGGGCTGAACCATTCATCCGAAATCCAGGCATGGGCCTGGACGAGGCCCCGGCGTTTCAGCTCCCCGTTGAGCTCCTTCATCGAGGTCTGCAGCCACGTGCCCTCGATAGACACGTGCAGATCCTTGAGCCGCATTTGCAGCAGCTCGCGATCCGGAAGGTAAGACCACCAGGGCTGGCGTGACTTTGCGCGCATGGACCAAAGGGTTCCGCCGGAGTCGCCCATTACATCGTCCCCTGCGGGCCGCTTCTGCCCGCGTACCGGCGCTCACCGCCCCGCAGGGGCAGCGCAGCTGGAATGCCGGACCGGGGGGATGACCAGAACAAGCGAACGACCTCTCCGCGACGATGTGCGGACGGAACGCTTTCTAAACCATAAATCCCGGAGTCGGGCGCAGAAAAAGTCGCGGAACTGCTGGTTTTTTGGCGGTCAGACCGGGTCATACGGGAAGACGTCGGCCGAGGCGTCCAGCTTGAAGAAGTCCGGTGCCATGGCGGGCAGGCAGGTATCGAGGATTTTCTGCGGATTCCAGCCGGTCAGGTCGGCCATGGACCGGATCGGGCGGGGCTGGTCGAACAGGACGATTTCGTTGCCCCTGACACCAAAAATCTGGCTGGAGACGTGCTTCGCACCGTCCGCGCACAGGGCGACCGCCAACTGGGCCACCTGGTCGGCCCGCATGGCGTCCCGCATCCGGCCCACCCGCTGGGCGCTGGCCTCATCCTTCACCGGGATGGAGGCGATCATCCGCGTCCAGGCGAAGGGTGCAATGACGTTGGAGCGCACATTGTTGCGGGCGCCTTCCATGGCGATGATCCGTGACAGCCCGACAATGCCCATCTTGGCCGCCGCGTAGTTCGCCTGACCGATGTTGCCGATCAGGCCGGAGGTGGAGGTGAAGAGGACATAGGCTCCATCTTTCTGTTCGCGGAACAGCTCGATCGAGGCCCGCGTGACGTTGAAGGAGCCGCGCAGGTGGACGTTGATGACGCGGTCCCAGTCCTCCTCGCTCATCTTGTGGAACATCGTGTCGCGCAGGATGCCGGCCGGGTTCACGATGGCATGAAGGCCGCCGAACGTGTCCTTCGCCTGCTCGACCATGCGGGAGACGGCCGTGTAGTCCGTCACGCTGTCGGAGTTGGAGGCTGCCTGGCCGCCTTCGGCCCGGATCTGCTGGGCAACCGCTTCGGCCGGCCCCGCCGAGCCTTCATCGCCCCCGGTCAGCGCCCCGCCAAGGTCGTTGACGACAACCTTCGCGCCCTGCCGGCCCAGCAGTAGCGCCGTTTCCTTGCCGATGCCGTTGCCGCCGCCCGTCACCAGAACGACCTTGCCGTCGAGCACGCCCATGACTGTCTCCTCCGGATTTTCCGCCTAGTCAGCATGGCGCGGGGCGGGAGGGAAGGCGGC
The DNA here is from genome assembly GCA_047601145.1 of Hyphomonadaceae bacterium. Lineage (GTDB taxonomy): Bacteria > Pseudomonadota > Alphaproteobacteria > Caulobacterales > Hyphomonadaceae > UBA7672. The sequence continues at coordinate 475,822 of JASGJW010000002.1, forward strand.
CGCCTCGGCGGTGCGTCGGCCTGCGGCACATTTTTTCTTGCACGCGGGGGCAAACATCCCTATCTGCACGCTCCAATAACCGGCTGCGCGAAGGGCCCCCAATTCCTTGAATGGGTTTGGGGGGAAGACGGCGACCAGCGGTGATGCACTGACCTGGGCAGAGGCAAAAAGCCAAAGCTGCGGTCGTTGGTTCGTCACTCTCGTCTTCGGAGCCTACGCCCCGTGAATGCAATTCCCGCCTACGAAATCATTCTCGACGCGCCGGAGCATTCCGAGGCCGTCGAGGCGCTTTATGACGACGTCTTCGGCCCCGGCCGCTTCGCCAAGACGGCCGAGCGCCTGCGCGAGGGGAACACCAAGATCGCCGACGCCAGCCTCGTCGCCATCGACAGCGAGGGCCTGACGGGCGTCGTGCGCGTTTGGCCGGTGAAGGTCGGCGAGAAGGGTCGCGCGGCTTTCCTCGGGCCAATCGCGGTCGCTGAGCGCCGCCGTGGCAACGGTGTCGCCTTCAAGCTCATGGAGCGCGCCATCGGCGTCTGCCGCGAACAGGGCTACGCCGCCGTCATCCTGGTGGGCGATTTTGACTATTACGACCGCTTCGGCTTCAAGCCGGCCGGCGCTGGCCGTTTCCAGCTGCCTGGCCCGGTCGACCAGAAGCGCATCCTGATCCGCGATCTCTCGGATCGCGCGGCAAAGCTCGAAGGCGAGCTCAGCGTTCCGCGCTGACGGCCCCGCAGGCCGAAGGCTTTCTTGCTGAAATTGAAGGCCGCATCAGCGGCCTTCACGCCGCCAGGCGAGCATCATGAACACGCACGCCAGCAGCATGCCGACGACACCCGGCAGCAGGGTGGTCGATTCCGTTGCACGGACAGCGTAGGCGCCGCGCTGGCGCAGCCCGTACCAGTCGGATCCGGCAGCGTTGCCGCGATCGCCGACGCGCTGCATGCGCGGCACGTTCGGCGTGCCGTCAGCGCCGAGCCTGAACACGCCGCCGAGCGTTGCAGTCGTGATGGGCTGGATCTTGTCGGGCGTAGCGCGCAGGTCGAGGTATTCGCGCGGGTGCGTGGGGCCGCGCAGCGTGACGGCGCTGAGCTTGCCTGAGGTTGCGCGATAAAGCCCGAGCTCCTTCGCCGGCATGACCGACTGGTAGTGCCCCGGCGAGACGAGCGACCATTCGCTCTCCGCCTTCGCGCCATCTGGCCCTTGAATCTCAAGTTTCGGCGGATTGTCGGACAGCGTGTGCAGTGTGGCCGTCAGCTGGGGTGCGGCGCCGGCTTCGATCTCAAGGAGCTCTTCCTCAAGCTCGGGCTCCTTCATCAGCCAGTGCGCCGTACGGCGGATAAGTTCGGCATAGGGGCCGCCGCCCTCGAAGCCACGCGCCCACAGCCAGAGCTGGTCTGACATCACCGACGCCACGCGGCCCTGGCCGACGCGGTTGAGCAGCAAAAGCGGATGACCATCCGGGGTCTGCATCAGCGCCTCGGAGTTTCCCTGTTCCAGCTTCATGTAACGCATCCACGGGCCCCAGCCGTCGGTCGGGAGCGTGGCCGTGACGGAGTGGCGCTTGCCGAGGGCGGTGAGTTGCGGCGTGAACTTGCCGTCCACGACCTCGCCCGTGGCGCGGCCCGGAAGGACGCCGCCGAGCGGCGTGTTGTAGAGCAGGTAAGAGCCCGGATAGGGCGGGCCGGCCGCGATCAGCAGGGCGCCGCCCTTTTCGACATAGCGCGCGACGCGATCGAGATAGGCCTCTTCCAGAACCGACGGACGCAATTCGTGATCGAAGATCACGAGATCGAACTCATCCAGCTTTTCACGGAAGAGCTGCGGTTTCGGGAACGCGATCAGCGCGATTTCCTCGATCGGCACGTTGTCCGACTTCGATGGCGGGCGAAGGATGGTGAAGTGGACGAGGTCGACGGCCGGATCGGATTTCAGCAGGTCCCGCCAGACGCGCGCGCCGGCGTGCGGCTCGCCGGTCACCAGCAACACGCGCAGGCGATCCTGCACGCCAGAGATGCGGGCCGAGGCGAGGTTGTTCGCCAGCGTCAGTTCGTTCGGTATGCCGTTGACCGACAGCACGATCAGGTTGTCACCGCGTCGCTTCAGTGTGAACGAAATCATCTGCGGCTCGCCAACCTTCACGGTCTGCGCCGTCTGGGCCTCGCCATTGATCGTGATGTCGACCGGTACGGTCTTGGCGACAGGATCGTTCACCTGCACGCGCATCTCGACCTTCTGGTCGATGATCGAGAAGGACGGCGCCTGCTGGATCTCGATATTGCGGTCGATTTCCTCGTCGCCGCCGACGATCATCGCGTGGATAGGGCCGAGCTGCTGCGCGTCGGTAGTGTCCTCGGGAATGTCGTGGATCTGGCCGTCGGTGATCAGGATCGCGCCGGCAATGCGCTCGCGCGGGGCGTCCGACAGGGCGGACTGCAACGCGACATACATCTCCGTTCCGTCGGCGCCCGGATCAGTCTCGGCGACGCGCAGCTCAAGGTTCGGATCGGCGTCGATCTGTTTGCGGACGGCATCATAGGCGGCCTGCGCCGTCTCTGTCCGGCCGCGGAAGTTCATGCTTTCCGAGCGGTCCATGACGACCGCGACGATGTCTTTAAGCGGCTCGCGCTGTTCCTGGATCCAGAGCGGGTTGGCCAGCGCCAGCGCCAGCACCGTCAGGGCGAGCGCACGGAACAGCCACGCCTTGCCGCGCCGCGACAGGTAGACCACCCACAGCACGGCTGCGCCAGCGACGAGGCCCCAGAGTGCTGCCCAGGGAATGAGCGGATCGAAACCGATGCGGGACGCTTCGAGCATGACTAGTCAGCCTTGTCCCGCGACGTCCCAAGCCGCTCCAGCAGGTCCGGAACGTGCACCTGGTCTTCCTTGTAGTTACCCGTGAGGATGTACATCACAAGGTTGATGCCGAAGCGGTAGGCCATCTCCCGTGCGTTATCGCCGCCATCCATGGTGAGTAGCGGGCGGCCCGTGTTCTGGTCGATTGCCCACGCGCCTGCCCAATCCGATCCGCCGATGAAGAGGCCCGAGACCCCATCGCCCCGGCGCGTATCGCGGTCCGCTGCACCGCTCTCGATCCAGAGGCGGCCGTTGAGGCGGCCTGGGAACGACTTGATGAGATAATAGCTCTTGGTCAGCACGTGATTGGCAGGCGCTGGTTGAAGCGGCGGGGCGTCGATGCCGGCGAGGAGCTGTTGCAGGTTCTGCGAGACGTCGCGCCCCGGCGCCGCATCGCGCGTGTCGACCACGAAGGCGCCGCCCGCACGCAGGTAAGCGTTGACCTTCGCAACCGCCGCCGCCGAGAGCGGCCTCGCATCGCGCGGCACGGCGTAATAGATCATCGGATAGAGTTCGAGATGGTCGCGCGCCAGGTCGACGCCATGCGGCATGTCCGGCTCGACCGACGTGCGCTGGCCAAGCTGGTAGGAGAGGCCGAAGAGGCCCGCCCGGGTAATGTCGTCCAGCCGCTTGTCGCTGGTTTTCACATAGGCGAAGCGCAGCTTGGCCGCGGCTTCACGCGCCAGCTGGTCGGATGTCTGAGCCGACGCCGGCGGCGCATGCGTGATGGCTGCCGTTGCGAGCAAGAAGATGGCTAGCGCGCCCGCGGCGCTGCGGCCGAAGCGTGGCAGGCGTCCTGCGAAGCCGAGCGCGATGATCAGGTCGATCGCGACGATGGCGAGCGCGAGCGCGATCATCCAGCCGCCGAGACCCGCGCGTTCGATGATCGCGGCCTGTTCGGTGACGGTCACTTCAAGCGGCCAGCTCTCGACCGCCAGCGGCGCCGGGGCGCCCGCGTTCAGCGCGCGTTCGCCGCCGGGGCCGACATAGAGGCCGGGCGGCGTGGTCGGGCCGGGGCGCGTGGTCAGCAGGGCGGAGGCTTCGATCGGGGTTGCCGAAGACTGCGGCGGCGTCAGCACGCCGAAACCATCCAGCACGCGCGAGGGCGTCAGCGCGCCTTGCGTCGCCGCTGCGTTGCCGCGTGTGCGCTCGCCGCCAGAGACGACCGAGCGACGCAGCATTTCGACGAAGGCGCCGGTGTAGGGCAGGTCGGACCAATCCGGATCGGCGGTCACGTGGAAAAGCACGAGTTCGCCACGTCCCATGCGGCGCGCGGTGACAAGCGGTGTGCCGTCCTGCAACTCAGCCCAGGTCAGACTTTCAAGTTCAGCCGACGGTTGGGCGAGCACCTGCTGGCGCACGGCCGTGTCGGTTGGCTTCGGCACGCCGAAGAAGGGCGAGCTCGACTTGAAGTCGGCGATGCGTTGCGGCGTTTCCCACGACAGCGACGAGCCCAGCGATCGCGAAGTGGGGCGCAGCGGCACCGGTGTCAGCGGATTGTCCTGCGCGGCGAGGCGGGGGCCGGCGAAGCGGATTAGAACGCCACCCTTCTCGATCCACTCGGTGAGGCGCGCCTTGTCGGCCTCCTCGATCGTGCCGCGATCGCCCATGATGATGGCGTCGACTGGCGCATCCAGCAGGTCGGAGAGCTTCTTCTCGGTCAGTTGCGCGTAGGGCTGCAGCGCCTTGCGGACGTAATAATGCTCGGACAGCAGCGGCTGGGCTTCATCGCGCGTGTCTGCGAGGCCAACATGCGGGCGACGAGCCGTGTCGTCCCACAGCCAGACGCCCCCGGCGGAGGGCGAACCGCCGATGCGGAACCGCGCCACGCGGTTGAGGGCGGCTGCAGGAATGGCGAACAGCGCTTCAGCTGTCGTCGAGTTGCCGCTGAAGGCGATGCGCGTCGAGGCGATCGAGGCGCCTTCGGCTGTCTCCGCGATGATGTCAGCGGTCGCTCCGGGCAACGTATTGGCGCGGACGACTGCAACGCGTGCGCCCTCCGCGGAAGAGTCGGCTGAGGTGATGGCGAACGCGTTCTTCGGCCGCGTGACGCGCACGTCAGTCGGCGCCTTGGCCGCGAGCGCGCGCGCGAACGGGGCGGCGCTTTCATGGTCGAAGCCATCGCTGGCCCAGATGATGCGACCGGGCTTGAGGCCGGTCTCATCCAGCTTTTTCAGCGCCGCAAGGCGATCCGGCAACCAGGCCACGGGGCGGTCATTGCTCAGCAGCTGTCGCGCGGTCTCTGCATCGAGCGCCTCGGACGGATCGCGTGTGACTTCGCGAGGCGCCGTGAACAACACATGTAACGGACCGCCATTCTGCGAAGTCTCATCCACCGCGGCCGTCGCGGTGCGGACAATGTCGCGCCAGCGTTCGGCGCTGGTCCAGCCGTCGTCCACGACGATCAGTGTGCCGCCGCTCGTGTTCACCTGCGCATTGGGCGCCCAGGTTGGGCGGGCGAAGCCAAGTATGGCGAGGCCCAGAGCGATCATGCGCAGGAGCAGCAGCCACCACGGCGTGCGGGCTGGCGTCTCTTCGTCGGGCTTCAGATCGTCCAGCAGGGCGAGTGAGGGTAGGGCGAAGCGCTTGGGCTCCGGTGGGGTCGCGCGCAGCAGCAGCCACAGGATCGGAAGGGCGAGAAGCCCGACCAGCGCCCACGGCTGCAGGAAGAGGAACGGACCAACGCTCACGCCGCAGCTCCGCTCACGGTAAAGCCATAGGCCAGCTGGCCGAGCGGCGTGCGGGGTTCCTCGCTTGTGACGTGGGACAGGAACCGCCAGCCTAGCTCGGCGGCGAGATCGGTCATGTCTTTCCGGCGCTGCGTGAACTTGTCGAGATAGCCGTCGCGGATCGAACTCGGCGCGGCCGATGAGACGCTCACGATCCTGTCCCGGCCGGAAGAAGCGCACGCGGCCGTTGAACGGATAGGTCTCCTCGATCGGATCGCAGACCTGGAACAGCACGCCATCACGGCACTTCGCGGCGACCGGCGTCAGCGCCGTGCGCCAGTCCTCGAGCGAGGAATAGAAGTCGGAGCAGATGACGATTGCCGCCGTGTCCCGCGGCGCGCGCGGGAAGGGCATGTCTGGCTTGAAGTTGCGGATGTCCTCGCCGACGCGCGAGGATGCGCGCGCGCCGGACACTGCGCCACGACTGCCGCCGAGAACGCCGCAGCGTTCGCCTGAACGTGAGAGCGCGCCAGCCAGCGCCATGCAGAGCAGCAACGCGCGATCCGCCTTGAGCGGAACGGATTCCGCGCTCGACCAGTGGAAGCCGGGGCTCGTGTCGGTCCAGAACAGGAATGTGCGCGCTGTCTCGAGTTCTGTTTCGCGGACGAAGAGATGCTCTTCGCGCGCGGACCTGCGCCAGTCGACGCGCTCGGCGCTGTCTTCGGCGGTGTGGCGGCGATACTGCCAGAAGTTCTCGCCCGTGCCGGCGCGGCGACGGCCGGCCGAACCCATGTGAGCCGCGCTGGCCGCGCGGGCGCGCGTGGTCAACGTGCCGAGATCGCCGGCGAGCGCTGCGGCTTCGGCTTTCAACTGACTGAGGGGCGCCTGTGGCACGTCTTGGTCCTTGGGAGGGCGTCCTTAGGCTTTCGCCGCAGCGAGTTCCTGGATCAGCGTCGACAGGCTTCCACCCTGTCCTGTGGGATCATAGGCCAGCGCCATGCGGTGACCGAGCGCGGGCTCGGCCAGCGCCTCGACATCGTCGAGCGAGGGCGCGAAGCGGCCACGCAGAAGCGCGCGTGACCGCGCCGCAAGCATCAGCGCCTGGCCAGCCCTCGGGCTGGGACCCCAGTCCACGCGCTTCTTTACCTGCGGATGATTAGTCTGTTCCGGTCGGGCCGAGCGGACCAGCGTCAGGATTTTCTCGACGACCTTTTCCGGGACCGTCATGCGGCGCACGAGCGTCTGGATCGCGATCAACCGTTCAGCGTCGAGCACCGGATGAACCGTTTGCTCCGTCATGCCGGTCGTGTCGGTGAGGATCTTCCGTTCCGTCTCCGCATCCGGATAGTTCACGTCGACCTTGAGCAGGAAGCGGTCGAGCTGTGCTTCGGGCAGCGGGTAGGTGCCTTCCTGTTCGATCGGGTTCTGTGTGGCGAGTACGTGGAAAGGTTTCGGCAGGTCGTAACTCGCACCGGCCACCGTCACATGCCGCTCCTGCATCGCCTGCAGAAGCGCGGACTGCGTGCGCGGCGAGGCGCGGTTGATCTCGTCTGCCATCAGGAGGGAGGTGAAGATCGGGCCCTTCACGAAGCGGAACGAGCGGCCCGAGGCGCTTTCATCCAGGATCTCTGAGCCAAGAATGTCGGACGGCATCAGGTCCGGCGTGAACTGCACGCGGCCCCAGTCCAGGCCGAGCGCCCGTGCCGTCGTCTCGACCAGCTTGGTCTTGGCAAGGCCGGGCGCGCCGATCAGGAGGGCATGGCCGCCGGCGAGGATGGTCGCGAGGACCAACTCCACGACGCGTTCCTGGCCAAACACGACCTTGGCGATCTCGGCCCTGACTTTCGCCAGCTGCGCAACGGCGGCGTCGGCTTCCTTCACGATGTCCGCGGAGGGGGCGTTGGCGATACCGGCTTCACTCATCTCGGCCATTTACCTATGTCTGGGGCAGCAGAAGGCCGCCCATGTCGAACGCGAAAGACCCGAAAGCCCATAACCCTGAAGCGATGGCGCTCGCGAACCTGATCGCCACCTTGCAGTCGGAAGCGGGTTTGGAAAAGCCCCGTTCCCTTCCTCCCGTGCATTTGTGGAACCCGGCCAACTGCGGCGACATCGGCCTGGAGATCCGGAGGGATGGATCCTGGTGGCAGAACGGGGTGCGGTTCAGCAGGGACAAGCTTGTCCGCCTGTTTTCAACGATACTCAGGAGGGATTCCGACGGCTACTATCTGGTGACCCCTCACGAAAAAGTGGTGGTGAAGGTCGAAGACGCCCCATTCATGGGGGTTCGGGCGGACCGGCATGAATCGGATGGCCATCAGGTGATACTGGTCACGACCAATGTAGGCGATGTCGTGGCGGTAGATGCCGACCACCCGTTGCGCGTGGTTACCGATCCCCAAACAGGCGAGCCATCGAGCTATGTCCTGGTCCGCGGCGGGCTGGAAGCGAGGCTGGCGCGGCCGCCCTATTACGAACTTGTTGGCTGGGCTCAGCCGGATCGGGGCGCCCCGACAATGAGTGTGATGTCGTCCGGCGTCCGTTTTCCGATCGGCGAGGCGGCGTAGCGGATGCCGTTTACCACAAAAGCGGATTTCGAGGCGCGCGCCTCCGCCAGGCTGGCGCCGATCGATGCGGCATTCGAGGAGCCGTTGCGGACCGACTATGACCTCAATCCGGATTGGCCCGCGCCGGCAAAGCCCAGCTACCGGAAGGCGGCGGTGCTCGTCGGTCTCATGGATCGCGGCGAAGATTATGCCGTTCTGCTGACCCTTCGTCCGGACACCATGCCCAGCCATGCGGGACAGGTCGCTTTTCCGGGCGGGCGGATCGAGACAGGCGAAACCGCAGTCGAGGCAGCGCTGCGCGAGGCGCAGGAAGAAGTCGGCATCGACCCGGCGACCGTCCGCATGCTGGGACAGGGCGACACGTATCTGACCGGCAGCGGATTCGCGATTTCGCCCTTCGTCGGCATCCTGCCGGCCGATTTCCAGCCGGTTCCGCATCCGCGCGAAGTGGCCGATGTTTTCGAGACGCCGCTCAGCTTCCTCATGAATGTCGCCAATCACGAGCGTCACGAACGTGAATTCAGGGGGGCCTTGCGGACCTACTACGCCATGCCCCACAACGGTCGTTATATCTGGGGCGCCACGGCCGGGATGATCAAATCCCTTTATGACAGGCTTTATGGCGCCGGCTGACGGTGAGAGATGGCGACCCGCTTACTTGTTGAACTGCTACTGTTCCTGACGCCGTTCGCGGTGTTTCTGATCTATCGCGCCGCTTCGCGCGATCTGAAGATCAGGGATCGCTGGCCGTTGACGCGTCTGGTGATCATCGGCGCGGTCATCGCTGCGGCCGCACTGATCATCACGCCGCTGCTTGAGCCGCAGGAATCCGACAAGTGCTTCGACTCCGTCCGCTATGTGGACGGCAAGGTGGTCGAGCCGAAGGAAATCCCCTGTGAGCAGCAGAAACTTCCCGGCAGCGACGCCACACCGGCGCCAGCATCCCCGGCGCCGATCGCTCCGCGCGATACAGGCGGCGGCTGATGCGCCGGCTGGACCCCCAGCCCTGGATGACATCCAAATCCGCGCTGCGCGTGATGGCCGCCCTCGACGCCATCCGCCCCGGCTGCGCGCGGTTCGTTGGCGGCTGCGTGCGCAACGCACTACTCGGTGAGCCGGTGGCTGACATCGACATTGCAACGCAGCTCGTGCCCGAGCTTGTGCAGAAAGCCATGATCGCAGCCAACATCGCGGTGCATCCGACCGGCATCGAGCATGGCACGCTGACTGTCGTTGCGGATCATCAGCCCTTCGAAGTCACCAGCCTGCGGCAGGACGTTGAAACCGATGGCCGTCGCGCCACCGTCGCCTTCACCGATGACTGGTCGCTCGATGCCCAGCGCCGGGATTTCCGGATAAATGCGCTCTACGCTTCCGCGAGCGGGGAAATCTTCGATCCCACCGGCGGCGGTCTCGATGACGTCGCTGCCCGGCGCATCGTCTTCGTCGGAGATCCGGAGACGCGGATCCGCGAGGACTACCTGCGCATCCTGCGCTTCTTTCGCTTCCAGGCCTGGTATGGCCGGGGGCTGCCAGATGCTGATGGCCTTGCAGCCTGCGCGAAGCTGCGCGGGGGTCTCGTCGATATCTCTGCAGAGCGTATCTGGACGGAGACATACAAGCTGATGGGCGCACCGCAACCGCTCGCCGCGCTCGAGTCGATGGAAGAAACCGGGGTGCTGGAGCGACTGTTTCCGGAAGTGAAGGGGCTCGATCTGCTCGGCAAGCTGGTTGGGCTGGAACTGCGCGAAGGCCTCGCGCCTGATCCGATGGTGCGCTTTCTCGCCCTATTCTGGAAGGAAGCGGAGGCCGTCCATGTCGTCGCGAACCGGTTGAAGATGTCGAACGATGAGCGGCATCGGCTCAACTGGGCCGTGCAGGACGAAACGCCGCTCTGGGGCGGCGTCACGCAGCAGGAAATCCGCGCAGCGCTCTTTCGTGCTGGCGATCAGGTGATCCGCGATCGGATCATTCTCGAATGGGCGAGCGATGGTTCGCCTGACTGGCTCGACGTCCATGCGATCGCGCAGGCGTGGCGCCGGCCCGTCATGCCGGTCAATGGCGCTGATCTGCTGGCGCTGGGTCTGGCCGAAGGGCCAGCCATCGGTGAAGCGCTGCGCCGCATTGAAGAAGCGTGGATCGAGTCCGACTTCACGCTCGCGCGTGATGCGCTGCTGGCGATAATGAAGAGCTAGTTTGCGACGACCACCCAGGTGTTGAGATAAGCCGCAAAGGTCAGCCAGGCGAGATAGGGATATTGCAGCATGGCGGCGACCGGGCTGTGCCGGTGGAATTCCCGCGTCATCATGAAGGCCAGCACCCAGAGCGCGGCAATGTCTATCAACGCGGCTGCGGCGAGGTGATAGCGGAAGAAGAGATAGCTCCAACCAAGATTTGCGACGAGCTGGAGGAAATAGAGACCAAGCGCGCTGTCAGCCCGCTTCCAGCCTCCGCCAGACAGCCAGACGCGGCAGGCGCCGATCGCCATGAGCGTGTAAAGTGTCGGCCAGACGATCCCGAACACGAAGCCGGGCGGCGTGCCCGGAGCCTTGTTGAGAGCCGCATACCAGGGATCGGCGTCTCCGGCTGACGCCAGCGCGCCGAGGGCGGCCACCAGCGCTGTGGCGACGAAGATCGCTATGAAGGCGAGAATCGTTGCCTCGACCGGTCTTTCAACCGGTTCTGCCTGGACCTGAGCCGGATGCGACATGGGTTTCTACGCAACCACTTCCGGGTGTGAACGAGATTCAGGTAGGCCCGAAAAACCGCGCGTCCACAGCGGCGCCCGAGTTCCACCCGGGCTTTAATTGAAAAGCCCCATTTCATAAGGCGTTAAGCAGACAAGTGCTACAAGCAATGAATAGCCGGCACCCCATGTCCGGCGCAACCAGTGGACAGGTTGGTGATGTTGCGTGGGATTATCCAAGACCGGCGCGGCGCGTCGGCCGTCGAATTCGCACTCATTGCGCCGTTCCTGCTTCTGCTCGTTGCGGCGATCATGGCCTACGGCTCGATCTTCGCGACGTCGCTGAGCCTTCAGCAGGTCGCCGCCGAAGCGGCGCGGGCCACAATAGCAGGGCTCAATGACGGCGAACGCAAGACCCTGGCGCAGGCAAAGCTCAACGCGATCGCCAGCGAATATCCGCTGCTGGATCCCAGCAAGGTGTCGTTCCAGTTCGACGCGGGTTCGGGCTCTGAACTGAGCCGCGTGACGCTGCTTTACGATATGACGAACCATCCGGCGTACGCGCTGGACAAGCTCCTGCCGCTGCCAGCCTCGCCGATCAGCTACAGCATCATCATCACCGACGGCAGTGGGGCGTCGTCGTGATGTTTCGATCGCTCGTCCGTGACCGGCGTGGGTCCGTGATCACCGTCTTCGCATTCAGCACAATGGTTCTCGCCGTCATGACCGCGGTCGTGATGAACCAGGTTTCGTTCTACATGGCCAAGCGCAAGCTCCAGTCGGCCGTCGACATGGCGACGCTGATGATCATGGAGTCCGGCAACATATCGGTCGCGAACGCGAAGTCGCTGATTGAGAATCAGCTGGGTGAGACGGTTACGAACGTGAAGGTCACGCAGGGCACCTATTCACCTGATGCAGGCGTCTCCGCGTCGGGGAGGTTCATCGCCCATTCGACGCCGACCAACGCAGTCGAGGTGACAGCCGAGATCGGGGCGACGAAAGTCATGCTGGGCAGCATGCTGCCCGACGGCCTGACGATCGATGCGACCGCGCGGGCAGCGCGGCGGACGACGGTTTCGGTGGTGATGGGATCGCGGCTGGTGAGGGTGGAGGGCGGCCTCAGCGCAGCCCTGCTGGACGCCACGCTGGGCTACAAGGGCAAGCTGACGGTGATGGACTACAACTCGCTGGCCAGCGCCCAGGTCGATGTCGGCGATTTCCTGCGAGCCCTCAACACCGAGGCGAACATCCAGGCCGTTACGTTCGACGACGTCCTCAGCGCTCCTGTGAGCGTCAAGGACGTTCTCGACGCGATGATCGCGACCACGAGCGACGGGAATGTCCAGGTTCTGCTGAAGAAGGCTTCGCCGGCCTCCGGTGGCAAGAACATCATCATGAACGATGTGCTGGACCTCGGGTCGATGACGGGGCTGCCCGTCGAACTCGCTCCTGTCGGGGCAGGCGACGCCTGTCAGTGTCGGGGAAGTATTGAACGGGTCGGCGGCGCTGGCGGACGGGGATCATCAGATCGCCGTCGACCTGAAGGCCGTACTGAAGGACAACACGGTTGCGAATGCGAGCCTTGATGTCGGGCAGAAGCCGCAGGTCATGAGCTTCCAGTCGCGGGCGCCAGAAGGCAACGAGCTCAGCACATCGCAGTTCGCGCTTACCGTGGGCGCGCTGGGCAGCAATCCGGTGACGGCGGTGAAGCTCGATGTCACGATGGCCAATGCGACCGTGAAGATCCACGACATCAACTGTCATGCCAACGGCACGGCGGATGTGACGCTGAAAGCTGTGACCGAGGCGGCGAGCGTCGGGCTCAAGGCGCCGCTGCTGCCGAAGATCAGCGTCAAGCTCGGGAGCAATGAGCAGAAGACGCTGACCTTCACGCAGGCCGAGATCAACGCGAAGACCTACAAGCCCGTGCGCTCAGGCCTGGGGTTGCAGCTTGGATCGCTTTCGGTGGCGCAGAAGCTGCTGTTCAACCCGGTCGATGCGTTGCTCGAGAAGCTCGGGCTTCATGTGGCTGAGGCCGACGTGAAGGTGATCGAGGCCAAGTGTGGAGCGGCCGGCCTGGTCTACTAGGGCCACTTCACCACGGGCGGCATCGACGAGAGGATGCTCGTGACGTTGCCACCGGTCTTGAGGCCGAAGGTGGTTCCCCGGTCGTAGAGCAGGTTGAACTCGACATAGCGGCCGCGGCGGACCAGCTGCTCCTCGCGCTCGGCGGGCGACCAGCTCTCAACCATGCGGCGCTTCACGATCTCCGGGTAGACGTCTGCGAAGTGCCTGCCCACCGACTGGGTCAGCGCAAAGTCAGTGTCCCAGTTTCCGGAATTGTAGCGGTCGTAGAAGATGCCGCCGATGCCGCGCGGTTCGCCACGATGAGCGAGATGGAAGTACTCGTCGCAATGCTTCTTCATCGCTTCGTAGTCGGCGCCGGGGAAACCCTGCGTGGAGGCGCGCATGGCGTCGTGGAACTGGATTGCGTCGGGAAAGTCCTGCTCGCGCTGGTAAGCGAGGAGGGGGGTGAGGTCCGCGCCGCCGCCGAACCATGCTTCGGACGTGACGAGCATCCGCGTGTTCATATGCACGGCCGGGACTTTCGGCGAATGCATGTGGGCGATGAGGGAGACGCCGCTGGCCCAGAACTTTCCGCCCGACTTGTCGGCGCCAGGAATGGTCTTGGCGAATTCGGGAGCGAACGATCCGTAGACGCACGAAACGTGGACGCCGACCTTTTCGAAGAGACGGCCGCGCATGACGGCCATCGTGCCCCCGCCAAGGTCTTCGGAACCATCGCCGCGTTTCCACGTGGTCTTCTCGAAGCGGCCGGCCGGGCCTTTGTAGAGAGGGGGCGAGGCTGCATCCTCGAGCGCCTCGAAGCGCGCGATGATGTCGGCCTGCAGGGCCTGGAACCACGCATGGGCTTTCGCTTTGCGCTCCTCGAGGAGGTTGGTGTTGTCGTGTGCGGGTTGGGCGCTCATGGGGGCTAGGTAGCGCCTCGGGGCAAGGGCGGGCAAGGCGGCGTGTTCCCGCAGGTGGCAGGTTTTGGTGGTTTGGATTGGGCCTCATTGCTCAGGCTATTGGCGCCAATCACGGGCTGGACGCGGAGGCACATACTGAGAGTTGAGACAGCTTTTGGCGCGTGTGACCACGAACGCGCACAGCATCCCGCTCAGCGAAAACGGAGGACCCGATCGGGTTGCCAGCCCGTTTGCGTGTGTTCGTGCCCGTGTCATGCGGGAGATAATACGCCCGCCTTTCCCCGGCCGGATCTGAGCCACGCAGTCTCAGCATCTCGCAGGCCAAGGCGCTGAAATCAGGGGCCAACATTTCTGGCCATCTCACGAAGTCGCACCACCTCCATCCTACAAAAGGCGCCCGTGGTGGTTTCATTCTGCGGGGAAACCGGCTTAGGGTCCGCCCCATGGGGAAGCGAATGAATGTGATGACCGTTGTTGCGGCCGTGGCGCTGCTTGTTGCCTGTAATGACAACAGGGCGCCTCCGGCGAGCGAGCAGCATGCGCAGATGACCAAGATCTGCGTCACCAATGGCGGCGACCAGGCGCACTGCGAGTGCCAGGCGACCAAGCTCGACGAGCTGGTGGCGGCAAGCGAGATCGATCCTGTCGTCTACAAGGCGCTTATCCTTCAGGCGCAGGGCAAGGATGACGAAGCGGAAGCCGCCTTCATGTCGCTCGACTATGACAGCCGGTTCAAGCAGTCGACACTGGCAGGCGAGGCGATGGTCTCGTGCGATACAACAGCGACGGGCAGCCATTAGAGTAAGTACGGTTGTTGAGTGCGCTGCGCACATATAGAAGCGCGGCGGTTCACCGAGGGACGGACGGAAGCACGCCATGGCGCGCCTCGCACTTATTGCACTTGTCGCCGTGACGGCCCTGGCTGCCTGCAGCCGGAACGAGCCAGGCCGGAAACTCATCACCGAGCGTTGCCTTTCCGCCGGTGAGACAACCGAGGTTTGCGAGTGCCTTGCACGGGAGTCCGACGCCAAGCTGGACCAGCCGCTGTTCGACCTGGTCGTGCTGGGCGCACGCGGGGAGGCCGAAGAGGCCGAGCTGGCGCTCCAGGAGCTCGACAACCAGATGAAGACCAAGTTCGCGACGCTGGTTCCACAGATCCGGAAGGGCTGTGGCGTGGTCGATCCGGCGACAGGCAACTAGACAAGCAGCAACTAGACTGTTGGCAACTGGCCGGTCTGTTTCAGGCCCTCCCACAGGGCCATTCCCGCCGTCATCGCTACGTTGAGCGACCTGGCGCCTTCAGCCAGCGGAATCCGAACCCTTGCGTCAGCCGCGGCGTGAACCTCGTCGGGAACGCCCGCCAACTCGCGGCCAAACAGCAGGCAATCGTCCGCCCGGAAGGCAAAACTGCCGAGCAAGCCCTCGGCTCTTGTGGAAAACAGGACCAGACGGCGTCCAGCCCGCCGATTTGATTCGTGGAAGGCGTTCCAGCCGTCATGGCGGACGATTTCGACGTTTTTCCCATAGTCCATGGCCGTCCGGCGCAGGGCTTTGTCTGTCAGGGGGAAGCCACAAGGCTCGATAATGTCGACTGCGACGCCAAGACAGGCCGCTAATCGCAAGGTTGCCCCAAGATTCTGAGGAATGTCCGATTGATAGAGAGCAAGTCGCACTTTAGGAGGTGTCCCGTCCGCAGGGGGCAATCTTGCGACACCTCGCCACGTAGGGGGTTCCTCACGTGGCGGTAATAAGGCGTCGAAATGCCTGATTAGCATGGGAGACTCGTGTGTCGGAACACGGTTCAAAGGCCGCTACAGCTGACGGCGCCCATGCCGGTGAGACCCGGCGTGATTTCATCCACATCGCAGCCGCCACGGTGGCCGCCGGCGGCGTCGCCGCGGTGGCCTGGCCGTTCATCCAGCAGCTTGCGCCTGCCGGCGACACGAAAGCCGCCTCGAGCGCCGAGGTCGACACCTCGAAAGTGCCCGAAGGCAGCGAGATCCGCGTCCTGATCGGCGGCCTGCCTTTCTTCATCCGTCACCGCACCGCCGCCGAGATCGCTTCGGCAGAAGCGGGCGACACGGCCCAGCTTCGCGATCCGGCCACGGACGACTCGCGTCTCGTGAAGATGCAGGACGGCAAACTCAATCGTCCGATCCTCGTCACCTCGGGCACGTGCACCCACCTTGGCTGCGTGCCGGTCGGTCCGGCGCAGGGCACGGTCGGCGAATTCGGCGGCTGGTACTGCCCGTGTCACGGCTCGCACTACGACACGTCTGGACGCATTCGTAAGGGACCGGCGCCGAAGAATCTGGCGATCCCGAAATACGAATACACGTCTGCCACCATGATCAAGATCTCGCTGTAGTAGGGGAAGGGGCTCATGAGCGGACCATCGACCTACGAACCGAAGTCTGGCTTCACCAAGTGGATGGATGAGCGTCTGCCCATCATCCGCTTCGGTGCGGACCTGATGGATTTCCCGACGCCGAAGAACCTCAACTACTGGTGGACGTTCGGCGGCATCCTCGCAGTCTGCCTCGCGATCCAGATCGTGTCGGGCATCGTGCTGGCCATGCACTACGTGGCCAACACGCAGATGGCGTTCAACTCGGTCGAGCGCATCATGCGCGACGTGGACTTCGGATGGCTGATCCGGAACATCCACGCCAACGGCGCCTCGATGTTCTTCCTCGCCGTCTACATCCACATGTTCCGCGGCATGTACTACGGCTCGTACAAGTCCCCGCGCGAAGTGATCTGGATCCTCGGCGTAGTGATCTACCTGCTGATGATGGCGACGGCGTTCATGGGCTATGTGCTGCCCTGGGGCCAGATGTCGTTCCATGGCTCGGCGGTCATCACCAACCTCATCGGCGCGCTGCCGCTGGTGGGCGACACGATCAAGACCTACCTGATGGGCGGTCCGGCGATCGGCGACCCGACGCTCAACCGGTTCTTCTCTCTCCACTATCTCCTTCCGTTCGTGATCGCGGGCGTCGTCGTCCTGCACATCTGGGCGCTGCACGTGCCGGGCAACAACAACCCGACCGGCGTTTCGGTGAAGGACGTCAAGAAGGATACGGTTCCGTTCCACCCGTACTACACGGTGAAGGACGGCTTCGCGATCATCGTCTTCCTGATGCTGTTCGCCGCCTTCGTGTTCTACTTCCCGAACGCGCTCGGCCACGCCGACAACTTCATCCAGGCCAACCCGGCCCAGACGCCGGCGCACATCGTGCCTGAATGGTACCTGCTGCCGTTCTACGCGATCCTGCGCGCGATCACCTTCGACGTGGGCCCGATCCCCGCCAAGCTGATGGGCGTGTTCTTGATGTTCGGCTCGATCCTGATCCTGTTCGTGCTGCCCTGGCTCGACACCTCGAAGGTGCGCTCGATGCGCTACCGTCCGATGGCCCGCTCGTTCTTCCTGCTGTTCGTTGTGGCTGCTGTCGGCCTTGGCTTCTGCGGCGCGAACGACCCGGACAAGCTCGTGTTCAAGTACGGCCCGGACAAGCTTGCGCTGAACTACACGGACAGCACCGGCGCGACGAAGACCGAGATCTCTGACGATCACGCCGCGCTCACGGCCAAGAAGGCCGCGCTGCCGCCGACTGCGGGCGCGTCGATCGAGCTCCGCGAGGAAGGCTTCAAGTGGCTGTGGCTCGCGCAGATCCTGGGCGCTTACTACTTCCTGTACTTCATCGTGATCCTGCCGTTGCTCGGCGTGGTCGAGAAGCCGAAAGCGCGGCCCGCCTCGATCGCAGACAGCGTTCGCAAGAAGCATGGCTCGGCTCCGGCCGCCGCCGTGGCCGCGGAATAAGGAGAGAGAGATGCGCTTCGCCAAACTCGCTCTCGCCGGTCTCGCGGCTCTCGCCGCCGGCGCCGTCGCCCTTCCGGTCTTCGCGCAGGAGCACGGCGCTGCCGCCGGCGCTCCGGCCGAGCACGCCGCGGGCGGTCACGAACTGATGGAGCCGAAAGGCGGCTGGCCGCACGAAGGCTATTTCGGGTCGTTCGACCAGAACCAGCTGCAGCGCGGCGCCAAGGTGTTCACCGAGGTCTGCTCGTCCTGCCACGGGCTCAAACTGCTGTCGTTCCGCAATCTCGGCGAGGCAGGCGGGCCGTTCTACGATCCGAAATGGCCGAACCCGAACGACAACAAGTACGTCCAGGAAATCGCCAAGAACTATGTGAACCAGATCCCGAGCATCGACCCGGACTCGGGCGATCCGGTGAAGCTGCCGGCGAAACCGTCGGATCACATCCTCGGGCCATACCCGAACGACATCGCTGCGCGCGTGGCGAATGGCGGCGCGCTGCCGCCGGACCTTTCGGTCATCACCAAGGCGCGCCATGGCGGGGCTGGTTACGTCTACTCGCTGCTGCTCGGCTTCCATGAGCCGCCGGCCGGCCTCACGGTCGCTTCGGGCCAGCATTACAACGCCTACTTCGCCGGCGACACCGCCGCGAGCTGGTCGGGCGATCCGCGCCTGAAGCCTCCGGGCGGCTTCCTCGCGATGGCGCCGCCGCTGGCCAACGCTAATGTGGTGTTCGACGATGGCACGCCAACGACGCAGGAGCAGATGGCGCACGACGTGGCCGTGTTCCTCGCCTGGGCCGGTGATCCGAAGCAGGTCGACCGCAAGAAGATGGGCGGGGCCGTGATGCCCTTCCTGCTGATCCTTGCGATCCTGACCTTCCTCTCCTACCGCCGCCTGTGGCGGAACGTGGAGCACTAGCCAGACGCGCTCTCGCGTCCGTCGCGAGTTAACTTGCGGCGGATTTCGGCGAGGCGCACGTTCAACCCCCAACACGGGTCATGACGGCTTCGCCGTCTACTGACCTTTTGCGATACGCCGCAAGGCGTATACCGGGATCCTCGCAACCGTCGGGCTGTCGGTTTGCGCGGGTCCCGGTTTTCGTTTGTGGGGCGGAACGATCGGCAATGACGCTGCCTTCGGGATTTCATCTGAGACTTGCGCGGCCCGGCGAGGGCGCGCTGCTGCGCGACGTGATGCTGCGCTGCTGGACCGGGACGGTGGCGGAGAACTCGTCCGCCTTTCGCGAGACCGCGGAAGTCATCGAGGCGCAGCTGGCGGATGGCGGCGCGGTGATTGTGTTCGTCGGCGATGAGGCGGTGGGCGCGGGGCGTTTCTTCCCGGTGCCGGGGCCTGTGGGCGATCCGCGGATGTGGGTGGAGATCAAGCGCGTCGGCGTGCTGAAGGCGCATCGCAAGCTTGGTCTCGGCGTCCCGCTCGTGGCGGCGCTGGAGGATGAGGCCCGCGCGAGAGGCTATGTGGGCGCGCAACTGGGCGTGCGACATGACCAGCCAAGGCTTGTCGCGTTCTGGGCCGGGCTTGGCTACGCGCCGGCGGATGACGTGAAGCTGCACACGGTCAACACGCTGACGCCGACGCCGACATTTATGCGGAAGTTGTTCTGACTCGCCTGATGGCGGGCACGCCCACCGCGGCAGGACGCATCCAGCCAGGAATCGGCTCAATTCCGCCATCCGAACGTCAGTAACTCATGCAATCCAGCAAGCTGTCATTAGCGATCACTGGGCTAATTTGGCCGCGGTTGGACGGGGGAATGACGATGTTGATGCGGTGTTTGCCGGTCATCTGCGTGTTGGCGCTCCCGGCGTCGGCCCAACTTCCTACCTCTCGATCGTCCGGATCATCCAGCTCCAGCGCCGCGTTGTGCGAGAAGATCGCGTCGGTTGCGTTTGAGGCGAACCGGGGGTTGCAGGCAGCTAGTCTGCGCAACGGCGAAAAAACGCCCTTCGTTTTGAGTTGGCTGGTTCAGAACGGTTTGCACTCCGCGGGCAATTCCGGGTTCTCGACACTCGACACTCGGCGCCGTTCGCGAGTGCGACGGGCCGGGCGCGGAGCGCTGCTATCCCTATCCACTGCAGTCCGACGAGTGGGACTTGCCGCCACGCACGACCGGACCTGACTTGCCAAAGCGCGTCCTCGACAAGTTCGATGACTACGAACGGTGGGTCTCCATAATCGGTCTTCTTCCTCTGGACGGGCAGTTCCTCGAAGTCATGGGCGAGCCGGAGCACGGTCCGTTCAACTACAACTATCCGTCCGGCGCATTTCTGAAGTCCGTGTTCGGCCGCGAGGGATTGATGTGCACCTTCGACAGCCGGCTGCACGAGAGTTACTCGCCGGAAAAGCCGGAAACGAAGCAGAGCTGCGCCGCGCTGCTGTCAGATGGTTCGGAAGTGGTGGAGCCTGATCTCGACGTGCCCGTTGGCGTTACCCAGGACATGTTTCGCGCGGACAAGCATTCTACCGACCCGTTCTTCTGGGACTTCTACCCGCTGGGGACGCTGAAGATTGACGTCGATGGGGATGGAACCGTCGAACATCTGATCAAGGTGACGGGAGCTCCCGGCCATGGCCGATGCTATGGCAAGACCTACTATGACGTGCTGGATTCCAGCGATCCCACAAAATTCAGCACCGCACCGGTCCGAGAGCTTGTGCGCAATGCGCAGTCGAGCAGCCCCCCGTGTGGATACGAGGTCAGGATACGTCGCGCCGGAAGTCGCGTGCTGTTTGAGGTGGCGGGATCGGGGCTAGGCGAGGTCAGGAAGCAAGGCATGCCGATCATGGCGAAGCGCGCCGGTTTGCTCAGCCGGGATCTGAGGGAGATTTCGTCGGGCGAGGTGAAACATCTCTGTTCGACGATATTTGGCGTTGAGCCGGTCGTGACCTATGCACGCTAGGGGCGCTGCGACTCTCCGTGCTGGCCCTGATGCCGTGATTGGATAGAGTGCCGATCACTGGCGCATCTCGATCCCGGAATTTCAATGACCAACTGGACACTTGGCATTATCGGCGGCTCCGGCCTCTACCAGATGCCTGGCATCGAAGATGGGCGTTGGCAGACGATTACAACGCCGTGGGGCGTGCCGTCGGACCAGGTGTTTCGCGGGAAATTGCATGGGGTGGAGCTGGTGTTCATGCCGCGGCATGGGCGCGGGCATAAGCTGGGACCGACGCAGCTGAACTATCGCGCCAATATCGATGTGATGAAGCGGGCAGGATGCACGGACCTGATCTCGCTGTCGGCGTGCGGGTCGCTCAAAGAGGCATTGGCGCCGGGTGATTTCGTGATCGTGGACCAGTTCATCGACCGGACTTTCGCACGCGAGAAGAGCTTCTTCGGCGAGGGAGTTGTGGCGCATGTGTCTATGGCGCATCCGGTATCATCGCGGTTGGCCGGGTTTGCGGCGGAGGAATCTGCAGCGCTGGGGGTTCGCACGCACAGGGGCGGAACCTATCTGGCGATGGAAGGGCCACAGTTCTCTTCGCTGGCGGAGTCGAAGCTGTATCGCTCATGGGATTGCGACGTGATCGGCATGACCAACATGCCGGAAGCCAAGCTCGCGCGCGAGGCGGAGCTGCCCTATGCAACTGTTGCTATGGTGACGGACTATGATTGCTGGCACGAGGAAGTGGCGGCCGTGTCGGTGAGCGACGTGCTGAAAGTGCTGCATGGCAACGCCGAGAAGGCGCAGGCGCTGGTCGGCCGCATCGCGCAGCGCATGAGTTCCACGCCGCGTTCTCCTGATCCGGATGGAATTGATACGTGCCTCGATCACGCGATCATCACCCCGCAGGACGCGCGGGATCCCATGCTTCTGGGCAGGCTTGATGCGGTCGCCGGGAGGGTGTTGAGGGCTTGACGGAAACCAGCCGGTACTCCCACATCCCGTGCGCGGCAGCACAAGGGCCGGGAAATCGAGAGTAATGCTGCCCGACAACTTCCTGTTGTTCATCGGCATGACCACGCTGGTCAGCATGGCGCCCGGCCCGAACGTGATGTTCATCATGTCGCAAGCGGCGCTGCGCGGGCATCGCGCCGGTATGATGGCCGGCTTTGGAATTCAGGTCGCCAACGTCATCTATTTCGCCCTGACCGCTTTCGGTCTTGGCGTGCTGATCGCAACGTCGGAGCTGGCCTTCTTCATCCTGAAGTATGCTGGCGCTGCCTATCTGGCGTTCCTAGGCGTGATGGCGATCATCCGTTCGTTCCAGGCGCGCCCGCAGCCGCTGGATGCAAGCCAGCCGACGCCTGTGATTGCGGTGGGGCGCGGCGCGTTCTTCGACGGATTGATGATCGGGTTCGGAAATCCGAAAACGGTGATCTGGTTCACGATCCTGCTTCCGCAGTTCATCAATGCGAGCCGCGATGTGACGAGCCAGACGGTGGCGATCGGCGTCGTCGGGACGATCGTCGATGTCGCAGTGCAGCTGATGTACACCTATATTGGCGGCACGCTGCAGCGTTTCCTTGGCAAGCCGCATATCAGGCAGTGGTTCGAGCGCGGCGTGGGTATCGTCTTCCTCGGCCTCGCCTTGCTGGTGGTCATCGCCTACAAGCAGCACACCTGACGGGAGGCTCTCATGGCGGGCGTGCGGCTGCATATCGGTGACAAGAACTATTCGTCCTGGTCGATGCGGCCGTGGCTGGCGCTGAAAGTCGGCATCATCGCGTTCGAGGAAGTTATGCACGTGCTGCCCGAGCTGGGAGGCGGCAAGCCGGTGTTCGGGGCGATCTCGCCGACGGCGCGCGTGCCAGCGCTGGACCTCGGCAATGGCGTGACGATTGCGGAGAGTCTCGCCATCTGCGAATGGGCGGCGGAGCAGAATCCGACACTGTGGCCGAAGGATGCGACAGAGCGGGCGCTGGCGCGCTCGGCGGCGACGATGATGCATTCGGGCTTTGCGAACCTGCGCACCGATGCGCCGATGAACATCCGGCGGCGGACGGATGCGAGCCGTATGACTCAAGCCGGGCTGGATGATGCGGCCAAGGTCGATGAGTTGTGGAGCGGTTGGCTCAAGCGTTCGGGCGGGCCGTTCCTGTTCGGGCAGTGGTCGATCGCGGATGCGATGTACGCGCCGGTCGTGACGCGCCTGGTGACCTACGCCATCCCCCGTTCGGCGGCAGCGCAAGGCTATATCGACCGGATGAGCGCCGAGCCGCATATGGCGGCGTGGATTGCGGCGGCGGGCAAGGAAACACGCCAGCTAGCGCGGACGGACATTGCCTAGTCACAAACGACCGGCAATTCTCGGCCGGACGACAAGAGGCCGATCATGGAACTGAAGGACGCCATCCGCACGATCCCGGACTTCCCGAAGAAGGGGATCATGTTCCGGGATGTCACCACGCTGATGGGCAACCCCCGCGCTTTCCGGCAGGCGGTGGACGAGCTGGTGCAGCCCTGGGCCGGGCAGAAGATCGACAAGGTGGCAGGGATCGAGGCGCGCGGATTCATCCTTGGCGGGGCTGTGGCGCACCAGCTGTCGGCAGGGTTCGTGCCGCTGCGCAAGAAGGGGAAGCTGCCCCACAACGTGATCACCGAGAGCTATGAGCTCGAATACGGCGTCGACTCGATGGAGATGCACACGGATGCGATCTCGCCCGGCGACAGGGTGTTGCTGGTGGACGATCTGATCGCGACGGGCGGCACGTCGCTGGCGGCGATCAAGCTCTTGCGCAAGGCAGGGGCGAAGATTGCTGGCGCGGCCTTCCTGGTCTGCCTGCCGGAACTCCAGGGCGACACCAAGCTCTCGGCGCAGGGCATCGAGGTGAGCTACCTGGTCTGGTTCGCCGGGCATTAACCGCATTCCATGAACAGCCCTGTTTTCTGGGCTCTGCACCGCCCATTGACCCGGCGCGCCCGGACCGCCACCTATGCGGTCTGACACTGCTGGAGCCTTGAATGCCGATTCGGTTCGATTCCCGCCTCGATGACGAAGACGAGGATGACGCGCCCGACGCGAAAAAGGACGAGTCCCCGTCTTCCCTGATGGAAAAGGCGATGTTCGACGCCCGGACCATCCTGCTCACGGGCGAGATCAACGACAAGATTGCGCGCTCGACCTGCGCGCAGCTGCTGGCCTATTCGGCCGGCAGCGACAAGCCGATCCTGCTGGTGCTGTCCTCGCCAGGCGGCCACGTGGAAAGCGGCGACATGATTCACGACATGATCAAGTTTGTCCGCGCGCCGGTGAACATCCTCGGGACAGGCTGGTGCGCCTCGGCCGGCGCGCTGATCTATTCGGCTGGCGAGAAGGCGCGGCGCTTTGCCCTGCCCAACACCCGCTTCCTGCTGCATGAACCCCGCGGCGGCGTGGGTGGCCAGGCCTCCGACGTGGAGATCCAGGCGCGCGAGATCATCAAGATGCGCGAGCGCTTGAACAAGATCTTCTCCGCCGCGACCGGCCAGCCGATCGACCGCATCAAGAAGGACACCGACCGCGACCATTGGATGAGCGCGGACGAGGCCGTGGCCTACGGCCTTGTGGGCAAGATTGTGACTTCCTACAAAGAAATCGCGTAGCCCACGTCGGATTTCATCATTCCGTATCGACACATCGCGCGGGCATAGTCCCGCGCTATGACGTTTTGGGGCGGCATATCACGATGGGCGAACAGCCCCGCCGTACGCAGGCATGCGCCGGTGGCAGGCTCTGTCGCCGTGCATGCGGTGGCGGGCGTGTTTGTGATGGGCGCTATCGCCGTGTCGGCTGCAAAGCCTGAGGCGGAGACGAGTCGCGATCCGCGGCGCGAGAAGATCATCGAGATCGCGCTGATGGCGGAGTCGCTGCCATTGCCCGCTGCGCCGAAGCCGGGTGCGCCTCGGCCCGCGACCAAGCCATCAGCGCCGACCGACGCCGCGCCACCTCTGGGCAAGCCAGGGGCCAAGGGGCAGCAGGAGGCGACGCCGGCTGATACGCAGGCGGTGGAGGATGGCGTCTCGTTCGGCGCGCCTGCGGACGGGCTTGCACGAGGGCTTGCCAGCGTGAGCGGTAGCGATCCCTGCAAGGCGAAGCATGGGCCCAAGCCGCGTGAGTGTGGCGCCGACTGGGCGGCGAAGGGCAATCAGGCTTCGCTGATGCCCACAACGAAGCAGGAGAAAGCCCAGTACTACGCCGAATACATGCCCAAATGCCCATGGAACGTGGGATGCGAGGGCGGGGAATGGATATCCACCAACGGGACGCGCAGTGTTGGCCGCGCAGCGCCGGGATCGCGCAACGACCATGGGTCTTCGACGCCCATGGCGGCAGGCGCGGCGGGGTTGGGCGGGCTTCACGATTCAGTTGGGCGGCTTGGATTTAACCCTGATCACTTTGATCGCGGGTTCGGGGACTAGTAGGATCGCGCCATGGAACTCCCTGCGCGCATAAGGCAGTGGGCGGTCTGGCCGGGCTGGAAGAAGCACGCGCCAGCGGCGGGATCCGTTGCAGTGCATCTGGTTGCTGGGGTCGTGGTCGCGGGCTTTCTTGCAGCGTCGGGGAAGACACTGCCGGCGGTTGACGAGGCTGCGCCAAGGCCGATCCTGGAAGTGGCCCTAATGACGGACTCGCTTTCGCTGCCCGCTGAGACGGTGCGGCCGCCATCGAAAGGCGCGGCGAAGGCGCCTCCACCGGCCGCTGGCGGCGAGACGGTTCCGGCCGCCGCGCCCAAGCGGAAGGATCAGGGGCCTGCCGCGCCGGATGCACCGGCCCCGACGGCTTCTGCTGGAGCGGGGGAGCGTCGCGCTGGTCTCTTCGCCATTCGCAGCGCCGGATCGCAAGGGCGGCATCG
>JASGJW010000003.1:0-1108902 GCA_047601145.1 Hyphomonadaceae bacterium
GTTTTGCGCGTGAAGTGCGTTTGGATAAAGCTTCAGAGGCGACGGTCGGCACGAAAGCTGGCGATCGACTCTTTGAAAAAGGGCGATGTCGTGAAGGCCACAGGTCTGTCGCGCGGTCGCGGCTTTCAAGGTCCGGTTCGTCGCTGGAACTTCAATGGTGGTCCCGCCACTCACGGCTCGGGCTTCCATCGTCGTCCGGGTTCGGTCGGTAACCGCACATGGCCCGGTCGCGTAATGCCGGGTAAGCGCATGGCGGGTCAATGGGGAAACGAGACCGCCACGATTCGCGGTTTAAAAATCGTCGATGTACTTCCTGAAGAAAATGTCGTGTTGGTGCGTGGTTCGGTTCCGGGCTCGCGCAATACTTTGATCTGCTTAACGAAAGTATAAAGACTATGGCAAAGGTAGATGTTTGAGTTGGGATAAGAAGAAAGTTGGGACAGTTGATCTCGACGCTGCTGTGTTCGATATAAAAGTTAAAAAAGAAATCTTGCAAACGGTCGTTCGTCTCGGCAATTGGCTTGCCGCCGTCAGGGCACGCATAAAGCGAAAACTCGTGGCGAAGTGAGCGGGGGCGGAAAAAGCCGTTCAAGCAAAAAGGACGGAACGCTCGTCAGGGTTCGAACCGTTCTCCGCTTGATGCCCGGTGGTGGTATCACTTTTGGTCCTGTGCCGCGTGATTATAGCTCTTAGTTGCCCAAGAAAGTGTACGTCAGGATTGCTGAATGGCGCTTGTCGCAATTGAAGAGAGAAGCAAACTGTTCGTGGTTGATTCAATGACTCGAGCTGAAGGTAAAACCAAAGAAGTGGCTCAGAAGTTGAAAAACTTCGGGCTCCGATAAAGCTATCTTGATCGAGGCTTAGCAATGAAAAATTTGAGCCGCGCTTCGCAAGACGCTCGGAGTTCCGCTACTAGGCGTTGAAGGTATGAACGTTTACGATTTGCTCAAATACGACTCGTTGATGATCACCAAAGGCTCGATCCCTAAAATCATCGCACGCTGCGGAGAAGGTAAATAACTATGTATTACGTAATTAAAAGTCCGCTGATCACTGAGAAAAACAGTCTCCTTGCCGAGCAAGGCGTCTATGTTTTCGAGGTCGACGAAGGAAGCGACAAAAGACGACATCAAAAAAAGCAGTGGAAAAATACTTCCGCGTGAAAGTCACCAGCGTCAACACGGCGACCTGCCGCGGGCGTTCAAAGCGAACGAAATTCGGCGTGGGCAAAGCTGCCACCTGGAAAAAAGCGATGGTGCGCTTCAACAAAGGCGAAAAGATCAGCCTGTTTGAGGGAGCCTAATCATGGGTATTAAGAACGTGTCGTCCGCGCAGTCAAAGGCCTTCGTGGTAAAACTGGTTTTGATTTCGCCGAAATCACAAAGTCGACGCCCGAAAAAAGCCTGACTTCATGGAATCACCGCGCTTCTGGCCGTTCCAACAATGGTATGATCTCGATCCGCTGGAAAGGCGGAGGTCATAAGCGCCTTTATCGCATTATCGATTTCAAACGCGCAAACTCGAAGTGCCGGCCACGGTCTTTTCGATCGAATACGATCCGAACCGTAGCTGCCGGATTGCACTCTTGCATTACACCGACGGTGAAAAGCGTTACATCGTGGCACCGATTGGCTTAAACGTCGGCGACCAAGTGGTCTCGAGTGATAAGGCCGATATTAAACCTGGCAATAACTTTCCGCTAAATTTGATTCCGGCCGGCATGATCATCCACAACGTGGAATTGCGTCCAGGCAAGGGCGGTCAAATTGCACGCGGTGCAGGGGCCGAGGCGACTTTGGTTGGCAAGATCGGCAAGTACTGCCAGGTCAAGCTGCCATCGGGTGAAGTGCGCCAAGTTTTATCGGGCTGCCGCGCCACCATCGGCCAGGTGGGCAATACCGATCGCGAAAATATCAGCTTGGGTAAAGCCGGTGCCAATCGTTGGCGCGGTTTCCGACCGCATGTTCGCGGAAGTCATATGAACTCAGTCGATCACCCCATGGGTGGTGGTGAAGGTGTGGGTAAGGGCCATCACCCGGTGACCCCTTGGGGTCAGCCGTGCAAAGGCTATAAGACCCGCAACAATAAGCGCACCGACGATATGATCATCAAACGCCGCGCTAAGCGTAAGCAGAGAAAGTAGGAGTAGACAGTGGGACGTTCAGTTAAAAAAGGCCCTTTTGTGGATCACCATCTAATTAAGAAGATTGAGACCGCAAAATCGACGGGTGATAAAAAGGTCATCAAGACTTGGTCGCGGCGCTCAACGGTTTTGCCAGAAGCTGTCGGACTGACCTTTGCTGTCCATAACGGCAAAAAGTTTATTCCGGTCTACGCCACCGAGAACATGATTGGTCATAAGTTTGGTGAATTTGCTCCGACTCGTACCTTCAACGGTCACGCCGAGAAGAAAGCGCCGGTCGCGGCAGCTCCTCCTCCGGCTAAGAAATAAGAATAAGGAATAGAGCATGGAAGTGAAAGCGACTTTAAATTTTGCTCGAATCGGACCGCAGAAGGCACGCTTGGTTGCCGATGTGGTGCGCGGGAAAGACGTCAACGAAGCCATTCGTTCTTTGACCTTTATGAAGCAAAAGGGCGCCGTTCTGATCAAGAAATTGATCGAATCGGCGGTGGCCAACGCCGAAGACAAAAAGGTCATCGACGTCGATAACCTTTACGTAAAGACGATCCATGTGGATATGGGCCCGGCGATTAAACGCTTTCGCCCACGTGCGCAAGGTCGAGCTTTTCAAGTGAAGAAGAAGATCAGCCACATCAACGTGATTCTCGAAGAGAAATAGGAGAACGAGTGGGACAGAAGGTTAATCCAGTTGGTTTTCGTGTAGGCGTCATCCGCACTTGGGATTCGCGCTGGTACGCTAAAGGCAAACAGTATCAGGTGAACTTCCGCGAAGACTATAAACTGCGCAATTTCATCAAGGATAAGTTGAAGCACGCCGGTGTCGCCAAAATCGAGATCGAACGCGCCGCCAACAAGGTCAAGATCATCATCTCGACCGCTCGTCCAGGTGTGGTCATCGGCAAAAAGGGTACGGGCATCGACGCTCTTAAGGCCGAGATCCAAGCTCTGACCACCAATGAAGTCTTCGTCAATATCCAGGAAGTGCGTAAGCCCGACCTCGATGCTCAGTTGGTGGCCGAGAATATCGCTTTGCAATTGGAAAAACGTATCTCCTGGCGCCGCGCTCTTAAAAAAGCTCTGGCTGCCGCCGTTAAAGGCGGAGTGCGTGGAATTAAGATCCGCGTGAGCGGTCGTCTCGATGGCGCCGAAATCGCGCGTTCGGAATGGTACAACGAAAAAAGTGTTCCGCTGCATACATTGCGTGCCGACATTGATTACGGAACGGCCGAAGCCCTGACGACCTACGGTTTAATTGGCTTAAAAGTATGGATCTATCGCGGCGACGTGTATTCAGCTCGTGAGATGGAGGAGGCCGGCCGTGTTAAGTCCTAGAGAGTCAAATGGCGTAGACAACATCGCGGAAACTTCAAAGGCTTAGCCATGCGTGGAAGCTCGCTGGCCTTTGGTGATTTTGGTCTGTGTTCGGTTGAAGCCGGCCGTTTAACGGCTCGCCAAATCGAAGCGGGTCGTATTGCGATCAGCCGTTCGGTGAAGCGTGGTGGAAAACTCTGGCTGCGCATCTTTCCGGATCTGCCGCTGACCAAGAAGCCGGCCGAGACACGGATGGGATCTGGTAAAGGCAGTCCGGAACTCTGGGTCGCTAAGATCCTTCCAGGCCGAATGTTATTTGAAATGAACGGGGTGACGCGTGAACAGGCCGAGGCGGCATTTCGTCTGGCGGCTCACAAATTGCCTCTGAAGACCAAGTTTGTGGTTCGGGAGTAAGTTATGAAGTTTACAGAGATCAAAGAACTGACAAGTAGCGAACTGCGCAAGCGGGTCGTGCAGCTTCGTGAAGAGCTTTTCGAGGCCCGAATGAAGCACACCCTGGGTCAGCTCGGTAATCCAATTGATATTCGCGACAAGCGCAAAGACTTAGCGCGCTTGAAGACGGCCCTGCAATTTAAGCTCGGCCAACAGAAACAATAGAGGACCATAGAGATGAGCAAAGCATCTAAACAAACTGCCGGCGACGATAAACGCGCCAATGTCCGCCGCCAGGAAGTGGCGGGCGAAGTGATCAGCGACAAAATGGATAAAACCATTTCGGTGCAGATCTTCCGCCGCGTTCGTCACGAGAAGTACGGCAAATATGAAAAAAAGACTTCGGTGTACAAAGCCCACGACGAAAAGAATCAGGCCAAAAAAGGCGATAAGGTTCTGATCCAAATGGGACGTCCGTTGAGCAAAACCAAGCGTTGGCGCTTGATCAAGGTGGTCGAGAAGGCCGAGCAGGATATTGGGGCGGTGAACGTATGATTCAGATGCAATCGCGCTTGCGCGTAGCCGACAATTCCGGCGCACGTGAAGTCATGTGCATTAAGGTTTTGGGCGGATCTAAGCGCCGTTATGCTTCGATCGGCGACATTGTTGTCGTTTCGATCAAAGATGCGTTACCGAATTCAAAAGTGAAAAAAGGCGATGTGGCCAAGGCTGTGATCGTGCGCACGATTCATAAATTGCGCCGTCCGGATGGAAGCTATATTCGTTTCGATGATAATTCCGCGGTGTTGATTAACACCGCTAAAGAACCCATTGGCACACGTATCTTTGGACCGGTCGCCAGGAATTGCGCGCTAAGTCATTCGTCAAAATCGTGTCCTTGGCGCCTGAGGTAATTTAATGGCTGACGAACAAGACGATAAGGGCGGCGAACAAGGCTAAAAAAGAAGAAGCCGAAAACAAGCGAAAGAGGCCAACAAAGCAACCTGCGTCCACAACGCTGAAAAGACGGTTTTCGAGCGCTAGATAAAGATCCAGCTTCGAAGAAAGTTTCAGAAGGCGAAATGGTTCCGGCTTTGATGAAAGAGCTACGGTTTAAAGAGCCGATGCAAGTTCCCGATCTTCAAGAAGATCGTGATCAATTTTCGACGGCTGAAGCTGTAAAGAACCCGAAGGTGCTCAACAACGCGGTGGACGAGCTCACGGCGATCACCGGCCAAAAAGCCGTGATTACTAAGTCGAAGAAATCGATTTCGAATTTCAAACTGCGTGAAAACATGCCGATTGGTGCATGGTGACTTTGCGCAAAGACGTATGTGGTCCTTCCTTGAGCGTTTGATTCATTTGTCTTTCCACGCGTGCGTGACTTCCGTGGGCTCTAGCCCAAGGGTTTCGATGGACGGGGCAATTACAATATGGGTCTCAAGGAGCAGATTATTTTTCCTGAAATCGACTATGATAAGGTGAATATGTGCGTGGAATGAACATCACGATCTGTACTTCCGCCAAAATGACAATCACGGGAAGGGCATTATTGAGCAGCTTGGCATGCCGTTTAGAAAGCGCTAAGGAGTGAGTTAGAATGGATACTATTGGTGAATTTTTAACTAGAATCCGTAACGCAGGTGCCGCTCGCCACGAAAAACTGGATATTCCATCTTCGAATGTTCGTGTCGGTATTGCAAAGATTTTGTTGGAAAACGGTTATATTCGCTCCTTTAAAGTGGTCCGTGACGATAAACAGGGCGTGATGCGCGTTTACCTCAAATACAATGATAAGGGCCATCCGATTATCTCTGCGATCGACCGTGTGAGCCGTCCGGGACGTCGGGTGTACGTGAAGATCTCGGATATTCCGTGAGTTCGCGATGGTTATGGTATTTCTATTTTAAGCACGAACCGAGGAGTGGTCGATGGTGATAAGGCTAAGACAGATAAACTCGGTGGCGAATTGCTTTGTAACGTTTGGTAGGTGATTTATGTCACGTGTAGGACGAGCTCCTGTTTATTTCGACAAAGCCGTGCAAGTGAATGTCACTCCGGCGAATGAAGTGGTGGTCAAAGGTGCGAAGCACTCGATGACCATCCGTATGCGTCCCGAGATCAAAGCCAAGATCGAAGACGGCAAAGTGGTTTTGAGCAAAACCAATGAACTCACGGCAACCCGTGCGTACCACTAGTCTCTCCGCGCTTTGATTTAAAACGCGGTGATTGGAGTTTCGAAGGGTTGGACTCGTGAGCTCGAGTAAACGGCGTCGGTTATCGTGCGGCTGTCAGCGGTAAAAAATTCGAGATGACTTTGGGTTATAGCCACCCGGTGATTTTCATGATTCCGCAGGGCATTGAGATCGCTGTTGATAAGCAAACTAAAATCGTCAGTGACCGGACCCAATCGCGAGCAAGTGGGACAAAGTGGCGGCTAAAATCGCAGCTCTCCGTCCGCCTGAGCCCTATTTGGGTAAAGGCATTAAGTACGCCGATGAACTATCAAACGTAAAGCCGGTAAGTCGGCTGCGAAGTAAAGGTGATGTAAAATGATTCGTATTCAACTGAAGAACAAGTCGTCGCACAAAGTGAATAAGCGTTTGAAGAACAAAGCGCGAATTCGCAAAAAGGTCGATGGATGACAGGAACGTCCGCGCTTGGCGGTTTTCCGCAGTGGCAAGCATGTCTACGCGCAAATCATCGACGATAGCAATGGCAAAACCTTGGCTCTCTTATTCGACGCTTGAGGGCAACCTCAAGCACGAAGAATAAAGATAGGCTAAGAAAGTCGGTGCAGAGCTCGCTAAACGCGCTGTTGGCCAAGAATATTAAGAGCGTGGTTTTTGATCGCAGTGGTTATGTATTCCATGGTCGTATCAAGGCTGTGGCTGACGGAGCCCGTGAAGCGGGCTTGAGCTTCTAAAGGAGCAATGTAGTGGAGAATCAAAGTCAGAATTAGGAATTCCAGGAACGTGTGGTCGCCATCAATCGCGTCGCCAAAGTGGTTAAGGGCGGACGTCGCTTTTCCTTTGCAGCTCTCGTGGTTACGCGGAAATGGTACGGGCGAAGTGGGCTTTGGTACGGGTAAGGCCGGTGAGGTTCCAGAAGCCATTGGTAAGGCTGGACGTTCGGCAAAAAAAGCCGTTCGCCCTTGAAGATCAAAGAGGCTCGTACGATTCACCATCAAGTGACGGGAACTTTTGGCGCCGCCAAGGTCATCCTCGATTCCGGCGTCGCCCGGTACTGGTGTCATTGCGGGAGGTCCGGTGCGTGCAGTTTTGGAAGCCGTTGGCATCAAGGATATTCTGACCAAGTGCGTGGGCACGACCAACCCTCATAACGCCGTTCGCGCGACGTTGAATGGTTTGGGTCAGTTGATCGAACCGCCGTCCCGGCTAAGAGCGCCGAGTAGTTTTTTAACTTGAGGGAGATCGTCAGGATCTTCTTGGATTGAGGTATATATGGCTGCAAAGAAGGTTTTTAAAGTGACGTTGAAGCGCGGTTTGATTGGCACGACTCAGTCTCAACGCGATGCCGTTCGCTGCTTAGGCCTCCGTCGCATCAACGACTCCAAAGTGATCGCGGACAATCCGGCCAATCGTGGCCAGATCTATAAAGTACAGCATCTTCTGGCCGTGCAAGTATCGGTGAAGTAATATGAGCGCATTATCAGATCTCAAACCCTTTATGGTTCCACTCATAATCCAAGGCTCTGGGACGTGGTCGCGGCTCGGGCAAGGGGCAAATGTCAGGTAAGGGCGGTAAGGGTCAAACGGCCCGCAAGGCGCTCCGATTCGTCGTGGTTTCGAAGGTGGTCAAACTCCCTTGATTCGCCGTATGCCTAAGGTAGGATTTACCAACGCTCAATTTCAAAAATGATATGAAATTTTGAATTTTAATCAGCTTGCAACGCTTTCCGGGACTGTCGGTCCTGCGGAAATGGCTAAAGCTGGACTCGTGAGCAAGACAGCGCGTGTAAAGATTTTCGGTCGCGGCGACGCACCCAAAGGTTTGACTGTACGCGCGCACAA
Organism: Hyphomonadaceae bacterium; assembly: GCA_047601145.1. Lineage (GTDB taxonomy): Bacteria > Pseudomonadota > Alphaproteobacteria > Caulobacterales > Hyphomonadaceae > UBA7672. Next base: position 7,882 of record JASGJW010000003.1, read on the forward strand.
GTTCAGTGAGACCGCCAAAGCAGCTCTTGAAAAAGCTGGAGGAAAAGTCGAGGTAATTTAGTGGCCAGCACCAGGTGTTAGCGTCCCCGTAGAGCTTCGTAATCGTATTCTCTTCACTTTAGGAATATTGGCGATTTACCGTTTCGGCGTGCACGTTCCGGTTCCGGGCGTGGATGCGAACGCTGATGTTGGCATTCTTCCAAACTCAAGCCGGGGCATTTTCGGTCTTTTCAATACGTTCACCGGTGGCGCTCTCGAGCACTTCAGCGTATTCGCTCTGGGTATCATGCCGTACATTTCGGCTTCGATTATTTTCCAGTTTTTGCAAACTGGCGATTCCCTATCTTGAGCAGTTGAAAAAAGAAGGCGGCCCGGCACGTAAAAAGATCAATCAATACACACGTTACGCGACAATCGTTCTTAGCCTTGGTTCAAGGCTATGCGCATGAGCTCGTTCTTGCACTCGCCGTGCTAACCATCACGGTCTGCCGTTGGTGACCATGCGCAAGTTTGGTCCGGGTTTTAGCTTCCAAGTGGTGACGATCATCACCCTGACCGTCGGGAACTTGCTTTGTGATGTGGCTGGGTGAGCAGATCACCGAATCGTGGAATCGGTAACGGCTCTAGCTTGATCATTTTCTCGGGTATTGCGGCGGGTCTTCCGCAGCGGTGCCATCCGCTTGTTCACGCATGGTCATCGAACGGCGAGATGAATGTTTTAGTCGCTCTTGGCCTCATCTGCTCATCATGGTCGCGGTCATTGCGTATCATCGTTTTCCTTGAAGTCGGTCAGCGCCGGATTCCGATTCAGTATTCGCAGCGTGCGCCCAGTCGGCGAATGGCATGGCGCACGCCGCAGCAGTCGCACTTGCCGATGAAAATCAATTTCTCGAACGTGATTCCGCCGATCTTCGCCAGCTCTTTACTGATGTTCCCGGCGACGATGTCGCAGTTCGTTCAAATCCGACGCTGCAAACAGCTCGACGGATTCTTTACTACCCGAGTCAGCGTGATCTACAATTTGCTCTTTGTCGGTTTGATCGTGTTCTTCTCGTTCTTCTACACGGAGATCGTGTTTAATCCGACCGAAGTTTCTGACAACTTGAAAAAGTACGGCGGTTTTATTCCCGGCATTCGTGCTGGCAAAAGCACGGCGGATTATATTAAGACGCGTTCTCGACCGTTTGACGGTTGCAGGAGCGATCTATTTGAGTGTGATTTGTATTCTTCCGACCTCTTGATTCAGCAGTTAAATTTCCGTTTTACTTCGGTGGAACAAGCCTATTGATCTTGGTGGGCGTGGCCTTGGACACAAGCCAACAGATTCAATCGCACCTTTTGACGGCTCGTTATGAAGGACTGATGAAGGGCGTGAAACTGAAGAGCCGGAGGGTTCAGTATTGAACCTGATTTTATTCGGCCCGCCCGGCGCAGGTAAGGGAACGCAGTCGACTTTGTTGGTTGAGCGTATGAAAATGAAGCAGATCAGCACAGGCGATTTATTCCGAGCCGCGATCAAAACCGGAACGGCGCTGGGTAAAGAGGCCAAATCGATCTTGGATGCGGGAAAGTTAGTGCCTGATTCTGTGACGATTGGTTTGGTCGACGAGGTTTTGGGCCAATTAAAAGGCCAGGGTTTTATCTTGGATGGTTTTCCGCGCAATGTGGTTCAGGCCGATGCGCTCGAGAAAATCTTGAAAAGACTCAATCTGACGATGGATAAGGCTGTGTTTTTGGAAGTTCCGCTCAATAAGCTGCTCGGCCGCCTGACCGGGCGCCGTGTGTGTAAGAATTGCGGAACAGTCTATCACATCGACTCCAAACCTCACGAAAGTGGACGGATGTCTGCGATGTGTGCAAGGTTGGACAGGTTTTGCAACGTCCGGATGACAAGGAAGACGTCATCCGCACTCGGCTCGAGGCCTACGAGACAGAGTACCAGTCCCTTAAAGGACTATTATAAGGCTAAGGGCCCCTACGTCGAAATCGACGGATTGGGGACGAGCGAAGATGTGTATGCGAGATTGATGAAGGCTGTTCAGGTGACGAGTGAGTATCTAGAAAGTGCTAGACAGCTAAAAACGTGGGTGTTAGCCTCAGCGCTTGCATTTTCTTTGTAAACCTTTGAGCGGCTGAAAAGTTCAATGATTTCAGCAGTTTGAACGATGAGGTTGGTATGAAAGTCAGAGCTTCAGTGAAGCGCATTTGCAACAAGTGTAAAGTCATTCGCCGCCGTGGCGTTTTGCGGGTGATCTGTGAGAACCGCAAACACAAACAAAGACAAGGATAGATAAATGGCTCGTATTTCTGGCGTTGATTTGCCAAAGAACAAGCGAATTGAAATTGCTCTGCAATACATCTACGGCATCGGAATCAAACCCGCGCCCGTGAAGTCATGGCCGAGAGTGGATTTCCCGAGCTCCATGCGCACCGACCACATTGACCGATGAACAGAGTTGCTAAACTGCGTTCGATTATCGAAGGCTAAGTTCAAAGTAGAAGGCGATCTACGCCGTGAAGTCGGTCTTTCGATTAAACGCCTGATGGATTTGGGTTGCTATCGTGGCCTTCGCCACAAAAAAGGTTTACCTGTTCGTGGTCAGCGCACGCGTTCGAATGCGCGTTCTCGTAAAGGTGTTCGTAAAACAATCGCTAACAAGAAAAAAGCAGTTTAAGGAGTAATGGTACATGGCTGACGCAAAACCCGCGCAAGGTGCCGCCGATAAAGGTGCTCCCAAGAAGAAAATCAAGCGCAATGTGCCGGTTGGTCGTTGCTTCATTCAAGCCGGCTTCGGCAACACCATTGTTACTTTTGCTGATCTCAACGGCAACACGATCTGCTGGTCGTAGCGCCGGAATGCAAGGTTTCAAGGGCAGCCGTAAGGGCACTCCGTTTGCCGCCCAAGTGGCCGCCGAAGATGCTGGCAAAAAGGCTCTTGAGGCCGGCATGAAGTCCTGTGACGTGGTGGTGCGCGGGCCGGGCGCTGGGCGTGAGCCGGCGGTTCGCGCTTTGGCGGCACTGGGTTTGCGTGTGACCACGCTGAAAGATTTGACGCCCATTCCGCACAATGGATGTCGTCCGCCTAAGCGTCGCCGTATCTAGTTTGTTTTGAGATAAAGGCTGCATTTGAGTTTTTGGTTCGATTTTTTGAATGGAGATCGAATGGGACAATTGGCAATGCAACCGCACTATTACAAATTCTGGCGTGAATTAATTAAGCCAAAGGGTTTCGAAGTCGAAAAAGAGACTTTGACTCCTCGCTATGGCAAATTCCATATCCGTCCCTTGGAGCGCGGCTTTGGCGTGACTCTGGGCAACTCGCTACGCCGAGTTTTGCTGAGTTCGATGATGGGTTCGGCGGTTTCCGCCGTGAAATTTGAAGGCGTGTTGCACGAGTTCAGCACATTGCCGGACGTCTTAGAAGACGTGACCGATATCATTCTGAACCTTAAAGAAGTGCGCTTTCGCCAATACGATCCCGAGACCAAAACTTTGCGCATTTCAAAAACTGGTCCGGGCAAAGTGACGGCGGCCGATATCCAGTTGATCGAGGGCATCGAGATTTTGAATCCGGATCAGCACATTGCGACTTTAGGTAAAGATGCGCGCTTTGAAGCCGAGCTGATCGTGACCTTCGGTCGCGGTTACATTGAGGCCGAAGGCCGCGGTAAGGATTTGCCGGTGGGCTATATTGCGGTCGATGCCCTGCATAGTCCGATCCGTCGGGTGAACTATACGGTGAATGCCGCTCGCGTGGCGCAGCGTACGGATTACGATGCCCTGACTTTGGAAGTTTGGACCGATGGTTCGCTTAAACCCGAAGAGTCTGTGGCGCTGGGTTCGAAGATTTTGAAAGAGCAGCTGCAGATCTTCCTGACTTTTGACGAAAATATGGAGCCTGTGGCCGAAGAAGAGGACACACGTTCGCCGCAATTCAATGAGAACCTCTTTCGTTCGGTGGATGATCTCGAGCTTTCTGTGCGTTCGGCCAACTGTTTGAAGAACGCCAACATTCGTTACATCGGCGAGCTGGTCAGCAAAACCGAAGCCGAGATGCTTAAAACCAAGAACTTCGGCCGTAAGTCGTTAAATGAGATCAAAGAGATCTTGTCGAATATGGGATTGTCCTTAGGCATGAAGGTCGATGGTTGGCCGCCTCCGGGCTGGGATCCCAATAACCCGATTAAACCTCAAGCGCCTACGCCGCCTGTAGCAGCTCCGGCTGCGGCTCGCGGTAACGGTACTCCTCAGTAAAAGAAGAGACGGAGCACGAAGATGAGACACAGAAGTAAACGCCACAATTTTCACCGCCGTCAGGGCCCGCGTGTCGCTTTGATTCGGGGAATGGTGTATTCGTTGGTTGAGCATGGCCGTATTAAGACGACTGTGGCGCGGGCCAAAGAAGTTCGTCGCCATATCGAGAAGGCTGTGACCTTGGCGAAGACGGCGACCTTGAATTCGCGCCGCCTTTTACTGGCGCGCTTTCCCAATGAAGCCACGGTTGACGCTCTTATGACGGATCTGAACAAGCGCTTTGCTAAGCGACCGGGTGGCTATACGCGTGTTGTTCGTGTGGGCGCGCGTAATGGCGATCAGGCCGATATGGCTTTCTTGGAATTCGTCGATTATGTGCCGAAGGCTGCCGATGCGGCTGAAACGGTAAAAGGTGACAAGGATGCTCCTAAGCGCACCCGTCAAAAGCTTGTGGCTAAGGCTCGTAAGCGTAAGGGGATTCGTCGGACGCAGGCGATTTCGCGTCAAGAGGCGCGCGCTTAGTCTCTCTTTTCATATCCATTTAGCCGTGTATTTTGTGAAGAGCCTGGACCGCTGGTCTGGGCTTTTTTGCGTTTTGTAGGGGGCGCGGCTATACTCTTCGCTATGTTCAAGTGGCGCGGGGTTTTTGCAGTTCTGATTGCGGCGGTTTTTGTTTCGATTCCCATTTATTTTTATTGGGAGTTTTTGACTAAGGGCATGCGCCCGCCTGAGACCACTCAGATTTTAAATCGCTTACAAAAGGATGGCGTTCCCAACTTCACTTTGAAGACGATGGCTGGGCGTGATGTGTCCATCGCTGATTTCAAGGGCAAGGTTTTGCTGATCAACATCTGGGCGACCTGGTGTGCTCCGTGCGTGAAAGAGTTTCCGTCGCTCAAGCATCTGGTGCAGTTGTTCAAGGGCAAGGTTGTGGTGCTGGCGATCTCGCGCGATAAAACGCGTGAGGATATTGATACCTTTGTGCAGGCTTTTGGCGGGTTGCCTGAGGACTTCATTATTGTTTGGGACAAGGACAATACGACCGGCAAGATATTGGGGACGGATGTCCTGCCTGAAACTTATATTCTTTCGCCCACTCAGCGCCTGCTTCGTAAGATTGCGGGCGATACGGCTTGGGATGATCCAATGGCCCGCCGTTTTTTCTCTGAAATTTTAGACGAGTCCGCGCACGACAGTTCGGTTAAGTAGGGCTGGCATTTACCTTGCTTTGGTTCTGACCTTAATGTTGGCGAATTTTAAGCTCACTTGGCTTTTAAGTGAACTGGGGTTGACGCCGATGCCGATGGTCGGGCGGTGCTGCACTTTTGACGGTGACACTTCTTGTCCGTTGATGACGCTTTTGCGCTTGTTTTTGGGCTGGCCAGGATGGCTGGCTTTTATTTTTAAAGTAGAAGGAGAATGACGATGGCTTTGGCACGTTGGTTTTTTATGAGTTTGCTGGTGATGGCCACTCTAGTGACGACGTCGGCATGCTCGGTGAAGGTGACGGATACGAGCGGCAAGAGCGATCAGGGGCAGAAATTAGCCGATGAGGGCAATGATATTCAGCGCCAAGAGGTTCAGCGCTACTTGGATCTGAAGAGCGGCCATTCAATGGACCTGGCTTTGGATTCGGATGACTCGATCAATTGGTCGGACTATACGGCCTCTGAGCGGACTGAAATTCATGGTAAACTTCAGACCTATATTGCATCAGCACTTCGTTACAATGAGATCCTCAATAGCGGAATGGTTGAAATGAAGAGCGGCCGTTCAAAAGTTTTTATTTCGCTGACGCTTAGGAACGCCCAGGCGATTTTGGCTTCCCTGGACGTTTGGATGGCGAAGCATCCTTAATTTATAAGGTGCGAAAATTTTTAATTGCGTTTACATGACTCTCTCGGTCGAGAGGTTTTCGGTTTAGTGCGTTAGCGGTTCAGTTGTCACCTCCGTTTTTTCGATCACGTATTTTTTGTAGAGCTCGTAACCGTCATCCCACGTTTGTTTCGGCGTGCGGCCCTGACATCGCTTGCCCTGGTTTGTCCGCTCGTTGTTGTAGTAGGCCATAAACACGTCTAGATCGGTCTGCATTTGATCGAGCGACTTGTAGAGGGTCTTTCTGAAGGCCACCGCGTAAAACTCCTCCTGGATGATCTGATTGAGCCGCTCGGTGCAGCCATTGGTCTGCGGGTGGCGCACCTTCGTGCGCGAGTGCTCGATGTCACTGAGATGCAAAAAGAGCTGGTACGGATGCTGCTCAAGCTTGCCACCGTACTCGGTTCCGCGATCGGTTAACACGCGCAAGAGCCGCACCTGCTCTTCGTCGAAGAACGGCAAGACCTTGTCGTTGAGCATGTCAGCTGCCGTTATCGCAGTTTTGTCAGTGTAGAGTTTTGCAAAACCCACATTCGAGAACGTATCGATACAAGTCTGCTGATAGATCTTGCCGACTCCCTTGATGTAGCCGACGTAGTACGTGTCTTGGCCAAGCAAAAAGCCTGGATGAAAAGTTTCAATCTCACCGTGCGCTTGCTTTTCTTCCTTGGCGTTTTCCAAAGCTACGACTTGCGCTTCGGTCAAAATCTTTCCGCTCTCTGCTGCGTATTTCTCAAGCCGCTTTAAACGCTCTTTCTTGCGCAGCAGATCGTGCCGGCTCCAAACTCCACGAACACCACCATCGCTAAAGACTATCCCTTTTTTCTTCAGCTCATTGCACACACGCTTTTGCCCGTGAGTCGGGAACTCCAAGCTATAGTCCAAAATCATTTGCTCGATCTCGGGACTCAGGCGATTACCGATTCTGGGCTTCTTTCGGGACTTCTCGAGTAGACCCTCGATTCCATCCTCGTTGATTGCTGACTTGATATCATAATAGTGCTGACGGGATACTCCGAGGTTGCGACACGCCTCAGAAATGTTTCCCAAGGTCTGGGCAAGCTCGACAACGTTCATCTTTCTTCGGATAATATATTGTGACTGAGTCATTGGACTCTCCTGTTTTGGTTAAGGTTTTTGTCTGGTAACAAAATTCTCAACCGAGGGAGTCCATGACTCAATCCTTCACACAGGAAGGTCTAGTCCTGTAAACACTTTTCTAAATTTCCGCATATAAGGCGAGAACCTAGTCACTATTTAGCTGCCAAAGCCGAAACCCTTTAAGAGTTTCTTGCCTTCGTCTTCGAGCTTTTTCTTGCCTTGATCAACGGCCTTGCCCTGACCGGCTTGGCCTTGTTTCGTGGCATCGCTTACGGCCCTATCGGCCTCGGCTTTTTTATCATCTAGGCCTTTTGTGATCGGACCTACGGCTTTGTCCATTTGGTCTTTGAGCTTGTTCTTTTCGCCGCCGATGCGCTCGTTTATCAGTTTGTTGAGCTGACCTTTGGCTTCATCAATCTTGGCTTGCAGCTGCTTTTGAAAACCCTTTGATAGTTCATCTCCCAAATTGGAATTGATGCCGACGTCGAAATTGCTCAGTGAGCCCTTGACGTTGGCATTCATGTCGACGACCGGGATGCCTTTGAGAACGGCATCGATGATGTCTTTGACGACATTGTTTTTTGCCTCCAGATCATATTTGATGTCCTTAAAGGTGTTCTTCATCGACACGCTTAGGGCTTGATCGATAAGGCTTGCGTCCATCACGCTGCTGCCCTTGGCAGATTGAATGGCCAGCTTCACGTCGCGGCTATCCGAGAGTTTGTATTCGGCCATGGGGAAGCTTGCGAGGGTGACGTTCATTGTATCTTTGGAAATATCGCTGGTGTGATCCAGAGTGATTTTGGCGTCCAGGCCAGAGATCCCCTGTTTGGGGAAATCGCCCTTGGCCAGGAGCAGGGTGGGCAAACCTAAGAAGGCCGGGTCACTGGTCAGGTTTTTGATCTCACCCTTGATATTTCCGCTGAATTCGCTTTGATCGGTTTCTGAACTGATGGCGGCGTGCTTGAGCCAAAAAAGTGGATAGCCGGTGGTGATCGGAAAGCGATAGGTGACGCCGGAGCCGCGTTTAGGTGGAGTGATCTGCGCGTCCTTTTCGGCTTTTTTCTCGGCGGCGGATTTTTTAGGTGGCATGTACTTGCGCGCCAGCATGACGTACTTGGCCAGGCCGCCTAGTTTTTTCTCGACCATCGACATGAACATCTGTTGCGAGAACTCTTTGGCATCGACATTGGGCAGCTTGAGTCGGCTCTGCAGATCCTTCATATCTTCGGCGACCATTTTCTCCAGATCTTTAAAAGACTGTTGGTACTGATTCGACCTCACCTTTCACATCTTTGCTGAGTTTGATCGATGACTTTAACTTTAGCCTCGATCTCTTTGCGAATGGCGTCGGCCTCTTTGCACGTTCTTGGCGAGTTCTGTGGGATTTTTGAAATCAAACTTTAGAGCTTTGATGCGGGTTTCATAGGCTTTAAACTCTGGCCCCTGCGGTAGTTCCTTGAGCTTGGCCTCCCACTTGGCTTGCTTGTCCTTGAGTTCCTTTTCCAGTTCTTTGATGCGGGCGTCGGACTTCAGATTGCCTTGCATAGTCTTGAGTTGGTCTTTGTAGTCTGTGCCGTTCAGAAGGCCCGCGATATCGCCCAAGAAGTTATCGTTGTACTTCTTTTGCGTTTGATCGAGGACTTCCTTTTCGGCGTTGGCCATCATTCCAGGGCCTTTGTCCTTGGGTTGATCAGGTGGCGGCGGTGGAATGACGCGACCGGGATGCTGGCGCGGGGTCAGAGCTTGGATATTTAGGATCGAAGCTTCGTCGATCACGATCTTTGGCGCGCAGGAGAGCGTCCCAAAGCATTTGAAAGTCGACAGCTGCCAACTTGCAAGATATTGCGCTCGGGGTGATTTTTGTCGGTGACTTGCATGTCGCCGATTTCAAGTGAGGCCTTTAAAAAATGCGTGCGCACAAAGCCGACGTCGACTTCGGCGCCATTGACGTGCAGTGCCGCCCATTTCAAGGGCGCGGCGCAAGTTGCCGTCAAAGAACAGCACAAAATAAACGACCAGTAGAACCGTGAGGATCACGGCCGGGATGACAGCGCCTGTGCGGATCGGGCCCTTGGCTCTTCTTGGCTTTGGCCAGGGGTGAACTATCCGTAGAGTTTGTCATAGGTGTAGTACCAGTTGAAGAGGGCTGTGGCTTTTACGCGATTTCCACAGTTTGGTTTGTTTGAAACGTTCGACGACTTTTTCGCGGTATTTCAGAATTAGCAGGCGGCTGCAAAAAAAGACAATGGGACTGGCCAGAAGCGTGAAGATGCCCGCGCCCATCACGATCGAGTTATTGAAGCGAGTGAGGGGAACCAGCGGCATATTGTAAAGCGTGGTGAAGAGCCCATTTAGACTTTCACTTTCTAAAACGCTTGCACCGAGGCTGTGGAAGATGGGATCCAGGCACCAGTGCAAGAAGGCAAAAAAGAAGGCGGCAAGAAAGGCCGCTCCCATCTGCACGCGAAAGAAAAAAATGATGAGAAAAACCAGGAAGACTTGCAGCGATAGCATTGGGCTCATGCCAAGGACAAAACCTGCGGCGATGCCGGCGGCAATTTGGTTGTGGCCGGTTTCAGAATTCAACAGCTTCAGAAATCCGAAGAGCTGTTTGAGCAAAAGGGTCATCGCTTGGACTCCTTGGCAAAGTGGTTGAGGACGGCATCAATGACTTGGTCTTGAATGGCATCGGTCATATCCGGGTAGATGGGCAAGCTAACAACAGTTTCGGCCAGTTTGCGACTGACCTCGATGTTTAATGTTCGACCGTGTCCGGCGTAAGCCGGCTGATCGGCCATTGTGCGCGGATAGTGAACGGCGGTGGGCACACCTTTTTCTTGTAAGGCCTTTTGAAAGGAATCGCGATTTGGCACTTGCAGAGTGTACTGCGCCCAGGAACTGGTGCGTTGGGGCGCCAGGGTGGGGATACCGACACTATGGGTTTTGAGCTCGCTGAAGGCTTGGTTGAAGCGTTCGGCGCGGGCGCTGCGCTGGTCGAGTTCCCATTGGAAACGTTCGAGCTTGGGCAACATTATGGCGCATTGGAGCGTGTCCATTCGGCCATTGATGCCAATCCGCGTGTGGTAGTAGCGCGATTTTTGCCCGTGCACGCGGATTTCGCGCATGGCTTCGCTTAGTGCATCGTCGTTGGTAAAGGCGGCGCCGCCGTCGCCGAAACAACCCAAGGGTTTGGCGGGAAAGAAGCTGGTCACGCCAACCGCTGAGAGCGCACAACTGCGTTTGCCTTTGTAGGTGGCGCCAAAACATTGGGCCGCGTCTTCGATCACCTTGAGATTATTTTTCGCGGCGAAGGCATTGATCTCGTCCATATCGGCGGGTTGACCATACAGGCCGACGGGATGAATGGCCTTAGTCTTGGCTGAGGAGCCTTGTCCAGAACCGCCGGATCCAGATTGCAAGTCTTGGCATCGACGTCGACATAAACCGGAGTGGCGCCCACCAGAAGAACGGTTTCGGCAGTGGCGATAAAAGAGAACGCGGGAACAATGACCTCATCACCAGGGCCAATCCCTAAGGCCATCATCGCTAGGATCGAGGCATCGGTTCCACTGGAACAGGTGATGGCATGTTTAACGCCGGCGAATTTGGCAAGGCGGCGCTCCAGTTCCTCGACCTCTGGCCCCATTATGAATTGGCCATGGCTTAGGACCGTCTGGATTTGCTTTTGAATGGGCTCTTCAAGAGCTTGATATTGCGCTTTTAGGTCAATAAATGGGATAGTTTTCATAGACATAAGTTTTGCATGAGTCCAACTAGTGTCGTCAATCGAGGAGTGGGTTCGTCATGATTCCAGTGATTCTCTCAGGGGGCAGCGGAACTCGCCTGTGGCCGGTGTCGCGCGCCTCGTATCCAAAGCAATTCTGTGACTTTTTTGACGGCTCGTTTTTAGGCAATACCATTCAGCGCCTAAAGACTTTGGGTGAAGTTCATATTTTAACGACGCAGTCGATGGCCTCTCTGACTCAACGAGCCACCAAGCGCGAAGGTCTTAAGGCCCAGAACGTGATCTTTGAACCCATGGGAAAAAACACGGCTCCGGCTGTGGCTTTGCTCTGCCATGTTTTGGAGAGGCGGGGAATGGCGGCCGAAATCGCCGGTGTGTTCCCATCGGATCATCTGATTGGCAACGAGGCGGCTTTTCAGAAAGCGGTGGCACTGGCCACGCAGATCGCCGGGCAGGGCTATGTGGTGACCTTGGGCGTGCAGCCTCACACTCCAGAAACGGGTTACGGCTATATTGAAGTGACCGACACGGTGGTGGGAGCCGATGGTGCCTTAAAGGCGATGCAGGTGGCGGGCTTTCGCGAGAAGCCGAATTTGGCAACGGCGAAGACGTACGTCGATTCGGGGCGCTACTTTTGGAACGCCGGAATGTTTGTCTTTTGCGTCCGCGATATGATTGCGCATTTTAAGAAATTTCAGCCTTTGCTATGGAGCAAAATCGAGTTGATCGATGCCGAGATGAAAAATGCTCCCTATAATTATGCTTTGGTCGATTCGATTTCGCTCGATTACGCCATAATGGAGAAACTTGAGAAGCAAGCTTGCGTGCCTTGCGATATGGAGTGGAGCGATGTCGGCTCCTGGGACGAGATCGCGCGTTTAAGTGAGGAGTCCAATCCGGTCGAGACCAAGTCGCGCGCCGAAGTTTTCAATTTGAACTCAGAAAATAATTTTGTCTTCAGCGTGAACAATAAGGTCGTGGGCTTGATCGATATCGTCGACACAATGGTTGTCGATACCAATGATGCGCTTTTGGTGGTGCATAAGAACTCTTCGCAAAAGGTAAAGGAATTGGTCGATGCGATGAAGGAGGCCGGTCAAGTCGAGGCCACCGAACATCCATTTGAAACGCGGCCGTGGGGACGCTTTGAGATTTTAGCTGACGAGCCGAGTTTTAAGGCCAAGAAGATCACCATCGATGCCGGAGCGCAGCTGTCGTATCAGAGTCATAATCATCGCTCTGAACATTGGGTGGTGGTGGCCGGCCAGGGTGAAGTCGTGTTGAATGAAAAGACTTTGAACTTGGCGCCGGGTCAGTCGGTGCACATCCCCGAGAATGCCAAGCACCGAATGCGCAATCCTGGAAATGTGCCGTTGATTTTTGTCGAAGTGCAGACCGGCTCTTATTTTGGCGAAGACGATATCACGCGCTATCAAGATGATTACAACAGGACTTAAAGCATGTTGGATCTAGATGCTATCGCCGAGCGGAGAGCTCAGGCACTCAAGCAAACGTCTGAAGCCTGGCGCCGGGCCATCTGGAGCACGGCTTTCCAAAAGTTGAGCCAGGGAATGAGCGACGGTGAAGTCGAAACGTTTGTGGCCTATTGCACGTCGGTGGCGCAATTCGAGGCGGTGGTGAAATTTATCGAGCAGCGTTGTGCCCAGTCGCAGGCCGCGCCGTTTTCGGTGGTGACGTCCGAAGCTGAGGCTTCAGGCCAAAGTCCGCAAGCTTGGTTTTCGGGATTTTAATGGCTGTCTGAGCTGGCGGTGGCCACGGCGCTGGCGCAGAATGGAAGCTTAGAAGTCTGTTGCTCAAGGTCTTTGATTTTGCTGCCGGCGAAGATGCTGGCTGCGCGCGCGATCTGTTTTGTGCGCTCGATTTGCGTGGCCAGAATCTTGATTCCACAATCCAAGTTTTTAACCGGGTCTAAAATCGAGCGGGCGATGTCTTTCACCGGCAGATTTTTATCGGCTTGCCAATCAAAGGCGCAGAAGGCGTAGTCGCGCACGTCATTATAAGAAAGTTGCAAAAGGCCTTCGACATAAACCGGCATTCCAGTGATGGCATCTAAGCCTTGGCTCAGGTCCAAGTGGCGCGCCAGCGGGTCAAAACCACTGGCGGACTTGGCCATGGCCGAAACCAAGAAGGCCCAGAAATTTACTTTTTCTGAATTCGTCATATTGCCATAGTTGGGGCAGAAGCTCTTGATGTCCTCGCTGCCGGGCAAGAGCTCTGAGGCCACGTCATTGCCGATGATTTGATAGGTATAGGCCGACCATAACATTCCTTGTTTAGTTTGACTCTCCACATCAAGGCCGTGGGTTTGTAAACTTCGGTCGAAGGATTTGAGATTGTGCCGTCGCTGCCGTTGGCGCTGTCTGCGCTATGGCTTCCCGCAATTGGCCCGCAGGCGGTTAATAGACCGCTGAAACAGCAGGCAAAGAAGATGATTTTGAGACAACGTCCAGCGGCTTGCATTGGCTTTAAACTATGCAAAAGCTGAAGCTGGCAAGTTTCAGGGGATTGGACGAAAGTCGGGGTTTACTGTCGAAGGCTGTGCCGCTGTCTTGAGGTTTGGCGATTTAAGGCCAATTCACCCGTCTCATTTTGAGGCGCTTTGATAGAGCGGCATCACTGTTGGCAGCAGGGATTCGATATGGCGAATGCGTGTGCTATCGGCCGGGTGGGTGCTGAGGAACTCTGGCGGTTTAGGACCTCCAACTGAGGCCATTTTATTCCATAGGTTTACGGCGTCTTGCGGATTGTATCCGGCCCGCGCCATAAGCTCGACGCCAATCGTGTCGGCTTCGGTTTCTTGAGCTCGGCTATGGCGTAAACCCAGGCTAATTTGCGTGAGGGCACTTAAAGCGCCGGCATATTTGGCATCGACCACACCGGTGGCGGTTAGCACTTGCAGACCCACTTGCTCGATTAGGGCTTCAGACATGCGTTCGCGCCCATGTTCGCGCAGGGCGTGTGAGATCTCGTGGCCCATGATGGCGGCCATTTCGCCGTCGGTGAGATTCAGCTGTTCGATGATCCCGCTGTAGAAAATGATTTTTCCACCTGGCATGCAATAGGCATTGAGTTCTTTTGAGGTGATGACATGCACCTCCCAATTCCAAGCGGGCGCATCTTTGCGAAAAACGTTGGTCATTGGAGTCAAGCGTTTGGCGACAGCTTGCACTCGGCGCAGCTGCTCGGGGTTACGATCAAGAGCGCCGCTCTTTTGGGCCTCAGCTTTAGTCTGATCGTAAGCTTGCGCCGAGGCGCTGGAGATTTGCTCGCTGGACACTGACATCAACTGCCGGCGGTCGGCATCGACGGCACCGCCTGCGGTGGTGCTGGCGCAATGGTTGAGGGCGGGCAAGGCGAGGATTAGAAAAACGATTTGGAAAAGGCGTACGGGTCCATTCATTGGCGCGAAGATAGACCTAGTCGCTGCGGTTCGTCAATAGCTGCGGGATGTCCTTTAGCGAGATCTTGCTCTGCCTGCGGACTGTGATAGGTTAAGTCCCAGTGCCAGGCCTGGACCACATGGCTAAGCTCATGGTGGCAAGTTTTAAACCCATATATGATTTGTGTATGAATACAAAACAACTCGTATTTATCGTCGATGACGAGCCAGAAATTTGCCAGCTTTTGGAGCGGATTCTGGACAGCGAGTTTCGGGTTTTGTGTGCCGCCAATTCGTTTGAGGCCTTTAAGCTCTTGGAGTTGCACTCTCCTGACGCGATTTTAGCCGATGTCAGCTTGCCCGGTGAAAATGGCATTAGTCTATGCAAACAGATGCGGGCCCGCCTTGTGCGCTCGAACGTCCCCATCTTGATGATTTCGGCCTTTGATGAGCCCGAGGCCCGCATCTTGGCGTTTGAAGCCGGCGCCGACGATTTTATCGCCAAACCTTTTCGACCCGATGAATTGCGCGCGCGTTTGCATTCGCGCCTGCGGCGTCTGCGTCAACAAGAGCCCGCTTCCGGCAATGTGATCATCGCAGGAAAGTTGCGCTTGGACTTGGACCGGGTTGAGGCGCGGGTGGCCGCCGATCGTGTGGCGCTGGGGCCGGTGGAATTCAAGATTTTATGCCTGCTGGCACGCGGATTGGGACAGTTGCGCTCGCGCCAAGAAATCGAGGACTTCGTATGGGGCGAGAATCGTCCGGCCTCAAGGGCCTTGGATCCCCATATCAATGCCCTTCGCAAGAAGCTCAGTGGCAGTGAGCTCGAACTGCGCACGGTTTATGGAACGGGTTATTCTCTGCAGAACTCGGTCCATGGAGCTTGAACGCGACCGGCGCCGTTGTGTGGAGTCGGCGGCACATCTGACCTGCCTTTCTGAATATCTGCGCGCGTTCACCCATGAAATCAATAATCCCTTAACCGTTGTCTATGGCGAGGCCCTGCGTTTGCGCGAACGCGTAGGGGCCGGGCACTTGCGGGATTCCGAAGTCTTGCATTCGACCGAGATTTTTGAGCGCATGTCCCAGCGTATGATCGCTTTGACTCAAGAGCTTGCCGCCGTTTTGCGAACTGGCGGCAAGAGCGAAGACATTGGCGTTCGCGAATTGATGGATTTGGCATTGAAATACAGTGGGCGTGAAATCGAGCGGCAGGCGATCGACTTGGATCTAAGCGGCTTAGAGAGTCGGCATCAGGTGCGGGGGCGGCCGCTACAAATGGCGCGTGCACTCTACAATCTGATCCAGAATGCCACGGAGGCTCTTGGCCAAAAGAGCGCTGGCCAGCCGCGCCAGCTTAGGATTTGGTCCGAGGAGAACTTGCCAGACTCGCTCTTGGTCTTACATATCTGTGACAATGGTCCAGGCGTTGAGGCCTCGCTGCGCGAGCGTTTGTTTGAGCCTTTTGTCTCGAGTAAGACTCAAGGCGCCGGTCTGGGGTTGTTTGCGGCGCGCTTATGGCTTGAGCAAAATGGCGCCTCGGTGACTTGCCAGTCAGATGAGGCTGAGACCAGGTTTTCGGTGACCTTTGTGAGTCGGCCTTGAGCTCGACTGGACTCAGTCATTTCTGTTTATTTTCCGATAGATAGGCATGAAGCAGAAATTTTCTGAGAGCCGAATCGTCGGGGCTCTGATGGCCGTCTTGGTCGTCGAGATCATTTTGCTTTTGCTGCACCTTGGAGTCCTTTCGTTTCATCATGGAGCGCCGATCGCAGTTGGCTCTGGCCTCGCGGGTCACGTGGTAAAATCGCAAAATGATTTGCGCCGGCGCGGAGCTGATAGCCTGGTTTGGGAAAAGTCGAGTCATGATGAAGCCGTTTATTTTCACGATTCCGTGCTGACCTTGAGCCAAAGCACGGCGACCCTGCTCTTGCAAAAAGACACCGAGATCCATCTTTCAGAGAACACGCTTGTGACGATCGAACCCGCAAGTGAGCTTGCGCACGGTGAAATTCGTCTGCACTTCGTGAAGGGGAATTTAAAGGCTCGCAATCCCTATAACTCGACGCTGATTCAGGGCGCCGAATGGACCGTCGATTTGCATCAGGGCAGTGAGGTGGAGTTGCGCCAGGTCAATGGCGAGGACTTTGAGTTGCAAGTCGGTCAGGGAGAAGCTCACTTTAAATCCTCAAAATCAGGCGAGAGCGTGATCAAGCCAAAGGAAGTCTTACGCGTGAGCCATGATCAAGCTTTACATCTGGCGCTGGATGCGGCAATTGAGTGGACCCGCCCGCCGCCGAGTCGGATGTATACCCATTCAGAAAGCATGGCGGTGGCGCTTCAGTGGCACGGTCAGGCTCGGCAATTGATTTTACAGTCGCTGGGACAGCCTGAGGTGATCCTCGATCTTCCGGAGGGCCGGCAGAGTTACCAAGCGGACTTGCCTTTGGGGCAACACCGTCTTTTTTTACGTCAGGGTTTAAGCTCATCGGCGCCTTTGAATCTTCAGGTTTGGCGCGCCCCGGTTCTACATCTTCTGCGGCCTCTGCCGCGCGACCGCGTGAGTTTGGATCGCGATGTGGCGTTCTTGTGGACGCCGCTTGCCGGCGTCAGTCAGTTTATTTTGCGGCAAGACAGTGGCGGCGCAGGCGGCCTTAAGCAAACTGAAGTTCATGACAATTCGGCCAGCACGCGTTTTTCATCCGAAGAGGACTTGCAATGGTCGGTGAGCGCCAAAGATGCCGAGGGCTTTGAGATCCCGCCACTCTATAGCTACCCGCTCTTTGTTCGTGAAAATCCATTGGCGCCGCCAAAGTTAAGAGTGCCGCAATTGCGTCGACCGGCTTCGTCGCCGAGGCCTGGCGGCGACTCGGGCGCTAGTTTTTGGTGGCGCGCCTGGAATACCTTTCTACCTAGGGCTGAGGCCGACGATGGCGTTGAAGCTGAGACTTATGAAGCGGTTTTTGAATGGGAGCCGGTCAGTGGCGCCGATCAATATGTCTTAGAGATTTCAGCCAGCGAGGACTTTCGTCATCCGGTTTTGATCAAGACCACAACGCGCTCACAATATGCTTGGCGCGGCTTTTTGCGACAGAGTTACTTTTGGCGAGTGGCGGCTGGAACCAAGCGCGGTCGTCTAGGCGTGTTCAGTGAGCCGGCGGTGGTCGACTTGCGCCAACTCGAAGGCCACGACGTATTGGATGGTGTGCTGGTGAGGCGAGTTGAGAAACCCGTCACCGCGGCGACTCGGCTTTGCCACTGGTCGCCGCGCCAGCGCCACCTATTCCAGTGGCAGCGGCGGCGGCACCCTCGTCGGCAGAACCAGCGGCACCTCCGGCTGCGGCGCGGGCGCCTTCGTTTAAGCGCTTCTTGGCCTGGCGGCCGCAGTACACAGTGGCTGAATACCACGCCCATGAAGACGTACACGCGAAATTTTCTGGCGGTACAAAGTCAGCCTTTGTGGGAGAGTGGCCCCTAGCCTTGGCCAATGACCGCGCCGTGAAGCTAGAGTTCAACTTTGCGCGCAGCCAGTTCAAACCGCAACCAAGTGCCGCTTACCCTCTACAAAATCAGTTGAGTTGGCAAAATTTGGGCTTGACGGCTCTGTACTATAAAGCCTGGTATGGTTACGGGCTCGAGAGCCAGCAAATTCTAACTATTCAACGTGCCAGTAACGAGACTGTGAAGGGGCAAACCGCGCAGGCGGTTGGACCGGCTTTGTCGGCGGTGTTGGGGGCGGGGCGCTTTGCAGTCGACGCTCGTTTGGCGAGCTTATTTGCCAGCGGTGGCACTTGGCTGCATTCACGCCTGCAACTGCGCATAAAACTGGGATTGGGTCTGACCTTAGGGGCTGGCGTCGATGGTCTTATGGGGCAAGGTTCAACCGGGCAATCGACGGTGAGTGAGGGTTTCTTGCTTACGGGCTTTGAGTTTTAAATAGGTGAGCGTGCTGATCCAAAACAGTAGGATCAGAACCACGTCAAACGGCGGCTGTGCCTTTGGGTTAGAGATTCTTCCGCAGCCAGCGGCCTTGAAGTTGAAGTCATCCACGACCTTGGGAGTGTAGCTTAAGGTCAGCGAATCCAAGCGCACTGGTGAGAGCGCAGACATATTATTGACCAGGATGCGCAGACGTAAATAGCGTTTGTTTTGAACTGAATCTAGGTTTGTCGTCCAACCCGTGTCGTCCAAGGTGAAGCCATCACTGCTGGCGCGGTATTCGACGCTATAGGTGGCCGCAATTGGCGAGAGAGTGACGCTGTCGATTTTGGGGAACGAACTCTGTAGGTCGAAAACTCGGGTGGTGACGGATTGTGCCGAGGTGCTATAGGTCACGAAATTTCCTGGATTCACAGGTGACTCTTCGCCGGGAGCATAGAAGCTTCCGTTTGGACTTTGATAGTCGATGCCGGTGAACCAACTGCGCCCCTCGCCGCCGTCGCCGCCGTAGCCTGAGCTGGTGTTGGTGCCGCCGGCGCCATAGCCGGCTTGGCTTGCGGCGGTGCCGCTGACTAAATTATTGAAGTAGGCCGTGCCGCCGGAAAATACTTGAATCGAGCCGCCGCCGCCGCCGCCGCCAGGCCCTCCTGCGGTGAAGCCGTTTCCGCCATGACCGCCGTGCGCCAGAATATAGCCGTCAGCTGTGCCTGTGCTGGAGCCGATCGCAACATCGCCGCCGGCGAAAATGCGCACGGCTCCGCCACCGGCGCCCCCGCCCCCACCGGGTTGTCCGGCTGGACCTGAGCCGCCGCCCCCACCGCCGGCGCCGCCGCCTAAAGTTAAATAGTAGGGATCAAAGATGGGAGTGCCATGCAGTCCGCCGCTGGTGTTGGCGCCATCACCTGGAAGCACGCTTGTGCAGGTCGAATCGCCGCCGCAGTTGCGCCCGCCGCCCCCACCACCGCCGCCGGCCGCGCCTGTGCCATAGGTCCCGGCCATGCCGGCGCCGACGCCATCGCTCGACGACACACCCGCGCTTCCCGATTGGGCCGCGCCGCCACCGTCGCCGCCGCCTGTGCCGCCGCAGCGCCCTTGTCCGCCAAGACCTGCGGTCGTCGCCGTGGCATCGCCGCCGTCCTCACCGTGGCACCAAATCTGACCTTCGATTTTGACTGTGCTCTGACTTTTAATAAGCAGGGGAGAGGTGCCGGTGGGCTCCAGGATCCAACCTGGTTCTAAATAAAAACTAGTTACTTGAAGAGTGGGATGGGCGGAAGTGTCCAAATGAATCGTCTGGCCGTTGACGGTGCCAAAACGCGAGTACGTCGAGGCATCAAAGACGCCATCCGAACCATCGCCGATGTCAAATTCAAACGTCGGTTCACCGCCGGTGCCATAGCCCGAAGTTAGAAGACTGGGCTCGACGACGCCCAAGGCTTGGTTCCAGATCGCGGTCGGCGCAAAGGGCGAGGTTGTCGTCAGGTTTGTGCGCGTCGTGAAATTCTCGACGATCTGATCGGCGCCGACCGGTAAACTGAGTACGAATGCGAGCGCCAACCCGAAGTGCTTCATGCCACGATTGTTTTTTTCTCGATGGCCTCGAAGATCACTTGAAAGACCTTTTGGCGCAGGGTTTCGGCGCAAAAGGGCTTTACGATGTAGGCATCGACGTCATGTTGTTTGGCCATTGAAATCTTCATGCGCTCTTGCGATTGTTGGCTAGTGACCATTATGAACGGTGTTTTAGAGCGTGTGCGACTGGCACGTACGGCCCGCAGAAAAGTCAGACCATCGGTTTTAGGCATTTCCCAGTCGCAGATGACGATATCGACTCTTTGCAAGGGATCGAGCATGAATTTAAAGGCCTCGGTGCCGTTACCGGCTTCCAGAAACTTTTGAAAGCCGATTACGCGCAATTGCTGAATGATGATCTGACGAATCATCTGGTCGTCGTCGACCACCAAAACGGTGAGATGTGCCGCCTTGACCGTATTTGTTTCCTTCATGACTGACCTCCCGGTAAGGTGACTAAGACTTCGGTCCCGCCCTTACTGTGATTTTGCAAAACCAATTCGCCGCCATTTTCGATTTCAACGATCTCTTTGCAAATGGCCAAGCCCAGGCCGCTGCCCTCGCGGCCCTTGGTGGTGAACAGGGGCTCGGTCACTCGGTGCAAGATGTCTTGCGGAATACCGGGGCCGCTGTCGCGCACAGAGATCTGCACGTTCTCGCCCTTGCTGGTTACGCTTAAATGCAATTCGCCGCCGTCGGGCATGACGTGCAGCGAGTTTAAGAACAGATTGACGAAGACTTGCACCAAGGCGTGGCGGGCGGCGCGCACAAACGTGAGTTTGTCGGTTGAGATTTATAAATGTGAATATGGCGCTTACGAAATTGAAATTCCAGAAGCTCGGTGGCCTCATCCGGAAGTTTCCAAATCTCGATGTTTTCGATTGCCGGGGCGGCTTCTTCAGAGCCATGCATTTTGCGAAAGCGCATCAATAGGTTTGAGGCCGTGTCCGACGCCTTCAAGATCGATGTCGAGCGCGCTCTTCATCGCCTGGGGGTCCATTTTCTCGAGGGCGATTTCGGCGTTACCCACGATATGAGTCAAAAGATTGCCGAACTCATGCGCCACTGAACGCCCGACGGCGGCGACCGCACTTTGTTTCTCGTTTTGCATCAGAAGTTGATTGGCTTCGCTTAGGCGCTCTTCTTGCCACTCTTTCAAACGGTGAAGATCCCAAAGGCTTGTGGCATTGCGGGCCTTTTGAAGGATTTCACCTTCGCTGAAGGGCTTGTTGATGTAATCCCATTTTCGCGATTCTCTTCACCCAGAAACGAGCCAATCGTATCGACCGTGCGATCGTGATAGGCCGTGACGAAGACGGCGAACATTTTGGGATCGACCGAGAGAATCTGCTTCACCAATTCGATGCCATCGATCTCGGCCCCTAGGACAACGTCAAAAAAGCCCATTGCAAATGGACGATTTTCGCGCAAGGCATCGGTGATGGCCTCGATCGCTTGCTCTGGCGTGTTGACGACTGTGATGTCGAATTCGCTCGAAGCAGGTTTTGCGACTGGTGGCGCGCTTCGGCTCGAGCGCAGAAGGGGCGTGACATTAGCTGGCAGGCCAGGTGAAAGAACGCGGCGGATGCCTTCGGCAATCTCGGGTTCATCGTCGATGACCAGGATGCGGCGATTGGGAACCGGCGTGTTCTTGGGCAAAAGATTCTTACTGATCGCGAATCGAGTTTAGCGGCGGTGCTCACGCGGCGGCTCCTTTTTTGCCCATCTTGGAGTTTCAAGGGAAGGCGGATGCGGAAGATGGTTTTCTGGCCCGGTGAAGATTCGACAAAGTCGATGTCGCCGCCATAGCCGCGCACAAAACGGCGCGCGATTCCAAGGCCAAGACCGGTGCCGTGCTCGGGCGCCTTGGTGGTGAAGCTGGCTTCAAACAGACGACCCTGATCGACCGGCGCGATGCCGACGCCATTGTCTTCGATGTCGATGATGAGATCGCGGCCCAGGGTCGCGGTGCGTACGCGCATTGTGGGCGCTTGGCCAGCCGAAAAGGCGTGCGACTTCGAGGGCATGTAGAGAGTTGCGCATCAGATTGGTTACCGTTTGCACGATCTCGTCACGATCAACGACACAAATCGGATCTTTGGCTGTGAAGGCCGTTTCGATATTACAGCCCTTCTCAATAAACAAATCGTGCATAATCTGACAACAGTCGCTTAAGATTGCATGTAAGTCGTTGGGCTTGGCGTCCGTTTTTAAATGGCCCAAGCGGCGCATTCCATTGATGATCTTGCCGATGCGTTCGCCCTCTTCGCGAATGAACTGCATATCGCTCGCCACCGACTTTTGCTGAGTGTTCAAATGCGCCGACACTTGATTCAGGTTTTCAAGATCTTCTTGGAACAGATTTTTTTCTGGATAAACCGTCGAGGGCGACTTCCAACTCTCGACCAACTTGTCGAAGCCCCCATCTTGATAGTCCTTGGACCACGCCCTTTGGATCTCTTGCACGACTTGCAATTGCGCATCGGGTGAAACCTTTTTTTGCACCAGACCGGCTCTGGTCAGCAAAATCGTCAAAGGATTCAAAACTTCGTGGGCTGTGCGACCAGCCAGTTCGCCAAGTGAAGCCAGACGCGTGGTGCGAATCAGCGCCTCTTGCACCTCTTTGACCTTCTTGTTCTGCTCGGCAAGCTGTTCGGTGCGCTCTTTCTTCTTGTCCAGTTCGCGGTTCATATCTTGGAGGGCGTCGCGCGAGTGCTTCAGGTCCGAAATCATCTGATTGAAACTCTTAGCCAGAGTCACGGTTTCATCGCGGCCTTTCAATTGAATATTCGTGGTCAGATCGCCGCGTGAAACCGCATCCATCCCATCGACCAAGCGGTTGATGTTTTCTGTCAAGGAGCGCGAGATCAGAAATGCCGCTAGGATCACCAGGGTCAGGACAATCGAACCAAAAAGCAGAGTGCGCACCGTTAGATCCCTGACGACTTGAAAGACCTGGCTTTCTTGCGCCTTAGCCACGACTACGATCTGATCGTTAAAACCCTTGGCCAGCGCCCCTAGAAGCTTTTTCGTGGCCCAGATCACGGCGCACGACGCTGATCTTGGCTGGCATCGCTTCGGCCTCTACGAAAAGTGGATCACTGCCGACGTTAGGATGTTTCAGCAACGAGCTTGCGTTCGAGCGCACGAGGACTTGTCCACGGCGATTGGCGACAAAGACCTCACTGAGCTGAACCAAAGATACAGACTTCAAAAAGCGATCGAGTTTGACGAAGCCGACAATGGCCCATTGCTCAAGCGGTCGACCCCTTTCATCTTGTGCCACCACCAGGCGGCCGTAGCCGATCAAGGGCGGTCCGCCATCGACCGAGGCATTCCAGATGTCCTCGCCGCTATGTAGGATTTCATTTAGCGGAACAGGATTGAGTTCATTGATCTTAGCGAAGAAGCCCTTATCCAAACCATAGGTCTGCATGAATTTGTCTTGATAAAATGAGCGCTCGGTTTTTGTGGCGTCGGTACGATAGATCGAGACGGCGACGATATCTGAATCGTCAGACAACAAATCACTGGCCAAGCGGGTCTGCAGAGTTTGCGGAAGCAGTGCAAAAATCTGCGAGTTTCGGACACGCCACCAAACTGAGTTTCAAGTTCTGAGGTGAGGTTGGAAACTTGGCTGCGATTTAGGTCAAATACCAATTGGGTTTTGTCCGATTTGAAAACCGTCACCGCCATAAACAAATAGACACCGAGGCAGGTCGCAAGCAAGGTGCTCATCACGGCTAAAAACTTCAGGCGAATCGATAACTTCACTGGCCCAGTCTCCTTATATTACTGATCGGAGTATTGACTCGAATCGTTAGGGCTAGCGTGGCGTTCGAAAGGCACGATCATCGGCGCTGACGCTTTGCCCGCCGGCACTGACCGAAAGTCCGGCGATCGCGTACAGAGTGTTGGCCGTAAGCCCCGTCATAACCAGGGAATGAGTGGTGACCAAAGTCGGGTTGACGCTCGAAAACGTGGTCACGCCTGAGACCGTATTTTTCAGGCGCAACTGCGTAGTCGATGGAATGCTCGTCACCCAGGTGGCGGTGACCGTGGTCGGCGTGCTTGAGATCGAGAAATTGGAAATCAAAAGCGGATTTTCTTGCGCGCAAGGATTGGTGGCATTGGCCGCCTGCGTGAAGAAGTAGTTCTCGTTGGCCAGCGGCTTCCAACCTCGCGTCAGCATATCGTAGTAGGTGTTGGTCGGTGGCGAGCCCGTGGTGTTCGGATCAAAATAGCGCTCATTGCCGCTTTGCCCGCATTCGCTGTCATCGACTGGTTGAGCGGGATCATGCCCGATCGGCAGCGGCCGCCACATCGCCACCATCGAAATATGATAGCGCGGACCTTGATAGTACTGGATCACCACCGGTAACTTGGTCGTCGAATTCATATAGACGGCGTGTGATCCGCAGCCCATGCGAGTGGGGTGGTCACCGTCATTATCAACTAAAGTAGTTTGTGTGCCATCGGCATTTTTCTGAGAAACCGTGGCGCCGTCATCAGACAGAACAGCCAACTCATACCAGCCGGGCGCCTCACCCTCTCCCAGCATAAGCTGCGTCTCCATATACAGGCCGAAGTATTTCATACAGAGGCTGATTGTCCTGGTTCAGGATCAAGGTGCCATCCTGAGTGTAAAAGCCTAAGTCGAACATTCGCGTGGGAATAAAGAGCTTGTCGAAATAGAGTGTACTTTGAATCGGCGTACCATTGGCGATGTAGTCGGCGACGTGGTTGTAGCGGGGCTGCGAGTCTTGCAAATAGACCAGCGTGCCGGTGATCCCGTGATCGCGCGCCGAGACGCCCGCGTTGAAGGGGTCGCACACGGTGCGGGCGGGAGTTGTGAGAGGAGGCTTCACATCGCTGGGGTTGCCAACAATATCGCTATCGCCTTCGGTGCCCTGACCCGAGGTCAGGCAACCCGTAAGAGACAACGATAAGCCCAGGCCAAAAACGACAGGTAAAACTACCTGAGCCGCGAAGCCTCTCTGTGCCTGGAAACGTCCAACAGAGGCTTTCATATTAGTTATATTCTAGACGCTTCTTTATGAGTCTTCATGAAGAATACATATTTTGTTTAATTGCTGGACGTTCCAAGACTCGGGTTGAGACAAGAGTGTTGCAAATTGGGACGGTGTCAGAAATCTAACGACTGCCAGCTCTTCCACGCTCTGCTAAGAGTTCCACACCTGGCAAGCGTTTTAGCGCGTTTGGAGTTGGTCCTGGCGTTGCAACATCAGGTGCTAGGACGTGAATTCAACGACAGTTCACTAACCAGAGTGAGTGACGACTATGGAATTCAACAACTTAGCTAAACTTAGCCAGGGCCTGGGCTGTACCGCTCTTATGCTTGTGGTCAGCTTCAGCTTGGAGGCCACGGCCCGTCCCTATGAGGGCGGTCGGCACGGGCCGCACGGTCCACGACACCACCTGTGATGTGCATGTGGATTGCTCGACCCACGAAATCACGGTTCGCGGCAAAGTCAGCCGCATTGATTGTGGCAAGCCCGGGACGTATCTCACGCACAACGGAGTTGGCCGCATCGGCGGTTGGCACTATGGCCGCGTTGTGAAGAATGGAATTCGTATCGAAGGGATTCCGGGAATCCGGCCACTCTGGCGGCAGCAAAGTGTTTCACTCGGTCAGCTGGGGACCGCTGGGATTAAATGATTCCTTGGGCTGCATTCACGTGACGCCACGAACTCGCGATATGTTGCATAGTTGTGAGGGTTCACGGCTGAGAGATCACCGGCGCCGGTACCAGCGGGCGACCTCGCCAAAGGGCTATCGCCGCCGTTATCCACGAAATGATCGTGGGGGCGTTGAGCCGGCCAAGCCTTCAATACAATTGGAATTCTGGTCTTCCGGGCACTCACAATTAAGAGCGACGATTGAACGAACGAAAGGGATACGGCAATGAGTAACGTTAAGAAATGGATCCTGAGCCTGACTCTTGTAAGCACGGCGACAGCGGGGGCTGCGGCCCAAGCGCACTCGCACAAGGCTGAGCCGCTGCCGCCTATAAAGAAGAGGTTGACCGGTCCTTCGCTCAATCCGCACGACGAATTCCTGGTCGAGAGTTACGATCCACAAACGCGCACCTATAGCAGCTCGGTCCTCTTGGATGACGAAACGGCCGGTCCTTTGATCGCAAGTCGCGAGAGACTTGGCGAAATTCTCTGAGGGCATCGAGCTTGGCGCCATCGAAAAGGCGCCGTATTCGATCGTCTCGTTCCGCTATTCGGTTGGTGACAAAGAGATTCACGTTTGACCGCCGAGCAGATCGCCGCACGTCGCGGAAAATAATTTAATTGTTCGAAAGCGCCGGAGTTGACCCAAGTCTGCACCTGCGCTTTTTGCGTCGCCGTGAGCGGAGCGCCTGGCGGCATGCGATTGCCATTGATGGCATTGAGCATCGCGGTTCGACCGGCGCTGACTTGCACATAGCTGGCATAGCTGATGCCGGCCGAGGTCAGACCACCGCCATCGGCGAACTTAGGCAGTTTGGCGCAATGATATTTGTATTCACATAGTTGAACGAATTGGTATTGCCGGCCGCCAAAGTCGTGGCGCTGGCGACATTGCTGTACAGCGAATCACCGGCCAGATTGCTGGCGCGCACGCGATACGAATACGTCGTCGCCGTCCCCCGATCATAGCGAGCAGCCTCTTCAGCCGCCCGAAACAGCGCGCTGGCCTTGTGCACTGTCTCCATGAACTCGCTCTCGGGATTGCTGTCGTACACGACCCCGCCGCCCGCCTGCACATGGATCTTGCCGCCCGCGAACACCGCCGTCCGCAGCGCGATGCAGGTATCCATGTCGCCGCCCGCACCAAAGTATCCGACGCCGCCCGCATAGACGCCCCGCGCATGCGGCTCCAGCTCAGTGATGATCTCCATCGCCCTGATCTTCGGTGCGCCAGACGTCGTACCCGCCGGGAAGCCCGCCGCCAGCGCCGAGACCATGTCCTCGCCCGCCTTCAGCCGTCCCTGCACGTTGGAGACGATGTGCATCACGTGGGAATAGCGCTCCACCGTGAAGCTCTCTGTTACCTCGACAGACCCACGCGCCGCGACGCGGCCCACATCGTTCCGCCCAAGGTCGAGCAGCATCAGGTGCTCGGCCCGTTCCTTCGGGTCGGCCAGCAGCTTCTGTTCGTTCGCAAGATCAGCCTCCGGCGTCGCCCCGCGCGGCAGCGTCCCCGCGATCGGCCGCACCGTCACTACGCCATTCCGCACGCGCACAAGGATTTCCGGGCTCGATCCCGAAATCTGGAACGCGCCGAAGTTCACGTAGAACATGAAAGGCGATGGGTTCAGCCTGCGCAGCGCCCGGTAGAAGGCGAATGGCGACCGCTCGAACGGCGCCGAAAACCGCTGGCTCGGCACGACCTGGAAGATGTCACCTGCGCGAATGTACGTCTTCGCCTTCTCGACCATGTCGAGATAGCGCTCCTTCGTCGTGTTCGACGCGAACTCGATCTTCTCGACCGGCGCATCGTTAGGCCGCGACGGCGGCATCGGCTGGTCCAGCTTCGCCTCGATCGCGTCGATCCGCGCCAGCGTCGCCGCTTCCCCGCCGCGCTCGGGAGCCGCGATGATGATTTCCTGCTTCACGCCGTCGAAGATCAGCACGACGCCGGGTCGCATGAGCATCGCTTCCGGCACGCCGTTGGGGTCGGCCTTCGCCGCCGGAAGCTCCTCGACATAGCGAACCATGTCATAACCCAGATAACCGTAGGCCCCAGCCGCCATCGGCGGCAGCCCGTCCATGCCCGACACCTTGCACGCGTCGATGAACCCGCGCAGCGAGCCCATCACGTCGGTCGAAGCCGATAGCACTTCCTTGAACTCGGGGCTTAGCGACGTTTCCGCCTTGCCGCCCCTTGCACGCCACCACAGGTCCGGCGCCAACCCGATGAACGAATAACGGCCGCGGGTTTCCCCGCCCATCACGCTCTCGAACAGAACCAGCCCCGGCGACATGGGGTTCAGCTTCAGCATCGCTGAAACCGGCGACTCCGTGTCGTCGACCCGCCGCCGAATGTGAAGTCGGGGCAGGGATGTCGTCATTGTTCGTCTTTGGTGAAGCTGTCGAAGTACTGCTGGACGGCAGCCTCCTGGATGTCGAACTTCACTTCCTTCTGGAGGCCGCCGACAAACACCTGCTGGAGATCCTGCTGCAGCGTCTGCGCCACGCGCGGCGCGATCTGCGCCCGCAGCATCGCCGCCACCGCCGGTGTCACCGGTTCGATCTTCTCGACGCGCACCACCCACGGAACGCCGTCGCCGCCCATGACAACCGATACGTCACCCTGCTTGAGCGCGAACGATCCCTGCAGCAGGCCCGGCTCCATGGAGCCTTGTTCGCCCTGAAAGCGCGTCGTGGTCAGCACGGGCAGGACGGTTAGCTTCGCCGCAGCCGCCGCTTGCTCGAACGTCTTGCCGCCTTTCACCGCGGCGACCATGTCGTCGGCTGCCTTGGAGGCGGCATTGCGCTTCTGCTCGTTCACGTAGAGCAGCTGCACGCGTGGCTTCACTTCGGCGAAGGGTTGCGTGTAGGGCGCGATGATCTCGTCGAGGCGGTACATCGAGCGGACATTGTCGCCCTCGAACAGGTTGGTCATCTGCCCTGGTTGCAGCGTGAACAATTCCTGCAGCGCAGGCGCGCCGGCCGGAATCTGCACGGGCTCGCCCGTGATCGTGCGGCCCTGCTGGTCAATGGGCGCCAGCATCGTGACCGGGAAACCAAACTGCTTGCCGATGTCTTCCAGCGGCTGGCCGCCCGCGGCATCGCGGAACTTCTCGGACTCGTCCTCATAGACGCGCTGGGCCTCAGGCATCGCCAGGTCGTGACGAACCTTGTCGGCGACCTTCTCGAACGGCTCGGCGATACCTGGCGTGATGGTGTTCACGATCAGTGTCGTCCACGGCGAAGCATCGTCCAGCTTGAAGGGATTGCTATGAATCTGGTTGGCCGGCAGGCTGAACACAAGCTGGTTGTAATCCTTGTTCGTAACGTCAGCCGGCTTCACCGTCCTGTCGGTGCGCGTCAGTCCAGCGACGCGCTTTTGCGCCTCATCCACCGTGACGCCCTGTTTCACGAGGTCGACCAGCGATTGCACTGCGTTGCGATCCGTGGAGGAGAACTCGCTGATCGTCCGCGTCTCCGGCGTCGAATAGTCCTTGATGCGCGCCTCGTACTCGGCCTTCACCTGCTCATCTGTGACCGGGGTGCGATCGAGGAAGTCGTCCGGCGAATAGCTCAGCACCGAGATGCGACGGCGCTCTTTCTGCGCGAACATCTCCTTGTGCCCGTTATACCAGGTCTCGAGTTCCGCATCCGTCGGCGCCTTCAGTCCCGTCACGGTCTGCTCGCCCACCTTGGCGACCGTCAGCGTACGGGATTCGCCTTCGAAATTGATCACCGGCAGCGACAGCAGGTCCGGAACCTTCAGCGCAGCCATCGATGAGTCCTGGATGTAGAAGCGCGTCATCGCATCGCGGACGAAGTCCTCGTACTGCTTCACGTTGCGCAGGCCGCGCTGGCTCGCTTCCGCGCGGATCGCCTCGATGTTCACGCGGCCCAGCGCATCCTTAAACACGGTGGTGTCGTTCAGCAGCGTGTTCTGCACGGCGTCCGTGCTCGCGCGGATGCCCTTGAGGTCGGCATAGGCTGACAGCGCAGTCTGGTACATCAGCTTGCTGAGCGCCTGTTGGCCGAGGCCCTGTTTCATGGCCTCGTTCTGCGACAGGACCTTGCCATCGCGGACGCGGGCCTCGTCGATCATGTCCTGCAATTCCTTGGTGATGTCGGCCGGACGGATCTCGCGATCACCAATCCTGATGAAGCCGCCGCCCGTGATGCCGCGGAACGGATCCTGGAACCCGAAAATGCCGAAGCTGATGATCAGGGGAATGAACAGCAGGACGGCCGCCCACTTCGATTTTGCAAACTTGCGAATACCGCCGATCATCGGCGTAACTCCCTGATATTAGGCGGCGACCAAGCAAGGTTGTCCGCTGGAACACGGCTTGCTAGAGCATTTTGCGGCGAAGGGGAAACCGGTTCGCCGCAGGAAAATGCGACAATACGGCAGGATTCTGCAGCGGGGCTCAGCCGCCCCACAGCTAAAGCCGCTTTGGTCGCGGGAGACTTGGTGAATGAGTGCGAAGAAGCTGGTTGCCGGCAACTGGAAGATGAATGGCTTTAACGCTTCGCTTGTTGAGGTGAAGGCCATGGTGGAGGGCGCGGCCGCCCTCCCGGGCGTCGAACTCGCCGTCTGCCCCCCGGCAATCCTCGCCTGCACGGTCGGCCAGGCCCTGAAAGGCTCCGCCATCGGCCTTGGCGGACAGGACTGCCACAGCGAGAAAACAGGCGCCTTCACAGGCGACATCAGCGCCGAAATGTGGGCCGACATCGGCGCAAAATACGTGATCGTGGGCCACTCCGAGCGCCGCCAGTACCACGCCGAAACCGACGCCATGGTCTCCGCCAAGGCCTCCGCGGTCCTCCGGGCCGGCCTCACCCCCATCATCTGCATCGGCGAAAGCCTCGCCGAGCGCGACACCGGTCAGACCCTCGCCGTGATTGCAACCCAGCTGGCCGGCTCGATTCCCGAAGCCGCAGGAACCCAATCCGTCGTTATCGCCTACGAGCCCGTCTGGGCCATCGGCACCGGCCGCACGCCCACCACCGCCCAGGTCGCCGAGGTGCACGGGGCCATCGGGAAGGCGCTCGAAGCCCGGTTCGGGGCCGCGGGCAGGGGAATCCGGCTGCTCTACGGCGGCTCGGTGAAGCCCGACAACGCCCGCGAACTCATGGCCGTTGAGGGCGTGGACGGAGCCCTTGTCGGCGGCGCAAGCCTGAAAGCGGCCGATTTCCTCAAGATCGCCCAAGGTTGCGCCTAGGCCTGCTGCGCATAATGCAGCCCGGTTTGGCGAAGCCGGATCGCCGCACCCATATGAAAACCCACCTATCCGGCGCCGGGGGGCTTGGCCGCACCCCGCCGACGTGCTTTGACGCGGTCAAATTTGCTTCGGCGGCTCATCCATGCTCGCAGTCCTGCTCACCATCCACATCATCGCCTGCGTCGTGCTGGTGGTCGCTGTCATGCTGCAACGCTCTGAAGGCGGCGCGCTCGGCATGGGCGGCGGCGGCACCGGCGGCCTGATCTCCGGCCGCGGCGCGGCGGGTGTCCTGGTGAAGGTCACGGCCGGACTGGCCGCGCTGTTCTTCGCCACCAGCGTCCTGATGACCCGCATCAACAACGAAGCCGCCAACGCTCCCAGCGTCCTGGAACAGCAGTCGCAACAGCCGGCCGATCCGTTCAAGCCGGCGCCCGTGACGACGACGACGCCGTCAACCACCGCTCCGGCTCCGGCCACGACGACTGCGCCGTCGACCACCACGACGCCGGCCGCTCCGGCCCCAGCTCCGGCGATCGACCCGCTCGCGCCGAAGGCGAATACACCTGCCACAACCGCGACGACCCCGGCCACGAAGCCACCCGCTTCCACGCCGGCCCCTGCGACAACTACGCCCACCACACCGGCGCCTGCGCCGCAAAACGGTGGATCGAACAACTAGTCGCCCGACTACTGCCGTTTGGCCTCTCGCCTGAGGCCGCCGAATCGTTAAACTGAGCATCCGTCATGAAGCGTTTCATCTTCATCACGGGAGGCGTTGTGTCCTCCCTCGGGAAGGGCATTGCCTCGGCAGCGCTTGGCGCGTTGCTGCAGTCGCGGGGCTACCGCGTCCGTCTTCGCAAGCTCGATCCGTATCTCAATGTCGATCCCGGCACGATGTCGCCGACCCAGCATGGCGAGGTGTTCGTCACTGACGATGGCGCCGAGACCGATCTCGACCTTGGCCACTACGAACGCTTCACCGGCGTCTCTGCGCGCAAGACCGACAACACGACCACCGGCCGCATCTACAAGTCGATCCTCGAGAAAGAACGGAAAGGTGATTATCTCGGCGCCACCATCCAGGTAATCCCGCACGTCACCGACGCCATCAAGGATTTCATCCGCTCCGACACCGACGATGTCGACTTCATCCTCTGCGAAGTCGGCGGCACGGTCGGCGACATCGAAGGCCTGCCGTTTTTCGAGGCCATTCGCCAGTTCAGCCAGGAAGTCGGCCGCGACCAGAGCCTCTTCATCCACCTCACGCTGCTACCCTACATCGCCACCGCTGGCGAACTGAAGACCAAGCCGACGCAGCACTCCGTGAAGGAGCTCCGCTCCATTGGCATCCAGCCCGACATCCTGTTGTGCCGTGCCCCGATGCCGATCCCGCCGGAAGAGCGCCGCAAGCTCGCGCTGTTCTGCAATGTGCGCCCCGAGGCTGTCATTGAGGCGCTCGACGCCCAGAACATCTACGAAGTTCCGCTCGAGTATCACGCCCGCGGCCTCGATCACGAGGTGCTCCGCCATTTCGGCCTCGAAAAGCAGACGACGCCGGATCTCAAGCGTTGGGTGCAGACCTCGCAGACGCTCCGCAATCCGGACGGGGAAGTTCGCATCGCCATCGTCGGCAAGTACGTCGCGCTCCACGACGCCTATAAATCGGTGGTCGAAGCGCTCGGCCATGGCGGTCTCGCCAACCGGGTGAAGGTCAACCTCACCTGGATCCCGTCAGACCGCTTTGACGATCCCAATGCCGATCTGTCCGAACTCGACAATGTCGACGGCGTTCTTCTGCCCGGCGGTTTCGGCGAGCGCGGCGCGATCGGAAAGATGCGCGCGGCCGGCTACGCCCGCAAACACAAGCTGCCGTGCTTCGGCATCTGCTACGGGATGCAGCTCGCAGTGATCGAACTTGCGCGCAACCTCGCCAACATTCCCGGCGCCGGCACAACCGAATTCGGCAATCCCGACTATCCGGCCGTGGGCCTGATGGGTGAATGGGTCCGCGGCAACACGAAGGAAGTCCGCACGGCCGATGGCGATCTCGGCGGCACGATGCGTCTTGGCGCCTATCCCGCCGTGCTGACCAAAGGCTCGAAGGTCGCCGACATCTACGGCTCGCAGACGATCTCCGAGCGCCACCGTCACCGCTACGAAGTCAACACAGACATCATCGGCAAGCTGGCCCCGCACGGCGTCCTGTTCTCCGGCATGTCGCCCGACGGCAAGCTCCCCGAGATCATGGAATTGACGGATCACCCCTGGTTCGTCGGCGTCCAGTTTCACCCCGAACTGAAATCCCGCCCCTTCGACCCGCACCCGCTCTTCGCCAGCTTCATCGCCGCTGCCCGCGACAAGAGCAGGCTGGTCTAGGCCGTTCTGGGTGGCCGCTTTCCCTGTCCCGTGATCGCCCTAGATTGACCCGCATATGCCGGTCCGGGGTTTGAATTGAACGGTAAAAGCCAGCTTTCGAGCGAAGCCGTGGCCAGTTTGGCCGCCATGGCGGACCATCTCCCGGAGATGGCGTGGCTCTATAATCCGGACGGCACGGCCATCTGGTTCAACAAGCTTTGGTATGCCTACACAGGCGCCACCCCCGACGAGATGCTCTCCGGCCGCTGGCGCGCCCTGCATCCGCCCGAGCATGTCACCGCCATCTGGGAACACTGGGGTCATTCGCTGAAAACCGGCGAGCCCTTCGAGATGACCGTCCAGCTGCGCGGCAAGGACGGCGTCTTCCGTCCCTTCCTTTCCCGCGCCCGTCCGATGCGCGACGACACGGGCGTCATCACCGCCTGGTTCGGCGTCTGCACCGACATCAGCAAGCTCGATGCGATCTCTTCCGAACTCATCACTCAGAAACGCCTGCTTGAAACCCTGAACCGCACTGCCGCCAGCGTCGCAGCCGAGCTCAATCTCGAAGCTATGGTGCAGCTGGTCGTCGACGCGGCTGTCGCGCTCACCGGCGCACAGTTCGGCGCGTTCTTCTACAATGTCATAAAGGACACCGGCGAAGCCTACACGCTCTACACCATTTCGGGCGTGCCGCGCGAAAACTTCTCCAAATTCCCGATGCCGCGGAACACGCGCGTATTCGAGCCCACCTTCCATGGCACAGGCATCGTCCGCTCCGACGACATCACCAAGGACCCGCGCTATGGCCACAATGCGCCCCACAAGGGCATGCCGGAAGGCCACCTGCCGGTGCGCTCCTATCTCGCCGCACCTGTCATGTCGCGTCTGGGCGAAGTCACTGGTGGTCTCTTCTTCGGCCATCCTGATCCCGGTGTCTTCAGCGAGCATCACGAGCAGCTCGTCGCCGGTCTCGCCGCACAGGCCGCGATCGGCATCGACAACTCCCGCCTCTACGACAAGGCCCAGCGCGAAATCGTGGAACGCAGACAGGCCGAGGAAGAACGCCTCGTCGTCTTGCGCGAGTTGAACCATCGCGTGAAGAACCTCTTCGCCGTCGCGGTCGGCATGGTGACGATGACCGCGCGCACATCGGATTCGACCACCCGCATGGCCGAGGCGCTCACCGGCCGCCTCCGAGCCCTGGCCCACGCGCACGAACTCATCCGCCCCACGATCGCATCCGACAACCAGCAACCCCAACACACCAGCGTCGCCGCCATGGCTGACCGCATCCTTGCCGCCCACGTCACCGATCGCGCCGCACAACTCCGCCTCGATGGCCCTGACATCGCCATCGGTCCCGGCGCCGCAACGAGCCTCGCTCTCATCCTTCACGAACTTGCGACCAACGCCGCGAAATACGGGGCCTTGTCCGAGGCCGGAGGCCGGGTATCAATTTCCTGGCGGATCGAGGGGCAGGATATGATCCTCAACTGGGTTGAACGGGGAGGGCCGAAGATCGCCGGACCGCCCGCACACAAAGGCTTTGGCGCCGACCTTGCGCGCATGTCCGCCAAGGGCCAGCTCGGCGGCAACGTCGCCCATGTATGGAGCCCCGAAGGCGTTGAGATCACGCTGAAGGCCTCGCTCGAAAGGCTCGGCGCTTGAGCCCGTCGACATCTTCGGGCCCGCCTGGGCCGCCGCCCATTCCACCCTCGCTGATCGGCGCGCGCATCCTCGTCGTGGAGGACGAGCCTTTCATCGCGTTCGATCTGATGATGGCGATCGAGGAAGCCGGCGCCGTCGCCATCGGTCCCGCCGCCACCGTCGCCGAAGCGCTCGACTTCATCGGCAACAACCCGCCCGACGGCGCCATCCTCGACGTGAACTTGCCGGATGGAACAGTCGGCCCGGTCCTCGACGCCCTTCCCAAAGCCGTCGGCGTCGTCGTCCACACCGGTGTCGGCTTGCCCCCGGAGATCCGCGCCGTCCACCCCGACGTGCCGGTCTTCTCGAAGCCAACCGCGCCGCAGGTGCTGTTGCAGCGGATAGCGGGCGCGCTGAAGCGCTAGCCTCGCGCGCTGCGTCGAGCGCGCATCCACCAGTTGAACCCGAAAGCCAGGAGTGCCGCTGGAATGACGGGCCAGCAAATGTACGTGGCCACGCCTTCGGCGAACCAGTACGTCCACCATAAACGCTCAGGAATATCCCAGCTTGACGTATTGCTACTCCACACTTGGGCGGCGATGGGGATAATCGTGGTGCTCAGTGGCATCAGAGCTGCCGTTAGCAGCAGTCTGCGCGGTCGATAAATGCCGAGAAAGAAAGTCGCGAGAGCGAGGTATGTCTGCTCGGTTAGATGGGTCATGCCGAACAAGTAATCGACTGGAGAATGCTCGCCGATCACGTGCTCAATTGCGAATATGATCGCCGGCTCGTAAGCCATGATCACCACCGTAATCGCGATGAGAAAGACGGCTTCCTCGCGTATTCGCCAAAGCAAGGAAGTACCTAGGCACCCCGCCGCCCAAGACAGTGCCTGCGCATTGCCAGCCATCGCGAACTCCGCACGCATTGCGTGCAACCACTCCGCCTTGTCGCGCGGTGCGAGCAGCGCGGCGCAGCCCATCAGGACTTTGGCGAGGCTGCGCTGAACACTCATGCCCGAGCCCCCGATGGCCGCATCCGTATCGCCTTCGCCGGCGCTTTCAGTGAAGCCTTCAGCGCCGCGCGTCCGTTCGGCGTGATCCGGTAAGCATGGCGTGGCGGCCGTCCGGTCTTCTCCGGCTCCAGCCATTTGCTTTCGAGCAGGCCGCGCTCATCGAGCCGGATAAGGATCGGGTAAAGGCTTCCGGATTTCAGCTCGGTCGCGGCCGCGATCTCCAGCCCGTAAAGCCATTCGCCGGGCTTGTCCGCCAGTGCGCCAAGCACGCCAATGGTCTGCTCTGAAAGTCGCCGCTCTCGTTTCATGTCAATAACTCTACATATGTCGATTTACGAGTCAATACGACCGACAAGGACGAGCGGGCAGGGCGATATTCGCGTCCGGTGATCAGGAGGCTGGCGCCGGGGTCCGTTGTGCCGCATTCCATGCGCATGACAGGAGAAATGGCATGACGCTGTTTACTGGCCTTTCGGCTTTTTCCCTCACGCCGGCAGACGCATCGGGTCACGTTGATACGGCTGCGCTGTCGCACCTCCTGGATCGCATCGCGACGGCCAAGGCCAATTCGATCGGCCTGCTTGGCAGCACGGGCGGCTACGCGTTCCTGTCCCGCGACGAGCGGCAACGCGCCGTCACGGCCGCGATAGAGGCCGTTGGCGGGAGGATACCGGTCATCGTGGGCGTGGGTGCGCTTCGAACCGACGACGCGCAGACGCTTGCGCGTCACGCAAGAAAGTCCGGCGCCAACGGTCTTCTGCTAGCGCCCATGTCCTACACACCCCTGACCGAGGAGGAAGTCTTCCAGCACACGGTCGCCGTCGCCGAGGCGGGTGAGCTACCGCTGTGCATCTACAACAATCCCGGCACCACGAAGTTCACCTTCAGCGAAGACCTCATCGCGCGGCTGGCGGTTGTACCGAACATTGCCGCGGTGAAGATGCCCCTCCGCGCCGATGGAGATTTCAAGGGCGAGATCGCTCGCCTGCGCGCTCGTACGCCCGAAGGCTTCGCGATCGGCTACAGCGGCGACTGGGGTGCAGCAGATGCACTGCTTGCCGGCGCGGATGCGTTCTACAGCACTGTCGCCGGCCTGTTGCCTGCCGAGATGCTGGCGCTCGTGCGCGCCGCTCAGTCCGGCAACGCGGGCGAAACCGCGCGTCTCAATCAGGCTTTCCAGCCGCTCTGGACCCTGTTCAGGCTGCATGGCGGCTTCCGCGTGATGTACGCGATCGCAAACATTCTCGATCTTTGCCGGGTTGCCCCGCCACGGCCCATCCTGCCGCTATCGCAGTCGGAAATCGCGAAGGTCGAAAGCGCGCTAGACCTAGTCATGCTCCGGTAGCTCGACCGGCCCCGGCACGAGATCGAACGCAAACGTCAGCCGTGGCTTCTCACCGGTGAAGGGTACCGTGCCGTGCCACATGTAGGACGGGAACAGCACCAGCATCCCTGGTTTCGGCTCGACGAAATGCTCGGCTTCCATCGGCGGCTGCGTCTTTAGCCCCGGCTGTCCGAACCTAATCCAGCCCTCTCGTCCCTTCGGCGGCACGGTCTCGATATAGCAGGCCGAGCTCAGCCATCCTGCCGGATGCACATGATCGATGTGATACCCGCCCGGCCGCAGCTTCACCGACCACATACCCTGGAACGCAAACGTCCCGCGATTGCGCGCCCGCACCGGATCATCTCCGGCCCCAAGCTCCTTCAGCCGCCGCTTGATCGGCCCGTCGAGCGCCGCCGGCAGCGCTCGCAGGGCAGTGTGGGGCTGCTGCAGAATGTCCACCGCCTGGCTGCCATGCCTCAGCGACTGGTTGAACGGATGCTCCTTGAATGCGTGCAGCGAGTTCAGCGCCGCGCCGACATCCGCCACATAGGCTTCACGCGACGCCCAGCCCTCGGGAACATCGATCAACGAACTCCACACCAGTGACCCATAGTCGTAGAGTGTGCGATAGCGCGCATCACCCAGCATCCGCCACGCCGTCGCCTGCAGCGCAATGCCGTGCTGGTTGGTCGACCATTTCCGCCTGATATCTCCGGCCACGTCCGCCGCCCGCTGCGCCTGTCCGGCCGTCAGCAACGCTTCGGCCAGCGTGACCAGCACCGGCAGTTCCGATGGGGCCAGCCGCTGGGCCCGCTCTGCAAACTGCAGCCCCGCATCCGCCCGCCCGAGCTGCACTGCCAGCTGCGAGGCATAGACCAGCACCGAGCCGATCTGCGGATGCGCTTCCGCCATGCGCAGCATCAGCCCATAGGCTTCATCCGCCCGTCCCATGAACTCGAGCGCCTGCGCCTTCACGAAGCCCAGCGCGCCATTGTTCGGCGCCGCCCGCAGCGCAGCATCGACATCCTTAAGCGCCGCCGCCGCATCGCCCGACCGCATCCACAGCAGCTGCGCCAGCTCGCGCTGCGCATCGCCCATTTCGGGCCGCCGCCTGATCGCCTGCCGGAACGCCGCGTCCGCCGCCTCCAGCCGCCCGAGCGACTGTTCGCATCGCGCCAGCACGAGCCACGTCTCGGGCGCATCGATCCCTTTGGCGAACGCTGCCCGCACATGTGGCTCGGCCTCGGCCCAGCGCCCGGCATCGCCCAGACAGGCCGCCAGGTTGTGCTCGGCCACGCCCGACCTAGGATTTGCGGCAATAGCCAGCTTGTAGCGGCTGACGGCCTCATCGACCCGTCCAGCCGCCTTCAGCGCCTGCGCTTCGCGCATCAGCGTCGGTGCGTCCTGCAATGCCACCCTGATTCTGACCCCAGGGAACTAAAACCAGACCTGAAACCGCGTCCAAAAAGCCGCTAAACCGGATGCCAGCCCGGTCTTGCGGCCCTGCATCAGACCCTGTATGAGGCCCGCTCGCAAGAATGGGCAGGTCCCGTTCCCCAGACATTTCCTGCCGTTTCCGAGGCAAACATGGCCGTCCCTAAGCGCAAGACATCCCCCTCCAAGCGCGGCATGCGCCGGGCCCACGACGCCCTGAAGGGCAATTCGTACATGGAAGACAAGGAATCGGGCGAACTCCGCCGTCCGCACCACGTCGACCCGAAGACGGGCATGTATCGCGGCAAGCAGATCCTGAAGGCCAAGGACGAGGAATAGCCGTCCTTCTCCCAGCGATTTACCATCACGGCCGTCCGCAAGGGCGGCCGTTCGCTTTTTGGCCGCCGCAAGGTCTGGCCAACCGATTGCAACCTCCGCCAGTTCAATCCATAGCAGGCACGCTTTTCGTGCCCGGAAATGCGTTCCGGGGACCCAGTTCGCCTCGTAGCCCAATTCTGTTTTGACCAGGGGACAGACCAGTGACCGAGATCGTTGACGTCTATGCGCGGGAAATCCTCGACAGCCGGGGCAACCCCACGGTCGAAGCCGAAGTCACCCTCGAAGACGGCTCTACCGGCCGCGCCGCCGTCCCCTCGGGCGCCTCCACCGGCGCTCATGAAGCTGTGGAACTCCGCGACGGCGACAAGTCTCGCTATCTCGGCAAGGGCGTCCTCAGGGCGGTCGAAGCCGTCAACGACGAGATCTTCCCCGAGCTTCTCGGCATGGACTCGACCGATCAGCGCGCCATCGACGCCGCCCTGATCGAACTCGACGGCACGCCGAACAAGTCCCGCCTCGGCGCCAACGCCATTCTCGGCGTCTCGATGGCCGTGGCGAAAGCCGCCGCCAACGCTTCTGGCCTGCCGCTCTATCGCTATGTCGGCGGCGCCAACGCGCACGTCCTGCCGACGCCGATGATGAACATCATCAATGGCGGCGCCCACGCCGACAACCCGATCGACTTCCAGGAATTCATGATCATCCCGGTGGGCATGAACTCCTTCGCCGAGGCCCTGCGCTGCGGCGCTGAAGTCTTCCACACCCTCAAGAAGGGCCTGCACGACGCCGGCCACAACACGGGCGTGGGCGACGAAGGCGGCTTCGCCCCGAACCTCAAATCGACCGACGAAGCACTCGGCTTCATCATGAAGTCCATCGAGAAGGCCGGCTACCAGCCTGGCGAGGACGTCGTCCTCGGCCTCGATTGCGCTTCCACCGAATTCTTCAAGGGCGGCAAGTACGCCATGGAAGGCGAGGGCAAGACGCTCGGCTCCGTCGAGATGGCCGGCTACCTCGCTGACCTCGTCAGCCGCTATCCGATCGTCTCGATCGAAGACGGCATGGCTGAAGACGACTGGGAGGGCTGGATCGCCCTCACGCAGGAAGTCGGCGACCGTTGCCAGCTTGTCGGCGACGATCTCTTCGTCACCAACACCGCCCGCCTGGCTCAGGGCATCGAGCGCGGCGCCGCCAACGCCATCCTCGTGAAGGTCAACCAGATCGGCACGCTCACCGAAACGCTCGAAGCGGTGCAGCTCGCGCAGATCAACCGCTACGGCGCGGTCATGTCCCACCGCTCCGGCGAAACAGAAGACGCCACCATCGCCGACCTTGCCGTCGCCACGAACTGCGGACAGATCAAGACCGGCTCGCTCGCCCGTTCCGACCGGCTCGCCAAATACAACCAGCTCCTCCGTATCGAAGACGAGCTTGGCTCCGCCGCACGCTACCTCGGCCGCGCCAGCATCCGGGCGTAACGGGCCGGCGAGTAGCCCTCATGGTGAGCAGGCGGCGAAGCCGCCGCCCGTCGAACCACGAGGGCGCGCCCACGGCGGCAGCTCCAGATAAAAACCAACGGCTGCCGCAGCGGCCGCCGCCAGCCATTCCCGTTCCACCAGCAAACTATCGATGATAAATTCCCTCATACTGGAGGGGATT
Organism: Hyphomonadaceae bacterium; assembly: GCA_047601145.1. GTDB lineage: Bacteria > Pseudomonadota > Alphaproteobacteria > Caulobacterales > Hyphomonadaceae > UBA7672. The sequence continues at coordinate 48,473 of JASGJW010000003.1, forward strand.
TTCATGACTGATATTACGTCTGACACTCTAAGTTCACCCGCAACGCCGCTCGCTCGTGTGATCGATAAATGGATCTGGGTGTTCATGGCGGCGCTCTTCATCGCCATCACGCTGATCGGCTTCATACCGGACTCGGTGATGAAGATGGGCCTCGTCGAAACGGGGCAGCGCCCACCATTCCCACTTGTGCTTCACATGCACGCCGTGCTCATGGGGTCTTTCCTGCTGTTCCTGCTGACGCAGTCGGTCCTCATGGCCACGGGCCATAGGCAGCTTCACCAGAGCATCGGAATTCTCGGCGCCGTGCTTGCGCTTGCACTCGTGATCGTCGGGCTCGTTCTTGTCCCGACCATGTACCATCAGGGATGGGGCGCCGCGCAGGCCGCGCCTCCGGAAGTCCGTGCAGGCATCCTGCAGGGTCTCCGCATCGCCGACGACATCATGCTGCTGCAACTGCGCATCGGCATCCTGTTCCCGGTGTTCGTCTTCACGGCCCTTGCCGTGCGCAAGACCGACTCCGGCCTGCACAAGCGCTTCATGTTCCTGGCTGTCGCCATGGCCCTGCCGGCCGCGTTCGACCGCATCACCTGGATCCCGGGAACGATGCCGATGAGCCCGCTCTCGCCGGACCTCTACGTCCTGCTCGCGATCTCGCCGATCTTCATCTGGGACCTCGTGCGCACGCGCAAGGTGCACAAGGCCTACCTGATCTGGTTGGGCGTCAACATTCCGTTGTCCATCTTCATCCACACCGCGTGGGACAGCGAATGGTGGCACTCCATCGCGCCGAAGATCGTCGGTCTCTAGTCTCGACGCCAAAAACAAAAGGCCGGGCCATTACGGCCCGGCCTTTCTCATTCCACGTCCGTCAGACTCAGCGGTCGTTCTTGCCCGGCTCGTACTTCCGGATCTCCGCCCGGCTCACCACCATGTGGTGCACCTCGTCCGGACCATCCGCGAAGCGCAGGTGGCGCACGTCAGCATAGAGTTCCGCCAGCGGCGTCCATTGCGAGATCCCCGTGGCGCCGTGGACCTGGATCGCCTCGTCGATGATGCGGCAGGCGATCTCCGGGATCATCGACTTCACCATCGACACCCACACGCGCGCCTCACGATTGCCCAGCACGTCCATGGCCTTCGCAGCTTTCAGCACCATCAGGCGCATCTGCTCGATGTCATAGCGCGCCCGCGAGACAACCTCGGGGTTCTTGCCCAGCTTGATCAGCGGCTGGCCAAACGCCTCGCGCGAGATGCCGCGCCGGATCATCATCTCCAGCGCCGCTTCCGCCTTGCCGATCGTGCGCATGCAATGGTGGATACGGCCCGGTCCGAGCCTCACCTGGCTGATCTCGAAGCCGCGTCCCTCGCCGAGCAGGATGTTCTCCTTCGGCACGCGCACATTCTCGAACTTCAGGTGCATGTGGCCGCGCGGCGCGTGGTCGGCGCCGAACACATGCATGGCGCCGACGATCTTCACGCCGGGCGTGTCCATCGGCACAAGGATCTGCGACTGCTGCAGGTGGGTCGGAGCATTCGGGCTCGTCTTCACCATCACGATCATGATCTTGCAGCGCGGGTCGCCGGCGTTCGAGATGTAGTGCTTCTCGCCGTTGATCACCCACTCATTGCCCTCGAGCACGGCGCTCGTGGAAATGTTCTTCGCGTCGGACGAGGCCACCGCCGGCTCCGTCATCGCATACGCCGACCGGATCTCGCCATTCAGCAGCGGCTCCAGCCATTTCTTCTTCTGCTCCGCCGTGCCCACGCGCTCGAGCACTTCCATGTTGCCCGTATCCGGCGCCGAGCAGTTCAGCGTCTCGGAGGCGAGGGGCTGCTTGCCCAGCTCGGCGGCGATGTACGCATAGTCGAGATTGCTGAGGCCCTCGCCCGTCTCGGCGTTCGGCAGGAAGAAGTTCCACAGCCCCGCGGCCTTCGCCTTCTTCTTCGCCCCGTCCAGCAGCTCCAGCTGCCGCGGATGCCAGCTCCAGCGATCCTTCTTCTCGTGGTCCAGCGCCTCGAACTCGTCGTGGATCGGCGCGACGTTCTCCGCGATATGCTTCTTCACTTTCTCAAACAGCGGCCGACCCTTCTCCGACATGCGAAGGTCGTTCAGCTCATTTTCTGCGTCGATCATGTTTCCACTCCTGTTCCCCATCCGATAACACCACCCAAAGCCGTTCGTCACCCGCTCCCCCGGCAGTTGGCATTTTCGGGGACTTGTGTGTTCACTGGCCGCCCCGGCCGGGCAGGCTTTCGGCCTTGGAATTGAACGATGAGCGTCACACAGTCAGGGAATCCCGCCGACATCGCCGCGTTGCGCGCCCGCGCGGGCGATGGCGACCGGGATGCGATGCTTGGCCTGTTCACGGCGCTGGATGCGGCCAACCGCAACGAGGAATCCTTCTCCTGGCTGGTCCGGCTGGCGCGGAGCGGTCACCTCCCATCGTCGCTCATGCTGGGCGAGCGCCTTGTCATCGGCTTCAAGGCCCCGCAGCGTCCCGTCGACGGCGCCCAGTGGATCGCAGGGACAGGGCAGGCGGGCATGCCCGAAGCGCTGCACGGTCACGCCATCCTCGCCGCCCTCGGCATCGGGCGGCAGCAGAGCTGGAGCGACGCCTGGGCCTTTCTCGAAGCGGCCGCCCGCGCCGGCCACGCCCTCTCGGCATCCCAGCTCCGCCTGTTTGAAACGCTCGGCATCCGCGGTGAGCGCGACATCCTGCAATTCCTGGCGCCCGCCGCGATGGACGTGCGCATCGACTCGCCCCGCATCACCCTGGCCGACGGCGTCCTGCCCGAAGCGATGTGCCAATGGCTGATCGAGCGCGCCCGGCCAAAGCTCTATCGCGCGCCGGTCTTCGCACCCGCCGGCGGCAGCAGCGCCCACAAGATCCGCACCAACTCCTCCGCAGGCTTCGGCCTCTTCGAAACCGATCTCGTTTTCCAGCTGGCCCGATCGCGCGTCGCCGCGACGGTCGGAAGCTCCGTTCGCCACCAGGAGCCGCCGCAGGTGCTGCACTATGCGGAAGGCGAACAATACACGCCGCACTGGGACTATTTCGATCCCGCGGTTCCCGCCTACCGCCGGCAAATCGAATGGGGCGGCCAGCGCGTTTGCACCGCGCTCGTCTATCTAAACGCCGGCTTCGAGGGCGGCGAGACCGGCTTCCCCCGTCTCGACACAAAGCTGAAGGCCAGTGCAGGCGGCGTGCTCACCTTCAGGAACGTCACGCCCGACGGCGCCATCGATCCCCGCACCCTCCACGAAGGCTGCGCCACCACACGCGGCGAGAAATGGCTGCTCTCCGTCTGGATCCGCGACCGCGAACATATCCCCGCCTGATCTGGGCCGAGCGCGGCATTGCTGCGATCAAACAGGCGCAATATCGTCCGGTCATCTCCGGGGGCGGCATGCGCGCGCTTTGGCTTTCGATCGGCTTGTTGCTGGCAATGCTCAGCGGATGCGCCGTGGGGCCATCATTGCCGCCGGACCTGAACGACTACGAGGGGTACGTCGAACGACTGGATGCAGCGCCTCTCTGGCCGACGTACGCAATCGATGGTTACACCCGCCGTCTCAGGTTGACCCTCGGGCCGCCCTTTGTCGGTCAGGCGGCGTCCATCCGCATCGACATACCCGAACGCGGCCAGCCTGTCGGTTATGCCGTTCGCACTCGTCTCGGTGTCCATGGGCGGAAGATCACCCAACGCCATCGCTTTGCCCCCAAACCTGGCGAACTCGAACAGCTGGATGAGCTGATTGAAGCGGCCGATGTCTGGCAGTTTGAGCGCGGAAGCTGGCAGATGGATCCGGAGGGCGGAAAGAATGTGATCTGCATCGACGGGGTGCAGCTGATTTTTGAGCGGGCGACAAAGGAGGGCTATCGCTTCTCCGAAGCCAACGCGCAATGTACAGCGTCGTACAAACTCCTTCGCGTCGCGGAGCAGATGATCACCATGGCTGGACTCGAGAAGTCCGGCGTGGATTCCTGGATCTACTGAAGGCGATCCGGTGATGCCCCTCCTCGAGCCATTCGCCCGCGACATCTGGATCGCATCCGGCCCTGTCGTTTCCACCGTCGGCTTTCGCTACCCGACGCGCATGGCCATCATCCGCCTGTCGGACGGCGGCATCTTCATCTGGTCCCCCGTCGCGCCGTCGCCCGAACTGCGCGACGAGATCGACACCCTCGGCCCCGTCCGCTTCCTCGTCGCGCCGAACTCGCTCCATCACGTTTTCCTGCCGCACTGGCGCGCCGCCTATCCAGCCGCCATCCTCTACGCCCCGCCGGGTCTACGCGAGCGCCGCAAGGACATCGCCTTCGAGGCAGATCTCGGCGATGAGCCGCCCAAAGCCTGGGCCGGGCAGGTCGATCAGGTCCCGGTGCGCGGCAACCGCATCACCACCGAGATCGTCTTCTTTCATCGGGCCAGCAGTACTGTGCTCTTCACCGATCTCATCCAGCATTTCCCGAAAGGCTGGTTCAAGGGCTGGCGCGCCATCATCGCTGGCCTCGACGGCATGACCGGCTCGCGCCCGCAGGTACCACAGAAGTTCCGCATCGCCTTCGCCGACCGCAAGGCCGCCCGCGAAAGCGTGAAGCTCATCCTCGTCTGGCCCGCCGAGAAAGTCCTCATGGCCCACGCCGACCCCATCCGCGAAAACGGCCGCGCCTTCATTGAACAGGCGTTCCGCTGGCTGGGCTAGGCGACGCCCAGCTTTCCACGCTCGCCGGCCCGCGGGGAGGCGAGGTCTTCCGGCGACAGGTATTCGGCCAAGTCGGCCGCTTCGAAGAACGGACGGAGTTCCATCTCGGTTCTGCCCGGCGCGACTGCAGGACTGCGCTTCGCCCAGGCCAGCGCCTCATCCATGTCCTTGACCTCCCAGATCTGGAAACCCGCCACCAGCTCGCGGCTCTCGGCGAACGGTCCGTCGATCACGGTGCGCGCGTCGCCGTCGACGATGACTCGCCTGGCCTGCGCCGTGTTCTGCAGACCCGCGCCGGCCACGAACACGCCGGCCTTCACCAACTCCTCGATGAACGCATCCATTGCCGCGAAGGCCTCCGGTGTGGGCGGTGCAGTCAGTTCGCTGGCTTTCCCGATCACCATCACGCGCATCGTTTCTCTTCCTCTCCTGAGCCGGCCCTGTTGGCGTCTCCATACCCAGGACGAACTAGCTTGCCGGAAATCGACACGGGCCTGCAAATTTTCTCGATAGTCGATGTGGGAGGCCTGAGCGGCCGCAGTTAAGGCTTGCGCATGGACCCAACATCTCCGCCGCAAGGCGCCACGGCGCCAACGCCCGGCCGGATCGAACAAGTCGCCACAGCCGCACTCGTCGCGCTGGCGGCCATCGGCGCGATTATCTCGGCCATCAATCGCGGACCGGAATTCGACGAGTTCTGGACCATGGCCATTTCGGACCCGCGCGTCCCGCTCGATTGGCAATTCGCCAACATGTGGATGCACGATGCGCATCCGCCGCTCTTCGCTTTCGGCGCCCGCCTCGTCCAGACCGTCGCCGGCGAAAGTTATGTCGCCCTGCGCCTGTTCAACGCCGTTCCGCTCGTTGCTTTTCTCGGGATGTTCGCTGCCTGCTGGGTCTGGGCGCCGCGGGCGAGGGCGTTCCTCATCTGCTTCCTGCTGCTGTGGGTTTCCTCACTCTTCTTCGGCTACTTCGCCGTGGCGCGATCGTACTTCATCCTTCACGCATCGACCGCCGCCTCCATGATGGGGGCCGTCGTCACCCTCGCCTGGCCACCCGACGCGGACCGGCACCGGAAGCGCGTCATCGTCCTATCCCTGATCGGGCTCCTCATCGCAGCGAACGCCAACTTCCTCGCCGCGGCGATCTCGGCGCCGTTCCTCGCCCTCTTCATCCTGCTTGCGTGGATCCAGCACCGTCCCCGGCTCGCACTCGCCTTCCTCGCAGGCGGCGCCATCGCCTACCTCCCGCTCGTCGCGACCACGCTGATCCAGCTCGGCTTCATGCTCAAATACGCCGTGAACGACAACTGGGTGGAGCCGCAGTCCATCGCCCGCGCGCTCGGCGAATTCTCCCGCCTCATGTGGCGCAGCACCGGACAGAACGTCCCGGCGATCCTTCTGGCCCTCGTCTGCGGCGTCACTGCGATCATCGCCATGATCCGCGGCCGCAGTCCGAAAACCCGCGAGGAAACCCGGCCCATCATCATCGGCATGCTGGCGGACTGGGCCGCAACATCAATCCTCATGCTCGCAGTCGACCAAGCGAAACCTTTCATCGTAGGCGCCTACCTGCTGACGCTGGCCACAGGCCTCAGCATCATCATTGCGCTCGCGATCGCACGCCCGATCTTCCAGCGCCGGATGATCTTCTGGTTCGCCTTCGTCTTCGCGGCAGGCGTCACAGGCGCCGGCCTCGTCCAGAAGATTATCGAGCCTAACTGGCTCGGCACCATCCGCGTCATCCAGACCGAACTCAAAGCCTGTCCCGGCGCGCCCGTCTGGTTCGCCACCTGGCCTCGCGAAAAGCGCCCCGAACTCGAGCAAGCCATCTTTCCCACCGCCTATCGCTACGCCGCGCGAGTAGGGGGCTTCGAGGCCAGCCTCCAGAACGCCGCCGACACGCCCCTGCCGCCCAACGCTCTCGCCTGCGCTTATGTCTGGATCGAACACATGCCGTCCAACAACATCAGCGATCTCTCCGCCGCCGAGCTCCTCCAAGCCGTCAACCTGACCGCCCCCGCCAGCGCGAAGATCGACGTCCTCGACAGGGCTGAATCTGGCGTCGTTCTGAAGATCGCATCGCCAGTCTGATCCAATCGCACGCGATTCGCGCCAATCCCGGTTCTTGTCCCGCGCCTATCGGCAAAGACGCCGCCACAAAACCAAGTTCGTGAATGAGCGCCCGGCCGGTCTGTGCTCTATTGAGCACAAACGGAGTTGCTGAATGGGCCGGTCAATATTCGACTATATTGGAAATCTCGACACTCTGCTGGCCGTCATCCTTGGTGCAATCCTCGCGACCGGCGGCGCGCTTGTGGCCGATCTCGTCAAGGAAAGGTCAAGCCGCTCGCAACGGCAACGCGATGCGGCGCGGTTTTTTGGGGAGTTGCTCACCTCGATCGATCTGGTCCTCGATGCGGCGCTGGAAACCCAACCCATCGGGGATCGGTGGGGAAGCATAACTCAGCGGCTGTTCAGGACCGCTCTCGACGAGGCCAGGGTGTATGAACGAAATCGCGAACGGCTATTTGAGATCCAGGACATGAACCTGCGTTTCCGTATCCACGAGCACTTCCTGCGAAAGTTCGTCTCGATGATCGCGCTTATCGAATACAGCGATGACATTGCCGATTCCGAAAGAAGGCTTGCGGGCGAGTCTCAGCTCGCCGATGGAAGAAGAAATCTGCTGGAGGCAGAGCGCTCAACCCGCAATCAATTGCGGGAAGCCGCATTGGGCGCCCTCCTGGAAGAGAAGGCGAAGACACGGCTGGTAACGGTTGAGCTGGAGAAACTGGCTAAAGTCAGATTTGTCCGTGATGCGGCTCAGCCGTAGGATTTGCACCGCTCTATCCAGCGCCTCCCTCACGTCTTCGCAAATGACGGGAGATGGAGACGGATCTCCGAAAGTTGCCGCTCGGCGCAATCATCCATCGAGTGTAATGTCCCGGGTGCAGAGCTTCGCTCCCGCCTCAAGGCCTGGTCCGGTGTCGCTGATCTTGCCGAGCACCGGCGCCATTTCCTTCTCGAGTTTGAAGTTCTTGATGGCGTCCACATAGAGGTCGCCGCGCAGCATGAAATCGTCCTTCAGGATTTTCGGGTCCGTCTCCACCCACACAGCTCACCAGAAGGAGGAGCCACCATCCCCGCCCGCTTTCGCTGGGAGGCGCAGGCGCGATCCGGGGCTGGAGCCGCAGCTTGAAAGCGAAGGGCAGGGCGGGGATCGCCAATGACTGCAGATATGCGGTATGGTGGAGCAGAGTCACCAAACATGATGACTTGAGAGTGTTCACCAAATATGGTTACTGCGGGGGATGACGCAGAAAAATGAAGTCACCCTCAACGCCCTAGTCGCCAAACGGGACCACCTTCTGGTGGTTCGCCGCAACCTGCAATCCCAGATCAAGGCGGTGGACGCCGCCATAGACCACCTGGCCCATGCCATCCGGCTCTTTGAGAGCGATGACGCCATCTTCACGGCGGCGGCCAAGCTGGACCGGAAGGGCGCCTTCAAGATCCGCCGCTTCATCATCGACATACTGCGCGAGGCTGCGGCGCCGCTCGATCCCCGCCAGATCGCTGAGGCCCTGATGGCTGTTCAGGGACTGGACCCCACCACCCACAATTACCGGCTGGTCCGTCAGCGGATAGCAGCCTGCCTCTACAAGATGCGGGCGGATGGGGTTGCCCAGTCGGTCCCGGTGGAGAGGTCCAACGCCATGCATTGGCGGCTTTCTGAGCTATAAAACCTGAATCTTTACAGTTCGCTATTCGTTCCGATTGACGCGAATCAAAAAAGGCGCCCTCGCGCCTTGACCCAAGTTACGGAATCACGGATTCTACACACGGGCAGACAGGCGTCGGACAAACTCCGAGTTGGCCGAAAGGCTGGCAGCACCCGATGCGGTGTGGATCAGGAGCCGGGGGTCTGCCCACCTCATTCCTCGTCGACTATTTCCCAACAGCGCTTGAAGAACTTCTTCTCGCGCGCTGAGGGCTTATTCGGCCCGACCAGGGTGAGCCCGCAGTTGCGGCTTGTAGCGTTGGACCGCAGTAAATTCTTGCGAAGCCGATTGGCGTATACCTGTTCGGTGTCGCCAAATCGATTGGGTTCGACGGCGTTGAAAAATGCGCTGGTGACCCAATCCGCCATTTGGAGGCCAGCTCGCTGAGAATGGTCTTCGACTTCGATGCCCTCGATATCAAGTACCGCCCAGTTGGTTTTACGCGGCGCTTTGAAAATGTCTTTGCCGGCGGCCAGTAACTTCAGATAATCGCGCATGACCTCGTAGTCGGTGCCAGCGCGACGCGAAAAACTGAGGTGGAGAGTGGCTTTGTCCTTGTCGCGGGCTGCTTTCATTTCGCAAGCCGCAATCAAGCGCTCCAGCTGCCATCGCACTAGATAATTGTAGAGGTACTGCGGCTTCTTGAAGAGATCTTCATATTGGCTGCCCGGGATGGTTACCTTGTGTGACATCATCACGGCAGCGCCCACAGGTTTTGCCGCTAGTCCACTCGCCAAGGCGCGCCGCTGGTCGTGCGTTAGCCCGGACCAGTGCAAGTCGGGTTTCTTCTTTTCCGGAAACTTCTCACGCAGCTCCCGCTTCCATGTCGGCAACTTGAGATTGTTTTCCTTGGTCACGATGATCGAGCCGATCAGAAACCAGCGCGACTGGCCAAAGCCATCATCGAGCTTCAGCTTTCCGAAGCCTTCGTCTCCGGCTTCATCGATGTAAGCGTAGTAGTGTTTCATGGCACATCAGGCGCAGATTGAGGGTTGAGACGCACAACTTCGGGCGCGTCCATCTGCGGGATGTGTTCAAGAGGAAAAGAATGGGCTTCACTGTCCGACCTCGAACCCAGGGCCCAACGCCCGCCCCCCATTCGCCTAGAGATGGCAGAAATTAAAGGGAAGTCGAGTTCCGCCACATCATGCTGCTCGCGGCGTGGGAACACCGGCGCCCGGCTTGCATTCTTAAAAAAATGACCCAGCTGGCCGACACTGCCCATGTGCAAATGACGCCGCTAGCCGACCGGCTGGAGCAGCGGTTGGACGCCATTCTTCAATGGCTTGAGCAAAACGCGCCAGAAGCCCGAGAAGAACAGCGGCATCTCGACGCCAACACGACAGAGCGCGCGTACTGGCACTACGGCTATGCCGCTGCCCTTCAGGACATCAGGAATTGCCTACCCGGCAAGAATGAGCAGGTCAGTTAGTTCCTAGGGGCAGTGTGGGCAGCTACCTGCGTGCCCTATCGGCCTGTCCGGATGGATTTCATTCGCGAGCAACGCGGTGCCGCCGAACAAATGGAACAGCTTGCACTCCAAGAGATACGCAGCGCGCGCATCCGCAGTGTAGTGGCATTTGAAGTGCTGATAGGTTCCTTCCCGTGCGTGCTGAAGAAGGCGATCACGCAGGTCTTTATCCGCCCGGCCAACATAAGAGACGGTGATGCCGCCCTTGCTGTTCTCCTCGCCGAGGATGTAGGCGCCCGGTTTGGTGTCGACCACGAGGGCGACGTTGAGCGTCTTCAATTCGAATGGCCCGATATCAAGGCCGCTTGCAATGGACATTTGAGTTGCGCTCCTTTGGCGCGGATGGCCGAAGGAGCTTGACTGAATCGACTCGATGAATCAGGGTCGGTTCGTGCACAGCCGCCTCGGCGGTTTCTATCAAGAGGGCCCGGGTTCAGAGCCGGGCCCTTTTCCGTTCGGACCACAGTGGTCCGACGTGCGAGGCTGGTTCGATTCCGCCCGCTCAACAAATTAAACTCAGGCAAAAATTGCGCGCGACCTAGTCGGCGCGGCGTTGCCAGTATCCGCACCACTTCGCCGACTTCGGCGCCTGAGCGGCGGCGTCCGCCAGCATGGAGAATTGACCGCCGTTCGAAGCGCGGCGGAAGTCCTCACGCCATGCAAGCTCGGTCACGTACGCCTGCAGATGCGGGCCGCTCAGGTGGTGATGTATCCCCTTCTCGGAGCGGCGCACGCGGCTGAAGAATGACTCCGCGCTGTTCGTGCAAGCGCCGTTAAGGCTGTAGGCCTCCGAGTGATCAATCCGCTTTATCGGGAAGCGAGCGGCGAGCTTGTCCCAGTGGCGGGCCTCATCGGCGTGGACGGTCGTGCCGAGTTCGATGTGCTGCTTCGCCAGCGCCACGCCCTGCGCTTCCGACTTCACAACGTAGGCACGCGTGCGGCCTTTCCGCTCACGCATGGCGACGATGACTTGGCGCTTGCCGGTCTGGTTTTCGAGAAGACGGCGGTCCTTGCGATCCGTGCGCTTGTTGGCGGGCTTCACATAGCCGCCGACATAAGCGCCGTCGATTTCAACAACGCCCTTGAGGGCTGAGTTGTCTATCGCGAGGCCGAGGGCCTCACGGATCTTATGGAGCAGGACAAAGCAGGTCTTGTAGTCGTGGCCAAGGTCGCGGCTCAGGTGGAGGGCGGCATGGCCTTTGACGCCGTTCGAGAAGAGCGCGATCGCGGCGAGGATGTTGCGGACTTCCATCTTGCGAGAATGGAAAATGGTGCCGGAGGTCAGGGAAAACTGCTTCGCGCAGCCCTTGCACTTCCAACGCTGATGGCCGGCAAGGTAGTAATGCTCAAGGCAGCCGCAGACCGGGCAGACCGGCTCGCCATCGGTGTCGGCCCAACGTATCGCCTTGAAGGCCTCGCGGGCTTCGGTTTCCGACATGCGGAGAACCTGGGCCAGTTTCAGCGAGCGGGCGCCGGGGGTCTTGAGGAAGTGGGTAGCCATTTGTGGGTCACCATGTTTGGTGACTCATACATGAGGCTTGCCGGAATCGCCGTCAAGGGGTAAATCACCAAAATCGATGATTTGTCCGGAGCGCCCATGGTCGCGACGAAAACGAAGCTGCGTAAAGTCCGAATGATACCGGGCGGCGGGCCGATGAAGCAGGAGCTGAAGGGCGAAAGCGCCAAGCTCCAAGAAGCCTATGAACGGAAGGCCAAGGAAGCCCTGCGGGCCATCATAAAGGATGGCGGGGCCGATTATGCGAAGCTGCAAGCGGGCCTGAAGCGCCTTGGCGTCGAAATCACGCCAGCGGCGCTAGAGAACAAGATAGCACGCGGGACCTTCTCAGCGGCCTTCCTGCTTCAATGCTTGGATGCGCTGGGCGTCAAAGCGCTCGCGCTGAGCAAGTAGCGTCGACGGCTAGATCCGTTTACCGCCAAGGGTGCCATTGCTGGCCGCTCTGATCAGATGACGAACGACAATGACGCCCGAGATCAGCCCGGCGGCGAGCGGGAGGATCAGCAAGGTGATTTCGAATTCGGTCATCATGGGGATTAAGCCCTCTATTCGTTATGCAACTGTTATGGGGCGTGCTTGATCACGATCAAGGTTTACGCCGCGTCCAACTGGTGTTTTCAATGTGGCGTCTTTCCGTTCGCGGTAGCGATCACCACGTCGATAGACAATGAATTCAAGGCGGAACCGATCAAGAAAGCTAAGCCGGTCAAGAACAGGGTCATGCTCGGGGTCTCGGTGACCGCCGTGCCGTACATGGCAGCCGATCCGACGACAAGAACGAGATTCAGGGCCATGAGGCCGCCCACGGAAGGGCCAAGAGCCGAAACGGGCAATATCTCTCGCCGGAGCTTGGGTATCAGCGACACCATGCTCGCACCGGACATGGCGATGGCGACGAAAAGGATGTCCGGAACGAAATCGGCGACAACGATCTCTGCGGCGCCTCGGGGAGCCACTGCAACAAAGTGCGCGGCTAGGGGTATCGCTCCAACCAGGGCGGACGATGCCCATTCCCACACGGCCTCCGCAATAGGCTTCTCAGCAACTCGCGGCACGAACCCCAACGCCCCCCAGAACTCGTTGGCCGGGAATAGAGCCGATTAGATGGCACGAAGCAATCCCGAGACCCGCACGGGGCGAAATCACCATAGTCGGTGAGGCTGCTTCACTTCAACCCACCGGCTAGTTCCGTTGACTCCCTCGCAGGCCGGCCCTGATTGTTTCCCAATGCAAGGACCGGGGGCAGTCGAGACAAACTCAGCAGGGGCGGCTTCACAGCCGCGTTCAGGCTGCAATGTCTGACCGCGATAGGCTGTTCCACCCTGTCTCTGGAAGCCTAGCGGCGGTCATCGCTCTACTGTTTGCGCCCGCTCTGCTTGATAGGGACGGACTACAGAAGCGGTCCCAGAGTCAGATAGAAGATCAGCGCACCACCGACGAACAGCGCGGCCAAGCCACCCCAGAAGCGACCAGCGGGCGCGATGAAGCTTCCGCTGATGCGGGCACAAGCAAAGCACCACAGACCACCCAGAGCGAACAGCGCGAAGGTTCGCCACAGTGGCTCGGGGACACCCCGGTCCAAGCGCTGATGATGGCGGCCACCTTTGGAGGACTGTTGCTCAGCTTGTGGGCCGTCCTTGTTGTTCGTGGCACGTTGAAAGCGGCTATGGCGGCCAATCAAGGATTCGAAGAATTCCGCCGAGCGCCAGCTGCGCGCTTACCTGACCTTCGTTGAAATTGATCACGTCGAGTATGCGACGGGCGAGGTCCACCTTCAGCCCGTTTGGAAGAATACGGGACAGACCCCTACTCAACGCGTCCGGACAAATTTTGGATATGAACTTCGGGATACAGAACTGCCCCAGGATTTTGATTTTCCGGATATTGGTCAGGGAGGGGATTCCGTTTTCAACCTGGGGGCCGGGCAGAAAGTCCACATGGGTGGGCCATTTCTGAAGGTCCCGGATCGGCTCGCCCTCCAGAGGCAGCAAAAGAAATTCTATTTGTGGGGATGGATTGAATACAGCGATACGTTCCCCGGAACGCAGCGACATAGAACCGAATACTGCTCTCGGCTGATCATGATCCCGGACGGTGGCGGTGGCGTCCGATACACGTGGATGACAACGAGTAGGCACAACGGCGTAGACGCCGACTGTTTGAAGCAGCCCAAGACATAGCGCTATTACAACCGCACTCATGTCAGATCACCAACTTTGGTGACTTTGCTCCACCATACCGCAGATATGCCTTGCGCAGACGTCGGTTTTGTGGAAGAACAAAGAGCGAACATGCGCAACCGTGCGTGCGTCACCCACTTGTGGATGCTTCACAGCGTCCACAGGTTGGTGACGCGAACGCGGCTCCCGCGTGTCGCATGCAGTGGCGGGCGGTTCTACGGTGCCCGCTTGTGTCAGGAACCGGAGCGGCGTGCGGAAAAGCACCTGGGGCCGGAGTGGAAAAGGACGACGACAATGGCCGGATCGGTCAACAAGGTGATCCTCGTGGGCAACCTCGGACGGGATCCCGAGATCAAGCAGATGCCTTCGGGCTCCTCGATCGCAAACCTCTCGGTAGCAACATCGGAAACCTGGCGCGACAAGGCCTCGGGCGAACGCAAGGAAAAGACCGAGTGGCACCGCGTCGTCGTGTTCAACGAAGGCCTCGTGCGCATCGTCGAGCAGTTCCTGAAGAAGGGCTCGAAAGTCTATCTCGAGGGCCAGCTCGAAACTCGCAAATGGCAGGATAAGGACGGCAACGACAAGTATTCGACCGAAGTCGTACTGCGTAACTTCAACTCGACGCTGACCATGCTCGACGGCAAGAACGATGGCGCCGGCGGCGGGGATCGCGCCGAGTACAACCAGGATCGCGCCCCTGCGCGCGGCGCTGGCGCGAAAGGCAAGGGCGGCAAGGGTCCGCAGGAAGACTTCTCCCGCGGCGCCGATTTCGACGACGAGATCCCGTTCTAGGCAATTCATTGCCGCCGGAGCCGGCCGGATTCACGAATTCGGCCGGCCTCCGGAAGGGATGCTTAATCCTCTTGTCGTGTTCTGATCCTGTATCGGCGGGAGAATAAGAGTGGCGGTAGACGGGGAGCGGGACTGGTGGCGGGGCGCGGTGCTCTACCAGATCTATCCGCGCTCCTTCATGGACTCGAATGGCGATGGCGTCGGTGACCTCAAAGGCGTCACCTCGAAGCTCGACTATGTGAAGGCGCTCGGCGTCGACGGCGTCTGGCTTTCGCCCTTCTTCAAGAGTCCGATGCGGGACTTCGGCTACGATGTCTCCGACTATCGCGAAGTCGATCAGCTCTTCGGCTCGCTTCAGGATTTCCAGGCGCTCCTCAAGGCCGCCCACGAGCGTGGCCTGAAAGTGATTATCGACCAGGTCTGGTCCCACACTTCCTCGGACCATGAGTGGTTCCAGCAGTCCCGCCAGGACGTCTCGAACGACAAGGCCGACTGGTATGTCTGGGCCGACGCAAAGCCCGATGGCTCCCCGCCCAACAACTGGCAGGCCTGGTTCGGCGGTCCGGCTTGGACCTGGGAACCCCGCCGACGCCAGTACTACCTCAACAATTTCCTGCCGACGCAGCCCCAGCTGAACTACCGCAGCGAAGCCGTCCGCGCCGCGATCCTCGATGTCGCCCGCTACTGGCTCACCATGGGCGTCGACGGCTTCCGCCTCGATGTCGCGAACTACTACGTCCACGACGCGCAGCTGCGCGACAACCCGCCCTCGGGCGATCCGAAACCCGCGCTTCCGCGGAACATGCAGCTCCACCAGTTCAACTCGAACCAACCCGAAACCCTCGACTTCATCGCCAAGCTCCGCGAGCGCGTCGACGGTCACGGGCCCAACATGATGGTCGGCGAGCTCGCCCCCGGCTCCTACGGCCTGATGGCCGAGTACACCAAAGGGCAGCATCGCCTCCACACGGCGTATTCGTTCGACTTCCTCAGCGCCTGGCCGGGCGTCGAGAAGATGGCCGACATCCTCACGCAGTGGCGCGAAGGCGAAGACGATGGCTGGCCCAGCTGGGCCTTCTCCAACCACGATGTCACCCGCGTCGCTACGCGCTGGAGTGAAGCGATCGGTTGCCCGCCTCCGCGCGCCGCGCCGCTCTTCATGGCGTTGCTGATGGCGCTGCGGGGCACGATCTTCCTCTATCAGGGCGAAGAGCTCGGCCTCCCCGAAGCCGACGTCCCGTTCGACAAGCTGCAGGACCCGTGGGGCGTCGCCGGCTGGCCCGCGACGAAGGGCAGGGACGGTTGCCGCACGCCGATGCCATGGAAGGACGAAGTTCTCGCCGGCTTCACCAGGGCGAAAGAGCCCTGGCTCCCGGTCGATCCACGCCAGCGCCTCATCGCCGCCGAGAAGCAGGAGAAGCTCGCCGAGTCGATGCTCCACACGACCCGCAAGCTCATCGAACTCCGCAAGGCCAGCCCCGCGCTCGTCTCCGGAAGCTTCCGCGTCATCGAAGCCGCGGACGGTCTCCTCGTCTTCGAGCGCGAACTCGCGGGCGAGCGCATCCAGTGCGTCTTCAACTTCACCGGCCGTGACACCAGCCGCCCCTGTGGGTCCAAGCCAGACCTGCTCTGGCAGGCTGAAGCCGTGCTCAACGGCGCGACGCTCATGCTCCCGCCATTCTCCGCGGCGATCCTGAAGCCGTCCGCATAGTCCGGGACTATGGCGCAGCCATCTTCTTCAGTAGTCTGCCCGCCGGCGCTCATCAGCGAAGGCGGCAATGAAAGCGATGCTCAACTCCTGGGTTTTCTGGGCGCTGCTCTCGGCGCTGTTCGCCTCGATGACGGCCATCCTCGGCAAGGTCGGCGTCACCGGCGTCGACCCGGATTTCGCCACGCTCATCCGCGTCGTCGTGATCCTCGGCTTCGTCGCCGTACTGGTGCTGGCGCGAGGCGTCGCCCAGCCGCTGACGGAGTTGTCCGGCAGGACGATCACCTTCCTCGCGCTCTCCGGTCTGGCGACGGGCCTGTCATGGCTTTGCTACTATCGCGCCCTCTCGTTCGGACAGGCCTCGCAGGTCGCCCCGATCGACAAACTCAGCATCGTGCTGGTCGCGATCCTCGGCGTGGCTTTTCTCAGCGAGACATTGAGCTGGAAGAACTGGGCCGGCATCGCGATGGTCGGCGGCGGCGCGGTGCTGGTCGGGCTCAAAGGATAGCGCGGCGCCTTCCTATCCGCGCCCAACGCCTTTAGATTTCGCCACATGATCCGCGTCCAGACCACACCCTTCGATCCGCATGCCGAAACTGCCGCCTTCGCCGAGGACCGCGGCGAAGCCGGTGCGCTCGCCAGCTTCATCGGCACGGTCCGCGACAGCGCGCATGGCGGTGAGGTCTCCGCGCTTGAACTCGAAGCCTATCCCGGCTTCACCGAAAAGCAGATCGCCCAGATTGAGGCCGACGCGCGCGCGCGCTTCGATGTGATCGACACGCTGGTGATCCATCGCTACGGCCGCATGGCGCCCGGCGAGGCGATCGTGCTCGTCGCCGCCCTCTCGAAACACCGCCGCGATGCCCTGCAGGCCGTCGACTACCTGATGGACCGCCTCAAGACCGAAGCGCCCTTCTGGAAGAAAGAGCTTCGCGCCGAAGGCGTGGAATGGATAGAACCCCGCGCTGATGATCGCGAAGCGCACGCGCGCTGGACCAAGGAGTAGTTACATGCCCGGACCCGCCTATCCGCCGTTGACCGCCCCGGGCGGCAAGATGGTCGACACGATGGAATTCAAGCCGCTGCGCATCTGCGTGATGACGATCTCGGACACGCGCACCGACGAGACGGATACGTCCGGCCACATCCTCGCTGATCGGGTGAAGGAGGCCGGCCACGAACTCGCCGACAAGGCCATCGTGCCCGACGAGGTCAACGCCATCCGCGCCGTCGTGCGCAAATGGATCGCCGATCCGAACATCGACGCCGTCGTCACAACCGGCGGCACAGGCCTCACCGGCCGCGACGTCACGCCCGAAGCCGTGCGCCCGCTCTTCGACAAGGAGATCGAGGGCTTCAACATCGTCTGGCACCTCGTCTCGTTCCAGAGCGTCGGCACGTCCACGCTCCAGTCGCGCGCCTGCGCCGGCGTTGCCAACGCCACCTTCATCTTCTGCCTGCCGGGCTCGAACGGCGCGGTGAAGGATGGCTGGGACAAGCTCATCCGCTGGCAACTCAACTCGCGCCACATGCCCTGCAACATGGTCGAACTGATGCCGCGCCTGATGGAGATCTGAGGTTATTGGAAGTGTTGAAATGACCGGTGAGATCAAATTCTACAGGACGAAAGATCCTTACGGCTGCTTTTCAAATTTTTCGGCCCATCCGGTCGAGATCGATGGCGAGGTTTGGAGAACGACCGAACACTTTTTTCAGGCACAGAAGTTCACTGACCCGGAAGCGCACAGAAAGATAAACTCGGAAGAGTCTCCAATGGTGGCTGCGCGGATCGGTAGACGCCGCGACTTCCTACTTCGGCCTGATTGGGATTCGGCGAAAGACGATGTCATGCGCAAGGCTGTCCGCGCAAAGGTGCGGCAGCACGCCGATGTTCGCGAAACCCTTCTCGGCACCGGCGACGCGATCATCATTGAGCACACGGCCAACAACTCCTATTGGGCCGATGGCGGAGATGGTAGCGGTAAGAACATGCTCGGGGTGATATTGATGGAAGTGCGAGCTGCGTTGCGCTCTGGCCACTTGTGAGCGCCCGCTCACATCGCTATCTGTAAGCGCGACATCAGGGGAGTCCGCATGAAAACCCGCCGCCTGGGCCGTAGCCCGATCTTCGTGTCCGAGATCTGCATGGGCACGATGACGTTCGGAAACCAGGCTGACGAGGCGATGAGCCATCGCATTCTCGACAAGTCTTTCGAGGCGGGCATCACCTTCTACGATACGGCCGAGAACTATCCCGTGCCGCCCGACGCGAAGTATGCCGGCCGCACAGAGGAGATCGTCGGCCGCTGGATGAAGACCAAGCCGCGCGACGCGATCCTGCTCGCCACGAAAGTCTCCGGCCCTTCTCACGGCTGGATCAAGTCGGCCCAGCGCTCGGCGATGACGTCGCTCGATCGCCACAACATTGTCGCCGCCATAGAGGCCAGCCTGAAGCGGCTCGGCACCGACTATGTCGATCTCTATCAAACTCACTGGCCCGACCATGGCGTTGCCTATGACGAGCACATGTGTGCGCTCGACGATCTGGTAACGGCTGGCAAGGTGAGGGTGCTCGGCTGCTCGAACGAGACGAGCTGGGGGCTGATGAAATCCATCGCCGCATCCGAACGTCTGGGCATCGCGCGGCACCAGTCGATCCAGAACAATTTCAGCCTCAACAACCGCCGCTTCGAGGACGACCTGGCGCAGGTCTGCCGCCAGGAGGGCGTGAGCTTGATCCCCTATTCACCACTCGGCGGCGGCGTGCTCACGGGCAAGTATCAGGGCGGTGCGTGGCCCGAAGGCGCGCGCTTCACGAAGTGCAAGGACATGCCGGCTCGCCAGGCGCCGATGGCCCGCCGCTTCGTCAACGAGAAGACGCTTGCATCCACCGAGCGTTGGATCAGCCTCGCGCAGGAGCTTGGCATGTCAGTGACGACCTTCGCCACCGCCTGGTCGAAGCAGCATGATTTCGTCGCCTCGACGATTGTAGGCGCGACCCACGAGGACCATCTGCCGGACATCTTCAAGGCAGCGGAAGTGACCCTGGATGCCGAGGTCCTGAAGAAGGTCGACGAGGTTTCCAAGGAAATCAGGTATCCGATGGGGTGAGGCCGGCCCCGAAGGCGTGATTTGGTCCGGGGACCAAATCGAGGGCCGAACGCCCGTTGCGCAAGCGAAGGGCCGGGCCGAGCCACACGAAAACTCGCGGCATCGTGCACTTTCGGACCGCTCGACTTGGCCGACTATAACGCTGTAATCTGACGGGAATGGCTTACACGCTCATCAATGCGCGGCCGGCAGAAAAGCTGGCGACAAACGCCTCCCCGACCGCACTCGCGGCGGCGCAGGGTGCGCTCGTGGATTCGTTCCAGCGCCGTGTCACCTACCTCCGCCTCTCGATCACCGACCGCTGTGACCTGCGCTGCACCTACTGCATGCCCGAGCGCATGACCTTCCTGCCGCGCAAGGACGTGCTGTCGTTCGAGGAGCTGGACGAGCTGGTCACCGCCTTCGCCGCCTTCGGCGTTGACAAGCTGCGCATTACGGGCGGCGAGCCACTGGTACGCAAGGACTTCATGGAGCTGATGGCCCGCTTCTCGCGCCATCTCGGCCATGGACTCAACGAACTGACGCTCACGACCAACGGCACGTTGCTCTCGAAGTATGCGGGCGAACTGTCGGCGATCGGCGTGCGACGGATAAACGTGTCGCTTGATACGCTGAAGCGCGACCTGTTCGAGAAGGTCTCCCGCCGCGATATGTTGGCCGATGTGCTCGGGGGCGTCGACGCAGCCATCCGCGCGGGTCTCAAGGTGAAGATCAACACAGTCGCGCTCGCCGGCATCAACGAGGCTGAAATCCCGAAACTGATCCGCTTCGCCCACGAGCGTGGGGCGGATATGACGCTGATCGAGACCATGCCCATGGGCGAGGCCGAGACGGACCGCGTGGAAGACTTCCTGCCCCTGTCGAAAGTCCGCGCTGATCTCGCACAACAGTTCACGCTTACTGATCTCAACTACACAACGGGCGGCCCGGCGCGTTACGTGAAGGTCGAAGAGACGGGCGGGAAGCTCGGCTTCATCACGCCGCTGACCCACAATTTCTGCGAGAGCTGCAACCGCGTGCGGGTCACCTGCACAGGCCGTCTCTACACCTGCCTTGGCCGCGAGGATGGCGCCGATCTGCGCGAAGCGCTCCGCTCCGATCCGTCGGGCGCGTTGCTGCGCGAGACGATCCTCGGCGCCATCGAGCGCAAGCCCAAGGGTCATGATTTCGATGCGGCGCGCCTCGCCACGCCAGCGTCTCCGCGCACCATGTCCCACACGGGCGGTTGATGGCGGGCGTGGTTCTCCTGTTCGGCCGGCTGAAGGATGCCTTCGGCGCTGCTTCCATCGCGATGCCGGAAGGCGTCGGCACAGTCGCTGAGCTGCGCGCGATGCTGGCGAACGAGAACCCCGATCTGGCTGACACAATCCGCTCGAAGTCGGTGAGGATCGCGGTGAACCAGTCGCTGGTGGCGGATGAGGCGGGCACGCGCGTCACGCCGTCGGATGAAGTCGCGCTGCTGCCGCCGCTGAGTGGCGGCTAGATCTCTTTAGAGAATTGGCGGCGCGATGCGCTCGACCGGGCCGAATGTTTCCTCGAATGCAGCCTTCAGCGCCACGTCGACCTCATGCATCGGGATCAGCTGGCCGAGGTCGGCAAGGCTGGTGACGCCAAGGCCGGGGTCGCTGACGCCGCAGGGCGTGATGCCGCCGAAGTGGGAGAGGTCCGGCTCCACGTTCAGGCTGATGCCGTGATAGCTGACCCAGCGCTTCAACCGCACGCCGATGGCCGCGATCTTGTCCTCGCGCAGCTGGCCGCCGGATTTCGTGCGATCGATCCAGACGCCCACGCGTCCCTTCCGCCGTTCGCCCTTCACATTGAAGGTCGCCAGCGTGCGGATAACCCAGTCCTCCAGCGAGCAGACGAACTGCTTCACATCGCGGCCCCGCTTCGTGAGATCGAGCATCACATAAGCCACGCGCTGGCCGGGGCCGTGATAGGTGAACTGGCCGCCGCGCTGGGTGTCGAATACTGGGAAACGCGACGCATCCAGCAAATCGTCCTCCTTCGCGCTGGCCCCGCGCGTGTAGAGGGGAGGGTGTTCGAGGAGCCAGATCAGCTCATCGGCCTCGCCCGCGGCGATGGCGGCGGCGCGCGATTCCATCGCGGCGACGGCTTCGGCATAGCCGACAAGCCCCTCAGAAATGGCCCATCCAGTGGTCATTAACCTGTCCGAAAGCCGAAACCCTGACTCTGCCACCGGTATATCGGAGCTTCCGCGTGCAGTCGCAACTGAACCAGGTCGGGGTCGAGATAACTGTCCTTCTGGGACGGTCGCTGATGCCCATGCAGCAATTGCTGCGGATGGGACGGGGCGCCGTGATCCAGCTGGATACGCAGGAAAACGACGAGGTCTGGATCCTCGCCAACAACCACCCCATCGCCCGGGGTGAGCTGATCATCGAGAACGACAAGATCTCCGTGAACATCACCAAGGCCGCTCAGGTCGAGGATTATTTCGCCACCGAGCAATAAGCCCGTTTTCCGGGGCTTTTTGGCGGCCATTTCGTCCCAGACATTCTGACTTCACAAGCCGCCCGACCCGTCATATACGGCGCCCTTGCCCGACGTGCGGTCGTGGCGGAATTGGTAGACGCACTGCCTTGAGGTGGCAGCGCCGCAAGGCGTGGAAGTTCGAGTCTTCTCGACCGCACCAGCAAATCAACAGAGAGAACGCCGTTCGGAGTAGGGAGGTCGCCATGAATGACACCCGCGACCCCGACGCGCCCGAAACTGCTGTTGAGACCCCTGACGTGTCCGAATCCGGGGTGATCTCGCCCACCTTCATCGCCCGCTTCGTCGGCGCCATTGGCGACGGCGACAAGCCGTTCCTGTGGCGGACTGTGAAGGAGCTTCACCCGGCCGACACCGCCGACCTTCTGGAACACCTGCCGCCGGAGGGCTTCCGGAAGGCGATCCACCTCCTGGGCAAGAACCTGCCCGCCGAAGCTGTCGCGGAATTGTCAGATACGGCGCGCCTCGAGGCGCTGCACGAGCTGACCGATGCTGCCGTGACGGCGATGATCGGGCACCTCGATTCCGACGACGCGTCTTTCCTGCTCAGTGATCTCGAGGAGGACCGCCGGGCGCGCATTCTCACCAAGGTCTCCGCAACCGACCGCGCGGCGATCGAAAGCTCGCTGTCGTTCGACGATGAATCCGCCGGCCGCCTCATGCAGCGCGCCTTCGTGGCGGCGCCCGTCTTCTGGACGGTAGGGCAGGCGATCGACCACATGCGGACGGTCAGCGACGACGACCTGCCGGAGACGTTCTTTGAGATCTACATCGTCGACCCGGCATTCCGCCTGCAGGGCAGCGTGCCTGTGTCGCGCCTGCTGCGTTACTCACGGGAGAAGCCTCTCAAGGACATCATGAAGGAAGTCCCGGTCCATGTGCGGCCGGAGATGGACCAGGAAGAAGTCGCCTACCTCTTCCGCCAGTACAACCTTGCTTCCGCCCCAGTGGTGGATGAGGCCGGCCGCCTGACCGGCATGATCACCATCGACGACGTCGTCGACGTTATCCAGGAAGAGGCCGAAGAAGACATCCTCGCGCTGTCAGGCGTTAGCGAGGCTGGCGTCAACCAGTCGATCCTCTCCGCCGTGCGTGCGCGCATTCCGTGGCTGGGCGTCAATCTCGTGACGGCCTTCCTGGCCTCGACCGTGGTGTCGGCGTTTGCCCATGTCATCGATGCTCATGTGGCGCTGGCTTTCCTGATGCCGGTGGTGGCCGGGCTTTCTGGCAATGCCGGGTCGCAGGCGCTTGCCGTCGCCGTACGCGCCATTGCCGAGCGCGACCTCGAAGGCCCGCTGGTCCGCCGCGCCATTCGCCGCGAGGCGCTGACGGCTATCATCAACGGCACCATCATCGCCTGGAGCGCCGCCCTGGTGGTGCTGGCCTGGTTCCAGAACCCGACCATCAGCCTGCTGATTGGCATGTCCATGACAGCTACGTTCACCTGGGCGGGCCTGGTCGGCATCCTCGCCCCGCTGACGCTCAAGCGCATCGGCGCCGACCCGGCTGTGGCCTCGTCTGTGTTTGTGCTTACATCCACTGATATGGCGAGTTTTTTCGTCTTCCTCGGCCTCGCAAGTCTGTTGCTTCCCTGACGTGGGCGTCCCTCCGGCGAGATTGGCGTCCGGGTTGCACCGGATACGCGAAATACCGGGGGAATGTGTCAGGTCGGGACAATGTCTGGTCGTATGCGTATTTCGAAGGAAGGCCTTGAGCTCATCAAGAGCTTCGAAGGATTCCGCGAAACCGCAACCCGCCTGCCGGACGGGCGCTGGACGATCGGTTATGGCCACGTCCGCACCGCCCGTGAGGGGCTGACAATCAGCGAGGCCGACGCGGAGGACCTGCTGCTCTACGACATCAAGCCGGTCGAAGACGCGATCGCACCGATGCTTTACGCGCCGGTGATGCAGAACCAGTTCGATGCGCTGGTCTCGCTGGCGTTCAACATCTCGCCTGCCCAGTTCAGGGACTCCGACGTCCTTCGTAACCTTAACGCCGGCGATTATCTGGCCGCCGCCAACAGCTTCGATGCGTGGCGCAGGGCTCGCATCCATGGCCGGGTCATGATCGTCGATGCGCTTGTCCGTCGCCGCGCTGCCGAAAAGGCGCTCTTCCTGGAGCATCCCAGCGGCCGGCCGTCTGCGCCTACGCCGGTCGTGAAGCCGGAAATCGACGCCGTCGAACAGCCGGTCCGCACCGTCGCCGACAGCCTTGGCCAGCCGCGTCCACGTCATCCCGATGACGAGGACATGCGCACCGGTCCATCGCCCTCCGGCGATATCGCGGAAGCCGTTCGCCGCCTTGCAGAGCGCACCATGGAAGCCATTTCGCCCAGCCCTGAAATCCCGCTGCCTCCAGACGCGACCGTCGCGCCGCCGGAACAAGCCGTCGCACGCGGGCCGATCCCGTCCCCGAGGACCGCTGAAGAACTCGATGGGGCCCGCCGCACGGTGGCCGAGCGCGTCGCCCGCATTCTCGAGCGCGCTGAACAGGAGATCAGCCAGCAGGAAGCTGCTGCTCCGCAGGTGCGTGAAGGTCTGCCTGATTTCGAAAAGCCTGCCGAGCGGTCCGGAACGGTTGCGTCGCGCAAGCGGCCCGTAATCGACGATACCGAAGTCTTCGACCCCGGCCTTGATCCCGCCGAAATGTTCGCCGAGGGCGAGCGGAAGGCAAAGGTCGTCAACGGTCACGCCAAGCGCCTTGGACCGATCTCCGGCCGCTGGCTGGCGCTGGCGCCGTGGATCGTCGTTCTCGTCCTGTCGGTGCTCGGCCTGCTGATCGGTGCTGTGGATACTTTCAAGGACACGTCCGAGCTGGGCGGTGAGGCCCCGCGCGCAGCGGCGACGCTCCTCGCCGTATTCGGCGTCATGATGCTGATGAGCGTCTATTTCATCTTCTGGAACCGGCCTTCGGACAAAGCCTGATCGGCTGACCTAAGGGCGGCTGGCAATCTGCTCCACGCTGGGTAGATTGCCGCCCATGATCCCTAACACACGCTACCTCGACTTCGACCTTGGCGAGACCGCGGACATGATCCGCGATACGGTCTCAAGCTTTGCGCAATCCGAAATCGCGCCTCGGGCGGCGGAGATTGACCGCACGGACGAGTTCCCGCGCGATCTCTGGCCGAAGATGGGAGAGCTGGGCCTGCTGGGCATCACGGTCGAGGAAGAGTGGGGCGGATCCGGCCTCGGCTATCTCGAGCACGCGGTGGCTATGGAAGAGATCAGCCGGGCGTCCGCGTCGGTAGGCCTCTCCTATGGCGCACACTCCAACCTGTGCGTGAACCAGATGCGGCGCTGGGGCACGGATGCGCAGAAGAAGAAATACCTGACCAAGCTGATGACTGGCGAACACCTCGGCTCGCTGGCCATGTCTGAGCCGGGAGCAGGCTCGGACGTCGTGTCGATGAAGCTGACGGCCGTGAAGAAGGGCGAGCGCTACGTCCTCAACGGCTCGAAGATGTGGATTACCAATGGCCCTTCGGCCGACACGCTGATCGTCTACGCCAAGACGGCCCCGGACAAGAACTCGCGCGGCATCTCGGCCTTCATCATCGAGAAGGGATTCAAAGGTTTTAGCGTTGCGCAGAAACTCGACAAGCTTGGGATGCGCGGATCGGAGACCGGCGAGCTGGTGTTCGAGGATTGCGAGGTTCCCGAAGAGAACGTGATGGGCCCGCTCAATGGTGGCGTCGAGGTTCTGATGTCCGGGCTCGACTATGAGCGCACTGTCCTAGCGGCGGGTTCGACGGGCATCATGCAGGCCTGCATGGACGTGGTGCTGCCCTACATCCACGACCGCAAGCAGTTCGGCAAATCCATCGGCGAGTTCCAGCTTATCCAGGGCAAGGTCGCCGACATGTACGTAAAAATGAACGCCGCGAAGGCCTATGTATACGCAGTTGCCAAGGCCTGCGATGCCGGCCGCACGGCGCGCAAGGATGCAGCGGGCGCGATCCTGTTCGCGGCGGAAACGGCGACGCAACTGGCGCTGGACGCAATCCAGATCCTCGGCGGCAATGGCTACATCAACGACTATCCGACCGGCCGTCTGCTGCGCGACGCCAAGCTCTACGAGATTGGCGCAGGAACGTCGGAGATCAGGCGCTGGCTGATCGGCCGGGAGCTGTTTGCGGAGACGACCTAGTCAGAGCTTCACGTGTGGGAGGACTGAGATGGCCCTGAGAGCGCTAGCCCTGGCTGCCTTTGCGACGCTGCTGACGGCGTCTTCGATCGCCCAGACGCCGCCGCCTCCCACCGATCCCGGCGCCCCGCTCAGCGGGTATCCGCGCAAGGCGCTTGGTCTGCCAACTGCTGCTGAACTGAAAACCGCCACCTATGTGCGCGACGTGGTCTATGGTCATCGCGACGGCATGGCGCTCACCTACGACGTGTTCAAGCCGAAGAAGGCGAATGGCGCGCTGGTGGTGAACATGGTCTCCGCCGGGTGGACATCAAAATGGGGTCCGCCGGAGGAGCGGCAGGCGCGCTATCAGTGGCTGATCGACAAGGGCTTCACTGTTGTCGCGCTCTATCATTCCTCTGCGCCGCGCTTCCAGATTCCGGATGCGGTCAAGGATGTCCGGCTCGGGCTGCGTCACATCAAGCTGCATGCCAAGGACTACGGCGCCGATCCCGCGCGCATCGGCGTCTGGGGCGCCAGCGCCGGCGGGCACCTGTCACTGGTCGCCGGCATGATGGCGGATGACGGTGATCCGGCCGCCGCCAATCCGCTGGAACGGTCGGATAATCGCGTGAAGGCGGTGGTCGCTTATTTCCCGCCGACCGATCTTGATGTGCTGCTGGGCGACCGGCCCAAGTCCGGCGTCATCGATTTCGACAACAGCCTGCGCGCGGGCATATCACCGATCCACTTCGTCGACCCGAAGGACTCGCCCGCGCTGATCATTTCAGGCGGGTCGGACAAGGGCGTGCCGATCGCGCAGTCCGAGACGATGCATGCGGCGCTCGACAAGGCGGGCGTCGAGAACACGCTCAAGGTCTTCCCGGAAGCAGATCACGACTTCTACGTGAAGGGCGACCCCGTGCGAACAGACGCCATCGCCACCGAGGCGATGAACATGATGGTCGCCTGGTTCGAACAGCACCTGAAATAGACGTCGGGAAACGACCAAGGCTCCGCCAATCCCGGGCTAACGGGGCGGAGCCTGATCAGTTCAGGGCGAACCTCAGTTCGACGCGACGACCGTCGGAAGCGGTTCGAGGTCGACGCAGAGGTCGGAGGGGCCGGAGAAAGCCAGAGCGGACATTCCAACGGCGAGTGCGGCGAAAGCCGCGACAATCATTCTTTTTGCGAGCATGGGAGCGCCCGTTCTCTTTTTTTCTGTTCCTGGCCGGGATGTTTTTCCCGGTCTTCTCATCACCGCTAGATGGAGACGGACTTCGACGTAAAAAAGGCGTCTCTCAAAACTTTTTTAACCTGTAAAAGTTGATAAAAGATAAACGGTTAACGGGTGAAGGGGCGGTTTACCTGCCCCAGACGTCATTTTCGCGCCGCCCAAATCCGTTTTCAGCCCGTTCTCGCTGTCACCACCCAGATCCGGCCGGGAAGGGCGATGGAGCCGTCGGAAGCGGCATGGGGGGCGAGCGCCGCCTCGATGGCGGCCAACATGGCGGGGTGCTGATCCGCCGTGGTGTCGCGGAAGGCACGGGAGACAGGGCCGATCCGGGAAGCCATTTCCGCAGCTTGCCTGGCGCTAGCGCCGATCCGGACCGGGGCTTCGAAGGGTTCCGCATGAACATTCCGGAAGCCGGCGGTCTCGAGGATGCTTTTCACCCTGTCGCGGTCAGCGAACGCGAACGGTCCCGGCGCGTTGGGGTCGGACTGGGGAGCGGGCAGGGCTGCAGCCTGCCGTGCGGCGATGGCGGCGACAGAGGCCCAGGGGTTCTCCCGAGGGCCTTGCCAGCAGGCGAAGGCCAGCCGGCCGCCGGATTTCATGGCTTTGTTCAGATGAGCGAACGCCGCCGGCGGATCGTCGAAGAACATGACGCCGAAGCGCGAATACAGGATGTCGAACGGTCCAGGCAGGCTGGCCCTGGAGGCATCGGCCTCCATGAACGACAGGTTCGCAACGCCTGAGGCCCTTTGTCGGGCGAGGCCAAGCATGGGGGCGGAAACGTCTAGACCCAGCACGCCGCCCGCAGGTCCGACTGCTTTGGCTAGCGCGAGAGAGGTGTCGCCACAGCCGCAGCCGACATCGAGGATACGCTCGCCGGGCTGGGGAGCTGCAGCACGGAGGGCGGCTTCCCCAAACGGGCGGATCAGGGCGTCCATGGTCTCCTGTTCGGTGACCCAGTGAGCCCCGACAGCACCATTCCAGTCCTGGATCTGCTGGGAATTGTCGCCGGCCATGAGGCCCTCCTGCATCTGCGGCAGACTACCGCCAGCGTCGTCTGCCAATAAACCATAGACCCCTGTTGGCGCGGCAGGTTCCGAAGGATATAGGGGCCGTCCAAACCCGATTCAGCTGGCTTTCGAGCCTTTCAGATACCCGCCCCCAGGAACACGACATGGCCGTCCAACGCACCTTCTCCATCATCAAGCCGGACGCCACCAAGCGTAACCTCACCGGCGCGATCAACGCCGTGTTCGAGAAAGCCGGCCTGCGCATCGTCGCCCAGAAGCGCGTGCGCCTGACGCGCGCCCAGGCGGAAGGCTTCTATGGCGAGCACAAGGCTCGCGGCTTCTTCGGCGAGCTGGTCGACTTCATGACCTCGGGCCCGGTCGTTATCCAGGTCCTCGAAGGCGAGAACGCTGTTGCTCATCACCGCGAAGTCATGGGCGCCACCGACCCGGCCAAGGCTGCCGACGGCACCGTCCGCAAGCTCTTTGCGCAATCGATCGGCGAGAATTCGGTCCACGGTTCGGACTCGGAAGCCTCTGCCGAGCGCGAGATCAACTTCTTCTTCCGTCTCGACGAAATCGTAGGCTGATCCCATCACGCGCTCATTCCGCCCCGCGCATCTTTCAGAGCGCAAAGCGCTGGAGGAGCTGCAGCGTCGCGCGATCATGAAGTGGGACGCGGCCTGGCCAGAACAGGCCGCGCGCCCGCCGTCGGTGGAATTGTCAGATGATCATATCAACGCCGGCCTCGTGATCGTGTTCGAGCACTGGGGCGCTGCGGCGGGGTATGCCGTCGTCACGCCGCACGAGGATGGCTCCGCCGATCTGGACGGGCCCTTCGTGGAGCCTGATCTCTGGCGCAGCGGCATCGGGCGCAAGCTTGTTGAAGAAGCCGCGCAGTTTGCGACCGCGCTCGAGGCAGGCGTGCTGGTGGCGCTGGCCAGCCCGCGCGCCGTACAGTTCTACGCCAAGTGCGGGTTCTCCCAGGACGACACCCAGAGCACGCCGCATGGACCGGTTTCCGTGATGTCACGCAGCCTGGTGTTCTGACGCAGCGGCAATAACATCGCATGCGATATAGATATTGCGCATGCGATGTATCTGGCCTAGCGTTGGATTATGACCGCACCCAGTCGCCGCATGTTCTGGCTGCTCGCACGCGCCCAGCGCCGCGTGGCGGCTGCGGCTGACGCCAATATCGCCGATCTCGGGCTGACGTCGACGCAAGCAGGAGCGCTGTTCTGCTTTGGCGATGAAGGGTTGCTGATCGGCGAGCTGGCGCAGGCGCTGGACCTTGCGCAGTCGGCGGCATCAGGACTGGCGCAGCGGCTTGAGGATGCAAAGCTGGTTGAGCGTTCTGATGTGAAGGGCGATGGGCGGGCGGCGCGGCTGACGCTGACGCCCGCAGGCAAGCGCAAGCGTGACGAGGCTGCGCGCCGGACGATTGCTGCAAACACGCGCATGCTGCAGGGATTCACCGATCGCGAAGCGGATATCATTGTCCGCTGGCTCAACCATGTGGCCGACGTCGCAACGCCTGCCAAACGCTCGAAACAGAGGGAAAAGACATGACCGATCTTGTGAAGATCAGCGTCGACAACGGCGTGATGGAGATCGTCTGGAACCGCCCGGACAAGAAGAACGCTCTGTCGAACGCGATGTATCGCGCGGCGACGGCGGCGCTGGAGCGAGCGGTGGAGGACAAATTCATCCGCGTCGTGCTGTTGGCGTCGGAAGGCGACAGCTTCACCTCGGGCAATGACCTGGCGGACTTCGCGTCAGCGGCAATGGGCGGAGAGGCGCCGGCGGCTGGAGCGTTCATCGAGGCTATCGCGCAGTTCCCGAAGCCGCTTGTGGCGGCCGTGCCGGGGCTGGCGGTGGGCGTGGGCACGACCATGTTGCTGCATTGCGATCTGGTATTTGTGGCCAATGACGCGAAACTGACGACGCCGTTCGTGAACCTTGCTCTGGTGCCGGAGGCGGCGTCCTCCATGCTGATGCCGGCGCGGATCGGTCATGCGCGTGCGTTCGCGATGTTTGCGCTGGGCGATGGCTTCACTGGCGCGCGGGCGGCCCAGCTGGGCCTGGCCAATGCCGCGATGCCGGCGGGCGAGGTGATCGGCGCGGCGCGCGAGGCGGCGGCCAAGCTGGCCAAGCGTCCGCTTGGCGCCGTGATGGCGACCAAGAAGCTGATGCGTGATGGCGAAACGATCCTGACGCAGCTCCGCACCGAGGGCGCGATCTTCGGCGAAAGGCTCCGAAGCGCCGAGGCGATGGAAGCTTTCACCGCCTTCCGTGAAAAGCGCGCGCCGGACTTCTCGAAGCTCTAGCAACCCTGCCGGTCGTACCGTCGTAGTCACACTCCATTCAACCGGGTGTGGCATACGGTAACCATGAGGGTCGGCGGCAGCGCCGATTCATGTCTGATTAACCATGTCGCGGTCAGGTCGGGCCGGTTCGAGCGTAGCGTCCGGGGAGGTTCAGGACAGTCGATGGAAGGCCTGCTGAAGACGGCAAAAGCCATTCTTCTGCCCGGCGTCATCGGCGGGTTGATCCTCTATTTCTCGTACCATGCGCTGGCCGGCGATCAGGGGCTGGCGGCCTGGACAGGTCTGCAGGCGCAGGAAACCCAGTTGAAGGCCGATATCGAGCGCCTGAAAGCAGAAAAGGCGACGCTCCAGGCCTCGCTCATGCGCCTGCGCGACAAGAGCCTGGACCTCGACTACGTCGAAGAGATCGCCCGCACAAAACTGTCATTCGTGCGCCCGGACGAACTTCTCGTCGCCGTTCGTTGATCCTTCCCCAAATTTGGTGTGGAACTGGCCGGTCAATCCCGCGATAAGCGTGGGACAAGGTCGATTTCGTCCTTATCTTTCCGGGCAGGCAAAAGGGATTCCCACGCCATGGCAGCGAAAAAGCCCACCGCAAAGACTAGGAAACCGGTGTCAGAGCCGCAGAAGGCTGATTTAATTGGCTATTATCGCGACATGCTGCTTATCCGGCGCTTCGAGGAGAAGGCGGGGCAGCTGTACGGCATGGGGCTGATCGCTGGCTTCTGCCACCTCTACATCGGCCAGGAGGCCGTGGTGGTGGGCGTTCAGTCGGTGCTCGACCCGGACGACCAGGTGATCACCGGCTATCGCGACCACGGACACATGCTGGCCACCGGCATGACATCGCGCGGCGTGATGGCTGAGTTGACCGGGCGCGAGGGCGGATACGCCCGTGGCAAGGGCGGCTCGATGCACATGTTCAGCCGCGAGAAGAATTTCTTCGGCGGCCATGGGATTGTGGGCGCGCAGGTGCCGCTCGGGACGGGGCTGGCCTTCTCGAACAGGTACAAGGGGACGGATGCGGTCTGCATCGCCTACTTCGGCGACGGCGCGTCGAACCAGGGACAGGTCTATGAGGCTTTCAACATGGCCTCACTGTGGAAATTGCCGGTCGTCTATGTGATCGAGAACAACCAGTATGCCATGGGCACATCGATCGCGCGTGCTTCGGCGGAGACGGAATTGTTCAAGCGTGGCATCTCGTTCGAGATCCCGGGCGAGGAAGTGGACGGGATGGACGTGCTGGCCGTGCGCAGGGCGGCGGCCAAGGCCGTGGCGCGCGCACGCGAGGGCGATGGGCCGTACATCCTCGAGATGAAGACGTACCGCTATCGCGGGCACTCGATGTCAGATCCGGCGAAATATCGCACGCGGGAAGAAGTGCAGGACGTGCGTGAGCATCGCGACCCGATCGAGATGCTGAAGAAGAAGCTGCTGGAAGCCAAGCACGTGACCGAGGACGATCTCAAGAAGATCGAGGCGGAGGTGCGCGAGGTCGTCAATGACTCAGCGGAGTTCGCTCAGACGAGCCCCGAGCCGCATCCGGACGAGCTGTGGACCGACGTGCTTGTGGAGAGCCGCTAGAGATGACCGACATCCTGATGCCCGCGCTTTCGCCCACCATGGAGGAGGGCAAGCTGGCCAAGTGGCTCGTGAAGGAAGGCGACACCGTGAAGCCCGGCGACGTGATCGCCGAGATCGAGACCGACAAGGCAACGATGGAAGTCGAGGCCGTCGATGAGGGCGTTATCTCCAAGCTGGTCGTGCCTGCGGGCACCGAAGGCGTGAAGGTCAATGCGCTGATCGCCGTGATCGGCGGCGATGCCGCGCCGGCGAAGAAGAATGGCAAGGCGGGGAAGGTCGATGCGCCGCCGCAGGCCGTGGCCGAAGCAGCCTCGCCCGAGCAGAAGGCGCGGAATGACGGCCACCGCCTGCGTGCCCCGGAGCAGAAGACGGCCGCGGCCGAGGGGTTGCATGACCCCACGCTGCCCGAGGGCGTGACCTACAAGAAGACGGCGGTGCGCGATGCGCTGCGAGACGCCATTGCCGAGGAGATGAGGCGCGACGAGACCGTGTTCCTGATGGGCGAGGAAGTCGGCCAGTATCAGGGCGCGTACAAGGTAAGCCGCGGGTTGCTGGAGGAATTCGGCGATCGGCGCGTGATCGATACGCCGATCACGGAGTATGGCTTTGCAGGCCTTGGCGTCGGCGCGGCATTTGGCGGGCTAAAGCCGATCGTGGAGTTCATGACGTTCAACTTTGCGATGCAGGCCATCGACCACATCATCAATTCGGCGGCCAAGACGCTCTACATGTCGGGCGGGCAAATGGGTTGCCCCATTGTCTTCCGCGGACCGAACGGCGCGGCCAGCCGCGTGGGCGCACAGCACAGCCAGGATTATTCGGCGTGGTATGGTCATGTGCCGGGTCTGAAGGTCCTGGCGCCGTACGATGCGGCGGACGCCAAGGGGCTCCTGAAGGCGGCGATCCGGGATCCGAATCCGGTGGTCTTCCTCGAGCATGAGCTGATGTACGGCGTCGAGTTCGATGTGCCGGAGGTTGAGGATTTCGTGCTGCCGATCGGCAAGGCGCGGATCCGGCGCGAAGGCGCGGATGTGACGCTGGTGGCGCACTCGCGGATGGTGAAATTCGCGCTGGATGCGGCGGAAGAGCTGGCGGGCATCGGCATCGATGCGGAAGTCATCGACCTGCGCTCGCTGAGGCCTCTGGATACGGACACCGTCATCGAAAGCGTGAAGAAGACCAACCGCATCGTCTGCTGCGAGGAAGGCTGGCGCTTCTTTGGCGTCGGAGCGGAGATCGCTGCGGCCGTGACGGAGCATGCGTTCGACTATCTTGACGCCCCGCCGATGCGTGTGGCGCAGAAGGACGTGCCGCTGCCCTATGCCGCGAACCTGGAGAAGCTCTCGCTGCCGCATGCGTCCGACATCGTCGAGGCGGCGAAGAAGGTCTGCTACGTGGAGCAGGAATAATGGCGACTCCCATCACCATGCCTGCGCTGTCGCCCACAATGGAGGAGGGGAACCTCGCCAAGTGGCATGTGAAAGTCGGCGACAAGGTGAAGCCGGGCGATATCATCGCCGAGATCGAGACCGACAAAGCGACGATGGAAGTTGAGGCGGTTGACGAGGGCACCGTCACGAAGCTGCTGGTCGACGAGGGCGCGCAGGGCGTGAAGGTGAATGCCGTGATCGCCGAGCTTGATGGCGACGGCGCTGCGCCGGCCAAGGGCGCTGGCGGAGGCAAGGCGGAAGCGCCCAAGGCTGCGCCAGCCAAGGTTGAAGCGAAGGCCGCGGAAAAACCCGCTGCCGCGAAGCCAGCTAGCCCGGCTGCCTCGGCGCAAACGGCGCCCGCTCCGCAACCGGCGCCGGCGCTCGGCAAGGGCGCGCAGCGCGTGAAGGTTTCGCCGCTTGCGCGGCGACTGGCGAGCGCCAAGGGCGTGGACCTGCTGGCGCTGAAAGGTTCGGGGCCGCACGGGCGGATCGTGAAGGCGGACGTCGAGAAGGCGCAGCCAGGCGCCGCCAAGCAGGCGGTTGGCGGCGGCATCACCAGCCTGATCGAGCCCGCGGTGCTGGATGACCGGATCTATGCGCCAGACACCTACGAACTGATCCCGCTTGATGGCGTGCGGAAGGTCACGGCGCGGCGGCTTACGCAGAGCTTCATGCAGATCCCGCACTTCCCGCTTACGATCGATCTTCAGATTGACCATCTGCTGGATGCTCGTGTCCGCATCAATGAGGCGGGCGAGAAGGCCGGCGTAAAGGTGTCGGTCAACGACATGCTGATCAAGGCGTGCGCGATGGCGCTGATCGCCCATCCGGACGCGAATGCAAGCTTCACTGACAAGGGCGTGGCGCAGCACAAGTCAGCGCATGTCTCGGTGGCGGTCGCTATTCCGGGCGGGCTTATCACGCCAGTGGTGCGCGATGCCCAGACCAAGGGGCTGGCGCAGATCGCAGCGGAGATGAAGGACCTGGCGGCGCGTGCGCGCGAGAAGAAGCTGAAGCCGCAGGAGTACATGGGCGGTACGTTCTCGATCTCGAACCTTGGCATGTTCGGCGTGAAGGCCTTCGCCTCAATCATCAATCCGCCGGAGGGGATGATCCTGTCTGTCGGTGCTGGCGAGAAGCGTGCGATCGTCAAGGACGACAAGGTCGTGATCGCGACGATGATGACCGTGACGCTGACCTGCGATCACCGTGTGGTCGATGGCGCGACGGGCGCACGCTGGCTGCAGAGCTTCAAGCAGTTCGTCGAAACGCCTGAGGCTATGCTGCTGTGATGTCGCTGCGGCTCAAGATCATCATTGGCGTGGTCGCCGTGGCGATCAGTGTCGGCATGGTATTGAGTTATGGGTTCCTGCACGAGACGCTTGATCTGTCATCGCGGACAATCGGCTACGGGGCGGCGCTGCTGCTGATCGCGGTAGTGGCAGTGATCCTGTGGTTTGCGACGCTGCGCGACTGGGCGCGACGTCCAGCCGGATCGCGTGCCCGGAAAACCGACAAACAACGGAGCTGAGACTTGGCCGACGCCAAATCGTACGACCTTATTGTTGTGGGCTCGGGACCGGGCGGTTACGTCGCCGCCATCCGGGCGTCACAGCTCGGTATGAAAACCGCGATCGTAGAGCGCGCCGAGTTGGGCGGGATATGTCTCAACTGGGGGTGCATTCCGACGAAGGCGTTGCTGCGATCGAGCGAGGTCTATCATCTCATCTCGCATGCGAAGGATTACGGGTTGTCGGTCGAGAACCCGAAAGTGTTGCTCGATGCGATCGTGAAGCGGTCGCGTGGGGTGGCCTCGCAGCTTTCGAATGGCGTCACCTTCCTGATGAAGAAGCACAAGATCGATGTGCTGGTTGGTACGGCGCGACTGGAAAAGGGCGCGTCTGCGCCCAAGGTGATCGTCGAGAAGGGGAAGGGCGAGGGGACCTACACTGCGAAGAACGTGATGCTGGCGACGGGTGCGCGAGCGCGGGAGATTCCCGACGCGGGGCTCAAGGTCGATGGCAAGACTGTGTGGGCGTATCGTGAGGCGATGGTGCCGACCGAGATGCCGAAGCAGCTGTTGGTGATCGGGTCGGGCGCAATCGGGATCGAGTTTGCGAGTTTCTACCGGACGCTTGGTGCGGAAGTGACGGTGGTGGAGGCGATGGATCGCATCCTGCCGGTAGAGGATGCCGAGATCTCCGCCTTCATGCTCAAGCAGCTGGGCAAGCAGGGGATCAAGTTCCTGACGTCAGCGCAGGTAAAGTCGCTGAAGGTCGACAAGGGCCTTGCGACGGCCGAGGTGGCTGTTGGCGGTGCGACGCAATCGCTGAAGGCAGACAAGGTGATCCTCGCTGTCGGTATCGTCGGCAATGTCGAGAATCTCGGGCTAGAGGCCCTCGGCGTGAAGGTCGAAAAGACGCACATCGTGGTCGATGGGTTCGGCAAGACCAACGTGCCGGGGCTCTTCGCGATCGGCGACGTCACCGGGCCGCCCTGGCTGGCGCACAAGGCGATGCATGAAGGCGTAATCGTCGTCGAAGGCATGAGCGGCAAGGCGCCGAGCCACAAGTTCGATCCGTGGAATGTGCCCGGCTGTACCTATTCGCATCCGCAGGTGGCGTCGGTCGGCATGACCGAAGAGGCCGCGAAGAAGACTGGGCGCAAGCTGAAGATCGGCAAGTTCCCCTTCATCGGAAACGGCAAAGCGATTGCGCTGGGCGAGCCGGAAGGAATTGTGAAGACGATCTTCGACGAGCAGACCGGCGAACTGCTCGGCGCGCACATGGCGGGAGAGGGCGTGACGGAGTTGATCCAGGGCTACGCCATTGCGCGGCAGGGCGAGCTGACGGAAGCGGAGCTGATGGAGACGGTGTTCCCGCACCCGACTCTGAGCGAGATGATGCACGAAAGCGTCCTCGCCGCTTATGGGCGGCCGCTGCACATTTGAAATCCGCTGAATCCGGCTAGGGTGCGCCGATGGGACAGGTTTTTCTTTCATACGCCACCGAGGACGCGGCCATTGCACGACAGGTCGCCGACGGGCTACGCGCGGCCGGCGTTAGCGTCTGGATCGCGCCTGACTCCATCCTGCCGGGACAGGCCTACAACGAAGCAATCGTCGCAGGGTTGAAGGCGTCAGACACGCTGGCCGTTCTGGTGTCGCGGGCGTCGAACGCCTCGAAGCATGTCATGCGCGAAGTCGGGCTGGCGGACACGCACGGCAAGCGGATCGTGCCGGTGCGGATCGAGGCGGTCGAGCCTTCTGACGGCCTCACCTACTATCTGAGCCTGCCGCAATGGGTGGAGTGGCATGCTCATGGCGCCGCCGCGCTGGCGCCAATGATCGGTATGCTTGGGGGCGCCATTTCCCCGCCCGCGGCTGTGGCTGCTGTCCCGCTGGTGGCTCATCCGGCCGTCGCGATTCCAGGTGTCGACACTGCGATTGAAATCAGGCGCACGTCCCACCTCACAGGGGCGGCACGGAACGTCGCCATCCTGATCAACGGGGGGAAGGGCGGTGAGGTCGGCAACGGAAAATCGCTGACCTTGCCGGTCCAACCCGGCCGGCATGAAGTTGTTGCTCGGGTCGACTACATCAAGAGCGCGCCTTTCGCGGTCGACGTCAGGGCCGGTCGCACCACAATTGTCGAGCTGAGCCTGCCGAATGTTGCGGACGTCGGTGCACAGCTCTCCGGGCTGCTTGGGCAGTCGAAGTATTTTCAGTGGAAGCTGGTCGAGTAATCGCGCCTTGAAAGCGACGCAGTCGGTTTGCATATCCAGCACATGAGCCAGCTTCGAAAGAACACCGCTAACTTCTGTAGCTGACGACGAGAGTCGTCCGGCGGCGGAAGCAATGGCGAGTTGTTCGGCGTCGTTGGCCTGATCATCCAAAAGCCAACCAGAACTGAACCGCGGGCAAACGCGCCTTGCGTCTCGCGATGCGAGCGATCGCATCATCGCGCGCGTGAACCGGTCGCCAAGTGGCCAAAGGCAACGGGCTTTTAACCCGTCAATCGTGGGTTCGACTCCCACCCGGTTCTCCACCTCGCGCGGGCGGACAATTCTCATGATGGCCGGAAGCCAAACGGCGGAGGCGTCGGGCCGCAAACCCGAAGACAGCGGGTTCAATTCCCGCTCGGTCATCCAGAGAGATGTTAAGCAGCATTAGGAATTGGCGTCATTCCTAATGACACTTAGGAAAGCAGGGTATTCCTAACTGGACTTAGGAATGGGGGCTATTCGGCGGCATGCAGGCCGCTGTCATTCCGGGCGGCGATCTCCGCGGCAAGCTTCTGCACTGCGCCGATGTCCATCTTGCCTGTGCCTAGGACGGGGATGGCGTTCACCTGGAAGATCTTGCGGGGCAGGGCGAGTTCGTTGACGCCGTGATCCTGCGCCCAGCGCTGGAGATCGCTGCGATCCGCTTTAGGGAAAGTCGTTAGGAGGACGATCTGTTCGCCCTTGCGCTTGTCGGGCAGCACGGCAGCGGCGTGATCGTGTTCGCGCCAGAGGGTGGAGGCGCAATTCTCGACGACGGCGAGCGAGACCATCTCGCCGCCGATCTTGGCGAAGCGCTTGAGGCGGCCCTTGATGGTGAGGAAGCCGTCCTCATCCTGTACGACAATGTCGCCGGTGTCGTGCCAGCCGTCGGGGAGCTTCTGGAGCTGGCCGGGCTTTGACGGAGACAGGTAGCCCTGCATCACATTGGGGCCCTTTACCAGCATGCGGCCGCCCTTTTCGATGCCCGGGACGGGCTCGAACTTCACTTCCATGCCGGGCAGGAGGCGGCCGACGGTGCCGGGGTGGTTGCGGCCGGGCTGGTTGACCGAGATGACCGGAGCAGCTTCGGTCGCGCCATAACCTTCGAGGAGCTCGACGTTGAAGCGGCGCCGGACCAGCTGGCGTGTCTCGTCGCGCACGCGTTCGGCGCCGCAGACGGCGTAACGAAGGCTGCCGAGTTCATTGCCCGAACAGGCCCGGATGTACTGGTTGAGAAAAGTATCGGTGGCGAAGAGGAAGGTCGCGCCGGTTTCCTCGACGCGCTTCGGAATGATCTTGGTCTGCAGCGGCGAGGGATGCAGCACGGACTTCATGCCGCCAAGCAGCGGAAGCAGCGCGCCGGCTGTGAGCCCGAAGCAGTGGAAGGTCGGCAGCGGGCTGAACAGCACGTCGTCGAGATGCAGCGCCTCAGGCACGTGGGCGAGGATCTGGTGGACGTTGGCGACTATGTTGCGATGAGACAGGACGACGCCCTTCGGATCGCCTTCGGTTCCGGACGTGAAGAGGATGACGGCGGCAGCGCCGGGGTCGGGGCTCGATGTAACGGCCCACGGCATGATCGGGCCGAGGGCGCCGGCGGCTTTCTGGCGCGCGCCTAGATTGGCGCGGACGTCTTCGAGATAGACGAACTCGGCATCGGACTTCAGCGCGTCGACAAGTTCATGGAGCTCGGCCTTCTCGATGAAGGCGTGCGCGGTGACGATGCGTTTGATCTCCGCAGCCTTGAGCGCGGCTTTCACATTGCGCGCGCCGGCGGTGAAGTTGAGCATCGCGGGAACGCGGCCATATGCATTGACGGCGAAGAAGGTGATGATGGCGCCGGCGCCGGTCGGCAGCATGACGCCGACAGCTTCTCCGCGCTTGGTGCCTTTCTTGAGGGCCGAGCCCAGCGCGAAGGCAGCGCGGACAATATCGTCGTAGGTGAGCTTGCGGTCGTCGGCATCGTGCAGGACAACCTTCTTGCCCCCATATTCCTTCCTGGCCGCCAGTAGCGCCGGGAAGATAGCCATCTCGGCATTGCGGGGGTCGTAGGCAGAGCGCAACGACGCCATCTGGTTAACTCCCTCTGGCGCCCCACCAGCGCTCTTTTATGTCTTGGCCGTAATATAGCCTGTGGCTCATAAAGCACAAACCTCCGTACCAGTGAGTCCGGCCGCAGTCATTTCGCAGTGCAGTAAATCGAGGTAACAGGCCCTATGGCCACGCTTCTCGACAATAAGGGCTCGAAACCCCGCCACCCTGAGAAGCAGGGGCGCGAGGACACGCCGCTTCAGCGCAAGCCGCCATGGATTCGCGTGAAGGCGCCCACGAGCGAGGGTTATCTCGAGACGAGGCAGATCGTGCGGGACGCGAAACTCGTGACCGTGTGCGAGGAGGCCGGCTGTCCGAACATCGGCGAGTGCTGGACCAAGAAGCACGCGACCCTGATGATCATGGGCGACACGTGCACGCGCGCCTGTTCGTTCTGCAATGTGCGGACGGGGATGCCCGGACCGCTGGATGCGGACGAGCCGCGCCGCGTAGGGGAGACGGTCGCCAAGATGGGGCTGGGCCACGTCGTCATCACGTCAGTGGACCGCGACGACCTTGCCGACGGCGGCGCGGAGCACTTCGCCCAGGTGGTGCGGGCGATCCGTCAGGCGGCGCCGAAGTCGACGATCGAGATCCTGACGCCGGACTTCCTGCGCAAGGGCGATGCGGCGAACATCGTGATCGATGCGAAGCCCGACGTGTTCAACCACAATCTCGAGACGGTGCCGCGGCTGTATCTCAGCATTCGGCCAGGCTCGCGTTACTACCATTCGCTGCGCCTGCTGGAGCGCGTGAAGGAGCGTGATCCTTCGCAGTTCACCAAGTCCGGCCTGATGGTCGGTCTGGGCGAGAGCAAGGAAGAGGTTATGCAGGTGATGGACGACATGCGGTCCGCCGGCGTCGACTTCCTGACGATAGGGCAATACCTGCAACCGACGCGGAAGCACGCGGCGGTGGATCGCTTCGTGACGCCGGAAGAGTTTGCGACCTACGAGACGATTGCGCGGGCAAAGGGCTTCCTGCTTGTGTCGTCGAGCCCGCTGACGCGGTCGAGCTATCATGCGGATGAGGACTTCGCGAAACTGAAGTCGGCCCGCGAGGCGCAACTGGCCGGACGCTAGCTTGACCACCCACCGCGAAACACTGGAGCTGCCCTACCAGCCGGAGGATCTGTTCGATCTCGCGGCGGATGTGGGCCGCTATCCGGAGTTCATCACCTGGATCCAGTCGTTAAAGCTAATCAGCGAGGAAGAAACCGCGACGCAGATGCGTTGCCGGGCCGAGGTTACCGTTGGTTTCAAGGGGTTTCGCGAGACGTTCGTCACGGATGTCGATGCACGGACGTCCGAGCTGGCGATCGATGTGAAGCTGGTGCGCGGGCCGTTCAAGAAGCTGACCAACAGCTGGCGGTTTCAGCCGAGCGCCAACGGCGCGCGCGTGGTGTTCGACATCCAGTTCGAGTTCCGGAACTTCGTGCTGCAGGCCTTGGCGGACGCCAACAAGACCTTTGCCGTGAAGCGCGTGATTGACGCCTTCGTCACGGAAGCGGGTCGTCGGTATCCTAAAGCGGCGCTGCCCTGATCAGTTCGGGCCGTTGGGTGAGGCGCCGGGGTCGGCCTGCGGGACCGTTAGATCGCGGGCCGTGACTGGGCGGTCGCCTGTCGGCGGGATGATCTTGCCGTCGGGCGTCTGGTCGGCGGGGCTCGGCGCAGCTTCACGCGGCTGCGTGAGCTTCGGATCGGGGCCGCAGTCCTTCACCGCCCAGGCGCCCGAGCCGCCATGGACAACGCGGCAGAGGACGGCGGTGGTCTGGCCGTTGGCGGTGATCGATGTGCGGACCAGCGCACCGGTAGTGTCGTATTTCGGCCGGTTGAAGGTGAGACGGTTCATGCCGGAGGTGGCGGCTTCGCCTTCGGGGCCGCTGACCTGCACCAGGTTGAAGCCGTTGGCCTGCCAGTCGCAGCCAGGGTTCCACGGCGCATCCTCGCCATTAAGTCTTACGCTCATCGGCGGATCGTCGCGGCTGAGATCGTAGCGTTCGCGGCCGAGGGCGGTGATGAGGGCGCAGTCGTCGGTGACGAACATCGGCTCCTTCGCAGCAACCTCCTCGGGGCCGCTTTCGCAACCCGCAGCAACGAGGAACCCGGCCAGAAGGAGAAGACGCTTCATTACGACACCCAGCTTGTCTTGCACTCAGTCACGGTCCAGCCCGCGATGCCCGAACGCAGGCGGCATTCATAGCCCATGCCTGCCAGAGGTCCATGCATGATGCCAGTCTCGATCGTCGCGCCCGTGCCGTCATACCTGGGCCGATGGAATTCGACCCATTTCAAGCGTTCGCGCGGGTCCGCCGATGGCGGGACGTCGTTGTAATCTGCGAAGGCGAGGCCGTATTTCGTCCAGTTGCACTGGGGCCGCCAGCCCGGCTCGCCCATACCCTTCAGGGGCGGGGGCGGGTTCTCCGGGCCGAACTTGTAATGTTCCTTCGCGACCGCTGCCATGACGGCGCAATCATTGCCGCTGAGTTCGACCGAGGCGGGCTGGGCGCCGGCCTGACCATCCGGGAATTTTGTGGAGGCGCAGGCCCAGACCAGCATGGCGGCCGCGCTGACAACGAGAAGGTTCGCAACACGCATCAGGCATCTCCTATGCAACCGGCTTCTTGCGGCCGGGCTGTCATCAGGAATCACCAGCGTTGATGGCGGGATAAGGGCAGGGCGGCGCCATCCATGGCGGCGGCGCATGAAACCTAGGCCATCATCTTCCGGACCATCTCCAGCGCGGTGATGATTGTCTCGCGGCGGATCTGGGTGCGGCCGATGTCGCCGAAGCGCATGGCCTGATGGAAGATCGGCTTGTTCTCGCGGGCGACGGCGAGATGGACGAGGCCGACGGGCTTGAGCGGCGTGCCGCCGCCGGGGCCGGCGACGCCCGTGACGGCCACGGCGAGGTTGGCGCGGGATTGCTCGAGCGC
Source organism: Hyphomonadaceae bacterium (assembly GCA_047601145.1). Classification (GTDB taxonomy): domain Bacteria; phylum Pseudomonadota; class Alphaproteobacteria; order Caulobacterales; family Hyphomonadaceae; genus UBA7672. The sequence continues at coordinate 90,758 of JASGJW010000003.1, forward strand.
GCCCTCGGCCATGGCGCGGGCGACAGGCTCGGAAACAGCGCCGGCATCGGCGATGAGGTCGCCGGGGACGTTCAGCATCTCCTCCTTGGCGCGGTTGGTATAGACGACGAAGCCGCGTTCGACCGTGGCGGAGGAGCCTGGAATTTCGGTGAGCAGGCCAGCGATGAGACCGCCCGTGCAGCTTTCTGCTGTCGCGATCTTGAGGCGCTTCTGCTGGGCCTCATCGAGCGTGAGGCGGGCGAGCATGATAAGCTGGTCATCGAACATGGCGTCTTCCCGGCGGGTTACCAGAGCGGGTTGACCAACGATAAACCGGCTTTCACCCGATAGGTAAGACGAAGTTCGCAATTCGAACCCGCGGTGGAATCGAATGTGATGTTGATTGGGTCGTACAGATCTCCGGTGTAGGACTGGGAAACCGATGACCCCGCCGTGTAGCGTTGCGGCGGCGCCAAGGCCTCGTCGCCGGGAAACTGTATTATCGTGGCGCTGCCCCGCGTGACGGAGCCTTCGAGACGAATTTCGCCGGCGATTGCATAGCCGGGGATGTTCGGATGCAATGTGACGGATCTCGCGCCGTCGCAGCGATAGGTCTCCGCGTTCCAGCGGCTGTCGTACAGGAGAGCCAGCAACGGAATTGCGATCAGGGCGGCAAGAACGGCGAGGCTGATCCGGCGCTGCAGGCCCATCCTTGCTCCGTTAGCGCGACAGCAGCACGCTTGCCTGGGCAGCGATGCCTTCCTCGCGCCCGACGAAGCCGAGCTTCTCAGTCGTGGTGGCCTTTACGCTGACGACGTCGGTGGCGACGCCCATGGCCTCGGCCGTCGCGGTGCGCATCGCTTCGCGGTGGGGCGAAATCTTGGGGCGTTCGGCCAGAATGGTGATGTCGGCATTGGCGATGCGGAAGCCGCGGTCCTGCGCCAGCTTCACGGCGTGCTGGAGGAACTTGATCGATGCTGCGCCCTTCCATTGCGGATCGGAGGGCGGGAAGTGGTCGCCGATGTCGCCGAGCGCCAGTGCGCCCAGGATTGCGTCGGTGAGGGCGTGCCAGGCGGCGTCGGCGTCGGAATGGCCTTCAAGCTTCCTCGTGTACGGGATACGGGTGCCGCAGAGGATTACAGCATCGCCTGGCTCGAAGGCGTGGACGTCGAAGCCATTTCCCACGCGAAGATCTGGGACCACGCGCAGCGCCGGGGCGGCGATGAGTTTCTCGGCCACGGCCAGATCCTCCGGATAGGTCACTTTCATAAGCTCGGTGCGGCCCGGTGTCAGCACGACCTTCGCGCCTGCGGCTTCGACTAAGGCGAGATCGTCGACGGCCGGGTCGGGTGATCCAGCAAAGGCCATCGTGATGACGGGCCAGCGGAAAGCCTGCGGTGTCTGCACGCGCATGACGTTGTCGCGGCTGACCGAGCGGACCGTGTTGTTGGCGGTCGACTTCAACGCGTCGGCGAGGGGCAGGGCGGGGGCGGCGGCATCGGCTGTGTTGAGCGCAGCGAGGAGCTCGTCGATGACCGCGGCAGAGAGGCCGGGTCGGGCGGCATCGTGGATAAGGATCTGGGCCGGGCCGGTCGGAGCGAGCGCATCGAGGCCGGCGCGGACCGAGTCGGTGCGAGTTGAGCCGCCAGGAACGACGTGGAGGTTCCACGCATGAGGGAGGAGGCCCCGGACGCGGCCTTCTTCTCCTGGCGGGACGACCACAACGACGCTCGCAATGTTTTTGCATTGCAGCATAACTTCGACGCTCCACAGGAGCATGGGCTTGCCGCCAAGGGTCAGGAATTGCTTGGCCGTTGCCCCGCCGAGGCGGGAGCCGGACCCCGCCGCCACGACGATCGCGCCCACCTTTCCGGTCGAAAACGCCTCTTGATTGTGCATTCTTGACGCCTTCGTGCCGGTAGGCTCTAGTGTGCGCTCGAATTTGCCTAAAGTTTAGGCAGTTCGATGGGGTATTGGAGAGACTGTTTCGTGTTCCGAGTGGGAGATGTCCAGATCGCTGCGCCTGTCTTCTTGGCGCCGATGTCGGGCGTAACCGATGCGCCCTTCCGGCGCGAGGCGGATCGCTTCGGAGCGCCCGCTGTCGTGACGGAAATGGTCGCCGGGGCGGAGCTGGCCCGCGAGACGGAAGAATTCGTTCGACGCGCTGCGCCGCACAATGGCTCTGGTCCTTTCATTGTCCAGCTCGCGGGCCGCGACCCGGAGTGGATGAAGGTAGGCGCCGAACTCTCGGAAGCGGCCGGCGCCGACATCATCGACATCAACATGGGCTGCCCCGCGAAAAAGGTCACCGGGGGGCAATCAGGCTGCGCACTGATGCGTGAGCCGGAGTTGGCGCGGCAGCTGATCGCTTCGACCGTTGCCGGCACGAAGAGGCCAGTGACCGTGAAGATGCGGCTGGGCTGGGACGAGGGCTCGCTCAACGCGCCGGAGATCGCCCGCATCGCCGAGGGCGAGGGCGCGAGACTCGTGACCGTGCATGGCCGGACGCGGATGCAGTTCTACACGGGACAAGCCACGTGGAACCGGATCGCGGCGGTAGTGGAAGCCATTAAGCTGCCGGTGATCGCGAATGGCGACATCGAGACTGAGGCGTCGGCGCGCGAGGCGATGAAGCAATCGGGCGCGGCCGGCGTGATGATCGGGCGTGGCGCCGAAGGCCGGCCCTGGCGGCTCGCCGAGATTTCGCAGGCTCTGTTCGGCACGCCCTATCAGGCGCCGACGGCAGAAGAGAAGCTGGCTTCGATGCTAGACCAAGTGTCGGGCTCGGCGGCGCTCTATGGCGACAAGCTGGGGGTGCGTGTAGTGCGCAAGCACGTCGCGGCGTTCGTCGATGCTTGGTGCGAGGATTATGGTCTTCCGCCGATGGCGGAGGAGCGGGTGGCCATGTGCAGGCTGGAGGCGCCCGGGGCATTGCGGGACGCGCTTGTAGCCGCATTGGGCGGTCGGAGGCAGGCGGCATGATCGGCGCTGTTCAGGATGCTTCGGCGATTGCAGCGCGCGTGCTCGATGCGATGCCGCTGGCCGTGGTCGGGCTGACGCGGCGGGACACGGTGGCGTTCGTGAACCCGGCGGCTGAGACGCTGTTGCAGAGGTCTGCACCGTTGCTGCGGGGACGGCCTCTGACGGAAATCCTGCCGGAAGACGCGCCGCTGCTGGACTTCATCAACCGGGCGCGCCGCGAGGGCGGCGTGATGTCGGCGCGCGCGGTGCGCATCGCCAGTCCGCATATTGCGCCTGTGGACCTTGATGTGTCGGCCTCGCCTGATGGCGATGATGGCGGTCTGGTGCTCACCTTCCTGCCGGTTTCCCGCAATGCAGGCGAAGACAAGAATGCGGAAGTGAATGCTTTTGCGCAGATCGCGCGGATGCTGGGGCACGAAGTGAAGAACCCGCTAGCCGGCATCGTGGGCGCTGCGCAGCTGCTGGCGCGGCAGGCGCGCGACGAGCAGCAGCCGCTGTTGTCGCTGATCCGGGAAGAGGGCGCGCGCATCCAGCGGATCGTCGACCGCTTCACGGCGTTCGAGACGTTCTTCTCACCGCGCACGCGGATCACCAACGTGCACATCGTGATCGATAGCGTTGTGGACCTCGCGAAGGCGAGCTTCGGAGCAAATGCGCGCTGGGACCTGCAGTATGATCCGTCGCTGCCGGAGATTGAGGTTGATCCTGACCACCTGCATGAGGCGACGCTGAACCTCGTCAAGAACGCGGTCGAGGCGGTGGGCATCGGTACACGGCAGGCGCGGATTACGATCGCAACGCGTTATCGCGCAGGTTTCCGCTTTGCCGGACGTGATGGACCACGGGCGCGGGGGGCGCTGGAGATTTCGGTCACCGACAACGGGCCGGGCGTGCCCGAAACGACAGTGGGCCGTGTCTTCGAGCCGTTCTTCACGACAAAGTCCGGCGGAGCGGGCATCGGGCTCGCCGTCGTCGCAGAGATCATGCAGGCGCATGGTGGCTTCGTGGTTCTTGATAACAGCGCAAGCGGCGCCTCCCTGCGCCTGCTGTTCCCGATTGCGCGCCAAAAAGGAGCGGCCAAATGAGCGGTCCGACAATCCTGGTCGCAGACGATGATGCGAGCGTGAGGCTCGTGATCTCGCAGACGCTGGCGCAGGAGGGCTACCACGTCAGGGCCACCAACACGATGTCGGCGCTGTGGCGCTGGATCCAGGCGGGCGAGGGCGACCTGCTGATCACCGACGTCTACATGCCGGACGAGTCCATCTTCGACCTGCTGCCGCAGATCCGCAGGACGCGGCCCGACCTTCCGATCATCGTCATTTCTGCTCAGTCGACCGTGCTGACAGCGGCGATGGCGTCGGATCATGGCGCTTACGATTACCTTCCCAAGCCGTTCGACATCGACAAGCTGGCGGAGACCGTGCGCCGGGCGCTGCAGAAGAAGCCGGCGCGGGGGCAGGAACAGTCCGGCCGGCGTGCGGAGAAGGATGAGACGCTGCCGCTGATCGGCCGATCGAAGCCGATGCAGTCGGTCTATCGCGTGATCGCGCGGGTGATGAACAACGATCTCACAGTGCTGATCGAGGGTGAGAGCGGCACGGGCAAGGACCTGGCGGCAAGAGCGATCCATCAGCTGGGCAAGCGGAAGGCGGGGCCGTTCGTGGCAGTGTCGCTAGCCGCGCTCCAGCGCGACCAGGTCGAGGACGAGCTGTTCGGCGGCGGACGCGACAGCAATGGCAAGCGCCGCGGCAAGGTGATGGAAGCCGATGGCGGCACGCTCTTCCTCGACGAAGTCGGCGACATGCCCCTCGAGGCGCAGACGCGGCTTGTTCGCTTCCTCCAGGACGGCCGGTTCGCGACATCGGGCGACGACCTGGACGTGCGCATCATCGCATCGACCAAGCATGACCTGAGGGCGCTGGTGGACCAGGGCTTGTTCCGCGAGGATCTCTATTACCGCCTCAACGTAGTGGCGCTGCAGCTTCCGCCTCTGCGCGAACGCAAGGAAGACATCCCGGATCTCGCATCGGCGTTCCTCGTGCGGGCCAAGAAGGAAGGCCTGCCGGAGAAGCAGCTCGACAAGAGCGCCTATGACCTGCTGGTCGCTTATGACTGGCCGGGCAACGTGCGCGAGCTCGAGAACGTCATCCGCCGGCTGTCGGCGCTGAGCCCCGAGCCGGTGATCTCGGCGCGCGAGGTTGAGCGGGAACTTCGCTCTTCGACACGGGCCGTTGCCGGTGAGCGGGAGTTCGAGGCGGAGATCGAGGCGCTGTTATCGCGGCACTTCATCTCGGCTCTGTCGGCGGATCCGGACAAGGATCCGGATGGCGGGCAAATCTACCAGACGGTGATCGAGCAGGTTGAGCGTCCCCTGATCAAGCTGGCGCTAGCGGCCACCAGTGGGAACAAGGTGCGTGCGGCAGCTCTGCTGGGCCTGAATCGAAATACGCTAAGGTCCAAGATCAACGGACTGGGCGTGGCCGGGGAAGACTAGGCCGCACGTGACGGGCGAGTGACGAATTCGCTTGAAAATCGCCTTCCCTAGCGTCGAGTGCAGCCAACAGCTGTTCGTTGTTGCATCCATGCATCAGAGTGTGCTTTGTTAGACACACAGTGTTGCTCAGCCGCCGCAGTTTCCTGGCAGAAGCGGACAGTGACGCCGGGTGATTAAGTGACCGGATCGGAAGCGCCCCCGTTTAGTCAGGAGGGGGAGGGCGGTCCCGGCCGGGCCAGCGGGTAGAGTGAATGCCTGACACGGCCACGATGACCGATTCCAGGGCCTGGCTCGGCCGAGCCGCCTCGAACACCTTCAAGGTGTTGTTCGGGCTTGCCGCGGTAATCGCGGCGGGCGCGACATATATTGCAATTACCGACAACAGCCCGGGGGCGGCAGCGCAGCCGGGGCTGCTCTGGTTGCTGATCGCCAACCTGATCCTGATCGCCGGCATCGCGACTGTCCTCGGCGTCCGGGTTTACCAGCTGGTCCGCGAGAACCGGGAGACGCACGGCGGCGCGCGCCTTCGCCTACGGATCATCTTTCTGTTCTCGCTCGCAGCGGCCATCCCGACCGTGATCGTTGCCGGCTTCCTCGCTGTGGCCATCAACCGGAGCGTCGAGGGCTGGTTCGGGGATCCGGTCCGCAACGTCGTCGCCAACGCACAGGCGGCCGCGCGATCGACGGTGGACGACGTGAAGCTCGACGTCGGCGCCGAAATCCAGGCGATGGCCAACGACCTGAACAATTCGGACTACGTCGCTGCGCTCAAATCGAATCCTGAGGCCTACCGCACAGAGCTTCTCGGCAAGATCCAGGCGCCGCTGCGCGATTTCACGCGGACGACCATCGTTTCCTCGGATGGCGCCATTATCATCGACTGGGCCGCCAATGGTGCGCTGCCTTTCCGGACGCCGCAGCCGAAATGGTTCAAGGACGCGCGCGAGGGCGCCGTCGGCGGCATCATGGACCAGAGCGAGGTCATCGGCTTCGTGCAGCTGAAGGCCTATCCCGACGCTTTCCTCTACGCGTCGCGCCCAATCCCGCCGGAACTGAGCCAGCGGCTCGAGTTGATCGATAGCGATCTGAAGCGGCTGCGGGAAGCTGAAGCCAGGCGCAACAGCCTCGCGGTCGTGCTGACCCTTTCCTATGTCGAGGCGGCGCTGCTCATGCTGCTCGGCACGGCCTGGCTCGGCATGACGGCGGCGACGCGCATTGCGCAGCCGGTGGGCGCGTTGGCGGGGGCCGCGCGGGCCGTGCGCGACGGAGATCTTACGGTGCGCATGCTGAGCCCCAAGACACGCGACGAGATCGCCGACCTTGCTGATGCGTTCAACGAGATGACCGATCGCCTGGCGCGCCAGACCGCGGCGCTGGACCGGGGCAGGATCGACGCCGAAACGCGCTCCGCCTTCATCGAAACGGTGCTGGCGGGCGTCGAGGCCGGCGTAATTCGCGTCGATCGTAATCTCAAGGTGACCATCGCCAACTCGTCGGCGCAGAGCTTGCTGGGTTTCACGCACAAGCCGGGCGCAATGATCGACCTGGGCGCAGTGGCGGCGGAATTCGTGACAGCCACGCGCCGGTCCATCGAGACCGAGCAATCTGTGGATACGAGCTTCAAGCGCGCGAGTGAAGCCGGGACGCTGCACTTGCAGGTGCGTGTGGCGCCGGAGGACGGCGGGGCGGGCGCCGTGATCACCTTCCACGATGCGACGCGTCTGGTGATGGGCCAGCGGCAAGCCGCCTGGCGCGATGTGGCGCGGCGGATCGCTCATGAGATCCGCAACCCGCTGACGCCGATCCAGCTCTCCGCCGAGCGTCTGCGCAGGCGCTTCTCGAGCCAGATCACGACGGATCGCGAGACGTTCGAGAAGTGCACGGACACCATCACGCGGCAGGTGGCGGATATCGGCCGGATGGTCGAGGAATTCTCCGGCTTTGCGCGCATGCCGAAGCCGACCTTCGGCGAATTCAATCTCATCGACATGGTTCAGTCGGTTGCCTTCGCGCAGCGCATGGCGACGCCGGCGATCGCGGTCTCGGTGAATGCGCCGACGCATCCGATCGTGGTGGGCGGCGACGAGCGCATGCTGGCGCAGGCAGTCACCAACGTAGTCAAGAACGCATCCGAGGCGGTCGAGCGTCAGCTTGAGACCGGTGCAACGAAGTTCGGCGCGGTGACCATCGACATCTTCGAAGACGGCGAGGAAGTGCAGGTGACTGTTCGCGATAACGGTCCGGGCTTCCCTGTGCAGGACCGTGATCGCTTCCTCGAACCCTATGTGACAACGCGCAAGAATGGCGTGGGGCTCGGCCTCGCCATCGTGACGCGTATCGTCGAAGACCATGGCGGCCGTATCTGGCTAGGCGACAACGATCTCGCGCCGACGGGCGCGCGAGTCGATATCCGCATGCCGATTGAGCCCAAACCCATTGAAGAACCTGTGGCGTATGCCGGTGAAGGAGTAGCGTAATGGCTGCCGAAATCCTTGTTGTCGATGACGAGGCCGATATCCGCGAGCTGGTTGGCGGGATCCTTCAGGACGAAGGGTTCGTGGTCCGTACGGCCGGAAACTCAACCGACGCGCTTGCGGCAGTCCGCACGCGGGCGCCGCGTCTGGTGGTGCTGGATGTCTGGCTGAAGGGCTCGGAGCTCGATGGCCTCGGCATCCTGTCGATGCTCAAGGAGATGGACCCGTTCCTGCCGGTGGTGGTGATCTCTGGCCACGGCACGGTCGAAACGGCCGTGGAGGCGATCCGCCGGGGCGCCTATGACTATCTTGAGAAGCCGTTCAAGGCCGAGAAGCTGATCGTCACGGTGCAGCGGGCTCTCGAGAACGCAGCCCTCAAGCGCGAGAACTCACGCCTGCGTGCTCGCTCAGCCTCCTCGCATGAGCTGGTCGGGCGTTCGGGCATGCTGGCGCAACTGTTGGGTTCGATCGATAAGGTGTCGCCGACCAATAGCCGGATCATGGTGTCGGGCCCGCCGGGCTCGGGCAAGGACCTGGTGGCGCGCTTGATCCACGAGCGGTCCGGCCGTGCGTCAGGTCCCTTCATCGTCGTGAACGCGGCCACGATCGATCCGGAGCGGGTCGAGAGCGAGCTGTTCGGCGAGGAGTTCGGCGACGGCAAGGCGCCGAAGGTGGGACTGTTCGAGCAGGCGCACGGCGGCACGCTGCTGCTGGACGAGATTTCGGACATGCCATTGGCGGCTCAAAGCCGCATCCTGCGCGTGCTGGTCGATCAGCGCTTCAAGCGCCGCAACGGGCGCGATGACGTGACCGTCGATGTGCGCGTGATCTCGACGACGGCGCGCGACCTGCGGGCCGAGATCGGGGCAGGGCGTTTCCGCGAAGATCTCTATTATCGGCTCAACGTGGTGCCGGTGGACGTGCCGGCGCTGGATCGCCGCCGCGAGGACATCCCGGACCTGGTCGGCTATTTCGTGCAGCGCGTGGCCGACGCCACCGGCCTGCAGCCGCGGCCGTTCAGCGATGACGCCGTGGCTGTGCTGCAAGCAAGCGAATGGCCGGGTAACGTCCGCCAGCTTCGCAATGTGGTGGAGCGCCTGCTGATCCTCGCCAATGGCGAGCCGCCAGGCCCGATCACGGCGCAGCACCTGCCCAGCGATTCCAAGTCGGGCGGCGCCTCTTCGGCTGGTTCCATGCAGATGATCTCGATGTCGTTGCGCGATGCGCGAGAGCATTTCGAGCGCGAATACCTCGCCATGCAGATCACGCGGTTCGGGGGCAACGTCTCCCGCACGGCGGCCTTCATTGGCATGGAGCGTTCGGCGCTGCACCGGAAGCTGAAGGCCCTCGGCGTCGACACGAGCCTGGGGATCAAGGAACCCCAGGGCTAAGGGTCGACGAGGGTTAACCCGTCAGGATTGACCGGGCGCCGGAGGTTCGGGCGCTCGCCGTCCGTCATGGCGCGGCATCAAGCGGCATATGCCGCACCCCCGCACCTTAAGGGCAAGCCATTGCTCATTGCACGCTGGAAGCGTTAAACGTGAGGCAAGGCCCCAGCAAAGAAGGCTCGGAATATCCATGTCGTCGGACAAAAAACAGAACCTGCAAGACATCTTCCTCAACGCCGTGCGGAAGGGGAAAACTCCCCTGACCGTGTTCCTTGTGAACGGCGTAAAGCTCCAGGGCATTGTGACCTGGTTCGACAATTTCTGCGTGCTGCTCAAGGGCGAGGGACGCCCGCCGCAACTGGTGTACAAGCACGCCATCTCGACCATCGCGCCGAATGCGCCGGTCAATCTCTTTGAGAATGAAGACGAGGACTAGTTGCCGAAGGACCTGATCGATCGCCGGCCACCTGAAGACGTCGCCGCGGTCGTTCTGCCAGTCATCGGCGGCGCCGACGTTGCGCGGTCCCGGCTCGAGGAGAGCCGGGGACTGGCGGAAGCGTTGGGAGTGAAGCTCGCCTTTACCGAGCAGCTGAATGTGCGCGAGCCGCATCCCGCGCGGCTGCTGGGATCGGGCCAGCTCGATGCGCTGGCGAAGCGCTTCAAGGAAGACGGGGTCACGCTCTTCATCGTGGATAGCGCATTGACGCCGGTCCAGCAGCGCAACCTCGAGACCGAGCTCAAGCTGAAGGTGGTGGATCGCACGGGGCTGATCCTCGAGATCTTCGGCCTGCGCGCGCGGACGGCGGAGGGCCGACTGCAGGTCGAGATGGCGCGATCGCTCTACGAGAGGTCGAGGCTGGTGCGGACATGGACCCACCTTGAACGCCAACGCGGCGGTTTCGGTTTCCTTGGCGGTCCAGGTGAATCCCAGCTCGAAACCGACAGGCGTTTGCTCGACAAGCGCATCGCAGGCTTCAAGCGCGATCTGGAGGATGTCCGCCGCACACGGAAGCTGCAGCGCGAAGGGCGCGCAAGGCGCGGCGCGCCTGTGGCAGCCATCGTCGGCTACACCAATGCCGGTAAGTCCACGCTGTTCAACCGGCTGACCTCATCCGATGTCTTGGCGGCAGACATGCCGTTCGCCACGCTCGATCCTACGGCGCGGGAGATCGTGGCCGCATCAGGCAGGCGGATCGCGCTGGTTGATACCGTCGGATTCATCACCGACCTGCCGACCACGCTGGTCGCCGCATTTCGCGCCACGCTGGAAGAAGCGATGGAGGCGGATCTGCTGGTCCATGTGCGCGATATCGCTCATCCGGACACGGAGTATCAGGCCAACGACGTCCATACGATCCTGGAACAACTCGCCGAGGAGACGGGGCTGGAACAACCACCGTTGCTCGAGGTCTGGAACAAGGCGGATGCGCTGGACGAGGCCACCCGCGAGGTGCTGGCCAAGCGGACGGCCGGGCACAATCCGCCGGCGCTGATGGTCTCGGCGCTGACAGGGCAGGGGACAGAGGAACTGCTCTTCCACATCGAGGCGGCGCTCTTCCGCAACCGGCGGCCACGCGAGGTGATTATCCCGGCGGCAGACGGGCGTCTGCACGCGTGGCTTCACAACAACTGCGAAGTGTCATCCGAAATGCTGTCTGGCGACAGCGACCTGAAGCTGGAAGTGTTCATGACCGACGAGGACGTGGCGCGATTGAGGGCCATGTCGAAAGATGTTCGGGTCGACGAATAGACAAGCGGGGAGGCGTCGATGCGCAAGCTTCTGGTTCCTATGATCTCGCTGGCGCTGTTGGCGTCGGCCTGTCAGACGGCCGCTTTGCCCGCGATGCTGGTTGATCCCCCGCATGACGCGGCCAACCCCGCGCGGATGGAGGTGCTGCACATTCCCTCCGGCGGGGTCGAGATCAACGGCGTGGCCTATCTTGCGTCCGGCGCCGGTACGCATCCGACGCTGGTGATCTGCCATGGCTGGCCGGGCAACGAGAAGAACCTCGATCTCGCACAGGCGGTGCGGCGCGCTGGCTGGAACGCCGTCACGTTCAACTATCGCGGCAGCTGGGGAAGCCCCGGCGAGTTTCACTTTGCGCAGGTGCCGGAAGATGCGGCCAACGTAATCGCATGGCTGCGCCAGCCGGAAGTGGCTGCGAAGCTGGGCGTCGATCCGAAGCGAATAGCGATTGCCGGGCACAGCATGGGCGGCTGGGCGACGACGCAGGTGGCTTCGAAGGACCCCCTGTTGATAGGCGCCGCGCTGCTTTCTGCGGCGGACATGGCGGGACTGGGCAACGCGCCCCGGGAGCGACGCGTGCAGGCGGCTGCGGGTAACGCCGAGACGCTGGTGACGACGCCCGAGAAGATGGCTGACGAGTTGGCTGGCGCTGTGAAGACAATGACGCTGCAATCGGCGGTCGACGGGCTTGCGAAACTGCCCTTGCTGGTTCTCTCGTCGGACGACGGACTTGCACCTGCAACGGATGCGCTGGCGGCGTCCGTCCGTCAGGCCGGCGGCAAAGTCACGACGAAGCACGAGGCGACCGACCATAGCTGGTCCGACCGCCGGATCACGTTGGCGGGCCACATCATCGACTGGCTGGAGACCCTGCCGGGAGCGAAATAGCCGGTCGGCGAAGGAGGATGCTGGTGCTGCCGGGGAGGATTGAACTCCCGACCTCAGCCTTACCAAGGATGCGCTCTACCACTGAGCTACGGCAGCATTCCGCCGAAGCGGAGGCGTCCGCATAACGGAAACCCCTCCCAATGGGAAGGGGAGGTGTTATTGAGGCCATCATGTCGCGGAATCCCCCGGAAAACCCGCCAAAAAGGCTCACCTCCGCCCAGCAGCGCGAGAAGCGGCTGGCGGATGCCTTACGGGCAAATCTTAAGCGCCGGAAAGCTGTGGGGCAGGCGGGCCAACAGAATACCCCCGGAAAGCCCAAGCCGGACGGGGAATAGACGGGACCGCGCCTTGTCGCCGCCGAAATCGGGCTCATAACCATGCCTCATGGACAAGCTCTCGAATTCTCGGAAACGGCCCGCTTGAGGGACGCATTCCCATTTCCGGCGCCAAGAACTCGGCGCTGAAGCTGCAGGCTGCTTCGCTCCTGTGCGAGGAGCCGCTTGTGCTGACGTCCATGCCGAACCTGGCGGACACGCGCTTCATGGCGGACCTTCTGCGCAATCTCGGCGTCGAGGTGGAGTGGCCGAAAGGCGAGGCGCTGTGCCGGATGCATGCCGCCAACATCACGTCTACGATCGCGCCCTATGATCTCGTGCGTAAGATGCGCGCGACGTTCAACGTGCTCGGTCCGCTGCTCGCCCGCGTGGGCCACGCGACTGTGTCGTTGCCTGGCGGCTGCGCGATCGGCGCCCGCCCGGTCGACCTTCACCTCAAGGCATTTGAGGCGATGGGGGCCGACATCGTCATCGAGGAAGGCTATGTGAAGGCGGCGGCGCTGCGCGGCCTCAAAGGCGCCCACATCAATTTCCCCTTTATTTCGGTCGGCGCAACGGAGCACGCGATGCTCGCCGCCGTTCTGGCCCATGGCGAGACCATTCTTGAAAACGCGGCCGCCGAGCCGGAGATCGCGGATCTCGCGAACTGCCTAAATGCCTGCGGTGCAAAGATCACGGGCCAGGGTACGTCGACCATTCGTATCCAGGGGGTCGCGAAGCTGACTGGCGCCCGCCACGACGTGATCGCGGATCGTATCGAGGCCGGGACCTTCGCCATTGCGGCGGCGGCCGCAGGCGGCAACGTCTTCCTTGATGGCGCCCGCGCCCAGGACCTTGGCGCCCTGATCGACTGCCTGCGCCGCGCCGGCGTGACGGTCGAGATCGAGCCCCGTGGCATCCGGATCAAGCGTAACGGGAGCGGCCTTGTCGCGGTGGATGTCGACACGCGTCCACACCCCGGCTTCCCGACAGACCTGCAGGCCCAGTTCATGGCCCTGATGTGCATCGCTGAGGGCACGAGCACGATCCGCGAGAACATCTTCGAGAACCGTTTCATGCACGCCCCGGAACTCAGCCGCCTCGGCGCACACATCACGGTGCGCGGCAACGAAGCGATCGTGAAGGGCGTTCCGAAGCTCAAAGGGGCGCCGGTCATGGCGACCGACCTGCGCGCCTCGGTCAGCCTCGTCATCGCCGCGCTGGTGGCTGAAGGCGAGACCACGGTGAACCGGATTTACCACCTCGACCGCGGTTTCGAACGGCTCGAGCAGAAGCTCGGCAATTGCGGCGCGAAGATTACCCGCTCGGGCGATTCCGCCTGATTTCCGGGCCATCTCGCCGCGCTGGAGCCTTCCGGCAATCTGGTCTAGGGAAGGCGCGTCTGGGTGATTGCCCATGGAAGCGGACGAGCTGATGGCGCCGAGTGTTCTGAAACTCCTGGCGGAGGATGCCGAGGGACTCGGCATCATCGCGTCCGCCGTTCAGGACAGCCTCGTAAAGCCCGTGGACATCAAGTTCGATATGCGCTCGCGTACGTTCGGGTTGGAGATCAACCGGTTCCAGTGGGAACGCGCCGGAAAGCGCATGCCATTCTTCCGCTCACGCGCCGTGCTTGCATTCGCCGGCGTCCAGAACGTCCGTAGCCGGGCGGTTTCCAAGGATGTCGATGCGATCTTCTCGTTGATGGATCTCCGATTCGAGCCGGCTGCCGAGCCGCCGGGCGGTGTGGTGACACTGATGTTCTCTGGCCAGACACAGATCCAGCTGACGGTCGAATGCCTGGATGTAACGCTGGCCGATATCGGCCCTGCCTGGCCGACGCGGAAGAAACCCGATCACGAGAAGAAGCGGTCATGAGCGTCCGCCGTTTCGACGCCGCCGCTCCGGGCTTTGCCGATGCCTTCGGCAAGTTTCTTTCCCTGCGCCGGGCGCAGGGCACCGAAGACGTACACGCCAAGACCGCCGTCATAATCCGCGATGTTCGCGAGCGGGGCGGCGCGGCGGTTGCCGAATACACTCAACGCTTCGACGCTGTTGCGCTCGATCCTGATACGCTCGAGGCGAACGGCATCGACATGTTCGAGGCCGCTGAACGCTGCAAGCCCGACGTGCGCGAGGCGCTGAGCTTCGCGGCCGGGCGGATCGAGGCCTACCACGCCCACCAGAAGCCGCAGGATCACCTGTTCAAGGACCCTGCCGGGCTCGAGCTTGGCTGGCGCTGGACTGCCGTCGATGCCGTGGGTCTCTACGTTCCCGGCGGCCGCGCCAGCTATCCGAGCTCGGTGCTGATGAACGCCATCCCGGCGAAGGCCGCCGGTGTGAAACGCATCGCGATGGTCTCGCCCGTGCCGGGGGGAGAGATGAACCCGGCGGTGGCTTATGCGGCCGTCCGCGCCGGTGTCACCGAGTTCTACCCGATCGGTGGAGCGCAGGCTGTCGCAGCGCTGGCCTATGGGGCAGGGCGCCTCAAGCCGGTCGACAAGATCGTAGGCCCCGGCAACGCCTATGTCGCCGCCGCCAAGCGCATCGTCTTTGGCGATGTGGGGATCGATACGATCGCGGGGCCTTCCGAGATCACGGTCGTCGCCGACAACCAGAACAAGCCGGAATGGATCGCCGCCGACCTGCTTTCGCAAGCCGAGCACGATCCACTGGCCCAGTCGATTTTGATTACCGACGATGCCGAATGGGCATCGAAAGTCGAAGTGGCGCTCGAACGGCAGATAGCGCAGCTCGCCACCGGCAAGACCGTCTCGCAGGCCTGGACGGATCACGGCGCCATCGTGATCGCGCCGCTCGGCTCCTCCGCCGCTATCGTCAACCAGATCGCGCCTGAGCATGTGGAGCTCGCCGTCGCTGATCCCGACGCGATCGCGAAGGATGTCCGTCACTCCGGCGCGATCTTCCTCGGCCGATACGCGCCCGAAGCGCTCGGCGATTACGTCACCGGTTCGAACCATGTGCTGCCGACATCCGGTGCGGCCCGCTTCGCGTCGGGCCTGTCGGTGCTGGACTTCATGAAGCGTACTTCGATCCAGCGCATCAGCGAGGACGGCTTCCGCCATCTTGCGCGCGCCGCTGAGACGTTGGCGGCAGCCGAAGGCCTGCCGGCGCACGGTCTCTCGATCTCCATCAGGCGGAGCGAGGGATGACGGACACTGCCCGCATCGCCTCGATCGAGATTGATGAGAAGAGCCTGGCGCCAGCCGGGCCGGATGCGGATCACGAGCGGAAGGTCGCGATCTTCGACCTGCTCGAGGAGAACCACTTCAAGGTTATCGGCCACGAGGGTGGGCCTTACAATGTCGTGCTGTCGCTGGCGGACAACCGGCTGGTTTTCGACATCAGCGAACAGAACGGTTCGCCCGTACGAAAACTGCTGCTGTCGCTCACGGCGCTCCGCCGGGTGATCAAGGACTATTTCATGATCTGCGACAGTTATTACGACGCAATCCGCAACTCCACTCCCTCGCAGATCGAGGCGATCGATATGGGGCGGCGGGGACTTCATAATGAAGGCTCGCAAGTTTTGACCGAGCGGTTGGCGGAGAAGGCGGAGCTGGATTTCGACACCGCCCGCCGACTGTTTACCCTCGTGTGCGCCTTACACGCCCGGAGCTGATTTTCCTGAGGAATCGACGAATCCCACGGAAAGCGTGTATAGGGGCGCCTGCAACGACATCCGCCACCCAAAGGGAGCTTCATGGCGAAGGAAGAACTCATCGAGTTTGAAGGCACTATCGTGGAACTTCTGCCCAACGCGACGTTCCGGGTGAAGCTTTCCAACGACCACGAAATCATCGCCCACACGGCCGGAAAAATGCGGAAAAACCGCATCCGCGTCCTCACCGGGGACAAGGTCCTCGTCGAAATGACGCCCTACGACCTGACCAAGGGCCGTATCACCTATCGATTCAAGTGATTACGTCTGCCAGCGGCCAGCTGGCCCGGCTTGCGCTCGCCAGCGCGAGTCCGCGACGGCTTGCGCTGCTGGAACAAGTCGGCCTCAAGCCCGATCTCGTGTGGGCTGCTGATATTGATGAGGCGCCAATCAATAGCGTTGAACGGCCTCGCCAGCTCGCCCTGAGGCTCGCCGTGGCCAAGGGGCGGGCGGCGAAAGCCCATAACCTTGCTACTACGGGCGTTGCGCAGGCTCATAATGACTACGTGCTGTCGGCGGACACGGTGGTGGCGGTCGGACGGCGCATTCTGCCCAAGGCCGAGAGTGAGGCGGAGGCGCGTGCGTGCCTTGCCCTGCTGTCCGGGCGGACGCACGACGTGCTGACCGGAGTGGCAGTGTTGGCGCCAGACGGACGCGAAGCGTCGCGGCTGGTCGAGAGCCGCGTGACGTTCAAGCGGCTCGCCCACACGGAGGTCGAAGGCTACGTCGCGAGCGGCGAGTGGAAGGGCAAGGCCGGCGGCTACGCCATCCAGGGGATTGCTGGGAGCCTCATCACCGAGATCGCGGGATCGTACTCGGCCATTGTCGGCCTGCCGCTCTATGAGACCGTGTCGCTCCTCGAAGGGCTCGGCTTTCCCGTCGCGAAGCGCTGGGAGCGCGGCGCGTGAGCATCAGGGCGACGCTCTGCATCGATGACGCGGTCGGCGAGCACCGGCGCGCGCTGCTCGATCCGCTGGGACGTCCGTTCCGGCTGGAGGTCGAACGCTGGAGCGAGCGAGGCACGCGCGCCAAGCTCGATGAAATCTGGTGGGGCAGGGTGAAGGCCCGAATGCCCGGAAATCGCGGCTGGTTCGTCGATCTGGGCCTGAAGCAGGACGGCGTCCTCCAGCCGACGAAAGCCGCCTCTGTCACCGAAGGCGCGCTGCTGCCGCTGCGCATCAAGTCGGAAGCGTGGGCAGACAAGGGGCCGGTGCTCAGCTTCGCCGACATGTCGCCTTCGGCGCCGCGACCGGAGAAGCCGCAGCGCCATGCGGCGCCGGGGGATGATCCATTCCTGCGCGGCGTTGTCGTGGTCGCGACGCTCACAGGGCAGCCGGCGCGCGAGCAGGTCGAGACGGCGGTTGCGGAGATCGCCCAGCGTGTCGTTGTACTCGAAGGCGGCGGCGACATCGCCATCGATACGGTGCGAGCGATGACGGTGATCGACGTCGATGCTGCGGACCGCGTGGCTGAAGCCGACGCAGGCGCTTATTCGTTCAAGCTCAACCTAGCGGCGGCCGAGGAGGCAGCGCGGCAGGTCGGGCTGCGCGGGATTGGCGGGCTCGTCGCGATTGATTTCGCCGGCATGGAGGACAAGCGCCATCGGCGCGCTGTCGCGATCAGCTTCCGTAATGCTCTGGCGGCCTGGCTCGGCCGCACCAGCGAAGTGCTGGACCTGTCCACGCTGGATGTGTGTGAGGCGGCGATCGCCCGCCGTGCTCGTCCCGCCGCTGAGGCGCTGGCGGCGGCGCCGGCGGAGCGCGAGGCGCTGGATGCGCTGCGCGAGATCGAGAGCTTTGGCCGCGCGGCGCGCGCCGCCCGCATCCATGCCCGCGTGTCGGCCCGGGCGGCGGCGTGGCTGGATCTGGATTCCATCGGCTGGAAGGCCCATCTCGCAGACCGTATTGGCGCCCGCTGGATTCTCGAGACCGGGAACCAGCAACCGGGCAAGCCTGAAGTCTGGAGCGCGCGATGAGTTGCCCGATCTGCTCGAAGCCCTCCGAGGCGAGGTTCACTCCGTTCTGCTCGCGCCGGTGCGCCGACATCGACCTTAGCCGCTGGCTGAAGGGCGGTTATGCCATCCCCGGCGGTCAGGCGGGCGACGAGGACGAGGACAAACCGTCACGCGACTCGGAATCCCCTGAAATCAGGGGGTTGAATGGCGCAAACAGGGGCATGGACAGCGAATAGCGCTTTCCCTATACATCGCGCCTCTTCGCCGTAGGCGGCCCGCCCGGGTAGCTCAGTTGGTAGAGCAGCGGATTGAAAATCCGCGTGTCGCTGGTTCGATTCCGGCCCCGGGCACCATTTCTTTTCCCTGATTTTGCTGGTGTATCCGCGCGCTCTCACGTTCGGGCCCTTCCTCGGTTTGACAGCGTTTTCAGCTGGGTTTGACAGCCTTCGTGCGTCGTTTGTTCAATTCCGCGTCGAAGCTGGCCACTACTCCGGTCAGCTTTTCGGTCTTGTTGGCGCGCCTGGAATAGTGGCGCGCCATCTCGGTTGTCCGCTGGCCAAGCACATCGGCGATCGTGCGCTCGTCGCAGCCCATCTCGGCGAGGATCGTCGCCACGGTGTGGCGCAGTCCCTTGAGAGTCAGGCCCGGGCGCACAAGACCTTCGCGCTCCAGCCGCTGACGAATTGGGCGCCATGACGCGCGGAAGCCGGAAACCGTCCAAGGCTTCCCATAGCTGTTTGCACACAGAGTGATCGCGCTGTGTTTTGGCGCTGCGGCCAACGCCTCGAGCGCCGGGGCGGGGAGCGGGAACGAGGCGCCTTCACCGGTCTTGCCGCGTCGCGTGTCGAGCCGACCGTCCACAATTGCCGTGCGAGGCAGCTTGAGAGCGTCTTGCGGATCGAGACCGCAATACATCATCAGCGCGACAGGCAAGCGCATGTGCGCGGGTAGGGCGGCCTGAACCGCTTCGCGCTCGGCATCACTCCAGGGACGGTTCGCTTGCGGCGCATCTTTCGGCCGACGAATGCCTTTGATGCCAGCGGCGGGATTCTCCAACATGTAGCCGCGCTCGCGGCCCCAAGCGAACAGCAGGGCTAGGACGGTGCACACATAGTTGCCGAACCGACGCCCGTGTTTGCTGGCTGCCTTGTCGCGTATCTTTACGACGAGCGGCGACGTGATCTTCACGAGCTGGGTGTCGCCGATGGGCTCTAGATAGGCGAAGCAGCGCTCGTAGTCGGCGCGCGTACGCCGAGCCAGGTCCGTGAATGCCGGATGCGCCCTGTACTTCGAGATGAGCAGACCAAGCGTGCCGGGCTTCGCGTGATTGCCCTTGTCGGCGAGAGCGGCGATGCGCGCGCATTCGGCAAAGAATTCTGCCGAGCCGAAAGGGTGTTTCACGAGATCAACGGCGGTACGAGTCGCGCGGTGGTAGCAGCGCATGCGGCCGTGCCGATCCTTGAATATCTGAAACCCGCGGATCTTCACGTGTGTCATCGCATCATCCCAGCTTGTCCAGGATGCTGTCATCGTCATCGCCTGTGCCGGCCTTCAAGGCATCGATCCACTTGTCGAGATCGTGCATGTCATAAGCAACGCCGCCGCCCGGCAGTTCGATCGGGCGGACAGGACAACCCTGCTGAAACCGCTTCGCCGGCAGGCCGACGTATTCGGCCGCCTCGCGCGCGGATAGCATGCGTCTCGGCGAAACTCGTAAGTTGAGCGTTGTACTGCTCATTCATCCACTTTCGTGATGGAGCCGCCAAAGTTGCCGTATTCAATCTCTGGGTAGGGGGAGAGGATTGATCCCGTACGGTCTCTTTCGTACTCGACGCGGACGAGAGCCCGACCAGCGCGTTCGATCAGCAGAGAGCCCATCGCCTGAAGGTCGCGCACCATTACCGGGCCGGCGCACTTCGGGCTGCTGGAGACTTCGTCGTCGAAAGCCTCGTCGATAGACTCAACGAAGGAATGGCTCTCGTCGGCCCACCAAACGAGATACCGCGCGGGGATAACGCCCGACGAGTTGTGACGTCTGAGGACCCTGCGAGACAAAAATTGGGATTGAGCTGGCCAAGAGATATCGCTTGGCGGCGGCAATTCGATGCCCCGTTCCTCTGCCCATTTCTCAAACCTCGGATCAGGGACCGGTTTGGGGCGGTCCTTTTCGGGAACCCATTCGAAGGTGCGGTAGTGGTCCCCTTCGTATGCTTCTCGAAAGGTTGTCGCATGATACATGGCGCCTATCGCCACCCATTCAGCTACGTCCTTGGAATGGACCGGACCGACGCCACGATCCGCCAGTTCCTTCATCGACCACACTTCTAGGACATCGAACGGATCGAACCGCGCGTGCCCATCGGTCGAGCGTAGGTACCCTCGCCGACGCCAATCCCGCTGCATAAGGGTGCTCAGACCAGTGATCTCAGCGACTTCAGCGGGCGAGAAGCTGGCAAGCGTGATCATGTGTGGCGTCCTCAATTACGAGGTAGATACCACGGTTAATCAAAAAGGCGAGGGGAAACTCACGATGTTCCGATCTTGGTGCAATCGTCCCCGTTTTGTCGCGCCGCTTGTCTAGTTCATCGGTCTACGATGCCGCGACCACCCCGCGCCCTGGCAGCATCGGCCCCGGGACGGGAGATTCAACGCCACCATCGGGCGTCCACGTGTCCCCATAGCTCGACCCGAGATAAGCTTCCCGGATTGCTGACGGAATTCGAGAAATGTCGCGTCCGTGCAGCAGAGACTCCAGCATGCCATCGAGGCGCCTTCTCGATCGGGCGGCGAAGTATTCCTCTTCGCCTTCATCCAGCGTCCACGAGTACAGCGTGTCCACGTCAGCCTGAGCCAAGATGATCTGCAAAGTTCGGCCGAGTTCCGACCCGGCAATCGCGGTCATGATCAGGCATTCAAGATCGCCGAGCCGCTCATTATTGCGATCTTCGTCCCGCTTGATCTTCTTGAATTCCAGGCCAGTCGCGGCGCAGCGCGCGTCATCAAGCGCATACCGCCGCTCAACTGTGCGCGCGAATTCCGGCATTAGTTCCAGGACGGGGCAGGCGAAATGGTTGTGCATTGTGATCTCCAGCGACTTGCCCGTTTTGGGCGTTTCGCCTAATACCACGTCATGACGGAGCGATCAACAAAATTAGGCGAAACGCCCAAAATGTCACCCGCGCAGTGTCGCATGGCGCGAGGCGCGCTTAATCTCAGCATTCCCGCCCTCGCGGAATTGGCTGACGTCTCAAAGGGCACGATTGAGCGGCTTGAAAAGGGCGAAGATCTGAAGTGGGCAACCGTCGACAAGGTGCAGGTTGCGCTCGAAAAGGCCGGCGTCGAACTTATTCCGGAGAATGGCGGGGGCGCTGGCGTTCGGCTTGCGAAGCGGACTAAGCGCCGGAAGTAGAGCGCTTATCCACGGGACCGCTCCTCGAGGTCCTCTGCGATATCGATGCCCACGCTTTCGACTTCGGGTAAGACGGCTTGTAGAAATGCTTCCTGCTGATCGATAGGCACATCGACCAGGTCCGGGGTGGTGTTCTTTGCTTCGGCAACGCGTCGCCGAATCTCGGCCGCCGCAAGCTCGAGGGTCCACACTTAGGTCAGCTGATAGAGCTGCCTCAGCCAGTGGCGAATGGCATAGAGCTCTCGCTCTTGGCGCGCGAGCATCTTCGTTAGATCGTCCATGTCCTGCTCCGCGAAAGCGAAAGGGCCCAGAGAGATCTCCGGGCCCCAGATTTGTATCGCTAGGGTTCTAGGCGGCGATTGCGCCCGGTGACGTCGACGCAGCTCACGTTTCTTGAAGGGGCGGCAGCGGCCAGCAGCGTCGCGGTTGGCGTACACGATCAAGCGCGGTCGCGGATTGCGGCGCTAGCCAGTTAGCGCGGCACGAATCGGATAAAAGGCTCCCGGGGTAGGGAGCCTGTCATGGACATGTTTGGGGACGGAGACGACGACAGCGGCGTGTCGCTAAAGCGGCTGCTCAAGATGCGCAAGTGGATTGCAGCCGTCTGCATGCCGCTGCTGTTGTTTCACCTGGGGTTTCTCGACGCTGAAGGACTTGTCGGCACGATTCCCGCTGTCGCGGTCCCGGAGCACGTGATCGTCAATTTCCTCTACGGCTCTGCACTGTTTCAGGGCGTGATGTTTGGCACAACCCTGTTCCAGTTCCTTGCATATTACTACTACGCACTATCGAAACGGCTATCGATGGACCCGCGGGGTGACGACGAGGCCTTTGCACATGAAATGAAGAAGAGCACCGCTGAGCTCATGCGTCTCAAATTGGAACCGGTAGACGTCAAGCGGGACAAGGCAATCGAGGAACGTCAGCAAGAAATACAAAAGCTGCTGGCCAACAATCAGACGGCCAAGAGGATGTGGACCAGAATTGGTTGGCCCGAGATGGCGCTGGACGTGATGAAGATAGTCCCCATCGCGCTGTTGTGGGTGGCATCGGTCGGCTTTCATACTTGGATGCTTGCCTTTCCAGAATAAGCACGGCCCCGGCGATCAACCGGGGCCGTCTTGCAATCGTTTGGTATCTTTCTTCGCTCTGAGTTATGCGGCCGCACGCTTCCGCTCGACGCGATCAAGGTCCATGGCCTCGTCGATGTCGCGGCGCAGAGCCTGCTGCTGCTCAACGGTCGCGGCACGCTGGCGGCGACGTTGCTCGCGCTTCTTCCAGAGCTTGAAGCGCTCGCCGGCATCGCGCGTGGCAGAGGTGGCAAGGCGCGGATCGAGCTCGTTGACAGTGCGCTCGCCGCGTCTGCGCAGGGCCTGTTCGAAGTCGACGATCCCGTCGTCCCACGTGTAGCGGGCGGTGTCGCCGGGCACGAAGTCCGGAGCCGGGAGCGCCGGAGCCTGCTGGGTGAACATCACGTCGTGGACGCGCTGGCCACCGGTCGGGCCGGCAAAGGCCTTGCCGCTGACCGGATCGCACGAGACCCACTTGATGCGGAAGTTCACCAGCGCGCAGGTGGCAGCGGCGACGACAGCGAGGGCGACGCCCCACCACGTGTAGACCGGGACCTGTTCCTTCGCGAGCAGCGCGAGGCCGCCGGCGGCGTAGAGGACAGTCTCGATCGCGCCGAAGATCCACGCTTGCGTGATCACGGCGTCGGAGCGTTCGGTGTCGCGCTGCGTATCGCAGGCTTCCTTGCGGCCGAGGCCGAGCCACTGAAGGACAGCGACGGCGAGGAAGAGGATGGTCAGGGCTGTGCCGAGACCTCCCGGCACCCACGCGGCAATGCCTTCGTGAGCGACCCAGGCGAGCGCGCCGAGTACGGCAAGCGCGGCGATGTGCGAGGTCGGGCGCTCGATTGCGCCGGTAAACGCGTCTTTAACGGTGGTTGATACACGGTTCATGGGTCAGCCCTTTCGCTGATCGCGGATCCAGGCCGTTAGTGCGGCGGTGGATCTATGACCCCGCCCTGCCAGGGGCGGGGTCGCCCCACTGCGGGGCGACGACGAAACGATGCGCGCGAAAGATTAGCGCGACGTTCAAGAGAAGTTTCGACAGCCTAAATTTGGAGGATGGCATGAGGAAAGCCTCGGAACACCAGCGCAAGCTAATCGATGCCCTCGTGATGTTGGGGGACGCGATCGAAGCGTGCGGGATCAATCGCGATGAAATCGAAGTGCGCGTGCCGATCGATGACGTGGAACGCTTGCTTTGGGAGATCGGCGGTCGCCAAGGGTCGCTCTCAACTCCGGCTGACCAAGTCGACAACAGTACCTTGGCAGGGACTGTCGGCGGCGTGATCGTCACGACTACCGGGCGTCGCAAATTGCCAACCACGACGGTCGGCTGGGGCGGACTTGTGACGGTTCCGTTTCGTGGTCGTTGAAGGCGATGTAGGCCGCGGCTCTTAGGGGGAACGCGTGGGTGCACAGATCACGATCGTTGATCTCGGAATCTTCTTCCTGCTCGCGATGATGGTCATTGGCCAGGCGGCCAAATGGGCTAACGACGGCGGTGAACAGTCCGACTTCGGCGCCTATACCATCTCGTTCATAATCATCCTGATCGGCTGGATCCTGCTGACCGCCCTGGTTCTCGCGGCACTGGGAGCCGCCCTATGGGGCGGGCTGTGGGCGTGGAACACGTTCGTCCCCTAGGCATGGCCCACAGCCAGATGACGGTTCTCGCGAATGCCTCCACGATGCCCAAACGCAACGGAGGACGATCAATGCTGATCATGGGTGACGAAGCCGCACACTGCCGGGAGCAGATCAAGATCATCGACGCGGAATTGCACGAGGTAAGGAAGGCGCTTAGGCATTACGACGGAGCAATCCTGTACGGACAATCGAAGGACCTTATGAAAGGCCAGCTCGAGATCCGCCTAGCGACCTTGGAACAGCACCGCCGCGGCTTTCTCGATCGCCTCGGGCGCTGAGTTCTCCACAGCCGGCAATCCTTTGGAAATCTCAAAGTCAACGGTTTCGTTGGCCGCGAATATTCGATCTGCTGCTTTCTTCCAAGTTGGGAGGACCACAATGGCCGAAACCGAAGCAGAGAGACGGAAAAGACTCGAGGGTCCGCCGCCGAAAACATCCACGATGCTGGGCGAAGGCGTCATCGACACGGCCGTTCTCGATCACGCCGCGTTCAGCTTGTGGCGCTTGGCCAACGCCCTCGAACGCAACAACGAACTTCTCGATCGCCTCGGATTCAACGGTCCGGGAGACCAGCCTGGCGCCGTCGAGATGTTGGGGATCCAGCTGAAGAACGTAACCGAAGCGATAAACGCCCACGAATAGCTGGGCCGGATACACAGCAAACGACCTCGCCGGGGTGACGGTGCTCGTCGACCTGCCGTATATTGGTGACCTTAGCGTCGGCGCGGAGCGGATGATCATTATAGGTCGCTCCAATGCGGTCGCCTAAATCAACAGGGACAGTGCCTGATCAGCGCCGCGGCAACACGGATTTGCTCTAACCGCAGGGGGGGGCGACCTGTGGGCAATCATCCAAACGCGTTGAGGAACGGGTCGCGAGAGCTTTCCGCGAGATGAATTCTCGGTCCTAATGCATGCTCTGGTTGGGGGGGGCGGGATGACTGGCATTTCGGAAAGTGAGCAACGCCACTGCGAGGTGGAGATTGCTAGGCTCGATCAGGAAATCTCTCAGACGAGAGAGACGCTGCGTATGTACGATGGGCCTATTTTCTCAGGCCAATCGAAGAACGAGATCAAAGGTCTCCTCGAGCAGCAGCTGGACAACTTTGAGCGGCAGCGCGAGTTTTTCCGAGCCCATCTTCGGGGTTGAATGATGGCTTCGCCCAGCTGGACAGACGTGGTGCAGGCCGTGGCGAGCATCGCCGGGCTTATTGGCGTGGCGGTTACTGTTCTGTTTGCATGGCGCGCATGGCGTGAAACGCGCCGGGCGGCGAAGGCGGCCGAAGAGCAGGTTGCTGTCAGCCGGGAAATTGGCCAAGCGCAAACGCGCGCCTATCTTTCGATCGTTGAATGGACCGTCGAACGATCGATGGCCCTGATGGACACAGAGCTTGCTCTCTGCAGCGGCGTCGTCATCGAGGCCAAGATCTCGAATACGGGACAGTCGCCTGCACGAAAAATACAGGTCGCCCTTCAGGTCGATGTTTCGCGGTTCAAAGATCCTTTGCCCATGGATGACGAGGAGCCAGGGCACGAAGAGCTTCGAGTATTACGTGACGCGCAGGTGTCGGATCTCTCTGCAACTTCAGTCCGCGTTGTTCGCTTGGCGATCCCGATTGCCGAATGGGCGATGGAACATTGCGCGCGCATCATGATGGCCGAAGTTGTCCTTCGATTGAATTGGACGGATGTTTTTGATGCCGAGCAATCTCAGATGATCAGCGGCTGGGCGACGTGGGAGTCTGGCGCGAGCTTCGAGGAACAGCAGCCGCTCAGGCTTGTCGGCTCGAAGACACAACCGAGCGTTGGCGATCTCGAAGTTTGAACCGGCGAATCGTTTTGCGCCGCCTTAACGGCGGATGAAGTCAAGCCAGATCTTTCCGCAGTTCTGTGTTGCCGATTCGTGCCAACCCATAAAGCATCAGGCCGAGACGTCGAAAAACGCCTCGGCCTTTTGTTGCAACCCGCCAGGAGGCGGGCCACGGTTTGCCCTCAGGACCCTAGACCGGGATCATGAGTCGTCAAGCCCGCCTCCCACTTCGAAAGGGGATGGCTATGACTTACTCGCCGAAATTCGATTTCTTGATCCAATGCACAGTGCCTGATGGGCCCGACGTAGGTTCTGGCCGCGATGGTTATAGCGGCCAGTTTTTTGACCCCGTTTCACAAATGTGGGGGCCTTGGGGCGCGTGGAGCGCCCAGTCGGTTGGGTTCCTGCGGATCGCCGGCCACACATTCCATACTTACGTGGATGGTATTCGCGCCGAAGTTTTCGCTCAGTGGCGGGATGATGGACCGACATTCCTCAAGACGGCCGCCGACGAGACATGGGTGAACAATTTGCTCGCTCTGCAGTGGTCACGGTTCTTGTCGATCGCGGAGCCGCCAGCGTCGCTGTTCGACACGCGTGAGTGGGAGCAGTTCTTGACGCGCGTACGCCTCAGGGAGCGCATCGCCGCTTCTAAAGTGCAGCCCTTTGGCTATCTAGGCGGCAACTAGGCGCAAAATAACGACAGGCGTTGTCGACTAAGGCTCCAGCGATCCTACTGCGATTATCGCGCCCTCATCGCTGACGACATACCAACCTTGCGCGCCCCGACCTCTCGCGTCGCGTCGTAGCGCAGCCTGGCCGTCGCGAAGCAACCGCGCGGCGTCTGCACCACTCATGTCAGGCGGGCAGTTGAGACGCCACATGGGACGACCGTCGCCATTGGGTCTTGAGGTGAAGACGTATTGATGTGTTGCCGCCATGGAAGATTAGGCTGGCTGATCGCCTCGCCGCGGGCAATCCCATGCTTTCCAGTACCTGTGAATGCCAGCCCTGAAGGTCGGTCCTTACGGTGGCTCCCGTCCCGGAGTTCCGCGCAGCCGCGACAGATCATGTCGGCCGTGCCCGCGGCCGTTGACGGAAAGCCGATCTACGACCGCCGCCAGAAGATCAGGCTTTGATTGATTGGGCGGGAGATTGGACGAAACTCCCCAGCCCTTCAACGGCGTCCAGAGAAGCTCTCGGACACCCACCATCACCAGAGGGCTGTTTCTGGGATGGCTCACCGTACGCTGTGGATTAGCGGGGCGGATTGGCTGGCGGCCAGCGACCATCGGCGCCAGCGTTGGCTCCTCGGGTTGAGGAGATTTCAAATGCACTGCTACGCGGTTCCGCCGATCGATTTCTGGCTTGGCTGGATGGACCCCCAACAATTCGCCAAATCAGCTTCTGACCACCTCTACGACCTTTCGCAGACAGCGAAGACGCTGCAGGAAGCGCATGATTTGCTGACGCGCGGCGAGGAATTCTGCAAGGAACACCTCGGCTGGGAGGGAGACAAGCGCGAGGGTCCCTATTTCACGGTCGTGCCGACGGGGGATCCCTACGGAGCGCTGGTGGTTGCTTGGAAGCAAGACAACAACGGCACCACGTTCGTGGTCAGTGAGCACCCACTTCCTTGGCTGAAAGACCTCTAGTCCGTCGGGCCGGCCGGGCGGATCTGGGATCAAGTTAGACAACCAAAAACCCGCCCGGCCTCTCGCTGTCGTAGACGCTGACCGAAATCCTCCGGAACGTTGACGCGCGCGCGAGTCGCCATCGCCAGGGCCACCATGCCGTCGATCCGGCCTGACGACTTCGCTTTGTCGAGCTTCCGGTTGTCGGCAGGGTCGCGAACCGTCACGGCGTTTGCTGCGCACATGGTCAGGACCGGGCTACCCGGGTGGCGCAGGCGACGGTTGGCGACAAGCGTCTCGAGCTCATCCACGGCTGGCCCCATGTCCTGGAAGCCTTGCCCGTGCCTGACTAGCAGCAAGCCATCATAGCGGGCCTGCTCGTGCGCCTCGAGATCCTCGTCGCTGGAGCAGTCGAGATCCGCCTTGACCATTTCGCGGACGAGGTCGCGGATCTTCCATCGGTCGTAGCGGATGCGCCGCAGCTTGAAGCGCTGCATAAGGCCGCCAATGTGCCGCGCGATCGCTTCTGGGTCATTCGTGGCGCCAGGGATAAGCTGGATGTGCCCGTCAGCCGCCCAGCGGTCGTAGGGCATGCGATCGGCTTCCGCCCTTTCCCGCACCGCGTCCGCTGGCATGAAGAAGATCGGCCAGGCCCAGACCAGGCCGTCGCGCTCGAACATCAGGACAAGCGCCGTTAGGTCGCGCACCGCCGACAGGTCGAGGCCTCCGACACATTCGGCACCGGCGAAGTCGTCCAGGTGAAATGGGGTTTCGCAGGCCTTCCACTCGGCGCGCGAAATGAAACGGACGTGTGCGGCCACGCGCTGGTTCAGGATCAGGTTGCGGAACGCTGGTTCCTTCGAGCGCTGTTCCTGCGCCTGGAGAGCCAGGCGGCGCACGTCCTCGAGCGACCGGAAGTCGCCCAGGGCCGGGTTGGCAAGCCGCCACGTCTCTTCGGACCACGGGTCGGACTCGGGCGGCGCGGTCCAGAATTCCAGGTCAAAGGACGGGTCGACGACCTCGGAGTTTTTCACGCGCAGGCCGTAGTCGATCAGCTCCGACATAGGCGCGTTGTCGTCGGCGGCCTGGGTCGAGATCACCAGCATCAGCGGGTTGACCCGCGCGCCCATCGCCGAATCCATCGCATCGTAAAGGTCGCGTTTCTTCGCCTGGCCGAGCTCGTCGTAGACCACGAACGAAGGCGACAGGCCGTGCTTGGTTTCAGCATCTGCCGACAGAGCGTGGTACACAGAGCCCATCCCGTCGCCCTCCAGAACCTCGATCGACTTGTGGAAGCGGACGATGTTCACGCGCCGGCGAAGATCCGGATTGACCCGCAGCATGGCCGCCATTTCTTCGAACAGTTTGGCAGCCTGCTTCTTGTCGTTTGCACAGGAGTAGACCTCGCCGCGGGCCTCGGCCTCGGGGCCGACCAGGTGACAGAGGCTGAGCGCAGCAGCGATGAAGGTCTTTCCGCACTTGCGCGCCATCGAAAAGACGGCCGTTCGAACCGGGCGGTTGCGATGACGGTCCTGGCGGTAGACGCGCCGGATCCAGGACTTTTGCCAGACCCGGAGCTTTACGCGCCGGCCGGCGTGCATGCCCTGGGTGACCTGCAGCGATTCAATGAAGGCGATAACCCGGTCGGCGCGGCGAAGGCCTGCCTTCTTCCAGGGCTCGGTTCTCGTGCGCGCTGGGACTTTGGCGTCTCGTTCCTTAAGCGAGACCGCGCCCGCTCCCCGAAGGCCCATCGGCACCTTACTCCAAAATTAATTATGCGCGCAGGGTGGCCGCCGGTCGGCAACGCGAACAGTTTTGAAGGTCAAACCACCCCCCCCTGGCATCATCGGTTGGCCGGGTGACGCGGATCAGTAGGCCAACCGTCATCGCCAACGGCATCGGAATAGCCGCGTATTTCCTCGCGCTGTTTGCTGCTCGAATGGTGGCTGTCGCATAGACTCTGGAGCTCACCTTCGAAGAACAGCTTGCTGTCGCCGCGGTGCGGAATGACGTGGTCAGCCACCGTCGCCACGACCACACGGTCTAGCTCGCGGCACATGCGACAGAGCGGCTCTTCCGACAACTGTCGCTCACGGCGCCTACGCCAACGGGCGGTGTCGTACAGCTTACACTTGCTGTCGCCACCGCCCGCCGACTGTCGCCAATGGGGCTTGGGAGAGACAGTCATTGGCGACAGTTACCCCTAGGTTGTCGCAATCTTCATCAAGCGAATGGCTTCGGCCAAGACGACCGCGCCGCCGGTGCGACGACGTGCATGGAAGCGAACCTTGCCAGTCGTCGCCTGAGTGTACGGATCGCGCATGATCGACAGGGCGCTCTTGTCAACGATCCGGTAACCGCGGTTGAAATCGCCGAACGCGATCGGGAAGGCGTTTGCTCCGACATCGCTCATATCCGGAGCTTCGATCAGGGGGCGACCGAGAAGAGTTGGCGGTTGCCCAGCAGCAATGGGCGGCTGCCAGATGAATGCGCCATTAGCGTCCTTGAACTTGCGCACGGCTGCGATCGTGCCGCCGTTCATCATCCAAACGCCGTTCGCCCGGTAGGCGGGAGGCATCGCATACATCAGGGTTATGAACGCGTCCGCGGGGCTGGCGCTGGCGGTAGGCGACACGAACGCGCTCGCATGACCACTCGGCGTGTAGGACAGACCCGACGTGCTGTCTGTAAAACCGTGTGGCTTCTTCAGGCCGTCACCGGAGACGTAAGCGGCACCCTCGAGTCGACCGAACTCTTCGGCCAGATCGCTCGCCACCTCGGCCTCGACGTTGACCGCACTGTCCTCCAGCAGGCGAAGCGACACATCAACGTAGCAGGCGGCTTCGTTCACGGGGATGTTCACCTGGCCGTACGTCGAGCCCGTCTCGGTGCGATCCTCCGTTTCGCCGACCCACTGTGCAGTCGGTCGGCCAGTTCGACGCGGAAGATCCACATCGCCGAGCGCCGTCGTCATGATGCGCGCCGCTTGGCGCACCGGCGAGAACTGGACGATTCCCTTGATGACTTCGGCCACGAAGTCCGATGGCGCGAGATAGCCGCCCTTCGTGTCGTCACCCACGATCAGGCTACGAACTTCTTGGGCTGGCAGAGCTTCCCGGCCGTGGCGCAGAAACCCGCCGAACGCCTTCTTCTGAAGCTTTGTGGCTTCGTCCTCACTATCGGGGTCGCCACCCGTCGGTCGCTTGGATTTCAGCTCGATTTCGTCCAGACGGTCCTGAAGCACCTTGAGTTCGTCGGTGCGCTTCTTGTCGCCATCTGCGACAGCCTGGCGCAGCTCGGTAACAGCGCGCGTCATGGCCGCGATGTCGGAAGCATCGTCCTCGCGTGTTTCCAACGGAGCGTTGCGGGTTTCCAGCGGCGGCATTGCACCAGCCGCCATCAGGGCGCGTTTCATGTTTGTCCTTTCAGGATGGCTGCGGCGCGGCGAGCCGCCTCAACAAAAGCCGCAACGTCGGCGGGCAGGGCAGACTTCACACTATCCACGCGGGCCTTCGTAGCGGCCGGCATGGTGACAAGAGAAACCTCGGGAAGCTCGATTTCGGTGATGATGCGGCCGCCGTTGGGCCCGCGCTCTGATCGCAGAGTCCGGAAGCCGATGGACAGACCGTTGAGCGCGTCCGCGCGGAGCAGGGCGAGCGCCTCCGCGCCCTGGCGAGTCTCGAGCACGAGCTTTCCTTCGACACGCAGACCGCGCTCGTCTTCGCTCACGCTGGTCCATTTGCCGATCGGCTGGCCGGGATCGTGCTGCCACAGCAGCGCCGGCCGCATGCGCTTAATAGTCTTGGCGAACGCGCCCTTGCGAATTACGTCGCCATAGCTGTCGGCTGAATCCCAAACACTCGCATAACCGCTGAACTTGCCGGTCTCGTCGGCGGCGAAGCGGACCTCGTCCGCGAAGATCATGCGCGTTTCATACTTCATGCGACGGCCCTCGGTTTCGCCGGCGCCGCGGATGGCTGATCGGCAGAGCCAGATTGACCTGCCTGCAGGATGAGCTTGTCGCCACCATCGATCGGCGACCGGTTTTCGAGTTCGCGGATCTCGTTCGGAGTGAGAAACGCGCCGCCGGCCGCCTGGCGATACGCGGTGAACCTCGCGGTGATGTCGCCGCGCAGGAGATCTTCCGGGATGAATTCCAGATAAAGGGTCTGGCGTTCGACCGGTGTGAGCAGCACACGCGCGAGGGCTCCCGTCCAGCGCTCGATCCATGGAAGAAGCGTCACCGTCACGAACTGGCGGTTGAGCTCTTCTACGTTGCGCCAAGTTGCGCGCTCGAGATCGCCGACAAGCGTCCCGGGCACTTTCATTCCGCGGGCGATGTCCTGACCGGCGAGGCGTCGCAGCTCGAGGAACTGCAGATCGACGCTGTTGAACTGCAATTCCTTGAAGTCAAACCCGTCCTCGAGGATCAGCGTCTTCCCGGACTTGGCGCCGGCGTGGTCGCTGAACTGCTTGCGAAGAAATTCGAGCTGCTCCGCGCCGATCTTGTTCGGGCCTGCCTTGAGAAGGCCTGCCGGCCGCGCGCCGTTGGCAAAGATACGGCCCTGATGCTCGGCCATGACCAGGTCGAGCCCGATCGCTTCACGCAGCAGGTTGACCAGCGACATCGGTCGACCAGGCGCAGAGCCGGGCGTTGAGACGAACACGACCTCGCGCCAGTCGAGGCGCTCTTCCTCGCCGTTGATCTTCGTGCGGAAAACCGGCTCAGGCCCGGACCGATCGACGGCAACAGCGGACGGCTCCAGCCGATGGATCTCGCGGGGTTTGCCGTTGGCCTTCAGCACGCGGGCGAAGGCCTGGCCGTGCAGGATCACGTCGACCTGCAGGGCGGTGCGGGTATCACATCCCGATTCCCACGGCGCCCAGTCCCCGGAAAGCAGCTGCGAGACCGGATGATCACTCGCGCGGGTGCGCTCGCCGTTCGGCCCTTTTTCGAAAACGTGAATGGGCAAGCTGCCCAGCGTCTCGGCGATCAGGCGCGTGCAGGCAAGGAAGGTGGGCGAGCGCATAGCAGTTTCCGCCGTCACACTGACGCCGGCGGCCGATGGCTGCGCGCCGAATAGGGCGGCAAGCTCCGGCGACCAGGCTGAAAGGCTGTGATCGCGGCGCTCGAGGCCGACAGAGTTCAGAAGGCGGTCCAGCCACATGCGCGCATGATGCGCGAGCGGCGGGTAGGGGCGGGTTCAGCGAATTTCGCCCGTATCATCCCAGCGAGTTAATGAGACTTGAATCCCCTAATTTCTCTCCGGTGGACAACTGCAAAGATTCCCGGCCCGGGGGCGTTGACGGTCCATTAGGGTTGTGGGGATTCTAATGTCGCGAGGCTGGAACAGGCCCGCCGGCGTCTCACCACCGGCGAGCCCACGTTCCAGCTTCGTTTAACCCTGGCCGGGCGTCACGGAGCTGCCTATGAACACCGATATTCAGGCCTCGCCTGGAGCATCCTTGTCAACTCCGTTGTCGCCCGGTCGCTCTTTATAACCGGTAAACGGAGTGGAAAAATGGACTACCAGGTAACGCGTTGGCGCCCCGATGGGGCTGATCGCGACCGCACGATCGACCTGCTCGAGGTCTTTCCAGGGCCTCTCTACCTGCCTCCATGGCAAGTTGCGAGCATGATTTACGCCAACGACAACTTCTATGTCGAATCGTCCACCTATGGGCGCGTCTACCTCGAGGTCGGTCGGTCCGGCCTCGCAGGCCATTGGGTTCGCACGTATCCCAACGGAATTTTCGACGACAACATCTACGCGCTCCCGAAGTTTTAGGGAGAGGCCCGGCCGATCGATAGGTCGGCCGGGCAATCGCCGTTTCGCTCTGCGGATTGACCGGGGCGGATTTCGAGAGCCCAATTTGAGCTTCTGACATACAGGGATGGGGATCTCTATGAAAAAGCACGTTCTGATCGGCGTGATGCTATGCGCACTGCCGGCCACGGGGTGTGGCAAGATTGTAGCCGGCATTGCCAAGGGTGCGGCGCACGAAGGCGAGGCGGTGGCGGCATCCGCTGCTCGTGCCTCGGCCGCCGAAGAGGCGAGGATAGCTGCGTCCGCCGCAGCTCACTCGGCGGACGATGGCTTGCATGGGCCAATAGCTGGGGCCGCCGACGATACGACCCAGCACGAAAGCACGATGGGCAAGCTCGCAGCTGAAGCTCTGCAGGAGGCTGGACAGCAAGGCCTGCAATCGGCGCTTACCGGCAACAACGACGACGACCAGCACTAATGAGCTTGCTTCAAAGGAGCGCGGCTTACCTCCTTTGGCTGGTTCCTGCCGGGCTGTGCATCGGCGCGCTCTGGGACATGCCATATGCCTACTATGAGTTGATGCGGCTTCCCGTTGGGATCGTTGCCGCGTTTCTTGCTGGAATGATTTTCCTGAGTGGCGAAAAACATGCAGTTCCGTGGGCCATTGCATTTGGCGCCGTAGGACTGTTGTTCAATCCATTCCAACCCGTCCATCTCAGTCGAGAGGTATGGGCCACGATCGACGTGGCCACCGCAGCACTTTTTTTAGCGAACATGTTTTGGGGATGGGGATACGATCGCCGCAAAAAGGCCAACTCCAAAAAAAACGACTCGCAGGAAGGGTGAGGCCTTTAGGCATTCCTATCGCTTCCGCTTGCAACAGAGTTGCAGGGTTTAAGGTTTCCTCTTGAGCGTTCAGCCGGGTCTGCGGCCAAACAATCCCGTTCGGGCTCTTTGAAAAACTGAGTCGTGGCGTCCTTCGGACGCGCCGGACGCTTGCTCGCTTTGCTCGTGTTAAAGGCTCTCGGCTGATCGATGGTGAGGTTAGGTGAGGGCGCAATTCGCCCGTCCCGAAGGACGGGACGTTGCGAACGCCGATGTGATCGACGGAGCCGGCCGGAGCCAGTCGCAGTCCAACCCGCAGATTTCCCCGAAGGGAGCGAAGGCGGCTATGTGGTACCTCCTACTGCCGACCCGCCAGCACAGCGGCGCCGCGCCGGAGCAAGTTGGACCGCTCTCCGGTGGGGTGCTGCTCCCCGTAGGTGCAGCATCTTTGGTGGGTTTTTGCCTCGTGTTATCCCCCGGCGGCATGGCTAGCCCCGGACGCACGTCCCGGCTGACGGGCTGGGCTATGGTCGACAAATCGACGCCTAGGCTGCTCGCCCCCTGCGTCCGCCGCTACGCACCCGTGCGGCTTCAAGCTTCTGTTTGATGTCGTTGAGCCACTTTTGTTGGCCCTCGGACGGCTCTCGGCCCTGGGCTGCGGCAGCTGCGATGTTCTGCAGGAAGCCGATGTCGCGCGCGTGGAGCACGCCCATTCCCTGGCGCAGGTATCCCGACGCCAGCTCAAGCCAGTCATGGCATTCCAAGGCGGCATCCTGCGCGGCCATGCGCTCCACCCAGGCCGCCAGGTCATTGAAATCGAGGTCATGCGCGGCGAGCGTTCGGCGCATTCCCTCGACTGCCGCGACCTGTTCGCCGGGCCTGTCGGACGCCATCAGCCTGATAAGCTGAGCCACCGTCTTTGCATTGTTCGGAAGCGTCATCATGAGTGCACCGCCGAAGCGCTTGTGCTACCGATGACGTCGGAACCTTCGTGATGGTGGGGTCCAATTTTGCCGCCGCACCTGACGCCAGTCAGGGCGGCGGCTCTACTTTCCGGCGGTCCATCCCGGTTTGACAAAAGCCGGTAAGCCCTTGATCGCCGGGCAGGGGGTTTGACAGGTCTGCCGATGCAAGTCGTTGAATTCAGGCCGATGCACTTGGATTGAAAATCCGCGTGTCGCTGGTTCGATTCCGGCCCCGGGCACCATTTCTTCGACCAGACGAAAACAATGTCCAGCCTGGCCAGGCATTGCCTCGTTCGCGGATTTGCAGGCCTCTAGTGCCTTCGCCCATTCTTCTTGCTGCCGCCGAGTTGGGCCATGAGCTCTTCCTTGCGCTCCTTCATGCGCGCGCCCATTTCGTCGAGGTCTTCGCCGCCCTTCTTGGCTTGTGAGAAGATGCCGCCTGGCTGCTCTTCTTCCTTCACGTGGTGCTTGATGTACTCGCCGAGCACCTTGACCTTGGCGTCGTAGAAGTCGTCGCTCGGCTTCATGCCTTCGATCTCGGCAATGAGCTTCTTGGCTCCGTCGTGTTCGACCCAGGCTTCATCGAGCATGTCGTCTTCGACGTCGCCGCGTTCCTCGGCGTAGAAGATCTCTTCTTCGATTTGCGTGTGCACCTTGAGCGCCAGCGCGATCTTGTTGAACAGTTCGAGCTTTTCCTTGTCGTTGTCGAGCTGTTCGTACTCGTCGAACCAGCCTTCGACTTCACGATGATCCTGCTTCAGGAGACGGACGGCGAGAGGATCGCGGCGGCCAGTGCGGCGCGTCCGTCGTGTCCGTGTGATCTTCGTAGATTTCGATTTGGTGGAGCGGGTGCTGCTCTTCGTTGCGGCCATTTTTGGAATCCCTTTGGTAGGCGGAATTCCGGTAGAACCCGGCTCGCACGGGCGTGTTCCACCCGAGGCGCCTTAGAAAGAAGTGCAATCTATCGTGTGCTAGTTTCGCGTGCGTGACGGTTACCCTGCCGTCGCCCCAGCGCGCTTCGGCAGCTTCCAGCCAGGACGCGGGAAGTGGCAGGTGTATCCTTCCGGATACTTCTCCAGATAGTCCTGGTGCTCAGGTTCGGCATCCCAGAACGGGCCGACGGGCTGGACCTCAGTGACAACCTTGCCGGGCCAGAGGCCGGAGGCTTCGACGTCGGCGATCGTGTCTTCGGCGACGCGCTTTTGCGCCTCGCTCGTGTAGTAGATCGCGGAGCGGTAGCTGAGGCCGATGTCATTGCCCTGACGGTTGAGCGTCGTCGGGTCGTGAATCTGGAAGAAGAATTCGAGGATGTCGCGATAGGTCGTGCGGGCGGGATCGAAGTTGATCTCGATCGATTCGGCGTGCGTGCCGTGATTGCGGTAGGTGGCGTTGGGGACATCGCCGCCGCTGTAGCCGACGCGGGTTGAGAGGACGCCGGGGCGCTTGCGGATGAGATCCTGCATGCCCCAGAAGCAACCGCCCGCAAGAACCGCTCGTTCCGTCGCCATCACCTAGCTCCATCGTTGGCTGTGAAGCCAATGTAGGGTGGGAACAGGCTAGGCGGAAGCGTGGACCTAGTGCCGGCGGCCCATCGAGGAGAGAATGGCGCCAGCGAGCACCGCAATCCCGATGGCAGCGAGGGGGTGGTCCTTCACCTTGTCGACCACGGCGTCTCGGTAGGT
Source organism: Hyphomonadaceae bacterium (assembly GCA_047601145.1). Classification (GTDB taxonomy): domain Bacteria; phylum Pseudomonadota; class Alphaproteobacteria; order Caulobacterales; family Hyphomonadaceae; genus UBA7672. Next base: position 127,473 of record JASGJW010000003.1, read on the forward strand.
GGCGGCCTGGGCGGCCGCGTCTTCTGCGAATTCGCCAGCGCGGCGGGCCTGTTTCTTCGCCTTGTTAGCGGTGAGGGTAGCGGTCGCGGAGGCGAGGGAGGCGAAGTCGTCCCGGATGGCGGAGAGGTGCTCTTTTACCTGGTCGAGGTCGGATGTCGATTTTTCGGCAGCGGTCGGCACGGGATGGCTCCTGTTCTACAAATGCTGTCAGGCGGGCGCGCATGACCGCGCCTGCCGTGAAATTCTGCATGAGTAACGCGCAGGCCGCGCGAAGGTTCTCAGCCCGGCAGGAGGCCGGTGCGCTGGAGCGTCCAGTAGATGCCGATGGTGGCGATGATGGCGGCGACCGGCACGACGAAGGCTCGGCGGTAGTATTCGCTGATGCCCGCGATCTTGAGCCCGGCCTGCGCCGCGAAGGCGATCAGGGCGGTGGCGACGAGGATGGTGAGGTGGCCGGCCTCGACGCCGACCGTGATGCCGACGAGGCCGGCGGAGAGGTCTGCGTTCTCGAGATAGGCCTTCATCTGGGCGCCAAAGCCGAGGCCATGGAACAGGCCGAAAGTGAAGATCACCGGCAGGCGCCAGACGTTGGGCTTGCTGAAGAAGATCGCCTCGAGCGCCAGCACGGCGATCGACAGGGCGATCATCGGCTCGACGAGGTTGACCGGGGCCTCGACAATGCCGGTGGAAGCGAGGGCCAGCGTGATGGTGTGGGCGAGGGTGAAAGCCGTCACCTGGACGAGCAGGGATGTCCAGCCGCGGGAGTTGAGGAAGAGGGCGGCGACGAACAGCATATGGTCCGGCCCGTCCGGAATGATGTGCCGGAAGCCAAACTCGATGAACGTGCCGACGTTATCGAACCACATCCGTCCCGAAACTCCACACCCGCCTGTCTGTCCACGTTATCGGTCGGGAGGGCGCCTGCACGCAACCTGGACGTTAACCGGACAGCGGGCGGGGATGTGTCCCGGTCTGGCCTGGTCCAGAATTGCGCTCAAATATCCTGGGGGTCCGGCGATTGCATCGCGGAAGCGACCGGCGGGGCGTGTTATCCATGCCGGATAGCCCCTCCGGGCACCTGATCAGGAACAAGCGGAGCCGTCTGAGTCCCGTGGCAGATATCGCCCGACCCGTCGAAGTCGAGATTCTGCTCTGGCGACTGGACCGGCCGGTGGAGGAGACCGCGCAACTCAGGACGTTGCTTTCCGTGGAGGAGAGGGGGAGGGCGGATCGTTTCATTCGCACGATCGATCGGGACCGGTGGACCGTGGCGCGGGCGGGGCTGCGGTCGGGGCTGGCGCCGGCAATGGGCGTGGCGCCGGAGGCGATTGTTTTCGGGCGGGAGGTTAATGCCCGGCCAACCGTCGTGAACGGCGGCGCGCTGTCATTCAATCTTAGCCATTCGGCGGATGTCGCCGCGTTGGCGCTGTCGTTTGACGCTCGTGTCGGCGTGGATGTCGAGGAAATACGGCCGATCGAGCAGGATGAGGTCGACTGGGCGCTATCGCCGCCTGAGCGGGTGGAGCTTTCGCGCGTGGAGACGCCATTGCGGCTGGAGACGTTTTTCCGGTTCTGGACGCTGAAAGAAGCGTTCATGAAAGGAACTGGTTTGGGCGCTGCCCTGCCACTCCATGATTTTGACATCGGACTCGCCGCCCCGGGCCTGCTTAGGCTCAGGGATGCGCCGAGCGAGCCGGGTCGGTGGAAGTTTGCTGAAAATTCACCGCGGCCAGGGATACGTGGGGCGGTGTCGGCGCTGACTGAAGAACGTCCACTTTCTGCTGTGTGGCGTTGGGTCGAGCCTCGTTAGGCATTAAGAGTCGGCAGCTTCCTTCTTGGGTTCAACTTGCGCGCGATCCTGCGCCGACGGGTTCCCGCGCTGGCGCCGGTTTTGCGACGATTTGAAATAATGAATAGAGTCGAGGGGTCACGGGGAGAGAAGCGCGCATCCCGGAACCCACGCATTGCCGATCGGCAGCATTAGGGGTCGAGTATGACGGGTATTTCCCTGTCCAAGGCGGCTTTCATTGGCAGCGGTGCGTTGCTTGTTGCGTGCGCCGAGACCTGGCTGGCGAAAGGTAACGCCATCCGCGGCGTCGTGACATCCTGTCCGATCGCCATGGCATGGTGTGAGCGCAGCAGTATTCCACACATCCGGCCGGATCAGGATCAAGCCACTTGGCTTGGCCGCGAGGCGTTTGACTATCTCTTCAGCATCGTGAACCACGCGATCACGCCGGCGGCCGTACTGAAACTTCCGAAGGTGCGCGCGATCAACTATCACGACTCTCCGCTACCAAAGTATTCGGGGTTCAACGCAACTTCGTGGGCCATCCTGAACGGCGAGACCACGCACGCCATCACGTGGCATGCGATGACGGCGGACGTGGATGGCGGCGACATTCTTCTCCAGCAGTCCATAGACATCCTCGACGACGACACGGCGTTCTCGCTCGGCGTCAAATGTGCTGAAGCAGCGCGCGGGAGCTTCGAGCGTCTCGCGGACATGCTGATGGCGGAGGCCGGCGGCGCGGTTCTGGACGTTCGTGCGCAGGGCTTGCGTGAAGGATTCCATGTCCGCTCGGACCGGCCCGGTATTGGCGTTATCGATTTCACACAGACGGTCGCGCAGATCCGCAACTTCGTCCGCGCGCTGAATTTCGGGGCCGACGACAACTGGATGTGCCGGCCCAAGCTCGCGCTGCAGGGCGGCCTGGTTCTCGCTGAAGCAGCCGAGCACGCCGCCAAGCCATCCGCAGCGCCGGGAACTGTGGTGGCGGTCGATAGCAAGGGTATCGAGATTGCCGCCATCGATGGCGTGGTGCGCTTCGCAGCGCTCACGACGCTGGACGGCGATGCAGTCGATCCTTTGCGCGTCGCGCAGGTGGGGCAGATTCTGTCTGTGCCCGCGGACCTGGCGGCGGCGTCGGCCGCCGACGCGGTTCTTACCAAGCAGGAACGTTTCTGGGTTGAGCGGCTGGCGACCATGCGCCCACCCGCCGTTCCCGGCCTGAAATTGCATCCCAGCGTAAGCGATCCTGCACTCGAGGTCCGAAAACTGCCGGATGCACTTGCCACAGGACCGATCGACCGCCGCGCCGCGCTGATCGCATCGCTGCTCGCGTATGTGGCGCGCACAGGCGAGGACGAAGGCTTTGATCTCGCAATCACGAAAGCCGTGCCCGCTGGACTGGGTGAAACCTATTCCGGCGTGACGCCCTTCCGTGTCGATGTCGACCGAACGGGTAGCTTCGATGCGCTCTGCGGGCTGGTCGCTGCCGAGATCATTGTCCAGGGCAAACGCGGCTCATACGCGCGCGATGTGGTCACACGGTACGAGGTGCTTCGCTCCCGCAAGGAGAAACCGGCTCTCACGGTCGGATTGCAGTTCCGCGAGTTGACCGGGCTGACGCCGCAAGCGGCCCTCGCAGGGAAGATGGCCCTCTCGCTGGTCATCCCGGCAGAGGGAGGTTCTTTTGCCTGGGCGTATGATCGTCGGGCGATGGATGACGCCTCGTTGCGCATGCTGGCTGATCGGTTCGACGTGTTGGTCGCGAATGGGCTGCGCGAGGGAGCAACTCCGGTATCGAAGCTGGAGATCCTGCCCGCGGCCGAACGGAAGCTGTTGCTCGAAACGTGGCAGGACACGGCCGTGGCCAACGTTGCCGACCGGTGCGTCCACGAGCTGTTTGAAAGCCAAGTCGCGAAGACACCCGATGCCGTGGCTGTCCGCTTCAGGAACGCCAGCCTGACATACCGACAGCTGGACGAACGTGCGACCGCGGTTGCGGACGCGCTGCGGATGCGCGGCGTTGGTCCGGACGTGCTCGTCGCGGTCTGCATGGAGCGTTCGCTCGATCTCGCCGTTGGTCTGATGGGTGTTCTCAAGGCCGGCGGGGCCTATGTACCGCTCGATCCTGCCTATCCGCGTGAGCGTCTCGCCATGATGCTCGAGGACTCCGCCGCGAAGGTCCTGCTTTGCCAGCGCCGTCTGGCTTCAGAGCTGCCCTCTGGCGCGGCCGGTTTACTGTGTATTGAGGATTTGTCTGAACGGGCGCAGGAGCCAGCGGTCCAATCCGCCGCTTCTCCGAATAATCTGGCCTATGTGATCTTCACATCCGGTTCGACCGGACGTCCGAAGGGTGTGATGGTCCGTCACAGGAACGTCTCGAACTTCTTCACCGGCATGGACGCCCGCATCGGCACGAAGCCGGGTGTGTGGCTGGCCGTGACCAGCGTGTCCTTCGACATTTCAGTGCTGGAGCTGTTCTGGACGCTCACGCGCGGTTTTGAAGTCGTTATCCAATCCGAAAGCGACCGTGCGTCGATCGCCCGCGAGCCCTCCGCCAGCGCCTTCAAGCAGCCGATGGATTTCAGCCTATTCTACTTCGCGGCCGGGCAGGGGAGTTCCGGTCCCGGAGGCGCCTATCGTCTCCTGCTCGAAGGTGCGAAGTTTGCCGATACGCATGATTTCAGTGCGGTGTGGACGCCAGAGCGTCACTTCCACGAATTCGGCGGTCCCTATCCGAACCCCGCCGTCACTACCGCCGCGCTCGCCACCATCACGAGCCGCATCGCCCTGCGCGCTGGCAGCTTGGTTCTCCCGCTGCACAACCCGCTGCGCGTGGCCGAGGACTGGTCGGTGATCGACCAGCTGTCCGGCGGCCGCGTCGGCCTGTCCTTCGCGTCAGGCTGGCACGCCGACGATTTCGCGTTCATGCCGCAGAACTACGAACGCCGCCGCGAGGTCATGCTGGAGAGCATCGAGACGGTGACGAAGCTCTGGCGCGGCGAAAAGGTCGAGGCCGTCAACGGGCAGGGCAAGACCATCTCTGTCCGAGTCCTGCCGCGTCCAGTTCAAGCCAAGCCGCCGATGTGGATCGCGTCGGCCGGGAGCGTTGACACTTTCAAGCTCGCCGGCCGCATCGGCGCGAATGTACTGACCAACATGCTTGGCCAGGACATCGATGACTTGCGCAACAAGTTCGCCGCCTATCGTGAAGCCCGCCGTGACGCCGGTCATGAAGGGCCAGGCGCGATCACCGTCATGCTCCACACCTTCGTTTGCGAAGACACGGAAAAGGCGCGCGAGCTAGCTCGGGAGCCGTTCTGCAACTACCTGCGTTCCTCCTTCGATCTTGTGAAGGTCGCGCCCCAGATGTTCCCTGCCTTCCGCCAACCCTCGCTGGATGCCGGCGAGGCAAAGAACTTCGATGCCACGAAGTTCAACGACGACGACATGGCGGCGCTCATGGAGCACGCCTTCGACCGCTATTTCGAGACCGCCGGCTTGTTCGGCTCGCCAAAGAAGGCGCTGGCGATGATCGACCGGCTCAAGTCGATCGGAGCCACAGAAGTGGCCTGCCTCATCGATTTCGGCATTGATACGGACCTGGTGATTGAGAGCCTTCCATATCTCGACCAGCTGCGCCGGATGTCGAACACGACCGACGAGGAAGCCGACCCGGGCGACTACTCGATCGCCGCCCGGATGCGCGATTGCAGTGTGACGCACCTCCAGTGCACGCCTTCGTTCGCGCGCATGATCGCGAGCGACGCGGAAGGTCTTGCGGCGATGTCTCGTCTTGAGCGCCTGATTCTGGGTGGCGAAGCACTGCCGACTGATCTCGCCGAACTCCTCACGCCCGTGGTCAAGGGCGAAATCCACAACATGTACGGACCGACGGAGACGACGATCTGGTCAACGACGTCGCGCGTCGTCCCCGGAGAACAGATCACCATCGGCCGGCCCATTGCCAATACGATCATCCGTATCCTCGACGCCAACGGCCAGATTGCGCCCGTGGGCGCGCCTGGTGAGCTGTGTATCGGCGGAGCAGGGGTAGCCGCTGGCTATCTCGGCAGGCCGGATCTTACTGCGGAGCGCTTCGTCCCTGATTCGCATGGCGCCGGCCTGATTTACCGCACCGGCGATCTTGCCCGGTACTCGGCCAATGGCGACATCGAATTCCTGGGTCGCCTCGATCATCAAGTGAAGCTGAACGGCTATCGCATCGAACTCGGCGAAATCGAGACCGTTCTCGGCCGCCATGAGTTTGTCGGACAGGCAGTCGTCACCGCGCGCGCCGATGATGGTGTGCAGAAGCTCGTGGCCTACATCACGCCGCCGAAGCAGGCTGCGGACGCAAACGGCGCGGAACAGGTGGCTCGTTGGCAAGGTCTGTGGGACGGCGCCTATCGCGAGGCTGCGAGCGTCCCGGAGCCACGTTTCAACACGGCTGGCTGGAGCGACAGCGCCACCGGCGCGCCGATTCCGGCCGAGCAGATGCGTGAATGGCTCGATGGCGTGGAGCAGAGTGTGCTTGCGCTTTCGCCTAAGCGCGTGCTGGAGATCGGATGCGGGACCGGCATGGTGCTGTATCGCCTCCTGTCGCATGTCGAACATTACACCGGCGTGGACCTCTCCTCGCACGCGCTTGACGTCATCCTCGCGGAACTTTCGCCGTCGGAGCGCGAACGGGTGGAGCTGAAGCAGCAGCCTGCGCACGCGCTCGATGGGATTCCGAACAAGTCCTGCGACACTGTCATTATCAACTCAGTCGCCCAGTATTTTCCGGACGCTGCCTACCTTGAGAAGGTGCTCCGCCGGGTGATCGACACAGTTTGCGACGGCGGCGCGATCTTTGTCGGCGATGTTCGCAGCCGCGATCATCTTGAAGCATTCCACACCTGGGTTGCGCTTCAGCAGGTTCCCGCGAATGCGAGCAAGGCAGATATTACTGCTCGGATCGACCGGCGCATCGCTCAGGAAGGCGAGTTGGTCGTCAGTGAGGCGTTCTTCCATGCGCTTGCGCGTGAGATTCCAAGGTTGGGCCGTGTTGAGGCCAGACTGAAGCCTGGGCAGGCCGGCAACGAGATGAGCGCGTTCCGCTATGATGTTGTCATCCATGTCGGCGATGCCGCCCCGACTGCAAGCGTTGCTCCGGTTGTCGCCAGTTATCCGGAGCTGTGGACAAAACTCGAGCAGGGTGCGGATGCTGTGCTGGTGAAGGACGTCAGCAACGCCCGTGTTGCAGGATTGTATGCGGCGCGCGCCGCGCTGGCTGGTGCGGACGCGATTGAGGCGTCATTCCTGCGTGCTGTCGCTGCTTCGAAGCCGCAAGACGCCGTGGAGCCCATGGATCTAGCCAGGCTTCACTCTGACTACAGCGTGGAGGTCATCCCAGCACGCTCAGGCGATCCTGCGCGTTTCGACGCAGTGTTCCGCAACCGGAGGCTCGATCCCTCGACGGCTATCGACTGCGGGGCGCCGGGGCACGACAAACCCGCGGGGCATTACGTTCGAAGCCCCGGACTTGCTGCAGTCAAAGGCGTCGCTTCCGCCGATGAGCTGCGGGCGCACCTGCGCGAACTGCTGCCGGAATACATGATCCCATCGGCCTTCGTTGTCCTGGACGAGCTTCCGCTCACGCCCAACGGTAAGATCGATCGAAAGGCGCTACCGCGTCCTGTGCAAGCGGCCACTGCGCCAGTTACGACTGCCTACGTCGCACCGTCCAATGCGATCGAAGAGACGATCGCCGGTGTCTGGAAAGCACTGCTCGGCCTCGAACGGGTCGGCTTGCGAGATAACATTTTCGACCTGGGCGCCAATTCGCTGCTCACGGTTCAGGCGAACCAGCGGTTGTCTGGTTTGCTGGATCGGAAGATCGCTCTTGTCAGCATGTTCCGCTATCCGACCGTGGAAGCTCTTGCAGCTCATTTGGCGGAAGGACTTGCGCCGGCAGAGCCGATTACCAGGCGCGCGCAGGAGCGCGACAGCCGCAAGAAAGATGCAGCAGAGCGTCGCCGTGAACTTCGGGCCGGCAGCAAGGCTTGAGGGCGCTTAGGCGGGCTTCGTCCGGCGGTTTATCAATAGGCGGACGCAGTCCATGAACCAGCTGCGATGGAAGGCGATCAGCCATCCAAAATAGGATGCGGCGCCGGCAACCACGCAAGTGCTGAGTCGCAATGGCGCGTTGAAGTCTTTCATCCCGTAACTAACGGTCAATGTCACGGCTGACATCGCGGCTGTTGCGAGGACGGGAGGGAAGAGGCCTGAATAGTAGGCGAGGTTCGTCTGTTGAAGGCGGCGGTTGAGAATGACGTTGCCGACTATTCCCACGACAGCAGCCGGAGCGGACATGAGCAGGATTACCTGGGTCGGCGTTGCTCCCGTCGATGCAAAGAGCACCAGCAGCGATAGGGCGACAAGGGCGATCGTATAGCTCAACGACAGCTTGTTGAGACCCATCGAGTTCAAGGCGACATTATTGAACCAGAGAATGGGGATGAGCAGGTACGTGATCGCGGAAGCCTGGAGGATCGGCCCAACGCCGCTGTATTGTTCGGGCAGCAACAGGGCAGCTACATCGTGCGCTGTGATGGCCAGGCCCGCAAAAATGGGTAGAGCAACGACCGTCGCAGTCCTCACGATGCTGTTGTAGACTTCGCGTTCACCGTCGACATCGCCCCTGACCTTCGACATCAACGGGAACCACAGGTCGATAAGCGGAGAAATCACTGGGGCCTGAACCGCTTCGGCGATGCGATTGTTTGCCCGCAGGAGGCCAACGGTCGCAACGTCGTATCGCAGCCCAAATACCAGTGACGTCAATCGACCGATGGTGATGACAAGCGTTTTGACAAGCCAAAGGGAAAAAAAGCGCTTCATGAAATCCACGGCGGAAGCCCAATGCAGTGAAATGCCCGGCGCCCAGCGCGTGAATTTGTAAAGCAGCGCGATCTGAACGAGCTGTCCGAAAACGCGTTGCGCTGGAATCGCCCAGAGAAACCACGGAGAGAAGGCGAGAGCGATGCCAACCGCCCCGCCAGCCAGGGTCGCCACGATTGTTCGTTCCGTCATCTGACGGTATTTCAGGTCGCGCAGCATCAGGGCGTCCATGACCGCCATCCACGGAACCGGGACGAGCATCAGGCCGAACAGCGCCATGAAGGTTCCGACGAGAGGCTCGTTGTAAATGGACCCGACAAATGGTGCGAGGACAGCGAGCGCGACGATCGTAAGCGCAACAAGCGCAAGAAAGGCCGTGAATGCAGTGTTCAGTGAATTGGTGTCGAACCGTCCGGCCTGAATGATCGCGTCCTTGGCGGCATAGCGTCCTTCCATGGCGACAAAGTCAGCCACGACGGTGGCGAGCGCGACAACGCCAAAGATGTGGACGGGAAGTTGCGCGGCGATGACCAGGAAGATCGCCGTAGCTGCTGTATGGCTGAATATGACGTTGAGTGAGCTCCACAGGACGGCTCGCTGCATCATCGCGGATACGCGGGAGCGAGCCGTAGGCGAGGGGCCGGGAGCAACGCCGGCAGGATCTGGTTGATTCATCGCGGACCCCGTTGTGCGCCAGCTAACCAACTGCAGCCTAGAGGCCTCGTGTTCCAAATTGGTTGTTTCCGCAGAATTCCCGTGTGCCGCGAACTCGGCCTGTGGGCCAACATCAGGCCGAGAGCATTCTGGCGGGGTGTCCGGATGGTTAGCGAGGGCGTAATCCTGACTTCAGGGCAGTCGCAGGAACGCTGCGATATGCCCGCAATTCTCGCGCCCAGCCGCTAATGCAGCAGACTGTTGGCGGGTAATGTGTTAACAGCTAACAGTCTGCCGCCGCATGCTTCAAGGAGCGATTAGCCTGCGGCCGGCTGGCACGCTTTTGGAAGGTTTTGCGGTTCCATGACCGAACACGCACCCAAAGCGCCCCTAGCGGTAGATGTCGCCATTATTGGGATGGCCGCCAGATTCCCTGGTGCCGACGGCGTCGACCAGTTCTGGGCGAATATCCGTGATGGCGTTGAATCCATCCGGCGTTTGACGGACGAGCAGCTGCAGGCTGCCGGCGTCGACGCTGCGGCCATCAACGATCCCGACTACGTCAAGGCGTGCCCGGTTCTGGACGATGTCGACAAGTTCGACGCGGCGTTTTTCGGCCTCAGCGCACGTGATGCGTCCGTGATGGACCCAGCTCACCGCATCTTCCTCGAAGTCGCTTGGACGGCATTCGAGGACGCCGGCTACACCGCGCTGCCCGAAGAGGGCGCTGTCGGCGTTTTCGCGGCCGCCGGCGCACCTCTCTACATGATGGAGAACCTGCGCACCAATCCGGATCTGATGCGGTCGATGGGCGAGTTCTTGGTCCGCCATACCGGTAACGACATGAACTTCCTCGCCACGCGCGTCTCCTACGAGATGGACCTGCGTGGACCGAGCATGAATGTGCAGACGGCGTGCTCATCGTCGCTCGTTGCGGTTCACCTGGCTTGCCAGAGCCTCGCACGCGGGGAATGCACGTTGGCGCTCGCCGGCGGTTCGACAGTGCTGGTCCCGCAAGGGCAGGGCTATCATTTCAAGGAAGGGGAGATCCTCTCCCCGGATGGTCACTGCCGCCCGTTCGACGCCAAGAGCGCCGGTACGGTCTTCGGCAGCGGAGCCGGCGCCATCATCCTGAAGCGCCTGAGCGACGCGCTCGATGACGGCGACACCATCCATGCCGTTGTTCGTGGCTCTGCCATCAACAATGACGGCGCCGTCAAGGTCAGCTATCTCGCGCCTGGCGTCGAAGGACAGGCAGCCGTCATCGCGTCTGCACTGCAGTCCGCCGGCGTGGATGCGGATAGCATCAGCTACGTGGAAACCCACGGCACTGGCACGCTGGTCGGCGATCCGATCGAGGTCGAGGCGCTCAACGAGGCTTTTCGCTCGCGCACGAGCCGTCGCGGCTTCTGCGGCATCGGTTCGGTAAAATCCAACATTGGTCACCTTGGCGAGGCGGCGGGCGCAGCATCGCTCATCAAGGCTGTCATGGCTCTCAAGCATCGTCAGCTACCGCCGAGCCTCGGCTTCGAGACGCCGAACCCCGCGATCGATTTCGCCAACAGCCCGTTCTATGTAAATGCACTCCTCCGTCCGTGGACCAATGAAGGCGTACGTCGCTGCGGTGTGACCGCTCTGGGCGCGGGCGGCACGAACTGCCACATCATTCTGGAGGAGGCGCCCGCCGCCCTCGTGGGGGAGGGCGGACGCTCGCAGCAACTACTGACCCTTTCCGCCCGCACGCGCTCAGCGCTCGACGCCGCGAGCATCAATCTGGCGGACACGCTCGCGGCAAACGCCGCCATCGATCTCGCTGATGTCGCTTACACGCTGGCTGTTGGCCGACGCGGCATGCAGCACCGCCGCGTTATTGCCGCCGGAACGGCGAGCGAAGCAGCGAAGCTCCTGCGGGGTGAAGAGCCCAAGCGCGTTGTGTCCGGCGTTTCCGGCGAACAGCGTCCGAAGACTGTCTTCATGTTCCCTGGCGGCGGGGCGCAATATGCCGGCATGGGCCGCGAGCTCTACGAACAGGAAGATGTCTATCGCGACGCCGTCGACTCGTGCCTCGACATCATCAATCCCGCGCTCGGTCTCGATCTGCGTTCGCTGATGTATCCGGACGCGGCGAACGTGGTCTCTGCAACACGAACGCTGGAGCGTCCGTCGCTGACGCTGCCGTCACTGTTCGCGACCGAGTACGCGCTCGGGCGCCTGTTCCAATCATGGGGCGCAACACCGCAGGCGCTGATTGGTCACAGCGTCGGCGAATACGCCGCCGCGTGCCTGGCTGGCGTGGTCAGCCTCGAGGATGCTCTCAAGCTCGTCACGATGCGCGGCCGGCTGTTCGAGGTCGTGCAGCGCGGAGGCATGCTGAGCGTGCAGCTGTCCGAGCAGGAGCTGCGGACCCTGATGCCACGCTCGCTCGACGTCGCCGCCGCCAACGCGCCGGATCTCTCGGTTGCTTCAGGCCCCGTCGAGGCGCTGAAGGAACTGGAAGCCCTGCTTAAGGCACGAGGCGTCGAATCGACGCCCGTGCATATCGACGTCGCGGCCCACTCGGCCATGCTCGACCCGGTGCTGGAGGACTTCCGCAAGCTCTGCCGCACAATCACCTTCCAGCGCCCGCAGACGCCCTTCATCTCGAACGTCACGGGCAAGTGGATCACGGACGAACAGGCGACGTCTCCCGATTACTGGGTCACACATCTGCGCTCGACCGTACGCTTTGCTGATGGCCTCGCCACCCTTCGCGAACTTGGCGAGGTCGTATTGCTCGAGATAGGCCCTGGCCGGACGCTCAGCATGTTGGCTCGCGCCCAGTCGCAGCCCTTCCAGAACGCGTTCAGTTCCTTGCGTCACCCGCAGGAAACCGCCAGCGACCTCGGTTTCGCACTGACCAGCCTCGGCCGCCTGTGGACGGTCGGCGCCGACATCGACTGGTCTGCCTTCTACGATGGCCAGCTTCGCAATCGCATCCCTTTGCCGACCTATCCGTTCGAGCGGCAGTCCTACTGGGTCGAGCCCGGCAAGGCCGTCGCCACGCCAGCCCTGGCCAATGCCGGCCGCCACGCGGATGTTGCCGACTGGTTCCACGTTGTCGGATACAACGAGGCCCCGCTCGTCGCGCACCCACACGCTGCGCGTCAGCGGATCTGGTTGGTGGTCGCCGAGCACGGCGCCGACGCTCGGCGTCTTGCTGGCGCACTGAGCCCGGATCGCGTTGTCCTTGCTACGCCGGGCAAGGCTTTCGGTGAACAGATCGACGGAACGTTGCGTGTCAACTTCGGAAACCCCGATGATCACGCCGCCATGATGCAGTTCATGGAAGAATTGATCGGCCTTCCGGATCACGTCGTGTACCTGGCGGATCGCCGCTCTAACTGCGAGACGAGCGAAGAGGGTATTCAAAAGCGCTTCCTGCCGGTTACCCATCTCTTCCAGGCGCTGGGAGGTCTCTCATCGCCGATGCAGGTGTCGATTGTCGTTTCGGGCGTTACGGGGGCCGGCGGCGAAGCGGTTCAGCCGATGCATTCGCTCGTGCTTGGCCCGACACTCGTAGCGCCGCGGGAGTTCGATCACATTCTGACCCGTTGCATCGATCTGCCGTCCGGCAGGCTGCCGTCGGCCGTTGAAAGACGACTTGCGGAGCGTCTCGCCGAGGAACTGCGCGCTGAAACGCCTGATACGATCGTTGCGCTTAGCCCGACCCGGCGATGGATACGCAAGACATCGCCGGTTCCGCTTCCCGCGCCGGGCGGGGACGCCAGCCGTGCGCTCTGGGCCCGCGACAATGGCGCCTATCTGATCACAGGCGGCCTTGGGGGAATTGGCCTTGAGGTCGCTGGCCATCTGGCGCGCTCCAAATTCGTGCGGCTCGCGCTTCTGGCGCGTGAGGCGCTTCCGCCAGAGAATAACTGGGATGAAATCCTGGCGAAGAACCCGTCCGGACGCCTGGCTGACCGTATCACGCGAGTTCGCGAACTGCGCCAGCGCGGCGCCGAGGTCATGGTGGTCGCAGCCGATATAGGGGACCGGCGGGCCGTGTCGGCCGCAGTGGGGCAGGTCAGGGCAAAGTTCGGCCGCTTGAACGGCGTCGTTCACGCGGCGGGCGTCATGGATGACGCGCCCATGATGACGAAGACCGCGGACGCGATGCGACGCGTGCTTGCACCGAAAGTAGCGGGCACATTGGCGCTCGACGCCGCGATCACTGAAAATCTCGACTTCATGATCCTGTTCTCGTCTGTGGCGTCCGGCCTCGGTCTCCCGGGTCAGGTGGATTACACCGCCGCAAACGCATTCCAGGACGCTTTCGCCCGTGCGCGTTCGGCGCGTGCGAGTGGTCGCACCGTGGTCGTCAACTGGAACGCGTGGCGCGACATCGGCATGGCGGCATCCGCGCATCGCCGCGAAACTGTTGGCGTCGAGCCGACGCGCCCCAGCCGCCACCCGGCGCTCGACGGATATCTCGAAACTGCCGGCGAGCGGACCTTCGTTGCCACGTTCGCGGGTTCCTCCAGCTGGCTACTCGACGAGCACGTCATCAAGAACGGCGTTCCTGTTCTCCCAGGCACTGGATTTGTCGAACTGGCGCGCGCTGCCTTTGCCGAAAACCTCGGGGCCCAACCAATCGAGTTGGCCAATCTGGAGTTCATCGCGCCGTTCCGCGTGGAAGATGGCCAGCGCCGCCGCCTCGAGATTTCGCTGACGCCGGAAGGCAATGGCAGCCGCTTTGTCATGCGTCCGGCTGGTGGCGATCCGATCGTCACCGGCGAGGCGCGGACTTGCCGCGAGCCCTGGCCCGCAGATATTGATCCGCGCGCGATCGCCAACCGCTGCATGGCGCGCGAAGAAGCCCCCCGTGATCGCCGGCTGGACCAGGACTTCATGACGTTCGGTCCACGCTGGGCCAACATTCACCGCACACGCTATGGGCATGGCGAAGCTCTCGTGGAACTGGCGCTTGACGACAGGTTCGCATCCGATATCGGCCAATATGTCCTCCATCCGGCCATGCTCGATATGGCGACCGGCGGCGCACAGGCGCTCATTCCCGGCGTGGATCTGAAGCACGACTTCTACGTTCCGCTCGGCTATGGCCGCGTACGTGTATTCGGCGTCATGCCGGCACGCGTGTTCAGTCACGTTCGTTGCCTGCCGGATACAGGTCATGGCCTCGCCTATTTCGACGTGACGCTGGCGGATGCGAACGGGCAGGTTTTCGCCGATATCTCGCGTTTCACCATGCGCCGCATCGAGGCTCGCTCGGCCTTCACCGCTACAGGTGCGTCGCGCACGGCGTCTCCTACGCGCAATGATGCGCTGGCCGACGCCCTGCGCGACGGCGTCAAGGCATCCGAGGGTCTCGACGCCCTAGACCGCATTATGGCGCAGCCGAACCTCGTGCAGGTCATTGCTTCGTCAGTCGATGTCAATGCGTGGAACGAGAGGCTCCGCGTCACGCGCGCCGCGCCGATGGCCGACGATGATGATGGCAGGGTCGAAGGGTTTGAGCGCCTTCCCGGACTTCCGGAGTACGTGGCTCCCTCCACCGGAACCGAGCGCGTGCTCGCATCGATCTGGAGCGACCTGCTGGGCTTCAAGGCCGTCGGGATGAGCGACAACTTCTTTGATCTCGGCGGCAACTCGCTTCTTGGCGTTCGTCTGTTTGCGGCGATCCGGAAGAAGTTCTCGGTATCCCTGCCACTGGCGACGTTGTTCGAGGCGCAGACGATCGCTGATCTCGCAAAGCTCCTGGCCGACCCGAACCACGATACTCCCGCAAGTGGAACCGGCTGGTCGCCGCTCGTACGCCTGAAGTCCGGCGCTGCCGGTCACAGGCCGATCTTCTTCATTCACGGCTCGCGTGGCAACGTGCTGGTCTTCAAGGCCTTCGCCGACCGTGTTCGCGCCGAACAACCTGTCTATGCGCTGCAGGCTGCAGGCGTGGATGGAAAGATGGAGCCGGACCAGACCATAGAGGTCATGGCGGAGCGCTATCTGTCTGCAATCCGCCAGGTCCAGCCCAAGGGCCCCTATATGTTCGCCGGCTATTCTGGCGGCGGCGTCATTGCCTATGAAATGGCGCGGCGCCTGAAAGCGGAAGGGCAGGAGACAGGCTTGTTGATGCTGGTCGACACGCTCGAGCCCAGCCAGATGCGCCGACCGGTCACCATGATCGATCGCCTGCGCAATCTTCATCGCGTACAGGCACGCAGATACGCCGAGCTACCGCAGGTTCTTTGGAAGTATCGATTGCGTCCAGGTATCCGCAAGCTGATGGGCGTTCAGGAGCACAAGATGGTTCGCACGCCGCTCGAGGCGGCGTCGGACGCAGTTGATGTCGCCTACAAACGCGCGCAGTGGGCCTACAACACTCCGGAGTTCAAGACTGATGTTGTGATCATTCGCGCAAAGGACGCGCGCATGAACTTCCTTCGCAGCGGTGCGACGCTTGGCTGGGCGCCCTTTGTAAAAGGCAATATCCAGACGTTCGATGTCGATGCGGAGCACGATCTCATATTCACCGAGCCGTCGCTGTCGCAGGTCCTGGCCGCATTCAATACTTGCGCTCCAAGCCTAACTGACTCACTGGAAGCCGTGCTGGCGACCGCCGCGGCGAATACACCGGAAATCCCGCCGCCAGTGCTGCTCGTAGATCTCGAAGCGCTTCCCGTGGAATTGGCCCAAGCGCTCTGAGATAAAAGTGGCGGAGAGAGTGGGATTCGAACCCACGGTGGAGTTTCCCCCACGCCGGTTTTCAAGACCGGTGCCTTAAACCACTCGGCCATCTCTCCGTCGCGCCCATGTAGTCGGGGTTTGCTGCAAAGAAAAATGGTTTATGCGCGAGACGTCGCCGCAGCCGGGCAGGGCGCCGGAAAGTGCGTTTTCAAAGGAAATTGTGACGCCGGCGGAGCTGGTTCGGTTGAATTCGTGGATGCGCGCTAACGATTCCGCCGATCGCGGCAATATCGATGAAATTGCACCAATCTTGGTTTACGGGCGGAAATTCGCGTCCGTTAGGGTCCGTATCTGCCGCCAGAAGAGCGGTCCGGGCCCGGGGGGAACTTCCGTGGCCCGTCTCAAAAGGGAATGTGGTGATGGAAGTGAGTGGCAAGGCACGCGCAGGCGTCGGCAAGTGGACGATCGTCGGCGTCGCGATGATCGCGGCGGTGTTCACGGTCGCGGGTAACGCTCCTGCCCAGGCGCAGGCCGCCCCCATCGTCTACAAGTCAGCTGGCTCGGCTTCGAAAGTCATCCGCCTCGAGAATAATGTGGACGCGATGACGCTGAATGTCGCGCCCCACTCGCGCATTCCGACCTTCGAAAGTTCGCCTATCGCCGCTGAGCCCGTCGTGAAGGCCAATTTCGGCCCGGTTCTCGTAACGCCGACGGCGCGCGTCGAGCAGCCGCGCGGCCTGCAAACCGCCCCTGCGTTCGCCGAACCCTATGCCGGGCCTCCCTACCAGGTCGCCGGCAAATGGTATGTCCCGGCCTACGAGCCGAACTATGACGAAGTGGGCATCGCCTCCTGGTACGGCCCGACCTTCCACGGCAAAGACGCGGCTTCCGGCGAAGTTTTCGACGAGATGGCCATGACGGCCGCTCACCCGACCCTGCCGATCCCCTCGCTGGTTCGCGTGACCAACCTCGAGAACGGCAAGACGGTGGTCGTGCGCCTCAACGATCGCGGCCCGTTCGTCGACGATCGCATCATCGACCTCTCGAAAGCTGCCGGCGCTGCGCTCGACATGCACAAGAACGGAACCGCCAAGGTCCGCGTACAGTATGTTGGCCCCGCCCCGGCTGAAGCCAACAAGGCCCCGGTCGCCGCCCCGCAGAAGGCCGACGTGGTCATGAAGCCGCTGGCGCCGATCGCCGCCAAGTCCGCAACGCCTGCCCCGGTCGCCAAGCCGGTCCAGACCCAGACCGGTTTCTTCCTCCAGGCCGGCTCGTTCGCCGACCTCGCCAACGCCAACGCCCTCCGGGACCAGCTGCGCACGTCGGCCCCCGTTTCGGTTGTCGCCGTGACGGTCAACGGCTCGGACTACTACCGCGTGATGATAGGCCCGTGGGCCACCCGGGACCAAGCCGAGGAAGCCCAGAACCGCTTCAACAACGCCGGTACGAAGACGCTGGTGGTCGCGAAGCTGAACTAGCCTGGCTGCGGGGCAGGGCAGGGACGCCGGAATCCGTCCCAACTTGCCCACAGCCAAGGCCTACAAACGTCTGTAATCAGCGACTTTCTGGCGGTTGACGGGTAGACCCGAAGCGCCTTCATGTGGGCAGATTCTTGAGGGAGTCTGCCGCCATGCGCCTGATCGCTGGAACCCTGCTTGCCGCACTGCTGGCCACCAGCGCCGTGGCCCAGCCGCCTGCGCCTGTTCCTGCGCCGGCCCCGCAGGTTGATCCGGGCGCTGCGCTCGCTGCGGACCCGCTGAACACAGCTGCGACCTACGCCTACATCATGGACGGCGACAACGGCATCCCGCTCTACTCCAAGCGCGGTGATGAGGCCATGATCCCCGCCTCGATGTCGAAGCTCATGCTCTACTACATGGTCTTCGAGCGCATTAAAGCCGGCCGTCTCAAACTCACCGACCAGTTCACCGTCAGCGAACACGCCTGGCGCACCGGAGGCGCCGGCACGGACGGCTCGACCATGTTCCTGCCGATCCACTCCTCCGTCGCGGTGCAGGACCTGCTCAAGGGCGCGATCATTGTCTCGGGCAACGACGCCTGCATCGTTCTTGCGGAAGGCCTGTTCGGCAGCGAGGAAGCATACGCCCGCCAGGCGACGGCCCGCGCCAAGGAACTCGGCTTGACGGCGTCGAAGTTCGCCAACGCCACCGGCCTCGACGATCCAGGTCACCGCATGAGCGCGCACGACATCGCGCTGATCGCCTACCGCATCATCCACGACTTCCCGGAATACTATCCGATGTTCTCGGAGCCGGAGTTCACCTTCAACAAGACGCGCCAGTACAACCGTAACCCGCTTCTGCGCGAGCTGCCGGGTTCGGACGGCGTGAAGACGGGACACCTTTCTGTCTCGGGCTTCGGTCTCGTCGGCTCGGCCGTGCGCGACGGCCATCGCCGCATCATCGTCCTCAACGGCCTCGAGAACGAGACGGCGCGGAAGACGGAAGCTCCGCGCGTGATGCGGTCAGCCTTCCTCGACTTCACCGCGGCCAAACTGGTCAGCAAGGGCGCCGAAGTCGGCATCGCCGACGTCTGGCTGGGCGAGGCGGAAAAAGTCTCGCTGATCTCGACCGAGGACTACGCCATCGGCCTCCATCTCGACGCTGTGGATAAAGTGAAGGGCGAAGTCGTCTACAAAGGCCCTCTGGCGGCGCCGGTGAAGGAAGGCGATATTGTCGGGGAGCTGGTCATCACGGCGCCCGGAACAGCGCCGAAGAAGATCCCGGTCGCAGCCGCCAAGACCGTCAACCAGCTCGGCATCGTCGGCAAGGCCATGGCGGGACTGAAAGGCGAGTAGGTATTGGCGTCGCGCGGGCGGTTCATCACGCTGGAAGGGGGGGAGGGCGTAGGCAAGTCGACACTTGCGGCTGCGCTCGAAGCCCGTCTGACGGCCCGCGGAACCAGGGTCGTCCGCACACGTGAACCCGGCGGAACGCCAGGCGCAGAGGCGCTACGGCGGATGATCCTTAATCCACCACCTGAAGTGGGCTCCTGGGAGCCTATCGTGGAAACCTTGCTATTCTATGCCGCAAGGCGCGATCACCTCGACAAGCTTATCCGCCCTTCGCTGGCGGCAGGCGCCTGGGTTCTCTGCGACCGGTTCTCGGATTCAACGCGCGCCTACCAGGCCGCCGCTGGCCACGTGCCGTCCGACCAGATCGAAACCATCGACCAGATCTGCGTCGGTGAAACCACGCCCGATCTCACGCTGATCCTTGACCTGCCCCTTTTTGCCGCCCGCCATCGCATGACCGCGCGCGCCAACGACAAGGACGCGATCGAGTCCCGGATGCTCAGCTATCACGAGGCCGTCCACCGGGCTTTCCTCGACATCGCCAAAGCCAACCCACAGCGCTGTGTCGTACTCGATGCGTCCCTGGCGCCTGAGGCGCTGGCCGAGCTCGCGATGAAAACGATCGACGAGCGCCTCGGTGGAGGCGCGTGATGGAAGTCGCCGCCAGCGAACTCGGCCAGGTCTTCGGCCACACGGCGGCGAAGCAGGAATTCCTGAGCGCAGTCGCATCCGGCAAGCTGCACCATGGCTGGCTGCTGCGCGGCCCACGCGGCGTCGGCAAGGCGCGCCTTGCGCTGCAGTTCGCTCTGCATCTTCTCGGCAACGGTGATGGCCAGCTGACGATGACTGCGGACACGGCCGTCGGTCGTCTCGTCGTCGCCGGCAGCCATCCCGACCTGCGCATCATCCGCCGGCCCATCGACGACAAGGGCAAGCGGAAATCCGAGATCCCTGTCGACAGCGTCCGCGAGCTCTCCGAGTTCTTCGCCATGCGTCCCGCCATGGGCGGCTGGCGCGTCGCGATCATCGACGCCGTCGATGAAATGAACCGCTTCGGCGCCAACGCCGTGCTCAAGACGCTTGAGGAGCCGCCGTCCCGCGCCGTGCTGTTCCTGATCTCGCACGGCGAACAGCTGTTGTTGCCGACCGTGCGCAGCCGTTGCCGCGTTCTGCGCTGCAATGCTCTGAACGAACACGAAACGCTCTCCGCGCTCGCAACCGGCGGCGTCAACGGCGCGCGCGCGGACGAGATCGCGCGTATCGCTCCGGGCCGTCCGGGGCGCGCGCTTGAGCTCGAAGGCGCTGACGCCGGCGCTGCCGCCGATGCAATCACCGCAGCGCTTCGCACGCTTGCTGATACAGACGCGCGCGCCTTTCACGCTGCGCTGTCGCAAGCCTCCAAGAGCGAGGCATCGTTGGCCGCGGCGCTGGAATCACTGCGCTTCAGCCTGCAGAAGCGTGCCGCGCGGGAGACCGATCCTGTCATCGCCGGAGATTGGGCTTCGGCCGCGCTCGATGTGATGCGCATCGATGCCGAGGCGCAGGCGCTCAACCAGGATCGCGCACAGACGATCGCCGCCGCGCTCTCGCGTGTTGCGCGCCTTGCTCGCATGGGCGCCTGACGATGCTGTTCGATACGCACGTCAATCTGCATGCGGAACAATTCGCCGCCGACCTGCCGGACGTGATCGCGCGGGCGCGCGCGGCCGGCGTCACGCGCATGGTGACGATCTGCGACCGGCTCGACCGCTATCCGGCGCTCAAGGCCATCGCTGACGCCAATCATGACATCACGTGCACGGTCGGCGTCCACCCGCACTACGCCAAGGACTACTGGTCGCTCGAGGCGAAGACGCTCGTCGATGAGGCGCGCCACTCGAAGGTGGTCGGCATCGGCGAGACCGGGCTCGACCAGCACTATGGCTACAGCGACATCGTCCTGCAGGAACGCAGCTTCGTCGAGCATATCCACGCCGCACGCGAGACTGGGCTGCTGCTGGTCGTCCACACGCGCGAGGCGGATGACCTGACCGGTGATATTCTCGAGCGCGAGTTCAAGCGTGGACCGTTCCGCATCCTGATGCACTGCTACACGAGCGGCGCGCGACTGGCTGAGCGCGCGATGGCGCTCGGCGCCAGCTTCTCGGTGTCGGGCATCCTGTCATTCAAAGGCGCGACCGACGTGCGCGAGGTGATGGCCAAGGTGCCGCTCGAGCGGATCATCCTCGAGACTGATTGTCCGTACGTCGCGCCGATCCCGCATCGTGGCCGCCGCAACGAGCCGGCCTATCTGGTGGACGTCTGCCGCGCTTTCGCCGAGCATCGCGGCCTGAGCTTCGAGGAGGCCGCTCGCCTGACGACCGCCAACGCCATCGAGCTGTTCCGGAGGGCCGCATGAGCGGAGCCGGACCAAAGGGCAGGTTGCAGGTTCGCATCCTCGGCTGTGGTTCGTCCGGCGGTGTCCCGCGTATCGGAAATGACTGGGGCGCCTGTGACCCCGCCGAGCCGCGCAACCGCCGGTCCCGTTGTTCGATTCTGATCCGCTCCTGGGCGCCGGGCGCGACTGAGCCGACCCTGGTCCTCGTCGACACTTCCCCCGACATGCGAGATCAGCTGCTGGCCGCCCGGATCGACCGGCTCGACGCCGTCCTGCTGACCCACGAGCACGCCGACCAGTGCCACGGCATCGACGATCTCCGGGCGTTGGTGATCCGCCATCGCCGCCGCATGCCGGTTCACATGGGCCGGGTTACCGCCGACATCATCGGCCAGAGGTTCGGCTACTGCTTCGAGGGCTCGGGCGGCTATCCGGCCATCCTCGACAAGGAGGTGGATCTGGAGCCGGGGCGGGTGGTCCGGATTGAGGGGCGAGGCGGGCCTGTGGATATCCTGTCCCTGGCGCAGGACCATGGCGGGATCCCGTCGCTGGGCTTCCGTGCTGGAGCCTTTGCTTACTGCAACGATGTCGTCCGGCTGCCAGAGGCGAGCCTGGAGCGGCTAGGCGGGCTGCACACCTTCGTGGTCGACGCGCTGCGCTACACCAACCATCCGACCCATGCGAGCGTCTCGCAGGCGCTGGCCTGGATCGAGCGGGTCAAGCCGCGCCGGTCGGTTCTGACGAACCTGCATGTCGATCTGGACTATCAGACGCTCAGGGCAGAGCTGCCGGCGGGCGTCGAGCCCGCCTACGATGGGCTCGAACTGGAAATCCCGCCAAATGCTTGATTTCAGTCCGATCTATTTTGCCCATAATGTTGATTATGCGACTTGCGCATATGGGGGCGAAGGCGATGCCTGATCCTACGGGCGAGAAAACGGAGGCCGGCGCGAACCCGGCCCGGGTGACTGCGGGAGACCGCTCCCTCCCCTCATCAGGGGACGCATGGCGCGATCTGGTGGCGTTAATGGCCCGGCTGAGGACGCCCGGGACCGGCTGCCCGTGGGATATCGAGCAGACCTTCGAGACCATTGCGCCGTACACGATCGAGGAAGCCTACGAGGTCGCTGACGCAATCCAGAGACAAGACATGGGGGAGCTGAAGGGCGAGCTGGGCGATCTCCTGTTCCAATCGGTCTTCCACGCCCGGATGGCCGAGGAAGCCGGTCACTTCACGATCGACGACGTCGTCCAGTCCCTGGTTGAGAAGATGGTCGACCGCCACCCCCACGTCTTCGGCGACAAGGTTATCCACAGCGCCGATGCTCAGACAGGCGCCTGGGAGGTCATGAAGGCTGCCGAACGGGCCCGGAAGGCTGAGCAGGCCAAGGACGGTCCGGCCAGCGCGCTCGACGGCGTCGCCCTGGCTTTGCCGGCGCTGATGCGCGCCGAGAAGCTGACCAAGCGCGCAGGCCGCGTCGGCTTTGACTGGCCGTCTGCCGGGCCGGTGCTGGAAAAACTCCAGGAGGAGATCGGCGAGCTTGAGGAGGCGATCGCGGCGCCGGTGAAGGACCAGGCTCATATTGCCGAGGAGCTCGGCGACATGCTGTTCGTCGTGGCCAATCTCTGCCGCAAGTTGTCGGTCGACCCCGAGGAGGCGCTTCGCAATGCCAACGCAAAGTTTGTGAAACGATTTTCGGGTATGGAAGAGCTGGCCCGCAAGCGGGGACAGGACTTCGCCAGCCTCACGCTGGACGAACAGGAAGCTCTCTGGACCGATGTGAAGAAGGCGGAGCGGGCCTAGCCGCCCTTACCTGCGCGCCCCGAAACCCACGCCAGCCGTCTGGGTGCGTCCAAGATCGATCGACGCAATCTCGAGTTGGTCCGCCGCCGCGACCGTCCGCTGTTCGGCGCGCTCAAAGCGTTCACGGATCGCCAGCTGCGCGCGCGCCAGGTCGAGGTCTTCCTTTGTGTCCACGTCCATCAGCAACGGCGCCGGCGCGCTGAAGCCGACCACGTTATGGCCACCCTGCCCGATGATCCGCTTCGCGCCATCGTCTCCGTCGAGCGCCGCCAGCTGTTCGAAACACGTCGGCCCGAACACGGTCGGCGGACGCACGCCGTGCGTGCCGCCGGAATGCACGATGTCGACGCCGGCGCCGAGACGCGCCAGCACGCCTTCGAGGATCCATGACTCGACGAACGGCATATCGCCCATCACGAGCATGATCGCATCCGGCTTGAACTGTAGCGCCACGTTCACGCCAACCGCGATCGAATGCCCAAGTCCCATCTTGGGCTTCTTGTTCACGGCGACCACGAAGCGGTTGATCAGCCGTTCTCCGATCTGTGGCCGGTCCGACGGACACACAGCCACGCGCGTTAGCGGATCGAGATCCGTGATCATGTGCGCCGCATGTTCGATCAGCGGCTGACCGCCAAGATCCGCCAGCATCTTGTCCTTGCGACCGTAGCGGCGCGACAGGCCCGAAGCCAGCAGCACGATCGCGGTGCGGTTCATGCCGACGCTCACTGAACGCCTCCACGCCCGCCGGTGCGAACCTTCACGATCTCCGCCAGCGCCGACATCGCCAACGAACGCGGATCCTGCGACGGGAAAAGCCCGATCGGCCCCTTGAGCCGCGCCAGGTCCTCAGCCGTAGCGCCCAGCGCTTCAAGCACCTCAACGCGCCGCGTCTGCGTCTGCCGCGAACCAAGCGCGCCAACATAGAAGGCCGGGCTACGCAAAGCATTCAGCAGAAGCTGTCCTTCCCATTCGTGTTCGTGGAACAGGCAAGCGACCGCCGTGTCGGCATCGAGCGGCAGCTCCGGCACGGCCTTCGGCACCGTCAACTGGATCAGCTGGTCGGCATAAGGACGGCAGAACTCAAGCGTCGCAAACTCCTGGCTTGCCACCACGAGTTCGCAGTCAGCCGTCTGGGCCAGCTGGCTCATCGCCACGATCTCCCATCCACGCCCCGCCAGCACGATCCGGAGTTTCGGGTCGTAGCGCCGCACGAACTCGCCCGGCCGCGCCTCAACGTGTTTGTCCTCGATCCGCAACGACGAACGGGTCGAAGCCGGATCGAACACCATGGAGAAGCTACGGCGTGCACGCCCAAGCGCAATCGCGCGTTGCAGCGGCACACGGTCCACATTGACGTCGACATAAAGATCGATCCCGCCGCCACAAGGCAAACGCACATCAAGGTAGGGCGATCCGGTGCCGTAGCGCAGCGTGCGGTTTGTGCCTTCCTTCATGGCGATCTGCGCTTCCTCGGTCAGCGCCTGCTCCAGGCATCCACCAGAAATGCTGCCTGCGAAACGTTTGTCGCCGGCCACGGCCAGCTGTGCGCCCAATGGTCGCGAGAAGGGTCCGTCCAGACTAACGATGGTGATCAGCGCCGCAGGCCGTCCGGCAGCCAGCTCGGCCTCGGCAAAGGCCAGCACGTCCAGATCGCCGGTCAGGCCGGGAGGCAGTTGGCGGTCGCTCATGGGCAAGCGACCTGCAGGGACACTACTTCAGTCACGTCTTTGTCTCCGGCGCGCTAGCCTACCCGGCGCGGCGCTACCTCCCCTTTCGCGGGTGCGGCGATGGCTCATCGCCGTGTTTTCTGTCTTCCCGCTCGCGCGGCCTCTTGCCTCCCCAACGGCAACAGGCCTAGGCGCTTAGCTCAGTTTCGTAACGGCGTTGTCCGGGTGGGTCAACGCAGCGAACAAGCATGTGATTCAGGGCTCTAACCCATGGAATACGCCGGCGGAAGGCTGATAGCGGCGCAGGACGGCCACATAGGCTGGATCACGTTCAACCAGCCCGAACGGCTCAACGCCGTCCGGCGCGACATGTGGGACGACCTGCCCGCCGCTGTCGCTAGTCTGACGTCCAACCCGCAGACGCGACTGATCGTCGTCAAAGGCGCGGGCGACAAGGCCTTCATCTCCGGCGCCGACATCGCCGAGTTCGACGTGCAGCGGAACGATGCCTCCTCAAACAGGCCCTTCACCGAAGCCGTCAGCGCAGCCACGGCTTCGCTGGCCGACGCGAAGGTCCCGGTCGTCGCGATGATCAACGGCTTCTGCATCGGCGGCGGCATGGTGATCGCCAGTGCGTGCGATATTCGCATCTGCACGGAAGGTTCGCGCTTCGGAGTTCCCGCCGGCAAGCTTGGTCTCGGCTACGAGCTCGACAATTTCGCACGGCTCCAGTCCATCGTCGGGCGAGGCGCAGCGATGGAGATGCTGGCCACTGCTCGGCATTTCACGGCGCAGGAGGCGCTGATCGCCGGTTTCGTCAACCGCATCGTACCTGCCGTGCATCTCGAAGCCGAGATCCGCGAGATGGCAGCGATGACTGCGGGGCTCGCGCCGCTGAGTGTCGCCGCCGCCAAGCTCGCAAGTCGCGCTGCGATAAATCCGGCGCTGCGGGATGAAGCCCAGCGCGCCATCGACACCTGTTTCGACAGCGAGGATTTCAAGGAAGGTCGCGCGGCCTTCCGCGAACGCCGCGTCCCAACCTTCACCGGCAAGTGAGACTGCACATGACCACCGCCGCCCAGATGCTCGATCAACCCTTCGCGACCATGCCGGACCTGATCCGAGCCCACGCGCAGGAGCGCCCGAACCATCCTGCCGTTATCGATGGCGAGCGCACATTGAGCTTCGCCCAGTTCGATGCGCTCATCGACCGCGCCGCCGCGGCGCTCCAGCGCGACGGCGTTGGCAACAAGGGCGCGGTCGCAATGTGCGGTCCGTCTTCGCTCGAGTATGTCACGCTCTATGTTGCGGCCTTGCGCGTCGGCGCAGCCGCCTGCCCGCTCGCTCCGTCGTCCACGCCCGAACAGCTCGCCGCGATGGTCCGCGATTGCGGCGCCGGCATCCTGTTCGTTGACGACAGCGCCTCGAGCGCGCTCGACGGCGTCGCCGAGAAGCTGACGGTCAAGCGCATCGCGCTCGAAGGCTCTGCCAATCCGTCCTTCGCATCCTGGCTGGCGCCCGAAGGCGCAAAGCCTACGCCGGTCACGCTCGATCCAGATCAGACCTTCAACATCATCTATTCGTCGGGAACGACGGGCACGCCGAAAGGCATCGTCCAGCCCCACAAGATGCGCTGGGGCCATATCCGGCGCGCCGAGGCGCTGGGCTACGGGCCCGACGCCATCACCATCGTCTCGACGCCACTCTACTCAAACACCACGCTGGTCAGTCTGATCCCGGCGCTCGTGCGCGGCGGCGCCGTCGTCCTGATGCGCAAGTTCGACGCACGGGGCTTCCTCGAGCTCTCGCAGAAACATCACGCGACCCACGCCATGCTCGTGCCAGTGCAGTACCGCCGCCTGATGGACCTGGCTGACTTCGACAGCTTCGATCTGTCGTCCTATCGCATGAAGACTTGCACCAGCGCGCCGTTTGGCGCCGACCTCAAGGCGGAAATTCTCAAACGATGGCCCGGTGGCCTTGTCGAGATCTACGGCATGACCGAAGGCGGTGGCTCATGTCTGCTGCGCGCTCACGAGTTCCCGAATAAGCTTCACACCGTCGGCCAACCTGCGCCGGGCCACGACATTCGCATCATCGGCGAAGACGGCAAGGAAGTCCCGCGTGGTGAACTCGGCGAGATCGTCGGCAAGTCGATGTCGATCATGACCGGCTATCACAACCAACCGAAGAAGACGTCTGAGGCCGAATGGTATAGCCCCGAAGCCGAACGCTTTATCCGCACCGGTGATGTCGGCCGCTTCGACGAGGATGGCTTCATCGTTCTCGGCGACCGGAAGAAGGACATGATCATCACCGGCGGCTTCAACGTTTATCCAAGCGATCTCGAAGCCGAACTCGCGAAGCATCCGGCCGTCGCTGAATCCGCCGTCGTCGGCATTTCGTCGCGCGAATGGGGCGAAACGCCTGCCGCCTTCATCGTCCTGCGCCCCGGCGTTACCGCCACGGCAGAGGAACTTCGGCAGTGGATGAACGCCCGTGTTGGCAAGACCCAGCGGCTCACTTACGCAACGATCGTCGAGAGCCTGCCGCGCTCCTCGATCGGCAAGGTGCTGAAGCGTCAGCTGCGCGACGAATTCAAGTCACCGGCCTGATCACGCGTTGCGTCCCGTATCGCAGGCCATAAGCTGGCCCCAGACCCAGCGGAGGCAGCGCCATGCGGTTCGGGATATTCTACGAGCACCAACTTCCCAAGCCATGGAATGAAGGCGACGAAGCGCGCCTCTTCCATGAAGCGCTCGAACAGGTCGTTCTCGCCGACCGCCTTGGCTATGACTATGCGTGGGAAGTTGAGCACCATTTCCTTGAGGAGTATTCGCACTCTTCAGCGCCGGAGGTTTTCCTCGCTGCGTGCGCGGCGCTGACCAGGAACATCCGCGTCGGCCACGGCATCCGGCAGGTCATCGCCAACTATAACCATCCGGCACGCACGGCCGAAGGCCTCGCGACCCTCGACATCATCTCGCGCGGCCGGCTTGATTTCGGCATCGGCGAAGGCGCCACGCGCCTCGAACTGGGCGGCTTCGGCATCCCGGCGAAGGAAAAGCGCGCCATGGCGCTGGAGGCCGGCGAGCAGATCGCCAACATGATGGTGATGGACCCGTATCCCGGCTACGAGGGCAAGAGCTTCTCTTTCCCGTGCCGCAATGTGGTGCCCAAGCCGATGCAGAAGCCGCATCCACCGATGTGGATGGCCTGCACCAATCGCGACACCATCAAGGTGGCGGCATCGAAGGGTCTCGGCGCCCTTGCCTTCTCCTTCGTCGATCCGGCGGAAGCTCACACCTGGGCGGATATCTATTACGGCATCATCAAGTCGGACGAATGCGTTCCTATTGGTCACAGCGTCAACGCCAACATCGCCATGGTGTCGAACTTCTCGGTCCATCGCGACCGCGCGGAAGCCATCCGCCGCGGCCAGGAGGGCTTCGAGTTCTTCAGTTACGCGGTGAACGCGCTCGTGGCGCACGACGCGACCCCGGGCCGCTCCACGCTCTATGCAGACTTCGTGAAGGCGCGCGGCAATCGCGACGAGGAGATCATCGCTGCCTCTCAGAATGTCGAGCGCGTCGCCAACGGCATTGGCACGCCGGACGATATCCGAGACCATGTCCGCGCCTTCCAGGCAGCTGGGGTCGACCAGGTGATCTTCCTGCAGCAGGCTGGCCGCAACCAGCATCGCCACATCTGCGAATCTCTCGAACTCTTTGCCGCCGAGGTCATGCCCGAATTCAAGGCCGAAGCCGCCGCGCGTGAACGCCGCAAGGCCGAGGATCTGGCGCCCCACATCGCTGCTGCCATGGCGCGGAAACCCTACATGAAGCCCCTCGCAGACCACGAAATCCCGGTTGTTCCGGCCTCGGTGAAGAAGGCCCAGATCAACGAGACAAGCCGCTGAGGAATTCCAGCACCAACTGCGTTACCTGCTCGGGCCGTTCCTGCTGAACCCAATGTCCGGCGCCGGCGATCAGATGAGCGCCCGTGAACTGCGTACAGCTCCGCCCCTGCATCACTTCGAAGGCGCCGGGTGTCTGGTAAATGCCCCAGTCGTTTGCTCCCGCGATGAACGTTGATGGCACATCGATCTTGCGCCCCGCGAATACCAGCTCGCTGCGGTTTCTGGGCGTGATCATCCCGCGATAGCAGTTGAGCGCACCCTGGAATCCCGTGCGCTCGAACTCGCCCGCATAGACCGCCAGCTCCGCCTCCGTCAGCCATGCACAACGGGCGACTTCCGCCGGCGACGGCATGAACGGCGCAACCGTCGCCGCCATGTCTGCGTCCCGATCCATGATGTAGTATGTCGGCAGCTTGGCGAGCTCGTCCGCCGTCCGCGCCTTCAGCGGATGCGGCCTGTTCCCGTCCCAGTCCGCGCTCTTCACGTGATAGTAGGCGCGCAGGAATGCGTGCAGTCCCTGCGGGCAGGACAGCATGTCGGCATCCGCATGCCGCGTCGCATAGTACCAGACATAGTGCTTGCGCGGCCGCTCCAGCTCCGCCAGTTCGCGATGGATGTCCGGCACAGGCGGCGCCGGGCGGGGATTCCTGTTCGTGTCGAACGGCAACAGCGGCGTGCCGCCGAACGGAGCGCTCATCAGCACGACAGCGGGAAACACATCCGGCCGCGCAATCGCGCACCACGCCGCCAGAGGCGATCCGAGGTCATGTCCCACGACCGCCGCCACCGACTTGCGGCCAAGCGCAAAGACGAGCGCCACCGCATCCGTCGTCAGATGTAGCAGGCGGAAGTCCTCGACATCGCAGTCATAGCTGGCGTCGAACCCCGTCGTCCGGCCATAACCGCGCACGTCCGGCGCCACGACATGATATCCGGCGGCAGCAAGCGGTCCCATAACCTTTCGCCAGCTGTAAGCCAGCTCCGGAAACCCGTGCAGCAGCAGGATCATGGGCCGCTCCGGCCCCTCATATCCCGCCTCGAGGATGTGCACCCGAAGCCCGTTCACTCCCTCGACAAACCGCGAGCGGACGCTTTCCGGCAGAAGTCCGCCCGGCAGCGGATCCATCGTCTCCAAGGTGCTTTCGCGAGTCATGCCCCAGCATGGCCCACTCCCGGGCCAAAGTCGCGTGGCCTGCCGCCGGATTGCCCCTGCCCTGTCCCCGGTTCTATGGTCCCGGCAACAACCGGAAACCGGGGCGGGAAACGCGCATCCATGAGCCAGACTGACAGCCTGACCGATGAACAGCTGACAGCCAGCGGCATGACCGTGGCTGTTCACGCCCGCCGCACACCGGATGCGCCTGCCATCATCTCGCAGAACGGCAATCGCACCTGGCGCGAGTTCAACGCCCACGCCAACCAGCTCGTGCGTGTCCTCCGCAAATGGGGTCTTCAGTCCGGCGACGGCGTCGCCCTGCTCGCCCACAACGGACCCGAATTCGCCGAAGTCTGGGCCGCCACCCAGCGCGCCGGCTTCCGTCTCACCGCTGTGAACTGGCACCAGTCTCCCGAGCTCATCGCGTACGTCGTCGACAATTGCGATGCGAAAGCCCTCGTCGCCTCGGCCCGCTTTGTGCCCGGCGCCACGGCTGCTGTCGAGAAAGCCGCCGGTAAGCTCACTGTGAAGCTCGCCTTCGCCGGCGCCATTTCCGGTTTCGACGACTATGAGGCCGCGCTCGCCGCCGAGAGCCCCGAGAACATCGAGAACCCGGAACCGGGCTCCACCATGCTCTACACCTCCGGCACCACGGGCCGCCCAAAGGGCGTTTATCGCAAGACCCGCCCCGTCGTGTCCCAGCTCACCGGCATTTGCAACGAGACAGCGAAGTGGAACCCGAAGACCGACATCTCGCTGCTCACCGGCCCGCTTTATCACGCCGCCCCGCTTGGGATTAACTTCGTCATCCCGATCAATGCCGGCGTCGCCGTCCTGCTCATGGACAAGTGGGACGCGGAAGAAACTCTCCGCCTGATCCAGGACCACAAGGCCACCCACACCCACATCGTCCCCACGATGATGCACCGCATGCTCCAGCTGCCGGAAGCGACGCGGAAGAAGTACGACATCTCTTCCATGCGCTGGATCATCCATGGCGCAGCGCCCTGCCCGGCCCACGTGAAGCAGCAGATGATGGAATGGTTTGGTCCCACCATCTACGAATACTATTCCTCAACCGAGGGCGGCGGCGTCTTCGTTGGCCCACACGAATGGCTGAAGAAGCCTGGCACGGTTGGCAAGGCCGTCCCCGGCGTCGAGATCAAGCTCCTCGACATCGAAGGCAATCCGGTGCCTCAGGGCTCTGAAGGCCTCATCTATGTGAAGGCTCCCGCGACCGGCCGCTTCGAATACTACAAGGAGCAGACGAAAACGGATTCCAGCTATCGCGGCGACTGGTTCACGCTCGGCGACATGGGCCGCTTCGACGCTGACGGCGATCTCTTTCTCACCGGCCGCACCGCAGAACTGATCATCTCCGGCGGCGTCAACATCTATCCCGTCGAGATCGATGAGATCCTCATCCGCCATCCCGATATCGCGGACGCCGCCGTCGTTGGCGTGCCCAACGAAGACTGGGGCGAAGAGATCAAGGCCGTGGTCGAGCTGAAGCCCGGCGTCGCACGCTCGACCGAAACCATGCAATCCATCCTCGACTTTGCGAAGGACAAACTGCCGGGCTTCCAGCGTCCGCGCACAATCGACTTCGTCGACACCCTGCCGCGCAACGCTGCCGGGAAGGTGCTTCGCGCCCAGGTCCGCGCGCCCTACTGGGCCGGCCGGTCGAAGAGCATCTGACGCGAAAACGCCGGAGATCACAGATGGAATACGAAGACGTCGTCCGCGGTCGCCGCAGCATTCGCGGCTACAAGCCCGAGCCGGTGCCGAAGGAGCTCATCCGAGAGGTGCTTGATCTCGCCATGCGTGCCCCATCCTCGCTCAACACCCAGCCGTGGAATTTCTATGTGGTCGCTGGAGAAGTCCTCGATCGCATCCGCGCCGGCAATACTGAGCGCAATCTGGCCGGCATTCCGCATAGCCGTGAATTTCGTATCCATGGCGAATACGCCGGCGTCCACCGCGAACGCCAGATCGAGATCGCCAAGCAGCTCTTCGCCGCCATGAACATCGAACGCGATAACAAGCAGAAGCGCCAGGACTGGGTCCTGCGCGGCTTCCGCCAGTTCGACGCGCCGGTCGCCATCATCGTCACCTACGACCGCTCGATCCACGGCGGCGACATCGCCCCGTTCGATTGCGGCGCGGTCGCCAACGCCATCGTCAACGCAGCCTGGTCGCGCGGCCTGGGTTGCGTGATCAACAGCCAGGGCATCATGCAGTCGCCCGTCGTGCGCGAGCACGCCGCCATCCCGGAAGATCAGGTCATCATGATCTGCATCGCCATGGGCTGGCCAGATGACAGCTTCCCTGCCAATGCCGTCGTCTCCCGTCGCAAGTCGGTAGACGAAGCGACGGTCTTCCGCGGTTTCCCGGACTGATCGCTCAGGCCGGTACGGGCGGCTTGGGATAGGATGCAACCGCCGTGATCGTTTCATCCGGCGTTTTCAGCATCTGCAGATACATCTCTTTCGGATAGACCATGTGCGGCTTTGCAGCGTCGTAAGCCGGTTGCCCGACCGGACTCGGTCCGGAATACGCCGGCGGTGAGCGGAACCGCGCCGCCTCGTCCGCTGAAATCCCGGCCTTGGCCAGGACCGCTGGATCGATCCACCGCTGTGGGTCGATCGCCTCGTGCGAGGTTGCGACCTCCAGCGTCATCTGGTCCGGCCCCGCAAAATAGATCGACCGGCACATGCCATGATCGATCGGTCCGATGATGTTGACGCCATGGCTGCGGATACGATCACGCATCGCGATAAGGTCGGCATCGCTTGCGACCCGGAAAGCCAGGTGCTGCAGCGTGCCCGGCGCACTTGGCAGGGCGCCGTTGCCTGCGTGGGTCTTGCCCAGCTCGATTGGGATCTCGTCCACCTTCGGCAGCTGCACGACCGAGAAGTAGCTGTGATCATCCAGCTTTAGAAATGCGTGCAATCCACCGGGCACGCCGTGCATGTCGAATAGCGCGACGAGCGGACAGCCGACCACTTCAGAAAAGAAGGCAATGTGCTTCTTGATGTCTCCCGCCATGAAAGCGAGATGATGAATGCCGTTCGGCGCCTGCGGCATGTCTTCCTCCGTCATCCGCTGCGTGGTGCGGACGTCGTCGAGGTTGGCGCAGGTTGCGTCCAGCAGTCCAGCCGCCTCTCCCGCGTGAGTGCTCGATTGCGTCGATGGAAACTCGTGTTGCCGTGACGGCAGGCCACGGCGCGCGCATGGACTCGCGGAATGCCCACCCTATTCTCGGCCCTGCCGCCGGCGATGTCGCGGCGTTCCGCGCAGGACGGCTCTCATGTCTCTGGTCCGCGAGCCCTACGGCTACGTCTACAAGGAAGAAAGCCGGCTCAAGGAAGTCTATGGCGGGCCTTCTGGGCAGGTTTTCGTCGAATGCATGCGTATCCGCCGCGACGATGTCGCCGCCACTTCAGTCATTCTGTTCAGTCATCCGATTGGCGGCGGCTCTTTCCTGCCGCTGGTGACGGCGCTGGCTCACGCCGGCCATCACGTCGTCTATTGCAACACCCGTTATCGCGGGAACGACACCGCCCTCATCCTTGAAAAGTGCGTCCTTGATCTCGGCGCCTGCATCGCAGACCTCAAAAAGCGCTTCGGCTATGAGAAGGTGATCCTCGGCGGCTGGTCCGGCGGCGGATCGCTCTCGCTGTTTTACCAGGACCAGGCCGAACATCCGACGATCACGCACACGCCAGCGGGCGATCCCGTTGATCTCGTCGGAGCGGAACTGCAGCCCGCCGACGGCGTCATGCTGCTCGCCGCCCACATCAGCCGCTCTGTCACGCTCACCGAATGGATGGACCCGTCGATCCTCGACGAAGCCCATCCCTTCGATCGTGATCCTGCCCTCAACATTTACAGCCCCGACTGCCCTGCCCGGCCTCCCTACCCTGCCGATTTTGTCTTCCGCTTCCGTGCAGCGCAGGTTGCCCGCAACCGACGCATCACTGCTCGCGTCAAGGCCACGCTCACCAGCCTGCGCGCCGCGGGCGAACCCGATGCAGAACGCCCCTTCGTCGTGAACGGCACCATGTGCGACGTACGCTGGACAGATCCATCACAGGACCCATCCGACCGTCGACCCAATACCTGCTATCTCGGCGACCCATGCATCGCCAATGATGGCCCGGTCGGCCTCGCGCGCTTCACCACGCTCCGCTCCTGGCTCTCGCAATGGAGCTATGACGACAGCAACGCCAATGGCGTCATCAACGCAGCCCGCATCAGCGCGCCAGTTCTGGTGATCAGCAACACCGCGGACCTCGCCTGCACGCCCAGTCATGCACGGCGGCTCTTTGATGCGACGGGCTCTTGCGACAAAACCTATGTCGATGTCGTCGGTGCGGATCACTACTACATCGAGCGCCCGGACCTCCTGCCTACCGCTGTCTCCGCCATCACCGGCTGGCTCCACGAGCGCGGCTTCGGCTCACGCTGAACGCTGAAGGTCGAAAGCCGTAAGCACAAAAAGAAAGGGCGCACCGAAGTGCGCCCTTTCCCGTTTCATATCTGCGATTGGCTTAGAACTGGTAGCCGAGGCGCAGGAAGAACGTCCGGCCGCGCAGGTCATACTGCGAAGCGAAGCCCGGTGCGTTGCCGAAGCGGGTGGTGACACCCGTGGTAACTGCCGGCGGGGGGGCGTTGAAGATGTTCGAGATGCCGCCCGTGACCGTGAAGTTATCGCCACGGTAGCGGACCGACACGTCGTGCGAGAGCCACGGGTCAACCTTGTTGATGCGGTTGATGGTCTCGCCGAAGTAAGCGGCGAGGTCCGCAGCAAACGGCTCGTGATCCATCGAACCGACGTAGTCGACGAACCAGGAGTACGTGAAGTCGCCTTGACGCAGCTGGATCGTCGCGTCGCCGACCCACTCCGGATCGCCGAGCGAGCCGTTGAAGTCGCTCGTCGCGAAGCCCGAGGCAACGGTCGGCGAGAACAGGAAGTTCACATCTTCCGTCGTGTGCGTGGCCGACACGTCGATCGACAGGTTACCGAAGTCGAACTCGTGCTCGTAGCGGAGGGTGATGTCGATACCCGCCGTGACTTGCGAGTCGGCGTTCAGGTAGTTGTCGTGGACCAGCGTGACCGAGTTCGGGTTGATCGCAGCGTTCGGCGCGTTGCGCGTGAACAGCGAGCAGAACACGTTCGGGTACACCGGCGAGCCGTAGCAGCCGCCCAGGATGGTGCCGGCGCCGAGCTGGGTCACCGCGTTGTTCACTTCGATGTCGAAGTAATCGATCGCGAGGCTCAGATCGAGGAAGTCCGGCGTCCAGATGAGACCGAGCGTCTTGGCGTCGGAGGTCTCGGCGTCGAGGAGGCCGATGCCGCCAGCCGAGACGATCGTCGCCGAAGAGCCGAGACCCGTGTAGTTGCCGGGGATGCCAGCAGCTGCGCAGTTCGTCTGGATGTTCGGGTTGGACGAGTTCGCCCAGTTGATGCACGGGTCGATCGACGTTTGCGGCAGGAAGCCCGTCTGGTTGCCCAGGTACAGCTCGTACAGCGCCGGGGCGCGGTAGGACGTACCCTGCGTTCCGCGGATGCGGACCGACGGGATGATCTGCCAGTTGAGGCCGGCTTTCCACACGCTGTCCGAACCGTACGAGTCGTAGTCGAAGCCGCGGGTCGAACCATCAAGGGTCAGTTCCTCGATGAAGGGCAGACCCTTCAGCAGCGGAACGTTCACCTCGGCGAAGAACTCCGTGACCGTGTCGTCGCCGCGGGTGTTGCCCGCCGACGTCGTGCCCCAGAACTCGTTGTTCACCGAGCGCGGGTCCGGAGTGTCGTCGATCTCGAAGTGACGCCATTCAGCGCCGACCGCAACGCCCAGCGGGCCGGCCGGGAGCTCGAGCAGGTCGCCGGTGACAACGCCCGTGACGATCGTCTGATCGTAGGTCGTCGTGCCTTTCGAGATACCCGTCAGCAGGTCATACGTGGCCTGCGAGTAGTTGCCCGACAGGAACGCCGGGTCGAACGGGTTGTAGTTCGGGCCGTGATAGAGGCCATCCGACGGGCTCACATAGTTCCAGTCACCCGCAGTTTCCTTCAGGATCTGGTTGCCCGTGTATTCGCCGTCCGACGAGCTGTAGGAGGCGTTCAGCGACCAGGTCCAGCCCGGCAGCAGGAAGTCGCCGGTCACGCCGCTGTTGATGTAATAGTAGTCCACGTCGACGGAGTTGTCCGACGGCCAGATCGTGATCGGCTGGGCGACACGGAACGGGCCGGAAGCAACAAAGCCCGTAGCCGGCGTTTGATAAAGGCCGGGGACGTCGTAGCCAGCGTTGTTCGCGATTTGGGGGAAGAACTGGCGAACGCGGTGGCTGTCGTACTCACGACGGGTGAAGAGAGCTTCCGTCGTCCAGTCCAGGCCGCCGAGGATGTCGAGCGTCAGGTCCAGCTTTCCGTATGCGCTGAGACGATCAACGCCGGCAATCGCGTCGCTGTCGAGGAAGCGCTGGTCGTTCAGCACGTCTTCGTAATAGGCGATGCCGCCCTGACCAGCCGCGCAGTTACCCGTTGCAGGGCGCTGCGTTCCGGCCACGCCGGGGTTGCAGTCGTAGGTCTGGTTGGTGCGCGGACGGTAGCCAGCGAACGGCCCGATCGTGTTGCCTTGCGGCGACGGGATGTAGCGGGTGCCGCCGACAGCGTCGATCACGGTGTTGAAGTAGATGTTGCCCGAGGTGCAACCACCGAGGCTCGTGCCGGCGAGGATCGAACGATCCTGACGGTCGATGCGCCGGCCGGTGTTGGCGTCGTAGGCCAGATCCTGGGCGCAGGCGAGATAGGAACGATCGCCGAACTTCAGCGGGTCACGGCTCTCGTACTCGGCTGCGAGCATGAGGTTGCCGCCGAAGAGGTCGAAGCCAATCGCGCCGTTGACCTGCAGCGTGTTACCGCCGCCTGCTTCGGTCGCGTTGTACTGGACGCTCAGTTCCGGCTTGTCGATCGACGAACGGGTGATGATGTTGGCAACACCGGCCACGGCGTCCGAGCCGTACACCGACGAGGCGCCGTCCTTCAGGATCTCAACACGGCTGATGATCGAGTCCGGAACGACCTGAAGGTCGAACGCGGCAACCTGACCACGTACGCCGGCCGGGCCGGGGCGCTGGCCGTTGAGGAGCACCAGAGAGCGCTGGGCGCCAAGGCCCCGCAGCGAGATCGAGTTGATGCCCGGGCCGCCTTCGACAACGAAGCCGCCGAACTGGTTGTTCAGCTGCAGCGAGCCGTTGGCGATCGAGGAACCCTGGAGGATTTCCGAGGTGTCCACGAGGCCTTCCAGCGTCGAGGCTTCCGCCGTGATCACCTGGATCGGCGCGGTCGACGTGAACGCGTCACGTGCGATGCGCGAACCCGTCACGACGACGCGGTCGCTGGATTCTGCGGGCTTTTCCGCCGGCTTGGTGGTGTCCACCGCCGGAGGTTGATCCGTAGTGGGCGTTTGCGCGACAGCAGCGCCCATTGCGAGTGTGAGAGCGCCAAAAGCGGCGCCGCCACGGAAAAGTCTGCGCAGTGATGCGCTCGTGTTGGACATGATTGACCCCAGAATGCCGACTAAAAGGAAACCCGTCCTGACTCGGGTTACTGCCGGTTCTCGCACGGGTAATTTCAATTCATCAATCGCAGACGGTGCGCGATGTCGCGTTCTCGACACAATTGTGGCGCCTTGGACACAAGCCCCCTCACCGTTTGGGGCATGATTTTCCAATTCGGTGGAGCCTGCGTGATACCTCTTGCGACTTTACGTCAAACGCCGCAGCATTAAGCCTAGCATTCGAACGTGTTCACCCTTGAAAATCAGAGGTTTGCCTTGTCTAGGAGCCATCTAGGAATCGCTCTGGCAGCGATGCTGCTCGGGTCGGGAGCGGCCTACGCACAAAAGCTTGATGTGGAATCTCTTGCCCGCATGCCCGATGTGACGGGCGTCACAATGTCGGCCGAGGGCGATTTTATCGTCGCCATCCGCTCTGACCCTCGCGACAACACCAAACGGGTTATCGCTACGGCAGATATCTCCGACGTGAAAACTGGCCAGGCACTCAACTGGACGGCGACTCCGAGCGACCGGATGAGCTTCGTTCAGGCGAGAGCGCTGAAGGTGGGCAAGGTGTTTGCCGTGGCCAGCCAGGCGTGGACCGGAAACCTCTCCGGCTGCGGTGAAGGCAAGAGCACAGGCGCCACCAAGACCTACCTCTACAAGGTCTTCCTGTCCGACAAGACGGTGAAACAGTTCGACGACCCCTTCGAGGCAGGTCGGGCGCTCGGCGTCAGCGCCGAAACACAGCGCTGCCTGGAGATCGGCACCAATCCGTCGATCATCGATCTCCCGTTGGACCCAGAAAGCGTCATCATCCGTCACGTCGATGCGTCCGACTTCTCCTCGCGCTATTCGAAACTCAATCTGAAGACCGGCAAAAGCTCGGGCATGTTCAAGGACGTGGGGGACATGGCGATCGGCCTGATCGACCCGCGCGATGGCACGGTCCGGGTCAAACAGAAGACCGACGCCAAGGGTGGCGATCTCAACTACGACGCCGAAACCTACATCCTCAACCCGACGACCGGGAACTTCGACCTGGAACAACCGCTCACGGTCGACTTCAAGAACCGGAACCAGATGGATGTCGTCGACTACGACGAAGAGACCGGGAAGTATTTTGTCGTCACCGACAAGTTCTCCGATCATGCCGCCGTGTATCTGTACGATGCACGCACGGACAAGTTCGATGACCAGCCGCTGTTCGCTCACAAGGACTTCAACGCGACGGGAGTAGTGCTCGGCTCCCACAAGTCGGATTTCGGCAAAATTCTCGGCTTCACCTACAACGGCGCCGACTCGATGACCTACTGGACGGATCCGGACCTGGCTTCGGTCCAGAAAGGCCTCGAGGCTTCGTTCAAAGGACAGATGGTGTTCATCCGTGGCTTCACGGATGACCGCTCCAAGATCCTGTTCGCCGTGGAGAGCCCGCGCAATGCGCCGGCCTATTACATCCTCCTCAACAAGAAGAGCCTTGTCGGCATTGGCTCGGAGCGGCCGTGGATCAAGCCGGAATCGCTCGGCGAGCGCACTCTGATTTACTACGACGCGCGTGATGGGCTGAAGATTCCGGGCTTCCTCACCCTGCCCCCGGGCTTCAAGAAGGGCGACCCTGCGCCGCCAGCGATCGTCATGCCCCACGGTGGTCCGTGGGCGCGTGACTTCATTGGTTGGGACGCCACGGGCTGGACGCAGTTCCTCGCCACGCGCGGCTTCGCTGTCCTCCAGCCTCAGTATCGCGGCAGCGATGGCTGGAGCCACAACCTCTGGCTCGCCGGCGACGGCGAGTGGGGGCTGAAGATGCAGGACGACAAGGACGACGGTGCCAACTGGATGGTGAAGGAAGGCTACGCCAACAAGGACCGCATCGCGATCTTTGGCTACTCCTACGGCGGCTTCGCGGCCTTCGCTGCTTCTGTTCGTCCGGGCGGTCCGTTCAAGTGCGCCATCGCCGGCGCAGGCGTGTCGAACCTGACCCGCATCGCCAACAACTGGGGTGAGAACCGCCAGCAGCGCGCCTATCAGGGGCGGACTGTGAAGGGTATGGACCCGCAGCAGAACGCGTCCAAGCTCGCCATGCCGATCCTGATCTATCACGGCGACCGCGACGTTCGCGTGCCGCTGTATCACGCCACCGACTTCTACAACTCGGTGAAGTCGACCGGCAAAGCGACGCTGAAGGTCCTGCCTGACATGGGCCACCAGCTCGACAAATGGACGTCCGGCAACACGCGTGACTCGCTCAACGCGATCGAGGACTTCCTCACGAATACCTGCAAGATCTAGGATTTGCGGGATCTGAATTGAAACGCCCCGGACCTCAGGTCCGGGGCGTTTTTCTATGATCGGTTGGCGTCTTCCTAGTCGGCATCTTGCTCGATTGGAACCGCAGCGAGGGGTAACGGCTTGCCCTGCATTGCCGCACGAAGCTTGTCGCGGTCGAGGACGCCCTCCCAGCGGCTGACGACAATGGTGGCGACGGCGTTGCCGATAAAGTTCGTCAGAGCGCGGCACTCCGATAAGAAGCGATCGACGCCGAGAATGATCACCATGCCGGCGACCGGGATCATCGCCTTGCCGTCAGGCCCGGTGACGGACTCCAGCGTTGCAGCCAGCGCGATAAAGCCCGCGCCTGTGACGCCGGCGGCGCCCTTGGAGCTCAGCATCGCCACGGCAAGAAGGCCAAGCTGCTGTTCCAAAGGAAGGTGAATGTTCATCGCTTGCGCTATGAAGAGCGCAGCGAGCGTCATGTAGATGTTGGTGCCGTCGAGATTGAAAGAGTAGCCAGTCGGAACGACGAGGCCGACCACCGGGCGGGAGCACCCTGCCCTCTCCATCTTTTCCATCAGCGCGGGAAGTGCTGACTCCGAAGAGGACGTGCCGAGAACGAGCAACAGCTCATCCTTGAGGTAGCGAAGCAGGCTGAAGATGGAAAAGCCAGCGAGTATTCCCACCGCCCCGAGGACGATCACAACAAACAGCGCAGATGTCAGATAAACGGCTCCGACGAGCGTGAGCAGCTTGGCGATGGCTTCCAGTCCGAGATCGGCAATGATGAAAGCGAAGGCTCCGAACGCGCCGATGGGGGCAGCGCGCATGAGGATGGCAACGATCCTGAAGATGGCCTGAGCCGCTGAATTGAGAACGTCGTAGGCTTTCTGGGCGCGGTCGCCAGCCAGCGCCAGACCAACCCCGGCGAGGATGGCGACGAACAGGACCTGCAGGGTTGAACCTTCCGTAAGCGCCGAGACAAATGTTCGCGGAATGATCGACATCAGGAAGCCGACGACGGTCGTATCGTGCGCCTTCTCGGCATAGCCTTGAACGGCGGCGATATCCTTTGCGCTGTAGCGTGCCGGGTCGGCGTTCATTCCGGCGCCCGGCGTGAAAACGTTGGCGACGATGAGGCCGATGATCAGGGCCAGCGTCGAGATGGCGAGAAAATAGACGAACGCCTTCAGGGTAACCCTGCCAAGGCTGCCCATGTCCCGCATGCCGCCGATCCCGACGGCAATGGTAACGAAGATCACCACCGGGATAATCATCTTCACCAGGTTCACGAAGGCGTCGCCGAGGGGTTTCAGGTAGTCACGAACCCACGGGATCGAGTTGTCGAGGCCGGCCAGGCCGACGCTGCTGAACCAGTTGATCTTGTAGAGCCAGCCAATCGCGCCGCCCATCACGATGGCGAGGATCACCTGGAAGTAGAGGTGCGTATAGAACGGCTTCTTCCGCCGTGGCCTTTCGGCCGGCGCTTCGATGACAGCCATACGGTCTCCCTCCGCCCCGAGCCGCACATGCGCACGCGGCGCATGCGTGGCGTGCATGCCGTACAGTAATGGGGACCGGCGTTAGCGCGCCAGTCCCTTCGCTTGAGGGGAGTTAGAACCTAGGAGGCGGCCCCGGCGGCGCCTTCCGGGTTGGTGTATTTCGCCCCCGGCAGACGGCCTGGCAGGTGGATCAGCATCGGCGCCGCGACGAAGATCGATGAATAAGTGCCGATGATGATCCCGAACATGATCGAGATTGCAAAGCCGAACAGGACCGGTCCGCCCAGGAATGCCATCGCGCCGGCCGCCATCATGGTGGCAAGCGACGTCATCACGGTGCGTGAAAGTGTCGAGGTGATCGAGATATCGATGACCTGGGTGATCGGGAGTTTCTTGTACTTCTTCAGCATTTCCCGGATGCGGTCATAGACGACCACGGTGTCGTTGATCGAGTAGCCCGCGACCGTCAGCACGCCCGCCACGATCGTCAGATCGAACGTCATCTGGGTGATGGAGAAGAGACCAACGACGGCATAGACGTCGTGGAAAGTCGTGATGAACGCGCCCGTGCCGAACTTGACCTCGAAGCGAAACCAGACGTAGGCGCCGATTGCGGCGACAGCGAGGATCGAGGCGAGAACGCCGCTCATGAAGAGTTCGCCCGAGACCTTCGGGCCGACAACGGCCGGCACTTGAACGCTCACGCCGCTGCCGAGCACCTGTTTGACCTTCTCGGAAATGGCCGGGACCTCTTCGGCGCCGGTCTCGACCGGGAGACGGATGATCACCGTCTTGCCGGCGTTTGACGTCGTGACGACGCTATCGTGGAAGCCGGCCTTGACGATCTCATCGCGGACCTTGGCGACGTCGAAGGGTGTCGTCTGCGTGCCTTCGATTTGCACGCCGCCTGTGAAGTCGAGACCAAGGTTGAGACCCTGGGTCGCGAGCGAGACGGTGGTCACAGCGAAGATGAGTCCGGTGACGATGAAGCCGATCCAGCGGATCTTCATGAACGGGAGCGGCTTGGTCTCGTCGCCCTTGGGCTTCTTGCCGGGTTTATCCCACCACATAGGAACTCTCTTCATGCACCGTGAAATCGGCCCCTGCGCTACCAGTTGGGAGCGCAAAGCGCCATCAAAAAGGTCGGCTGGACCGGCTGCTGCGCCAAACCACGTGGCGGCGCCCTTCAATCAGCCCATTACCGCCCATAAGTATCTGGTTTGAATGGGATAGTTCGCTCTTGCAGCAATCTGCGCCACAGCCGGAACAGCCGCCCCATGACGCAGCTCACAGGACGTCAGATCTCCTTGTCGCGGCCGTCCAAGGTGAGAGCGAACGGGTAACCATTGGCGAAATTCTCGACGCACTGGACAACCGGGCGTTCGGGCTGGCGACCCTGCTGTTCGCCATTCCCTCCGTCATTCCCATGCCTCCCGGGGTGCCCACAGTGGTTGGGATCGCTTTGCTGATCGTGTCGATCCAGATGGTGTTGGGGCGCGAGGACCTCTGGCTGCCCAGCCTGCTTTCGAAGCGCAGCTTCTCGCGCAGGGCGCTTGTCGACGGCTTCCTGAAGATCAAGCCGCAGCTCGGCTTCATCGAGCGGTTCGCCCAGCCGCGGCTGTTGTTCCTGACAGGACGCCTCGCCACGGTGCTGATCGGGATCGTGATCCTGGTGATGGCGATCGTGCTGATCTTGCCCCTCCCGCCAGGTGGGAATTTTCCCCCTGCCCTGGCCTGCGCCGTCCTTGGGATGGGGCTGGTCGAAAGGGATGGCGTGATCGTCCTTCTGGGCCTCGTCGTGACAGTCGCCGCCTCGATCGCGGCGGTCTTCCTGCTTGGCGTCTTGATCCATTACCTGCCGGCCGCGTGGGATTGGATGGCTTCGCTGTTCCCCCATTAGGTCCCAATCGGGACTGCTCATTCGACACGTTGCGACAACAAGGGTTCCGCGCGGCGTAGTTTTGCGACAGGCGGACCTCATGGTCACGATCAAGGGCGGCGACTCGACCGCCTGACAAACGGAGACGCTCACCATGAAACTTCGCCTAGCCGCAGTGGCCGTACTGGCCCTCGCCGCCGGCGCCGCCTCGGCTCAACCGCCCGTTGGCGGTCATCCTGGCCCAGGCGGGCACGGACCTGGCGGATTCGGCTTGCTGCAGTTCGACACCAACGCCGACGGCAAGCTGACCAAGTCAGAATTCGATGCGGCGCTTCGCGCCCGCTTCGACAAGATCGACGCCAACAAGGACGGGTCAGCGACGCGCGAGGAATTCCAAGCTTTCCGGAAGACCGAGATGGAAGCGCACAAAGCGGCCCGCGCCAAGGAGCGTTTTGCCGAGCTGGACAAGGACAAGAACGGACAACTGAGCCAGGCGGAGTTCGTTGCGGGCGTGCCTGATCATGACCAGCATGGTTTTCACGGTGGTGATGGGCCGCGGCCGCCGATGGGCGGCCCACCTCCCCGGTTCATGGCCGATGCCGGTCCGCGCGGCTTTGGTCCCGAGGGAAGGTTTAAGCCAGGTGGGCCGGACCAGAAGCCTGACGCAGGCCCCAAGCGCGCCGGACCCCTTGATGCGGACGCAGACGGCAAGGTGAATTTTGCCGAATTCAGCGCAGGTCCGCTGGCGGCATTCGCCCGCGCGGACGCGAACAAGGATGGAACCGTAACAATTGCCGAACTGCAGGCGCTGCATGGGGGCGGCCGCTAACGTCTGAAGGACCGTCTCGTCTCAGTCCTCCCACTTCCCCCCGAGAGAGTCGTCCTTCATCTACCCGCAGCCTGTTGCATAGGCTCTGCCCGATGCAGCAGGCTGCGGACGTTTCAGGGATACTGATCCAATGAGCCAGAGCCTGCTGATCGTTGAGGACGAGGCCTCCATCCGGGAGCCGCTCGTCAAGTATTTCGAGAACAACCAGTTCCGGGTGAAGGCGGCCCCGAACGCGGCTGAGGCCAGGGCGCTGCTGACGGCGCACGCGTTCGATCTCGTGATCGCCGACATCATGATGCCGGGCGAGGATGGCCTAAGCCTGTGCCGGCATATCCGCTCGACTGGAAACCTGCCGGTCATCCTGCTCACGGCGCGGGCCGAGGAACTCGATCGCATTCTCGGTCTGGAAGTTGGCGCAGACGACTATGTCGTGAAGCCGTTCTCGCCGCGTGAGTTGCTGGCGCGTGTGAAAGCAGTCATCCGCCGTGCAAACAGCCTGCCGCCCAAGCAGGCGCCGCCGGAGACGGCCTCCTATGCGTTCGGCGACTGGGTGCTAAAGACGGGCGAGCGGGAACTGGTCGGCGCGGACGGCCTCACGGTTCCGTTGTCGTCTGGCGAGTACGCCCTGTTGCTGGCACTCGTCGAGCGGCCGAAGCTGGTCCTCACACGCGACCAGCTGCTTGATCTCACACAGGGCCGTGAAGCCGGCGTGTTCGACCGCTCCATCGACAACCAGATCAGCCGCCTCCGGCGCAAGATCGAGGACG
Organism: Hyphomonadaceae bacterium; assembly: GCA_047601145.1. Classification (GTDB taxonomy): domain Bacteria; phylum Pseudomonadota; class Alphaproteobacteria; order Caulobacterales; family Hyphomonadaceae; genus UBA7672. Next base: position 172,039 of record JASGJW010000003.1, read on the forward strand.
ATCCCAAGACACCGCGCTACATCAAGACCGTGTGGGGCGGCGGCTACAGTTTTGCGGTCGAGGTACGCAAGCTGTGAAAATTCCCCTGCCTCGCAGCCTGTCCGGGCAGCTTGCGCTTGTCATGGCAGGCGCGTTGCTGATCGCGAGCGTGGTGAACTTTGTACTGCTCATCGGCGAGCGCCAGCGCTCCCAGCTGATCGAGCAGAGCGTCCCGGCGATCGCGCGCTTCGCCGACGTAGCCCAGGAAATATTCAAGTCTCCGCCACCCACGGATCGGCCATTGGGCATCGGCCGGCCACAGGGACCAGGGCGCTATGTGTTGCAGGCGACGAACGCGGTCGACAATCGAGACCTCGCCCGTGATGGCGAACTCGAGCGGCGGCTCACGACGGCGCTGATCGACGGCGGCGTCACAGTCAGTGAAGTGCGAGCCAGCGCGCGAAGCATTGTCCGCCCGGAGCGTCCAGGTCCAGGGCCTGACCCTGGTGATCCGCGGATCATGTTCCAGCGCCCCGGCGCCGGTCCGGGCCTTGATCAGGGAGCACGCCCTCCTCCAAACTTTGACCCGCCGCCGGGCATGGCGCCGATGGGGCCAATGCGGGCGCCGCCACCGGGAGACCAGATGCGGCCTGCGCGCGAAGCGCGCGAGGTCATCCTGTCTGCGCAGCTGCCGGACGGACGATGGCTCACAAGCTTTTCGATCTCACCGGAGAGCACTAGTGGCGATATGTTCCTGCTCGGCGCCAGCACGTTCGTTATCTTCGCGTTCGTGCTGGCGGCGGCGCTCTGGATCGCGAGCCGCCTCGCACGGCCATTGCGTGATCTCACGGCGGCAGCACAACAGGTCGGCGCCGCCGGTGAGCCGCAAGAGGTCAAGGTCCAGGGCCCGGGAGACGTGCGGCAAACCCTGGAAGCGTTCAACGCGATGAGCCGGCGAGTGTCGCAGCTGCTCGGCGAGAAGGACGTGATGCTCGGCGCGCTCGGCCACGACCTGCGCACGCCGCTGGCCTCGCTGCGTATCCGCATCGAGAGCATGGAGCCGGAAGCCGAGCGGCAGAAGGCGGCGCGCACGATCGAGGAAGCGAGCAAGCTTCTGGAGGATATCCTTGAGCTGGCCCGGCAGGGCAAATCCAAGGAGCCGGTGCAGGCGATGGATGTCTCCATCCTCGTCGAGGACATGGTGGAGGACTATGCCGAAACCGGATCACCGGTCTCGCTGGCTGCGTCTGAGAAGTCACCCGCAGCTTGCCGGCCGGTGCTGCTCCGGCGGGCGCTACGCAACTTGATCGACAACGCTGTCATCTATGGCGAGCGCGCCGAGGTGAGCGTGATGCGGGTCGGCGACGAGATCCGGGTACGCGTGTCGGATGATGGTCCGGGCATGTCGGCCGAGGCGCTGATGGCGGCGGAGAACCCGTTCTACCGCGGCGACGCCTCGCGCAACCGTAGCACGGGCGGCGCTGGGCTGGGCCTTACGCTGGCAAGCGCGATTGCGAAGGCCCACGGCGGCAGACTCACACTCGAGAATCGCGCGCCGCACGGGCTCGAGGCGACGATAATCCTGCCCGCGGTCATGAAGCCCAGCAACTAGGTGAGCGCCCTGCCCTTCGTTTCGGGATAGAGGAACAGGCAGCAGACGATACCGATCACGCCGAAAACCACCGGATACCAGAGGCCTGCGAACACATCGCCAGTGGCGGTTGCGATGGCGAACGCCGTCATCGGCATGAAGCCGCCGACCCAGCCGATGCCGACGTGATACGGCACCGACAATGCAGTGTAGCGCACGCGTGTTGGGAACAATTCGACAAGCGTGGCCGCCATCGGGCCATAAAGCGCCGTGGCCGCAACCACGAGTGCGGCGAAGCCAGCGAAGATCAGAAGCCAGTCGAAACCAGCGGCCTGTTCCTGGAACTCGACGCCGCTGGCGGGAGCCGGGAGCGGTGCTGGATAGCGGGCTGCAACCAATCCGTCCTTGATGACGGTGTTGATGTCGTCGGTCCGCGCTTTCAGGCGCTCGCCTGTGAGACCATAGCCTTCCGGAACCGTCAGCACCGCGCCGCCGACATGGACGGTGGTGGGAGCGCCTGCGTCTGCTGAAACGATCGAGAAGCCGATGCCGGCGTTGGTGAGATAGGCGCGCGCGATATCGCAAGCGGTCTCGTATTTGCGGCCGCCGAGCAAATCGAACTGGAATGAACATCCGGTCGGGTCAGCATGGATTTCAACCGGTGCTTGTTGTTGTGCAACGAGTAGCGGCTTGTTGGCGCCTTCGGAAAATGCGCGGAAGGCCGGGAACATTGCCACGACCGACAGCACCATGCCGAGGATCAGGACCGGCTTGCGGCCGATCCTGTCCGACAGCCAGCCGAAGAACACGTAGAGCGGAATCGAGGCGAAGGTGGCGCCGACGAGAAAAAGGTTCGACCAGACGCCCGGCAGCTTCATGAAACGTTCGAGGAAGATCTGCGAATAGGAGAACACGCACCACCAGATGGCGCCCTGCGCCATCAGGAAGGACAGGATTGCGACAAGCACGAGCTTCAGGTTTTCCCATTTGAGGAAGACCTCGGCATAGGGCGCGCGGCTGACATTCCCTTCCGCCTTCATCTTCTCGAATTCGGGGCTCTCGTTGAGGCGCAGGCGCATCCAGATCGAGATCGCGACGAGGATCGCTGAAGCCAGGAACGGGATACGCCAACCCCAGGCGATGAACGCTTCTTCGCCAAGCAGCGTGCGTGAGCCAAGCACGACGGCCAATGCGCCGACCAGGCCGAAGGCTGCAGACGACTGGATCCAGCCTGTCGAGGCGCCACGATGGTGGGGTTCGCAGTGCTCGGCGACGTAGATCGCCGCGCCGCCATATTCGCCGCCGACAGCCATGCCCTGCAGGATGCGCAGCACGACAAGCAGGATGGCGCTGATGCCGACGAGTTCCTTGTTGTCGGGCAGCAGGCCGATCAGGAAGGTCGCGCCGCCCATGATGATCACGGTGGCGAGAAATGCGCCCTTGCGGCCGAAGCGGTCGCCGAGACGCCCAAAGATGAGCGCGCCGAGCGGACGGAAGAACAAGCCTGCAGCAAACACGGCCAACGTCGCCAGCGTCGCGTTGGCTTCGCCGATCTCGGCAGCGTTGAAGAACTTCCTCGCGAAAATCGAGGTCAGCGAGCCATAGACGAAGAAGTCGTACCATTCGAACGCCGTGCCGGCCGATGAGGCGATCACGACAGTTCGCAGCGGCGTCTGCGGCTTCTCAGCCGGCCCGGCCGTCGCCGTTTCCATGGATGTCTCCCTCGCCCGATCAAGCGTTCTTTTGCTGAGACCTGCACCAGTTTCCGCCGGTTCGCCAGAGGGCGCGGGGCCGCTGTTGTGCTGCGCTGCGAGGGCGGTCTAAGTCAGGCAAAGTCTCTGAACGAAGGGAGTCGCCCTTGAGATCTGTTCTCGCGCTCACGGCCGCTGCTGTACTGATGGTTACACCAGCATTCGCGCAACAGGCGGTGCGTTCCTCGCCCCAGCCGATAGCGCCCGCTTCCGCCATTCCGGCCGCGCGAGACGTTCCCTATCCGGGCATCGTAAAGCTCGAAGTGGACGCAACAGACCTCGATCGCCGCATCTTCTGGATCAAGCAATCGATTCCTGTAGCGAAAGCCGGACCGATGACACTGGTCTATTCGGAATGGATCATGGGTAACCACGCGCCGCGCGGGCCGATCTACAACTATTCCGGACTGAGGATGACCGCTAACGGCAAACCGCTCGCCTGGACGCGCAACATGGCTGACGTCTATGCGTTCGACGTCGATGTGCCGGCGGGCGCCAAGTCGATCGAGGTCGAAGCGCAGTTCCTGAGCGCGGTCGAGGCGGCGCAGGGTCCGATCATGATGACGCCGGAAATGCTGCGGCTGAACTGGTATATCGCGGCGCTCTATCCGGCTGGTCACTATGCACGGCAGATCAATTTCGACGTGACGGTAAAGCTGCCGCAGGGTTGGGACTATGCAACGGCGCTGGAGACGGCCTCGCGCACGGGCAATGCGGTGAAGTTCAAGACGGCGTCCTGGGAGACTGTGATCGACAGCCCCCTCTTCGCCGGCAAGTACATGCGCAAGTTCGACCTCGATCCGGGCGGCCGCTCGCGCGTGACGCTGAACACGATGGGAGATGAAGCCAACCAGGTCGATCCGTCACCGGACGTCATCCAGACCATGCGGAACCTCATCGTGCAGGCGGACAAGCTCTACGGCGCGCGCCATTATGATCATTACGATTTCCTGCTGTCGGTCTCGGATAAGCTTGCAACAGCGGGTATCGAGCACCAGCGTTCGAGCGACAACGGCGTAAGCAGCGGTTATTTCCGCAATTGGGAGACCGGTTTCGTCAGCAAGGACCTGCTCGCGCACGAGTACAACCATTCGTGGAACGGCAAGTATCGCCGCCCGGCTGATCTCTGGACGCCGGCATTCAACACCCCGATGCGGAACAGCTTGCTGTGGGTCTATGAGGGGCAGACGCAGTACTATGGCAACGTGCTGGCCGCACGCGCAGGCTTCGTGACGAAGCAGGAAGCGCTCGACCTGATGGCGAACAACGCCGCAGTCTACGATACGCGCACGGGGCGCAACTGGCGCCCCCTAGTCGATACGACGATGGACCCGATTATCGCAGCTCGTCGTTCCCTGCCCTGGCAGAACTGGCAGCGCAGCGAGGACTATTATTCGGAAGGCCAGCTGATCTGGACCGATGTCGATACGCTTATCCGCGAGCGGTCTGGCAACAAACGCTCGCTCGACGATTTCGCCAAGGCGTTCTTCGGCGTCAATGACGGCGATTGGGGGCAGCTGACCTACACGCGCCAACAACTCGTCGCGACACTGAACAAGGTCGAACCTTATGACTGGGAAGCTTTCCTGAAGAAACGCGTCGATGATGTTGCCGTGAAAGCGCCGCTCGATGGTCTGGAACGCGGGGGCTATCGCCTCGTCTATCGCGAGACGCCAAATGGGGTGTGGCGTGATGGCGAGATCCGCTCGCGCGGCGCCAACCTGCTCTACTCCATCGGATTGTCGGTCGATCAAACCGGCAAGATCACACTGATCCAGTGGGATGGGCCTGCTTTCAAGGCGGGGCTCAACACCTCGCTCACGATCACAGGCGTCAACGGCCAAGCCTTCTCGGCCGACCGGCTGCGGGCGGCGACCAATGCGACGAAGGGCGGACAGCCGGTGGACCTGCTGATCCGTTATGGCGATGCCTTCAAGACGGTGCGGCTCGATTATTCAGGGGGCCTTCGCTATCCGCACCTCGAACGGATTGCCGGCAAGCCCTCCTATCTGGACGACATTCTCGCGCCGCGTTGATCAGTTCGTGGGCGGGAAAAAGGCGCCCGGTGGTCCGGCATACTGGATCGGGCTGGCGTAGCCGTCAGCTGATATCGTCTGCAGGCCGAAGAAGTGGTCATCGAGCACGACATCCTTGACGATGAACTCCGTCTGTCCGCCGGGAACGTCAGCGCTGTGCTGCCACTGGGCCGAGATCGTATCGCGCCACCAGATCCGATAAGAGGCCGCGCCTGCAGTTGCCGTCCATTTGACGGTCGTGTCGTCTGACAACGCGCCCTGCACCGTGACTTCCAGCGGTGGGGCCGGCGCAGACGCGAGGCTGGCGAGCGCCATCGCGTTAAGCCGCGTCACGCGGGCCAGATAAGCGAAGTCCACGTAGTCGATCGTGTCGCCGTAGAACACGCCATTCTCAGTGCGGACGTTCTGGTGTTGGTGGTTCCAGTTCTCGGCGCCTTCAGTCACGCGCACGGCAGGATAGCCGGCGTCCTGGAACGGTGTCTGGTCGCCGCCACGACCGTAGCGATCGCGCCGGTAGATCATGCGTACGCGAAAGTCAGCCATGTGATCCTGGGCCACCTGCTCCAAGTATCGCGCGAGATTGCGTGAGGGACTATCGACCTCCCCTCCGTTGACCTTCCGCGCAGCCGCCATGGCCGCGGTCTCTGTCGCGCGCACACCTTCCGAGAAAACACGCACGGTCTTGTCATCGATCTTGCCGTTGAAGCCACGCGAATTGCCGACGATGTCGTTATTCAGCACGGCTTCCACCTGCCAGCCCTGCGCCTTGGCGTAGGCAGCAAGAATTGTTCCGCCCGAAAGCCCCTGCTCTTCCCCTGAGAGCGCTGCATAGACGATGGTGGCGGCGAATTTCTGCTTTGAGAGAATACGAGCCGAACTCGATCACTGCAGCAACGCCAGAGGCGTCGTCATTCGCGCCGGGAGCGTCATCGGTCACGTTCTCGTTGGTCGAGTTCCGGCTGTCGAGATGGCCCTGGATGATGATCACGCGATTGGAGTCGGTCGTACCACGCTGGATGGCAACGACGTCCACCACGAGCGTCGGTTGCGGGTAACGGTTGCCCGTTACCGTGTCGGACGGCGTTGCGTATTCGAGGCATCCACCACAGGCCGCGCCAATCGAGCGGAACTCGTTCTCGACCCATTTGCGGGCTGCGCCAATGCCGCGCGTCGGCGACGTCTGGTCCGAAATCGTCGAGCGGGTCCCGAAACTGACCATCTTCTCGATGTAGCCGCGCAACCGGGTTTCACTAACCTCGCTGGAAATACCGCGCAGATTGGCCGAAACAGCGGCGGGCGGCTTCGGTTTGGCGTCGTCCGTCACCGTGATGGTCATGCACGAGGCCGCCAGCATTGCTGCCGCCAGAGCCACGCCAATACCAGCCTTCATCACGCTCTCCCGCATCTTGCGCGACGATGCTTGGCGCATGGTAGAACCGTTCACAAGTCCGCGGCCGGGGATTGGACCTGAAATGATCGTGCACAGGCAAATTGCTGGCGCCGCAACCGCCGCTTTCCTCTTCCTTGGAGCCGTCTTCATGGCGAACGCCCAGACGCCGAAACTGGACCCGCAGACCTTCCTGCCGCCTGCTCCCGCCTGGAGCGGCGCCAGCGAGAAGCTGATCGCTCCTGCGACGGACCCGTGGATCACGCCGTCCGAAAAGACCGGGCTCACAGCCACGCCGACTTATGATGAGACGATTGCCTGGCTGAAGAAGGTCGACAAGCAATCCTCCCTGATCCGCATGGAACCGATCGGCACGACGTCGCAGGGTCGGAAGCTCTACATGGTGATCATCTCGAAGGATGGCGCGACGCTTCAGGCGCAGAAGCCGGTGTTCCTTGTGCAGGCGGGCATCCATTCCGGCGAGATTGACGGCAAGGACGCCATGCTGATGCTGATCCGCGACATCTGCTTCAAGGGGCGTGATGCGTTGATCGACAAGGTCAACATCGTCTTCATTCCTGTACTGAATGCGGATGGACATGAGCGTTCGTCACTCTACAGCCGTCCGAACCAGCGTGGGCCGGTCAACATGGGCTGGCGCAACACGGCGCAGAACCTCAATCTCAACCGCGACTACATGAAAGCCGATGCGCCAGAGATGCAGGCGCTGCAGGGCGTGATCCGCAAGTACAATCCCGATTTCTACATCGACCTGCATGTCACGGACGGCATGGACTACCAGTACGACATTACCTACGGCTTCGATGGCTGGGACGGGCTCTACGCCGACAGCCCCGCGATCGGGAAATGGCTGAACGACATGTATCGTCCGAAAGCCGATGCGGCGCTGAAGGCCGCCGGACATATTCCCGGACCGTTGATCTTCATGCGCGATGAAGCAGACCTGTCAAAGGGCACCGACCTCAACGCGTTCGCGCCACGCTTCTCCCACGCCTATGGCGACCTGCGCAGGCTCCCCAGCGTGCTGGTGGAGAACCACTCGCTAAAGCCTTATCGCCAGCGTGTGCTGGGAACGTATGTACTGCTCGAAGCGACGATCAAGGCGCTCGCAAGCGATGGGAAGTCGCTGAAGGCGGCGGTTGCTGCGGACCGGGCGTTGCGCCCAGCAATTGTGGCGGCGAACTGGAAGACAAAGGAAGCGCCGGTCAACTGGCTGGACTTCCTGACGATCCAGGGCGCCGAGGCGGACTCGCCTGCAACCGGCGGCAAGACCATGCGCTGGACGGGCAAGCCCGGACCTGCCGTGAAGATCCCTGTCTATGGTTCGGAGCCTGGGCTGCAACTCAACGTTCCGAAAGCCTATTGGGTGCCCGCGACCAAGGCCGATGTCATTGCCCGCCTGAAGGCGCACGGGATCGCTGTCGAGACGATCAAGAAGGCGCAGGAGGTCGAGGTCGATATGATCCGGCTCGCTGGCTTCAAGGCGTCGGCGCCGTCGGAAGGGCGCGTGCCTGTGACGCCGACCGGCCTCTCGCACAGCGCGCGGAAGGTGATCTTCCCACCGGGCTCGGTGCGGGTGTCGACCGACCAGGCGCTCGGCGCCCTCGCCACCTATCTTCTGGAACCAGAAAGCGAGGACTCGTTCTTCGCCTGGGGTTTCTTTTCGGAAATCCTGCAGCGCGTCGAATACATGGAGCCCTACGCCATCGCGCCAATGGCTGAACAGATGCTGGCGAGCGACCCCGCGCTGAAAGCCGAGTTCGAGAGGCGTCTCAAGGATGAGAAGGACTTCGCCTCATCGCCCCTGCGCCGCCTGCAGTTCTTCTACGAACGCAGCCCGTTCTACGACGACCGCTATCTGCTCTATCCGGTCGGGCGCGAGCTGTAGGCGCTACCAGTTGTGACGCAGGCTGAACCACGCGGCGGATTCGGGCTCAGCGTCGGCGATGTGGTTTGGCTGCGTCGACAGGGCCGCCGCGATCTCGAACGTCGTGAGATCGCCGAGGGGCGCGACCCAAGCAGTTTCCAGGTCGATTTCCCGCCCGGACGGCGTGAGTCCGGCATTACGCAGCTCGTAGACGATCGCGCCTGTCTTCGTGACTTCGATGGGAGCATTGAAGGTCAGTTGACCGCTCTCTGCGCGGCGAGGTTGAGCCACGCTGAAACGCAATGCGCCGCCGAAGAGCGGATGCTCGGCGCTGGCCGACCATGCGCTGGTCCAGAGGCCAGAGACATCCAGCGTGTCCATGCGCGCGTTGGCGGCTTCAGCAGAGCCTGACACCGTCCAGGCGCCGAAGTCCCTGCGTGCTTCGATGCTCATGGCCGACATGCGGGTGCTGTCGTCACCGCCAAAGCGGCTCTGGAAGGCGCCGCCCAGGGCGGTCCGTGTATCTTTGAGCGCGGCAAAGCCGAGGCGGACCCTCCAATCTTCCCCACCTGTGCCGATGCCGAAGCTGCTCGCGCTGCGGGTGAGGCCGTTGGAGGCGCGAACGTCCAGCACCATCGGACCAAACGACTGGGCATAGCTGCTCCAGCTGTCGCCTGACCCTAGCGTTGCCGGGCCCGAAGCATCGTCGACCAGCGTCAGTCCGGGCGTCAGCCGCTCCGGACCGCCGCCGCGACCGATCGAAACCCGGGCGTTGGAGAATGAGTAGCTGAGCTGGAACGTCGCCTCCGGAGCTTCAGCCCAGGGCGTGCGGGGGTCGTAGACCGGATGCGGAGCATTGAACCACGACAACTGCGCATCGCCGAGAGCAACGGCATGCGCTTGCCCGCGCGCATAATCGGCCCGGAGCGTGAAATCGTTGAACGGAGCGCGTGCGGCCATCATGTGCGTGCCGTCGATCCGGAAGCCGCGCTCGAACTTGTCCTGGAAGACCAGCCCATTGAACGCGCCGGAGTTCTCGACCCAGTCGCCCAGCGCGCCGCGGGCGGGCCCCAGCGCCGTGGCGAGTTCGACATGCTGGCCACCGAAGTTGAAGCTGCTCGTGCCCATCGGGGAGAAGGCGCGCTGGAGATTCAGGATGCCACGGCCGCCAACCGTGTCGGTTCCTGTGCCGGCGTTGATCCCGAGAATGGCGTCAGGCGTTGTGGTGACATAATCGTCCGCACTCTCAAGGAGAGCCGCGAGCGCATTCTCGGGCGTGATGTTCGGGAACAGATCGAGCATCAGGGCAAGCGCGCCTGCAACGTGCGGAGCAGCGAAAGAGGTGCCGCTGGCGGACCAGTAATTACCATCTGTGTCCGCGTCGTTGCAGTTTGACGTGACGGTCGAAGAGCATGTCGGAAGAGTGGGGCGTCGGATATTGTCGTCCAAGCCAGCGATGACGACCGAAACGCCGGGCGCCAGCAGGTAGTAGCTCGCGGTCTGCCCTGCTCGGTTAGAGAAGGTTGGCATGTTGCCATTCTTGTCGACCGCCCCAACTGCCACCACACGGCCCAGCGACTGCGTCTGGCCGGCAATATAGGCGGGCTCGGTCGGTGACGTTCCCTTGGCCGGGTCTGTCCCAGTTGCTGCGGCGCCCTCGTTGCCGGCGGCGATGACGAAAAGCACGCCCTGCGCCGCTGCATTGCGGATCGCGTTCTCCAGTGTCTGATCCAGGTCCACGTCGCCGCCGAGCGACATGTTGATGATCTTGGCGCCGTGCGAGACGGCATAGTTGATCGCGGTGACGAGCGCATTGTCGCTGAACGCGCAGCCCTTGTCCGGATCGGGATCCTGACAAGAGGCATGAGTGTCGGCGCGGATGGACAGAACCTTGGCTTCGTAGGCGACACCGTGGGTGCCGACATTGTTCTTGTTGGCCACGATCACGCTCGTGACCATGGTGCCGTGTCCGTCGGTGTCGATATCGGTCGAGCTACGGCCGGACGCCAGCACGTCCTGCGTGCCGGCGAGCTGCCCTGTGAGTTCGCTAATCGATGTGTCTACACCCGTGTCGATCACCGCGACGACGATGCCCTGTCCTGTGGCGCCAGCGGCATAGGCAGAGGAAGCGTGGATCTGTGCGAGCCCGGGCCGGTTGCCGCTGGTGAAGTTAGAGCCGAGATATTCTGGCGTCTCGAAGAATGAAGCTGGCGGCGGCGGTGGAGGCGGCGGCGCCGGTGGCGGGGGTGGTGGGGGCGGAGGGGCCGGTGGAAGGATTGGCGGCGGCGACACGGGTGGAGATGATCCACCACCACCACCGCTGGCGCAGGCGGCGACAGTTGCCGTGGTCAGCGATATCAGTAGGGCCGCGCGGACGACATTGGCGACCGAAGTCCTCTCTCCGTCAGGCATTCCGATCCTCCCTCGCAGACATCGTCTCCGGCGGGCGCCCCCTTGCCCGGCATGCTGATGCGCGCCGCCGTGTCGGGCAACTGCATCCTGGCTACCGATTGGCTGGTGCGCCGGTTAAAAAAGATGGAGCGGGAACCGGCGCCGGCCAGGCTCGAGCAGCACTCAGGTATTGGAGCGGAAAGCCTTGGTGAGCCCGGCAAGAATCGAACTTGCGACCCGCTGATTAAAAGTCAGCTGCTCTACCGACTGAGCTACGGGCTCTCTCAAGAGCGGCGGAACCTAGTGTTCGATTCCGCTGGGGTCAACGTAGGAAAGGCCGCACCTTGGGAATTTATGGACGGGGTCCGAAACGGCCTGCAAACATGCTAGAAAAGGCTCTTGTCAGGGGACTAGAGCCATGAAATCGGCGGGGAAACTGGGGATAATTCTGGCCTTGGCCGGGCTCGCCGCCTGCGAGACGGCTGTCAGCAAGACGCAGGCCGGCCTGCCAGACGCGGCGATGTCTCCCCTCACCGACCTGAACCTCAGGCGTGTGGAGGTTCCAGCGCTGCTCGAAGCGATCAAGTCGCCTTACGAGCCGATCCCGATAGTGACCTGCAAGGCAATCGCTCTGTCTGTGGTGGACCTCACAAACATCCTCGGCCCTGACTCCGATGCCCCGCCCCGGCCGGAGGCTTCCATGTCTGACCAGGCCGGCACGGGCGCCGCCAATGTCACCCTGGGCGCGGTCTCATCGACCATGTCGGACTTCATCCCATTCCGGTCCATCGTGAGAGAGGCAACCGGCGCCTCGGCCCATGAGCGCAAGTTGCGCGCGGCATACGAGCGGGGCGTTGCGCGGCGAGCATACCTGAAGGGCGTAGGGGCCCATCTTGGTTGCGCGCCCCCGGCGGCGCCTGAGCCGAATGCCGGCGCGCCGGTGCAGCCAAAGATCGAGTATCGCGGAAAGGTTCAGCCGGACGGCTGATCTTCATCCCGTCCGAGCCAGCGAGCCCGCACGTTAGAACGCCACGTCCCGAAGCGCCCTTCGGCGATGGCGTGACGCATGGCCGCCATCATCTCCTGGAAGAAGGCGATGTTGTGCCAGGAGAGCAGCATTGGGCCGAGATACTCGCCCGCCTTGAAGAGATGGTTGAGATAGGCTTTCGAATAGTCGCGGCTGGCGGCGCAGACCGAGGACGCATTGATCGGCGTATCATCTTCCGCGAACTTCGCGTTCTTGAGGTTGATTGGGCCGTCCCATGTCCAGGCCTGGCCATGGCGGCCAGAGCGGGTCGGCAGCACGCAATCGAACATGTCGACGCCGCGGGCGACCGCCTCCACGATGTCGATCGGCTTGCCCACCCCCATCAGATAGCGCGGGCGATCCTTTGGCAGATGCGGTGTGGTGAGGCTGATCGTATCGCACATCGCATCATGGCCTTCTCCCACGGCGAGCCCGCCGATGGCATAGCCGTCAAAACCCGTCTCGACGACACGCTGGGCGCTTTCGATGCGAAGGTCAGCGTAGGTTGAGCCCTGCACGATGCCGAACAACGACTGGCGATCGCGCTGGCCGAAGTATGTCTTGGATCGCTCGCCCCAACGGGCGGAAAGACGCATCGCAGCTGCAGCGGGCGCGTGTTCGCACGGATTGGCGACGCATTCGTCGAGCTGCATCGCGATGTCGGAGCCCAGCAGGTCCGACTGTATCTCGATGGAGCGCTCCGGCGAGAGGAAGTGCGACGACCCGTCAATGTGCGAGCGGAATTCGACGCCCTCCTCCTTCATCTTGCGGAGCTCGGAAAGTGAGAAGACCTGGAAGCCGCCGCTGTCGGTGAGGATCGGATGGCTCCAGCCCATGAAGCGGTGAAGGCCGCCGAGCTTGTAGACGCGTTCGGCGGTGGGGCGAAGCATCAGGTGATAGGTGTTGCCGAGGATGATGTCGGTTCCAGTGGAACGCACATCGTCCAGGAACATGGCCTTTACAGTTCCCGCGGTGCCGACCGGCATGAAGGCGGGCGTGGCGATGTCGCCGCGTGGGGTCGAAAGGCGGCCGGTGCGCGCATCGCCATCCGTAGCGCTTATGTGGAACGGAAACTCAGCCATTGGGCAACAACAGGCAGGCGTCGCCATACGAGAAGAAGCGGTAGCGCTCCTTCACGGCGTGTGCGTAGGCGCGTTTCATCACATCAAGACCCATCATTGCGCTCACCAGCATGAAGAGCGTCGATTTGGGAAGGTGGAAGTTCGTCATCAAGCCGTCAGCGACCCGGAATCGGTAGCCAGGCGTGATGAAGATCGAGGTGGCGGCGCTGTAGGCCGCCAGCGGGCCGGACGCAGCGGCGCTTTCCAGTGTGCGCAAGGCCGTGGTGCCAATGGGGATGCAACGGCCGCCTGCCGCACGGGCTGCAAGAATGGCATCGGTGGCGGGCTGGGAGAGGTCGGCCTGCTCGGCGTGCATGCGGTGTTCGCTGAGATTTTCGGATTTGACCGGAAGAAAGGTGCCGGCGTTGACGTGGAGCGTGACGTTCGTGCGCTGGATGCCCACAGCTGCGAGTGAGGCGAGGAGTTCCGGTGTGAAGTGAAGGCCGGCGGTCGGCGCCGCGACGGAGCCTGCCTCGCGGGCAAAAAAGGTCTGGTAGTCACTGGCGTCCTGCGCATCGGGGGCGCGTTTGGACGCAATGTAAGGCGGAATGGGCATATCGCCTGCAGCGTCGATGGCGGCATCAAGCGCGGCCCCGCTCCGGTTGAAGCCGAGGCGCACTTCGGCTTCCGACTTGGAGATGACGATCGCCATGAGTCCACCGGCGAAGACGACCGTGTCTCCCTCTTTCAAGCGCTTGCCGGGGCGCGCGAAGGCCGACCATTCGAATGGCGACACGCGGCGGTTGAGGTTCACCTCGATCTCGACATCGCCGCCATCGCCACGCGAGGGCCGCTTGCCCAGCAGGGCGGCGCGAAGGACGCGGGTGTCGTTGGCTACAATGATGTCACCGGATTTCAGCAGCTGGGGGAGATCGCGGACGGTGCAGTCCTCAAGCTTCCCGTCGCGTCCGCGAACGACCAGAAGCCGCGCCGAATCGCGGGGAACTGCTGGTCGCAAGGCGATCAGTTCGTCCGGCAGGTGGAAATCGAAGTCCGATAGCTTCATGCGGCGCCCATACCGGGGAACAGCTTCCGGCGCCAGTCCGCCCTTGCACCGCCCGGATTTCAGGTATGGTGAATGTGGGAGGACGACACCATGCTTCGCTTGACCCTGCTGGCTGCCCTGGCCCTTGCGGCCTGTTCGCCCGCTCAGCACCCCGCCGCAACTCCGGCCCCGGAACCCGCGCCCGCCACGGCGACCCCGGCAGACCTCAAGGCGCTCGAGACTGCGCATGACTGGCAGCATGAGCCGGGCGATAAGTTGAATGCCGACTGGAATGCCGGCGTGAAGGCAATCCTCGGCAAGCTCTCTCGGCCGGCCGCCATCAAGGCTATCACGATCGCCGGTTTCGAATGCACGTATGGCGAGGCTCACGAGGACTATCCGGACCCGGCTGCGCAATGCACGCGCAGCTTCGCGACGCGGGCATGCCAGATGGACTGGGAAATCTTCTCTACGGCCGACAAGGGCATGGTCAACGAGGTGGACGGCTCCTACAGGCGCGACTGCGTCGGCACGGACGATGATTGGCCCGACAAGGTCAACTCGCCGATCGACAGCCAGCTCACGCCGCAGACGCCGCCGACCTAGAGCCCGAGTTTCTTCGTCAGGATCTCGTTGACCGCCGCGGGGTTCGCCTTGCCGCCGCTCGCCTTCATGATCTGACCGACCATCCAGCCGAGCGTCTTCGGCTTTTCGTGACCAGAAGCGCGCTGGGCCTTGATTTCCTCGACCTGGGTCGGGTTCGCGGCCAGCACCTCGTCGATCACCTTCTCAATAGCGCCGGTGTCGGTGACCTGCTTGAGGCCCTCGCGTTCGACGATCGCGGCAGCGGCATCACCCGTTGCGATCATCTTGAGGAAGACGTCCTTGGCGATCTTGCCGCTGATCGTGTTGTTGGCGATCAGGGCGATCAGGCCGCCGAGCTGTTCAGCGCTGACGGGCGATTGCGAAAGCTCGAGGCCTTCCTTGTTGAGATAACCGAACAGCTCTTGTGTGACCCAGTTGGCGGCGAGGCGTGCGTCCCTGCCCTTGGCCACGGCTTCAAAATAGGCGGACTTCTCCGCGTCACCCGCTAGCACCCCGGCGTCGTATTCCTTGAGGGCGTACTCCTTCACGAAACGCGCGCGCTTCTGGTCGGGAAGCTCGGGAAGCTTCGCCTTGATGCCGTCGATATACGCGCCGGTCAGTTCCAGCGGCAGGAGGTCGGGATCGGGGAAGTAGCGGTAATCATGCGCATCCTCCTTCGAGCGCATGGAGCGCGTCTCGTCCTTGTCCGCGTTGTAGAGGCGCGTCTCCTGGTCGATCTTGCCGCCGGATTCCAAGATCTCGACCTGACGCTGTGCTTCGTATTCTGCGGCCATCTGGATGAAGCGGAACGAGTTGACGTTCTTGATCTCGCAGCGCGTGCCGAGCTTATCGAACTTGCCGGTGGCCTTGTAGTGGTCGTAACCGCCGGGGCGGCAGACCGACACGTTCACGTCGGCGCGCAGGTTGCCCTTCTCCATGTCGCCATCGCACGTGCCCAGCGCGATGAGGATGGAGCGCAGTTTCTTGACGTAGGCGGCCGCTTCGGCGGGCGAGCGGATGTCCGGCTTCGACACGATCTCCATCAGCGCCACGCCCGACCGGTTGAGGTCGACATAGGTGGCGTTGGGGTCGAGATCGTGAATCGACTTGCCGGCATCCTGTTCGAGATGCAGCCGCTCGATGCCCACCGTGAAGGTGTAGCCGTCTTCCGTCTCTACATCGATCTTGCCCTCGCCCACGATCGGGTGGGCGAACTGGGATATCTGATAGCCTTGCGGCAGGTCCGGATAGAAATAGTTCTTCCGGTCGAAGCGCGAATACGGATTGATCTTCGCGTTGAGGCCTAGGCCGGTCTTCACCGCTTGCTCGACGCAGAATGCGTTGATGACAGGAAGCATGCCCGGCATGGCTGCATCGACCAGGGAGACATTGGTGTTCGGATCGGCGCCGAACGCCGTGGGTGCGCCGGAGAACAGCTTCGAATTGGAGGCTACCTGTGCGTGGACTTCGAGGCCCATGACGACTTCCCAGTCGCCGGTACGGCCTGAAATCACGTAGGGTTTGCGGTCTGCCATAGTGTCCTCGAAGCGGGGTAGATTCCGGCTTTTAGCGGGGAAATATGGGGGCGTCACCCCGACATGCCAAATCGCTGGCCGACCTTGTCGGATCGGGCTCTCGGCGCACGTCCTAAGGGCGTGAGACGCCAGAAAAGGAGATGAAAATGACCGGCAACACAGTTCGCCTCCACCGCGTGATCGCGGCCAAGCCCGAGAAAGTCTACAAGGCTTTCATCGACGCGGACGCAAAGGCCCAATGGCTGCCGCCTAACGGGTTTACCGGTAAGGTTCATCATCAGGACGTGCGCGTGGGTGGCGAATACAAGATGTCATTCACGAACTTCTCGACCGGCAATAGCCATTCGTGGGGTGGCAGGTTCCTCGAACTCGTGCCTGCGGAGCGGGTCGTCTATTCAGACAAGTTCGATGACCCAAACATGCCGGGCGAAATGACTGTGACGGTCGTGCTGAAGAGAGTTCCGTCGGGCACGGAGATCAGCATCGAACAGGCCAATGTGCCGTCGATGATCCCTCTCGATGGCTGCTATCTCGGTTGGCAACAGTCGCTGGTCAATCTCGCGACACTGGTCGAACCGAACATTCCGGACTGAGTTGGCGTCCGGAGGCGTTACGAGCCGGGCGTCAACGGATCGAACGCCACCGCGATGTCCTGCAGGCGGAGCGGCATGTCATAGGCGTACCCCTGGACATAGTCGCAGCCGATGGAATGGAGTTCGCCGGCGACGGCGGGGTCCTCGATGCCTTCAGCGGTGACGGTCATACCGAGGCTGCGGATGAGGCCGGTTAGCGCGGTAATGATGCGGCAGGCGCGCGGCTGGCGGACCATGCGGGAAAGTTTGGGGTCAAGCTTCACACCATCAGCCGGGATTTCGGCCAGCCATGCGAACGAGGAATGACCGGCGCCGAAATCATCCAGCACGATGCCAGCGCCAGCGGCTCGGAAAGCAGCAAGCGCACCGAGAGCGCCTTCGAAATCGCGAAGTGCGGCCTGTTCCGTAAGCTCAACGCGGAGGACGCCGTGCGGGAGATTGGCGTCGCGGATAATAGCGGCGACTTCCTCGACCAGCAGCGGGCGCGCGATCTCGGCTGCTGAGAGGTTTACCTGCATGAAGACATCGCGCCCCCGCGCGCGGAGATCGGCGAGCGTGCGTGCGGATTTCTCGAGCATGACGGGCGCAATGGCGCTCCAGTCCGTGTCGCCACCCAAGCCCATCAACGTGTCCGCGCCGACAAGCTGCCCGTCTGGGGCGCGAAAACGGGCGAGCGCCTCGAAGCCGGCGACACTTAGCGTGTCGAGACGGCGAATTGGCTGGAAGACGGGTTCGACATTGCTTTCGCCATGAACGATGCGCGCGCCAATCTCTGCGGGTACGATAAGACCGCGGGCCACCCCGAGATCATGAAATGCGCCGAAGAAGTGCGCGGGGCGGCCGTCGAGTAACGTGACGCGGATGTCGATGGGATCGCCCGGACGGCCTGACTTGAGCGGGCTGGCGATGCGCACACGCGCTAGGCCGTCGAACTGTTCGAGCAGGGACTGGAACGTCCAGCGCCCATCCAGCGACGCGAGCGGCGTTCCGGGTTCGGCGCGAATGGTAAGCACGCCTTCGGAGGCGTTCCACGACCAGAGCGCGGCGCGGCCGGACGCCGCCGAAGTGTCTGCTGCAAACTGACCCATGATGTCCCGAGAATCAGAGCCAGGAGACAAACGCCTCGGCAGCGGCAAGTCCAGCCTTCGGACCGACGGCGGATGCAATGCCCGGATTTGCCAGCATGTCGACGGCGACGCGGCGCACGTCGTTGATCGTTACGGCTTCGATATGGCCAAGCGTTTCCTCGACGCTGACGAGGCGATCGAAAGCAAGGAGCTCGTAAGCCGAGGAGCCCGCGCGGGCGCCAGGCGCTTCCGCGGACATTGCGAACTGTGCGGCGGCGATAGCCTTGGCGCGGGCGAGTTCGGCCTCGGTGGGGCCGCTGGCGGCCATATCGTTCCAGATGCCCCGCGTGAGCTTCACGACTTCGGCCGCGTCCTTCGGATCGCAGCCGGCGTAAACGGAGATGCGCCCGCAATCGGAGTGCTGGTCGCAAGAGGCGTCGATCGTGTAGGCGAGCCCCCTCTGCTCACGGATATCCTGGAACAGGCGCGAGGCCATGCCGCCGCCGAATATCTCGGCGAAGATCCGGGCGGCGAAGCGATCCGGTGATTTCGCGGACACAGTGCGGTGGGCGAGGACGAGATGCGTCTGCTCGAGCTTGCGCTGTTCCGCGCGCACGCTGGCGGCGGCGATCGCTGGAACAGCTGATGCGGAAGGCGCAACGCCTGTGCGATGGGCGAGCCAGCGACTGACCAGCTTCAGAATGGCGTCGCGATCGAATGCGCCGGCGATGGTGACGACGGTGCGTTGGGGCGAGTAGTTGCTGGATGCAAAGCCGATGAGATCGTCACGATGGATTGTGTTGAGGGTCTGTTCGGTGCCGAGAATGGGGCGGCCGAGGGGATGGCCCTCATAGCTAGCGACCTGGGCGAGTTCGAACACAAGATCGTCCGGCTGGTCCGCGGCTTCGCCGATCTCCTGGCGCACCACGCCCTTCTCGCGCTCGATCTCGTCGAGCGGGTGGTCGGGAGCGAAGGCAAGCGACAGCGCGACGTCGAGCATGTCTGGCGCGTCCGGCGCGAGGCAACGGACAAAGTAATTGGTGAGTTCATAACCCGTCGAGGCGTTCATTACGCCGCCGCGGGCCTCCACCGTCTCGGCGATCTCACGGGCGTTACGACCAGCGGCGCTCTTGAAGGCCATGTGCTCGAGGAAGTGAGCGAGGCCGTTGCGGTCGACGGCCTCGTGGCGCGCACCTGCGGCGAGGAAGACGCCGACCGCGGCGGTGCGCAGATCCGGCATCGGGTCGAAGACGATGCGGGCGCCATTCGGCAAGGTAACGACGTCGCGGAGGTCGGACATCAGCCGGCCTTCGCCACGATGGCGTCAATGCGCTGGCGCACGAAGTCGGCGCTCATCGGGCCGGTGTCGAACTTCTCGGGCCTCGACGTGAAAGTATGAGCACGATCCGGCAGGCCGATATCGATGCCAAGAGCCTGCTTCACGGTTTCGGGGAACTTCGCGGCGTGGGCTGTGGCGAGCGTCACGACCGGACCATCCGCATGGCGCTGGCGGCGCGCGGCGGCGAGGCCCACGGCAGTGTGGGGACAAACGATCCAGCCGGTCTCGGCATGCGTGCGTTTCATCTCCTCAAGTGTCTCGCGATCGCTGACGCGTTCGGCCGAGAGACCCATATTGCCTAGCTTGGCTGCGGCCGCCTTTGGTAGCGGTGCTTCACCCTTGGCGGCGAGTTGTTGGTAGGCGACGGCGACAGCTGCGCCATCGCGGCCTGAGGCTTCGAACAGGAGACGTTCGAAATTGGAAGGCAGCTGGATGTCCATTGCAGGGCTGAGCGTCGGCGTGGTCGAGCCTTTGGTGAGCGGAAAGCCATCGATCAGGCGCGCCATGGCGTCGTTGGCGTTGACCGCAGCTGTTATCTCGATCCGGTTCAGCAGGCCGCAGCGCGCAGCGACATAGCCCGCGAGCGCGTCGCCGAAATTTCCGGTCGGAATGACGAAGTTGATGTTCCGGTCACGGCCAAGTTGGGCCTGCGCCTGCGCGAAGTAGACGCTCTGCGCGGCGACGCGCGTCCAGTTGATGGAGTTCACGGCGGCAAGTCGCGTGCGGCGACGGAACTGCTCGTCGGCGAGAAGCTGCTTGAGGATCGCCTGTGTGCCGTCGAAATCGCCTTCCAACGCGAGGTTATGAATGTTGTCGGCGCCCGTGGCTGTCATGAAGAGACGCTGCGTCGGCGAGACGCGATTGAGCGGGTGCAGGATCACCATGTCGACATGCTTCGATCCGGCGAAGGCTGACGCCGCCGCGCCGCCCGTGTCGCCGGACGTGGCGCACAAGATGGTCATCCGTTCGCCGCGCAAGCCGAGGACGTGATCATAAAGCTGCGCGATCAGGCGCATCGCCACGTCCTTGAACGCCAGCGTGGGGCCGTGATGCAGCTCGAGCATCCAGCGGCCGGGGCCCACTTCGGTGAGCGGCGCGACCGACTGGTGCGCGAACGGGGCGTATGCCCGCACGCACATCTCGCGGATCGCGTGCTCCGGCAGGCTGGCGCCCGCGAAGGCGGAGAGGATGCGCGCCGCGGTCTCGACATAGGTGGCCGTCGCGTTCGGTCGCTCGATCTGAGGAAAGATGTCCGGGCTGAACAGTCCGCCGTCCGGGGCGAGGCCCATAAGGCTCGCCGACACGAAGTCGGCGGGCGCGGCGTTTCCGCGGGTGGAGACGTATTTCATTCCCGGTCCTTGCCGAAGCGCAGGCGGCCCGCCCGCACATGGAACAGGGCGTATATCACCGCAAACGCAATCGCCATCCCGAACCATGTCACAGCATAGCCGATATGGGTTTCGGGCGGCGTCCGGGTCAGGAAATCCGGCATCCCGCTTAGTGGCGTCAGGATGAACGGGACAGAGAGGGCCGGTACGCCAAGATCAGCCGCCATGCCCGTCGCATCGAACCAGTGCCATTCATTGCGGTCAGGCGCATTGTCAGCCGCCATCAGGGGCTTCTCGGGCCAGGGCTCGATCAGGAAGCGCGCCGCAGGCTTTGCTTCCCGTACCACGGGTAAGGCCGCGCCGGGCCCGCCAATATCGAGCACCTCGAACCCCGTCTCCGCCAGCACAGGGCCGCAAGGGAGCGTCACGGCCTGGAACAACCGCCAGCCCGCCACGCCGGATGCGTCGTGGCCGAACATGCGCAGCGCCTTGCCGACGCCGACAGGTGGCGAGACCACGACGCCTGCCTCGGTCTTGCCGCCGCACAGGACGGCTTCGGGCGGCTGCGGATCGGCCTTCGCGGCCTGTTCGAACCTTGAAATCAGCTGGGCTTTCCATTCAGCCCGCTGACTTTGCCACACGCCAAGTGTGATCAGCGCGGCGAGCGCCGGGATCGCGATAAAGGTCAGGATGGGATAGGGCCGGAAGTACATGCGGCGGGTTTAGCCTGCCCTGCAGGCTCGCACTACTGCCGTTAGTCCTGCAGGCGGCCTTCGCCCGCCTTGTGCTTCCACTGCAGGGCGAACAGCAGGGCTTTCACCGGCCGCAGCAGCGCCAGGCAGAAGGCGAAGGTCAGTGGCGGCCAGATCAGGAAATGGACCCAGCCAGGAGGTCGGATCGCGAACTCGAAGAACATCGCCGATGGCACGATGAAGATCAGTGCTGCGAACATCACGAAAAAGGCCGGACCGTCCCCCGCGTCCGCGATCGTCAGGTCCGCGCCACAGGCGTCGCAGCGCTCCTTGAAGGTCAGGAAGCCCCGGAACACCCTGCCCTCGCCGCAATTAGGGCAGCGACACTTCATCCCGGCAGAAAATGCAGAAACGGCCATGACGACCTCA
Organism: Hyphomonadaceae bacterium; assembly: GCA_047601145.1. Taxonomy (GTDB): domain Bacteria; phylum Pseudomonadota; class Alphaproteobacteria; order Caulobacterales; family Hyphomonadaceae; genus UBA7672. The sequence goes on from JASGJW010000003.1 coordinate 193,763, forward strand.
GGCGCTGGCGCCGGAAAACATAGGCGGCGCTACGTATAAGGCGAGATAGGTAACCAGCCATGTCGCCGCAACGACGATCCAGTTGAGTGCGACAACGTGGAACCCCAGCGGGCGATCCTTGGTAGAGAACCCCGCGATGACAGCTACGATCGACAGCGCCAGCAGGGCGAAGCCGATGAAGAATTGCAGCAGGAAGATGCGCGCCATCGCATATAGCCACAGCGGTCCCACAGAGCCTGTCCGGAACGTCGTGTCACCCGACCATTGCTCGACGATGAACCAGATGCCGCACAGACCGAGAAGCAGTGCTCCGCCGGCGAGCGCCACGCTGAGCCAAACCTTGGCGCGGTTGAACGACACGAGCGCTGCAACGCCTACGCCGCCTGAAGCCAGCATCAGCAGCGTCGCCCATAGGAGCGGCCCTGCGGGATCAAAGCGCGGCGAGACGACCGACGTTTCACCTGAACGGAAATTGTACGACAGCGCAGAGAATATGCGGCCGGTGAATGTTTCGTCGGCAGGGCTGATGAAAGGCGGTCCGCCCTCCCGCATCAGCGGAAGGACGGCGCTAACCCAGAGGGCGATGACGATCGCCTGAATCGCCAGGAAGCCGAGTAACGCAGCTTTCCTGCTCATCGATCAGGTCAGTGTTCGAGGCCAGGCGCGCCCGGGCCCCAAACGATATGCGGGGCGACGTACACGAAGGCGAAGAGGAACAGCCACACCACATCGACGAAGTGCCAATACCAGGCGGCGAACTCGAAGCCGAGATGCTTCTCCGGCTTCATGCCGCCAGCCATCAGGCGGCCAAGGCAGACCATCAGGAAAAGCGTCCCGATTACGACGTGAGCGCCGTGGAAGCCGGTCGCCATGAAGAAGGCCGAACCGTATTCCGACTTGTCGTAGCCGAAGCCCGCTTCCGAATACTCGATAACCTGGAAGGCCGTGAACGACAGGCCGAGGATGATCGTCAGCAGGAGGCCGATCTTGGCGCTCCTGCGGTCACCGACCTGCAGAGCGTGGTGAGCCCACGTCACCGTCGTGCCCGAAAGGAGCAGGATCAGTGTGTTGATCAGCGGAAGGTGGAAGGGGTCGAACGGACGGACGCGCGTTCCATCGGTCTGCGGCACCGGCCACTCGGACCAGCCGGCGAGACCAGGATTGTTGGCGAGATCGGCGTGCTCCGGCAGCGCGCGGAGCTGGTGGAAGATCGCCATCTCGAAGAACTGCCAGAACCAGGCGACGAAGAACATCACTTCCGACGCGATGAACAGGATCATGCCGTAGCGCAGGGAGATCTGGACGACCTCCTTGTGATCCCCGGCGCGGCTTTCCTTGAGGACGTCACCCCACCAGCCGATCAGCACGAAGATGAGTGCGACGAGGCCAGGAAGCGGGGCCCACCAGGCGCCCTGCGGGAAGAACCACAGGCCCTTCATGTAGCCGGCGCCGCCGAGCACCATGAGGCCAATCGAAAGCGAACCCAGCAGCGGCCACGGAGACGGCTTCACCAGATGGTAGTCGTGTTTGACGTCGCCTGACATGGCTGCGGTCCCTCAGCTCACGCGGGAATCGGGCAAGGCCCTGTTCCCGCAGTCCTTTGTTGTCCTACCGCCGGTCTAGTTGACCGCGGATGCGTCCTCAAGCCGCGCAGCGGAGGCTTGGGGCCCCGATGAGCGGAAATACGTATACGAAAGCGTGATTCCCCGAACGTCATCGGCCTGCCAGTCCTTGGCCATGTCCGGATCGACGAAGAAAACGACCGGCAGCTTCACGGTCTTGCCGGGCTCGTAGGTCTGCTCCTTGAAGCAGAAGCACTCGATCTTCTTGAAGTAGAGGCCGACCTTTTCGGGGACGACGTTATAGCTCGCCATCGCCCGGATCGGTTGGTCCGACGTGTTGGTCACTTCGTAGAAGACCATCATCTTCTCGCCAACCTTCATGTCGACGTAGTTCTGGGTAGCGCGGAACTTCAGCGGCGCGCCCGGGGCGACGTTGGCGTCGAACGAAACACGGACCTCGCGGTCGAGCACCGTCTTCGGCGCTTCCGTTGCAACCTGGGTCGTGCCGCCAAAACCGGTCAGGCGGCAGAAAGTCGAATAGAGCGGCTCAGCCGCAAAGCTGAGCGCCAGCATGACAACCGGCACGATCGAGACAACCAGCGTGGTGATCTTGGCGCGCTTGTTCATAGGTCGCGCACCAGAACCTGGGCGCCCATCTTCGTCATCGTCAGCGTGAAAAGCACGATGACGAAAGCGAACAGGGCCAGCGCGATCCATTGGCCGCGACGCTTGCGGGCCTTGGCCTGCTCGGGCGTCACCTTGACGAATTCGCCTGTCGGAACAGCTTCGCGGCTGTCGAAGATAGCCCCGGAGATTCCGCCGCGCGCCGGTTCAGCCGCAGGCGATGCTTTCGGAGGAGCGCCAGATTCCGGTTCGCCTTCCCAGTCGGTGATCTGTCCCTTGTCCAGCATCATGCACCCACCCCGACAGCGAAGTGCAATGGCAGGACATGCTCGACCAGCAGGGCGGCGAACAAGGCGAACAGGTAGAGGATCGACACGCCGAACATCATCTTGGCGTGGCGCATGTCGGCCGGAGCGTCAGCATCCCCGGCGCGGCTCATGAACACGCGAAGCGCGCACCAGAGGAAGGCGATACCACCGAGCGCGGCCACAGTGAGATAGATCATCCCGCCAAGGCCGGTGAACGCTGGCACGACGCCGAACGGCGCGACAACCAGCGTGTAGAGAAGGATCTGGAGACGGGTTTCCTTGGCGCCACGCGTAACCGGCAGCATCGGCACGCCAGCGCGGGCGTATTCCTTCGAGGTCCACAGCGACAGCGCCCAGAAATGCGGCGGCGTCCAGAGGAAGATCAAGCCGAAGAGGATCCAGGCGTCCGTCGGCGCGGCGCCCGTGGCGGCGGCCCAGCCGATCACCGGCGGGAAAGCGCCTGCCGCGCCGCCGATCACGATGTTCTGCGCCGTCGAGCGCTTGAGCCACATCGTGTAGACAACCGCGTAGAAGAAGATCGAGAAGGCGAGCAGTGCGGCGGCCAGCGGCGTCGCGGCCAGCGCCATCAGGGTGACCGAGATTGCCGACATTATGAGGCCGAACGAAAGCGCCTCTTCACGGGCGATGAGACCTGCCGGAACCGGGCGGCTCACCGTGCGCGCCATCAGGGCGTCGATATCCGCATCGTACCACATGTTGAGCGCGCCAGCCGCGCCCGAGCCAAGCGCCACGGCGAACACCGCGATGGCGGCCGCGAAGGGGGGCATGTCAACCGGTGCGGCGATCAGGCCGGCCAGCGCCGTGAACACGACCAACGTCATCACGCGCGGCTTCATCAGGCGCACGTAATCCATCGCGCTCGCCTGGCTGGTGGAAGCCTGGGAGGTCGCGGTGGGCGTGCTGATAAGGCTCGCGTCGGACATCTGGTTTTGCGCTGCAGCCCGGACCGAGGGGTCCGGGCTGCATTCGCCCTGTTACTTGAACCGCGGAAGATCGTTGTACTGGTGGAACGGCGGCGGAGAGGACAGGGTCCATTCCAGCGTCGTCGCCCCCTCGCCCCACGGGTTCGCTTCTGCCTTGCGACGGCGGATCATCGCCTCGATCAGACCGATAAAGAACACGATCGTCGCAGCCGCGGCGACCCAGTAACCGATCGTCGACCAGTGGTGCCACTGCTCGAAGGCCGGCGAGTAGTTCACATAGCGGCGCGGCATGCCCTGCAGACCAAGGAAGTGCTGCGGGAAGAAGATCAGGTTGGAGCCGATGAACATCAGCCAGAAATGCAGGCCGCCGAGGAAGCCGTTGTACTTCACGCCCCACATCTTCTCGAACCAGTAGTACCAGCCGCAGAACAGCGTGAAGACCGCGCCCAGCGAGAGCACGTAGTGGAAGTGCGCCACGACGTAGTACGTGTCGTGCAGCGCATGGTCGACGCCGGCATTGGCGAGCACGACGCCCGTGACGCCGCCCAGGGTGAACAGGAAGATGAAGCCGATCGCCCACAACATCGGCACTTTGAACTCGATGGAGCCGCCCCACATCGTGGCGATCCAGCTGAAGATCTTGATGCCGGTCGGAACCGCGATGACCATCGTGGCGGCCACGAAGTACGCTTTCAGGTTCACGTTCATGCCGACCGTGTACATGTGGTGAGCCCACACGATGAAGCCGATGAAGCCGATCGCGACCATGGCGTAGGCCATGCCAAGATAGCCGAACACGGGCTTCTTCGAGAAAGTCGAGATGACGTGAGAGATGATGCCGAAGCCCGGCAGGATCATGATGTAGACTTCAGGGTGACCGAAGAACCAGAACAGGTGCTGGAACATGATCGGGTCGCCGCCGCCCGAGATCTCGAAGAATTTCGAGCCGAAGTTGCGGTCCGTCAGCAGCATGGTCAGCGCGCCGGCGAGAACCGGCAGCGCGAGCACGAGCAGGAACGCCGTCACCAGCACGGACCAGGCGAACAGCGGCATCTTGTGCAGCGTCATGCCCGGGGCGCGCATGTTGAGAATGGTGACGATGAAGTTGATGGCGCCGAGGATGGACGAGATACCCGCCACGTGGAGCGAGAAGATCACGAGGTCCATCGCAAGACCCGGGTGGCCCGTCGCGCTCGAGAGCGGCGGATAGAGCACCCAGCCGCCGCCGAAGCCGTTGTTGCCGGCTGGTCCCGGAACGAACATCGACAGGATCAGCAGGAAGAACGAAACCGGCAGCAGCCAGAACGAGATATTGTTCATGCGCGGCATAGCCATGTCCGGCGCGCCGATCATCAGCGGCACGAACCAGTTGCCGAAGCCGCCGATCAAGGCGGGCATGACCATGAAGAAGATCATGATCAGACCGTGCATCGTGGTGATGACGTTGTAGTTGTGCTCGGTGCCGAAGAAGCCGCCGAACGCCGTTCCGTTGAACAGCTGCAGGCCGGGCTCGGCCAGTTCCGCGCGCATGAAGCCCGAGAACACGAAACCGATGACGCCCGCGCACATTGCGAAAATCAGGTAGAGCGTCCCGATGTCCTTGTGGTTCGTGGAGAACAGCCAGCGAGCTGGGCTGTACCACTTGGGATCGTGATGATCGTGGGCATGGTCGTCGTGGGCGTGGTCGTGCCCGTGGCCATGGCCGTGACCGTGGTCGGCTGTCTTCGTATCGCTCGACATCTTACGGCTCCCTGATCCTATTGCGCCGCGGCGACTTGCGTGGGTTTCAGAACCTGCACGCTATCGAGATAGGCCCTGCCCGCGTCAGCCGAGGTTTTCGCCTGAACGAGCCACTCGTTGTACTGGGCTTCCGGCAGGATGCGCAGTTCGATCGGCATGTTGCTGTGGTCCTTGCCGCAGAGCTCGGAGCACTGGCCGTAATAAACGCCCGGCTGATCGACCTTGAACCAGAGCGAGTTGAGGCGGCCCGGTACGGCGTCGACCTTGAGCATGAACTGCGGCATCGCCCAGGCGTGAATGACGTCCTTGGCGGAGATCTTGAGGCGGACATAACGGCCCGCCGGCGCGACCATCGGATAGTCGACCGAGAGCTGCGGGATGTCGCCACGCTCGTGCTTCAGCGGGCGATCGGCATCGCCTTCCTTCAGCATGCGAGACTCGACGACGAACTCGTTGTCCGTGTTTCCGTTGTACGTGTAGTCCCAATACCACATGTTGCCGTAGACCTTGATGTCCACGACTTGCGCTTCCGGAACCTTGGCGCCGCCGAATTCGACGTCCTGTTCGTAGAGCAGCGGGAACGAGCCCTTGGCGATCCAGACGAGGATCAGCACAGGCACGACCGTCCAGACGATCTCGACCAGAGTGTTGTGGCTGAATTTCTTAGGCGTCGGGTTGGCGCGCTTGTTGTAGCGCACGATGACCCACAGCAGCAGCGCTGTGACGAACAGCGTGATCACCGTGATGATGATCAGCAGCTCGTTATGGAAGGCGTGAACCTTCTTCGCGGTCTCGGTGACCGAGGGCTGGAAATCGATTCCACCCTGAACGGGAGTCGCCCAGGCGGAACCGCCGGCGACAAGGCTGGCGACGCTGAGCGCCCAGTATTTCCAAGCCCTGCTGCGCATTTTTATCCACATCCTCCAGCCAGATGCGTGAAACCCGGGCTGTAACGTGATATCCTGCCCGATGCCACCACTCCGATCCGCCCCGCCGGGTGCATAGTGTCGCAGGCGGTCCGATTCGATTTGGTCGGCGCGTGGTCGCTATCAGAGGCACAAGGAGTTGGGAAGATGAGCACCCGGTTTCGATTGGGGATTTCGGTCCTGATTGCCATGCTCGCCGCCCCCCTTACGGCGCATGCGCAGGGCGCCGTTACTGTTATCGGGGGAGGCATGGCCAAGGAATGCTATGAGGCGGTGGAATTCAGCCGCGTTCAGGCCGCCAAGGCGCTGGAAGTCTGTGACCAGGCGCTGGATCTCGAGCGCCTCAGCCCGCGCGACAAGGCCGCCACCTACACCAACCGCGGCATCCTCTACATGCGGGCCGGGAACAACACCCGCGCCCTGTGGGACTACCAGCGCAGCCTGGAGGTGATGCCCAGGCTGCAAGAGGCCAAGGTCAATCTCGGCGCCGCGCTCTATAACCTGAAGAGGTACCCGGAAGCGCTAGTTGCCCTCAACGAGGGGGTCGGCACAGACTCGATCGATGCCAAAGCGATCGGCTATTACAATCGAGGCCTCACGCACGAGAAACTCGGCGATATCCAGTCAGCCTACGAGGATTTCCGCCGGGCGCTACAGACGAACCCGGAACTCAAGCAGGCGGCCGACCAGATGGCTCGCTTCACGGTTGTCCCAGCGGACAGCTGACACCGGGCCGCCGCCGCGCTGTCATTTCGCCCCGCACCGCCCTATCTAGGGAGGAAGCGAGATGTTTTGGCCGAGGTGACCTCATGACCGACCGCAGCCTGATCGAAAGCGCCGGCGTCGGCCTGTCGAAAGCCGCCGGCATTCTCGACGAAGCGCTTGCGGGCGCCGAGGATGGTGAGATCTACGCCGAGAGCGTCCGCTCCGAGTCCTTCCTGTTCGACGACGGCCGTCTCAAGTCGGCATCCTACGACAGCGGCCAGGGCTTCGGTCTACGTGTCGTTTCCGGCGAGACGACCGGCTATGCGCATGCCAGCGAAATCTCCGAAGGCGCTCTACGTCGCGCCGCGACCGCAGCCTCCGCCGCCAAGCGTGGCCGCGCCGGCATTCTCGCGGTTGGCCCCACGCCGGTGAACCGCCGCCTCTACGCTGATGTCGACCCCACCGCCGCGCCTGACTTCGTCACCAAGACCGGCCTGCTCGCCGAGATCGACGCCTGGTGCCGCGCGCAGGATCCGCGTGTCGTTCAGGTTTCCGTGTCGCTTGCGGGTTCGCGCACAACTGTCGAGATCGTCCGCTCGGGTGGCGCCAGCGTAGCTGAAGCACGTCCGCTCGTGCGCATCAACATATCCGTCACGCTGGAAAAGGACGGCCGCCGCGAAACCGGCTCCGCCGGCGCTGGCGGCCGCGCCGCCTATGACGAATGGATCCAGCCGGACCGCTGGAAGGCGCTGGCCCGGCGCGCGCTGCGCAAGGCCGAGATCAATCTCGACGCCGTCCCCGCCCCCGCAGGGGAGATGGAGGTCGCGCTCGGACCGGGCTGGACGGGCGTGCTACTACACGAAGCCGTCGGTCACGGCCTCGAAGGCGACTTCAACCGCAAGGGTTCGTCCGTCTATTCGGGCCGCATCGGCGAGCAGGTGATGGCCAGGGGCGTCACCATCGTCGACGACGGCACGATCGCGAACCGCCGAGGCTCGCTCTCCTTCGACGATGAAGGCACGCAGACGCAGCGCACGGTCCTCGTCGAGGACGGTCGCCTGATGGGCTACATGCAGGACCGGCAGAACTCCCGCCTGATGGGCGTCGCGGCCACCGGCAATGGTCGCCGCGAGAGCTACGCCAACGCACCGATGCCGCGAATGACCAACACCTTCATGACTGGCGGTACGCACGATCCGGAAGAGATCGTCCGCTCGATCAAGAAGGGCATCTGGGCGGTCGACTTCGGCGGCGGTCAGGTCGACATCACCAACGGTCAGTTCGTGTTCCAGTGCACCGAGGCCTATCTCGTCGAGAACGGCAAGGTCGGCGCACCCGTGAAGAACGCGACGCTGATCGGCCATGGCCCGACGGTCATGAACAACATCTCGATGGTCGGAAACGACTTCGCGATGGATGACGGCGTCGGCACCTGCGGCAAGGCAGGCCAGTCCGTGCCTGTGGGCGTCGGACAGCCCTCGCTTCGCATCGATGCTATTACGGTTGGCGGCGCGGGCTGACGCCTAGAAGTTCTTCCGTACCTGGAAGAAGGCCGTGCGGCGAGCATCCGAGATGCTAGACGAGAAGTATTGGGGAACGCCCACGCTTCGCCGGGCCGTGTAGAAGATCGACGACGTCTCGGCGTTTTCGGAGATCAGGTTATTGAAGCCGGTCGATATCGTCCATGCGTCAGGCAGCTTCCACGTCACGTTGGCGCCCAGAAACGTGCCGAAATGCTGTTCCGTATAGAGCCGTGGCGACCAGGACTTCGTGTCGGCGTCATCCTGGAGGAAGATCCCCCACCGGAAGTCGCCATTGTTCATGGTCTGTTGCAGCGACACATTCCAGGACCAGGGGGAGATGCCAGAGATCGTATGATCCTCGCTCGTAACGGGATCGGTGATGGTTGAATCGCGCAAGGTGGCGCCAACGTTGAAGATGCCCCCACTCAGCCCGAGCCCGTCCAGCTCCAGCGATCCCTTGATCTCCAACTCATCCCGTGTCGCCCGGCCCGTGTTGCGCGTGATCTCGAGCTCAAGCTCAGGGTCCGGTGGCGAGGGCGGAATAACGATCACGGCGCGCCCGAGAACGTCGTCGATTTCCGTGTGCGTATAGCTGATGACGAACGAGTTCTGGCCGCCGCCCTGCCGCTCGTAACGCGCATTGAATATCCAGTTCTTCTCTGGTTCTGCGTCGGCATTTCCGACCCCGAATATCTGCTGCTCGAATGCGGCTTGCGACGCGAACGATCCGAAATCGAGCTGCTCGACCGTGCGTTCCAGACGCAGGCCAACCTGATGTCCCTCTTCCGGCGTCCACGAAACGTTGACCCGCGGCTTTAGGAACATCAGCTCCTTCTGCGAATACAGCGATCCTACGTCCGCGGTGATCCGCGACCATTCATAGCGCGCGCCCAGCTCGACGTTCAGCTTCGGCGACGGCGACCATGTCGCCGTGGAAAACCCATCCGTCCGCAGTTCATCAACATGATTGGTGTCGCCATCCAGGACGAAGGGCGCACCGTTCAACGATCGCGACCCTCGCGACTCCGAGTAGTTATAGACGATCTCTCCGCCGCCCTCGAACGTCCAGTCGCCGAAGGCCGGAAGCCGTAGCGTCGCCCGCGCAATGCTCTCGCCCGTCTCGTCATCGCTGCGACTGCCCGACGTGAATGTCGGCGTGTTGAATATGCCTTCGATGTTGCCGGACCACAGCGATTGGAAGCCGACCAGCTCCATGGCGTAGCCGCCTTCGAAATTGCGGCTGTAGCGAATGCCGGCTTCGCCGCTCAGCGTCTCGGACGCTGATCTGCTGACCTGGACGCCGCCCGGTACGATCAGCTGATCTTGACCTGCACCCTCGAACTGATCGGCGCCCACAAGTCCATTGATGCGCAGCTTTCCTCCAAGCCAGGTGGTCTCCCAGGCGCCCGTCGCCTCGACTCGGTCGAACGTACTGGCTGATTTTGTCTCGGTCTGGCGGATCAGGACGCCGGCCGGGTTGATGCGCTGTCCGGTGGCCTCGCCCGAACCTGCGCTATGTGTGACGGTAATCGACCCGTCGAGCAGTTGGCCGTCCGCCTGGTTGCGCATCTGCAGCGTCGCGTTGGGCGACACCTTGCCTTCGTCCGTCAGGTTGATGTTGGAGCTGATCGAGCCCGTCACGCCCGCATCTGGCTTGCGGATGATGTTGGCGACGATCGGCTGGCCCTGCATGTCGATGCCTTCGGCGCCGCCACGGATGACATCGATGCGCTCCACGCCGGTGGCCGGAATCCGCGAAATGATCGAACTCAGGGAATCGCCACGCGAAGGCGGCCGCTCGCCATCGATCAGCACATTGCCGGCTGTCCCGGAAAATCCGCGGCCGGAGCTATCGCCCTGGAAGCTGAAGCCGGGAATGCGTCCGATCATGTCCAGGGCCGTGTTCGGCCGGAACTGCGTGAAGAAGTCTGGCTTGTAGGACGTGACGTTTGACGCTGCGTTCTGAGCGGGCGGCTCCGCCTCCTGCGCCGCCGCCCAGCCTCCGCCTGCCGTCAGGCATGCAGCCGCAATCAGCCCGGTGAACCGTCCCCAACCCAGCGTCAAGTTTGTCCTACCCCTGTGCGCCTGCTTGCGCGGCGGTCTTGTCTGTCCGGACAGAATTCGAGACCGATTTGGACAAAACAGTGTCCGCCCGAACTGTGAACGGTTCGGGCGGACAGATTTAATCTTTCGACTAAGGCGCGAACTATTCCGCGGCTTGCGTAGCGGCGCCTGCGCCCGGTGTTGGCTTGTCCTGCGCCTTGGCCAGCTTGTTGAGGAACGGGCTGGCAATGGCGAGCGCCACGCCGATGCCCATCGCGATCAGGCCGATCTGGTTGAACACCGACACGTATGTATCGAGCGCCTTCTGCGGATCGAGCACCTGTCCGCCAACCGTGTCCTGCGCGGTCAGCTTGGCAACCTGAGCCTGCAGCATCTGCGCGAGCGATGAGCCGAGATACCAGGTCGCCATCATGGTCGCCGCGATCGCCTGCGGCGCCAGCTTTGTCATGGCGGAGAGGCCCACGGGCGACAGGCAGAGTTCGCCCGTCGTGTGGAAGAGATAGAGGCCGACGAGGAAGATCAGTGGAACCTTGAAGTTCTCGTCCGCGTAAGCCGCGCCCCACACCACAATCATGAAGCCGAGGCCAACCTGGAAGATGCCCAACGCAAACTTGAAGGCATCGCCCGGGTCTTTTCGATTGCGGTCGAGATAGGTCCATAGCGCTGCGAACAGCGGCGCGAACAGCAGGATGAACGCCCCATTGAAGCTCTGCGTGGCGCCAGACGAGATCGTCCAGAACCCATTCGGATCGTTGGGCAGCTGCGTCGAGCGCTCGGAGAACTGCGCCAGCGCTGAGCCTGCAAGCTCGAACAGCGTGAAGAACACCACCGACCCGGCGACCAGCACGAGCGCAAGGATTAGCCGCTGGCTCTCAGCCCACGTGCACCTGCGGATCATGTAGTAGAGGAAGAACAGCAGCATCAGGCCCGATGCGATCGTCAGCGCCGTGTTCACCACGGGCTCGCGCTGCACGAGGAAGAAAACCGCCCCCACGCCAAGAATGCCCAACAGGTAGATGATCCATTCGCGATTGAGCGGCCCCACCACCGGCTTCTTCAGCAGCTCCGGGTTCGGCGGTTCACCGATCCCTTCAGGAAGTTGCTTCGGCCCAGGCGTGAAGAACAGGAAGCGGCCGCGCACGAACACCAGCCAGCCGAAGAGCATGCCGAATCCGGCAAGGCCGAAACCCCAGCTCCAGCCGAACTCCGTCGCCACCAGCGCGCAGAGCGCCTGCGCCCAGAACGCACCGAGGTTGATGCCGAAATAATAGAGCGAGAAACCAGCGTCCCGCCGCGGATCGTCCTTCTGATAGAGCTGCCCAACGATCGTCGCGAGGTTCGCCTTCAGGAAGCCGACACCCATGATGATGAGCGCCATCGCGAGGTAGAACACGTTCATGTAGAACGGCTGCTGCCCCTCGACCTTCTGGACATAGCCGTCGACGGCAGCGGTCTCCGGGTTGTCCTTTTTGAGAACGGTCGGGATCGGCGCGCCAGCCGGCAGACCCTTGATCTCCATGCCCTCCTTCGAGGCGCCGATCTCATAGCTCTGCCCGTCGACGACGAGACGCGACTTGCGCTCGTCCTGACGGCCGGTCGATTCAACCGCGTAATCCTTGCCTTCATACGTGATGATGGCGCGAGCCGGGGCCTGCTCGACAGCCATCGAGATGTGCCCAGCCACCAGCAGAAGCGCGCCGAACGCAACTGCCTTGCGGGTGCCAAGATACCGGTCAGCCAGCATGCCGCCGATGAGCGGCAGAAGATAGACGAGCGAGGTGTAAGCGCCGTACTGCCCTGTCGCGACTTCATCGCCGAACAGGAAATGCTGGGTCATGTAGGCGACAAGGATCGTCCGCATGCCGTAGTAGGAAAAACGCTCCCACATCTCGGCAAAGAACACGATGTGCATGCCTTTGGGATGCTTCCGCATCTGCATGAACACCGGGATGCCCATGACAACGGTGATCACGAGCCCGATCGCCAGAATGACCATTAAGTCCTCGCCCTGTTTTGTTACGCATGTTCAACATGCGGCACAGACAGGCTCAAGCCCTCGATTTGGCTAATACCGGCAAGGATTTGCCCCGGAACGGCAACAGCGGGTCGTCTGCTGCGCCTGCGAGGCGACCGGGAGGCTAGATCCGCACTTCAGCAAAGGCGCGGCTGAGGTCGCGCTTCCACGGGCCGTGATACTTCGCGAGCAGTTTCTCGGACGTGGTGACGCCGCTCTCGGTGATCTCGTTCAGCCACTCGAGAAAAATCGTCTCGTCCTTGCCAGAGCCGTTCAGCTTCTTGCGCCGCTTCAGCCCGGCCGCGGCCAGCTTCAGCACGTCCTTCGCAACGGCCTGCGCATTGGTATTCCGGATCGGCGCCTTCAGCCCCTGCATCGGCACGGCCGATCGCAGCGCCTGACGCTCCGCCGCCGTCCAACCCTTCACCAGCTCCCAGGCGCCGTCGAGCGCGACTTCATCGTAGAGCAATCCGACCCAGAACGCCGAGAGAGCACACAGGCTATCCTGCTGGCCGGCATCGGCGCCGCGCATTTCGAGGAAGGTCTTCAGGCGCACTTCCGGGAAGATGGTCGATATATGATCGTCGAAATCATCCATCGCTGGCTTCTCGCCCGGCAGGATCGGTAGCTTGCCCGCCATGAAGTCGCGGAACGACAGACCCGAGGCGTCGAGATACTTGCCCTCGCGCCGCGCGAAATACATCGGCACGTCGAGCGCGTAGTCCACATACTGCTCGAAGCCGAAGCCCTCATCGAATGCGAACGGCAGCATGCCCGTACGATCCGGATCCGTGTCCGTCCACACGTGCGAGCGATACGACAGGAAGCCGTTGGTGCGGTTCTCGGCGAAGGGAGAGTTGGCGAACAGCGCGGTCGCGATCGGCTGCAGCGCGAGGCTCACGCGCAGCTTCTTCACCATGTCGGCCTCGGAGCCGAAATCAAGATTGGTCTGCACGGTACACGAGCGGAACATCATCTGCCGCCCGAGCCGGCCAACCTTTTCCATGTAGGCCTTCATGATGCCATAGCGGCCCTTCGGCATCATCGGCGTCTCGTCGAACGACCACACAGGCGAAAAGCCAAGCCCGAGGAAGTCGATGCTCATCGGCTTAGAGACCGCGCGCGTCTCACGCAGGTGATCGCTGATCTCCTTGCAGGTTTCGTGAATGGTCTCGAGCGGCGCCCCCGAAAGCTCGAACTGTCCACCCGGCTCCAGGCTCACGCTGGCCGAATTCTTCTTGAGGCCGATGATGTGCCCGCCCTCGACGATTGGCGCCCAGTCGAATTCCTTCGCGAGCCCTTCCAGCAATCCCTTGATCGATGATGGGCCCTCATAGGGCACCGGCCGCAGCGAACCTTCGATGAAACCGAACTTCTCGTGCTCCGTGCCGATGCGCCATTGCGTCTTCTGCTTCGACCCGCTCGCTAGCCGCTCAACGAGTTCGCGCTTGCTGCTGATACGCGGCGCGGCCTCGTCGATGTCGCGAGTGGGAGTCGTCATGCAAACATCCGTCCGGGGGCCAGTCCTCACCAGCCAGATAGGTATGCGGGCTTAGGAGCGCCAGCAGACCCCGTCAAATGTTCGATTTGTGAAGGAAAACTATCCGGAACGAATAGCTTAACGTCGCCAGTCGCCTCGCGAGGCTTGCCACAGCGCAAGCGCCGCGACGGCAGCCGTTTCGGCCCGCAGGATGCGCGGCCCCAGCCCGGCCGGCCTCACGAAGGGAAGCTCCCGCAGCCGTTTGCGCTCGGCAGGCGAGAACCCGCCCTCCGGCCCGATCAGGATCGCCGCAGGTCCATCTGCCATCGCGGCCAGCACCGACGCAATCGGCCCCGCCTTGCCAGCTTCACCGCCCCATGGCTTGCCGCCCTCATCGCCGGCCTCGTCGGCATAGATCAGCACGCGTCCCGGATCCCATCCGGCCAGCAGGGCCGGCAGCTTCACCGCTTCCCGCACCGGCGGCACATCCAGCCGCTCCGTCTGCTCGGCCGCCTCGATCGCAAGGCGCGCCAGCCGATCCACGCGCACACTATCCGCATCCGTCCGCTCGGTGATAACCGGCACAATCTCGGCCGCACCCAGTTCAACGGCCTTCTCGACCAGGAAATCCGTCCGCGCCTTCTTCAGCGGCGCAAACAGCAGCCACAGATCCGGCGTCCCCACCTGCTCCCGCACCCGCTTCGCCAGCGCCAGCCGCACCGTGCTCTTGGTTACCGCCGAGACCCTGGCCTCGAATTCCCCGTCCCGTCCGTTGAACAGCCGCACCGGATCGCCCACACCCAGCCGCAGCACGCGCGTCAGGTAATGCGCCTGATCGCCGTCGATCGGGATATCCGCGCTCTCGGAAAGCTCCGGAGCGACGTAAAGCCGGGGTGTCGCGCTCATGGCTCCGCGCTATACCGGCCAGACGCCTCTGCCAAGGACCACATGACCGAGCCAGCCGCCCCCAGCTCCCCCGCCGACGCCGTACGCGGCTCGTGGGTCACGCGCGCTCCGGCCTTCATGCGGCCCTATCTCCAGTTGTCCCGCTACGATCGCCCGGCTGGCTTCTGGCTCCTTGGCCTACCTTGCCTGATCGGCCTCGCCCTCGCCCGCGCGCCCTATAGCTTCATCCCATCGGACGCTTCCCTCGCCGCCCTGTTCGTGGTCGGCGCCATCGCCATGCGCGGCGCAGGCTGCACCTACAACGACATTCTCGACCGCGACATCGACGCGAAGGTCGCCCGCACGGCGCTACGCCCGCTTCCCTCCGGCGCCGTCACGCTGAAGCGAGCCTGGCTCTGGCTGCTCGCGCAGTGCGCGGTCGGCCTCGCCGTTCTCCTCTGCCTGCACGACTTCGCAAAGCTCGTGGCGCTTGGCGCCATCCCCATGGTCGCACTCTACCCGCTGATGAAGCGCATCACCTGGTGGCCGCAGGTCTGGCTCGGTCTCACCTTCAACTGGGGTGTCCTCGTCGCCGCAGCCGCCACGCAAGGCAGGATCGACCTGGCCGACTATGTCCTCTACGGCGCCCTGATCTTCTGGACGCTCGGCTACGACACGATCTACGCCATCCAGGACCGCGAGGACGATGCGCTCATCGGCGTCAAATCCACCGCCCGCCGCTTCGGCAAGTCGATCAAGCCGGCCGTCACCGTCATCTATGTGATCTGCATCCTGCTGGCCGCGACCGCTGGATATCTCGCCCTCGCGCGCTTCAATGAAACCGCGATCTTCCCGATCCCGCCATTCTATGGCGCTGCGGCCGTCGCGCTCTTCGCGCTCCATTTGATCCAACAGGCCGTCCGGCTGGATCCGGACAATGGCGATCTCGCCTTGGGCCTCTTCCGCGCCAACCGCGACGCCGGCCTTCTTCTCTTCGCAGGCTGGGCCTTCATAGCCGCCGCAATCTAGCGGATACTCCCGGCGATCGAATCCGGGAGACGGACATGGCTGACGAACAGAAGTCTTCAGACAGGAAGAAGGTGAACCCGGTTTTCTTCGCCGGTCCCGCCGTCGCGATCATCGCCGGCGTCAGCGCGGTGTTCATCTCCACGAGCAACAGGGACAAGCCCCCCGCTCCCGCGGCGCAGGAAGCGCAGCCGCAGGCCGCTGCCGACGATCCGGTCGCGCAGCCCGCCCAGTTCGGCCAATCCGGCCCGAACACGGCTCAACCGCCGACGCCTCCAGCCGACACGATCAGCGCGGTATCGCCCGATGGCTCCTCGGTCGCCTTCTCCGATGAATCCCTCACCTACAGCGCCGCCCTGCCGCCCGGCCCAACAAGTGACCCCAACCTCGCCGAGCTGCGCAAGGATGCGCAGAACTACCTCGCCTCGAAGAAAGCCGAGGCGCGCAGCCAGTATGATGAGTTCAAGAAACACGGCGGCTCGCCCGCATGGCCGTGGGAAGTGAAGATCGAGTGGAACTACACGGCAAAGGCCGGCGACATCGTCAGCCTGTTCGGCACGTCCTACGAGTTCACCGGCGGTGCGCACGGCATGACACGCTTCGACACGCTCATCGCCCGCGCCTCCGGCGCGAAACTCACTTTCGACAGCATGCTGCAGGGCGGCCTCTCGCCCGCGATCATCATCGCCATGTGCGAAGCGCTCAAGGTCGAGAAGAAGAAGCGCATCGATGCGCCCACCATCTTCGACGAGCCCATCGTCTGCGCCGGCCCCAACGCCAATGTGAAGATCGAGAAGGCGAAACTCGTCCTCGCCCCTTCCAGCCAGGCCGGCAAGTTCGGCGGCCTTTACGCCTACTACGAACCCTACGAAGTCGGCGCCTACGCCGAGGGCTCCTACGCCATCACGATCCCGCAGGAGATCTTCGCACAGGACCTGAAGCCCGAATTCAAGCCGCTGTTCGCAGGCGACCCGCTCCCGCCGAAGGACTAGCGCCGCGCGCGAAAGAACGCCTTCAGTATTGCGGAGCTTTCCTCCGCCAATACGCCGCCTTCGACCTCTGGCCGTGAATGGCAGGTTGGCTGTTCGAAGAATTTCGGGCCACTTGCCACGGCTCCGCCTTTCTCGTCCGCGGCGCCATAGACCAGCCGCCCGATCCGCGCATGACTGATCGCGCCGGCGCACATCGCGCACGGCTCCAGCGTCACATAGAGCGTCAATCCGCTGAGCCGATAATTCCCCAGCTTCGTAGCCGCCGCCCGCAACGCCAGGATCTCGGCGTGCCCGGTCGGATCATGCAGCGCGATTGGCTGGTTGTGCGCCTCGGCCACGACTTCGCCCGTCGCCGGATCGACCACGACGGCGCCAATCGGCGCCTCGCCCACACCAGCGGCGGCCTGTGCCAGCGCCATCGCGCGGCGCATCATGTCGAGGTCCAGTTCCGTGGCCATGCCGCCCCATAGCATTTCGGCGGCAGGATGCTAGACGAGCCGCATGCGTATCGTCGGCGGCACACTCAAGGGGCGAACCATCCGCACGCCGGAAGGCCGCGACACCCGCCCCACGTCAGAACGTGCTCGCGAAAGCATCTTCAACATCCTCGCGCATGCCGACTGGGCTCCGCCGCTCGACGGCGCCCGCGTGATCGACGCCTTCGCTGGCTCCGGCGCGTTGGGCTTCGAGGCCATGTCCCGCGGCGGCGCGTTCTGCCTCTTTGTCGAAACGGAAGCCGCCGCCCGCGGCTGCATCCGCGATAATGTCGAAGCCTTCCAGCTGTTCGGAAACACCCGTATACACCGCCGCTCCGCCACTGATCTTGGCCCCAAGCCCGCCGGACTCGGCGCTCTGTTCGACTTCGTCTTCATGGACCCGCCCTACGCCCAGGGCCTCGTGCCGCCCGCGCTCGAACAGCTGACGCGCGGCCAGTGGATCACGCCTGACGCGCTGGTCGTTGCCGAAACCGGCAGTCACGAACCTGCCCCAGTCGTTCCCGACTGGACCGTTCTCGACGAACGCACCTACGGCGCGGCACGCGTCTCGTTCCTGCGCGCTAGCCTCTGACCCTTTGGCAACGGCGCCCACGGAGACAGCACGAACGCCAGCAGCAATCCGATCAGCAGCAGCTCTCCTGATGCTCCTCGCATCAGTTCATCTGGCGACCAGACGAACAGCGACAGCGAGGATGAACCGGCGTCACTTCCGGCGAATGTCAACGCGCCGAGATTGTTCACCCAGTGGAACCCCATCGCAGCGGCAAGGCTCCCTGTGCGCCAGACCATCGCCATCATCACGAGTCCCATGATCGTCGCGATCGCCACATAGTAGGCTGCATAGGTCGGGCTTCCCGGCGCATTCGCCGCGTGCATCAGCCCGAATGCCACCGACGGCGCCAATCCCCACACCAACGGGTTCGCAAACCGCGCCGCCAGCTGCTGCGGGAGATAGCCACGAAACACCAACTCCTCGCTGGCCGCCTGCGTAAAGATCACCAGCGCGAGCGGCGCCAGCGAGGCCAGCCACGTCCCGATCTCCAGCCCGGACCTGCGTGGCGCATTGCCCAGGGCGACGCTGATGCCGAGGCTGATCGCCAGATACCCCGCCGCGATCGCGGCGCCGACGCACAGTTGCGCCAGGCTGAACTGCTTGTTCCACGCGATCAGCGTGCCCAGCGGCCGCTTGTTCAGCAGCTTCAGCACCACCCAGACACCGAACGCAAAGCCCCATATCGTCGCCAGCGCGACAAGCAGCACGATCACTGTCTCGGTGTAGCCCGCGGGCCTTTGCGCTGCTCCAAACAGCGCCATGAATGCGTCCTGGCTGACCAGACCGGCGGCCGTCGCGACCAGCAGCAACCCAAACGTCCAGACGAACCAGGCGATGGCAATGATCACAATGCCCACAGCCGTTCGCCACAGCTGTTCCCGCGGCCGCGCCTTGTCGACCCATTGCTGGAAGGGACCCGGAGCCTCGCTCACGGGATCAGTATCGTCGCGCCGCTGGTCTTGCGCGCCTCCAGCGCCCGGTGCGCGTCGGCCGCATCCTTGAGCGCGAAGCGCTGGCGCACATCAGCCTTCACCGCACCTGACCGCATCGCGCCCCACAGCGCTGCCGAGCCGCGCTCGAGATCCGCCCGATGGTGCGTGAAGTGGAACAGACCCGGACGCGTCATGATCAGCGAGCCACCCTGGTTCAACCGACCTGGCGGGATCGGATCGGCTGGCCCCGATGCATTGCCATAGGTGATGAACCATCCGCGTGGCTGCAGCGACTTCATGCTCTGCTCCGCCGACGTCTTGCCCACGCTGTCATAGACAACCGGCACGCCCTTGCCGCCGTTCAGCTCCTTCACGCGCGCAGAGACATCCTCGCTCGCGAGCACCGTCTCCCAGCAGCCGTACTCTTTCGCCAGCTTCGCCTTCTCCGGCGTCGACACCACGCCGATCACGCGTGCGCCAAGCGCATTGGCCCACGGCACGAGGATCGACCCCACGCCGCCCGCCGCCGCCCAGACCACCGTCGTCTCGCCAGGGTTAAGCCGCCGGATCTCGAAGATGAGCATCCAGACAGTCAGCCCCTTGAGGAACACCGCCGCCGCATCCTCGTCCTTCACAAAATCCGGGATCCTGATCATCCGGTCTGCCGGCGCAATGCGGCGTGTCGCGTATCCTCCCTGCAGTCCGTTGTAGACCACACGGTCACCCACCTTGAGCCCCGTAACCCCCTCGCCCAGCGCCTCGATCACGCCCGCGGCTTCCTCGCCCAGCCCGGCCGGCGTCGGTCCCGGGTAGAGCCCCGTCCGCTTGTAGATATCGATGAAATTGACCCCGATGGCGGTCTGCCTCAACAGCACCTGACCCGGCCCTGGCGCTTCAAGCTCCGCCTTCTCGAACTTCAACTGCTCAGGCCCGCCATGGCTATGGATGCGAATGACGTCTGCTGTGGACATGGGATCCTCGTCAGGTTGCCGGAGGGGGGCAGACTCGTATCTAACCCCTTCCATGGACTTGTTCGAGCCAGCCATCGTTGAGATTGTCTGCGGAATTGATGAAGCCGGGCGCGGCCCCCTGGCTGGCCCCGTCGTCGCGGCCGCCGTCATTCTCGACCCGAAACGCCCGATCGACGGCCTCAACGATTCGAAACAGCTCTCCGAAAAGCGCCGCGACGCCCTCGCCCTACTGATCCGCGAGCGCGCCATGGCCTGGGCCGTCGGCTGGTCCAGCGTCGAGGAAATCGATGAGTTCAACATCCGCCAGGCCAATTTTCGCGCCATGAAGCGCGCCTTCGCCGGCCTTGGCGTGAAACCCGTGCACGCCCTCGTCGACGGCAAGGACCCGCCGCCGCTTGCCTGCAAGGTCACCTGCATCATCGGCGGCGACGCGCTGGAGCCCTGCATCTCAGCCGCCTCGATCCTCGCAAAGACGGCCCGCGACGCGCACATGGTCGAACTCTGCGCGCAGTATCCGGGCTACGGGTTCTCGCAGCACAAGGGCTATGGATCAGCCGCGCATATAGAAGCCCTGCAACGCCTCGGCCCAAGCCCGGTACATCGCCGTACGTTCGCGCCAGTGCGAGCATTGCTGGATGGCGCAGCCTAGCGCCGCCCGAACAGCTTCTCGATGTCCGCGAGCTTCAGCTCGACGTAAGTCGGCCGGCCGTGGTTGCACTGCCCGGAGTGGGGTGTCGCTTCCATCTGGCGCAGCAGCGCGTTCATCTCATCCGCCGTCAGTCGGCGCCCCGCACGCACCGAGCCGCGGCAGGCCATGTTGCCCATCACCTCTTCCATGCGCTCCTTGAGCGCGAGGCCGGCTTCGTACTCTGCGAAGTCGTCCGCGAGGTCCCGGATCAGTCCCTTCACATCCATCTGCCCGAACAGCGCCGGCGTCGCGCGCACGGCCACGGCGCCGCGCCCGAACGGCTCGACTTCCAGCCCCATGTCCAAAAGCTCGCCTGCACGGTCCAGCACGCGCAAGGCCTCCTCCTCGGAGAGCTCGACGATCTCCGGGATCAGCAGCGCCTGCCGCCGCACGCCGTCTCCGGCCATCTGCGATTTCATGCGCTCATAGACCAGCCGCTCGTGCGCGGCATGCTGATCGACGATCACCATGCCGTCGGCGGTCTGCGCAATGATGTAGGTCTCGTGCACCTGCGCCCGCGCCACACCCAGCGGAGGCGTTTCCGCCTGCGGCTCTGGCGTGGGTTCGACACGCGCTGACGGCGCCCCGCTGAACGCCTCAAACGTCCCCGTCCGGATGTCCGACATGCCCGTGAAGGGCGCGTCATAGTCCGGCGCATCTGTCACCGGCCGCGCCGGCGTCCAGCTTGGCTTGCCCGTATTCCATGGCAGTGATGGCGCCACATGGCTTGTCGCTGCGCCCAGCGCCGCGCCCGCCACGGTCGTGCTGGCCCGATGCCCGGCCGCTGCCAACGCATGGCGCAGCGCACCGATCATCAACCCGCGCATATTCGCCGCATCGCGGAAACGCACCTCCGTCTTCGCCGGGTGCACGTTCACATCGACCTGCATGGGGTCCAAATCGACGAACAGCACGGCCATCGGATGCCGGTCGCGCGCGAGGAAATCCTGATACGCCGCCCTGATCACGCCGACCAGCAACCGGTCCTTCACCGGCCGACCGTTGACGAACAGGTACTGGTGCTGCGCCGATCCGCGATTGAACGTCGGCAAGCCGGCGAAGCCCGACACGCGCACGCCCTCGCGCTCCGCGTCGATCTCGACCGCGTTCTCACGAAACTCCTTGCCCAGCACTGCGCCCAGACGTTTCAGCCTCGCCTCGTCACCCTGCTCCGCCGCGAGCTTGATGACAGCCCTCTCTTCCGTCTCTAGCTGGAAGGCCACATCCGGCCGCGCCAGCGCCAGCCTGCGTACGGTATCGGCAATCGCCTGCGCTTCGGCCCGCTCGGTCTTCATGAACTTCAACCGCGCCGGCGTCGCATAGAAGAGATCGCGCACGTCCACGCGCGTGCCATTGCTGGTCAACCCGCTCCACGCCGCCGGCTTCGGCCCATCGACGCGCCCCGCATCGACGCCAATCTCGAATGCTCCATCCGATCCCTTGGCCCGGCTCAGGATCACTAGTCGCGACACCGACCCGATCGATGGCAGCGCCTCGCCTCGGAACCCCATTGTGCGGATATCGAGCAGGTCCACATGCCCATCCTCGTCCGCGGTCAGCTTCGAGGTCGCATGCCGCTCGATCGCGATTGGCAGTTCCTCGGCGGTCATGCCGTGGCCGTCGTCCTCGATCATCAGGCGCGTCAGTCCGCCACCCTCGATCCGCACGCGCACAGACCGCGCCCCAGCATCGAGCGCGTTCTCGATCAGCTCCTTGGCCGCCGCTGCTGGCCGCTCCACCACTTCGCCCGCCGCAATGCGGTTCACCGCCTCCGGCGGAAGCCGGCGGATCTTTCCAGGTAGGGTTTTCAGGGCCGATTCTGGCATCGGTGGACCCTAGACCTGCTTTCTCCAGCCACGAAGACGGAAAGGCCGCGCCTATGTCGCGCCCCTGTGGGCAACTCGGATTATTGCCGTGGAGCACTCTCCCGATTAGCGTCCGCGCAATAAAGACGGCTTGCGCCGCTTGGGGAGAGAAAAATCATGCGTAATCGGCTGATGGCGCTTGGCGTCGCGGCAGTGACCGTGCTTGCCGCCTGCAGCGATGGCGGCCCCCGCACGGCCGACGCCGCCGAACCGGCCGTCAACGTCGGCGCCGCGGCTGTCAACAGCGAGCGCATTCTCAACGCAGACAAGGAGCCCGGTTCGTGGCTCACCGCCGCCCGCACCTATGACGAGCAGCGTTTCAGCCCCCTCGACCAGATCAACGACAAGAACGTCTCGGGCCTCGGCCTTGCCTGGTACGCCGACATCGACACCGAGCGCGGCCAGGAGTCGACGCCGATCATCGTCGATGGCGCGATGTATTTCACCACGGCGTGGTCGATGGTGAAGGCCTACGACATCAGCACGGGCGCCAAGCTGTGGGAATATGATCCGGGCGTCGTGAAGAACAAGGCAGCGGATGCCTGCTGCGACGTGGTCAATCGCGGTGTCGCTGTTTGGAACGGAAAAATCTATCTCGGCGCCCTCGACGGCCGCCTAATCGCCCTGGATGGCAAGACCGGCAAGGAAGTCTGGTCGAAACAGACGACCGACACGAACCTGCCCTACACGATCACGGGCGTGCCCCGCATCATCAAGGGCAGGGTCATCATCGGAAACGGCGGCGCCGAGTACCGCACGCGCGGCTATCTCACCGCCTACGACGCCGAGACAGGCCAACAGCTGTGGCGCTGGTGGTCAGTCCCGGGCGATCCGTCCAAGCCCTACGAACAGCCCGAGCTCGTGGAGGCCGCCAAGACGTGGAACGGCGACAACTACTGGAAGATCGGCGGCGGCGGCACGATGTGGGACGGCATGGCCTACGACGCCACGCTCGACACGCTCTACGTTGGCACCGGCAATGGCGATCCATGGAACCAGGCAATCCGCTCGCCTGGTGGCGGCGACAATCTCTATCTTTCCTCGATCGTTGCGCTCGATCCCAACAACGGCAAGTACAAGTGGCACTACCAGACTACGCCGGGAGAAACCTGGGACTACACCGCCACCCAACCGCTCATGCTGGCCGACCTCGCCTATCCGGAAGGCAAGCGCCGCGTTGTGATGCAGGCGCCGAAGAATGGCTTCTTCTACGTCCTCGATGCGAAGGACGGGAAACTCCTCTCAGCCGAGAAGTTCGCGCCCCTCACCTGGGCCACCCACGTCGACATGGCAACCGGTCGTCCGGTCGAGGTCCCCGAAGCGCGCTACGAAGTCACCGGCAAGCCTGTGCTCGTCTCGCCCGGCGCGCTCGGCATGCACAACTGGCATCCGATGGCATTCAGCCCGGAAACAGGCCTCGTCTACATCCCGGTCCAGATCGCCATCGCGCCTTACGCCGCGCCGAAAGAATTCAAGCTCAACATGGAGGGCACCAACACCGGCACCGACTTCTCCGGCGGCCAGGCCCTCTGCCAGGCGCCCGGCGCCAAATGCGGCAACCAGGAGACCTACATCCTGGCCTGGGACCCGGTGAAGGCGAAGGAAGTCTGGCGTATCAGGAACGAGATCTACGGCTCGTCCGGCATCCTCGCGACGTCCGGCAACTTGATCTTCTCCGGCAACCACAAGGGTGAGTTCAACGCCTACAACGCCACGACTGGCAAAAAACTTTGGACCGCGCCCACGCAGGCCCGCGTGGTCGCTGCGCCCTCCACCTTCATGGTGGACGGCCAGCAGGAGATCGCGATCCTCGTTGGCGCTCGCGGCCTGCCCGATGGCCAGATCCGCACCAACCCCTACAGCGCCAATAATTCCCGCATCCTCGTCTTCCGCGCCGGTGCGGCCAACGCGCTGCCTACCGAAATGCCAAAGGTCGATCCTTCGAAGCTCGGCGTCCGCATCGCCCCGCCGCTGCTCACGGCCAGCAACGAGACGGTGTTCGCCGGCGAACAGGCCTTTGCCGGCAACTGCGCCCAGTGCCATGGCGCGACCGCCATCCCTGCAGCTGGCGCGATCGCGCCGGACTTGCGCTATTCCGGCCTCCTGCCAATCCGCAATGGCTGGAACCCCGTCGTCCGCGACGGCGAGCGCGCCGCCCGCGGCATGCCCGGCTTCGGCCAGAGCCTGTCGCAGGAAACCATCGACGCGATCCTCGCCTACGTCATCAAGCGCGCCAACGACGAGAAAGCTGAACAGGAAGCTGCGCTGAAGAAGAACTAGCCGTCAGTCCGGCTGGCCGACCATCACGAACGTGAAGTTCTCGGGCTTCATGTATTCCTTCGCCACGCGCTTGAGATCGTCCAGCGTGACGGAATTGAAGTAGTCGTTGCGTCGCTCGACATAATCCGGGCCCATGTCGTCCTGCCGGAAACCCATCAGATTCTTGGCGATCTTGGCGTTGGAGTCGAACGCCAGCGGGAAGGACCCCGTGAGGTACTGCTTCGCGTCGTCCAGTTCCTTTTGCGTCGGCCCGTCCTCGCCCAGCCGCTTGATATTCTCCTTGACCAGCGCGACCACCTCGTCTGCCTTTTCATTGGTCGTCGAACTCGACCCCGACCAACGCCAGAGATGCGGCTGCACGGAAAGCCCCGTGCCGATGCCGTAGGTCAGCCCGCGCTTTTCCCGGATATCGTCCGTCAGGCGTGAGGAGAACCCGCCTCCGCCGAGAATGTAGTTCAGCGTGTACGCCGCATAGAAATCCGGATCGCTCCGCGCCACGCCCGGCCCGGAAAACAGCACCAGTGTCTGCGGCTGTGGCAACTTCCGGACGATCGGCTTGGCCGGCGCCGCCTTCGCCACAGCGTCTGGAACCTCAGGCAGTTCCGACGTCGCAGGCAGCCCGCCAAATATCCTGTCCAGCTTCGGCTTGAGCTCCTCCGCCGTGATGTCCCCCACCACGACGACCAGCAGCTTGTCCTTGGTCATCAGCTGCGCCATCAGTTTCTGCGCATCCGCCTTCGTCACCCGTCCCACCGTTTCTGGCGTCGGCGTGCGCGCATAGGGATGGCCCGGGATCAGGTAGCCATTCATTGCCTTGCTGGCGACGGCGCGCGGATTGGTCTCGTCGGCCTTCAGGCCGACGATCATCTCGCGCTTAGCCCGTTCGAACGGCTCGTCATCGAAACGCAGCTTGGTGAAAGCCTGCCGCACCATGTCGAAGCTCTCGTCCGACGTCTCCTTCAGCGTCGTCAGCCCGCAGCTGGTCCAGTCGGCCCAGACCCCGCAGGCGAACTTCATGTTGAGGTCTTCCATCCGTGCCCCATAGGCAGCGGTGTCCATGTTCCCGGCGCCCTCGTTCATCATGTAGCCGAGCACCCAACCGACGCCGCGCTTGTCCGCAGGCTCAACCGCCGCTCCGCCCTTCCACGCCATCTCCATGGCGACGATCGGCACGAAGCTTTCCGACACCAGCCACGCCGTCACACCGCCCGGCGACGTCACGATCTGGATATCCGCCAGCGAGGAGCGATGCGTCGCCGACGTATCCGCATCAGGCGCGGCCGCCTCCGTAGTGAAACACCCGCCCAGCGCCAGCATCGCTGCAAGACCGGCCACCGCACGCCGCATCACTTGCCCTCCGGCAGCAGCAGCGCATCGACATAGGGCTTGTCAGCGACATGGGCGTTCATCGCCCGCTTCACGTCCTCAGCGGTCACGGCGCGAATGCGATCTTCCCAACCCTCGATATAGTCGAGCTTCTGCCCCGCAATGAGCAGCGACCCATACCAGTCGGCCATGCTCATCTGGTTGTCGCGCGAGAAGATTGCCTCGGCCGCGATCATCTTCTTGGCGCGCGCGAGCTCCGCGTCCGTCGGCCCCTCCTGCAGAAACTTGTCAGTCGCCGTCAGCGCCGCCAGCTGCATCTCTTCCATCGAGACACCCTCGGACGGAGATGCATTGATCATGATGACGCCCGGCGCCTCCATCTCCATGGAGTAGCCATAGACGGTCACCGCATCGCCCTTCTCGACCAGCTCGCGATAAAGCCGGCTCGTCCGCCCGCCGGCCAGGATGGCGAGGCCGACTTCAAGCGCTTCCGCATCCGGATCGCCATACGGCACGCCCAGCCAGTATCGCGTCCATTCCGGCTGGCGCACCTTCGGGTCGGAATAGGAGACCTCGGTCGGCGCCGTCAGCAGCTTCACCTTCGGCCAGTCCCGTTGCTTCAGGTCGCCCCGCCGCGGTATCCGACCATAGATGCTCTCCGCCAGAGGCTTCAGCTCTTTCGCGGTGATGTCGCCCGCCACCACGAGCACCGCGTTCTCCGGCCCGTACCAGGTGTGATACCACTCTGCCGCGTCGTCCCGCGACAGCTTGGCCACGTCAGCCATCTTTCCGACCGGCGGAATGGCGTAGGGGTGACCCTCATACATCTCGGCGTAGACCATCTCGTCTAGAATGGCGCCAGGACTGGAGTCGGTGTTCTGGCGGCGCTCTTCCTGCACCACCTTGCGCTCGGGCAGCACCTCTTCGTCGGTGAGCTCAAGGTTCAGCATCCGGTCTGCTTCCATCCGCATCATCAGCGGCAGGCGATCCTTCGCGACCCGGAAATGGTAGTTGGTGTAGTCGAATGACGTTGAGGCGTTGTCCTGCCCGCCATTGCGCGCGACGACCTTGGAGTATTCGCCGGCGGGAATGTTGGGCGTGCCCTTGAACATCAGGTGCTCGAGGAAGTGCGCAAGCCCCGACTTGCCCTTCACCTCGTCGGCCGAGCCGACGCGATACCACAGCACATGCGTCACCACAGGCGCGCGATGATCCGGCAGCACGACGACTTCCATGCCATTGTCGAGCGTGAAGGTTTCAGGTTGCCATTTCGCCTTGAGCTTCGTCTGCGCCAGCGACGGCGCAGACGTCAGGACGACAGCCGCGGCCAGTACGGCGATGCTGCGCGTGATGCGCAAGATCGGCCAACGGCTCTTCAGGATCAGAGCCCCGGCAGTTTGCTGGTGTGCTTGGGCTGGATGACCACCTTGCCCGTGCCGATCACGTCCTTGTTCGCATCCTCGGCGGCCTTGATGCGCGCGGCCTCTGCGGCTGGATCGACAAGCGGCTCAGTAGGCGTCGCGCCAAAACTCAGGATCATGTCCGCGAAGCTGCGGTTTTTACGCAGGATCTGTGCGTTGTCGAAGTCGACCTGGTTGCGCACCATACGGTCGACAGCGTCCCCACCGGCCTGCTTGATGAACATCTTCTCGCCGTCGCTGGCGCCCTGGCCGAAATCGACCCCGAACACAGCCACGCGGGCTTGCGCTTCCGGCGACAGTTCCTGCGGACGGGCCGAGCCGGGTGACGGCGGGCGAAGGTTGTATTCGGGCGGAACGGTCAGCGGGGCCTTGCGGACCACGCGGAATTCATCGGGGGTCGGCGTCGAGCTGCATCCAGCCGCCCCAACAGCTGCACATGCGGCGAGGCCGATCAATGCCATACGCTTCACTGAAGATCTCCTCATGCGGCGGGTAGCCGACTCCGCGCCCGTTCTAGCCTGCCCTTTTACGCCCGGCCAGAAGCTGATCCAGCAGCAATAAGGCGGCTCCAAGGCTTATCGCGGCGTCCGCCACGTTGAAAATCCATGGGAATCCGACCGGCCAGGAGCCGATATGGGCGCCGAACCACGGCCCTGAAAAGTCGATGAAATCGACCACAGCGCCGAAGCGGGCTCGGTCAATAAGGTTACCAACAGCCCCGCCCACAACCATGGCCAGCGCCGTTGCCGTCAGCCAGCGCTCTGCGCGCAACAGCCACAGGCTGAATCCGACCGCGATGGCCCCGATCACGGCGAACAGCCCCCAGCGGGCGAGTCCCTCGGATTGCATCACTCCGAAGCTGACGCCCCGGTTCCAGGTCATGGAGAAGTCGAACAAAGGAGACATCTCGATCCGGCCGCACAGCACATTGGCCTGCAGGCAGGCGACGGCGTTGAGCTGCGGCGTCGCCAGCACCCAGGCCTTGCTCAGCTGGTCCAGCACGATGATCCCGAGGATCAGCGGCACGCCCCAGCGCCACTGCCGGGTCATCTTCTCGCGCGAGAGAAAGTCCATCGTTGCGGCCATGCCTGTTCCCTAAAGCCCTCGGTACTCGCGCACCGCCACAGCGTCCCGCGGCGTGATGTCCGGGAAAGCCGGATCAGCCGTCGCCGGATCGAAATACTTCCACGAGCGGGCGCACTTCACGCCGCCAGCCCGGGATGACGTAACTGCAACCCCGTCCCCGCCCGCGAACAGATTCGCCCCGGAGGTGATGAAGATTTCCGCAGCATCCTCTCCGTCAAACGCCTTCAGCAGGGTGTCGTCACCGATCTGCACATCGACGGCAGCTTCAAGCGATGAACCGATCCGCTTCTCGCGCCGTTCGACTTCTAGTGCTTCGGTCACCGACTTCCGCACCTTGAATACCGCGTCCCATTTTTCCGAGATGGCCGGATCGAGCCAGCCTTCCGGCGTCTTCGGGAACTGCTGCAGGTGAACGGACGGCTTGCCAGGATGGCGCTGCTCCCAAGCCTCTTCGCAGGTGAACACCAGCACCGGCGCGAACCAGATTGCGAGGCGCGTGAACACCTCGTCCATCACGGTCCGGCAAGCACGGCGGCGAACCGACGACGGCGCGTCGCAATAGAGGCTGTCCTTGCGGATGTCGAAATACACCGCCGACAGGTCCACCACGCAGAAGTTTACCAGCGCATGGAACGCCACCTTGAAATCGTAGCCGTGATAAGCTTCGGTCACGACCTTTTCGAGCTCGGCCAGCCGGTGCAGAACCCACCGCTCCAGGCCCGGCATGTCCTTCAGCGCGACGCGTTCCTTGTCGGAGAACCCATCGAGCGCGCCGAGCAGGTAACGCATCGTGTTGCGCAGCTTGCGGTAGATGTCGGTGTTTGCCTCGAACAGTTTCCAGCCGAAACTCGGATCGTCCCAGTAATCCGATGACGCCACCCAGACACGCAGGATGTCGGCCCCGAACTTCTCGCACACATCCATCGGCGAGATCACATTGCCCAGCGACTTGGACATCTTCTCGCCGTCGTCCGCCTGCACGAACCCATGCGTGACGATAGCGTCGTAAGGCGCCCGCCCGCGGGTCGCGCAGCTCTCCAGCAGCGACGACTGGAACCAGCCGCGATGCTGGTCCGAGCCTTCAAGATAGACATCAGCCGGCCATTTCAGCTTGCGGTCTTCCAGCGTGAAGGCGTGCGTCGTTCCTGAATCGAACCACACATCCAGAATGTCGTTGATCTTCTCATACTTGCTCGCGTCATGGCCATTACCGAGGAAGCCCGCCGCCTCCCCGCCAAACCACGCATCCGCCCCGCCTTTCTCAACGGCGTCGACGATCCGCTTGTTCACAGCATCGTCCTTCAGGATCTCGCCGGTCTCCTTGTTGACGAACAAGGTCAGCGGAACGCCCCACGCGCGCTGGCGCGAGATCAGCCAGTCCGGCCGCTCCTCCACCATCGCGCGGATGCGCTGCCGCCCACGCTCAGGCGTGAATGCCGTCGCATCGATCGCCGAAAGGCATAGCTCGCGCAGTGTCTTGCCGCCCCACTGATCCAACGCCCGGTCCATCGCGATGAACCATTGCGGCGTCCCGCGCCGGATCACCGGCGCCTTCGACCGCCACGAGTGCGCATCGCGCAGCGTCGTCATCCCACGCGCGAGCAGCGCACCGGCCGCGATGAGCTTGTCCATCACGGCCTTGTTAGCCGGCCCATCCTCACCCCGCTTCTTGCCTTCAAGCGTGATGATTTCGAGCCCCTCGAATCCGGGGCAGGCTTTCGTGTAGCGCCCGAACGCATCAACGGTATCCGGGATCGACACATCGATCCCGCGCGCCTCGAGCGCCTTCGCATTCGCCGACCAGACCTCGAAGTCATCCTCACCATGGCTCGGCGCCGTATGTACGAAGCCCGTGCCGGTCTCGTCGGTCACATGCCCGCCAGCCAGCATCGGCACGTCATACCCATAGCCCGACGCATGGAGCGGATGCTTCAGCGTCATGGCTTGAAGCTGCGCCGCGCTGACATCGCCCACGCGCGTCCAGCTCGCAGCCTTCGCCGCCTTCATCACGCTCTCGGCCAGCTTGTCCGCGACGATCAGCCTGTCGCCGGGTTTGATCCACGGCTCGAACGCCAGACCCTGCTCGAGGCTCGTGCACTCATAGACACCGTAGGCAATGTCCGGATTGAACGACACCGCCCGGTTTGCCGGGATTGTCCATGGCGTCGTCGTCCAGATGACGATGCTCGCATCGCGCACGCCGCCGGCCTCCACCGGAAACTTCACCCAGATCATCGTCGCCTTGCGGTCGGCGTACTCGATCTCCGCTTCGGCCAGCGCAGTCTGCTCAACCGGGCTCCACATCACAGGCTTGGCGCCGCGCTTGAGCTGCCCGCTCATCGCAACTTTCAAGAACTCCTTCACGGTCGCCGCTTCCGAGGAATAGGCCATCGTCAGGTATGGATCGTTCCAGTTCCCCGCCCCGCCCAGCCGCTTGAACTCGGTGCGCTGGATGTCGATCCACTTCTGCGCATAGTCGCGGCACGCCTTGCGGAACTCCGCCATTGGCACATCGCGCTTCTGCTTGCCGGCGGCGCGGTATTCCTCCTCGACTTTCCACTCGATCGGCAGGCCATGGCAGTCCCAGCCGGGGATGTAGTCCGCATCAAACCCGGTCATCTGCCGCGTGCGCACGACCAGATCCTTCAGGATCTTGTTCATGCTCGTGCCGATGTGGATGTGCCCGTTCGCATAGGGCGGGCCGTCGTGCAGCATGAACGGCTTGGCGCCACGCTTCTTCGCGTCCGCGCGCAGCTGTCCATAGATGTCGGCCGCTTCCCATTTCTTCAGCCGCTCGGGCTCCTGCTGCGGCAGGCCCCCGCGCATCGGGAATTCGGTTTTCGGGAGGAACAGCGTGTCCTTGTAGGGGTTAGCGCTGTCGTCTTTTTCAGGCTTGCTCATGATGGGCGTCGCTTTGAACTGATTGCCGCTGATCTGGCGGAGGTGGGCGGATACGACCTTCCCGGCGGTGAAGCGCTATATAGCGCCCGCCGGGCCCATAATTCGAATGTTCGCAACCCGTTTCATCATTTTCTGGCTCATAGCAGCGGCGGCCTCGCTCCGGCAAGGATGGCCCGCGCATCGGCCTCATCCTGCTTCATGGCGGTAACCAGCTCGTCCAGCCCCCCGAATTTCCGCTCGGGCCGGATGAACTTCACGAACGCCGTGTGAAGCCGCTTCCCATAGAGATCCGGCGCATGGTCGAACACGACCACTTCCAGCAGCGGATCCCTCACCCCTGTCGTCGGCGTCCGCCCGAAACTGGCGACCGCCGGCCGCCACCGGGTCTCGTCATCCTCCCGCGCCCACACCGCATAGATGCCGTGCGCCGGATGCACGATCTCGCCCAGCTGCATGTTAGCCGTCGGAAAGCCGAGTGTCCGCCCGCGCTTCTCGCCATGCTCCACGATCGCATCGACCGTCCATGGCGATCCGAGATCCTTTGCGGCCTCTTCCATATCCCCGCGCTCGATCGCCTCACGGATGCGGGAGGATGACACCTTCTCCCCGCCATCCTTCACTTCCGCCACGATCTTCACTTCGAAGCCCAGGTCCGCGCCGATCCGCTTCAGGCTCTCGCAATCGCCCATCCGGCCTTTACCGAACCGGAAGTCGAACCCGACACTGACTGAAGACGCATGCACCTCATCAAGGATCACGCGCTGGCAGAACTCACTATCCGTCATCGCCGCCATCACGGCGTTGAACCGCAGCAGGTGAACTTCATCCGCCCCGATCGCATCGAGTACGATCTGCCGCCGCTGCGCTGTCATCAATCGAAATGGCGGCGCATCTGGCTGGAAATACCTGCGCGGCGACGGCTCGAACGTCGCCACGCCGAGCTTCACGCCCAGCCGCTTTGCCGCCTCGCGCGCACTTTCGATCACGGCGCGATGGCCGGCGTGCAATCCGTCGAAATTCCCCAGCGCGATTGCGGCGCCTTTTAACAAGGCTCTTACTCAGCCTTGCCTGACGGCACCATGACGAGCGCATCGCCCTTCATGCAGATCTTGCCGTCGACTTCGCCCTTAACGCTCAGTCGCACGCGATGACCGCGCTCGACCATCTCGATGACTTCCGCCGTCGAGACGACGGTGTCGCCGATCCGCACTGGGCGAACGAACTTCAGGTTCAGCTCCATGAAAACGGCGCCCGGTCCCGGCAGGTCATTGCCCAGGATCGCCGAGATGTAGCTCGCCGTAAGCGCGCCATGCGCGATCCGTCCCTTGAACTGGGTCGTCTTCGCGTACTCTTCGTCCATGTGCAGCGGGTTATGATCGCCAGAGACGCGGGCGAAGTCGACCACGTCCTGCTCCTTCACGGTGTTCTGGATGGAGACGGTCATCCCCAGCGCCAGATCCGCGAAAGTCTTGCCCTTCTTCATACCCTAGTCCTCTAAAGTCCGAATCCGGCGTCCCGCCCGTTACAGCGGGCTCCCATAGGCCAAGCTGGAGCGCCGTTCACCAATTATTTGGCCTCTCTCCATATATTTGCCTATAGCAAACAATACGGAGCCTCCGGAACATGGCCGTTGACCTGTCCATGCCAGTCCTCGTCGTGGATGACTACCAGACGATGATCCGCATCATCCGCAACCTTTTGACCCAGCTGGGATTCAAGAACATCGAGGAGGCCAAGGACGGCCGCCAGGCCCTGGAAAAGATGCAGGGAAGCAAGTTCGGCCTCGTCATCTCCGACTGGAACATGGAGCCGATGACCGGTTACGAGCTGCTTCAGCAGGTCCGGGCCGACGAAAAGCTCAAGGCCACCCCCTTCATCATGATCACGGCTGAGTCGAAGACCGAGAACGTCATCGCCGCAAAGAAGGCCGGCGTGAACAACTACATCGTGAAGCCGTTCAACGCCGAAACCCTCAAGGGCAAGCTCAAGACCGTGCTGGGAGAATTCTGATGTCAGCCGCTGAAGCCGCCCAGAAGATCCGCACCGCCATGGACAGCCTCAAGGCTTCCGGCGTGCGCGACCGCCCCCTCGTCGAGGTCCTCGACCTCTCCCACCAGATGGCCGATGCAATGAAGAGCTTTTTCGGCTCGCTCGATCGCTCGATCATCGATGAGTTCAAGTACATCGCCGACTTCATCCAGAAGGCGCGCGACGAAATCTCCGGCCTGCAGGCCAACGACATCAAGGACACCCGCATCCCTGGCGCCTCGGTCGAACTCGATGCTGTGGTGCGCGACACCGAACGCGCCACCGAGACCATCATGTCCGAAGCCGAAGCCCTGATGGGCCTCGAGCCAACCGACATGAAACTCTACAAATCCGACGTCGATACTGCAATGCTCCGCATCTTCGAGGCCTGCTCGTTCCAGGACCTCACCGGCCAACGCATCAAGAAGGTGATCTCGACCCTCCGCCACATCGAGGAACGCGTCGCCCACTTCTCCTCTGCCCTCGGCGTCGTCGACAGCCTCGCGCCGGAAACCCCAGCCGACCAGCGTGACAAGGACCAGTTGTTGAACGGCCCCGCCCTCAACGGCCCGATCACCAGCCAGGACGACATCGACGCGATGTTCGCGTAGATCGCCCAAGGTATCTGACCCTACAAAGAAGGGCCTGCTGAAACGCGGGCCTTTCGCTTTCGTGGGGAGACCGAATGTCTTCCGGCCTGATTACGACGGGCTGGCCGCAAAGATGGCGGGAGAGCGTGGCTCGAATCCGGCCGGGGAAAATGCAGGCGTATGATCTCCCGCATGACACGGGCACGAACACACACGAACGAGCTGGCAACCAACCCCGTCGACACAAGCGACATTAACTGCCCGATAGTCCTCCACCAGCGGCAGGGCGCGCGCTGCTACCAGGCAAGCTCGTGCATCGCGTAGGTCGCGCTCACCCCCTCATCCGCCAGCACCTTCGCCGACGACGCCAGGAAATCCTCTCCCGCTCCGATCACATGCCCATGGATGCCGCTGCCGATGAACAGTGAGGCGATGCCCTGTCTGTTGGCGCCGAGAATGTCCGTCGCCGGCCCATCACCTATCGCCAGCGTCCGTTCCCGGGACATCGCCTTGCCCGCGATCTCCGCAGCCCGCTCGAACGCCAGCCGATAGATCGGCTCATGCGGCTTGCCCGGCGAGATCACCGTTCCGCCCTCTTCCTCGAAAATCTGGGCAAGCGCGCCCGCCGACCAGATCAACCGATCGCCCTGCCGGAACACGACATCCGGGTTCGCACAGATCATGGGCAGCCCGCGACCCGCCAGCATGTTGAGCTCAGGCCGATATGGCTCCGGCGTCCCGTTTGGATAGTCGCGCAGCGATGTGCAGCAGATCACCTTCGCCACGGCGGGATCGTCGCTGAAGTCGAGCGGCAGCCCCTGATAGACGCTTACATCTTCGCTCAGCCCGATCCTGTAGACCGGCCCAGGCGCAACGCGCATCAGCTCGTTCCGCGTCGCATCGCCCGACGCCACCACGTCATCGAAGCAGTCCGCTAAAACACCCAACTTCGGGAACAGCCGCGTCACCCGTTCCTTCGGAACCGGTGCATTGGTGATCAGCACCACCGGCCCACGCGTACGCCTGAATTCCCGCAAAGCCTCGCAGGCCCCGACAAACGCCTCGCGCCCGTTATGGATGACGCCCCAGACGTCGCACAGGATCGCGTCGTACTGGTCGGCAACTTTGGAAAGGCCGGAAAGCAGGTCGGGCGTCGTCACGCCCTACATCGCCTGCGCCGAGACGCGGCGTACGAATTCCGCCGGCGGGGCGGTCTCTTCCAGCAGCGAACCCTTGATCGGACGCGGCGCGCCGAACACGTGGCCCTGACCGTACGGGATCTCGAACTCGAGGATCTCGATCACGGACTTCTCGTTCTCGACCTTCTCTGCGACGAGATCGATACCGTAGCGAACGAACACTGCCGGCACGTCCTCCGCCGCGATGTCGCGCGAGATCGCCGAGATCGGACGCTCGCCGCCCGGGGTCAGCTCTTCCAGCAGCCGCTCGCCATTGATCTTCACGAACTTGACGCCCGCCGCCTGAAGCGCCGGCAGGTCGAAGTTCAACCCATCGCCCTTGTCCAGCGAGAAGCGGAAGCCAAGCTCCTTCAGGCGCCCCATGTTGCGGGCCGCGATGTCGGAGCGCGTGTTGAACGAGCGCACGCTGATCTCGAAGATCATCGCGTGGGCCAGGTCGCGGTTCTCGCGCATGAAGTCGAGGAAGGGCGGGAAGAAGTGCTCATCCTCCAGCGACGCCATCGAGATGTTGCAGAACACCCCGATCCGCCGGTCGCGCTCCGAAAGCCGCCGCACGATCTGAACGCAGCGGAACAGCAGCATGTTGTCGATCACGCCAAGCAGGTTCGCCCGCTCGGCGGCGCCGAGGAATTCGGTCGGCATGATAATCTTGCCGTCGGCCCGGCGCAGGCGGGTGAAGCCTTCATAGAAACAGGTCCGGCGTTGCGGCAGGTTCACGATCGGCTGGAGGTGCAGGTCCACGCGGTTCTCGCGCAGCGCTTCCTTCACGGCGTCGAGGATCGAGGCGCCGTCGATCGGCGTGTCGACAGCCTGCGCGCGGAGAGACTGGACGCGCTTTTCGAACTTACTCGAGAGGTTCTGGATCATCCCCTCGAGGCCGCGCATCTCGTTGACGATAGTCTCGCGGCGCTGGGTGACTTCTCGCTCGAACGAGGCCTTGAGTTCAGTGGAGTGCTGCTCAGCCTGCGCCACGCGCGAG
Organism: Hyphomonadaceae bacterium; assembly: GCA_047601145.1. Taxonomy (GTDB): domain Bacteria; phylum Pseudomonadota; class Alphaproteobacteria; order Caulobacterales; family Hyphomonadaceae; genus UBA7672. Next base: position 229,872 of record JASGJW010000003.1, read on the forward strand.
GTCAGCTTGCGCATTTCCTGCCGGATATCGAACAGCTGCTTGTTGATGTCTCCGCCGCCCAGCCGGGACAGCGCCATGTGCAGCTGGATCAGGGCCAGCGACGAGGTCGCACCAATGATCGCAGCCGTGACCGGGGCAAAGCCCTGGTACAGGTACAGCGCAACCGCGCCGAGAACCGACGCTGTAATGTAAACCAGCGCCAGCATGATGTGGGCAATAACAGGCATTAACCGGAGCAGCCCCTCAGGTTGCGGACTTGGACGTCCACGACATTGTTTCTGTTTGCATCCGCGAGCAATGACAAGTCACGAGTGTAGCGGCGCGGCGGCGCATGTTCACGAGCCCACAGATGCATCGGCGTGTTGAATATCACCAACTTCGCCTCCCCCGGCCTGTTTTCAGCGGCCTTTACGTCATTGCCGCGTGATAACTCGGCTTTGCTCATGTGGTCTTTGGGACACAAGGGGAAGGTCTCGAACAGATGGCGTGTCTTCTCAAGTAGACAGTGACCGAAGACTTGCCTCTAGATCGCCACAATCGAACGCGCCGCCCTTTCGGGGAGCCTCCGGGACGAGGCACAGGGGCGGCGACGGGGGCGACCGGGGAGCGCGGGGGTTCTGGCACGGCCAGAACCCCCGCCTGCTTTCAGGGCCCTGATTTCCTGACGGATATCCTCAGCTCGGCGCCCTCATCGAAGGCGTCTCGCCGGACAGGTCGAGCACTGTTCCAGGCCCTCCAAGGATCGTGGCAGGCGCTTTTTCCCGCTTCAGAATCTCTCCCCACGCTCCGAGAGACCCGGGAATCGCCGCCGAAGGCAGCAGTGGCGCGAGCACCGTTGCCGCTAGCTTGGCTTGTCCGGCGGCTGTCAGCGCATCCTTGACCGATATGCACACGGAACGATTCTCCGGCGCCAGCTCGGGCGATGAGGCCGCCAGAATGCCTGCCACCAGCTTCGTCCCCCGCGCGGCCGCCACGATCTGCTCTGCTTTCGCAGCGCAACCTGCGAGCACAAGCGACTTGCCCTCGAAATCGATACGGTGGACCCGGCTCTCGCCCCGGCCCTGTCCGCCGAACGCGCGGATAGAGACCACGCCAGAGTCGAACACGACGACGCCTTCCAGCCCCTGATCCTCGGTTTCGGCGCCGACGGCTAGCCGGACGCCAGGATCACCCGAGAGCATCAGGTTGATTCCATCCACCACCGGAACGATTCCGGCCGGCCCATAGACTTTCAGCGTTTGGGTACGACCTTTCATGAGGCTCGCGCGCGCCAAACCCGGCAACCCGGCAACCGTTTCAAGCGTGAGGTCCGGCAACACGATCGCATCGAGATCGGATCGCATCAGCCCGAGCCCGCTCAAGCCATCTGCGGCGCCCTCGCCTGTCCCGACAACAAAGGCGAGCCCGCCCGCCTCGACCAGCACGCATGGCGTTGCCGCACACACTGTCCCGCGAAATGCTTCCGCATTCACCGGAGCGATCTGCGTCTTTGCTGCACGCGCCTTTGAGTCACGCACGAACCCATCGACCGATGCGCCTGGCTTGCCCAGCACCAGAAGCAGCCCGCCGACTAACGCGACAACCGCAAGCGCCCCGAACAGCAGGATGTCGCGCCGCACCTTCACGCGCTAGCCGATCTGCGCGCGGGCAGTTTCCTGCGTGATCACCGTCTCGATCACGCCAAGCCGCTCGACTTCAACTTTAACTGTATCCCCAACCTTCAGGAATTTCGGCGGAGTGTGCGCTACGCCGACGCCTGCAGGGGTGCCGGTAAATAAGAGATCGCCTGGCTCCAGCGCGAACGCCTTGGTCAGGTGTTCGATCTGCGCCGGCACATCGAAGATCATCTCGGCCGTCGTGCCGCTCTGACGTAGCTCGCCATTGACCCAGCACTTCAGGCCCATCTTCTGCACGTCGCCCGCTTCGTCCGGCGTCGTGATCCACGGGCCGACCGGCCCGTGCGTGTCGAAACCCTTGCCCATGATCATGGTCTGCGTCGCGCGCTGCCAGTCGCGGACGGAATAGTCGCAACCAGTCATGTAGCCTGCGACGATCTCATGTGCCCGCTCGCGCGGAACATGCCGCCCGCGCTTGCCGATCAGCACCACCAGCTCGACTTCGTAGTCCAGCGCCGTCGAAACCGCAGGCATCAGCACAGGATCGAACGGTCCATGGACGCAGGACGCCTGCTTGTTGAACCACATCTGGGTCGTCGGCGCCTCACGGCCGGTTTCCTTGGCGTGGTCATGGTAATTCAGCCCGATCCCGAGAATCTTGCCGGGCCGGCCGACCGGACATTTGAGCTTCACGTCCTTGAGGGCCAGCCTGGGCGCGGTCTTCGCGGCGAGCTCGATCGCTTCGAGGCCGGCCTGGCCCGCTGCCAGAATATCCACAGGATTGGGAGAGAGCTGCGGCGCGACCTTTCGCAGATCCGCAATCTCCTGTCCCATGACAAGCCCCACACCACTACCAGTCGTGGCTTCAAAAACACACAGCCTCATGAGTCGCCTCGTCTAGCCTGATCGAGCAGATTGGACCTGACTAACTTGTATGGATAGGTACCGGAAGTTAGTTCGGGGAAGCGTAGTGCATGTCCATCGCCGCTGAAGTCCAGCGCATCCGCGATGTTTTCAGCGTGGGGACGGACATCCGGGTTCCGCCTTTCCAGCGCGCCTATGCGTGGGAAGACGAAGAAACCGAGGCGCTGATCAAGGATCTGCTCGAAGCCTTCCGGGCCGGAACGGTCTACTTCCTCGGCGCCATCGTGGTCATCCGACCCCGGAACAAGGGCCCATCTGATGTCGTGGACGGCCAGCAGCGCCTGACGACGCTCACAATCCTCATGGCGGTCATGCGCGACCTGTCGAACTCGACCGACGAGCAGGCGCTGATGCATTCCATGATCGGCCACGAGACCATGGGCATGATCTTCGGCGGCGGCGAACGCTGGCGCATCACGCTCAATTCCAACGACACCAACTTCTTCCGCCGCCATGTCCAGGAGCGGAAAGCAACTCGCGACCAGGACGCCATTCGCGAGGCCGGCCGCGCCTCCGGATCCGAGAGCCAATCGCGTCTCGCAGGCGCCGTGAACCAGATGTACGACTATGTCTCCGACATGTCAGACGAGGAGCGTTCGCGCTTCGCGGTCTGGCTGCTGGACGAAGTGTCGATCGTGCGCGTGCGCGTGTCGGAGTACTCGATCGCCTACAAGGTTTTCCAGTCGCTGAACTTCCGTGGCAAGCCGCTGTCAGACCACGACATCCTCAAGAACGCGCTGTTCGAACGCGCTGGCTTCACGCCTCAGGAAGCCCGGGAGCAATCCGAGCGCTGGAACACATACACCGCACGCCTTGGTGACCGTGGCTTCGGCGACATGTGGAAACAGGTCCGTTCAATCTACGATCGCGACGGCGTTGGCGAGATGGTCGAAGCACTGATGGCGGCGATCAGCCCACAGGGTTTCAGCGCCTTCCTCAACGAACGCCTGCCGCGCTTTGTCGACGCCTACGATGCGGTCGTGAACGGCAAGACCGACCATCTCGATCTCGGGCCGGAAGCTCTGCGCCGCGTGACCTATCTGCGCGCGATCCATCACGAGAGCTGGCGGGCCCCTGCAATCATGTTCCTGGTCGAGCACCCGCATGACGCCGAAACGGCGGACCGTTTCTTCTGGGCGCTGGACCGCCTCGCCTACGCCATGCAGTATTCGGTGAAGGACCGCGAATACCGGCACAAACGTTATCGCCGGGTGCTCGACGCTATGGATCGCCCTGGCGTGCTGTTCAACTCTGAAAGCCCGCTCGATCTGACATCGCGGGAGAAGGCCGACTTCATCGAACGGCTGCGAGGCCGGTTCCCGAACTTCAAGCAACGGCGCGCCCTGCTGATGCGTATCTCGGGCAGTGTCGAGGGCGGCATCGCGCTCGACCCGAAAACTGACGCGACCGTCGAACACATCCTGCCGCGCACGCCGTCGCGCGGGTCGGACTGGTATGATGAATGGTCCCGCGCCCGCGACCGCGAGGAGCTGACCGAGTGCATCGGCAATTTCACGCTGCTGACGCACGCGGAAAACCAGGAGGCCGACCGGAAGTCCTTCCCGGAAAAGTTGCTCATCTATTTCCGCCATGGCGAACCGTCCTTCGCCTACAGCCGCGATCTTCGCGGCCGCACGCGCTGGACGCCTGACGATGTCAGAACCCGTCGCGATGCCCTGATCCAGGCGCTGTCCCAGGACTGGGGCCTCTAGTCTTCACGCCTTCGCCAGCTGCGTTGACCCCTCCCCTGGCCCGCGCGAAGTTCGCGGCCAATAACAACAAAGCCAAATCCGGCGCCTTGGGGAGAGATCACATGAAACGCAGAACCGTGCGCTTGCTTGCCGCCACCGCAATGGGCGCCGCGATGTTCGTCGCAGGTTGTTCCACCATCGCCGACATGACCGGCGGCGGCGTCACGCCCCACTCGCAGATGGCGGCCGATCTCGGCATGCCGACCGCGTCACCGGAAAGCCAGGGCTTCACGACCGCGGGGCTCGATGCGCTGACGTCGGAATTCCGCGGGCTGGTCGATCAGCAGAAACTCGCCGGCGTGACAACCCTGGTCGCGCGTCACGGCAAGATCGTTCACTTCGATACCTACGGCAAAGCCAACGCCGCGACCGGCGATGCGCTGAGGCCGGACTCGATCTTCCGCATCGCCTCGATGACCAAACCCATCACCGGCGTTGCGATGATGCAGCTCTGGGAACAGGGCAAATGGCAACTCAGCGATCCGGTGTCGAAATACATTCCGGAATTCGCGGGCCTGAAGGTGAAAGGACCGAACGGCGCGCTGGCCGAACAGACCAGGCCGATGACGATGGCGCAGCTGATGAGCCACTCGGCCGGCTTCGGCGTCAGCGCAGTCTACGACAAGGACAACCTCGGCGAGACGAATCTTCAGGGCATGATCGACAAGCTGAAGAAGCTGCCGCTCGAGACGCAACCGGGCACGGCCTGGGATTACGGTCCGAGCGTCAACATCCAGGGCTACATCGTCGAGAAGCTGTCAGGCCAGTCGCTCGATGCCTATTTCGACCAGCACATCTTCAAGCCGCTCGGCATGGTGGATACAGGCTTCTGGGTCTCCCCCGAAAAGGCCAGCCGCGTCGTGGCGATCCACACCTACGACAGCGCCGGCAAGATCAAGGGCCCGGACCAGAACCGCGTCACCACGTCGAAGCCGTCCTTCCTCGCGGGATCTGGCGGCCTGATGTCGACGGCGGAGGATTACTGGCGGTTTGCGCAGGCCGTCGGTAATGGCGGCGAGTTCAATGGCAAGCGCATTCTCAAGGCCGACACGATCAAGCTGATGCGCACCAACGTCCTGCAGCCGGGCGTGAAGGTTGACCTTTACGGCCCGAGCCAGGAAGGCATCGGCTTCGGCATGGACTTCGCGATTGTCTTGGACCCGAAGGCGGCCACGACGCCGCAGGGCCTCAACAGCTTCTACTGGGGCGGCGCCTTCGGGACCTGGTTCTGGATCGATCCGACCAACGATCTCGTCTTCGTTGGTATGATCCAGAACCTCAACGGTTCAACGCCGACAGGCGGCACGCCACAGACGCGGGTCATCTCGCCTCGCATCACCTATGCAGCGCTCACGGACCCGTCGAAGTAATGAATGCACTGGCTGGCGTGTGGCTCTAGGCGCGCGCCAGATCCAACCCCTTTAGGCTGCCTTCGGCGCGCCAGGCTTCTAGAATTTTCACGAAGGCGATTGGGCCCCCGCCATAGCTGCCATTGCGAACGGCGGCAGGCGATGGCTGGCCTTCATTGTTGTAATAGCCCGGCGTGCATTCCTCGAAGAACTTCTGGCGGATAATCGCCGTGTTCATGATCTCCTCGACCCAGGCGGCTTCAGCCTCGGGCGTTGCCTCGACGATGGTCGCCTGACGCTCTGCGGCCTCTCCGAGGATGTAGGCCATGTGGCGCGATTGCTCGTCGATCATGTGCGGGAAGTTGGGCGTGAAGCCCGATTGCGTGTTGCCGATGATGAAGGCGTTCGGGAAACCGTTGACGTGCATGCCGTGCAGCGTCGCGGCGCCGTCTTTCCACTTCTCGGTCAGCGTGACGCCGCCACGACCGTGCAGCTCCATGTTGGCGCGGCGGCTGTAAGTTGTGCCGACCTCGAAGCCCGTCGCGTAGATCAGGCAGTCGACCTTGTATTCCTTGCCGTTGGCAAAGACGGAAGTCTCGTTGATGCGCTCGACGCCCTTCCCGTTCGTATCGACCAACTCGACATTCGGCCGGTTAAACGTGGCGAGGTACTCGTCATGGAAGCAGGGCCGCTTGCAGAACTGGTTGTACCAGGGCTTCAGCGCCTCGGCCGTGGCCCTGTCGCCTACAACCGAGTCCACCCGCGCGCGGACGGATTCCATCTTCTTGAAGTCCGCCAGCTGAGCGAGCTCCATCGCTTCCTGCGGCGTCTTCGCGCCACGGCCAGCCAGGATCAGGATGTTACGGATGATGTCGGTCCAGCCGTCGGAAACCAGGTCCTCTTCCTGGTAACCGCCCGAGACGAGGACGTTGAAATTGTCCATCCGGCGCTTTTGCCAGCCGGGCGTCAGCGTCTTCACCCATTCAGGGTCGGTCGGCTTGTTGTTGCGGACGTCAATGGAGGATGGCGTACGCTGGAACACGTAAAGCTGCTTGGCGCCGGCGCCCAGATGCGGCACGCACTGCACGGCCGTGGCGCCGGTCCCGATGATGCCAACCACCTTGTCCTTCAGATTGGTGAGACCGCCATTCGAAGTCACCGCCCGTATAAGCGTAGTCCCAACGGCTGGTGTGGAACGAATGTCCCTTGAACGTCTCGACCCCGGGGATGCCTGGCAACTTCGGGCGATGCAGTGGGCCTGACGCGAGCACCACGAACCGCGCCTTCAGCGCATCGCCCCGGTTCGTCCTGATCGTCCAGCGTGCAGCGCTTTCGTCCCAGCGGACACTCGTCACCTCGGTCTGGAAGATCGCGCCCTTGTAAAGGTCGAACGTCTCGCCGATGGCGCGGCTGTGTTTCAGGATCTCCGGTGCGCGCGTGTACTTCTCGACCGGCATGTAACCGACCTCTTCGAGCAGCGGCAGGTATACATAACTCTCTATGTCGCAAGCCGCACCGGGATAGCGGTTCCAGTACCAGGTTCCGCCAAAGTCCCCGCCCTTCTCGATGATGCGGACATCCTCGATCCCCGCCTGCTTCAGCCGCGCCCCGGCGAGCAACCCGCCAAAGCCGCCACCGACCACAACGACCTCGACCTTATCGAACATGGCAGTGCGCTCGACGCGGGCGATGTAGGGATCGTCGAGATAGTGCGCGTACTGCCCGGCGATCTCGACATATTGCTCGTTGCCGTCCTGGCGGAGCCGCTTGTCGCGTTCGGCGCGGTATCTGGCTTTGAGGTCAGCCGGGTCGAAGCCCAGCTGCGCGGTTGCTGCTTCAGACATGACGCCTCGCCGTACTGGCTGCGGTTACGTTGACGTGAGCGTAGCAAGGGCTGGGCATCCATCAAGCGTCTGCTCCATGAACGCCAGGGGAGCGGCCTCAACGCGAGGTAAAGCGACTGGGCTGGCCGACCTTCAACTTGACCGATCAGGCTTGGGGCACGATGCCTTGCCCGCAGCAAACAACCTCGAGGCGCCCAGAATGTCCCAGTCAGACAGTCCGCAAGGTCATGCCGATCCGGAGCTTGCGGGGCGTCAAGCGTGGATCAAGAAGGTTCGCGAACTTCACCGCAACAAGCGCATGATTGGCTTCGCAGGCATCATCGCAGGCGCCGGTATCCTCCTGTGGTGGAAGTACACGCCAGGAGCGCCCGACTGGGCCATGTGGGCTGGCGGCGGCCTGCTGGTGATCAGCTGGGCGGTCTTCATCTATGTGATCGTCGATAGATACAGGTGGGTAAAAAAACATCCCTACAAGCCGTCGGCCAAATGAGAACGGCCGCCCTGTCGGACGGCCGCTTCACCAACAGCCCTGACTTGCAGAACTGCCTACAACATGCGGCGAGGCCGGAACATTCCAACAAGGGCGAGAAGAACGATCGCTCCAACCGTAGAAACCAGAAGGCTGCCCCAGAACCCGGCAAAGCCAATACCGAGGGCGCTCGCGATGAACGCGCCAAGGAAGGCGCCGACAATGCCGACAATGAGATTTGTCAGGAGACCGTGTTCGCGGCCCATGACCTGCTCCGCGATCCAGCCGGCAAGGATACCGATGACCACGGCGCCAATGATCGAAACTTCATTCATGACGCTACTCCAGTTGCTGGAGGTGCAACGTCACGCGGCTCGAAGGGTTCCGGGTAATATGTCTAGCGGCGGCGCGCCTTGATCCAGGCGAAGACCTGCTGGCGCCGGCGCATGGCCCAGTAAAGCATGCCGCCATTGGCGCCAGCGACTGCGAGGACAAAGAGTTCGTAGGCGCTCATCCGGCTTCCCTTTGATTTCCCACGACCGCCCTGAAAGTCTCATAGGCCAGTCTCCGGATGCAACTGTCCGCCACAGCGCCGGCCCGCGTCATGCCGCCGCTGCGGCGCTTCCATTCCGCGAAACGGGCGCTATGAACGCAAGATAATTGCGTCAGACAACCGGGGCGGACGCCCCGCTGGAAGGAAACATCCAATGCCCGCGACCGGAACCCTGTTCGACCTCACCGGCAAGACCGCCATCATCACGGGCTCCACCAAGGGCATCGGCAAGGCCATCGCCGAACAGTTCGCCGAGCACGGCGCCCGCGTCGTGATCTCCTCCCGCAAGCCTGGCCCGTGCGAGGAAGTCGCCGCCGCCATCAACGCAAAGCACAAGCCTGGCACTGCGATCGCCGTTCCCGCCAACATCTCGTCGAAAGAGGACCTCAAGCGCCTGGTCGACGAAACCAACGCGTCCTTCGGCAAGGTCGATATCCTGGTCTGCAACGCGGCTTCAAACCCGTATTACGGCCCGATGTCCGGCATCACGGACGAAGCGTTTGCGAAGATCCTCTCCAATAACATCATCTCGAACAACACGTTGACGACGCTGGTCGCTCCGCAGATGGCCGCCCGCAAGGACGGTGCGATCATCATCATCTCGTCGATCGGCGGCCTGCGCGCCTCGACCGTCATCGGCGCCTACTGCGTCTCCAAAGCGGCCGACGTGCAGCTCGCCCGCAACCTCGCCGCCGAACTCGGGCCGAGCGGCATCCGCGTGAACTGCATCTCGCCCGGCCTGGTGAAAACCGACTTCGCGAAGGCGCTGTGGGAAGACCCGCAAATGAAGGAGCAGCGCGAGGAAGAAACCCCGCTGCGCCGCATCGGTGTGCCGGACGATATTGCCGGCGCAGCCGTGATGCTCGCTTCGCGCGCTGGAGCCTGGCTCACGGGGCAGAACATCGTCGTCGATGGCGGCGTCACGGCTGTATAGCGATCAAGGTGTAACCATATGGGGGTTGCGCACGTATTCAGGCCGCAACCCCGAAAAGGAGGCTATTCATGGCCCCGCATTCCTTCCCCGTCGTCCATACCGATGAAGAATGGCGCAAGCGCCTGACGGCGGAACAGTACGCCATCATGCGCCAGCACGGCACGGAGCGCCCCGGCTCCTGCGCCCTGCTTTATGAAAAACGCCCCGGCGTCTTCGTTTGCGCCGGCTGCGACACGCCGCTTTTCAACAACACCGTGAAGTTCGAAAGCGGCACCGGTTGGCCCAGCTTCACCACGCCCATCGAAGGCGCGCTCGGCGAAACCATCGACCGCAGCCACGGCATGGTCCGCACCGAGGTGCACTGCGATACCTGCGGCAGCCACATGGGCCACGTCTTCCCTGACGGTCCGCCACCGACCGGCCTGCGCTACTGCATCAACGGCGTGGCGCTGAACTTCAAACCAGCCTGACGTCAGCTTCCCTCCGGTCGCTTCCACATGCTGCGCTTGTCCCAGCAATGACGGATGCCTATGGTTCCGGCCGGAGGGGGCTCCATGAAAACCGGGTATCTGCTGTACGGCGATGACGGGATCTACTGGGACAGGATCTTCATCCTCGTCGCCCTAGCCGGGTTCGTTTTCCTGTGCGTCGTTCTGTACCAGGCTTTCATCGCGACACCTGCCGTGCGGCGCGCGGAGTCGGCACGGCTTTCGAGAAAGTCCCTGCCCGAGATCGTCTACTTCCTGGGTCGCGGCGGCGATGGAAAACTACCGGCGAACCGGGCCGTCCTGATGGAGTTGCTGTCGAGCTACCAGCTCCCCGTCACGACGCAGCAACTCGATGGCATTGCAGCGACGTTCGGATATTCCGAGCCGCTGTTCCTCAACGAACTTGCCAAGCGCGCAACCCTGATGACCCGCCGGGACAAGCACGATCTCGTCCGCGCCGCCGTTCTGGTTTCAGTTACGTCGGCATTTCCAGATGCGCTCGAGTCCGCCCGCCGCATCGTTAAGGCGCTGGGCGCCCTGCAGAGGCGCACCGCCACCATGGCCCGTCGCGCTTTCACGGCTGGCCCGGCGGCCCTGCTCGAGCTGGCAGCCGCCTGAGCAGGAGCTTTCCCCTTCCAGCGGGCGCTGAAGTCCGCTAGCGACCTCGCAACGACCTGACGGACCCTGCCCATGAGCTTCGACGGCTTCCCCAACCTGCCGCCTCACGTGAACGCTCGCGTGCACCGCTTCATGTCCGGCGACCTGCCGCCGGCTCATCGCAACCTGGGCATCCGCCCGGATCTCTGGTGCAAGGAGGCGGAGATCGGCCGCGTCCTGTTCCGCTGGCCCAATGATGGCTCGCGCGACATCTATGACGGCCGGGTCTTCGGCGGCTGGATCGCCGCGCTCTCGGACAATGTCGTCTCGATGTGCATGGTTACTGCCCTTGAGGAAGGCGAAGGCTTCACCACCCAGGACCTGCAGGTAAAAATCTTCCGCCCGGTGTCCGGCCCCGAAATCGAGATCGAAGCTCGCGTTGTTAACCGCTCGAAGACGACGGGGTATGTCGAGGCCGAATGGCGCCTGCCGAACGGCAAGGTCGCCGCCAAGATCCTGGCCTGGAAGGCCATCCGGCCAGCTGACTCGTTCACAACGCGGGAATAATCGCGCAAAAGGCGAACAGGCCTCCGCGTTTACCGTCTCGCCCGGCGACTACTGGCGCCATTCCTGCTGAACAACGGTGATGAAAAATGGCATCCGACTGATTGCTTCGCTCGCGGCCGCTTTGGCGTTTGCCGGCGCGGCTCACGCCCAGAACGTCCGCATCCTCGGACGTGCAGAGATTATCCCCACGGGCGGATTTGCCATTCAGTGGCCATCCAGCGGCTTTGAGGCAACCTTCGAGGGATCTACCCTCAAGGCGACAATTTACGACTGGGGCTTCAACTGGCTGAACGTCGAGGTCGACGGGGTCGTCACCAAGCTTCATCTCGATGAAGACACACAGACCTACACGCTCTTTACCGGCGCACCGGGCAAGCACACGATCCGCGTAACCCGCCGCACGGCGCCGCAGGTCGGCATCACCAACATTCTGAATGTCGAGGCCGCGAACCTCCAGCCGACGGCCAAGCCCGAAAAGCGCATCCTCGTCATCGGGGACTCCTTCGCCACGGGTTTCGGGGTCGAGGGCGCCAACGAAACCTGTAAATACAGCCACGAAACGCAGAACGCCGACCTTGCCTATCCGGCGGTGCTGGCTCGCTCGTTCGGCGCCGATGTGCACGTTGTTGCCGTTGATGGACGCGGACTGATCCGCAATTTCGGCGATGACGCCGGGCCGACAATGGGCACGCTTGCCTGGGAGACCCTTGCCGACGGCAACACGGCGTGGGCGGCCCTCGCCTACCAGCCGCAGGTCATTGTGATCGGTCTTGGCGGTAACGACTTCGTAGCCAGCGACCCAGGCGCCCCGTTCGATGACGCCTACGTCTTCTTGCTTCGCCGCATGCGTCAGGCCTATCCCGACGCCCTGATCATCGGCTCGATCGGCGGCTCCCTATGGGGCAAACGCTACCAGGCCGCGAAGACGTCTATTGCCGAAGCGGTCGAACTCGTCCGCAAGGAAGGCGATAGCAAGGTCCAGTTCGTCGAGTTCAAACCGGCGAACGGCCCCGGCCGGTATGGTTGCGGCTTCCATCCGGGCGCGCGCGCTCAGGCCGAAATGGCGGCCTCGCTGCAAGTCGAGGTCGAGAAGTCGCTCGGCTGGAAACCTGTCCTTGCGAGCAGGGACTGAACTTTCTTCACTGCAACGACCGGCAGCCTATAAGGTCAGATCCGCCAGTTTAGTCGTTGCTGCCTCCGGAAGATTTATGCGTACGGGGTTGATCCGCCAGCTCTGCCTGTTGTTGATCCTGCTCATCGGATCGCAGGCAGCAGCATATGCCGATCCCGCGAAGGTGCGCATCCTCGGGCGATCGGAACCGATTTCCGGCGGCGGCTTTACTATCCAGTGGCCTTCGAGCGGCTTCGAGGCCAGGCTGATCGGCGCCAAGCTGACTGCGCGCATCGAGGACAATGGGAGCAACTGGCTCAACGTTGAGGTGGATGGAAAGTCCTCTCGCCTTCAGCTCAAAGCTGGCGCTCACGCCTACGTGCTGTTCAGTGGAAATCGCGGCGTACACACGATCCGGGTTACACGCCGTACGGCGTCGGCCGTTGGCCCAACGCGCTTTCTTGGTTTTCAGACGGATGGCAAGCTGGAAGGAACGGTCGAGCCCAGCAGGCGGATACTGGCGATCGGCGATTTCATCATGGCCGGTTACGGCGTTGAGGGCGCGGACCAATACTGCCGCTTCTCCAACGAGACTCAGAATGCCGACCTTGCCTTTCCAGCGTTGCTCGGACGCACTTTTGCAGCTGATGTTCAGACAATAGCCGTCGACGGAACAGGCCTGAGCCGCAACTTTGACGGTTTCGGCAAGACAATGACCACGCTTGCATGGCTCACGCTTGCTTCGACAGAATTGCAATGGCCAACGGCGACATCAACGCCGCAGGTGATAATCATCCATCTGGGCACCAATGACTTTGCGGCCGGAAATCCTGTCCCGGCTTTCGAGAAAACTTATGTCGACTTCCTGATCCGCATCCGCGCGACGTACAATCAGGCGCAGGTCTTCGCCGTATTTGGCGGCATGCTTTCTGGCGAGGCGTACACGCGAGCGCGCGATGGGGTTAAGGCGGCAGTCGCCCAACGGCAGTCGGCTGGCGACGACAAGGTTCATTTCCTTGAATTGAACCCGCCTCGCACGGCACGCCGTTATGGCTGCAACTGGCATCCGGGGCTGGATGCGCAGCAGGCCATGGCTCACAGCTTGCAGACTGAAATCCATCGGTATCTTGACTGGTAGCCCGGGCGCGAGGACTGGTCAGCAACTTCGGGCTTCGGGGCATTCACCATGAAAGACCAGCTGGAGTCCGTCCAGATCCTCAGGGCGATCGCCGCGCTTGCAGTGGTGGTGTTCCACTATGGGGGGGCGCTTAGGGACGATTTCGGCCTGCTGGGGTTTAACCCATTCGTGTCCGGGTCAGACGGCGTCGACATCTTCTTCGTCATTTCCGGCTTCATCATGTGTTACACGACCGCCCGTCCGGATCAGCGGTCGCCCGGCGGTTTCGCCATGAAGCGGATCGCCCGGATCATTCCGCTCTACTACGTGCTGACCGTGGGCCTGTTCGCTCTAGGAGCCGTCGCGCCGACCTTGCTCAGTTCGGGCGCCGCTACGCCGGAAGAGCTGGTCAAGTCGCTCCTGTTTATTCCGTACGAGCGCAGCTCGGGCGCTGTTCAGCCCGTTCTCTTCCTTGGTTGGACGCTCAACTACGAAATGTTCTTCTACGCCTTGTTCGTGATCGCCCTGCTCGTTGCGCCAGCCATTCGCATCCAGGCTGTTTCCGGCGCTATCATAGCACTCGTCGCGGCGGGTTATCTCACGGCCGGATCCGTCGATAATGTTGTCTGGAGGTTCTACACGTCCGGCATCCTGCTGGAATTCGTGTTCGGGTGCCTGGTGTTCGTCCTCTATGACCGCTGGCCCGGGGTCGTGCGAGCCATGGCGCCTCTCTGGATCGTTGGCGCTGCAGCCCTTATCGGCCAGACCTTCTATAACCTGCCGCTGCCGCGCGAGGTCGAAAAAGGATTGCCCGCAGCAATCGTGGTGATTTCGGTCCTAGGCATGCAGCTGAAACAAGGAGCGGTCTCCCGCGCCTTCGCGCGGATCGGCGACGCCTCCTATTCGCTCTATCTCGGCCACCCATATGTCGTTGAACTGGTGGCGAAAGTCGCCATCGCCGTGCTAGGCGCGACCATCCTCAGCGGCATCCTGACGGGGGTTGTCGCCGTGGCCGTGTCCGTCGGTGTCGCGATGCTGTCCTTCGCCCTGATCGAGCGGCCTTCAAACAACTGGATTCGTCGCCGTTTGGCTGCCCGCCGGCAGCCTACCGTCCCTTGACAGGCGCCCTCGCCGGTCATACCTGCCCGTCACCGTTGGCACTCCTGCAATTGGAGTGCTAGCAGGCAGTTTTCCGGGCGGCTCAGGTGAGCGGCTCGAACCGTAAAAAACAGAGGGAAATCATGAGCTTTCGTCCGCTTCATGACCGCGTGCTGGTGAAACGCGTCAAGGAAGAAGAGAAAACCAAGGGCGGGATCATCATCCCCGACACCGTCAAGGAGAAGCCCCAGGAGGGCAAGATCGTGGCGGTTGGCTCGGGCGTCCGCGGCGAAGACGGCAAGGTCACCCCGCTCGACGTAAAAGCCGGTGACCGCATCCTGTTCGGCAAATGGTCGGGCACGGAAGTCACCCTCGACGGCGAGGAGCTCATCATCATGAAAGAGAGCGACATCCTCGGCATCGTCGAAAAGCCCGCCGCGAAGAAGTAATCGCGCGTCGACCCCCATCATCTAGCTAACAGAGACAAGCCACATGGCAGCCAAACACGTACAATTCTCCGCCGATGCCCGTGAGCGCATGCTCCGCGGCGTCGACATCCTCGCCAACGCCGTCAAGGTGACGCTGGGCCCGAAAGGCCGCAACGTCGTGATCGAGAAATCCTTCGGCGCCCCGCGCACCACGAAGGACGGCGTCACCGTCGCCAAGGAAATCGAACTCTCCGACAAGTTCGAGAACATGGGCGCGCAGATGCTGCGCGAAGTGGCCTCGAAGGCCAACGACGTCGCCGGCGACGGCACGACGACCGCCACGGTCCTCGCCCAGGCCATCGTTCGCGAAGGCATGAAGCGCGTTGCCGCCGGCATGAACCCGATGGACCTCAAGCGCGGCGTTGAGCGCGCTGTCGCTGAAGTCATCGAGAACCTGAAGAAGCAGTCGAAGAAGATCACGACGAACGAAGAGATCGCCCAGGTTGGTTCGATCTCGGCGAACGGCGAGACCGAAATCGGCGCGATGATTGCTGAAGCCATGGCGAAAGTCGGCAACGAAGGCGTCATCACCGTCGAGGAAGCCAAGGAAATCGAGACCAAGCTCGAAGTCGTCGAAGGCATGCAGTTCGACCGCGGCTATCTCTCGGCGTACTTCATCACCAACGCCGACAAGATGGAGGCCGTCCTCGACGACGCGCTCATCCTTCTGCATGAGAAAAAACTGGCCTCGCTCCAGCCGCTGCTCCCGGTGCTTGAAGTCGGTCGTGCAAACGGCCCGCCCGCTGATCATCATCTCGGAAGACGTTGAAGGCGAAGCCCTCGCGACGCTCGTCGTGAACAAGCTGCGCGGCGGCCTCAAGGTCGCTGCCGTCAAGGCCCCGGGCTTCGGCGACCGCCGCAAGGCCATGCTGGAAGACATCGCCATCCTCACGGGCGGCACGGTGATCTCCGAAGACCTCGGCATCAAGCTCGAGAACGTCACCATCGACATGCTGGGCAAAGCCAAGCGCGTGCAGATCTCGAAAGAGAACACCACAATCGTCGACGGCGGTGGCAAGAAGAAGGAAATCGAAGGCCGCATCTCGCAGATCCGCAAGCAGATCGAAGAGACGACCTCCGACTACGACAAGGAGAAGCTGCAAGAGCGTCTCGCGAAACTCGCGGGCGGCGTTGCGGTGATCAAGGTCGGCGGCGCCACGGAAGTGGAAGTCAAGGAACGCAAGGATCGCGTTGACGATGCCCTGAACGCCACGCGCGCTGCTGTGGAAGAAGGCATCGTCGCGGGCGGCGGCACCGCCCTCCTCCGCGCTGCTTTCTCGATCAAGGCTGAAGGCGACAACGAAGACCAGCAAGCTGGTATCGACATCGTCCGCAAGGCTCTCGAAGCCCCGATCCGCCAGATCGCGGAAAACTCGGGCGTCGAAGGCTCGATCGTCGTCGGCCGCATCAAGAGCGAGAAGGGCAACAAGACCTTCGGCTTCAACGCGCAGACGGAAGAGTACGGCGACCTGGTCGAGATGGGCATCATCGACCCGGCGAAAGTGGTTCGCGTCGCCCTGCAGAACGCCGCTTCGGTGGCCGGCCTGCTGATCACGACGGAAGCTGCGATTGCGGAAGCTCCGAAGAAAGACGCCGGCGGCCACGCGCATGGAGGCGGCGGTATGCCGGACATGGGCGGCATGGACTTCTAGTCCATCCGACTCAGTTGAGTTAAAACTACGGAAGGGCGGCTCTTCGGAGCCGCCCTTTTCGCTTTCCGCGCATGAAATTTTTAAGTCACGACGATGTGAGGCCATACGGGCGAGGAGGGCTCAAATCGCGAAATGAGCAAGGTTTGCAGAATCCGGATCGACAGAACCCTGATCCGCAGAAAAGTCCTTTCCCGAAACCTGACTAAGCAGGAATTCCTTCCCGGCATCGAGATACCTGCATATTCAGTCGTGAAGCCCGGCTGATGGGATTGCCTGATAGTCGATATACCTTTATTGATATTCGAGAAGTTCGCTTTGGCAGCCCATCCTGACCCCGGGCGAGCCAATAACCAAAGAACTTCAGAATGCCGATTGGCGGGGCGGTCTGGAAACGGGCCGCCCCGACTTCTTCTGGCCTTCCCTTCCCGTGGCTGGCGAATCCTTTGGCGCCCAGGCAGAAAAAGCCGGCCCAACCAATTCCGTTCATCGACCAGACAGGTTGGAAGCGTGATTGTGGTGATTAGGACGAAGGGCGGGACGACACAGCCCGAAATACAAAGAAAAAGGGCGGCGCGATGAACGCGCCGCCACTGAAAGGGTCTGATACGAGCGTTTCCTCCCCGAAACGCCAAACCGCCGAAGCAGTTCGGTATTGAGCCTCACCTAAGGGCCGTGTTGAGTCAAGCACGATCTTACAGGGACGTTATCGATCAGAGGCACGGAATGGCCCGGTTCGTCCCTGTTTTGCTGAGGTCGGGGGAAAAACTGCCCCAGAATTCCTTCGCAGGCGCAACATCAAGGCAGTTGTTGTGATACCGCATGGAATCGCGCTCTCGCGCCGATCACGCCGCCGTATGGTTCAGAGCCGTCACGAAAGCGTCGAGACGCGATGTCCGGACACCGTTTTTCGCTTCAATGCCTGTCACAATCGCCCTCAGCGCGATGAGAGCAACGTCTGACCATTCAGCTTCAAGGCTCGCAGCGAGTTGCGCCTGGCTGCGCAGGATCACACCGTCACGCAGAACTTTCAGCCCATTGCTCTCCAGCGTCGCGCCCGTCGTGGTGATGTCCACGACCAGTTCTGCAACGCCGGCCGCCGGCGCACCTTCCGTGGCGCCGGCGCTCTCGACGATGCGATAGTGGCCGACACCCTCTTCAGTGAAGAAGCGGCGGGTCGAACGCACATATTTGGTGGCGACGCGTAGCTTGCGTCCGGTAGAGGCTTCCAGGCGTGCGGCGACATCGTCCACGTCGGCCATCGTCTCGACGTCCAGCCAACTCTTGGGGGCCGCCACGACGAGATCTGCCCGTCCGAAGCCCAGCGGGGCCAGCAGGTGGACCACGCGATCCAGATCGCCAGCCTGTTCGCGCAGAAGGTCCTCGCCACTCACGCCACAATGAATGTCGCCGGCGATGACGCCGGAGGCGATCTCGCCGGCCGACAGCAGGCGCACTTCGACATCCGGCAGGTCCGCGATCCGCGCGAAATATCCCCGCGCGCCGCCCAACGCCTCGATACGGAACCCAGCGCCCGCGAAAAACTCCTCCGCCTGCTCCTTGAGGCGGCCCTTGGACGGCAGGGCGAGCGTCAGCTTGGTCATCAGCGCGTTCCTTCGCCGAGGCGGTCGGCGCGCAGCGCCGCGCCGATGGCGCTTGCCTCGCGTGTTCCCGCGCTGAGCTGCGGGATCAGGCTGTCATAGCGGCCGCCTGAGACGATCGGCCGATCGGCCTGCCATTCTCGTGTGAGCTCGAAAACGAACCCGTCGTAATACTCGAAACGACGGCCGGCCTCGGCGCTGAACACGGCGCTGGACCAGAAAGGCGGGCGTAGCTTTTCGATTTGCGCCAGTCGGTCACGATAGCCGTCCAGCGACCCCGATAGGTCGGCTCCGGTCTCACGAGCGAATGCCTCGAGCGCTGCGACACTGCCACCAGCAGGCATTGCAAGCGAAAGATAGCGAACAAGCGCCGATGCCGAAGCGGCATCTGGCGCAACATCGCGGGCCTTGTCCCGGAGACGGGTTGCAATGTCTTCGGCGCTCCGAGCGACAGGCTCGGCGCCAAGTTTCTTGATTTCTGCGTCAACCGCACGAACGGCTTCGGCTTGCGCCAACGCGCCAATGCTGGTGATCGCCTCTGTAGAACCCGCCTGGCCCTTTGCCGCTTCCAGCAGTTCGCGCGGGCCCTTCCGGCGCGGGAAGGCGCGGCGCAGGCGATCGCGCCACTGGGGCGAGAACGGCAGGGCGGCGATCAGCGCGTGATAGATGGCGACATCGCCGAAACGCACGGTGGCGGCCTGCACGCCTCCCGCCTGCGCGGCCTCGAGCGCAACGGCCAGGGCCTCGGCGTCCTCGGCGGGCGAACCGCGGTTGCCGAACCATTCGAAGCCGATCTGCATGTGCTCGACAGGATCGTTCGATCCGCGCGGCGGCAGACGATAGACCGGGCCGGCCTCGTGATAGCGCGCAACAGGCAGCTCACCTGAAGCAACCATCTGGGCGATCGGAGTCGTCAGGTCGGGACGGAGGCAATGCTCCTTACCGCTGGCGTCCGTGAACGTGCAAAGGCGCGAGCGGACCGCTTCGCCTGAGAGCTCCAGCACGATCTCAGCCGGCATCAACGTCTGCGGCTCAGCGCGAACCCCGCTCACCCGGGCGATGCGCGCCAGCGCGGCTGCGGCCTGGGTGGAAAGGGTCACGACGCGCCTGCGATGGCTTTGATCCGCGCAACCATCTCGCCGCGCGGGCATTCGAACTGGCCGGGGCGCTCAGCGCGCCAGGCTTCGTTGTCGATCAGGCCCTTGGCGGCGGCAGCACCGGCCTTGAGGTCCTTAATGGTGACGACACCCTTCTCGCGCTCATTGCCGCCGACGATCACGACGGCGGGCGAGTTGCGTCGGTCGGCATACTTCATTTGCGGCTTCATGCCGGACGAACCGAGATACATCTCGGCGCGGATGCCCGCGCGGCGCAGGTCAGACGCAAGTGTCGCGTAGTCAGCAAGCTGGTCCTTGTCGAGAACGAGGACCAGAACCGGCCCCTGCACCGGCTCTTCGCCGCTCGCAGCCATCGACGCAGCAAGGCGGCTGACGCCGACGGAGAAGCCGGTCGCCGGCGCCGGCTCGCCGCGGAAGCGGGCGACGAGGCCGTCGTAACGGCCGCCGCCACCGACCGAGCCGAAGCGCATCGGGTTACCCTCGGCGTCGCGGAACTCACGGAGGAATTCGGCTTCGAAGACCGGGCCGGTGTAATATTCGAGGCCACGCACGATCGACGGGTCAAACACAGCCGCATCATCGCCGATGCCAAGTGCGGTAAGGATGCTGTCGATCTCGGCCAGCTCAGCGACGCCGGTTGCTCCCGAGCGGGTCATTCCGACCGAGTTGGCGAGCTTTCGCGCCGTCTCTGCACGCGAGACAGACCGGGCAGTGATGAATTCCAGCAGGACGTCGATCTGGTTGGCCTGCAGGCCAGCGCCCTGGGTAACGTCGCCGGATTCGTCCTTGCGGCCCCTGCCCAAGAGAAGCGTGACGCCTTCGACGCCGAACTTGTCGAACTTGTCGAGCGCACGCAGCACCGTACCGCGCTGGGCAGGATCGACCACGCCAGCGGTTTCCATGACGCCGTCAAGCAGCTGGCGGGAGTTCACGCGGATCACGTATTCGCCACGCTGGGCGCCAGCGGCCTGCATGGCCTCGGCGGCTATGGCGATCATCTCGGCATCCGCGGCGGGGCCGGCCACGCCGACCGAGTCAGCGTCGCACTGGATGAATTCGCGAAAGCGAAACGGGCCCGGCTTCTCGTTGCGCCAGACGGGGCCCGCCGAATAGCGGCGGAAGGGCTTGGGGATGCGCTCCCAGTTCTCGGCCACGTAGCGGGCGAGCGGAGCGGTATGATCGTAGCGGAGGGCGATCCATTGCTCGTCATCGTCCTGCAGCGCGAAAACGCCTGCGTTTGGACGG
Source organism: Hyphomonadaceae bacterium (assembly GCA_047601145.1). GTDB lineage: Bacteria > Pseudomonadota > Alphaproteobacteria > Caulobacterales > Hyphomonadaceae > UBA7672. Next base: position 250,391 of record JASGJW010000003.1, read on the forward strand.
TCGGTGTCCGGCAGGAACTTGCCAAGAGCGTCGACATATTCGAACGGACCGGTGTCGAGCGCGTCGAAGCCCCAGCGGGCGTAAACTTGGCTTATCGAGTCAACGAGCTTCCGTTCGGCGGCAATGACTGCCGCCGTCCTATCCGGAAATCCCCGGGGCTTGCGGGCCTCTGGGCGCCGCTGTTGCTCGTCCTTCGACATGATGGCCATCCGACATGGGTTCGGGGGATAGCCCATAGGGCCCGTCCCCGCAACGTCAGCGGGACTTAATGGTCCCATGGCCTTTGGCAAAGCCTTAACGGCGCCTCAGCGACGCGCGTCCCCGGATTTCCGGCTCAGTATTTGACGTCGCACCCGTAGGGCACGGTCAGGGCCGGGTCGGGCGACTTGCCGGCCTTCAGCGCGCTCAGCGTTGCGTTGACGTAGTTGGTCGCCTTGGGAACGTCCTCGATCTTGTTGGATTTGATCGAGTCGATGGCGCCATTATAGGCGATCTTCCCGTCAGGGGTGATGACGAACATGTGGGGCGTCGTCTTAGCGCCATAAGCCCGGCCCATCGACCCGTCAGGATCGAGGAGGACGTAAGTCGGCTTGGCGCCGCGATCCTTGGTGAGCTTGTCGGCCTCAGCCGGGGTAACATTGCCCTGCGAGCCCGGCTTGGACGAAATCACCGAGAGCCAGATCACGCCATCGGCCGTGGCTGCTGCCTGCGTCTTCTGCATGTTTTGCGAGTTGTAGTGCTTCTGGACGAAAGGGCAGCCATTGTTCGTCCACTCGATGATCACCGTCTTGCCCTTGAAGTCGGACAGCGAGATTTCCTTGCCTGCCGTGTTCACTTCCTTGAAGGCCGGCGCCGCGTCGCCCGGAGGGGCCGCGCTGGCGGTCGACACGATCAGCGCGCCCGCCGTGATAGCCGCGGCTGCAGCTGCGCCGAGAATGACCGGAAGCCTGTCACGTTTGAAAATGCCCATGTCGCCTCTCCCAAGCGAAAGCGGTTTCGAGCCCCGACCCACCCCGGTCTGCTCGCCTCAGATCGTACCGGCGGCGTCTTTGACCGCCTTTTCGATCATCCCGACGGAGAGGATCTGATCGAGGATCTGCGGCTCCCCGCCATTGGCGGGGTAGACCAGATACAACGGAACACCGGCGCGGCCATGTTCGGCAAGGGCTGCGGCAATCACACTGTCTTTATTGGTCCAGTCCGCCTCGAGGAAAGCGACCTTCAGATCGCCGAACAGCTTCTGCACCGCGGGGTCGTTCATCGCGCTCTTGTTGAATTGGCAGGTGACGCACCAACGCGCGGTGAAATCGACGAAGATCACGCGGCCTTCGGCGCGAAGCTGCTGAACTTTTTCAGGCGACCAGACCTCGTGCCCAACGGCGGCCGCGCTAGTCGCTTCGGCCTTCGTGGCCGTGGTCATGACGGCAGGAACGACGAAAGCGGCGAGAATGATCAGGCCGGCGATAATCCGGCCAGGGAGGCTGGAGCCGATCTTCTTCGACAGCCAGATGCCGAAGGCGAGCGCGATGCCGCCTCCCAGAACGGCTATTACGCCATCCGTCCCGGCCTGCCCGGCCAGAACCCAGAGCAGCCAGAGGACGGTTGCGAACATCGGGAAGGCCAACACCTGCCTGAACGTCTCCATCCAGCGGCCAGGCTTCGGCAGGATCTTGGCGAACGCGGGAGTGAAGCTCAGCAGAACGAACGGCGCGGCCAGGCCCAGACCAATGACCAGGAACACGGCCATGACGACCAAGGGCGGCTGCGTCAACGCCACGCCGACCGCCGGCGCCATGAACGGTCCGACGCATGGAGCCCCAACAAACGCTGCCAGCAGCCCAGTGAAGAATGCGCCGGACGTTCCGCCCTGCTCGGCGAACTTGCCGCCCACGCCCATCAGCGACGAGCCGATCTCGAACACGCCCAGCAGGTTGAGGCCGACCGCGAACATCACGAGTGCGAAGAACGCGACGACCCAAGCATACTGAAGCTGGAAGCCCAGTCCGGCCGAATTGTCGCCCGCCGCCTTGAGCCCTATCAGGATCGCACCAATCGCGGCAAAACACACGAGCACGCCGGCGAGGTAGGCAAGACCGTGCGCGCGCGACTTTGCCGGGTCATGCGCCGTGTGAACGAGGCCGGCCGCCTTGATCGTCAGCACGGGCAGCACGCACGGCATCAGGTTCAGCACGAGACCGCCGAGGAAGGCGAAGACCAGTACGCCGAACAATCCGCCGACATCCAGCGCAGCCTGTGGCGGGCCAGCGTTGGAGGCAGTTGACAGCGGCGGAGTTGCGCCCACGTCGGCGTTGATGAATTCCTTGTCAGCGATGCCGGCAGGCGCCGCGCCGGGCGCCGCCGGAACTTCCCACGCCTTACGCGATCCATCCGCCTTCGTGAGGACCACGACGCCGGAGAGCGCCGCATCGCCCGGCTTGGCGAAGTCGGACGCCCTGAGTTCGAGTGAAACGCCATCGGGACCCGTACGCACGATCTGCTTCGCGGAATTGATCAGCTCGGGTCCATCCGGGAAGAAGCGGATCGCCTTTGCGTCCTTCGCCGCCTCGGCGACCGCGTGATCAGTCACGCCGAGCTTGAAGCCGTTCGCCGTGCGCTCGACCGATGCATGTCCGGTCAGCGCCACGGGCAAGGTCGGCAGCGCGGCCATGATGATCGCCCCGCCCTCTTCCGACGCCGCTACTGCCTTCTCGACGGGCAGCGCCGCGGTCAGCGTGACGCTTTCGGGAATGCAGATGTCGGCACAGATCAGATAGTCGAACTTGCCGCCGATGGTGAGAATGTCGCCGGACTTGGCGCCCGCCGCGATCTTCACATCAAACGGGAAGACCACCTCGTGCTCGTAGGCGTAATTCATGAGCGGCCCAAGCGGGATCGCGTACGGGGCCGGGAATTTGAACTCGCCCGCAGTCACCTGCGGCGAGGACGCCCATTCTACGGTTGGCGGCAGGCCGCTGTCGCCAGGGTTGCGCCAGTAGATGTGCCACTTATCGGCAAGCTTGAACTTCACGGCCCCGAGTAGCGTGTCGCCCGGTGTCGCCGCGCTGCGTTCGAAAACGAGGCTGACTTCGGCGTGCTCGCTCTTGGCCGTGGGCTGGGCAATCGCGGGAAACGCAAACGCGGCGGCGGCGGCAATAGCCGCTAGCCAGCCCTTAGCCCGCGCCAGGATATTCCGCACCAAAGTCCCTCGCATCTTGCTCGCCATGCATGCCAGTACGCAGGCGGCGCTTTGAACGTTACAGCGCCAGCGCGTTGGCGGGAGGTAAGAACGCAACCGGGGAGAGGTCTAGACCCCTCCCCGGAACGTGAGACACGGTGTTTCGCCTTCAGGGCGGTGTCAGTTCGCCTGTTCAGTCGAGAGCCGGCGCATCGTGCGCTGGATCACGCGCTGCCAATTCATCAGTGACACCATGTGAGCGTAAACGGCAGCCAGGGCGCCCGTGTTACGGATGTCCTGGAATTTGCTGTCCGGGAGGGCGTTGAGGCCTTCTTCGGAAATCGCCCAGTAGTCGGCGATCTTTTGCGTCGGGCCCGGATTGCCCTGGGCGTCGCGCGGCGTGAAGGCGACGGACTTCTGTTCGAACAGCGAGGCCTTGTCGATCATCTCGACGAACTCGATCGTGGCGCGGCGCTGACGCTCGAATTCCTTGCAGAACTCGATCGCGTCCTGCGTGAACTTAGAGGCCTGGTCGCCTTCAAAGAACTTCACGTCGGGCGAGCTCGAAACCATCGAGGCTTCGGTATCGACGCACAGGAGGAGCTTGTCGCTCTTCGGGTCAGACGCGAACACGAACGGATAGCGGCGCACGAAGGCCGGCAAATAGGTGTCCGGGTCCGGCTGGCCGGATGCGTCCACATACTCGTTCTCGTTCTGGCGAACGCCCATAACGGCGACCGGCGTCTTCTCCGGACCGACGAAGATGATCGGGAAGCACGTTGCCGCAACGCCAAACTCACTGACCGTGATCGGAACAGCATGCGCCGTCTTCAGGAAGGAGAACGGGGCCGCAACCTGCTTGACGCCAAGATTCCTGTGCTTCTCCAGGGACAGCGGCTCCGGCCGCTTGTAAAACATGACCTGGCCGGTCAGCTCGGGCTGGCCGCCTGGGACTGGAGTGCTCATTAAGTAGCTCCTGACTTGATGCAGGGCGGTCCTTATCGGAAAACTTCAGCAGCCTCAACCAAAGCGAATCATATGGCCCGACTGGACTGGAAAACTCCTTTCAAGGCCCTGTTTTTCGCCTTCGGAGGCGCCCTTACGGCGTTCATCCTTGCAGCTTGTTCACCTTCGCAGGTCGTTGCAGACCCGCAGCTGGCGGCCCTGATCCAGCGGATCGGGCAATCAGAAATGTCCAGGTCGCCTGAGCAGGCAGACGCACTCGGACTTTCCCGGGAGGCGTTCGGGCGCGCGTACGACGCCTTGCTGAACGACCGCTCGATGGCAGTGGCAGAACGCGCGCGAGTGACAAGGCTCGACTTCCTTCGCCAGCTCGAGGAGATCGATCGCTCGCACCTGACACGCGATGCGCAGCGGACATACAACTCCGTAGGGGCCGTATTGCGCGCGAGCGTTGCCGTCGAAGGCCATGACCATGGCTACACATCTCTCGGCTGGGCCAGCCCCTACCTGATCACCTTCGCCGATGGCGCCTACAGTGATCTCGTGAAATTCATGACGCTGCACGCGCCTGTGCGTTCGCGCCCGGATGCGGAGGCGTGGCTCACTCGGCTCGACCACATGGACGAAGCCATGCGCGACGAGCGCCGCCGCTTCGAGGTAGACATCGGCTCCGGCGTGATCCCGCCCCGCTCCGTGTTGCAGCGGACGCTTGATCGCGTGCGGCGGCTGACGCCTGTCGTCGCTCGCGAGCATCCGCTGGTCGTGTACTTCACGGAATCCCTCGCGCAGATTCCCGACATTCCAGAAGAGGACATTCGCAAGCTGACCACGCGCGCTGCAACGCAGGTAGCAGGACCCGTGAAGGATGAATACGTGGCGCTGGCGAAGCTGATCGAGAAGGCGATGCCGAATGCGCCCGAGGAACCGGGCGTGTGGAAGATGAAGGACGGCGACGCTTACTATCGGGACGCCCTGAGGCTTTACACATCAACCGACATCGCGCCGAAGCAGCTTCATGACGCCGGACTGAAGATGGTCGAGCAGATCAGCGCGCAGATCGAACCGCTGCTTGCCGAGATGGGTCAGGTCGAGGGAAGCATTGGCGGGCGGCTGCGCACGCTGGCCGTCGATCCCGCCTATCTTTTCCCCGAGACGCCGGAGGGGCGGACGGCGCTGATGGATTCGGCGCGCGAGCGGGTGAAGTGGGCCGAGACGGCGATGGGACGAATGCTCATCCTCGGACCGAAGGGCAAGGTCGAGGTACGCGAGGCGCCGCAGGTTTCGCAGGAAACGGCTCCGGGGGCGTACTATAAAGCCGCCCCGCTCGATGGCTCGCGGCCGGCGACGTACAACATAAATCTTCGGTCGACGCTCGATTTCCCGACCTGGACGCTGCCGACGCTGACCTTCCATGAGGCCGTGCCGGGGCATCACATCCAGGCTGGCCTTGCGCGCGAGAGGCCGGACCAGCCGCTGCTGAACTATCTCGTTTCCTGGCCGGCCTTCAGCGAGGGCTGGGGCGTTTACGCAGAAGATCTCGCGGACGAACTCGGGGCCTACAAGGACGACAAGATGGGGCGGCTTGGTTACCTTCAGTCGCTGCTGTTCCGCGCGGCGCGGCTGGTGGCTGATACGGGCATCCACACCATGAAGTGGTCGCGGGCGGAGGCGATCAGCTATCTGGAAACCACGACGGGCATGAGCCGCGCCGATGTCGAGTTTGAGGTCGACCGCTACACGATCTGGCCGGGTCAGGCCTGCGCCTACATGACCGGCAGGGAAACCATCCGCAGGCTGAGGAACACCGCGCAGCAGCAATTGAAGACCATGTTCGACATCAAGGCGTTCCATCAGGCGATCCTTGGTCCCGGCCCTCGCCCGCTACCCGTTCTCGAGGTCGACATCGCCGACTGGATCCAGTCGCAGCGCCCTCAACCCAGCAAGAAATAGCGCGCAGAGCGTCGCCGCGCCGACGCAAACCCGCCCCAATCCAAGCGCCCCCTGCTCGAACTGAATCGAGCAATGGGGACTCGCTATGACTCGCTTCCAGACAACTTTCCTTTTCGCAACCTCCGCCCTGACCCTTGTGGCGTGCTCTACCTCCGATCCGGGGTCCGCGTCCGACGGATCTTCGGGCTACTCAATCGCCCAGGAATCCAAATCCTCTGACGTAGTCGTTGTGACCGGCTCCCGCATCGACGGTCGCGCGCAGGGCGTTCCCGTCACCGCCTACCTGACGCCGCCTCCGCCGCCGGCGCCTGGCATGACCTACGCCCAGCTGGCGCCGCAGCCGATGCCCGGCGACATCAATCGCGACAAGTACGAAGACGTGAAGATCAACACGGTGAAACTGGTCGCACAGGAACCGGTTTCAACATTCTCGATCGACGTCGACACGGCGAGTTACTCGAACGTCCGCCGCATGCTGAACTCCGGTTATCTCCCACCCAAGGATGCCGTGCGGATCGAGGAGATGATAAATTACTTTGACTACGGGTACGAACTTCCACGGGCAAAAGACAAACCGTTCGAAACGACGGTGAAGATCGTCCCCTCGCCATGGGCTGAGGGCCGGCAGTTGATGCACGTGGCTGTGCAAGGGTACGACCTCAAGAGAGATCAGCGGCCGCCGCTGAACCTGACCCTGCTGATCGACGTGTCGGGGTCGATGTCGGACCAGAACAAGCTTCCGCTGGCGATCCAGTCGCTGAAGCTGTTGATCAATGAGCTGACAGAGAAGGATCACGTAGCGATCGCGGTTTATGCAGGCGCGGCGGGTGAAGTGCTGCCGCCGACAGCTGGCAGCGAGAAGGAGAAGATCATCGCGGCGCTGGATCGGCTCCGCGCCGGCGGATCGACGGCGGGTGGCGAGGGGCTGCGGCTTGCCTATAGCCTGGCGAAGCAGAACTTCGACAAGAAGAGCGTCAACCGGGTGATGCTTCTGACTGATGGCGATTTCAACGTCGGGATCGCTGATCCAGCGAAGCTCGAGGACTTCGTCAGCCGTGAGCGTGAGAGCGGTGTCTACCTTTCCGTGCTCGGCTTTGGCGGCGGGAACTACAACGATCTCCTGATGCAGAAGATCGCCCAGACCGGCAACGGCATGGCGGCGTACGTGGACAACCTGAACGAAGGCCGGAAGATCCTGAATGACGATCTTTCCGGATCGATGTTCTCGATCGCGAACGATGTGAAGATCCAGGTGGAGTTCAACCCAGCAAAAGTCGCTGAGTACCGGCTCATCGGCTACGAAACCCGGCTGCTCAATCGGGAGGACTTCAACAACGACAAGGTGGACGCAGGCGAAATCGGCGCCGGATCGTCGGTCACGGCGATCTACGAACTGACACCAGTCGGATCGAAAGCAACGCTGGTTGATCCGAGCCGTTACCAGCAGGCGCCGAAGGTGGAAGGCAATTCGAACGAATTCGCGTTCCTGAAGGTGCGGTACAAGCTGCCGGGCGAAAGCACTTCGAAGCTAATCGACCGGCCGGTGACGACGTCGGACCAGGTGGCGGACATCTCGAAGGCGCCGGAGTCGACGCGGTTCGCGACGGCGGTGGCGGCCTACGGTTCGATGCTTCGCGGCGACCCCTATCTCGACAAGAGCTTCACGTGGGATCGCGTGATTGATCTCGCAAGCGGCGCCAAGGGCGAGGACAAGTTCGGCTATCGCGCTGAGTTCGTGAACCTTGTCCGCCTGGCCAAGACTGCGGCAAGCCAGGAGACGCTCAAGCCGGCCAGCGGCGGGGTCGGGCAATAGCCCTTCCCGCTCTATCACCTGACTGACCAAAACGGACCGGGCCCGCGGATCATCTCCGCGGGCCCGCTTCCCGTTTCATGCGACGCACCCAGGGGCGGAGAACCCCAAATCGCCGGATGACGAGGTTCTGTTACGCCGCGAGCTGCATCTCGCTGGCGAGTTCGCTGCCAGCGGCGAAGACCGGGTCAAGGCCGGTGGCCAGATCGGCGGCTTCGCGGCGGCGGCTGGCGAGGTCAGCGTTGCGGCGGATGAAGATGGCGGTCGCACCGTAGCGGCGGGCTTCGCGCCAGCGCCAGAAGGTGGCGACATCGCCCTCGACACCGCCCTGGTCAGCCACGCGGATGATGCGCCAGGACTTGCCTTCCGGCGCCGCGAAGAGGACCACGCCGGCGACCTTCGCCCAGTCCTGGTCCGCTCCGAAACGCTCGAATTTGTAGCTTCCGCCGTTGGCGCCGCAGAAGTTCACTGCTCCGTTTGCCCAGCTCATGTTCTTGCTCCGTTCTTGCCCCCGTTGTGTTCTCTTTTTGTGCTTTTCGCAAGCGGTCAATTCGAAGTTTTTCGTAAACAACACGGTAACCATTGTGGCGGGCGGGTATGCCCTCGCGATCCCGCGGCAAGCGCAGGTTCGGCTTGTGATTGTTGGCTGACGCTAGCCATCGTCGGCGACGTGCGGCGACATCAGATGTTAAAGCGTGAGGAAGAAGTCGCCCACCAACCGCGAGGCGAGCGTGTTTTCTCCGCGCTTCATACGCCGCCGGCGCAGTCTGATGTTCGGAATGGGTCGATGCGCTTCAGCGAGACGTCGCGCGATGGCGCGGGCGACATGCTTCGCGCAATCGCCGGCGTGCACGAGCGCATTACGCAGCGCTTCAACGCGGCGGGCGAGAGCACGCAAGCGCACAACACCGTAGGTTCGATGAAGCGCGAGGAGAGCGAGCAAGGCATTGATCCACGCATGCAAATGCCCCGCGATGAAGCCGCGAGGAAGCAGTTCGTGCGAATGGTCGAACGGCGTGATGATCTGCGCCAACAGAATGGCCGGGCGCCGGCCGATTTGTTGAAGGTCGTTCGGCATGGGCTCACTCCGGATCTGGAGCCGGCATCATGAGAGAAGTTTGGGCGGGGCGATGGATTGAGGCTTGCCCATCCTACCGCGGGCTTTTGCCTGAGCGTTGAATTGGCGAACAAAGATTTTCAGCGGGACGGCTGGGTTCGGACGGATGAAGCCACTCCTCTCCGCTCATATTGTCGAACCACGAGCTGATATTGATCGGTCGAGCACCTACTCGTCGATCGTGTACCAGCGAGGGTTTTCGTAGTTCTTCGTGGGATCGACGCAGATGGTTGTGTCGGAGGGCGGAGGATCCAGGACCTTGAGGATGGCGATACCGTCGACCTGCTCGTACCAGTGTTCGAAGTTAATCTTGCCGCCGCCGACCGCACAGATTGTGGTGATCTCGAAGTTCTCCGGCACCGCGACGCCGTGGATAAGGGCGGCGTAATAGACGACCGGCTTGCGCTCGCCATTCCTGATCATCAGAACGGTTCCGTCACGTTTGTTCGACCAGAGTGTGAACTCGACGCGGCCGGGGAGCGATTTCAACGATGCGGGTCCGTGGACGTCACCCAGCGTCTCACGGTTTGGATCAGCGTCGGGGCGGCTGACGGGCGGAGCAGGAGGCGCGTCGTCCACATAGATAGCGGCGATGCGCATCTGGTTGTCCAGCGCGACGCTATAGGCCATCCCTGGCGTCACCACGTGGTAGAAGCCGCGCTTCTCTTCCGGGATGACGACGGCTTGCCGGCGCTGGGCGACGAGGTCGAAGCCGGGAGGAATCGGCGAGGTCGCCTGCCGTGACGGCGGCGGACCGGACGTGCAGCTGGCGAGAAGCGATACGGCAATAAGTTTCGTGATGGTGCGCAACCGCGTTACCCCGAAGCAACTATGGGAAGAGTAGCACGGCCGCGCGGAACGTCACGCTGCCTCGTAGGCCTGCCTGAGCCAGGCTCTCACTTCGGCGTCGACGTCAGCGGGTTTTTCCAGGCGCACACGATGGGAGCACATGGCATTGAAGGCGCCGGAGGCCTCGAGGCGACCTTTTGGCGCGACGCCTTTCAGGTTGAGACCGAGGTCCAGGCGCGTGGCGGTAGAAGGCTGGATGAGCGCGAACTGTTTCGAGCGGCGCACCGACATGTAGGCTTTCTTCGGCGAAAGCTCGACGTCCTTGCCGAAGGCTTCGATCATATCGACAAGCTTGTCGTAGACCGGTTTCAGCGCGGCTTTTGGGCCGGCGTATTGCGCTGCGAGGAGATCGTCGCCGTCGTGACTACCGGCATCGCTGCTGAGCGTCTTGTGGGCGACGAGGTTGGCAAAGCCGTGGCCGAGGCCGTGATCGGCCTTGAGCATCTTCACGATCTCGCCATGCTTCCCGAGCTTGGCCTTGGCGGTGATCTTCAGCCACTCGTCCAGCGACTTGCCGGTGTTCGCTTTCATGTTGGCGATCATGTTCGCCATGGCTTGTTCAGGCGACGTTGCCATAAATCTCCCCTGTCGATTGAACGTGTACGGATGGTAATTGCAAAAAAGGCCCGGCCACGCCGGGTCTTCGCCGGTTGATGCGCCAAGAGTGGAACCGAACTGCTCCATGATCATTTCTCCTCCCGACCAAGTCGAACTGGAGAAGGTCATGAACAAGCTTGTTCTGATTGGAGCCGCCGCTGCCACGGCGCTGGCGATCGGCGTGCCTGTCGGCATGACGATGGCGAACAATTCCCCGAGCAATGCCGAGATGGCTGCGCTCACCTCGGACCGTGATGCGACCACGCACAAGGTCAGCGTCGCCTCCGCCAATGCGCGGGCGGCGGAGAACCGGGCCGATGCGGCTGAAGCGCGGGCTCGCGCTGCGGAAGCAAAGGCGCAATGCGAACGCGATCGTCAGGCTGCGTCCAACCGCGGGGCCGTGGTTGGGGGCGTGACGGGCGCCGTCGTCGGCAGCCAGGTTGCCGGCAGCGGCGCGAAGTCCGAGGGCGGCGCCATAGGCGCGGTCGCCGGCGTGCTGGCTGGTCGCCAGATCGCGAAGAAGGACCATCGTTGCTGAGGGTGAAGAGTAGAGTTCCCGACGTCTGCGCCGCCCAGGCCCTCGGCCTCGGGCGGCGTCTTTATGGCTGGCGACCCCCTGCTCCATCGCGGCTATTTCTCGAGCGGCCAGTTTTCGATACGGGAGATCTTCGGCGTCATGAAGCCCATGAGCGGGCTCATCGCCATGATCATCTTGGCGGTGAAGTTCGGCTTGCCGGTCTCGACGAGGAGTTTGAGGTTGTCGGTGATGAAGCCACCCGACGCGACCATCTTGCCGGTCTTGGTGCCGGGGATACATTCGGTGGTCAGCGTGAACTCCGTACCGCCGGCGACTTCCTTCAGGTCATAGGTCGTGAATGCTGGATCCTCGCCCTCGTTCTGGGTGAAGGACATGGTGTGGGAGTACCGGTGGGGTGGATTGAACTCCTTCACCTCGCCGAAGACGACCGCGTACTTTCCGTCGGCCGAGGCCATGCGCATCTTGCGGCCGGGACGAAGGCCGTCCTTCGTCTGGCAGACGGCGCCGAAGAAGAACGGCAAGACCTCGTCGGTTTTGACGAGCGTGTTCCAGACGGTCTCGATCGGCGCGTTGATCGTGACCTTCCATACGAATTTCTCTGGCTTGCCCGTGGCGGTCGCCGGTTTCTTCGCCATCAGTCCTGTCCCCTCTTGGTCTTCGTTTGCTGGGATTTTGCGTGAGCGGCTTCGGCCGCGTACTTGATGCCGGTGAGCTTGCGCGCCCAGTGGCCGGTGTAGTCGTCGAGCCAGCGGTCGTTGATCATCTGGATCGGCGCGGCGTTGAGATAGAGTCGGCGCGAGCGGCCATCCTTCTGCGAGACGACGAGGCCGGCCTGCTCGAGCACGGCCAGGTGGTTCATTACCGCGATGCGGGTGACGTCGAACTCCTGTGCCAACTCGCCGACGGCGATGCCGGGGCGGGCTTTCAGCACGTCCATGACCCGCCGGCGCGTCTCATGGGCGAGCGCGTGGAAGATCGCCGTCATGTCGTCTTCTGTAGTCATGTAATTACATGATTACATGTTAAGCGCGGAGTCAAGCAGACCGCCCTCGCCTGTCCGACGAATCGCTAGCGCTTCGTCTTCTTCTCGGGGCGTTTTGCGGAGGCGGCAGCCCGCTTCACGGGCTTCACAGGCTCGCGTTCACGGCGTGCGACGCATTTCGGGCAGAGGCAGTTTTCCTTGCCGATAAAGGCGTCAAAATAGGTCTTGCCGTAATCGTAGGTGATCTCCTCGCCCGGCTCGATGACGCGGAGCGACTTCACATAGACGCGGCCGCGATAGCTGTAGTCGACGGCGTTGGGGCGGCAGGAATGGTTGGCGTAGCGCCCGATATTGGAGCGCGGGGACCCATCCAGAGTGAACTTCTTGTTGAGGTCGTAGAGGTAGCGCGGCTTGCCGGGGATTTTCTCGGCGGCGGCGTTGGTGATGATGCGGCCGGTGTATTCGAAGATGCGCGTGTTCCTCGCAATGCGCGCCGTGGCGAACATGCCAAGGCCGGTCTTGGAACGGGCGATGCGAAAGGGCGGTGGCGCGGACTTTACAGACATGAGCGGGAGGTAGTTCGGGATTCGGCTTCGTTCAATCCGGAAATGGCGAGGCAAATCGCCTTGCTCGCAGGGCGCCGCTGGAACGGACTGGCCTACGCTTCGTTTGTTGGACGACAGGCGCCCGCAAAGGGCGTGGAGCCCACCCCATGACAAAAACAAAACCGGCGTTGCGGACCATCGCCATCGTGGCGGCGGCGTTGTTTGCGCTCGTCACGCCGATCGTGCAGGCGCTGACCGGTACGATTGGTGTCGATGAGTCGGAGTTCGTGCGCGAAGGACAGAACACGCTGCGGGCGGCCGGATACGCCTTCGCGATCTGGACGCTGATTTATGCCTGGCTGGTCGGTTACGCCGCATACCAGGCTCTGCCCTCGACGCGAGAGACGCCGGGGCTGCGGATGCTGGGCTTGCCATCAGTCGTTGCAATGGCGGGATGCGGCCTGTGGCTGATCGCGCAGAGCCAGAATGCGAAATGGGCGACGGTGGCGATCATCGTTTTGTCGGCGGCCGTTCTCTATGTGCCGCTGCTACAGCGGTATCCCGTGCAGCACAGGATCGAATACTGGCTTGTGGCGGCGCCGTTGTCGCTGCTGGCGGGATGGCTGACGGTAGCGTCTGCGATCAATGCACTGACCGTGCTGACCGGGCTGGGCGTGATCACGCCGCAATCGGCGCCGGCCTGGGCGGCCGGTGGGATTGTGCTGGTGGTTATGGCTGCAGGGGCGCTGACACTGAGATCCAAGAACTGGATCTATCCCCTCCCAGTGGCGTGGGGGCTTGCGGCGGTGTCGGTCGCCGAGCGGATGGACAAGCCGATGATTTCGCTTCTGGCTGGGGCAGGCGCACTGCTAGTGCTGGTTGCAGGCACGTGGGTGGGGACGCACAGGGCGATACTGCTGCCAAACCCTCGTCAGCAATGACTCAGTGACACGGTTGCGTCGCGGACTTTGGCGGCCATATTCGCCGGGCGGGTGAAAGTACGGCGACAAGGGGCGACAACGGAACTCGTTCCGTTTATGTTCTTGGCCGGACGGTCGACTCAGCGCACGTCCATCGGCAAGAAATTCGAACCAGAACCTCCCGGGTTTGCTTATGTCATCCGAGCCTAACGCCATCCGCGTGCGCGGCGCACGCGAGCACAATCTGAAGAACATCGACGTGGATATTCCGCGGAACGAGCTGGTGGTGATCACAGGCTTGTCCGGCTCAGGCAAATCCTCGCTGGCATTCGACACGATCTATGCGGAAGGACAACGGCGCTATGTGGAGTCGCTGTCGGCGTATGCGCGTCAGTTCCTCGAGCTGATGCAGAAGCCGGATGTGGAGCGCATCGACGGGCTCTCGCCAGCAATCTCGATCGAGCAGAAAACCACCAGCCGCAACCCGCGTTCAACCGTGGGCACGGTGACGGAAGTGTACGACTACATGCGCCTGCTGTGGGCGCGCGTGGGCGTGCCGTATTCGCCGGCGACGGGCTTGCCGATCGAAAGCCAGACTGTGTCGCAGATGGTCGACAAGGCGATGTCGTTCGGCGAGGGCGCTCGTTTCCACCTGCTGGCCCCGATGATCCGCGGGCGGAAGGGCGAGTATCGCAAGGAGTTCGCGGACCTGCTGAAGCGTGGGTTTGCGCGCGTGAAGGTGGATGGCGAGTTCCACGAACTGGAAGATCCACCGAAGCTGGACAAGAAGCTGAAGCACGACATTGACGTTGTCGTGGACCGGGTCGTCATCAAGGCCGGGATGGAGCAACGGCTGGCCGAGAGCTTCGAGCAGGCGCTTGGGTTGGCGGACGGCATCGCCGTCGCCGAGTTCGCGGACAAGGTGAAGGAAGGCGAAGAGCCGAGACGCGTGACATTCTCGGCCAAGTTCGCTTGCCCGGTTTCGGGCTTCACGATCCCGGAGATCGAGCCTCGGCTGTTCTCGTTCAACAACCCGTTCGGCGCCTGCCCGGCATGCGATGGCCTGGGCGAACAGCTCAAGATCGATCCGGCGCTGGTCGTGCCGGAAACGGACAAAAGCCTGAGCGAGGGCGCGATTGCGCCGTGGGGCAAGTCGGCTTCGCCGCTGCAGGAGCAAACAATCAAGTCGCTGGCCAAGAAGTACAAGTTCTCGGTCGATGTGGCGTGGAACAAGCTGCCGGAGAAAGTGCGCGACATCATCCTTAACGGTACAGGCGAAGAGGAAGTGGACTTCGTCTTCGATGACGGGATGCGCCGGTACGAAGTGACCAAGCCCTTCGAAGGCGTGGTCGGCAATCTGGAGCGGCGGTTCCGCGAGACGGATTCGGCGTGGATGCGGGAAGAAATCGGGCGTTACCAGTCGGCGGCGCCCTGCCCGACCTGTCATGGCGAGCGCCTGCGGCCAGAAGCGCTGAGCGTGAAGATCAACGACTTCACGATCTCGAACGCCTCGCAGCTGTCGATCAAGACCGCGCGCGACTGGTTCCAGGCGCTGCCGAAGAAGCTGACCAAGAAGCAGAACGAGATTGCCGTTCGCATTCTGAAAGAGATCAGCGACAGACTGCAGTTCTTGAACGATGTGGGCCTCGACTATCTCACGCTGTCGCGCGGGTCGGGCACGCTGTCGGGCGGTGAAAGCCAGCGCATTCGCCTTGCCTCTCAGATCGGGTCGGGACTTTCGGGCGTGTTGTACGTGCTGGACGAGCCGTCGATCGGCCTGCACCAGCGGGACAACGAGCGGCTGCTCGAGACGCTTAAGCGGCTGCGCGATCTCGGCAACTCGGTAATCGTGGTGGAACACGACGAGGATGCGATCCTGACGGCGGACCATGTGATCGACATGGGCCCGCGCGCGGGCATTCATGGTGGCGAGGTGATCGGCTTCGGCAAGCCGGATGACCTGATGGCCAACGAGAACTCGATCACGGGCAAGTATCTCTCCGGCGAGGAAGAGATCGCGATCCCGGAGAAGCGGCGCTGGGCCGACAAGAAGAAGATGATCAGGGTCATCGGCGCGAAGGGGAACAACCTCAAGAACGTGACGGCGGAGATTCCGCTCGGCGTGTTCAGCTGCGTGACCGGCGTGTCTGGCGGCGGCAAGTCCACGCTGATCATCGAGACGCTGTACAAGGCGCTGGCGCGGCGGCTGAACGGGGCGAGCGATAGCCCGGCGCCGCACGACAAGATCGAGGGCATCGAACACCTCGACAAGATCATCGACATCGACCAGTCGCCGATCGGGCGGACGCCGCGGTCCAACCCGGCGACCTATACGGGCGCGTTTGGACCAATCCGCGACTGGTACACCGGCCTGCCGGAAGCGAAGGCGCGGGGATACCAGGCCGGGCGGTTCTCGTTCAATGTGAAGGGCGGGCGCTGCGAGGCATGCCAGGGCGACGGCGTCGTGAAGATCGAGATGCACTTCCTGCCGGACGTGTATGTCACGTGCGATGTCTGCAAGGGCAAGCGCTATAACCGCGAGACGCTGGAAGTGCTCTATAAGGGCAAGTCGATCGCGGACGTACTCGACATGACCGTGGAGGAAGCGCGCGTGTTCTTCGGCGCGGTGCCGGGCATCCGCACCAAGATGGAAACGCTCGCGCGGGTTGGTCTTGGTTACGTGAAGGTCGGGCAGCAGGCGACGACGCTCTCTGGCGGTGAAGCGCAACGCGTGAAGCTGGCCAAGGAGCTGTCGAAGCGGGCCACGGGTCGGACGATGTACATCCTCGACGAGCCGACCACCGGCCTGCACTTCGACGATGTGCGGACGCTGATGGAAGTGCTGCAGGAACTGGTCGACAACGGCAACACCATCGTGGTGATCGAGCACAATCTCGACGTCATCAAGGTAGCGGACTGGATCGTCGACATGGGGCCGGACGGCGGCGATGGCGGCGGCGAAGTTGTGGCTGTCGGCACGCCAGAGGATGTCGCAAAGAACAAGAAGTCGTGGACAGGCAAGTTCCTTGTCCAGACCTTCGAGCGGCAGGCAGAACGCCGGGAGCGCCAGGCGAAGCGCGGCAAGACCAAGGCGGCTGCGCCTGCGAAGGCTAGCAAGGCGAAGAGGACGGCCCAGGCGGCGGAATAGGCGTCTGAACTTACACCCTCGCGGCTCGGCGAATGCCAGCTTGGCTCGTCGCTTGCCATGTGGGCGTACCTACGGGCGGCGGATAGCGTTAGGTTTGCGCAGCAATCGGAGCTAGCCATGTCGCAGATGCGCCACATCACGCCGTTCCTGCGCGTTCCTGACACTGAAGCGGCTGTGGCATTCTTCACGGATACACTGGGTTTCAAGGTGAGCATCCGCGCGGGCGATTACGCGTTTGTCTATCGAGACGACGTGGCATTCCGGATTGTCGAAGACCCGCTGCTGCCGCGCGGCGGCGGGCGATACACCAGCTATATCGACGTGGACGACGTTGACGCGCTCTATGCCGAACTGAAGTCCAAGCTTGATCTTCTGCCGGCGGGGCATGTGCAGCCGCCGTGCGACCAACCCTATGGCCAGCGGGAAATCGCGGTTATCGGACCGGATGGCGATCTCATCGGCTTTGGCTCACCGATCCCGCAGAAACGCTAACTACTTGGCGGCGAATTCCGGTGGGCGCAGGCCCTTGTAGAACACAACGCCAAGGGCGGCGACCGGAATCGTGGTCATGGCGCCGGCGAAGGAGACGACCGCGCTGGCAAGCAAACCCGGCATGAAGCGAGAGCCTTCCGGGATGGCGGCAAGGAACGAGATGGCGATCGTCTGGACGACGTTGTCGATCAGCATGACCGGCAGGACGGTGAGGATCATCGCACCTATCATGCGCAGGACATTGCCGCGCGACCAGCTCCAGGTCTGGAACAGCACGACGCGGCGCTCACCGATCGTGGCAGCGTTGATCATGTAGAGCCGCGCTCCTAGGAAGATGATGATCGCCAGAACCAGCATGAGGAAAAGCGAGAGCGCTGTCGCACCGCCATCACCAAGCGCTTCGATGATCGCCTTGTTCATCGCTTCGGGATCGTTGAGCAGCACCTGCATGGCGGCTTCGGACGTGACGATCTTGCTGAAGACAGTGATCCACAGAACAAGCATGACGAGACCGCCGATGGGAATGAAGAGGCAGGCCATGGCCAACCCTGCCCCGAGCAGCCGGATCTCGTCAGCGCCAGCGGCGAGGCCGGTGGGCGCTAGGAACTCGTCGCGCACGGCCTTGCGCAGGATGGCGGCGGTAAACATCAGGCCGGCGATAATGCTCGGCAGATAGACAAGGAAGTCGCCGAAGACGGCTTGCAGGGCGCTCTGGGGCGGCGGATTGGGCGAGGCCGTGAGACCGGCCAGCAGCGGGCCGACCTGCGAGACGACGGCAACGATAGCGGCAGCGGGCATGAACAGCCGCCAGTTCTCAAGGAAGAACGTCCACGCGGCGCGGATGCACGCGATGACGGGTACTTTGCCTGACGTCGATTCCGGCATTCAGCCCTCCAGAGGGCCAAGGCCCTAGTTCAATTGGCCGGGCGCGGCAACTCCGCGGGATCAGCGGCCAAGAGCGAATTCGAAGGTCAGAATGTGGGTTTCCGGCATGCGGCAGCTGGGCGGCTGGGGGCCTTCGATCTTCCATCGCCAGGAGGTCACGACATCGGCCACGGCCTCCGCAAAGCCGTCGTGGGGCGCTGTGGCGAGCAGTTGCGGGCTGGTGAATGTGCCGCCTGGCTCGAGATCGAGCGCGTAGATCACCTCGCCGCCGAAGTCTCGGAAGCGGGAGTTCGAACGGGAAGCCCGGGTCGCGGAAGTTGCGGGCCAGCGTGACACGGCAGCGCGGGAGGGCAGCATCGCCCGGAGCGGGATAGAGCAGTTCTGCGACTGACTTTTTGCCGGCGGTGATGGAGTTGCGGCGGTCGGTCGTGGACTTCTGCTTCGAACCGAGCGCGCTGTAGAGCGCATCGCCCCAGGCCGTCGCAGCGAAGTATTCGGCGGCAAGCCGGTCGCGGATCGGGCCCGCAGGCGTCTTCGCGATCTCGTCGTAGATTTCCCCGGCGATGTCGTAGACAGCATTGTAGGCCTCGGCCGACTTGCCGCGCATGAAGGCGGAGACGGCATAGCCACGGCGAAGCTCGAAACGCGCAGGCGACGGGCCGACGCCGAGTTCATCGAGAAAGCGGATGGCGAGGCCGGAGGATTCACTCGCCATGACCCAGTCATTGGCGGCCCATGCGTCGGCGTAGAGCGAATGAGCAGCGCGGGCAGAGATGAGATCGCGGCCGGGAGCGGTGGCGCGCAGGCGCAGCGAACCGAGAAGGCGCGTTCGGGTTTGCGCCGACGGGTTGGCGGCAAGGCTGGCCCAGTCGAGCAGGACACGCGAGACTGCTGGCGAGGCGTCAGGATGAGCGAGCTGCGGCCCCTGCTCCACCAGGAAGCGGGCGTAGATGAGCGCGGTGGCGGGCTGGTCGGCCAGCATGGCGATCCAGCCGAACTCGCGCGCGATGGCTGCGGCGTCGGGCGACCCGCGGTCGATGGTGGACCATGTCTCGTTCGCTGCGGCGACGGCGGCACGATAGTCGCCCGCCTCAACCGCGGCGTTGAAGGACTTGATGTCGGCAGAGGCAGACGCAGGCGTGGATGCGACCGCCAGAGCGATTGCCAGCGCGAGCTTCCTGATCCTGTGGTCCATGGCCGTCCTGACCAACTCTACAGATTGCGAATACTACCTCCGGCCCAGTCCAGCGCAAATCGAGTCTGCAGCGCTTTGTTCCTTCGACTGCATCAGAAAATGACGGTGATCACCCTACCCGGCGAGGCCAGCAAACATGTCGATTTGTCTTCAAAACTCCTCACGCGGCGAATGTTCGAAACCTGCGCCTTCAAGGCGTCGCCGTAGAGAGGCGAAGGAATGGACGCCAATGTTTCCCAGGACGTTGCGCGGCCGTACTCGTCGAAACTCATGCGGACAAGCACGACGCCAAAGCTTCGGTAAGAACCGACCTTGTGCGCAAACTTCATATCGAATCCGCTCAGCTTGCTTTCGCACTCGTCGGGGTTCTCGACCATTACCTGTCCCGCGAACAACGGCGTGGTTGCCTTTTTTAGCTCACGGTATCTTGGGGTCCTTGGTATGTTGGAGCCGATCTGCGCTTTGGATCCAAGTCCGATGGCGGCTATGTCGGTCCACGCTTCTGCCTGAAATTTGAGATTGATCAGCGTCTTTCGAAGTCGTTGATCCGTCGTCGCATCGATCGCGTCGATAACGTCGTCGTGGACGCTCGCCAGCTTATCGTAGTCGTTCGGGGCGGAGTTGACGAGAAAGTCCGCGGCCCCTGAGTAGAGCCGGGCTTCCAGAGTCTTTGCGAGGACAGAGGCGCCGCCCCGGGCCATCAGGTTCGCCGCCAGATCGGCGCTGGCTATTGCCTGCGCCCAGGCCGCCTCACTCCAGTCGCTCCGATAGAGCGCCTCGGCAGCAAGTAACGTAATATTATCGAGACCGGCCGTCCCGGCCCGATCGTTGAGAGCGGTTAGCAGTGCTGTACGCGAAGCACCGTTGGCATCAAGTTGGTGCTCGGCCATGCGGAGCAGTACAGCCGACGTCGCTGGCTGCTCATCGGGTTTAACGAGACTGCCGCCGCGATCCTTCAGGAACTGACCAAACTCCTTCGCCAGCGCGTAGTCTTTGGCAACGAGAGCGGCGAAACCGAATTCGCGCGCAACGACGGCGGTATCCGGGTCGGCCTTGTCCCAAGACGCCCAGGCGTCCTTCGCCTCGACAGCAGCCTTCTTGTAGTCGCCTGCCTTCACGGCAGCGTTGAAGGCCTTGATGTCTGCGAACGCAGTGGAAGTCAGGCCGGCAATGGCCAGCGACAAGATAAACCCACGGATAACACCGCGTTTTGGCATGTCCGTTCCCCCTCGTATTCACGGGGGAAGTTAGCCTATACGGGGGCCATGACAATCGAGCCCATTCACATCATCGGCGGCGGCATGGCGGGGTCGGAGGCGGCCTGGCAGGCCGCCAATCTCGGCGTGCCCGTGGTGCTGCACGAGATGCGGCCGGTGCGGAAAACCGATGCTCACCATACGGATGGGCTGGCTGAGCTGGTTTGCTCGAATTCGTTCCGGTCGGATGACTGGGAGTACAATGCCGTAGGGTTGCTTCACGAAGAGATGAGGCGCGGCGGAGGCCTGATCATTTCGATGGGCGATCGCAACAAGGTGCCGGCCGGGTCGGCGCTGGCGGTAGATCGAGATGGGTTCTCGGCGGACGTGACGGCCGCGCTGAAGGCTCATCCGCTGGTGACGATCGAGCGCGGCGAGATCGATGGCTGGCCGCCGGAAGCATGGGCCAGCGTCATCGTCGCGACGGGGCCCCTGACGTCGGACAATCTCGCCAAAGCGATCCTGACCAAGACGGGCGAAGACTCGCTGGCATTCTTCGATGCGATCGCGCCGATCGTGCATCTTGAATCCATCGACATGAGCAAGGCGTGGAAGCAGTCGCGCTATGACAAGCCCGGGCCGGGCGGGGATGGCGCCGAGGCGTACATCAACTGCGCGATGGACAAGGCGCAGTACGAAGCCTTCATCGCCGCACTGCTGGAGGCGCCTAAGACGGAGTTCAAGGAGTGGGAAGGCACGCCCTATTTCGAGGGCTGCCTGCCAATCGAAGTGATGGCAGAACGCGGGCCGGAGACGCTGCGTTATGGGCCGATGAAGCCGGTGGGGCTGACCAACCCGCACAGTCCGTCGGTGAAGTCGCATGCCATCGTGCAGCTGCGACAAGACAACAAGCTCGGCACGCTGTGGAACATGGTGGGCTTCCAGACGAAGCTGAAATACGGCGCGCAGGAGCAGATCTTCCGGATGATCCCGGGGCTGGAAAACGCGCAGTTCGCGCGCCTCGGCGGCATCCACCGCAACACCTTCATCAACTCGCCTGCCCTGCTCGATGGGCAGCTGCGGCTGAAAGCGGATCCCCGTGTTCGCTTCGCTGGCCAGGTGACGGGCGTCGAGGGTTACGTCGAGAGCGCGGCGATGGGGATGGTGGCCGGGCGCATGGCGGCGGCGGAGCGTCTTGGTCGTCGGGTGGAAGCACCGCCGGCGACGACGGCGCTGGGCGCACTGGTGAATCACATCACGGGCGGGCACGTGGCCGGGCAGATCGAGAATTCGAGCGCACGGTCGTTCCAGCCGATGAACGTGAACTATGGGCTGTTCCCAGACATCGAGACGGGCGAGCTCAAGGGACCCGACGGCAAGCGCCTGAAGGGCGCAGACCGGGGACGGGCCAAGAAACGTCTGATGTCTGTGCGAGCGCTGCAGGACATTGATGTCTGGCTGAAGGGGCAGATGGCGCCCGTCACAGTGAACGGCTAGACTCGCCTCACTCGGAGGGGAGCCATGGCGCGCAGACATCTCACACCCAAGCAGAAACTTGGGCAGGCGATCCCTGAATCATCGATCGCCATCCAGAAGCAGTTGAACGCGACACTGATGGGTGCGGCAGCTTCGCCCATGGTGGCGGCGGTGCTGGCGGGCGGCAGAGACGCCTCGCCGGCCCAGCCAGCCGCCGAAGCCTCGCTGGTCGAGGACATGGCCGTGGCGATGGGCGCAGAAATCCTGTTCAACGAAAACCGCGTCGGCCCGATCACGGCTTTGTCCATCATCCTGATCCCGGACGAGAACAGGGAGAACCGGCGCGTCGCAGCGCTGGCGGCGACCTTCGGGTTCGTGGCGCAGCTGTCGAGCCGAAAGAAGATCGCCGTGGCGGTGCCGCAGGGATACGTGACGGACTTCGCGTCGATCCCCGGGTTCGTGCAGTGGCTGATCTCACCGTTCGGGAAGCACTCCGAAGCGGCGGTGGTGCACGACTGGCTCTACACGCTCGGCGACAAGAAGAACAAGAAAGGGCGCAGGCTTGCTGACCTGACGTTCAAACGAGCGTTGAAGATCGTGGGCGTCGGATTCTTTCGCCGGAATATCATGTATCTTGCTGTGCGCGCAGGCGGCGCAAGCGGGTACGGACTGGAGAGTGATTACGACTTCCGCGATCTTGAGAAGCTGAAGCGCCGCGATCCGATGCCTGAAAGGAACTCCTTCACCTCGACGTGGAAGGAGATGGATATTCCCAAGCCGCTGAAGAAGCAGAAGGGCGGCGGTGCGGCCGCCCCGCCTCCGCCCGCGCAGGCTGCGCCTGTGACGCGCGCCGAAGCCAAGCAACACGCCCAGGAAACGATGGTCGCGACGAAGACGGAGTAGCTACGGTTTCTCGATCGTTTCGCCGCGCAGCGTTTTCTCGAATTGTTCGCGGCCGCCCATCTGCGCCAGCGCCGCTGTAACTCCCGCTTCAGGGCCAAAGGGAATCCCCGCTCGACCCGCATTGGTGACAATGCCACAGACGGCGCGGAAGAGGATCAGGGCGAGCACGCCGACCATCGGTTGGCCCAGCACGAAAAGCGCGCCGGCGCCAACGAACAGCGCGAAGTGCAGGACGACGATGCGGCCGTAGGGCGCGAACATCTCGGCCATCGGGTTGGTGTCTTTCCACTCGCCCTTGATCAGGAACTCCCAGACGAAGACGATCACCTGAAAGGTCGCGATGGCGTAGATCATCCAGTCGACGTGCAGGCCGCTGTTGAGGCCGAAGTTGAAGATGCCGAACATGTCGAACATCGCCATGCTCGCGACGGCGTCAGGACCTTCGGCAAAGCTGGCAAAGCCAACCAGGAAGGTGCCGTGGACGAAGCAGAAAAGGCCGTAGTGGAAAGTGAAGAAGGCACAGAGCCCGAGGCCGGCGACAAGGCCCATCGGCCCGAAGCTGGCGCCTGAAATGAAAATTCGCGGCAACGTCATCACGCCAATGATGACGTTCTCCATCCAGTAGAGCATCACGAGCGGTACGGCGTTCCAGCCCCAGGCGATGACACCGTAGATCGGCAGGAGGTCGACCACGAGGCCGATCCACACGACGGGCTGGCCCAGCGCACGCGACCAGTAAGCTGGATCGAAAAGCCTGTTCACGCCCGCCCCGTCGAATCTGCCCTGCCCACCAAACAGCTTCGGCGGGCAATTGACCAGAGGCCCGGGTTAGAGCCGGCGTGTAAGGGCGGCCCGGAACATGCGCCAGCGTTTCGAGAGCGCCGAGCGTTGCGTCTTGCCCGTGTTGGCAACGGCCAGATGAAGAATGGCGGGCCACAGCGGCGCTGGCGCCTTGCGCACGGCGGCGCGGGCAGCGTTCCATTTCGCTGCCGCGTCAGGTAGACCGGCGATGGAGGCAATGTGCGCCTCGCCTGCCCTGGCGAATGCATCGAGGTGCTCGGGCCCCGCCGCCTGATCGAGCGCGATACCGGCCAGGCGAGTGAGCGAGCCTTCGGTGGCGAGGTGGCGAGCTTCGTGGTCGCCGCCTGTCGTGTGGCCGCCATGCATGTGGTCGTCGATGATGTCGTCAAAGCGATCGATCAAGTCGCTCAAAGGCGCGATGAGATCGGGCCGGCCTTTCGTGACACGGGCGAGTTCCTCGGCGAGATCGTGGCGACGCAACGGGGCCTTCCCAGCGACCTGTTCGAGCGTTTCGCGCCACCACTGGAGGCGGATCTTGCCCAGCATGGGTTCCTTGGTGTGGAGGGTGCGCTGGAGTTCCTGATTTAGCAGATAGATGGCGACCAGACGCTCCCGGCCTGCCTGCGGGGCATATCTAGTGGCCAGCCAGCGGTCCTCGTCCGTCCGTTTCAGGCGGGCGTCGAACTCTTCCGAGCTTGCAAGATTTGCCGGAGTGGGCGTATCGCTCATTTCAAAATCAGACCAAGAGCCCTATTTTCAGGGACAGCACAGATAAAAGAGAGGGTATTCCATGGCTTTCACGCTTCCCGCGCTGCCTTATGCGCGCAACGCCCTGGCGCCGCATATCTCCGAAAACACCCTGAACTTCCATTATGGCAAGCACCATCAGGCCTATGTGGACAACCTGAACAAGCTGGTCGCCGGCACGCCGCTGGACAACGCACCGCTCGAGGAAGTCGTCAAGCAGAGCTGGGCCGATAAGAAGATGCCGATCTTCAACAACTCAGGTCAGGTCTGGAACCACACCTTCTACTGGCACTCCATGAAGCCAGGCGGCGGCGGCAAGCCGACTGGACTGGTCGCGGACCGGATCAACAAGGACTTCGGCTCGTACGACGAATTCAAGCGGCTCTTTGCTGAAGCCGGCGCCACGCAGTTCGGCTCAGGCTGGGCCTGGCTTGTCCTCAAGGACGGGAAGCTGGCCATCACCAAGACGCCGAACGCCGAGACGCCGCTCACCGAGAAAGGCGTTATCCCTCTGCTAACCATGGACGTCTGGGAGCACGCTTACTACCTCGACACCCAGAACGCCCGGCCGAAATACATCGAAACCTTCGTCAGCGAGCTGGTGAACTGGGACTTTGCCAACCAGAACCTGTCTGACGCGAAGTAAGCCAGACGCTCCGGTCTGGCGGTTTGACTAGCGCCGGTTAGCGGTTTTTCGACGTTTCTGTGTCGTAGTGATCCTCGCGGACCCGGCAAAGCCGGGCCGATGGTGGGTGAGTGCGTTGCAGATGATGAACGTCCCTCAGATGGACTCGGAGGCTGCTGCCCGGCGCAATCCGCCGGCTGACCGGAGCCTGCTGGAAGCCGCGATCGAGCGCGGCGGACTGCACCCGTTCTTCCACGCCAAGGTTTCGATGGCGACGCGCAAGATCGTCGGCGCGGAAGCGCTCGCGCGTATCGCGACGC
This sequence comes from Hyphomonadaceae bacterium, assembly GCA_047601145.1. Lineage (GTDB taxonomy): Bacteria > Pseudomonadota > Alphaproteobacteria > Caulobacterales > Hyphomonadaceae > UBA7672. The sequence goes on from JASGJW010000003.1 coordinate 275,625, forward strand.
CGCAGATGGGCTTCGTGTCGCCGGCCGTCTATGTCGAGTTGGCCGAGCGCAACCAGCGTATCGACGCGCTGACCTATGCGATGGCGCGCGCTGTCGCCAAGCACGCTGTGACTTTCGGTGGCCTGCCTTGCTCCATCAACATCAGCCCGATGTCGCTGGAACGTACGGAATTCCCAGATCTGATGGCGAAGTCGGTCGAGGAAGCCGGGCTCAAGTGCGAACAGTTCACGCTTGAGGTGACCGAGAGCCGTGCGATCGAGTTCGGCGTCAACGCGTTCGGGACGATGTCGGCGCTGCGCCAGAGAGGCTTCGGGATTGCTGTCGATGATTTCGGCGCGGGCGTCACCAATATCGACCGCCTGCGGAATTTCCCCTTCACCGAAGTCAAGATCGACCCGGCCTTCACGCGGCTGGCGATGGAAGAGGCGTTCGCCAAGGCAGCGCTCGTCAGCTGCGTGCGGCTGGCAAAGGATCACGGCCTCAAGGTCGTCGCCGAAGGCATCGAGACGCAGGAAATGTGGGACTTCATGACCTGGCTGAAGGTCGATGAAGCCCAGGGCTTCCTGCTGTCGAAACCGATGCAGCCGGCCGATTTCCAGGAACTGCTGAAGCGGGGCTAACGCCTCGCCTCACCTCACGGCGCCTTGCCTCCCTGACCGCTTGGGTTTTCTATCGGTCCTGTACCGAGGAAGCGCCCATGCCCGACACCGCGACGTTCAAGACTATCACCGTGAGGCCGCTCTCGCCCAATCTGGGGGCCGAGATCGGGGGCGTGGATCTGTCGCAGCCGTTGAGCAATGCGCAGTTCGACGACATCCATCAGGCCTTCTTGAAGCATCACGTCATCTTCTTCCGCGACCAGATGCTGACGCCGGAGCAGCATCTCGCCTTCGGGCGGCGCTGGGGCACGCTGAACGTGCATCCTTACGTGAAGGGCATGAACGGTTATCCGGAGATCCTCGAGATCATCAAGGAGCCGAGCGAGAAGATAAACTTCGGCGGTGGCTGGCACTCGGACATGAGCTTCCTCGAGGAGCCGGCGCTGGGCTCGATCCTGCATGCGATCGAAGTGCCTGAGGTCGGCGGCGACACGATGTTCGCGAGCCAGTATGCGGCTTGGGATGCGCTATCTCCGGGACTGAAGAAAACGCTTGAGGGACTGCGCGCGATCCACTCGGCGGCGGAGGAATACGGCGCGGGGGGCGCCTCATCGAAGAAACGCGCGTCAATGGACTCGGAAATCGTGGGTGACGATGTGCCGGAGTACGAGCATCCGGTCGTGCGCACACATCCGGAGACGGGCCGCAAGGGCCTCTATGTGAACCCGGCTTTCACATTGCGCTTTGCGGGATGGACGAAGAAGGAGTCGCGGCCGCTGCTTGAATACCTTTTCGAGGTCGGCCGACGCGAACCTTTCACCTGCCGGTTCCGCTGGCAGCCCGGCTCGCTGGCGATGTGGGACAATCGCTGCGTCTGGCACTTCGCGCTGAACGACTATCACGGCCAGCGGCGCCACATGCGCCGCGTGACCGTGAACGGCGACAAGGTGCGATAACGCCTAGCTGTTCGACAGCTCCGTGTAGCGGCGGAGGTGCCAGTCGGTGTTGCCGAACTGGCTTTCGATCATCGTGACGCGTTTGAAGAAATGGCCGACATTAAGTTCGTCGGTCATGCCCATGCCGCCGTGGATCTGGACGGCATCCTGGCTGACGAGCTTGCCGGCCTTGCCGATCTGCACCTTGGCGCCGGAGGCGGCGAGTTTGCGGGCTTTGTCGGCCTCGTCGAGCTTCAGCGTGACCATGTAAGTCATCGAGATTGCCTGCTCGCACGCCATGAACATGTCGACCATGCGGTGCTGCAGGACCTGGAAGTTGGCGATCGGCTGGCCGAACTGCTTGCGTTGTTTCGCGTAGGTGATGGTCGCCTCGTTGAGGACCTTCATGCAGCCGACCGCTTCAGCGCAGACAGCGGCGATCGCGTTGTCGACGACGTTCTCGATCAGCGGGAGCGCGTTGTCGACTTGACCGACGACGGCCGAGGCAGGAACCGAGACATTCTCGAACAGGACTTCCGAAGCGCGCAGACCGTCGACGGTCGGATAGTCGCGGGTGGTGACGCCCTTGGTGGACTTCGGCACGATGAAGGTGGTGATGCCCGATTTGTCACGTTGGGCGCCCGAAGTGCGGGCCGTGACGATGAGGTGCGTGGCGAAGGGCGCGCCGATGACGACGGCCTTATGGCCGTTGAGCGTGTAGCCGGCGCCGTCCTTTTTCGCGGTCGTCGAGACATCGTTGAGGTCGTAGCGGGATTTCGGTTCGGAATAGGCGAAGGCGAAGATGGTCTCGCCACCGATGAGACCGGCGATGTGCTCTTCCTTCTGCGCGGCCGAGCCGCCATGGCGGAGGAAGTTGCCGCCGATCACGACGGTCTGCAGGTAGGGCTCGATCACGAGGCCTTTGCCAAATTCCTCCGAGATGATCATGGCTTCGACCGGGCCGCCGCCGAAACCGCCTTCGGCTTCCGAGAAGGAGGCGCCGAGAAGACCGAGTTCGGCGAACTGGGCCCACATCTGAGGACGCCAGCCAGTTTCGGATTTCGCCACCTTGCGGCGGGTTTCGAAGTCGTACTGTTCGCGAACCAGGCGGGCGACCGTGTCGCGCAGCATATCCTGTTCGGAGGTGAAGCTGAAATCCATGTGGTCGGTCTCCCTGCGACCCTTCTAGGCCGCCAGTTTGGTATGGTGCAAGCGTTGGCTAGGGCGATGATGGCGGGCGCGTCGTCGCGGCGATATCTCTGACTTTCGATAGGGTTTCCGTTGCGGACGGATGTGGGGCTGGCTGCATCACACCCCCGCTGGCGCAGGCGCGGCCTTGCGGCGCTTCAGGCGCGGCAGACTGGCGATGAAAAGTTCGGCGACGATGAGGTTCGGGACCCAGGCGAGCCAGGCGATGGCGCGATAGGCATCAAGGGGTAAGTCGCCGTGGTTCTGGATGATGGCGATGGGCAGATAAATACGCAGCGTGACGGCGCCGAAGGTGAGCGCGAAGGATCGGATCATCCAGCGCTCATGCGCCGCGAAATCCTTCCTCAAAGCGGAAGCCAGCGCGAGCAGCGTGAACGGCACCCAGAAGACAGCGAGAAGGAAGAAGCCCCAACCGGCGATGGGGCCGGCGGTTGTGAAGAATGCGATCGTGCCGCCGGCGAGACCGCCGACCGTGCAGGCCGCGACATAGATATAGCCCGTCCAACGGTGGACGGTGGGCGCCTTCTGGCGGAGCGGCTTGAAGAACTGGAACGCGCCAACCAGCATCGCAACACCCGAGGCAGCGATGTGGACGCGCAGGCCCCATGGATCGAGCATCGGATTCCTGAGACCGAGATGCTCAAAACCGGTGGCGGTGAGGTAGAGCGCGTAGCCGCCGACACCGACGGAGAGAACGGCGATCACAAGCCAGATGCTGAAATTGCCAACGCTTTTGGCGGTCATGCTTATCTCCCTTGTTATCCCCTCTGATGGGGGTTCGTTATTGGGAGGACGCTAGCACGGACCGGGGCGGTCTTGCACCGCCCCAGACCCTGCCCTTGCTCAGAGCCCAAGCACCATCTTGGCGATGATGTTGTGCTGGATCTCGTTGGAGCCGCCATAGATCGAGGTCTTGCGCATGTTGGCGTACATCGGCGCAGTGAGGTGCGCGTAGTCTGGTCCGATCGGCAACTGGTTGTCGCCGTCCTTCGGGAAGCCGCGGAAGTACGGGGCGCCGTAAACGCCGACGGCTTCCAGCGTCAGCTCCGTGATACGCTGCTGGATCTCGGTGCCCTTGATCTTGAGGATGGAGGATTCAGGTCCTGGACCCTTGCCCTGCGCTTCGCGCGCAAGCGTGCGGAGCTCGGTGTATTCGAGGGCCGACAGATCGATCTCGAGCTCGGAAATCTTCTTGGCGAATTCCGGGTTGCGGATGATTGGCTGGCCCTGGTCGAGTTCGACTGAAGCGATCTCGCGCAGGCGCTCGATGCCCTTTTTGGAGCGGGCGACGCCTGCGATGCCGGTACGCTCGTGGGCAAGGAGATACTTGGCGTAGGTCCAGCCTTCGTTTTCCTTGCCGACGAGATTGGCAACCGGGACTTTCACATCAGTGAACCAGGTCTCGTTGACCTCATGGCCGCCATCCATCGTGATGATCGGCCGCACTTCGACGCCCGGCGTCTTCATGTCGACGAGGATGAAGGAGATGCCTTCCTGCGGTTTCTTCGCCGTGGGGTCGGTGCGGCAGAGAACGAAGATCCAGTCGGCGAAGTGGCCGAGCGTGGTCCAGGTCTTCTGGCCGTTGATGATGTAGTGGTCGCCGACTTTCTCTGCCTTCGTCTTAAGGGACGCGAGGTCGGAGCCGGCGCCGGGTTCGGAGTAACCCTGGCACCAGAAGTCCGTGCCGTTGATGATGCGCGGCAGGTAGTAGGCTTTCTGTTCTTCGGAGGCGAAAGCCATCAGTACGGGCGCGAGCATCGACATGCCGAAGGGCGGGATCGGGAGCGTTTCGGCGCGGGCGCACTCTTCCTGGAAGATGAACTTCTGCACGGACGTCCAGCCGGTGCCGCCGTATTTCTTCGGCCACGCGGGAGCTCCCCAGCCGCGCTTGTTGAGCGCCTTCTGCCAAAGCAGGAAATCTTCCTTGGAGTACTCATCGCGCGAGAACTTGCCACGCAGCTCGGCCGGGTAGTCGTTCTCAAGGAAGGTGCGGACCTCCTGGCGGAACGCGATATCTTCGGGCGCGAAGTGCAGGTCCATGGTCGCCTCCAGGCGCCGGCGGAGCCGGTCGAGTTACGTAGCGTAAGGTTGGTTACGCCATGCTGTTTTACGGGCCATGCTCTGGTTTACGCGAGGTACGTCAAGCATTTTTGCCGAAGGACGCGAGGTCGCATTGCCGCAACGTCAGGGTGCTTTCCGCCCTGAATTCGCAGTAAGGTGCAGTCATGCATACGCCGATCAAAACCCCTTGCGTGAAGGTCTGTGTCGTCGACGGGCAAAGCGGAAACTGCCTCGGATGCGGCCGGACCCTTGGGGAAATCGCGCGTTGGGCGAGGTTTTCCGACGCCGAACGGGACGATGTGATGGCCTTGCTACCGGCGCGTATCGAATCGCTGAAGGCAGCCGGGAAGCGCTGAACCGCGGAACGGGCCTGCTGTCCGTTTGTTCTTTGCTAGCTGATTATCTGCTAGGAAAGGCGATCGTGTGACGTCCCTTGGGGAGTCGGTTTCTGTGAGGAAGGCGCTTCTTCCTGCCCTTGCGCTGTTCGGCGCAGCGGCGCTTGGACTGGTGGCCCTGCGGGACACGGTGACGCCGCGCGTCGACGCAAACCCTGCCCTCGCCGAGGAAGCCGAGACGGCAATCGCGTCGCCGAACATTTCCTCGCACCAGATCCGCACCGCGTCGCTGCGCAAGGAAGGCGACGGCCATTACTGGGCCACGGCGCGGGTCAACAAGATGCCGGTGAAGTTCCTGGTCGACACAGGTGCGAGCCTCGTGGCCCTGACCAAGCGCGATGCGCGTCGCATCGGCATCAATGTCGACAACCTTCAGCGCAATGCTGAAGTGCGCACAGCCGCCGGCCGCGTCATGGCAGCGACAACGACGATCGATGAGATCACCATCGACGGCGTGACCGTGAAAAACGTCTCGGCCGTCATCATCGAGGAAGGTCTCGAGCATTCGCTGCTCGGCATGAGCTTCCTCAACCGTCTCGACCGCTGGGACGTGACGCCAGCGGCAATCATCATTGAATAATTATTCGGCCGCAGCCGCTTCGCGCGGGCGCACTGCTGCGAGCGCTTCGTCGTAGATTGCAATTGACTGCGCCCCGCGAGCGCCGGGAGCTTTTTCCGATAAAATGCGCCGCCATTGCCGGGCGCCTGGCCTGCCGGTGAACAGCCCGAGCATGTGGCGCGTGATGGAATGCAGCACAGCGCCTTGCTGCAGGCGGCCAATGATCCACGGACGGAAGTCGAACGCGGCCTGGTCTGCCGAGCGTGGCGTGGCAGCGTCGCCAAAGAGGCGGTGATCGACCTGAAGCAACAATGCCGGCTCGTGGTAGGCCGCGCGGCCGAGCATGACGCCATCGACGCGTGTAAGTTCGCGGGAGGCCGTATCGAGATCGGCAAGACCGCCATTGAGTATGACCTCAAGCTGCAGGTGCGTCCGTTTGAGCTCGGCGACAATTTCGTAATCGAGCGCGGGGATCTCGCGGTTCTCTTTCGGGCTCAGCCCCTTGAGCCAGGCTTTGCGGGCGTGAACGATGAAGGTAGTCGTGCCAGCCTTCGCCTGCGTCTCGACGAATGAGAACAGACGCTCACGTGGATCATCGTCATCAACGCCGAGGCGATGCTTCACGGTGACCGGAATGGAGACCGCCTCGCGCATTGCGGAAAGGCAGTCGGCCACCAGATCCGGCTCGCGCATCAGGCACGCGCCGAATGCACCCGACTGCACCCGTTCCGATGGACAGCCGACATTGAGATTGATCTCGCGATAGCCGAACTCCGCGCCGATGCGCGCTGCCTTTGCGAGCTTCTCCGGCTCCGATCCGCCGAGCTGCAGCGCCACTGGCTGTTCGATCTGGTCAAAGCCGAGCAACCGCTCACGCTGTCCGTGGATGACGGCGTCGGCGGTGACCATCTCCGTATAGAGCAGCGTGTGTTGCGACAGGTGGCGATGGAACGCCCGGCAGTTCCGGTCGGTCCAGTCCATCATAGGCGCTACAGAAAAGCGGCGGTTGAGGCTCATGTCGGGCGGACCTCTGCCTCAAGGCCGGTCCTTGCGCAAATTTCCGATTGTCAAAATCCCTCGGGCCTTGAAACCGACTGTATTTCGATATATCTGTTTCTTCGATATATCGAAAAGGAGACAATATCTATGCATCACAGACACCCACATGGATGGGGGCATGGACACCGGTTCATGCGGCGCGGCCGCGGAATGGATGAGGCTTTCGAAGGTCGACGCGGCCATGGCGGCGGCGGGCGGCACGCGCTGGGGCGGTTCTTCGCCCATGGCGATCTTCGGCTGGTGATCCTTCACCTGATCGCGGAGAAGCCCCGGCACGGCTACGACATCATCAAGGCGATCGAGGAAAGCGTCGGCGGCGCCTACAGCCCCAGCCCGGGCGTGATCTACCCCACCCTCACCCTGCTGGAAGAGCTTGGCTACGTCACGGCGACGGCCGAAGGCTCGAAGAAGCTCTACGAAATCACCGAGGAAGGCCGCGCCTTCCTGGATGCCAACCGCGCGACGCTTGATGCGTTGGTCAGCAAGATGACCGAAGCCAGCGGCGGCCGGAATGGGCGTTCGCTCGCGATCATGCGCGCGATGGGAAACCTGAAAATCGCTCTGCGCCTGCGCATGACGAACGGCCCGATCAGCGATGAGCAGGCCGACGCAATCGCCGCCGTGATCGACCAGGCAGCCGCAAAAGTGGAAAAACTCTGATGGCTGATACGCTGACTGGCATTTCCTCCCTGGCCCGCATCGAGACGCCAAAGGCGCGCGGGTATCTGCTCCAGCTCTGCAAACACATCGCACACAAGGCGCCGGCATCTTTCGCCGACAATCGTGGAAGGATCGAATTCACCGGTGGAATTTGCGATCTCGACGCCACGAATGAAGCCGCACTCGTTATCGAGTGTGCTGCTGCGGATGACACCCTGCTCCGCACGGTCGAGGATGTGATCGAGCGACACCTGCGCCGCTTCGCGTACAAGGAGGAGCTGAGCGTTCGCTGGGTGCGGCGCTTCTAGGCGGTGCTACTCGGCGGCCTGCATCCGGTCGCCGCGCGCATCGTATTTCTTCCGCGCGGCTTCGATCGCGGATTGATTGTCCACCGCCCACATTCCCAGTACGCGAATGGCTTCCTGCAGGCTGTAGCCGAGCTTGGTGAGCTCATAGTCCACGCGGGGCGGAATGGTCGGCGTGACAGTCCGCTTCACCAGCCCATCCCGTTCCAACCCTCGCAACGTGAGCGTCAGCATGCGCTGCGAGATTGCAGGGATCTCCCTTCGAAGCTCGCTGAAGCGCTTGCCGCCCTTCCACAGCGTCATGACGACGAGGACTGTCCATTTGTCGCCAACGCGCTGGAGAACCTCCGTCGCCGGGCGGCAGGACTCGGTCACATGGCGGGTACCACGGCTCAAGAAAGTGCCTCCTTGCGGGCTTCGATCCGGTTCTCAATTTAGTGCTGGTTCTGATTTGTTACCAGCAGGAGTCCTGGATGCTGAATTTCGCGCTGATCGTCGGCTCGACACGGCCCAACCGCTTTGCCGACCACCCGAAAGCCTGGATCGAGGCGGGCGCGCGAACACGCGACGACTTGAAGCTGGATGTTCTCGACCTGCGGGATCATCCCCTGCGGTTCTACAACGAACCGGCGCCGCCGATTTACACCAAAGGCGCCTACAGCGAGCAAACTTCAGAGGCCTGGCGGCTGAAGATCGGCCAGTATGACGGCTTCATCGCCACCGTCGCCGAGTACAATCATGGCCCGACCGCCGTCCTGAAGAACGCCTTCGACAGCGCCTTCTATGAATGGAACCGCAAGCCGATCGCCTTCGTCGGCTATGGCGGCTCAGGCGGCGTGCGCGCGATCGAACATCTTCGCGGCGTCGCGATCGAGCTGCAGATGGCGCCGATCAAGCACGAGGTGAACATTGCGCGCGAGCCTTACATCGGCGTCATTCAGGGGAAGACGTTGGACGACTTCGGCTATCTGACGGAAGCGCGCACTGCGCTTTTCGACAATCTCGTTTGGTGGGGCAGTGCGCTGAAAGCGGCGAGATAGCGGCAATAGCGAGAGGCCCACCTCAGGTGCGCACGTGGCTCATCACACAAAGCGCAGCGTGGGATCGGGTTCCCAATTCGACGCCTTTGTGTGCGTAAATTCTGCTGCGAACCGCGTGGCGCGCCCGTGCGTTGATTTCCGTGCAAAGGGAGCAGCGCCATGTTGATGCTGACAGGCCGGATCGCCGGAAGACTGGTGAAAGTGGAGGACCACGCGAACTGGCGCGCAGTCGAACTCATCGGCTGCGTCGTGATCGGTGGCCCCTCCGTGCGGTTCGACGCCTTCGAGAACGTAGCCTTCGTGAGCTGCGTCTTCCTCTATGACGGCATGGAAGTCGAAGGTCGAGAATGGCTGAGCTTCATGAGCATGGAACGCGTGACAGCGCCTGCCAAAAGCCAGCGCCCGCCGCGCGTCTGAGCATTCTGGAAGTACCTGGGAAATTAGTCCTGGTAATCCCGCCAGTAGCCATCACGGCCACGCAGGCGGAGGCGGCCATCCTCGGCCTCGACGTCCGCAGGGGAGGCAAGCGCCTTCGAAACGCCGCCCGGGATGTCGATCACATAGTGTGGCTGCGCAAGACCTGACACGCGATCGCGCAGCTCGCGCACCAGTGCCTGCCCCTGCTCTACCGTCGTGCGGAAATGCGACGTACCCGGCGCCAGGTCGGCATGATGCAAGTAATAAGGCCGCATGCGCGCCTCGACGAAGCCGCGCATCAGCTGCTCGAGCGTATCGATATCGTCGTTGACACCCTTCAGCAGCACGGACTGGGTGAGCAGCGGGATCCCCGCGTCAATCATCCGCGCACACGCTGCGCGCATGGCCGGCGTAATCTCTCGCGGATGATTACAGTGCACGGCGACGTAGACTGCCTTCGATGAAGTGCGGATCGCAGCAACGAATTGATCCGTTACGCGCTCGGGGTCAGCGACCGGCATACGTGTGTGCCAGCGGATCACTTTCACATGGGGGATCGCTTCCAGCTCTTGCGTCAGCGTAGCTGCACGCCGCGCTGACAGCATGAAAGGATCGCCGCCGGTGACGATGACTTCCCAGATTTGCGGGTGAGCGCGGATATAGGCAAGCGCCGCTTCGAGTTCGGCCGGCGACAGGTTTCCGTCCTTTTCCGGCCCGACCATCTCGCGCCGGAAGCAGAAGCGGCAATAGACCGGGCACACCGACACCGCCTTCAGCAACACGCGATCCGGATAGCGATGGACGATGCCCTCTACAGGCTCATGCGTCTTGTCGCCAATCGGGTCCGGCAGTTCTTCCGGCCCCACATCCAGTTCGGCCCTCGAAGGCACGAACTGCCGCGCAATCGGGTCTGCCGGGTTCGTCCGATCAATCAGATCAGCAAGCAGAGGCGTGATCGCCGTCGCATACGCCGCCGTGACATCCGTCAGCTCCGTCGCATCGCGCGCCAGGCCCGCCGCGACGAGATCGTCAGCGGTGCGCAGGGTTCTGGCGCTGGCGTCAAGGTGAATGAGACGGGTCAAGCTGGCCTCTGGGCTGCGCGCCTCTATCCCGGCTTAGTTGCGTCTGTCCAGCAGCAGGCCCAGCTCGTCGACTGCCCGGGCCGCCCGCTCGTCCACACCTTGATCTCTGAGAATGCTTGCGAATAGCTGCGCGGCGCGCGGGGCGGTGTCGCACTCGGACAGGGCGTCGCTGACCTCCGGCCAGACGTCGGACATGAAGTCGGCCGCCAGCGTGATGACACCTGCAGCCGTCAGGATCAGTGTCGGGATGCCGCTTGAAGTGTCACCTGCGCCGACCTTCGCGAACATGGCTGAAGCGTTGCGGGCGTCGCTGAACTGCTTCTGGTGATCACGGACGAACTCGCCGATGAAGCGCTCGGTCCTCCAGTGCACCCATTCGGACGTGCAGGGTTCCGGCATCGAGGCGCAGCCGCTGACGCCCAGCGAGCTTCCACCCATCAGCAAGGTGGCAAGGCCGGCGGCGATGATGCGTTTCATGGTCGCTCCCGTTGTAGTCCTGCTCATGACTTAGACCGGCGGCGTCCAGAGTACATCCGCGATCCTGCGTGCTCCGGTGGCGAGCATTACCAGCCTGTCGAAACCCAGCGCGACGCCACTGGCCGCCGGCATATGCTCCAGCGCAGCAAGGAAGTCCTCGTCGAGCGGATACCGCTCGCCATAGATCGCCTGCTTCACATCCATTTCGGCTTCGAACCGGCGCCGCTGCTCGGCTGCATCAGTCAACTCGCCGAACCCGTTCGCCAGCTCCACGCCGCAAGCGTAAAGTTCGAACCGCTCAGCAAAACGCCCATCCCGCGCCAGTGGCCGGGCGAGGGCTGCCTCTTCAGACGGGTACTCGCAGAGCAGCGTCAGCCGCCCCTGGCCCAGCTTCGGCTCGATACGCTCAACCAGCACGCGGCTGAACAGGTCGGACCAGCTGTCAGTCTCACCGACGCGGACCCCGATCGTCCGCACCGCCTGCGCCATCGCATCCCGTTTGCCCAGTGTGGCCTCAAGATCGATCCCTGCATGCGCGGCGAATGCATCAACCAGCGTCAAACGCTCCGGCTCGGCGTTTGGGTCGCATTCCATGCCGCGCCACGACAGCCTCGCCCGCCCGCTATCGCGCAACGCCAACCGGCACAGCTCCACGCAGTCCGCCATGACCGCGTCATAGGGCTCGGCTACCCGATACCATTCCAGCATGGTGAATTCGGACGAATGCAGCGGCCCGGCTTCGCCATTACGATAAACGCGCGCGTAGTCGAAGATCTTGGACTCCCCGGCCGCGAGCAGCTTCTTCGCGGCGAACTCCGGCGAGGTGTGCAGGTAAAGCGGCCGCCGAGACCCGTCCTCGCCGACCCAGTCGGCGCGAAAGCCATGTAGGTGGGCCTCGTTCCCGGGCGACACCTGCAGCGCCCCGCACTCCACCTCGGTGAAGCCCTGCGCCCGGAACCATGCCCGCGCGCCATCCCGAATGCGTCCACGCCCTTCCAGGAAGAGCCGGCGGTCGGCATGGGAATCCTTGTCCCACCAAGGCGTTGGCTTAACCAAACAAGGCTCCAAAGGCCGCACACAGCCGGGCTTGGCCGCCACGGCGGCTCATTGTATGACCGCGCCGCTTCAACAGGTTCCCAGCGGCCGAGCCATACTCCGCCGCCCATACAAAGACAAAGGCGGCTTACCGTGGTCAAAGTCATCGCCAGCGACGTGCGCAAGGGCAATGTTCTCGAGGGCGAGGACGGCCAGCTCTACACCGTCCTGAAAGCCGAAACCTATCGCCCGGGCAAAGGCACCCCGACCGCCACGATCGACATGCGCCGCATCTCGGACGGCGTGAAAGTCGTCGAGACCTACAAGACGACGGACCAGCTCGAGCGCGCCTTCGTCGAAGAGGTGAAGCACCAGTACCTCTACCAGGACGACCAGCTCTACGTGTTCATGAACCCGAGCAACTTCGAGCAGGTCATGGTGCCCGCCGACATGCTCGGCGACAGCGCGGCCTACCTCGGCGAGAACATGGACGTTCACCTGCTGATGTTCGACGGCAAGCCCGTCTCGATCGAGCTGCCGCAGCGCGTGACGCTCGAGATCACCGAAACCGAACCGGTCGTGAAGGGCCAAACGGCTTCGGGTTCCTACAAGCCCGCGAAACTGTCGAACGGCATCCGTGTGATGGTCCCGCCGCACATCGGCACCGGCACGCGCATCATCGTCAACACGGAAGATGGCGCCTACGTCGAACGCGCCAAGGACTAAGCGTCCTCAGCCTTTCTTCGCTTTTTTCGCAGCCTCCTTGGCCGGCTTCGCAGCCGTCTTCTTGGCCGTATTCACTGCCACCGCCGCGCGGATCAGCGCCTTGAACGCCTTCTCGTCGATCTTCTCGCCATGGCGGAAGTCGATCGCCCGACGTGTCGCGCCCTCGAGGCTGGAATTGAACAGCTTTGACGGGTCTGCAATCGAAGCGCCCTTGGCGAAGGTGGTCTTGACGGCGGCCTTGTAAGTCTCGCCGGTGCAGATGATCCCGTCGTGTGACCACACGGGAATGCCCCACTTCCATTCCTCGACCACGTCAGGATCAGCCTGCCTGATCAGCGCGCGGATCCTGCCCAGCGTCTCTCCGCGCCAGTCGCCCAGCTCCTTGATCGCCGCATCGATCAGCTTCTCCGGGGCCGCACCGCCCGTATCCTTCATCACGCCCTTCTTCATGGCCGCTGTCTCCCTGTCTCACATCTTCTCAAGTGGCAGCTTGCTCGCCTGCTTCACCCAAGCCGCGAACTGCTTCTCATCGAACCCATCCTCACGGATATCGAGATATCGCACATGCTTCTGCTTCGAAGTTCCAGGCGGCAACGGATCCAGTTCCTCACCCCGGAAGAACGCCACCTTCACGTACTTCGCGAAGACATGGAAACTGAGAAACCACCCCTTGCCCTCGAAGCCGTAGAACGGCGAATTCCACTTCACCGCCTTGTAGACCCTCGGCACAGTCTTCGTGATAACCGCATCGACCCGTCCTCCGATGTCGCGCTTCCATTCCGGCATCGCCGCGATGTAGGCCTGCACCGGCGCGTCGCCAAAGGCCTTCGAGATCTGCGGATTGCCGCCTGACAACAGCTTCGGCTTGGGAGTGGTTTTCGCGGCTGCCTTCTTCGCGGTCTTTGCCGGCGCCTTAGTCATCTCTATCCTCCGACCCGCCGGCCGCGCCACTTCGCGACATAAGGCAGGAAGAACATATAGATGCCCGAGATCGCCAACAGCGCCAGCGGCAGCAATGGCACGTAGGACATCCAAATCACCGGCTCCTTCAGCGCCAAAGCGACCGTGGTCGCGATTACCGCAAGAACGAACGCTGCTGATGCCCAGCGGTGAAACTGCCTGATCGAGTTGTTCATCGTAACCTCCCCATCAGCGCTGAAGGCCTCAACCCTCGCGCGCCACAACCTGTTCCAGCTTGTCGAACATCTGTCGCCACCCGGCCTGGGCGCCGCCGAAGGCCTGCCTCTGCGTCGGCCGGAAGCCCGACTGCTCGACGCGCAGATGCGTGCCTTTGCCCGAAGGCGTCAGTGTGAACGTCACCACGCTCTTCAGACGATAAGCGTCATCGTCGTGGTTGAAGTCCCATGTGTAGGACAGCGACTTGTTCGGCTCGATCGTCAGCACTTCACAGTCGAGCACCCCGCCCCACTCGCCCCGCAAGTTGAACTTGTGACCGACCGACGGCTTAAAATCGTTCTTCATCAGCCACTCTTCCATCAGGTGCGGCTGGGTCAGCGCGCGCCAGAGCTTCTCCGGCGGATGCGCAATCTCGCGTTCGATGACGACAGAGCGTGTTTCGGTCGCGCTGCTCATTGGTCCATCCTTTTCAGAAGATCTTCGAGGTCGTCGAGCCGGCTCTCCCAGAACACGGACATCCGGCTCGTCCAGTCCACCAGTGGGGCAAGCGCGCGAACCTGCGCGCTGTAGTGCGTCTCGCGGCCCTGATGGCGCCCACGCACCAGCCCGGCCTGCTTCAACACGCCAAGATGCTTGGATACGACCGGTTGCGAGACGCCAGCCCGCTCCGTCAGCGCGCCGACGGTCTTCTCCCCTTCGCGGCAAAGCCGCTCGAAGATGGCGCGCCGCGTCGGATCGGCGAGCGTCCGGAAAAGAACATCATGGGCCCTGGACATGCAGCACTCATACCCCGTTGGCTATGGGATAATCTATAGCCATAGAGCTATGAGTTGAGTCAAGCGCAATCGCGCCTGAAATTCAGCTGACCTGCAGGCAAAGCCTAGTTCGGAGCCGCCGGCTTCGGTGGATCCTTCATGTCGGGCCCGATGAATTCGCTCTCGATCACGACGGTCACCTCGTCGCTCACGCCCATGTTCGAGCCTTCCTTCGGAACGCCCCCGCCGATCCCGAAATCGGAGCGTTTGAATACGCCATGCACGGAGAACCCGATACGCGCGCGCGGCTCATAGACGTGCCCTTCATAACCGCCATTGTAGGTCATGCTCAGCGTCACCGGCTTGGTGACGCCATGCAGCGTGAGATCGCCGGTCACGTCGGCCGTGTTCGGCCCCGTCATCTTGATCCCGGTCGACTTGAACGTGATCTGCGGAAACTGCTTGGCATCGACATACTGCTCGCCGCGCAGCTCTTCCTGGAAGCCCGCTGGCGGGGCATGGACGGTCAGCGAGGCCGGATCGACCGTCGCGGTAAGAGACGCGGTCGTTGGACTGGCAGGATCAAGCTTGAGGTCGGCCGAGAAGGTATCGAACCACGCCGTGAAGTTCGAGAAACCGAGATGGGCGACCTTGAACATGAAGGTCGAGTGGGCCGGGTCGAGCTTGTAGTCACCTGCAGGAATTTTCTCGATCGACGGCGCTGGGGCCAACTCGCTCACCCTCGCGGCCGATACCCACGCGATTGCCTCTGGCTCCTTGGCCACCGGCTTGTCAGCGATCAGGCCGCCGCCCGACTTCGGCGAGCAGGCCCCGATCAACAGGGCCGTCATCGCCACAGCACCCAGCCGCTTCAGCATCATGATCTCCGCAATTCCTGCCAGCAGTGTCTCAAGCCAAACATAGTTGCAACCGCGGCGTCTTCCATACCGGCAAGACGACATCCGGGAACCATGACGGATTATCCATCAAGGGCGTTGCCCTAGTCGCCGCCTTCGATGGCTTCCGCTGCTTCTTCGTTGAGCGCTTTGCCTTCCTTACGGGGCGTCACCAGCGGCGCGGGCTGGGTCGTGGCGATGTTCCCGCGCATGAGCGTCATGCCGGCGCCGAGACCGCCGGCGATTTGCATCTCGAGGCGCTGTTCATCGCGCCGCCGCACATCGAGAACAAGTTCGTCCGCCTCGGCTTCATCGACGCCGAGATCGATCAGCACGCGCTGGCTGAAGACCAGCGCGGATTCGAGCGTCTCACGCAGTTGATAGTCGACCCCCGCCTTGATCAGGCGTAGCGCGTGTCCGCGGTCGAACGCCCGGACGAACAGCTTCGCATGCGGAAACTCGGACTTCACCAGTTCGACGATCTTGTCCGCTGCCTCCTGCTTGTCGACGCAGACAAGGATCGCCTCCGCCGTCGCCGCGCCCGAGGCGCGCATAACATCCAGCCGCGTCCCGTCGCCATAGTAGACCTTGAATCCGAATTGTCCGGCAGCCCGGATCATCTCCACATCGATCTCGATGATCGACACGTCGATCCCCTTGGCCAGTAGAGGCTGCGACACGACCTGGGCAAACCGCCCGAAGCCCACGAACAGCACGCGCCCGTGGAGGTCGGTTGCCTCTTCGATGCCGTCCATCGATTCTTTTTCCGGAGGCGTCAGCTTCTCGACGAGGATCACCACGAGCGGTGTCAGCGCCATCGACAGGATAACAACTGCCGTCATGCCCGCCGCGACGCGCGCGTCCATCACGCCCGCCGCCAACGCGCCGGCATAGAGCACGAAGGCAAACTCCCCGCCCTGCGCGAACTGCGACGCCCGGTGCAGCGCCTCACGATGGGTGGCCTTGAACAGCCTCGCGACAACATAGATGCCCAGCGACTTCACCAGCATGAACGACACGACGCCTAGGCCGATCAGCTGCCAGTCCTGCACAACAACGCCGAGATCGAGCGACATACCAACGCCGAGGAAGAACAGGCCCAACAGGATGCCGCGGAACGGCTCCACGTCGGCTTCGAGCTGGTGACGGAAGGTCGATTCAGACAGCAGCACGCCGGCAAGGAACGCACCCATTGCCATCGACAGGCCGCCCCACTGCATGAACAGCGCCGCGCCCAGCACCACCATGAGCGCCGCAGCCGTCATCACCTCGCGCGCGCCGCTGCGCGCGAGCAAGCCGAACAGCGGGTTCATCAGATAGCGCCCGGCGACGAACACCAGCAGCACCGAACCGGCCGCGATCCCGAACGTCTGCCACCACGGCGCGGTATGCGTGACCAGATGCACGCCTGGGGTCACCGTCGCCAGGATCGGCACCAGCGCCAGCAGCGGGATGATCATCAGGTCTTCGAGCAGCAGGATCGCCACGGACCGCTGGCCTGCCGGAGACGAGACCTCGCCCTTGTCCTCCATCATCTTCATGATGACGGCGGTCGACGACAGCACGAAGCCGAACGCTCCGATCACGGCGGCCTGCCAGGGAAGCCCGAACGCGATACCGACGCCGGAAAGCAATCCCCCGCACACCAGCACCTGCGCCAGGCCCAGCCCGAATATGTCTCGGCGCATCGCCCACAGCTTCAGGGGCCGCATTTCGAGGCCGATGAGGAATAGAAACATCACGACGCCGAATTCGGCTACGTGCAGCACTGCCGCCGGATCGCCGATCAGCTTCAGGACATATGGCCCCACGACCACGCCGGCCGCGAGATAGCCCAGCACCGAGCCCAGTCTCAACAGCCTGAAGAGCGGAACCGCAACGACGCCAGCCGCCAGCAGGGCGACCGCCAGTCCAAGATCAGTTCCGCTCGTTCCGTGGTCCATGCCCGCTCCCGACGCCCCGGCTGGGCGCATGATCTCTCATGCGCTGTACCGCAGCGGCGGGCAAGCGGGATGCTAGTTCCTGAGGCGCAGGGACACCGTCATGTTGCGCCCCTCCTCCGGGAATCCGTCCACCAGGACGTAGTTCGTATCCATGATGTTGTTGGCGGCGACGAGAAGGGAGACGTTCGGGCTGACGTCCCAGTTGGCTGACACGTTGAACAGCGCGTACTCGCCGGTTTCGTAGAATTGCGGCGGGTTGATCGCGGACGACGATGTCACCGTCCAGCGATCTGATGCAAATTCCAGGCTGGGCGTCAGCGTGAACCAGCTGCTCGGCTTGATGTTCATGTAGACGAAACCCTTGAGCTCCGGCACGCCCTGCGGTTCGAACGTCGGGTTGGTCGGGTCGGCGCCCGTGGTCGGCGGCGGCGATCCGGTCGTCAGGTTGACCGGCGCCACCTGGTCGAACGATCGGTCGGTCCAGGTCACATTGCCGCCTACGTCGAGGTAATCGGTGACGCTGGCCGTCAACGACAGCTCGACCCCGGAGTATTCCGCGCTCGCCGCGTTGCGGGTCTGGTTGACCGTACCGAAGGGCGCCGGTTGAACGACCGGAACCTGCACCAGCGCATCCTCGATATCGCTGTAGAATACTGCGCCCTCGAGCTTGATGTTCGGAGCAGGGTTCCATGTCCCGCCGAACTCGTAGTTCGTGGCGCGTTCGGGCTCGATGTCCGGGTTGGGGATCGCCGTGCCGAAGCGCGAGGAGAAACGCTCGAACAGCGTCGGGAAGCGGACGCGGGAAGATACGCTGCCGTGCAGCGACACGCTGTTGGTCGCATCCCAGATCAGCGCCGCCTGGGCGTTGACGCCATTCATGTCCTTCAGTGGGTAGTTCACCGGCGTGAAAACGATGGTGGAGTTGGCGATCGTCGTGCCGGTCGCCGTGACGTTCACGTCGGTCGCTTTCTTGAGGCTAGTCCAGTCGTACGAAAGCCCGGCGACGAACTCCACGTTCGCACCCAGCTTCTGCACGTCCTCGACGGCCACGGAGTACGTCTCTTCCTCGTTGCCTTGCCAGGGCTCGGCGTAGGGCGCGTTCGCCGAAGGATTCCCCGTCGGTGGCGTCCGGATGAAGCCAAGCTGCCGCTCATTGTGTTCGTCACTGCGATAGTGAACCGCGCCCGTCAGCGTGTTCCCATCCCACAGCCCCGCCTCGAGCGTGACGTTCGCGCCGTATGCGGTGTCGTCGTAATAGCTGTTGAACGCGCGCGGAAGCGTCTGCGTGTTCTGCGCGGCGCTGTCGAACGAGGACAGCAGGTTCTGGAACGTGTTGTAGTAGACGCGACCGCGCAGCTGCAGGTTCGGCGCAAGCTGTGTGCGCGACAGCAGGTAGACGCTCTCGATGTCCCAGTAGGGCCAGGTCCAGAAGCGCGTCGAGGCCGTGTCGCTGACATGATAAGGCGCGTTCTTCTCACCCGACAGCTTCAGATAGCTGATGGCGTATTCGTCGGTGTCGTTCGGCGTCCATCCGGCTTTGAAATTCACGCGCCAGTCGTTGCTCGCGGAGTTACCACGCTCGCCGCCATCTTCCAGCGCCGGGACGGTCGGATGGTAGTCGCCGGACATCGACCACGAGTCCCGCTCGGTCATCGCGCCCGAAAGCTGAAGATAGTACTGGTCCTGCCGCGTCCCCACGAGCGCTGACAGGGAGTGGCTATTCTTCTGGAATTCGCTGTCCGTGGTAAAACCGGCGACGACTTCGGCTTCGAAATTGCGCGATGGTTTGCGCGTCACGAGGTTCACAGCGCCGCCGATCCCGCCTGGTCCATTGAGCACCGATACATATCCTTTCGAGACCTGCACCTCGGCGAGATCCGCCGTCAGGAAGCGCCCGAAATCGATGCGGTTGTCCGCTGGCAGGAATACGCGAACGCCGTCGATGGACAGCGTCGTCTGGAACCGGTCGAAGCCACGCACGAAGATCAGCCGCTCGTTCCGCGAGCCACCCGTGTTCGATCCGTTGGCGCCGGGGATCAGGTTGAGTGCTTCATCCACGCTGGTGCGATCGAAGGTGCGCATCTCCTCTTCGCTGACCGAGGAGGCGGAGATCGTCTCGCCATCCGCATTCGAGATGCCGTTCTCGATCCGGCCAAGCACGAAGACCGTATCCCTGTCCTTCGAGGCTTCCTGCGCCATGGCTGGCGCCGCGAACGCGCCTGCGGCAAATCCAGCAGCCAGGGCCGCACAGCTTACATTCGCGAATTTCATGATGTCCTCCCCGGACGCTATATTTCTAGAAATATAGCGGTAGCGGAAGCGTTATTCGCGATCAACTATATCGCTTGGCGTACGGGAGCGGCTTTCGGCCAGGTGCGACCCGGCTATCTCAGGCGCTTTTCGAACTCTGCGAAATACGGATCGGCGCTGGCCGCCAATTGCTGCTCCATCTTCCGGAACATGGCTAGCAGCTCAAGGCCCGTCTTGGTGACGACCGCCCCGCCGCCCTTCCGTCCGCCGGTTGATGATTCGACCAGCGGCTTCTTGAAGTCGTTGTTCATGGCGTCGACCAGCTGCCAGGCGCGCGAATAGGACATCTCCATCGCCTTCGCGGCCTTCGAGATCGAGCCCTCGGACGCGATGTGCTCGAGCAATTCGGCCTTGCCGGGTCCGAACGCCCGCTCGCCCCGCGCAATCAGCCGCGCCGTGATCCGTATCGAAGCCATGAACGCCTCCGTTGACGCTATCGAAGCAAGACCGCTCCAAAGCGCAAGCCCAAAGTGATCAGGCCATCAGTCGCCGCGCCTTCGCCAGCCGCTCGACGCCCTGATCCAGCGTGCCATCCGACTTGGCGAAACACAGCCGCACCAGCGAGGTTTCTGGTGGGCTGGCGTAGAAGGCCGAGAACGGGATCGTTGCAACGCCGCATTCCTTCACTGCCCGCACGGCAAAATCCGCGTCGCCCATGTCGATGCCTGATGCGCGCAGATCGACCCCCATGAAATAGGTGCCGGCCGACGGCAGCACGCTGAACCCTTCCTGTTTCAGCGCTAGGGCCAGCCGATCGCGCGCCCTCACCAGCTGTTCCCGCATATCGTCGAAATGGGCTCGCGGCTTTGCCAGTCCGTAGGCGACAGCCTGCTGGAGGTTCGGCGGCGTCGTGAAGGTGAGGAACTGGTGCGCCTTGGCGAACGCCTCTGTAAGTTTCGGGGCTGCGCAGGCCAAGCCCACCTTCCAGCCCGTCATCGAGAACATCTTGCCGGCAGAGCCGATCTTGATCGTCCGCTCGCGCATGCCGGGCGCCGTCAGCATCGATTGATGCGCTGCGCCGTCGAACACGCAGTGCTCCCACACCTCATCCGAGATCGCGATGCAGTCATGCTTCACGCATTGCGCGGCAATCAACGCGAGATCCTCTGGGCCAAACACGCTAGCCGACGGATTGAGCGGGGTATTAAGCACGACCGCCCGCGTTTTCTCATTGAACGCTGCAGCAAGTTCGCGTGGATCTATCCGCCAGTGGGGCGGCTTCAGCCGGACGAACTGCGCCGTCGCCCCTGCCCGCCGCAGCATCGGCAGGTAGCTGTCGTACATGGGTTCAAACAGCACCACCTCATCGCCCGGCGACAGCACGCACAACAAAGCCGCCGCCAGCGCCTCCGTCGCGCCGGACGTCACCGTCACTTCAGACTTCCAGTCCAGGGCAACGCCCTGCAACCGCCCGTAATGGTCTGCCACCGCTTCGCGCAGCCCAGGAAGCCCCCGCATTGGAGGATACTGGTTCGGACCGGCGACGACAGCCTCGGCCGCGCGGCGGCGGATATCCTCCGGTCCATCCCACTCGGGAAAGCCCTGTCCGAGGTTGATTGCATTGGTCTCGCGCGCGAGTCCCGACATCACGTCGAAGATCGTATCTGGCAGCGAAGCGTAAAGCGGGTTCATGCGCCCGCCTTGAACGGCCGCACATGCTGCAGCGACGGGATTTTCCCGCGAACCTCATCGACCTTCGACAGGTCGAGCGTGGCCGTGATGAAGCCGGGATCGACGCCAGACTCCGCGATGATCTCGCCCCACGGATCGATGATCAGCGAATGCCCGAACGTCTCGCGGCCGTCCTGATGCTTGCCGCCCTGCGCCGGGGCGATGACATAGCATCCCGTCTCGATCGCCCGCGACCGCAACAGCACATGCCAATGCGCCTCGCCGGTGATCTTCGTGAAGGCCGCCGGAACAGCAATCACCTTCGCTCCGTCCCAGGCGAGCTGTCGGAAAAGATCCGGGAAACGCACATCATAGCAGACCGTCATCCCCAGGGGGCCCGCGGCAAGCTGCGCGACCACCGCATCGCTCCCCGCGGCAAAGCTGTCGGACTCGCGATAGATGTTCCCGGCATTCAGCTGCACATCGAACATGTGGATCTTGTCGTAGCGCGCCTTCACCGCGCCATCCGTTCCGATCAGAAAGCTGCGGTTGGCGCACTTGCCGTCGGCCACGCGGATCGCGATCGAACCGATCAGCAGCGTGACATTGAGATCCTTCGCCAACTGGCGGAACGCCTCCAGGCCGGGATCGGCTTCTTCATTCGTTGACTTCTCCCAGACGGCGCCCGGTTTGCGGTCGAGCAGCGTGGTCATCTCCGGCGTGGCGATAAGCTCGGCGCCCGTACCCGCCGCCTGGCGGATCAGGGCGCTGGCTGAGCCTATGTTTTCGGCCACGTCCGTTCCGGATCGCATCTGGACACAGGCCACCTTGATCTGGGACATCGCGCGCAACTCTCCTCGGCCCTTAACCTCTCGCCAACCATGACTTACGGCAACTCGGTCATTCCCGGCCGTCAAACCCCTGTTTTCAAAAGACAGCTATAGTAAAAACATGGTACTCGCCTGTCAGGATTGGTCTTCGTGACAGGCTCCCCTTCCGGCATGCAGATTGCTGGTTCTGCCGCAAGGCCATACCACGCTCCGCAGGTCCGCGGCTGCGGAAACATGTCCAGCGAACGGCGAGATCGCTTCGAATGAGTACGGTATCCTCTGGAGCTGCCGGGCCGCCGCCCGCCGAACAGGCCGCCGGCTTTCGCCACCAGCGGCTGAACTCGCTCCTGAACTACACCCGTTATACCGATCCGGCCGTCCTGGTCGTCTGGGTGTTCGTCACCACCTTCGACCTCAACTTCATCACCCCCCTGCGCTATGCAGCCGCCGGGTACTTCGCGGCGATGGCGCTTCTGCTCGGCCGCCAGACGGCGCCGGTGATCGTCCGTTCGTGGCCGCTCTTCATAATCCCGCTGCTGTGTACGCTGTCCTCGCTGTGGGCGCTTGATCCCGGCGACGCGGTGCGCAAGGGGATTGCGCTCGCCATGACGGGACTCATCGCAATCTACATCTCCACGCGAATGTCAGGACGGCAAATCCTGGTCGCGTACTTCTCGGTCGAGATTCTTGTCGCCCTGATCAGCACGGCCGTGGGCGCGAAGGATCCGGGCGGCGCCTGGATCGGCATCTACACGCAGAAGAATTTCTTCGCGATCCAGATGTTCATCCTGTATGCCACTTCGATCGGCATCATGCTCGATCGCGGCCAGATACCGTGGTTGCGGATGCTGGCGCTCCTTATGAGCGGCTTCGCGGCTTTCCTCATCCTCATGGCCAAGTCGAGCACGACCACGCTCCTGATTGCCATCATGACGGTAATGATCCTGGGTCAGGCCTTCTTCTGGGGACCGGCGGGCAAGATCCGCCACGCAAGGTCCTTCTTTGGCTTCATCATCGTGATCATCGGCCTGATTGTGAGCCTGTTCCTGTTCGGGATCCTGCAAATCGACCTGAAGGAGCAGGTCCAGGTCGCCCTCGGCAAAGACTCGACGATGAGCGGACGGACCTATCTGTGGGAGATCGCTAGGCGTCTTATCGACGAACACCCGTGGACCGGGCTCGGCGCCAACAGCTTCTGGCGCGCGGAGTTGGGACCGGCCAACTCGATCGCGCAATACTTCCTCTACGACAAGTTCCAGGGCTTCTCCTTCCACAACTCGTATTACGAAAACGGCGTGTCGTTCGGATATCCCGGGTTCTACGCGACCATTTTCGTCGCGGGATGGGCAGTCTTCAATTCGGCGCGCACATGGCTGCGCAACCAGACAGTGCTCAACGCCATCTTCTTCATGATTGCCGCGGCCGTTGTCATCAGGACCAACAGCGAAGCTGACCTGGCCGGCGAGTTCGGCGGCACCGTCGTGTTGCTGTTCGTCGCCGCGACCCGACGTGAAATATTCGGTAAGCCCGCGACCCAAAAAGGCCTGCCAGGCTCCACGCACCCCTCTTCTCCACGCACGGTTTCCGCGTGAGCGCCGTTGATGTCAGTGTGATCGTTGCGACGTGGAAAGCAGCTGCGTTCGTTGAGCGCGCGCTCAGCTCAGCACTGGTCACAGGCATCCTTTCCGTCGAAGTGATCGCCGTCGATGACGCATCGCCCGACGACACATTCGCTAAACTCGAACAGCTCGCGGCGTCCGACCATCGCATCAAGGTGGCCCGGCTTACCGAGAACTCCGGCCCCTCCGCGGCCCGTAACCGCGCGATTGAACTGGCGTCGGGACGCTATGTCGCCGTTCTCGACGCTGACGATGCGATACTGCCCGGCCGTCTCGCATCGCTTGTCGCCCATGCGGACCGCAAACGCGCCGATATCGTCGTCGACAACATGACAGCGGTGGATGAGCAGGGGCAGCAGCTCGGTCCCGACACCTTCCTCAAGTCCGCACAGTTCCGAGCGGCGCGACCGATCGATCTTTTGACCTGGATTGCCTACAACCAGCCGCTCGGCGGCGGCGATTGCCTCGGCTATCTCAAGCCCCTGATCCGCCGCTCGAAGCTGATCGAACTCGGCATCCGTTACGACGCCGGCCTGCGGAACAGCGAGGACTATTATCTGATCGCTCACCTGCTCGCCGCTGGATCACGCATGAACTACTTGCCCGATCCAGGCTATCTCTACACGCGCTCGTCCGGCTCCATCTCCCATCGGCTCAAACCCGTCCATACCCGCGCGCTGCTCGATGCAGAAGCGCGCTTCCAGTCCGACTTCCACGGCAGGTTCTCGCCGAAGGAAGCAGCCGCCCTGTCGCGCAGGATGCGCGGGCTCCGGAACCTCCACCAGTTTGTCTGCGCCATCGATGCGGTGCAGGAGAAGAAGTTCGGCGCCTTCCTTGGCCTGCTCGCCTCGGACGTTCGCGCGTCCTCCTACACGCTCGGCATGTTCGCCAGGATCGCGGCAGGCAAGGTGATGAAACGCAAGCTCGTCTGACGCGCTACGGCGCCGGTGGCGTGAAGGTGTCGCTGCATTGCTTGCCGGTCTGTCCGATCGGCACATGCGAAATGCAGCTGAACAACGCGCTGGCGCTCTCAAAGTCTGGCGTTCCCACCCATTCCTCGGTTGCGCGCGCACCGGCGAGGACGCTTGCTATCACGCGGCTCGAATTCGTCGGAATGCCGATCGGAGAGTTCTTGCGCTTCACCGTGCGCACCTTCCTGCCGTCGACATACCAGACGATGGAATCCGGCGTCCATTCGAAGGCGTAGAGGTGTTCAGCCTGCGAAGCGTCGAACCACAGATCGACGTTGACCGGGACGTTCTTCCCATCGACGAAATAGTTGAGGTGCGCCTCACGCGGCTTCCTGCCGACGAATTCGAAGTCGATCTCCGTATGCGGATCGCCAAACTGCCGGCTCGTGTGCGTAAAAAAGGCGGAGACCACGCCCTCGGCGGCAGGAACCCGTATCACGGCCTCATAGCGGCCAAAGCCGTAGAAACCCTTCTTCTGAAATTCGCCCATCGTGTACGGCTTGCCCTGCTCCTCGCTTGAGCGCCGGGCGGTCAGGGTCATGCCGTCAGCATCGAACGTGACGTTCTCCTTTCGCAGCACCACGAGAACCGTCTCGGCTTCGATATCGAAGTCGGAGATATACTGCGTCTTGGGGTCGAAGCCCGTCCGCAGGTCGATGAAGAATCCCGCGCCCGGTGCATGGCCCGCCGTCCCTGGTTCATTCGGCGGTGGCGGCGGAGGCGCTGCAACCTCCTGAGCGTCGGCGGAAGCCAGGCAGCCAGTCATGGCGGGAATAACCGGCAAACCGCCGATACCCGCCACGAATAACGCTGCAAGCGTGCGCCCCGCCCACCCCGGAGACATCGATATGCCCTTGCTAATCCCGAGCGAAAACCATGCCCTTCCAGTGGAAAAACTCAACGCATTACATCTTGTGAGCGAACCGGCCGTCTTGGCGCATTGCGTGGCGTCGTCGGGACGCTAATCCTGCCGACCAACAGTTGGGATTCACTGGCAAGTGTGAACCCGCGCGGGAGGAGAGCCATCATGATCAACCGCAAGCTCGCGGGCGGCGTAGCCGCATCCGTGCTCGCAGCACTTCTGGCCTTCGCCTGCACAATGAGCCCTGAACAGGGCGTTTCGCCACCATCGGCCGCCGCGGCGACCAAATCCTACGATGCAACCAAATGGACCTATTGGGGCGGCGATCCCGGCCAGACGCGCTATGCGCCACTGAACCAGATCAATCTCGCCACCGTGAACCGCCTGAAAATCGCTTGGCGCTGGACCGCCGACACTTCCGGCGACCCCGGCTCGGCCAACTACAAGTCCAGTCCGCTGCTAGATGACGGCGTGCTCTATATTCCGTGGGTCAACCACGGCATGGCAGCAATCGACGCAGGCACGGGCAAGACGCTCTGGACGTTCGAACCGCAGCCGGCAGACATCGGCGGTCGTGGCCCCTCCCTCGCCCTCCGCTCGCTGGCTTACTGGACTGACGGCGTCGAGAAGCGCGTCTTCCACAATTCCGGCGACGGCCGCCTGATCGCGGTCGACGGCAAGACCGGCAAGCCCGCGGCTGGCTTTGGCAAGAATGGCTGGATCAACCTCCGCGAAGGCATCATCGAAGGCACGGAGGCGACGGACGTTGGCTCCGTCTCGCCCGCGATCGTCATCGGCAATATCATCGTCGTGCAGGTGATCCCCGCCGGCTCGCGCAACAAGGAAGGCGCACCCGGCAAGATCCGCGGCTTCGACGTTCACACCGGCAAAGTCGTCTGGAGCTTCAACCCCATCCCGCGCAGCGGCGATCCGGGCAGCGAAACGTGGGAAAAGGGCAGCAACGAATACAGCGGCCAGGCCGGCGCCTGGTCGATGATGAGCGCCGACCCGCAGCTCGGCTATGTCTATGTGCCGCTCGAGACGCCGACCAACGAGTTCTATGGCGGACAGCGCCTCGGCAACGGCCTCTATGGCGAAAGCCTCGTCTGCCTCGACGCGAAGACCGGCAAACTGGTCTGGCACTACCAGATCGTCCACCACGGCCTGTGGGACTACGACCTGCCCGCCGCGCCCATCCTCCACGAGATCCGTAAGGACGGAAAGACGATCAAGGCCGTCACTCTGCTCACCAAGCAGAGCATGACCTTCGTGTTCGACCGCGTCACCGGAAAGCCCGTGTGGCCGATCGAGGAGCGCCCCGTCCCCGGCTCCAACATCCCCGGCGAGCGTCCCTCGCCAACGCAACCCTTCCCGACCAAGCCGGAATCCTTCCTGCGCCTCGGCTATGACGAGAGCGACCTGATCGATTTCACGCCGGCCCTGCGCGAGGAAGGCAAGAAGATCGCTTCGCAGTACACAAAAGGCCCGCTCTACACGACGCCGACCGAGATCACCGCCACCAACAAGGGTACCTGGATCTATCCGGGTACAGGTGGCGGTCCCAACTGGAACGGCGCGGCCTTCGATCCTGACACGCACATCCTCTACACGCCCGTGCGCCTCAAGCCGCAGTTTGGCGGCATCAAGAAGGGTGATCCCAAGACCACCGACATGGACTATTACGGCGGTGGAGGCGGCGCGCCCATCAACGGCCCGCAGGGTCTGCCCATCCTCAAGCCGCCCTATTCCGAAGTGATCGCGACCGATATGAACAAGGGCGAGCACCTTTGGCGCATCCCTATCGGCGACGCCGACGACTTCGTGAAGAACCATCCCGCGCTGAAGGGCCTCAATCTCGACTTCTCGAAGATGGGCAAGTTCGACGTGCGCCCCAGCCCACTGCTCACCAAGGAGCTCCTCTTCCTCGGCGAGTCCGGCAATATCGGCGGCGGCTCCGGCGGCCCGATGTTCCGCGCCTACGACAAGCGCAGCGGCAAGGCGGTGTGGGAAGGCAAGATGCCGAACCTCGTTACCGGCGCGCCGATCACCTATGAGTTCAAGGGGCGGCAATACATCGTCTTCACCATCTCCAAGCGCGGCGAACCTGCCGAGATGATCGCACTCACGCTCGATGGCGCCAGCGAGAACGGCGCGGCGCCTGCCGGCGGTGTCCCGCTCGCAGCAGCTCCACCCTCCACGCGCACAGCCGCCGCTGCGATCACGGCGACGCCCGAAGAGCTGGCGCTCGGCAAGACCAAGTTCGATGGTCTCTGCGCCGGTTGTCACGGCGCCAACGGCGCCGGCATGGCAGGCAGCAGCGCCCCGCCGCTCACTGGCCGCACCGATCACGCCAACATCGCGCGCGTGATCGCCCAAGGCCAGGGCGAGATGCCCGCCCTCGCCGCTATGTTCACGGCTCAGGAGATGGATGCGATCGCGAAGTATGTGGTGAAGTCGCTCGGGCCGAAGGAGCGCACCGGCCGGCCGCCGCCGAGCGACGACTGAGCCGCGGCGGCCGTTAAAGCTTGTGAAAACAGGCCGAATTGGCCCTGAATAGCGCCCGTTGCCCTAAGGGACCGAGGCGCCTATAAGGGCGCTCCTGATTTGGCGGAGCGTGGCGCAGCCCGGTTAGCGCACCAGTCTGGGGGACTGGGGGTCGTGGGTTCGAATCCCGCCGCTCCGACCATTCAGGGACTTGGCCAGATTTGGAGTATGGGCGGTTAGCTCAGCTGGCAGAGCGCCTGCTTTACACGCAGGATGTCGGCGGTTCGATCCCGTCACCGCCCACCAACGGTCACTCGCTTTGCGAACTACGGCTCTGCGAGCCAGCCTCATCAAAAGGAAAGGCTGTCGCGTCGATTCCCGCAGGGCGAAGATGGATCGATTGTGGGTGATCAGGCCGCCGTCCGCGCCGCGTCGATGCGGGATTTGAGGTCCGTGAGGCCAGCCAGCAGCGTTTCCAGACGCGCGCGCGGTGAAGAGCTAGTCAGCACCGAAGCAGCGCCAAAGTCACCGCGCTCGACGGCGTCACGCACCGCTTCCTGAAGCTCGCGCACGGAGGCGCCGGTTTCAGCCGGAACCATCATCTCTTCAGCCCCTTCGGTCTCGACACCGGCAGCCGCCCCCGGCTGTTCTCCCGTATCGCCATCGAGGACCTTGATGGCGCCTCGAATGGTCAGCCCCTGAACGTGCAGGAGATTCTGGAGCTTGCGCAACAGCTCCATGTCGTCCGCGCGATAGAAGCGGCGTCCGTCGGGGCGCTTCATCGGGCGAAGGTTGTCGAACTTGGTTTCCCAGAAACGCAGAACATGCGTTTTCAATCCGAGCTCTGCCGCGGCCTCGCCGATCGTGCGGAACGCATCCGCACACTTCGCGGTCTCCGACATGGACGCTTCGTCGCAGGCATCGTCGAGTACGGAATCCGAGTCCGGCGGCAGGGCGGCCTGCGATGTGATGGTCATCAATCTCTCCGGGGAGCCGTCATCGCTGCTTCGACCCTCTGCCGCAGAAGCGGAGAAGGCTTGAACGACACCACCCGTCTTGCCGAGATCGGAGCCTCTTCGCCGGTCTTAGGATTGCGACCGACGCGTGCTTTTTTCCGACGCACCACGAAGTTGCCGAAGCGGGCGAACTTGACGTCCTCGTCCCGCTCGAGTTCCGAGCACACGAGCTCGAGCACGCGCTCAAGGAAGTTGCTCGAATCCTGCTTGGTCAGCCCGACCTTCTGGACGAGCCGATCGACGATATCTGCGCGCGTGAGAGTATTCTCGGGCACCCAGCGCCTCCGTAATGAAGAGGAAGCCTAGCTTGCGCCGATTCGGATGTTAAGAGGGCTATCCCTCAAATCCCGAACAATTTCATCCGTTTACGAGATGTTAAACCCGGATCAGCGCCGAGCCCCAGGTGAGGCCGCCGCCGATCGCCTCGATCAGGACGAGATCGCCCGGCTTGACCCGCCCATCGTCCGTTGCGGCTGCCAACGCGAGCGGCACGGATGCGGCCGACGTGTTGCCGTGCTCCGCCACGGTCGAAACCACCTTATGCTCATCGAGGCCCAGCTTTTCCGCCACGGCCGACAGGATGCGCTGGTTGGCCTGGTGCGGCACGAACCAGTCGATGTCGGTCACCGCAATGCCGGCCTGCTGAGCGGCGGCCCTGACGCTGTCCGAGATCTTGCCGACCGCATGCTTGAATACCTGGTTGCCCACCATGCGTAGGTGACCCACCGTCTGCGTCGTCGATGGCCCGCCGTCGACGTAGAGCAGGTCGCGGAACTTGCCGTCCGAGCGCAGGTGCACGCCCTTCACGCCGCGATCGCCGGCTTTCGACTTCTCCTGCCGTTCCAGCACCACCGCGCCGGCGCCATCGCCGAACAGCACGCAGGTCGAGCGGTCCGACCAGTCAAGGATGCGCGAGAATGTCTCGGCGCCGATCACCAACGCCCGCTCGAACTGTCCGCGCGCGAGGAAGTTGTCCGCGGTCGCGATTGCATAGACGAAGCCCGAGCAGACGGCCTGGAGGTCGAACGCCGCACCGCGCGTGATACCCAGCTTGTGCTGCACAACCGTAGCTGTCGCCGGGAAGGTGTAGTCCGGCGTCGCTGTCGCGAGGACGATCAGGTCGATGTCCTCCGGCCCCACGCCAGCTGCCGCCATCGCCCGCTTGGCCGCCTCGGCGCCGAGGTCTGACGTCGTCTCGCCGTCCGCCGCGATGTGACGTTTCTTTATGCCCGTGCGCGCGGTGATCCACTCATCGGTCGTATCGACCATCTTTGCGAGGTCGTCATTCGTCAGCACTTTCGCCGGCAGATACCCGCCAACGCCGCGCATGACCGATGCGAATTCTGTCACGTCTACGCCTCTACTACCTGGCAACCTGTTCGCTGGGCACAACTGCGGGCGCCGCGGCAGCCGCCGCAATGCTGGCGGTCAGCCGCTTCAGGTTGTCTTCGACCTCGTCACGGAAGCCGCTTTCGCCTATGCCCGCGGCAACCAGGATCGCCTGTTCGAAGCCCTCGGCGTCCGTGCCGCCATGGCTCTTCACCACGACGCCGTTGAGCCCGAGGAACACCGCGCCGTTGACCTTCTTCGGATCGAGCCTGGCGCGGAACTTCTTCAGCGCCGGCATGGCGAGCAATGCGCCCAACATCGACAGCGGTCCCGACTTGAAGGCTTCCTTCAGCATGTCGGACATCATCCTCGCAATGCCCTCCGCCGTCTTCAGCGCGACATTGCCGGTGAAACCATCGGTCACGACGACGTCGATTTCGCCATAACCGATCTTGTCGGCCTCGATGAAGCCACGGAAGTCCATGTCCAGCTTTGCTTCGCGCAGCAGACGCGCGGCCTCGCGAATGGACTCGTGGCCCTTCAGCTCTTCCGAGCCAATGTTGAGCAGCGCCACGCTCGGGTTGGTGACGCCGTTCACGACACGCGCGAACGCCTGTCCCATGATTGCGAATTCGACCAGTTGCTCTGCCGACGCTGCAATGTCAGCGCCGAGGTCCAGCATCGCGCACGGACCCGACCGCGTCGGCCAACTCGCCGCCAGCGCGGGACGTTCCAGCCCGTCTACCTTCTTCAGGATGAACATCGCCTGGCCCATCAACGCGCCGGTGTTGCCGGCCGAGACGGCCGCAACAGCCTGCCCGTTCTTCACCGCCTCGATGGAATTCCACATCGATGAGCCCTTGCCGCGACGCACCGCCTCGGCGGGCTTGGCATCCATCGCGATCATCTTCTCGGTGTGAACAATGGTCGTGCGCGGGGCGGCCGACGGCGCCTTGGCCAGCAGAGGCTTCAGCTTCGCCTCATCGCCATGAAGCAGGAAATGCAGATCGCCGCGGCGCTTGGCAAAGCGCTCCAGACCTTCAACGACGATGCCGGGCGCGTTGTCGCCGCCCATCCCGTCGATGGAAATGATCTTGCCGTTCGCCATGTCCGCCGAAGGCTCCAGGATGGCGTTTACCGAGCGGAATCATCCCGGTCGAGCCACGATTTAGGGGTCTAATAGCACGTGCGCGGGGAGGTAACAGGCCCTGCCGCCCGCGTCGCTGCGGCATCCACAGCGCGTGAAACTGTCATAATATCAGGGAAGTCGCGGCCAGTTGACCTCGCCAGACAGCAGCTGCTCGTCCGTGTGCCGCTTCAACGTCTCTTCGACGAGCCGGACATAGCGCACGAACCGGTCCATTTCCGTGTCGGACACGCCGAGATTGCGCACCATGGAATGCCCCAGATCGAGCTCCGGCGCACCATCCGCCAGCGCGTCGTCATAGGCCTTGGCCCGGCCATAGAAGGCCTCGCCCATCTTGCGGATCTTCTTGCCGACGCTGAGGTCGCCCGTGCCGATGTCCCGCAGCGCCTCGTCGAAGCCGTGGAAGAGTGCGTCGAATACGTCCTGCGACAGCTGCTTGCCCGCCACCCCGGCCGTGCGCAATCGCCGGAACATCAGTGCGGCATTCAGCGATGTCAGCTCGAACCGCCCGGAAAAATTGTCGCGGACCCCGCCGTCATAGTAAAAATCGGGACGCAGCGAATGGTCCTGGATGGACCGGTGAAGACGATCGACAGCCCAGCGATTCTTCTTCGACTGAAACAGGTTTCCGAATGCCATGCCGCCCTCATTTGGGGTCGCTTTTCGCGTCCCCGCTTGCCCGTTTCCCCAAACAGTTCCCCTGACAGGCGCGGGACACTAGCAGGGTTCACCCGTCTGGAAAGGCGCCGCGAAACAGGCCGTTCGCCCCAAAAAAGACCTGATGTCCGCCAGCCTTGCCAAGCTGCACTGGCTACCTGTAGCTAGCCGCAAGTTCCGGAGTTTTCTCATGCGCCGCCTCGCCCTCGCAGGACTTGCCGCCGCCACCCTTGTGGCCGCCGGCTGCACGGCGACCCGCGACTTCCACGGCTATGTTCCGGACCAGGCCCTGCCCGAGGACGTGAAGCCCGCGGTCGACACGCGCTCGACTGTTCTTGCCCGCCTCGGCACGCCGTCGACGACCTCGATCTTCGACACGCCCGGCCAGGCCAAGCTGCAGGCCGGCAAGGAAAAGCTCTGGGTCTACATGTCGTCGACCCGCGAACGCCTGACCTTCTACTATCCGAAGGTCGTCCAGCGTCACATCATCGCCGTGCGCTTCGATGACGACGACGTCGTCTCTGACGTGCTCATCTATGACACCGACGATGGCCGCGTGATCGACTATAATTCGCGTGTCACGCCCACCCGCGGCCGCGAACTCGGCATCCTGGAACAGTTGTTCGGCACGCTGGGCAGCCTGCGCAACCAGATCCCGGGCATGGAGCAGGACAACACGCAGCCGGGCGACATCCCGACGCGCCGGAACTAGTCCGCTTCTTTTTTCAGAACTCAACTCTGGCTGGCGACCTGCGTGAAGGTCATCTGGACCAGTGCGTTCGGTTCACCGATCGCCTGGTTGGCGGCCTTCAGGCATTCCGCCGCCGCGAGCTTCTCGTCCAGCTTCTTGATATCGCCCTTCACGTTGAAGCTCACCTTGTGAGACGCGCACACTATGGCGTCGCGGATGAAGTGCATCTGCTCGCGATACTTCCACACGTCCTTGCCGGGGCCAGCCAGCATGCGTGCGTTGACGAAGATGTAGTTCTTCAGCTTGCGGCTCTCGTCGAACACCGGGAAGACGAGCCCGACCATGTCCACTGATCGCGCGACTTCTGCTTCATCGGGGGCCGCTTCGCCCTCCGCGCCATGTTCCTGAGCGAAGGCAGACATGAACATCGACAGCACGGCGGCGGTCGAAACAGCGGTCATCAGTTCACGGCGTGACAGGCGCATGTCCTCACCCTGCCCGCCAATGGTTTAGGCCGCGTTTACGCTTGTGCTGGCCCCGAAAAGTGCCGCCAGCCGGCGCTTTCGAACGCCATCTCGCCGCCCGAGGCATCGAGGACTTTCACCCCGGCGCCGACCTCCACGCGTCCGATCCGCGTCACGGTCTCCTTCGACGCCTCGATCGCCGAGCGCGCCGACGGCGGGGCAGTGAACAGCGTCTGGTAATCGTCCCCACCCGTCAGCAACGCCTGCAGGTCCGCCTTGGCATTGGTGAGATAGCCCTCTCCCACAGCGCTCAGTGGCACGCATGCCGCCTCGATCACCAGCGCGACGCCAGATGCTTCGGCCACATGCCACGCATCGGCGACCAAGCCGTCGGATATATCGATGCTGCCGGTCGCGACTTCCGCAACCAGATCGGCGAAGCGCAGCCGCGGCGGTTCCGGCACGCGATAGCGCGACACCATCAGGTTGCGCGCCTCAGCCGACAATGCGCCGAACGCTCCTTTCGCGGCCATCAGCCCGAGCCATCCATCGCCGATGGTTCCGCTCACCCAGACATCATCGCCCACCTGCGCGCCCGACCTTCGCACCGGTCCACGCGCGCCCACGCGCCCAATCAGCGTTAGCGAAAGGGTCAGCGGACCATCGGTCGATGTCGTGTCACCGCCAACAAGGCGCGCACCCCAGCGATCAAGATCCTTGCCCAGCGCACGCGAGAAATCGCCAAGCTGCGCCGGATCCCGCCCCTTCGGCCACACCAGCGCCAGCAACGCCGCATCAGGCTTGCCGCCCTTGGCGATGATGTCGGACACGTTCACGCGGACCAGCTTCTGCGCTACCGTCGCGACCGGATCATCTGTGAGAAAGTGGACGCTCTCGACGATCGCATCCTTGGTCGCGATCAGGCCGGGGACGATCTCGGCCACATCATCGCGCAGGCCATCCGAACCGGGCGAGCCTGCAAGCGGGGCGAAGTATTTGCGGATGAGATCAAACTCATCCATCGCCATTACCCGCGCACATCCCGCGAGACCGCATCCAGCAGGCCGTTGATGAATTTCGGCTCGGCGCCTTCGAAGAAGGCGTGGGCGATGGAGACGTATTCGTCCAGAATGATCTGCGACGGCAGGCTGATCTCGGCGATCAGCTCGTAAATGCCCGCACGCAGGATCGCGCGCGAGGTCGCATCAAGCCGTTCGATCTTCCAGCCGCTCGCAAGGCGTTTCATGATCGCCGCGTCGATGGCTTCCTGCCGCTCGACCACGCCTTCCACAATCGCCTTGAAAATATCGGGATCAGCTTCCTCGACCGGATCGCCTTCGTCATTGAGACCAAGCCGGTCTTCCATGAAGTCCGCGATGACTGAACGCACGGACTGCTCGGTCTGCTCCATCTGGTAAAGCGCCTGCACGGCCGCGAGCCGCGCGCCCGCACGGCGCGCCGCCAGCAACTTGCGTTCAGCTTCGGCGGACGCCGCCATTACTCTTCCTCGGAGAGCTTGTTAAAGCGGTAGGACAGGCCGACCATGCGCAGCACGGCCGCCACCACTTCTGCGCCCTTATTCTTCTGCTTGCGATCGGCGCGCACGCGCGCCTGTGCCTCATTCTCGACGGTCAACACGCCGAAGCCAAGCGGCACGCCCGAGATCGACAGCTCCATCAGGCCGCGCGTCACCTCGTTGGTGATCAACTCGTAATGGCTCGTCTCGCCTCGTATCACGCAGCCCAACGCCACGAAGCCATCCCACTCACCCGTGCTGGCCGCCATGGAGATCGCCGCCGGGATCTCGAAGGCGCCCGGCACCTCGAGGAATTCGTAGGTCGCGCCGACCTTCTCGAGGCCTTCGGCCACGGAGGCTTCCAGCTCGGTCATGATGTTGGCGTAATAGCGCGATGTGACGATCAGGATGCGGGGAGCTTCAGCCACGTTCTATTCTCCGTCGATGCGGCGCCAGCCCTCGACTGTCAGGCCATATCCGTCAAGGCCCGGCAGCACGTTTGGCCGCGTATTGGTCATCAGGACCATGCGCCGAACCCCCAGATCCTTCAGAATTTGCGCGCCAACGCCGTACTCGCGCAGCGGGTGAGCAGCATCCGCCGCCGCTTGCGTCTCGGCCTGCCCGCCCAGCGCCCGGGCGATCTCCTCGCCCATGCCCATGCGGACGAAAACCACGACGCCGGCCTCATCCGAGGCCGAAAGCTTCTCCATCGCCCGCTTCACCAGGCCTTCGCGCTGGCCCGCCTCGCCGAGGAAGTCCGACAGGAAGTCAACCCGGTGCACGCGCACCAGCGTCGGCTGGTCGCCCTGCACCCGGCCCTTCACCAACGCGACATGCTCTGCGCCATCCAGCGTGTTGCGGAACACGATGATGCGGAACTTACCGCCCCAGGCGCTTTCGAAATCGCTCTCGATCCGCCGCTCGAGGAAACGATCGTGGCGGCGGCGCCAGGCGATCAGGTCAGCGATCGTGCCGATTTTCATCCCGTGCAGCTGTGCGAACGTCACCAGCTCCGGCAGGCGCGCCATCGAACCGTCGTCGTTCATGATCTCGCAGATCACAGCCGCCGGATAAAGACCGGCAAGACGCGAGATGTCGACGCTCGCCTCGGTGTGCCCAGCTCGCACCAGCACGCCGCCTTCCTTGGCGACCAGAGGGAAGACGTGACCCGGCGAAACGATGTCGTCGGCGCTTTTGGTCGGGTCGATCGCCACGGCGATCGTATGCGCGCGGTCGTGCGCCGAAATGCCAGTGGTGACGCCTTCCTTGGCCTCGATCGAAACCGTGAAAGCCGTCTTCATGCTCTCGCGGTTTTCCCGCGCCATCATATCGAGTTCGAGCGTCCGCGCCCGGTCGCGCGTAACCGACAGGCAGATCAGCCCGCGGCCATGCTTCGCCATGAAGTTGACCTGCGCCGGCGTCGCGAACTGCGCCGGAATGATCAGGTCGCCCTCATTCTCGCGATCCTCTGCATCGACGAGGATATACATCCGCCCGTTGCGCGCCTCCTCCACGATCTCCTCGATGGGAGAGATCGCCGCCGAGAAATCGTACTTCTCGATGTGATCCTTCATGACCGCCACTCCAGCATCCGCGCGACGTATCGCGCCAGCATATCCACTTCCAGATTGACCTTGTCGCCCGCCTTCAGCGCGCCCAGCGTCGTGACCGACAGCGTATGCGGGATCAGCGACACCTCGAACCATGCTTCGCCATGCGCGGCGCTCACGGCCGACACGGTCAGCGAGACGCCGTCGATGGTGACCGAGCCCTTCTCGGCGAAGAATTTCGACAGCTGTTCGGGAATGCGAACGCGCAGCACCCGGCTATCTCCCAGCTGCGTGACGGCGCTCACGGCGCCCACTCCATCAACATGCCCATAGACCAGATGGCCGCCGAGTTCGTCGCCCAACTTCAGCGACAGCTCAAGGTTCACCTTCGATCCGACTTTCCACTGGCCGAGCGTCGTCCGCGACAGCGTCTCCGGAATGGCTTCGACCACCCACCAGGATCCATCCCCACGCTCGCCGAAATCGACAACCGTGAGGCACACGCCCGAATGTTGGATTGACGCGCCCATCTGGATCGCGGAGGCGGGATACACGCCCTCGACGCGAACACGGCGCAACCCGTTGGCGTCCTCGACGGACTTCACATGGCCGACGTCAGTAACAAGACCGGTGAACATTCAAACATCCTGGGCCCGTCCGTCCGGGGCCGAGTGAGAGGCGCTACGCCGCTCCGGGCCGCCTGACAACCTGCGCCATCCGCTAGGTAGGATTAGCCAGCCTTAAACCCAAGCCCGGCCTACGCCCTGACGTAGCTTTCCCAAAGGTCGGGGCCCACTTCTCGTACGCCGGTCCGCACAAACTGCGGCGCCATGTCTAGCGTCGTGAGACCCAGTTCACCCAGACAGGGTTTACCATCCCCACCCAGCAGTACCGGCGCCCTGAACCATTCGATCCGGTCCACCAGCCCCGCCCGTACGAACGCCGCCGCCAGCTGCCCGCCACCCTCGATCATCATCGAGCCGACCCCCGCCCGCTGCGCCGAATTCAGGAGCTCCGGTAGCGACACGCTGTTCGATCCCTCGCCCGCCGGCAGCATCCAGAACTGCAGCCCATGGCTCGATGGCCAGCGGTCGAGATCCATGGTCTCCAACGTCGCCACCGCCACAGGACCCATCTCCAGCGTCGAGAACAGCTTCGCGCTCGCTGGCGTCCGACCGCGGCTGTCCGCCACGACGCGCAACGGCTGCTTGTCCGGCATGGGATCGGTCCGCGCCGTCAGCTCCGGGTCATCCGCGAGCACTGTTTCCGAGCCGACAATCACCGCATGATGCGCCGCGCGGAGGCGATGCACTTCCCCCCGCGCCGCCTCGCCGGTGATCCACTTGCTTTGGCCGTTGGCGAGCGCGATGCGCCCGTCGAGGGACGTCGCCAGCTTCAGGGTGACGGTCGGCCGCGCGCCCACATTCACTCCTTCTCGCCGCCGCCCTCATCCTCGGTCTGCTTGGCGACGAACGCCGCGAAGTCCGCGGGAGACTTGAAGTCCTTGTAGACCGACGCGTAACGGATGAACGCCACCGGATCGAGCCCGCTCAGGCTCTCCATCACCATCTCGCCGATGGTCGATGTCTGGATCTCGCTCTCGCCCATGTTCTCCAGCCGCCGCACGATGCCGGAGATCATCTGGTCGAGCTTCTCCTCGCTCACGGGGCGTTTCTGCAGGGCGATGGAGACCGACCGGCGCAGCTTGTCGCGATCGAACGGCGCCCGCCGATTATCACGCTTCACCACAATAAGATCGCGCAGCTGCACCCGTTCGAAGGTCGTGAACCTGCCGCCGCACTGCATGCAGCCGCGACGCCTGCGAACGGCCGTGTCTTCTTCAGCCGGCCGGCTGTCCTTCACGACTGAATCTGCGAACCCGCAGTAAGGACAGCGCAAGCGTTACCTCTTCAGCTTCAACCCGCCCACTTCAACCCCAAGGAGCCGCGTAGATCGGGAAGCGCGCTGTCAGCGCCTTCACTTCCTCGCGCACCTTCATCTCGACGGCGGCGGTGTCGCCGCCCGCCGCCAGCGCGTCGACGATCTCGATCATCCACTGGCCGACTTGCTTGAACTCGCCCGCCCCAAACCCGCGCGTCGTCGCCGCCGGCGAGCCCACGCGCACGCCCGACGTCACCATCGGCTTCTCGGGGTCGAACGGCACGCCGTTCTTGTTGCAGGTGATGTAGGCGCGCTCGAGCGCCTTTTCAGTAGCGTTGCCTTTCACGCCTTTCGGGCGGAGGTCCACCAGCATCAGGTGCGTGTCTGTGCCGCCCGACACGATATCGAGCCCACCGGCCTTCAGCGTCTGCGCCAGCATGTTGGCGTTGTCGATCACAGCCTGAGCATACGCCTTGAACTGCGGCTTGAGGGCTTCCCCGAATGCAACGGCCTTGCCCGCGATCACATGCATCAGCGGCCCGCCCTGGATCCCCGGGAACACGGCCGAGTTCACCTTCTTCGCGATATCTGCATCGTTCGTCAGCACCATGCCGCCGCGCGGCCCGCGCAGCGTCTTGTGCGTCGTCGTCGTTACCACATGCGCATGCGGCAGCGGGCTCGGGATCAGGCCCGCAGCCACGAGACCGGCGAAGTGCGCCATGTCCACCATGAAATAAGCGCCGACTTCATCCGCGATGGCGCGGAACTGCGCGAAGTCGATCGTGCGCGAGTAAGCCGAACCGCCCGCGATGATGATCTTCGGCCGGCTCTCGTTTGCGACTTTCCGCACGTCATCGAAATCGATCCGTCCATCCTGCAGGCGCACGCCATACTGATGCGCCTTGAACCACTTGCCAGACTGGTTGGCCTTCGCCCCGTGCGTCAGGTGTCCGCCCGCATCGAGGCTCATGCCCAGAATGCTGTCGCCGGGCGAGATCAACGCGTTGAACACCGCCTGGTTCGCCTGGCTGCCCGACGACGGCTGCACGTTGGCGAACTCGCAGCTGAACAGCTGCTTGGCGCGCTCGATCGCCAGCGTCTCGACCTCGTCCACGAACTCGCAGCCGCCATAGTAGCGCTTGCCCGGATAGCCCTCGGCATACTTGTTGGTCAGCAACGAGCCCTGTGCTTCCAGCACGGCCCGCGAGACGATGTTTTCAGAAGCAATCAACTCAATTTGATGGCTCTGCCGGCCGAGTTCCTCGCCGATCCATTTCGCGATTACTGGGTCAGCCTCAGCAAGACCGGTCGAAAAGAACCCTTTGGCAGGGGTATTCGACTGGGTCATGGGCGCGACTCCTGCGGCTTTCGGGGCGGATTTGACGGGCGATACGGGCTCGCCCCGCCCTTGGCAAGTGTTCCAGCAATCTCGTGGAAACCAACAGTCCTGACTGGGGCTTGTCTCAGCGTTCTAAAGGACAAGATGGATCAGAATCAGTATTCGGACTTAATCTGTGGTCAGCCACTTGGTCGTTAGGACAACTCCTCTTGAGGTGACGCGCTATTCGTTGCGCGTAGGGACAGGGTGAGAAGACAAGATGCCGGAAGGCTCAAGCAATTCTGTGCTACCCCACCAGGATATTCTCCGGATGACTTCGGAGATCGTATCCTCGTTTGTTTCAAACAACCCGGTGACCACCGAAAACCTTCCGGACGTTATTCGTTCAGTCTACCGCACCGTGTCGGCGCTCTCCGGCGCGTCCGAACTGAAGGCGGACGAAAAGCTGAAACCGGCCGTGACAATCGCGAAGTCGGTCACCGAGGACTACATCGTCTGCCTGGAAGACGGCCGGAAACTGAAGATGCTGAAGCGCTACCTGCGCTCGCGCTACAACATGACCCCCGACGAATACCGCCGCCGCTGGTCGCTGCCCGTCGACTACCCGATGGTCGCCCCCAGCTACACCGAACGCCGCTCCGAATTCGCGAAGAAGATCGGGCTGGGCAAAGGCGTGCGGAAGGGCCGGTAGCAAGCACGCCTTCGTGGTTCGACGGTCGCGCTCTATCGCTTCGCGAAGGACCGCAGCTCACCATGAGGGCGCACCAACCGGCTCGACTCTACGCGATCCACCCTCCCTTACCGTCAGGCTTCTTCTCAGGCTCGTCCTCGCCGCGCGCCTTAGCGCGCACATAGGCAAGCTTCGATCGCGCCACACGCTCAATTTCACTGTGTGCCGCATTGGCCGGCGCCGTGAAAACGACCTCCAGACCGTCGCCAACCGAAACTGCGCGCACTTCCATGGCGCCGCCGATGCGGTTCATCTCGATCAGGATCTCGGAATCCAGGTCGTCCATGGCGCAAGTTTGCCTGCGCGGCCGTCCCAAGGCTAGCGGTCCAGGGCTATCGGCTGGCCGGCTTCTCCTGGATCGTCAGCAGATAGGCGATGAGGTCGTACTCATGACCATCCCCGAAATGGAAGGTCGGCATTTTGAGGTGCGAGATCTCGACCGCGTTGTGCAGGTCATCCGCCAGCCAGTCGGGGCGGTAGTTCGTCAGAACAGTTCGCAATGGCGGGGCGGCGGGGTTGATGCTTTCGCCGGTCGCGCCAACGGCATGGCAGCTCGCACACAGATCCTCGGCCACCTGCTTTCCAATCCGCGGATCACCCGACATCCATTTGGGCTTCGGCTCGGCGGCGCAAGCCGCCAGTGGAAGCAGCAGAATACCAAGCCATGTGCGTATTCCTGACAAGGTCGCCTCCCATGGCGGCCGGCAGCCGGACCGCTGCCTCCACTGCCTTCATGCTTCCGGTTTGCGTCGACGCGTTTGCGCGCGATCAAACGAAGCCGCTCGGGGGTCACTCCTCGTAATAGTTTATCGCCTCGTCCGTAATCTCGTAGCGCCAGCTGCTGGCCTTTTCGATGCGCACACGTTCAGCAACAAAGGCTATGATTTCGTCGCGCGCCTTCAGCGGTGTCTTGGTGAAACCTTCCCAGTGTTCCTTCGATGGGGTCTCGATCGAGAACTTCGCGCCGCCGCCCGCCATCTCGTGCGAGAACCTGATCCGGTTGTCGCCATCGACGTACACGATCGTCCCGGCCCGATAATTCCCCTCATACTCCAGCCGCCGCCCGAACGTCCGCGCGATCCCCTCCCGTGCTCTCCCGCGCATTTCCAGGTCGGCATCCGGGATCACGTTGCCGAAGCCATCACGATAGACGATCGGGCCGCTCGACGGCGTCTCCACCACTGGCTCTGGCTTTGGCGGGGGTGGCTCGGCGCCCGGCGCAAACTTCTTCAGCGCAACCTCATGCCGCCAGCCATCCTTGTGCGTGATCGCGATCCGGTAGTCCCCCGGCGGCCATTCGAGCGTCGCGAACAGGATCTGAACGCTGCCATTCATGCGGCTCGACACCAGCCCGCGCTCGACGTCCACGCCATCGCGCGTGACGGACATTTCGAGATATCCCTCGTGCGCCGGCTTTGGCAGCCACAGGATCAACTGCTGCGACCCGGGATAGTGCACGAACTTCACAGTCGGCGACTCAAGCCCCGCAGGACTATCCACATTGCGAACGTCGCCGATGGCGATGACGCCCTCGTGCGCTTCCCGTTCGCCCGTCATGGAAGAGGTCCTACGCCGCCCGTTTCAGTCCCAGCTGGGCCCACACGGCCAGCAGCGCGGCGACGAGTTCGTCCATCATCGCTTCGGTATGCTGTGGCGATGGCGTGAAGCGCAGACGCTCTGTGCCCTTCGGCACAGTCGGATAGTTGATCGGCTGCACATAAATGCCGAAGTCGAACAGCAGCGTGTCGGATAACGCCTTGCAACGCTCCGGATCGCCCACCAGCAGCGGCACGATATGCGTATCCGCCATCATCACCGGCAGCTTCGCAGCGATCAACTTCTGGCGAAGCATCTCGGCCTTCTCCTGGTGAACCTTCCGAAGGTCGCGGCCGAAATCGCTCCGCAGCTTGCGGATCGAAGTCAGCGCGCCGGCAGCCAGCACCGGGCAGGTCGAGGTCGAGAAGATGAAGCCCGGCGCCATCGAACGGATCGCATCCACGATCGCCGTTTTCGAGGCGATATAGCCGCCCATCACGCCGAACGCCTTGGCCAGCGTGCCTTCGCAGATGGTGATGCGGTCCATCACGCCATCGCGCTGGGCGACGCCCGCGCCTTCATGGCCATACATGCCGACCGCATGAACCTCGTCGAGATATGTAATCGCGTCGAACTCTTCCGCGAGATCGCAGATCTCGTGCATCGGCGCCACGTCGCCATCCATCGAATAGACAGACTCGAACGCGATCACCTTGGGAGCGTCAGCCGGATCGTTCTCCAGCAGCGCCCGAAGGTGGGCCATGTCGTTGTGGCGGAAAATTCGCTTGGCGCAGTGGGCGCGCTTGATCCCCTCGATCATCGAGGCATGGTTCAGCTCGTCCGAATAGATGATTACGTTCGGCATGATCTTGGCGAGCGTCGACAGCGTCGCCTCGTTCGACACATAGCCCGAAGTAAAGAGCAGCGCGCTTTCCTTGCCATGGAGCGAAGCCAGCTCCTTCTCCAGCTCCACGTGATAGCGCGTCGTGCCCGAGATGTTGCGCGTGCCGCCCGAGCCGGCGCCGAACGTGTCGACCGCCTCGTGCATCGCCTGCACCACGTCCTCGTCCTGGCCCATGCCGAGATAGTCGTTCGAGCACCAGACGATCACGTCCTGCTCGCGCCCGTCATTGTGGCGGACCGAAGCCTTGGGGAATTGGCCTTTGTAGCGTTTGACGTCGATGAACACCCGGTACCGGCCCTCGGACCGGATTTCCTCGAGGGCGTTTTCAAAGTGGACGAGGTGTTTCATGGGGGCGCTTCTCTTCTCGCTCGTAACTCGCGCCTCTCATGGGCGCGTCGGATCGGAACCTAAGCGCTGAGCGCGGGCTTTCCTAGACACAGATCAAACGCAACTGCGTGTAGCGCCTTCAAGTCGCAGCAATTTTCTGCGAACGGTTCGCAACTACCGGACGCGGTCTGGGCAACGCCCGGAGACCGGACGTCATCTGCGAGGCGCTGTTAGGTCTGCCTCGACACGCTCGGATTTCCACGCGAAGCCTTGTATCGGATGGCCCTTCGGGCCGGGGAAACGCGCATGCCATTCCGACAGGTCCTGCTCGCCGCAGCAATGGCCGCGTGCGGCGTAGCTCATGCCCAGGGCGCGATTCCGCGAACCGCCGACGGCCATCCCGATTTTCAGGGCGTCTGGGAAAGCCGCTGGCGAACTCCGCTTGAGCGGCCCGTCGACGCGGAAGGCCCCGTCGTCGCGGCCGACAAGGCCGATGCGCTGGTGGCGGCCATGAATCAGAGGCTGAGGGCGCAGGGAAATCAGTCGCCTGACTCCGATTTCGACTTTGGCTCGTTGATACCAGCCCCCGGCGGGAGCTTTCGGACGTCGCAGATCGTCGAGCCCGCCGACGGCAAGCGCCCGCTAAACGAGGCGGCACAGGAATGGGCGAAAATCGTAAAGGACCGTAACGACGGCGCCGATGGACCAGAGGCGCGCGGCCTAACCGAACGCTGCCTGCGCGCGGCCGGCGGTGCGCCCTTGGCCACGGGCGCCGATCAGGCTTACCGCAAGATCATTCAGACGCCCGACCACATCGTCATCTGGAGTGAAGGGCTCGGCGACACGCGCATCATAGAAATGAACGGCCGCCCCCGTCCCGATGCCGTCGTGTCGTGGGCCGGCGATTCCGCCGGCCGCTGGGAAGGCGACGTGCTGGTGGTCGAAACCCGCCTCGTGCGCCCCGACCCTGCACGCCCCGCCGGCTTGCCAGGCCAGCAGGAGCGGAAACTCACCGAGCGCTTCCAGCTCAACGCTCCTGACGAGCTTGGCTACAGCTACACGATCAACGATCCTGTGATGTTCACGACGACGCTTCGGGTCACATTCCCTCTGTTGCGTACGAACGCAGGGATTTACGAATCCGCCTGCCACGAAGGTAATTACGGCCTCGCCAACATCCTTTCCGGCGCGCGCATGGCCGAAGCACGCACATCCAAGCCGAAAGCCGATAAATGATCCGCGCGATTTTTCTCTTTCTCTTCCTCACGCCCGCCGCGTTTGCACAAGCCGCAATCCCGCGCACGCCCGACGGCCAACCTGACTTCCAGGGCGTATGGGAAAGCCGCTGGAGCACACCCTTCGAGCGGCCCGACGAATTGAGCGGACCAACCATGACCGCCGAGCAGGCGGCCAAATTTGAAGCCGACCAGAACAAGAAGAAC
Source organism: Hyphomonadaceae bacterium (assembly GCA_047601145.1). Taxonomy (GTDB): domain Bacteria; phylum Pseudomonadota; class Alphaproteobacteria; order Caulobacterales; family Hyphomonadaceae; genus UBA7672. The sequence goes on from JASGJW010000003.1 coordinate 320,131, forward strand.
GAGGAGGAAGGGGACATCTCGCCTCCTGATGACAGCGAATACGGCCCCTTCATGCCGGCGGAAGGCGGCCTTCTCCGTACCTCCCAGATCGTCGAGCCCGCCGATGGCAAGCTGCCGCTGACCGAGGCCGCAAAGGCCATGAAAGCCGCCTGGGGCAAACGGCTCGACATCATGGCCGGCCCGGAAGACCGCATGCCGAATGAAAGATGCCTCGGCGGCCCAGGCCGGGCGCCCATGCCGGTGACACCCGCCAACATGTATCGCCGCATCGTCCAGACGCCGAACCATGTGGTGATCCTCACGGAGGATATGAACGACGTGCGCCTGATCGCCATCGGCGCCGCACATCAACCAGCGGCGATCACATCCTATCGCGGCGACTCCATCGCCCGATGGGACGGCGACGTACTCGTGATCGAAACCACAAACTACGCCGCAGCCTTCAGCTTCAGGGGCATTGTCGTCGGCCCACAATCCGTCGTCACGGAGCGCCTCAGCCTTACCGCCGCCAACGAAATCTCCTACGAGTTCACAGTCGCCGACGCCGCGCTCTACGCCCAGCCATGGCGGGCGCAGTATCTCTTCCATCGCACCAAGGCGCCGATGTGGGAAGGAAGCTGCCACGAAGGCAATTATGCCCTTGCCAACATACTGCTGGGCGCCCGCATGGCGGAAATGCAGCCGGCAAAGCCAGCTACCACGAAGCCTAAATCGAAGACGAAACCATGATCCGCGCGATCCTGCTCGCCCTCGCCCTGGCGCCGGCCGCTCTGGCGCAGACGCCGGACATTCCGCGCACCGCTGACGGCCATCCAGATTTCGGCGGAGTGTGGGAATCGTTCTGGCTTACCCCGCTCGAGCGGCCCGATGGTGTCCAGTCCGTGGACCTGGCGCCCACAGACATCGAGCGGGTCAAGGCAATCTTCCGCGATCGCGAGACCAACCGCCTCGCCGGAAATCTCGGCACGGAAGGAGAGACTGCCATCGCCACCGAGATCATGCAGGTCGCTGGCGTCTATCGGTCTTCCCAGGTTATCGATCCACCTGATGGCCGGATCCCACGCACGGCTATCGCGCTCGCACGCAAGACTTCCGGATCCCCCGACGGGCCGGAAGGCTTCACGCGCGGCGTGCGCTGTCTTGCGGGCGTCAGCCTACCTCCCATGGGCATGGCGAATTTCGACAACATGCGGCGTATCGTGCAGACGCCAGACAGCATCGTGATCTACGCCGAAGTCGGCCCTGACCTCCGCATCATCTCCTTCGGCGCGCCAAAAACGACGCCGGAGCCACGCACGATGGGCGGCCGCTCCTTCGCTCGCTGGGAGGGCGACATGTTGGTCATCGAGACAACGAATTTCGACGGCAAGGCTCCCCCCGGCGGCGGCGCACGCGCCAACCCGTTGAGCGACGACGCCCTGGTTGTCGAGCAATTCCGATACGTCTCGAAAGATGAGGTCGTTTATCGATACACCGTCACGGACCCGCTGAACTATTCCCAACCGTGGAGCGGCGAACTGTCGTGGCGCAGGTCCTCACAGCATCTCTACGAAACCGTTTGCCACGAAGGAAACTACTCTCTCGCCAACATGCTGAGCGCCGCACGCGTAGCCGAAACACGCGCGGCCCAAAAATAGACCCGCCGGCCTTTCGCAAGGCCGGCGGCTGGCAAGACAGTCGCGCGCCGCCTACGGCAGCTTGTCGAACTCGGCCTGGAGAGCCTTCAGGCTCTCTTCCGTGATCTGGCCCTGGCTCATCGGCATGACTTCAACCAGCGTCATCTCGGCGATCTGGTCGTAGTATTGCGCGATCGGCGGCATGGCCTTCTCGAGCGTGGCCTTGGCGGCCGGGTTCTTGATGATTTCGCTGATCTTCGTCGTCTGGACGCTGACCTTGCCGGCGGCGGCTGCAATAGCCGGGGCTGCAGCAGTATCGGCCGGCGGTTGCGCGATCGCGGGGGCGGCAGCGATAGCGGTGGCGGCAACAAGCGCCATCAGTATGGTTTTCATTTTTTATCTCCCTTGGGTGGCGAATTCATACCGGCATGGGAGATTTCTGCAACGCCGCGCCGCAGGTCACGCCCCGGAGCAAGGCTAAAAGCAAATCCGCCGGCCTCGCATCTCCGCGGGGCCGGCGGTTGTTGGGCATCTACGGTAGGGTCGGCCGCATAGGACCAAGTCCGCCGTTTCCTCCCCAAGTTTGTCAGCCCCAGACTATCAGGCCGGGGTCTGTGCTTATGGGTTAGAGCTGGTAGCGGATCTGGTCAGACCAGAAGCGCTCGAGACGGGCCAGCGCCTTGTTGAGCTGGTCGAGGTCGTCCGAACGGACCGACGCGGTCGGCTCGAGAGCGGCAGACTGTTTCTCGAACAGGTCAGCAACGTGGTTGCGGACGGCCTTGCCCGACGGAGTGAGCTTGAGGCGCACCGTGCGGCGGTCGTCAGACGAACGCGACTGGATGAGATAGCCGCCTTCCTGAAGCTTCTTCACGTTGTACGACATCGAGGTGCCGGCGAAGGAGCCACGAGCGCGGAGCGCCGAGGCCGGGGTTTCGCTCTCGCCGATTTCGTACAGCAGGAGGGCCTGAACGCCGGTCAGCGAACGCTCGCCGTTCCGCTCCAGATTGTCCTTCACGACGTCGTGGAGGCGGCGATGAGCCTGCTCCAGCAGCGCCAGCGATTTCAGGAAGGACTGCTCAACATTCTCGTCACCGCTTTCGCGGACCACAGCGTTCGTCATTGCCACCACCATCGTTTGTTTCTGTTTGCCGATTTGCTCGGCTTATGGGGTGGTTATACGGGAGCTTGACTAAGCAATCGCTAAATCCAGCGACTTTGATGCAATTTTCTACTTGGCTTTCTTCTATTTTGTTTCATTGACCTTGGTAATCGAGAAGTAAACGCGCAACACGCTCTGTATACGGAGGTTTTCGTCTCGAACGCTTCTCTCAACTGCTCCAGAACACGCCAGGCCTGACCGGCAAACAATCGCGCAGCGCCGCACTTATTCGGAGATGCCGCCGGATTTGGTCCCGGATTTATGCGCCACTTAACGCGTGCACACGCATGTGGTGTTCACTGTGCAGCGAGTTGGGGGCTCGACCTATGCGTATGACCATTCCGGCGACCGTGATTGTCGGCCTGTCCGCATCGGCTTGCGGCGAATTTTCGCCAATGCCGATACCTGAAGCGGCCAGCATCGAAGAATGCAACGCCATGATCGTCGTGGCCGTCCAGGAATTGAAACTCAAGAAGCGCGACATCCCCATCCTTGATGGAGAGACGCGCTTCGACTGGACACCGTCGGGATGCAACTGGGCTTCCGCAGGGCTCGAATACAAAGACCACATGAGCCCAGGTTCTTCCTACGCCAACATCGGCCAAGCGATGGTCGAGATCAACTTTGCCCAGCCGAAGATCAATGCAGAGGGCATTCTCGTCCAGGTCTCCGAAGTAACCGACTACGACGAAACCCTTACAACCTGCCGCGTGCACAACTACCACGGCAGATTCTCCCTCGGCGGATGCAAAAGCCGCGAGATAACGCCCGAAGACAGGATGGGCCTCTCAATCGCCGTCGGCGACGAACTGATGAAGCGCGCGAAGAACTAAGCGCGCGCCCGCGGCCCCACCCTCACACCTCAGAACGGCCAGGCCGCGAGTCCATGCGCGGCGTTCCTTACATCCAGCGTCAGGTTCAGTGACGCCACGCACTGCCCCGCCGCCAGATCGTGGATCGACACTGTCGTCGGCGACGACCCCGCCGCCACCAGCGTCTCGGACAGGACGCACAGCCCACGCGCAAATCCCTGCCGCGCAATCCCAGACGCATCGGCGTCGCGGTGCTGGAGCAGGATCGGATCGTAGAGCGGCACACGGATGGTGACCCGCCCGTTCGGGCCATTCCACACGACACTGTCGCTGTCAGTGTCGTTGAAAAGCACCCCGCCCCGGAAAGGCCGAGCATTATGCGTGCCGCGCGGCAGCCCGGCTACGACGCCGATCGCGCTTTGCGTAAGCTGCACGAGCGCCGGTATCTTGCGCCCGGCGACAAAGACGCCGGTGTCGTCGGCGTGGACGCTGTTGATGTGGAAGATATTGTTGGGCGCCGGCCCATTGGCGGCCCGGCGAGGATCGAAACCATGCGCGTTGATCGCGCCGTTGTCGCTGGTCATCGCTATGCCGAGATCGAACTGGCGGCTTGCAAGATCGAACCGCAAGAGCGCATCGAAGCCGGTGGATGTGAGATAGAGCTTGCCGTGATGGAATGACATCTCGTGGCAATGCTTAAGATAGGGATTGCGATAGGAGGCAAGCTGCCGGAACCACGGATCGAAAACGAAGAGCTCGTCGCTCGCCGCGATCCAGATCTCCTTGCCCACGACGACGATGCCACGCAGTCCCCGGTCGGCGCCGCGGCCTTCCCAGTCGATGCCACCGGTGTTCCAGTCGAGCACCTGCTCGAACTCCCTCTTCTCCACGTCGACGAGATAGAGGCCGCCATGGCTATCGCCCTGCTGCGACCCACGCACGACAGAGCTGAGCAGCAGTTTGGGAACGCCCTGCACTATTGCAGCGTGTAGTCGAAGATGAAGTGGATGCGATCGGCGCCGAGATTGGTGACGGCGTGATAGTCGAGGTTCGAAACCTCGTAGGCGACGCCCTCTTCCAGATGGTGACTTGCGCCGCGGATCACGAAATCCACGTCCCGGTTGGTGACCAGCGGGACGTGAATGCGGTGGGCTGCGGCGAAGCTGGGATGCGCATCCTTGTGAAGCGCGATGCGCCCGCCGGCGAGAAGCTTGGCTGCCATGGCGCGGATGATGCGACCGCCTGGCGGATAATGATCCGTGATGATCTGCTGCATCAGCGCGTTGGCCGGTTCGGCAAAATAGTCCCAGCCCTTGCGCTGCTGCACGTCGGGGTTGGGCCAGGTGTTCGAGAACAGCATCACCAGCGAGCGCGTCTGCTTGTGCTGCTCGAACGATTTCTGGCGGATGTCGTCCTCAAACCAGGCCTCGGGGTGTACAGCCTCGACCGCCCGCTTCAGCGGCATGTGGTCGACCGGGCCGAGCGACCGGGCGGGCGTTTCGAGCAGCATGGATTCCCCAAGTTGTTTCATGCTTGTATCGAAATTTGCCAAAATGTCATGCGGCCAGACTGCCGCGCGCAGCTTTACTTGGAGCCTGTCTGTGATTGTCTCCCGCCGGGCCGGGACGTGAGGGAGACGTCGGGTGAAGACAGTGCTTGCCGGCATGACCGCAGCGTCTGCCCTGCTTGCCTCAGGGTGCGGGCGCTCGTCCGATGCGGTCGAGATTCCGGCCTCGTCCGCCGCCGTTGCGGAAGCTCCGCCCGCCCTCGCGCTCGTCCCCGACGCCGAAGCTGACGCCATTCCGACCTTCAACGGCGTCCCAACCGTGCCGTTGCTCGCACAGGTCGACTTTCTCGATCCACTGACGCCGCAACCGATCTTCGCCATGCCCACCGACTACAACACCAATCACACGGCGGTTCAGATCATCAAGGAAGAGGAAACGCTGCAGCTTGAGGCTTACGAGCTCGGCGGGCTTTGGCTGATCGGCTATGGCCACCTGATGCTCGAGGGCGAGAAGGACATCATCACAGAGGCCGAGGCCGACGCTTTCCTCGTCGAGGATCTGCACTGGTGCGAGGGTGCGATCGAGCGGTACGTGAAGATCCCCGTCACGCTCAACGAGTTCAGCGCGATGGTGGCGTTCTGCTACAATGTCGGCTCCGGCAAGACGCGCGGCTCGTCCATCGTGAAGAAGATCAACAAGCAGGACCGGCCAGGCGCGGCCAACGGCTTCCTGTTGTGGAACCGCATGAACGGCGTGGTGATGGAGGCGCTGGCCAAGCGCCGCGCGCGGGAACGGACGCTGTTCCTTACGCCGTAGCGGCTTGCGCCGTTTCGGCGATGATCTGCCGGATCGCCTGTTCGAACACCTGCGGCGGCTGTCCGCCCTGAATCATCCAGCGCTGGTTGAAGATCACCGAGGGCACGGCATTGATGCCGCGATTACGCCAGAGCAACTCGTCGCGCCGGACATCGTCGGCGAATTCACCCGTGGCCAGCACTTCGCGCGCGCGGGCTTCATCGAGGCCAACCGAGGCGGCGGTCTTCGCGAGGACACCGTGGTCGCTTGCCGACAACTGATCCGTGAAGTTGGCCTTGAACAGTGCTTCTTTCAGCTCCAGCTGTTTGCCCTCGAGAGCTGCCCAGTGAAGAAGACGATGCGCATCGAACGTGTTCCAGATCCTGCTGTCCGGTCCGTAGTTGAACTTGAAGCCGAGCGCCTCGCCGGATTCCCGGATCGCGTTGCGCGAGGCGGCCGATCGTTCGGGGTTGGAGCCGTATTTGCGCATGACATGCTCGGTCGTGTTCTCGCCCTCGGGCGCCATGTCGGGATTGAGTTCGAAGGGCTGGAAGTGGATGTCGACCTGGATGTCGCCGCCAACGGCCGCGAGCGCCTGCTGCAGGGATCGCAGACCGACGACGCACCAGGGGCAGACGACGTCTGACACGAAATCGATCCGAAGGGGCGTCGCCATGGCAATCTCCGTGGTGCTGCCGGAAATGTAGGGCCGATCGGTCCCTTGCGCCACCATGCAGGCAGGCGCGATAGTTCGGTTCAGGGAGACACGCCATGAGCAGCCGCGCCTTCGACACTCGCCTGGAAACGATCGGACAGGTGCTGGCCGGGCCCTGGAGGTCGCCAGCCAACATGCTGCTGGAACAGTCCTATGACGGACATCTTTCGCTGCATGACGATGCGATGGCCCAGAAGCTGGGCTTCAAGGCCGGGCCGATCGAGGGGCCGACACATTTTAGTCAGTTCGCACCACTGGGCGAAGCAATCTGGGGCGAGCGCTTCCTGTCGGAAGGCTGCTTGTCGGCACACTACCGCAATATGGTGATGGAGGGCGAAGAGGTCCGCGCCTTCATCGAGCGGGAACCAGGTGAAGATCATGCGAAGATCTGGGCGACGAAACGCGATGGCACGGAAGTGCTGAAAGGCACGGCATCGGTTGGGCCGCAGGCGCCGCCGACGGCACTGGATATCCGGCTCAACGAGCTTGGGCCGCTGGAGCAGCCGGTGATCCTGCGCGATCTAAAGGCCGGGCAGCGGACGCAGCGGGTGAAGATCCGCATGGATGCGAACCAGCACATGGGCGCGCTCTACCCCTTCTCGCTTGGCGACAAACTCAAGCGGATAACTGAGCCTTCGTCCTGGTACGCCTCAAGCGACACGCCATGGAAACGCGCCATCGTTCCGTTCGAGATGATCAGCGTGCTGCTCCAGCACGTCGCCCGGCAGGACGGTTTGCGCATTCGCGGCCCGGCGATCGGCCTGTTCGCCGATCAGGAAATCCGGCTGATCAAAGGACCTCTGTTCGTCGGCGAGGACTATGAGATCGATCGCGAAATCGTAGCCCTCACCGGCAGCCGCCGCACCGAAAGCTACTGGACACGAACCTTCGTCTACAAACCGGGAAGCAGCGACGTCATCGCGACCATGCTGCTCAATCAGGCGACGCTGAAGGAATCGTACGCGCGATATGCAGAAGAACATGCGCAGCTTTACGGGCCAGGTGCCTAGGAAGAGCTCGGCCGGTTCGCAATAGCAGCAAGCTAATCCAGTCATTTCAAAGCTGTAATGCGTACCAGGTTGCCCGAACGGCAACTAGTAAGAAAGTTCAGCCTGATCCGCTATTGGCCCCTAGTTCAGGCATGTTGCGTCGCGCTGGACGCGAACGGGGAAACGAATTGTTCCCAGACCGGGCCCTGGTGCAAAAATGCTTCACCCTGCAACGGACTGGGAAATCGGCTTTCGTCACGCGGGAGTCATAATTGACGGCGTCAGGGCCCTGATCACACTCGCGTCATTGGCTCGAAGACCGGAACGCGGGGTCAGGCAAATGGCGTCCCCGGCTCTTCGGCTGTCCTGAAGACATGGAGTTGGACGTGACACAATTTCGCTTGAAGCCTCTGCTTCTGAGCACAACGCTACTGGGCCTGACCGGCGCGCCACTGCTTCTTGCAGCGCCCGCGTTGGCTCAAGACACCCCACCTGCCGCGAAGCCTGCTGGGGACGACGTCGTCGTCGTGACCGGCACGCGCATCGCGCGCGAGGGCTACGTTTCCTCAAGCCCGATCACCACGGTCACGGCGGACGAACTCGCTGTGAAGCAGCCGGTCGACGTGGAGGAAGTCCTCCGCTCGATGCCGCAATTCCTTCCCGGCAACGGCGGCCAGGTGAACAACGGTTCGGCCGGCGCCTCGACCCTCGACCTGCGTGGTCTGACCACGCCGCGCACCCTGCCGCTCATCGACGGCAAGCGCATGGTCGCCTTCGACCCCAACGGCCTCTTCGACGTGACCGCCATCCCGCTCGCCCTGCTCGAGCGCGTTGACGTCGTCACCGGCGGCGCCTCGGCCGTGTACGGTTCTGACGCCGTCGCCGGCGTTGTAAACTTCATCCTCAATGACGACTTCCAGGGCGCCCAGCTCGACACCAACTACTCCATCACCGACCATGGCGATGGCGAGACGGTAAACGTGCAGGGCACAATCGGCGCTGGCTTCGACGATGGCCGCGGCAACGTGGTGCTGTCGGTTGGCTACGCCGAGAAAGAAGCCGTGTACCAGACCCGTCCACCCGGTTCGTCCACGCCTGGCGCTTCGTCCACCACGAACCCGGCCGCGATCGACTCGGCCGTCGGCCCCCGCACCCAGTTCAGCGCAACCGGCAACCTGGGTGCGTTTTATCAGGGCTTCGACTTCAACCCGCAGAACCTTTACCAGACCCCGCAAGAGCGCTGGACAGCAACCGCCCTCGCGAAATATCGCCTGAACGATCATGTCGAAGCCTACTCGCGCTTCATTTACTCTGGCTCGACGTCGGCGCCGCAGCTGGCGTCATCAGGCACGTTCGGCTTCTCGTTCGAAGTTCCACTGAACAACCCGTTCCTGACAACCCAAGCTCGCAACTACCTCGCCGCCAACAACCCGGTCGCAACGTGCTCGGTCGTAGCGGCTGGCCAGTGCGTCGACGTCGGCATCCGCTGGCGTGCGGTGCCGGTTGGTCCGCGCCAGTACAACTTCCAGTACGACACGATTCATGGCCTCGTCGGCTTCCGCGGCGACTTCATGGGTTGGGACTGGGACGTTGCGGCTTCGCACGGTGAAACCAGCCTGCAGCGTCAGCAGAACAACGACATCGACTCGGGCAAATTCCAGCAGGCGCTGTTCGCTTCTTCGACTACGACCTGCATCGATGACTCAAATCTCTGCTCGCCGATCAACATATTCAACCCGTCCGTTCCGGTCACCTCTGCCGCGGCGCAATTCGTCTCGCTGAACCTCCAGGTCCAGTCGCTGACGACCCAGGACTATGTGACGGCTGTCGCCAGCCGCGACCTCGGCGACTTCAAGTCGCCGTGGGCCGCGTCGCCGATCGCCGTGTCGGTTGGCGCCGAATACCGCGACGAAGTCTTCGGACTACCGTCCGGACGCCGCCTCGCAGTCGGGCGCATCGCCGGGCTTCGGCCAGACGCTGCCGACCAAGGGCCGTTACGACGTCTCCGAATACTTCGGCGAAGCGATCATTCCGGTCGTGGAGGACATGCCGTTCGCCAAGTCGATCAACGTCGAACTCGGCTACCGACACTCCGACTACTCGACGTCGGGAGGCGTCGAGTCGTACAAGTACGGCGCTGACTGGGCTCCGATCGAAGGCCTGCGGTTCCGGGGCATGTTCCAGCGGGCCGTTCGTGCGGCCAACATCGCGGAACTGTTCGCGCCGGTGACCCCGGGTACGGGCGATCTGTTGATCGACCCGTGCGCCAATGGCTCGCCCACCACTCCGATCCCGGCCGGGCAACTCCGCAACCTTTGCGTCGCGACTGGCGTTCCGCTTGGCGCACTCACGGGCGGCACGCTTGATCAGCCAACCTCGGGCCAGGTGAACTCGTTCTTTGGTGGCAGCTCGAACCTGACACCCGAAGAGGCTGATACGAAAACGTTCGGCCTCGTGTGGCAACCGGACTTTGTGCCGGGCCTTGCGGTGACGCTGGACTACTATGACATCCAGGTCGACAACGCGATCTCGATCCGTCCGAACTTCGATATCGTCGACGGCTGTTACAACCCGTCGCGCAACACAACGATGTCCGCGACGAACACGGATTGCCAGCTCATCAAGCGCAACACGACCAACGGCTCGATCGAAGGCGACCTGATCTACGGGATCAGCCAGGTCACTCGCAACATCGGTGAAGTCCATGCCGAAGGCGTTGACTACTCTGTGCGCTATGGCTTCGATCTCAACCAGTGGGGCAACCTCGAGCTCGCGCTTGACGGCACGCACGTTCTCGACTCCTCGTACGTCCCCTCACCAGGCGGCGCGACGGTGGATTGCGTTGCTCACTACGGCAAACAGTGCGGCCTGCCGTCGACGGTCTCAGGCTCGACCGGCGGCCCGACGCCTGAAGATCACTTCGTGCAACGCACGACCTGGTCGTTCGGCGACTTCGATGCCTCACTGATCTGGCGCTACATCTCGGGCTCGACCGTCGACCCGACCCAAGGGCCGAATGCAAACATTCCCGATGAGTTCAAGACCACGGGCGAGTCGGCTTCGATCCCGGACTACAACTATCTCGACATCGCCGGTTCGTGGCAGATCACGGATTGGGCGAAACTGCGCTTGTCGATCACCAACATCACGGACGAAAAAGCTCCGTTCGTGCAAACGGAGACCGGCTCGACGCCGTACAACTCGGGCAACACCTATCCGTCGACATATGACGTCCTCGGCCGCGTGTTCACGGTTGGCGTGACGACGAAGTTCTAATCGTCGAAACCCGATATAGACATGTCTGCAAGGCGGCGGTCCCTTCGGGGGCCGCCGCAACTTTTTGAGGTACGGCGTTGATCCTCGCAAACGCCACGGGCACGGTGGCAACATGAACGACGAGATTGCGCAGCTCGTGAGGCAGGCTGAGGCCGCCGCAAACGCCGGTCGCTGGGACATGGCGGAGAAACTGTGGGCCGATGTTCGCCGGCGCGACCCGAACAATCCGCGCGCAGCCTTCAGCCTCGGCATCCACGCAATGCAGCGGCGGGATTTCGCGAATGCCTGCGCGCTGATCGAGCAAGCGCATCATGCCGCGCCACGCGACCCCTTCATCCTGCTGACCTTGTCCAAGGCGCGCCGGGAAAGCGGCGACAGCGAGGGCGAAGGTCACGCGATTGAACAGGTGCTGGCAGTTGACCCCTACTATCTTCCTGCGCTGCTAGCGAAGGCGAACCGGCTGGAGCGGATCGGTAGCGCGCCAACTGCAGCGATGTTCTATCGCAATGCGCTCAAGGTCGCTGGGCCGGATACCATGTGGCCGGACGTCCTGCGGCAGCAATTAATGCACGCGCGCGAGTTCTCGAGGAAAACCTCCGCCGCACAGCGCGCGCAGCTCGATGCGGCGCTGACAGACGTGACCGCGAGCATGCCGGCAGACCAGGCAGAGAGGTGGCGCGAGGCGGCATCGATCATGTCGGGCGTGACAGAGCCCTACCGGCAGCATGCGAACCAGCTCTACGTGCCGCGCCTGCCGGCGATACCCTTCTATGACCGCAAGCTGTTCCCATGGACAGAAGCGCTGGAAACGAAGACGGATGTGATCCGCGAAGAGCTGAGGGCGGCGCTAGCGCAAGAGCAGAAGGACTTCACGCCTTACATTGCTCTGCGTCCCGGCCAGCCTGTGGATCAGTGGGCGAATCTGAACCATTCGGCGAGCTGGAGCCATTACGGGCTCTGGCGGAACGGACAGCCGGTCGAGGCGCATCTGGCAAAATGCCCGGAAACACGGAAGGCGCTCGAAGCGGTGGACATGGCCGAGATCGGCGGGCTGTGCCCGAACGCTATGTTCTCGGCGCTGGCCCCGCATACGGAGATCCCGCCGCATACGGGCGAGACGAATGCGCGGCTGGTGGTTCACCTGCCGCTGATCGTGCCGCCTAGATGCACCTATCGGGTCGGGTTTGAGCACCGGACCTGGAAGGAAGGCGAACTGTTGATCTTCGACGACACGATAGAGCACACGGCGCGCAACGACAGCGACGAGTTGCGGGTCGTTCTCATCTTCGACGTGTGGAACCCCCTTCTCGCTCCAGCAGAGCGGGATGCAGTGAGGGCGCTGGCCACGGCGGCGCGGGCCTTCAGCGGCGCCAGCTAGCGCATTCGACGGAATTTCTGCCGACGGGCATTTGAGTGGCAAGAGATTGCCCGCGATGGCGCAATTGCGGCCATCGTTTTCCCCTTCGCCGCATGAGCCGGTCGCGAATTGCCACAGCAAGACCCGTGCGCAACTCGCCTCCTCACAGGCGCCTTTGCGCAATCAGTGACGCTGCACCGGCTCTGCAGTTGAAATTCTGTGCCTAGCTGTTACGCGCTCGGTCTCAAGAGTGACCTTACGAGTTTACGCGCATGGAAATGGGCCCTCCCCCGGCACAGGGACTTTACGATCCCCGCAATGAGCACGACGCCTGCGGCGTCGGCTTCATCGCCAATGTGAAGGGCCGAAAATCCAATTCCATCGTCGCGCAGGGGCTCCAGATTCTGCTGAACCTGGACCATCGCGGCGCCGTGGGCGCGGACCCCCTGTTGGGCGATGGCGCGGGTATCCTGATCCAGATCCCGGACAAGCTGTTCCGCGACTGGGCCAAGACAGCAAAAGTAGAGCTGCCGAAGCCGGGCGAATACGCTGTTGCGATGTGCTTCCTTCCGCAGGACGCCGCCGCGCGCGAGTTCGCGATGAACCAGTTCGCGAACTATCTTGCAAAATCGAAGCAGAACCTGCTCGGCTGGCGCGATGTGCCAACCGACACCAAGGGCATCGGCAAGGCGGTGATCGCCTCAATGCCGGTGATCAAGCAGGCGGTGATCGCCAAGGGCTCATCCGCGATGACGCAGGATGCGTTCGAGCGGAAACTGCTCGCGATACGGAAAGAGACGCAGAACCCCCTGGCGGAAGTGGCGAAGAAGAGGAATTTGCCGGGCCTCGCCGAATTTTATATGCCGTCGCTGTCGACGCGGACGATCGTGTACAAGGGCCTGCTGCTCGCAGGCCAGGTCGGCACGTTCTACAAGGACCTGACGAACCCGCTGTGCGAGAGCGCGCTCGCACTTGTTCACCAACGCTTCTCGACCAATACCTTCCCGAGCTGGCGACTGGCGCACCCCTATCGGTTCATCGCGCACAATGGCGAGATCAACACCGTCCGCGGCAACGTGAACTGGATGTATGCGCGCCGGCGCTCGATGGAGAGCGCCCTGCTGGGCGCCGACCTCGACAAGATGTGGCCGCTGATCCCGCATGGGCAGTCGGACACCGCATGCCTGGACAATGCGCTAGAGCTGCTGGTCGCGGGCGGATATCCGCTGGCCCATGCCATGATGATGCTGATCCCGGAAGCTTGGGCCGGGCACCAGAATATGGATCCGGCGAGGCGGGCATTCTACGAATATCACGCAGCACTGATGGAGCCATGGGACGGCCCGGCGGCGATCGCCTTCACCGATGGGCGCCAGATCGGCGCAACTCTGGATCGCAACGGCCTGCGTCCTGCCCGCTTCATTGTGACGGACGATGATCATGTGATCCTGGCGTCGGAATCTGGCGTGCTGCCAATTCCTGAAGAGAAGATAACACGCAAATGGAGACTGCAGCCGGGCAAGATGTTGCTGATCGATCTCGAACAGGGTCGAATTATTGAGGATGAAGAGATCAAGAGCGCCATCGCGGGCAAGCACCCGTATGAGGAATGGCTGCACGAATTGCAGTTCAAACTGACCGAGCTTCCCGATCCCGAAGAAGCCCCGGCGAAACTCGGCGACAATTCACTGAGCCTGCTCGATCGTCAGCAGGCGTTCGGCTACACGCAGGAAGACCTGCAGTTCTTCCTCGAACCGATGGCGACGCAGGGCGATGATCCCATTGGATCGATGGGGGCGGATACGCCGATCGCTGTGCTCTCGCGCAAGCCGAAGCTGCTCTACAACTATTTCAAGCAGAACTTCGCGCAGGTGACCAACCCACCGATTGATCCGATCCGCGAAGAACTGGTCATGTCGCTGGTCTCGATGATCGGGCCGCGGCCGAACCTGCTTGGCCTCGCCGCCGGTACCCACAAACGGCTGGAGATCGAGCATCCCGTTCTAACCAACGCGGCGCTGGAGAAGATCCGGTCGATCAGCGATCTCGTGGACGGCACGTTCCGCACGGCGACGATCGATATCACATGGGACGCCAAGGAAGGCGCAGCAGGGCTCAAAGCGGCTATCGAGCGCATTCGCCTGGAGGCGACCGAATACGTCCTTCAGGACATCAATATCCTGATCCTGTCGGACCGGGCCGTCAGCGCGGACCGTATTCCGATCCCAGCTCTGTTGGCGCTGTCATCGGTGCACCACAAGTTGGTGCGCCAAGGCTTGCGCATGCAGGTCGGCCTCGTGGTCGAGACAGGCGAAGCGCGCGAGGTACATCACTTCTGTACGCTCGCGGGGTACGGCGCGGAAGCGGTGAACCCCTATCTCGCGTTCGAAACGCTGGAGCAGGTGCGCCAGCGCGAAGGGATGAAGCTGTCCGAAAAGGACGTGAAGAAGAACTACATCAAGGCCATCGGCAAGGGCGTGCTGAAGGTCATGTCCAAAATGGGCATCTCGACCTACCAGTCCTATTGCGGCGCGCAGATCTTCGACGCGGTCGGCCTGTCGTCTGAACTGATTGCGGAATACTTCACGGGCACGTCGACCACCATCGAGGGCGTTGGCCTCACCGAGATCGGCGAGGAAGCGGTGCGCCGGCACGCCAACGCGTTCGGCGACAATCCGATCTATCGCGACCTGCTCGATGTCGGCGGGGATTATGGCTACCGCATCCGCGGCGAGGACCATGCCTGGACGCCGGATACAGTGGCGAAGCTGCAGCATGCGGCTCGCGGCAATGTCTCGGCCGACTACACGGCTTTCGCCGAGCAGATCAACGAGCAGAACGAGCGGCTGCTGACTATTCGCGGCCTGATGCAGCTGAAGTTCGCTGACCAGCCTATCCCGATCGAGGAGGTCGAGCCCGCGGCGGAGGTCGTGAAGCGCTTCGCGACGGGCGCAATGAGCTTTGGCTCGATCAGCCGCGAGGCGCACACGACGCTGGCGATCGCGATGAACCGCATAGGCGGACGCTCGAATACTGGCGAAGGCGGCGAGGAAGCCGACCGCTTCAAGCCGATGAAGAATGGCGACTCGATGCGATCGCGCATCAAGCAGGTAGCGTCGGGCCGGTTTGGCGTGACGACCGAATACCTGGTCAACGCCGACGATATCCAGATCAAGATGGCGCAGGGCGCAAAGCCAGGCGAAGGCGGCCAGCTACCTGGGCACAAGGTGGACAAGAATATCGCCAAGGTGCGTCACTCGACACCGGGCGTGGGGCTGATTTCGCCGCCGCCGCACCACGACATCTATTCGATCGAGGATCTGGCACAGCTGATTCACGACTTGAAGAACGTGAACCCGGTGGCGCGAATTTCCGTGAAGCTGGTGTCCGAGGTGGGCGTGGGCACGGTTGCGGCGGGCGTCTCCAAGGCGCGCGCGGACCATGTCACGATCTCGGGCTTCGAGGGCGGCACGGGGGCGTCTCCCCTCACCTCCCTGACCCATGCGGGCTCTCCGTGGGAGATCGGCCTCGCCGAGACGCAACAAACGCTGGTGCTGAACGAACTGCGCGGACGGATTGCGGTGCAGGTCGATGGCGGTCTGCGTACGGGCCGCGATGTGGCGATCGGTGCGCTGTTGGGGGCTGACGAGTTTGGCTTTGCGACGGCGCCATTGATCGCGGCGGGCTGTATCATGATGCGCAAGTGCCATCTCAACACGTGCCCGGTCGGTGTGGCGACGCAGGACCCGGTGCTGCGCGCGCGCTTCACCGGCGCGCCAGAGCACGTCATCAACTACTTCTTCTTCGTGGCCGAAGAAGTGCGCCAGATCATGGCGAAGCTCGGCTTCCGCAAGATGGAAGAGATGATCGGCCGTGTCGACCTGCTCGACATGCGGAAGGCAGTCGATCATTGGAAAGCCAAAGGCGTAGATCTGTCGAAGCTTCTTTACCAGGCGCCGGCAAAAGAAGGCGTCGCGATCCGCGTGAGCGAGACGCAGAACCATGGGCTGGACGCGGCGCTTGACCACAAGCTGATCAAGAGCGCGAAGGCTGCGCTGGCGAAGACGCCTAAACCTGTGCAGATCACTGAGACGATCAACAATGTGAACCGCACCGTCGGCGCGATGCTGTCGGGCGAAGTCGCGCGGAGGTTCGGCCATGCCGGGCTGCCGGACGACACCGTCCAGATCACGCTAACCGGCACGGCGGGACAAAGCTTCGGAGCTTTCCTAGCACGCGGCGTGACGCTGAACCTTGTGGGTGACGGCAACGACTATGTCGGCAAGGGCCTGTCGGGCGGACGCGTGATCGTAAAGCAGCCGGAGAATGTGAAGCGTAAGCCGACCGAGAACATCATTGTCGGCAACACGGTTCTTTATGGCGCCATCGCGGGAGAAGCCTATTTCGAGGGCGTGGCGGGCGAACGCTTCGCCGTGCGTAACTCGGGCGCGGCGGCTATCGTCGAAGGCTGCGGCGACCATGGCTGCGAATACATGACGGGCGGCGTGGTGGTCGTGCTGGGCGAAACGGGGCGAAACTTCGCAGCCGGCATGTCCGGCGGCGTCGCCTACGTCTACGACCCGAAAAAGGGCTTCCAGAGCCGGTGCAACACCGCGATGGTCTCTCTGGAGCCGGTGAAGCCGGCCGAGGGCGGGCCGGAGGCGGACGCTCCCGTCCAGCGCGCGCCTTCGGTCGACAACAGCGGCATGGGCGACATGCTACGGTTCGACGCCGAACGCCTGCGCATCCTGGTGGAACGCCACCTGCTCTATACCGGCAGTGCGCGTGCGCGCGAGCTGCTCGACAACTGGGATGAGGCGCTCACTCATTTCGTCAAAGTCATGCCAACCGACTATGCGCGCGCGCTGAAGGACATGAAGTCCGAGCGTACCATCGTCGCGGCCGAGTAGAGTTCAGGGGACACCATCATGGGCAAGCCCACAGGCTTCCTCGAGTACGACAAGAAAGAACGCGCCTACGAGAAGCCGGATGCTCGCAAGAAGAACTACGGCGAGTTCCTAAAGCGCATGGACAATGCGGAGATCCGCCAGCAGGCGGCGCGCTGCATGAATTGCGGGATTCCGTTCTGCTCGGGAACGGGTTCGGTTGCGCCGGGAACGTCCGGCTGCCCAGTGAACAATCAGATCCCGGACTGGAACGACCTCGTCTATCGCGACCACTGGAAGCTGGCGCTGGAGAACCTGCACTCCACAAACAATTTCCCGGAATTCACCGGTCGTGTGTGCCCCGCCCCGTGCGAGGCGTCGTGCACGCTGAACATCAACGAGAACCCGGTCTCGATCAAAACCATCGAGTGCGAGATCGTCGATCGCGGCTGGGAAGAGAGCTGGATCAAGCCGCAGCTTGCGCCGCGCGGCACAGGCAAGCGCATCGCCGTCGTCGGCTCCGGCCCGGCGGGCCTTGCCTGCGCGCAACAGCTAGCGCGCGCGGGACATGCGCCGACGGTGTTCGAGAAGTCCGACCGGATCGGCGGCCTTCTCCGCTATGGCATTCCGGACTTCAAGATGGAGAAGAAGCACATCGATCTTCGCATCCGCCAGATGGAAGGCGAAGGCGTCATCTTCCGTCCGCGCATGCATATCGGCATCGACGTGTCGGTGCAGCGCCTGCTGGACGACTACCAGGTTCTGGTGCTGGCAGGCGGCGCCGAAAAGCCCCGCGACCTGCCGATCCCGGGCCGCGAGCTCGACGGCGTCCACTACGCAATGGACTTCCTCACGCAGCAGAACAAGCGCGTGGCGGGCGACGACGAGAAGACGGCGGCGCCTGGCGGGACGATCTCGGCCAAGGGCAAGCACGTGATCGTCATTGGCGGTGGCGACACCGGCTCGGACTGCATCGGTACGTCGAACCGCCATGGTGCAGCGTCGGTGACTCAGCTCGAAATCATGCCGCAACCGCCGACCAAGGAAAACAAGGCCATGACGTGGCCAGACTGGCCGCTGAAGCTGCGCACGTCGTCCTCGCACGAGGAAGGCTGCGAGCGCGACTTCGCCGTCGTGACCAAGCGTGCGATCGGGGAAGGCGGCAAGGTGAAGGCGCTCGTCTGCGCTCGCGTGGAATGGATGCGCGGCTCCAACGGCATGGAGATGAAGGAAGTCTCCGGCTCCGAGTTCGAACTGAAGGCGGACCTCGTGCTGCTGGCTATGGGCTTCACGGGGCCGGTCGTGCCGGGGCTCGTGGACCAGACGCGCGCGACGCTTGATCCTCGCGGCAATGTGCAGGCGAACACGAACACCTACCTCACATCGTCTGACAAGATCTTCGCTTGCGGCGACATGCGTCGCGGCCAGTCGCTGGTCGTGTGGGCGATCCGCGAGGGACGCCAGTGCGCGCGGGCCGTTGACGAATACCTGATGGGTTCGTCCACCCTACCCCGCTAGCGCTCGCGAGCCGGCGAAACTCCTTCGTATCCCGCGTCAGTGGATGCGCGCTTTGCTGCGCTGCGGCGCCTGCCGAAAGTCGTTGCATTGCCCATGGACCTTTTCTGCGAAGCGGGAGTAGGTTCGCCATACGGGACTGGAAAGCGTTAGCTCCAGAACAGGGGTCCGCCTTTGAAGGCTACGGACATCAGCCGTCCGGACTACTTTCACAAAGTCGTCGACTGCCAGTGGGCATGTCCAGCGCATACGCCCGTACCCGAATACATACGCCTCATCGCAGACCGGCGTTACACCGACGCCTACATGATCAACTGGAAGTCGAACGTCTTCCCGGGGATCCTGGGACGGACATGCGACCGGCCGTGCGAACCCGCCTGCCGCAGGGGACGAGTCGAAGAGGAGCCGGTGGCGATCTGCCGCCTAAAAAGGGTGGCGGCTGACAACAAGAACGATATCGCCGCCCTTCTGCCCAAGGTCGCTCCACGCAACGGCAAGAAGATCGCGTGTGTAGGCGCCGGACCCGCTTCCCTCACAGTCGCACGAGACCTCGCCCCGCTGGGATATGAAGTCCACGTCTATGACGGGGACAAGAAAGCCGGCGGGATGATCCGCAGCCAGATTCCGCGCTTCCGTCTTCCGGAAGAAGTGATCGACGAGGAAGTCGGCTACATCACCAGCCTCGGGCCGGTGATGCATCTAACGGAGCGCGTAGATTCGCTGAAGGAGCTGATCGCCCAAGGCTACGACGCGATCTTCGTGGGAACGGGCGCGCCGCGCGGACGCGACCTCGACATTCCAGGCCGCAAGGAAGCCGCGGCGAACATCCATATTGGCATCGACTGGTTGTCGAACGTCTCGTTCGAACACATCAACAAGATCGGCAAGCGCGTGATCGTGCTTGGCGGCGGCAACACGGCGATGGACTGCTGCCGCACCTCCCGCCGGTTGGGCGGGGACGATGTGAAGGTCATCGTGCGCTCCGGCTTCGACGAGATGAAGGCGTCTCCCTGGGAGAAGGAAGACGCGATGCACGAAGACATCCCGATCATCAACTTCCATAACCCGAAAGAATTCACGCACAAGGACGGCAAGCTGACCGGCGTCACCTTCCAGAAGATGCACTGGGTCAAGGACGACAAGGGCAAGCGATCGCTCGTGCCGACTGGCGAGCCGGACCAGCATTTCGCGTGCGACGACGTGTTGATCGCCGTTGGCCAGGAAAACTCTTTTCCCTGGATTGAGCGCGACATCGGCATGGAGTTCGACAAATGGGGCATGCCCGTTGTCGGACAGGAGACGATGCAGTCGACCATCCCGACCGTGTTCTTCGGCGGCGATGCGGCGTTCGGACCCAAGAATATCATCTGGGCCGTGGCGCATGGTCATTCGGCTGCGGTCTCGATCGACATGTTCCTGAGCGGACAGGACATCAGCGTGCGGCCAGCGCCGGGCGTCACCGTGATCTCCCAGAAGATGGGTATCCACGAGTGGAGCTACGACAACGACATTTCCAACGACCTGCGCTTCAAGGTTCCCCATCGAGACAAGGCCATCTCGCTTAAGGACGTGAAGGCCGAGGTGGAGCTGGGCTTCGACCAGGGGCTTGGCTTCAAGGAAGCGCAGCGCTGTCTCAATTGCGATGTGCAGACGGTGTTCACGGCAAAGGTCTGTATCGAGTGTGATGCGTGTGTCGATATCTGCCCCATGGACTGCATAACCTTCACGGATGACGGACCCGAGGGTGAGCTACGTGCGCGCCTCAAGGCGCCGGCGACGAATGAGGCTCAGGATCTTTACGTAGCCGACGGCCTGCCCACCGGCCGTGTGATGGTGAAGGACGAGGATGTCTGCCTCCACTGTGGTCTTTGTGCCGAGCGTTGCCCGACTGGCGCTTGGGACATGCAGAAATACCTGATCGACATTACGCAGGCAGGACCGAAATGCCGGACACGATAACGCAGGCCAGCTCGGCACGACCCGCGCCGCTGTCGGCCGTGAACGATTTCGTTGTCAAATTCGCCAACGTGAACGGTTCGGGCTCGGCCTCCGCCAACGGCCTATTCGCCAAGGCAATCATCCGGATGGGCGTGCCGGTCGCCGCGCGCAACATCTTCCCATCGAACATCCAGGGCCTGCCGACCTGGTATGAAGTGCGTGTCTCAGGCGCCGGGCATCTGGGCCGTCGCGGCGGCGTTGATCTCGCCGTACCGCTGAATCCGCAGACGTGGGATGACGACGTCAAGGAAATCGTGCCGGGCGGCTATCTTTTCTACGACTCGACCAAGCCCCTGCCCGCCGCAAAATTTCGTGACGACATCCACATCATCGGCGTGCCGCTTACTGCAATCTGCAACGAAGCCTACAAGATCCCGCGCGAGCGGCAGCTGTTCAAGAACATCTGCTATGTGGGCGCGCTGTCATGGCTCATCAACATTGATCCCGCAGTCATCGAACAACTCCTGAAGGAAGAGTTCGCCACCAAGCCCAAGCTGATCCCAGCCAACCTTGCCGCCTTCAATCTCGGCCGCGACTGGGCGCAGAAGAACCTGAAGCCCATCGGCCTGCAGCTGCAGAAATCGGACGCAGTCGGCAACCGCATCTTCGTGGAAGGCAACGCGGCAGCGGCCCTTGGCGCGGTCTATGGCGGTGCGACAGTCTGCGCCTGGTATCCGATCACGCCGTCCACCTCGCTGGCCGAGGCGTTCACCGGCTATTGCGAGGACTTCCGCACGGCCGCTGACGGCACGAAGAACTACGCCATTGTCCAGGGAGAAGACGAGATCGCCTCGATTGGCATCGTCGTCGGCGCCGGATGGAATGGCGCGCGGGCGTTCACTTGCACATCAGGCCCTGGCATCTCGCTGATGAACGAATTCATCGGGCTGTCCTATTTCGCCGAAATCCCCGCCGTGATCTTCGACGTGCAGCGCGGCGGACCCTCGACCGGCATGCCGACACGGACACAGCAGTCAGACCTGCTGCTGGCGGCCTATGCCAGCCATGGCGATACGAAGCATGTTATGCTGCTGCCCTGCGATCCAGGCGAGTGCTTCGAGTTCGGAGCTCTCTCGTTCGACCTGGCCGACCGGCTGCAGAGCACCGTGTTCGTGATGCTCGATCTCGACATCGGGATGCAGGAATGGCTGGTCGAGCCGTTCAAGTGGGACGACAAGAAGTACATCGACCGCGGCAAGGTGATGACGGCGGAAGAGCTGGAGGCCGGCAAGTTCTTCGGCCGCTATACGGATGTCGATGGCGACGGCATTCCCTTCCGCACATATCCGGGAACGCATCCGACCAAGGGCGCCTATTTCACCCGCGGAACGTCGCGCAACCGGATGGCAGGGTATTCGGAAAAGGGCGTCGACTACCAGGACAACATGGAGCGGCTGCTCAAGAAGTTCCACACGGCCGCGACGCTGGTGCCGAAGCCGGTCGTGCGCAACGCGAGGCAGCCGACCAAGATCGGGGCCATATATTTCGGCTCTACGACGCCTTCGATGCACGAGGCGCTCGAGCAGCTCGAGGCGCAGGGCCATCACATCAACGCGATGCGCGTACGCGGCTTTCCGTTCGGACAGGATGTCTACGACTTCATTCATGCACACGAGGAAATCTGCGTGGTGGAGCAGAACCGGGACGCGCAGCTGCGCTCGCTGCTGATGATCGAGGGCGGCATAAACCCGGCGCGGCTGACCTCTATTCTTCATTATGACGGAACGCCGATCACCGCGCGCTTCCTCTTCGACGCCATCGGCAAACGGCTCGACGCTCGCAAGGCGACGCGCCAGATCACGACCAAGACTTAAGGACAGGCGCGATGACCTACATCCTCAAGCCGAAACTCCATCACCCCGCGCTGACCAAGAACCAGCTCGGCTTCACCCGGCGCGACTATGAAGGGCGCGTCTCGACGCTGTGCGCCGGATGCGGGCACGATTCGATCTCGGCCGGCATTATTCAGGCCTGCTTCGAGCTCGATATCGAGCCTCACAGGCTCGCCAAGATTTCCGGCATCGGCTGCTCCTCGAAGACGCCCGATTACTTTCTGAGCCAGAGCCACGGGTTCAACAGCGTTCACGGGCGCATGCCATCCGTGCTCACGGGCGCCAATCTCGCCAACCGCGACCTCATTTATCTGGGCGTGTCGGGCGACGGCGACAGCGCTTCGATCGGTCTCGGCCAGTTTGCGCACTCGATCCGGCGCGGCGTCAACATGACCTACATCGTCGAGAACAACGGCGTGTATGGCCTCACCAAGGGCCAGTTCTCGGCCACGTCCGACAAGGGTTCGAAGTCCAAGAAGGGCGTCGAGAACACCGAGAACGGAATCGATCTCGTCGCTCTCGCCCTACAGCTCGGCGCGACCTATGTCGGGCGCTCGTTCTCGGGCGACAAGGACCAGCTGGTGCCGCTGATCAAGGGCGCACTGTCGCATCACGGCCCGGCCTTCATCGACGTGATCAGCCCGTGCGTGGCTTTCAACAACCACGCAGGCTCAACCAAGAGCTTCGACTATGTGCGCGAGCACAACGAGGCGGTAAACCGTCTCGACGTGATCCTCGGCCGCACGCCGATCACCACGAGCTATGCGCCTGGCCAGGTGCGTGAGGTGACGCAGCATGACGGCTCGACGCTGCGGCTGCGCAAGCTGCATGAAGACTACGACGCGACCGACAAGATCGGCGCCGCCAACTACCTGCAGGAGCGGCATGCCGAGGGCGAGATCGTGACCGGCCTGCTTTATGTCGACCCGGAAGCGACCGACCTGCATGACCGGCTGGGGACTACAGCGAAGCCGTTGAACGAACTGGGTACATCCGATCTCACGCCGGGCGCTGCGGCGCTCGACAAGATCAACGCCGCCCTGCGCTAGCGCGCAACAACCTCGCCGGCGACGGCGAGATCCCGTAGTGCGAATTTCTGGATCTTGCCGGACCCTGTCAGCGGCCAGGCATCCACCGTGAACCATTGCGCCGGCGTCTTGGGTCCCGACATCCGCTCGCGGCAATGAGCGACCAGCGCCGGCTTGTCGAGCGCGTGCCCGGCATTGAGGCGGATGAAGCAGGCGACGATCTCGCCCCAGCGCTCATCCGGCAACCCTACCACGGCGCATTCGGCCACAGACGGATGCTCGACCAGCACGTTCTCGATCTCGGCGGGAAACAGGTTCTCGCCGCCGCGAATGATCATTTCCTTCACCCGACCGGTGATCTTAACATAGCCGCGCTCGTCCATCGTGCCAAGATCGCCCGTGTGCAGCCAGCCTTCGGCGTCGATTGTCTCACCTGTCGCCTTCGGGTTGTCGTTATACTCGATCATGTTGCAGTAGCCGCGCGAACAGATCTCGCCGATCGCGTTCACAGGTACGACCTTGTTCGTCTGCGGATCACGGATCGACAGTTCGATCTGTGGCAATGGCTGACCGACCGTCTCGCACAGGTCCTCGATGGATTCATCGTGGCGTGTCTGTGTCAGCACGGGCGAGGTCTCAGTCTGGCCATAGACCGTTCCGAAGTCGCAACCGAAGACAGACTGCACACGCCGAACCAGCTCGGGCGGAACCATGGAGCCCCCGGAGCCTGAGACCTTCCACGAAGAGACGTCACGCGGGCGCGCCGCCTGTGCCTCGAGCATCGCGATCAGCATCGTCGGCACGCCCGCCGAGGTCACAACCCGCTCCTGCTCAATGACATCCAGCGCACGGTTGGGATCGAACATCTTGGAGATGATGTGGCGGCCGCCATGCTGCACGCATCCCAGCGTGTTGATGGCGCAACCGGATGTGTGGAACATCGGCATGAAGTTGAGCATCGTGTCACCCTCGGCGGCGAGCCGGCGGTTCGCGATCATGCGCGCATTATTGGTGAGGCCACGATGGTGGAGGACGGCGCCTTTCGGAAAGCCTGTCGTGCCCGAAGTGTATTGCACCTGCGCCGGATCATCGGGTTTCACATCCGGGAATGTGATCGTCGCGCCCTCGCCCCTGTACAGGGCCGCGTGATCGTTGAGATCGATGACCTCGCGAATCGCCGGAACCTCGCGCGCAACTTCTGCGGCGATTTCGGCCATCGGATTTCCGCGATGCTCCCTAACAATCAACAAGCCGACGGACCGCGACTGTTCGAGAACGTATTTCAGCTCTCGCGCCTTGTTGGCGGGATTGGCTGTGACGAGCGTGAGACCGGCGAAAGCCGCCGCAAATTCGATGATCACCCATTCCGGGATATTCGGCGCCCAGACGGCGATGCGCTCGCCTGGGCGATAGCGCGTCAGCAGCGCGCGGGCGAGACGCTCCGAGTCCTGCAGAAGCTGCGCGTAGGTCCAGCGGCGCCCAATGCGATTGTCAGCATCCTCGACCAGCGCCTCGGCATCCGGAGATAGCGCAGCGCGTTCGCGCAGGATGCCGCCGACGGTCGTATCGAGGATCACGTCGTCCGTCTGTGCCGGGAAGTATGACTCTGTCAGCTTCACCCGGTACATCGCGAATCTCACCTAACCCCTGACCCGCCGCTCGAGCCGTTCGACGGCCGCTTCCATCCGCTCCACCAGAGACACGGCGGGCGCCGCTGCCCCGCCCTTGCGGCCATAGCGGGCGCGAAACACGTCGACGAGATTGTCGATCACGCCCGTAGGCCGGCGCTGGCCCCGCAGCGCGATGGTGCGCGCGGAGTATTCGAGCGAGCCATAGAATAGGTCGCGCGCCATCCAGACCTCGATGTCCTGCACCAGATCGCCGCGATCCTGCCCACGCCGGAATATGCTGTCGAACACGGCGACGTAGCGTTTCATCGTCGTACGCTCGCTTGCGACCGGCTCCGTGCCGGAATTGCGCAGGATGACCTCGAGTTCGATGAACTCCCGGTCGCGGATCATAAGCGTGAGGTGATGGTCGGCCAGCGCGCGCAGCTGTTCGAATGTCCCGGCCTTCGGATCGACAGCCTTGGTTGCGCCCTCCGTAATTCCATCCCAGAATTGCAGCACGACAGCCTGCAGCAGGTCGTTCTTTGTCTTGTAATAGATATAGATCGTGCCCTCGGCGACCCCGGCCCTTTTCGCGATCTCCGCCATTCGGGCCCGCTCGAAGCCATGCTTCAGGAAGATGGCGCGCGCAGCTGCGAGAATAGCACGCTCCTTCTCCTCGACACGGCCCCGGCGGGTGGAAAGATCGGCTTTCACAACGGGCATGTCAGAGCCCCATCTGGCGGGCTGCGAGATCGCGCATGATTTCCTCCGACCCGCCGCCGATCGCGTTGACCTTCACCTCGCGGTAGATGCGCTCCACCGGATTGCCGCGCAGATAGGCCGCGCCGCCGATGATCTGCATCGCCTCGGACGCACAGAATTCCAGCGCCTTGGAGGCCGAGAACTTCGCTTTGGAAACTTCGGCCACCGGCATCTCGCCTTCATTGGCCTGCCAGCAGATCCAGTTGAGATAGGCCTCGATCTGGTCGATGCGGGCCGACATGTCCGCCATCTTATGACGGATGACCTGATGCTCGATCAGCTTGTGGCCGAAGGTCTTGCGCTGTCGCGCCCAGGCGATCGACTCATCCAGGCACACTTTCATCATGCCCAGCATGCCCGCAACCATGCCCAGTCGCTCATAGTTGAAATTGTTCATTATGGAGAGGAAACCGCGGTTCTCTTCGCCCAGCAGGTTCTCCGCCGGTACACGCACCTCGTCGAAATGCAGCGTAGCCGTATCGGACGCCCACCAGCCCATCTTCTTGTCCAGCGCAGTGCGCGAGAATCCTGGAGTGGTCGCTTCGACGAAGAACAGGGAAATACCCTTCAATCCCTTGTCACCCGTGCGCGCGCCGACGACATAGGCGCTCGCCTTCATGCCGCCGGTGATGAAGGTCTTCGATCCGTTGATCACCCAGTGATTGCCGTCTCGTCGCGCTACGGTTTGCAGGTTCGCGACGTCTGACCCGCCCGACGGCTCCGTGATTGCGAGGCTCGAACTCTTCCGACCGGCAATGATGTCCGGCAGCCATTTCATCTTGATGTCTTCGCTCGCGAACCGTTCGATCGGCCCGATCGAGATCGACCGGCCGCCGATCGCCGCGCCAACCCCGCCGGCGCCGCACTTGGCGAATTCCTCTGAGAACGCTGCGCTCATGAACTGGTCGCGGAAGCCGAGCCCGCCATACTTCTCGGAAATGCCGAAGCCCCAGACACCCAGCGCACCAACTTTCTGGTGCAGCTCCCATGGCACTTCGCCGGCTTCATCCCATTCCGCCGCGTAAGGCGTCACCTCGGCCGCAACGAAGCGCCGAACCGTTTCGCGGAACGCCCGGCGCTCCTCGGTCTCGAACGGGTTTTTCATCTCCCAACTCCCACGTCTGCCGCGCGGTGAAATTGACTCATAGAGTATGAGCGGTATTCATTCAAGCAGCATGCGCCCATTGAGAGCGCCGTTCGACCGCTAGGGAGGCGGAGGTGTCTGCGACGACCCGCCCGAAGACGATCAGGATTGGCGGCGCCTCGGGCTACTGGGGCGACAGCGACATGGCGCTGCCGCAGTTCCTGAAAGAAGGCGGCCTCGACTACATCGTCTTCGACTACCTGGCCGAGATCACGATGTCGATCATGGCTCGTGCTCGCGCAAAGGATCCGGCGCAAGGCTACGCGACGGATTTCGTGTCGCTGCTGAAGCCACATCTGAAGGCGATCGCCGATCAGCGCGTGAAGATTCTTTCCAATGCGGGCGGCGTGAACCCGCGCGCCTGTGGCGAAGCCGTGCGAACGCTGGTGAAGGCGGCGGGGCTCGATCTAAAGGTGGCTGTTGTCGAAGGCGACGACCTGCTGCCCCGCGCCGCCGATTTCGGAGCAACGCGGGAGATGTTCTCCGGCGAGACATTTCCGCCGCTGGAAAAGCTTGCAAGCATTAACGCCTATCTGGGCGCGTTTCCGATTGCAGCGGCCTTAGAACGCGGCGCCGACATCGTGATCACGGGCCGGGGGGTCGACAGCGCGGTGACGCTGGCGGCCTGCATTCATGCATTTGGCTGGAAACGCAACGATCATGACCTGCTGGCAGCTGGCAGCCTGTGCGGGCACGTTCTCGAATGCGGCGCGCAGGCGACAGGCGGCAATTTCACCGATTGGCAGGCAGTGGCGGAAACGCTCTGGAACGTCGGCTACCCGATTGCTGAAGTGAGCGCCGACGGCGCTTTCACAGTGACCAAACCAAAGAACACTGGCGGCGCGGTTACGGTAGGTACTGTCGGCGAGCAGATGCTCTATGAGATCGGCGATCCGCAGGCCTACATGCTTCCCGACGTCGCCTGCGACTTCTCGCAGGTGAAGCTCGAGCAAGCCGGCCAGGATCGCGTGAAGGTCAGCGGCGCGACGGGCCTTCCCGCGCCGGACGCCTACAAGGTCAGCGCGACCTACGAGGACGGGTTCCGGGCCGGCGCAGTCTGGTTCTTCTATGGGGAAGACGCCGCCGCACGCGGACGACTGTTTGCCGACAGCGCGCTAAAGCGGGCGCGAGCCAAGCTGCGTGCGATCAACGCGCCAGACTATGACGAGGTACTTGTCGAGGTCATGGGTGACGAGAGCCTGTACGGCGCGGAAGCGCGGAAAGTTGATGCACGCGATGTCGCGCTGAAAGTGGCCGTGAAGCATCGCGATCAACGCGCGGCCGGGCTGATTCTGAAAGAGCTTACCGGGCATGGCCTTGCAGCGCCTCCGGGGCTTTCGGGGTTTGCCGGAAGCCGGCCATCGCCCTCGCCCGTCGTGCGACTGTTCTCTTTCCTCGCGAAGAAGGCGGATGTGCCGATCAGGCTGGTCGTTGAAAACCAGGAGGTCCCGCTGGGCGCCGAAGCGGGAACTGCATTCGATCCGAAGCAGATACAGCGCCCGGCTGCTCCCGTGACGCCGTTGGAACGCGATCTTGTCGAGGTTCCGCTTGTCCGCCTCGCTTTCGCCCGCTCGGGTGACAAGGGTGACAATGCCAATATCGGCGTGTTGCCGCGCGAGATGGCCTACGCGCCCTGGATCTGGGCGAAGCTGACCGAGGCAGAGGTTTCGCGGCGCTTTGCGCATTATCTCAAAGGCCGCGTCGAGCGCTTTTACATGCCGGGAACTGGCGCGATCAATTTCCTCCTGCATGGCGTTCTCGGCGGCGGCGGAACGGCCTCGCTGCGGAACGACCCGCAGGCGAAGGGCTATTCGCAGATCATGCTGCAGACGCCCATTCCAATCCCACGCGTGCTGGCGGAGGCGCTCTGACATGCCGGTGTTCGAATCCCGCATCAGCACGACCTCGGCGAGCTTCCAGAAGAACCGCGCGGACATGTTGCGGCTGATCGACAAGCTGAACGAGCTGAACGCGCGCGCGCCCGCTCTCTCCGCGAAGCGCAAGGCGCGGTTCGAGGAGCGCGGCCAGCTGCTGCCGCGCGAACGGCTGGCGCGCCTGCTCGATCCGGGCATGCCGTGGCTCGAGATCGGCAACATCGCAGGCTATCTCGTTGACACGCCAGATGAAGCGAAGTCGGTGGCCGGATCGACGATCTTCTCCGGCATCGGCTTCATTCGCGGCACGCGCTGCGTTGTCGTGGTGGATGACAGCGGCATCCAGGCGGGCGCGATGACGGTTGGCGGCGGCTATCGGCTCCGCCGGGCGCAGGAGATCGCCCTTCAGCAGAAAATGCCGTTCGTGCATCTCGTCGAGAGCGCTGGTGGAGACCTCCTGAACTACAAGGTCGAGGGCTTCGTTTCGGGTGGCGGCCTGTTCGCAAATCTCGCTCGGCTTTCGGCCAAGGGCATGCCGGTGATCGCGCTGCTGCACGGCTCGTCGACGGCCGGCGGGGCCTACATGCCGGGCCTTTCCGACTATGTCGTGGCCGTGAAGGGCCGCGGCCGGGCGTTTCTTGCGGGTCCACCGCTGCTGAAGGCGGCGACAGGAGAAGTAGCCACGGAAGAAGAGCTTGGCGGCTCGGAGATGCACGCGACGATCTCAGGCCTGGCCGAATATCTGGTCGATGATGATGTCGAGGCCTGTCTTGTCGGGCGCGAAGTTGTCGGGCGGCTGGGATGGAACCGGCATTGCCCCGCCCCGCCCGCGCGCAGCTGGCGGGAGCCTTCGCTTGATCCGGATGAGATCGCCGGGATCGTGCCGACCGACTACCGCACGCCCTATGACGCGCGCGAGGTGATCGCCCGCATCGTCGACGGCTCGGACTTCTCCGACTTCAAGCCGGGCTATGGCGTCTCGACCGTTTGCGTTCAGGCCGAGGTTATGGGGCATCCCATCGGCATCATCGCCAACAATGGACCGATCGATCCTGATGGAGCGACAAAGGTCGCACAGTTCCTGCAGCTGATGGATCAAGCGGGAACGCCGGCCATCTTCCTGCAGAACACGACTGGCTATCTTGTCGGCAAACAGTACGAACAGGGCGGGATGATCAAGCACGGGTCGAAGATGATCCAGGCGGTGACCAACATCGCTGTGCCGCGTATCACCTTCATGATTGGTGCGAGCTACGGCGCCGGGAATTACGGCATGTGCGGCCGCGGCTATGATCCCGATTTCGTCTACACATGGCCCAACGCCTCGACCGGTGTGATGGGCGGTGAACAGGCGGCGATGGTGATGTCCATTGTGGCGGAAGGACAGGCCAAGGCTGCAGGTGTCGAGCCGGATCGCGAAGCGCTGAAGAAGCAGGAAGAGCGGCTGACCCACATGTTCAACAGCCAGGCGGGCGCATTCTACACCTCCGGTCACATGATGGATGATGGCATGATCGACCCGCGCGAGACGCGGCGCACGCTAGGTTTCCTGCTGGCGATAGTGTGGGAAAGCCGCGCGCGGACCGTACGGCCCAACAGTTTTGGCGTAGGGAGGATGTAACTTGGTCCACCTGCCAGCGACCACTGCGGTCGAATGCGAACTGAAATCCGGCTGGCTCACGATCTGGTTCAACCAGCCGCAGAGCCGCAACGCGCTGAGCCAGGAGCTGACCGGCGACCTGATGCGCGTGCTTGAGACGGTAGAAAACAACCGGGCCGTGCGCGGCATCACGCTGCGCGGGCGCGGCGGCGTCTTCTGCGCGGGCGGCGATCTCAAGGCCTTCCAGTCCAACCACCAGGGCAAGGGCGCAACGCGCGACGCGATCGTCGAAATGTCGAAGCGCGGGGCTGGCATATTCGAGATGGTCAACACCATGCCGCAGGTCGTGGTGGCCGTGGTCGAAGGCGCAGCGATGGCGGGCGGTTTCGGTCTTGCCTGCTGCGCCGACGTGGTGATCTGCGAGGCGGGCGCCAAGTTCGCGATGACGGAAACGGCGATCGGGCTGACGCCAGCGCAGATCTCGCCGTTTGTCATCCAGAAACTGGGATACGCGACGGCGCGGCGGCTGATGCTGACGGCGGCGCGGTTCGATGGACGCGAGGCGCAGGCGCTCGGCTTTGCCGACCAGGTGGTCGAGGGCGGGGAGGCTCTAGCCGCCGCCGAGATGGAGATACGCAAGCGCGTGCTGGCCTGCGCGCCAGGAGCTGTTGCCGATCTCAAGGCGCTGATCCACGCCCTGCCCGGCCTCGACCGACGGACGACCGTACAGATGGCGGCGGAGAATTTCGCAGACCGGCTGCTGAGCGATGAGGGCAAGGAAGGCGTCGCCTCCTTCCTCGAAAAGCGCAAACCGCGCTGGGTGGTCGAGCCGTGAGGGGAGACGTTTCCACCGTTCTGATCGCCAACCGTGGCGAGATCGCTGTGCGGATCATGCGCACCGCCAAGGCAATGGGATTGCGGACCGTCGCGGTCTATTCCGATGCAGACGTTGACGCCCCGCAGGTGCGCGCCGCGGATGCAGCCGTGCGGATCGGGCCGGCGCCTGTTGGCGAGTCCTATCTGTCCGTCGACGCCATCCTGAACGCAGCGAAGGCATCCGGAGCAACGGCGATCCATCCAGGCTACGGCTTCCTGTCTGAGAATGCCGGGTTCGCACGCGCAGTCGTCGCGGCGGGCCTGACATTCGTGGGACCGCCCGCGGACGCCATCGACGCGATGGGCGACAAGGCGCGGGCCAAACGCCGGATGATCGAGGCCGGTGTACCGTGTGTGCCCGGCTATGAAGGCGAAGAACAAAGTGACAAGGCGCTGCTGGCGGCAGCGAAAGGCATCGGTTTCCCGCTGATGGTGAAGGCGTCCGCGGGCGGCGGTGGGCGCGGAATGCGACTGGTTGCGAGGCAGCCCGATCTAGCGCAGGCGCTGAAGCTGGCGCGATCCGAGGCTGAGAACGCCTTCGGCAGCGGTGACCTGATCCTCGAGAAGGCGATCGAGCAGCCTCGCCATGTCGAAATCCAGGTGTTCGCGGATGCATATAGCCATGCAATCCATCTGGGTGAACGCGACTGTTCCGTGCAGCGGCGGCACCAGAAGGTGATCGAGGAGGCGCCCTGCCCTGTGATGACGCCGGAACTACGCGAGCGCATGGGACAGGCCGCGATCGAGGCGGCGCGGGCTGTCGGCTATGTCGGCGCAGGTACGGTGGAATTCCTGCTCGATGCCAGTGGCGCCTTCTACTTCCTCGAGATGAACACGCGGCTGCAGGTCGAGCATCCAGTAACCGAGATGGTGACGGGGCTTGATCTCGTCGAGTTGCAGCTTCGCGTGGCGCGCGGCGAGACGCTGCCGTTGGCGCAGAAGGATGTGAGGCTTGGCGGGCATGCAATCGAGGTGCGGCTCTACGCAGAAGAGCCCGAGGCCGGCTTCCTGCCGAGCACGGGCAAGGTCGAGCTGTTCCGTACGCCGGAGGGCGGTGGCGTTCGGGTAGACGCTGGCGTCGTCTCGGGTGGAGAGGTGTCGCCCTTCTACGATCCGATGATCGCGAAGATCATTGCGCATGGCGCGACGCGGGAGGATGCACGGCGAAAGCTGGTTGCAGCGCTCGGGCAGACGGCAGTGTTCGGACCGCGAACGAACCGTGACTTCCTGATCGACGCGCTCGATCGCCCGGCATTTGCGGCAGGCGACGCGACAACGGCTTTCATTGGCGAGACGTATGGCGACAAGTTCGCTGGGCCTGCCCTTTCCGATGCCTGGATTGCGGCTGCAGCTGTGATCCAGCATGCCCGCGGCCTGCAGCGCGCGATGGACGCAGCAGTGCATGTCAGCCCGGAACTGCTCGACTGGTCGAGCACGGGACGGTTGCAGACGATCGCGGAGTATGAGATTGGCGGCGGCGCGCGGAAAATCTCCGTTCGGCCCATGCGCAGCGGCGCATATGAGGTAACCGACAGCGCGGCAACACGACGTGTTGCCGTCATTGCAATAGACAGCGAGACCGCGCGCCTGACGGTCGACGGCGCTTCGCTCGACGTGACATATCGCGAAGACGGGCGCACGATCTGGCTGGCGATGGCGGAGCGGACAGTGGAGCTGGTTAATCTCGCCTCCTTCGCACGGAGCAAGGCCGACAAGGCCGGGCAAGGCGCCCTGCTCGCGCCGATGCATGGCAAGCTACTGGACGTCTGCGTGGCCGAAGGCGATCGCGTGAAGAGGGGCGACCGGTTGGCCGTGCTTGAAGCGATGAAAATGCAGCACGAGCTGTCCGCCGGCGTCGATGGGCGCGTCAAGCGGATCGCGGCGGTCAAGGGCTCGCAGATCGCGGCGCGGACACTGATACTCGAAATCGAACCTCTGGAGGGAGGCGCATCATGATGAACTCTCCGATCTGCAAGATGCTTGGCATCGAATTCCCGCTGCTCGCGTTCAGCCATTGCCGGGACGTGGTGGCTGCCGTCTCCAAAGCTGGAGGCATGGGCGTGTTCGGCGCCGTGAACCTGCCGCCGGACCGGCTGAAAGAAGAGCTCGACTGGATCGACAAGCATTGTGGTGGCAAGCCGTATGGCGTCGACCTAATCGTGCCCAACAAGATGGAGGGCAAGGCCGAGCCGTTCAACCGCGACGCCCTGCTCGGCGCGATCCCGCAGCAGCACAAGGACTTCGCCGCCGGCATCCTGAAGCAGCATGGCATCGAACCGGGCGACCTGGACTCCGATCGCAACAATTCCGCGAACTTCGCACGCAACATGCGGGCCGACGGGGCGGCAAACAGTCTGGAGGTGGCGTTCCAGTATCCGATCAAGTTGATCGCAAATGCGCTGGGCGTGCCGCCACCGTTGATGCTGGAGCTGGGCAAGAAGCACAACGTGCCAGTCGCGGCGCTGGTCGGCGCCAAGGAGCATGCGGTCGCGCAGGTACAGGCTGGCGTGGACATTCTCGTGGTCGCCGGCGGCGAGGCGGGCGGGCATTGCGGCGACGTCTCGACGATGGTGCTGATCCCGGAGGTCTCTCGCGCCGTGAGGGCGATGGGCAAGAACACGCCGATCCTGGCAGCGGGCGGCATCACGACCGGCGAGCAGATGGCTGCGGCCATGGCCATGGGCGCTTCGGGCGCCTGGTGCGGCTCGGTGTGGCTGACCACGACCGAGGCCGAGACGAGCCCGACGGTGAAAGCAAAGATGCTGGCGGCGTCCTCGCGCGACACGGTGCGGTCGCGGTCGCGGACGGGCAAGCCTTCGCGGCAACTGCGCAGCCCGTGGACGGATGCGTGGGAACAGGATAGCGCGCCCGATCCCCTGCCGATGCCGCTGCAGACGCTGGTGTCTGAGCCGGCGCTGAGGCGGGTAGATAAGCTCGCCGAAGGCGGCCACAAGGGGGCGCAGCAGCTGGCGACGTATTGGGTGGGGCAAGGCGTGGGGCTGATGAACCAGACCATGTCGGCGGGACAGGTGGTGCAGCAGTTCAAGGAAGATTTTCTGTCTGCGTATGAGCGGTTGTCGTCCGCGCTGGGGGATTGAGTATGCGCGATCTCGCGAGGGACTTCCGGGACGAGAGCGAGGCGCTGCACGCGCTCGTGTCGCCGCTGGGTGACAGCGAGCTTGAGCAGGTGACCGGTTTCAAGAGCTGGACCATCAATACGGTGATCCAGCACCTGCATGTTTGGAATCTCGCCGCCGAGATGTCGCTGAAGGGCGATGGGTCGTTCGAGCAGTACTATGCCGGGCTCGCGAAGCATCTGGAGGGCGGCGGTAAGATGAGCGGGTTCGAGCGGAAGTGGATCAAGGGACTGTCGGGCCGGGCGCTAGTCGAGGCGTGGAAACAGGGATTTGTGGGAACGGCGGAGCGGTTTGCGGGGGCTGATCCGGGCGGGCGCGTGAAGTGGGCCGGACCGGACATGAGCGTAAGGTCGTCCCTCACCGCGCGCCTGATGGAGACGTGGGCGCACGGGCAAGAAGTCTACGACGTCCTCGGAGCCGTCCGGAAAAATGGGGATCGGATCAGGAATATCGTGGTGCTGGGCAACAATACCTATGGATGGACGTTCAAGGTTCGCGGCGAAGCAGCCCCAGAACCCCGGCCTCACCTGAAGCTGACCGCGCCTTCGGGCGAGGTGTGGCTCTACAATGATCCGAGCGCGACTGAAATGATCGAAGGCGCGGCGGATGACTTCTGCCAGGTAGTGACGCAAGTGCGGAACATTGCAGACACGCAGCTGAAGGTGACGGGGGCGAACGCGAAGAACTGGATGTCGAAGGCCCAGTGCTTTGCCGGAGCGGCGGAGCCTCCGCCGGCGCCGGGGACACGGAAGACGGCGGTTCGGGCGTGAGGGGGCGGTCTCACGAGCTGAGGCTCTGAGGTAGTGATGGCTGACTTCGGGACAAGGTGCGGCTGAGGGCCGCGCGCGAGCGTTCGGCGCCTGCCTCGGCGAGCAGCATCAGCTCACTGAATACGAGGGATAGAGCCGCGTCACCTTCACGAGAGGTTCTCCGGAAACATCCGCCAGCAGTGGAGGAAGGATGCGGTTCATGGGCAGGAGTATACGCCGGCCCGGAGCCCGGCCGGAACTGGACCACGCCGTCCTACCTTTTCTGCCGTTAGTGGTCTGAAGCTGCTCGCAAAGATTTTTCACTATCCTGCAAAGTCCGAATAGTCGTTTCCTAAGGCTCAGCGCCGGACGGCGTAATGGAGAAGGCGTTGAAGCTGGCGGTGATTGTACGTGTAGTCGCGGACGTTGCGGGCAGCGCCCTGCTTCTTGCCTCCGCGGCTTTTGCCCAGACGCCCTACTCCCCATCGCGTACTGCCGATGGCAGGCCGGACCTTGGCGCGGTGTGGAGCAACGCGGATGAGGATGTGACGTTCTCGCAGGTCGTCGATGGCGAGACCCGGACGTCGCCGTTCACGGACCCGCTGGACAAGATCCTGCCGTTCCGGGATCGGGCGTCGGCTATGGCGTGGCGGGATAAGTATGGCGTCTACATGACCGGCAAGCCGCTGCCGGAGTTCACACTTGGGCCGGACAGCCTTCCCAACCGGGACCGGCGCCTGATGGCGGCCAATGCGGCGGCGCCGCCGATGACGAGCCAGGGCTATAACGACGCCTACCAGATCGTGCAGACGCCGTCACACATCGCGATCGCCGTCGAGATGATGGACGAGATGCGGATCGTGCCGATGTTCGCGGACCGGAACGAGGCCATGAAAGCGCACCTGCCCTCCGTACTGCAGCGCTGGACAGGCGATCCCGTCGGCTGGTGGGAAGGCGATACGCTGGTCGTGGAGACGACAAGCGTCGCCGCTCGCCAGCGGGACCAGAGCCCCATGCCGATGTCGGCGGATGCGAAGATCATCGAGCGCTTCACGCGCACCGGGCAAAGAGAGCTGCTCTATCAGGCCGAGGTCACAGACCTCGCGCTTTACACCCGCCCTTGGGCGATCTCATACACATTCCACAGGACGCCGCGTATCTGGGAGTATGCCTGCCACGAGGGCAATTACGGGATGGCCGGCATTTTATCGGGGGAACGGAAGGTGGAGCGAGACATGGCCGGGAAGAAGCCCCCAAACTAGTGGCCGCATCTCACTGCCCCGTTGACCGGGCCGGTTGTTGCGACGACGCAGGAATGACCCGGGTCGCCAGTGGGCATCGGAACGCCTTTTGGAACGACAAACTTGACGCTATGGGCGCCGTGCAGGCCAGCGGGAAACGCCATCTGCTTCTGGACAATATACTCACCCTGATTGTTCTGCTTCAGGGCGCCAGAAGCCAGCAATTGAACGAGACCGGCCTGCTGGGGCAGCACGCCGTAGGTCTTGGCCGGTCGGCTGGAAACAACGCTTTTCGGATCGATGGTGATCACGCCGCCCGGGCTGAAGCGATACAGCTCGTCTCGCGCACTGCTGGGTCCCGCGGTGAAGATGATATTGCTGGCGTCGCCTTCAATCTTGACCGACCCCGGAGCGGCGCCCTGGATTACCAGTTTCCCGGCGTTGCGATCCTTGATCTCATCGATCCGGCCCGACGGGACGTTGAACGCGGTCACGGAGTACTTTCCGAACGCTGCATCCGGGTCGCGGCCGAGAAGGTTGCGAAGATCGTTTCCGACCCGCACGGATTCGCTCGAAGGCATCTCATGGAAAGGCGAGAGGCAGCTCGATTTTGCGAAGAACGACACCTTCTCTTTGGGAACCCCCACAGCGCCGACTAGCGAGACGCCAGCAGGATCCCCTCCGTTCGCGCGCGTTTCGCGGCTGGACAAGACAACGCGCTCGATACGCTGGACGGCGCCGCTGAACTGCCAGATTGAGGCGGAATGACTGACTATGACGACGTAGAGCGGTTGCGTTCCCGGCTCGACTACGACCTTGCCTGCATGGACGACCGCATCGTCCGAGCCGATTGTGGCGCTTGAGAGGGCCTGCGTCTCGTAGGCCCCAAGGAGCACAATTTGCGCTTTCGCCGACGCGGCGGGCATGGCGCAACCGGCTTTGGAGGTTGATTGTGTGGCGGCTTGCGGCTTGCCGTCGTAGGCGCGCATGCGATCAAGGATGTCGTCTATCGATTTCGACTGGGCGGCCGCATCAGGCGCGGAAGGACGCTGCCAGAAGCCGACGATTTCTTCCTGAGCCAGCTTGTCATCGGCATTGCGGTCAACCCTGCGGAACAACGCCTCGCCTGCAGCAAGCCAGGCGGCAAGCTCAAGCTGGCCGTTCTTCGTTGCGTCGAGCGTGAGGGCCGTCTTCACGCGGACGGACATCGCATTTTCGCTGTTGAGACGGCGTTGAAGCTCGGTCTCGTCGGCCTTCGAGGCTTCGGCATAGGTGACCTTGCCGTCGCCATTCTTGTCCTTGGCCGAGAGCTGGGCGATCGTGTTTTCCATCTGGCGAGAGATGGATTCGAGACTGGCCCCTGGGCGCGCGCCCGCCGTGGCGATGGAGCTACGCTTCTCGTACATCACGGCGACGCGAATTTCGCTGTCGGTGACGGAGCCATCGCCGTCGATATCATACCGCATCAACGGTTGAGCCGCCTGGGTGCGCATCTGGGCGCGCACGATCGCATCGTGGAGCTCCACGTCGCGTTTGCTGAGCATGCCGTCCGCATCGGCGTCGAGGTCGGCGAACAGGGTCCGCAGCGATTGGAGATAGGCAGGTAGCTGGCCGTCTGGCTGCAGCTTGCCGGAGAGCTGCTGGTAGCCACGCGGAAGTTCGCCGGCGGACGGCGGCTGAGCGAATACGGACTGCGCACCCACAAGCACCAACGCCAGCGTGGCAAGCGAAGCGGTCTGATAAATCCGGACTTTGCGTTGCATGCGCGTGATCCCCCAATCAGGCAGCTTTACACAGATCACGACCGCCTTGCGGAAGCGTTGACCGGTTTGATGGATTTTACGGCAAGTTCGACGGGGACGGCGGCCGGGCTAGCCTCGATCCCTCAGCAGCCTGCCCTTCTGGCGGTCCCAGTCGCGTTTCTTCTCGACGTCGCGTTTGTCCGGGGCCTTGCGGCCGGTGGCGAGGGCAAGTTTGATCTTCGCCATGCCGGTGGGGCCGAAATAGAGTTCGAGGGGGACCAGTGTGCGGCCTTCGCGTTCGACAGCGCCCATGAGGCGGTTGAACTCGCGCTTCTTGAGGAGGAGGACGCGCTTGCGGCCAGGTTCGTGGTTGAACTGGCCGGCGGGCGGGTAAATCGGGATGGTCGAGTTGACGAGAACGATCTGGCCGTTCTCCTCACGTGCGTAGGCCTCCGCGATGTTGGCGCGGCCTTCGCGGAGGGATTTCACTTCCGAACCTGTGAGGACGATGCCGACTTCAAGGTCGTCGATGATTTCGTAGTTGCGACGCGCCTGGCGGTTCTCGGCCACCGACCTGCGGGCGAGTTCGCGCTGGGTCTTGCCTTTGGGGTTCTGGCCGCTGCTGCGGGGGGACTGGGCCATCAGAGGACGCCGGCTTCCTTCATGGCCGCCTCAATCTCCTTCTTCACGTCGGCCGACTGGACGGCGACGAGCGGCAGACGGACTTCGTCGGAGCACAGACCGAGGAGCGAGAGCGCATACTTGGCCGGCGCGGGGCTGGCCTCAAGGAACATGGCCCGGTGGAGACGGGCCAGCGTGTCGTTGATGCGGCGGGCCTCGGCATAGTCGCCCTTGAGGGTCGCGGCCTGAAGGGCAGCGCACTGGTAGGGGGCGACGTTGGCGGTAACGGAGATGCAGCCGACCCCGCCCAGGGCGTTGAAACCGACGGCGTTGCCGTCTTCCCCGGAAATCTGGATGAAATCCTTACCGGCCAGCGCCGTATGGCGGGCGACCCGAGCGACATCGCCCGAAGCGTCTTTTATGCCGATGATATTTGGCAATTTGGCGAGGCGGCCGATGAGTTCCGGCTGCATGTCGGAACCCGTGCGACCCGGCACATTGTAAACAAAAATAGGGAGTTGAACCGCCTCATTCAAAGTTTTGTAATGCGCGTAAACCCCATCTTGGGTGGGGCGGTTGTAATAGGGGTTCACGATCAGGGCTGCGTGAGCGCCGACCGACTTTGCGTGCTGGAGGAGGCTGATGGCCTCGTCCGTGGAATTGGAGCCAGTGCCTGCGATGACCGGAATACGCCCTGCCGACGTTTTTACGCAGAGCTCGACCACGGCCCCGTGCTCTTCATGCGATAGCGTGGAGGCTTCGCCCGTGGTTCCGGCGACGACCAGCCCGTGCGTTCCGGCGGCGACCTGCCGCTCGACGAGAGCCACGAACGCCTTCTCGTCCACTTTCCCGTTGCGGAAAGGGGTCACGAGGGCGGGCATGGATCCCTGGAAAAGCATTGGTTTCTCCGGCAGGCGTAATGGCGATCCGTCACGCAACTCGCGGGATAATCATTTCATGACGGGGTTTGGCAAGGGAATGTCGCGCACCGGCCGGGTTCTGGCGGGCGCGGCGGCTCTGGGGCTGCTGGGCAGCGGGCTGGCGATGGCCAATCCGACGGCCCCGTCGCTGAAGCCGGCGCTGGTGCTGAAATCGGCCTGGCTGGACGCGGGCGACCTTTCCCTGCTCGACCGGGCGCTGGAGGCGGCGGACAATAGCCGGTTCACGGATGTGCGCTCCTACCTGTCGCGGATACAGGACCCGGCCGCCCAGGCGCTGCTGCGCTGGCGGATGGCGACGGAGAGCGCGGGTGGGCTGGGCTGGACCGACCTCTCCAAGGCGGCGGAAGAGTTCAAGGGCTGGCCGGACGCGGACCGGATCGCGGAACAGATGGAAGCGTCGATCACGCGCTCCAGCCTGACCGCGGACGAGCGGATCCAGTGGCTGATCGTGCGCGGACCGAAGACCGGCGAAGGCGTGTTGGCGCTGGCGGACGCCTATGACAGCCAGGGCAAGCGGGACGACATGCTGCGCGTGGTGCGCGAGGCGTGGCGGACGAAGCCGATGTCGTCGGGCGCCGTTGCGACAATCCAGTCGCGCTATTCCTCGCAGCTGACTTCGGACGACCATTTCGCTCGGGCGGACATGTTCCTGTGGCGCGGCGACACGAAGTCGGCGCAGGCGCTGTTCCCGAAGCTGAGCTCGGGGCGCAAGGCGCTGCTGGAAGCACGCATCGCGCTGATGAAGAACCAGAAGAAGATCGACAAGCCGATCGCGGCGGTGCCGTCGGAGTATCTCAACGATCCGGGCCTGCTGTTCGAGCGCGCACGCTATGCAGAACGGCGTGGCAAGGATGCGGAGCAGCTGGCGTATCTCCTGCGGATAAATGGCGAGACGGCGCCCGAGGTGGGCCGCGCCGACATCTGGGAAGAGAAGCAGTCCGAGATGCGCCGCCTGATCCGCGAACGGGACTATGCGACGGCCTACCAGCTGGCTGCGGGGCATGGTCTGCTTACGGGCGAGGCGTTCCGCGATGCGGAGTGGGCGGCCGGCTGGATCGCGCTCGAAAAGCTGAATGATCCGACCAAGGCGGAAGCGCATTTCCGCGTGTTCGGCGCAGGCGTTGCGACGCCGATCTCGGTGAGCCGGGCGCAATACTGGCTCGGCGAGGCACTGACCAAGCTGGGCCGCATTCCGGAAGCGCAGGAAGCCTATCTTGCTGCGTCGAAGTATCCGTACGTGTTCTACGGCCAGCTTGCGGCCGAGAAGGTGCGCCAGCAGGCGCCCGAGGCGATCAAGCTGCAGCTGACCGCCCCACCCCCGCCGACCGATGAGGAACGTGCTGCGTTCGCGCGACAAACGCCGGTGCGCGCGGCCATCCTGCTGGCGGAGACGGGACGGCTGGCGAGCTTCGAGCGGTTCTCGTTCGCGCTGGACGACGTGATGAACACGGCCGCCGAGCACCAAATGCTGTTCGATATCGGCGCGGGCTACCTCGAGATGCGCGCGGCGGTGCGGGGCGCCAAGGCCGGACTTGGCCGTGGGCTGGTGGCCCCGGATGCGGTGTTCCCGATGATGTCGCTGCCGTCCTCGCCGCGTTCGGGATCGGCCGAGCCGGCGCTGGTGCTGGCGCTGTCGCGGCAGGAGAGCGAGTTCAATCCGCGCGCAGTCTCGGGCGCGGATGCGCGGGGCCTGATGCAGATGGTGCCGCGCTATGCGCAGGCGGAAGCCAAGATGGTCGGCCTGCCTTTCAGGCAGAGCTGGCTAACAGACGATCCGCAGTACAATCTGCGCCTCGGCCGCGGCTTCCTCGACGATCTCGTTGATAATTTCGGCGGCTCGTACATCCTGGCGGCGGCGGCCTACAACGCCGGCCCGAGCCGTGCGCGCCAGTGGATCAGCGATTTCGGCGATCCACGCGCGGGCGCCGACCCGATCGACTGGATCGAAAGCATTCCCTTCGCCGAAACGCGCAACTACGTGCAGCGCGTACTGGAGAACACGCAGGTCTATCGCGCGCGCCTCGCCGGGGGCCCGGTGGACATCCAGCTGTCGTCGGACCTGAAGCGCGGGCGGCCGTAGGCGACTTGGGCATCGGCAAATGCCTGCTATGGTCCTCTCGTGGGAGGATCTCTTCATGAAACTTGTTGCTGTAGGCATGCTCGCTCTTCTGGGCGCGTCCTGCGCAAGTACGCCCGCCGGCGAGAGGGGCGTGAAGCTTTATGCGCTCGACTGTGGGTCGTTCGACATGAAGAACACGGGGTTGTTTTCGCCGAACCACGAGTATGACGGGAAGCCGGGGAAGCTGTCCGATCCGTGCTTCCTGATCCGGCATCCTAAGGGCGATCTGGTGTGGGATGCAGGCATTCCGCCGTCG
Organism: Hyphomonadaceae bacterium; assembly: GCA_047601145.1. Taxonomy (GTDB): domain Bacteria; phylum Pseudomonadota; class Alphaproteobacteria; order Caulobacterales; family Hyphomonadaceae; genus UBA7672. The sequence continues at coordinate 362,289 of JASGJW010000003.1, forward strand.
ATGGCGACGCCGCCGGGGCAGACGCTGGGGACGATGACGTATCGCGCGAAACTTCTGGCGCCGCAGCTGGCAGAGCTGGGATTGAAGACTGAGGACATCGAGTTCTTCGCGATCTCGCATAGCCACTATGACCATATCGGCGAGGCGAACCTGTTCGCGGGATCGACATGGATCGTGGACAAGGCGGAGCGCGACTGGATGTTCCGGCCGGATGCGCGAAAGGCGGGGGCATTCGCTTTCTATTCGCAGCTGGAAGGCGCGAAGACGACGCTGATCGAGGACGGCAAGGACTTTGACGTCTTCGGCGATGGAAGCGTGAGGATGATCGCGGCGCATGGGCATACGCCGGGACATCGCGTTCTTCTGCTGAAGTTGAAGAACGCGGGGAACGTGCTGATAGCCGGGGACATGTGGCATCTGGCGGAGGCGCAGAAGTTGCGCACCATTCCGGCGGGCAATACGGACAAGGCCGAGACCCTGCGCTCGATGGACAAGGTCGAGGCGCTGCAGCGGGACAACAGAGCCATGCTGGTGCGCCAGCACGTTCCGGAAGATGTCGCCGCCCTGCCCGCGTTTCCAGCCGGGCTGGATTGAGCTGACGTAGGGTGATCGTTCCCAGCGTCGCGCGAGCGCGTTAGCGTGTGCCGTTGTTGCGCGGAGCGGACATGGCGGACATTTCGGATTTTGCGAACCGGCCCTGCCCGGCCTGGTATGCGAAGCCGCAGCTGGGGATCTTCATTCACTGGGGCATCTTTGCCGTGCCGGCGTACGCGCCGGGTGCGGTCTCGATCGCTGATCTCTTCAAGACCGACTACGATGATGCGATGGCGATCTCGCCTTACGCCGAATGGTACTGGAACGCGATGCGCGTGCCCGGGAGCCCGACGGCGCAGCATCATGCGCGCGAGCATGGCGGGCGGCCTTATGAAGATTTCCGTGCGCCCTTCGAGAAAGCGGCCGAGGCGTTCGATGCCGGCGCGTGGGCGGATCTCTTCGCGGCTTCAGGCGCCGAATATGTCGTGTTCGTCACCAAGCATCATGACGGGTTCTGCCTGTGGCCGACGGCGGTCGAGAATCCGCACAAGCCGGGCTGGCACTCGAAGCGGGATTTCGTCGGCGAGCTGGCGGAGGCCGTGCGGGCGCGGGGAATGAGGTTCGGGCTCTATTATTCGGGTGGGCTGGACTGGACGTTCTTCCATACGCCGATCTCGAATTTCGGGGACATGCTGGCGTGCGTGCCGACGGGTGAGGATTACCGGCGCTACGCGGCGGCGCAGGTGCGGGAGCTGATCGCGCGGTACAAGCCGGCTGTGCTGTGGAACGACATTGCGTGGCCGAATGGCGATGATCTCGCTGGGCTGTTCGCTGACTATTATGCAGCTGTGCCGGATGGGGTGATCAACGACCGCTGGCTGGCGATGACGCCGCTTTTCGAGAGCCTGCGTGACCCGGCGACGCTGGCGGGCTTCAACGCGATGGTGAAGGCGCGGATCGCCGAGGCAGGCGGCGAGCTGGACAATCCTGCGCCGCCGCACTGTGACTTCCGGACGGTCGAGTATTCGACCGGCGAGCACATGGGCGAGAAGAAGTGGGAGGCCTGCCGCGGGCTGGGCTTCGCGTTCGGCTACAATCGCGACGAGCGAACGGACAACTACATGACCGGCGAGCAGCTGATCGCGCTCTATCGCCAGCTGACGGCGCGCGGCGGCAATCTGCTGATCAATGTCGGCCCGATGGCGGACGGGACCGTCCCTGATGTGCAGCAGAAGCCGCTGCGCGAGATGGGACGGATGCTGCGGGGTTAGGCCGGCGGCGTGCGGGCGATGGCTTTCGTGAACATGTCGGCGTCGACATTGCCGCCCGACAGGATGATCAGGACCGGGCCGCGTTTGGCGAAGTGTTCGCGGTTGTTGAGCAGCACGGCGAGCGAGCAGGCGCCGCCGGGCTCGACCACCAGTTTGAGGTGGTGGAAGGCGAAGCTCATCGCGTCCAGGAGCTGGTCGTTGGTGGCGGTGAAGCCGCCCTTGAGACGGCGCTTATGGACTTCGAACGGCAGATTGCCGGGTTCGGGCGTCAGTAGTGCGTCGGCGATGGAGCGATAGCCCGGCTCGTTCGAGACGATGTGGCCGGCGGCGAGCGAGCGGATGGTGTCGTCGTGGCCGGCGGGTTCGGCGGCCCAGACTTCAGTGGTGGGCGACACGCCTTCGAACGCCGTGGCGACTCCCGAGATAAGGCCGCCGCCGGAAGCGTTGCAGATGAGCGAGCCGAATGTGACGCCCAGCTTTGCGGCATCCTGCGCTGCTTCGAGGCCGGCCGTGCCCTGCCCGGCCATGATCCAGCTGTCGTCGAAGGGGCGGATGGTGGTGGCGCCGGTCTTCGCCGCGATCTCGGCGGCGATGCCTTCGCGGCTTTCCTTCACGCGATCATAGAGGCGAACGGTGGCGCCGCGGCCGCGCGCAGCCTCGATCTTCGCTTTCGGCGCGTCTGCCGGCATGACGATCGTGGCCTTGAGGCCCAGGATGTTGGCGCTTTCGGCTACGCCCTGTGCGTGGTTGCCGGACGAGAACGCGACGACGCCGCGCGCACGGTCGGCTTCGGGAATGCGGCTGATGCGATTCCACGCGCCGCGCATCTTGAAGGAGCCGGTGCGTTGGAGCGTTTCCGGCTTGATCCAGACGGGCGCGCCGATAGCAGCGTCGAGCGCATCGGAGCGCAGGAGCGGGGTATGGATGGTGACACCCGCGAGGCGCTTGGCGGCGTCCTCGACATCGGCGAGCGTGGGAAGGTCGCGGAGCGGATCGATGATCATGGCGCGCTTATGCGACAGGATCGGCCGAGCCGCAAACGAGGTTATCTAAGCGGTTGCTGAGAATTTCGCGGCAGCGACGGCCAACGCCGCGCGGGCTTCCTCATATTCCTTCTTCAGTTGCGAGACGTACTGCGCGGCAGGCAAGCGGGCCTTCACGGCGCCGATGCCCTGGCCGGAACCCCAGACGTCCTTCCAGGCCTTGGCCTTGGAGCTTTCGCCGGCCTTGAAGCTCATCGTGGCCTTGTCGCCCTCGGGGAGGTTGTTGGGATCCATGCCGGCCTTGGCGATGGAGGGCGCAAGATAGTTGCCGTGAACGCCGGTGAAGAGCGAGGAATAGACGATGTCCTTCGCGGCAGAGGCGACGATCATGTCCTTGTAGTTTTCGGGCGCGCGGGCTTCGTCGGTGGCGATGAAGGCGGTGCCAATATAGGCGAAGTCGGCGCCCATCGCCTGCGCCGCAAGGACCTGCGCTCCTGTCGACATGGCGCCGGAGAGCGCGAGCGGGCCGTCGAAGAATTCGCGGATCTCGGAGATGAGCGCGAAGGGAGACAGCACGCCGGCATGGCCGCCTGCGCCGGCGGCAACAGCGATGAGGCCGTCGGCGCCCTTCTCAAGCGCCTTGTGCGCGAACACAATGTTGATGATGTCGTGCAGGACGATGCCGCCATAGGAATGGATAGCCTCGTTTACCTCAGGGCGCGCGCCAAGCGAGGTGATGACGATCGGAACCTTGTGCTTCACGCAGAGCGCGAGGTCTTCCTCGATACGGTTGTTCGACTTATGGACGATGAGGTTGACGGCATAGGGCGCGATCCTCGCCTTCGGATCGGCAAGGCGGGCGGCGGTCAGTTCCTCGTTGATGCGGGAAAGCCACTCATCGAGCTGCTCGAGCGGGCGAGCGTTGAGTGAAGGGAAGGAACCAATGACGCCGGCCTTGCACTGGGCAATGACAAGGTCGGGGTTCGAGATGATGAATAGCGGCGACCCGATCACGGGAATGGAAAGCTGGTTCGCGAGTGACGCGGGAATCGCCATGACAGGGTCCGATCTGGTCTGGCGGGATACGCCCCGCCCTTGAGACGACCATAGCGGCCCCGCACGGTGCGGCAATGCGAACAGACGCCGCGAAACCCTTGACGCAGGGCCATGCCAATGCCTCATGGCCTGCGTGTGTATTTGAGGGATTCATGGCGGACGAACTGTCCCTTTCGGCGGAATTTCCAGCGGCGGACGAGGCGCAATGGCGGGCGCTGGCGGAGAAGGCGCTCGACGGGGCGCCGTTTTCCAAGCTGACGACCAAAACCGAGCATGGTGTGCCGGTGAAACCGCTCTACCGCGCCCCGGACTGGGCGGCTGACGCATCCGGAATGCCGGGGATTTCGCCGTTCATCCGCGGCGATCGGGCGGTCAACGACCAGTACCTGCCGTGGGATATCCGCCAGATCGTGTCGCACCCGGACCCGGCGATTGCGGCCGACCAGGTGATCGAGGCGCTGGAGGGCGGAGTTTCGTCGATCGAGTTGCGCGTGGATGCGGCGGGCGAGCATGGCGTGGTGGCGCGCTCGGCGGTGGATATCCAGCGGCTGCTGAAGGACGTGAAGTTGGACCTCGCGCCTGTGGCTCTGGAGGCGACGGGCGCTTCGACGACGCAGGGCGTGGAACTGGCGGCGCTGCTAGCGGCAGCCGTTGGCGGGCGAGCGGCGGCGAATGCGCTGGTGGCGTTTAACGTCGACCCGGTTGGGGCTCTGGCGCGCACGGGCGCCCTGCCCGGTTCGGCCGAGGAAGAGCTGGCGCAGGCAGCATCGTTTGCACGCGATGTTGCCGGAGAGTTTCCGAAAGCGAGCGCACTGCGGGCGGACTCGCGTGCGGTGTATGAAGCGGGCGGGACAGAGGTCCAGGAGCTGGCCTATCTGGTCGGCGCTGGTGCAGAGTATGTACGCGCGTTGATGACGGCGGGGCTGACGGCCGACCAAGCGTGCAAGGCGATCCTGTTCACGGTGAGCATCGGTGCAGACTATCAGGTCGAGATGTCGAAGCTGCGTGCGGCGCGGCGGATGTGGGGCCGCGTGGCCGAGGCGTTCGGCGCGACGGGGCCAGCGGCGGGAATGAAACTGCAGGCTGTGACATCACGGCGGATGCTGACCAAGCGCGATCCGTGGGTGAACATCCTGCGCAATACGGCGGCCTGCTTTGCCGCGGGCGTGGGCGGCGCGAATATCGTGACGGTGCGGACGTTCACCGATGCGATGGGCCTGCCGGGCAAGCTGGCGCGCAGGCTGGCGCGTAACACGCAGATAATCGCGCAGGAAGAATCGAGCCTCGGTAAGGTGGTCGACGCGCCGGGCGGATCGTGGGCGATCGAGAAGCTGGGCGATGATCTGGCCCACGCTGCGTGGGCGCTGTTCCAGCAGGTCGAGCGTGAAGGTGGGCTGATGAGGGCTCTGGTCTCCGGCGGTTTCCAGAAAGGCGTGTCGGAGGCGCGCGCGGCGCGGATGAAAGCGGCAGCGAAGCGCAAGGAAGCGATCACCGGCGTGACGGACTTCCCGCTGCTGGACGAGGAAGTACCGAGCGTCGAGGTGGTGAACTTGCCGGCGATCGTGCGGCGGGCGGCGGAGGCTTCGGGCCGGGCCCCGGCCGCTCGCTCGTGGTTCTCGCTGAAGAATGCCGCGGCCGACCGGGCGACGCTGGCTGATCTTTCGCGCACAGCGGATGAGGATGGCGCAGAAGCAGAGCCGTTCTGGCCGATCCGGCTGGCCGAGCCGTTCGAGCGGCTGCGGGACCTGGCGGACCAACGGACGGCGGCGGGTCGCGCACCAAAGATATTCCTCGCGGCGCTCGGGCCGCTATCTGAACACACGGCACGGCTGCAGTACGCGCAGAACTTCTTCGCGGCCGGCGGCATCAGCGCCCTGCCGGCGACGGGCGATGCATCCGCCTTGGCGGCGGCGTTCAAGCAGTCCGGGGCATCGCTGGCCTGCATTTGCGGGTCGGACAAGCGCTATGCCGAGGAAGGCTTCAAGGCTGCCGAAGCGCTTAAAAAAGCGGGCGTGACGCGGCTCTATCTCGCGGGTAAACCAGGCGTGCTCGAAACGGAGCTGCGCGCGGCAGGGGTGGACGAGTTCATCCATATCGGCGTCGATGTGCTCGCGAGCCTCGAGTTGGCGCATGCGGAACTTGGGCTGGGCAGCTAACCCCGGAACGTCGAGTTCGCGACGGCGGCAATGCAATCGTTGAGAGTTTCGTAGAGCGCCTGACTGACGCGGTCGTAACGCTCCCCGCCGCCGAGATCGTTCCACGAGCCCATGCCGCCGAAGACCCAGGCCCGGGAGCAGGCTTCGAAGACGGCGGCCTGACGCTCGCTGAAGCCCGTATAAGGCGCCATCGGGTCATCGCCCTCGATAAGAGGTTTGCCGCTGTCGATCGCGGCGATGGCTTCGTTGAAAATGTCGGCGAAATTGTTGTACTTCTCGTCGCGGGCGTAGGTCTCGATGGGAACGAGGGCCTTGCGGAAGCGAGCGACGGCTTCGTCGAGCTTCATCGCATCTGCGTCGAGTTCGATCCGCGGGGTCCTGCCCTGCAGAATATGCGTGCACTTCCAGATGCGGCGCTGCGGATCGTTGCGGTCGCCGACGCGATGGAAGGGCTCCCAGAGTTCGGACTCGGTTTCGCCTGCCGCCTCAATGAACCAGCGCTGGCCGCCGCCAACGAAGCCGGCGAGCATGCGATCCGGCACGTCGAGTTGCTGGTTGGGGGCGCGCGAGGGTCGGATTTGATGAAGGCGTAGACCGTGACAGCGTGGCTTGAGTGTTTCGAACCACTCCATCGGATCGGAAGCCACGAGCGGATGGTCGTCGGTATCCTTGCCGGAGGCAGGCGCACTACGAAATTCGACGAGCTTCAAGAAGTTGAAGACCGGCGCATCCGGCCAGAAATTGGCGATGTCGCCGCCATGCAGGAAGCGATTGCCCGCGCACACGATCGCGACGGCATTGGCGATGTGACCGTTCATCAGGCCTTCCTCGGCGGGACGACGTCCTTGAACATTTCCATCGACTTCCACTTGGGTTCGACGGGGGGCGCATCCGCGTTCGGAATGTAAGGCGAGGGTTTTGCGGCTTCGGGATCGGGGATGTAGCGCGGGCAGTTCGGGAAGATGTCCACGGGCGTGAAACGAATGATCGCCTGCGCGCCGGGGAAATCGGGCAGAAGCGGATCGTCGAGCGAGATGACGGCGCTTCCGTTGGCGCGGAGGCGTTTCGGCGCCTCGCCCATGCGTATGAAAAGAAGGCCGACGGACGGATTGATCGCAACATTGCCGAGGCTCTTGAACATGCCGTTGCCATCGTAATCGGGCCAGACCAGTAGGTCGGGCTGGAGCACGCGCACGAAACCCGGCGGGCCGCCCTTGAACGAGCAGTCGGGCTGGCCGATGGGCGTCGCTGTCGCAAGAAAGAAATATTCGAGTGACTCGATAAAAGCCTTGTCCTCGTCGGTGAATTCGGAGCGGCGCAGGCGCTCGACAAGACGATCGGCAAGCGCGGTCGAGCCGAACAACGCCTGAAGCTCGCGGTTGCCGTTGTGATACATGGGCATGGGCCATTCCCCTGCCCGGCAGCATACGCCTTGCAGCGCTCCGCGCTAGGACTTCCGACGCGCGACGAAGGCCTTATCGGCGGCGGTCCAGTCGAGGGCGCCCATGTAGGCGTTGACGTAGTCCCCAGCCTTGGCGCCGTAGTCCATGTGATAGGCGTGCTCGTACATGTCGAGCGCGACGAGGACCTCGCCATCGGCTGCTGTGAGCGTGTGGTCAGACGCCCACTGATTGATCAGGCGGCCAGCGCGCGGCGACCAGGTGAGCAGCACCCAGCCCGAGCCGCCGCCAAGCGCCTTGCCCATACCGATGAATTCAGCGCGCCAGCGATCGTGGCTGCCGAAGTCGGCTTCGATCTGGCCTCCGAGGCTGGCGCTGGGCTTCGAGCCACCCTTACCGAGGCAGGCGAAATAGACCTCATGGAGGATCATTGAGTTGAGGGCCATCAGCTCTTCGCGTTTGAGGCCGTTGATCATGAAGCCGGGCGCGGTGGCAAAGTCGATCTGGCGAAGCTGGGCCTCGATGTCGCCGAGACGCTTCACGGCTCCGGCGTAGTTGTTGTCGTGATGGCTGACGAGCAGCTTCTCCGAGAGGCCGGGGATCGACTTCGGATCGAAGGGAAGCGGCTTGGGCGTCCATACTGTGGGCGACTGTGCAGAGGCGCCGCCCGCCACGGCGAGACCCGCTGCGACGACGGCTGTACCAACGATCAGGCTTCTTCTGTCGATCATGGTTCTTCTCCCTTGGCGTCCCCCAAAGGCAGATGGCTAGCGTAGGCGCGAGGCGGCGCGTTCGCAATTCTGGTATTTGGCGGTGTCGCTGACAGTGGTGGGCGCGCCACAGAGGCCGTAGTTCGAGGAGTTGTCGGGGAAGCGGTCCATCGGCGCGAGGGCGCTGGCGGGGAGCCAGCCGACCAACGGCGCCGCAGCACCGCGCGCGCCACCTTCCTGCGTCTGGACCTGGACCCAGTCGTTGACCGCAGCGAGGCGCCGGACGTTGAGATCCTTGCGGATGGTAAGGAGCGTCGTGGAGGCGGTGTCGGCGACGGACTTCAGCTCCGTGTTGGCGCGCAAGAAAGAGCGCGCGACAAAGACCGACTGCGTGGCGACCGCGCCATGCGATGCGACGGAGGCTCCCTTGTCGGTCCACTGACCGAAATAACCCTGCGAGGTCGGGTTGGCGAGATTGGCATCGACGCCGAAACCGATCGGTTCGGGAGTGACGTCGAGCGCATTCTGGAAGAGCGTCCAACGGCCGGTGTTGTAGAAGGCCTGCGTGCCGGAATGGCCGGTGGAGCCTGAGAGCCAGAAATGTTGCGCGAGGCCTTTCTCGCGCACAGCGTTACATATGCAGCCGTTGGAATAGATGCCGACGGCGATGCCGGAACCTTCGAAGGCGCGTTTTACGTCCTCGAAATACTGGATGATGGGATCACGCAGGACCGAATACGGCCAGTCAGCGTCAACGCCGAAATAGATGGCCGAGCCTTCGGGCTGCCCGGCTGCATGGGCCATGCGGAGGGCCTGCTCGGCGTCTTCCTTGCCCCACTTGTTCTCGAAGGTGCGGAAGCAGTTGTTGTAATGCTGGAAGACGCTGCCAATGGAGAGGCCCTCCCCGAGGATGATCCTCGCTTCCTCCGGCTGCAGGTCCTTGCCCGGGAGGCTGGGCGGCAGATGGCAGTAATAGCGGAAGACCGTCTTCACGCCGTGATTGCGGAGAGCCTTCGCTTTCGTGACGTCGATGCGCGCTGCGGTGTCGGCAATCAGCGGGAAGCCGCTGCCGGCGGGCGTTGGTGTCGGCGTAGCGGGCGTCGACGGGGCTGATGACGCGGGCTGTGGGGAGGAACCGCAGGATGCGGCGGCGATCGCAGCGCCGGAAGCAAAGAGAAAATTCCGGCGCGACAAGCCCATATCCGTCCTCCCGTTGTGAGCGGCTATCTAGCCCGGAGAGGAGCGTAACCAAGGTGCATGCCCGCGTCGACGATGATGAATTCGCCGGTGACATGGCGGCTTTCCGGGCCGGCGAAGAAGAGAATCGTTTCGGCAATATCTTCCGGCATGGAGGCGACACGGAGTGGCACGCTCTTGGCGACATTCTCCGCTGTCTGCGTCTCGACGGCGTCGCCCTGGTATTTCGTGAACCAGCCGGAGCCGATGTAGCCGGGGCAAACGGCGTTGACGCGGATGTTGGGCGCCAGTGCGCGCGCGAGTGACAGCGTCATCGTGTTGAGGGCGCCCTTGGTCGAGGCGTAGGCGATCGACGAACCAATGCCGGTGACGCCGGCGATGGACGAGACGTTGGTGACTGTGCCCTTGCCCGTTGCGGCGAGATGCGGCTGGGCGGCGCGCGTCATCTGGTACACGGCAACGACGTTGACCTTGTAGAGGCGAAGGAAATCTTCCGCGTCCAGCGCGTCGAGATCGGAGTGGGCTGCGAACTTGGTGATGCCAGCATTGTTGATCAGGACATCAAGTCCGCCGAATTTTTTTACAGCTGTATCGACAAGCGCTCGGCAGTCCTTGTCCTCGGCGACGTTCGCTTGCACGGCGAAGGCTTCGACGCCGAGTTTCCGGCATTCCGCTACGACCTCGTTCGCAGCGTCCGCGCTGGAATTGTAGTTTATGCAGACGTTGACGCCACGGCGGGCAAGACCCGTGGCGGTTGCAGCGCCGAGGCCCGTGCCCCCGCCCGTCACGATCGCGCGTTTGCCTTTCATGCTGTTAACGTCGGTCATTACTCACTCCCTGCTTTACCCACCGTTAGCATTGCAGAAAGAAAACGGCCAAGGCAAAGCCGATGTGGGACGGCGCGGAGCTATCACCATCGATATCGCACAATTCATCCGATCGAACCTTTCGCTCGTCGCGGTTCCATCCGTGCCAGAGGTGGAGGTTTACAAGGCGGGACCGACGAGCGGGCTGTCGCGCCTGGCCGAAACGGATGCAGCGTTTGGCAATCCCTACTGGGCTTACCACTGGGGCGGCGGGCTCGCGCTCGCGCGGCATATACTGGACAGGCCGAAAATCGTGGCGGGGAAGCGCGTGCTTGATCTGGGGGCGGGATCGGGCGTCGTCGCGATTGCGGCGATGAAGGCGGGCGCCAAGTCGGTGCTCGCGGCGGATGTCGATCCCTATGCGGTGGCGGCGGTGGCGCTGAATGCGGAAGCGAATGGCGTCGTAGTGAAAACGGTGCAGCGTGATCTCACTGAGGGCGCACCACCGGATGCGGATATCGTGCTGGTCGGGGACCTGTTCTACGACGAGGCGCTGGCGAAGAGAGTGACGGCGTTTCTGGGGCGCTGCCTGGCGGCCGAGATGGATGTGCTGGTCGGCGATCCGTGGCGTGCATTCCTGCCACGGGCGCGGCTGGACTTGCTGGCGGAATATCCGGGCTGTGACTTCGGGAGCAGCATGGAGGGCGAGCTGGCGTCGAACGGCGTGTTTGCCTTCAAGGCGGCCTAACTACTCCTTGCTGGCGGCCTCGCGGCGGCGGGCTGCCTGCAGCATTGCGGGCATCGAAACCTCCCCTTCGCGACAGGCGTATTCTTCGACGGGGCGGGCGGCGGGACGGAATTCGTATTCGCCGCTCCAAGGTTCAGTCCATTTGCTGGGATCGTCGACGGTGAAGCGATAGAGCAGCCGGGTCTCGCCAACGCGCGTGAAGCGCTCGGTGACTTTCAGGTTGATCCAGGAACCGCGGAACATCTGCTCGGGCGGAAAGTTAGTGGTCTCAACCACGAGCGTGTCGCCCTCCCACCAGCCGATGGAATCGCCGAGATAGGGACGCTGGCCGTCGGCGCGATGCTGGCTGTTAAGACGAACGATGCGGGCGTCATGGATCATCTCGACGAGAATGACGGCGTAGTCGGCCGTCTGGGTGATCTGGTAGTTCGAGTTGTTCGGCAGCGGCAGCATGACGGGACCAGCATTGGAGCCGATGGGCAGGATGCAGCGGTCGTCCACGGCCTGCAGCTCGGGACCGTCCGTCACCTTCTCGCCGGGCCTGAGCGTGTAGCGGCGCGGATCAGGCGCGGCGCCGGGCTTCATGGGCGGGACGCGACCGTTGGCGGGATTGGTTATGAGACTGGTGCGCGGCTGGCCGTCGACGCGCATGGCGGGCCGAAATTTCGAGCCCTTGTCGGCCTCGGCGGTTTCTTCCGGTGTGAGGATCAGGCGCTCGCCCATTTCGACGGGCCGCTCGAGGCGCGTGACGCTTTCGTTGGTCCACGCGCCTTGCAGATCCGGCTGACCCGCATAGGTACGCGGCGCGCGATAGTCATCCTGCGCGGTCGCAGGCGCGATCAGGGTGATGATCAAGGCAGTCGCGGCGAGCAGGCGCATGCTCGTCCCTAACCCATCACCGCGCAAACAGAAACGGCCGGCGAGGGTTGCTCGCCGGCCGCTGTTCCGTGTGCTGTCGGCGCTTACTGGCCGGCCGGGCGTGGGCCCATCCGGAGCGCCATGTATTGCTCTTTGGTGACGTAGCCATCGCCATCGGCGTCGACGCGGGACGACCAGATCTGGTCGGCCATCGCCTGCGCCTGAGCCGGCAGGGACGAGATAAACTCGGCCTTGTCGAGCTTACCGTCCTTGTTGGCGTCTGCTGCGTTGAAGCGGGCTTCGCGTTCCTCCGGAGTTTGCGGAGGTTGAGCGAAGGCCGGAGCTGCAAGCAGCGCGGCAAAAGCGAGGACGGCGAGAGGCTTCATCATGTGGAGGAGCTTTCGTTGTTTATTGCGGGCGTTGCATCGGGGCAGTGAATTCGGCCTTGGTCAGCGCCTTGTCGCCATCCGCATCGCGGCGTGCGAAGAAGCCTTGCAACTGCTCGTCGGAAGCCTGGCTGGCCATTTCGGCCGGGATCGAGGACTTCCACTCGGCGAAGGTGAGCTTGCCGTCATGGTTGGCGTCGGCCTTGTCGAACGCGGCCGCTCGCTCTTCCGGCGTCATGCGCGGCGGCTGCGCGAGGGCCGGAGCGGCCATCAGCAGGGCCAGCGCCGAAGCGGCGGCGATTTTCGTGAAGGTCATAGGTGTTTTCTCCGATGATCCCGCGGGGACGGGATGGATGTAGTGTCCCTCTCATCGCCCCGCTTGCAGGACGATCGCAAGATTGAACGGCAGTTGGACACCGCTCCGTCGCAGTTTCCAGCAGATGAAAGGCCTGTAAGCCCCGCGTCATGACCGCGACATGAACGGTTTCCCTTCGCAATTGCGAAGGCTTCATGATCCGGGGTTCCGCGTGCTAGGAAAACCCAAGTCGAATCCGCGTTTACCGGAGAGCCAGCCGATGGCCCCTGCCTTCCCCGATTTCACCAAGCTTCCACTTGGGGATGCCGCGTCCAAAGCGGACGTAGATGCGTGGAAGAAGCTTGCCGGCGCAGGCGCGAATGCGGACTGGGACACCCCGGAAGGGCTGCCGGTCAAGCAGGTCTATACGGGCGCCGATACGAAAGGCCTCGACTTCCTCGATGACTTTCCCGGCATTGCGCCGTACGGCCGGGGCCCTTACCCGACCATGTACACCAACCAGCCATGGACGATCCGCCAGTATGCCGGGTTTTCCACAGCCGAAGATTCCAACGCCTTCTATCGCCGCAATCTGGCGGCGGGTCAGAAGGGCCTTTCGGTGGCGTTCGATCTGGCGACGCACCGGGGCTATGATAGCGACCATCCGCGCGTGACGGGTGATGTCGGCATGGCCGGCGTCGCCATTGATTCCATCTACGACATGCGCACGCTCTTTGCCGGCATCCCGTTGGACCAGATGAGCGTGTCGATGACGATGAACGGCGCCGTGCTGCCGATCATGTCGCTTTACGTGGTGGCGGCCGAGGAACAGGGCGTATCGCCCGCCAAGCTCTCTGGCACGATCCAGAACGACATCCTCAAAGAATTCATGGTGCGGAATACGTACATCTATCCGCCCCGCCCCTCGATGCGGATCATCTCGGACATCTTCGCCTACACGTCCGCGAACATGCCAAAGTTCAACTCGATCTCGATTTCCGGCTATCACATGCAGGAAGCAGGAGCGACGGCGGACCTCGAGCTCGCTTACACGCTAGCCGATGGCGTCGAATACATCCGCTCCGGGATCGCCGCAGGGCTTGACGTCGACAAGTTCGCGCCGCGCCTCTCGTTCTTCTGGGCGATCGGGATGAACTATTTTATGGAAGTGGCGAAGATGCGGGCGGCGCGCCTCATCTGGGCCAAGCTGGTGAGGCAGTTCGATCCGAAGAGCGACAAGTCGCTGTCGCTGCGTACGCACTCGCAGACCTCCGGTTGGTCGCTGACAGCGCAAGATGTCTACAACAACGCGATCCGCACCTGCCTTGAAGCCATGGCAGCCGCGGGCGGGCAAACACAGTCGCTGCATACCAACTCCTTCGACGAAGCTCTGGCGCTGCCGACCGATTTCTCCGCGCGTATCTCGCGTAACACGCAGATCTTCCTGCAGCAGGAAGGCGGCGTGATGCGCACGATCGATCCGTGGGGCGGTTCCTACTATGTCGAACGGTTGACCTACGATCTGGCAAAGCGCGCCTGGGCGCATATCGAGGAAGTTGAGGCGATGGGCGGCATGGCGAAGGCCATCGAGGAAGGTCTGCCGAAACTGCGCATCGAGGAAGCCGCCGCGAAGACGCAGGCGCGGATCGACTCGGGCGTTCAGACGATCGTGGGCGTCAACAAGTTCCGCCTCAACGAAGCGGAAGACGTGCCGGTGCTGAAAGTGGACAACGCCAAGGTGCGGCAGTTGCAGCTCGACAAGCTGGCACGGCTGCGTGGCGAGCGGGACGAGACGGCCGTGGCGCAGGCGCTAGACGCGATCACCAAGGCCACCGAAATGGGCCGCGGCAATCTGATGGAGCTGGGCATAGCGGCTGCGCGCGCCAAGGCGACGGTGGGCGAGATCAGCTTTGCGGTCGAGAAGGTTGTCGGGCGCCATCAGGCGGTAATCAAGTCGATCCAGGGCGTTTATGCGCAGGGCATGGGCATGAAATCGGACAAGGTGACAACGGCGCGCGCGCTGGCCGACGACTTCGAGAAATCGGAAGGCCGCCGCCCGCGCATCCTGATCGCCAAGATGGGCCAGGACGGGCATGACCGCGGCCAGAAAGTGGTTGCGTCGGGCTTTGCCGACCTCGGCTGGGACGTGGACATCGGGCCGCTGTTCCAGACGCCCGGCGAAGCCGCGCGGCAGGCTGTCGAGAACGACGTGCATGTGGTGGCGGCGTCCTCGCTGGCGGCGGGTCACCTTACACTCGTGCCCGAGCTGCGCTCGGCACTGAACAAGGAAGGCCGTGGCGACATCACCGTCGTAGTCGGCGGCGTCGTACCGCCGCAGGACTATGATGCGCTCTATGCGGCTGGGGCCGCCGCGATCTTCCCGCCGGGCACCGTGATCGCCGAGGCCGCCATCGAACTGCTCGACAAGCTGAAGGGCCGTCTGGGGCACAATTCGAAGAACGCTGCTTCGGGTTAATCCTGCTGGCGCGGGGCGCGAACAGGTCTAGGTTACAGGACAAGGAGACTCGCCATGAAACGCCTTGTTGGAGCCTTCGCCCTTCTCGCGCTCGCAGCCTGTGCCACGCCGCCAACGGTCTATGGTCCGGCGTCCGGCAATACGAGCATGGGTTATCGCGAGCAGCGGCTGGAGACAGAGCGCTATCGCGTGTCGTTCCGCGCGAACGCTGATCTGAAGCCGCCGCAGGTGGAAGATATGGCGATGAGGCGGGCGGCGGAGATCACGCAGCAGGCCGGCTATCAGTGGTTCCGCATCGTGACGCGCAGCACCGATCTGGTGGGCGGTCAGAACACGCCGGGCGGGCCGAGCGTAGGCATTGGCGGATCGACGGGCTCGTATGGCTCCAGCATGGGGGTGGGACTGGGCTTCACCTTCGGCAGCGACACGCGGCAATACCAGACCACCATGGAAATCCTGCTGGGCAGGGGCGAGAAGCCCCTCGATCCGCAGGCCTATGACGCGGCGCAGGTCCTGGCGCGGCCAGGCTGAGCCGGCTGCAGGGGCGGGACGCTTCATCGATGACAGTGTAGCGCCGTGCCGATCCTTCCGATCCTGATCATTTTCTATGGCGTTGTGACGCTGCTGAGCCTGTGGCGGCGATCGCACTGGCCGGGCGAGCTGCTGACACATCTGCGGCTGCAGTTGATCGCGGCGGGCGTTATTGGCGCTGGGCTCACCTTCGCGATCGGGGAAACATGGGAATGGGCGTCGATCTCGGCGGGGCTGGCGCTGGTGAACTATGGCGCCCTGCCCGCGCAACGCTGGATCAAGCCGGATGCAGCCCTGGCGGGACAGCCGGGGATCACAGTCGTCTGGGCAAACGTCTGGCAGAAGCGGAAGCCGATGGAGCGGACGCTTGCGTGGGCCAAGGCGCAAAATGCGGACGTGATCTTTCTCGGCGAATTTCCCGAGGTTGATCCCGACGAGGTGCTGGCGGGAGACTACCCACACCGGCTCGATACCCGACCGGCGCCGGACAAGGCCTATGCGGTGCGAATGGCCGCGTTCTCGCGCTTGCCGATCGAGGGCGGATTGGTGCGCGAGGGGCCGGGGCCGATGGACCGGCCGTTTGTGTCGATGCGGGTGAAGGTCGGCGAAGCAATCGTGACCCTGATGGGCGTGCATCCCGTGCCGCCCTACAACAGCGCGCTGCTTAAGGAACGCGACCAGCATATCGGGATGTTGGGCGCGATGCTGAAGTCGCCATTCGTGCTGCTGGGTGATTTCAACACAACGCCCTGGTGCGTGGGTTATGGCGCGATAGCGGGGCGACGCGTGGGCGGTTATCTGTGGAAGCCCACCTGGTTCAGCGATGTGCCGCTGATGGGCCTGCCGATCGATCACATCATGGTCTCGACGGGGATGACGGCGAGCGTATACCGCGTCGGGCCATTGCTAGGCTCGGATCACCGCGCGATCCTGGCCCGGGTGCACCTGCCCTCTGGAGCGAAGACTTGAGCACTGACGTGAACCTTTCAACGCGCGCAGGGCTCGGCCGAGCAATCACGCTGGTGGAGTCGCGCCGGGCTGATCATCAGGCCAAGGCGCGTGAACTGCTGTCGTCGATCATGTCGAAGACGGGGGGCGCGCAGCGGATCGGCATCACGGGCGTTCCGGGCGTGGGCAAGTCCACCTTCATCGAGAGCTTCGGAACACTCTTGACCGGGTTGGGCAAGAAGGTTGCGGTGCTGGCGGTTGACCCGACATCGCGGCGGTCGGGTGGATCTATCCTCGGCGACAAGACGCGGATGGCGAAGCTGGCGGCGGACGAGAACGCCTTCATCCGCCCCTCACCCGCGGGCGAGACGCTGGGCGGCGTGTCGCGCAAGACGCGGGAAACGATGCTGCTGTGCGAGGCGGCAGGTTATGACGTGATCCTCGTCGAGACGGTGGGCGTCGGGCAGTCGGAGACCGTGGTCGCCGACATGGTCGACTTCTTCCTCGTGCTGATGCTGCCCAATGCGGGTGACGAACTGCAGGGCATCAAGAAGGGCGTTCTGGAAGTCGCGGACCTGATCGCGGTCAACAAGGCTGACATCGACGCCAAGGCGGCCAAGCGGGCGGCACGGGCGTATGAAGTCGCTCTGCACATCATGGAACAGGCCGATCCCGACTGGGCCCCACCGGTTCACACGGTCTCCGGATTTTCGGGCGATGGGCTGCCAGAGCTTTGGGCCGCCATCGAACTCCACAGGAAGAAGACCGAGGCGTCCGGTTCGCGGGCGAAACGGCGGGCAGGCCAGCAGGTGCGATGGCTGGATGCCTTGATCCAGGATGGCTTGGCCGTGGGTTTCCAGCATCGGCCGGAAGTGGCGGGGCGGCTGCGCACGGTGCGCCAGGGAGTCGCGGACGGGAAAATTCCGGCCTCCACGGCCGCGGATGAGCTTCTGGCGCTGTTTTTCGGGCCGACCTGATCTTCATGTAATGCGCGACGGTTATTGCCCGCCCTTGCCGCTCGGGTAGGAATGGCGCGTTGGATTCGGGAGACGGCGGCCGATGGCCGGGCGGCGCAAGGGCATGGTTGCAGGGCTGTTCGCAGCCTTTGCCGGAGTGATGCTGGGGACAAGCCCCGCGCACGCGGACGAGCCCATGACGTTCGAATGGGGCACGGTCTATGGAGACGTGCAGGCCATCTTCGCACATGGCGAATTCACGCCTGAAACACCGGCGGCGCTCAAGGCCTTCCTGAAACGCTCCGCGGAGCAGGTAACGCCCGAGACCATGATCTACATGAACTCGCTGGGCGGCGACCTCGCTTCGGGGATGGAAGTCGGAAAGATGATCCGGCAGGCCAAGCTGAACACTGCCGTCGCCAAGAACTCGCGCAACGCCGACGAGGCGAACACGATCGACCTCGACGCCTTCAGCCGGGTCTATCCGGGGTACTGCGTGTCGGCCTGCTCTCTCGCCTTCCTCGGCGGCGTGAAGCGTGAAGTGCGGCCTGGGTCGATCTTCGCGGTCCACCAGGTGAGCATGAACTGCGTCGACAAGCGCAAGGCGCTGCAGCAATACCCGTGGGTGGCGATGCCAAATGTCACCTACTGCCCGGAGCTCGATGAAGCGCTAACAATGGTGCAGATCGCGAATGGCGCGGTGGTGGAGTATGTCCGCTCGATGGGCGTGGACCCGATCTTCCTCACCGAGATGTCGCGCGCTGGGCCCGGAGCGGTCAACGCGCTCGCCGAAGACAAGCTCAAGGAATACAAGATCGTCTACGAGTACAAGACCGAGTCCTGGGAGTTCCAGACCGACGCGCAAGGCCAGTTCTTCCTGCGCTACCGGCAGGGCAACCAGTGGAAAGAAGACAAGGCCGAGATCTTCTGCAACCGCACTGCCGCGCCGAAACTCTATCTCTGGGTCGTGCATGAACTCGCGGCGAAGCACTGGCGTGATAGATGCGCCTCGCGTGGTCGAGCTCGCGGGCAAGGGACTGACAGCGATCTGGCAGATGGACGCGCAACGGCCGGACGGCTTTGCCGACATTCGCAGCGTGCAATTGCAACCCTACGAGATCATCGACCCGCCGAAGCTGACCGAGCACGGCAACATCCAGCTGACGATCGACCTGTCGCCGCGCTTCCTCGATGTCGTGACCGGCGCCACCAAGTTCCAAGTCGCGACGACGGAAGCTGACACCAACGGTGTCACTGGCTTCGTTCTGATCTCGATGAATCTGGATCGCGACAAGCTGTCCGGTATCGTGCGATCCTGCCGTTGAGCGGACAGACGAAAGCACGTTCCATGAGCGAGGACATGACCTGGCGCGCGGGCGGATGCCATTGCGGCGCCGTACGCTTCGAGATCAAGACGCCTGACTTAATCGAGGTCGAGGATTGCAACTGTTCGATGTGCGCGCGGACCGGATTTCTGCACGTGATCGTGCCGTCGTCACGTTTCCGGCTGCTCAAGGGCATGGACCATATCGCGACCTACACGTTCAACACGGGAACGGCCAAGCACCTGTTCTGCGCGGTGTGCGGGATCAAGTCATTCTACGTGCCACGCTCGAACCCGGACGGGTTCAGCGTGAACCTGCGATGCCTTGATGATCCGAAGAGCTTTCGGGAAGTGCGGATCGTGAACTTCGACGGCCGCAGCGACTGGGAGGCACAGGCGCAGGCCCTCGCCTACAAGTCGAAAGCCTAGGCGCCGTTGTTTTCTGGCTCGCGCTCGAGACCGGCAGCGGCATCCTGCATGAGCTGCCTCGCCTGCGGCACCCAGCGTTCGCGCTCGATCCTGCCACGGAAGGAGATCGCAGCGTTAACCCAGTCGACGTTAGACTGGGACCAGGAGGCAATCTGGCCGTAATGCCAGATGCCAATGCTGTTGAGTTTCTGCTCCAGCTTCGGGCCAATGCCAGAAATGAGCTTGAGATCGTCGGCGACGCCATCGCGGGCGTCGTCCATCAGTTCAGGCTTCTCGCCTTCGGGACCTTTCGGCCTCGCGGCTTCCGACTGCGGCGTAGCGAGCGGCGCAACTCGTGCGAGGGATAGGCCACCGGTACGGACGAGTTCTTCCTCGAGATATTTCACGCGGCCTTCAAGATAGCGATTGCGCCAGCGCAGGCGCGTGGCTTCGTCGTTCTGATCATCGGCCGGGCGCGCGGCGGCGCCGTCTATCTCGGCATCGGCCAACTTGCCTTCCAGGAAGCGGACGCGGGATTCGAGATGGCGATTGCGCCAGGCCAGCGAACCTTCGACGATCGGCTCACGCTCACGCCCCGGCGCAGGGATGCCGGACTTGAGACGAAGATCATCGATCTCGGCGCGGGCCTTCGCGAGGTCGGCTTCAACACCGGCCGCACGAGCCGCTTCATCCGTGAGCGAAGAAGGATCGATAGCGGCAGGCTTCACGGCGTCGGCCTGACGCTGAAGATAGAGCATGTGCGAGGCCCAGCCGATGGCCCCGCCGAAGGCAGCTGCGATCAAGGCCCAGACCCAGATGTCCATGCTACGCTACTCCTCCCGGGAGACCCGGAACTCGATACGGCGGTTTTTCGCCCGTCCAGCCTCGGTGCGGTTCGAGGCGACCGGGCGATCCGGGCCGTAACCTACCGCAGTCATGAGGTCCGGGGACAGACCCAACTCGACGAGATAGTCCTTTACAGCGTCAGCCCGCTTCTTTGACAGACGGATATTGGCCTGCCGCTTCCCGGTTTTGTCGGTATGGGCCTGAATTTCAATTTTCATACGCGGGCAAGCGCGGATCACCACCGCCAGTTCACCGGCGGCCGCCTTGCCTTTGGCTGTCAATTCGATGCGGTCCCGCAAGAAACCGATGGGATTCGCCGAAACGATCTTGTGCAACTCGCCTTGGCAAGCCTCGGCCTTGGCCGCCTCATCCGCTGGGTTAACCGCGGCGGGGGCCGGAGCAGCCTCCACTGGTTCCCGCGCGGCGACGGGAGGGGAGACAGCCTCCGCGTGCGCCGGCGGCGCTGTCTCGACCTGCGCGGTCGCAACGTTGACAACGGATGGGGTGACGGCGCCATTGGCAGCATAGCAGGTAACAGCCAGACCGATGACGCCGAAGGCCAAAAGCGGTGCTGCATAGGTCATTGGCATGTCCCCCCTGCTGTGTTCCTGGCTGGGCGTGGTCTGCCCGGCTGGAGAAGAGGCGCCTTTCCTCACGCGCCCAACATCCCTAGAGGTACGTCGAATTGCTCTCCGGGCTATGACGCCCGACCCAAGGTTCTTCAGAAACGCCACGCATGCATTCAGATTCTCCAAGAGGACGATCCGGCACGGTCGCGTTTGAGCATATCTCGTCGACCGCCAACGACACGGTGAAGCTGCTCAAGTCGCTCGACCGGAAAAAGGCGCGTGCGGAGAGTGGACTCTTCCTCGCCGAGGGCGCGCGTCTCGCTGAAGAGGCGCTTAACAACGGATGGTCGCCCGCCTTCGCATTTGCTGGGGTTCACGCGCTCGAACGCGAACAGACGGCTGCCTTACTCGCGCGAATGAAGAGTGCCGGTGCGCGCGTTCTTACGGCGAGCGAAAAGGTTCTTGCCACTGTCTCGCGCAAGGACAATCCGCAGACGGTCATTACGGCGTTCCGGCAGCGTGTGACAAAACTGTCGGACTTCCCGTCTGACGGGATGAAGCGCTGGATCGCGCTTTACGAAGTTCGCGACCCCGGCAATCTCGGAACGGTAGTGCGCACGGCCGACGCCGCCGGATGTGACGGCGTCATCCTCGTAGGTCAGACGTGCGATCCGTTTTCAGTCGAGGCCGTACGCGCGACGATGGGCTCGCTGTTCGCGATGCCCATCGCGGAAGCCTCATTTGACGCGTTCAATACGTGGCGCAAGGCAGCCGGCGTACGGATGGTGGCGGCCTCAATGCGCGGCACGCGCGCTCACGACAAGGCTGACTATGGTCAACGCAGCGTCGTGCTGATGGGCAATGAGCAGTCGGGGCTTCCCATTGAGATCGAGAACGAGTGCGATGAGCTGGTGCTCATTCCAATGATGGGCAAGGCGGACAGCCTGAACATGGCGTCAGCGGCGAGCGTGATGATCTACGAGGCCTGGCGCGCCAAGGGTTTTGCGGGAGCGCGCAAATGAGCGCCGGGGATTTTCAGCTCCTGGTCAGCGACGACTGGGGAGACTACCAGCTGCTCGACAGCGGCGACATGCGAAAGCTGGAACGCTTCGGCAAGGTGTGCGTGAACCGTCCGGATCCGCAGGCGCTGTGGAAGCCGAAGACGCCGATCGCGAACTGGAAAGCGGATGCGACATTCGCCTTGACGAAGGACGATGATGACGAACGCGGCGCGTGGACCTTTGTCGGCAAGGCGGCGCCTGATGAGTGGCCAATAGGCTGGAACGGGCTGAAGCTGAATGCGCGGCTGGCGGCATTCCGGCACATGGGCGTATTTCCGGAGCACTCTGTCCACTGGCGCTGGGCGATGGACCAGGTGAAGGCGGCGAACCGGCCGGTGAAGGCGCTGAACCTGTTCGGCTATACCGGAATGATGTCGCTGGCGCTGGCGAAAGCGGGCGCGGAAGTCGTCCACCTCGACGCATCGCCGAAGTCGATTGCACAGGCGCGCGAGAATGCCGCGATGTCTGGCCTGGAGGGCGCGTCGATCCGATGGATCTGTGACGACGCGATGAAGTTCGTAGAGCGTGAGCTGCGCCGAGGCTCCAAATACGACGCCATCGTGCTTGATCCGCCGAAGTTCGGACGCGGTCCCAAGAACGAGACGTGGCGGTTCGAGACCGACTTCCCCAACCTGCTCGAGCATGTACGGGCGCTGATGAGCGACAGGCCGCTCTTCGTAATCGCGACGGTCTACGCTGTACGCCTGTCCTATGCGTCGGTCGGCCAGTCGCTCGCGGGAGCGATGGGCGGTGGCAAGGTGACGTGCGGCGAGATGGCAATCCGCGAAGGCGCGGGCCGCGATCTGGTGCTGCCGACAGGTTTGTTTGCGCGCTGGACGCCTTAGGGGCGGCGCGAAATGCGCGTGATCACCGAGGTGAAGCTGAGCGCAGGCTTGCCGTTGGCCGTGATCATGCCGCGAACATAGATCAGGCGGCCGCCGGCGCGCGTGACCTCTCCCGTGGCTTCCATCAGATCGCCCGGCTTGGCAGCGGACAGGAAGTCGCCTGAGAGGTTCACGGTGACGCTCGGGCCCTGTGTGTGCTCCTCCGCGATGGCGAAGCAGGCGAAGTCTGCGAAGGTCAGGAAGCAGCCGCCGTGCATGAAGCCGCCGCCGTTCATGTGGCGCGGCTCGGCGTGGAAGCGGCAGATCACACGGCCGTTCTCGTCGGTCTTCGTATAAAACGGACCGGTTCCGCTCTCGAACGTGTCCTGTTTCCAGGTTTTCCAGCCCGCCCAGGGTCCGGAGTTGATGACGGTGGCGGTGCTCATAATCGCGTCCCGGGAAGGTGATTTTCCCTGTCCCTAGCGAGCAAAACCGGGGTTGTCATGCCCTGCCTTGAACTCGCCACGCGGATCGCGTATCTGCACCTCCTCGACTACAGGGGTGTAGCTCAGCTGGTAGAGTACCGGTCTCCAAAACCGGGTGTCGCAGGTTCGATCCCTGTCGCCCCTGCCAAGTCGAAGATCTAGACAATCAGCCTGCCAGACCCGGCCGCGCCAGCATGCGCTCGCGCCAGTCGGCGAGGTTTTTGTGCTCCTCCCACGGGCGGTATTTCATCACCCGGCCGAAGCCCATGGCAACGTGGAGTGTGATGTCGGCAATGGTGAAGCGGTCGCCGGCGACATAGGGAGATGAACCGAGTCGCTGGTCGAAGAAGGCGATGGCTTTCGCTGCTCGGCCGCGGCTGATCTCCGACCATTCGGCGCTTTGTGGCTTTTCGAGCTCGGCCATCGCAGGGTGTCCGTTGCGGAACCAGCCGGCGATCGGGAGCATGTAGGTCAGCTCGACGCGACGATCCCACATCTCGATCACGGCTCGCTCCTTCGCGTCAAAGCCCATCAGGTTGGGCTCGGGATAAAGCGCCTCGAAATAGGTGCAGATGGCGCGGCTCTCGGTGAGGCCCGTGCCGTCATCCAGCTCCAGCAGCGGGACGTGACCCAACGGGCTGAGCGCCAGGTATTCCGGGCGCCGATGCTCCTGCCTGATGATGTTGAGTTCCTGCTTGGGCGTCTCATCCCAGATGCCCTTCTCCCTCAGGAAGAAGCGGACGCGGTCCGGATTGGGCGCGAGCATCGCGTAGTGCAGTTTCATGGCGGCCTCCGTCGAAGCGGAGACTAACGTGGACTGCGCGGACCGCGAGGGCCTTTTTCGCTGACGGGTTTGCCCGTGTGGCGCTTGCCGCTGTGCGGCTTGCGGGCAGGCGGCGGCCTGCGTTCATCGCGGCGGCTGTCGACGAAGTTGTCGAGGCCCTTGCGGATACCGCCCTGCGGCTTCGGCTTGTGTTGCTTGGGATGCTGCGGCTTGCCGCGCTGGACTTCACGGCGCGCGAACGGCCTGGGGCGGCGTTTCTCGGAGATGAACTGGCCGACTTCGGCGAGCAGGTCTGCCGGATCGACCTCCTCAAGCGCGCCAGGGCCAAGATCGTCAAGCTGGAACGATCCGTAGGACACGCGGATCAGCCGGTTCACCTTGAGACCGAGGCTTTCGAGCGCGCGGCGGACTTCGCGGTTCTTTCCCTCTGCCAGCGAGACATCGATCCAGCAGTTGGACCCGGTGACACGATCGAGCCTGGCGATGATGGAGCGGTATTCGACACCGTCATGCACGATGCCGTCGCGCAACCTGTCGAGTTCGCGCTGTTCGATCCGGCCATAAGCGCGGGCGCGGTAATTCCGCTCGAGCCCGGTGGCCGGGAGTTCGAGACCCCGCGCGAGTTCACCGTCATTGGTGAGCAGCAGCAGGCCCTCAGTGTTGAGGTCGAGACGGCCGACGGTGACAACGCGCGGCATGTCCTTTGGCAGGCTGTCGAAGATCGTGGGACGGCCTTCCGGGTCCTTGTTGGTGGTGACCAGACCCGTGGGCTTGTGGAAGCGCCACAAGCGCGTGACGTCTGGCCTCGCTACGGGATGGCCATCGACGAGGATCTTCTCCCTGCCCGTCACCTTGAACGCCGGCGTGTCGAGCTTGCGGCCATCGACCATCACGCGGCCTTCGGCGATCATCTTCTCGACGTCGCGGCGCGAAGCCACGCCTGCGCTGGCCAGGTATTTCGCTATGCGCTCGCCTTCAAAAGGCCGGTCCGTCTCGCGACGCTCCGTCATTGGGGTTTGTCCTTGATGAGACCGCGGGTGAATCGATGCAGCAGGAGAGCGATGCCGAACAGAACTGTCGACAGCGCGAGGATGGCGGCTGCGAGCATCCACGGCGTATTGAAGTTCTCGTGCTCGCTATAGTCCATCAGGTGAAGGCCGTAGAGGAAGTCGTAAGTGCGCCAGAGATCCGTGCGCGGATTGCTGGTCTTGCCGGTGACGGCGGAGATGTAGAGCGTCGGATCGCCCTCGCCTTCGAAATGCGCCGCCCAGACCTTGCCGCCGACTGTCGATTCACGCGGGGCCTTTTCGAGGTCTTCCATGACGCGGATCGGCGTCGGATTGACCCATGTTGCGGACGCGATCTTCCGAGCCATGGCCTCGTCGATGGTTAGGCGCTCGCCCGTTTCGGCTGAAACAAGGAAAGTCCCGATCTCGGCCGAGACCTCATAGATGGGCGTATCTGCCAGCATCTTCAGGTTGACGTTGTAGGGCCGATCCTCGGCGACGGCCTTGAGCGCATCGGCGGACGTGATCTTCACGCGGCGCATGTCGACCGGCGCGGCATGACCGGGCGGATGGATGAGGTAATCCGCGCGCACGTCTGTCAAATGGACGGCAACGAAGAACAGGCCAGTACCCGTCCACACCACCAGCTGGGCGAAAACGATGAGGCCCAGCCATTTGTGGACCTGGGCAATGCGACGGGCGAGACGCGGGGAGATCATGGCACGCGCTTACGCTGGCCCCGCGTCACCCGCAAGCCGGGCTTAGTTAGCGGCCCCTGAGCGCACGCTCATCGAATAGGGAATGTAGATTTCGAGGTCGAGCGGCCCCACAGGGCGGGTAACCGTACGCTGCTCCATGCCCGTCAGCGACACCTGCACTGGGCCCGAAAAGGACGACTGCATCATCTTCACGTCGTCGGCGATCGCCTTGATCAGTGTATCGCGGTGTTTCTTGGGATCGGCGATGCCGAGGAACTGGTTGTCACCGATAACGGCCTCCACCCGGCCATTAACCGGCGTGTCGGCCACAAACTTCTCGACGCGCGTGCGGATGGTCTGGAAGGTATCGTTCGATCGCACATCGGCCTTGAAGACGAGGTCCATGTAGGACTGGTCGTTCTGCGTCTTGACGATAACTTCCTTGAGCGAGGCAGTTTCGAGCGCGGCGGAATTGCCAGGTTGGCCCACCTCGATGCCGATGCCTTCATTGTTGCGCTGGACCCGCTGGGTCACCGTCTGGAACATCTTGGTCAGCTCGGTGGTGCGCGCATCGATCGCGCGGGTCGCCGTGATATAGCGAACGCTGAACAAGACGAAGTCGGCGCGAATGGTGATGGAAATCTGCGGTACGGCTGTCTGGCCAGTGCGGTTTACATAGTTGCTTTGCGCCACAATCTGCTGGGCATGGGCCGGCAGCGTCATCGCCGCGAGAATAGCCGCCAGAACAACGGTGCATTTCATGGACTGTTCCTCCGGGCTATTGGCGAGGCGGCGGCTGCGGCAGCGGAGCGCCGAGTACAATATTGTAGGGAACGAACATCTCGAGTTCGAGCGGGCCGATCGGACGCGACTTCACGCGCGCCGACAGCCCCGTCAGCGACATGGCCGGCGAGGGCCCGCCGGGCGTCTCAGCAAAGATCTGCTGCAGCAGGCGGATGTCGGCAGCGATCTTGCGCATCAGGTCCTCGCGATGCTTGGCAGGATCGTTGACGCCGATGAACTGGTCGCTACCCGCCGTCGCCTCCGCCCGGCCGTTGACCTCGATGGATGCGATGAAGGCTTCGGCTCGTGTCCGGACGGCCGGAAAAGTCTCGCCCGGCTTCACCGCAAACTTCAGCACGACCGAAATGGCCGACCGCTCGCCATATGTGTGAATAGCTTCGCGCGCCGCAGTGGTTTCCAGCGCGGAGGATCGGCCAGGTGAACCGACCTCCATCATGACGCCCTGGGTGCGCGCGATCTTCTGCGCGAGACCAGCGAAGGTCCGCTCCAGTTCTTTCTCGCGGTCGCCATAATTCTTCGTCGCGCTTTCCAGATCGACGGTGAAAATCACAAAATCAGCAGGAACCCGGATGGAGATGTAGGGAAGCGCCCCGAATTCGTCTTCGTACGCGTCATCGCTCTGGATCATTGAGCCGGTGACGACGACAACCTCGCGGTCCTGCGCAAACGCTGGAAATGCGTGCAGGGACAGCCCACCGAACAGCGCCAGTCCCACCCACATCGCGCGCATGAGCATCCCCAAAACGACAGACCCCGATGCAAGCATGCGCCTGCATCGGGGCCAAGCCGTTTTTACTTGTGCAGTGCGTCAGCGTGAGCCGACGACCTCCGTCGCCTTGTCAGCGTCAACGCCGCGAGCGTACTCGTTGTCCCGGTACTTCTTGAACTCGTTCCGGGCGATCGCACGGCAGTGCACTTCGTCCGGGCCATCCGCGAGGCGGAGGGTGCGGATCGAGGCGTAGGAACGCGCAAGACCGAAGTCGCTCGTTACGCCGCCGCCGCCATGGGCCTGGATGGCATCGTCGATGATCTTGCAGGCGATGCGCGGGGCAGCAACCTTGATCATGGCGATCTCGTTGGCGGCAACCTTGTTGCCGACCGTATCCATCATGTACGCGGCCTTCAGCGTAAGCAGCCGGCACATCTCGATGTCCGTGCGGGCCTCACCGATGCGCTGTTCCCACACCGACTGCTCGGCGACTTTCTTGCCGAACGCCGTACGCGAAAGCAGGCGCTTGCACATTTTCTCGAGCGCCACTTCCGCCGCACCAATCGTGCGCATGCAGTGGTGGATGCGGCCCGGGCCGAGGCGGCCTTGGGCGATCTCGAAGCCACGGCCTTCGCCGAGGATCATGTTTTCGATCGGAACCTTGACGTTCTCGAGCAGCACTTCCGCGTGGCCGTGCGGGGCGTCGTCATAACCGAACACCGGCAGCATGCGCAGGACCTTGATCCCGGGCGTGTCGAGCGGCACGAGGATCTGCGACTGTTGCTGGTGCTTGGGCGCGTTGAAGTCCGTCTTGCCCATCACGATGGCGATCTTGCAGTGGCTGTCGCCCACGCCCGACGACCACCATTTGCGGCCGTTGATCAGATAGTGATCGCCCTTGTTCTCGATGCGCGTCTCGATGTTCGTCGCGTCCGACGAAGCGACCTGCGGCTCGGTCATGAGGAAGGCCGAGCGGATCTCGCCAGCCATGAGCGGCTTCAGCCACTTTTCCTTCTGCGCCTTGGTGCCGTAGCGGTGGAACACTTCCATGTTTCCCGTGTCCGGCGCCGAGCAATTGAAGACCTCAGAGGCGAAGCCCACGCGGCCCATCAGTTCGGACAGCGGCGCGTATTCCATGTTGGTAAGACCAGCGCCGTGATACTCCGCATCGTCGTGCGGGCTTGGCGGCATGAAGAGGTTCCAAAGGCCCTCCTTCTTCGCCAGCGCCTTGAGGTCATGCACGATCTGCGGGGTAACCCAACGGTCGCCCGCGGCGTGCTGTTTCTCGAACGTTTCGACGTTCGGATAGATATGCTTGTCCATGAAGTCGGAGACGCGGCGGATATAATCCTTCGTCTTCGCGCTGTATTCGAAATTCATGACGGGGCTCCAATTTTCGGGCCGCAAGGTTCAGCGCCATGCGCCGGTGCGAGCCCCTGCCCGTCGGTCACACAGCCATGCGGTTTTCACCTTCTGGTGCTGTGTGGGTATCGCCGCGACCAAGGCAAGGCAATGGGGCGAGCGCCCGCTTTTCGCGCAGGACGCGCCCGTTCAGGGAAAGTCAGTATCCGCCAAGGGGCATGGCGGGCACGGAACGCTCCGCCAGCGTGGCAAGGTCACGCCACCAGTAGCCGACCAGAGGCACGATCTGGCCACCAACGCTGTCGACCTTGCGACCGGCGTGCTCGCCCTGCAGCGCCTCGTAGAAATCCCTGGCGCCTCCATTGTCACGCAGCACCCACAGACCGCCAGAGAACATGCCGCGGCGTATACAGTGGTCGGCCGCCGCCTTCATCAGGACGCGGCCAACGCCACCGCCCCGGTTTTCCTTCAGCACATACACCATGCTGATCTCGGCTTCCCACGGTGCGAACGCCTCGCGGGAGGAACCCACCATGACAAAGCCGATGACCTCACGGCCCGCGCAAGCGACGTAGACCTGCTCATCGAGATCTTCCGCGCGGCGATCGAGATTGGCGCGCCAGCGGGCGAGCAGACGCTTTTCGGAAAGCGCGTCGAGATATGCACTGTCCAGAAGCCCGCGATAGGCTTCCTTCCAGGTACGCTCGTGGACGCGGGCGATGCCTGCAGCGTCCGTTCGGCGGGCCATGCGTATGTGGATCATCCCGCGCCTCCTTCCAACTCACTCAGAGTGATGTGGGGACGCGCCTCGCGCAAGACCATGAGAGTTCGACATGCAGCAAGTGGGGCGGTATGTGGCGGCGCGGGTTCACAGTCGTTCCCGTTTTGATTCGGTTCTGGCTGCCACACCCGATGTCTTCCGCAGTCATGGGGATCATTCTTGTCGCGACGCTCGTAACGGCGGCGATTTCCGGCGTGTTCGGAATGGCCGGCGGGCTGATCCTGATGGGCGTGCTGGCGTCCTACACGCCCGTCGCTACGGCGATGGTTCTGCACGGTTCGATCCAGATCGTCTCGAATTTCTCACGTGCGGCATTGCTGTGGAAGCACATTTCATGGGCGATTATCGGCCGCTATGCGCTCGGGATAGGCGGCGCGCTGGTCGTGATCGCGCTTATCTCGTGGCGGCCAACCCAACCGGTCGTGTTCATCACGCTGGGCCTCACGGGGATGCTGGTCTGGATTCCGAAGAAGTGGATCGAGATCAACGTCGAAAAGAAGTTCCAGGCGGAAATCTGCGGCTTCCTCGTCCAGACACTGAATACGCTGTCAGGCGTGGCGGGGCCGCTGCTGGACCTGTTCTTCGTGAAGACGCTGCTGACCCGCCAGACCGTGGTCGCGACCAAGGCAGCGACGCAGGTACTGGCCCACGCCGTGAAGATCGCCTTCTGGGGGTTCCCGCTGCTCGAAGTGCTGGCCAATCCAGAAACGGCGGCAGACGCCAACTTCCCGCCGCTCTGGATGTTCGCCGCGATCGTGCCGCTGTCGCTGCTTGGCACATGGGCCGGCGGCAAGGTGCTCGACCGCATGACGGACGTCAGCTTCCGCGAATGGACCAAGTGGATCGTGACTGCGACGGGGCTCGTATATCTTGCACGCGGGCTGTGGCTGGGCTGAGCGCTACTCTACAGAGCAGAAGAGATCATCCTTTGTCGCCTTGCGGCCGGCGTCGCAACCAGCCGAGGTGAATGGGTCCATCGCTCCCGAAAGCCAGTCGCTGCGGCGCTGGATTTCCTCGATTGGCGTCTTGTCCGTCGGCGGCTCCAGCGTCCAAGCCGGCCAGTCCTTGAGGACGCATGCGTCACCCGTGACCAACCCCTGCCCGCACACCTGGTTGCGAAGCTCGATCAGGCGAGCAGCGCCGGACTTGAGCGCTCGGTCCGCACGGAACATGTCGCTCTCGTCGACACCGGCCGTTGGCACAACGGCTTCGCGCGCGCCATCAAGAGCCTTGTCCATGATGACGCCCCACCGTTCCGCACCGATCATCACTACGAACGGATCGAGCGGCTCGCTAGGCGCCGCCGCAGGGGCCGCAGGTTGCGGAGGTTTCTCAGCCTGCTGCACGGGAGCGGCAGGCGGCGGCGGGCCGCAGGCGCCGAGAAAAGCGGAACTCAGGCAGGCGAAAGCAAGTCGTGCGGCCATGGCGCATCTCCAGTCGAGACGCGCAAGCTAGCAGGTCCGGCGGCCGGTGTACGCGGGGATTGTCAGACAATCAGCAGTCGCGGGCTATCGCCCGGTTGCGTCGAAGACATCAGGTGCACGCCGCTCGACGACCGGCGGCGTTTCGCGATCGATGCGGCGCTCGGGGCCGTAATAGTCAGGGCGATCGACCCATTGACGCGTCGTGGTGCGCGCGGCCGTGATCTTCTTGAGCAGGATTTCGCCGGACGTCGGGAACAGGACGTATTCGTGCGCGCCGCCATCGATAACGGCATTGATGGTGACGAGATCCCGGCATGGCGATACCACAACAATTGGAATCTGACGCTGCGGGCTCGTTTCCGAACGGCGGATATACATCAGCGTCTCGAGGCCCGGATCCTCCGGCGTCGGCCCGTCGACGTAGATCACGACGCAATGCGGTTCGGCCGTCTTGAAGCCTTCGTGCAACTGCTGCGCGTTGGCCGAAAGCGCGATCGTGCGAACGCCCATGCCCCGCAGCGCCATGCGCACCGTGCGCGCAACGCCCGGCAAATGCGAGCTGACAAGGACGCTGACGTCCGCTGGCTTCATGAAACGATGTCCCTCTAGGCCCTAATGTACGTTAATGCCGTTAACGTAACCCTACAGGCCGGTAAGACGGAGCGGGATCAGGAAAGCTGAAGCGCTGCCAAACGTGCGTAAGCACCGGCTTTCGCCATCAACTCGTCGTGAGTTCCAGCCTCGACGACGCGACCTGCCTCCATCACGAAAATGCGGTCAGCACGACGAACAGTGGCGAGCCGATGGGCGATCACAATGATCGTTCGCTTACCTGCAATCTCAGCTAACGCGGCCTGAACGCGTGACTCGCTTTCGGAGTCGAGCGCGCTGGTGGCCTCGTCGAGCAGTAGTACCGGCGCTTCCGACAGGAGAGCACGGGCGAGCGCGATCCGCTGGCGCTGCCCGCCGGAGAGATTGCGGCCGCCCTCGCCAGCCGGAGCATTCCAGCCGCCGGGCAGCCGCTCGATGAAATCGCAGGCAGCAGCGGCAGCAGCGGCCTTTATCTGCTCGTCCGTCGCACCGGAACGGCCGAGCGCAATGTTGTCGCGAATGCTGGCATCGAACAGGAAGGCGTCCTGTGAGACAAGCGCGAGGTTGCGGCGAAGGGTTGCGAGCTGAACGTCGCGAACGTCAAGACCATCGATCTTGACCTCGCCTTGGCCAGCCTCGTAGAGGCGGAGCAGCATGTTGAAGACGGTGGATTTGCCCGCGCCCGATGGGCCGACCATCGCGACAGTCTCGCCTGGTAGCGCGGAGAACGACAATCCGTTCAGCGCCGCGCTGGCGCCCGGATAAGCAAAGCCGACATCGACGAACTCCACCTCGCCACGAGCACGGCCCAGCGGGAGGGCGCCCGGCTTATCCTGGATGGCAGATTTTTCGTCGATCACCGCATAGACGCGTCCAGCCGCCGCCAAGCCTTCGTTGACGACGCCGTTGAGCGTGCCGAGTGCGCGGATCTCCGGCGAAGCAACTCCGATCGCAACAATGATGCCGAGGAGTTCGCCGACCGTGATCTCCCCCGACATCGCTCGCCAACCGGCGAACATGAACAGGCCCGCCAGCGCCACGCCGCCGACTATCTCGAGGAACGGGTCAACCAGCGCCTTGGAGCGCAGCACCTTCATGTAGAGACGCGCGCGCTCGCTGAAGCCTGAATGCGCCCGACCCTTTTGGTAGTTCTCGAGTTGGAAAGCCTTCACCGTTCGCGAGCCCTGGAAGGCTTCATTGAGGATGGAGGTCAGCGCGCCGGCCTGCTCCTGCGCCCTGAGCGATGACTTGCGGACTTTGTTGCCTAGCTGGATCACCGGATAGAAAGCGATCGGATAGACGATCAGCAGGAACAGGGTGAGCAGCCAGTCGGTCATGAACATGAAAATAACGGCAGCGCCGATTGTCAGCGTGGACTTGGCAAGATTGGTGGCGACACGCAGCGCGGCTTCGCGGATCAGCACCGTGTCATTGGCGAACTGCGAGACATACTCGCCAGAATTCTTGGACTGAAGGCGAGCGAAGTCGCCGTCGATCAGCTTGCCGAACAACGCTTCCTGCAACTTCACGATGGCGTTCTGGACACCGTGGTTGTTGGCCTGCGTCTGCCAGTAGAGAGCAGGCGCCCGGAGCGCGACGAGCGCGACAATTACGATCGGCGCCGTATTGAAGATGCGATTGTCGCCGTTGGAGAGCCAGTCAGTCGCCAGCGACGTGATCTGCGAATAACCCCAGGCGCACGCGGCAGTCAGCGCAGCGAAGAAAGCGCCGAGCAGGAACCACTTCCACTGCGGAAGCAGCCAGTCGCGCATGAAGCGGGATGAGAGGCGGCCCTTCACAGGCGCGCCGGCGGCGTCAGGCATCGTGGCTCTTGCCGGTTTCCGGATCGAGCAGCCGGTGGGCGTGCAGGATGAAGTAGCGCATCTGCGCGTTATCGACCGTGCGCTGGGCAGCCGATTTCCAGGCGTCGTAGGCGGCCTTGTAGTTCGGGAAAGCGCCAACGAAATCGATTTCCTTCAGGTTGGCGAACTCGAACCTGCCGACCTGCTTCAACTCGCCCCCGATCACGAGGTGCAGTAGCTGTTTATCGGGTGTGGACGACGTCATTACGGGCTCCTGCCTCAATCAGGCGGCCGGGCGGTTGTGCAGTCTTTCCATTATCAGC
This sequence comes from Hyphomonadaceae bacterium, assembly GCA_047601145.1. Taxonomy (GTDB): domain Bacteria; phylum Pseudomonadota; class Alphaproteobacteria; order Caulobacterales; family Hyphomonadaceae; genus UBA7672. The sequence goes on from JASGJW010000003.1 coordinate 395,402, forward strand.
GGGTGAAGAACCGCGCCAGCGGCCACGACGCCCGCATGAACAACGGAAGGACCGTTGAAAACGAGGTCTCCGCCGTCCCGGTCTGTGACAATTCCACCCGCCTCCCGCACGAGGAGAACGGCCGCGGCCAGATCCCAGTCATTCTTGGGATTGAGGGCGACGGCCGCATCCCACCTGCCTGCGGCGACCAACGCCAGCCGCCAGGCGACAGCATTCGGTATCGGCCGGAGAAGCCGGACGCCCGGCCAGCGCGTCGCGGCATCGCTGTTCGCAAACACATCCGGCTGTCCCACCATCCGGCAGCCAAGCTTCCGGCACGGCGAAACGCGGATCGGCCGATCGTTCAGGAACGCCCCGCCGTGCAGACGCGCGTGCAGCAGCTCGTCGAAATTCGGATTGTAGATGACGCCCGCCACAGGCTCCTTGCCGTCGAGCCGGGCGATAGCGACGCAGAAACCTGTATCGCCCTTCACGAACGCCTTCGTTCCGTCGATCGGGTCTACGACCCACACGTGCGGCTGCGAGCGATCGGCGGGGTTGTCCTTCGTCTCTTCCGACAGCCAGCCATACTCCGGCCGGGCGCCGCGCAGGCGTTTCGCGATCAGATCGTTCACGGCGAGATCGGCTTCGGTGACGGGATTGCCGGGCGACTTGTCCCACGCCTTCGCGCCCTGCCGCATCATGTCGAGCGCCAGCTGCCCTGCCTCGCGCGCCACGTTTTTCAGCAGGGCGAGATCCTGCAGCAGCGCCAGATCCGCTCCGAGATCACCTGCCGGCAAGGGCCATCCCATCGATCAGGAGGCTTGGCGCATTCGTGGAGCCGCGGAGTTCGAGGTCGCTTCCCGGCACGGCGCGCAATAGCATGGCCGGGATGTCGCCGGCGACCGTCACTTCCGACACCGGATACGCGCGCTCGCCATTCTCGAACCAGAAACCGGAAACGCCGACCGAATAGTCGCCCGTGTTCGGGTTTAGCGATGGGCCGAACATGTCGGTGACCAGCAGGCCCGCGCCCGCATCCTTCATCAGCTCCACGAGTGAACGCTTGCCCGGCTGGATGTCGAGGTTGGAGGTCGTAACTCCCGGCGGATCGCCGAAGCCCATGCTGGCGAAGCCGTTCGGCTTGAGCCCAAGCTGGCGCGCGGATGGGCCGTTGAGCAGCCATTGCGTCAGCACGCCATCCTTCACGATGGCCGTCTGCCGAACCGGCCGGCCCTCGCCGTCGAAGCTGCGCGAACCGAAGCCGCCGAGACGCAGCGGATCGTCAATCACGTCCACACCCGGCGCGAAGACCGGCTTTTCCATGTGGTTCTTCAGGAACGATACGCCGCGCGCGATGGCAGGCCCCGAGATCGCGCCAACGAAGGCGCCAAGCAGACGGCTGGCGAGACGGTTCTCGAAAATTACCGGCGCGGTCTGGCTTTCCAACTTGCGCGAACCGAGGCGTGAAGCCGCCCGCCGCCCCGCTTCGCGGCCGACCCATTCAGGGGCCTTGTGCTTGGCGAACTTCCGCTCCGACGAGCTTTCGTAGTCGCGCTCCATCGCGCCATCGCGCTCCGAGATCGCGACCGCCGCCATGGACGAGTAGCCGGATGCCTTGTGCGAGGCGAAGCCGTTCGACGCCGCCAACCATACATTCGATGTCGCCCATGAGGCGCCGCAGTGGGACATCTGCTTGATGCCCCCGACCGCCATCGCAGCCGTTTCCATCTCGCGCCCGCGCCGCTCAAGCTCCCCGGCTTCGGCCGTATCGTCGCACTCGAGTTGCAGGTCAGGATGGTTGTGTGAAATCTCGGAGGCGTCTGCGAGACCGCAATAGCGATCCTCCGGCGCCAGCTTGGCCATCGCCACGACCCGCTCAGCCAGCGCCTTCAGCGCATCGGGAGAAAGGTCCGTCGCCGAGACGGTCGCCTGACGCCGGCCGATCAGAGCCCGCAGCGCCACACCGCGCGACTCCTCGCGCTCAACGCTCTCCAGTTCACCCTTGCGAACCTCGACCGACAGGCTCGCATTCTCCGACAGCCGGGCGTCGGCGGCGTCCGCCCCGGCCTTCAGCGTGCTTTCAATCAGGGATTGGAGGATGTCGGCGGAAGCAGTGGTCATGGGACCTATGTGAAGCGCCGGAGGGCAAAGGCCAAGGGCTTGTAAAGCAAGAGGCGCCGGCGTGACCGCCAGCGCCTCCTAGAAACTCGTTGCGCCAGCGTTACTTCGCGCGTGGCAGGCGGTCGTTGATGTCGTCGCGGATGTCGAGCAACGTGACCAACACGCCGCAGACCAGTGTCGCAGCAATCCAGCCCATGATCAGACCAGCCACAATGGATAGCGCCGCAAGGCCCGACGGCTGCAGCACCATGCCCGGATCGATGGTTCCGTCCGTGAGCACGCCCTTGCCGGTGAGCTTGGAGATCACTTCCTGGATCTGGTCCCGCTCAATGTAGGCGCCGAACGCGTACAGCGCGATGATTCCGAAGTAAGCGATATAGACCAGAAAGCGGAAGCTATTGATGATAAAGAACTTCATGACACCCCTCCACGCAAACCGCAGGACTTTCTAACCGTCGCCAAGACAACTGGCGAACGGTTTTTTCCGTAATCTGTAATCGTGACGGTATTTGCCTCTATTCGCGGCCAAGCAACTGGGCCTGGTCAATCTTCCACTTGCGGGTCTTGAGGAACTTGGCCTTGAGAGCCGTCCTGTCATACCCCGCCTCGACCCATTGGGTGAAAGTCAGGTCCTTGGGGGCGCCTTCCGCAAGGTAGGTTTCGAAGAAGAAGTCGAGGACGCCGGTCTTCCCTGCACGGATATGCAGGTATTTCCGCGACAGCTGTTCCAGCGCCTGCTGGATCGTCTGCCCCTTCCGGAAATGCATGTATAGCACGGCCATAATGCCGGCCCGGTCAGCACCCGATTTGCAGTGCATCAGCGCCGGGTAGGCGATCGATTCGAACAGCTTCTTCGCTTCCAGCACAGCTTCCGGGGATGGGATGTCGCGCGAAAACATCTGGAAATCCATCAGCTGGATGCCGTTACGCTCGCAAGCTTCCTTTTCCAGCAGATAGTAGCCTTTAGGGCTCTGGCCCCTGAGGTTGATGATCGTCTTTAGTCCCAGCTCTTTCGCGTAACGGGCGATATGCTCTGGCGAAGGCTGGTTGGCCCGGAACATCTCGTCCGAGATCTGGTGAAGGTTGCGGAACCGCAATCTGAGGAAGCCGTGGTCGCCCCAGATGAGCTCCTTCCGGGCGCGGCGGCGGCCGGCCGGGGTAGCGAGGTCGATCGGAGGGGCCATGGTGGCTGCGCCGCTGGTCATGATGCTCGCTAGATGCCGTTTCCGGCCCGGATTGCAAGGATGCTGGGCGCCGCAGCAATGCCGCCCAGCCTACCTATCGGGAAATGGTCGCAGTTACCGGCGTCTGGCGGCTATCGCGACAGGGAGTATATAGCGCCTCATGTCGAAGCGTCGCAGCCAGTCACCTGTGATTCCCTGGGTCGGGGGCACGTTGATCTGGGCTTATATGTCCATCCTCTCGCACACCATGCGCTGGCGCGTGGAAGGGATGGATCACGTCCGCAAGCTCTGGGATTCGCCGCAGGGTTGGGTCGCCGCCACGTGGCACTCGCGCATACTGCTGATGCCCTACATCCAGATCCGCGAACGTCCGAAATGGCCCAAGCCGCCGCATCCTGCCACGCTGATGGTCTCCCCCTCCAAGGACGGCGAGTTCACCAAGCGCGCGGGCACATGGCTCGGCCTTCACATCATCCGCGGTTCCTCCTCTGGTCGCAGCGACAAGAGTAAGCGCGGCGTCTCCGCGGCGCGCGAGTCGATGGAAGTGATGAAAAAGGGCGGCTGCATCGTGATGACCATCGACGGCCCGAAAGGTCCGCGCGAAGTCGTCGGCATCGGCACGATCAAGCTGGCGCAGCAGATGGGCGTGCCGATCGTTATCTACGGCCTCTCCGCCCACGCCAAACGTCTCGACACATGGGACCGCCTACTCTGGCCAAAGCCGTTCGCTCGCGGCGCGGTCGTCATCGCCGAGCCGATCCCCACGTCCAAGAGCATGGACTCCGAAGAGCTTCGCCAGCGTGTCGAAGTTGCGCTGAAGGCGGCGACGAAGCGCGCCGACGAACTCTGCGGTCTCGAGTGCGACACCGTGCCATTGCCGGAGCCGAAAAAGGCCGAAGCTACAGCGACCGACGACCCCGTTCCCATCGCCGCCAATGACGCCGGACCCGTGATGGAGCATCGCGGGACGTGACCGCATCGCTTGCGCTCTACCGCTTCGGCACGCGCCTGCTTGAACCGCTTGCCCCATGGCTGGTCGAGCAGCGCCTCAAGCGGGGAAAGGAAAATCCCGACCGCATTGGCGAGCGCTTCGGCGTCTCGCAGGTGGCGCGTCCCGCGGGGCTTCTGATCTGGATGCATGCGGCCAGCGTCGGCGAGTCCCGTCTGCTGCTCGATATTTTCGCAGCACTTCGCAAGCGTCGTCCGAACGTCCACGCACTCGTCACCACGCAGACGACAACCTCTGCTGACATGATTGCGACATCCTCGCCGCAGAACGTGATCCATCAGATGGCGCCTGTCGATGGCCCAAAGGCTGTCGAAGCTTTCCTCCAACACTGGCAACCCGACGCCGCCGTGTTCGCCGAAGGCGAGATTTGGCCGAACATGCTCGCAGGGCTGCAGAAGCATCACGTTGCAGCATCCCTCGTGAACGCGCGCATGACGACAAAGACCTTGAGGAGCTGGAACAAGCGCTCCGCTTCCGCGAAGGAGGTGTTCGCGTCCTTCCGCTTCATCGGCGCGGCCGACCAGCAGACCGCGAACGGCCTCGGCAGTGCGATTGGCCGCCGTATCGAGACGGTGGGAAATCTCAAGACCGCAGCCGCCGTCGAAGGCCCCTCCGCAGAAAAGGTCGCAGGCTTCCGACAGAAAACCAATGGCCGTCCGATTGTACTCGCAGCTTCAACCCACCCCGGCGAAGAAGAGGTCGCGCTCGACGCCTTCATCGAAGTCCGCATGCGCAAACCGGGCGTGCTGATGATCCTCGTCCCCCGCCACCCCGATCGCGGCGACGCCATCGCCGCCATGATGCGCGAACGCGGGATGACCACGCAGCAATGGTCGAAGGACAAATCTTTCCCACGCATGGAGACGGACATCCTCGTCGCCGACACGATCGGAGAGCTTCTGTTCTGGTACGCCGCCTCCGATGCCGTCTATCTTGGCGGCGCCACGGCTGAAGGCATTGGCGGCCATAACGCGATCGAGCCTGTCCAGCTCGGCAAGCGGGTCTTCACCGGTCCGCACGGCTTCAACTTCCGCGAAACGTTCGAACAGCTCGAGCAATCCGGAGCGCTCGTTATCGGCTCCTCCTCGCAGGAACTCTCCGACTACTGGCTTGCCGACCTCGACGACGCCCAACCGGCGCCCGCGCTCGGCTCGTCCTTCACGGCTTCACGCGAGCCGTTCGAGAAGACGCTCGACGCCATTGAGTCGATGCTGCCGCTCAAGAGCTCTGGCCGCCCCGATGCGTGAGCCGCATTTCTGGACCGTGCAAGACAAACGCTCGCGCGCGTCTGCGCCGATGATCAAGCTGTTGCTGACGCCGCTGTCAATGATCTATCGCCGGGCCGGCCAGAACCGCATCGAGAAGGCAGTGCCCGAAGATGCCGGCCTGCCTGTCATCTGCATCGGCAACCTCACTCTTGGCGGCGCTGGCAAGACTCCCGTCACCGCCGCGGTCCGTAAGCACTTCGCCGGGAAAGGCGTTCGCGCCGCCAGCCTTTCGCGCGGCTATCGCGGCACGCTGAAAGGCGCGCACCGCGTCGATGCCGTCCGGCACGCCTACACCGAAACGGGCGATGAACCCCTGATGCTTGCAGCCTTCGGTGAAGCGTGGATCTCGAAGGATCGGCCCGCCGGCGCAAGGGCCATGAGGGCCGATGGCGTCCAGTTGATCGTCATGGATGACGGTCATCAGAACCCGAGCCTGAAGAAATCCATGTCCATCGTGGTGATCGACGCCTCCAACCCGTTCGGCAACGGCCACATCTTTCCCAAAGGCCCGCTGCGCGAGCGCATCTCAGACGGCCTCGCACGCGCCGACGCTGTTGTGCTGATGGGCAATGGCGAAACGCCGCCCGCTCTCAGGGATTTCAGGGGAACCATCCTGCGCGCCTATCTCGCGCCGCTGGCGCCATTGCCTCCGGGGCGCTACATCGCCTTTGCGGGAATCGGACGGCCCGAACGCTTCTTTGACAGTCTGCAGGCGCAACCCGGCGTCGAACTGGCCGACAGCGTCCCCTTCCCGGACCACCACGCCTTCACGCCTTCGGACATATCGTACCTGATGAAACTCTCGACCGAACGCAACGCGCGCCTTGTCACGACCGACAAGGATTTCGTGCGCCTGCCGCAGGACTTGAAAACGAAAGTGCTTCGCGCTTCCGTCGAAGCGAAATTCGACGATCCCGCCGCATTTGCATCCCTGCTCGATCGCGTACTTGCATGAGCGACACCGAAAGCCACGAGCCGCCGCGCTTCATTCGCCCCAAGGATCTCGACAATGAACAGCGCACCACGCTTGGCGCGAAGTTCGTCTGGAGCCTCGAAGCCTTCGCGTGGGACTGGGTCTACTGGAACCCGATGGCGTTCCTGCCGATTGAGACTGCGTCCAACACGGTCGCGGGCATCCTCAAGGGGCTGGGCCCTCTCACGTCCCAGCATCGCACAATGTTCCGCAACCTGCGCATGTGCTTCCCGGACTGGAGCGAGAAACAGATCGACGAAGTCGCCAAGGGCTCCTGGGCCACGCTGGGACATACGGCGGGCGAGATGCCCCACCTCACCAAAATCAAACCCTATGTCGAGAACCCGCGCCTTGAGATCGTCGGCGCGGAGCATGTCGAAGCCTTCCGCGCCAGCGGCAAGCCCGTCGTCTTCATCTCGGGCCATTTCTCCAATTGGGAAATGGTTGGCGCCGCGATCTGCAACCGCGCGCCGGAAACGCAGATCACCTATCGCGCGCTCAACAACCCCTACATCGACCGCAAGATGGCAAACGTCCGCCATGCCTATGGCACGAGGGTGCTGACGCCCAAAGGCGCCGGCACGCGCGAGCTGATGCGCGCACTGGGAAAAAACGTGTCCGTCGGCCTGATGAACGACCAGAAGTTCAACCAGGGGATCGCCGTGCCCTTCTTCGGCTACGACGCCATGACGGCGCCAGGCCCGACGCGCCTCGCCATGAAGTTCAAGACGAAGATCCTGCCCGTCGCCTGCCTGCGCACCGGCCCGGGCCGCTACCGCGTCACTTTCCACGAGCCCTTCGCGCCGGATACGGACCCGGACGAGAACAAGGCGATCTACAACACGGTGCTGCGCATCAATCAGTGGGTCGAAGCCCGCATCCGCGAGGCGCCGGACCAGTGGTTCTGGATGCATAATCGCTGGCCGAAGGAAGCGTGGGCAAAAGCCGGCGTGATGTAGGGCCCAGCCCTAGTCCATGATCCCGACGCTATCGTCGATCGTGCGCCGTACGGCGCCGACATAGTCGATCAGCATGTGCCCTTCGATCATCGCCTCGTAGAGCATCTTGAGTGCGTCGCGCACGACGTAGGGCCGCTCCATCGGCACGAAATGCGTCGTGCCCGGAACCTTCGTGATGGCCGCGTCGGGCCGGATCGCGTGAACGCGCTGGTCGATGTCCGCCGGGGAGGTCGACTCGCGGTCCGCCTGCAGGACAATGATGGGTATCCGCTTTCTCCGGAGCCTGCGCAGCGCGGCCCATGGGCGATAGCGATGCGCATCGAACACCGCCGACTCCCATTCCGGGGTGCAGGACAGCTCATACTTGCCGTTGTCCTGACGTAGCACGCCGTCGACCACATAATCGTCGAGGAACGGCGCACGCCATGTCTTGAACGCCCCGCGCCCGCGCAGCGACTCCGCCGCCTCGCCAGGCGAGCCAAATTCGCGGCGGCGCTTGAGCGCCTGCTTCGACATCTGGTTCTTCTGGATGAACATGTTGAAGATCGGGAAGTTGTACGCCCGCGAAACACTGCGGCGCATCAGCACCGGGTCCACCATCACCAGCCCGCGCACCAGATCAGGCCGCTTGCCGGCAACCAGCAGCGCCACCGTCGCGCCCATCGAATGTCCGCCCAGCACCGCGCCGTCGGGGGAAATCTTTTCCAGCACCTGGATCACGTCATCGCGGAACTTGTTCCACGACTTCAGGCGGCGCGGATTTGCCGGAAGCTTCGAACGGCCGTGCCCGCGCATGTCCAGCGCTGCAGCATGCATTTGTCCGCCGAGCGGCTCCAGGATCAATTCATATGTGACAGCGTTGAAACCCGTCGCATGCAGGAACAGGACGTCGACCGGACGTACCGGGTCACCGAACGCAATGCCGGACGTCTCGCCGTCCCGTATGTTTACTCGAAACCGGCGCATCCCGCGCGACTAGCCTCCGAACACTTTACGCAGGATGTCGCTGGTCCGCTTCACGGGGTCGCGTCGAATCGCCTGCTCTTCACGCGCGACGTAATAGAACAATCCATTGAGCGCGCTAGTCGTGGCGGCATCCGCCAGCCATGTCTTTGCGTCCTTCTTGACCGTTCCCGCCCCGTATTTGGCCACGGCTGCATCAACCGAATTCAGCGCGCCGGACGTCGACAAAGCCTGGTCGAAATACGGTCGGAAGGACGTGCGCAGACCGGCCTCTGTCCGCTTGCGAAGGAAATCTGTCGCAGCAGTGTCTCCGCCGCGGAGAATGCCCATCGCATCATCGAAGCTCATGGATTTGACCGCATCGATCACCAGCTTGCCCGCGGTGGGAGCAGCCGCCTCGGCCGCCCGGTTCACCTTGAGCTGGAGATCGTCCAGCGGTGCAGCCATGCCAAAAGGCGATAGCCGCTTCTGCGCGTCGCCCAGAATGCCAGGCAGCGGGATACGCACCGCTGCATCCCCCATGAAACCGTCTTTTGCCGACAGCCGCTTGGACGCCAGACCACTCGCGACGTTCAGCGCCTCTTTCAGCCCTAGCGTCACGTCCGTCTTGGAGAGATTGCCCTTGTCTCCCGGCATGGCCTTGTGAAGCACGTCCGATGCAATCTTCCCAAAGTCCTGCGCGCCCGCCGCTGACACGGCGAACGTAACGGCAAGCATCGCGGCCAATCCCGCCCGCCAGACGCGCATCAGACCTCCCTTCAGGGTTCCCCTCTCCCTGCTGGCCGGATAGGAACCGGAAAGACCCCTGCCGTCAAACGGGGACAGGCAGGTCAAGGCCCGAGGAAACTTCACATGAGCGCCAAGCCGACCTGTTTTGACGTCACGATCGAGAACCGGATCGCTCACATCCGGATGATCCGCCCGGACCAGTTCAACACCTTCACGCCCGAGGCCTGGGTCGAACTGCCCGACATTGTCCGCGACATCGACCGCAATGCGAAGGCCCGCGTCATTGTCCTGTCATCCACGGGCAAGCATTTCACCGCCGGAATGGATCTGGCGGTGTTCACCCGTCCCGATGGGATTGTCGGTAACAAGCAGGACCCGCACCTGCGCGCCGAGAAATTCATCCGCGATCTCCATGCGCTACAGGGCGCCTTCAACTGCCTCGAGGAAGCGCGCATGCCAGTGATCGCCTGCGTCCAAGGCGGCTGCATCGGCGCCGGCGTCGACATGACCTCCGCCTGTGACTTTCGCTTTGCGACGAAGGACGCCTTCTTCTGCGTGCAGGAGATCAACATCGGCATGACCGCCGACGTCGGCACCTTCCCGCGTCTCTGCAAGCTGATCCCCGAAGGCTGGGTGCGCCAGATCGCCTACACGGGCGAACGTCTCGCTGCCTCGAAAGCGAAGGAGATCGGCCTCGTCAACGAGGTGTTCGATACGCACGAAGCCATGCTCGCGCACGCCATGAGCATCGCGAAGGAAATCGCGAGCAAGAACCCGCTCGCTGTCACCGGCTCGAAGGCGATGATCAACTATGCCCGCGACCATTCGACGGCCGACGGGCTCAACTACATCGGCGTGTGGAACGCCGGCATGCTCTCCGGTCCACACATGCGCGAAGCCTTCGCCGCGAAAGCGGAGAAGCGTGAAGCCGATTTCCCGGATCTCATGCCGCTGCGCGACAAGGCGCTTTAGGCGCCTTCACCGCACCTTGCTGAACAGGCCCTGCGCCGAGAACACCAGCGCAGCGCCCGTGCGTGCATCGACCGAGGCGAAAACGATCGATTTCGCCTGCTTGTCAGTCCGGATGGCGAGCTGGACCATCCCTTCGCCGATGGCATGAGAAGCCACATCCAGCGCCAGCGACGTCATGCGCATGCCCTCGCCAGCCGCTTCGGCCAGCGCGGAGATCGCCGCTTTGGAGCAAAGCTGGGGATCCGGCGCGCCCGGCCCGCCCAGTTCTGCACCCGGGATCAGTCTCACGACATCAAGGACTTGCTCGCTCATGCCCAATGCCTACCGCGCCGTCAGCGTTAAGCAATGCTAACCGCTCATTAACGCCTCGGGCGTACCGGCTGGAAGCATGCTGCGGATGCGATTCCCTGCCGTCTGCCTGTCCAGCGCCGCCATCGGCGCGTTAGCGCTGTCGCCTCCGGCCTATGCACAGTCTGCAACGTCACAGGCCAAGGTCGAGGACATTCAGGTCTCGCGCGAAGGCGAGAAGATCTCCATCCTGGTGAAGCTGTCACAACAGCCCACCGCAGCATCAGCCAAAAGCACCGGCGAAGCCCTGACGCTTGAAGTCGGCGGCCTCACGCTGGCGCCGCTCAGCCTTTCTCCGCCAGCAGGCGCCATGGTCACGGGCGTGAAAACATCCTCCGGTACCATTACGCTCTCTGGCGCAGCACTCGATCACGCGACCACCGTCATCTATCGCAATGCGATCCTGATCGAAGCGAAATACGCGGAAGCCAAGTTGAACAGCGGCTCCTCCCTGATGAAAGCTGCCACTCCCGCCCCGATGACGCCGCCGGCTCAACCGACCGCGCCAGCGCCTGTGACGGCTGCAGCCGCCGCATCCCAGCCAGTCACGCCAGTCGCCACGCAACCTGTGCCGGCGACACCTGCGCCGTCCAAGCCGACCCCCATCGCACTGATGCCGCCGACATCCAACGCGCCGATCGCTCTGCCGAGCCCGACAGCGAAACCCCCACAACCGGCCAACGAGCTTCAGTCACATCCTGCTCCGCCCGCGCCCGTGACGCCCGTTTCGCTTCCGACCGCCTCGATCGCTGGCGTCGATGCAGCGCGCTGCACATCTGCGGAAGCCGAACTCAAGAAGGATGCGTGGGCCCTCGCCGCGATGGGCGACCAGGCGCTCTGTCTGCTGGACGCCGGGAAGTATGACGAAGCCAAGTCCAAGCTCGACCAGCTCGCCGCCATCACGCCGCTCGACTGGCGCGTGTCGCTGGGGCTGGCCGTCCTGCAGGATCACAAGGGCGAAAAGGATCTGGCTCAGGCCGCCTGGCTTGCCGCTGTCGATCGTGCGCCGACCGATACCGTCCGCGCCGCTATCAAGGCCCGGATCGACACCGCCTCCGCAAAGACCAGCTAATCCCATCTACAAGCGAAAAAGCGCATGACCTGATCATGCGCTCCTATTCCGTTTGAAGCAGGCATCTTCCCGGCGCGCAGTCTCGGGGGGTCGGGGGGGACGGATAAGACCGCCTCGCCGGGAAGATCGTGATAGAAACGCCATCGCGTTTCACCAGTTCCCTCCAGATGGGAATTCTTTTCGAAAAAAGTAGACGCCAGCTGTCACGCGTCAGTGAGGTTCGCGGAACTGCGAAGTTTCTCTGCAAAAGCAAAAGCGGGCGACCCTAAGGCCGCCCGCCAGGTTGCTACTCTACTGTATCACTTACGCTACGCTACGAACTCCACTAACCGGGGCGTTGACCGCGCCGAACATGTCGCCGAGGTGGCCGACACCGCTTACGCCGAACGCCAATTCCGCATATTTGCCGATCGCCGGAAACAGGCGACCGATCTCCATATTGCCGAGACCTTCCTTGTGAAGATCCCGAATAACCTGCTCCGCCACGGCGATACGGCCGCCCGGCGTGCGCTCGATCATGCGCGCGATGACGCCCGTTGCAGCGCCAACCTGCGCGCCCATCGTAGCGGCAAGTGTGCGCGCGCCGGGAACGCGCTCGAAAATCTCGTCCGCGATGGGTGCGCCCTGCCTGTCGGCGGCGTTCAGCACGATCCCGATAGCTGCCTCTGCCTGCTTCGCCTGCAGGCCAGCCACCTTGGACACATGCTTGATGAACGCGTCGAGCATCAGGACCCCGCAATCAACTGAGCCGTCACTCTCGCCGGTTAAAGTTGCCGGGGTCTTAAGCCGGATTCACCCGTCTGCTTTTCCTGTAGGATTGCAGCCACCGTAATGTGCGGCGGAACGACCTCGGAGTTTTGCCCATAATTGGTCGCCCCAGGAATAGTGCCACCACTCCGTGGGATTGTTGGCGAACCCGGCCTCAGACATCACCCAATAAAGCAGCCGCCGGTTCGCCCGCGCCTCTTCATCCGACATCGACAACGCCGGCTTGCGCTCGAAGCCATCTGTCCATGCTTCCTCAGTGAGATCGTCGAAGATCCCGCCCATGAAGAGCGGCTGCTTCGTGTCCGAGAACATGAGGGTCAGATCGAGTGCGGCGCCCGTCGAATGCGGCGATGGCGAGTTCTCGCCCGCTGTCGGCGCTGCCCAGTACTTCTGCACTTCGTCCGTCAGGGCCTGCCCCGTTAGATGCGGGCGCCGCTCCACCAACCAGTTCGGGAACCACACATCGTGGAAGTAGCGCTGGATCGCCTGAGGCCGCCATGCGTCGAAAAGATAGACTTCGATCCCCATCGGCTTCAACCGCGCATTCACATCCGCCAGCTTCGCCGCCACCGACCGTCGCAGGTAAAGCTCCGCAAGCGAACCGGGCACGCTGACATAGTAAGGCGGGTTGCGTGGCGTGTTGTAGTGATTGTCGCCTGCGATCCCGAGTTCGCGCACTTCGATGCACGCCTCCTTCGCAAGCTCTCCTCCGAAATCAATCCGTACGACCTCGCGATACCCCCGCTTGCGCTCCAGCACCTCGGCCGAGGCCGGAACCGGTTTCGACTTCAGTTCGGAGGGATCGCGACTCATGCCGTCAACCTAAACCGCCGCCCGCCAAACGGAACCCATCCCGCCCTCACAACGTTGCCGCAGATATGAAGAGCCGGCACGACGTCGCCTCCCCGTTCGCCATCCGTGTGAAGGACTGGCGCGCCATCCTCGTGCGCGTCTGGGAACGGGCGATGGGCGACAATATCGGCTTGCTGTCGGCCGGCATCGGTTTCTACGCCTTCCTGTCGATCTTCCCCGCCATCGCCGCCGGCCTGATGATCTGGGGCCTGTTCACCGACATGACGTCGCTGGGCCAGCAACTCCAGACGATCCGCGACTTCGCCCCCGACGCCTTCGGCCTCATCGCTGACCAGATGGTGGTTATCGCCAACCAGGATGATGGCGGCCTCACGCTCGGCCTCGTCATCTCGGCCCTGCTCGCACTCTGGGGCTCCAATGGCGCGACCTCCGCGCTCGTGCAAGCGATGAACATGGCTTACCACGAGAAGGAGAAGCGCAACTTCCTCCATCTCACCGCGCTGACACTGGGCTTCACGTTCTGCGGCATCATCTTCGTGATGATCTCAATGGCCGCCATCGCCGCCGTCCCGCCGATCCTGAAATCACTCTATCTCGGCGCTTTGCTAGACGCCGTCATCGGAACCGTGCGCTGGCTGATGATGATCGGCCTCTTCATGATCGCTTGCGCAATCATCTATCGCATCGCACCGTCCCGCACGCGTGCGCGCTGGCGCTGGATCGTGCCCGGCGCTTTCGCGGCCGGCGTTATCTGGCTGATCGCCTCAATTGCCTTCTCGACCTATCTCGAGAACTTCAACGCCTACAACGCAACCTTCGGATCGCTCGGAGCCGTCGCTGCATTGCTGATGTGGTTCTGGCTGTCCGCCTACGCGATCTGCCTCGGCGCGGAACTCAACTCGCAGCTCGAACTCTTCACGACGAAAGACACCACAATCGACTCGCCTGCGAAACCCGGACAGCGCGGCGCCTACGTCGCCGACCACATCGAGAACCCCGAACAGGCCCACGGCCCAACGCCACAGGCGGAGGACGTTACAAAGCCGGAAAGATTGGAACGATCCTCGACGTCGCGACTTCACTAGGCGCTACCGCGCTATCAGGAAGGTCACGACATGAAATACCTGCTTGCTTCGACGGCCGCCGCCGTTGCTTTCGCCGTTGCGCCCGCTCTCGCCCAACCCCCGGCGGACATTCCCCAACCGCAAACGTCCATCACGGTCGACACGCAGGTGTCCGAAACCCCGACCGCCGTCATCGAGACCAAAACCGAGACCGTCACGCCCGTTTCCACCCGCCCGGCCGTCGATCCCGACAATCCGATCGCACCGGAGGTGAAGGCTGTCGTCGCGGCCAAGAAGAATTACACCACCGCCGACATCGTGAGGGCCCAGCATGATGCCATGATGGCGACGCCGGCCAGCGCACCGACCACCGTCGTCACAACGACCACAACGACCCAGAAACCCGGCTGATACCCGCCAGCCTCGCACCGCAAGCCATTCGCACCCGGCAGGATTTTGCGTCCTCCGGGCGCGTTCTGTTGCATTCCGCAAAAATCTCGCGCTAAAGGTACCTCCAGCCATCTGAATAAGCGGTACGGAGGACTGAATGCGTGAGGCAGTGATCGTTTCGACAGCCCGGACGGGGTTGGCGAAATCGGTGCGGGGCGGGTTCAACATGACCCATGGCGCGGCTCTTGGGGGCCACGCGATCAAGCACGCCGTCGAACGCGCAAAGCTCGACCCCAAGGAAGTCGAAGACGTGTATCTCGGTTGCGCGAACCCTGAAGGCGCCACCGGCGGCAACATTGCCCGCCAGGCCGCGCTCTGGGCCGACCTTCCTGTCACCGTCGCCGGCGGCACGATCAACCGCTTCTGCTCATCGGGCCTGAACGCCATCGCGCTTGCCGCCCACCAGATCCGCGACGGCGCCGACATCATGGTCGGCGGCGGCGTCGAATCGATCTCGCTGGTGCAATTTGGCCCTCGTGCGCCTGCGGCGCCCGATGGCCGCAACCGCGCCCTTGACGAGAAGCTCCTCGCCAAGATCCCGGCCATCTACATGACCATGATCGAGACGGCCGAAATCGTCGCCGAGCGCTACAAGGTCTCGCGCGAATATCAGGACGAGTACGCCTTGATGTCGCAACAGCGCACAGCCGCCGCCCAAGCCGCCGGCAAGTACAAGGACGAGATTGTCCCCATGAAGACCAAGTACGCCGTCACCAACAAGGAGACGGGCGTCGTCACGATGGAAGACACCGAAGTCACCCGCGACGACTGCAACCGCCCGCAGACGACGCTGGCTGACCTTCAGAAGCTTCCGCCTGTGTTCAAGGGCGGCCAGAAGATCCAGGAAGGCAAGTACGTCACCGCCGGCAACGCCTCTCAGTTCTCGGACGGCGGCGCGGCCCTCGTGCTGATGGAAGCCAAGGAAGCCGAAAAACGTGGCCTGAAGCCACTTGGAGCCTTCCGCGGCTTCGCAGTCGCCGGCTGCGAGCCGGATGAGATGGGCATCGGACCGGTGTTCGCCGTTCCGCGCCTGCTCGCCCGCCACGGCCTCAAGGTCCAGGACATCGACCTCTGGGAACTGAACGAAGCGTTCGCCTCGCAGTGCCTGTACAGCCGCGACAAGCTCGGCATCGACCCTGAGAAGTACAACGTCAACGGCGGCTCGATCTCAATCGGCCACCCCTATGGCGTCACCGGCGCGCGCTGCACGGGCCACCTGCTGCTCGAAGGGCAGCGCCGCAAGGCCAAGTATGGCGTCGTCACGATGTGCATCGGCGGCGGCCAGGGCGCAGCCGGCCTGTTCGAGATCTTCCACTAATCTCGAACACCGACTAAATGCGAACGGCCCGGCTCAGCGCCGGGCCGTTTTCATTTGAACTACAAAGACGGCCGGAGCCCCGCGCTAGGGCCCACCATCCCGTTTCGCGTTGAATATTGGCAACCTGACCGTCGTATCCTCTTCCCCGGCCGCGCTGACCTTCCCGTCTCCTGCCTGAACCGCTACACCGAAGAGTGGATAGCACGCGGGATCGGGAACACCTGCGGCTGTCGGATAGCCCGGCGGCGCTGCCGGCAAAGACCCCGGCGGACAGGGCATCGCGCTCAACGGGCGCAAATTCTTCGGCCGCCACTTCTTGGTTGAATTGCACCAACGCAACCGCGCCGTCATACCGACTTCTTCCAGCCGGTCCGGCCCTCTGCGTAGTTTGCGGCCGCCTATCCAGCCAAGAAGGTCAAAGGCGTTCTTCGACTTGGGATTTCCCTTCTTGTCGATGCGCCACGCGGCATAGGGGTCTGCCTTCACTGCCGCGAGAGCAAGCTCGCTCCGCTGGTCCTGGCTGAACGCAAGCCCCGCCCATGCCGCGCCCTCGGCGATCCATAGGAGGGTGGCGTTGGGCAGGCCGGGCTCAGGATTGCCACCCCCCACGGCGCCGTGCCCGCCGGGAAACCACACTTGCTGATAAGGCCTGTGATTGTACGGCACAAAGTTCGCAGCCGTATGATCGACCACGTTCCAGCCGCGTCCCCGCTTTGCGTTGGCCTCAGCCCATTCCGAATTGAGTTCGTCAATGTTTGCCATCGTCGCCGCATCAAACACGCGGCGATCTTCCTCGATCGCTACTGCGTGCCGGACGCTCGAATGCAGGCTCGATATGCGCGTGTCGTGGAACTTGTACTTCTCGTTGAGAAATCCCAGCAGCCAGCCGAACCTCAGCGGGATACCGAGCGAACCGACCGTGTCCCACACGCCAAGGAACATCATTCGGTAGGAGTGGGCCTTGCGATGCTGGAACAACCACGCCCGCCGGTTCTCATCAGGAAATGGCGCGGGATATCTCTGCGGTGGAATTTCAACTGTCGAGTCGTCGCGTCCTGAATGTTCAGCGACCCGCCGCTCCAGCTTTTCCGTCACCCACACATCATCTTCAGGTCCCGAGCTTCGTGGATGGGAAAAGTCCCTGCGAAACTGAATCATCTCCGGACTCCCGGGATGAAGCTCATTCCGATAGTTCTCCATGGCCTTCGGAACCATGTGGAAGCTGTCGCGACGGATGATGCCGCACTTGCGGATCAGGCCGCAGAGACTCCGCGCCGTGTACGCCCCACGACTGAACCCGAACACGAAGATCTCGTCGTCGGGTTCGTAGTTCATCACGATGAAGCGGTAGGCAGCTTCGATCTTGCGATCCAATCCGCGACCGAACGCGCCGCCGCTGATCTTCACCAGTTCGTCAGTGCCTTTCGATATGTTGGACGAGACGCCTACGCCTTCGTCGTAATAGACAATCTGCTGCATCCGCGTCACGGGATCGACCTGCGCGACGCATTTGGCAAGCCGCGCCACGTTGGTCAGATGCTCAGTGCGAAGGTCGTTCCACGTTCCGTCGCAAAAGACGGCAAGCTTCTTTGGCATTCAGATTCCCCAACCCGAATGATCGTATTCTGATACGAAAGGCCCGTCAGCTCAATGGCCGACGGCGTTCAGATCGACCAGGTGATAGAATTCCTGGTCCCACAGCGCGTAAAGCAGCCAGTCCGGGAAGCCGTAGACGGCCTGCACGTAGTTTTCCTGCGAGGCGTGGATTTTCCAGCCGCGCAACTTCGCGGCGACATTTCCCGGCATCGCGTAGGTCGCATCAGGCTGGTTGTCCGCCACGAACTTGCCCGCTGTCCCGCCAAATGTGCGCAGCCCGTTCGGCGGCGTCACGACGTAGGCGATCCATCGTGGCCCGCGATAGCCGTCGGCCGCCGCCTGCGCCCTCACCTGCTTCACCGCTGTCTCGGCGACGAGGCCCATGCGCATGTGATCCTTGTGGCCGGTCGCGCCGCTCGCCGGCCAGAACGTCGCCACTAGGTCGGGCTGGACGGCGATGATCTTCGCGACAACACGCGCGACCAGTTCCTCCATCGGAACGTCCGGCACGCCGCTGTCAGGATAGTCCCACACTTCCTGATCGTCGATGCCGAGCGCGAAACCGTTCTTCAGCGCCTCGGCCTTGCGCACGATGCCGAGATCCTGCTGCCGCGCGACCGTCGGGACCTGATGCCCCGCCTCTCCCTTGGTGGCGGTCACCAACGAAGTGAAAGCATGATCCTTCTCCTTCGCGTACGAGAAAAATCCTGTGACCAGCTGCTCGTCATCGGGATGCGCAAACACGCCAAGCACGCGCTTCGCTCCGGCATGGCCCACGACGGACGGCACCGAGTCCGCCGACGGCGCGGTGAAGAATGTTCGCATGTAGAGAAATCCAGCGACCAGCGCGACTGCCAGAACGCCGACCAGAACTCCCGCGACGATTGCGATCCGCTTGACCATCCCGCCTCTCCCCTGCCGATCAACCTAGGCCCTTAGTCACGCCCACGCCAGCTCGCGCAAACGAAAACGCCCGCCTCCTGCGAGGCGGGCGTAATCTGCGGTCAGTTGGTCGATCAACCGAGGCGCAGATTGATGCCGAGGCTCACCAGTTCGCCGCGGTAGTTGCGCTGATAGACGCGGCCGTTGCTATAGATAACCACCTGTTTCGGATAGGCGTTGCGATAGCGCTTTTCGTTCCAGCGCTCACCCCGGCTCGGATAGTAACTCCAGGCGCGCGCCGGACAGTTCACGACACGATAATCGCGCCTGTCTTCACGGCGATCCTGCCAGCCGCGATCGTGGCGCATATCGCGCAGGTCTTCGCGCAAGTCAGGGCATCTGCCTGCATTAAGGCGCCATTCGCCTGCGCTTGCTGTCAACGGGGCCATCGCCGTCATACCGAGCGCGAGAACGCCAGCCATTGTCATTCGCTTGATCATCGTGTTCATGGCAATCTTCTCCAATCAGCCATGTCCCTCCATCACGTCTGGGAACTCCTCCGCGCACGCGTCGTTCCACATCATACGCAGGCGTGAAACTGCCGATCACCCATGCGCGCCCTGCCACTCAACTGCCCAAATCGGATACGACGATCCACGTCTGGAGATTCCCGATGCGTGGATTTGTTCTTGCCGCCGCCGCTCTCGCGCTCGCCTCGTGCGGCCAGCCACCTGCCGCGCCCGCCGCAACAGGTTCGGCCCCGGAACAAACTTCATCGGCTACAATCAGGAAAACGCCGCGCAGCACTGTTGAAGGTTGGCAGACCGACATCACTGCCTATCCGCTCGCAGGCGAAACGCTGCCGCCCTTCACCGCGAAGCAGGACAACGGCACTGAGCTGACCCAGGCCAACCTGCGCGATCGCTGGACGATCATCGGCTTTCAACAGTCCACGGACAATGCGGACGAGGGTCGCTACATCGCCGCTCTGAATTCAGCGGCGGACCAGGACCCGGATCTCGACTTTCTCGGGGTGACCATCGTGCGGAACGCGCCTGCTCCGAAACACGAAGGCAAGCTGTGGCCACACATCGACGACAACGGCGCGCTCGCAGACGCGTTGCGCGTCGACAAGACGCCTGCCTATCTCCTGATCGGTCCGGATCTCACGATCGAAGGCTATCGCGGCGCACTAACGGATACGACGGACGACGGCATCAAGTCCGTCATCCGCGGCTATGGCGAGATCCGCAAGCAGATCGCTGCGCCGGAATAACTAGCGGCCGAGCGCATAAGGCCCGCCCTTTTCGATTGCCCGCTTCCAGGCTGGCCGCGCGTGGATGCGATCCAGCCAGGCATTGAAATCGGGGAAGCTGGGCAGCGATCCCTGCGCCCGCGCCACCTCGGCGACGAAGCTCATCTGCACATCCGCGCCGGTCAGCTCCTTGCCGACGAAGAACTCCCGACCCTTCAGATGGCCATTGATGAAACCGAGATGGTTTTCCGTCTCGCTGGCAATGCGCGGCTGCAGCGGCGCGGCCGCCTCTCCGAGCCGTCCCGTATAGAGGCGCAGCATCAGTGGCAGCATCGCCGAGCCTTCCCCATAGTGCAGCCATTGCACGTAGAGGTCGTAGTCTGCCGTTTTCGGATCAGGCTGCATCCGCCCACTGCCATGGTGGCGGATGATGTAGTCGATGATGGCGCCGGTCTCGATGATCGTCTGGCCGCCATCAGTGATCACCGGGCTCTTGCCCAGCGCGCTCACCGCCTTCAGCTCCGGCGGGGCCAGCCGCGTCTGCGCATCGCGCTGGTAGGCCTTGAGCTCGTAGGGAACACCCAGCTCCTCAAGTAGCCACAGGATGCGCTGCGAGCGCGATTCGTTGAGATGGTGGACCGTCAGCATCGCTATCCTCGCTTGCCGGAAAAAACGCCGACGACATCTGCACAGCTCGCGCGCGATCAATCAACGCTGACGTCGCGTCTGCTCGCGTGCGGCTCGCCAAAAAATGAAAGAGCCCCGCTCATTCCGGGCAGGGCTCTTTCGGCTTTCGCCTCGCCGCTCAAGAGAGCGGCTGTTCAAGATACGGTCAAAGACCGTCTTTTCAGTTCCTGATTTTTCGATGACGACCCGAGGCGTCCTGGCCAGGTACGCAACCGCTCGAGCCGCGGCTCCCGATGTTGGCGAGAGCCCGAATTGCTAAGCAGGTGGAGCCTCCATGCAATCTCTCCGCGTCTGTTTCACCGTGTCCGTTGGTACAAGGCGCTTCGACCAGTCCGTCGACGTGCGACGCGGGAGCTGCCCGGAAACAACCGGACAATAGAAGTGTATTCCTCTCACTCTGCGCGTCAATGAAAAGCGATCTACCTGTCGATCAAATCATGGTCCCGCGTACGGAACCTCGCATGACAATCTTCTCGCTGATCTTGACGGGAAAGCTGCGCCTTCCCACTATGTGAGTGAACGCTCACATCCCGTTCGTCTGAATATCGCGAGGGCTTTCCATGATCCGCAGAACCATCGGGCGTAATGGCCCCAGCGTAAACGCCATCGGCCTTGGCTGCATGGGCATGGCCGCCTTCTACGGTCAGCCGCTCGAGGAGCGCGAAGCCGTGAACCTGCTCCACGCCGCGATCGATCTCGGCGTTGACCACTTTGACACCGCTGAAATGTACGGCATGGGCGCCAACGAGCGGCAACTCGGCGCTGCCTTCCACGACAGGCGCGACAAGGTTTTCATCGCCACCAAGTTCGGCCCGAAATACAATCTGGAAACGGGTGAGCGGCGCGTCGATGGATCACCCGAGAACGCCAAGCGCGCGCTCGAACAATCGCTCAGCTTCCTCAAGACCGATCACGTCGATCTCTGGTATCTCCATCGCCGCGACTTCTCCCGCCCGATCGAAGAAACTGTCGGCGCAATGGCGGAGGCCGTGAAGGAAGGTAAAGTCCGCAACATCGGCCTCTCCGAAGTCACGGCGCAAACGCTTCGCACGGCCAACAATGTTCACCCCATCGCCGCCCTGCAATCCGAATTTTCGATTTTCACCCGCTTTATCGAAAGCGACGGCATTCTTGATGCCTGCAAACAACTTGGCACAACGCTCGTCGCCTACTCCCCGCTTGGTCGCGGCATGCTCGCCGGCTGGTCAAAGGACTGGAAGGCCGACGGGTTCGACTTCCGCGCCGCCATGGCCCCGCGCTTCAAGGGCGAAGCGCTGGAAAGCAACCTTGCCCTCGTGGAAGAGATCGCCGCCATAGCCAGCGGCCTCAACGCCACCGCCGGACAGGTCGCCCTCGCCTGGGTGCTCCAGCGCGCCGACAACATCGTTGCTATCCCCGGCACGACCAAGCTCGCCAACCTCAAGCAGAACCTCGGCGCTGCCGATGTGAAGCTCACCTCCGCTGCTCTCGCCCGGCTCGACGCCCTCGCCGCCAAGGTGAAAGGCGAGCGCTATGACGAGTTGGGAATGAAGGGCGTTAACGGGTAGCCTTCGACCATCCAGATTCGATCACAAACAACCGGCCGCCGGCCGGAATGGGGACACGCATGCCGAACAACCGTGAAATCATCACCGCCATCTTCGCCGAAACCGCCAAGGGCAATGGCCGCCCCTATGTCGAGGCGCTCGCCGACGACGCCGTCTGGATCGCCCGCGGACGGAATTCATGGTCCGGCATCTATCGCGGCAGGGAGGCGATCCTCGTGGACATCTTCGACCGCCTCCGCGAGAAGTTGGACGGTCGCAACACCTGCATCCCCGCGCGCATCCATGCCGACGGCGACTTCGTCATCGTCGAGGCGAAGGGCGACAACCAGCTGAAGAACGGCAAGCGCTATGACAACGAATACTGCTTCGTGATCCGCATGCGCGAGGGGAAGATGGTTGAAATCACCGAATACCTCGACACTGAACTTGTCTCCGACTGCCTCGGCGAGCGGATTTGAACACCGGGTCGGTCAGACGCCGGTAGCCATCGCTTGGTTCAGCACTATCCACGCTGCGCCGCAGCATGACATTCGAACAAGCGGTACGCATTCCGGCTTGGCTTCTCGAAACGCTCGGGCATAGTTCGCTTCGTCAGCGCCCGGTCAGAGGCGCGCCGGGAGACGACGCCATGACTGACGCGACGATGGACGGCAGAGCTGCGCCTGCGCTTCCCCTGCCGGTCTCGTACAGGCGATACGCCCTCGCCCTTCTCGTCGCGATCTACACGGTGAACTTCCTCGACCGTCAGGTCGTCACCCTCCTCATCGAACCCATCAAGCAGGAATTGAAGCTCGACGACTTCCAGGTCGGCGCGATGGGCGGCCTGTGGTTCGCCCTGCTCTACACCATACTCGGCATCCCGATCGCGCGCATCGCCGACAAGGGCGACCGCCCGATGATCATGACGGCATCACTCGCTGTCTGGAGCGCCTTCACGCTTCTCGCAGGCGCGGCTTGGAATTTCACCGTTCTCGCCATCGCCCGCATGGGCGTCGGCGTCGGCGAAGCCGGCTGTACGCCCACAGCCCATTCGCTGATCAGCGACTATTTCCCGAAGGAATCCCGCGCCCGCGCGATGGCGATCTATTCGATGGGCATCTCCATTGGCTCGCTGCTCGGCATGGCGCTTGGCGGCATCATCGCCGGCTCATGGGGCTGGCGCGCCGCCTTTCTCGTCGCCGGCGCGCCGGGGCTACTCCTCGCTGTGCTCGCCATGTTCTCGCTGGCCGAGCCCCGCCGCGCCGCGAATTTCAAGCCAACCGCCCACGCGCCCCGCATCCCGATCAGCCAGGCGCTTGGCGTCCTCTCGCGCAAGCCAACATTCTGGTTCTTTGCGCTCGGCGGCGCCTTCGCGGCGTCAGTCTCCTACTCGCACTCCTTCTTCCTCACCTCCTTCTTCATGCGGAACTACTATCCGGAGGTGACGCAGGCCTCTTCCAGCTTCGGCATGACGCAGCTTGGCTATCTCGGCCTCGCCATGGGCCTCGCGGCCGGCATTGGCGGCGTCATCGGCTCGTGGCTCGGCGGCTGGTGGTGTGACAAGTTCGGGGCGAAGGACCTGCGCCATTTCGCGGTCCTGCCGCTCGTCTTCCCCTTCATCGGCCTGCCGACCTTCTGGTACCTGGTCTCGATCCACGACATCAACCTCGCGATGATCCTGCTGATCATCCCCAATATCGGCGTCGCGATCTGGTATGGCCCGGTCTATGGCGGCGTGCCCGGTCTCGTCCCGCCGGCGATGCGCGCGACCGCATCCGCCATCCTGCTCTTCGTGATCAACATCATCGGCTTGGGCGGCGGCCCGACGATCTTCGGCATGGTCAGCGACATGTTTGCGAACAACGTGCTGGCGCCATCGGGCCTCGATGTGCAGGCCTGCAAGGCCGCCATCCAGGCGTCACCCGAATTTGCAACCTGTGCCGCCGCCTCAGCCTCAGGCCTCAAGAGCACCGTCTACTGGTCGACGTCCGTCCACGCGCTCAGCTTCGCCTGCTTCTTCGGCAGCCTGTTCTTCATCCGTAAGGACATGGAGAGCTAAGGTGGCCCGGTGACCTTGGCGACGCACGACTTGTATTCACGCTCGACAAGTGCGCGCATCTCGGGCGTCTCGGACGCCAGCTTCTCGGGTGCATACCCCGTCAACTGTGCGCACTCGCGCTCAGCCGCGCTCTCGAGAGCCGCATCGGCCGCCGTCGCTCCGGGTGTTTCAACGGCCGCTGGCGGCGCCTGATCATCGCACGCGGCGAGGCTCCCGAGCGCCAGCATGGCAATCAAGGCAATGCGCATCACGCGGAATTCTCCGTAAACGCCCGAATCCCCGGCACCCTGACAGCCACGCCCCGCGCGTCAATCCGGCGCCCTTGATTGCGCACGGCCCACCCTCCACGTTGCCCTCATGTTGCCAGCGATATTCGTTTCCCACGGCTCTCCCATGCTCGCGATCGAGGACGCGGAAGCCCGCGATTTCCTCAAGCGTCTGCCTGGCATCCTGCCCGAGCGCCCGAAAGCCATTCTCATGGTTTCGGCCCATTGGGAGCGCCAGCGCCCCACCGTGAACGCCCCGCCGGCAAACGAGACAATTCACGATTTCGGCGGCTTCCCGCCAGCGCTCTACCAGCTCACCTATCCAGCCCCACCCTCAGCCGACCTCGCCCGTCGCGTCGCTGAATTCCTCACCGCCAGCGGCTTCCCGACCGATATCGACCAGCGCCGCGGTCTTGATCATGGCGCGTGGGTTCCGCTGATGGTCTCCTGGCCGCATGCAGATATCCCCGTCGTCCAGCTCTCGGTCCAGACCCGCCTCGGGCCTGCCCATCACTACCAGCTCGGCCAGATCCTCGCCCCGCTGCGCAAGGAAGGCGTGCTCATCATTGGCTCCGGCAGCTTCACCCACGACCTCGCAAGCTTCCGCACATCTGGCGGCCGCATCGACGCGCCGGAGCCCGACTGGGTTCATTCCTTCGCCGAATGGATGGTGTCGGCCCTGAAGGAGCGCCGCGTCGACGAACTCCTCAACTACCGCACACTTGCCCCGGAAGCCGCCCACAATCACCCGACCGAGGAGCATCTCCTGCCCCTCTACGTCGCCCTCGGCGCCGGCGCGGACAGCGTGAAACACCTGCATCAGAGCACCACCTACGGCATCCTTCGGATGGATGCCTTCGCATTTGGACACGCCGCCTGATAGCGGGTTGAGACTCGGCCACGGTTCGTCCACCCTCGCGGTCAGATACCCGTGAGGCCCGTGTGACAAACGACAACCACCCCGCCAGCAGCAGCCTCCTGCGCGACCGTCACGCGCCGCATCAGAACCGCGTCGGTTTCGCCGAGCTGTTCTTCGACCTGGTGTTCGTCTTCGCCGTCACCCAGCTGTCCCACCACCTCCTCCATCACCCGACCGTTGAGGGCGCAATGCAGACGGCGCTCCTTGTGGCTGCGATGTGGACGGTGTGGATTTTCACCGCCTGGGTCACCAACTGGCTGGACTGCGAAAAGACCAGCCCGCGCCTGATGCTGTTTGCTTTGATGGCCTGCGGCCTCGTCATGTCTTCGTCGATCCCCGATGCATTCGGCGATCGCGGCCTGTCCTTCGCGCTGGCCTATGTCGCGATGCACATCGGCCGCACTATCTTCATGCTGTACGCGCTAAAGGACGGTCCCGCGAACGAGCGCGCTAACTTCCAGCGCATCCTGGTCTGGCTTGTCGTGTCCGGCGCTCTTTGGATTGCCGGCGGACTTGTCGAAGGTGACGCGCGCTGGGGCTTCTGGATCACGGCGATGCTGCTCGAGGTGGCGGGACCATGGGTTGCGTTCGCCGTCCCCGGCATGGGCCGCTCTCACACCACAGACTGGACAATCGATCCCGAACACATGGCGGAGCGCTGCGGCTTGTTCGTCATCATCGCGCTGGGCGAGTCCGTCATCGTTACCGGCGCAACCTTCGCCGAACTGAAATGGGCGCCAGAAATCTGGCTCGCCTTCGGCGCCGCACTGCTCGGAACCATCGCAATGTGGTGGATCTATTTCGTCATCAGCGCCGACGTCGCCAAGGAAGCCTTTGCCCATCACAAGGATCCGGGCGCCATAGCGCGCGCGGCCTACACCTACGGCCACATCCCGATAATCGCCGGCATCATCGTCACGGCTGTCTCCGACGAGATGATCCTTGCCCACCCGCTGGGTCACATCGAGGGCGTGGCGCTGGCTGTTACGTTGATGGGCCCCGGCCTGTTCATGCTCGGCGCCGGTCTGTTCTGTTGGCTGGTTTTCCGTGAACCGCCGCTCTCGGCGGCCATCGGCATCCTCGTCCTGGTCGGTCTTGTGCCGCTGGCCCCCTATATTCCGCCCGTCGCCCTCAGCCTCGCCACCAGCGGCGCCGTGCTGTTTGTCGCAATTTGGGAAAGTCTCGCCCAGAAGCGCGAGGCCGCCGCAGCGCAGCACGCCTTGCAGGCGGAAGCCCCGCCGACCTGACTTCACATTCGCCTTAATCCTGCCGGGCACGCCTGTTGCTCTTCGGGATGTTGAGCTAATTCAACCGCATACGGACCGGGAAATCCGGCCGCTTCGTCTCAACAGGCAGGAAACATGACTACGTTCGCGCTCTCCCGTCCCCACACTTCGCTTTTGCGCCGTGCCGTCATCGGCGTCGCCGCAGTCGCCGCGGCCCTGCTCGCCGCCTGCACCACCACAAGCACGACCGACCGCACGCCGACCAAGCCTTCCATCGGCCTCTACGAGCTGCGCGTTTACACGACCTCGCCCGGCAAGATGGATGCACTCGACGCCCGCTTCCGCGATCACACGATCGGCCTGTTCCAGCGCCACGGCATGTTCCCGGTCGGCTTCTTCCATGTCGCCCCGCAGGCCGGCCAGCCCGCCGACAACCGCCTCATCTACATCATGGGCTACAAGGATCGCGCGACGCGCGACAAGGCGTGGACCGACTTTGCCGCCGATCCCGAATGGCAGAAGGTCTACAAGGACAGCGAAGCCAACGGCGCGCTGCTCTCCAAGGCTCCCGAAAGCACGTTCCTAACGGTGACCGATTACTCGCCCGCGCTTAACATGACGCCCGCCGCCAAGGCACGCCATTTCGAGCTGCGCACCTACACCGTGATGCCGGGCCGTCTCGAGGACCTGCACGCTCGCTTCCGTAACCACACGCTCAGCATCTTCGCCAAGCACGGCATGACCTCGATGCTCTATTGGCGCCCCGTGGCCGACCAGCCGAAGATGACCGACAAGATGGTCTACCTGCTGGCCTTCCCGACTGCGGAAGCCCGCAACGCCTCCTGGTCCGCCTTCAGCGCCGACCCGGAATGGAAGAAAGTCTCCGACGACAGCCAGAAAACCGGCCCGATGCTAATCTCGCCCGGCGGCGTCGTCTCGATCCAGCTCACGCCGACCGACTATTCGCCGATGCGCTAGCCGCAGCGCACCGACGTCAGAACAAGGCGGCCAGTCCCCTGGGATTGGCCGCCTTTTTCTTGGGTCTCACTGCCCCTTGTATATTGTTGCATTTGCAACTACATACCCGCCAACAGACTTTCACCGCTGGAGACAATAACAATGATCGAAGTCCGGCCGTTCACCTCCCTTGGCGGCGCCAACCATGGCTGGCTTGACGCCCACCACCACTTCTCGTTCGCGGAATACTACAACCCCAAGCGCATGAACTGGGGCCGCCTGCGTGTCTGGAACGATGACCTCATCGCGCCGAAGACCGGCTTCCCGCCGCATCCTCACCGCGACATGGAGATCATCACCTACGTCCGCACCGGCGCCATCACGCACGAGGACTCCATGGGCAACAAGGGCCGCACCGCGGCCGGCGATGTCCAGGTCATGTCCGCGGGCACGGGCGTTCGCCACGCCGAGTACAATCTCGAGGACGAGAACACGACGCTCTTCCAGATCTGGATCGAACCCGATCGTGGCGGCGGCCAGCCGGGCTGGGGCGCCAAGCAGTTCCCGAAGAACGACCGGTCCGGCCAATGGTCCATCCTCGCTTCCGGAAAGGGTGATGACGGCGCTCTCGTGATCCGGGCCGACGCCCGCGTCGCCGGCGTCACGCTCGAAGCCGGCCAGGAACTCGCCTGGGAAACCGAACCGGGCCGTCACGTCTATGCAGTTCCTGCCACCGGCGTGATCGAAGTCGACGGCGAGCGCATCAACGCGCGCGACGGCGTCGCCTTCACCGGCGGAACGAAGATCGTCTTCAAGGCCCTCGAAGGCCCAGCCGAGATCGTTCTGACCGACACACTGTAGTCGGAACGGCCTCGCCCGTTCTCTCCCGGCCCGACCTGCGCTACCCTCCGAGGCGCTGGTCGGGCCGGTTTCATTTCGGACGGGACATGTCATGCGCAAAGCCGTTGTTCTTGCCGCGATATTCGGGACAGCCCCGCTTCTTTCCGCCTGCATCGTGACCGATGTCGCAGGCGCGGCAATCGGCGTGACCGGCGCAGTCGTCGGCGGCGCCGTCGATCTCGTCACCACATCGCCGGAAGAAGCCCAGCGCGCCGAGAACGAGCGGCTGAAGAAGGAAAACGAGGAACTGCGCCGCCAGCAGCAGGCGCAAAAACCTCGATAGTGAACGGGTGCGATCTTTAATGACGCTCCTGTTCATCCCACCTTCATGCTAGACTTGCTCAAGTTCCGCCGCCGGTTCGTCGTCCCGGCCTATGCAATTCAATAGATATTTCAGGGAACAGACCCAATGCGTATCGCGACTATCGCAGTCTCCGCCATCGCCGGCCTCCTGATGGCCTCGCCGGCCATGGCGCTCACGGTCGAAGCCAAGGTCTCGACCGACTTCCAGAAGAAACTTGAAGACGACATCGGCGTCCGTAAGTCGCCCATCCTGACCGACATCCTCACTGGCAAGGTCGAGAAGGCTTTCGCCGCCAAGGGCGTGAAGGCGGATCGCGTCGTCCTCACAATCGAGGACGCCAAGCCCAACCGCCCGACCTGGGAACAGGTCTCCAACAAGCCGGGCCTCGATCCGATGCGCTCCATCAGCGTAGGCGGCGCCCGTATCACCGGCATCGCTTACGACGCCTCGGGCAAGGAACTCGCGAGGATTGACTACGACTGGTACGAGACGGATCTCAACAACGTCATCGCCGCCACGACCTGGTCGGACGCCCGCACGAGCTTCGACCGTTTTGCCCGCCACTTCGCCGACAAGCTCGGCTGATCTCCAGAACATCCTGACGGAAACGCCGCCCCACCGGGCGGCGTTTTCATTCGGGCCTACGGTATCCCCGTCACCTTGTGGGTCTGCAGGCTCAGCCGCCATTGCGGATGTTCGAGACAATAGGCGATGCACGCGGCTGTATTTGCTTCGCGCTCCGGCCCGTCCATCGGCTGCAGGAAGAAGTTACGGAAGTTGAGCCCTGCAAACTTCTCCGGCCGCGCATCCGCCTGCGGATAGACCAGCTTCAACTCATCCCCCGCCAGCTGCCTCAGCTCTGCGGTCGACTTCGGCGACACGCACACCCAGTCCAGCAACTTCGGCGCGACAACCGTCCCGTTCGTCTCGACCGCAACCTCGAAGCCCTTCGCCTGCAACGCCACGATCAGCTCTTCATCGAGCTGCAGCAACGGTTCGCCGCCGGTACACACAACATAAGGCTTGCCTGCTGCGCCTTTCCACCGAAGCACCACGTGCGCCGCGACTTCATCCGCCGTCGCGAACTTGCCCCCGCCCTCGCCATCGACGCCGACAAAATCCGTGTCGCAGAACTTGCAGACCGCGCTTGCACGATCCCGCTCAAGCCCGCTCCACAGATTGCATCCGGCAAAGCGCAGGAACACCGCCGCGCGCCCGGTCTGCGCGCCCTCGCCCTGCAGCGTATAAAAGCACTCCTTGACGGAATACGTCACCGCGCGCCTCGCCACTTTTCCCAGCCCTTCGCGCGCAGCTCGCACGCCGGACATGTTCCGCACCCATAGCCCCACTCATGCCGGTGCGAACGGTCGCCGAGATAGCAGGTGTGCGTCTCCCCAACGATAAGATCGACCAGCACCTGCCCGCCCAACTCATCAGCCAGCGCCCATGTCTGCGTCTTGTCGAGATACATCAGCGGAGTTTCAATGGGCGTGGATCTATCCATGCCCAGCGTCAACGCGCTCGACAACGCATCCATCGTCGTCCGCCGGCAGTCGGGATAGCCGGAGTAGTCTGTCTCGCACATGCCGCCGATCAGCGCCTCGAGCCCGCGCCTGTACGCCACCGCCCCCGCAAATGTCAGGAACACCAGGTTGCGCCCCGGCACGAAGGTCGACGGCAGCCCGCCTCTTGAGAACCCGATCTCCTGCTCCCGCGTCAGAGCAGTATCAGAGACCTCGCCCAGCACGCCGAGGTCCAGCAGGTGATCCTCGCCCAGCTTCGCGCCCCATTCTGGGAACGCCTCGCGCAGCTTCTTCAGGAACACGCCCCGGCATTCCAGCTCCACCCTGTGCCGCTGCCGGTAGTCGAAACCGATCGTCTCCACCCGCCCGAAACGGCTCAATGCCCACGCCAGGCAAACGGCAGAATCCTGCCCGCCCGAAAACAGCACGAGTGCGGAAGTGGTGGTCATGCCGCTGCCATGGCCTCACAGCTTCCGCCGGTCAAGCATGCCCCACCGCTTGCCTCGCCCCGCCAACCGGCGCAAAACCCGGCCCATGGGCCGGATGATCTACAAGGTGCTAACCGCAGACCAGATGGCCGCCGTGGAACACGGCGGCCCGATGCAGGCGCCCGTCGATGTGGCTGACGGATATGTCCACTTCTCGACTTCGAAACAGGTCCAGGAAACCCTGGCCAAATGGTTCAAGGGCCAGCATCGTCTCGTCCTCGTCTCGGTCGACAGCGACATCTTCGGCATGGACCTCAAATGGGAGAAATCCCGCGGGGGCGATCACTTCCCGCACGTCTACACCGACGTTCGCGAATACCACATCAGTTCCATCTGGCCGCTCGACGAGTTCGACGCCGAGGGCGTGCCCCTCGCGCCGGAGGAAGTCATCAAGAGCCCCGAACCCCTTACCAAGCCGGGCGTCACCCATTGAGCCTCTTCGACATCGCCGCCCGCGCGGTCCGCATCCTCCCCGCCGAGAGCGCCCACCGCTTCACAATCAACTCCCTGAAGACCGGCCTCGCAAAGCCCAAGCCGCAGCTGGATGATCCGCGCCTCGCCGTCACGCTCAGGAAGTCCGGCCTCAGGCTTCCCAATCCGATCGGCCTCGCCGCCGGCTTCGACAAGAACGCCGAGGTCTTTGTCCAGATGCTCGCCTTCGGTTTCGGCTTCGTCGAATGCGGCACGGTCACGCCACGCCCGCAGGCAGGCAATCCGCGGCCGCGCCTTTTCCGCCTAGATGCAGACCGCGCCGTCATCAATCGCATGGGCTTCAACAATGAAGGCATCGGCCTCTATGTCCGCCGCCTCTCATCCGCCCCGCGTTCCATCGGGATCGTCGGCGCAAATGTCGGCGCCAACAAGGATTCGGAGGACCGGGTCGCCGACTATGTCGCCGGCGTGAAAGCGGTCTGGCCCTACAGTTCCTACGTGACGATCAACATCTCCTCGCCCAATACGCCCGGCCTGCGTGGCCTACAGGATCGCGGCGCGCTGGAGGAACTGTTCGGCCGTGTCGGCGCCGCCGCTCGCGAGATGGATGCAGCGGTCAAGAACCGCCCAGTCTTCTTGAAGGTCGCCCCCGATCTCGACGACAAGGCCATCATCGACATCGCCGAAGTCGCCCTCGCGCAGGACTGGCTCTCCGGCCTCATCGTCTCAAACACCACGGTCGACCGCCCGGAAACGCTCAGCAGCAAGCACAAGAGTGAAACCGGCGGTCTCTCCGGCGCTCCGCTACTCGAGAAGAGCACGCGCACCCTCGCCGCTTTCCACGCCGCAATCGGCGACAAGCTCGATCTTATCGGCGCCGGCGGTATCGCCTCCGCCGACGACGTCCTCGCCAAGATCCGCGCCGGCGCGCAAGCCGTCCAGCTCTACTCCGCCCTCGTCTATGAAGGCCCGACGCTCGTCCAGCACATCAAGGATGATCTCGTCGCGCGGATGGATGCGGCCGGCGCAACGAAGCTCATTGATCTGGTGAACTAGGCCCTTCTCCCCGTCCACCCGCGCAAGCTGGAGAGTCTGGCTGCGGGCGCCCGGATCTGTCGCTGTGTCCTGGTGAAACCGTCGGAGCGGTCACTGCCGCCGGCTTCCACTGCGCAAACCGGATCGCGGAAGGTGGGTCCGCGAGACGGAGGGGAGAGAGAAAATGGGCCTCCATAAAAAGGGGAGAGGCCGGACCCCGTCGGAAAGGTCCGGCCTCAAACGCACTGACGTTGGAAATCGGGGGATCAGCCGTCAGCGCGCGATTGGAAAGCCTGGGCGACGGTCGGGTTGCCGAACTTGCCGACCGTGTCCTTCATGGTCTGATTGATGCAGGCATCGACTGTCTGACGCTCGTCGAGCGTCATCTTCCGGTTAAAACCGCAATAGCTGCGAACATCGCGCTCGAGCCGCGCGAGCAGCTTCTGCGCGGCCGGCAACGAGCCGGTCTCCGAGGCCTTGTACTCGAAGTGGAACTTGAACGGATCGGCAGCCTGGGGCTCGGCCGAAGCCGGGCCGGACAGGAATCCTGCCGTGAAGGCGCCGACGATGGCGACGCAGGCGATCAGGGCGGTCTTGGACTGGGTTTTCATGATCATTCTCCGATTGGTCTCGGTTGTCGTTGGATCGTCCCTTCCGGTCTGGCCCTGACTACCATCTCGAAAGTCGATACTCTTTTATCGAAAAACAATATGGTTCGTCAATGGAGCAAATGAGGCAAGATCGGGGCAGCCACTGCGTCCCGCCTGCGAAAACCCAATGAAAACGCCCAGGACGAAAGTCCCGGGCGCTCCACACTCAACAAATCTGACTTCGGCCTACTTCGCTGCGATGACCGTGCCGCCCGAGTCGCGCGAGGCGTAGAGCCCGGTGGGCTCGGTCTTGCCGACCTCTTCGCGCGTCTGCTTGAGGCACGAGAGATAGGCATAATAGTTCACGCCTACGACGGGCGTTGCAGCCTTGTAGCAGACCTCTTTCACGGCCTTGTCGAGTTTGACGACATAGGCTGTCTTCTCCTCGGTCGAGGCGCTGGCCTTGGGGGCCAGGACGGTCACGGGATCGGCGTGCGCCGCACCGGCAGCAAGGGCGATCATCGCGGAAATTGCAAAGCGTTTCATATATTTAGACCTCCGGGTTGTCGTTTGACGTTTGCGTACTCAACGACCCTGGAGCGTTTCCCTCTGCACGACTCGTCTTGTTATTGTGCAGTTGCGAACACGCTATGCTGCGCCGCACCCAGGTCAACGGCTTTCCGCTAGGGCGCCCGTGACGCCGCCCGCCTGCCAGTGCAGCGTGCAGACTGACCACGGAGCGGGCAGATGCGGGCAGTCGTATGCGAGGCGTTGGCGCAGGATTTCTCCCGTGTAGCCTTGAAGGAGCTGCCCACGCCTGAGCCCGGTCCAGGCGAGGTCCGCGTCAGGGTCGAGGCGGCCAGCCTCAACTTTCCGGACCTCCTGATGCTCAAGGGCGAATACCAGTTCAAACCCGACCTGCCGTTTACCGTCGGCATGGACCTGGCAGGCATAATCGACGCCGTAGGCGAAGGCGTAAGCCTCAGGCTTGGCATCCGGGTCGCCGGCGGCGCCAAGACCGGCGCTTTTGCCGACTACGCCATCTGCCCGGCCAGCAACGTCCACCCGGTTCCCGATGCCATGGCCTCGCCGCTCGCTGCCGCCTATCCCGCCGCCTATATCACGGCCTACGTCTCGCTCGTCGAACGCGGTCAGCTCCAGCCCGGCGAGACGCTACTCGTCCACGGCGCCTCGGGCGGCGTCGGCATGGCGACGCTAGATGTCGGCCGCCTCCTCGGCGCCAATGTCATCGCCACGACCGCGTCCGAACAGAAAGCGCAGGCGCTGAAAGCCGCTGGCGCGCATCATGTCATCGTCCTCGGCCCGAAACCTGGCGACGCCTTTCGCGATCAGGTGAAGGCGCTCACCAATGGCAAGGGCGCAGACGTCATCTTCGATCCCGTCGGCGGCGACGTGTTCGACGAATCCACCCGCTGCATCGCCTTCAACGGCCGTCTGCTCGTCATCGGCTTCGCAGGTGGTCGCATTGCCAGCGTCAACACCAACATTCCGCTGATAAAAGGCTTCTCCGTCATCGGCGTCCGCGCCGGCGAATACGGCCGTCAGCTCCCGGAGAAAGGCCGCATCGTCCGCGACCAGATCTGGCGCTGGGCCGCCGAAGGCAAGACGCGCCCCACCGTCTTTGCCGAACTCCCGCTCGATCACTGGCGCGAAGCCTTCGAGCTTATGCGCGACCGCCGCCTTGTCGGGAAAGTCGTACTGCGTCCCTAGCCCAGCCAGTACATCACGTCAGACCTCAGCACATACTTCCGGCCCGACATCACCTCCGCGCCCTGATGGCGCAGGCCATGCTTGAAGCACAACGCCGCGCCGTCCGACTACTTCCGCCACCCCGCCAGAACCGAATCCG
This sequence comes from Hyphomonadaceae bacterium, assembly GCA_047601145.1. Taxonomy (GTDB): domain Bacteria; phylum Pseudomonadota; class Alphaproteobacteria; order Caulobacterales; family Hyphomonadaceae; genus UBA7672. The sequence continues at coordinate 429,910 of JASGJW010000003.1, forward strand.
CTGCAGCATCCAGCTCGGCGTCCGTCCACTTCCGCCCCTTCATCTCCGCCTTCAGGAGATAAGTGATCGGCGCCATGAACAGGCTCCACAGAAGGTCCGGCGGCAGGTTCTTGAAATCTCCCGACGCGATGCCCGCCTTGCGCAGGTCGCTCACCATCCGCGCCACCGCGCGACCGGCCTCGCCGCCCTCGCGTTCCGCCAACGCCGATTCCGAAAACCGTTGCCCGAACGCGAACGCATCCTTGTTGGCGCGATAGGCGAGATAGATCGCCTTCCACGTCCGCTTCAGCCGTTCCTGCGCCGCTACGCCCGTGTCGAGCCCGTTGCCCGCGTCGAGAAACACTTCCTGCTTCATCTGGCGATAGGCCGCGATCAGCAGGTCGTCCTTGCTCTCGAAATGGCGATACAGCGTTCCCTCGGCCACGCCGGTCTCGGCTGCGATCGCCGCCGTCGTGGCTGCTTCCATGCCGTCGCGCGCGACAATTCGCGCCGCCGCCTGCAGCAGTTTTGCGCGCGTCGCCGCGCCGGGAGTTGTCACCGCGTTCATCCCCTGCAGACCGCCCGCAATGGCCCGTCCTGTCAAGCTTGCCGGGTGTCACAGACATTGGCTTGGCAATTAATCCCGTTCACCTTCCCGCCATGAGCGAGGCGCGATTCCTTGGCATCGACTTCTCCGGCGGCGCGGCCCCCTGGCGCGCCGTCTGCGCGAAGCCGACGGTCTGGATCGCTGCGCTCGAAGGGTTCCGCCTCGTCGACCTCCGCCCCGTCCAGAAACTCGATGGCGTCAGCGACCCTTTCCACAACCTCATCGATCTCCTGAAACAGGGCCGTTACCGCGCCGCGGCCATCGATGCGCCCTTCTGCCTGCCCGAAGCCCATATGCCCGCCGGCGGCCACGCCCAGTTGCTCAAGGATATTTCCCAGCTCCCGGCCGCTGACGACCGCCCCTTTCCGCGCGGCGCTGACCTCGTCGCCTACGCCACAACCCACGCGCTCCTCGCCAGCGCCAAGCCCGCGCGCCTCACCGAACGCCAGCACAACGCCACGCGCTCCACGCTCTGGAACGGCATACGTCCCGGCGCGCCCTTCGCCGCCGCCTGCCTTACGCTGATCGCGCGCGCCCAGCGCCCTGTCTGGCCGTGGAAGGACGCGCCCGGCATGCTGGTCGAAACCTTCCCCGCTGCTCAGCTTCGCGCGTGGGGTCTGCCCCACACCAACTACGCCGACCCGGAAGCCCGACCCGCAAGAGCGAAGATCGTCGCCCACCTGGAAGCGACGAGGCATCTTCTCATCGACACCACCGACCGCAAGGAGATGCTCAAATCCTCGGACGCCCTCGATGCCGTCCTCGCCGCCTTCGGCGCACGAGCCGCCGCCAACCGCACGCTCAAATTCGAGAAACCCGCCAACTGGAAAACCGAAGGCGCCATCGCCATCCATGCGTGACGTGATAGGAAGCCGCATGACCTTCACCATCCGCACGCTCGAGCCCTCCGATCACCATGAGTGGGACGTCCTCTGGCGCGGCTATCTCGAATTCTATGAGTCCGTGATCCCCGATCACGTCACCGAGCTCACCTGGAACCGCCTGATGGATCCGGAAGCCCCGATCCTCGGCTTCTGCGCCGCAACGCCGGACGGCAAGCTGCTCGGCATCGTCCACTATCTCTTCCACCCGGTCACATGGGCGGCCGGCCCGCGCTGCTATCTCGAAGATCTCTTCACCCACCCCGACGCCAGAGGCCAGGGCGTCGGCCGCGCTCTCATCGAAGCCGTCTATGCCGCAGCCGACGCCCGCGGCGCCGACCAGGTCTACTGGCTCACACAGGAATTCAACGCGACCGCCAGAAAGCTCTACGACCAGGTCGCGAAGGCCACGCCTTTCATCAAGTACAGACGCTAGAGCGCCACGTTCGTTCCGCGTCCGGCGCTGCGCGTCGAACTCGAGGCGAAAGCCGGGACCCAGAGCCGTAGCGGGGCTCGCGCAATGCGACATCACGCGCGCATGCCGCCCTGGATTTCGGCTTTCACCGGAGTGAGCTGGGTCAAGCCCATGGCCTGACCTCAAGTTCAGGCCTCAAATCGACCCACCCGGCTGGTCCGACCTGCGATAACGCGGCTGCGCGACGCTCTCAAACCCGCTACCATCACCGCCAATGCGCGACCCGGTCCTTTATCCCTTCTACAATGACCTCTCCAGCCTTCCCGGCGTCGGCCCGAAAGTGCGCCCGGTGCTCGCCCGCCTCATCGGCGGGGAGGCCTATCTCGACCTGCTGTTCCACCTCCCCACTAGCTGGATCGACCGCCGCAACCGCGCCTCGATCGAGGCCCTGCAGGTCGGCGAGGTCGCGACCGTCACCGCGACCGTCGATCAGGTCACGCCCAGCCACGGCAAATGGCCGAGCCGCATCCGCCTGCGCGACGAGACCGGCTTGCTCACCCTCATCTATTTCCACGCCAACAAGCAGTGGCTCGAACGCACATTCAAGGTCGGCGAGAACGTGATGGTCTCAGGCACAGTCGAGGATTACCAGGGCGGCCGCCAGATTACCCATCCCGACCACGTCATCAATCCCGACAAGGACGACGACCTCCCCGAGGTCGAACCGGTCTATCCGATGACAGCAAATCTCACGCCGAAGGCGCTCCGCAAATTCATGACCGCCGCGATCGATGTCATCCCCGAACTCGACGAGTGGATCGATCCGCACCTGATCAAGCGCAACAACTGGCCCGGCTTCAAGCAGGCGCTTCTCCGTCTCCACCAGCCCAAGGTCTACGACCCTGAAGGCTTCGAGATCGCGCGACAACGCCTGGCCTACGACGAAGCCCTCGCTCGCGAGATGGCGATGGGCCAAGCCCGCCTCGCCCGCGAACGCCGCCACGCCCGCGCCATCCCGCGCGCTGTCGGCGCCGAGCGCAACATCATCGAAGCCCTTCCCTTCAAGCCAACGCGTTCCCAGATGGACGCCTATTCCGATGTCGCCATCGACATGGGCCGCCCCGTCCCGATGCGCCGCATGATCCAGGGCGATGTCGGTTCCGGCAAAACCCTCGTCGCCGCACTCGCCGCTGCTCAGGTTGCAGCAAACGGCGGCGTCACCGCGCTGATGTCGCCCACCGAGGTCCTCGCGCGCCAGCAAGCCGAGGCCATCGGCAAATTCCTCGCCCCCATCGGCGTCCGCGTCGCTGCGCTGACGGGCCGAGACAAGGGCGCTGCACGCGAAGCCATTCTCGACGAAGTCCGCGCCGGAAAGATTCAGGTCCTCTCCGGCACGCAGGCGCTCTACCAGTCCGATGTCGATCTTCCCGAACTCGCCCTGATCGTCATCGACGAACAGCACCGCTTCGGCGTCGCTGACCGCCTGAAACTCGGCGCCAAAGGCGACAGCCCCCACATGCTTGTCATGAGCGCCACGCCCATCCCCCGCACCATGGCCCTCGCCGTCCACGGCGATCTCGAAATCTCCGTGATCCGCGAGAAGCCCGCCAACCGTCAGGAAGTCACCACCGCCGCCGTGCCCGACACCCGCATCGACGAGGTCATGAATGCCGTCGCCCGCGCCGTCGAACGCGGCGAGCGCGCCTTCTGGATCTGCCCCGCCGTCGACTCGGAAGACGCCGGCGACGCCTCCGCCATCGCTCGCCGCGATGTTCTTGCCGGCATCGTCAATGGCCCCGTCGCGATCGTCCATGGCCGCATGCCTGCGCCGGATCGAGATAACGCCCTCGACAAGCTCCGCACCGGCGAAGCCCGTGTGCTTGTCGCCACCACCGTGATCGAAGTCGGCGTCGACGTGCCCGAAGCCACGATCATCGTGATCGAACACGCCGAGAAGTTCGGCCTCGCCCAACTCCACCAGCTTCGTGGCCGCGTCGGCCGCGGCGAGAAAGCGTCTAGTTGTCTGTTACTCTACCAGTCCCCGCTCACCGAAGGCGGGAAGGAACGCCTTGATACCCTGCGAAAAACCACTGATGGCTTCGAGATCGCCGAAGCCGACTTCAAGCTACGTGGACCCGGCGACCTGCTCGGCCTGCGCCAGTCCGGCCTGCCCAGCTTCCGCGTTCTAGATCTGGCGACAGACACGAACCTGATTGAAACCGCGCGTACAGACGCCAAATCCATCCTGATGGCCGATCCGCACCTTGACGGCGCGCGCGGCAAAGCCGTCCGCCGCGCCCGCGACTTGTTCGCGCCGCGCATCGCCTCGATGTTAGCTGAAAGCGACTAGACTACTTGCCGATCTGATCCGGTTGCCGGCCATCGACCGGCGGCTCGCTGAGAATGCCGAACGAAATGACGAGCTTCGCCGCCTTCTCGACCGACATTTCGAGCCTTATCAGCCGCTCGGGGCTCACATAGACCAGCTGTCCCATCGCCGCGTTGGGCGAGGTCGGCACGAGAACGCCGATCGCGTCCGGCACGTTATTCAGGATTTCGGAATCCGGCGTGGCGTTGGTCACGAAACCGATCACCCAGAGCCCTTTGCCAGGATACTCGATCAGCACCGTCTCCTTGAACGAGGAGGCATCGCTTGAAGCAAACGTCTCGATCACCTGCTTGAGCACCGCATAGATCGAGCGCACCAGAGGAACCCGCGAAACGATGCGCTCGCCCGTGCGAAGCATCCAGCGGCCGAACAGGTTCGCGGCGAGCGCGCCGAGCACGGTGAGGCTCACCACGGCAATGATGATGCCGAGACCCGGCAAGCCGAAGTTGAGATAAGTTTCCGGATTGAACTGCGCGGGGATCAGCGGCTTGATGTTCTCGTCGACGAACGAGACGAAGGTCCACACGATCCAGATCGTGATGCCGATCGGTGCAGCGACGACGACGCCGGCGAAGAACCAGTTGCGCAGGGTAGTCAGGGGTCCGCGCTTCTCCGGCGGCTTCGGCGCGGGCTGGCTGGGGGTCGGCATTTGCAGTCCTCCGGGGTACGCGCCCGGGCGGCGCGAGACCCTTGTCGCGTGATTCCAGCGGCATGTGTCGCGAATATGGTTACGCGAGGATGCGGTTTCATACCTCGCCTGCCTGAGGGCGCCCCATGGACGCGGCAAATCATTGCCGATAACGCTTCGCCGGTATCACGGGGCTGCAAGACCTTTCATGCTGGCGATGCTGAAAGAGCCGAAAATCCGCAGGATCGCCCTCATCACGGGCGCCGGCATGGTCGCGGCCGTCGTGGCGGGGGCCGTCGTCTTCCAGGACGCCCTCTTCCGCATGTCGATCACTCCGCCGGGCCACTTCGCGGAGGAAACCGCGCCGCCTCCGCCCGACTACGCAAAGCACGAAGTCGTGGGCGCTGAGGCCGGCCCACTTGCCGCCTGGCGGCTGGGAGAAGCCATGGGGCATCGACATCTTCTTCATCCACCCAGGCTCGGCCTATTCGAACGCGGGATGGAACGCTGCAATCGACAACCCGGAAGCACTCGATCGCCTGAAGCAGAAGATCCTGCCGAACCAGGCGGGACCATTCCTTCAGGCGGGCCCTGTCTACGCCCCGCTCTACCGGCAGGCCTCGCTGCATGTGGAGATCAACGCCGGTGGTAAAGGCGATGCCGCCTTCGAACTGGCCTATGGCGATGTGCTCCGCGCCTTCGACCTGTACATGGAGACCGACAACCGTCATCGCGGCATCATTCTCGCGGGCGTTGGACAAGGCGGTCTCTACGCCCAGCGGCTGCTGGCCGATCGTTTCCAGACCAATCCGCTGAAGGACCGCCTCGCGGCGGCCTATGTCATCGATGCCGCACTGCCCGCCGGCTTCCCGGGCAAGACCGTGAGCCAGCCTCTGTGCATCACGAACGACCAGATCCATTGTGTCGTCGGCTGGAAGGCGATCTTCGCCGGCGAGGACGCGACGCGCGTCCGCGAGCAGCTTCCGGTCTGGACCGCCGACTGGAAGATCACAACGTCCAGGGACAAGGCGCTCGCCTGCATCAACCCGCTGCGCTGGGCGCCGGGCGATGAACTCTCGGCACGTTCCGACCATCGCGGCGGTGCGCGTGCGAACGGAGCGGCCGACCTTGAACCGAAGATCATCGAGCATGCCGTGTCAGCCCGCTGCAACAATGGTGTTCTGGAAGTCGAGCGGCCTTCGGCTCCGGAACTGCAGCCAGACGGCGGCGCAGGCGCACAGTACAAGACACCAGAGTTCAACTTGTTCTATGCCGACCTAGTCCCGAACCTCACCGGCCGGATGAACGCGGCCACGGCCTGGCTCGACGACTTCGACAACACCCGCAAGCCGGCAGAGCCGCTACCGCCCGCGCAGATGATGACCGAAGCGCCGATCTACCGGCCGAGCGGCAAGCCCGAACCGGCTCACTGAAACGCAGAAGGGCGGCCCGATGGACCGCCCTTCGTCGCTCAATTCAAATTGGCATCAGACGTCAGCAGCGACCTTGGCCGAGACAATCTTGCCCGGGTTGCGCGGCGGCTCGCCCTTCGGCAGTGCATCGACGGCTTCCATACCGCTGACCACCTTGCCCCAAACGGTGTACTTCTTGTCGAGGAATGAGGCGTCGTCAAAGCAGATGAAGAACTGGCTGTTGGCCGAGTTCGGGCTGTTCGAGCGCGCCATCGAGCAGACGCCGCGCTGGTGGCTGACGTCGTTGAATTCGGCGCGCAGGTCGTCCTTCTCGGAGCCGCCCATGCCGGTGCCGGTCGGGTCGCCGCCCTGCGCCATGAAGCCGTCGATCACGCGATGGAACACCACGCCGTCGTAAAAGCCTTCGCGCGCCAGCTCCTTAATGCGGCCGACGTGGCCGGGCGCCTTGTCCGGCAGCAGCTGGATCGTCACCGTTCCGGTATCGAGCGTGAGGATCAGGGTGTTCTCTTTGTCTGCGCTCACGGGGTCGGCCTTTCTACGATGACGTCAACAGGGGGAAGTTCACAGGCCTGATATGGATCGCTTGCCTTGAGGGTGGCAAGGGTCGCCGCAAATTCAGGCCCGTCCGTACGGCGAACGTAGACCGTGGGACGTTTCTTTTCCGGAATGTCGGCAACCACCATCGCCTTGGTCAGCTTGTCGGCCTGCGTCGGCGAGGCAAAACGGCCGTCAGTTTCTTGCGGACCCGCCTTGATGCCACGGATCACGTCCAGCCCGGTCAACGCCCGGCCCCAGACAGTATATTTGGCATCGAGACCTTCCGGGCCGACGCGCGGCTGGCGCATCAGGAAGAACTGGGTGTCGGCGCTGTCGGGATCGTTCGTACGCGCCATCGACGTGATGCCGGCGCAATGTACGGCCCACGTCTTGGCGCGCGGCGGATCCAGGATCATAGCGGTTTCGTCAGGCTGGCCCTGCACGATGAAGCCATCCATGTAGCCAAGCTTGTCGCCCTCGGGCGTTGCGCCGAACCATTGGACCTTCTGCTTCGAGGGATCACGCTGCCAGGTGAACTCGGCCTTCAGCATCGGATAGCGCGGATAGATCTGGTAGATCGCGTAGACCTCGCCACCCTGCGCCATGAAGTCGTCGATGACACGATGGAAGGGCAGCTTGTCGTAGTTGGTGTCTCGCGTGATTTTCTTGACCTGCTCGACATGCTTTGGCGCGATGTCCGGGCGGAGTTCGATCAGCACTTCCTGCTTGTTGATCGTGAACTGCAACATGTTCTCCGGATCGACCTTGCGCCAGTTCGCCGGATCGTCTGCCGGACCAGCATAAGCCGCTCCCGCCACGGTCAGAGCCGCGGCCGCCATCGACAACTTACGGTACATGCCTACCTGCCCTTTTTCGTTCCAAACTTCGCCAGCAGCTTCTCGTTGACTGCGGGGGGAACGAATAGATCGGCTTTGCCGCCGAGGCGCGCAATCTCTTTTACCAGTTTGGACGACACAGCCTGGTGATGCGGATCGGCCATCAGAAAGACAGTCTCGACGTCGTCGTTCATCTGCTGGTTCATCGCAACCATCTGGAATTCATACTCGAAATCAGAGACGGCCCGGAGACCGCGTATGATCACGCTAGCCCCGCACTGTTCGGCAAAGTGAATGAGCAGGTTGTCGAACGGCCGGGCTTCGATCTCGACGCCATTGGCCAGCTTTCGGGCCTCCGCCATCACCATCTGCGTACGCTCCTCGAGAGTGAAGAGCGGGCCTTTGCCCTCGTTGATGGCGACGCCGATGATCAGCTTGTCGACCAGCTTCACGGCACGGCCGATGATGTCGAGGTGGCCGTTCGTGATCGGATCGAACGTGCCGGGATAGAGACCTATCCGCTTGACGCTTCGCCCGGCCAGCGGAGACCTGGCTGAGGCTGCCCCACGCACGGGTCGCGGTTCACCCGCCGCCCGTCTTTCCGGCCGTCTCGTCACCGCTCTGGTCCTCCAGCCTCTCCACGGAGACCACCCGTTCACCTGCTGCAACGCGCAGCACGCGAACCCCCTGTGTCGCCCGTCCCGCAATGCGGATTTGATCCACGGCGCATCGTATCAGTTGCCCCGCATCCGTAACAACCATGATCTCGTCGGATTCGCCGATCGGGAAGCTCGCGACGAGCTTTCCATCCTTCGGCAGACGGTGGGCGATGAGTCCCTTCCCGCCTCTTCCCGTACGGCGATAGTCGAAGGCCGAGGCGCGCTTGCCCATGCCTTCTTCCGTCAGTGTGAGAATGAACTGTTCGGCTTTGCCAAGTTGCGCAAAGCGCTCCTCGTTGAGCTCCACCTCGCCATTGGCTTCGGCTGCCGCGCCCGCATCATCTCCGTCTGCAGCTTCTTCAACTTCCTCGGTCGCTTCATCGCCTTCGGCGCGGCGGGCGGCATTGGCGCGCTTGAGATAGGCGCGGGCTTCAGCCGGCGTCACGTCGATCTGGCCGAGCACGCTCATCGCGATCAGCGCATCCCCGGCGCCGAGCTTGATGCCCCGAACACCTGTCGAGGTGCGGCCAGTGAAAACGCGGACGTCGTCAACGGAGAAGCGGATGCACTGACCCAGAGCCGTCGTCAGCAGCACGTCGTCTTCCGGGGCGCACAGCTGGACGTCGACAATGGCGTCGCTGTCGTCTTCCAGCTTCATGGCGATCTTGCCGGTGCGGTTCACCGACAGGAAGTCCGTCAGCAGGTTGCGGCGAACGCCACCCGATTTGGTCGCAAACAGGATGTTGAGCTTCGCACGCGCCTCCTCGTCCTGCGGCAACGGCATGACGGACGTGATCCGTTCACCTTCCTTCAGCGGGAGGATGTTGATCAGCGCCTTGCCGCGCGCGTTGGGCGCGCCGAGCGGAAGGCGCCAGACCTTCTGCTTGTAGGCCATGCCCGTGGAGGAGAAGAACAGGATCTCGGTGTGCGTGTCGGCCGCGAACAGGCGGACGACGAAATCATCCTCCTTCGTCTCCATGCCGCCGCGGCCTTTTCCGCCCCGGTTCTGCGTCCGGTAGGCCGAGAGCGCCGTGCGCTTCACATAGCCGCCATGGGTGACCATGACGACCATGTCTTCCTTCTCGATGAAGGCTTCATCCTCGAGGTCGAGATCGGCCTCGACGAACTCAGACCGGCGCGGCACGCCGAACTTGGTCCGGATTTCCGTCAGCTCGCCCTTGATGATGTCGAGCACGCGTGCGCGCGAGGCGAGGATGCTGAGCAGGTCCTTGATGGTCTCGGCCAGAGCAGACGCTTCCTTGCCGATCTCGTCCCGGCCGAGATTGGTCAGGCGCGAGAGCTGCAAGGCGAGGATGGCGCGAGCCTGCTCGTCCGAGAGCTTGATCTCGCCCTTTTCGTTCATGACCGTCCGGCGATCGGCGATCAGGCCGATCAGCGGCATCATGTCCATCGCCGGCCACGCGCGCTCAAGCAGTGCGATGCGGGCAGAGTCCGGATCTGTCGAATAGCGGATGATCCGGATGATCTCGTCGATGTTGGCGACGGCTAGCGCGAGGCCGATCAAGACATGCGCCCGGTTGCGGGCCTTGTTGAGCTCGAACTTGGTGCGGCGCGCGACGACTTCCTCGCGGAAGCGGATGAAGGATTGCAGCATGCCGCGGAGCGTCATCAGCTCCGGACGGCCGCCGTTTAGGGCTAGCATGTTGACGCCGAACGACGTCTGCATGGGCGTCAAGCGGAAGAGGTTGTTGAGCACAATGTCGGCGGACGAGTCGCGCTTGATCTCGATCACGACACGGATGCCGTTGCGGTCACTCTCGTCGCGCAGATCCGAGATGCCTTCGATCTTCTTGTCACGGACCAGCTCGGCGATCTTCTCGACCATCGAGGCCTTGTTCACCTGATAGGGAACTTCGGTGACAATGATGGCTTCGCGTCCGCCCTTCATCGTCTCGATATCGGTCTTGGACCGCATGATGACGGAGCCACGGCCGGTCATCAGGCCGTTGCGCGAACCGGCGCGACCGATGATCAGGCCGCCCGTCGGGAAATCAGGCCCCGGCACGATGTCCAGCAGCGCCATATCCTCGATCGCGGGGTTGTCGATCAGGGCTACCGTGGCGTCGATTATCTCGGTCAGGTTGTGCGGGGGCACGTTGGTCGCCATGCCGACAGCGATGCCGCCGGCGCCGTTGACCAGCAGGTTCGGGAACTTGGCCGGAAGAACGCTCGGCTCCTGGCGAGAGCCGTCATAGTTGTCCTCGAACTTCACCGTGTCCTTCTCGATATCGTCGAGCAGGTAGTCGGTGATTTTCGCCATGCGGCTTTCGGTATAACGCATGGCCGCCGGCGGATCGCCATCGATGGACCCGAAGTTGCCCTGTCCGTCGATCAGCGGAGCTGACATCGCGAAGGGCTGCGCCATGCGCACCAGCGCGTCATAGATCGACTGGTCGCCGTGCGGGTGATAGCGGCCGATGACGTCGCCGACTGTGTTCGCGGACTTCTTGAACGCCTTGTCGTGCGTGTAGCCGCCTTCGTACATCGCATAGAGGATGCGGCGATGAACAGGCTTCAGGCCATCGCGCACGTCCGGGAGGGCGCGCGAAACGATGACGCTCATCGCATAGTCGAGATACGACTTCTTGAGCTCCGAGGTGATCGAGATCGGCGCAATATCGCCTGCGCCGTCTGCCCCTGGAGAGGCCGGTTTTTCGGGGGTATCGCTCAAGCAGAAAACGTCCGGAAAGAGGGCGGCGTCGCCGCCGGGATTCGAGCCCTCTTTCTAGCCCATTTGTGCGCCGCCACACAAACGATTCAGACCTTTGATCCACAGCACTGAGGCCCTGAATCAAAGGGGTTTTGCATGATTTTTCGGTGCGACATCCGGACCGGCGATTTGGCCCCTTCGGAGCGGCTTTCCGGAGCCCGATTCAGGCCCCGGAAAGCGCTGCGCAGTGCTGCCTAGCCAACCGTCCAGCGGACGCTCAGCATCCCGATGACCTGCGACTTACGAAGCTCCTGCTCGACCATGGCCAGAGCGCCGGTGTCGCGCGGACCATCATAAACGAAGCGGGTGATCGTGAACCGGTACGGATCGAGATTGTTGAGCTCGGCCCGTAGTGTGAAATTGGTCGTCGGCTTGTACTCGATGAACGAGGAGAAGAAGTTCTTGAGGCGCAGGCTCTGCACTTCCTCAAGCCGGTAATTGTCCTCTTCCCAGCCGCCAAACCAACCAAGGCCCCAGGTGAGCTTCTGCTCGGGCAGGTCCTGCCGGAAGTTCACATTGAGCGTCTGCGGACGCTGGCCTGAGATGCGACGCTTCTCGCCGGTCAGCGGATCGGTGACCTCGCCATTCTGCCATGTGCCCGACGCCTTCAGCTCGCCGCCGTCGATGCCGAACGGCTTCAGCGGCAGAGTGAGCGTGAACTCCGCGACATCGTTGGTGCCGTCACCGATATTGCCGGGACCGGCCACGAGCCGCTGGTCCGGGATGCCGTCATTGTTGGCATCGTCAGGAACGCCATCATTGTTGGCGTCGATCGGCACAAGGAACGGGAACACGTCGACGACATCCGTAATGTCCTCATGGCGGAGCGTGAGGACCGCAGCGCCGTTTTCCCAGAAGCGATGCTCGATGGCAGCTTCATAGATCCACGTCTTGTCTGGCTGCAGTTCGGCATTGCCCGCGCTCAGCACATTGGTGCTGAGGCTGACGTTCGAGGCAAAATCCTGAAAATTTAGCTGGCCGACCTGGCGCTCGACACGGAAACGCACCTGGTCGTCATCGGTCGGCGACCACGTCGCCAACACACGAGGCTTGGGATAGTTGAACGTACGTTCGCGGTCGGTCTGGCCGCTCTGCGTGATTGTGGAGCGCTCGTAACGCAGGCCCGCCTCGAACGACAGCTTCGGGGATGGCCGCCAGGTGCCCTGCACGAACCCTTCGCCACGCAGTTCTTCCACGCGCACGTCGGAAGCTGGCAGCGGCACAGGTACGCCCTGCGACGTCAGCGCAACCGACTGTTCGCGATAGTTGAAGGCCACCTCGCCGCCGCCCTCGAACTGGAGTTCCGGGGAGTATTTGTAGCGAAGCACGCTGCGGCCGATGGATTCCCCGGCCTCGGCTTGGACACTGAATGTCTGGACCAGGCCCCCGTCGTCGACGCCATCACCATCGAAATCACAGAAGCCTTCGCACACGCCAAGGCTGTTGCCGGCGCCTTGCGCCGCCTTCGACAGCACCAGAGACTCCCATTCGAGACTGTCGCCCAGCGGACGCGTATAGTTGAGACCAATCTCGCCCCGATCGTTCGCCGAACGGCCCCGATAGCGCTCGGTTGTGATCTGATCGAACAGGATCTGCTCGTCCTTGAACTCATCCGTGCTGACCAGCATGTTGGCGCTGAACGTGCCGCCGAGCTGTGGCCCCTTGTAGTTCATACGAAGGCTGTGAACCGGGCCATCACCCTCGTTGTTGGCGCGCATGGTCTGCAGCAGCGTGCCGTTCGCATCCCACCGGTAGCGCCAGCCATAGCCGACGGAGTCGTCGTATGAGATGCCGCGCGCCAGCGAGAGATCGAACTGGTGATCGCCCGAACGCTTCGTCGCCTGATAGTTCCAGCCGGGGATCGTGTCGCCCGTCTGCGCGAAGATGAAGCTGCGCGCGGAGAACACCTGTTGGAAAGTGTCAACCTTCTTGCGGATGACGTTAGCGATGACCGTGCGGCCCTGCATATCGATGCCCGGCGCGCCGCCACGGATGAGGTCGATGCGCTCGACCTGGTCGATCGTGATGCGGGCGAGCGTGTCGCCGAGCGAATCCGTCTTGATCGTGGGACGCTGGCCATCGATCAGCACGTTGCCCGCGGCGCCCGCAAAGCCGCGAACGCTGTCGCCGCCATCGAACGTGAAGCCTGGCAGGCGGTTGATCATGTCCATGGCCGTGTTCGGCCGCGCCGCCGCGAAGTCGGCGGGCGTGTAGGAAATCACGCCATCCTTGGCGGCCGCTTCAACAGGCTGGACCGTCTCCTGCGCCATCGCAGGCATCGCAACTGCCAGCGCGAGAATTGACGCGAAACTAAAAGAATAGTAGCTCGACATATAGCAACTCCGCACTCGGGCGGGCTTGAATCGCCGCCTGACCCGGTTTTATCGATAATCGATAAGCAAATCCCTCGCAAGTGCCCAATTGAGGTCATTTCTGGGCAGTGAGCCGAAAGGCTCAGTCGAGGTCCTCCACGACCGTTTCCGGCCCGAGCTTATGGGAAAGCGAGGCTGCGAGGAATTCGTCGAGATCCCCGTCCAGAACACCGCCGGTATCCGAGGTCTGTACGCCCGTGCGCAGGTCTTTGACCATCTGATACGGCTGCAGGACGTAGGAACGGATCTGGCGACCCCAACCGATCTCGGTCTTAGAGTTGGCTTCGGCCTGCGCGACGGCTTCGCGCTTCTTCAGCTCCATCTCGTAGATACGGGCGCGCAGCATGTCCCACGCCTTGGCGCGGTTCTTGTGCTGCGAGCGTTCGGCTTGGACCGCGACGACGATGCCGGTCGGCGCGTGCGTAAGCCGCACCGCAGAGTCGGTCTTGTTGATGTGCTGACCGCCCGCGCCGGATGCACGGTAGGTGTCCGTACGCACGTCGCTTTCCTTGATATCGACTTCGATTGTGTCGTCGATCACCGGATAAACCCACACCGAGGAGAAGCTGGTGTGGCGGCGCGCGTTGGAGTCATACGGCGAGATGCGCACAAGACGGTGCACGCCGCTCTCACCCTTGAGCCAGCCATAGGCATTCTCGCCCTTGATCAGCATGGTCGCCGACTTGATGCCCGCGGTTTCGCCCGCGTGCTCGTCGATCTCTTCGATCTTCATGCCGTGTGCGTTGGCCCAGCGCAGATACATGCGACGGAGCATGGACGCCCAGTCCTGGCTCTCGGTGCCGCCGGCGCCAGCGTTGATCTCGATGTAGCAATCGTTGGCGTCGACTTCGCCGGAGAGCAGCGCCTTCAATTCTGCTTCCTTCGCCTTCTTCACGGCGGCGCGGATGCCGGCTTCAACTTCGGCGAGCGCGCCCTTGTCGCTCTCGGCTTCCGCCATGTCCCAAAGCTCGACGGCATCGTTCGCCTCGCGCTCGAGATCGCGGATGTCGTTCATGCCGGATTCGAGCCGCTGGCGCTCGCGCATGAGCGGCTGGGCTTTCTGGGGATCGTTCCAGAAATCAGGGCGCTCGGAGAGCGCGTTCAGTTCCGCGAGGCGTTTTTCGGCGACGCCCCAGTCAAAGACGCCTCCTGAGCAGGCCGATGGACTGCCGGATCGTCTCGATCATGTTTTCGAGTTCGGGCGTCATCGCTCGCTCTGGACCGTGCTGGAGGGCTCTTCTCAAGGCGCCGTCTAGAAGGTGCCGTCCTCAAGTGTCAACTCGTCCTTGGGTTTGTTCGGGTCGACAGGTTGCTGGGGCTGGGTCGGATCGACCGGATTGCTGGTCGTAACCGCATCAGCGCCGGGCTGGGGAATGACCTGCCCGTCGCGCGTGGATGTGACTGACTCATCGCCCGCACCCATCTTGGAATAATCGACGCGGTAACCGTCGGAACCCACTGGAACCGAGCAACGATCGGTCGGCGCGGAGCCGGGCTTGAATGCTTCGGTGATGATCAGGCGCGTTTCCGGACCCGGTTGGCAGCCGCTGTCGGCATCCACCTCGACCAGCTCCACCCCATCCGGGATGCGGAAGGTGACGGCCGGACGGTCCTTGAGGGCGGCCAGCATGAAGTCGCGGAAGATCGGAGCAGCGACACGGCCGCCGCTCTCGCCTTCGCCCATGTTGCGCGGCTGGTCGAAACCGACCCACACACCCACCACGAGGTCCGGCGTGAAACCCATCGTCCAAGCGTCGAACTGGTCGTTGGTCGTACCGGTCTTGGCGGCGATCGGCTTGCCGACGACCCGGACTGATGTGGCCGTACCGCGCTGCACGACACCTTCGAGGATCGAGACCACCTGATAGGCCGTGACCGGATCGATGACCTGCTGGCGCTCGTCGGGCAGGGCGGGAGGCTGCATGCCCGCTTTCCATTCAGTGGCGCAACCCTGGCAGGCCCGCTGGTCGGTGCGATAGACCGTTTCGCCATAACGGTTCTGGATGCGGTCGAACATCACGGGGCGAACCTGCTTACCGCCGTTCACGATTTCCGCGTAGGCGGTGGCCATGCGCATCACCGTCGTGTCGCCTGCGCCGAGCGCCATGGATTCATACGGCGGCAGCTCGTCATAGATGCCCATCCGCTTGCCCATCGACGACACCTTGTCGAAGCCGATCTCGCTCGCGAGACGCACGGTCATCGCATTGCGCGACTTCTCGACGCCGACGCGGAGCGTTGTGAGGCCATAGAACTGCTCTGAATAGTTAGTCGGCTTGTAGCACTTCTCCTGGTTCGGATCGCAGGAGACGTAGGGCGTATCGAGAACGCGATAGGACGGCGTCCACTTGTACTGGCCAGTCGCCGGATCAGCGATCTCCATCGCAGCGGCGTAGACGAACGGCTTGAACGACGAACCTGGCTGGCGCTTCGCCTGCATCGCCCGGTTGAACTGGCTCGCCTCGAATGAATAGCCGCCGGCCATCGCGTAGACGCGACCCGTATGTGGGTCCATCGCGATAAGCGCGCCCTGCAGTTGCGGAACCTGGCGCAAGCGCCAGGGGGAATTCGCAGCTGGCTTCTTCGGAACTGCATAGTCCGTGATCATCTGCGTTGCCACGTCCGGCGCCGGTTCGCGCGCAACAAAGATCACGTCGCCGCTCTTCAGCCCCGATCCGCCGCCCTGCCGCTTGAACGTCGCGGCCCACTTAACGTCGTCTGCCGAGAGCGACCCCGTGTCGCCGCTGAGCAGGCCCAGCCGCACACCGTCCTTGCCCACCGACCGCACCAGCGCGAGCTGCCACATGTTGCCGGCGCCGGCGATCTTCGGGCGGTTTTCCTTATTGTTGGCAAAGTCCTTGAGCGACTGTTCGAACTCCTCGTTCGACTGCAGCGCGCCCACAGGACCACGCCAACCGTGACGGCGGTCGTAGGTTTCGAGGCCCGCGCGAAGGGCCGTTTGCGCGATCAGCTGCATGTTGGAGTCGAGGGTCGAGCGGATCGACAGGCCGCCTTCATAGAACGCTTTCTGAGCGTCCTCGCGGCTCTCAATACCTCCGAGCTTTTTCTGTTCGCCGAGCGCAAGGATCTCCTTGCGCAGCTCCTCGACATAGTAGGCGGCGGCCTGGTTCTCGTCCGTGTCGAGACGGTTCACCACCTTCAGCGGCTCAGCTAGCGCCTTGTCGCCATCGGCTTTCGAAACGTAGCCGTTGGCCACCATGCGCTCGATGACGTAGTTGCGGCGTTCAACGGCCGCTTCCGGGTTAGTGTAGGGATTTACCTTGCCCGGCGCCTGCGGAAGGCCGGCCAGCATCGCACACTCCGCCAACGTCAGCTGGCCAAGTGACTTGCCGAAATAGTTGAGAGCCGCCGCGCCGACGCCATAGGAGCGCCCGCCGAGATAGATCTCGTTCATGTAGAGCTCGAGGATCTGCTCTTTCGAGAGCTTCTTCTCGATGCGCATCGCGAGCACGGCTTCGCGCACCTTGCGATCAATCGAGCGCTCGTCGCCGACGAGCATGTTCTTTACGACCTGTTGCGTGATGGTCGAGCCGCCCGTCATGCGCTTGCCCTGCAGCGCATTCAGCACGGTGCCGCGGAACATGCCCCACAGGTCGATGCCCGAGTGTTCAAAGAAAGTCTTGTCTTCGGCGGAGATGAAGGCCTGCACCAGCTGGTCCGGCAATTCTTCCGACGGAACGTAGACGCGGTGCTGCGTGGCGAACTCGGCAACCAGCTTGCCGTCGCCCGCATGCACGCGGCTCATGATCGGCGGCTCGTAGTTCGCGAGCTCGTCTTCCGACGGCAGGTTCTGCGTGACGATGAAGAACCAGATGACCAGGCCAAGGAACAGGACGCCGACGACGCCGGCGGTCCCGATCAGGATCGTCTTCAAGTTCAAACGAGGCGGCTGGAATTCCATGTCTCACCGGCTGGGCGCGAAGGTCGCGCGAAACGGATGACGGCTTTTGCCGTCGGGCGATTGGCGATCGGAATCACCGGGATTTGCGGTGACTTTATGGCGTTGAATCCGCCTGTAACAGGGCCATTCCGCGTTAAACTCAGCCCATCTTCGTGAAGCCTTTGTATAGAGCGCGGCGGGCTGCCGCACCCGGCAGGCAAGCCGGCCCAGCAGGGACACACGATGCGCTGGCTCAGCGAGCGGCGACCAGGCGTGTCTGGCTGTCGAAGAACTGGTCGATGGCATGAGCGATGCCCTCCACCAGCTTCTTGCGTTTCTTCTCGGATGTGAGGGCGGTGACATCGGCTTCGTTCGTCATGAAGCCCATTTCCAGCAGCGCCGCGGGCACATCCGGGCTGAGCAGCACGTAGAAGCCGCGTTTCCGATGCGTATTCTCCAGCGTTGGCCATTGCGACTCGGCGAGCGATCCGGCCAGCATCTGGGCGAAGCGGGCCGATTGGTTCTTCGTTTCGCGCTGCACCAGATCAGCCAGGATCTGGTTCACCACCTCCGGCCGGGACGAGTCGACTTCGACGTCTAGGATCCAGTCATTGTGCTTGCGCGCGCCATCGACGCGCTTTTCGCCTTCGGGCGACAGCGTATAGACTGACGCGCCGCTGGTTGAGGCTTTCCCGCCCGCATCGGCGTGCAGGGCGATAAACAGGTCCGCGCCGAGATTTCGCGCCTTGGTGACGCGATCCTCCAGCTCGATGAAAACGTCTGTCGAGCGGGTCAGCGCAACATCATAGCGTTCGGACGCCAGCAGTTCATCGCGTAGCTGGACTGCGATGGCCAACGTGATGTCC
Source organism: Hyphomonadaceae bacterium (assembly GCA_047601145.1). GTDB lineage: Bacteria > Pseudomonadota > Alphaproteobacteria > Caulobacterales > Hyphomonadaceae > UBA7672. The sequence continues at coordinate 448,144 of JASGJW010000003.1, forward strand.
TTCTCGCGCAGACCGTCCTTCGAGCTTGCGCCCGGATCCTTTCCGCCGTGGCCAGGGTCAATGACGATCAGCGGTTTTCGAGTAGATTGTTGCGCGACCGGCTTAGGTCCTGAATCCATGCCATTGGCGGCAGCTGCAAAAACCTCCGCAGTAACGGTGTCGAGATCGAGCACGATGCGGTGGCGCTCGTCCTTTGTTTTCGGGGCCAGGACGAATTCGCGCGAGACAAGCGCCGGCTTTGCGAGATCGAGAACAAGACGCGAGGTGGTCGATGTATTCTGGGCATAGCGATAGCCCGAGACGACGCCGCTGCCCTTTCCGGAGCCGGATTCTGCGGTCAGTCCGTTGAGCGACCAGCGCACGCGCGGCAGGTCGATCACGACGCGCCGCGTGCCAGCGGCGAGCATGAAGACATGGTATTTCAACGGAGTATCGGACTCGATGACAACGCGCGTCGCGCCGCCTTCACCGCCGACCCTCACCGACAGCACGCGCCCAATGGGAGGATCAGCCAGCGCACCCGGCGTGCCCGCCGCAAGGGACATGAGCCCCAGCGCCAACATCAATCTGCACAGCCACGCCCACACGCCAGTTGGATCCTTCAGGATGCCTTGCCGGTCTTCTGACCCGAGCCAGCGTTACGGACATGTCGTTAACTCTTGGTTGGGAACCTCGCAGTGGCTCGACTTCCCATAATTTTTCGGCTGATCTGCGAGTCACACCGCTGGCGGGGCGCGTGATGAGAGTGATCCCGCCATGCCCGCCGCACGCCGCCTGACGCTTGCCCTGCTTCCCCTTGCCCTGACCGCATGCGCCACGGGTCCGCTGACCCTCGACGACGACCTGATCCTGCCCGGCGAACGCATTGGCGAGGTGCAGATCGGGATGCCGCTGGCGACACTGCTTGCGGTGAAGGGCAACCCAACCAGGACCGAACCCATCCGGGGTACAGAAGCAACGACCTACACTTTCCCTGACGGGCTTACTGTAGGCGCTCATGACGAGGTCTACTGGATCTTCGCCGAGGACGCCCGCTACCACACCGGCAATGGCGTTCGTGCAGGGGTTGAGCAGATCTTCGCACGCGCCGCGTTCGGCAAGCCCCGTTGCGTAGAAAGTCGTGATCAAACAACGGTCTATGACTATGGGAACATCTATTTCGACGTGGACAATACGCTTGGAAAGGTCATTCGGGTCGGCGTCGTCGGGCAGGATCGCCCCTGCGCGAAAGCGCACTAACAACAAATATCATATAAAATCAAGGTATCACGCCGCGGGTCGGCCCTCGTGGCCTGTGGATAAATGGCGGTGCGGCGAGTTCCGCTCTTTTCCTTCCGGCCCAATGGGTGCATAGCTGAGTCCCAAGGCGGGTCCCAATGATCTGCCTTTCGCGCCCTGGCGACGGTTTTCCGAAATACCTATGTCGTAGAGGGCGTTAGCCGGTTTCGTGCGTATCGGAGGTCCGCGGTCACGCTGCCTCCATGGTCAGGGCAATTATGAACGCGATTTCGCGAGATTCAGTCAGCCTGACCGGACGCCGGACCCTCTCGTCCACTGCCTACAGCAACATTCCGCGGGCTGTGGCTGCGCTTACGCGCGCCGCTCGCACTTACGAAGAGGTTTCCCTACATGAGCAAGCTCATGCTGATCGACGCCACCCACCCGGAGGAGACCCGGGTGGCCGTCGTTTCGAACGGCCAGATCGAAGACTTTGACTTCGAGGCCCGGAATAAAAGACAGCTCCGGGGCAATATCTATCTCGCGAAGGTGACACGGGTCGAACCGTCGTTGCAGGCTGCGTTTGTCGACTATGGCGGCAACCGCCATGGTTTCCTCGCCTTCTCCGAAATCCACCCCGACTACTACCAGATCCCGAAAGAGGACCGCGAAGCCCTGCTCGCCGAGGCGGACGAGGAAGACGCTGACACCGCCGATGGCGATGAAGAGGATGACGAAGAGGCCGAAGAAGAAGCGGAGCGCAAGCAGAACCGCCGCAATGCTCTCTTCCAGCGCAAATACAAGATCCAGGAAGTGATCCGCCGCCGGCAGGTGATGCTGGTGCAGGTCGTCAAGGAAGAGCGTGGCAACAAGGGCGCTGCGCTGACCACCTATCTGTCGCTGGCCGGCCGCTACTGCGTACTGATGCCCAACACGTCGCGCGGCGGCGGCATTTCCCGCAAGATCACCAACGCGTCGGACCGCAAGCGCCTCAAGGCGATAACTTCGGAGTTCGAGGTACCGCGCGGCGCTGGCCTGATCGTCCGTACCGCGGGCGCAAAGCGCACCAAGACCGAAGTCCGTCGTGACTTCGAATACCTCACCAAGCTCTGGCAGCAGATCGTCGGCAAGACGATGGAATCGATGGCCCCCGCCCTCATCCACGAGGAAGGACATCTTGTTCTCCGGGCCGTAAGGGACCTCTACGACAAGGACGTCGAGCGCATTATTGTCGAGGGCGATGACGCCTACAACGAAGCCCGCACCTTCGTGAAAATGCTGATGCCGTCCCACACGCGGAAGGTGGTGCAGCATGAAGAGAGCGGCCCGCTGTTCGTCGTCACGGGCGTCGAGGACCAGCTCGAAGGCATCTATTCACCGACCGTGCAGCTTCCCTCCGGCGGCTACATTGTCATCAACCAGACCGAGGCGCTCGTCGCCATCGACGTCAACTCCGGCAAGGCGACGCGCGAGCGCAACGTCGAAGCCACGGCCCTGAAGACCAACCTGGAAGCTGCCGCCGAAGCCTGCCGCCAGATGCGCTTGCGCGACCTCGCCGGCCTCGTGGTGATCGACTTTATCGACATGGAGGACAACAAGAACGTCCGCGCCGTCGAGAAGAAGATGAAGGACTGCCTGAAGATCGACCGCGCTCGCGTGCAGACCGGCCGCATTTCGCAGTTTGGTCTCTTTGAGATTTCGCGTCAGCGCCGTCGCGCCGGCGTGCTGGAGCTGTCCTCGGAGCCCTGCGATCATTGCGGCGGCACCGGCCGCATGCGCTCGATCGAGAGCGCTGCGATCCAGCTTCTGCGTACCGTCGAAGCCCGCGCTGCCGACGATCGCGTCGAGAGCGTGCATGTAGATGCCGCACCGGAAGTCGCCTTGTACCTTCTCAACGAGAAGCGCACGTCGATCGCCGACATCGAGAACGACTGCCATGTCAGCGTTCGCATCGAGGCGGACGAAGATCTAAAGACCGGCGAGTTCAAGATCGAGGGTCGTGCCGATGGCAACGTCGTCCAGCCGCGCCCGATGCAGCCGATCGATTTGCGCAAGCTGAAACCGCTGCCGCCGCCGGCGCCGGATGAGATCGAGGAAGAGGACGAGGAGATCGTCGAGGACGATACATCCGACGGCGAGGACCACGAAGGTCACGACCACGACCACGAAGAGGATGAAGACGGCGAGGACGAAGCTTCGTCCGACGCCGAAGACGAAGAAGATGACGACCGCAATGGCCGGCGCGGCCGCCGTGGTCGTCGTGGCGGCCGCCGCCGTCGTGGCGGACGCGACCGTGAATCGACCGGCCTCGAGATCGTCGAGCCGTCGGACGAGGAAGCTGCGCCGGCTGCCGCGCGCGAAGATGGCGGTCGTGAGGATGGCCGTGGCGGACGCCGCCGTCGTCGCCGAGGCGGACGCGATCGCGGCAACGACCGCGGTGGCGACCGCAACAGGACGCCGGACATCGCAACCGACGGCGGCGAGATGCTCGACGCCATCGCTTCGGCGCCGTTCCTGACCTTCGCCCAGCCGATCGTTGCTGAGGAGGCGCCTGCCGAAGCCGCCCCGCCAGCGGCCCAGGCTGCGCCCATGGAGACTGCGCCAGTGTTCGCCGCTCCCCCGCAAAGCGAACCGCAGCCCACTGAAACTGCGGCAGAAAGGCCCGAACCCGCGCCAGCGCCGGTTGAACACGAAATCGCCGCAACCGCAGAAGAGCCTGCGCCGGTTGAAACCGTGGCGCCACCTGCTCCGGAACCCGCCTCAACCGACACGCGGCGCCATGCCATACATGGCTCGTCCGACGAACCGGCAGGCGCACCGGACAGCACCCCCCGCAAGGCGGGCTGGTGGAGCCGCCGCAAGACGGGCTGAGGCTGAGGTCAGCCGCGGCCGCACTGACGCCCGGGTTTGATTATCCTCCGCCAGGGGATAGCTTGCCGCCGGGCGGACGGGACTGAAGGAGGCAGCTGGATGAGCCTAGTGAAACGGTTCCTGCGTGTCGTCGCCGGCCCCGCGCTGGCATTGGCGCTGCCTTTCACGGCCTCGGCGCAAGGTCTTATCCGCGATGCTGAGATCGAGCAGATCCTGCGCGAGTATGGCGACCCGCTCTTCGCAGCAGCGGGCCTCAAGCCGTCCGACGTCAACATCTACATCGTGCAGGACGATACCCTGAACGCCTTCGTCGCGGGCGGACAGAACCTGTTCCTCCACACCGGCCTCATCATGGAGACCAAGACGCCCGAAGAGCTCAAGGGCGTCATGGCTCACGAGACAGGCCACATTGCGCTCGGCCACGGCGTCACGCGCGAGATGCAGGCGGGGGGCGCCTTCCAGAGCACCTCGCTGATCACCATGGGCCTTGGCGCGCTCGCCTTGTTCGCCGGCGCGCCGGACGCTGCCATGGCGCTGTTCGGCAGCGCGAGCCAGTTCGGCATGCTGGCGGCCTTCAAGTTCACCCGCGCGGAAGAAAGCGCCGCTGACCAGTTCGGCCTCAATGTCCTTGAAGCCACGCACCAGTCGGCCGACGGCCTGCCCGGCTTCATGGAACACTTCCGCTATGAAGAGTTGATGTCGGAAAGCCGACGCGATCCGTACTTCCGCTCGCACCCGATTTCCACGGACCGTATCGCGGCGCTGACCAAGCGCGCGGCCGCGATCACGGCGAAATCCCAACCGCAGGACCCCAGGACGATCGACCAACTGGCGATGATGAAAGCAAAGCTTGTCGGCTTCATCGGACCGCCGGCGCGCGTACTCTCGCGTTATCCCGCCTCCGACCAGTCCCTGCCCGCCAAATATGCCCGTGCGATTGCGGCCTATCGCGCTGTCGACATCAAAGCGGCACTGACGCTGACGGACGACCTGATCGCCGCGAAACCTGACGATCCGTATTTCTACGAGCTGAAGGGCCAGATCCTGTTCGAAAGCGGAAAGTCGCTCGAGTTGGTTGGACCGCACCGCAAGTCGGTCGAGCTGGCTCCGCATCAACCTCTGCTGAAAGTGAACCTTGCCCGGTCGCTGGCAGCGGTCAAAGACAAGGACTGCGTCGAGCGGAACGAAGGCCCGCCAATCCCGACGAATGCCTGCATCAACGAAGCCGAAGGCCTGCTGATCGATGCGCTGGCCCTTGAGCCGGACAATGCCTTCGCCTGGAACCAGCTGGCGGCAGTCTATGCCAAGCAGGGCCGGATCGGCGATGCAGACCTCGCGACGGCCGAAGAGGCCTATCAGGTCGGCGACATGGCGCGCGCCCACGTCTTTGCGGCTCGTGCGCGTGACAAGCTGAAGCTGGATACGCCTAACGGCCAGCGTGCGGATGACATCATGGCGCTGTCCGATCCGCGCAATATGCACAAGGGCGCCCGGCCGGGCCTTACGGGCCTTACCCTGCACACCCAACATTGATGCTGGAATCCGGGCGTTCCGGACCATATTTGACCGAGATAGAGACGGGCCGTTTCGCCCGGAAGGACTGAATGATGACCATCAAGCTTCTCTCCACCGTTGCGTTGGCCATCGGCCTCGCTGCTTGCTCACCGGGCGACAAGGCCGTGAAGGCTCCCGACAGCATCGAGCGCATGTCGCGCGCCGAGGTCGAAGCGATCGTGAAGGACATGTTCCTGAAGGAGCCGGAATTCCTTGAGCAGGTCGTCGCCAAGCTTGAAGAGAACAAATCCGCTGCGCAGGCCAAGGCGGCCGAGGACGGCTGGGCCAAGTTGGCCAAGAATGAATTTGGCGATCCCTCGCTTGGCCCCAAGAACGCGCCGATCACGATCGTTGAATTCACCGACTACAACTGCGGCTACTGCAAGCACGCGGTCGAATGGGTGATGAACCAGGTCGACGACCGTCGCGGCGACGTCCGCCTCGTGGTCAAGGAATCCGCCGTCCGCGGCACGAACTCGGAGCTGGCGGCCGCAGCCGCCCTCGCGGCGCAGAAGCAGGGCAAGTGGCGCGAGATGCACATCGCCCTGATGCGCGTGCCGGCAAACGCCTTTACCCAGGAGATCATCGAGACGATCGCGAAGTCGGTCGGGCTCGACATGAACCGGTTCAAGGCGGACATGGCCGCCAAAGAGACGAAAGAGCGCGTCCAGCGTTCGATCGACGAGTACGCCAAGATCGGCCTCGAAGGCACGCCGACCTTCTTCATCAACGGCACGTATGTCGGCGGCTTTGGCGAGGATCACCTCAACGACGTCGTGAAGCAGGCGCGCGAAAAAGCGAAGAAGACCTAGATCAAGCCGCCAAGCGGGCTGGACGGATCGGCATAGCGCTTCTTCGGCATGCGCCCGGCAAGATAGGCTTCCCGGCCCGCGATGACGGCGTGCTTCATAGCCCGTGCCATCCGGATCGGATCCTTCGCGGCGGCAATTGCAGTGTTCGCGATCACGGCGTCGCAGCCGAGCTCCATTGCGATTGTCGCGTCCGAGGCTGTACCGACGCCCGCATCAACAAGCACGGGCACCTTTGATTGCTCGACGATCAGCCGGATATTCACGCGGTTCTGGATGCCCAATCCCGAGCCGATGGGCGAGGCCGCCGGCATGATCGCCGCCGCGCCGGCCTCTTCCAGCCGCTTCGCGAAGACGACATCGTCGGTACAATACACCATCACCTCAAAGCCATCCTTCACCAGCATTTCGGTGGCGCGGAGCGTTTCAAGCATGTCGGGATAAAGGTGAGCTGTGTTGGACAGGACCTCGAGCTTCACAAGACTCCACCCTCCTGCCTCACGCGCCAGGCGCAACGTGCGGACAGCCTCCTCGCCGGTGTAGCAACCGGCCGTGTTGGGCAGGTAGGTGAAACGTTTCGGATCCAGATGATCGATCAGCCGGTCGGAGCCCTTGTCCATCACGTTCACGCGACGCAGCGCGACGGTCACGATCTCCGCGCCAGCGGCTTCGGCCGCTTCCGCGTTCTGGGCATAACTCGCATACTTGCCCGTGCCCACGATCAGGCGTGAGTTGAAGGCCTTGCCAGCGATAACGAGTTGGTCGCCCGACGGAACCAAAGTGTCAGCCATCAGCCGCCTCCAACGAATTGCACGATTTCGATCCTATCGTCCTCGGCGAGCCGGACAGTCCCATACATCGACTTGGGAACGATCTCGCGATTTCGTTCCACGGCCACGCCCTTCTGGGGCAGGCCGAGCTGCTCCAGGAAGGCGGCAACCGTGACAGCGTCAGGCGCTTCCGCCGGCTCGCCGTTAAGCATCAGCTTCATTTCGTAGTCCCAACACCCGAAATTGTGGCATTTGATCCGGCTCTGGATTCGCCTATTCATTCGCACGCCGCCGCGCCCAGACGCCCTGGGCATCTTTGGCGTTGCGAACCGCTCTCAGGTAGGTGTCTTCCATGAGCTTGACCATCTACTGCCTGAACGGCCCCAATCTCAACCTGCTGGGCGAGCGTGAGCCCGCCATCTACGGCACGGCTACCCTCGCCGACCTCGAAAAACTCACCCTGGCGGCTGCGGCGCCCCTTGGGGCAACAGTGGTTTTCCGCCAGTCCAACCATGAGGGCGAGCTTGTGGATTGGGTGCAGGAAGCACGTAGACAGGCCCGGGCCGTGGTCATAAACGCGGGCGGCTATACCCACACCTCGGTCGCGCTCCACGACGCGCTCAAGGTGTTGACCATTCCAGTCGTGGAAGTGCATCTCAGCAATCCCGGGAATCGGGAAGACTTCAGGCACAAGAGCCTGGTGTCGCCAGCCGCCTCCGGCGTCATCGCCGGCTTTGGTCCCCTGGGCTACCGGTTGGCCATCGAGGCTGCCGTCGCCCTTGCTGAACAGAAGAGAGTTTGACGACCATGGCCGACAAGCCTTCCGACAAGAATGGCAGGTTCGACACCGGATTGATCCGCGAGCTTGCGGCGATCCTGCGTGAAGCTGATCTCGGCGAGATCGAAGTCGAGCAGAGCGGCGTCCGCATCAAGGTGGCCAAGGCTGGCACGGCTGCTGTGCACTACGCTGCCGCCCCCGCCGCGGCTCCTGCGGCTGCAACTGCCTCGGCCGCTGCGCCCGCAGCCGCCGCCGCTCCCGCCAGCAAAGCCGCGCTGCGCGATCACCCGGGCGCCGTGAAATCGCCGATGGTCGGTACGGTCTACCTGCAAGCCGAGGAAGGCTCCCCAAAATTCGTGAAGCCGGGCGACACCGTCAATGCGGGCCAGACGCTGCTGCTCGTTGAAGCCATGAAGACGTTCAACCCGGTCACCGCCCCGCGCGCAGGCAAGGTCGTGCAGATCCTGGTCGAGAACCAGCAGCCGGTCGAATTCGGCGAACCCCTCGTCATCATCGAATAGCGCCAGCTATGTTCGACAAGATCCTCATTGCAAACCGTGGCGAGATCGCTCTCCGCGTGCACCGCGCGTGCAAGGAGATGGGCATCCACACGGTGGCCATCCATTCGGAAGCCGATCGCAACGCCATGCACGTCCGTCTCGCGGATGAAAGCGTGTGCGTGGGCCCTGCTCCTGCCGCGAAGTCCTACCTGAACATCCCGGCTATCATTACCGCTGCGAAGATCACCGGCGCGCAGGCGATCCACCCTGGCTATGGCTTTCTCTCCGAGAACGCCAAGTTCGCGGAGATCGTCGAGAAGTCGGGCATCACCTTCATCGGCCCGAAGCCGGAACACATCCGGATGATGGGCGACAAGATCACTGCCAAGGAAGCGATCCAGACGGCGGGGATTCCCGTCGTGCCAGGATCGGACGGCGCTGTATCCACGATCGAGGAAGCCCTCTCCGCCGCAAAGCGCATTGGCTATCCTGTGCTGATCAAGGCTACGGCCGGCGGCGGCGGGCGCGGCATGAAGGTCGCGCGCAACGCAGATGAACTCGAGATCGCCTGGTCGACGGCCCGCACCGAAGCCAAGACGGCCTTCGGCAACGAAGCCGTCTACATGGAAAAATATCTCGAAAAGCCGCGCCACATCGAGATCCAGGTCGTCGCCGACAGCCATGGCAACGTGATCCATCTGGGCGAACGCGACTGCTCGCTGCAACGCCGTCACCAGAAGGTTTTCGAGGAAGCGCCCTCGCCCGTCATCGACGACGCAGCCCGCGCGGCTATTGGCAAGACCGTCACCACCGCCATCAAGAAGCTCGGCTATCTGGGCGTCGGCACGATCGAGTTCCTCTACGAGGATGGCGAGTTCTATTTCATCGAGATGAACACGCGCCTGCAGGTCGAGCATCCGGTCACCGAGATGATCACCCGCGTCGACCTCGTGCAGGAGCAGATCCGCATCGCCTTTGGCGAGGAGCTGTCGCTGAAACAGAAAGACGTGATCATCGAAGGCCACGCCATCGAATGCCGCATTAACGCCGAGAACCCGGAAACCTTCACGCCGTCACCCGGCTTGATCTCCGATTTCCACGCGCCGGGCGGCCTTGGCGTTCGTCTCGATAGCGCGGTCTATTCCGGCTATCGCGTGCCGCCGCACTACGACAGCCTTATCGGCAAGCTCATCGTCCACGCCCCGTCCCGTCCGGAAGCCCTCGCCCGCCTGAAGCGCGCGCTCGGCGAGATGGTCGTCGGCGGCGTCGAGACGACGCTCCCGCTGCACATGCGCCTTGTCGACAACAAGGACATCCAGAAGGGCGACTACGACATCCACTGGCTGGAAAAATTCCTCGGCATGAAGAAGTAGCGGCTCGCCCGGAAGCAACTGCCCGCTTGCCTGCTGGGCCGCATCCCGCGAAAATCAGCCATGTCCCGTGGTTTCGGCCCCTTGGATCTTCTCGATTGCTATAGCCGCGGCGTCTTTCCGATGGCGGACGCTGCCGATGACCCCCGCCTTTTCCTGGTCGATCCCGATCTTCGCGGCGTCCTTCCGCTCGACCGGTTCCACGTTGCGAAGAGCCTGCTGAAGAAAATCAGGCAGGAAGCCTTCGAGATCAGGATCAACACGGCCTTCTCGCGGGTGATGGCGTTATGCGCGGAAGCTGCGCCGGACCGGCCGAGCACCTGGATCAACGCGCCGATCCTCAACCTCTACAGCGCGCTGCATCGCATGGGGCACGCACACAGCGTCGAAGCCTGGCACGATGGCAAACTCGTCGGCGGGCTCTACGGCGTCAGCCTGCAGGGCGCTTTTTTCGGTGAAAGCATGTTCTCGCGCCGGACCGACGCCTCGAAGGTCGCGCTGGCCTGGTTAGTGGCGTTGCTGAAGAAGAATGGTTTCGTCCTGCTGGATACGCAGTTCGTCACCGGTCACCTCACGACATTCGGCGTTGAGGAAGTGCCACGCGACGCGTTTCAAGTCCTGCTTGCCGAAGCGATGAAGGTTGAAGCTCAGTTCGGCGTGGCTGGCGGCGTCGAAGCCGGAGCAGCTGGCGTGGGGCTAACCGTTGCCGACGTGTTGCAGCTGATCACCCAGACATCGTAGGTCGGATGCTCGAGCGCGCTGAGGCCCGGCGAGGACGCGAACATCCATCCCGAAAATAGCAGGTTGTCCGGCCCGATCGGTTGCGGACCTCTGTGCATGCGCTCGGTTTCGCCGGCCGTGTCGCTGGCCCCGCCCTTGCCCGGCGGCACGACGGCGTGGATCTCGAGGAAAGCCGCAGATTCCGGCGTGTCTTCCGGCGGCGACTGGAAGCAGGCCTTCACCGTCACCTTGAGGCGGCCAAACGTCAGCGTTTCGCCGACCTTGGCGACAATGTCCGTCGAATTGCCCGTGATCTTGTCGAGCGCGCGGAGCTTGACCCCGGCGCGCGGCTCGAGCGCATGCGCGCCCGCCGCAGCCAGCGCCATTGCAGCAGTCGCCAGCGTGAAACGCAGGAAACGGGTCATGGGAGGGCCTCTTCCGTCTTCGAGCCGCCCCCGGCATCACCACCTTTGTCGCCGCCCAGGCCTCCCACGGCTTCGAGAAGAATGCCGAGGATATCCATGGAGCCACGCGTGTATTCGAACTTGGCGCCGGGCTGCATGTTCTCCGGCATTCCGCTGATCTGGATGTGGATGTAGCTGCCGCCCAACAAGCTGTCCGACTGGACCTGCGCCGCGGACTCTTCCGGGATCTGCACGCCCTTCTTGATCGCAAGGACCGCTTCAGCCTTGTATGTCTTCTGGTCGAGGCTGACGGACTTCACCGTGCCGACCTTGACGCCGGCGACGCGGACGTCGGTTCCGGGCGAGACGCCGTCGGCGCGGTCGAACTTCGCGATCAGGTCATAGCTGTCGCCGGTCGCGGCATCGCTGCGCTGCGAAAGCGAGAACACCAGGAAAAAGCCCGCGACCGCAACGACCGCGAGACCGACCAGTGTTTCAAACAGCGATTCACGCATCAGGGTTTCCAGGCTTCGTAATCGCCCGAGCTTTTCGCCCGCTCGCCGCCTTCAGACAGGCTGCCCGGCGGACGATAGGCCGCGAGTGTGCCGGTGAGATTCGGCTTGTGAGGTTTTTCCCAGGACTTGGTCGGGAGGGGCGCCTCTGTGGGCGGCTTGTCAAACGTATGGTGCAGCCAGCCGTGCCACTCGGCGGGCACTTTGCTGGGCTCTGCGTAGCCGTTGTAGATCACATAGCGGCGCTTGCGCCCCTCAAGGCTCGGCTTGCGCTCTTCGTAGTACTTGTTGCCCTGGTCGTCCTGACCCACGGGGCGGGCGCGGCGGCCAATATCGAAACGCGCGCCAATCGTGGCACCGTTCCACCAGGTGAAGATCGACTTCAGCATCGCCGCTCCGCTGAGAATTCAGTTACATAGGCATGAGTTGAGCGGCGCGAATATGGCGCCCGCGAATTAATGGGTCCAGCAGCCCGAAACCCTTGGCCCTGCGACAAATTCCTGTGTGCAGCCAAGGCCGAAGCACCTCATCATGTGGCCGATTCGCGACGGGCGCCCCATTGGTGACCCGAAAGGCGCATGCGGGAGCAGACCGATGGCCGAATCCCGGTCCAAATCCAACGCTCGTCATCTGGCGCGTGTGCTGGAGACAGGCGCGGCCTTGATCGGGCACGGCGATGCCGATGCACCTCCCGCCCGGTTGCTGAACGCCCACTTCGCGGCGATCCGGACGCTGGGCGGCGAAAGCGAAGCTGCCGAGACGGTGTGCGAGGCGATCCGCGCGCGGCGCATGACGCCGATCGCGCCAATCAGCTTGATCGAGCACGGCCATGGCGTCCCGCTGCAGGCCTCCCAGCTTCTATCAGCTGTATCGGACGCAACGGCGCTTGCGTCAGCTCGGGCTGTCGCAACTCAGGCCTTCGTGGCGGTTGCGGATGCACTGGAGGCCCTTACGATCGAGACCGATGATCAGGGCCGGCCGACCACTTCGGCCTTGATCGATGCTTTCCGCGCCGGCGCCGATGCTGAACTCGTCGAGATCGCGCTGTGTACGCCGGGCGGCCCGCGCGCCGCCGCGATTACGCTCCGCCGCCAGGCCACTGGCGCCCGCGAGCCTGCGCGACAGAGCTACATCATCCCCTCCTGGACCGGAATCGAGGCCAACGAGGTTGCCGGCGCGATCGAGCGCGTGAGCCGCACGCGCCTCGCCGTCGAGATCGGGATCGGCGAAGCACCTGCCGACCCCAATGCTGCCGCCATTGCGATAAACGTGGCGCGCTACGCCGCCGCAAACGACCTCCCGGTGATGTCATCCGATCTCGAAGCGCTGCAGAAACTGGCATCGGGCTGCTCAGTCAGGCTCGCCGGCCTTGCTGCCTCTGTGATGTCGCGAGGGCTCGCCTATGACAGCGACGCGGGAACCGGCGCGGCAGCCGAGATCTGCGAACTGGCGAGAAGGGCGATCGGCGCGGTGACAGCCGACCATGCCTCGCCCGCAGCGATCCGCTGGATCGCGGCCGAGAGCAGCGGATCGGACCCGGTGGATCTCCTGCTCGCCCATGAGGACGAGCAGACCCCGGAACTGTCCGAATGCGTCAATGCGGCGCTCAACACCACGGCGAGCAAGACCGAGGCGGAGGACGTGCGCCTGCGAATTCTCGGCGCCCGCACGCTCGACCAGATCGACGGTCTCGAACGCGCCAGGCTCGAAGGGCGGGGCCTTACGGAAGACGCACTGGACCGTGTGGAACAAGCGCTAAAGGAAGGCCTCAGCCTGTCGGCGGCGTTCTCGCGCTGGGTCGTCGGCGACGACCTGATCCGTAAACGCCTCGGCCTTGATCCGGAAGCCTACGACACTGATGGCGAGGCGCTGCTTCGCGCCCTCGGTATTTCCGCGCGCGAAATCGATGAGGCGCGGGTCGCCGTGCAGGGCCGCCGCCGTCCTGTCTCCAATCCCAAATCCCCGCTCGCTCGTGTCCTTGCCCGCGCTGATGGCGTGACGCCCGAAGCGCGCGTGCGTATGGCCAAGACGATGGCGCCTTTCCTGGCGCGCCAGCCGGTCGTCACGATCGCCACGGGCGAACAGTCCGACACCACTCGCATGGCGGTCCACGCGTCTGTCCGAGCCGCCATGGCAGCAGGACTGGGCGTGCGGATCGAAGCGGGCCGGCCTGCCGTCGATTCCGAACTCCAGCACCGCATCGCGGAGGCCAAGCGCCGGGCCCGCGCCCCGGTCGCCAGCGAAACCCACGCCCCGAGCTTCACGCCGCCGTCCCGAGCCTGCTCCGACTGTACATGCCCACGAGCATGACGAGCTCTATATGGCCGAACGCCGCCGCCTGCCGGATCGCCGCAAGGGCTATATCCAGAAGGCGACCGTGGGCGGGCACAAGGTCTACCTGCACACCGGCGAATTCGACGATGGCGAACTCGGCGAGATATTCATCGACATGCACAAGGAAGGCGCCGCCTTCCGGTCGCTGATGAACAACTTCGCCATCGCGATATCGATCGGCCTGCAATACGGTGTGCCGCTGGAAGAGTTCGTGGACGCCTTCGTCTTCACCCGCTTCGAACCCGCCGGCGAAGTCACCGGCAACGACTCGATCCGGAAAGCCACGTCGATCCTCGACTACATCTTCCGCGAACTGGCTGTGTCCTATCTCGGCCGTGACGACCTCGCCGAGATCGAGAACGTCAGCCATGACGGCCTCGGCGGCGGCGCCAGCGAAGGCGAAGAACCAACGGTGCCCGCGCAGCCCGTCCGCCCGGAGCAGCTGATCTCGCGCGGCTTCAGCCGCGGCGTGATGCCGGACAATATCGTGCCGTTCACCGCGCGTCGCGTCGCCGAACGCCTGGAAGAAACGGAAGGCTCGCCGATGACGCCACAGCGTTCGCCGGAATATCTTTCCGACGCTTGCCCGACATGCGGGCACTTCACGTTGCGGCCGGATGACGGTGTCGCCGTGTGCGAAGCGTGCGGCGCGACTGTTCAGACAGCCTAGTCGCTACTGCGACGCCTGCGACAGCCGCGGCGCGGTGACGCGAGCTCCCGGCAAAATCTGCCTAGTTGCAGCGTCAGCTTCGATCCGAACAAAGATGTAATGCTTGTCGCGAGCGACATGCCCCGGCGGCGTTGGTATTTCAGTAACGGGTCTCGGTAATCCTAACAATTCGCACACCTAAAGACCGCCACTCCTACAAAAAGACGCCTGCAAACCGCCCCGATTGAAACTCTTCTTTGGCGCGAACGTTGCTCACCTCGCGGCATGTGCCGCTAACTGCACTGGGACATAGACCTTAATGGTACAGCGTATCGTTATCGCAGTCGTCGCGATCGGCCTGATGGGCCTTTCGGTTCTGGCGTAACCATCATGATCGTTCGCATACTCATCGCTGTCGCCACCATTGGCGCCATGAGCCTCACGGCCCTGGCCTAAGGCCTTGGACAGACGGAAGCGGCCCGCGGGCGCGAGCTTCCGGCATTCAGACAGAACTAGAGTTCGTCAGCCTCGGCGTGCGCCAGAGGCTCAGGCTGCTTGAGCCCCTCCAGCACCGCCTTGAAGCAGGAGCAGCTGGACAGGTCCGAGCACGCCAGAGCCTCGAGCCGGCCCAGGAGGCCAGCCGTGAGGATTTCCTGCTGCGGCTTGTCCAGCACCAGCGCCGCCAGCTTCACGGCCCGCGCCTGTGCATGCGTCAGGCGGATCGTGGTCTTGATGGGATGACCGTAGCTGTTGAGCGGCGCATAGCCCTGCTGGGGCCTGGCCGGGATCCAGCCCGTATCCGGCTCGGCGGGATGATGCGGCTTGGCCTGAGGCCACACGGCCGCCACGTCCTGCAGCCGAACTTTCCCCTCTGGGATTTCTGTCCGGGAGGCGTTCGAAGCCGCGGCAGGCGCCTGGTGCACAGCCTGCTGCCTGGCCGGGGGGGAGGCGGCGGCGGCCGGAACGACCGGCGGCTGCCACGGCTTCGATCCGAATGACGGCTCCTGCGACGGCTTTGCCTCGCCCTTGCGGGCCAGCATGCCGGCGGTCAGGGATGCGAACTGGGGTGCTGACATGCGGCTCTCCCTCAGTGCGTGGGACGGCGGCCGAAGCTGCGGGCCTGCCGGCGATCAGGCTGGCCCGTAGGCGGCCCACGATCGGAACGCCGACGATCCAGCGTATTGGAGCGGTCTGCCGGTGGCGGAGCCTCCATGACGCCGCCCGGGGCAGCGCGAAGCGCAGCTTGCCCCTGCACGGCTGCACGCGGAGCGGCAGCCTGGCGGCGATCGACGGCTGCATTGGCGACGGCGATGCTGGCCCAGGCGGGAAGATCAACGTCCCAATCCTCGTCTTCATCGGAGGCAGACGCAACGGCCGGCTGGTTGATGCCGGTTTCAGGCGTAAGTACGGCCGTCGAGAAGTCCGCGCGCGGCTTTTCGGCCCAGGCCTTGTCGAGGCCGCCGTAAAGCTTTGCCAGGCGCCCGCGAATGAATAGCCACAGCGCTGAAACTTCCTGCGCTGACTTCGAGTCTGGCTGGATATCGCCAACCGTGCGCCCGTCGATCATCGAAGCCGCGAAATCCACGCGATGATGCAAAGTCACCGGCGCCACAACGCCATGCTGCGACAGCGCCACCGCCGTCTCCGACGTGATCCGCGCCCGCGCCGTCGCCGAGTTCACGACGAAAACCAGCGGCTTGCCCAAGCTGTCGGCGATATCCACCGTCGGCCCGACGGCGCGAAGATCGTGCGGACTCGGCCGCGTCGGCGTGACCACCAAGTCAGCCCGCTGCACCACATGTGCGATCGTCTGCGTGACCGCCGGCGGCGTATCGATGACGATCAGCTTGAAGCCAATGCTCTTGAGATGATCGAGGCAGGCGTCCAGCTCCTCGAGCGAGGCCTGCGCGAAGGCCGGCGTCGACGCCGCGCGTGCGTTCCACCATTTGGCCAGCGACCCCTGCGGGTCAGTGTCGATCAGCGCCACCGGGCCATCGCCCGCGCGCTCTGCCTCAACAGCAATGTGCCCCGACAGCGTGGTCTTTCCCGACCCGCCCTTCTGGGACGCAAACACGACAACCCGAACGCCGTCCGTCATAACCCTCTCCCGGCCTCAATCCCGAGGCTGCGCAGCAAGGCGCGGCTCTGGGACGCTTTGAGGGTGACGGCAGGGCTTTTAGCGTTGGCCTAGCGCGATGGTTAGGATTTGGGTGGCGGTGTTAAGAGGCGTGAACGTCAATGCGGCGGCGGTGAGTGACCGGAAAACCGCTCGCCATTGCTGGCGGAATTACGATTAATGTCGCGTCCGTAAGCATCGTTAGCGGCCGCCACGCCGCCGCGACTATTTAGCGAATTTCTTGCGTGAACGCGGTCCGGCCCTAGCCGACCGGCATGCCCGACAGGACAATCGCCCACACTGCGACTATCATCGCCACTACCAGAGGAGCGGCCACAAAAAACAGGATACGGGCGATGCCCGCCCAGCGCGCGGCGGGCTCATCCCCAAGCTTCGCGTAGCGACCTTTCATCAACCAGGCGAGACTGCGGAAAACCTCGAACGGGCGAGCCGGATCGATCCCAAAGCCCAGATCCGGCGCATCCAGCGCGCGGCCAGCGCGTTTCAATTGCCGTATTCGTCGAGACAGCCTGAATACGCTGAAGACGTAAGCCATCGCACAAAGCCAGACGACGACGAAGACTGCGGTGAATGTCGGTCCCGGCATCGCCCCTCCCCAAACCGGGAAACTCTTAGGCCTTCGGCTTCTCGTGAATCCGGATGCCCAGTTCGCGCAGCTGTTTCAGCGACGCTTCGCTCGGCGCGTTCATCAGAAGGTCCTGCGCCTGCTGGTTCATCGGGAACAGCGTGATCTCGCGCAGGTTCTGGACGCCGCAGACAAGCATCACGATCCGGTCTACGCCCGCTGCCATCCCGCCATGCGGCGGCGCGCCAAACTGGAACGCCCGGTACATGCCGCCGAACTGCTCCTCCACATCCGCCTTGGTTAGGCCAGTGATCTCGAACGCACGCACCATCGTTTCGGGGCTTGCGTTACGGATGGACCCCGACGCGATCTCGTAGCCGTTGCAGACCATATCGTACTGGAAAGCCTTCAGGCTCAGCGGATCGACACCGCTGTTGAGCGCCTCGAGGCCTCCTTGAGGCATCGAAAAGGGATTGTGTGCGAAGTCGACCTTCTTGTCGTCCTCGTTCCATTCATAGAACGGAAAATCGACGATCCAGCAGCACGCAAACTGATCCGGCTGCGTCAGGTTGAGTTCCGTGCCCACGCGGTTCCGCGCCTCGCCCGCGAATTTGTAGAATGCAGACGGCAACCCTGCCGTGAAGAACACCGCATCGCCCACCGCCAGTCCGAACTGTTTGCGGATTGCTTCGGTGCGCTCCGGCCCGATGTTCTTGGCGACCGGCCCTGCTCCGCCTTCTTCGCCGTCGCGCCAGAAGATGTAGCCAAGCCCCGGCTGCCCCTGTTGCTGCGCCCAGGAATTCATCTTGTCGCAGAACGCGCGGCTCCCGCCACCCTTGGCCGGAATGCCCCACACCTCATTCTTGGCATCCTTTTCCAGCATGCCGGCGAACACCTTGAAGCCCGAACCGCGGAAGTGGTCGGAGACGTTGTCCATCTCGATCGGGTTGCGCAGGTCCGGCTTGTCCGAACCGTATTTGCGCACCGCGGTGTCATACGGGATGCGCGGGAATTTCTGCGTCACCGGCTTGCCATTGCCGAATTCCTCGAACACGCCGCGCAGCACGGGCTCCATCGTGTCCCACACGTCTTCCTGCGTGACGAAGCTCATCTCCAGATCGAGCTGGTAGAACTCCCCCGGTAGCCGGTCGGCGCGGGGGTCTTCATCGCGGAAGCACGGCGCAATCTGGAAGTAGCGGTCAAAACCCGCCACCATCAACAACTGCTTGTACTGCTGCGGCGCCTGCGGCAGCGCGAAGAACTTGCCTTGGTGGATGCGGCTCGGCACGAGGAAGTCGCGCGCACCCTCCGGTGAGGACGCTGTCAGGATCGGCGTCGAGTATTCCGTGAAGCCCGTCTCCGTCATCCGCCGACGCATCGAGGCAATCACCTTCGTCCGCGTCACGATGTTCGCGTGCAGCGTCTCGCGGCGCAGGTCGAGGAAGCGATACTTCAAGCGCACGTCTTCGGGGTATTCCGGCTCGGCGAACACCGGCAACGGCAGCTCCTCAGCCACCTCGGACAGGACCTGCAGCTCCTGCACCTTGAGGTCGATCTCGCCGGTCGCCAGCGTCGCGTTGATAGTCCCTGCATCTCGTTTCACGACCTCGCCGGTCAGCGAAATCACCGACTCAACCCGGATACGCTCCAGGCGGCCAAAATGCGGGTTCGAGGGCGTCACCACGCATTGGGTGATGCCGTAATGGTCCCGAAGGTCGATAAACAGCAGGCCGCCCAGGTCCCGTTTACGGTGAACCCAGCCCGAAAGCCGGACGGTATTGCCCACGTCACCCGCGCGCAGCTGGCCGCAAGTATGCGTCCTGTAAGCATGCATGGGGGCAAAACTCCTGCTTTTCCCGCGAAAACCGGGGGATTTGGCTTGATAGATCGGCGGGACAAGCGCATGTCGCCGTCAAGCTTGTCAATATCGGCCAGCGGCCGAATCGGGAGCCTGAGGTTTTGAGCGACGACGAGACCGGCGAGATCCGGCTGATCACCGATACTGACGAGCTGGTCGCAGCCTGCAAACGCCTGTCCGAAGGCGATTTCCTGGCCGTCGACACCGAGTTTCACCGCGAGACGACATACTGGCCGCAGGTCTGCCTGATCCAGGTCGCCAACGCCGATTACGACGTGCTGGTCGACCCGCTGGCTCGGGGCATCGACCTCGCTCCCTTGATCCACCTTCTGGCCGATGAGTCGAAGATGAAAGTCTTCCACGCGGCCCGGCAGGATCTTGAAATCTTCACCCGCATGATGGGCCATACGCCCAAGCCGATCTTCGACACGCAGATTGCCGCGATGGCCTGCGGCCTGGGCGACTCGATCAGCTACGAGAATCTCGTCAGCCGCGTGCTCAAGGGCACGGTCGACAAATCGTCCCAGTTCACCGACTGGGCCCGTCGGCCCCTGTCCGAGAAGCAGTTGCGCTACGCCCGCGGCGACGTCGTCTATCTCCGCAAGATCTACCGGATCCTCTCTGACAAGCTGGCCAAGCAGAACCGGACCGATTGGGTTGCCGACGAGCACGAAGCACTGCTCGATCCGGAAATCTACGCCTTCGAACCGGATAGCGCCTGGAAGCGCCTCAAGATCCGGAAGTATCGCAACGACTATCTCGCCGTTCTCGCCAATGTGTCGGCCTGGCGCGAGCGTGTGGCGCAGGAAACCGACAAGCCGCGTGGCCGTATCCTGAAAGATGACGCCATCCAGGAGATCGCCCAGCAGAAGCCGCGCTCGGCCGATGCGCTGGAACGCATGCGCGCCGTGCCGAACGGCTTTGCGAAGTCCAAGCACGGACAGGGCCTGATCCACGCAATCAACCAGGCGCTGGACGATCCTGACAAGTACGCACCGGAAGTCGAGCGCCCCGAATCCTCCGGCCCGCCGCCGGGCGCCGTCGGTGAGCTGCTCAAGGTGTTGCTGAAGCAGGTGGCCGACGATGCCGGCGTGGCGACGCGCCTGATCGCGAATGCCGCCGACATCGAGCGGCTGGCTCGCGAAACCGAGCCAGACATCGCTGCGCTCAAGGGTTGGCGTCGCGAGCTGTTCGGGGAAAAGGCGCTCCGCCTGAAGACAGGCAAGATCGCTCTCGCCGCCAGCCCGAAGGGCGTACGGATCGTCGAGGTCTAGCTCGTCAGCGCGTAGTCCATGTCGAGTTCGTCGGCGGCTTGTTCGAGACGGCGCTCAACGGATTCCGACACCAGCGCACGATAGGGCGGCGCGACCTTCAGGCCGAGCGTATCGCCATCACAGGTCAGCCGTGCGTGCTTGAGCAGCGCCGCCGAGCGACCGGAGAAATCCGCAGCCAGACGCATCAGCGCGCCCAGTGCCCGCGCCTTGCCCGCCGTCAGCGGATCGAGGAGCTTTTCGCTGACATCGTTCTTCACGCCCTTCTTGAAGCGAGACGCCACCGCCAGCGCGAGCGCCGCGCGATCCTTGTGGCTCAGGCCCGGCAACGGCGCACGGGCAACCAGATCAAAGGCGAGATCGGCGCGGTGATCGGGATGCAGCAGCGCGCCGATATCCACCAGACGGCATGCCGCCGATGAAAGACGCGCGTTCAGAGTGAAGGGGGCGGCCTCGCTGGCCCACTCGGCCAGAGCCCGGCCGAACTCGGCGGCCTGATCGTCTGCGATCAGCGCCTCGATGCCGGCATCCAGCGGATCCTCGAGACGTTCGGCGGTGTCGAGGCTGTCGAAGATGATGCCTTCGCGCACGCCGTAGGATGAGATCATCACGCTCTTGAACTTGCCGATGTCGATCACTGTCTTCAGCACGGCGGCAGCGTATGGAATTGTCGCGGCACGACGCTTCGCGACCTCCTGAACGAGCGTCGCGTGCTTCTTCCCGCCGACGATATCAGACAGCAACTCCGTGAGCTGCTTGGCGTCCATCTCGTAGTTCTGCAGCATGTGAAGCGGCGCGCGCGTCAGCTCCATGTGCAGCGTGCCGATCGATCGCCACGCGCCGCCGACCGCGAAGAAAGTGTCGCCCGACTTCTTCAGCTCCGGCGAACCCGAGAGAACCTCTTTCACCTTCGCGAGAACCTTGTCCTCGTTGAACGAGCCGCCAGTGTCGAGCGCCAGCGGTCCAAGCGGATACGTCGATCCACCCTCGTACCGGCCCCCGGCGAGCCGGGCCAGTTCGAGGCTCGATCCACCAAGATCGCCTGCAACGCCATCAATGCCCGGCGTCCCGGCGAGCACGCCTTCGGCGGCAAACCGCGCTTCGTCTCCGCCAGACAGGACGCGGAGCACTACGCCGGTTTCCTTCTTCACGCGATCGACGAATTCCTTGCCGTCACCGGCCTCGCGTACGGCGGCCGTCGCGAACGGAAACAGCGCTTCAACCTTCTGTGCGCGCGTGATCGAAGCGAAGCGCGCCAGCGCGGTCACTGCGATCTCCACGCCTTCCTTGCTGAGCTTGCCGGTCGAGTTCAGGCCGCGACCAAGGCCGGCAAGCACCTTCTCGTTGAAGCGGGGCTGCATCGCCCTGCCCCGCACGTCGTAGACGACCAAACGAACCGAGTTGGAGCCGACATCCATCACGCCGATCCGCTTCCAGCGGACGGGCTTGCCGCCGGTCCGGGATCGGGTTGTTGAAGTTGCCGTCATACGCTGGCCTCTGGTCGATCACTGACCGGAGGCCGACCGGGCGCGCCCGGATCAGCCTCGCGGCTTGAGCTGCGGCGGAGTGGTGTGCCGCAGGGCGCTTCCCCGTCCCGAAAGGCTCGGGTTTTCGAGGAAGTAGTCATGCGCCGAGAAGGGCTGGCGGCCCTTGGTCGGTGCGTTCCGGACATAGCGCCCATCGGGGCGCAACGTCCAGCTTTGCGCACGGTCGTTGAGGTTTGCGAGCATCACCTGATCGAGGACCTGGTTATGGACAGTCGGATTCTTGATCGGCGTCAGGGCTTCAACGCGTCGGTCGAGGTTGCGCTGCATCCAGTCCGCCGAGGCAATGAAAACCTTGGCTTCGTCGGACGGCAGGCCATGACCATTGCCGAAGCACACGATTCGCGAGTGCTCGAGGAATCGCCCCACGATTGAACGGACCTCGATGTTATCGGAAAGACCCGGGACACCGGGTCGCAGGCAACAGATGCCACGCACGATTAGCTGGATCTGAACGCCTGCCTGGCTCGCCTTGTAGAGGGTGTCGATCACCGTCTCATCGACCAGCGCATTGAGCTTCGCCCAGATCTGCGCCGGGCGGCCCGCCTTGGCATGCGCGATCTCATCCTCGATCAGCCGGACCAGCGTCTGCTTCAGGTTGAGCGGCGAGATCGCCATCGCTTCCATCTGCGCTGGCTTCGAATAGCCGGTGACGAAGTTGAACAGGCGGCCGGCGTCGCGGCCGATCACTTCGTCCGCCGTGAACAGCGAGAGGTCGTCATAGATGCGCGCGGTGATCGGGTGGTAGTTGCCGGTACCGACGTGAGTGTAGGCGCGCAGATTGCCCTGCTCGCGCCGGATCACGAGCGAGATCTTGGCGTGCGTTTTCAGTTCGATGAAGCCGTACACGACCTGCACACCAGCGCGTTCGAGATCACGCGCGAGACGCAGGTTGGCTTCTTCGTCGAAGCGCGCCTTGAGTTCGACCAGCGCGGTGACGTTCTTGCCGGCCTCGGCCGCCTCGATCAGTGCGGCGACGATCGGCGAGTCCTTTGACGTGCGATAAAGCGTTTGCTTCACGGCGACGACATCGGGGTCGCGCGCGGCCTGGCGCAGGAATTGTGCGACCACGTCGAAGCTCTCATACGGATGGTGGACGAGGATGTCCTTCACGCGGATGGAGGCGAAGATGTCGCCATTGTGCTCGCGGATGCGTTCCGGGAAGCGCGGCTCGAACGGCTCGAACACGAGGTCCGGGCGGTTGTCGACGATCAGCTGACGCAGCTGGGCCATGCCCATGATGCCATCGACTTCAACGATATCGATCGGTTCCGCCCCGATTTCCTCGATAAAGAAGGCTTTGAGGTGCTCAGGCGCCCCGCGGTCGATCTTCAAGCGCACGATGCGGCCACGGCGGCGCTGCTTCAGCAGGATCTCGAATTCGCGAACGAGATCTTCCGCCTCTTCCTCGATCTCGATGTCGCTGTCGCGAATGACGCGCAGCATGCAGCGGCCCTTGGACACGCAGTCCGGGAAAAGCGCATCGAGGAACATCGTGATGACGTCTTCAAGCGCGATGAAGCGGCGGCCTTTCGGGCCAGGCGGCAGCTCCATGAAACGCTCGACATGGGTCGGGATCGGAACCAGCGCGCGCATCTTCACGCCATCGCCCTGGCGATGCAACGCGAAGCCCACGGCGAAGCCCTGATTAGGCAGGAAGGGGAAAGGGTGCGATGGATCGATCGCGAGCGGCGTCAGCACAGGGAAGACGCGCTCGAGGAAGCGTGCGCGCAGCCATTCTGTATCGGCTTCGTTGAGATCGTCTTCGTCGACGACAGCGAGCCCCGCCCGCTTCATGTCGGTGCGGATCTCTTTCCATATGCGCTGCTGCTCGGCCATGAGCTTGCCTGCTTCGGCGTGAATGCGGTCGAGCTGCTGGACTGGCGTGAGGCCGTCCTGGCTGGGGCGTGTGATGTTCGTGCGCGCCTGCTGGCGAAGGCCGGCGACGCGGACGGAATAGAATTCGTCGAGGTTCGAGGCAGAGATTGACAGGAAGCGCAGGCGCTCAAGCAGCGGGTGACGCTTGTTCTCGGCTTCCTCGAGCACACGCATGTTGAACTTCAGCCACGAAATCTCGCGGTTGAAGAAGCGCTCCGGCGACAGGGCGAGCTGGTTCGCTGTCGCCTGCACGACGTCGGCTTCCTTCCCTTTCGAGGAGGTTTCGCGCGCGCGTTCGCTGCGGTCAGCCATGTCCGCTTTGTCCACCATGATCGCCCAGTCTTCGAGGCCGGTCTGACGCCAGCCGTGAAAACCTGCATAACACCAATATATTACGGATGTTTTTCAGCACTAAGGCCGTTCAGCCGGGCTCCATGCCCAGTTCCGTCAGGACCGCCCGGGCCGCCCGGAGGCTCTCGGCCCGGCCCGGGGTCCGCTCGATCTGGTCGGCTACAAGGCCAATGGCGGCCCAAGACCGCTCCATCCGATTGGCGAGGTAAGTCACGGATTCGTCAGGCAAAATCAGGTGCCGGAGGGCGCATTCCTCGCGCAATCGTAAAGCAAGTGTTTCATCATCCGGCGGCTCGATGTGGGCGACCGGCATGGCGGCCAGCCGCGACTTGAGGTCCGGCGGCCGGGTAAACCAGCCGGCGGGCTCTGAGGCCCCGGACAGGAGGACGGGCGCGCCCCTGTCCCGACAGAGGTTAAGGACCGCCAGGAGGCCCATGGCGGCCTCGGGATGGTCGGCGTCGTCGATGGCGAGGGCGGAGACCGAGAGCCGGGCGATCTCATCCATTTCGGCCCGCGAAAGCGCCTCGCCCGTGACCATGGCGGCGCCGGCATCGGCCGCCCACAGCTGAAGCAGACGGGTCTTGCCGGCGAAAGGCTCGCCCACGAGCGCGAGCTGGCTACCGGGCCAGTGCTTCCAGCGTCGGATCGCGCCGAGCGCGGCGGCGTAAGGACCCGTTTCGATCAGCGGACGCTGGCCGGGGTCGATGCGGGGAAAATCCAGAAGCAGTTGACCGCCGGCCGCGGGCCTGTTTCCCGCGGAGTCGCCGGTCGTCATTGCTGCGAGGCCACCCTGAGCACCCAACCGCCATTGTCGCCCGTAAGATCGACGCCACGCGAGCGCAGGTCGGCCGCGAGCTGATCGGGCCGGCCGGAATAGACGAAGCTGATGTCGGCGCCGGCGACCGAAAGGGACTCGACGTTGAGATCCTTGACGAGACGCGAACCTTCGAGGCCTTTTCGGATCTTCACCCATTCCTGGAGGTCCGCGAACGTCGCCGTGACGGACAGGTTGCTGGCGCTCGACGTGCGGACGATCGAAGCGACCTTCCACGCACGCTCAAGCGCCGCGATGGCGCCCTGCTGGGCTGAAGACAGGCTCACAAACGGTCCGGCCTGGCCGAGATTTGGATCGGGCGCGTTCGCGCGCATATCGACTAGGCGGATGAAATACTGCGGGCCCTGCATGTAGACCTCGGCGATGACCCCGTGGTCGGCACGCAGACGCGTGAGCTCTTCCTGGATATCCATCGCGGCGGGGCGACGGTTCCATGACGTGGTCGAAGCGATGTAGGGTGTGAGCACGGTTTCGTCGGCCTTGCCGACCGTCTGGCCGGCGGCGTTGATTGTTGTCCACTGCGCGCTCCACTGCGCGGTATCGATGCCGACAGCGACCGGAACGATCATCGCGAGAGCGGCCTGGCTGTCGACATAGGGGACGCCGGACGTTTCGAGATACTTTCGGATTTCGTCGTCACGATAGGTCCACGTGACCGAGCCGGTCGCGCGGAAGCCGCCGCCGGGGATGGCGGATGTTTTCTCCCCCTGCGAGGTCGAGCTGCGATACGAACGCGCGACGACGCCGGCATCGAGCGGTGTGCGGGCGTTGGAGCGATCCTCAGGCAGGGTCAGCCGGTCGATCAGCCGCTGGGCGCCTACGATGCGAGCGTCGTTCCGCGCCTGCTGCAGCGCCTCGGCCGCAGTGGCGCCCGTCTTGTCGATCGGCAGGTCCTTGACCTTGTAGACCGGCGACTGCGCGAAGGCTGCGCCCGCGAGGCTCAGCGAAGCGGCAAAAACGGCAACGAATCTGGTGATTTGCTTCATGGCGGCGGACCGTATCAGCGGCATCCGGCCATTGTAAGGCAGGTTGTGCATGAACCGTTGGTTACGCTGGCCCCGACGATTTCCACATGTTACTGGCGCGGCATGAGCGGACCGGATTCCTCGAAGCCCCTGACCTATCGTGACGCAGGAGTCGACATCGACGCCGGCGAGGCCCTGGTCGATGCGATCAAGCCGATGGCGGCCTCGACACGACGCCCCGGCGCCGATGGCGCGCTCGGCGGCTTCGGCGGCCTGTTCGATCTCAAAGCGGCCGGGTTCAAGGACCCCGTACTTGTTTCGGGTACGGACGGAGTTGGCACCAAGCTGATGCTTGCGTTCGCCACCAACCGTCACGAGACGATCGGCATCGACCTTGTCGCGATGTGCGTCAACGACGTGCTGGCGCAGGGCGCGGAGCCGCTTTTCTTCCTAGACTATTTCGCGACCGGCAAGCTCGAGACCGGGGTGGCCGCGAAAGTAGTGTCCGGGATTGCCGAAGGCTGTCGTCAAGCGGGCTGCACGCTGGTCGGCGGCGAGACGGCCGAGATGCCGGGGATGTATTCGGCGGGACACTATGATCTCGCGGGCTTCGTGGTCGGCGCTGTGGAACGCACTGATGTGCTGCCGAAGACCGGCGAGATGAAGGCCGGCGATGTGCTGGTCGCCCTGCCATCGTCGGGGCCGCACTCGAACGGGTATTCGCTGGTACGCCGGATCGTGGAGCGCACTGGCCTGAAGTGGGATGATTGCGCGCCGTTCGACGAGAAGCTGAAGCTCGGCGAGGCGCTGCTGGCGCCGACGCGCATCTACGTGAAGTCGGTGCTGGCGCTTACGCGCATGAAACGGATCAAGGGGCTGGCGCACATCACGGGCGGCGGAATTACCGAGAACACGCCGCGCATGTGCCCGGACCACCTCGTGCCCAAGATCGACTACAACGCCTGGAAGCTGCCGCCGGTGTTCGACTGGCTTCAACGGGCGGGTTCGGTTTCGGATGAGGAGATGCGGCGCACGTTCAACTGCGGCGTGGGCATGGTGATGGCTGTCGAGCCTGCCGTGGCGCAACCGTTGATGGAGCGGCTCATCAATGAGGGCGAAGCGCCCTTCGTGATCGGCGAACTGGCGAACGCGTGAGCGGGAAGAAACTTGGCATCCTGATCTCCGGCCGTGGCTCCAACATGGAGGCGCTGCTGAAGGCGGCGCAATCTCCCGACTGGCCGTGCGAGCCGGCGCTCGTGCTGGCGAACAAGCCGGATGCCAGCGGCCTCGAAAAAGCGCGCGGGTTCGGGGTGAAGGCCGTCGCCGTTGATCACAAGCAGTTCGGCAAGGACCGCGAAGCGTTTGAACGGGCGATGGATGCCGAGCTGAAGGCGGCGGGCGTCGAACTGATCGCGCTGGCCGGGTTCATGCGGGTGCTGACCTCGTGGTTCGTGAATGAATGGGCCGGACGGCTGATCAACATCCATCCGGCGCTGCTGCCGAAATATCCGGGTGTAGATACGCACAACCGGGCGCTGGCGGCGGGCGATCTCGTGCATGGCTGTACGGTGCACCAGGTAACGGCGGGAGTGGATGAGGGTCCGGTGATCGGATCGGCCGAGGTCGATGTGATTGCGGGAGATGATGAAGCGTCGCTGGCGGCGCGGGTGCTGAAGGCGGAGCATGTGCTCTATCCGCGATGCCTCGCGGCGGTCGCGCGGGGCGGCGGCGCCCGCGTGCGCGAGGATGTCCTGGTGGACGGCGTGACTGTGCGGCTGTTTGCGCCACGGGCGTGAAGGCGCGCCCCCTGCGGCGTGGCTGCAGATTCCTTTGATCTGGGTTGGTGGACGCCATTACGGCGCACTGATTTGATCACGGAGACTGGAGCAAAGAGCCTTCTCCGTCTCGACACGTTGCGTCGATGCACTTCCAATACCCGCTACGGTGAAGCACGTCCCACCGCCACAAAACAGAAGGCCCGGCTGTTTCCAGCCGGGCCTTCCTTGTTCAGTCAGCCAGCGCCTAGTGGGGGAGCTGGGCTTGCGGGCTCTGGCCCGCGCCGCGGGCGAGGTCCGCGCGGTAGGCAGCTTCTTCTGCTTCGCTCCACTGGATCGGGGTCAGCGGGCGCACGAGGGCGCGCGCGAGGACCTGTTCGATCGTGGAGACGGGCACGATGGTGAGACCGTTCTTCACGTTGTCCGGCAGCTCGGCGAGATCCTTCTCGTTCTCCTCGGGGATCAGCACCGTCTTGATGCCGCCACGCAGGGCCGCGAGCAGTTTCTCCTTAAGGCCGCCGATTGGCAGCACCTTGCCGCGCAGAGTGATCTCGCCGGTCATGGCGATGTCCTTGCGGATCGGGTTGCCTGTGAGCAGCGAGGCGATGGCAGTCGTCATCGCGATACCCGCCGACGGGCCATCCTTGGGCGTCGCGCCATCCGGCACGTGCACGTGGATGTCCGTGTTGTCGAACACAGGCGGGCGGATGCCCATCTGCACCGAGCGGGACCGGACGAGCGACTGGGCAGCCGAGATCAACTCCTTCATTACGTCGCGCAGCGAGCCGGTGACCGTCATGCGGCCGCGGCCGGGCATCTGCACGGCTTCAATGGTGAGCAGGTCGCCGCCGACTTCCGTCCAGGCGAGGCCCGTGACGACGCCGACCTGATCTTCGCGATCCGCCATGCCGAAGCGGAATTTCCGCACGCCGGCGAACTTGTCGAGGTTCTCGGCATTGACCGTGACGGTCGTCGCCTTCTTCATCTCGATGTCGCGGACCGCCTTGCGGGCAAGGCGCGCCATCTCACGCTCCAGCGAACGCACGCCGCTCTCGCGGGTGTAGTAGCGGATGAGGTCGCGGATTGCGCTCTCTTCCACGATGAGTTCGCCGTCCTTGAGCAGGTGGTTCTCGATCGTCTTCGGCAGTAGGTGCCGTTTGGCGATCTCGACCTTCTCGTCCTCGGTGTAGCCCTCAAGCCGGATGATCTCCATCCGGTCGAGAAGCGGCTGAGGCATGTTGAGCGAGTTGGCCGTCGTAATGAACATCGTATCCGAGAGGTCGTAGTCGACCTCCAGATAGTGGTCGTTGAACGTCACGTTCTGCTCGGGGTCGAGGACCTCCAGCAAGGCCGACGACGGGTCGCCGCGATAGTCCTGGCCGAGCTTGTCGATCTCGTCGAGCAGGAAGAGCGGGTTGCCGCTCTTGGCCTTCTTCATCGACTGGATGACACGGCCCGGCATGGAGCCGATGTAGGTGCGGCGGTGACCGCGGATCTCGGCTTCGTCACGCACGCCGCCGAGCGACACACGAACAAAGTCGCGGCCAGTAGCTTTCGCGATGGACTTGCCGAGCGAGGTCTTGCCGACGCCCGGAGGGCCGACGAGGCAGAGTATGGGACCGCGGACCTTGTCGCCACGCGCCTGCACGGCGAGGTGCTCAAGGATGCGTTCCTTGACCTTCTCAAGGCCGTAGTGGTCGGCGTTGAGGACGTCTTCAGCGTGCTGCAGGTCGCGCACGACTTCCTTCTTGCGGCCCCAGGGCAGCGAGACGATCCAGTCGAGGTAATTACGGACGACGGTGCTTTCCGCCGACATCGGCGACATCTGCCGCAGCTTCTTCACTTCCTGCTCGGCTTTCGCGCGAGCTTCGTCAGACATCGGCGTGTTGGCGATCTTCTCTTCGATCTCGCCAATCTCGTCGCGCTCGGCGCCGCCTTCGCCATCGCCAAGCTCGCGCTGGATCGCCTTCATCTGTTCGTTGAGGTAGTACTCGCGCTGCGTCTTCTCCATCTGGCGCTTCACGCGGTTACGGATCTTACGCTCCATCTGGAGCATGCCGATCTCGCCTTCCATCAGCGAGAACACCTTTTCCAGGCGCTCGGTGACGTCGATAAGTTCGAGCAGCTGTTCCTTGTCTTCCAGCTTGATCGACAGCTGGGCCGCGACCGCATCGGCCAGGTGACCCGGGTCGGTGATCGCGGAGACCGTGCCGACCTGTTCGGCCGGGATCTTGCGGTTGAGTTTCACATAGCCATCGAACTGCTCGATGACGGCGCGCATCAGGGCGGACGACTCTTCGGAATCGGCCTTCTGCTCTTCAAGCTTGCCGTACTCGGCGGCGTAATAGTCGCCCTTGTCGATAAGCTTCTCGAGGCGCGCGCGATGCTTGCCCTCGACCAACACCTTCACGGTGCCGTCGGGCAGTTTCAGGAGCTGCAGGATCGTCGCGACGACGCCAACAGCGTAGAGATCTTCTTCGGCCGGGTCGTCGACGCCGGCTTCCTTCTGGGCCACGAGCAGGATTTCGCCGCCACCCTTTTCAACTTCTTCGAGCGCGCGCACGGATTTGTCGCGCCCCACGAACAACGGCGCGACCATGCGTGGAAACACCACGATGTCGCGCAACGGCAGGACTGGGAGGATATTCGCCATAACTTCTTTTTCTCCTTTCATCGCCGCCCTCGCCTTCACTGAAGCGCGGGAGCGGGAGGAAGGCCGGAACCATGCCTAGAGATCGGTCCGGACATTCACTTGAACATGAAAGTGGCCCGTCACCGGCCCGGGTTCAACCCACGCTAGTGACGCATGAAATTACAGGGCTAATTGAGCCCTAGTGAACAACATGGAGCGACTAGGAGCGTTGTCCACAGTTCATATGGGGAGACAAGCCGCGCGTGAGTCGCGGCGGCCATGAAGCAGGAAGGCCCGCCTTTGAGGGGCGGGCCTTCGGGAATTCGTCTGGTCAGTGGAGCCCTACGAGGCGCTGGCCGAAGCCTGGTTCTCGGAGCCGTGGACGTAGAGCGGGCGGGCCCGGCCTTCGACCACTTCGGCGTTGATCGCCACCTCTTCAACACCGCGCAGGTTGGGCAGTTCGAACATCGTGTCGAGCAGGATGCCTTCCATGATCGAGCGGAGGCCGCGGGCGCCCGTCTTGCGCTGGATGGCGCGCTTGGCGACGGCCGCGAGCGCATCCTGCGTGAAGGTGAGCGTGACGTTCTCCATCTCGAAGAGGCGCTGGTACTGCTTGAGCAGCGCGTTCTTCGGCTCCGTGAGGATCTGGATGAGGGCTTCCTCGTCGAGGTCTTCCAGCGTGGCGATGACAGGCAGACGGCCGATGAATTCGGGGATCAGGCCGAATTTCACGAGATCTTCCGGCTCGCACTCCTGCAGCACCTTGCCGGTGCGGCGGTCTTCCGGAGCAACGACATTGGCGCCGAAGCCGATCGACGTACCGCGGCCGCGATCCGAAATGACTTTGTCCAGGCCCGAGAACGCGCCGCCGCAGATGAACAGCATGTTCGTCGTGTCGACCTGCAGGAATTCCTGCTGCGGATGCTTGCGGCCGCCTTGCGGAGGCACGGAGGCGACGGTGCCTTCCATGATCTTCAGCAGGGCCTGCTGCACGCCCTCACCCGACACGTCGCGCGTGATGGACGGGTTGTCGGACTTGCGGCTGATCTTGTCGATCTCGTCGATGTAGACGATGCCGCGCTGCGCACGCTCGACGTTGTAGTCGGAAGCCTGCAGCAGCTTGAGGATGATGTTCTCAACGTCTTCGCCAACGTAACCGGCCTCGGTCAGCGTCGTGGCGTCGGCCATCGTGAAGGGGACGTCGATTATGCGCGCCAGAGTCTGGGCGAGCAGCGTCTTGCCGGTGCCGGTCGGGCCGATCAGCAGGATGTTCGACTTCGACAGTTCGACGTCGGAATTCTTCGCAGCGTGGTTGAGACGCTTGTAGTGGTTGTGAACCGCGACCGAGAGCACGCGCTTGGCCTTGGCCTGGCCGATCACGTAGTCGTCCAGCACGTCGCAGATCTCGCGTGGCGTCGGAACGCCGTCGCGGGATTTCACGAGAGCCGTCTTCGACTCCTCACGGATGATGTCCATGCAGAGTTCGACGCATTCATCGCAGATGAATACGGTCGGGCCCGCGATCAGCTTCTTCACTTCGTGCTGCGACTTCCCGCAGAACGAGCAGTAAAGCGTATTCTTGCTGTCGCCACCTGAAGCGTTCTTGTTCATCGACACCTCAACAACACCCGGGGGTGGTAACCCACGAGCGCAAACCCACGACGCCCGAGCCTCGAATCCTATATTTCAATCGTTTCCGATAGGTTCAAGGCAGCCCTATCCGACCATAGCAAGGTAGGCGCCGCAAGGTGAGCGGCTGCGCATTCCCGGACCGGTTTTGGCCCGAAACTGCTGAAATCTCGGGATTAATCGTTCGGGACGGCCCGTTTTTCGTAAACCTTGTCCACAATCCCGAAGGTTTGGGCCTCCTCGGCAGTCATGAACGAATCGCGGTCCAGCGTCTTTTCAACGACTTCAAGGGCCTGGCCAGTGTGCTTCACGTAGATCTCGTTCAGACGCTTCTTGATGGCCAGCATATCCAGCGCATGGCGCTCGATGTCCGAGGCGACGCCGCGGAACCCGCCCGAGGGCTGGTGAACCATGATGCGGGAGTTCGGGGTGGCGAAGCGCATCCCCTTCTCCCCGGCGCACAGCAGCAGCGCGCCCATCGACGCCGCCATGCCAATGCAAGCGGTCGAAACCGGGCTGCGGATGTATTGCATGGTGTCGTATATCGCGAGGCCGGAATGGACGTGGCCGCCGGGTGAATTGATGTACATCGCGATCTCTTTCTTGGGATTTTCGGACTCCAGGAAGAGAAGCTGGGCGGTAACCAGGCTGGCCGTGACGTCGTCGATCGGGCCCGAAACGAAGATGATCCGGTCCTTCAGAAGGCGCGAGAAGATGTCGTAGGCCCGCTCGCCGCGCGACGACTGTTCAAGGACAGTCGGGACCAGGTTGATAGCCCGGGTAAGATGATCGGACATAAGCGGTTCTTCTGTTCTGCAGGCCCCAACGGCCCTACCGGCGTCGAGACTCAAATCACGGGTGGGACTAACAATATCCGAACGCTAACCGTCCGGCGCAAGTCCCCCTGCCCGGACGGCCCGTATTCAGCTGTTTATCTTAAGTCCAGAAGGGTTTCCGGCGACTACTCGTCGCCGATTTCCTTCATCAGCTCTTCGCGGGTGACGGTTTTGTCCGTCACGGTCGCCTTGCCGAGGATGTAGTCCACCACCTTTTCCTCGTAGATCGGCGCGCGCAGCTGGGCGAGCGCATTGGTGTTCTGGCGGTAGAAGTCGATCACCTGGCGCTCCTGGCCCGGATAGCGCGAGGCTTCCTGACGCAGGGCGTTCATCAGCTCGTCATTGGTGATCTGAACATCGGCGCGGCGGCCGATCTCGGCCAGCACCAGGCCCAGACGCACGCGGCGCTCGGCGATCTTCTGGTATTCTGAGCGGAGTTCCTCGTCCGATTTGCCCTTGTCCTCATCGGACAGGCGGCCAGCGGTGCGTTCCTGCTCGAACTGGGCCCAGATCTGGTCGAACTCGGCTTTCACCATCAGCGGCGGCAGGTCGAACGAGTGACGCTCGTCCAGGGCGTCGAGGAGGACGCGCTTCACCTGCTGGCGGGTGGCGAAGTTGAGGTCGCCCGAGAGCTGACCCTTCACGGCGTTCTTCAGGGCGTCGAGGTTCTCGAGGCCAAGCGATTTGGCGAACTCGTCATCGATCTGCGAGTCCTTCGGGGCTTTCACCTCGTGGACCTTCACCTCGAACAGGGCCGCTTTGCCCTTCAGCGTGTCGACGCCATAGTCCTCGGGGAAGGTCACGTTGACCTTCACATCTTCGCCGGCCTTGGCGCCGATCAGCTGTTCCTCGAAGCCCGGGATGAAGCGGCCGGAGCCGATCACCAGAGTGTGGCCTTCAGCCGAGCCGCCTTCGAACTTCTCGCCGTCGATCGAGCCGACGAAGTCGATAACGACCGCGTCGTCCTTCTCGGCGGCGCCATCCTTAGCGTCGTACGACTTGTTGCTGTCAGCGATGCGCTTGAGGTTTTCGCCGATCTCGTCCTCGGTCGGCTCGGCGACCATGCGCTCAAGCGTGATCGTGGTGATGTCGGTCGGCTCGAACTCCGGCATGACTTCGACGTGCATGTGGTAGTCGAGATCAGCTTCGCCAGCGACGACCTTGTCGGCGGCGACATCGAGATGGATCGATGGACGCGAGGCCGGGCGGAGAGACTTCTCTTCCAGCGCCTTGGTCGAGGTTTCGTTGACGAGATCGTTGACGATGTCGCCCATCATCGACTTGCCGTACATCTTCTTGATGTGGGCGGGCGGCACCTTGCCGGGACGGAAGCCCTTCAGGTTAACATTGGGCGCGATTTCCTTGATCTTGTCCGCGAGTTTCGCGGCGAGTTCGCCCTTGGGAACGGTGACGCGGAATTCCCGCGAAAGACCTTCCGATTTCGTCTCGGTGACGTTCATCAGGGAACCCCGGATGTATTGAATGGTTGGCCCCGCCGGCGGCTTGCGCCGGGCGGGAGGAGGCGGGTGTCTTACACAGACGTGCGAACCGTGTCCATGCAAGGAATCCGCCGTTTTCAGCCCGGAAACGGGCATTTTACCTGGGCTGGCGGCCTATCCGGCCCGCCGGGCCCCGCGGCGCGGCGAGAAGGCTGGTGCGGGTGGAGGGACTCGAACCCCCACGGGTTGCCCCGCTGGAACCTAAATCCAGTGCGTCTACCAATTCCGCCACACCCGCGTGAGGCCGGGCGACAGATAGGGCGGTCCGGGCGGGAACGCCAGCGGCGCGTTACGGCGTCTCGTCTTTCAGGTTCAGCACCAGGTGCTCGCGGGGAGCGACGTAGGTGTTTAGGACCTTGAAGTTGAGGCTGAGCTTTTTCGGATCCGGCACGTTCTTGATGAGGATCGTGAACGTGGAGCCGGACTTCACCGTAATGACGTGGCCTTCGTCATAGGCGCCTTCGGGACCCAAGTTCTCGAGCATGTAGTCTACCGGGCTGTCGTTGATGATGGAAACGCCCTGAACGGTCGTGCGTGGGAGAGCCTCGCCGACTTCCAACTTGAGCGTCCCGCGGACGACGGCTTCGACGTTGGCTTTCTTGCCGATCAGATTGTCATTGTAGATCGCGACGGTGTCGCCGGCTTTCAGCGCGGCCTTGAGGCCGTCGGCAGTCTCGTTCTTGGTCAGGACAAGCGTGGCGGTGCGATGGCCGCCGTGTTCGAGGTCGTAGTCCCAGTCGATCAGGCCGTGGATGTCCGACGTGCCGAGGATGGTGAGATTGTTGTCGAGCGCGATTTTGAACGCCTCATCCGACATGTCCGCGCCGTTGGCGACTTCGATGCCGTGTAGGAGGCCCGACTTGATGAACTCGGCATGGAGCGGATCGAGCGTGGCGACGCCGTTCGGAGTTTGCGACGTCCAGTAGGGGTGGTTCCAGAAGGTGAAGCCGCCCTGCGCGTTGGCGACCTTGAGCTGTTCGCGCGAAGCGTCGGCCGGATTCAGGCCGGGCTTGGGCAGCAGCGCGTTGGCGTCGGTGATGAAGACCGCATTCATGTGGCCAGGCTGGATGACCAGCTTGGTGATCTCGGAGCCATTGATGACGATGAGCGGCTGCATGTCGACGCCAGTCGCATCGGGCTTCACCTTCGCAGCTTCAGCGGCGACCTGATAGGAGCGGTTGCGATCCGGGTGCGGGATGTCGGCCGACTTGGGCTGGTATTCGAGGTGCTCGGAGACGGCCAGCGCGAAGAGACCATCGCGCTTGGCTTCCTCGACGCGCACGCTTGGCCAGACCATCCCGTCGGAGAAGACGCTGTGGGTGTGGAGATCGACGGCGAGGACGGAGCGGCCGTCCTTCAGCTTGGGGAAGTTGATCTTGCGGGCGGTGGCGATGTCCGGGCCGTCATGCGCCATGGCCGGCGCGGGCGCGATAGCCGCAAGAACCAGAAGCGAAGCGAGTAGTTTGCGCATGGACCCCTCTGTGAATGATGTGGCGTAAATCTCCGGGCCTGAATGCCCGCTCTAGATAACAGTCCCATGACGACCGGCGTAAAGGCCGCGAATTACGTCGCGGAGCGCAGCGTCGAGATCTTCTGCCGTGAGGCCTGCGCCGATGCGAAGCCCTGCATCGCCATGCATCCACGCGCCGGCGCAGGCGGCGGCGAACGGGTCAAGGCCCTGGGCGAGCAAGCCGCCGATGATTCCCGCGAGGACATCCCCTGCCCCCGCCGTGGCAAGGAAGGGCGTGGCGTGGGTATTGATTACCGCGCGGCCGTCGGGCGCGGCGATTGTGGTGTCGGGTCCCTTGAGCAGCACGATGCACCCCACTTGCTTCGAAGCGGCGCGGACGGCTTCGATCCTTGTCGATGATGAGGCGAGCACGCCCGGGAACAAGCGTTCGAACTCGCCGGTGTGGGGCGTAAGGATGGCCGGCGCGGAGAGGATAGATCGGAGTGTTTCGACCTTGCCGGCGAAAACAGTGAGCGCATCAGCGTCCAGCACGAGACTGCGCCCTGTCCGTGCGAGCGCCTCGACATTCGCACGCGTGGCGTCGGTGACGCCGGCGGCGGGGCCGATGACGATGGCGGTTGAGCGCTCCGTCTGCACGACGAGGTCTTCAGCGCTGGCAAAGCTGCTTGTCATGACGGCGGTGACAGAGCTGGCAACGACCATCAGTGCGGCGGGCGGACATAGAACTGTGACGAGGCCGGCGCCGGAGCGCAGGCCTGCGTGCGCTGCGAGGCGCGCGGCGCCGGTGTTGGCAAGTCCGCCGGAAACGACGGCGAGACGGCCGCGCTGATGCTTGTGTGATGTGGCGGTCGGCCAGCGCAGGGCGTGTGACCACAGTGACGGAGCGTTCTCATTGAGACGGTTGCCGCCGACCTCGGCGAGGAACTTTCCGAAACCGATTTCGGCCGGGACGACCTCGCCGCACTGCGAGGCGGCTGGCTGCAGCACGTGCGCGGGCTTCTTGCAGCAGAAGGTGACGGTGACGTCGGCGCCGATGGCGGGGCCCGTGATCGCGCCTGTATCGCCATTGATGCCGGAGGGGACGTCGATGGCGACGACCTTTGCGCCCGAGGCGTTGACCTGCTCGACGGCGAAGGCGGCTTCGCCCGCAAGAGGGCGCGAGAGGCCCGCGCCGAAGAGGCCGTCGAGCACGATATCATCGGTATGGACGCGCATGTCTTCCAGCGGCTGGCGCGGTCCGGTCAGCGCATTAAGGGCGTTCTGACCTTCAGGCGTGCGCTCACTTTTCGGCGCGAGATCGTAGAGCCAGACATTGCGGCCGAGATCGCGCAGGCGCTGGGCCGCCACGAAGGCGTCTCCCCCATTGTTGCCGGGACCGGCCAGCACGATGACGCGGCCATCAGGAAATTCCGCGTGCAACACGTCGGCGCACGCCTGCCCCGCCTTTTGCATCAGGGCCCAGAGGGACAGGCCAGCCTCGACGGAGCGCTGCTCGGCAACGCGGACTTCGTCGCAGGTGAGGATGGCGGTGGTCATGTCAGGTCACGACGGTTGCAGCTTCCGATCCGAGTTCCGCAACGACAAGCTTGCCGCCTCGCCGTTCCAGCCTGGTGATCGAGGCGTGGCCCGGTTTGAAGACGACGACGCGGTCATCGCCCGTTAGCAGGCCGACGATCACGTTGATGGCGACGAAGTGGGAGAATACGGCGGTGTCGTCAGGCAGCTTCTCGACCGTGGCGAGGACGGTCTGGCGCCAGGCCTGGAGCGCCGGGTCCGTGTCGGACCATTTCCCCATCATGACGCCACGAAGCCATTCGGAACGGTCCGCGATGTTGTCGGGCGTGATGACCTCGCCGACGCCCGACTCGATCCTGGCGTGGGTCTCCATCAGCTTTTCGTACTGGGCAGCGGTTTCGCGGCTACGGGCGAGCGGCGAGGTAATGGCCCGTCTGGACCCGAGTTTCGCCAGTTCCTCAGCTGCCGCAAAAGCCTGGCGGGTCCCGAGTGCCGTTAGTCCCGGGTTCGGATGCGCTCCCCAGCTGGCCGCCGGTTCGCCGTGCCTGATGAGGTAGATCATTGGTCAAAACGCCCGTGATCGCTGCGGTTTTGCCGGTTCTAGCACGATCGATCGGGCCGCGCCTGTGGATAAGCCCAAAGGCGGGCGCCCGATTTTTTGGCACCGATGCACAGATATGTGGCGCCCCTTCCCTCGACGCACGATCTTGAGGCGCCTGAGCTACTCGGGTCCCGGATCATCGTGCATGAGCGGGGACGCTCCCCGACGCCCAAAAGGCGCCTCTCACGGAACACCGCGATGAAAAAAATCGAGGCGATCATCAAGCCGTTCAAACTGGACGAGGTGAAGGAAGCGCTTCACGGCGTCGGCCTGCAGGGCATGACGGTGCTGGAAGCCAAGGGATTTGGCCGCCAGCGCGGCCACACCGAACTCTATCGCGGCGCAGAGTACATCGTGGACTTCCTGCCGAAGCTGAAGATCGAGGTCGTCGTTTCGGATGCGCAGCTCGAGCCTGCGCTCAACGCGATCACCAAGTCCGCCCACACTGGCAAGATCGGTGACGGGAAGATATTCGTGTCCGAGATCACGGAAGTTATCCGCATCAGAACGGGCGAGACGGGCGATCAGGCGATCTGATCGGCTGAAGTTTTCAATAGGATTGGCCTCGCCGGAGGTCAGGGTGAAACGGAGGGACTAGGTGTCCGACGCAATCTTCAAGACCATCAAAGAGAAAGACGTGCAGTACGTCGACCTGCGCTTTACCGACATGCGCGGGAAGATGCAGCACGTGACCTTCGACCTCTCGATGGTCGACAAGAACCTCTTCATCGACGGCACGATGTTCGACGGTTCCTCGATCGCCGGATGGAAGGCCATCAACGAGTCCGACATGCTGCTGATGCCGGACCCCTCGTCGGCGCGCATCGACCCGTTCTTCCAGAACACGACGCTCGCCATCATGTGCGACATCCTCAACCCGAACGACAACACGCCGTACAACCGTGACCCGCGCACTATGGCCAAGAAGGCCGAGATGTACCTGAAGTCGGCCGGCATCGGCGACACCGCGTACTTCGGCCCGGAAGCCGAGTTCTTCGTGTTCGACGACGTGAAGTGGAACACGGACCCGAACAACACGGGCTATTCGTTCGATGACCGTGAACTGCCGTTCAACACCGGCAAGTCGTATGAAGGCGGCAACATGGGCCACCGTCCGGGTCCGAAGGGCGGCTACTTCCCCGTCCCGCCGGTCGAACTCGCTGCAGGACATGCGCTCGGAAATGCTGACGCTGATGTCCGAGATGGGCCTGCAGCCGGAGAAGCACCACCACGAGGTCGCCCCCGCACAGCACGAGCTGGGCATGCGTTTCAACACGCTGGTCCAGATGGCCGACAACATGCAGCTGTACAAATACATCGTGCACAACGTCGCGCACTCGTACGGCAAGACCGCCACGTTCATGCCGAAGCCTTACTACAAGGACAACGGCTCGGGCATGCACGTGCACCAGTCGATCTGGAAGAACGGCAACCCGCTGTTTGCCGGCGACAAGTATGCCGACCTTTCGCAGGAGTGCCTCTGGTACATCGGCGGCATCATCAAGCACGCCAAGGCGATCAACGCCCTGTCGAACGCCACGACCAACTCGTACAAGCGTCTGGTGCCTGGCTATGAAGCGCCCGTGCTGCTGGCCTACTCGGCCCGCAACCGCTCGGCCTCGGTCCGTATTCCGTGGACCCCGTCGCCGAAGGGCAAGCGTATCGAAGTGCGCTTCCCCGACCCGGCGTCGAACCCGTACCTGACGTTCACCGCGCTGATGATGGCCGGCCTCGACGGCATCGCGAAGAAGATCGATCCGGGCCCGGCCATGGATAAAGATCTCTATTCGCTGCCGCCGGAAGAGCTGAAGAACATCCCGACCGTCTGCGGCTCGCTCCGCCAGGCGCTCGAGAGCCTCGATGCCGACCGCGACTTCCTCAAGGCCGGCGGCGTGATGGACGACGATTTCATCGACGCCTACATCGACCTCAAGATGGAAGAAGTGCTGCGCATGGAAACCCATCCGCATCCGGTCGAATTCGACATGTACTACAAGTCGTAAGGGATGCTTTCCGTGTCGTCCCCTAGGGGACGGCTGGGAGCTAAG
The DNA here is from genome assembly GCA_047601145.1 of Hyphomonadaceae bacterium. Taxonomy (GTDB): domain Bacteria; phylum Pseudomonadota; class Alphaproteobacteria; order Caulobacterales; family Hyphomonadaceae; genus UBA7672. The sequence continues at coordinate 488,043 of JASGJW010000003.1, forward strand.
GCGGCGCTGGAGCAATCCAGCGCCGCTCTCCGTTTGGGGTCAGATGAAGGACATCACGGCTGCGCCGCCCATGGCGGGATCACTCATCGTCGCTGTGCCGTTGTCGAAGCGTCCCGCGAAGCGGCGGGAATAGCCGGGGATAGCGGCGCAGCTGACGGTGAAGTCGTACCAGCCGCCCGTAGCGTCCAGCTCCCACAGATGATCGACGTGACCGTTCGCTGGCAGCTTGGCCGACCAAGGCTTGAGCTTATCGGCATAAGCGTTGGGCGTGACGGTGATCTCGCGCTGGACCTTGTCCGTGCTGTTGACGACAAGCTTTAGCTTGCGGCCGACGGCGACGAGGCTGACGGATGGATCAGGCCGCTGGCTATCGCCGATGAAGCGGCGATGGAAGCCATTGGGACCGACAACGAAGATGTCGTAGGGACCCGCCGCCCAGTCTTGGCCTATGGACTGGCCAGGTGTGACGGTGAAGCGATGCGGGCCGGCGTCGAGACGCAGACAATCGTAGGCATGCGCGACAGCGCCGAGCGAACCCTGGTTCGTGATGTTGAGGCGCGCGCCCTGCCCAGTCGAGAGCTCGACGTTCAGCCGATATTCGAGCGGACGTGAGCGGCGCACGCCGTTGCCTTGCGTCGGCGCGACGGGCTGAGCGGGCGTCGGCGGCTTGGTCCGGCCGGGAAGCGCGGCGGCGCGGCTGGCGATCTCCGATGTTGACGGCAGCTTGGCGAGGGTTGCGTTTGGCGTCTTGAAGTCGAAGCAGCTGGTGAGGTCACCGAACACGGCGCGACGCCAGGAGGAAATGTTCGGCTCCGTCACGCCGAAGCGGGCTTCGCAGAAGCGGATGACCGACGTGTGGTCGAACGCTTCCGAATTCACCCAACCGCCCCGCGCGAATGGCGAGACGACGAACAACGGTACGCGAGGCCCGGAGCCATAGGGGCGACCCATGAGATCGTCGCGTTCGGCCGACTTTTCGCTGGCGTTTGTAGTGAGGTGATACTCACCGGCGAGATCCACGGTCGAACCACCGCGCAACTTACCGTCCGCAGTGCGGATTGGCGGTGCAGGAGGCGGGACGTGATCGAAGAAACCGTCGTTTTCATCGTAGTTGATCAGAAGCGCGGTGCGCGCCCACACGTCCGGGTTTGACGTCAGCGCATCAAGCACGCGCGCGATGTAGTCGGCGCCCTGCGCCGGGCTCGACGGGCCGGGGTGTTCGGAGTCCTTCGAGGGCGCGACGACCCATGAGACCGAAGGCAGCTTGTCGGCCATGACGTCGGCGCGCAGCACGTCGAGATGCTGGGTGGAATGGCCCTTCGCGGCCAGTGCGGGATTGCTGCCGGGCGCGTTCGCGATGCTGTCGCGGAATGTCTTGAAGCCGACGAGCGGATTGTCGCCGAAATTGTCGGCCATGTCCTCGTAGATCTTCCAGCTGACGCCGGCCGCCTCAAGACGCTCAGGATAGGTCGTCCAAGTGTAGGGCTCCTTCGCCTGCGGCGCCTTCTCCGGCAGCGTGTCGTGCGAGTTGGAGATCGAGGGGCCGCCAGCCTTGCCCTCGCCGTCGTTCGTGCCGGTCCAGTGGAACAGGCGGTTGGTGTTGGTGCCGCCCTGGAACGAGCAGTGATATGCGTCGCAGAGCGTGAAGGCGTCCGCGAGGGCCCACTGGAACGGGATGTCGGCTTCCACATAGTAGCCCATCGCATGCGGCTGCTTGTGGTCGGGCCAGTGGGTCATGCGGCCTTCGTTCCACGCATACTGCGCGTCGGCCCAGTTGTGCGGCGTGCCTTCGACGCGCATGTGGGCGAAGGTCTGCGCCGTGTTGAGCGGAAATGGCGCGATCTCGGCAGGCTGGCCTTTGGTGTACGTTTGACGCCAGACCGTGCGGCCGCCGGGCAGCGGGATCGGGAAGCGGTCGCCGAAGCCGCGTACGCCCTTCATCGTGCCGAAGTAGTGATCGAAGGAGCGGTTCTCCTGCATCAGGATGACGATGTGATCGACATCCTTGATGGTGCCTGTCTTCACCTTGGCGTCGATGGCCCACGCCTTTTCGATGACGGCGGGAAGAGCCAGCGAGGCGGCTCCGAGAGCGAGCAGACGGCGGCGATCGATCTGTGTCATGGCAGCAGGTTAGCCCTTCCGCGTGACACGGTCATGTCCCCGCCACACGAAGGCGCTTTCCGTTTGGGAATGGGCGGTTAGGGTCGCCGAATGCGAGTCTTTCTCACTGCCTTTGCGATGGTCGTGCTGTCAGCGTGCGCAACTCTCTCCGACCGTGCAGCCAGCAAGCTGTCGGCGCCGGAGCTGGCGGGAACGCGCTTTGGCCTTGTCGTGATGACGATGGATGGGCGCGAGCTTGTTTCCATCAATCCGGACCAGCGTTTCCTGCCGGCGTCGAACACGAAGATCTTTACGGTGGCGGCGGCGTTTCATCGGTTGGGCGATCTCACCCTGCCCGATCCTCGCTTTGGCACATCCGTCCGGCTGGTTCCGCGTGGCGACGGCGAACCGCCTGATGTGGTTCTGGTCGGCGCCGGAGACGCGATGCTGTTGGATGCACCGGACTGCGAGCGCGATTGCCTGTCTGCGCTGGCGGATGCGGTGGTCACGAACAAGGTCACGCGCGTCAACGACATCATCGCGGACGATCGCCTCTTCCCGAACCAGCCATGGGGACAGGGATGGAGCTGGGACGATCTTGTCACGCGCTCGGGCGCGGCGGTCTCTGCGCTGACGGTGAACAGCAACGAGGTCGGGCTCGTCATCAGGCCGGGCGCCAATGTGGGCGATCCGGCCGACGAGCAGTGGCGCCAGACGGACGTGCTTGGCGGACAGTATTTCTTCGATCTGCAGAACGAGATCGTGACAGTCGCGCCCGGCGACGATGTCGAGGACTCCTATCTGATGGAGCGGCTTCCAGACACGTCGGTCCTGCGCCTCAATGGTCACATCGTGCAGGGGGGCGCTGCGCGCAACCTGCCGGTTGCCGTGGCCAGCCCGGTGGGAGCGGCAGCCTGGCGCCTTCAGTACCTGCTCGAGCAGCGCGGGGTGAAGATGGCGGGAACGACCGTTGTCACGCATCGGCCCGTGGCGGCCAGCGACTATCCGGCGCTGCGGAAAGACGCACCAATCCCTCCCCTCACCTATGAAGGCTTCGAGATCGGACGTCTGCTTCCACCGCCGTTGATTGAGGATGCGACTTTCCTGATGAAGCAGAGCCAGAACCTGCATGCAGAACTGCTCCTGCGGCGGCTGGGTCTGCTTCAGGGCGGCGGATCGGCTGAGGATGGCCTCGCGGTCGTGGAAGCCATGTTGACTGAGGCCGGCGCACCACGCTGGGCGTGGGACTTTTCCGATGGCTCGGGGATGTCGGTTTACAACCGCGTGACGCCGCACATGGTCGCGGAATTCCTGCGCTGGACGTCGCAAAGACCATGGGGACAGGCCTTCAGAGATACGTTCCCCGTTGGCGGCGTCGACGGCACGTTAAGAAGGCGTTTCACCGGAACCTCGCTCGAGGGACGCGTCTTTGCGAAGACCGGAACATTGGCGGGAACCAACGCCCTCTCCGGTTTCATGCTGACGAAGAGCGGCCAGACGCTGATTTTCTCGGCCTACGCCAATGACCGGCCGTCCTCCGCCGAGAGCGCAACTGCGGCGCTCGACGCCACACTCGTTGAAATTGCGGAAACGAACTGAAACTAGTTACTGCAACGGCTTGGAGCGGCCTTAACCACGATCGGTTATACGGCGCTGATGGGCCGCAACCTCACCGCCATATCTCTTGCCATGACGCTGCTTGCCAGCGCATGCGCCAGCGCGCCTCAGCCATCGAACGCCGAGATCGCGGACGCGTGCCTGCTGCTCCAGCAGAACAAGCCGTGGCACGACACGCTGCGAGAAGTAGCCCGCCAGTGGGGCGCGCCGATGGGCTATACGCTTGCGGTGGTGAAGCAGGAAAGCAGCTTCGACAGCCAGGCCCTCGCCCCGCGCGGCGAGCGCCAGTGGTTCGGTCTCGTCGACGGCAAACGCGTTTCGTCCGCCGCTGGCTATAGCCAGGCGCTGGATGGCACGTGGGAGATGTACAAGAAGGCCACCGGCAGGTGGGGTGCGAACCGCAACAACTTCCAGGATTCGTCCGACTTTATCGGCTGGTACTACAACACCAACGGCCAGCGCGTCGGCATCGGTCAGTACGACTATCGCGCGCACTATCTCGTCTATCACGAGGGCGCGACGGGCTATCTGAACGGCTCATGGAAGGGCAAGGGCTGGTTGGTTGGCGTTGCCGACAAGGTCGCCGGACAGGCTGCGCGCTACGAATACCAGATCAGCAACTGCTCGGCCCTGAAGCCACAGAAGTTCCTCGGCATCTTCTAGGTCGACGGCTTGCCGCGCTTCTTCCGCTCGGGGTGCGCCATCAACCATCCGAGCAGCGCAGAGAACATGATCGCCAGCACGACCAGCTCCGCGATCATCGGAACGTCAGTGACGCCCGGCCAGATCTGCCACAGCAGCACGCCGCCGGCGACGAAGTTGCCGGCGCCCCAGAACACATTGCGCACCGCGCCGTCGAGCGTGCCCGCCCCGCCCGAAAAGGGCGTCGGAAACTTCTTGCCCGAAACGCCATGCACATAGTGCGGCACGCCATTGACCAGGAACGCCATCGCCGGAATGGCGACGAGATAATACCACCATGGGTTCATTGGCCTTCTCCGCCGCCGCGACGTGTGAGGCTGGAACCTGCGCCCCAGATCCCGCCCAGACAATATGCCTCAACCGGTGCGCATCCCCGCTCCGTTGCTGTGGATCACGCACTGCGCGAAGCGTTTTGAGCCTGCAACAGAGGCGGATTACAAGGGTTTCTTAATCGCCGGAATTGTCCACTCGGCGAGCTTCGGGCTAGGTCCGGGGCTCAGGTTCCGGCGTTGATTCGGACTTCAGGAAAACGATGGCGAAGAACAACCAGGCAAAGCTGTTTGGCGGCGAAAAGTCGGACTCGTCCGACTACACCGCCAAGGACATCGAGGTCCTCGAAGGCCTGGAGCCCGTGCGGAAACGCCCAGGCATGTATATCGGCGGCACGGACGAGCGCGCCTATCACCACTTGTTCGCCGAGATCCTCGACAACGCCATCGACGAGGCCGTCGCCGGCCACGCCAGCAAGATCGATGTAACGCTCGACAAGGACGGTTTCGTCACCGTGCGCGACGACGGCCGCGGCATGCCGATCGACGCCCACCCGAAATTCCGCAACAAGTCCGCGCTCGAAGTCATCTTCACGATGCTGCACTCGGGCGGCAAGTTCTCCGGCAAGGCCTACGCGACATCCGGCGGTTTGCACGGCGTGGGCGCCTCGGTCGTCAACGCCCTTTCGGACAAGATGGAGGTGGAGGTTGCGCGTGACCGCAAACTCTATCGCCAGACTTATTCGCGCGGGAAGCCGACTTCGAAACTCTCGCCCGTAGGCGCAGCGCCAAACCGGCGTGGCACGCAGATCAGCTTCCACCCAGATCCGGAAATCTTCGGCGACAAGCTGCACTTCAGGCCCGCGCGCCTGTTCGCGATGGCACGATCGAAGGCCTATCTGTCGCGCGCGGCGGAAATCCGCTGGAGCTGTGACCCCAAGCTCCTGAAGGACGACGACAAGACGCCGGCGGAAGCGACGCTGCACTATCCCAACGGCCTCGCTGACATGATGAAGCTGGAATCCGAAGGCGCGACGCTCGTGCTGCCGGAAGCCTTCACGGGTCGCGTCGAGGTCAATGGCGGCGGCGCGGTAGAATGGGCGGTGGTGTGGTCGGCCAATGGTTTCGGCGAAGCTGACGGCTTCTCCCGCTCCTACTGCAACACCATTCCGACGCCCGAGGGCGGTACGCACGAAGCCGGCATGCGCTCAGCGCTGACCAAGGGCCTCCGCGCTTACGGCGAAATGGTCGGCAACAAGAAGACCGGCATCATCACGGCGGACGACGTGCTCGACACAGCCGGCGCGCTGCTTTCGGTATTCATCCGCAACCCGGAATTCGTCGGCCAGACCAAGGAGAAGCTCTCCACCACCGATGCTTTCCGCGTTACTGAAAACGCGATGCGCGATCACTTCGATCACTGGCTCACGGCCAGGCCAAAGGACGCGACCCGCCTGCTTGAATGGTCGATAGGCCAGGCCGAAGACCGGATGCGCAAGCGGAAGGACAAGGAAGTCGCCCGCCAGTCCGCTACGCGCAAGCTGCGCCTGCCGGGCAAGCTGGCGGATTGCTCCGATGGCTCTGCGCAGGGCACCGAGCTCTTCATCGTCGAAGGTGACTCGGCCGGCGGCTCTGCCAAGCAGGCGCGCGATCGCGCCACGCAGGCCGTGCTTCCGCTGCGCGGCAAGATCCTGAACGTCGCCAGCGCTGGCGACGACAAGCTGTCGAACAACAAGGAATTGTCGGATCTCGCAACCGCGCTGGGAACCGGCCTCGGCCATCGCTTCCGCGTCGAGGACCTGCGTTACGAGCGCATCGTCATCATGACCGACGCCGACGTCGATGGCGCACACATCGCCTCGCTGCTGATCACCTTCTTCTTCCGCCAAACGCCGGGCCTGATCGATAGCGGCCGCCTCTACCTAGCCATGCCCCCGCTCTATCGCCTCACCCATGGCGGCAAGTCGGTCTATGCGCGCGATGACGCCCATCGTGACGAACTGCTGAAGACCGAGTTCAAGGGCAAGAAGCCGGAGATCGGCCGCTTCAAGGGCCTCGGCGAAATGATGCCGGCCCAGCTCAAGGAAACGACGATGAACCACAAGACGCGCACGATGGCGCGTGTGGCGCTGCCGAAGTCGATCAAGTCGGTCGAGGACCTCGTCGAAACCCTGATGGGCAAGAAGCCGGAACTCCGCTTCAAGTTCATTCAGGACAACGCGAAGTTCGTGGACGAGCTGGACGTCTAGCGACCTGCATCGTGGGGGGAAAGCGCATGAACCGCTGCCTTGCAGGGCTTGTCCTCGCGACCATGGTCGTAGCCGGTCCGGCGCTTGCGCAGATCGCCAGCGACTACGATGTAGCCCGCACATCGCTCGTCACAAGCGCCGAGAAGGGGCCTTCTCCCCAAGGCTACGGCAAGAGCGTTCCCAAGAGCATCGAGACGGTCCGCTACACGTCGAAGGCCGGAGAGATGCTCGCCTGGGTCATGCGCCCTGCAGGCGACATCACCACGGTGCGCCCTGTTCTCGTCTTCGCCCATGGCGGTTTCGCGCTTGGTGCAGGCTCCGGCGCCGGGGATGGCGACAACGACATGGCGAAGCCTTTCGTCGATGCCGGCTTTATCGTGATGCTTCCAGCCGTTCGTGGCGAAAATGGCAACCCAGGCAATTTCGAAGTATTCCTCGGCGAGGTCGATGATGTGATCGCCGCCGGACGCAAGGCGAAGACACTCGCTGGCGCAGATCCGGATCGAGTTTATCTCTTCGGGCACTCCATCGGCGGCGGCCTCGCCACGCTGGCAGCGCTCTCGGCTGATCATCCGTTCCGCATCGTTGGCGCGGCTGGCGGCAATTATTCGATCGTCTCGTGCAAGGACATCGCGGCCGAGTGGGGTACGTTCAAGGCGACAGACGCGGAGTGCAAGGCCCGCTTCCCGGATACCTACCTGCCCAAGCTGAAGACGCCACTCTACTCTTACGTTGGAACCGGTGATGGTTACGCCTCGGCCTACGGCCGCTCCTTCAAGCTTATTGCCAGCGACCAGTTCCATCTTGTCTCGCTGAATGGCGACCACTTCTCATCAGTGGACGCTGCGATTCAGGACTTTATCGCCCAGACGCGGAAATAGGCCCTTCCGGCTTGCCATCGGCCTGAATGCGGAATTGGTGTTGTCCCACGCCGGCATCCATGCTCATGCAGGCGCATGACTGCTGACACCCCCAACTCCGACAGGACGACACAGCGCCGCGTCGGCGACTGGCCGGAGCAGACGCCGGATCAGGCTATCGTGCGTGGCATGGTCACCTACACGCCCTACGCCAAGGCGCTCGGCATGGAGTACGTTTCTTCGTCTCCCGGCCATGGCGAAATCTTCCTGCCCTGGCGTGAAGACCTGGTGGGGCAAGGCGGGTCGGACATTCTGGCGCCCGGTGTTCTCACGGCGCTGATCGATCATGTCTGTGGGCTCGCCATCATGGCGACGTTCGGCTTTGAAGCCCGGCCGGCCACGCTTGACCTGCGCATCGACCACATGCGCCCGGCGGTCCCGCGCGGCTCCATCAAGGCGGCTGCGCACTGCTACAAGTCAACACGCAACATCGCCTTCCTCCGGGCGGAGGCGTGGGATGCCTCGCGTGATGATCTGGTCGCCGCCGCGCAGGCCGCGTTCATTCTCAACCGGCGGGAAAAAGCATGAGCAGCCCCGTCGATCTTGCGGCGATCATCGCCAGCTCGCCGTTCAGCCGCTTCCTCAACATCGAGACGCAGCTCGATGATCGCGGTGTTCTGGCCATCTTGCCGATCCGCGACGAACTGATCGGCAACGTGATGCTGCCCGCCATGCATGGCGGCTGCGTCGCGGCCTTCCTCGAGATCGCCTGCCAGTTGCAGGTCGCCCACGAAACCGGCGCTATCGCGCCTGCCCGCACCATCGATATCAGTGTCGAATATCTCCGCCCCGCCCGGCGCGAGACGCTGTACGCCCGCGCGCGGGTCCGCCGCCTCGGCCGCCGCGTGGCGACGATTCACGCCGAAGCCTGGCAGCAGGACGAAGACAAGCCTGTCTGCCTCCTGCAGAGCCATCTGCGCTTACCCGACGGCGTGGCGATCTCGGAATAGTTAGAATTATTTCTTGCTCGCCGCCGCGCTCGGGCGAGCCGAAACGCGATCAAACCACGCTGCGATATTTTTGTTGTCGCGGTTGACCGGCTGGCCGACGGTTGCACCGAAGTCCATGGTGCAGAACAGCAGTACGTCGGCGAGCGTGAAGCGCGGACCGGCGATGAAGTCGCGGCCTGCGATCAGTCCGTCCAGCCAGGTTATCTTCTCCTGCGCCAGTATCTTCAAGTCGGCGGAGGCCTGGGGGATGAGGCGCATGCGTTCCTTGAACAGGTTGAAGCCCTCGGCGCCGCGAAAGCCGGTCAGCATCGGCTCAACGATGTAAAGGTCGACGCGGCGCGTCCACATGCGCGTCATCGCCCGCTCTTCCGCGCTTGTGCCGATCAGGGGTGGGTCGGGGTGCTTCTCGTCTAAGTATTCGCAGATGGCCGTGATCTCGGCGAGGAAGCGCCCGTCGTCCAGTTCGAGCGTCGGCATCTGGCCGCCGGGATTGCGCGCCACATGCGCCGGCTGGCGGTTTTCACCGGCCATGAGGTCAACCGTGACGCGCGGGAGGTCGATGCCCTTTTCCGCCATGAACATCTTCACGACGCGAGGATTGGGGCCGATTGAATCGTAGAGTTTCATGGTGCGCTCCGGGCCTGCAGCAATGCAGACCGACGTTTCAGCACATCATTCCGCCGGTTGCACGGCTGTCGTGGCGGCAGGCTCCGCTGTCCCGCGCCCTTTGGCGCGCCATTCCGCCAGGACCTGCTCCCGCTGGCGCTTGCCCTGGTAGAGGAAGTTTTCCGGCAGACCGATGCGGATGCTTGCATCGCAAGGTGGTGAACCCGGCATCGCCTTCCGGTTTAGGTATTTGCCCAGCGCTTTAACGGTCATGCGGTCGGCGAGGCTGAGACTGTATTTTGGCCCGAGCCCGAGCTTCTCGCGCACGATCGGCGGCAAAAGCGAGACGGATGCGCGCGCCATGGCGCGGCTGAGATATTTCGGCGTATCCGGCGCGGCGGCCCCCGACATGATGATGCCGAGGAACTCCTCGTTGATCTCATGTGACTCGAAGCGATGCACCAACTTGTCCATCATCTTGAAGAAGTCCGCCGTGCACATCGGCGAGTTCTGCACGCCGTAGAGTTTCGCGCCGGGCGCGGCTTCGGCATAGTACTGCTTCTTGTCGGACTCCGGCACGCGCTCGACGAAGACGTCATAGGCGGTGAGGAAGCCGTACGCCGCGGTCGCGCTCACCCAGTCGAGCAGTTCGGGATCGAGTGCGCGGTAGGCCTCGCCCTTGGGCGTGTTGCCGTTGACGCGCGAATGCATGTTGGTGACGCCTTGGATCACCCGCTCGGCCGCCCGCTTCGGACCATAGACGCCGACCATCGCAGCGATGCCCGTGCGCTTCGAGCGCCCGATCGGATCCTGCTTGTAGATCGAGTGATCCCACACGCCGGAACGGATGCGGGCGTCTGCGAATTCCAGCAGCACGGCGGCGACACCGCCCACCGCCATGGCGACGGGGTTCTTGTAGACCTTCCAGTGCATCGAGTCCGGCTCGAGGCCCGCCGGTTCGCCGGGTGGATTCCTGAAGTCGACTTTCCAGCCCAGGTAGGATTCAGGATTGTTCATGGCTGAAACATCCGGCTGCTTTCCGGCCAGCGCAACCTATCAGAACACATAGCCTGCCGGGATGACGTGAACCGTCTCATGACATCGCTGTTTCGGGGAGACGGCGCCGTTGCGGCGCCTCGCTCATGTTTTTGTCAGGTAACGCAGGGTTCCAGCGCCTCGCCCGTCATCCCTCGCTCCGCCGCAACCATCATCGCCACATGCACATAAATGCGGCCGGCGCCTTAGGCGGTCGCGACCTGCCCCGCACCAATCTACGCATCAAATTTCGGCACATGGGTCAAAACGGAGACAGCTTCGCTCACCAGTTGAGTGAACAATCCCGCATTGTGCGCCGTTACGGCAATTTGAGTTTTACATGGGTTTTGCATGGTTGATGTAGGCGATCCGCATTGGCCCCCGCCGGCCTTGGTTATGCGCGGGGCGCTCCGTTTGTAATCCGGAGGGGTTGCCTAGGGCGAACATGCTTGCGCATAGACGCGATATCGATGGGTTGAGGACGCTTGCTGTCCTGCCCGTCATCCTTTTTCACGCCAAGATTCCCGGCTTTTCGGGAGGCTATGTCGGCGTCGATATCTTCTTCGTCATCTCCGGCTATCTGATCACCGGCTTGCTGCTCCGTGAATACCAAGACGGGCATTTCTCGATCCTGAGTTTTTACGATCGCCGCATCCGGCGTATCTTGCCCGCGCTTGGCTTCATGTTGCTGATCGTGACTATCTTGGCGGCAACGCTCATGCTGCCCTCGCGCCTCATCAACTACTCGCACAACCTTGCTTCGGCTGCCCTTTCGATTTCGAACATCTGGTTCTGGCGATCGGCAGACTATTTCGCACCGTCGTCCGAACTGAATCCGCTGCTGCACACATGGTCGCTCGGCGTCGAAGAGCAGTTCTACGTCGTCTTGCCGTTGATAATCTGGGCAGTGATCCGGCTGGGCTGGCAACGGAACATCCGCTGGCTGTTTGCTGCCATGGCCGTACTCTCGCTGGCGCTGGCGGAATTGACCGTGCACGCCGATCCGGTCGCGGCCTTCTACCTGCTGCCGACCCGGAGCTGGGAGCTACTGCTGGGATCTGTGTTGGCTGCCAGCGGGACATGGAAATTGTCGCGGCGCTGGGCCGAAGTGGCTGTCTGGGCAGGCGTTGCGATGATCGCGGCGACCGTCTTCCTCTATGACGAGCAGGTGCTTTTCCCGGGCGTTTCCGCGCTACTGCCATGCTTCGGCGCCGCGCTCGTGATTCAGATCGGCCGCAACCAGCAAACGTCCGCGAGTGCGCTGCTGTCTCATCCCGCACCGGCGTTCATCGGCCTGATTTCATATTCGCTTTATCTCTGGCACTGGCCGCTGCTTGTTCTGCCTCGCATCTATCTCCTGCGCGAGTTAACGCCGCTCGAAGTCATGCTCAGCCTAGCGGTCACATTCGCCATGTCGGTGATCTCGTGGCGCTACATCGAGCAACCGATCCGTCGCAGGACATTGAAGTTCCCAACCCTTTCTCCAGCTGCCAGCAGCATCGCAGCAGCCGTCGCCGGGATCTTTGTCCTTATCGCCGGAGCTGGCGCGCTCAGCACCGGCCTTCCTGATCGCGTTCCTGACGAAGTCGAACGGCTGGACGCCATCACACGTGTACGGCTCGATGAAATCGTGTGTGACAGGGCAAATGAATCGACCAAGGAACAGGACTGCGACGAATTTGCTGGCGGCCCCACCAAGGTGATGTTGTGGGGAGACTCCCATGCAATGCACTATGCTCCGAGTCTTGAGACTTACGCGGCGAAGCACGGGGTGTTGCTGGAACTGCAAGCAACACCCGGGTGCGCGCCCCTGCTCGATGTTCAGCAAGTGGAGAGCGACGGCCGGGTCGGCGATGCCTGCTTCGCGAACAATAAGCATGTGATGGACATGCTGATGACGGACAAAAGAGTCCGCGCGGTGGTGATCGCCGGGCGTTGGACGCGCTTCTTCTTCGCGGAGGGCGACAACGACCTGCATCATTTGCGCGCGCTGAATGGCGAGACCGATCCCGCGAAGATCATCAGCCAGTCACTTGCAGCAACCGCGGAGAAACTCAGCGCACGCGGAATTCGTGTCCTCATCCTTGGCTCATCTCCCGAGTTCGACCGGTTGCTGCCAGCCTGCCTCGCGCGGACCGAATGGCTGCACTGGCCCGAGACGAGGTGCAGTTTCAAGGCCGGCACTCTGCCCGGAAATCCCGCGGACAAGCTCATGCAGAAGCTCGCCGCCAGCGGAATATCGGCCCGCATCCTGCGCGCGTACGACGCCCTTTGCCCGCAGAGCCAGTGCCTGCGAAAAATTGGGGCAACACCGCTGACGATCGACACCGACCACCTGTCGCCGGCTGCGGCAGACCAGGTGTTCAAGGTTTTGGGCGTGGACCGGCTTTTGTCCGAGCAGAAGATTTCCGGGGCCGCCGGCCCGACAATGCTGCGATGAAGCTGCGAATATGCGCTTTGACGGGCGGAAACTGACGTCCAAGCGTCTTGGAATCCCCCTATCCCATCCGTGACAGGCTGCGGGATTGACTTGAGGGGTGGGGGGCCTATTGGTCCCGGCTATCCCCGAAAAGCGTGCGTTTCGCTCGCGGCCCGGCCGATCGAGCCCACGAAGAACCTACTGATGACGTTTGACGAGCTCAGTCTCGACCCCCGAATTCTGGCAGCCGTAAAAGGCGCCGGCTACACGACCCCGACGCCTATCCAGGAACAGGGCATCCCCGCCGTTCTTGGCGGACGGGACATTACCGGCATCGCGCAGACAGGCACGGGCAAGACGGCCGCGTTCGTCCTTCCCATGATCCATAAGCTGGGCCAGGGGCGCGCCAAGGCGCGCATGCCCCGCTCGCTGATCCTCGAACCGACCCGCGAACTTGCCGCCCAGGTGGCCGAGCAGTTCGAGAAGTACGGCTCGGGTTACAAGCTCAACATGGCGCTGCTGATCGGCGGCGTCTCGTTCGGCGACCAGGACAAGAAGCTGACCGCCGGCGTCGATGTGCTGATCGCAACTCCCGGCCGCCTGCTTGACCATTTCGAACGTGGCCGCCTGCTGATGAACGGCGTCCAGATGCTGGTCATCGACGAAGCCGACCGCATGCTCGACATGGGCTTCATCCCGGACATCGAGCGCATCTGCACCCTGCTGCCCAAGACGCGCCAGACGCTGTTGTTCTCCGCGACCATGCCGCCGGAGATCACGAAGCTCGCCAAGCAGTTCCAGACCGACCCGCTGCGCATCGAAGTGGCGAAGCCGGCAACAACGGCCTCGACCATAACGCAATACGTGACGCACTGTCCCTCGAACGAAGACACGGTGAAGCGCGCTGTGCTGCGCTCGATCATCAAGGCCAAGCTGACCGACCAGGGCATCGTCTTCTGCAACCGCAAGACGGAAGTCGACATCGTCGCCAAGTCGCTCGCCAGCCACGGCTTTGACGCAGCCCCGATCCATGGCGATCTCGCCCAGAGCCAACGCACTGCCACGCTCGACAAGTTCCGCAACAAGGAGCTGAAACTCCTCGTGGCGTCTGACGTCGCCGCGCGCGGCCTCGACATTCCGGAAGTCAGCCAGGTCTTCAACTACGCCCCGCCGCCGAACTCGGACGACTACGTCCACCGCATCGGCCGCACGGGCCGCGCCGGTCGTTCCGGCGAAAGCTTCACCATTGTCTCGCCGGGTGACAGCCGCCTGTGGGACGCCGTGCTGAAGCGCATCGGCAAGGATGTGACGCCGTTCACGCCGGAAGGCATGGATGAAGCCGTGGGCGAGGCCCGCAGCCGTGGCCCTGCCCCGGGTCGTGACCGGTTCGATAAGGGTCGCGGACGTGGCCGTGGCAGCCGCGGACGTGACCGGGGTGATCGCGGCGATCGTCCGCCGCGTGAGGAACGGCCGCAGCCGGAGGCAGCCGCCCCCGTCGCAGCGCCGGCTTTCATCCCGCCCCAGGTCGAGGATCTGGAGCCGGAACCCGCCGCCGTGATGGAAGCCGAAGCGCCTGTCCGCGAAAGCCGGGACGAGCAGCCTAAGCGGGAGGGCCGCGATCGTAATCGCCGGCGCGGTCGCGACAGGGGAGACCGGGATCGCGGAGACCGGGACAGGGATCGCGGCGGCCGGAATCGGCGCGGCGAGCTGACCCCCGGCGATCCGCAAGGTGGCGACGAGAATTTTAAGGGAATGGGCGACCACGTACCCGCGTTTCTCTTGCGATCACTTGGAAAACGCGAAGAAGCCTAGGAATTCAGGGGCCTTGGCCAAGAAGAGCCTAAGGCAAAGGTTCCAATTTTAGCCAATCCGTAACGGCTTCTGTTCACTACTTCATCAAGACACTGGGGCGGTGAACGCAACCGGTTTCGAGGGGCGTGATCTTGATGCTGAATACCCAGCTGCTCGGGCCGGAAGGCCAGGTGCTTGGCCACCGCACGGTGGACGAAATGGGCCGCCAGTCGCTGCCCGTCAGCCCGCAGAACTATGAAGTGTGGCTCACCTATTTCACGCACTCCTCGCCGGACCTCCGCGCCGCGCTCGACAAGCTGCTCGGCTCGGGCAAGCCGCTGACGAACGAAGACATGGAGCAGATGTACGAGCGCTTCTTCTCCACCACCCACCTGTCGACGCAGGTGATGGAGACGGGCTCACGCATTGCGCACGAGATCGCCGACGCCCTCGACGCCCTGAAGAAAGCCGGCGCCACGACCGAACGCTATGGCGCGACCCTGAATGTCGCCGCCGATAGCTTGCAGAACACTCGCCATTGACGGCGACGCACTGAAGCGCCTGATCAATGTGCTCGCCTCCGCCACGACTGAAATGTCGAAGCAGAACGCCAGCCTCTCGACCAAGCTCGCCCAGTCTTCGCAGGAAATGGAAAAGCTGCGCACCTCGCTGCGCCAGGCCCGCGCCGAGGCGCTGACCGACGCCCTCACCGGCATCGCCAACCGCAAGCTGTTCGACGAGACGCTGCGCCTGCGCAAGGAAGAGGCCGACAACGAGAAGAACGAGCTCTCGCTGCTCCTGTGCGACATCGACCATTTCAAGTCGTTCAATGACACGTGGGGCCACCAGACGGGGGACCAGGTTATCCGCTTCGTCGCTTCGGCCCTTACCAAGTTCGCCCTGCCCGATCACCTCGTGGCGCGCTATGGCGGCGAGGAATTCGCCGTGATCATGCCGCGCACCGTCGCTGCAGCGACGCCGGCCGCATCGCCGACCAGATCAGAAGCGCCATCGAAGCCAAGCGCCTCGTGCGCCGCTCGACAAACGAAACGATCGGCGCCGTCACGGTGTCCTTCGGCGCGGCGATTTACGCGCCGGGCGAAACGGTCGGCCAGCTTGATCTCCCGCGCGGACGAGTGCCTCTACTTCTCCAAGCGCAATGGCCGTAACCAGGTGACGCTGGAAACGGAGCTCCCGCCGATCACGTCCAGCAACGCGGCCTAAGCTCTTCCTTAGCTCGAGCACCACCGCCATCAGGAAGCCGTCATAGCCTTTCATCGCCGACCGTCTGGATGGCGGTGGCCGAGACGCGCGGCTCGGTCGCGTATCATGTCAAACATGCTTGCCGAACGCCCTGCACCTGCGTATTGCCGTTAGGATCGGCCACGGCGTCCTTCGCGGACCACATTGTCGACGATGATGATCGAGCCTTTGCGCGACATCCGCAAGGCGTGGGCGAAATAGGTCGGCGTTGTCTTCCTTGTTGGCGTCGATGAAGGCGAAGTCGAACGGACCCTTCAGGCCGGGCGAGCAGCTTCCAGAGCAGGGCCGACCTTCACGTCCACCTTCGCGATCGGCTTGGCGCGCGCGATGTTCTTGCGCGCGACTTCCGCATTGCGTGGATCGATCTCCAGCGAGATCAGCTCGCCAGCCACAGGTAACGCCCGCGCCATCCAGATTGCGGAATAACCGCCCAGCGTTCCGACCTCGAGGATGCGTTTCGCGCCGACCGACAACGCCATCACATGCAGCAGCTTGCCCTGCGCCGCTGAGACCGCGATCGCGGGAAGGCCGGCGGCGGCGCTGTCCCTTATCGCTGCGGACAGTGCGTCGTCCTCCTGAACAAGCCGTTCCTCGATATAGGCGTCAACCTCGCGCCAGGTCCGGTCGCTCATTTCTTGGCCCTCGGTTTCACCGTTGCCTTGGCCGCCTTCTTCACCGGCGCTTTCTTCGCTACCTGCTTTTTCTTCGGCTTGGTCTTTCGCCGCCTGTACCGAGATGGCGAAAGAGCGCTTCACCAGCTCGACGGCCTCATCGGGATCGTCTGCGGCCGTCGCAGGGAGGCTCCAGTAGGCGATGCCCCGCACCGTCCCGTCCTTCTTCACGGAATAGACCCAGGGCTTGCAGCCCTGGCGCTTCAGCTCTGCACCGAGCGCCGTATCCGCTTTCAGGAAGAACGTGTCGTCATCGAGGATGGCGAAGCCGACGCCGTTGCGGGACAGGGCGGCGCCGCCGAACATGCGCTTGACGTCGACCTTGCCGAACCCTGCAATCAGTTCGGTGGCATAGCCGATGAAATCCTGAGACAGCGCCATTGGACCTCCGTGGGCGCGTTAACGCTATCCCTTTCTGGCGTCTAGCCAAGGGTCTGCTAGAACGCCCCGATGCGCCACTACCGGATCAATTCCCGCCTCGACGCCCACGCGCTCTCAAAGCGTTTTGCAGAGGCCGGCCGCCTGCAGATCGAGGACTTCCTCGAGGCGCCTGATGCGCAAGAACTCGCCGATAGTCTGGGTAACCTCGACTGGCGCCTCGTGCTCAACAATGGCGCGCGGCATTACGATCTTTCCACGGCTCAGGTTGCCGCCATGGAACCCGGACGGCAGGCGGCGATCTATGAGGAAGTGCGCAAGAACGCGGCGCACGGCTTCCAGTATATCTACGAGAATTACCCGGTCGCCGACCTCGCGGAAGCTGGCCAACTCTCGCATCGTGAGCTGACCGCAATCCATGAAACGATGAACTCGAGCGTGGTTCGCGAATTCCTGAAGCAGGTCACGGGCGAGGCCACGGACTTCTGCGACATGCAGGCCACGCGCTATGCTGCCGGCCATTTCCTGACAATCCACTCGGATGACCTGCAGGGGAAAAATCGCAAGCTCGCCTACGTTCTCAGCCTCACCGGCGACTGGTCGCCGACATGGGGCGGGCAGCTGCAGTTCCTGGACAACCGCCGCAATGTGACGCGCTCGTACGTCCCGCGCTTCAATGCCCTGTCGGTGTTCAAGGTGCCAATACCGCACCACGTCAGCCAAGTGTCCAGCTTCGCGAAGGGCGGCCGGGTGTCGTTGACGGGATGGTTCAGGACGAAGGGCTGAGCCTTACTCCGCCGCTTGTGCGGGGACGATGGTGACGCTCTCGCCGCAACCGCATGCGTCGGTCTGGTTCGGGTTCGTGAATACGAACTTCGAGTGCATCGGCGTCACTTCATAGTCGATCATCGAGCCGAGCAGGAAAAGCACGGCCTTGGCGTCGATGACGATCGAGACGCCGTTGTCGTCGACGCGCTCGTCCATCGGGTCAGCCGCATCGGCATAGCTCATCGTGTATTCCATGCCCGCGCAGCCGGCGTTCTTCACGCCCACGCGCAGGAAGCCGACGCCCCCATTCTTGGCAAATTTGTCGGCCATGAGCTCGCGAACCTGCGCCGCTGCGGCGTCAGTCAGGGTCACAACCTTGGGGCGGGGGCGTCTGGCCATGGCTCTTAAATGGATACCGTGAAACCTGCTTACAACATGTTGAGCTGGAGGCGGGCCTCGTCGCTCATGCGTGAGGCGTCCCATGGCGGGTCGAAAACGATGGTGGCCTTGGCGGACTTGACGCCCTCGACCTTGCGGGCGGCGTCTTCCACCCAGCCAGGCATCTCGCCGGCCACCGGACATGCGGGAGCGGTCAACGTCATCTCGATATCGACATGCCGGTCGTCATTGATGTCGACCTTGTAAATCAGGCCGAGCTCGTAGATGTCGACCGGGATTTCCGGGTCATAGACCTTCTTGAGCTCCTGGATCAGGTCGTCCGTGATCCGGTCCAGCTCGTCCTGCGGAATGACTGACGACTTCGCGGCCGCCTGGGAGGCGTCCGGTTCAGCTATCTGATGCTTCAGGTCGTCAGCCATACTTACCTATGACAGCATCGCTCGGGCCTTGGAAAGCGCCTCTACGAACACGTCGACTTCCTCCAGCGTATTGTAGAGGGCAAAGCTCGCCCGGGCTGTAGCACTAACCCCTAAATGGGACATCAAGGGCTGGGCGCAATGATGCCCGGCGCGAATCGCAACCCCTTGGCGATCAAGGATCTGGGCTATGTCGTGCGGGTGCGCCCCCTGCAGGGAGAATGACAGGACCGGCCCTTTTCCGGGTGCCGTGCCGTGGATCCGGAGGCCATTGACCCCGCGCAGCGACGATACGGCACGGTCCAGCAGGGCCTGCTTGTGGTCGTGGATAGCGTCCCGGTCCAGGCCTTCGATCCAGTTAATGGCCGCGCCCAGGCCTATGGCTTCCACGATCGGCGGCGTACCGGCTTCGAAACGATGGGGCGGCGCGTTGTAGGAGATCGCGTCTCGCGTGACGGTCTCGATCATCTCGCCCCCGCCCTCGAACGGCGGCAGCGCCTCCAGCTTCTTCCGCTTGCCGTAGAGCACGCCGATGCCGGTCGGACCGTAAAGCTTGTGGCCGGTGAAGGCGTAATAGTCGGCATCCAGCGCCCGCACATCCACCTTCATGTTCACGACAGCCTGGCAGCCATCGAGCAGAACGTCGGCGCCGACAGCATGGGCCATGGTGATGGCGGTGCGCACATCGGGAACCGTGCCCAGCACGTTCGACATGTGCGTCAGCGCCAGGATGCGCGTCTTCTTCGAAAGCTGTTTCTCAAGGCTCGCAAGGTCCAGCGAGCCATCCGGCAGCACCTCGACCCACTTCAGCACCGCACCCTTGCGCTCGCGCAGGAAGTTCCACGGCACGATGTTGGAGTGGTGCTCCATGATCGAGAGCACGATCTCGTCGCCCGGCTGGATCGTCGCGCCGATGCCGGCGGCGACGATGTTGATCGCCTGCGTGCCGCCCTTGGTGAAGACAATCTCTTCCACAGATGCCGCATTCAGCAGTTTCCGCGCGGCCTCGCGTGCGCTCTCGTAGGCCTGCGTTGTCTCGTTCGCCAGCGTATGCAGCCCGCGATGCACGTTGGCGTAGCTATCGCGCATCACCTCGGCCATCGTCTCGATGACCACGTTTGGCTTCTGCGCCGACGCCGCGTTGTCGAAATAGACCAGCGGCCGCCCATGCACCTGCCGACCAAGGATCGGGAACTGCTCGCGGATGGCTTTGACGTCGAAGGTCATGCCGCACCTCCGAGCCACGTGTCGATCCGCGCCTCGACGTCGATGCGCAGTGTCTCGTCCAGCCACTCCGGCAGCGCTTCGATCAGGAAGGCGCGCGTGATCATCGCGCGGGCGATGGCATCCGGAATGCCCCGCTGGCGCAGGTAGAAGATCGCGTCCTCGTTCAGCTGTCCCGCCGTGTTGCCGTGGGCGCACTGCACGTCGTCGGCGTAGATCTCAAGCTCCGGCTTGGCGAAGACTTCCGCGCCTTCTTCCAGCAGCAGTGCATTGTGCTGCATCTCGGCATCGGTCTTCTGCGCTGCGCGCTCGACCAGGAATTTGCCCTGGAACACGCCCCGCCCGCCCTTGCGCGCCACACCGCGCACCAGCTGGCGGACTTCCGCGCCCGGAGCGTCGAGCTTCACGAGGCTCGTCAGGTCCACATGGCGGCCCTTCGCGGCCATGTAGATGCTGCTTAGCTCGACTTTCGCGCCGGGGCCGGTGATCTCGATTTCAGTTTCGATGCGAGCATATCGGGCGCCATCACCTATAGTCAGTTGGCGGAACGTGGCGCCTTCACCGAGCCGCACCTTGCGATGCGCCAACGCGATTTCACCGCCGCGCTGGAGCGTGACCAGCGTCAGGCTGCCACCTGCCTGCACATCGACTTCGAATGCCCGCGTATCCTGAACAAGCTCGCCTACATTGTGCGCCTGCACGAGGCTCTCGCCAGGTTTCACGACAAGGTTCTGAAACTTGCCTGCAGCTTCCGCCAGCCGCGCGATCACGTGTCGCTCGCCGACAGCAACCGGCGGGTTCTGCCCGGCCAGCGCGGCGCTGAGATCGCTCCAGCGCCAGCCTTCGACGCGCCTGTTCGGGAGGGCGTCCGCCGCCATCACCCTGCTCCCACGACGCTTTCGTATCCCGATTTCTCGAGCTCCAGCGCCAACTCGGCCCCCCCCGACTTCACGATCCGTCCAGCGGACAGAATGTGGACGCGGTCCGGTTTGATGTAGTCGAGCAGCCGCTGATAGTGCGTGATCACCAGCATCGAGCGCTTGGGCGAGCGCAGCGCGTTCACGCCATCTGCCACGACTTTCAACGCGTCGATGTCGAGACCCGAGTCCGTTTCGTCGAGGATCATGAAGCGCGGTTCGAGCATCAACATCTGGTAGATTTCCAGACGCTTCTTTTCACCGCCCGAGAAGCCGACATTCAACGGGCGCTTCAGCATCTCCGGATCAATGCGCAGCTTCTGCGCCGCCGCCTTCGAAAGTTTGAGGAAATCCGGCGCCGAGACTTCCTGCTCGCCGCGCGTCTTGCGTTGGGCGTTCATCGCGGCGCGCACGAACGTCATCACCGGCACGCCCGCGATCTCAAGCGGATACTGAAATGACAGGAATACGCCCTTCGCGGCGCGCGCCTCTGGCTCCATCGCGAACAGGTTCTCGCTGTCCAGCGTCGCCGTCCCGCCCGTCACTTCGTAGCCGTTCCGGCCGGTCAGCACATAAGACAGCGTCGACTTGCCCGAGCCGTTAGGCCCCATGATCGCGTGCACCTCGCCCGCGGGCACGGCGAGCGACACACCCTTCAGGATGTCGCGCGCCGGGCCGTCCTCGGGGACGACGCGAGCCTTGAGATCTTTCAGTTCGAGCATCAGACGCCTGTATTCGCGAGGCTTTTGCCAGCCCCTGCACCCTCTAGATAGGCGGTTCGCCCGCCATGTTCGAGGGTTCTTTGGTCCTGCGCCCGTCGATTGTCCAGATAGCCGGGCTAGATCGTGTCGGAAGGCCGGAACATGAAGCCAAATGGCCGGATCCCGGCCGCCCAGCGCCCCGTCGCCGACAGGACTGACTTGAGGACGCCCCGCACAGCAGGTTCGGCCAGCAGTGCTACGGCAAACGCGCCGGCCAGCACGATCGAGATCGCGGCAACCAGAGAGACGTAGCCGGGCAGCCCCGCATCGACCAGGCCATGCATCAGACTCGCACCGAACACGTTCTGCAGGAGGTAGAGCGGATAGGTGGCAAGGCCGAGATGCCGGAGCGCGTCTCGTGTTCGCTGCGTCTTCGGCGTGAACCTTCCTGGAGCCCGCACCATCATCACCATAGCCGCGATCGCGAGCAGCCATATGGCGACGGGGATAAGCGCCGACTGCGCGATGGCCGAGCGCGCCTCCAGCGTCTCGATCTCGAGCCCGCGGCTCCACACTTCTGCGCATCCGCCCGCAACGGCCAGCGCTGCCGCAGCCCAGGCGATCGCCGACATTCGCTGACGCGACATCATCCAAAGCCAGATGCCGAGCGCGAAGAACATTCCGTGCCGCAGCAGCAGGTTGTCCCCCAGCCCACCGAGGCGACGGAGGAGGTCGAAATCTGGCATGAACTTCAGGAGAGCCAGGATGTGCGCCGCAATATACAGCACGCTTACCGCAGTCAGAATTCCCGCAACCCACGGCAACAGCCCAAACCGGCGGAACACCAGCGTCAGGAACACAAGCGCATAGAACGATATCTCGACAGCCAACGTCCAGTACGCGCCATCCACCCATGGCCCTCTTGGCCACAGCGCCATCGCCCGCAGGTAAGGCGCGATCTGCCCTCCTGCGGGATGATGCCCGAAGACGGCTATGGCGATCAGCGTCAGCGTCGCGCAGATCCACGCCGCTGGATAAAGTCTCAGCATTCGCCCGCGCAGGAATTCCGCCGGGGATGCTCCGTTGGCAGAGTTGGCGATGACGAAGCCCGATATGACGAAGAAGATCTCGACCCCGACCCACCCGAACCAGGAGAACGGCGTCAGGCGATCGAACGCGACCACATGATCCAGCGCTTCTGCTGTCGTCGAACCGAACGACGCCCACGAGTAGAAGCCGAGATGAAAAACGCAGACCATCATCGCCGCGCCGAAGCGCAGAGCATCAAGCCCGCTATAGTATACTTTCGACATCCCCGAGGCGCCCGAACGCCCCCAACAGGGATAACCTACATCAACCTCACACCATGGCGAAGCGCCGCTGTCTGCGTCCTTTGACGCAGGGGCTTGACGCTAGGGCTTGAAGATTTCCGTGACGATTGGTTCGGCGCAGAACTGGGTCTTGGCCGCTTCCAACGTCAGGCCTGTGGCTGGCAGTCCGCCATCGTCCTCGATCGTGCACTCGACGCCGGTGATCTTGTTAGGTTCGCCCTGCGCGACAACGTCGGCGGTGAGAACCGGTTGCAATTGATCCGCCTCGAGTTTGTAGAAGGAGATGCCCCACTCGTTCGCAGCCGAGCGCGCTGGCGTTGCGATGTAGCCGCTGGCGGTCTTCTCGATCGAGACGCCGCTGGGCTCACCCACGCGTACGAACTTGCCGCCGTCGACCTGGCGCCAGGCAGCCCAGGTGGTGTTCACATTACCGGTTTCGAGCGGCACGAGGATGTCGATCTTGCCGTCCTTGTCGAAATCTTCCAGCGAAGGCGCGCTGAACGTGTTGCCCATGCGCTCATCGATCGTCTGCACGGTGGCGTCGCCCTTTGCGACCACCTGCACGGTCACTTCCGTGGAGTCATCCTCGGCCGGCTTGTAGCGCGCCTCGATCGCCATGCCCGACTGGTCGGCGAACATTGCGCGGCAATCGGGATGCTTCCATCCATCAGCACCCTGATCGGCCGCCTGTACCGTCGCGCAGTCCGGCAACGGCAGGCGCTTCTCGGACTTGCCGGCATCGGCATCTTCCGCCGGCGCGGGCGAGCATGCGGCCACCGCGAGCGCGGCGACGCAAAGTGAGAATTGGAGTTTCATGTCCGTGCCCCTGAAGGTTCGTTCCGGCATAAACCGGAAGCCGGCCTGGCGCCAGCTTACGCTGCTGTAATCAGCCGGCTGCGCGGGAAAGCTCTTGCTCGAGCACATCAACAAACTTGGCGAGGCTGTAGTTCTCGCCGACCCAAACATTGGCCCAGACGATCGTCTCACCGTCCTCTTTCAAAACGCCCGGGTAGAGCTGGTAGGCGTCGGCTCCGACGACAACTGCTTCCCATGCGCTCTCCTGCGTCGGGAACATCGTCACCATGGGGCCGTCGCTGAACACCTCCGCTTCGGTGAGATCGAGATCGGAGCAGGCGCGCTGCACGCAGACGCCGAGCAGGCGCGCGACATCATTCGGAGTCTTCGGCGCGTCTGCGCCCGACATCGCATCCAGGAATTTTTCGAGCACGGCCATGCCGCATCCCGTCCATGCTTCGCGCCGCTCGTCAAAGCGACCAGACACCGCGCCGCTGACGTAGCGCCCACTCGTCTGTAACGCTCATTCTGCGCAGAGTTAGATCGCGACGCCGAGATAGAGATACAAGTCGGTACGCACTTTCGAGATGTCGTTGTCCCAGTCGCCGTAGATTTCGAGCGACGTCCAGATCCGCTTCAGCCCCTTCGCCTTCACTTCGGCATGCAACACGTCATACGTGCCGCGCATGTTGGCGTAGTCGCCCCAATGTGTCGCCGTGATGACACGGCCGCCGGGGATGTGCGCGACCTTCACATCGGGATCGGCGCCGCCGGGCTTACGATCCAGCACGCCGACGAGGAGCGTGCCGCCTTCCTTCGTCTCGTTCGTGTAGAGGATGAAGTTATGTCCGT
The DNA here is from genome assembly GCA_047601145.1 of Hyphomonadaceae bacterium. GTDB lineage: Bacteria > Pseudomonadota > Alphaproteobacteria > Caulobacterales > Hyphomonadaceae > UBA7672. The sequence continues at coordinate 512,416 of JASGJW010000003.1, forward strand.
GACCGGGGGCAAGCGCGCCGGCCTTGTAGAGGCGGTCGAAGGTCTGGCGGATTGTCGGGACGAGATCAGGCCATTTCGAGTACACCTCAATGGCGGCGCCAGCCTTGGGTTCGAAATCGAGGATGTGCGTGTCGGTCATCTCAATCCGCCAATCGCGTGAATTCGGTCGAATGAACGATGTTCACAACCGATGACTGCGCCGACCGCAGGGCGACGCTGATTTTGACAACACGCTCGCTGACGCGCTTGCCGTATCCATTGATGTTGGGGAACACCGTCTCGGCCACGCATATCGCTGGATCGTCTTTTACTTCGCTACACATGAACCCGACGGCCCGGGCCGCGACAACCTGATCGACTAGCGACTCCGTAATAACAGGGCCCCATGGCGGCTCCTTCTGCGGACAGTCCACACGGGTGTACGACGCCATCGTCGTTGCCTGAATGACGTTCTGGCGAGGAACGTTTCTGAAGTCGGGGCACTGAAATCCCAAAGACAGAAGGTGCACTTTGTCCGTCGCCTGCGCCTTGGTCAGCTTGGCGAGCTCTCCACGAGATTGAAGATAGATCAGCCAGGCGACTTGACGCTCGGTAGGATACTCCATCGCACCAACCAGCGTTGTCGCCGATTCAGCGATCACGTCTCGCGGGGCGTTGTAAGGGGTGACGATACCTTCCTTCGTGAAGCAGCCTGACAGTAGGACAAACGCGGCAAGCATCACCCCCAATCGCATCGTCGCTACCCCACACTCCCCTCAAGACTGACCTCCAGAAGCTTCTGCGCTTCGACCGCGAACTCCATCGGGAGCTTCTGCAACACGTCGCGGACGAAGCCGTTTACAAGCAGCGCTACCGCCTCTTCCTCGCCGAGGCCGCGCTGGCGGGCGTAGAAGAGCTGGTCGTCGGAGAGTTTGGTGGTGGTCGCCTCGTGTTCGAGCTGGGCGTCACCGCGGCGGTTTTCGACATACGGCACTGTGTGTGCGCCGCAGTCGTGGCCGATGAGCAAGCTGTCGCACTGGGTGAAGTTGCGGGCTTTCGACGCCTTCGAATGCACCGAGACGAGGCCGCGATAGGTGTTGTTGGATTTGCCGGCGGAGATGCCCTTGGAGATGATACGCGAACGTGTGTTCTTGCCGAGGTGGATCATCTTGGTGCCGGTGTCGGCCTGCTGACGGCCGTTGGTGACGGCGATCGAGTAAAACTCGCCCTGGCTGTCATCGCCGCGCAGGACGCAGCTGGGATACTTCCAGGTAATGGCAGAGCCGGTCTCGACCTGCGTCCACGAAATGCGCGAACGGGCTCCGCGACAGTCGCCGCGCTTGGTGACGAAATTGTAGACACCACCCTTGCCCTCGGCGTCACCCGGCCACCAGTTCTGCACCGTCGAATACTTGATCTCGGCGTCTGCCAGCGCGACCAGTTCGACCACGGCGGCATGCAGCTGGTTCTCGTCGCGCATAGGCGCCGTGCAGCCTTCAAGATAGGAGACGTAGCCGCCTTCATCGACGATGATCAGGGTACGCTCGAACTGGCCCGTGCCTTTCGCATTCATGCGGAAATACGTCGACAGCTCCATCGGGCACCGGACGCCCTTCGGCACGTAGACGAATGTGCCGTCCGAAAACACTGCCGAGTTCAGCGTCGCGAAGAAGTTGTCGGTCACCGGCACGACCGAACCGAGATACTGCTTCACCAGATCGGGGTATTCGCGGATCGCTTCCGAGATCGACATGAAGATCACGCCGGCCTTGGCCAGTTCGGCGCGGAACGTGGTCGCCACGCTCACGCTGTCGAACACAGCATCCACCGCCACGCGCGGCGTCTCGCGGGCGGCTGCCGCGGTCTCCATCGCGCCTTCGACGCCGAGAAGCACTTCCTGCTCCTTCAACGGAATGCCGAGCTTTGCGTAGGTGTCGAGGATTTCCTTCGGCACGTCGTCGATCGACTTGTACTTCGTCGCGCCCTTCGGGGCCGCGTAGTAGTGCGCGTCCTGGTAGTCGATCTTCGGATAGTGGATCATCGCCCAGGTCGGCTCGGTCATTTCCTTCCAGCGCTGGAAGGCTTCAAGACGCCACTGAAGCATCCACACCGGCTCTTCCTTTTTGGCGGAGATGAAGCGAACGGTGTCTTCGTTCAGGCCCTTGGGCGCGAGTTCCTGCTCGATCTCCGTGACGAAGCCTTCAGCATACTTGTCGGCCTCAAGCGCACGGGCGGCGTCGACCGTTCCCCGGTCGATGCCTTCCTTCACCGCGATTTCCTTGCCTTCAGACATTCGCGTCCAGTTTCACCAGTTGCGGCCGCGCACGCGCCGCCATCTTAATCCAAGCGCCGGCAAGCGCATCGAAATCTTCCGCCTTCGAGGCCCAGCCGAAGCTGGCCCGGATCGACGATTTGGCGGCCGTATCGCTGAGGCCCATCGCGGTCAACACACGGCTGGGCTTCACCTTGCCAGAAGAACAGGCCGAGCCAGCGCTCACCGCGAAACCCGCCAGATCCAGGCCCATTACTTGGGTTTCCGAGGCAAGCCCTTCAACGCCAAAGCATGAAACACCCGCCACCCGCAGCGCAGCAGCCCCGTGCACCTGGAGGGCTGGCGCAGCCGCCTTGAGTTTGGCCTCCATCCGGTCGCGGTGTACGCCCAGCGCCAGATAATCGCCGAGTCCTGTAACCGCTGCTTCCACCGCCGCGCCGAAGCCCGCGATAGCGGCAACATTTTCCGTGCCTCCCCGGCGCCCGAATTCCTGCCCGCCGCCGGTCTGGATCGCGCCGAAGGGAGCGCCGGGTTTGACATAGGTGGCGCCCATGCCTTGCGGACCGCCGACCTTGTGGGCGGACAGCGAAAGGTAGTCCACGTCAGACTCGATGATCGACACCTCGGTCTTGCCGAGGCCCTGGATCGCGTCGCAGTGGATCAGGCCGCCGGCGGCGTGGACGATCTCGGCCGCCTGCGCGACCGGCTGGATAACGCCCGTCTCGTTATTCACCAGCATCAGCGACACCAGCGGGCGATAGCCCTGCCGCTGCAGCTTCGCGACTTCGTATTTCAGCCATTCGAGATCCACGACGCCGTCCGCGCCTACCGGCCAGACTTCCCCGCCCGTGACGAGACTCGCCACGGCATCGTGCTCGATGCCCGAGGCGACCAGCACCGCATCGCCTGTTGCCCGTAACGCGCCCCGCAAGGGCAGCGCCACCGCTTCGGTTCCGCCGCTGGTGAAGGCGATATCATCCCGGCATGCGCCGATGGCAGCAGCCACGGCCTCGCGCGCGCCTTCGACCAGTGCACGCGCCTTGCGGCCCTCGGCATGGACCGAGGATGGATTGCCCGTCATCTCCAGCGCAGCCGTCATCGCCGCTTTCGCCTCGGGGCGCAGCGGAGCCGTCGCGTTGTAATCAGCGTAGATGCGGTTGCCGGGGCTCATGCCCCGGGCTCTTACGCCAATTTGGACGGAGCCGACAGGCCGCCATCCTTGCCGTTCGGCATGGGAGGGTTAATCCGCCCGGCCATCACGTCGGACACCGAAACACTCTCGAGAAACTCGCGGATATGGTCGTCCAACGCCGCCCACAGGCTGGTCGTGGCGCCCCCGCCGCTGGTCCAGTCCCGTCCGCCGTCCGAGGTATTTGCGGTCTCTTCGACTGCCCGGAACACCTCTCCGATCGAAATCTCTCCTGCTTCCCGGCCCAGCTTGTAACCCCCGCCCGGCCCCCGTGAACTGAGAACCAGACCCGACCGGCGCAGCATCGCAAACAGCTGTTCTAGATAGGACAGCGAAATCTGCTGCCTCTCAGCCACCTCGGCCAGTGCTACCGGCCTCGCCCCCGAATTTTGAGCCACATCCACCAAAGCGATCACAGCGTATCGCCCTTTGGACCCTACTCTCATGTAACACCCTGTTTTTAGGCCCCTCGGGGCAGTCTCCCGGTCCTCCGAAGGGCTTTACGGAGCGGATTGGCGGATGGATCACACGAAAAACTTGAAATCCGAGTCCGAAATGGTGTTTGTCGCCGCCTTGGGCTTCAAGCCACCGAAACGGCCGTTACGCGGCCCCGATCTAGCGAGCACAACATGGGCGAACTGATCATCTCCGGACCCGCAGGCCGGATCGAGGCGCGGTACAATCAGGCCCCGGGCGAAAACCCGCCCATCGCCCTCATCCTCCACCCCCACCCGAAAGCAGGCGGGACGATGCAGGACCCGGTGACGATCACGCTGTTCGAGATGTTCTCCGCACACGGATTCTCGACCATGCGCTTCAACTTCCGCGGCGTGGGACGCAGCCAGGGCACATTCGATGCCGGCGTGGCCGAGCTGTCGGACGCCGCCTACGTGCTCGATCATCTCGAGTCGTTGAACGAAGCACCGAGCCAGTGCTGGGTCGCAGGCTCGTCCTTCGGCGCCTACATCTGCCTGCAGCTGCTGATGCGCCGGCCGGAGATCGACGGCTTCATTGCGGTGGCGCCGCCAGCCAATCACTACGACCTCTCCTTCCTCGCACCCTGCCCGGCTTCTGGCATCATCATCTCGGGCGACAAGGACGTTGTCGCGCCGCCGGCGGATATCGATCGCTCGCTCACCAAGGTCCGCGTGCAGAAGGGCGAGATCATTGATCGCGCGACTGTCACCGGCGCCAACCATTTCTTCCAGGGCAAGCTCGATGAACTCGAGAAGACCGCCGCCGTCTATCTCAAGCGCCGCATGAAGGCTTTCGAGAAGGCGCAGAAGGAAGCTGCTGAAGCCAAGGCCATCAAGGACGCCGCCAAGCTGCCGCCTCCGCCCAAGCCGGCCTGACGCTCGCGGCCCCAAGGGTATACGCAGGGGACTCCATGATCAGCGACGCTTCTTCAGTCGACGCGCTCGGCATCGAACCCGGGACCGGCTACGCCCTGCTTGTCATCGCGGATGATCTCGACTGGTCGGACCCTGTCGCGCACATCAATGCCCTGCAGCAGAAGATCGGCGCCTATGTCGGCTTCATCCATAGCGGCCAGATCGAAGGCCAGCTACCCGAAGCCGAAGGCCGTAAACGGAAGATCGGCATCTTCATGCAATACGAACCGCCGGAAAACATTGTTCCGATCCTCGACGGACTGGGCGAGGGCCTTGCGGCGATGAACATCGACGTCGGCTACGGGCCGCTGCCGGAAGGCTATGAAGCGAGCTGATTGAGCCACGCAATCATGTCCAAGACACCTGAACCTTTCTTCCATCGCGATGGCGATGCCTACACGCCGACGCTGATGGCCAATGGCTGGTGGCGTCCGACGGGCAATCTTCATGCGCGGGTGATGATCGGCCTGTTCGCCCACATCATCGAACAGCAGTATGGCGAGGCCGGCCTGCAGCCGTCACGGCTCACGGTCGATCTCTATCGGCTGCCGGAGCTCGATCCGGTCACGGTCACCACCCGGCTCGTGCGGCAGGGCGGACGTATCAAGGTGATCGAGGCCGAGCTGTTCTCCGGCGGCGTATCGTCGGCCCGCGCGTCCTGCCAGCTGCTTCGCCGCTCGCAACAGCCCGAGGCGCCGCTCTGGTCGCCGCCGCCGTGGGACGCTCCGCCGCCGGAGCAGGTGCCGCCGCTGGCAAAACCCTTCACAGACAAGTGGGAGATGCGACCCATCCTGCCGCCGGGCTTCGTGATCACCGAGAACATGCGTGCGCCACCGGGACAGCGCCGCACCTGGCTGCGCGAAGTGCGGCCTCTCGTGGGCGGCGAGGCCTTCACACCCTTCAGCCGCTTGGCCACCGGCATCGACTACACCAGCCCGATCGCGAACGGTTCCGGAACCGGCCTCGACTTCATCAATTCGGACGTGACGCTCTATCTTCATCGCCTACCCGTGGGCGAATGGATCGGCTACGAGGTCGCCGACCATCAGAGCGACGAAGGCATCGCGCTGGGCCATTGCCGGCTGCACGACGAACAGGGCCCGATCGGCTTTTCCTCATGCGCGGCGCTCGCGCAAAACCGGCGCTGACGTCGATCATGCATACTTGTCGGGAGGGCGCGGAGACAGATCGGTGACACTGCTCATCCGTATCCTCGCTCCTTTTTTGTCGGATTGCGGGCGATTTGGATTGGGCTGATGAAACAGCGCGAAACCCGCGAAAATTCACTGGTGAAGCTGCGAATGGGACACGTTGTTTTGCCGTTCATCATATTGGGCACTGTCCCCATAGCGGTTGCCGTCGTCGGAGCTCGCGTGCTGTTCATCAAGGGCATTCAATCGACCTGACCTTGGCCAGCTCCGTGTTCAGCTCAACCTTGACCATCCACCACGCAGCAGCCTATCACCTCCCGATGTCGCACCGCGCCACCCACCTCGCGTATTACTACCGCACGCTTTCATAGCGGGCGGTGCGATTGTGCATGCCGCCCAAACCGGCGGCGATGTGAGATGGCCTCCGGTCGACAAGACCATTTAGGAGCCGCTCGTGACCCTCGACGCATCGAAAGCCAAATCGACATTCCTCCAGGAAATGATCGGCCGCGGGCACATCTATCAGATCACTGACGAGAGCGGGCTCGACGAGTACGCGACCGGCACGCCGACCGGATACATCGGCTTCGACTGCACGGCGAAATCGCTGCACGTGGGATCGCTGGTGCAAATCATGAACCTGCGGCGTCTGCAGCAGGCCGGCGGCAAGCCCATCGTGCTTATGGGCGGCGGCACCACCAAGATCGGCGATCCGACCGATAAAGAGAAGTCGCGGCCAATCCTGACGGCCGACGAGATCGCGGCCAACATGGCGGGGATCAAGAAGAACTTCGAACCGTTCTTGAAATTCGGCGCCGGTCCGACCGACGCGATCATGATCGACAACGCCGAATGGCTCGACCAGATCAAGTGGATCGAGTTCCTGCGCGACTATGGCAAGCACTTCACGATCAACAAGATGATCGCGCAGGAGACCGTGCGCCGACGCCTCGACAATGAAGAGCCGTACACCTTCCTCGAGTTCAACTACATGTTGCTCCAGTCCTACGACTTCCTGGAGCTAGCGCGGAAATACGACTGCCGCATCCAGATGGGCGGCTCCGATCAGTGGGGCAACATCGTCAACGGCATCGACCTCACGCGCCGGATCATCGACAAGCAAGTGTTCGGCGTCACGACGCCGCTGATCACCACGGCGTCGGGCGGCAAGATGGGCAAGACGGCGGAAGGCGCCGTTTGGCTCAATCCGGACATGCGCTCGCCCTACGACTATTGGCAATTCTGGCGCAACACAGAGGACGCCGACGTCGCCCGATTCATGCGGCTGTTCACGGATCTGCCAGAGTCGGAGATCAGCGAGCACGCCAAAGCGCAAGGTGCAGCAATCAACGAAGCGAAGAAGCGTCTTGCCGATGTGGCGACCGCGATGCTGCACGGCGAAGAAGAAGCGAAGAAGGCCGCTTCTGCGGCCGAGGCGGTCTTCAAGGGGGGCGGTAATGCTGAGGGCATGCCGACATTCGAGGTGGAGCGCGCAAAGCTGGCGGCGGGGTATCCGGTGGTGGATGCATTGCTGGCGGCGGGGCTCGTGGACTCCAAGGGCGACGCGCGCCGCCAGATTGCGGGCAATGCCGTGAAGCTCAATGGCGAGGCCCTGACTGATCCGGCGGCGACTATCGGCGAAGCAGCGCTGGATGGGGAAGGCACGGCGCGTCTGTCGGTCGGCAAGAAACGGCATGCGCGACTGAAGGCGGTGTAAAAAGCAAAGGGCCCGGTGTTTCCACCGGGCCCTTCTTTGTTGGGTCAGAGAACGAAAGAGTTAGATCGACTCTTTCAGCTCTTTCGCGGCGCGGAAGGCCACCTTCTTCGAGGCCTTGATTTGCACCGGCTCGCCCGTCGCCGGGTTGCGGCCCATGCGGGCGGCGCGCTTGCGCACGACGAGAACGCCGAGGCCGGCCATGCGGATGCGGTCGCCCTTCTTGAGGTGCTTCGTCAGCATCGTGACGAGGTCGTTCAGGATTGCTTCCGATTGCTTCTTCGGCATCTCGTGGTTCTCGGCGAGAGCCGCCGCCAGGTGCTTGAGGCTGACGGTGTTCTGTTTGGCTTTAGCTGCAGTGGCCATGGTCTTTCGACTCCCTTGGTTCAGTCCGGCCCCCTGAATACACGTATTTTGGGGGTCCTGAAGCCCAGAAATCGCGATTTACAAGGGAAAACACCACTTTTCACAGCAAAAAACCCCTAAAAACGGGGGTTTTGGTGAATGGCGGCTTCAGGAGACCCCGAAAAACAAGCCTTTCCGGCGAATCGGGCAGGTCCTGAGTCGGACCCTTAGGGGGCGTCGGCGAGGCCCAGCGCACGCAGCTTCAGCATCGGACCGTAGCGCCTGACGGCGGCGCCAAGAAGGCCGGCGCTGAAGAGAAGGTAGATCGGCTCGATCGTGTAGCGCATGCGCGCCTGCTCGCCGCCATTGAGGAAGTGCGAGGCGAGCGTGAAGTAGGCGATGACCCCGAGCAGCGAAAGATAGAGCGGCCGGTTCGTGCGGATCAGCTTCACGCCCATCCAGAGCAGCATCAGATACCAGAGCGTCATGGCGATGCGGCTGACCTGACCGAAACTGTCGGTGAGACGCTCGGCGGGGCCGAAGATGGCGTCCCAGCCCAGCGGGTCGGCATTGTAGTTGGAAGGTGGCAACTGGTGCGTCCCGACCAGCACGTTGAGGCGGAAGGCGAACCACCCGATCGGGTCATGCAAGATGACGTTCTTCGTCATGTCGAGGCAGCGCTGGCTCGCGGCGATCATGCCGATGTGGTTCATGTTCGGCGCGCCGGGGCGTTTCCAGGTTTGCGTCAGGAGCGCGTTGTCCGTGGGCAGGCCGGGGTTGGCGGCGATGGCTTCGCGATGGGCGGTGTCGAAGTCGCAATGGACGAACTCGCCGGTCTGGCCGCCGGGGATGGTCTGCGCGAGGTTGAGGCCGATCCAGGTAGACGCAGACGGCACACCGTAGATGGCGAGGTTTTTCAGCGTGGGCAGCGCGGAGACGCCGGTGGCGAGGATGGCCATGGCGATGACGGGACGAGCGGCGTGCGCGAGACTAAAGCCGCGGTTCCACCACAGAAGCGCGGCGCCGGCAAGCGCGATGAAAACGGGATGGAAGATGGCCCAGGTGAGCGACAGGGCTGTGAGCACGCTGAGCGCGCCTGCGACGGGCCAGAGCGCGCCATCTCGCTTGATCCGCATCATGAGCCACAGCAACAGCGTGACGAGGAAGAAGGTGAAGTGCGGATAGAAGATGTACGTCTCGAAATAGAGGATGTTGGGCGACAGGATCGAGACGCACGCGAAGACGGTCGCAGCCGGCCGCGAGAAGCCGAAGCGGCTCAGGATATCGAGAATGAGCAACCCTGCCCCGGCCGTGAGCAGGAGGTTGAAGCCATACATCACAGCGGTGACGGCATCGCCATCCGGGCCGGCGATGGCGACGGCAAGCGCGAGGATGCCGTTCCACAGCGGCGGCTGCGTGTGCAGCGCCCAGAGCGAGCCGACAGGGTCGCTGGCCAGCAGGCGCAGATCTATGTGCTGCCAGTGGTCGATGACGATGGCAGGGTCTGGCATCAGGCCCAGGGCGTGGGTGACCAGGCGCGAGACGATGAGGACGGCCAGCACGGCGACGTACGGCGTATATCTGGAGGCGAGCATGCTCTTCCCTGAGCGTCCCTGAAGGGTTCCCACTAGCGGAATAGCGTTAAGGATCTCTGTTTTCGGGGATTCCGCCGGGCGGACGGGACAGCGCAGGCCTTGTGAATCAGGCGCTGGCAGCCGACATTCGGGGCATGGTCCATGCCCACCTCGCCTGCGCGCCCGAAAGCCTCAATGACAGCCTGAGAGAGGCCGAGACGCTTTGCGAGGAGCGCGGCGGGCGGCTGACGCCGCTGCGCAAGAGGGTGCTGACGCTGCTGCTGGAATCCGGCGGGCCGGCGAAGGCGTATGACCTGCTCGAACAGCTGGGCGATGATGGCGCGGCCAAGCCGCCGTCGGTCTACCGCTCGCTCGACTTCCTGCTGGATATGGGGTTGGCGCACAAGATCGAGAGCCTGAACGCCTTCGTGGCGTGCGGGCACTGGAAGCACGGTCATGCGGCGGTGTTCCTGATCTGCGACAAGTGCGGTACGGCTGGCGAGCTGCACGCACATGACAGCGTGAAGAAGCTAAGCCAGGAAGTGGAGAGCGTGAAGTTCCAGATGCGCAGCGCGGTGATCGAGATCCGCGGCCTGTGCCGGGACTGCGCGGGCTGACATGGCTGCGGAGGCGGACAGCAATGTCACGCTAAAGCTCAGCGTGATTGATCCGCCGAAGGGCGTTGGGCATAGCCTTCAGGGCAAGGACGGCAAGATCGTCGATGCGCAGGTGTCGACCGGCAAGACGGTTGTGTTCGAGATCCCTGTCCGGCTGGAGGAAGGCAAGGCGGGCTGGCGCTTCCTCGGCGACTTCGTGCGGACCGAAGGCAAGACCCGGCGCTTTGTCTATGTCGGCATCGGCAAACATTCTGGGCAACCGGATACGCAATGGGATCGCCGCGCGAAGGTTGACCTACCGGATGTCACGCCAGCGATGAGGAAGAAGGCCGCGGCCGGCAGGCTGGTGCTGGAGGGGTCCTACGAGGGAACCGACAGGAAGGGCGAACCGTCTTGTGCGACGGTGAAAATCGCGTGGAGCATCCGGGGATGATCGAAGTCTATCGCGGCAGCATCAATACCTGGGAATGCGACGAGATGGGGCACATGAATGTGCGCTTCTACGTCGCCAAGATGATGGAGGGGCTTGCGGGCGTGGGGCACGCTGTCGGCCTGCCGCACGCGTTCCGGGCGCGGGCGCTGTCAACGCTGACGCCGCGCGAGCAGCACATACGGTTCATGCGCGAGGCGAAAGCGGGCGAACCGTTCACCATGTTCGCGTGCGTGCTGGAAGTCGCCGAGAGTTCCGTGCTGCTCTACCAGCAGATCGACCACATGAGCGGGGAGCCGTGCGCGAGCTTCCGAACATGGGTGGATCATGTCGATGTCGCGACCGGGGCGGCATTTCCCTGGTCAGGGGCGACGCGGGCGAAATTGGATGCGCTGAAGGGTGAAGCGCCGGCAGCATGTGCGCCGCGATCTCTTGATCTATCGCTGAAGGTGCGCGCAACGGCCACGCTAGCGGAAGCAGACGCAGCGAAGGCGCCGCTGATCGGGCGCGGCGTGATCAAGGATGCCGAGTGCTATGCGAACGGCGCGATGATGCCGGAGTTCTTCATCGGGCGGCTGTCGGATTCAATCGCTCACCTGCTCAAGCCGTGGCGGACAACGCTGGCGCAACAGGCTGAGGCGCGCGGCGAGACTGTGCGCATGGGCGGGGCCGTTCTGGAATACCGGCTGGTGTACCGGAGATGGCCGCGTGCGGGCGATCGCTTTGTTATCAGGTCGGGACGCGGCTTCCAGAAGGAGAAGGTGCATTCCTTCATCCACTGGATCATCGATCCGGATTCAGGCGAGGCGTGGTGCACGAGCGAAGCTGTTGCGGTCGCACTGAACCTGGCGACGCGGAAGATCATGCCGGCGACGCCAGAGATGATGGCGGCGCTGGCTCAGGTCGCGCCGGATGGGTTGAGCGTCTGATCAGTTCGGCTTGGGCGCCGCTTCCGACGGCGCGACACAGCGGGCTTCGGTCTGGCCGTCCTTCTCGATCGTCTTGAGGATGAAGGGCTTGATGCACTTCACCTGGTCAGCAGGGACGGGCGTGAGGTCTTCGGGCTCGCGCGCTTGCGCAGCGGCTGGCGTGGGCGCAGGAACGGATGGCGGCGGGAGCGCTGGCGCGGCCTTGGCGGCGGGAGAACCGGGCGCGGGGCCTTCTTCGCCGCCCAGCATGCCGCAGGCTGAGAGAGCGAGCATGGAGATCGCCGCAGCGGCTGCCAGAACCAGTTTCATGTAACGCCCTTCGACTTGCGCCCCGCGACCCACCCTTACCGTGGATGGGCCGCGTGGCAAGGTTGAGGCGGGGCTACTTCATGCAGACGAAGCTGCTCGTTCCGTTACGAGTGAGCCATGTGAGCGCCTCGGGCGAGGTACATTGCAGGCCGGCCGGCGGGGCCATGGGCGGCGTCCCGCAATTGATTTCAACTGCGCCATTCGCCTCCTTGCGGATCGAGATGCTGGGCGGCGAGCAGCCAACAGGCCGGGGTGGCGCAGGCGGCGAGGCCTGGGGCGGCTTGGGCATTTGCGAAGTACCGCCAGTTGCGGGCGGCGTGGGCGCGGTGGGCGGCTTCGGCATCCGCGACGGGCCACCGGTCGCCGGCGGCGCAGGCGTAACGGGAGCCTCCGTGACCGGAGATTTCGGCGCCGATGCAATGCCCGGCTGAGGCGGCAGATGCGGGATCGAGGAATTGATCGCCTGCATCTGCGGATCGTCATCGATGTCGGCGTACTGGCTTGCCTCCATGCCTTCGCACGCAGTGAGGCCGAGTGCTGCAAACAGGATTGCACAAAGTCTTATGTTCAACGACGTCCCCATACTCCTGGTCCCCGCGGCGCAACCATGCGACGCCGCGAAGATCGGGGCAAACTGATCCGGCGCCGCCAGATCAGGTCCCTTCCAGCGGCCAGCCTTTTTCCTTCGAGACCTTTTTCATGCTGGCGACGCCAGCCTTGATGAATTTCTCGAGGACTTTCAGGTCCACGTCTTCCAGCTTGTTGATGTAGACGCAGGCCTTGCTCGACTTGTGTTTGCCGAGATCCTTGAGGATCGCCTGCGCTTCGGGCTGTTCGGGATACATCGCATAGATCGACAGGCTGGCGCCGCGTGGCGAAAAGCCGGACACGCACATGTCGCCGGAGTGCCCACTGTCATATGTGTAAGTGTACCTGCCGAAGCCGATGATGGTCGGGCCCCACATCTGCGCCTTCCAGCCGGTAGCTTTCTCGTAGAGCTTGAGCAGCGTCTGTGCATCCTTGCGGCGCGTCTCGTTCGGGACGGCGGCGATGAAATCAGCGACGCTCACCTTCGTCGGCTTCGTCTTGATGGCGGATTTCTTTGCTTTGGGCTTGGCGGCAGCCATGTCGTCCCCCCGATCACTGGGGAGACTTTAGACTCATCATCAGCATCGGGTCGAGCCAGATGTCGGCGCCACGGTCTTCGGAGAAGACGTTGCGGTATTTGATTGCCCAGTGGAGGTGGGGGCCAGTGACGCTGCCGGTGGCGCCGGAAAGACCGAGAAGCTGGCCCTGCTCCACCCGGTCGCCGGGCTTCACGTCGATGCGGCTCATGTGCATCGTGACGGAGACGAGGCCGCGGCCGAGGTCAAGGAAGACGCAGCCCCCCTCATAGAAGAGGTCCGGGTCGGCAAGGATCACCGTGCCAGCCATGGGCGCACGGATTTCTGTGCCCGTACCGACGGCGATGTCCGTGCCGTTGTGGACATTGGTCTTGGGCTCGCAGGCCTTGGTCTTCGGAATGTAAGTGCGCGTGGCGCCGAAGGATGAGGAATAGGCGACGCCTTCGAGCCGGACCGGGCCCTGCAGCGCGAATGGCGCAACAGGATCGTTGAAGGATTTGAGCGCCTTGTCCTTCTTCACCCAGGCGACCTCGGCCTTGCGTTTGTCTTCCGCGCCCTGCGGCGCGATCTTTCCGCAATCCATCGTGAAGCTGGTGACGGTGTCGTGGCGCGGGAGGACATCAACGTTGGTGGAGAGGTCATAGTCGCTGCCCGGCGCGCGGGCGCTGATCTTGACTTGCGCCGGCGCGGTGCGTGTCAGGCCGACGATGGCGACGCCTTCTCCATCGGCGCGGGCGATGGGCTTGCCGTCGAGCGAGACGGTGGCGCCTGGTGCGGTGTCACAGAGGATTGCTCCGCCCTGCGTTGCGCCAGCGGAACAGACGATCGACAGGTGAGCGGCTCGCTGGAGTTGGTCGATGACGGAACGCTGCGGCGGCTCGATCGTTTCCTGCGCGGCTGTAACCGGGATGGCGATGCTGACGGGCGGCGCTTCAGCAACGATAGGCTGTGCTATATGCGCGACAGGCTGCGCGGCGGGTCCTGCGCACGAGGCAAGGAAGAACCCGGCGATGAAGGCCCCGACTATTCCCGACCGTGCAGCTGCTTCCATCTTTTCAACGCTGTTTCAGCGTCAAAGTAGGCTTCCTGAGTCTCAACATTCCAATAACGCAGATCCTCGAGCGCGATCTTGCGCTTGGTGACGGCGCACGTAACGAAACGGCCGGGCTTCAGCACCTCGAAATCTGCATCGAGGTAGCGGAGCTTGGCTTCGCCAGGGAGGGATCCGGGATTGAAGGCGTCCATGGGCGCTATATGCCCCCGATCAGCGGCGAAGTTAAGGCGCCTGCGCCAACCTGCCCCTAGCTGGCAAAGCCCAGCAGCTCCACCTCGATCTGGTTCCGGCCGGCGGACTTGGCGCGGTAGAGGGCGTCGTCGGCGCGCTTGAGCAGACCTTCGATGGAATCTTCGGGCGGGGTCACAGTGGAGACGCCGCCGGACATGGTAACTTTGAGTTCGTCGCCGCGGCCGATCGGGAACAGCGTTTCGGCAACGATTTGGCGGAGGCGCTCGCCCGCTGCGTGAGCGAGGGCCTGGGTCGTTTCGGGCATGATCACGACAAACTCTTCCCCGCCATAGCGGCAGGCCAGGTCCATCGGACGGATGTTCTCGCGCAGGCGGCGGCCGAATTCGCGGAGGACATCGTCTCCCGCCGAGTGGCCGTGGATGTCGTTGACCCGTTTGAAGTGGTCGATGTCGCAGAGCAGGATCGACACCGGCTGGCCGCCCATGTTGGCGCGCTTCACGAACTGCTCGAGCTGTACGCGCATATAGCGGCGGTTGTGCAGACCTGTGAGCTGGTCGGTGACGGCGAGTTCCATAGACTGGTCTAGACGGGCGCGCAGGGCGTCGAGATAGCGCTTTTTGCGGACCTGCGTCTTCACGCGGGCGAGCAGCTCCTCGGAGTCGATCGGCTTGATGACGATATCGGAGGCGCCGAGATCGAGGGCGCGGACAGCCTTCTTCTCCTCGTCCACGTCGGCGACGACGAGGATGGGCAGGTCGCGCGTGGATTCCAGCGATCGGAAGTAGGCGCACAGGCGCAGGCCATCGAGCTTCTCGTTGGCGAGCGAGACGATCATCAAGTCGACCATCGAACCGGAGATGCCCAGCTGGGTGGCTTCGGCGTGCGAGATCGGTCGGTGCAGGCCTTCGAGATAGCGGCAGATGCGGCGGGCCTGGCGCTCGTTCTCGTCGATCACGAGGATGCGGGCAGGTTCGCTGGCGCGCTGGGAGGCAGATAGTTCGACGGCGCCGATGCGCCTGCCGGAAGCCTCACGCTTGCGCAGCTCGTCCGCGACCATCTTGTACTTGGTCAGCGCCCGCACGCGTGACAACAGCTGCAGGTCGTTGACAGGCTTGGTGAGGAAGTCGTCTGCGCCGGCGCCGAGTCCGCGCAGACGGTCCTCGCGCTCGTTCAGCGCTGTGACCAACACGATCGGGATGTGTTCGGTGCGCGGATCTGTCTTGAGGCGGCGGCAGGCGTCTATGCCGTTGAGACGCGGCATCATGATGTCCATCAGGATGACATCCGGCTCTTCGGCCATGGCCTTCTCGATGGCGTCCTCGCCATCCACGGCGGTGACGACGTGAAAATACTCGTTCTTCAGCTTGTCGGTGAGCAGCTTCCTGTTCTGCTCGATGTCATCGACGACCAGAACCCGGGCGCTCATCTCATCGCCCTCCGCGGGGGCGTAGACGACGGCGGCGTGGTGCGGCCGGGAGTGGAGGAACGCGGGCCGGTGAGCTTCTTCACTTCGTTGATGAAGGCGCTCATCTGGATCGGTTTCGACATGTAGGCTTCGCAACCGGCTTCACGAACGAGGCGCTCGTCCTGGCGCATGGCGAAGGCTGTGACGGCCATGATCGGGATCTGGTTGATCGCCGTGTCGTCCTTGATCCAGCGCGTTAGGTCGAGTCCTGACACTTCCGGCAGCTGGATGTCCATGATGATGAGATCGGGTTTGTGCTCGCGCGCGAGGTCGACGGCCTTGAGACCGTCGCGGCTCTCCACCGTCTTGTAGCCGAAGGCGTCCAACAGGTCGCAGAAGAGCTTCATGTTGAGCTCATTGTCCTCAACGACCAGGACTTTCTTGGCGGGGGGCGTCGCCATCAACACATCACGCTAGGAATTCGGCGGGCTGATTCCCGACTATCTCCGAAGTTGTTAGACCTGAAGATATTAACCGCCTATTTTCAACTGCGGCTGGCAGAGCAACGCTTTCCGCGCTGCCAATTAACAAAACTGCCGGTTTTACAAACGCTTCTGGCTGGAATCGTATCTTGTCTGGAAAGATTGCCAGCAGCAATGAAAATTTACGGTCGGCCTGTCGTGACTGCCTCACAGGATTCGACGGCGCGCGGGCGAAATGCCCGTCATGCGGTTCGGTACGACTCGTCTCGCATGAGCGGCTGTTCGAACTTTCGGTCGCGCACATCGATTGCGACGCATTCTACGCCTCGATCGAGAAGCGTGACCGGCCGGAGCTGGCCGGGCTGCCGGTGATTGTTGGCGGGGGGAAACGGGGCGTCGTCTCGACCTGCTGCTACGTGGCGCGGACGTATGGCGTGCGGTCGGCAATGCCGATGTTCAAGGCGCTCAAGCTCTGCCCCAACGCCGTGGTCATCAAGGGGCGGATGGACCTCTACATTCAGGAAGGCCGCCGCATCCGGGAGATGATCCAGACGTTGACGCCCCTCGTGGAGCCGGTCTCAATCGATGAAGCCTATCTGGACCTGTCCGGTACGGAGGCGCTGCACCATGCACCGCCGGCGATCAGCCTGATGCGACTGCAGAAGCAGGTCGAACGCGACATCGGCATCACGATCTCCGTGGGGCTGGCGAGCAACAAGTTCCTCGCCAAGACTGCGAGCGAGGCGGACAAGCCGCGCGGTTTCTTTGCGCTGTCGATCGAGGAGGCGCCGGCCTA
Organism: Hyphomonadaceae bacterium; assembly: GCA_047601145.1. Classification (GTDB taxonomy): domain Bacteria; phylum Pseudomonadota; class Alphaproteobacteria; order Caulobacterales; family Hyphomonadaceae; genus UBA7672. The sequence continues at coordinate 529,369 of JASGJW010000003.1, forward strand.
TCTCGCCCCGCGCAGCGTGCGGGTGATTGGCGGGGTGGGCGCGCAGTTCGAGAAGAAGCTGAACGGCGATGGCATTCGCACCGTTGGAGATATCCAGAAGATCGAACTCAAAGCCCTCGTGAAACGCTATGGCGAGACGGGGTTGTGGCTGCACAACTGCGCGTTCGGACGGCACGAACGGAAGGTCGATCCAGGCGGCGAGCGCAAGAGCGTGTCATCGGAGACGACGTTTAACGAAGACATTTCGGACCCGCGCACCTTGGAGGACATTCTCTGGCGGTTGAGCGAACGAACCGCGGACCGGGCGAAGCATTCCGAGGTCGAAGGGCGTGTAGTCACGCTGAAACTGAAGACGCACGATTTCAAGACCATTACACGACGCGTGTCGCTTGGAGAGCCCACCCAGCTGGCGCAGGTCATCTTCCGTACCGCCAAGCCCATGCTGGCGCGTGAAGCCCTGGGACAGCGATACCGCCTTCTGGGCGTCGGGATTTCGGAACTGGTCGATGCCAAGGCGGATGCAATGGATCTGGCCGACCCCAAGGCGCTCAAGCGCGCGAAGGCGGAGCGCGCTTCCGACAAGGCGCGTGAGAAGTTCGGCGAGGATGCGGTCATGACAGGGCGAGGCGTGCGCATACAAAGGGCGCGCGAGAAGGATTGATCCCGCCCGCCAACGGTGAGTTGCAGAACCGGGTCAACCTGGATCGCGTACAGCCTTGTTCTGGGCGGCGGCGAGATCCTTCGTCGTATACTTGCCGTCCGTCACTTCGGCCTGAACCTCGGACGGCAGCCCCGAAGCGGTGGCTTGCGGGGTTGGATTATCGACGAGCTTTGTCGTGTCGATGGCGGCGAGCACAGCGGCGGGAGCAACGCCTTCAACGTCGATGGTATTGCCGGTTGTCGTAGCCGCCGCCCTCGTGTCGGCGGGCTGGTTGCTCGTCACTCGTTGCGCCTGCACGCCCACAAGCTTCGATGTATCCACCGCACCCAGCGCCTGCGAAGGTGCAAGGCCGACAACGGTGATCATGCCTTTGTTCTGTGGTGCTGCCGAAGCCATTTTTTCCGGTTGCGTTGTGGCACACGCAGATGCGGCTATCGCGAATACGGCCGCGCCGATGATCCTGATCATGGCAACCTCCTATGACATCTAGCGAAAGCGCCAGAAGGCGACTGGTTCCCGCTCACAGGGCGTGCCAGATCACGGCAACGGGAGACGTGATGGAACTCCACGAAACGTTCAAGGCGAAGGTGTGGACGCAGGAGAGCACCGGCGCCTGGCACTTCGTCACGCTGCCCGCCGAACTTTCCCGGCGCATTCGCACACTGACGACCGGGCTGCGGAAACCTTTCGGATCATTCCAGGTCGTCGCAAAGACAGGAAAGACGCGTTGGGAGACGTCGATATTCGCTGATCAGAAGCGGGATGCTTTCGTGCTGCCGGTGAAGGCGGATGTGCGGCGGAAGGAGAAGATCAAACCAGGAGATACGATCGAGGTCTCGGTCTCCTTCGGGCTTTAGTTCTGATCGCTTGTCCCCGGCGGCGAGGCGGCCTACCACGACGCTGATTTGCTTTGCGGGGAGTTTCCCATGTCCGTGTCTGAACGTCTCAAGGCTGCCGGCGTAACGCTTCCGGAGGCGCGGCCGCCGGTTGCGAACTACGTGCCCTTCGTGATCACCGGCAACCTGCTCTTCATCTCAGGCCAGGTGAGCGCCGCGCCGGATGGCCTCATCAAGGGCCGGCTGGGCGAGGACATGACACTCGAACAGGGCCAGCAGGCGGCACGCGTGTGCGCCATCAACCTGATCGCACAGATGAAGGCGGCGCTTGGCGACCTCGAACGTGTGAAGCGCGTGGTAAAGCTCGGCGGCTTCGTGAATGCGACGAAAGACTTCGTGGACATTCCGAAGGTCGTGAACGGCTGCTCGGACCTGATGGTCGAGGCATTCGGCGATCGTGGGCGGCATGCGCGCTCGGCGGTCGCCTGCCCTGTCCTGCCGATGGGCTCGGCGGTCGAAGTAGACGCGGTCGTCGAGTTCGAATGAGCGAGACATTCTTCGACGTATCGACGTTCGCCTACGCCCATCGCGGGCTGTGGAGGGGCGCGACGCCGGAGAATTCGATTGCGGCTTTCATTGCGGCGCAGGCAGCGGGCGTCGGCGTCGAGCTGGACGTGCGGCTGACGGCGGACAATGTGCCGGTCGTGTTCCATGATGCGGGACTTGAGCGAATGTGCGGGCAGCGTGAGTTGCTCGGTCGCATCGCATCGGCAGACCTCAAGGATCACCTGCTGCCGGATGGATCAATGATCCCGACGCTGGAACAAGTGCTTGATATCATGGTCCTGCCTGTGTTGATCGAGCTGAAGGTTGATGGGATGGCTGGTGAAATCGCGTCCCGCGTCGCGAACATCATCGCTGATCGGCCGCAGCAGCTGGCCGTCATGAGCTTCGACGAGCCGACCGTGGCGCAGCTGTGCCGGCTCGTGGCGGACAGGCCTGTGGGATTGCTGGCGATTGCGGACAACCACGTCGAGGAAGATATCGCAGGCAAGGCGGCGACCGCACGAGCGATGGGCTGCGATTACATCGCTCCCCACCATTCGATCCTGGCGAAGATCGAGGCGGCGGCGGGCGGGCTGCCCATGGTGACATGGACGGTGCGGACGGCGGAAGAGCTCGCGCTTGCCCGGAAATACGGCGCTGCGCCGATTTTTGAAGGCTTCAGCGCAGACCTCGCAAAACCGGCTGGAACACCGATATAGTCTGGCGGGGGCCCGACTTCTCAGGGTGTGACTTGGCCGACGATTCCACAGACCGGATCGAAGTTTCGCTGTCGATCGCCGAACGATTGGCGGATGTCGACCGGGCGGCGTGGAACGCTGTCGCTAACCCTCCGGGAGAACGCTACGACCCTTTTCTCGACTGGGATTTCCTGGAGGCGGCGGAAAGCTCCGGCTGCGCGCAGCCAGACACGGGCTGGAGCCCGCGGCACATGCTGGCGCGAGACAGTACCGGCAAGCTGGTCGGCGCCGCGCCGCTCTACCTGAAGAGCCACTCGCGTGGCGAGTTCGTGTTCGACCATTCGTGGGCGGATGCGCTGCATCGTGCGGGCGGGCGGTATTATCCGAAGCTGCTCTGCGCCGTACCGTTCACGCCGGTGACGGGGAAACGGTTGCTGGCGACGGGGCCGCATCGTGCGGCGATCGAGCGGACGCTAGCGCGTGCGATCGTGGAGGCGGCCGGACAATCGCGGGTGTCGTCCGCGCACTTCAACTTCCTTGAGGACGATACATGGCGGATGCTTGGCGGCGAGGGCCTGCTGTTGCGCGAGGACCAGCAATTTCACTGGATCAATCGCGGGTACAAATCGTTCGATGATTTTCTCAATGCCCTCGCCTCACGCAAGCGCAAGATGTTGCGACGGGAACGCCGTGAGGCTCAGGAAGGCCTGGAAATCATCCGCGTCACCGGCAAGGAATTGACGCCGAAGCACTGGGATGCGTTCTTCCGCTTCTACATGGACACGGGCGGGCGGAAGTGGGGTTCGCCTTACCTCAATCGTGAGTTCTTCTCGCTGCTGCATGAGCGGATGGCGGACAAGTGCCTGCTGGTGCTTGCGATGGACAGCAAGAAGCCGATCGCCGGCGCACTCAACATGATCGGGTCGGATACGCTGTATGGGCGCTACTGGGGCCGCGTGGTTGACCGGCCCTTCCTGCATTTTGAGATCTGCTATTATCAGGCGATCGACTTCGCGATCGAACGCGGGCTGACAAAGGTGGAAGCCGGCGCCCAGGGCGAACACAAGCTGACGCGGGGCTATGAGCCAGTGCTGACGCGATCGGCTCATTGGATCGCCCACAGCGGATTGAGGCATGCGGTTTCGAATTATCTCGACAGCGAGCGCGTTGCAGTTGAGGAAGGAGTTGAAGAACTGTCGGCCTACACGCCCTTCAGGAAGGGCGACACGCAGGCCCACGAAGACGACGAGGAGGGCTTCTGATGAGCCTTGTTGGCGAATACGACGGCGGCAACATTTTCGCGAAGATCCTGCGCGGGGAAGCGCCTTGCGTGAAGATCTTCGAGAATGACGAAGTCATCGCCTTCATGGACATCTTCCCCCAGAGTCAGGGGCATTGCCTTGTGGTTCCCAAGAACGTCCATTCGCGCAACATCACGGACTTCCCGCCCGAGCGGGTGGGCGCGCTGTTCCAGGCGGTGCAGAAGCTCACGAAAGCCGTGATCAAGGCGTTGAACCCGGATGGGGTGATCGTGACGCAATTCAACGGCGCGCCGGCGGGCCAGACGATCTTCCATCTGCACGTTCACGTGATCCCGCGTTATTCCAACCTGCCCCTGCAGCCCCATCATGGCGGCAAGCCCGCGGATACCGAGGTGTTGCGCGAACAGGCTGCGCGGATCGCCGCGGCGCTCTGATTTCCCACCGCACCGCATCGGCGCCGCAACAATCCTCCTGCGTGTGAACTCGCTGCTGGGAAACCTCAGGAAACTCCGAGAACTTTTCATAGGACAACAATTCGCGAAGCGGCTCTCCGTTGGGGAACCTGCTGCGCGTGCGAGCGTTCGGCATGCGGGGGATGGTTTCCGCATGCGAGCATTTCATGGGTTTTAAGTCGTCGACCGCTATTGCACCGACACAGCAAGCGCCAGCGCTGCGACTGCAGCGCTCGACCTCGGGCCTGCGATGCGCTGCGATCATCGGAAATTTCCCGCCGCGTCAGTGCGGCATCGCCACCTTCACGCGTGACACGTTCGAGAGCCTGCGAGCCGCCCTGCCCGGCGTCGACTGGAAAGTCGTCGCGATGGAGGATTCTGATAGCGCGCATGCCTATGGTGACACGGTCACGCATGTTGTGCCGCAGGATGATCTCACGGCGTATGTGAAGACAGCGGACGATCTCAACCGGTCTGGCGTCGAGGTCGCCTTTCTGCAGCATGAGTTCGGGATTTTCGGCGGCGAGAGCGGCGGGCACGTCCTCGCCATGCTTCGGCGGTTGCGGATGCCGGTCGTATCGACGCTGCACACGGTACTGGAGCGTCCGACCTCGCAACAGAAGGAGGTTCTGGACGAGATCATCCGCCTGTCGGCGAATGTGATCGTCATGACCGAGACGGGAGCGGACATCATTGAGCGCGTGCACGGCGTGGGGCCTCGGAAGGTACATGTGATCCCCCATGGCGCGCCGGAGCGGCCGTTTTCCTTGACCGAACCGTTCAAGGAGCCGCTGGGCCTGTCGCGGCGCAAGCTGATCATGACGTTCGGCCTGCTCTCCCCGAACAAGGGGATCGAGACAATCATCCGCGGCCTGCCCGCCATTCTGGAGCGGCATCCGGATATGGTCTACCTGATCGCCGGGGCCACCCATCCCCATCTCGTCGCACGCGAAGGCGAAAGTTATCGGGAAAGCCTCGTGACGCTGGCAAAGTCGCTCGGTGTTGCCGACAGCCTGAGGTTCGTGAACCGCTATCTGGGTGATGACGAGCTGGTCGACTTGCTGCAAGCGGCCGATCTCTATGTCACGCCCTATCTGACGGAAGCACAGGTCACATCAGGCACGCTCGCCTACGCCATCGCAGTAGGAAAGCCAGTTATCTCGACACCTTATTGGCACGCCGTTGAGGCGTTGGCGGACGGTATCGGCGTGATCTGTCCCTTCAATGACACACGCGCCTTCACGCGGGAGATCACCACCCTGCTCTCCGACGACGCGCGACGGGAGGCGATGGCGCGGCAGGCCTATCGCGCCGGCGAGCCATCTCGCTGGCGCCGGGTGGCGTCGGAGACGATCGCGCTGGCGCGCGTGGCGATATCGATGCACGAGAAGCGCGTCGAGGAGGCCTTCCGAACTCTGGCGCGGCCGAAGTTCGGCGCCGTGACGCGCATGTCCGACGATTGCGGGATTTTCCAGCATTCGCGTTTTGGCGCTCCCGATCGCCATCACGGATATTGCACCGATGATACGGCCCGAACGCTGGCGCTGACGGCGCGGCTGGCGCGCGAGGGCGCCCCGGACGATGCAGTTGTGCGGTCGGCAGTAACCAGTGCAGCCTTCGTGAACCACGCCTGGAATCCGAAGGCTGGGCGTTTCCGCAACTTCATGGGCTATGACCGCCAATGGCGCGACGATGGCGGCTCGGATGATTGCTGCGCGCGGGCGCTGGAAGCGCTGTGCCTATTCGCGCGTGAATGGCCAGAGCGTGATCTTGCGGACTGGGCTGCCGACCTTGCGCGCGAGGCAATGCAGCACGTCGGCAAATGGTCGTCGCTGCGCGCGCATGCCTTGATCATCAAGGCGATACTCGCCGCAGAGGGCCGCGTCATCGAAGCGGACGAGGCGGCCAGGCTCATCGCGGCGCCGGCATCGGCGCTGATGGAAGCGATGGTAACCGGCAGGAACGAAGGCCACCTGTGGTTCGAGCCGTGCTTCGCCTACGACAACGCCCGCCTGCCGGAGGCGTTGATCCTTGCCGGAGAGCGGCTGGAAGATGCGGAGATGCTGGGCGCGGGCCTCGACGCGCTGGAACGGTTGATGAAGCTGCAGACCTCGCAGGAAGGCTGGTTCATGCCGGTCGCCACGAGCATATTCGCAGAATGCGACGCACGGCACGTCCATTTTGACCAGCAGCCGATCGAAGCACTCGCCACCATCGAGGCCTGCTTTGTCGCCTGGCGCGTGACCGGTGACACGCGGCACTGCGCAGACGCCCGGATGGCGTTCGACTGGTTCGGCGGCCGCAACGCGCACGGCCTCGCCCTCGCCCGTCCCGAAGATGGCGTTTGCGCCGATGCGCTGACGATCGCGGGCGTGAACCGCAATCACGGCGCGGAGTCGATCCTGAGCTATCAGCTTGCGGCGGTGTCGATCCGAGAATTCCTGCTCCGTCTCCCCCCATCAACTTCCAGCCTCTGGATGGCGCCATGGCGTTCAGCGACACCCTGATCGAAATGAAGCATTTTGATACCGAGCTCTGCGCCGATCCTTCGCGCGTAGTGCTCCGGCCGTTCAGCATATCAGCGGAACCGCGGGGAACGGCGCACGGCATTATGACGCGTGCGGAGCGCATCGTGAAAACCGTGTTGACGCTGACGCAGGACGCAGCCCGCGACTATCTCGAGCAGGTCGACCGCGACTTTTTCGGCAGGCACTGGCAGACGCATGCCCTGTTCCTCGAGCGTTTCCTGCAGATGAAGGAAATGATCGGCGGAATGGATGACGTCAGCGAAGATCACGCCAAGCTCATCGGCGCCTATTTCAGCCACGAGTATTCATATGCAGCTGCGGCCGTGATGAACCCCTCGATCGTGCCGCATGTCGATCAGTCAGGCGTTCGCGACGGCGCCGTGAAATTCGTCCTGTCGCTGCGCACGGTCGGCGAAGGACACATCTCATCCATCGCCTTTCGCGAAGGCGTCGCCATGGCGAACGGAGATTTCACATTGTGGCCGCAGACGCCGTTCGCCATTTCAGCGATCCCGGATGCGTTCGATGGCGAAGGCGGCCCCGTGACCGTTCATCGCCACGACTCCTCCCCGCTTTCCGGCACGGTGATCTTCCCGATCACTCGGGCGCAGCGGAACGGGCTTGAGGACCTTCGCCTCGTGCAGTTCACGGAGGACGACGGCTCGAAGCACTATTACGGGACCTATACAGCCTATTCAGGCCGCGAAGTCGGATGCGAAATGTTGACGACGGAGCAGTTTCAATCGTTCCACCTGGCGCCGCTGCGCGGAGCGGCGGCGCAGCACAAGGGGCTGGCGCTATTTCCGCGCAAGCTGGACGGGCGGTATTCGGCGATCGGGCGGCTGGACCACGAAGCGCTCTATTTCATGCAGACGGATGACCGCTTCAACTGGAACTACGGCAAGCGCGTGATGGCGCCGAAATTCCTGTGGGAACTGGTGCAGCTCGGCAATTGCGGCTCGCCCATCGAGCTCGACGAAGGCTGGCTGCTGCTGACCCACGGCGTGGGCGCGATGCGGCAATATTCTATGGGCGCCGTCCTGCTCGACAAGACAGATCCTTCACGTGTGCTGGCGCGATCCGAGGAGCCATTCCTGACGCCAGTGACGGAGACACGCGAAGGCTATGTGCCCAACGTGGTCTACACCTGTGGCATGCTGAAGGTCGGCGACTACCTGCTCATTCCGTTCGGCGTCGCCGACTTCGAACGTGAAATTCGTTTCGCTGCGAGCGTCCGACCTGCTGCGCACCCTGAAATGAGATCCGCCCGGATTAAGCGACCTTCGTCGCGGCCCGGATCTGTTCGAGCGTGATCTTGCCGCGCACAAGCTGGCTGTAGTCGTCAGCCAGCGCGCCGGTAATGTTGCCGGGCTTGTAGTGATGGCCCGCCATCTCGGCGACCGGCGTCACTTCAGCAGCCGATCCGGTGATGAAGCATTCCGAGAAGGTCGATAGCTCTTCCGGCGTGATGTGGCGCTCGATCACCTCGAAGCCCCTCGCCTTCGCCAGTTCGATCACGGTCTGGCGCGTGAGACCATTGAGGAAACAGTCCGGCGTCGGCGTATGGATCGCGCCATCGCGGATAAGGAACACGTTTGCGCCGGTCAGCTCCGCCACATAGCCGCGATAGTCGAGCATCAGCGCGTCGGAGAAGCCCTCCGCCTCCGCCTTGTGCTTGGACATCGTGCAGATCATATAGAGGCCCGCGGCCTTCGCCGCCGACGGGATTGTGTCCGGCGAGGGACGCTTCCAGTCGGACATCGTCACGCGGATGCCTTTGTTCTTGTCGGCGAAGTAGTTGCCCCAGTGCCAGACGGCCACGCATGTCCGGATCGAGGCCTGCTGGGCGCTGACGCCCATCATTTCCGAGCCGCGCCATGAGAACGCGCGGATATAGCAATCCGACAGGCCGTTCTTTTCCATGACCTCGAGCTTGACCTTGTCCAGCTCGGCCACCGGCACCGGGCACTTGTACCCCACCAGCTCCGCCGACTTGTGCAGCCGCTTCGAGTGATCATTGCTACGAAATACGGAGCCCTCGTAAGCACGCTCGCCCTCGAACACGCAGGAGCCGTAATGCAGGCTGTGCGTCAGTACGTGAATCTTGGCGTCCCGCCACGGCACCATCTTGCCGTCCAGCCAGATCCAGCCGTCACGGTCGTCATAAGGGACAAAATTCGCGGAAGGGGCAGCCATAATTATCGTCCTTGGGAGCCGCGTAAGGGGGGGATCAGCTTGAGTTTCGCGTCTCGCTCTCCCATTGTCCGCTCGTGGCCATACCTGTCAACCGACCCCAGCCAGTCCCCCACGCCCCGGCGAGCGCCGATGGGCGCCTGTATCTGCGCGACCAGGACCTGAATGAGGGCGCAGCGCTGATACGCGCGGCGGCCCGGAAACTGATCCAGCTGGCCGAAGCGGTCGGCGCCGCCGCCAACATCTCCGGCCCCGAAATGGACATCCTGCAGGAAGTCTTCGATCTCGGACCCATGGACGTGGGCGACCTGCGTGCGCGTCTGGCTGCGCCCAAGCAATCCCTTGCCCGCAACCTCAACCAGCTCGAGGCGCGCAAGCTGATCACCCGCGACACTGATCCTCGCGACCGGCGCCGCCGGCTGGTGACACTGACGCCGGAGGGCCAGTCCTTTACGCGGGAAGCAACCGAGCGGCGGCGCACGGCGCTGCGCCAGGCCTTCCTCTCGTCCGGACCCGACGCTGTGACAGGCGCGCGGCGGATGCTGTCGGACCTGCTCCGCGTCCGGGGCGAACCGTGAACCAGAAGGCCCACATCCTCGCCGTAGACGACGACGACCGCCTGCGCGACTTGCTGAAGCGCTATCTGGCGCGCGAAGGCCATGACGTGACGACCGCAAAGGATGCCGCTTCGGCACGGAAGTTCATGTCGGCTATGGCGTTCGATCTCGTAATCCTCGACGTGATGATGCCGGGCGAGGATGGACTGTCCCTGCTGAAGGGCATGCGCGAGCTGAAATCGCAGACGCCGGTTATCCTGCTCACGGCGCGAGGCCTGCCGGCGGAACGGATTGAGGGATTGAAGCTGGGCGCGGACGACTACCTGCCCAAGCCCTTCGAGCCGGAAGAGCTGGCGCTGCGCATCGGCTCGATCCTGAAGCGGGCAGCGCCAGAGGCGCCGGTGGAAGAGATCAAGCTCTCTGGCATGGTGTTCCATGTCGGCAGGGGCGAGCTGCGCAAAGACGGACGGCTTGTACGCCTCACCGAAAGCGAGACACAGCTGTTGTCGATCCTGGCAGGCCGGGCCGGCGCGGCGATCTCGCGGCATGAGCTGGCCGTGCTGACGGCGGCGGGCGTCGAGCGATCGGTGGACGTGCAGGTGACGCGACTGCGCCGCAAGATCGAACGAGACCCGCGCGAGCCCGTGCACCTGCAGACCGTGAGAGGCGTCGGCTATCGCCTCACCGGGGACTGAAATGCGTCTCCGCGACTACACGCCGAGAGGCTACAACGCCCGCAACATCCTGATCCTCATCGTTCCGATGCTGATCTTCGTTGTCGCGATGACGCTGTTCTTCTTCTACACGCACGTGGAGCAGGTGAATGCCAAACTCTCGCGCGCGGTGGTGCAGGAGATCGAATACCTGCTGCAGCAGCGCCGGGACAATCCGGACGACTGGCCGAAGGTTGTCGACGGTTTTCGCGACGCCGGCCTGATGGATGTGAGCTTCACATCGGGCGTGAAGGCGCTCGTGAAGCCGCCGGGGGGCGATTGTTGCGACCAGCTGGGCGAAGAACTCAAGATCGGCTTCCCGACATACCAGTGGTCGTACCGCTACCTGCCGGGCGACGTGATGACGATCCGCCTCCTGACGCCCGATGGCCTGCTCGAAGCGAAGATGGACCGCAAGCGCGTGATCATCATCACGGCGCACATCTTCATCGTGTGGACCGTGGCCTTCAGCGTGCTGCTGCTGGTCACCTCCTACCTGTTCCTGCGTAACCAGGTGCGGTCGATCCTGCAGCTGTCATGGGCGGCAGATGCGTTCGGCCGTGGCGAGGATGTTCCCAATTTCAAGCCTTCAGGCGCCATCGAAGTGCGGAAAGCGGCGCGATCGCTGCTGCGGATGCGGAACCGCATCCGGCGCTACGCGGACCAGCGTACGGCAATGCTGGCGGGCGTCAGCCACGACCTGCGCACGCCGCTGGCGCGCCTCAAGCTGGAGCTGGCGCTGGCGCCGAAGAACTACGACACCAATGCGGCGCGCAACGACATCGAGGAAATGGAACGAATGCTCGATGGCTATCTCGCCTTCGCGCGTGGGGAAGAAGGCGAGCAGCCGGTCCAGTCCGACGTTGCCGCGATCGCGCGGGAGGCCGTCACGGTCGCCAGCGCCCGCACGAAGCTCGATCTCTTTGCGGCGACACCTGTGCCGATGCGCGTGCGTCCGCTATCGCTGAAGCGCGCGATCTCCAACCTCGCCAACAACGCCGCTGACCATGGTAAGCAGGTGCGCGTCACGGTGGCGGCCGTTTCCGGCGAGGCTGTGATCACAGTGGAAGATGACGGTCCCGGCATCCCGCCCGAGAACTACGAGGATGCGTTCCGGCCGTTCAGCCGCCTCGATGCGGCGCGGAACCAGAATGTCTCCGGCGTCGGGCTGGGACTGACTATCGCGCGCGATACGGCGCGGGCGCATGGCGGGGACGTGACGCTCGGAAAATCGGAGCTCGGCGGGCTGCGCGCCACGATCCGCCTGCCACTGGATGCGGAAAGGCCCAAGGGCCTGCGCGACGAAGACGACTAGGGCGTGGACTCAATAGACCTGAGCCAGAGCCGCGCTGATGCCAGTGCGACGGCAGCCAGGAAGTTCCTGGCGAGCTTCTCGAAGCGTGTTGCGATGCGCCGGAACTGCTTGAGATTGCAGAAGTAGCGTTCGACCAGATTTCGCTGGCGATAAAGGCCTGGCTCGACAGAGCGTTGCACCTTCACGCCGCTCTGGGTCGGGATGCGCGCCTCTCCGCCCCTGGCTGCGACCATGTCGAGGACAGCTCGGCTGTCGTACCCACGATCGGCGACGACGTCGGCGAGCGGGAGTTCATCGAGGAGCTCGAAGGCGGTGGTTTTGTCGGAGGCCTGGCCCGCGGTGATCAGCACGCGGACCGGCAGTCCGTCCTGATCAACAACCGCATGGATCTTGGTGCTTAGTCCGCCACGAGAACGGCCAATGGCGTTATCCGGACCCCCTTTTTTCCACCGGCGGCGTGCTGGTGGGCCCGGACGATGGAACTGTCGATCAGCTGCAATGATTGCGGCGAGCGCTTCGCCAGGGCCTCGAACATCGCAAGCCACACGCCTTTCTTCGCCCAGCGATTGAAGCGGTTGTAGACCGTCGTGTAGGGGCCGTAGCGCTCTGGAAGGTCGCGCCAGGGCGAACCGGTCCTCAGGACATAGAAGATCCCGTTGACCACCTTGCGGTCGTCCCCGCGCGGCTTGCCCCTGCCAACCGGAGGCAGCAGCGGCTCGACTATCCGCCACTCCGCATCACTCAGATCATATCGCGCCATATCAAAACTCCTTCCCAGGAGCTTTGAATCAAGCTTCGCAGCCGCTCTCAATCCAATTGAGTACAGACTCTAGCCGCTACTTCTTCTCGGCCTCATTTGCGAGTTCCGCTCCGCGCCTGACGGCAGCGTCTATCGCCTTTCGCATCAGGTCAGGCATGCCGCCGCCGGCCATCAGCACGTCGAGCGCGGCAGCAGTCGTGCCGCCAGGAGAGGTCACAGCCTTGCGGAGTTCGGAGGGAGACTCGGCAAACTCGCCCAGCAGCGCGCCGGCGCCGACGATGGTTTCGCGCGCGAGTGCATTTGCTGTTGCTTCATCGAGGCCTGCCGCCTTGCCCGCAGCCGCGAGCGCCTCGACGAGCAGGAAGACGTAAGCGGGACCGGAGCCGGACACGGCCGTCACCGCATCCATTTGCGTTTCCTTGAGCGGACCAATCACGAGGCCGAGCGGCTCAAGCAGCTTGCCAGTCGCAACGCTCTCCGGATCCCCGCAAGCGTCCGACAGCGCAAACCCCGTGGCGCCCATGCCGATCGCGCCCGGCGTGTTGGGCATCGCGCGCGCCACTTTCGGACAGCCAAGCGCCGATGCGATCCGCGAGATTGTAACGCCGGCCATGATGGAGACGACCAGCGTCTGCGGCGACACCCAGGCTTTGAGGCCGTCGATGGAGCCGGTGAAGCCCTGCGGCTTCACCGCAAGAACGAGAATGTCTGCCGGCTCCGGCGGCGGGTTCAGCGAGATCAGTTTCGCATTGGCGGCTTCGACGACATCCTCACCCGGCGAAGGCTCGAGCACGGTCAGCTTGCCGACGCCGGCTGCGCCGAGATCCTGCAGCCAGCCACGGGCCATCGCCGAGCCCATGCGCCCGGCGCCCGCCAGAACGGCATGCTTGAGCCGCGAAGCCTTCGCCGCGGCCATGAACTTACGCTTCGCCTTGGGTTTCGAAGATCACGGCGGCGACGGCGTCTTCCGCCGACTTGCCGGCCCAGACGACGAAGTTGAACGCCGGCAGGAACTGGTCCGCCGCATCCAGCGCCGCCGCCAAGATCGCAGCGATCTCGCCGCCGTCTGGCGCAATGCGGTCGAGCATCGGGATGGTGTGACGGAAGACGGCAACGCCTTCCTCGTTCCAGTAATCGAAGTGGCCGAGCCAGAGACGCTCGTTAATCCGGCGCAACAGATCCGCGATCGCGGACTGCTTTGCATTCGGCGCGCGCAGGTCGAGCGTCAGCGAGAAGTTCAGCGAGGCCGGCTCGTCGCGCCAGGCGAACATGCCGCCGAACTCGCCCCACTTGGTCTGGGCCGCACAATGGATGATGCCGTCTTCCGAACGCTCGCAAGCCCAGTCAGCGGCCAGCAACGTGTGCTCGACAACGTCGAGCGCGCGATCCGTCGTTTCTGCGGTGATGGAGTTCAGTTGTGGCATCTGGTCCTCCCAGAATCACGGGACAGGCCCGTTTCATGAACGACGCTACAGAGGGTTGGCGGGCCCCACAACAGCGGCTTGGTTAAGGGTTTGGTGACTCGAATCGCGTTTACGACTGGCCGCCCAGCTTGGCTTCAAGCTCTGCGACGCGCTTCTCCAAAGCCTCGGCCCTTTCGATCGCGGAACGCGCAAGCGCCTTCAGCGCCTCGACTTCTTCCCGCTTCGCCAGGTCCATGTCGGCGACCACGCGCTGAGCCGCAGAGCGGAAGAGGGCCTTCGCCTCGTCATTCGCAGCCTGGGCCATGCCGGCAGCGCCCTGCATCACGCGGGAAATATCGTCCATGATCGGGTTGCGGGTCTGCACAGGCGCCTCCACGGTAGACCCCGCTGCCGGAGCCGATATCTATATGGCCCGGATAGCCGCATATTTCAAAGTGGCTCCGGATTGGGTTACAGCGTCGCTATGTACATTCCTCTCGAAATACCCTTTCCGCGCATAGATCCGGCGGCGTTCACCATCCCATTGCCCGATATGCAGCTAGGCCCCATCCACCTGGGGCCGTTTCCGGTGCGCTGGTATGCCCTAGGTTACATCTTCGGGCTGCTGCTCGGCTGGTGGTACGCGGTCCGCCTCACCGCACGCCCGCAATTGTGGGGCGATGCACCCACGGCGCCGCTGAAGAAAGCGGACATCGACGACTTCGCCTTCTACGCGATGATTGGCATCCTGCTCGGCGGCCGCATCGGCTACATTCTGTTCTACACGATCCCCTTCGAGCCGCAGAAACTGTCGGGCGATCCGATGTTCATACTGCGCATGTGGGAAGGCGGCATGTCCTTCCATGGCGGCCTCATCGGCGCGACAATCGCCGTGTTCGCGACGGCGTGGCTGCGCAAGATCAACGTGCTCAGCCTGGGCGACGTCGCATGCTCCGCGGCGCCGATCGGCATATTCCTCGTCCGTATCGCCAACTTCATCAATGGCGAACTCTACGGCCGCCCAACCGACGCGCCATGGGCGATGCGTTTCCCGGTCTACGATTGGACGACGCGAAGCTGGGGTCCCTCGGAAGGTCATCCGCTTGTGCATCCGAGCCAGCTGTATGAAGCGGTGCTCGAAGGCATCCTTCTGTTCGCCGTGTGCTGGGTCTGCGTGTGGAAGCTGAAGATGTTGCGCAAGCCGGGCATGACGGCCGGCATCTTCCTGATCGGCTATGCGCTCTGCCGCACCTTCGTCGAGAACTTCCGTGAGCCGGACAGCTTTACGCACGGCGTCATGCCGGAATGGTTCACCATGGGCATGCTGCTGTCGCTGTTCATGTTGGCCGCCGGCGGCTTCCTGATCTGGTGGGCGAACCGCAATCGCGGCAGCGACCAGGCGAAGGCCGCGTGAGCGCGCTCCGCCAGCGCATCATCGACACCATCCGCGTCAACGGGCCCATGCCCGTTTCGCTCTACATGTTGATGTGCCTGCACGATCCGACGGACGGCTATTACGCAGTGCGCCCAGGTTTCAACCACGACTTCACGACGGCGCCGGAAACCTCGCAGGTGTTCGGCGAGCTGCTGGGCCTGTGGGCGGCGCACGAATGGCTGGCGCTTGGCAAGCCAACGAAGGTGCATCTGGTCGAGCTCGGCCCCGGCCGCGCGACCATGATGGCCGACATGCTGCGCGCAGCATCGTCCGTTCCCGGCTTCATCGATGCAGCGCAAATCGGGCTGATCGAAGCCAGCCCGGCCCTGCGCCAGGTGCAGGCCGACCGGCTCAGCGACTACACGATCCAGCACTATGATGATCTCGACGGCGTACCGCCGGGCCCGTCCATCATTATCGGGAACGAATTCCTCGACTGTCTCGCCATCCGCCAGTTCGTGCGCGACGGAAATGGCTGGCGCGAGCGGCAGGTTGGCCTCGGCATGGGCAATGCCCTGAAATTCGGGATCGGACCGCCTGCAGACCTGCCGCCGAACGTCATTCCGGTCGGCGATCATGTCGAGTACGCGCCGGCGCTGGACACGCTGATCTCATCGATTGCACGACGGTTCCGCCAGGGCGCAGGGCGGGTGCTGTTCATAGATTATGGGCCCGCCGATTGCTCGCCGGGCGACACGCTACGCGCGTATCGGGCTGGTCAGCAGGTTGATCCGCTGGAAGAGCCCGGCGTGAGCGATCTCACTGCCGATGTCGACTTCCCCCGCCTACGCCAGATTTGCCTGAGCGAAGGCCTCGCCGTGCATGGCCCCATCAGCCAGGGAAACTTCCTGCTTCGGCTTGGCGCACGTGAGCGTGGGCAGTTCCTGTCGAAAGCCAATCCGCAGCGCGACGATGAAATCCGCGAAGCGCTGCAGAAGCTAATCTCGGCCAGCGAGATGGGCGAACGGTTCCGGGCCATCGCGCTGACGCCGCATATGGCGGCCACACCGCCGGGCTTCTGATGGAGACAGGATGACGACTGAGCGCCCGTCCTACGAGGAAGCGCCCGCTCTCAAGCGGTATTCGATGCATGTGCGTCACGGCTTCTTCGGTCGCAGGGGCGGGGTCTCGACCGGCGTCTATCGTAGCCTCAACTGCGGACCCGGCTCGGGCGACGAGCCGGAGAAGGTTCTGGAGAACCGCCGTCGCGTGTGCCTCTCGCTTGGCGCCGATCCGGAGAAGCTGGCCGCGCCGCGGCAGGTTCACTCCGCGAAGGCCGTGGTCGCCGACCATGCCTTCGCTCCCAACGAGCGGCCGGAATGCGATGCGCTGGTGACGAAGCGCCCCGGTCTCTTGCTCGGCGTGCTGGCGGCGGATTGCGCGCCGATCGTGCTATGCGATCCGCATAACGGCGTCATCGCAGCGATACATGCCGGATGGCGCGGCGCCGTCGGCGGCGTGATCGAGAGCGCGGTCGATGTGATGGGTCAGCTCGGCGCAGACCCGGGAAAGATGGCGGCAGGCATAGGGCCTTGCCTGTCGCAGGCTTCCTTCGAAGTCGGACCGGATCTTTTCGATGCCGTGATGAAAATCACGCCCTGGGCCGAGAACCTGTTCGATCCAGGCGAGGGCGACCGGCAGTTCTTCGATCTCAAGCGCTATTGCGCCGGACGCCTCACCCGTCTCGGCGTCGCCCACACGGATGCGCTTGCCGACGATACACTGACGCAGCCCGATCTCTATTTCTCGCACCGCGCCTCGGTGAAAGCCGGAGATCGCGACTGCGGACGGAACATGACTGGAATCATGCTCGTAGCTTAACGTTCGCGAACGCGTCTCTGTCACAAAACCTGCGGCATTTACGCCACGTCCCATTCTGGCGCGATCATCCTCAGGGAATCCTTACTTCCCGCGATTGCCCGGCGAACGATTCTGCGACAGAAGCGTGACGCCGACGGGAGCCCCCTGATACAGAAGTTTCAGGGGCGGCATTTTGGGAGAGCGGGCGGATGAAACTCATCTCGTGCAATTCCAACCGTCCGCTTGCCGACAGGATAGCTGCCTATCTCGACATCCGGCTGACCAACGCAGAGGTGAAGACCTTCAAGGATCGCGAGGTCTTCGTGAAGGTCAACGAGAACGTCCGGGGCCAGGACGTCTATGTGATCCAGTCGACCTCCGCCCCGGCGAACGACCATCTGATGGAATTGCTAATCACGATCGACGCGCTGGTGCGCGCGAGCGCGCGCCGCGTTACGGCGGTGATCCCCTATTATGGCTACTCCCGGCAGGACCGTAAAACGGACGGTCGCACGCCGATCTCGGCCAAGCTCGTGGCCAACCTGATCACCACCGCAGGCGCCGACCGCGTCGTTACGGTCGATCTGCACGCGGCCCAGATCCAGGGCTTCTTCGACGTGCCGACAGACAATCTGTTCGCCCAGCCGGACATGGCCGAAGACATCCTCAAGAAATACGGCGCCAAGGACCTGATGGTCATTTCGCCGGACGTCGGCGGCGTGGTGCGCGCCCGCGCGCTCGCCAAACGCCTCGAGGCCGATCTCGCCATCGTCGACAAGCGCCGTGAGAAGGCAGGCGAATCCGAAGTGATGAACATCATCGGCGACGTCGAAGGCCGGAAGTGCATCCTGATCGACGACATGACGGACTCGGGCGGCACACTGATCAATGCGGCTGACGCCCTACTTAAGAAGGGCGCCAAGGAAGTGGCGGCCTACGTCACTCACGGCGTCCTTTCCAACGGCGCAGCGGCCAACATCGACAAGTCGCAACTCAAGGAGCTGGTGATCACCGACACGATCCCGCCGTCGGAGTCGGTGGCTAAGTCGAAGAAGATCCGCACGATCTCGCTGGCCCCGCTGATCGGCGAAGCCATCCGCCGGATCGCGAACGACGAATCCATCTCCAAGATGTTCGACTAGGGCGTCAGTACGCCGCGCGAAGACCGTCGGCCAGAAGGCGATCGCCGCCCGCGAGATAGACGCCGTCTCGCCCTGTCACGGCAGCAAACGCGCCGTTTGGGAAGAGGGGCGTGAAGGTCTGGTCCAGCAGGTTCAGCCCACCCGTCAGCGCCCCATAGGACGGCATCACCAGCCGCTCGCCGTCGGTGACAAAGCAGCGCGCCCGCACGCAGCGCCCGGCACGGCCAGCTACGCGCGCGCAGGGATGCAGGTGGCCTGCGATCTCGCCGAATGCGGGACCGGCGACGGGTTCGTGCCTGAACACCATTGCGCCGAGCCTGAGTTCCTGCGCCATGCGGCCACCGAGATCGGCCGGCGGCTTGGGATCGTGGTTCCCCTCGATCCAGACCCAGTCGACAGCATCGGTGAGGCGTCTGACAAGCGCCACATCCTGATCAGCCATGCGCACGCGTGCGCCGCGATCGTGGAAGCTGTCACCCAGCGAGATCACTGTCGTAGGCGCAAGCTGCTCCATCAGCCGCGCCACCCGGCGAAGGGTCGCGCCGGTATCATAGGGCGGGAGCATCTGCCCGCGGCTCGCATAGGAAGAGGCCTTCTCGAGGTGCAGGTCAGATACGACCAGCACACCCGCCGCCTCCCACCACAGCCCGCCGCAGGACTGCAGCGACACGCGTTCCCCCGCGACCTCGAAAATGAGGTCCGGGCGAGTTTTCGCGCGAGGAAGGCTCCGGGACATGGCCAGAACCCTGACCAGAGCCGTCTGGCCCGTCAACTTCGCACGTTCAGTTGAACCCTTGGGGCCTTTCGCCGCTCGGAAATGTGCTACAGTCCCGAAGTCTTGGGAGGACAGACATGATCCGGATGCTTCTCGTCCCGGCTGTGCTTGGGGCTATCGCCCTGGCAGCCTGCAGCACGACCCCGACAGTCACCAAGGAAAAGATGACTCTCGGCGAAGCCAGTATCGAAGGCATGGAATGTCGTCAGGACAAGGCGATCGACACCAACATTCCGCGCACCATCTGCGCCTCGCCCGAGGCTTGGGCCAAGTTCGACGAGCGCCGTCGGAAAGAAACGGACGACCTACTCGCCGAAGGCAAGAAATACGCGAATGTCGGCCGCTATAACCGCGACTGATTGATTGGCAGGAAAATCTGGGCATCACCTAAATCAACCGGGGCTGGGAAGCATTGATGCGTATTGTTTTTACTGTCGTCGCGGGCCTCGTTGCGCTCAGCGGCTGCGCCAACCTGCTGACCGCGTCCGGCAGCGCCGCGACGCGATGGGCCAATCTCGAGAAGTCGCGCGCAGCCAAGGCGGCCGGACACACGGACGAAGGCAAGATCTGCAAGAGCATGATGGTGATGGGCTCGAACTTCCCCCAAAAAGTCTGCTCCACGCAGTCCGAGTGGGACACGTTCAACGAACAGCAGCGGAAGACGGCTGAGGAATTCGACGCCAACCGGCGCGCGGGCAATACCGACAGCGCCTTCGAGCGTCAGTAGCCTAACTCATCGCATCACGCACAAGATCATCCTCTGCCTCGCGCAGGATCGCCTCGGCGGCATCGCCTGAGAACACCGGCTCCTTACCGATCTCCAGCATCACCGGCACCGCGAACGGCGAAATCTGGTCGAGCTTGGAATGAACAATCTTGCCCTTGATACGCTTGAGCGCATCGGCCAGGCGGCGGATGTCGAGCAGGCCGTCACCCGCATCCTGCCGCGCGGCCTGAAGCAAGATGTGGTCCGGCTCGTGTGATCGCAGCACGTCGTAAATGAGATCGGTGGAGAACGTGATCTGCCGGCCGGTCTTTTCGTGCTTGGGCATGCGCCGCTCGATCAGCCCCGCGATCAAAGCATTGTTGCGGAAAGTCCGCTTCATCAGCGCGCTTTCCTCCAGCCACGCATCTAGATCGTCGCCCAGCATGTCCTCGTGGAAAAGCTGGTCGAGGTCCTCACCGCGCATGTCCTCAAGCGCCCAGACCGACAGCGCATACTCCGACGCCACGAAGCCCAGCGGCTTCAGCCCCGCGCGCTCCATGCGCCTTGTCAACAGCATGCCCAGCGTCTGGTGCGCCAGCCGCCCCTCGAACGGATAGCAGACGAGGTAGTGCCGATCCCCCCGCGGGAACGTCTCGACCAGCAGCTGGTCAACATCGGGGATGATCGATTTCCGCTCCTGCACCTCGATCCACTCGCGCACCTGATCCGGCAACAGATGCCACCGCTCGCGATCGTGCAAGATGCTGCGTACGCGATCTGCCAGGAACGTCGTCAGCGGAAACTTGCCGCCATTGTAGCTCGGGATGGCCGGATCGGGATCGTAGGTCCGCGTCACTAGCGCGTCGGTGTCTGATATGCCCTCGAACTTCAGCACTTCGCCAGCGAACAGGAACGTGTCCCCCGGCGTCAGCATCTCGAAGAAGTATTCCTCCATCTCGCCGAGCTTGCGGCCCGGGCGCATCAGTTTCTTGTTCTCCGTGCCGCCCCTGAAGAAGCTGACCAGCCGCACCGAGATCATCGGGTCTTCGACGATCGTGCCGATGTTCATGCGATGCTGGCGACGCACATCGTCATTGCGCGCGCGCCAGACGCCATCGGGAAACTTCACGATCCGCCGGAAGCGGTCATACGTCTTCAGCGCATAGCCGCCCGTCGCCACCAGATCGACCACACGCTCCCACGCTTCCCAATCGAGGTCGGTATAGGGCGCCGCGATCCTGATCTCGTCATACAGCTTCACAGCGTCGAACCCGTCGCCACAAGCCCGGCCCATGATGTGCTGCGCCAGCACGTCGAGCCCGCCGCGCCGCGGCCCCGGCCCATCGAGTTCGCCCGCCGCCACGGCCTCCACCGCGGCACGGCATTCCAGCACCTCGAACCGGTTCGATGGCGCGAGTAGGGCCCGGCTCGGTTCGTCCATCCGGTGGTTGGATCGTCCGATCCGCTGGATCAGGCGCGAGGATCCTTTCGGCGCGCCCATCTGCACCACGAGATCGACATCGCCCCAGTCGATCCCCAGATCGAGCGTCGATGTACACACTACCGCCTTCAGCTTCCCCGCCGCCATCGCCGCCTCGACCTTCTTGCGCTGGTCCACATCGAGCGAGCCATGGTGCAGGGCGATTGGCAGCGCATCCTCGTTCACGCGCCACAGCTCCTGGAACGTCATCTCGGCCTGGCTGCGCGTGTTGACGAACACCAGCGACATCTTCGCCGCCTTGATCGCCTGATACACCTCCTTGATGTTGTGCCGCCCGGTATGTCCCGACCACGGAATGCGCGCCTCGCTCTCCAGCACGGAGATATTGGCGCTCGCGCCGCCCCGATGCCGGATGATCGGCGTGCCCGGCCCCAGCCAGCGCGCCAGCGCATCCGGGTCGCGCACAGTCGCCGACAGTCCGATATGCCGCGCCGACGGCGCCCATTCGCGCAATGAAGCGAGGCAAAGCGAGAGCAGGTCACCACGCTTCGACTGGGCGATCGCATGCACCTCGTCCACGATTACGGCCCGCAGGTCTGCGAAGAACCGCCCCGCATGTTCCGACGCCACCAGCAGCGCCAGCTGCTCCGGCGTCGTCAGCAGAATATCCGGCGGATGCGACCGCTGCCTCTGCCGCCGCGACTGGCTCGTATCGCCCGTCCGCGTCTCCAGCGTCAGGTCGAGCCGCATCTCCTCGACCGGGGCCGACAGGTTCCGCGCCACATCGGTCGCAAGCGCTTTCAGCGGCGAGATATAGAGGGTGTGCAATGCCGGATGGACGCGCTGTGGCGCATCCGCCAGCTCGATCAGGCTGGGCAGGAAGCCCGCCAGCGTCTTGCCGCCACCGGTCGGCGCGATCACCAGCCCGCCTAGCCCGCGCTTTGCCGCCTCGATCAGGCCCTCCTGGTGAGGCCGCACGCTCCAGCCCCGCGCGGCAAACCACGCCGCAAAGCGCGGAGGCAGCAGGCTTGGCGTCTTCTGATCGTCGGCCATCGCCTTCCAAGATAGGCGTTCCGGTTCGTCCTGTCCTGCCTGAGCCAAATGCGAGTTAATTCGCCCTGCCCGCATCTTAACCTTTTGTTGGCCATAATGCGGGAAACTCCCTGTTCATGACCGTTTCCATTCGTGCATCCCTGATGCTCAGCGCGCTAGCAATGGCGGGGCTGACTGCGGCGTTTGTCGATCCGCCAGAGGCCGAAGAGAACGCAAAATCCGCCCGCCCTGCGCCAGGCCACTGGTCCTACGGCGGCGAGGGCGGACCGGCCCACTGGGGTGAACTCTCCTCCGACAACAAGCCCTGCGCCGCCGGCATGCAGCAGTCACCCATCGACCTTTCTAGCGCCATGCCCGCCGGCATCGCCGCGGCGCAACCACACTGGATGCCTGTCCACGGCGGCATGGTCGTCAACAACGGCCACACCCTCCAGGTCGACATCGCCGACGGCGGCGGCATCACGCTTGACGGCAAGGACTATGTCCTCAAGCAGTTCCACTTCCACCACCCGTCCGAACACACGATCGATGGCAAGCAATTCCCGCTCGAAGTCCACTTCGTCCACGCGGCGAAGGATGGCGATCTCGCCGTGATCGGCGTGATGTTCATGGAAGGCTCGGCCAATCCCAATCTCGACGCCATCTGGGCTACCGCCCCGGCGAGGGAAGGGAAAGCCGCAGTCGCCTTCGACATCGATCCGTCGAAGTTCATCCCCGCGGGCGGGTCGTTCCGCTACGAAGGATCGCTCACCACGCCGCCTTGCTCAGAAACGGTGCACTGGACGGTGATGGCCGCTCCGGAGACGATCTCGCCGAGCCAGGTCGCCGCCTTTTCGACGTTGTTCCCGTGGAACGCCCGCCCGGTCCAGCCGCTAAACCGTCGCTACGTCCTCAAGACTTCGGGCTGAGCTTCCAGCGCGACGCGCGCCACAGCCATGGCGTCGTGACGAACACGATCACACCGAAGATCGTCAGGCCAATCAGCACATAGTTGAACACGAACTGGAAGGTGGGAAACTGCGTCCAGTTCACGGTCAAGGTCGTCGCCATTGTCGCGAAGCTCAGCGCGATGCCTGTGCGCGGCCGCGTCAGCAGCAGCCACGCCACAACGAAATCCACCGCGCACACGCCGTACCAGAAGAACGGCGCCCAGCTTGGCGCTGGACCGTAATACCAGAGGTCGCCGTGGATCCAGACCCACCAGAAATGGCTCAACGCCCCGAAGACGAAACCGCCAGCCAGCACCACGCGCGTCCGGTCCGCCGCGTTCATCGCAGGCGCCCAGTCGCGCGCGATCTGGCTGAACAGGTTCATGCGAGCAGCTTCCTCAACTGCGCATAGTCCGCTTTCGAGTTGTGCCGCTTATCCATCGGCACCTCGCGCAGGATAACGACATCGATCGGCCCCAGTTTCGCAGCGCGCGTCTGCAGCGCAGCCTGGTCCAAGCCATCGCCCGACAGCGCCAGCTTCGCGCGACCGTCTCCCGCCAGCAGCGCCGCCCGCCGCACCCCCGGCCAACTCAGCGCCGCCGTCTCGATGGCGAACGGGAACAGCCCGCCGGACGCGGCCTCGTGACGCCCGAGCAGCCACAGCCGCCCTTGCTCATCACGTCGCGCCGCATCGCCGGTGCGATGCCACAGTTTCCCGCCGCTGATCGACTTGGTCGACTTGTCGTCCGCCGGATCAAGATAGCCCTGGTTCACATGCGGCCCGGCGACGAACACCTCGTCCTCGCGGATATCAACCTCGATCTCCGGGATAGGCGTTCCCGCGAGCAGCCCCGCGCCATTCGCCATCGCTTCCCAGTCCGCCGCGCCGATCTCCCTGAACTCCAGGTGCGCAATCGGCTCCGCCTCGGTCGAGCCATAGACCGCATGGATCGCCGCCTGCGGCGCGGCGCGAGCAATGGAATGGAGCAGGTTGGGAAACACGGGCCCGCCGCCGGTGAACACCGCCTCGAGCCGCGGAATTGGCTCCGCACCTTCGGTGACGCGCGCCAAAACGGCGGGCGGAGCCACGATGCGGTTCACGCCGTGATCCAGCATCTGCCGCCGCAGCAGCGCGCCGTTCAGCTTCGCCGGGCGTGTCAGCTTGCCCGCGGGGATCACGCTCGTCGCACCAGCCGCAAGGTTCGAAAGGATGAACACCGGCAGCGAGATCAGGTCGACATCGCTCGGCTTCGTCTGCCTCAGCTTCTCCAGCAGCGTGTGCTGCAGCACCAGAAAATCAGACGACCGCACAATCCCCTTCGGCCGCCCAGTCGAGCCGGACGTGAAAGTGATCAGCGCAGGTGCATCGCCCGGCATATGCGCAAGGATCTCACGCCCCGGCTCCTTGCCATTCGGATCGGGAAGCGGCTTCAGCCGCCGCAGCTCCGGAAATAGCAGGCGCAGCCCGTGCCCGATGCCGGTGGTGACGACCGCCTTCGGCCGCACCGCTTCGACCGCGACGCGTAACCCCTTCAATCCGGCTGCCGGCTCCGGAAACATCGCCACCGCGCCAAGCCGGAACACGGCAAGCAAAGTCTCGTACAGCTCGACCGAAACGCCTCGCGCGATCAGAATCACATCGCCGGCCTTGATGCCAGAACACTGATACGCATGCGCCCGCGCCGCCGAAGCCTTCGCGAGCTCGGAATATGTCACCACGCGCCCCTTGGACGTGATGATCGCCGCCGCATCCGGGCGCGCCTTCACATGACCCAGGAACAGCTCGACGAGGTTCAAAGCCGGCCGCCCCACAGCGCGTAACGCCGGAACACCGCCCCTCCATGGCTATCGCTGTGCGTGGCCGAGAGATTGGTCTCGTGCATCAGCGCGTGGATCACTTCCAAAAAGCCGCGCTTCTTGGCCCGCTCGTGGAACGCATTCGCCAGCAGCGATCCGCCGCCCTTCACCCGCGACGCATAGGTCTTGAGGATCACCGCTTTTGGTTTCGGCCCTTCGGCCAGATCGGGAATGGCGAACAGGAAGGCTTTAAGCGCCCCAGCCTCATCCTCGGCCAACAGCACGAGCTCTGGATCAACCGCCTTCAGCACTGGCCGATAGCTCGCCAGAAAATCCTCCAGCGAGATCGGCTGATAGAAATGGTTCGATGCAAAAGCCTCCAGCGACAGCGCATGGATGCGCCCCAGCTCTTCCTCGGCCCGCGACGGATCGAAATTACGCAGTTTCACGCCCGCTGGCGGCGCCGACTTGCTGTCGAGCACATCCGCCGTCCGCGCTGCCGAAACATAGCGCGAGATAATCTTCAGGCCCGATTGCTCGAACGCATCGACATAGTGATCGGGGTTCGACGGCTCCATCAGGAAGGGTGGCCGACCATTGCTCTCAACCACCAGCCGATGCTTCGCCCAAGTCGATCCATCCATCGGCCCCAGCACGGCGCCAAAGCCTTCGGCCCGTAACTGCGCCATCGCCTCGCGTATCAACACCGCACCGGCCGCCGCGGTCTCGCACGCGAACTGCCCAAGCTGCGCCGTCCGCAGGCCATCGAGAGATGGCCCGTCGCGATAGATCGCAAGGCTGGCGCCCGGGGCGCTGAGAGATTCTGGCGCGGTCATGGATCGGGCCATAGCGGATAGGTTGCAAATCCGATCGCCATGCTCAGGCCTCCAAGCATCATCCACGGCCGTTCGTAGTCGCGCTTCCGAAGCAGCCACCCGGCAATCGCCACAGCGACGATACAAACCAGCCCGATCAGCGTGAAGATCAGCCCGGTCTCACTCTCATGCGCCGCCCAGTAGGTGCGGATCGACATCGCCGCCCAGGCAACCAGGATCACAGCAATCAGGCGCCAGAACTTCTGCGCGAACCGTCCTGAAATCCCCGCCGCCAGCGCCGCGAAAGACAGGTTGAACCCGAAGATCGTATCCTTGTGCGCCACATTGCTGACCACGAAGTAGAACAACGCCACAGCCAGCACGACCAGCAACAGGTTCAGCGCATCGAACTGCGGCCGCTGCCCACGGCGCACCGCGTCGGCGATGAAATACGTGCCCACCGCCACCGCCGGTGTGATGATGCTCGGAGGTTCCGCAAAGATCGCGATGCAGAAGAATAGCGTTGAACCAACCGCCAGGAAATGCCGTTCCTCGCCAGCCCGGTGGCGCGTTACGTAAAGCAGGAGCATCAGCGCCACAAAAAACAGCCCGGCGATCACCGCCAGTCCGATAACGCCGAGGTAAAGCAGGTTCGAGAGCAGGAAGTAGAGCCCGAGCGGGATGAATAGGTTGTCCAGCCCCCGCCAGCTTGCAGCCTCCAGCAGAGCGCCGAACGCCGCCGTGATGAAGGCCAGCAGTACAGCCTCGCCACGCCCGATATCCGTCATCAGCAGGATGACGATCAGTGATAACAGCCACGCCGTCACCGCGAACACGATCACGCCCTCGATGCTCTTCGAACCTTCCTCGATGCTGAATGTCTTCTTCCCATAACGGGAGCCGACCACCGCACTCGCCGCATCACACAGCGTCAGGATCAGGATCGGCAGCATGTAGAGCACCGGCCCCACCGGCGGCTTGTGATGCAGCGCCAGCGAGACGAAGTGCCCGTCCTTCAGCCAGAACAGCAGCGCCACCGACACGGCGAACAGTAGCTCGCCATAGGACGTGCGCTGCACGGCATGCAGCCCGCCGCCCAGGCTCTTCCGCATTGCCCCTCGAGCCAGCAGGAATACGATAACGGCCAATCCGCACGTGGCCGCCACCTCCCACACCGCGCTGAACACATAGGGAAAGGTCAGGCAGTAGAGGCCGAGGCTGATGTGAACCAGCTTCCTTCCGATCTCCGGATCGAGCTTGGCGATCCTCGCCAGTTGCGACACGCCCCACAGCACCACGGCCAGCAGGACGACCGAACCTGCGATCTTCCCCCCGCTGATCAGCAGCGTGTCGTTCACGCAACTTCCTCGATCACGAAGTCGGAATAGAAGAACGCTTTGTCAATCGGCTTCAGCTTGGCCTCGAGCTCCGCATTCGTCTTCACGCGCGAAGCCAGCGACGTCGGGGCACGCCGCGGCGCCATCATGTTCCAGTAGGCGATCCGCGCCCCCGGCTTCGACGCCGCGAGGATCGTGCCGTACGCCTTCTCATGCGCCTCGGGCGACATGTATTCGAAGATGTCGGAGAGGTTGAACGCATCCGCCTTCACGCCTTCCTCCGCCAGCGTCTCCACCGTGCAGAGCCGCACCTCGAGCCTGTCTAGCCTGTCACGGATCGTCTCGAACCGCTCCAGCTCCAGCGCGCGCGGCAGCGCCTCGCCATGATCGCCTTTGAGGATCCAGTGCAGGTAAGGATTGATCGACGGGTCCTGATCGACCAGCGCCTTGCGCGTGAGGCGCGCCACCTGTTCTGACGGCCCGCCTTCGACATGGTCGAAGAAGGCCGGATCGCGGCCAAGACGTCCCATGACAAAGCGGGAGAAGAACACGCGGATCATCATCCGCCAGCCCCAGATGTTCCAGTGCTTATCGAAGAACGCCTTGCGTTCCGCCGCATCGCGCGGATGCAGCAGGTCTTCGATCGTTCCCGAGTTATGAATGAACGGCAGTACCCATTCGCGGAACGTTCGGAAATAGTTCTCGAACTTGCCGACGCCGCCGACGCCATATTTGCGCACCTGTTCCACGCGCGTCGCCCAGAATTTCTGGTCTTCGTCAGACAGCGTCTTCGCCGCCTGGTCCAGCAGGTGCTTCCGCCGCCCAGACGGCCGCGATCCGATCAACTCCAGGAACTCGTCATGATTATGCAGCTTGTACATCGCCGCCCGTATGCGCACGCACGCCAGCTGCGCCGGATTGAGATCGACCGCAATCACGCGCCCCGGCCCCTCCGCCAGAAGCGCCAGCGCATTGTCGCCCGCCGATGCGATCGACACGACTGTTTCGCCAGCCTTCGGCCGCAGCGCAGCCACGAGGATGTCCGCGTCCTCCCACACCTGCGCATAGCGGATGATATCGAAAGATGCGCGCTTCGCGATGTCGGTTTCGGCCATTGTTATCCCGCGTCCGCCTGAGCCGTTCTTTCAACCGTTCCGGCCCCGCCGTCCAGCCGCACCGTATCGCCGGTTTTCAGCCACTGGGTCACGCCCTTGAGCGAAACCACGCACGGAACGCCCATCTCCCGCGCCACGATGGCCGAGTGGGACAGGAGCGATCCGCGTTCCGCGATCACGCCGGCCGCGTTGGCGAACACCGCGATCCAGCCCGGATCGGTATGTCGGGCCACGAGAATCTCGCCCGGCAGCAACGCTTCGACGCGCGGATCCTCGATCACGCGTACCTTCGCCGTGACGATGCCGTTGCAGCAGGCCAGACCCTTGCGCGCCTCGCTCACATCGACCGGTTCGGCCTCCTGCGCCGCCAGTCCGGCAACGCCGGTGATATGCGCGCCACGCACACTGAATCGTTCCGGCGGATCTGGCCGCGCGACCTGCGCACGATGCTCTGAATCGCGCAGCCGGGCCAGCGCCTTGAGATCGGTCGTGATGCTTGCGCCTTCGACGGCGCCCAGAAGCTCCTCAACCGTCAGGTTGAACGCGTCGCGCGAATGGTCCAGAACGCGGGTCTCAGTCATCCGCGCGCCCATCGCCAGGAAGATGCGCCGCACGCGCCCGAACAACCGGGTTCGCTCGAAACGCAGATTCTCCCGGTCGCGCACCCGCGCCTTGGCCCATTTCAGGAGCCAGCGCGCCATCACACGCTTGCCGAACTCCGGCACAAGACCATGCAGATCGCGCGCATCTGCGGCCACATCGCCAGCCGCTTTCGGCGCCGTCGCCGCCGCAATCGCCATCAGTACTTGCGCCGGGTCCTCATGCAGCGTCCGACTTTCCAGCTTCAGCTCCTGCGTGCAGCGATCCCCGAATTTCGCGATGTAGGCATCGAAAGCCGCGCGCAATTCCGGCAACGCATCCACAGCCGTCCGGTCGCCCGATGCCAACCGCTTCACCAGCTCCGGCCGCCCGCGCACCATCGCGCCCATCTCTCGGATCATCCGCGCCGGTTCAGCCGAAATGATGTCGCCCTGACCGATCAGCATTCCCGACAGGAAGGCCAGGCCATCGTCGCCTGCCCATTTCGTCATGGCCCTCTGCGCCGCGCCGAATGCGATCATGCAGAGGAAGTCGTTCACCAGCGGCGCATCCCACTTGGCGAGTAGTTGCTGTTCCAGGCGCCGGTATTCCGCCGCGAGTTGCGTCGCAGACATCCCATCGATCTCCGCATCCGGCCGCGCCAGGGCCGTATTCAGTCTCTGGTAGAATTTGTCGATGGTCGTGCGGATGGTGACCTCGTGCCAGATCAACCCGAATCCGACGCGTGCGAATTTCAGGTTATCGAAGAAACGTTCGACACCGCTCTCCGTCGGCGGCGCGATCTTATCGGACATCTCCTGCGGCAGAGCCTCGGAGACGCCCATCATGCCTTCCATGAATTTCCGGTTCGCCTTGAACCCCGGAAACAGCGCCAGCCCACGATACCAGTTCAACAGGTTGTAATAGACCCGCCCATCAACGCGCCCGAGCATGTTCTCGAACACAGCGCGATGTTCATCCACCACTTTAGCTGGCACGCCCATCAACCGCGCGAACGCCTGATAGACGTGAGAGTAGACATAGCGGGCGAACGAGAACGTCAGCGGCGACGTGACCCCCGGGTAACTCTCGACGATGTTCGAGTTATCCCAGATCGTCAGTTCATCGTCCCGTGCTACCCGCGAAGGCGGGGACCTCGTGTTCGAAAGAGTCGTGATCGGCCGCGACTGCAGCATGTGCAGGCCGCCTTGATCGAACGCCCATTCGATATCCTGCGGCCAGCCGAAATGCTCCGCGGCTCGGCGCGCCAGCGCAGCCACTTCGCCGCGCTGGCTCCCGCTCAGCACCGGCTTGTCGCCAACCAGCTCGGCATCCAGCGTCTCGCCGCCAGCGCCGATCCGATAGCTGTCGCCATCCGCTTCGCCGCCGACCAGTTTGTCCGCCAGTCCAGCAATCGCGCTCACGACGACAACGTTGCGATCGCCTGAAACCGGATCGGCTGAAAACGCCACGCCCGCCGCGTGCGCTTCAACCATCACTTGGACAACGACTGCCGGAGGCTGCGGCGCTTCCGACAACCCCTTGGCCTGCCGATACTGTGCCAGTGTCGCGCTGAAGCCAGACTTCCACACCCGGTGCGCCGCCGCCGCGACATCGGCCACCGCCACATTCAGCTCGGTCTCGAATTGTCCCGCATGCGCGCTATCCGCGCCATCTTCCTCGCGTCCCGATGAGCGAACCGCGAACGGTCCCGCGCCCAGCAGCAACAACCCCTGCTTTACCTGTTCGCACGCCTCGGCCTTCAGACCGGCGTCATCAAACGCTTCCGCCTGAATGACGAAGAAGGCTGGCACCGGAAACGTCGCCGCCAGCTTCGCCAGCGCTGCGCCCTTGCCGCCCGCCACCGCTGGCGACATGGCGGCCTCACCCGTCAACACGAATCGCTCCGCTACGTCCACAGCCACACCAGCAGCGGCAACACACCCAGCAGAAGATAGTTACACAGCACAAAAACGCCGCTCGACGTTTCCATGGCCTTGGAGGTCCTGGGCGTCGGTGTTCCGGCGTAATCGATCGCCGTCCACGCCGTCCACGCGCTCACCAACAACAGCCCGCCAAGAAACCACACGCCCGCCTGCGAGCGCACATTGATGAACGCCGACAGGGCCAACCCCGTCAGGACAATGCTCATCACCGCCACCCCAGACGGCCCCGACTTCCAGATCTTCGAATATGTTTCGACGCCTTCCCGCTCCTGCTCGGGCGCCCAGCTCTTGCGCGCGATCTCGATCGCCGAACCGTTCACCAGCGACAACAGCAGGAACGCTCCGAGCGTCAGCCCGAACCCTTCATGCGTCGCGAAATTGTTCGGCAGCCAGTCGCACGCCGTCGCATATAGATCGATCAGTGGCATGATCGCCATGTGACTGATCATGTAGATCAGCGGCCGCTTCTTCAGCCATGCCGGAACGAAGAACTCCTTCGTCATGATCGCCAGCCAGCCCCACACGGCCAGCAGCAACACGATCAATCGCCAGTCCAGCCACGCCGTCAGTCCGACCTGCACGATCCCAACGCCAATCGCGACGGCCCGCAACTCGCCCAACGTCACCAGCCCGCGCGGCACAGGCCGTTCGGGGCGATATTTCGTGTCGTCCTCATTGTCCTTGTGCTCGTCCGCCACGCGCAGCTGGAAGAAGAATCCGAACAGCACCAGCACAGCGACAACGATGGCCAGCCATGACGGCGCCCTCTCGCGCAACAATGCCGACAGGCACACCGCCGACGCGCCAAAAGCCGCGATCAGCACGCCATGCTTGAACACCGGAAAGCGTTCCGCCTGATACTCCCACAAGCGCGCGGCTAGTCCGCGCGCCGGCTTGCCTGGCGATGCGGCGGTTACCTCGCTCACGCCTTGCCCCGCGCCAGGTTCTTGTGCGCGCTCGCGAATTCATGCGCGCACAACGCCCCGATGATCGACAGCTCGCCCGCAAGACACACCGCCGCCGTCACCTCGGCAAACGCACGCGCCTTGCCCGCGCCTTTGAGCCCGAGAATGTTCAGCCCGGCGCTCTGCGTCGGCAGGCCGGTCCCGCCACCAACCGTCCCCGCGATGATGTTCGGCAACGTCACTGACACGAACAGCCGGTCGCCGCCCTCGCCCTGCCGCAGCTCCATGCGCGTGACGCCCACTGCGCTCTCCGCCACGCAGGCAGCGTCCTGCCCGGTGGCCAGATAAAGCGCAGCGAGACCATTCGCGTAATGCCCCTGCACGCCGATCGAGCCCGACATCACGCCGCCGAGCGCCGACATGCGCCAGTATTCCTCCATCCGCCGCGTCGTCGTATGCAGCTGCTTCTCGATCTCCGCCCCTGGCAGCTCCACCGAAGCCGTCACCTTCCTCCCGCGCACGCCGACGAACGACATCGCCGAAGCCTTCTTGTCGCCCGAGAAGTTGGCTTCCACGAACCAGTAGACCGGCTTCAGTGGCGAATGCTCGAGGATCGCCGCACACACCGCCTCGGTCGCGATCGTCACCATGTTCTGTCCGGCCGCATCGCCCGTCGTGTAGCTGCATACGAGATAGACGTGGTCGCCCTCGACATGCGGCGAAAGCTCAACCAGCTTGCCGTGACGCGTGGTCGTCTCCGCCGCCGTCTTCAGCAAATCGAAGTTCTGGCACACCCAGGCGACGAACAACCCCGCCTCGGTCGTCGACGCAAACGCAAACCCCGGCGAGCGATGCACGCCCTCCGCCAGCGTTCCCGTCGTCGCTCCGCCCACCGACGAGATCAGCCGCGCGCCTCGCCCATAGCTCGCGACCAGCGCCGCCTCGCTCGTGGCCAGCGGCACGTAGAAATCGCCCTTGGCGAAAATGCCGTTCACCCTCAGCGGCCCGATCACGCCCACCGGCAACCGCAGTGTGCCGATATAGTTCTCGACATTGTGCTCGTACCGCTCCAGCTGCTCCTGCGCCTTCGCATCATAGAGCTCGGCCTTGTCGGCCTCGCTCGCGCCCGAGTTTGCGAGCAGAACCTTCCAGTTCGCCGCCGTGAACGTCGGCTCCAGCCGCTTCGCCGGCCGTATCCATGGTTTCAGTGGTGTCGTCGTATCCGGCCGGCTCTGCTTTGCGATTTCCTCGGTCGACCGCCCGGCAAGCATCGCCGCGATCATCCGCCTGGCCGCATCAAAGGCGCTTGGCATCGAGTCCCCTCACCCCGCCGTCCCTGCGGCGCGGGGGCATCAATCCGTCGATTTGGGGAAAACTCAAGGCAGGCTGGCGGAACCTCCGCCCCAATTCCGTAACCATGACGCTGGGGCGTTCGCTTGATGGCGCTCTGGACGCATCAACGCGGCGGCTGGGGCGGGAAATAGAGAAGGCTGGTATCGTATCCCATCGCCGCGGCTCGCGCCTTCAGTTCCGTGATCTCTGCATCGCCCGGCTGCGGATCGCGCGTGAAGATGTTCAATTCCCCAAAATCCGGCGTCACGGAGATGAACCATGAATAGTCAGGCGCCAGCGCCACGATGTGCGTCTCGCGGCTGACGAACGGGAAGTAGTCGGCGCGAATCTTCGCATTGGCTCCTGGATCGAGAATGTACCCGGTTCCCTCAACCACCTTCTCCTTCCCATCGACCGTCTTCTCGCGACAGGAATCGCGGACACCCACTTCGTTGGGCTTGTCCTTGGGCGTGTAGCGCGTGATGCCGGCCACGCATCCTTGTGTCAGCCAGTTGGGCCGGTAGGCGATCTCGTGCCAATCGCCTGTATAGAGCCGCGCCTTGTCCACCGAAGTGATCGGTACTGGCGCGCCTCCGGGTCCCGGACTCGTGATGCAACCTGAAACCGCAATCGAAAGAACGAAAACCAGAGCGATCTGTTTCATGCCGATGATACGCGCCCCTCGCACATTTGGAGCACCTTGCCTGCAGAATAATTTGGCGAAGTCAGCGCGCAGCCTCATATGTCAGCCATGATCCGCCCCGAGGACCTTCTCCGCCCCACGCCGCAGGGTCTCTACTGCCCGCCCGGCGACTTCTACATCGACCCTGTGCGCGGTGGGGTTGATCGCGCCGTCGTCACGCACGGCCATTCGGATCACGCCCGGGCCGGCCATGGCGCTGTCCTCGCAACACCCGAGACGCTTGAAGCCATGGCCGTCCGCTATGGCGAAGGCTTCACGCAATCGCGCCAGGGCGCGCCCTATGGCGCCACGACGCGCATCGGCGACGTCGATGTCCGCCTCGTCCCCGCCGGACACGTCATCGGCTCGGCGCAGGTCGAGGTGAAGTGGAAGGGCCTCACCATGGTCTGTACCGGCGATTACAAGCGCCGCGCCGATCCTACCTGCACACCCTTCGAGGTCATCCCCTGCAACATCTTCATCTCGGAAGCGACGTTCGCCCTACCCGTCTTCCGCCATCCCGACAGCCCCGGCGAAGTCGCCAAACTGCTCGCCTCCGTCCGCGCCTTTCCGGATCGCGCTCATCTCGTCGGCGCCTATGCTTTCGGAAAGGCCCAGCGCGTGATCCGCGAGCTTCGCAACGCCCGTTATCAAGAAACCATCTACATTCACGGCGCCATGAAAGCCTTGTGCGACATGTACGAGCGTCTCGGCATCGATCTCGGCCCGCTCGAACCCGCAACGCTGGAGAAGAAACAGAAAGACGACGGCGAGAAATTCGCCGGCAGGATCATTATCTGCCCGCCTTCCGCGTCCAACACGCCATGGGCGCAACGATTCCCGGATCCTGTCGTAGCCTTCGCCTCCGGCTGGATGAGCATCCGCCAGCGCGCCAAGGCCGGCGGCATCGAGCTACCGCTCGTGCTGTCGGATCACGCCGACTGGGATGAACTCACGCAAACCGTTCGCGACGTGAACCCTGACGAGCTCTGGGTCACCCACGGTCGCGACGACGCCCTCGCACGCTGGGCGGAACTCGAAGGCCGGAAAGCGCGTCCGCTCCATCTCGTCGGCTATGAGGACGAGGCCGGCGAATAGCCCCTTCCCGCGCGCCGCGACCCACGGCATTAGTGGCGCATGGAATACCGCACGCTCAACGCTGATCGCATCGAAGTCACGATCCAGACGCTGCAGAAGCGCATCGACGAGCGCTTCCCGAACCGCGGCCTGTCGAAACTGTGCGGCCAGCTCCTCGAGATCGCGCGCGAGGACAAGCGCAAGGTCGCCTCGGTCACAAAGCCCAACCTTCTCCTGCGCGCCGGCGTCGCCGTAGCGATCCTGGTGGGCGCATCCGGCCTTGTCTGGTTTGCGCTCAGCCTGCGCAATATGACAGTGACGACCGAGGCGTTCAGCACGTTGCAGGGTATCGACGCGGCCGTGAACATTATCGCGCTGTCAGGCGCCGCAAGCTGGTTCCTGCTTAACCTCGAAAGCAGTTGGCGCCGCAACGCCGTGCTGAAAGACCTGCACGAGCTGCGCTCCATCGCCCACGTCGTCGACATGCACCAGCTGACGAAGGACCCGGCTCAGCTGTCCAAGGGCTATACATCCACCGCCTCGTCCGACAAGCACGAGATGACCGAGTTCGAACTGATGCGGTATCTCGACTATTGCGCCGAAATGCTCTCGCTCACGGGCAAGCTCGCCGCGCTCTACATGCAGAACATGCACGACCCGGTCATTATCGACGCCGTCAACGAGATCGAGGATCTGACCACCAGCCTGTCGCGCAAGATCTGGCAGAAGATCATGATCCTCAACCAGCCCACGCGGGCCTGGGCACAATAACTACATCACGCGGAACTTTGCATCGGCCCGCGCGATGATCTCGCCATCCGCCGTCACGAACGCCTGCGCAAAGCACAGCGTCTTGCTGGTCTTTACGTACTGGGTGTCGAACGTCATCCATTGGCCCAGCTTCGCGGCACCAACAAAATCGGTCGCCAGCGAAACAGTCACCGGCTTGGCCTCCATCGAGCGCCCCTCGGCCTGCATCACGATCGAGCACGACATCCCCATCGCATTGTCCGATAGCGCGGCGATCAGCCCGCCGTGCAGCATTCCGCGTGAGTTTGTGTGGGGCTCCCGCACATAGAGCCCGATGATGATCCTGTCAGGCAGCACGCGCGAATAGAGCGGCTCCCAGGGATCAGTCAGCGGCGATTTTCGGAAATGCGGCTCGAAGCCTTCGGGTAGTCCTGACGGTGTCATGTGCGCCTCTTTCCAGCGCGGGCCCGTCAGCGACCAGCTCTCCGGATCTTCATCCAATGTCGATGGACGCATCCTGCCCGGAATCGTAGCGTTGGCAACTGACATCCCGGCAAGAGACCGGATGCGGAGGGAGAGACACATGGAAGACCTGAAGTTCGGCAGCCGCCGGGCGATCCTGAAAGCGTCAGTAGCCGTCATCGCCGTGGCGACCGCAGGTGGCGCGCTCGCAGCCTGCGACAGCAAGCCAGCCGAACCCGTCGCCGCTGCGCCAGATCCGAACCCGGTCGTCGCCACGAGGTTCGGCAAGGTGAAAGGCCAGCTCGAGGACGGCGTCTCCGTCTTCAAGGGCGTGCGCTATGGCGCCGACACCTCCACCACCCGCTTCCAGCCGCCGAAGGATCCAGCGCCCTGGACCGAAACAGCGGATGCGCTCGCCTACGCCAATTCCGCACCGCAGGGCGTCGGCGGCGATGGCGGCGGTCTCTTCAAGTCGTGGCGTCCCGATCCGCCGCTGCCCACCAATGAAGACTGCCTCTTCCTCAACGTCTGGACGCCTGCAGCCGACGATAAGAAACGCCCGGTTATGGTCTGGTTCCACGGCGGCGGCTTCGCGACCGGCTCCGGCTCGTCATACGCCTATGACGGCGTGCGCCTCGCCAAGCGCGGCGACGTTGTCGTCGTCACCACCAACCACCGCCTCAACATGTTCGGCTATCTCAACCTTGCCGGCTATGGCGCCCCGTTCGAGGATTCCGGCGCCGTCGGCGCACTCGACATGATCCACTCGCTGAAATGGGTGCGCGATAACATCGCGTCTTTCGGAGGTGATCCGAACAACGTGCTCATCTTCGGCGAATCCGGCGGCGGCTCCAAAGTCTGCACGCTGATGGCGATGGATGGCGCGAAAGGCCTCTTCCACCGCGCCGTCGTCCAGTCCGGCCCCCGCGTCACGCACGTAACGCAAGCCGACTCCCGCAAGGCCGCCGACGAAGTCGTCAAGAAGCTCGGCCTCACCAAGGCCAAAATCGCCGACATCCTCACAAAGCCCGTCGCCGACATCCAGGCCGCTGCTGAAGGCAACGCAGCCGCCATCGGCTCCAGCCCGGTCGTCGACGGCCGCTCCATCACGCGCAGCCCGTTCGACCCGGACGCTCCGGCGCAGTCGGCCGACGTCCCCCTCCTTATCGGCTCCAACCGCACCGAAGGAACATCGCTCGACGGCGCAACCAACCCAGCCCTGTTCGATCTCACCTTCGAGACCCTTCCTGCCGCGCTCAAAAAAGCGTTCCCGGCCAAGGACCCGAAGAAGATCATCGACCTCTACAAGAAGAACCACCCAGACATCAAACCGGACGAGCTCTACTTCATGGCCGGCGCCGACGCCCGCTTCTTCGCGCGCAGCGTCACCATTGCCGATCGCAAATCTGCCGCCGGCGGCGCGCCGGTCTTCTTCTATCAGCTCGACTGGCACACGCCCGTCATGGACGGGAAGCGCTACGTGCCCCACGCGCTCGACATCGGCATGGTCTTCGACAACGTCGCCAAGTCCGCGTCGATGTCCGGCACGGGCCCGGATGCGCAGGCCATCGCCGACCAGATGTCGGAAAGCTGGCTCGCCTTCGCCAGGACCGGCGATCCGTCCAACGCCAACGTCCCCGCCTGGCCCGCCTACACGGCCGCCCAGCGCAGCATGATGGTCTTCAAGGAAAAGCCCGAGATCATCGTCGACATCCGCGCCCAGGAGCGCGCGCTGCTGGCCTGATAAAGCGGGACGGAGAGGCGCTCGCATGCCTCTCCGTCCCGCCCTATATTCCTGCCCAT
Organism: Hyphomonadaceae bacterium; assembly: GCA_047601145.1. Classification (GTDB taxonomy): domain Bacteria; phylum Pseudomonadota; class Alphaproteobacteria; order Caulobacterales; family Hyphomonadaceae; genus UBA7672. Next base: position 567,174 of record JASGJW010000003.1, read on the forward strand.
GCAGTCCTTCGCCGCGCTTCTTGAACGGCTGGTGCTCACGCCGTCGCGCAATGCGAAGCTCCAGCTGATCTGTGACTACCTGCGCCACACCGCCGATCCCTCGCGCGGCTGGGCGCTGTCGGCGATCACCGGCGATCTCGACATCCCCTCCGTCAAACCCGCCGCCATCCGCGAACTCGTCGCCAGCCGCGTCGACCCCGTCCTGTTCCAGCTCTCCTACGACTATGTCGGAGACCTCGCCGAGACGATCTCGCTCATCTGGCCGCAACGCCCCGGCGCCAATCGCGCCCCCGATCTTGCCGAGGTCGTCGAGACCCTGCTGGGGTCATCAAAGCCGCAAGGCCTGAAGCTCATCGAAGGCTGGCTCGACGCTCTCGACGCCACCGGCCGCTGGGCGCTCCTGAAGCTCGTCACCGGCGGCCTCCGTGTCGGCGTCTCCGCCCGCCTCGCTCGCCAGGCCGTCGCCGATTTCAGCCCAAAAGACGGGCGCAAAATCGACGTCGCCGAGATCGAGGAACTATGGCACGGCATTCCCCCACCCTATCTCGATCTCTTCGCCTGGCTCGAAGGCAAGGGCCCCAAACCCGTCTCCGGCGCCCTCGCCCCCTTCCGCCCGCCCATGCTCGCCAATCCGCTGCTGAGCAAAGCAGAGCGCATGGAAGCCAACGACCTCGACCCGTCGCTCATCTCCCCGCAAGACTTCGCCGCCGAATGGAAATGGGATGGCGTCCGCGTTCAGCTCGCCTCCGACAAGGGTGTACGCCGCCTCTACACCCGCAATGGCGACGACATCTCGAAAACCTTCCCCGATCTCCTCGAAGCCGCAACCTTCGACGCCACGCTCGATGGCGAACTCCTCATCCGCTCGCCCGAAGGCGGCGTCGCCTCCTTCAACGAGCTTCAGCAGCGCATGAACCGCAAAACCGTCTCGCCGACGCAGATGGCCGACCGTCCCGCCATGCTCCGCGCCTACGACATCCTGCAGGAAGGCGAGGAAGACCTCCGCCCGCACCCTTTCTCAGAACGCCGCAAGCGCCTCGAGCGCTTCGTCGTCTCGCTGCAGTCCGACCGGATCGACCTCTCCCCGCTCGTGCCGTTCTCGAACGCCACCGATCTCGAAGACACACGCCGCAACCCGCCTACACGCGAGATCGAAGGCCTGATGCTCAAGCGCTGGGACGCCGCCTACCTCTCCGGCCGCCCCGCCGGCCTGTGGTACAAATGGAAGCGAGACCCTTACCTGATCGACGCCGTGCTGATGTACGCCCAGCGCGGCCACGGCAAACGCAGCTCCTTCTATTCCGACTTCACCTTCGGCGTCTGGCGTACAACGCCAGAAGGCGAAGAACTTGCTCCGGTCGGCAAGGCCTATTTCGGCTTCACGGATAAGGAGCTCACCCAGCTCGACAAATACGTCCGCGACCACACAATCGAACGTTTCGGCCCAGTCCGCTCCGTGACCGCTAACAAAACCGCAGGACTCGTCCTTGAGGTCGCCTTCGAAGGCATTCAACGCTCGCCCCGCCACAAGTCCGGCGTCGCCATGCGCTTCCCCCGGATCCACCGCATTCGCTGGGACAAGCCCGCCCGCGACGCCGACAGGATGGAAACTCTGGAAAAGCTGCTGGCGCTCTGACACCGGCGCCATGCATATTCCGGCATGGGCGATGTGGTGCTAGTTTGCGCCCGGATGGACGGAAACGGGGACCAGAATGGTTCGCTCCGCTTTTCTGACAGGTCGCGTCGTTGCGGGCTGCTGCCTGCTCGTGCTTGCCGCCTGCGCGACATCGAAGCCCGTCGCGCCTCCCCCGCCTTCCGCGGCAACAGCGCCGGCGCCTTCGGCGAACCCGAAAGCCATGCCCGATCAAGCGACGCTGGCTTTGTATCGCACGTGGATCGGCGAGGCCCGCGCGAAATACCCCTACCCCGAGAGCGAAGCGCGCATGTACGCCGTGATGATGTGCGAATCCGAGGGTCGCGCCGCCGTGGTCAATCCTGCCGGGCCTTATACGGGCTTGTTCCAGTACGCGACCCAGACCTGGAAGGGCGCCTGGAACACCTATCGCGATGACGGCATCCTCAGCGCCCGGGCCCAGATCTTCGCGACAGCCCTCGCCTGGTCGTTGAAGATGCAGAGCCATTGGGACTGCTACAAGAAGACCGGCTAGGCCCTGCCCGTTCAAAAACCTTGGGTCGTCCGCGATTCCGCATTAGGTCAGCGAAAGGACAATACAGCGGGCCACATAGCGCATGGATTTCAACCAGCAACTCACCGCTTTCCGCGAATGGGCCTTTCATTTCGATGGCCCCTCGCAGAGGTGGATGTGGTCGGCGATCGCCATCCTCGTTGGCTACGGAATCGGCGCGCTGGTCTCCAGGCTGTTGAGGTTCATCGGCCGCAAGCTGGCCGGCCTTGCCAAGCACAAGGAAGGCGACGCGCAGCCCAAGACCGCCGATCACGTGATGATCGATGTCCTGGGCGCGCTCATTCGCGCCGCCTTCCTGTTGGTCGCGCTCGCCATCGCCGCCAATCTTCTTTTCGGCTACAGCCTCGATGAAGCCCGCGCGCTCGCCGTTTCGGCGCTGAAGGGCCTCGCCATTCTCATCGGCGTATGGTTCGTCGGATCGTGGCTGGGCTCGCGCGTGCGCAAGTTCGGGCACAAGGTCGGCCGCCGCGCCACGTCCGGCGGCGAAACGTTATTCAACTTCCTCGCCGCACTCGTCCGCTTCGGCGCCTTCGCCATCGGCCTCATCGCCGCACTCCAACAGTTCGGCTTCGACACCGCCTCGCTGCTCGCCGTCATTGGCGCCGCCGGTCTCGCCATCGCTCTCGCCCTGCAGGACACGCTGAAGGCGGTCGCCGCTGGCGTCGTCATCGCCATCTTCCGGCCGTTCAAGATCGGCGACAATGTCCGCATCGCCGGGCAGGATGGCACGGTCGCGGACATCACGCCCTTTACCACCGTCCTCAACACCGTCGACAACCGCGAGATTGTCATTACCAATGACAAGGTGTGGGGCGACGTGATGGTCAACTCCTCCGCCCGTAGCCTGCGCCGCCTCGATCTGCTCCTGTCGATCGATTATGACGACAATGCCGAGGAGGCGATGCGGATCGTCTCGGGAATCCTCAACGACGATCGCCGTGTCCGGGATGAGCCGCCTGTGTGGGTGAAAGTTGTCGAACTGGCGTCATCCTCGGTCGACCTGCGCGCCCGCGCCTGGGTTTCCAACGCCGACTGGTGGGAAGTCCGCTGCGATACGCTGCTGAAGGTGAAACAGGCCTTTGACAAAGCCGGCATCACGATCCCCTATCCGCACCAGGTCACGGTGCAGAAGGGCGATCCGCACTCCCTGCCGCCCGAAGGCCCCGGCGCGAAGGTGAAAAACGCCACATGATGCAGTCGAAGAAGGGCGATCCGCCGCTTCCCGCGAAGATCACGGACGCCACGTTCGAACCCGTCGACCAGCGTGACCCCGACCACGGCCGCTTCTGGGCCGAAGGTGACGGCCACGACCATCGCACGCTTCGCCCGATGTCCTTCTCTGGCCGCATGTTCAACGTCGGCTGGAAGGGCTGGGTCCGCCTCGTCCTGATCTGCGTCTTCATCGGCGCGATCTTCCAGGCCGGCGCGTTCAACCCCTTCGCTCCGGGCTTCACGATCGGCCAGGGTCTCGGCCAGATCGTCAACGGCGTCCTCAACATCGCCAGCTGGGCCGCCCAGCTCGGCGCCATGCCCTTGATCCTCGGCGCTTTGGTCGTCGTCCCCGTCTGGCTCCTCTGGCGCGCCCTCGTCACCCTCTTCAACCGCGACCGCCCACCGGGACCGGGCGACCGCATCCTGCCGAAGGAAAAACCCAAGCGGCAGAAGCTCTAGTTCGTCCGATCCGGTTCACGTCCTTTCAACCGTTATCCGGCACGCCATCCCTGTTGGGGGGGCGGCATGCGGAAGAAAGACTGGATCGCCTGTCTCATCTACTGCGCGATCATGGTCACGCCGTATCTCGGCCAATGGGCCATATACGTGCTGGGCTTCCTTGTGATGCCCCTGACCCTGTTGGTCGCGAACCCGTTGGCGTCATTCTTTGGCGGCGACGCCACAATGGCGCTGGCGATCCTGACGGGTGTGCTGATCCTGGCCGGTCCCGCTCGAGCCCTCACAGTCGTCGCCATACGGACACCCGCGGAAAAGCGCCTGCTCCGACTGTTCGAAACACTTGCGATCTGGACGCTCGTTTCGTTTGCAACGCTGTACGCGTTCTATGTTGGCCAGGCCATGTCGAGGACGTAGGCCCTAATCCAGCGCCTTCTCGTCCCGTTCGCCGGTCCGGATACGCACCACTTCTGTAAGCCCGGTCACGAAGATCTTGCCGTCGCCGATCTTGCCCGATCCGGCCGCCTTCTGGATCGCCTCGATCACCGCCTCGGCCTGGCCCGACGTCACCGCCACGTCGATACGTACCTTGGGCACTTCGGCCGTCGTGTACTCGTTGCCGCGGAAAAACTCCGTCTGCCCGCGCTGCCGGCCAAAGCCCTGCACCTGCGTCGCCGTCACGCCCGACACGCCCAGCTTGGTCAGCGCCTCGCGCACCGCCTCATACCTGTGCGGCCGGATGATCGCCGTGATCATGCGCATCGGATGCTCCTGCTCATGCTGCAGCCCGAGATAGACCAGGCGCCGGATCGCTTCGGATCGGCTCGGCAGGTCCTGCTGTGTCCGCCGCCAGTCGTCGACGTCCTTCCCGAAGCTTTGCGAAGCCACGAGCTGGATACGCTGGTCGAGCTTTTCCTCGTCGCTCAAGGGCTGTTCTCCGGGGAGTCGGAAGCAGACGTTAGCAACTTACACACCACCTGCCAATTCATTGGCTGTGTGCAGTTTTCCTTGATTTGCAACGCCCGGCGCGCCTTCGGCCCCGCCTCACCGCCGCGTGCGAAGCGTTAACGCAAATTCCTGCCGGCAAGTCCTCGATCTCAACCGGAAAATTACCTTGTCAGTTTACCTTGATCGGGAACTCAGAACGGGTGGAAGCAGCAAAATGCACGATCCGAGGAAACCTCGGCCGTTGAAGCCACGGACCCTTCAGGTCCTGGTCGCCGATAGCAACAATTTCAGCCGTGGCCTGATCGGCGAAATCCTGCGCAGCCTGAACGTCACGAACATTTCCTCCGCCCGCAGCGAGGACATGGCCGACGCGTTCCTGATCGACCGCCCTGTCGACGTCATCCTGGTGTCCTGGGAAGAAACCGACAGCTTCAATGGCCTCGCCTTCACGCGCAAGCTGCGCGGCATGGAAGACGACCGCCTCCGCCGTCTCCCCGTCGTGCTGATCACCGCCGGCCTCACGCGCCAGATGGTCATCAACGGTCGCGACGCCGGCGTCGACGAATTCCTCGCAAAGCCGATCTCGCCCCTCGCCATGCGCCAGCGCCTCGAGATGGTGGTCGAGACCCCGCGCCCCTTCATCGATTGCAACGTCTATCTCGGCCCCTGCCGTCGCCGGAAGAATCCGGCCGACTATTATGGCGCCAAGCGCCGCGCCGGTGAACGCGTCGCCGAACGCCCCGCCCTCGTCGACCAGGACGAAGTGGCCGCGAAGACGCCGATCCGCATGATCCTGACGCAACTGCGCCAGACCTGCGTCCATCTCCGCGCCAGCCGCCCCGAGGCGCTCACCACGGCGTTCGAACAGCTCAAGGTCGCCAAGGACATCGCCATCGAGGCGAAGGATCACGCGCTCCACGCCTGCCTCGCCTCCTTTGAGTCTTATGTCGGCGTCGCCACGCCGCTGGGCCAGCTGGAAGAGCCGGTGCTGAACATCGCCCTCAACGCGCTTGAACAGCTCGCCGTCCTGCCGCCGAGCTATGCGGAAGCACGGGACAGCGTCGCGATCGCTCTTGGCAAGGCCATCCAGAAGAAGCTTGCCGCCTGATGCCCGAAGAACGCACGCTTCCTCCCGAGACGCTCAAGCGGATGAAGGTCCTTATTGTGGACCCCAACGCCTATATGCGCGGCGTGATCTCGGATTCGCTCCGCCGCCTCATGGTCACGAACATCAACGCCGCCGCCAGCGCGATGGAAGCGTTCACCGTCGGCCGCACCTTCAAACCCGACATCATCTTTGTCGACTGGGACGCCGGCCGCATGTCCGGCCTCGAATTCACACGTGAAGTTCGCCGCAACACGACCGGTATCTCGCGCGAGACACCCATCGTCCTGCTCGCCGGCACGATCGACCACGACCAGCTGATGTCCGCCCGCCAATCCGGCATCAACGAGTTCCTGCTCAAGCCAGTTTCGGCCCAGGGCGTGCTCTCGCGTGTCGAGGAAGTGATGCTCCGCCCGCGCAAGTTCATCGACAGCCGCAACTATGTGGGCCCCTGCCGCCGCCGGAAGGATGAACCCGGCTATGCCGGCCCGTGGCGTCGCCTTACCGACGAGCCGCCGCAGAAGGCCACTAGCGAGATGGCGAAGGAAAACGCCTTCAAGTTGCGCCAGATCATCGAAAGCCTCACGCTTTACGCCGACCGCACGCAGGTCGACCGCACCGCCGGCATCCGCGGCATGTACCGCATGCTTCAGCAGAACGCCGACGAAGTCCGCCGCCTCGGCGACGACGTTATCGTCAAGGTGTGGAACACGTCGCTGCGCTACATCGAGGGCGTCGGAATGACCGACACTTACGACATCGAGGTCGTGAAATATCACTTCCAGACGATCGCGATCATCCTCGATATGCCGGAGGAAGCCTTCCTCCACCGCACGTCGGTCGCGAACGAACTCGAGCGCCTCGTGAACAAGAAGATCCACTCGGCGCACGAGAAGAAGCCGGACGTGGCCTAATACGGGCCCGCCAACCGGTTCAGCAGGGAGTTACTTCATCCCTTCGCCCGAGGGCGCGAGCGCAAGCGCCTCGTCGATCATCTGGATGCCGTTCGCGATATAGGACGAGTGCTCGCACGTGCCCTGGCACGCCTCGGCCATCTTCAGCAGGCTGGCGCGCTGCGCGAGAGCAGCCTCAGTGTCGCCCAGCTTGGCGTAGGTGACGCCGAGATAACCCTTCGGATCGGGAACCTTGCGCAGCTCCCGAGCAGGCGTCCGAAGATAGCGCTTCGCCTCTTCCCACTTCTCGAGCTTCACCTTGGTCACGCCCATGTAAAAACGGGCGGTGACGTCGTTCTTGTTATACAGGAGGCTTTTGGTGAAGATCTCTTCGGCCTTCGTGAAGTCATTGGCCTGAAGGGCTGCGATGCCAGCCCCGTAAAGGCTCTCCGAACTGAAAACCAGGCCGGGATCGCCATGCCAATTGTCCATCCAGGCGCCGCTCCCCGGCGGATCAGACCGCTGCTGCTCGGAAGAAGTATAGGGTGTTGAGGGAAAATAGGTCGGGGCTTCCTGCGCGCTCGCCGCGCCCGTAAACGCAACGCCCGCACCCAGCAGCACCGAAAGCGTGATCTTCCTCATGTGGTTCCTCCAACCAGATGAGTCACCCTACACGGCCAAAGCCGTTTCGTCTTGAATGACGCATGGGGAAGGACGCCCCTGAAACGGTGAACTCCGGGGCAAATTCCTTCACATGCGGGTGAACGCCGCTCTACCCGAACAGCCTCTTCTCGATCGCCGCCCGCTTCGGGGCGTCAACGCCGAGCACATCCCGGAGGTACGTTTCCACACCCCCGCTGTGCTCCTCGATCACGCCCAGCGAGCGTTCCAGATAGGCGGGCTCCACGCCCATCACCATGCGCATCGTCTCCATCGTCGGCCCGGTTCCACGCGCCTCGCGGATGCCCTCGGCCCACGCTGCACCGAACGCCTCAAACCGTTCCGGATCATTGGTGAGCATGTAGTCCGCAACAACATCATCATGGTGCACGCCCGCCAGCTTGTGCGTCAGCGCCACAATGAGCCCGGTGCGATCCTTGCCCGCCGCGCAGTGCACGATCACCCCGCCCTCACCCGTCGCCAGCACGTCGAAATACCGGCGATAGAGTTCAACCAGCCGCGGCGTGAACGGCGCGCGCGCGTAATATCGGTCCATGTACCCGCGGAAGCTTTCCTGCGTCATGTCCCACGTTGACATGAAGACATCCCACGTCTCGGCGCCTTCATCATGATCGTCGTTCTGGATCACCAGCCCGTCGAAACCGTCCCACCGCCGCGAAGGCTGCCGCTCGCGCTCGGATGGCCGCCGCAGGTCGATCACCGCGCCGATCTTCATCTCCTTCAGCCGCGCAAGGTCGGCATCGCTTGCCGCCGCATGGTTCGCCGACCGGAACAAACGCCCGGTCACCAGCTGCCGATCGCCCGCCACATACCCTCCGAAATCCCGGAAGTTATGCAGACCCTCAAATCGATGCCGACGCTGTTCCATGCCCGCGCCCTAAGCCATCAGGCCCGACACGTCCACCCGCCAGATCAGCGCGCCATCGTGGGATAGAGCGGTTCGCACTTCGTGGGATGGCCGAAAGTCTTCGCCGCTGATTTCCGCACGCTAGCCTGAAAGATCGTGGGATAGCATTGTTCAGATCCGGCCAGGGGAAATTGCGGGCGCATAATCCTCCGCATCACACAGGCACGAACACACGCAAATGAGGTAGGCTTTCCCTTGCCCCTCTAGCTTTCGCTGGTCGCGATGCTGAGCGTGCTCGTTCAGCTTTTGCGATACGTCGTCTCGACTTTCCAGATGAAACGCAACGGCCAGTCCCGTGATTGGCACACGGACCCGGCGCAAGCATCACTGCCCCGAACGAAGATTGACACCAAACAACAGGAAACCAACCTCACTGCCCGTCAAGGCAACCTCTTACAATCCCTACATCCAGGCGCCCACTGATCAACATGCGGGCTCGCAAGGAGTGGTTCCAGGCTCTCCGCCTAGCTGCGGCCGGGATGAGTGGATTTTCGTGTGCTTACGGATTTAGCGCGCCCGTCTAACCACGCGCGCCACAATCGGAATTTCCCCCAACTCGCCTCTTGCGGGATAGCGCGCGTGCGCCCATCCACCGCCTCGCACCGTGGACCCGAATCCGCGCACACTCCTTACGAATCAAAATGAGGCATCCATGACCGCCCCCGTCGGCTCCAAAGCCAACCCGTCGAAATACGATCCGCTGGCGAAACTGGCCGACGACGAGCCCTACTTCGTCATCCGAGCCGACGACGTGTTGTCGTCCGCCCTGGTCGAACTGCACGCCTATATCGGCGCCGGCCAGTCCGGCCCCGCGCATAACAAGCTCGCCGAGATCATGGCGCTCACCTCAGCCAAGCCCCCTCGCCCTTCGGATTCGCCGAAATACCGGGAGACCTTCGCGATCTCCGCCGCCATGGAAAAATGGCGCAACAGCCAGTGAGCTGACCTGACCGTAGCCTTTTGGGAGAAGTTGTGTGAGCGGTCCAAGCAGAGCCGTTTGCCCGGCATGCGGCAAACACATCACTTGGAAGCAGCTCACCGTTGGCTCAGAGAAATTCGCGTTCCGATGCACGAAATGCAACGTGCGTCTGACCAAATGGACAAGCGCCTTCCCGATTCTGATCGTCGGCGGCTTAGCAATAGTCGGAGCCGTCTATTTCTTAGTCGATCGCGCTCTGCTTGGACGCTCGCTTCTCGTTTGGACGTGCGTTCTGGCGGTCGTGGGATACTTCACCACGAGGGTCAGCATCGCCGACGACAGCGTTCCGGATCAGCCGAAAGAAGACATCCTTTCCGGCCCTCCTCCCGTCGATCACCACTTCCGCGGCAGCAGCGGCCCGCCGACTAAACGCGAAGATTAGAGCGAGCCAATCGTCATCCCCCCGTCGACGACGACTTCCTCACCGGTCATGTAGCTGCTGTCGTCGCTCGCGAGGAACAGCACTGCATTGGCGATATCCGCCGGCACGCCCTTCCGGCCGATCGGCACGCGCAGCGCGGAAATCGCATCGAGGTCTGGCGGCTCGTTCGAGCCGGGGATCACCTGCCCCCAGATCGGCGTGTCGATGATGCCCGGATGAACAGAGTTCACGCGGATGCCATCCTTCATCAGTCCGCACTCAAGTGCGACCGCCTTCGTGAATAGCCGCACCGCTCCCTTCGAGGCGCAGTAGGCCGAAAGCCGCGGCGCACCTCGCAGCCCGGCGATCGAGGAGATGTTTACGATCGAACCGCTCTTGCCCTTGCGCATCAGCGGCAGCGCCGCCCTTGTTCCAAGAAACACACTGTCGACATTGACCGCCATCTGCCGCCGGAAATCCTCCAGCGAGAGTTCGGTCACCATTCCCCCTACCGCGATCCCCGCATTGTTCACGAGAATGTCGAGCTTGCCTTCCTGCTTCTCGATGCCCGCGATCACGGCGTTCCACTCGCCCTCGCTGGTAACGTCCTGCATCTGGAAGCGCGCCTTGCCGCCGGCCTTGCGAATCTCGGCGGCTGTCTCTTCTCCCTTCGCCTGCACGTCTGTGACGATGACGCTCGCCCCCTCGCGACCCAGCGTCAGCGCGCAGCCGCGCCCGATCCCGCTCGCGCCGCCCGTGACCAGCGCAACCTTGCCCGCAACGCGTCCCATAACGATCTCCCTAGCCCCTTCCAATGAAGGGCATGTTTGTCGCCATCACCGTCATGAACTGCACGTTGGATGCAAGAGGCAGTGCGGCCATCATCAGCACGGCTTTCGCAACGTCATCCACATTCATCGTCGGCTCGGCCATGATGCGCCCGTCGGCCTGAGGCGCGCCCTTCGCGATCGGCGCGGCCATTTCGGTCAGCGCATTGCCGATGTCGATCTGCCCGCAGGCGATGCCGAACGGCCGCCCATCGAGTGAAATGGATTTCGTTAGCCCCGTGATCGCGTGCTTCGTCACTGTATAGGGCGTCGAGCCCGGCCGCGGCGCATGCGCAGAGATCGATCCGTTATTGATGATCCGCCCACCCTGTGGCGACTGTTTTCTCATTTGAGCAAACGCGGCCCGCGCGCACAGCACGGAGCCCGTGAGATTCACATCGAGCACGCCATGCCAGTCCTCGAGCGACATCTCGTCGATCGTCTTGGGCCGCGACCCGCGACCCGCATTGTTGAACAGCGCATCTATCCTTCCCATCTTCGCGACTGCTTCCGCGAACACGGCGTCGACCTCGCCTGCCTGCGTCACGTCTGCGGGCAGCACATGCCCGCCGCCGCCAAGCTTGGCCGTCTCGTCCAGAGCCTCGCGCCGCCGCCCGACCAGGCCTACGTCCCAGCCGGCCTTGAGAAACGCCAAGGCTGTCGCGCGGCCAATCCCGCTGCCCGCACCGGTGATGAGGATGGAAGACATGAAAAGCCCGCCCGTTCAGGAACGGAGCGAAGCTAAGACCAGCGCTGGCGCCGGTAAACCGGCTCTACCGGTTGGTCGGATTGTACATGTAGGCGATCATGCCGCCAGCGATCGTGAAGAGCACGGCATACATGCCGGCCCACATCAGCATGCCCGGAGGCATCGCGGCGACAGAGAACGGCGCAGGCCCGTTGGTGGATTGATCGGTCATGACAAACTCCTCCGACACCCTACCCAGTCGTCGCAAGCTACATGCCGGAGGGCTGCAAACTACCTCCCCCGGCAGCTACATGGCGCCGCAGCATTACAAGGCTCTGAGACCATGCTAGTGTCACGCGGTGCGTTGCCCTTTCGATCCACTGTCGAGGGAGTGCCATGAATCGACACATCGTAAGCCTGATCATTCTGGTCGGACTGCCGCTGGCGGCGTGCAGTCCGGGAGCTGCCCCGCGCGACGCGGCCGCTTCCGAAAAGCCCCTGCCCGTGCTGGAAGGCGCCTGGGAGCGTGCCGAGGTCGTCAACGAAATGGGCCGCGACCTGGGCCGTCACACCGCCGATCTCCAGCCGGGCATGATCGTCTTCAGCAAGACCCACTACGCCCTCACCGCCGTGAACGGCTTCGAGCCTCGTCCCTTCATTGGCGAGGAACCGACACTGGCCGAAGCCGGCCGGGCCTTCACGCCCTACACCGGCAGCACGGGCACCTACACCAATGCCGATGGCAAGCTGACGCTGAAGCCTGTCGTCGCGAAGAACCCCGCCAACATGGATGGCGTCACGACCTTCGACTACGACCTCTCCTGGGTGGGCGACGACCTGTGGCTAACAACGACCACGCCAGACGATGGCATGGTCAAGACGCGCTACGCCCGCATGACGCCGGACGCGGCGCGCATTACGCCGGAAGCCCGTCGCCTGACAGGCGTATGGAAGCGCGCGGAGATGGTCGTGGGCGCCGGTCCAGACGCCGGAACGCACGTCACGGACATGCAGCCGGGCTTCTACGTCTTCACGGCCGCCTCGTTCGGTGCGAACTACGTCTCGTCTTTCGCGCCACGCCCGCCGCTCAGTGCAAACCCGACGGATGAGGAACGCGGCAAGGTGTTCACGCCTTTTGCCAGCTTCGCCGGCAACTTCACTGTGAAGGACGACGTGCTGACCTTGACGCCGCTGGTGACAAAGAACCCGAACAACATGCGCGGCCGCCCGTTCCAGCCGATTAAGCTGGAATGGTCCGGCAACGACGTCTGGTTCATCTACACCGGCGTCGACGGCACCCAGAACCGCACCCGACTGACGCCGGTCACGGATTGAAAGACGTTCACGCGGCGCATTGTAATGCGCGAGCAGGTGTTAGCTTGCACTTCATGGCTCCGCTGGCTTCGAGCTTCGCGACCAGACCCTGCTCAAATGTCACTTTCACCGCGTGATACGGAGCGTGGACGTCGGGCTTCAGCGGCTGCAACGTATAAAGTCCGACCTCCAACCGGGTGTCGCTGCGCATCAACGGAAGAGCATCATCCGGTAACCTACCCAGCCATGCTTCCAACCCACCCGGTGGCGGAGATCCAAGACGCAAGGTTGCAAGCGTCGGATTGATATCGTGCGGCCCCGGCTTGCCGGCATTGAAAATCGCCAGCAGTCCGACCTGTGTCACCGCGACCGGTGCAAGTATAAGTTGACCTGGATTGGCGGCGTTGCGAACCTCTGTGCAGGTCGTAACGATCGACGCAGGAAGCTCCGCATTTTCGCCAGTCCGTTGCACGTTCTCGGCTGGCCCTTCGTAACGGTCGTCACGGAAAATCGCAGGCGGTGAAAGCCGATTGTCCGGAAATACATAGGGTCCGATCTGTTCCCCGTATCGCCACAGCACGGAAGCGAACCCGCCGCTTGGACAGCTGCCCTCAAGGCCGAGATCAGCGTTGGCGACAACCTCCACCAGTGAACCTTTTTCCAGCGCAGCCGATCGCACCAGTCGTAGGCCAGATGGCTTCAGGCCCAGACGCAGTTCGAACTCTTCCCGCGTCAGTCCCTTCGCCTGTTCAACGGGAAGAACGGCGTGCTCGATAACGACGTACTCGCGCGCGCCGAACGATGTGCAACCGCTGGCGGCCACAGTCACCGTCATCATCACAAGAGCTCTCATGGCGCGCGCCTTCCCCAACGGCCCGATGGCCTGGGAAAAGACGATCACCGAAAGGTCCAGGCGGCAAGTCCCGCTCGACTAGTAGCTCTTCGGCAGACCGAGCACGCGCTCGGAGATGAAGTTGAGGATCATCTCGCGACTGACCGGCGCGATGCGCGCGATCATGGCCTCGCGCATGTAGCGCTCGACGTCGTACTCCTTGGCGTAGCCCATGCCGCCGTGCGCCAGCACCGACGCTTCGCAGGCGCTGAAGCCCGCTTCCGCGCCGAGATACTTGGCGGCGTTGGCTTCCGCTCCGCACTCTAGGCCTTTGTCGTAGAGCTGCGCGGCCTTGTAGGCGAGCAGTTCGGCGGCAGAAGAGTTCGGCCCAGCACTTGGCCAGCGGATGGGCGACACCCTGGTTCTGGCCGATCGGACGGCCGAACACGACGCGCTCGTTAGCGTAGGTCGTGGCGCGCTCAAGGGCAGCAAAGCCAAGGCCGATCGACTCGACCGCGAACAGCACACGCTCGGGGTTGAGGCCCTGCAGCAGGTATTTGAAGCCCTGGCCTTCCTCGCCGATCAGCGCCTCGTTCGGGATCTGCACGTTGTCGAAGTACAGCATGTTGCACTCGACAGCCTTGCGACCCATTTTCGGGATCGGCTTCGCCTCGACCCCCTTCATGTCCATGTAGAACAACGACAGCCCCATATAGGGCTTGGCCACCTTGTCCTTCGGCGTCGTGCGCGCGATCAGCAGGATCTTGTCAGCTCGTTGAGCGCCAGTCGTCCAGATCTTGCGGCCGTTGATTGTGTAACCCGAATTCGTGCGTTCCGCGCGCGTCTCAAGCGAAGACGTGTCGAGGCCCGAGTTCGGCTCAGTGACGCCGAAGCACATCTTCTGCTGGCCCGAGATGATCTTCGGCAGGTATTCCTGCTTCTGTTCCTTGGTGCCGAACTTCTCGATCGGCTTCGCGCCGAAGATGTTGAGGTGGATCGACGAGCAACCCGTGAAGCCCGCGCCCGAGCGCGCGACCGTCTGCATCATGATGGAGGCTTCCATCAAGCCAAGGCCCGAACCGCCCACTTCTTCCGGCATGGCAATGCCCAGCCAGCCGCCGTCCGCCATCGCCTTGGTGAATTCTTCCGGCCATTTGCCGGTGTCGTCGGTCTTGCGCCAGTACTCGGCGTCGAACTCGCGGCAGACCGCGGCGACCGCTTCCCGGATCGCTTCCTGATCTTCCGTCATGGGGGCGATGTTGTGCATGCGTCTCTCCCGAAACCCCGAACTCGTCTTCTTCGGCTCTAACTAGCCAGACCCTAACTATCCAGACCGAGGGCAGAGGGCGAGTGCGGCGCCTCGCCTCCATTGTCAAACCTCAGTGGATCGAAGGCGGCGGCCAGCGGGCTCACTTTCCCGTCAATCACCTGATCCGCGACAATCCCAGCCGTCGCCGGCGCGAAAAGCACCCCGTTCCGGTAATGCCCCAGCGCGGCGAAAACGCCCGGAATGGCGGTCTGGCCAATCATCGGCGCATCGTCTGGCGTTGCCGGACGGACACCCGCCCAGGCAGTTACTTCCGGCGCATCGGCCAGCACGACGGCGAGCGCGGCAGCCTTCTCACGGAGTGCTGCGATCGCGGAGGTTTCAACCTCGGTATCGGCCTTCCCGCGCTCGTTCGTTGCGCCTACCAGCACCCAGCGCGATTTCGGTGCGATGTAGACATCCCGCGTATGGATCACGTGTTTTGGCGCACCGTTGACGACGGCAAGCGCCAGCATCTGCCCCTTCACCGGAACAGCCGCCGCGAGGCCATGCTGCAGCAGCGCCCCGCGCGGCCCGGCAAACTGCGGAACCGCGCCGGCGCCTGTCGCCAGCACGACGCGGTCGAACCGCTCGCCATCCGGCATCTGGAAGAACTGGCCGCCAACAATGCGCTCGATCTTGCGCCCGAACTTCAGCCCCACGCCGTGACGCGACAGCGCCGCGCCGAGACGCTGGAGTGCGATCTGCGCATCCACGTGCCGATCCTGCGGCAGCAGCAAGCCTGACTTGATCGCTCCCGTCAGCGCCGGCTCATGTCCCTTCAGCTCCGCGGCCGACAGCCGTTTCACCGGCAGATCGCGCGCCTGACAGGCGAGTGTCAGCTCCTCCAGCCAGTCCGCTTCGCCGTCGCTGCGGGCGACGACGAGCGCCCCTTCCTGCGAGAATTCCATCGGACCGCCGCCGAGCCGCTCAACCCGCGCAGCAAAGTCCGGCCACAGCATCCCGGCATGCCGCGCCAGCGCCGCCAGTGGCCGCTGCTCGTCTTCAGCCGCCCAGTCGAAAGCCGCGCCAAGCATTCCCGCTGCGCGCATGGTCGCGCCTGCGCCGAGATCGACCCCGCTCTCGTAAACCACGACGTCCGCGCCGCGCGCCTTCAGCTCCAGCGCGACCGCGAGCCCGATGATCCCCGCGCCGACGACGGCGACACGGAGAGATCCGTTGGTGCGGCTGCTGGGGGACGAAGGCATCGCGCCTCTATATAGGCGCGCGACGGGAGAGCCAGAGCCACACGCGATCGCGTCTGTGGGGGGCCGTTTCGTGCGCCGGTTTCCGGCAGGCCGGCGGGATCGCGCGGCAGGCGAAAACTTTCAGCAGCCAGGCGTTAATTTCCCTGCCCTCGTCAGGGCTTTTGGCGGCTAATCCTAGCTACCGCGCCGCATCAAAATTGTGGGGATTCGAATCGTCCGGGACGCGGTGTCCCGCGCCGGTTCAGGCTTCGGTTGCGTGGAGAGTTTCTCCTAGGCGGAGGCCGGCAGGCCTTCCGGCATGCGGATTCGATGGCGCTCCGTGCGCCAGAAGACGAGGAACTTCGCGGCGTGGTCACGGTCCTGGAAAACCAGCTTCCGGCGCATCTCGCCGCCCGAGTGCTCGGTCATCATCATGATGTCCGGCGCATCGCTGGAATCGCCGGAAAGCCCTGATTCAGCTGCCCATTTGGCAAAAGCATCGAGCGCCTGCATGAGACGGGACGGATCCCGGCTCTCGTCCGCGCTGATCTGCACAACGACTTCAGACATGAAGCCCCCGACACCCAAACCAATGGCCACCGACCTCTGGGCAAGCGGATCGTGCGGTTTCACGACCCTGCCGCAGACATGGGCGGCCCCACCACCCCGTTCAGCAAGAGCCGCGCCATTTGGTCGACGACTGCGCTCTCGCTGCAACGCAACAAACCAGCGCATTAACAGATGGTCACGTGGATTCAACTAGGCGGCGAGAATCCGCCGGCGGGCAATTTCGTCAGCCACGCGGTTGCTGGCCCGCTTTTCGGACTTCGCCTGGTCCAGAACCTCGCCCAGCGTCTGCACCAGACGCTGCACTTTGCCGTCGACCCAGGCCGGGTCGTATGTGCCCGAGATTTCCGCCGCCACGTTGATGATGCCGCCACCGTTGATGACGTAGTCCGGGGCGTAGAGGATGCCCTTCTCAAGCACCTTCTCACCCATGTCCGGCGTCGACAGCTGGTTGTTGGCGCCCCCCGCGATCACCTTTGCCTGGAGGCGCGGCAGCGTATTCGAGTTGATGATCGCACCGAGCGCGTTCGGCGAGAAGATATCGGCCGCCACATCATAGATCTCGTCCGGGGTCACGACCTTTGCGCCCGTCGCCTGCGACACCTGCGCAAGCGCTTCCGGGTTCACATCCGTGATTGTCAGCTTGGCGCCCGCCTTGGCGAGGTGGCCGCAGACATAAGCGCCTACATGACCAACCCCCTGCACGGCGACATGCTTGCCGTTGAGATCGTCCGTGCCGAAAGCGCGTAGCGCCGTCGCCTTGATGCCGAGGAAAACGCCCTTGGCAGTGACCGGCGACGGATCGCCGCTAGCCGCCTTGCCCGTCGGCAGGCCGGCGACATAGGGCGTGACCTCGGCAGCGTAGGCCATGTCGTGCACCGAAACGCCGACGTCTTCGGCCGACCAGTATTTTCCATTGAGCGTCGCGATCGCGTGACCGAACGCACGGAACAGCTCTGGCGTCTTGTCTGTCTTGGAGTTGCCCCAGATCACGGCCTTGCCGCCGCCCAGGGGCAGGTCGGCCATGGCGTTCTTGTAGCTCATCCCCTCGGAGAGGCGCAGCGCATCGATAAACGCATCATCCGCCGTCGCATAATTCCACATGCGGCATCCACCCGCTGCGGGCCCGCGCGCCGTCGAGTGGATCGCGATGATCGCCCGGAGGCCGGTCTTGGCGTCAAAGAAATGGTGGACGCTTTCGTGGCCTGCGAAGGCGGGCTTGTCGAACATGGGGAGAAACTCCGGACGCCGCCGCTCTGGTGCGGCTTGCGCGGGGCTATACCCCCATCCGCAGGGCCTTTGAACCCCGGTCCATGAGCATGATCGTGCCGTAGCTGCGCTGGTTTCAGCCGCCGGCGCAAGGATCGTGTCGATCTAGGACATGCCGAAGCGCTGGTGCATCAGCGTGGTCGAAACGGCCCGCTGGATACGACCCTCGAAGGCCGGCCGCTGGTCGGGCGGGCTGGCCTTCATCTCCTTCAACCCCTGCCGTACGCGCGCAGGCTCGAAGATCGGCTGTTCGTTGAAAGCCTTCGAAGCCAGCACATCCTCGTACATCATCATCATCGGATCTTCCCCACCAGCGGGCGGCGACGTGAACGGGTGCTTCTCGCGATTGTAGACTTCCTCGATCAGTACATCCTTCGCAGCCTCGCGCAGCACATGCTTCTCTCGGAACCCTTTAATCTTCATCGCGATCGGAACGCGCGCCGCATAGTCGGCGACGTGATGATCCAGGAACGGCACGCGCCCCTCGATCGAATGCGCCATCTCCATTCGGTCGCCGAGAAAGGTGAGAATAAAGTTCGCAAGGTGCGTCTTCGAATTGATGTAGAGCCCCTGATGCAACCGGTCGCGCCCGACCACCGCCGTCGACAGCGGCAGACGATCCAGCACATCGGCATAGGGCGAGCTGTCCCTCACACGCCCCATCACGTCGTCACGGAACCACGGCACGGCCGCCAGACCCATGATGCCGAAGCTTTCCATGAACGACGGCAACCATCCCAATCGCTTCAGCACATCCGCAAACGCCGGATTGTCGGGATCGCGGTTCATGAAGATCGAGCGCGTCGCCGCATTCGACGCGAACATCCTCTCCAGCAGCGCCTCGGTTTCTTTCGCGCTGCGATTGTCCCGATGATGCACCAGCGCGTCGCGCCGGAAGGTCGCATAGCCGCCCAGCAATTCGTCAGACCCTTCGCCGGTGAACACCACCTTCAACCCGGCATCGCGCACCGCCCGGCTCAGCAGGAATTTCGCCGCGCCATGCCCGTTCACCATCGGCGTTTCCGAATGCCAGACCGCATCGGAATACGCATCCGCGAGCTTGCGCCGCGTCATCGGCACGGGATGGAAGGACGCGCCCACAAATGCCGCCTGCCGCCGCGC
Organism: Hyphomonadaceae bacterium; assembly: GCA_047601145.1. GTDB lineage: Bacteria > Pseudomonadota > Alphaproteobacteria > Caulobacterales > Hyphomonadaceae > UBA7672. Next base: position 586,035 of record JASGJW010000003.1, read on the forward strand.
GATATCGGACTCGTCGTAAAGCGGATCGTCGAACGCCAGCGTGAATGCGCGTATCGGCCGGTCCATCTGGCGCTGCGCCAGCCCCAGCACCGCGCATGAATCGATCCCGCCGCTCAGATAGCAGCCGACTTCCACGTCAGCGACCATCCGCTCCCGCACGGAATCGCTCAGCACATTGCCAAAGCCCGCCACCACTTCGGCTTCAGTCCGGTCATCCGCCGCCGTCTCCTCGGTCGTTGGAAAAATCCAGTCCCAGTACCGATAAATCTGCACTTCCCCGCCGCGCGCCACGGCGTAGCAGCCCTGCGGCACCGAACGGATACCTGCGAACATCGTGGTCTGATGCGAGCGGCAGATGAACGCATCGTGATACGCCGCTTCCTCGTCCCACCTCGCCGGAACCCCTAGCGCCAGCAGCGCCTTGATCTCCGATGCGAAGTACACATTCCCATCCACCACAGCATAGAACAGCGGCTTGATCCCGAAGCGGTCGCGGATCGCGATCATGATATTGCGCCGCTCGTCCGCGATCAGCACCGCGAACTCGCCGCGCAACGCCTCTGTCGCCCGCATCCCCCGCTGCAGATACAAATGCAGCGCGATCTCGCTGTCGGAATCCGTCTTGAACACGCTGCCCTGTCCGCGCAGCTCATCGCGTATCTTGCGATAGCCGTAGAACTCGCCGTTTACAGCGAGATGCACATCGCCCTGTGCATTCGCCATCGGTTGGTCGCCGTTGCTCAGCCCGATGATCGACAGCCGCGTATGGCCCAGGAAGGTCCGCCCATTCGCGGAAACCCATCGCCCCTGCCCGTCCGGCCCGCGATGATCCAGCGAATCCAGACCCCGCTTGATCCGCTCAGCCCCAACCGGCTCGCGGGCCATGCCCCCAAGCAATCCGCACATGAACGTTTCCCCTGTCCGCGCCTCGTTGGACGCAGATCTTGCGGGGCATTCGGCACGATGAATGCGGAGTGTCAACGCGCCGCGATCGGCGGCATCGCTAAGTCACGCCGGCCGCAACGGCAACAGCAATCTATTGCTGGTCGAACAGCGCTTCGGTTGCGCCGGCGTCGTCTGTGCCGATCTGGCGATCGAGCATTTCGCTGGTGAGCTCGAGCTGCGGGAGTTGCTCGGTCTTGTCGGCGACCCAGAGGTTCATCTCGAGTGCGCCGCCTTCGAGCGCGCGGCAGCGGGCGCGCCAGCTTTGCGCTTCCCAGGCCAGCTCCTGCAGGAACAGCGCGCCCTCGCGACCGGTGAAGCCGTTTTGCGAGGCGCTTTCGAGGACCTGCGCAAGATTGGCGTAGCCCTGCTTGGCGGCAGCGAGAACCAGCTCGGTGACCTGCACCTTCTGCACGGTCTTGAAGCCAGCGAGCTTCAGCAGTTCCTCGATCTCGTCATTGGTCGAGAGCTGAGGCTCGGCCCAAGCCGAGGCGAAAGCAGCGGACGGCGTCTTGTTCGTGGTGCGCGAAGTGTCGAGGAACACCCAGCGGCCCTTGTCGTCAAGCGCGCGGTGAACGCGGCCGACGAGCCCGGCCTTGTGGTCGGCATAGGCGAACGCTTCCACGCTGGCGATGGCAGGCAGCGACCCATCGGCAAAACCACGCGGTCGATCAACTTCGCCCGCGGTCACAACGGCGGACGGCACCAGCTGGCCGAGGCGCGTCACGCACGCCTTGCGCCATTCAGTGGCAAGCGCCTTGCGGTCGGACTGCGCCGCGAACGCATTGAGCAGCGCACCGTCGGAACCGATGAAGCCGATGTCACCTGGCTTGTCGGCAAGTTCGAGCAGCGTGTCGATGATCTTGGTGTCGAGCGCGAACGAGCCCGGCGCAAGGCGGCCTTCGCCCCACAGCGTCTCAAGCGCCTTGATGCGGAGGGTCTCGCCATCGACGTCCACGGCGGATTCTTCGCGGACCTTGGCTTTGGCCGCCCGCTCTTCGGCGGGTTGGTCACCCTCGGCAGGCTGCTCGGCCTTCTCCGGCTTCGCGGAAGCTTCGGCTTTCGCTTCGGCCTTGGGTTCAGGCGCGGCCTCAGTCTTGGGCGCATCGGCTTTCGCCTCGCCCTCGCCTTCCGGCGGCGCAACATAGTCACGACCGTTCCACCAGGCGCCGAAGCGTCCTGCGAAATCGTCGCCCGCCAGTTTCTTCACCTGCGCAAGCATGCCGCGCGAAAGTCCCTCAACCGGTCTATCCCAGTCTGGCCACCTTAGCTGATTTTGGTTAATTTTCGGGCAGTCCGAACCGGTGAAATTTCACCGGTTTTCAGCGGTTTCGCGTCGGAATGGGATGGGCGGCGCCCTGGATGGCAGGGGTGATTCCGGCCGGCGGATGAAGGCCAGAACGTCGCTCCAGACCGTCTCGGCCTGAAGGTCGTTCATGAGCATGTGGTAGCCTTTGGTGTAATAGGCCGTCTTTACATGGGGCGGCATCCGCTTGGCCGCCCGCTCCACACCATCAGGCGGGATGATCTGGTCGTTTGCGCCGTAGAGCATGAGCGTGGGGATGCGTGTTGGAAGCTCATCGATCTTCTGATCAGCCTCTTCCATGATCGAGACGACGCCATAGACACTGTCGATCCGGTTCGACTTCTGAACCAGTGGATCGTACCACATCTCTCGCAGTTTTGCGTTGTTGTCGGTGGCGACGATGTTCAGGCCCTTGGGAGGCACCACGATCCAGTCAGGACGTACATGAGAACTCACCCACAGGCTGACGCTGTAATACCAGGGCAGTACACCCCAACCGCGGAAGCCAGGCCCTGACAGGATCAGCGCGTCCGCCTCAGGCGGATCAGGATCGGCAAACGCCGTGACCGCAACGGACGCCCCCATGCTCTCGCCTACGACAGCGATCTTCGCATCGGGGTAGAGTTGGCGGGCCACCTTCACGGCGGTCTCAAGATCCTTCCGCAGCAGCTCGTGCTGCGGCCAAAGCATCCAGCCAGGCGAACGCCCGAAGCCACGCTGGTCATAGGCATAGACCAGCGCCCCATGCGCTGACCACCACGCGCCCGCCGCATGGAATGCGCCGGCATAATCGTTCATGCCGTGAACGGCGATGATTACGACATCCGGATTTGCGCCATAGACCTGCTCAGCGGCCTCGCAGGCGGGATCCTTCGCGGCGAGATTGATCCCCTTGCCCGCGTCACAGGGCCCAGCCCCCGGCCCGTGCGGCAGATAGGTGTCGAGACCCAGCCGGGCGCCATCGAATGATGTGAACCAGTGATCCGAAAAACCGGGCTGCGGCTGCGCGTCATATGCGATCGCGGCCTGCTGGAAGGGCGCGCAGGCGGACGCAATCAACCCGAGAGCGACAAGAAAAAGCGACCTCATGGCGCTACTTTCCCAATCCGGCGGCGCTCGTCCATACTCAACCGCAGACACAATGAAGGGAAGCCATGTCCAACGCGGTCGAGATGATCATCGAGCCCCGCCAGCGCGATCTGGGCGGATTCTATGTCCGCCGCCTGCTGCCTTTCGCCAAGCGCCGGAATGTCGGCCCCTTTGTGTTCTTTGATCATCTGGGCCCCGCCGAGCTTCCGCCCGGCAAGGGCATGGATGTGCGCTCGCATCCGCATATCGGCCTGGCCACCGTCACCTGGCTGTTCGAGGGCGCGCTGGATCACCGTGACAGCCTCGGCACCTATCAAACCATCCGCCCCGGCGCCGTGAACTGGATGACGGCCGGCCGCGGCATCGTGCATTCCGAGCGCACGCCCCACGCCGAACGCGAGCGGGGTCATCGCATCGAGGCGATCCAGACCTGGGTCGCGCTGCCGAAGTCGCACGAGGAACAGGAACCGACCTTCGAGCACTATCCGGCCGATGTGCTGCCCGTCATTGACGCTGGAGGCGCAACGGGGGTTCTGATTTCCGGTTCCGCCTATGGGCATCGCTCGCCTGTCAAATTCCCTCATGGGATATGCCAGCTCGTCCTGACTGCCCAACGCGACACGACGATCGAGGCTCCAGAGGCAGCTGAACTTGGCCTCTACGTGGTCAATGGTTCCGCTGCGATCGGCGAGACAACGATCGGCGAAGCGCAGATGGCGATCCTCAACCCTGCCCGCCCCTGCCCTGTGACACTCACGGCCGGGACGCGCATCATGTTCGCTGGCGGCGAACCGCTAGACGGCCCGCGCTTCCTCGACTGGAATTTCGTAGCCTCGTCGAAGGAGCGCCTTGCCAAGGCTGCGGCAGACTGGCGCGCCTCCATCGCGGGAGGCTTCAGTAGCACCTGGTTTGGGCAGCCTCCGGAGGAAACAGCCTGGATCCCCCTACCCGGCGATCCCCAGCCCTCGCCGATGGATCACATCCCCGACGAACATCACGACGACGATTGGGAAAGCTGAACGCCTACCTGTTCACATCGACCACGATGCGGCCACGCACCTTGCCCGCTATGATGTCGGTCGCTGCGGCGATCGCGCCTTCAAGTCCAACCTCGGTCGCGATCATCTCCAAAGCGGACACGTCGAGATCGCGCGCAAGGCGCGCCCATGCCGCAAGACGCCTGGCTTTCGGCGCCATGACGCTGTCGATGCCAAGCAGCGAGACGCCGCGCAGGATGAAGGGAGCGACTGAAGCGGGAAAATCCATGCCCTGCGCCAAACCGCACGCGGCCACAGCGCCGCCATAGCGCGTTTGCGCGCACGCATTCGCCAGCGTGAAGCTGCCGACCGAATCCACCACGCCGGCCCAGCGCTCCTTCTGCAGCGGTTTGCCGGCGGCCGCGAGTTCAGCGCGGTCGATGATCGTGTTCGCGCCCAGCTGTTTCAGGTACTCGCCTTCAGACGCCTTGCCGGTAGCAGCGGCGACGGAGAACCCGGCTTTCCTCAACAGCGAGACCGTGACGCTGCCAACGCCGCCAGTCGCGCCCGTCACCAGAACCTCGCCCTGATCCGGCGTCACGCCGCCCTTCTCCAGCGCCTCCACACACAGCGCTGCGGTATAGCCCGCAGTACCGATGGCCATCGCCTGCCGCGCCGTGAACGCAGAAGGCTGCGGTACAAGCCACTCGCCTTTCAGCCGCGCCTTCTGGGCGAGACCACCCGGATGCACTTCGCCCACGCCCCAGCCATTCAGGACAACCTTGTCGCCCTCTTTCCAGTCGGCATGCGCGCTATCCAGAACGACGCCCGCGATATCGATTCCCGGAACCATCGGAAACTTGCGCACGACTGGGGCCTTGCCCGTAATAGCCAGACCGTCCTTGTAATTGATGGTCGAGTAGTCGACCTGGACGGTCACATCGCCCTCAGGCAGCTGCGCCTCTTCAAGCTTGGTGACGGCCACATGTTGGCTGGCTTCGGTCTTCGAAATGACGATGGCGGAGAACATGAGGCTCACCTGAATGCAAGGAAGGGCGCTGGCCAGCCTGCAGGTCGGCCTTTCCGCCCACAAACCGAAACGCCATCAAATAAGCGCGGATTGCACGATCCGGAAATATCATCCGTCGCGGAACTACCGGGACGTTTCGTCGTTAGTCTCGTGAGCTGGTTGAAATGGAAGAACGAAAGTTCGGAAAATTCGGTCGGTTTTGAAGGAGCCAGCACTTCGGTGCTGGCTCTTTTAGTTTGTCCCCAGGCGGGGAATTGCACACAAACCTATCCTCTTGCCGGTTCGGGATCGCGGGATAATGTGCCCGCACTTCAAGGGAGAGGTGGATGAGATTTGCTCTGTTGTCGGCCGCCGGGCTGATGTCCGTAATGCTGGCGGGCTGCAACCCGATTGAACGGGACAAACCTGAAACCGTCGCTACCCCGGCGCCAGCCGCTGCCACGGCTGTCGTCTCCACCCTGCAGACGTCGCCCGAGATCACCGGCGCCGACATCGCGGCCCGCGTGAAGGAACTCGCCGACAACAAGTATGAAGGTCGCGGCCCTGGCACAGAGGCCGGCGAGAAAGCTGCCGACTGGATTGCCGCTGAGATGAAGCGTATCGGCCTCGCGCCGGGCAATCCGGACGGCACCTACTTCCAGATCGTGAAGATGGCGGCCCAGACCGTCGATCCGAAAACGTCTTCTCTCAAGATCGCCGGTCCCGGCGGCAAGGCATGGGACCTCAAGCTGGGCCCCGACGCCGTCTACATCACGAAAGATCAGAAGAACTCGACCGTGTCGTTCGCCGACTCGGATCTCGTGTTCGTCGGCTACGGCGTCGTCGCGCCGGAAGCCAACTGGAACGACTACGCAGGCGTCGACATGCACGGCAAGACCGCCGTGATGTTCGTCAACGATCCGGGCTTCATCACCAACGATGCCTCACTCTTCAACGGCAAGGCGATGACCTATTACGGCCGCTGGACCTACAAGTTCGAGGAAGCCGCCCGCCAGGGCGCAACCGCTGCCCTCATCATCCACGAAACCAAGCCTGCCGCTTATGGCTGGAACGTGGTCGAAAGCTCGTGGACCGGTGAACAGGCCGATCTCGTCCGCAATGATGGCGGCGCCAGCCGCGCCAAGCTCGAAGGCTGGATCCAGCTGAACCACGCGACCGAGCTGTTCAAGGCTGCCGGCCTAGACATCGACAAGATGCGCGCCGCCGCCAACAAGCGTGGTTTCAAGCCGGTGCCGATGACCGGCCTCAAGGCCTCTGCCACGATCAACCAGACGATCGCCTTCAAGGACTCCCGCAACGTGATCGGCACGATCAAGGGCGCGGAGAAGCCGGACGAAAACCTGCTGCTGATGGCCCACTGGGACCACCTCGGCAAAGGCGTGAGCGATGATCCGAACGCTGACGTGATCAACAATGGCGCCGTCGACAACGCAACCGGCGTCGCAACGATCCTCGACATCGCGGAGAAGATCGCGTCCGGCCCGAAACCGAAACGTTCGGTCACCGTGCTCGCCGTCACACTCGAAGAATCCGGCCTGCTGGGCTCGGCCTATTTCGGCGAGAACCCGCTCATCCCGCTCAAGAACATCGTCGCGGGCGTGAACATCGACGCCCTGCAACCGATCGGCGCGTCGAAAGACATGATCGTCATCGGCGCAGGCGCATCACAGCTGGAAGACATGCTCAGCGCGGTGCTCACCGAAACCGGCCGCCACATCACGCCGGACCCTCAGCCGCAGAACGGTTACTTCTACCGTTCGGACCACATCAGCCTCGCCAAGAAAGGCGTGCCGATGCTCTACACCGAAAGCGGTGTTGACCTCTTGCAGGGCGGCGTCGCCGCCGGCGAAGCGGCCAACAAGGACTACACCGACAACCGTTATCACAGTGTCCGCGACGAATACTCGGATGCCTGGAAGATGGACGGCATCGAAGCCGACGCCAAGGTCGACTATGAAATCGTCAACCGCTTTGCCAACGGCGCCGACTGGCCTAACTGGTACGACGGCAACGAGTTCAAGGCTGCTCGCGACGCCCAGAGGAAGGCTCCGTAATCCATGGCGCTGGACCGGTCGAAACTCCATAAGGGCTTCCAGACCTATCTCGCGAATGCCGAAAAGGCGTCCGGCAAGACTTACGAGGATTTCTCCCTTGTTCTGTCGAAGTCAGGCCTGAAGAAGCATGGCGAGCTGCGGTCTCACCTGATGGAGAAGATGGGTCTGGGCCATGGCCACGCCAACGCGGTGGTCGCCGTCTGGCTCATGCCAGGCAATGGCGGCCCCGCCCTGGCGGTGGAGAAACCACCCGTGAAGGGGCCGGTGAAGAAAACCGCCAAGGCGCCGGCGAATAATGCGCCAGCCAAGAAGGCCAAGGCGAAGAAGTAGCGCCTACAGCGCCTTCATCATGAACACGCTGAACGGATCATCCGTGTAGTCGCCGAACGGCGCACACCTTACGAAACCTGCACTCGCATAAAGCTCGAGCGCGGGAATGAAGGCATCCGCAGAACCCGTCTCCAGCCACAGCACTTTCATACCTGCGCGCTTGGCCGCCTGCGTGATGTGATTGAGCATCATCCAGCCGATGCCCTTGCCCAGCCAGGCCTCCTCCACGCGCATCGACTTGATCTCGCCATTCTCGGCGTCGAGCCGCTTGAGCGCGCCGATAACGACGAGTTCGTTGTTGATCCATCCCGACCACAGGGTCACGCCAGGCTGGCGCAGCTGGTCGATGCTGAGGGCATGCACGCTCTCGGGCGGCGAATTCTGGTGCATGCCCTCCAGATGCCGTCGCACCAGCGCCTGCGACGCGTTGCCCGACAGGTCATCGACCCGGAATTCCAGCACGAGTTCCACGCCCGCTACTCCTCCAGCGCCCCAACCCGTGTCCGCAGGTTACATTCTGTCGGGCGTCGCGATCCCGATCAACCCGAGCACGAGCTCAAGTTGCTTCAGCGTCGCCAAGGCCAACGCCAACCGGGACGCCTTCTTCAGGGGATCGCTTTCGACCAGGATCGGAGCCGCCGCATAGAAGCCCGAGAATGCCTGCCCCAGTGCGTAGGCATGTTCACACAGGATATGTGGCATCCGCTTGTCGTAGGCGCCGCGCAGCGCATCGTTGAACGCGTCCAGCGCCAGAACCAGCGCCCGCTCCGCATCAAGTTCCACCGTGATCGGCCCGGGTGTCACGCCCTCGGCTTCCGCCCGTCGCGCCAGCGATTTGATCCGGACAGCAGCATACAGAAGATACGGCCCCGTCTTGCCCTCGAACGAGATAAACCGCTCAAGGTCGAAGATGTAATTCGTCGTCCGCACGTTGGAGAGGTCGGAGAACTTGATCGCCGCCACCGCCACCTTGTGCGCGATGTCAGCCTGCTCGGCAGCAGAAACGTCCGCCCCCAGCTCGGCTTCCTTCATCCGCGCCGTGGCCACCTCGTCCGCCTGCGCGATGAATTCGTGCAGCTTCAGGATGCCGCCTTCGCGCGTCTTGAAAGGCTTGCCGTCCGGCCCGTTCACCGTGCCGAAACCAAGATGCTCCAGCTCCTTCTCGGGTAGGTAGCCCGCAAGATCGCTCGCCCGGAACACTTGCTCGAAGTGCAACGCCTGCCGCTGGTCCACGATGTAGAGCGACAACTGCGGGTCGATGCTCCGCTTTCGGTCGATGATCGTGCCGAGGTCGGAGCCATGATAGCCGATTGCGCCATCCTTGTTGACGAGGATGATCGGCGGCATCTCCTTTTTGTCGGTCTCGCGAGCCACGCGCACGATCCATGCGCCCGCATCGAACTCCGCGATCTTCCGGCCCTTCAGGTCGTCGACGATCTCCGGGATGAACGGTTCGGCGTCGCTCTCACCCTTCCACAGGTTGAACGTCACACCGAGGCTCTTGCACTCACGCTCCAGCCCCACCCGCGTGACATTGCAGAAGTGCCGCCACAACGCCCTGTATCCCGGCCGCCCAGCCTGCAGTTCCGCCGTCGCCTTGCGATCTTCCTCGCGCCGCGCCTCATCGGTCTTCGACTTGCCCGACGCCTGCGGATAAAGCCGGCTCAGATCGTCCATGCTTACCGGGCTCTGCTCGGGATAGGGACCTTTGAAAGCCTCATCGAAATACGGCAGCCCCGGCTGCTCCAGCTTCACTTCGTTTATCAGCTGGCCCATCTGCAGGCCCCAGTCGCCGAGGTGCACATCGCTGGTCACGGTATCGCCCATGAAGCGGAAAAGCCGCTGCAGCGAGTCCCCGATCACGGTCGAACGCAGGTGCCCGATATGCATTTCCTTCGCGACGTTCCAGCCGCCGAAATCCATCACCACGCGCCGCGGGGCCTGGACGCGCCACGCGCCCGCACGCTCGTCCTGCGCGATCTCCGCCGCCCGTTTCGAAAGCCCGTCAGCCGAGAGCCGCACATTGATGAAGCCCGGCCCAGCCACTTCAGTGTTCACCACTAGTGGCGACGCCTTCAGCGCCTCGACGACAGCGGTCGCGATCTCGCGCGGATTCTTGCCCAGCTTCTTCGCCGCCGCCATCGCGCCATTGCACTGGAAGTCGGCGAGGTCCGGACGGTCCGACCGTCGCATCGCGCCGAGCGAGGCCTCAAGCCCAAGGGCCACGAACGCCGCGCCCGCAGCGTCCGACAGAAGGCCGGCAAGATCTTTTGAAGTCGTCATCGAAAAGTCCGGGGCGAGGAAACTCCGCCGGACTACTGCGCCTTGGCGGGGGGTGCAACGTTGATCGTGAACCGCGTGCCCGATCGGTTATAGGCCAGCTGTTCCGGCGTCAGGTCGAAGCCTGCGATGATCTCGAAGTTGGAACCCGAAACCGTCTCGTTGGCCCGCGGGATGACGATGCCCGGCACCGTCTCCGTCTGTCGGACGATGTCCTTGCCTTCCGGGAAGGTGACATTCACGTCGAACCTTTCCTTGGCCAGCACGACCTTGTCGCGCCGGGTCACCGTCACGAACACCGGATAGCTGTGGCTCATCCCCTCGGCCTTTGGCCCGCGGCCGAAGGCGAAGTCGATCTCGATTTCCATGGTGATCGGGTTGGTGCCGATATAGCGGCAGAAACCCCGCACGTTCTCCACGGCGCCGGTGAAGCCCACATTCTCGTGCCGCTCCGGCCCTTTGACCTCGACAACCCGGCTGGCGTCGTAAAGCACGCCCGCCACAGGGCACGGGCCCACGTTCGGACTGTCATCAAGAGCGTCCGCAACGCCCTGGCAACCGCCGGCAAGCAGCATGGCCGAAAGGCCCAGACAGGCAGGCACAAAACGCTTCACTGGCACATCCTGACGCAGGGCCCCTTGGCGAATAGCCATGGCGGCGACATTTTCCCGGTGCGTGATAGCCTCTAAAGACCGGCCCACGCAACGTGCCAAGCCACACCGGCAACAAGGCGGAATCTTGTCCAATACGACGCCCCCCTCCGAATCGGCCCGCCCACCCCTGAAGGTCCTTCTGGCGGCCCCCAGGGGCTTTTGCGCCGGTGTCGATCGGGCGATCCAGATCGTGGAGCAGGCCCTGGCCAAATGGGGCGCCCCGGTCTTCGTGCGGCACGAGATCGTTCACAATGCCCACGTGGTTAAGCGCCTGGAGGCCATGGGCGCAGTTTTCGTGGAAGAGCTGACAGAATGCCCGGACGACCGCCCGGTCGTCTTCTCGGCCCACGGCGTTCCCAAGGTTGTCCCCGCAGAGGCCCAGCGCCGAGACATGACCTATGTCGACGCCACCTGCCCACTCGTCTCCAAGGTCCACGCCGAAGCCCAGCGCCACGAGCGCAACGGGATGCACATCCTGCTGATCGGCCATGAAGGCCACCCGGAAGTCGTCGGCACCATGGGCCAGATCGGCCCCGGCGCCATGACCCTCATCGAAACCGTAGCCGACGCCGAAGCCTTCACCTTCGCCGACCCATCTCGCCTCGCCTACGTCACGCAGACCACGCTCTCGGTGGACGACACCAAGGACATCGTCGCCACCCTGCGCCGCCGCTTCCCCCAGATGGCCGAACCGCGCAAGGACGACATCTGCTACGCCACTACCAACCGCCAGGAAGCCGTGAAGGCGATCGCGCAGGAAGCAGAACTAGTCCTCGTGATCGGCGCCGCTAACTCATCAAACTCCGTCCGTCTCAAGGAAGTCGCCGAACGCTCTGGCGCCGATGCCGCCCATCTCATCGCATCCGCCGACAACATCGACTGGGCATGGTTCAAGGGCGTCGCCACACTTGGGTTAACAGCGGGCGCCTCCGCTCCCGAAACACTGGTTCAGGGCGTCATCGCCGCCTGCCGCGCCCGCTTCAATGTCTCCGTCCAGGAAGTCATAACCGCCCAGGAAGACGTCGTCTTCCGCATCCCCCGCGTGCTGGAAGGCGTATAAACCGCGACGGCAATCGCAAATCGCTCTGGACGGCGCGCCAAACTTTGCGACGATGGAGCTATGACCCTGTCGCGCCGCCATTTCCTCGCCTCCACCGTCGCTGCCGCCGCGCTTGTGGCGTGCGAAACGCCGCAACTGGCAGCGGCATCCAACCGCAAGCCAAACATTGTCCTCATCCTTTGCGACGATCTCGGCTATGGCGACCTCGGCGTCTTCGGCAACGGCATGATCCGTACGCCGAACATCGACAGGCTCGCGCGCGAAGGCGCGCGTCTCACAAACTTCTACGCCTCCGCCAACGTCTGCACGCCGTCCCGCGCGGGCCTGATGACAGGACGCTATCCCATCCGCACCGGCCTGGCGCGCGACGTGATCCGCCAGACCGACACCAACGGCCTGCCGCTGTCCGAAATCACCATCGCCGAGGCCCTGAAGCCGGATTATGCGACCGCGCTGGTCGGCAAGTGGCACCTTGGTCATGTCGCGCCGTTCTGGCCGCCGACGCAGCACGGGTTCGATGTCTTCTTCGGCCTTCCCTACAGCCACGACATGCAGCCCCTGCCTCTGTTCGATGCCGAACCCGGCGTCGAGCTGACACAGGAAGAGCCGCAGATGGACCGGCTGACGGAGCGCTTCTTCAAGCGCGGCTTCCAGTTCATCGAGGCAAACCGCGAACGCCCCTTCTTCCTGATGCTGACGCTGACGGCGCCGCACGTGCCGCTCGACCCGCACCCTGATCACGCCGGTCACAGCGCCGCCGCCGAGTACGGCGACGTGGTCGAGGAGATCGACGAGAATGTCGGCAAGCTGATGCACCTTCTGAAGTCGCTCAATCTCGATAACGAAACACTAGTGATTTTGACATCCGACAACGGCCCGTGGTGGGAAGGCTCGGCCGGCGGCCTGCGAGACCGCAAGGGTGGCGCAGGCTGGGAAGGCGGCTATCGCGTCCCCTGCATCGTCCGGCATCCCGGCCGCATCCCGGCAGGCATCGTGAACGGCGCGATCGCGATGAACACAGACTTCCTCCCGACCATCGTACGCTGGACAGGCGGAAAAATTCCCGATGTGGAGTTGGACGGCGCGGACATCGCCTCACTGCTAACCATCCGCGACGCGCCCTCCCCCCATGACGAACTGGTGCTGTTTATCAACGAAGACGTCGCCGCCGTCCGTACGCAACGCTGGAAGTATGTGGTGCGCAGCTTCTATCGCACCTACGATGCAACGCTCGATGACCCGGGCCGCAACGACTGGGCCGTGCTGGTCGACATGACGAAAGACCCGGCCGAGTCCTACGATGTCTCGTCACTGCACCCCGATGTTCTGGCAGATATGACCAGGCGAGTGGCCGCCGCCCGTGCGAAATTCGCGCCGTTCAAAACGCCCAAGAGCGCCGGATAGCCGTCCCGCCTTGCCTGTGGCCCGCACTCCCCCTAACCAGCGGTCATGGCCGTCTATACCGACATCGACGACGCGACGCTGAGCGTTCTGCTTACCGAGTACGACCTCGGCCCGCCGCTGGCGTTCAAGGGCATCGCCGAAGGCGTCGAGAACTCCAACTTCCTGTTGGAGACACCGAAGGGCCGCTACATCCTCACCGTGTTCGAGAAGCGCGCAAAGAAGGAAGACCTGCCCTTCTTCATGGGGATGATGGGACACCTTGCCTCGAAAGGCTTCCCCGCGCCGCTCCCCGTTCCCGCGAAGGATGGAAATCCGCTGCGAACGGTGCAGGGCAAACCTGCCGTGATCTGCACCTTCCTGCAGGGTATGAGCCCGCGTCGCCCCGACATCGAACAATGCCGCGCCATCGGCCAGGGCCTCGCGCGCTTCCACGCTTCGCTTGCCGATTTCCGCATGCGCCGCGTGAACGATCTTTCGATCGGCTCCTGGCCAACGCTCTGGTCCGGCCGCGAAGCAGAAGCCGATGCGCTCTCGCCCGGCCTGGCCGGTCAGATCGCCGGCGACCTCGACTTCCTGAAAGCCAACTGGCCGAAGCACTTGCCCGGCGGCGCCATCCACGCCGACATGTTCCCGGACAATACCTTCTTCCTCGATGGCAGGCTGTCGGGCGTCATCGACTTCTATTTCGCCTGCTCGGACTTCCTCGCTTATGACATCGCGGTGTGCCTCAACGCATGGGCGTTCGAGCGCCGCGGCGAGTACAATCTCACCAAGGGCCGAGCGCTACTCTCTGGTTATGAAAGCTTCCGCCGGCTCGAGCCGCGCGAGCGCGCCGCGCTCCCTGTACTGGCACGCGGCGCCGCGATGCGCTTCTTCCTCACCCGCCTGGTCGATCTCGCCGCCACGCCGAAAGACGCCCTCGTCAAACCTCACAACCCGCTCGACTACGCCGAACGCCTCGGCTTCCACCGCCAGGTGAAGTCCCCTGAGGACTACGGCGCATGAGCGGCGCACGCGACAGCAGGCAGGTCTTCTCCTACGACAAATTCCTGCGTTCGTTCGTCGGATTGCTGATGGCCCCCGTTGCGGGCGGCGCGATCGCAATGGGCGGATATGCGCTCGCGGCGATCACGCGCGGCTTCTTGACCGACACGCTGCCGCAGGACCTGTTCAGCGCCTTCGTCGGCTCTCTCACCATCGGGATTGAAGCCGGAGCGCGTCTGGGCATCGCGCCGACGCTTATTGTCGGCTGGCCGCTGCATCTGATCCTGCTGCGGATTGGCCTCATCCATCTTGCGACCTACATCATGTTCAGCGCGGCGCTTTCGGTCGCCGGCGTCCAGTTCATGCTGCTGGTTGTCTACGCCGCCGGCCCCTATGGCGGGCCGGTCCCGTTCGAGATCGCCCTGCTATCAGCTGGCGCGGGAGGCATCGGCGGCGCGCTGTTCTGGCTGATCCGCCGCCCGGATCGCGATGTTCCTCCGGAAGCGCAATAGCGATCAGCTCAGGCGTGAAATCTGCGGTTGGCAGGATCAGCGCGCTTGCGGGGTAACCTTGTTCGCCGCCGCCCGCAGCAGCGCCTTCGCATAGACGACATGCAAAGTAAACAGCAGCCTGAACCACAGCCCGGGCCGCGGCTCGCCCGTCTTGTTCCGTGAAGTCGGCACAGCAGCAGTGCCGAAATGGAGCCGCGTGCCGTTCCCGTGCGGACCAGCCATGAGCCAGCTGCGCGTCAGCCGCATGAAGTCACACACCAGGATCTCGTTGCTGGCGCGCCCTTCGACAGTCCACGCAGCAAACGCCTCCACCTCGCCCGCTGCAAGCGCACGAACGATTGCGTCGGTCGTTCCCCGCCCGATGAGGAACAGCACGAAGCGCTCGCACTTAAACAGCCCAGTCGTGTAGAAGGCCTCGATGAACTCCCTGCCGCTCACCGCGCGATCAATCGAGACCGAAAAGCAGTCGGTGTAAGCGCCGGGCATGTCGCGATAGCGCTGAAGCAATACGCCGTCCGGCAGCGGGGAGGCTTCCACAGGGTTCTGCATGGCTTGCCTGCCGCGACTGGCCGTTGATCAAACGCTATGATTGACGCGGGCGCCGAACAATCAGACTTAGGGCCGCATGGCTGACACGATCGAAATCTGGACCGATGGCGCATGCTCTGGCAATCCTGGCCCAGGCGGCTGGGGCGTGCTGATCCGCACGGACGGCGTCGAGACCGAACTCCATGGCGGCGAGCCGGCCACCACCAACAACCGCATGGAACTCATGGCCGCCATCGCGGCGCTGGAGTCGCAGAAGGCCGGCGCGAAGGTCATCCTCCACACCGACAGCACCTATGTGAAGGACGGCCTCACCAAGTGGATCATCGGCTGGAAGCGCAATGGCTGGAAAACTGCCGACAAGAAGCCGGTAAAGAACCAGGACCTTTGGATCCGCCTCGAAGCCGCCGCCGCCGCGCACAAGGTCGACTGGCGCTGGGTGAAAGGCCATTCCGGACACGCGGAGAACGATCGCGCCGACGCCCTTGCGCGCCTGGGTTGCGACGAGAACCGGCGCTAGCCGCCATAGCCTGATTTGAGGCAATCCCTCGCCTGCGACGCGCTCGCTTTTGCCGTGCTTTGCGCGCTGCTATAGTCATGGGCGAAATGTCGGGGCCCCCATGAACGTCGAACTGGCCGAAGAACGCATTCTCCTCCTGCCCGACAAGCTCGGCGCTGCACAGGCGGAAGGCCGCGCTTGGTCCAAGCGCACTGACGCCTTCGGCGCCTTCGCCAAGCTCGGCGGCTTCATCAACAAGCCGAAGGACGAGGACTACGAGGTCGTCTATCGCGAACTGCGCCTGCAGCCCTTCTGGCGCATCAGCGCCTCGACCACCTACGTCTATGAGCGCCAGCGCCAGCACAAGCTGAAGATCGGCCCGGAGGTCCAGTCGGTCACTGTCGCCGGCGAAACCCTTCCCGCCGTCAGCCGCGAAGCCGTCGTCACCGTCACCGAGAACTGCAGCGAGTCCTCGCAGCGCGACTGGTTGTTCGACGCCATCACCAAAAAGGCCGACCCCACGCTGAAATCCTACATCGGCAACGAGGCAAAGCCCGTCGCAGCGGAGGATCTCAACGAACAGGCCAAGGCCGGCGCCGTCATCGTGCCGCCGCAGGCCAAGGCGTCGATGCTGACGCGCGACGTCATCAGTCAGGCGATCCGCAAGATCGAAGCCGACCGAATCATCGAGGAGAAGATGCTGATCGATGCGATCGATCTCTATTATCGCCCCGTCTACGCCGTCCGCTACAAATGGCAGACCAAGGAAGCAGTGGTCGAGGTCGACGCTGTCACCGGTGAGACACGCACAGGAGGCACGACTTTCGAAGCCTATGTCGGCAAGCTGGTCGACCGCGACTTCCTGCTCGATGCCGGCGCCGAAGCGCTCAACACTTTCATACCCGGCGTGAACCTCGCCAAGATCATCGTGGTGAAAGGTCTCAAGCTCAACGCCAAGACCTAGAGCGGGCGCACCTTCAGCAGGCCCTTCTCCGAGCCGGCCACAACGATCCTGTCTCCCTCGCGGATGCCGGCATCGCCTTCGGCCAGCCACACCGTGTCGCCGACCTTCACCTTGCCGCGCTGATCGTCGAAGCCCGTCGCCGCCTCGCCATGCTGGCCGACCATGTTGGCGAGCCGGTCATTGAGGTTGGGGTGCGAGGTGTTCCCGCGGCGCAGGCCCTTGAACAGCGTGCGGCCCGAGATCACGAACGCGATTGCGACGATCCCGAAGAACACCATCTGCCCCTGCCATCCGCCCGCAGGCAGCGGCACGATGAGAGCGAACAGCGCCGTCAGGAACGCGCCGATGGACACCCACAGCAGGTCGAACGTCCCGACCGCGACCTCGATCGTCATCAGCACGATGCCGAGACCAACCCAGTGCCAGACCGTCAGTCCCTCGAAGAACCCGATCAAGCCGTCCATAGCCTAACTCCGTGTCGAGAACGGGCTGCCGCCGCCAGCCGGCGGAGCGCTATCGCCTGCAGCTCTCGCTGCACGCGCTTCGCCTGCGGCCGACGTCAGCGCCTTCACGCCTTCGATGGCGCCGACAAGACCCGCGAAGTCCGCCGGTACGATCACGGTTCGTTGCTGGTTCGAGCTTGCGAGCTTGGCGAACGCCTCAACGTATTTCTGGCCGAGGAAGTAGTTGATCGCATTCACGTCGCCGTTCGCGATGGCGTCCGAAACCATGGTCGTCGCTTTGGCTTCGGCTTCCGCCGCACGCTCGCGCGCCTCGGCGTCCCGGAACGCAGCCTCACGGCGGCCTTCCGCCTCCAGGATCTGTGACTGCTTCAGGCCTTCGGCCTTGAGAATGGCCGACTGCTTCATGCCTTCCGCCTCGAGAACCTGCGCGCGTTTCTCGCGTTCCGCCTTCATCTGGCGGGCCATCGACGCAGTGATATCGGCCGGCGGCGTCAGGTCCTTGATCTCGATACGCGTTACTTTCACGCCCCACGGATGCGTCGCCGCATCGATTACCTTCAGCAGGCGCGCGTTAATGTCGTCGCGGTTCGACAGCACCTGGTCGAGATCCATCGAGCCGACGACGGTCCGGATATTGGTCATGGAGAGGTTGCTGATCGCGCGCACGAGGTCGTTGACCTCATAAGCGGCGGGCACCGGATCGACGATCTGCGTGAACACGACGGCGTCGCACGAGACCTGCGCGTTGTCCTTGGTGATCACCTCCTGCGTCGGGATGTCGAGCACGTTCTCCATCATGTTCAACTTGTGGCCAATGCGGTCCACGAACGGCATGATGAAAGCAAGGCCCGGCTGCAGCGAGCGCGTAAAGCGTCCGAACTGCTCAACCGTGTAGACATAGCCCTGTGGCACGACCTTTACGGCGCTGAAAATCAGGATGACGCCGAGAACCACCAGCAGAACCGGAACCCACAGGCCCGCACTGTTTGCAAGATCGAAGTCCATCCCAATTGTCCTCCTCAACCGTGACAAGGAACCTTGTCACGATCAGACATGGGGGTCAAGATGTCGGCGCGCAAGATGGACGCTACGCAGCATTAACCGCATAAGTGCGTTCGCCGCCTCGGGGAAAACATGTCACGCGCCACAACTGTATTTACCGCCCTCTCGATTGCGGCGTTTTCGGCATGCACGCACGCGGCGCCGTCACCTGTTTCTTGCCCCTCGCTTGAGAAGGCGCCCGTCGAAGTCGCCCAGACCATGCGCGACATGTACGCGGCTCTCGCAAGTGACGATCTGATCGGCTGGCACGCGGTCACGACAAAAGACTATTTCGCCTTTGATGTCGGCAGGCGCTTCGACGGCGATGCCCTCTTTGAACTGATCAAGGAGCAGCACGGCGCTGGCGCAGTCTATGAGTGGAAGGTCAACGACCCGAAAGTGGAGGCAACCTGCAACACGGCGCTGGTCACCTATGTCGCCACGGGGTCACGTACACAGGCCGGCGCCACGCGACAGTTGTCGTGGCTTGAATCCGCCACGCTGGCCCATGACGGCCAGCGCTGGCGCATCCGCTTCTTCCATTCCACGCGGGTTCCTGATCCCGCGCAGCCCTAGAGTTGGCCGAGCATGTAGTCGGCAGCGCTTACTTCAAATTTACCAGGCGCCTCGACGTTCAGCTGCTTCACAACGCCATCCTCGACGATCATCGAGTAGCGCTGCGAGCGTCCGCCCATGCCGAAGCCCGAGCCGTCCATCTCAAGACCGACCGCCTTGGCGAATGCGCCGTTGCCATCGGCGAGCATGATCACATCGTCGCCCACCTGCTGGTCCTTGCCCCAGGCGTTCATGACGAAGACATCGTTCACCGCCACGCACGCGATCGCGTCCACGCCCTTGGCACGGAATTCAGCGGCCTTCTCCTTGTAGCCCGGCAGGTGCCGCGCGGAGCAGGTCGGCGTGAAAGCACCCGGCACCGCAAACAGCGCCACCTTCTTGCCTTTGGTAAGGTCAGAGACAGTCAGGTCCGCCGGCTTGCCGTCCTTCATAACCTTGAAGGTCGCCTCGGGCAGCTTGTCGCCTACCTTGATCGTCATGTCCGCATTCCTTCCAGTAGGATCCCCAGGGGGATCCGTTGCGCCAGTCAGGACTTAGAACCTTTCCGGCCCAAAGGCGAATCCCTTCGCAGGGCTGACTGTCCTAGGCAGCATCCGGCGTTTGCACGGACGACAGGTTAGGCACAGCCCCGATCGTGGTCAGCAACGCGTGGCGCTGTTCGGGCGGAAGCGTTTGCCAGAAGGCGATGGTATCATCCATTTCGCCCTTTTCCTTCGCGCCTGGCGGGACTTCCATGTTGAGCGCGCGATAGTGATTGGCGTACTGGCTGCGGAACATCATCGTTGGCAGGCCGGTGGTCGCGATCTTGATCCCGCGCGTCTGCATCGCCAGCCAGAAGATCTGATCGCACGCCGGCCCGAGCTGTCGCGGCATCGCCGTCCACAGCAGCATAAGCGGCATGAGCGTGCGCCGGACCATCAGCGTGCTTGTGTCAGCGAAAGAGACGCCGTCCGACGTCGGATCGAACGGCAGCATCACTTTGCCGTCGAGCGTGCAAATCGCTCGGCCAGAGGCGGCGACATGAGCGCCCGTACGTTCGAGCGCTGCAACCATCGTCTCGCAATGATTGGGCGCGAACCAGTTGTCAGCGTCCAGAAACGCAACGTACTCGAAATCCTGCTGGAAGGCGTGCTGCGCCCCGGCGCCGCGCCCGAAATTGCCGTTGTCCCGATGCGGCCTGGATGAGACGATGTGGTCCGCATCGTATTCGCCAATGTAGGGGATCGGAAAACCGTCTGCATGCAGGACATGACGGCACGGAATGGTCTGCGCCTTCACGCTGTCGAGGCAAGCGCGCAATACCGCTTCGTCCTCGCGATAATAAGGCGTAACGACGGCCACCCGTGCGGTCATTGCCTGTTCCTCGGTCCGGCCTAGGTTGAAGGGGCGGATTGTGCCCGTGATTCTACGGTGCGCGACACTCGCAATCGGCCCGGGGCCGCTTGCCATGGCGTCGCGGAAAGCCCAGCATGGCCGACCTGACTGCCGCGCCGCAACCGGAGTTACATAGCGTGCAAGGCTCACTCGCCGGCAAATTGCTGATCGCATCACCAGCGATCGAGGACCCCCGCTTCAGCCGGGCGGTCATCCTCGTGTGCACGCACAATGAAGAGCACGCGATGGGCATCGTGCTCAACAAGGCGTCGGAGGAAGACAATCTGCCCGAACTCCTCGACCAGCTAGGCGTTGACGGCGAAGGCGCTCCCGAAGATGCACATATCCTCGTGGGCGGCCCTGTCAGCCACGAACGCGGCTTCGTGCTCCACTCCGAAGACTACGACAGCGACGGCGCCACGCTGAACATATGCGACGGCGTGTGCCTCACCGCGACACGCGACATCCTCCACGCCATGACGTCCGACACGCCGCCCGAACGCTTCGTGCTTGCGCTCGGGTATTCCGGCTGGGGCGCCGGCCAGCTCGAGATGGAGCTCGCGGAAAACGTCTGGCTGGTCGGCGAACCCGACACCGCCCTCGTCTTCGACCCCTCCCTCGACACAAAATGGAGCCGCGCCCTCACGCGCATCGGCGTCTCGCCCGACAAGCTCCAGGTAAGCGGTGGCAGGGCCTAGCCCTCACAACCGCTTCAACGCTCTTGCCAAGCTGGCGGGCCTCGGGCCCACTCCGCGTACACCGGAGAACCCACATGCGTTTTGCCCTAATCGCCGCCGCCCTGCTGTTCAGCGCCCCCGCCTACGCGCAGGCCCTGCACTTCCCGCAAAAGCTCGACACGCCCGGCTATCAGGGGGTCGTCGCCGACACGGGCAATGTCTACGTCGCCGGCCAGCCGACCGAAGCCGCCCTCCGCGATCTCGCCACCAAAGGCTTCACGACCGTCATCACGCTCCGCACGCAGCAGGAGATGGACAATCGCAAGGCCGTTCCGTTCGATGAAGCCGCCCTCGCGAAGGAGCTCGGCCTAACCTACGTCCACGTCCCCCTCGGCGGGTCCGACACGCCCTATACGCCCGAAGCCGTCGACAAAGTCGCCGCCGCCATCGACGGCTCGAAGGGCAAGGTTCTGCTTCACTGCACTGTCGGCTGGCGCGCCAGCCACATGTGGGCGGCCTACCTCGTGAAGGACAAGAAGATGTCCTACCCCGACGCCGTGAAGGCAGGCGAGGCCATCAACCTCAACGGCTACAAACCCGCCAACGCCAAGTCGACGCCGCTGGAAGACCTTCTCGGCATGACGCCGAAGGCGGCGAACTGACGATCAGGCCATCCCACGCGCCTGCGCCATGATGGCTAACGGGCGGCCCTCATTGTCCTTGAAGAACGCCATCCATTCTTCCGTACCATCTCCATGGCGATGGATCATGTGCGGCGCATGGCTGAACTCCACGCCCTTCGCCGCCAGCTTCGCGTGCGTGACGCGCACATCCGGCACGCGGAAATAGAGGATCGACTCCGCCGCCCCGCCATCGCCCTCCGACAGGAACAGCCTCACCCCGCCGCAATCGAAGAAGGCCAGGTTTCCGAACGAGTAGAGATGGGTGAGCCCCAGCACCTCGCCATACCAGCGCCGCGCCGCCTCCACGTCGCTCACACTCCGTGCGATCTGCCCGATCGCGCCCATCGTCAGCTGCGTGTCCAAGGAAACCTCCATACTCGCCAGATTGCTGTCGCGCCGAACGCCATCCCATAGCCGCAGCTCCGCCCGGCTCGAGAAGCCCAGCTTCTGCAGTGCATTCGCGACGTGATACTTCACGGCGTCGAGGCTCACGCCCTGTCGTCGCGCGATGTCGGGATTGGTCAGCCCGTGACGAACCGCCTCGACCACCCGCCATTCGGCGGGCGTCAACACATCGTCATGAGGAGGACGGCCCCGTGTCATGCACAGGAGCCTAGCCGAACCCGGGGCGAATTTCCCTACCCGGCTATTTCGGCGCCCACTGGCTCCCGGCCGTGAAGCTCGGCCGCAAATCATCCTGCGCCACATCCTCCACCAGTCGGTAGAAGAACGTATTCATGTCCCGCGCCGCGCCCCAGTCGAGCGGCTGGCCCATGTCGTCCTGCGGCCGATGATAGCGCACCTGATACCACTCCCGGTAACGCCGTTCCGCCTCCGTCCCCGGATCGAACCCGAACACGAAGTTCGTCGCCGGCACGCCCATGCGCAGGAACGGGAAGTGGTCCGTCCGCTGGTTGAGATTGCGCTCAGGCTCCAGGTCCGGCCGGATCTCGATGCCCATCCCGGCCGCCACGCGCCTCACATTCGTCACCAGCGTTGTGTCGGTGATCGCATGCATCGTCATGATCTTCAGCGGAAACAAGGGCCGCAACTGATCGAGATTGATCACCGCCGCCAGCTTGCCCTTCGGCACGGTCAGGTGCGTCGAATACCAGTTCGATCCCAGCAGCCCCTTCTCTTCGCCCGTATAGACCGCGAACAGAACGCTACGCCTGAACCCCTTGCCCGCCTGTCGCTCCGCCAGCCGCACCAGCGTCGCCACATAGGCCGCATCATCGAACGCACCATTGTAGAGCGCATCCCCATTTACCGGCTCGCCATACCCGTAGCCGTCGAGGTGCGCCGACACGAGCACGATCTCGTCCTTCAGCTTCGGATCCGTTCCCGGCATCAAGCCCAGCACATTGTCGGATTGCAGCTCGCGCTGTGATTGTCGGAAGCTCGCCTTCATCACGGCCGGAATGTCGAACGATGGCAGCGACTGCGACGCGGCTCCCGCCTTCAGGATCGTCGCTGCATCCTGCCCCGATCCCGCGATCACCTTGCCCAGCGCCTCCGCGCTTAGCCGGATCACCGCCACCTGCGGATAGGCCGTCTGCGATGGACCGCGGAACGAGATCGCTCGCGCATAGGCCTCGGGCCAACGCGAAGGTTCGATCGTGAACCCGGGATCATCGACATTGATGATCCCCACCGCGCCTGCCTTGGCCGCATTCTCCAACCGCTGCCCCGCGCTAGTCATGCCTGTCCGCCGCGCGCCAAAGCACACGACGATCCGCCCCTTCACATTCCCAATCTCGCCCGCCGAGCAGTACCCGCGGAACACCAGTGGCGCATCCACATTCGCCGGCAGCGACCATGTCGGCCGCACCGTCGCCTCGTGCAGGAACCGCAACTCGTCATGCGACCCATCCCCGCGCACGATCTCGAACGACGTTCCGTCGTTCTCGACCCGCGCTTCCTGCAGCGGAATGGTCTGCCGCCATCCGCCATTCTCGCCCGCAGGCTTCAGCCCCGCCTTCTCGAACCAGCCCTGCACCAGCGCCGCCGCCCGGTCATATCCGGCCGAACCCGTATCGCGCCCCTCCATGTCGTCGCCCGACAACGCGCCGGTAATGTTCCACCACGCGACAGTGTCCGCATCCGTTCCCGCTGGCGGCGCCTGCACGCTCGCACATGAGCCTGACAGCAACGCCAGCGACGCAATCAGAGCCCGCATCGTATCACCCCTCAGAACAGGTCGCCCTGATCGCTCTCACGCGTCCGCCGTCGAATGCGCGGCCGCTCCGGACCGCCGGGCGCCTGCCCGGCAACGCCGCCAGTGGCCGGCGATGAAGGCGGCGGACCGCCCGCTCCCGCCGTCACACCCACCTCGCCATCAGCGAACCGCAACCGCAGCGCATCGCCATTCGCCACCGTGCCCGCAGACCGCACCAGCCCGCCATCCGCCCGCGTCACCAGCGAAAACCCGCGCGCCAGCACGCGCTCGTACGAAACGGAACCCAGCACCCGCGTTTGTTCGCGCAGCGCATCGCGCAGCCGTTTCAGACCGCGCCCCAGCGCCGGTTGCAGCCGCCCCGCCATTCGCGCCACCTCGCCGCGCTTCGCCATGATCTCGCGCCGCAACGACGCTGGTCGCAATCCGCCGCTCGCCTGATCGAACCGCCCACGCTTGCGCGCCACCATCCGCGACAGTGACCCACCAAAACGCTGCGAGGCCAGATCCAATCTCTGCCGTGGCCCCTGCAACAACGTATCCAGCCTCGGCAACCGCCCCGCCGCCGAACGCAACTCCAGCTTTCGCTTCTCCACCGTCCCCGTCAGCCGCCGCGTCAGCCGTCCGCCCAGCGTCTGCACCTGCTGGATCAGCTCCGTCCGCACCGGCAGGGCCATCTCAGCCGCGCCCGTCGGCGTTGGCGCCCGGCGATCCGAAGCGAAGTCGATCAGTGTCGTATCCGTTTCGTGGCCCACTGCTGAGATCAGCGGGATCTCGCTGTCTGCCGCCGCACGCACCACGCGCTCTTCGTTGAACGGCCATAGATCCTCGATCGACCCGCCGCCACGCGCGACGATGATCACATCCGGCCTCGGTACTGCCCCGCCAACCTTCAGCGCATTGAATCCGCGTATTCCCGCCTCGACTTCCGCCGCCGCCTTCTCGCCCTGCACCAGCGCCGGCCAGATGATCACCCGCACCGGAAAGCGATCGCGGACGCGATGGAGGATGTCTCGGATCACCGCCCCGGTCGGCGACGTCACCACACCGATCACCGCCGGCAGGAACGGGATCGGCTTCTTCCGCTCCGCCGCGAACAGCCCCTCGGCCGTCAGCTTCTTCTTCCGCTCCTCGAGCAGTTGCATCAGCGCGCCGACGCCTGCCGGCCGCAGCTTGTCCGCGATCATCTGATAGTTGGAGCGTCCCGGATAGGTCGAAAGCCGTCCCTCGGCCACCACCTCCAGCCCTTCCTCGGGCTTGAACGGCAGCCGTCCGGCATTGCCCTTCCACATGATCGTGTTGAGCGTTGCGCTCTCATCCTTGATATCGAAATAGAGATGCCCCGACTTCGCAAGCACCACGCGCCCCAGCTCCCCGCGCACACGCACGAAGGAATAGTTCTCTTCCACCGTCTTCTTCAGCGCATTCGCCAGCTCGGAGACCGACATCTCCGGCATGTTGTCGCCATGCGGCGGCGGGTTCTGCGATTCGATGAACTCATCCATGGCGGGGACTATAGCCCCGTCCAGGCCACCAACCGCAATACTGGAAGTTCCGCCCTACTGCGCCGGTTGCGCCGGACCCTGCCAGATATCGGCCGATTTCCCGACATCGCCGCCGAGCTTCTCGAACGCGAACTTAAGTGTCTCGGCGTTGACGTCCAGATTGTTGATCGCGATGCCGACCGTCAGGGTGTTGGACTTCGTGATCCAGAACTGCGTCGGCTGCCATTCGCTGGAGCGCTTCAAGATCTCCAGCGCGCCTTCTCCGTCGATCTTGGACTCGCCGAGGTTCGCCGTGATCCAGATGAAGCGGCCGCTCGGCGTGATCTCGATCCCAGCCGGGACGTTGAACTGGGGCGTGACGAGGGCGATCTCCAGCTTGGGCGACGTCTTGCCGATCTCCTTGGGCGCGTATCCCATCCCCTCGATCATCGTTTTCATTTGCGAATAGGTCAGCGGATCGGCCCACGCGTTTAGTGGCGTCATAGCAAGCATGCTGGCGGCAAGGGCCGCACGCGTGGCGAATTTCATTGATGCCTCCCCGGAATGTCCGTCACGTACTTTAGGCGTGCGTTGCTGTGGGGTTCAATGTCCAGCGTGCAGTCGGCACGCAGAATCCGGCTGCTGTGGGTTTAGCGCCGGATCTCAAGCGCCACTTCGCGCTTCACTTCGACCGACTTGGCGCCGCGCGACACGCGGACCAGCACGAACCGGCCGGAGAATCCATTCGCCAGACGCCAGTCGCCGTCGATCATCGTGAAGTGCGGGTCGACCGTCCCGCTGTAGAGGATTGGGTCGCGGTGGACGCCCGGCGCCGCGTGATAGAGTTTGGTGAACCGAACCGAGAGTTCGCCTCGCGAACCGTTGATGTCGGCAGAAAGCTCGATCAGGCCCGGATGCGCGAACGTGTTCGGCTCCAGCGTGGTGCCTGTGATCGTGCCCAGGGAATTCGACGAGGTGCGCCGAAAAAGGCGTCGGCTGCCCGGCGCCATTGTACCAGTATTCCCCGGACCACAAGCCCGTGAGATCGCTCTCCCGCGAAAAGGCGTTTGATCCCGACACTGCAAACCTTGTCTTACCCGTCCGGCCGGTACTAATGCGGCGGACACGATAATCCTTGGATCAGGCCCCGCGGGAAATTTCCATGAAAATTCTCATAGTCGGGTCCGGCGGCCGCGAACATGCCCTTGCCTGGCGCCTGAAACAAAGCCCGCGCGTCACCCAGATCATAGCTGCCCCCGGCAATCCAGGCATCGCCGAAATTGCCGAATGCGTTCCCGTCGCCGCTGATAACATCAAGGGGCTGATCGATCTCGCCCGCATAGAACGCCCCAACCTAGTCATCGTCGGCCCCGAAGTTCCGCTCGTGATGGGGCTCGCCGACAAGCTCCGCGCGATCGACATTCCCGTCTTCGGGCCCTCGGCCCGCGCCGCCATGCTCGAAGGTTCGAAAGGCTTCTCGAAAGACTTCATGGCGAAGTACGCGATCCCCACCGCCCGCTATCGCCGCTTCGATGCGAGCCAAGCCGCCGAAGCCAAAGCCTATCTCGATTCCTTCGACGGTCCGCCCTACGTGCTGAAGGCCGATGGCCTCGCCGCTGGCAAGGGCGTGGTCATCCTCGAAACCAAAGCGGAGGCCGAAGCCGAGATCGACGCCATGCTCGGCGGCAAGTTCGGCGCGGCCTCCGCTTCCCTCGTCATCGAGGAATTCATGCACGGCGAGGAAGCCTCCTTCTTCGCCCTCTGCGATGGCGAGACCGCGGTGCCTCTCGCAGGCGCTCAGGACCACAAGCGCGTCGGCGATGGCGACACCGGCCCCAATACCGGCGGCATGGGCGCCTACTCGCCCGCGCCCATCCTCGACGCAGCCATGCAGAACCGTGTGATGGACGAGATCGTCACGCCCACCGTCCTCGGCATGAAGAAGGACGGGCGTCCCTATCGCGGCGTCCTCTTCGTTGGCCTGATGATCGACAAGAAGCACGGCCCCCGTGTCGTCGAATACAATGTCCGCTTCGGCGATCCCGAATGCCAGGTCATCATGACCCGCCTCAAGGACGACCCGCTCCCGCAATTCCTCGCCTGCGCCACGGGCGGGCTCGGCGACTGCAAACGCCTCGAGCGCTTCTCCGATCCCGCCGTCTCCGTGGTCATGGCAGGCGCCGGCTATCCGGGCGAACCGAAGAAGGGCGGCGTCATCCGCAACCTCGACGCGGCGAACAGGATTTCCGGCGTCACTGTCTTCCATGCCGGCACCGCAAAAAAGGGCGATGACATCATCGCGAACGGCGGCCGCGTCCTTAACGTCACCGCTACCGCCCCCACGCTTCAGGAAGCCGTCCAGCGCGCCTACCAAGCCGTCGACGCAATCGACTGGCCCGACGGCTTCTGTCGCCGCGACATCGCCTGGCGCGCCCTCAAACGCACCTGACGCCGCGTACCCGCTTTCGGAGCAAGAAACCCCTCGACCTCCCCCCCGGAACGGTTTTAAGCAGGTTCTGAAGACACGGTATGCCCAGCTCCAGACCGGGCGCCGGCGTGAAGGGCAGGACATGGCTGACGTAAACCCCACCGACCTCTTTTCCGGCACCAAGGAAGTCGCGGACTCCCACAAGTTCGACGAGTCCAAACTCGCCGCGTGGATGGAAGCCAATGTCGAGGGCTACAAGGGCCCGCTCACCGTCCGCCAGTTCAAGGGCGGCCAGTCGAACCCGACCTACCAGCTCATCACGCCGACCAAGAAATACGTCATGCGGCGCAAGCCGCCGGGCAAGCTGCTGCCCTCCGCCCACGCTGTCGACCGCGAATACCGCGTCATCGCCGCGCTCCATCCGCTCGGCTATCCGGTCGCGAAGCCCTACGGCCTTTGCGAGGACGAAAGCGTCACCGGCACCATCTTCTACATCATGGACATGGTCGAAGGCCGCATCATCTGGGATGCGACGCTGCCCGACTACACGCCCGCACAACGCTCGGCGATCTACGACGCGAAAGTCTCCACCTTCGCCGCGCTCCATAACGTCGACTGGAAGAAGGCCGGCCTCGAAGGCTTCGGCAAAGAGGGCGACTATGTCGCCCGCCAGGTCCACCGCTGGACCAAGCAATACCAGATGTCCGAGACCACCAAGATTCCGGAGATGGACAAGCTGATCGACTGGCTGCCCAAGAACATTCCGCCGGGTGAAACCACCACCATCGTCCACGGCGACTATCGCATCGACAACATGGTCCTCCATCCTACCGAGCCGCGCGTCATCGCGGTTCTAGACTGGGAGCTCTCCACCCTCGGCGACCCGCTAGCCGACTTCACCTACCATCTCATGTCGTGGGTGATGCCCTCGTCCGACCCGCAGCGCCCTTCCATCGCCGGCGTCGTCGACAAACCCGGCTACGGCATCCCGACCAAGGAACAATACGTCGCCCGCTATTGCGAACTCACCGGCCGCAAGGGCCTGCCCGAGCTGAATTTCTACTTCGCCTACAACGCCTTCCGTCTCGCCGGAATTCTTCAGGGGATTGTCGGCCGCGTCCGTGATGGCACCGCCTCCAACGCCGCCGCCGCACAGAACGAAGGCCGCGTCGCCCCCCTTGCGCATTTCGCCTACGAGTGCGCGCTGCGGGCAGGCATGCCGGCCTGATCTGGTAACGCGGGGCGCGCCTGCCCGGCAGTCTGGACCAACGCGCTCTTGGTTCGACGGACGACCCTCCGGGTCTGTTCATCATGAGCGCCAAACGGCTTGCGGTTCTGTAGCGCTCATCCCGAGCAGCACGCAAAGCGTGCGTGCGTCGAAGGACGGCGCGTGCTCACCGGCGGACGGGCTTGCTCCCTAGCCGCGCCCATGCCTAGCTCACCCCACACAAGTCGTGGGGCTCACAATGCGCAAGTCACTCCTCCTCGCCGCCAGCATCCTTGCGGCCGGCCTTCTCGCCGCGCCCGTCCTCTCCCAGCAAACCACAACCCTCGCCGACATCGAGAAGAAATTCGATGGCTCCATCAACTCGAAGGAGATGGACGGCTGGATGAAGGCCATGGCGTCCGAGCCCAACCATGTCGGCTCGCCGCACGACAAGCTCAACGCCGAAGACACGCTCGCCCGCTTCAAGTCCTGGGGCTGGGACGCGCACATCGAGCAATTCAAGGTCCTCTATCCAACGCCCCTGAAGGTTTCGCTCGAACTCACCACGCCGAAGCGTTTCGTAGCGACGCTCACCGAGCGCCCAGTCCCCGGCGACGCCACCTCCAGCCGCACGAAGAACGAGCTTCCCGCTTACGTCGCCTTCCAGGGCGATGGCGACGTCACCGCGCCGCTCGTCTACGTGAACTACGGCATGCCCGACGACTACAAGGCGCTGGAGCGCATGGGCGTCGACGTCAAAGGCAAGATCGTCATCGCCCGCTACGGCCAGGGCTGGCGCGGCCTCAAGCCGAAACTCGCGCAGGATCACGGCGCTGTCGGCTGCATTATCTACTCCGACCCGCGCGACGACGGCTTCTCCGTCGACGACGCCTATCCGAAGGGCGCCGCCCGCCCGAGCCAGGGCTTCCAGCGCGGCTCCGTCGCCGACATGCCGCTCTACCCGGGCGACCCGCTAACGCCTGGCTATGGCGCCACCGAAGACGCCCCGCGCCTCAAGCGCGAGGAAGCGCAGACGCTCCTCAAGATCCCGGTCCTGCCGATCTCCTACGGCGATGCGCAGACCTTCCTCGGTGCTCTTGAAGGCAATGTCGTGCCGCCCAATTGGCGCGGCTCGATCCCGATCACCTACCATGTCGGCGGAACCGGCGCGGCCAAGGTGCATATGGTCGTGAAGTCGGAATGGTCGCTCAAGACGATCTACAACGTCGTCGCGAAGATGGAGGGCTCGCAGTATCCGGATCAGTGGGTGCTGCGCGGCAACCACCATGACGGCTGGGTCTTCGGCGCGTCCGATCCCATCTCCGGCCATATCGCCATGATGGCGGAAGCCAAAGCCATCGGCGAACTCGCAAAGACCGGCTGGAAGCCGAAACGCACGCTCGTCTATCTAAGCTGGGACGCCGAAGAGCCAATGCTTCTGGGCTCCACTGAATGGGCCGAGACGCACGCCGCCGAGCTGAAGCAGAAAGGCCTCGTCTACATCAATACCGACGGCAATGGCCGCGGCTTCCTCGGCGTCGATGGCAACCACGCCTTCCAGAACTTCGTCTCGAAAGTCGCCGCCGACGTCACAGACCCGCAGACCGGCGTCTCTGTCGATGCGCGCCGCCGCGCTGCTGCGATGGTCTCCGGCGCCGCCCCCGCCGCCAGCGAGCGCGCCAAGGCCGTCGCGAAGGCCGCAACGGATGGCAAGGACATCCCACTCGATCCGCTCGGATCAGGATCGGACTATTCCAGCTTCGTCCAGCACCTCGGCATCGCCTCGTTCAACGTGGGCTATGGCGGCGAGGGCGATAGCGGCGGCGTCTATCACTCCGCCTACGACACGTGGGAACACCACTCGAAATTCGTGGACCCCGGCTTCGCCTATGCCGCGGCGCTGGCGAAGACGACCGGCCGCATGGTCCTCCGCATGTCGGAAGCCGATGCCCCCGTGCAGCGCTATTCCGACTTTGCCGACACGGTCTCGACCTACCTCGATGAAGTGAAGGCGCTCGCCAGTACGAAGCGCGACACGCAGGTCCAGCAGGCGAAGATCATCGCCGCCAACGCCTACAAGCTGTCGGATGATCCGACGCAGACCTCCGGCCCGCCCACGCCGCTCAAGGCCGTGCCGTACTTCAACTTTGCCCCGCTCGAGAACGCGCTCATGCGCCTCAAGGCCAGCGCTGCCGCATACGACCGCACGCTCACTGCCCGGGCGCCGACGCTCTCCGCCGACGTCAAATCCAAACTCGTCGCTCTCGGCGCAAAGACGGAGCAGGCAATGACCGTCGAACCCGGCCTGCCCGGCGGCCGCGGCTGGTACAAGAACATGATCTACGCCCCCGGCCGCTTCACCGGCTACGGCGCCAAGACCCTCCCCGGCGTTCGCGAAGCCATCGAGGATGAACGCTGGGACGACGCCACCACTTACATCGACCTCACCGCCAAAGCCCTCAACGCCTACAGCGACCTCCTCGACCAGGGCGTCAACTTAATGGGCGGCGCCACCATCCCGGCGGCGCTGGCAAAATAACAGACCGCCCCCACACGCCCAAAAACAAAAGGACCGGCGATCGCTCGCCGGTCCTCCACTCTTCCAAAACCGACTTCCTACTTCCGGAAATCAAACCTCACGCCGCCGCCGCGGCCGGCCTCACACACCGTGTCGGCGTATTTGTAACCCTTGCGGCCGTGCAGTCGCATGCTGCCGCGCATTTCCCAGCCATAGCGACCTTCGACCAGGCGCGGGGCCTCGTTGTACTGGGCGCTGTAATAGTCGCGATCCCAGGCTTCCTGGATACCGGCGCGGCTGCAGTCACGCTGCATCTGTTGGAAATCCGGCTTCCAGCGTTTCCAGTCATTGTCGTCCTTCCAGCCGCCCTTGCCGCCATACGCTTCCGGACCCTGCCCCTGGAACAGGGGCGGCGCGCCAGTCAGCTCGGGGTCGTTGTATCTTCCCTGCGGTTGGGCGAAGGCCGGGACCGCGGCGGCGAGGGCCAGGGACGCAGCCAGCGCTGCGGCGGAGGCCTTGAGAACGATGTTCTTGCTCATGAATTCACGCTAGCGGCCCGATTTGGAACGGCAGCTGAACGTCGTCGTCATGTTGCAGAATCCACACAGGGTTCGCGTTCACAAGCGAGCCATTTCGGTTTAAGAAGGAACTGTGTTCGTGCGTGCGCGTAAGTGTGATTGGCGCAATCTGGGGACGTGCGATGACACCGCAGACTTTTCACGGCGAGGCACTGGCGAGAAGCATCGGAGATGCTTTCATCACCCTGTTGCTACTGGCCTTTATGGCCGCGCCTTTCCTCGTATCGATTTTCGCGAATATCGGCCGCCGGGCTTGGCCAACTTACCGCAAACGTCAGGAAGTCCGTCCGCGCGCCATGATCGCCGCGCCGCGCAAGATAGCCTAGCGAATCGCCCCGAACCAAAGGTCGAGCGCCCGCGCCTCCGCCCGATGCCGGTCCGCGCGTCTGACGGCCTCGTCGTCCTCGCCCCACTGCGCCGCCTGGAACGCCTCATCGATCCGCGAAAGCTCGTAGGCCTCCGCCGCAGACACCCGGCCCCGCTCGACCGCCAGCCCCAGCACCGCCGATCCCAGCAGCCCCACACCATGCAGCAGCCCGCTGAGCCGGAAATCATCCAGGCCAGCCGCATGCTGCCGCACGGCTTCGATCGACTCCCCGGGCTGCGCCCTCGGGACGATCCCCGCCACCGGCTGCAGGTTCACGCCCAGCGTCTCCGCAGCCCAGTTGCGCAGCGGCGCCCAAGCGGCTTCCTGACGGTCGCGCAGAACCGCCGGCCCCTCCGCCAGATGGCATACCAGATCCGTCTCGGCATATTTCGCCGCTTCGACCGCCAGTTCGGCCCGAGCCGCCGGCGTCCGGTCGATCGCGACATTGGCCAGGCGCGTATTGAACATGGACTGCAGGTCAATGCGCTCGGCCTGCGCACGCCACTCGTCGGCGATCACGCCGGCCAGCGCTTCAGCCGGGAAAGCGAGCAGGTTCTTCTCCGGCGTCCGCAACGGCCGTCCGTCGAGCATCACGCCCCAGCCAGCCTCGCCCTTCGCGACAGAGACCTGCTCATAGAAGCGCCGCGGCCGCTGATCGATCTCGCCCTTGACGCCCTTTGCATACTCCACTGTGTGGCTCCTATCGCGTCACCACGTCGAAGCCGACCGTGAGATGCTCGCCTGTGGGAACCGGCGTCGTTCCGGCCCACATGTAGGATGGGAACAGCGCCAGCATCCCTTCCTGCGGTTGCACCGCGCGCTCCACACTGCATCCCGGAACCGGCAGGCGAGGCTCGCCAAACCGGAGCCAGCCCTGCTGGCTATCCGGCCCGATGCCCGCCGGAACGGAAACGAAATAGGTCGCCGAGACCCATCCTGACGGATGAAGGTGGCTCACCTGGTAACCACCGGTTTTCAGCAGGACCGACCACGCACTGGAAATGCCATGGCCTGCCTTCCGGTACGCCGCCACCGGATGTCGTGCGTCCTCGCCCAGCGCATTGGCATAGGCCCGCAAGGGCTCTTCCAGCGCTGCGAAAAACGCCTGCAGTGTCTCGTCGCGCTCGACAACGAGATTGCGTCCGGTCTGCGTGCCGCCACGCACCGACTGCTCGAGCGGCCGCTCCTTGGCCTTCATCATCCCACGCAGATGCGTTGCCAGCGCCCGATTGAACTCGGCCACGCCTGAAAATCCGCGTGGCGTTCCGATCTGATGGACTTGCACGTGCCGATGATAGTCGAGCAGCCAGTCGTGCGCCGGATCAACCGCCTGCTTCAGCGCCATTCCCTCGTAGGCGATGGCCGCCTGCATCGAGGGATATGTCCGCCGCAGCCCCCGGAGAATACGCAAGGCCGCGTCGGTGTTGCCGGCCCGCAGCTGCACGTGGGAGAAATTCAGCAACGTGATCGGATCGCCCGGAGATCTGGACAAGGCTTGCCGTAGCACGGCCTCTGCTTCCTCCAGCCGTCCCGTTTCATCGAGCAGCACACCCAGGGCAGACTGAAACGAAAGATCGTTCGGCTCGAGGCTCAGCCCCTCGCGCAGCATCTGCTCCGCCGCGACCAGGGCGCCCGACTGTCGCAACAACTCCGCACACTTGGACCGCAGCACGCCATTTCCGGGCTGCTGCTTCACCGCGGCGATGAACTGGTCGGCGAATGCTTCGCCATCGCCATCCATCCACCGGATGCGGGCCATCGCTTCATGGAGCGCTGGATCAAGCGGAAAGCGCTGGAGGCCTTCGGCCAGCGCCGCGCGTGCATCGCCAAGACGCCCGGCGTGATAGAGCGCATACCCCACCAGCATCACTGGCACACGCTGGTCCGTGCTGGCGGTGCGTTCTGCCGTCAGCAGGAGAACCGCTTCGTCCACCTGACCCGTCGCAATCAGGTCGCGGCTACGTTCAAGGATCGAACTCAACGGACTCGCCTCGGCTTACGCAGGTCAAAGAAATTCTCGGCCGAGTCCTCGTCGAAGCCGAGGACATCGAAGGTCTGCTTCATGTGCGCGGGAAGCTCGGCCACGATCTCGATCGGCGGACCGCCGCGATTAGGCAGGCGGAGCGCGCGGGCGTGCAGGTGCAGGCCGCCGGCAAGGCCTGCCGGGACCTCGCGGTCGCACGTGTACTTATTGTCTCCGAGGATCGCCGTGCCGATCTCCGCCATGTGAAAGCGCAGCTGGTGCGTGCGGCCGGTTTCGGGCTTCAGCGCAACCCATGCGGCCTTGCGGGCGGCATTCTGGACAACCGAATAGAGCGTGAGGGCGTGGACGGCGCCTTTCTCGCTCTGCTCGGCGCTGCGCATCTTTTCCTTTTCGCCGCCGGGACCCGCCGACTTGATCATCCAGCCGCGAATGTCGCCACTTGTCGGATGCGGCACGCCAAGCGTCACTGCCCAGTAGATCTTGTCGAGCTCGCGCGAGCGGAACAGCTTGCCGAGGAAGTTGGCCGTGCCGACGGTCTTGGCGAGAACAAGCACGCCTGTCGTGTCGCGATCGAGCCGATGGACGAGGCGAGGCTTCTCCGCTGTGTCGGAAACGAGCGCACGCGAGAGCGCATCGATGTGGCGCGTCGTGCCCGTGCCGCCCTGAACCGCGAGACCCGCCGGCTTGTTGAGCGCGATGATGCTGTCGTCCTCGTAGATGACGAGCGAGCGCATCATGTCGGCATCGGAGGATTTGACGCGGGAACGGGGCTTTTCGTCTTCTTCGTTCTCGTCGCGCCCCTTGGGCACCGTCAGCGGCGGAATGCGAATTGTCTGCCCGGCCTTTACGCGCGTGTTTGCTTTTGCGCGGGCGCCATCGACACGGATCTCGCCAGTGCGGCACGCCTTCTCGATCTGGCCTTGCGTGAGGCCATGAAACTTACGCTTCAGCCAGCGGTCGAGGCGGGTATCGTCCTCGTCCGCATCGACGCTGAGCGTTACGACCTGTCCAACGTTCCAGCTCATCCTAACACCCGCTTGGCCAGCGCCATGCCGATGCCGACGGCGGCGAGTCCCGCAACAACAGAACCCAGCGCGTAGGCCGCCGCTCCGGCCCAATCGCTCCGCTCGATCATGCGCATAGTCTCGAGCGAGTAGGCGGAAAATGTCGTGAAGCCGCCGAGAACGCCGACGCCAAGGAAAAGACGCCAAGGCTCGCCGTCATCGCCCTTCGTCGCGAGCCATCCGGCCAGCAGGCCGATGAGAAAGCTTCCGGCGACGTTGATAGAGAAGGTGGCCCACGGCCAGCCGTCCACGCGCGCTGGAACGGCAAGTGAGACGCCGAAGCGGCTGGCGGCCCCAAGGCCTCCGCCGAGGGCTACGAGAACGAGATTGAACATTGCGCCCCGTCCATAGGGCTAAGCGGGCCGGAAGGCCAGATCAGGCGGCATTTCGAGGCCTGCGGCGGATAGAACGGCAAGGAAATCAGCCGGCGGCGGGGCGTTAATCACGATGCGCCCTCCGGCCGCCGGGTGGGGTATCTCCAGCCGGGCGGCATGGAGCATCAGGCGCGCCACGGACTCGCCTTTCAGGGTGCCTGCACCGCCATAGTAGGGGTCGCCAAGGATGGGCCGTCCCTCGATCGACAGGTGAACCCGGATCTGGTGCATCCGCCCGGTCTGCGGATCGACTGACAGGAGATGGGCGTTCCCGGCCGACGCCAGAACGCGCCAGCGAGTAACGGCGGACTGGCTCTTCTGGTCGCCCGGCCGCGCGGCACGCATCAGCTCAAGGCCGGGCCGCGCGATGTGGCGCGACAGGGCCATCGAGAACTCGATCTCGCCGGGCGGAAATGGCGAGCCGGTGACGACCGCCAGATAAGTCTTGTCGACCATGCGCTCGGCAAAGGCCTGGCTCAGGGCCGCAGCGGCTGGCTGCGTCTTGGCAGCGACGATGACGCCGGAGGTTTGGGCATCGAGGCGGTGGACGAGGCGCGGGCGCTTGCCGTTGGACTTGGCGAACGCGGCCATCAGAGCATCGAGCGTGCGATCCTCAGGGTTGCGGGTCTGGACGGGAAGGCCCGATGGCTTGTTGAAAGCCAGCACAGCTGAATCCTCATGGATAACGAGACCGCGCACGAAGGCGCGGTCCGCTTCCGATATTTCCTGTTCCTCGTAGTTCCGCTTCGGCATCGCCGCCGTCTAGCGCACCTGCGCCGGCTTGTCGCCTCCGCCCGGAGCCTGCCTGCCGGAAGTCGGATCAGGCAGCGCCGGTCCGCCGTAACGCGAGAACCACGCGATGGTGTTCGTCGTCTTGGCGATCAGCCCGGTCGGCCGCCCAGCCACATCGTGCGAGGAGCCCGGAACGAGGATCAGCTCGGTTGGAACCCTCCGGATCTGCAGCGCCTGGTAATACTGCTCCGCCTCACTGTGCGGTGTGCGGTTGTCTTCCTCGCCGACGAGCACGCCGGTGGGCGTTTTCACATTGCCGACCTTGGAGAGCGGCGAACGCGCCCAGTAGCGTTCCTGTGCGCCCGGCTCCCATGGGAGTTCACCGAACCAGTAGCGCGACATGGAAACACCGCCGTCGGCGCTGAGCACTTCGCTGGTCCAGTTGATGACCGGCTTCTGCACCATCGCCGCCGCAAAGCGGTCCGTGGAGCCGACGATCCACGCCGTGAGCACGCCGCCGCCGGAACCGCCGGTGACAAAGAGCTTC
Organism: Hyphomonadaceae bacterium; assembly: GCA_047601145.1. Classification (GTDB taxonomy): domain Bacteria; phylum Pseudomonadota; class Alphaproteobacteria; order Caulobacterales; family Hyphomonadaceae; genus UBA7672. The sequence goes on from JASGJW010000003.1 coordinate 622,939, forward strand.
TTCGTATCGATCGGTTCCTTCGCGATCACCGCGTCGACGACGCTCATCAGGTCGTCATAGTCCTGGCTCGGATAGTTGTGGTGGATCAGGCGGCCGAACTCGCCGCCATAGGACGTCGACCCGCGTGGGTTGGAATAGACGACGACATAGCCCGCCGCCGCATAAAGCTGGATCTCGCCCGCGAAAGTCGGGCCATAGGCGGAGTGCGGACCGCCATGGATTTCGAGCAGCAGCGGATACTTTTTCGAAGGGTCGAAGTTCGGTGGCCGCACGATCCATGCATCGACCGGCCGCTTGTCATAGCTCGACGGTACGGAGATGCGCTCGGCGCCGGGAATGATCTTTCCGGTGAAGACGTCGCTGTTGAGATCCGTCAGCACTTTCGGCTTGGCGCTGGTCGAGATCGCGACATCGGCCGGCTTCTGCGGTCCGCCTGTCGTGATGGCGTAACGGCCCGCCTTGTTCACGGAGTAGGCGCCGCCGGTATAGGGACGGTCCACTGTGCCCCCGACAAGATCGCTGACAACGGTCGTGACCTTGCCGCCCGCAGGCGCGATGCGGCCGAGGCTGGTCATGCCGTGATCCTCATAGCGGAACCAGATCGCGCCATCGCCGGCCCATTGCGGATCGGAGATGTCGCGATCGAAGTCGGCCGTGAGATTGCGCGCGCCCGAACCATCAGCGTTCGAAACATAAAGATCGCTGACCTGATAGCTCAGCTCCTTGTCGTCATAGCCCGTGAAGGCGATAAGCTTGCCGTTCGGCGACATGACCGGGCTGTCGTCCGGCCCCTTGCGCGTCGTCAAGCGATTGATCGCGCCGCTGACTGTGTCGAGTGAATAAAGATCGGAGTTCTGCGGGTTGTGTTCCCAGTCTTCCTCTGCGTTGGCGGAGAACAGCAGGGTCTTTCCATCCGGCGTCCAGCTGAGCTGACCGTCATGGTTGCGCGCCTGGAAGGTCAGCTGGCGCGGCGTGCCGCCATCGATCGGCAGGACGAAGATCTGCGTATAGCCGCTGTCGACGAGGCCGCTACCGTCCGACCGGTAGTTGATCGTGTCAAAAACCTTCACGGGGTCGGCCCATGCTGCCCCTTCCGGCTTGGGCGGAAGCGGAGCAGGTTGCGGGCCCGCCTCTTTCACGAAGCCTTCGAACGCGAGCATCTTGCCGTCCGGCGACCAGGACAGGTTCGAGGCGCCGGAAGGCAGGCGTGCGAGCGTCGCACTGCGGCGCGAGGCGAGATCGAACCGGCGGAGTTCGGAGGCGCCGTCCTCGACGGCCGAGTAAGCAATCGTGCGGCCATCGGGCGACCAGACGGGCGATGAATAGCTGCCCTTGCCTTGTGCGATGGGCCAGTTGCTCGCGCCCGTTTCGTCGACCAGCCAGATCGAGCGGCGGAAGCGATCGGTCATCGCATCGGCCGAGATGCGGACATAGGCGACCTGCTTTCCATCCGGCGAAATCTGCGGGTCCGACGCTGACTCCAAGCGGAAGACGTCGGCGGCGGTGAACACCTTCACGGCTTCGCGCACCGGGTCAGCGAAGGCGCCGGCGGCGAGCATCAAACCAATAGCGGTAGCGGCGAGTATATGATTGCGCATGAGACCCCTCACATCATGAGCGGGATCGTAGCGTTCGGGCCCATTATGGGAAGGGCTGGCGGCCTACTCTTTCGCGCGCTCGCGGCGAAGCTTCGCCCATTGCTCAAGCTTTTCGCGGATAGGGCCTTCGCGGCCAGCGCCTCTGGGTTCGTAGAAGGTCGGCCGCTCCATGCCATCGGGAAAATAGTTCTGGCCGGAGAACTGCCCTTCGGCGTCGTGGTCGTATTCGTAGCCTGAACCGTAGCCGAGCTGCTTCATCATCTTGGTCGGCGAGTTGAGGATATGTTGCGGCGGCATCAGCGAGCCCGTGTCACGCGCGGCAGCGCGGGCGGCGCCGAAGGCCTTGTAGGCGGCGTTCGACTTCGGAGCCGTCGCCAGATGGATCACTGCCTGCGCCAGCGCGAGTTCGCCCTCAGGCGAACCGAGACGCTCATAGGCTGCGGCAGCCTCGTTGCAGATCATCAGCGCCGTGGGGTCGGCAAGGCCAACGTCTTCGCTGGCGGCGCGGATCATGCGGCGGGCAAGGAACAGCGGATCCTCACCCCCCTCGATCATCCGCGCGAACCAGTAGAGCGCCGCATCTGGATCCGAGCCGCGCGTCGCCTTGTGCCAGGCGGAAATGAGATTGTAGTGCTCCTCGCGATCCTTGTCATAGGCGGGCGAGCGCTTCTGCAGCGCGGCCATCAGCCCGTTCGCATCGACGGGCTGCAAGCGACCCCATGCGAAGACCTCTTCGACGAGGTTGAGGAAGTAGCGTCCGTCGCCATCGGCCATAGCCATCAGGGCGGCCTTGCCATCGTGGGTGAGTGGAGCAGGCTTGCCCAGATGCTGTTCCGCCTTGGCCAGGAGCTTGCCAAGCGCCGCATCGTCGAGGCGCTTCAGCACCATCACCTGCGTGCGCGACAGCAACGCGCCGTTGAGTTCGAAGGACGGGTTCTCCGTCGTGGCGCCGACCAGTGTGACGACGCCGCGCTCCACGAACGGCAGGAAGCCGTCCTGCTGCGCGCGGTTGAAGCGGTGGATCTCGTCAACGAAAAGCAGCGTGCCCTTGCCGGTTGCACGCTTGCCCTCGGCTTTTTCGAAAGCCGCTCGGAGATCCTTCACGCCCGAGAAGATCGCCGAGAGCTGTTCGAAATCGAGATTGGCGCGCTTGGCCAGCAGGCGGGCGATCGTCGTCTTGCCTGTGCCCGGCGGCCCCCAGAGGATCAGGCTCGCCAGCCGCCCCTGCGCCAGCATGCGGCCGATGGGGCCTTCAGGGCCGAGCAGGTGCTCCTGCCCAACGACATCCTCAAGCGCTTCCGGGCGCAGCCTGTCCGCCAGCGGACGGGGCGCTTCGTCAGTAAGTCCTGCAGCTTCGAAGAGATCGCTCACCGTGAACGATCTAGCGCGCCATCCACGTCGAGGCCAGCCTAGCCGCGGAACGCCCGCTCGATGCGGCGGCCATTGCGCTCGAATGCAAGCCTCCACTCAGTATCGGGCGTGGCCTCGGCTTTCTGGATCGCGGCGTTGAAATCCTTCGCGGTCCGGATCGTGGACCCGTTGATCTCGCGGACGATATCGCCCGGCTGGAAGCCGGCATTGCGCGCGATGGTTCGGGCGTTGATCGAGTAGATCAGGACGCCGTCCTTGGCCTGGAACGGGTCGAAGCCGAGCGCATCAGCCAGCGCGGGGGACAGTTCGGCCACATCAGCGCCTGTGAACGGGTTGCGGCCTCCGACCGTCACGCGCTCGGCCTGCGACGTGCCCGGCGGCCGCGACATGCGGACATTGATCGTCTTGGCTTGCTTGTTGCGGAGGATGTTGAGAACGGCTGTTTCGCCCTCGGCCTTGGTTGCGGCAATGAACTTCATGCCGCGGTCGTCGAACACTTCGCGGCCATCGACCGTGAGAACCACGTCGCCTTCCTTGAGGCCGGCCTTGTCGGCCGGCCCGCCGGCGAAGATATCCGCGACCAGGACGCCGCGCGGACGATCGAGGCCGAGCGCCAGCGCCTTCTTGCTGTCGATCACCTCACCCTTGGCGCCGAGCCAGGTGGTGACCAGCGTTCCGCCGTGCACGGCGGCGTCCACCACGCGCTTCACCATTTCGGACGGGATGGCGAAGCCAATGCCGTTGGAGCCGCCGCCCTTGGAGAAGATCATCGAATTCACGCCAACGAGCCGGCCCTGCATATCGACCAGTGCACCACCGGAATTGCCGGGATTGATCGAAGCGTCGGTCTGGATGAAGGAGGAATAGTCAGACACGCCCACATCCGTCCGCGCCAGTGCCGAGACGATGCCGCTGGTGACCGTCTGGCCGACGCCGAACGGGTTGCCGATCGCGAGCACGAGGTCGCCCACCTGCACATTGCGCGTATCGGCGAAGGACAGCATCGGCAGCGCCTGGCCTTTGGTGTCGATGCGCAGGACGGCAAGGTCGGTTCGATCGTCCTTCATCACCAGATCAGCCGGGAATTCCCGCCGGTCGTTCAAGACGACGCGATATTGCTCGCCGCCTTCGACGACGTGATTGTTGGTGACGATGACCCCGTCAGCGCCTACGATCACGCCCGAGCCCAGCGAGTTGTCGACCTTCTGGTCCTGCGTTGGCGCGTTACCGCACAGCCGGGCGAACAAGGGATCGTTGGCGTATGGGCAGTTGGACCGCTTCACGGTCACGCTGGAATAGACGTTCACGACGGCCGGGGCGGTGCGGCGCACGATAGGCGCGAAGGACTGCTGCATCCCAGCCTGGGATTCCGGAACCACGCGATTGTCGACCTGCGGGATGGGATCGGGCGAGGGGCCGGAGACGGCGGCCAGCGGAGCGGCGCCCGGCTGCGCGAGTTGGCCCAGCGCCGGAAGCGCCATCATGGCCAGCGCGGTGACAATACCTGTCGACGCAACGAGGAGGATGTTCTGCCGGTTCATTGACCTGCTCCGCTCTTGTTCGCGAGCCGCGCCTCGATGCCGTATCTCGAGGCCATGCTCATTACGTCCATAACGTCCCCATACATCACCTCCTCCGAGGCCGGTACGACCACCAGCACAAGCGGCGTCGAGCCGAGGGCGGCGTCCCGCATCAGTTCGGCGAGTTCATTGCGGGCGACCTGGCGGCCTTCCCAGCCGAGCTGGCCATTTAGGCCCACGCTGACGGCGATCTGGCGGGAGGTGATGGCGGTGTCGTCGCGCAGCTCCGGCGTCATTTCACCGGTCTGCGGGGCGCTGGCGCAGGCAGCAAGGAACACGCTGGCCACAAGGCCGGAAAACCCGGCCCGGCCTGTCGCCCGGTAGCTGGTCGCAGTCCTGTTCAGCATGCCCGCCTGCGCATGAGGATGCTGGCAGATAAGGAACAGATTTCGGCGGAAGGAAGGCTGGCGAACCGTCCGGACAAAAAGCAAAAGACCGCCCGGTGGGGCGGCCTTTCGTGGTATAATATCCCGTAAGATCAGGCTTCTTCGGTCGCAGCCGCTTCGGCGCGAGCGCGGTCGTCAGCGCCCTTGGCGTCAACGTCGCGGTCGACCAGCTCGATGATCGCCATCGGAGCGTTGTCGCCATGGCGGAAGCCGGCCTTGAGAACGCGCGTGTAGCCGCCAGCGCGGGTCTTGTAGCGGGTCGCCAGCGTGTCGAAGAGCTTCACGACGACGTCATCTTCCTTGAGCTGGGCGGCGGCCAGACGACGGTTCGAGAGACCGCCCTTCTTGCCGAGCGTCACCAGCTTGTCGACGACGGACTTGAGTTCCTTCGCCTTCGGCAGCGTGGTCGTGATCTGCTCGTGGCGGATCAGCGCGCCAGCCATGTTGGCGAACAGCGCCTTGCGGTGCGCATTCGTGCGGTTGAGTTTGCGGAGCGCGAAACCGTGGCGCATTGTACTAGTCGGCCCTCACGGGCCGCTCCTTATCCGTTGTGGTCTTCGTACTTCTTGGCGAGCTCTTCGATGTTCTCCGGCGGCCAGGACGGAACGTCCATGCCGAGGTGGAGCCCCATCGAGGCGAGCACTTCCTTGATCTCGTTGAGCGACTTGCGGCCGAAGTTCGGGGTACGGAGCATTTCCGCTTCCGACTTCTGGATGAGGTCGCCGATGTAGACGATGTTGTCGTTGCGCAGGCAGTTGGCCGAACGCACCGAGAGCTCCAACTCGTCGACCTTCTTGAGCAGCACCGGGTTGAAGCCCAGGTCCGGCTCATCGTCGGCGGCCGACGCGGCGACCGGCTCGTCGAAGGTGATGAGGAGTTGCAGCTGGTCCTGCAGGATGCGCGCGGCGTAGGCCACGGCGTTTTCCGGCGTGACCGAACCGTCGGTCTGAACTTCCAGCGTCAGCTTGTCGTAGTCGAGCACCTGACCGGCGCGGGTGTCTTCAACGAACACGCCAACGCGCTCGACCGGCGAGAAGATCGAGTCGATCGGGATGTAGCCGAGCGGAGCGTCATCCGGACGGTTGCGGTCGGCCGGGACATAGCCCTTGCCGGTGGCGACAGTAAATTCCATCCGCACTTCCGAACCTTCGTCCAGATGGCAAATGATGTGGTCGGGGTTCAGGATCTCGATGTCCGAGGACGTCTCGATCTGGCCGGCGCGGATCGGACCGCCGCCCGACGCCTTCAGCGTCATGCGCTTCGGCGTGTCGGAGACCATGCGGATCGCGACGCGCTTGAGGTTGAGGACGATGTCCGTGACGTCTTCGCGGACGCCCGGGATCGAGGAGAACTCGTGCACCACACCGTCGATCTGGACGCCGGTGATAGCCGCGCCCTGGAGCGAGGACAGGAGAACGCGGCGAAGCGCGTTGCCGAGGGTCGTGCCGAAGCCGCGCTCGAGCGGCTCGATCACGAGCTTCGCTTTACGCGCTGCGTCCCGATCATGCTCCACAACCGGACGGTTGGGGCGGATCAGGTCTTTCCAGTTTTTGTCGTTCACTGAACCGGCGGGTTGCGCCATGGGTTTAGCCTCTCAGTAGATCCTGACCGAAACGAGGGACGCGCCTTAGACGCGGCGGCGTTTCGGCGGGCGGCAGCCGTTGTGCGGAACGGATGTCGTGTCGTGGATGGTCGTGACGGTGAAGCCGACGGCCTGCAGGGCGCGCAGCGCCGACTCGCGGCCCGAACCCGGACCGTGGACGAGAACTTCCAGCGTCTTCACGCCATGCTCTTGCGCTTTCTTGCCGGCGTCTTCCGCGGCGACCTGCGCGGCGTACGGCGTCGACTTGCGCGAACCCTTGAAGCCCATCGAGCCAGCCGACGACCAGGAGATCGTGTTGCCTTGGGCGTCGGTGATCGTGATGATCGTGTTGTTGAAGGACGCGTTCACGTGGGCGACGCCCGACGCGATGTTCTTGCGTTCCCGTTTCTTGACCCGGCCTTTGTCGCCGGCTGCAGCAGTCGCTTCGCGAGCCATGGTCTATCCTACTTCTTCTTGCCGGCGATGGCCTTAGCGGGGCCTTTGCGCGTGCGGGCGTTGGTGTGGGTGCGCTGGCCGCGGACCGGCAGGCCCTTGCGGTGACGGAGGCCGCGGTAGCAGCCGAGGTCCATCAGGCGTTTGATGTTCATCGCGACTTCGCGGCGGAGGTCACCCTCGACCAGGTAGTCGGCGTCGATCGTTTCGCGGATCTTGAGGACTTCAGCGTCCGTCAGCTGGTTCACGCGGCGGGCGGCCTCGATGCCGAGCTTGCCGGTGATTTCCTTGGCTTTGGCCGGGCCAATGCCGTGAATGTAGGTCAGGGCGACTTCGACGCGCTTGGCGGTCGGAAGGTTTACGCCGGCGATACGGGCCAATTGCCTCTCCTGAACGTCCGCCGGATCCCTCGGGATACGGCCTTGAAAACTCTGCCGAAATGCGTGCGCGACGGGACGACGCAGCGCTGCGCCCTGAAAGGCGCGGCGAACCATCGGGCCCATCGCGGAAGCCGCCACTTATATGAGGCGAACTTCTGCCGTCAACCGCTTATTTCCTTTTCGTTTTCAGTCCCTCCGGGGCCAGCAAGCGGCGTCTCTGGGCCCGGATTCCTTTAGGCTTTTTTCGAGCCAGCCTTGTCGAGAATGCCGGCGATGGATGCCGACACCTGCTCAACGGAGGCCATGCCGTCGATTTCGGTCAATTTGCCCTGCCCCTTGTAGACTTCGACCAGGGGGGCGGTCTGGGTGTTGTAGGCGACAAGGCGCTTCTTGAAGGCTTCCGGATTGTCGTCGGCGCGGCCTTCGGCCTCGAAACGCTTGGTGACGCGGGCGATCAGAGCGGCCTCGTCCACCTTCAGGCGGATCACCGAGTCGACTTGTCGGCCTCGCCCAGCGAGGGAATCATCCAGAGCCTTGGCCTGGGGAATCGTCCGCGGGAAACCGTCGAAGATGAAGCCGGTAGCTTTCGGGTTCTTGTCGAGCTGTTCCTCGATCAGGGCGATCACGATCTCATCCGAGACCAGCGCACCCGAATCCATGATCGCAGCGACCTTCTTGCCGAGGTCCGATCCTGAGGAACGCGCAGCACGCAGCATGTCGCCCGTCGACAGCTGAACGAAACCACGTTCAGTGACGAGCTTCTTTGCCTGGGTTCCCTTGCCCGCCGCGGGCGGGCCGAACAGGATCAGGTTCACTTCTTCTTGCCCCCCAACCGAGCCTTCTTGATCATGCCCTCATACTGGTGGCCGATCAGGTGCGACTGGATCTGAGCGACAGTGTCCATCGTCACGGACACGACAATCAGGATCGATGTGCCGCCCACATAGAACTTGGTCCCGATGCCTCCGAACGCGTTCGGATTCCGCAGAATCTCCGGCAGCACGCAGACCGCGGCGATGTAGAGCGAGCCGATGACGGTGAGGCGCGTGAGAACGTAGTCGAGGTGTTCGGCCGTGCGCTTGCCGGGGCGATAGCCCGGGATGAAGCCGCCATACTTGCGCAGGTTCTCCGCCGTCTCTTCCGGGTTGAACACGATCGACGTGTAGAAGAAGCAGAAGAAGATGATCAGCGCCGCATAGAGCAGGATGTATAGCGGCTGGCCGTGGCCGAGATAGGCGTTGATGAAGCCGAGCGTCTCGCCCCACCAGCCGGCCTGTGCGGCGACGCCCTGCGTGTTGTTGAAGCTGGCCAGCGTTTGCGGGAGCATCAGGAGCGACGAGGCGAAGATCGGCGGGATGACGCCGGCCGAGTTCACCTTCAGCGGCAGGAACGACGATTCGCCGCCGACCATCCGGTTGCCTTGCTGGCGCTTCGGATACTGGATCAGCAGGCGCCGCTGCGACCGCTCGATGAAGACGATGAACAATACCATAGCGATCGCGAGAGCGATAACCGCCAGGACGACCGTGTATTCCAGGGTGCGCTGATAGAGCTGCGACCATGTCTGCACGATGTAGTTCGGCAGTTCGGCGACGATGCCGGAGAAGATGATCAGCGAGATGCCGTTGCCAACGCCACGCGCGGTGATCTGTTCACCCAGCCACATCAGGAAGACGGTGCCGCCCACAAGGGTCACGACCGTCGATGTCATGAAGTAGATGCCCGGGTCCAGCGCCATCGCCTGGCCGTTGCTCTGCACGGTGTTGAGCGCGACAGCGACGCCATAAGCCTGCGCAATCGCGAGCACCACAGTGAGATAGCGGGTGTACTGGTTCAGCTGCTTGCGGCCCGCTTCGCCTTCCTTCTTCAGTCGCTCAAGCGCCGGAACGGCCGTGCCGAGAATCTGCACGATGATGGAAGCCGAGATGTACGGCATCACGTTGAGGGCGAAGATCGCCATCCGCTCGACGGCGCCGCCGGAGAACGTGTTCCACATGCCGAGGATGCCCTCGGACAGCTGGCCGAAGGCCATCTTGTATTGTGCGGTATCGATGCCGGGGATCGGGATCTGGCAGCCGATGCGGTAAACGACCAGCGCGATCAGTGTGAACCAGATGCGGGCCTGCAGCTCCTTCGCCTTGCCGAAGGTGGAGAAGGAAATGTTGCGAGCTAGCTGCTCGGCTGCGGATACCATCTAAGCCCGCCTCCCAGAACGCGTATTCCGGACGCCGACCGAATGGTCGAGCCCGGACACACGGAACGCCTGCCCCGATACCGGGACAGGCCTACTCGGCAGCCTCAGCGGCAGCCGGCTTCGTCACAGTAACCTTGCCGCCAGCTTTTTCCACCGCGTCGATAGCGGCTTTGGAGGCTCCGTACACGACCAGCTCAACTTTGGACTTGAGCTCGCCCTTTGCAAGGAGGCGGACGCCGTCCTTGGTGCGGCGCAGCACGCCGGCAGCCTTCAGGGCTTCAGCATCGATCGGCTTCTTGGCGTCGAGTTTGCCCGCCTTCACGAACTCCTCGATCTTGCCAATGTTCACTTCGGCATAGGACGAGGCCTTGTGGGGCGTGAAGCCGCGCTTCGGCAGGCGCATGTAGATCGGCATCTGGCCGCCTTCGAAGCCGTTGATGGCCACGCCGCGACGGGACTTCTGGCCTTTGACGCCGCGTCCACCGGTCTTGCCCTTGCCCGAGCCGACGCCCAGGCCGACGCGAATCCGCTTCTTGCGGGCGCCTGTGTTGTCGGAGATCTGGTTCAGTTTCATCTTACGCTCCAGACTGACAGGCCCTCTCAGGCCATCAGCGAATTCTAGTCTTTCACGACTTCGACAAGGTGCGAGACCTTGGCGATCATGCCGCGAACCGAAGGCGTGTCCTCGAGCTCACGCTCGCGGGAGACCTTGTTGAGGCCGAGGCCGACCAGCGTCGCACGCTGCGAAGCTTCGCGGCGCTGCGGGCTCTTCACCTGCCTCACGCGGAGGGTTTTCTTGGCAGCCATTTCGACCGTCTCCTAAACCTTACGCCACTTCGGCGTTGCCCGAGCCGTCGGTACGGCGGGCGATGATGTCCTGCACCTTCAGGCCGCGCTTGGACGCGATCTGACGGGGCGAAGCCTGACGCTTGAGCGCGTCGACGGTGGCGCGAACCATGTTGTAGGGGTTCGACGAACCGGTCGATTTCGCCACGACGTCACGGATGCCGAGCACGTCGAAAACGGCGCGCATCGGACCGCCGGCGATCACGCCCGTACCGGCCGGAGCCGAACGCATGATAACCTTGCCAGCGCCCCAGCGGCCGTGGGTGTCGTGGTGCAGCGTGCGGCCTTCGCGCAGCGGCACGCGAACCATCGAACGCTTGGCTTCCTCGGTCGCCTTGCGGATCGCCTCGGGAACCTCGCGGGCCTTGCCGTGGCCGTAGCCAATGCGGCCCTTCTGGTCGCCGACGACCACGAGAGCAGCGAACGCAAAGTTCTTACCGCCCTTCACGACCTTCGCGACACGGTTGATCGCAACCAGCTTGTCGACGATTTCGGACTGTTCGCGGTCATCACCGCCGCCTTCGCGGTTGCGACGGCCACGGCCACGCTCGCCGCGTTCACCGCCGCGCTCGCCCCGTTCACCACGTTCGCCTTCACGCGCCATTCGCGTCTCCTCAGAATTTCAGACCGCCCTCGCGGGCGGCATCGGCCAGCGCTTTCACGCGGCCATGGAACAGGAAGCCGCCGCGGTCGAACACCACGTCGGTGACGCCAGCCTTCTTGGCGCGCTCGGCGATAAGCTTGCCCACCGCAGTCGCGTCTTGAGACTTGGTGCCGCCCTTGAAGTCTTTTTCCATCGTGGAGGCAGCGGCCACCGTGACGCCCTTGGAGTCGTCGATGAGCTGCACCGAGATGTGCTTGGTCGAACGGTTGACCGACAGGCGCGGCTTGCCGTCGGCAACCTGGCGAAGCTTCGTGCGGACGCGCTGGGCGCGGCGGGCGAAGGTTTTGTGCGAATGGACGGCCATGACTTACTTCTTCTTGCCTTCCTTGCGGCGGACGTACTCACCCACCTTGCGAACGCCTTTGCCCTTGTAAGGCTCGGGCGGACGCCAGCTGCGGATTTCGGCCGCGACCTGTCCGACCGTCTGCTTGTCGGCGCCGGAGATCTTGATCTCGGTCGGCTTGGCCGACGCGAAGGTGATGCCGGCGGGCGCCTTGTAGACGACCGGGTGCGAGTAACCGAGCGACAGTTCGAGGTCCTTGCCCTTCATAGCGGCGCGATAACCGACGCCGACGAGTTCGAGGTCCTTGGTGAAGCCGGTGGTGACGCCGGTGATCATGTTCTGGATGTTGGCGCGAACCGTGCCCCACATCGCTTTCGACTTGCGCTCGTCCGGGTTGCGGGCCGTGATGGTGACTTCACCATTCTCGACCTTGACGCCGACCTCGTCGGACAGAGCCATCTTGAGCTCGCCCTTCGGGCCTTTGACGGAGACCTGGCCGGACGCGACCTTGATGTCGACGCCCTTGACCGCTGCAATCGGTTTTTTTCCAACGCGCGACATGACTAGCTCACCCGGCAGAGGATTTCGCCGCCGACGTTCTGCGTGCGCGCCTCGGCGTCCGACATCACGCCCTTCGGCGTGGACAGGACCGAGATGCCCAGGCCGTTGCGGACCAGCGGCAGGTCGCGGACAGCCGAGTAAACGCGGCGGCCCGGTTTCGAGATACGACGGATCTCCGAGATAACCGGAGCGCCATCATAGTATTTCAGCTCGATGTCGAGCTCCTTGCGGCCATCCTTCTCGACTTCGGTGAAGCCGCGGATGTAGCCCTCGCGCTGGAGCACTTCCAGCACGTGGAGACGGAGCTTCGACGCGGGCGATTGCACCGTGGAGCGGCCGCGACGCTGGGCGTTGCGGATACGCGTCAGGAGATCGCCGAGGGGATCGTTCATTTGCATTTTGTTGCCCTCCCCTACCAGCTCGACTTAACGAGGCCGGGGATCATTCCGTTTGCGCCGTAGTCACGCAGCGCGATCCTGGACATCTTCAGCTTGCGATAATAGGCGCGCGGACGGCCCGAGATCTCGCAGCGGTTACGCACCCGGCTCGGAGCCGAGTTGCGCGGAAGCTTGGCCAGCTTCATGCGCGCGTCGAAACGGTCTTCCAGGGGAAGGCTTTCGTCGAGCGCAGTCGCTTTCAGCTCAGCACGTTTCTTCGCGTACTGTTCCACCAGGTGCTTCCGGCGGTTGTTCTTCTCGATGGAGCTTTTCTTAGCCATATCGTTTTTCTCCAGCGCGCTTAAGCACGGAAGGGAAAGCCGAACTCCGTGAGGAGTGCTTTCGCTTCTTCGTTGGTGCGCGCCGTCGTGCACACAATGATGTCCATGCCCCAGACCGTCTCGATGTTGTCGTAGCTGATCTCCGGGAACACTGTGTGCTCCTTGAGACCCATCGCGAAGTTGCCGCGGCCATCGAACGACTTGCCGTTCAGGCCACGGAAATCCTTCACGCGGGGAAGGGCGATCGTGGTGAGGCGGTCGATGAATTCGTACATGCGCTCGCGGCGAAGAGTGACCTTCGCGCCGATCGTCATGCCGTCACGCAGCTTGAACGTGGCGATCGACTTGCGCGACTTCGTCTCGAGCGGCTTCTGGCCCGAGATCGCCGCGAGGTCGGCCATCGCCGAGCGGATCTTCTTGGAGTCGGCGACAGCTTCACCCACGCCCATGTTGATCACGACCTTGTCCAGCGACGGCACCTGCATGCCGTTCGTGTAGCCGAACTGCTTCGTCATCTTCTCGCGGATGCTCGCGTCGTACAGCGCGCGGAGGCGCGGCGTATAATTCTTATCAGCCATCGATCGTCTCCCCGGAGCGTTTGGCGAAGCGCACCTTGCGGGACTTCTCTCCGGTTCCTTCAGTTTTGAAACCCACGCGCGTGGGCTTGCCCGACGTCGGATCGACGTGGGCCACGTTGGACACGTGGATCGGCGCTTCCGAGCGCTTGATCCCGCCTTGCGGGTCAGCCTGGCTCGGTTTCGTGTGGCGAACCTTGATGTTCACGCCCGACACGACGACGCGGTTTTCTTCCGGGAGCGACTTCAGGACTTCGCCCTTGCGGCCTTTGTCCTTGCCGGTGATCACGATCACCGTATCGCCTTTGCGAATGCGGGCGGCCATTACAGGACCTCCGGAGCGAGCGAGATGATCTTCATGTGGTTCTTGGCGCGCAGTTCGCGCGGAACCGGTCCGAAGATGCGGGTGCCGATCGGCTCGTTCTGGGCATTGACCAGGACGGCCGCGTTGGTGTCGAAGCGGATGACCGAGCCATCACGGCGCTGAAGGTCTTTCGAGATGCGCACGACGACCGCGCGCTTCACTTCGCCCTTCTTCACGCGGCCCTTCGGCGCGGCTTCCTTGACCGACACGACGATGACGTCGCCGATCGAGGCGTAGCGGCGCTTCGAGCCACCCAGCACCTTGATGCACTGGACGCGACGGGCGCCGGAGTTGTCGGCGACGTCGAGGTTTGTCTGCATCTGGATCATGCGGCATCCCCTTTGAAGGACACGATTTCCCAGCGCTTCAGCTTGGAGCGCGGCGGGCACTCCTGGATCTCAACGATCTGGCCGACTTGCGCTTTGTTGTTCTCGTCGTGCGCATGATAGCGCTTGGATTTCCGCACCGTCTTCTTGAAGAGCGGATGCAAGAAGGTCCGTTCGACTTTGACCACGGCAGTCTTGGTCATCTTGTTGGAGACAACCGTGCCGACCATAATTCGCTTTGGCATCGTGCTCTCCTAGGCCGACTGCTTCTTCGACTTCTCGGACAGGACCGCCTCGATACGGGCGATCGAGCGGCGGATGTCGCCGACACGAGAAGTCTTCTCCAGTTGGCCCGTGGCCCGCTGGAAACGCAGGTTGAATTGTTCCTTGCGCAGCGCCGCGAGTTCGTCGCGAAGCTGATCCGGAGTGGAGGAGCGATAGCCCTCCATGTCCTTGCGGATTTCGTACAGCTTGGTCATGCCCTACTCTCCGATCCGGGTGACGATCTTCGTCTTGACCGAGAGCTTCGCAGCGCCGAGGCGCAGCGCCTCGCGGGCCACGGCATCGGTCACGCCGTCGATCTCGAACATGATCCGGCCCGGCTTGATGCGGGCGACCCAGTATTCCGGCGCGCCTTTACCCGAGCCCATGCGGACTTCGATCGGCTTTTTCGACACCGGCACGTCCGGGAAGATGCGGATCCAGACCTTGCCGACGCGCTTCATCTCGCGGGTGAGAGCGCGGCGGGCAGCCTCGATCTCACGGGCGGTGACGCGGTTCGGCTCGAGAGCCTTGAGGCCGTGCGAACCATAGGTCAGCGAGAAGCCGGCTTTCGCCTGGCCGTGGATGCGGCCCTTGAAGGCCTTCCGGTATTTTGTGCGCTTGGGTTGAAGCATTTTCTATCTCACTTAACCGCGCTGGTCTTGACGATCGCGGTCGCGACGCGGGCGGCTTTCGCCTGCGGCTTCCTGCTTGCGATCAAGCGCCATCGGATCGTGCTCCATGATCTCGCCTTTGAAGATCCAGCACTTGATGCCGATGATGCCGTAGGTCGTCGTGGCTTCCGCGGTGCCGTAGTCGATGTCGGCGCGCAGCGTGTGCAGCGGAACGCGGCCTTCACGATACCATTCGGTGCGAGCGATCTCCGCGCCGCCGAGGCGGCCGGCGACCGTCAGACGAACGCCCTGGGCGCCCATCCGCATCGTCGTCTGCATCGCGCGCTTCATGGCGCGGCGGAACGAGACGCGGCGCTCGAGCTGGCGGGCAACGTCTTCAGCAACCAGATTCGAGTCGGTCTCCGGCTTGCGGATCTCGACAAGGTTCACGAACACTTCGTCCTTGCAGAGCTTCGCGATTTCCTTGCGGAGCGTCTCGATGTCCGCGCCCTTCTTGCCGATCACCATGCCCGGGCGGGCGGTATGAACGGTGATGCGGCACTTCCGGTGCGGACGCTCGATGATCACGCGAGAGACGCCGGCTTGCTTCAGCTTCTCCTTGATGAACTTGCGGATCTTGATGTCTTCGTGGAGCAGGCGGCCGAAGTCGGCGCTGTCTGCGTACCAGCGGCTGTCAGCCGTACGGTTGACGCCGAGACGAAGTCCGATCGGGTTGATCTTCTGACCCATTATGCGGCCTCGGAGGTTTGCGCGACCGCGGACGTGTCGCGGAGCACGATGGTGAGCTGGGAGAACTGCTTCTCGACGCGAACGCCACGGCCGCGAGCGCGAGCGTGCATGCGCTTGAGGACGAGGTTCTTGCCGACGTGAGCCTCGGCGACGATCAGGCTGTCGATGTCGAGGTTGTGGTTGTTGTCAGCGTTCGCGACAGCGGATTTGAGCAGCTTGAGCACGTCGCCGGCGGCGCGTTTGCGCGAGAACTCGAGCTCGGCCATCGCCTTCTCGACCTTGAGACCGCGGATCGACTGGGCCAGCAGGTTCAGCTTCTGGCCGGAGATGCGGTACATCTTGAGAACGGCGCGGGACTCGTTTGAGGCCTGCTTCGGAGGGGCTTTTGCCTTACCCATGTTACTTGCCTCCAGCCGGTTTGCGAGCCGGGGCCGCCGCGACCTTCTTGTCGCCGCTGTGGCCGTGGAACGTGCGGGTCGGCGCGAACTCGCCGAACTTGTGACCAACCATCTCTTCCGAAACGTTGACCGGCACGAACGTCTTGCCGTTGTGAACCTGGAAGGTCAGGCCAATGAAATCGGGCAGGATCGTCGAGCGGCGCGACCAGGTCTTGATCGGCGTCGGACGAGCGGCGCCACGCGAGGCTTCTGCTTTCTTCAGCAGGTAGCCATCGACGAAGGGGCCTTTCCAGACGGAACGGGACATCTTGCTTCTCTCCGTTACGCTTTATGCCGACGACGAACGATAAGACGATCGGTCGACTTGTTCTTGCGGGTCTTCGGACCGCGGGTCTTCTTGCCCCACGGCGTGACGGGGTGACGGCCACCGGACGTCTTGCCTTCACCACCACCGTGCGGGTGGTCGACCGGGTTCATCGCGACGCCGCGAACGTGCGGGCGCCAGCCCTTGTGAACGTTGCGGCCGGCCTTGCCGATCACGACGTTCATGTTGTCCGGGTTCGAGACAGCGCCGATCGAAGCCATGCAGCTTTCCGGGATCAGGCGGACTTCGCCGGAAGACAGCTTCACCTGCGCGTAGCCATCGCCACGGCCGACGAGCTGGGCGTACGAGCCAGCCGAACGAGCAATCTGCGCGCCCTTGAGCGGCTTCATCTCGATGTTGTGGATGATCGTGCCGACCGGGATCGACTTGAGCGGCAGGGCGTTGCCCGGCTTGATGTCAACGTTCTCGCCGGCGACGACCACGTCACCAACGTCAACGCGCTGCGGCGCGATGATGTAGGCCTGCTCGCCATCCGTGTATTTGATGAGCGCGATGAACGCCGTGCGGTTCGGGTCGTATTCGAGACGCTCGATCGTCGCGGGCATGTCCCACTTGCGGCGCTTGAAGTCGATGATGCGGTAAGCCTTCTTGGCGCCGCCCCCGCGCCAGCGCGCAGTGCGACGGCCGAGGTTGTTGCGGCCGCCCGTCGAGTTCTTGCCTTCGGTCAGCGCCTTGACGGGGCCGCCCTTGTGCAGGCCCGAGCGGTCGACGAGCACGAGCTGTCGGCGGCCAGGCGAAGTGGGGTTGAATGTCTTGAGAGCCATGACGCCTTATCCTCAGAGACCGGTCGTCACGTCGATGGACTGGCCGTCCTTCAACGTCACGATCGCTTTCTTGACGTCCGAGCGCTTGCCCGGGACGCCGCGGAAGAACTTGGTTTTGCCTTTGACGACGATCGTGTTCACGCCAACGACGTTGACGTTGAACAGCGCCTCAACCGCTTCCTTGATCTGCGGCTTGGTCGCATCGAGAGGCACGCGGAAGACGACCTTGTTCTGCTCGGAGAGCATGGTCGACTTCTCGGTGATGATCGGCGCCGTCAGGCGCGTGTAGTGGAGGGCTTTGGGAGCGGCCATCGGATTACGCCTTCTCGGCTTCGGCGAAGCGCGCGTTCACGCCTTCGACCGCTTCACGCGACAGCACCAGCGTCTTGCGGCGCAGAACGTCGTAGACGTTGAGGCCGGCGAGCGGGAGCACGTCGATATTGGGGATGTTGGCTGCGGCTTTCGCGAACTTGGCGTCAACTTCCGCGCCGCCGATGAAGAGGGCGTTCGAGATGTTGAGAGCCTTGAGCTGGGCGACCAGGTCCTTGGTCTTCTCGCCGGCGAGCGTGTCGACGACGATCAGCGATTCATCTTTCACTTTCGACGAGAGAGCGTGCTTCAGAGCCAGGGCGCGGACCTTTTTCGGCAGCGCATGGGCGTGGCTGTGCGGGTGCGGACCGTGGGCGACGCCACCGCCAACGAAGATCGGAGCGTTGCGCGAACCGTGACGCGCGCCGCCCGTGCCCTTCTGGCGATAGAGCTTCTTGGTCGTGACCGAGACATCGTCGCGGTTCTGCGTCGAGTGAGTGCCGGCCTGGCGCTTGGAGAGCTGGTAGCGAACCATGCGCTGCAGGATGTCCGAGCGGATCTCGGTGATGCCGAACACGGCTTCGGAGACTTCGATGTCACCGGCCTTCTTGGCGTCAAGCTTTACGACTGGGAGTTTCATGAGGCTCAGCCTTCCTTCTTGACGAGGCCGGCGGGCTTCGGAGCGCCCTTGTTGTCTTTCGACTTCACAGCATCGCGCACTTCGACCCAGCCGTTTTCCGGACCGGGGATAGCGCCTTTCACGAGGATCAGGCCGCGGGCTGCATCCGTGCGAACGACTTCCAGGTTCTGGGTCGTGACACGCTCCATGCCGAGGTGGCCGGCCATTTTCTTGCCTTTGAACACGCGGCCCGGGTCTTGGCGCTGACCAGTCGAACCGTGCGAGCGGTGCGAGACCGACACGCCGTGCGATGCTTCAAGACCGCCGAAGTTCCAGCGCTTCATGGCGCCGGCGAAACCCTTGCCCTTGGTGATGCCGACGACGTCGATCTTCTGGCCGGCTACAAAGTGATCGGCGCTGATTTCGGCGCCGACTTCGAGCAGCATGTCAGCGGGAACACGGAATTCACGAACGACAGCTTTCGGCTCGACCGAGGCTTTGGCGAACTGGCCGCGGAGGGCCTTGTTCACGTTCTTGGCCTTGCGGGCGCCGGCGCCGAGCACGACGGCGGTGTAGCCATCATTCGCCTGACGCGTGCCGACTTTCTCACCCTTCTTGGTGACGTCGACTTCGCGAGCTTCGTCTTTCTTGACGCCGACGACCTGGCAGCCTTCGAGCGACAGCACGGTGACCGGGATGTGGGCGCCATCAGCGCCGAACACGCGGGTCATTCCGATTTTCTTGGCGACGACTCCGGTACGCATTAGCCGTTCCCCAGCTTGATCTCGACGGCGACGCCGGCCGAGAGGTCGAGTTTCATCAGGGCGTCAACGGTCTGCGGGGTCGGATCGACAATATCGAGCACGCGCTTGTGCGTGCGGATCTCGAACTGCTCGCGCGACTTCTTGTCGATGTGGGGCGAACGGTTGACGGTGAACTTCTCGATGCGGGTCGGCAGCGGAACCGGGCCGCGCACCTGGGCGCCCGTACGCTTGGCTGTCGACACGATCTCGCGCGCCGACATGTCCAGCGCCCGGTGATCGAAGGCCTTGAGCCGGATTCGGATATTCTGTTGAGCCATCGGGACCACCGAAACAGCGTGAAAGCGGCCTGACCGGGATGAATCCCCGGAGGGCCGCCGCACTCGTTGAGTTTTTCCTTTTGTTTCAGAGCCTTGCGTTTATCTCGAACGAGCCGGGATACGGCCAAGGCGCTTGAAACGAGCCGGGGTATTAGTCCCCCGCCCTTGCCCCGTCAAGCGCCCGTTTGGGGCGAGCTGCCGCAGGGGTGCATTTTCTAGATAGCGGCCTGAAAACAGGCCCGATTTCAGGGCCGGTACGGACCCGCCTCCCGCCCTTCGAGAACCGTTGTCCGGGCGATAATCGCAGCTCTCCGGGTCCTGAGTGACTGGGTTTCGGGGTCCGCAGCGTAGGAATCGGCCGCCGCGGGGTCGGGAAAGCTGACAAGGTGCACTTCGAAAGGCCTATCTCCCTCGCCCCCCACCCGAACGGCAGAATCGATCCGTCCGCCATGCCTCACCATGATCCGGACCGCGTCGCGCTCGAAGGCTTCGAACGCCGCCTCCTGTCCGGGCTGGATCCAGAGGCTGACGATGCGAATGTAACGGGTCATGCGCCTCTCCTTCAGATCCTGAACAGTTCGCTGTGCTTCTTCAACACCTCAGCGCCGTTGTCCTGCACGATCAGGTAGGCCGGGTTGTCAACCTCGCCATTCCGCACGACCCGCGTCTTCTTGATGACGCGCTCCACCCTGCCCGCATGGACCTCGCGCACCGCGCCTTCGGCCCAGTGCGCGCCCCATTTCCATTTGACGCGGTCACCGGGCGCGAAAGGCTCGAGAGAGCGGTTCATTGATCCTCGCACCTGTCGCGATGGCGGCATGCAAACATGATCGGCGCCCTAGGCAAAGCGAAAGGGCGCCAGGTTTCCCTGACGCCCTTCCAAGTGTTCAGTCAAAGAAGATCGAGGACTACTCGATGATCTTCGCCACGACGCCCGAACCGACCGTGCGGCCGCCTTCGCGGATGGCGAAGCGCTGCTTCTCTTCGAGAGCGATCGGAGCGATCAGCGAGACGACGAGTTTCACGTTGTCGCCAGGCATGACCATCTCGGTGCCGGCCGGGAGTTCCACGATGCCCGTCACGTCGGTCGTGCGGAAGTAGAACTGCGGACGGTAGTTGGCGAAGAACGGCGTGTGACGGCCGCCTTCATCCTTGTTGAGGACGTACACCTCGGCTTCGAACTTCTTGTGCGGCTTGACCGAGCCGGGCTTGCACAGCACTTGGCCGCGCTCGACTTGCTCGCGGTCGATGCCGCGCACGAGGATGCCGACGTTGTCGCCAGCCTGGCCCTGATCGAGCAGCTTGCGGAACATCTCGACGCCCGTGCAGGTCGTTTTCTGCGTGTCGCGGATGCCGACGATTTCGATCTCGTCGCCCACCTTCACGATACCACGGTCAACCTTGCCGGTGACGACGGTGCCGCGGCCGGAGATCGAGAACACGTCTTCGATCGCCATCAGGAACGGCTGGTCGAGCGGACGCTCCGGGGTCGGGATGTAGGCGTCGACCGCGGTCATCAGCTTGAGGATGGCTTCTTCGCCGATCGCGGGATCGCGACCTTCAACAGCGGCCAGGGCCGAGCCAGGGATGATCGGAATGTCATCGCCCGGGAATTCGTAGGACGACAGCAGTTCGCGAACTTCGAGTTCGACGAGGTCGAGCAGTTCCTTGTCGTCGACCATGTCGACCTTGTTCAGGAACACGACCAGCGCCGGAACGCCGACCTGACGGGCGAGAAGGATGTGCTCGCGGGTCTGCGGCATCGGGCCGTCGGCAGCCGACACGACGAGGATGCCGCCGTCCATCTGCGCAGCGCCCGTGATCATGTTCTTCACGTAGTCGGCGTGCCCGGGGCAGTCGACGTGCGCGTAGTGGCGGTTCGTCGTCTCGTATTCGACGTGCGCCGTGTTGATCGTGATGCCGCGGGCCTTTTCTTCCGGCGCCGCGTCGATCTCATCATACTTCTTGGCGGTCGCGCCGCCGGTTTTGGCGAGGACGATCGTGATCGCCGCCGTCAGCGTCGTCTTGCCGTGGTCGACGTGGCCGATCGTGCCAACGTTGACGTGCGGCTTGTTACGCGCGAATTTTTCCTTACCCATCTTCTCCTACTCCGTAGCTTCGTTCAGCGGGGGTTGGCCGCCAGTTGGGCTTCATCAGCCGCTGAGTTTCTCAATCACTTCTTTCGCGACGGCGGTTGGCACCGCCTCATAGTGGTCGAACTGCATGGTGTAGTTCGCCCGGCCCTGCGTCGCGGAGCGCAGGTTGTTAACGTATCCGAACATGTTGGCAAGCGGCACCATCGCATTGATGACGGTGGCGTTGCCGCGCATTTCCTGGCCCTGGATCATGCCACGGCGGGAGTTCAGGTCGCCGATGACCGTGCCGACGTAATCTTCCGGCGACACAACTTCGACCTTCATGATCGGCTCGAGCAGCTTCATCTGCACTTTTTCCGAGGCTTCCCGGAATGCGGCGCGCGAAGCGATCTCGAAGGCGAGCACCGACGAGTCGACGTCGTGGAAGGCGCCGTCGATCAGCGAGACCTTGAAGTCGATGACCGGGAAGCCGACGAGCGGACCCGAGTTCATGACCGACTTGATGCCTTTCTCGACCCCCGGGATGAATTCCTTCGGGATCGAGCCGCCGACGATGTCGTTCTCGAACACGAAGCCCGAGCCCGGCGGAAGCGGTTCGAACACCAGCTTGACGCGGGCAAACTGGCCCGTGCCGCCGGTCTGCTTCTTGTGCGTGTAGTCGATCTCGGCTTTGCGGCCGAGCGTCTCACGGTACGCCACCTGCGGCGCGCCGATGTTGGCTTCGACTTTGTAGGTGCGCTTCAGGATGTCGACTTTGATGTCGAGGTGAAGTTCGCCCATGCCTTTCAGGCGCGTCTGGCCCGAACTCGTGGTCGGTCGAAACGCGGAAGGACGGATCCTCAGCGGCGAGACGCTGCAGCGCGAGCGCCAGCTTCTCCTGGTCGCCCTTGGTTTTCGGCTCGATCGCGATCTCGATGACCGGCTCGGGGAATTCCATCTTCTCGAGGATGACCGGGTGGGCCGGGTCACACAGCGTGTCGCCTGTGGTCAATTCCTTGAGGGCGGCCACCGCGACGATGTCGCCGGCGAAGGCTTCTTTGATGTCCTTGCGGTCGTTCGCGTGCATTTCGAGCATGCGGCCGATGCGCTCTTTCTTGTCCTTGGTCGAGTTCAGCAGCGTCGTGCCCGAGTTCAGCGTGCCCGAGTAGACACGGCAGAACGTGATCGAACCCACGAACGGGTCGTCCATGATCTTGAAGGCGAGCATCGACAGCGGAGCATCGTCCGTTTGCGGACGTTCGATTTCCGAATCGTCTTTCGGATCGATACCTTTCACGGCCGGCACGTCGAGCGGCGACGGCAGGTAATCGACGACGGCGTCGAGCAGCGGCTGCACGCCCTTGTTCTTGAAGGCCGAGCCGCACAGCACCGGGTAGAACGTGCCTTGCAGCACGGCCTTGCGGATCAGGCGCTTGATCGTAGCGGTGTCCGGCTCCTTGCCTTCGAAGAAGGCGGCCATGACGTCGTCATCGAGTTCGGCGACGGCTTCGATGAGCTTGGCGCGGTATTCCGCAGCCTGCTCTTTCATGTCTTCCGGGATCTCGACGATGTCGAACTTCGCGCCGAGCAATTCATCGCGCCACACGATGCCGCGCATCTCGACCAGGTCGACCACGCCCTTGAACGTGTTCTCGATGCCGATCGGGAGTTGCAGCGGAACCGGCTTCACGCCGAGACGCTTAACGAGGTCGTTGACGCAGTTGTAGAAGTCCGCGCCGATCTTATCCATCTTGTTCGCAAAGACGATCCGCGGAACGTGAT
This sequence comes from Hyphomonadaceae bacterium, assembly GCA_047601145.1. Classification (GTDB taxonomy): domain Bacteria; phylum Pseudomonadota; class Alphaproteobacteria; order Caulobacterales; family Hyphomonadaceae; genus UBA7672. Next base: position 645,858 of record JASGJW010000003.1, read on the forward strand.
ACTTGTCGGCCTGGCGCCAGACGGTTTCCGTCTGCGGCTCGACGCCCTGGTTGCCGTCGAGAACGGCCACGGCGCCGTCGAGCACGCGAAGCGAGCGCTCGACTTCAATCGTGAAGTCGACGTGTCCAGGCGTGTCGATGATGTTCAGGCGCTTGTCCTGCCAGAAGCAGGTCGTCGCGGCGGACGTGATCGTGATGCCGCGCTCTTGCTCTTGTTCCATCCAGTCCATCGTGGCCGCGCCATCGTGGACTTCGCCGATCTTGTGCGACTTGCCCGAGTAGAACAGGACGCGTTCGGTCGTGGTGGTCTTGCCGGCGTCGATGTGCGCCATGATGCCGAAGTTGCGGTAGTCTTCGAGCTTGTGTGTGCGAGGCATGGGGAGCCCTCTAAGTTCGTATTGCGGCGGACCGCTGGATTACCAGCGGTAGTGCGAGAAGGCGCGGTTGGCTTCCGCCATCCGGTGCGTGTCTTCACGCTTCTTCACCGCGGTTCCACGGCCGTGGGCCGCGTCGAGCATCTCAGCGGCGAGACGCTCCTGCATCGTGTTTTCCGAACGGGCGCGCGCGGCGATGATCAGCCAGCGGATCGCGAGCGCCTGACGGCGCTCGGGACGAACCTCGACCGGAACCTGGTAGGTGGCGCCGCCGACGCGGCGCGAACGGACTTCAACCGACGGCGCGACGTTGCCGAGGGCTTCGTGGAACAGCTCGGTCGCCGGGCGCTTCGATTTTGCCGCCACTGTCTCCAGCGCGCCGTACACGATCTGCTCGGCTGCGGATTTTTTCCCTTGGTACATGACCTGGTTCATGAACCGGGTGATGACCTGATCGCCATACTGGGCGTCGGGAAGGACTTGGCGTTTTTCTGCGCGGTGGCGGCGGGACATGTCTTGCTCTGCTCAGCTTATTTCGGACGTTTGACGCCGTAGTGCGAACGGCGCTTCTTGCGGTCTTTGACACCTTGCGTGTCGAGCACACCGCGGAGGATGTGGTAGCGAACGCCCGGAAGGTCTTTCACGCGGCCGCCGCGGATGAGCACGACCGAGTGCTCCTGCAGGTTGTGGCCTTCGCCCGGGATGTAGCAGACAGCTTCGTGCTGCGTGGTCATGCGCACCTTGGCGACTTTCCGGAGAGCCGAGTTCGGCTTCTTCGGCGTCGTCGTGTAGACGCGCGTGCAGACGCCGCGGCGCTGCGGGCACCCTTTGAGCGCCGGGACCTTGTTACGGGCCGGCTTGTCGTGCCGCGGCTTGCGGATCAGCTGCTGAATCGTAGGCATCTACCCTCGCTCGTCACACCAGATCGCCGGGCTCTCATGGCCAAATCGGCGTGTCTTGCTGCAAAAACTTTTGCCGCGACAACCCATTGGGCTGCCCCGGCCGGAATTCTTTCGGAGGCTTTCGCTCTCTTAGGACACATCCCCTAACCGCGTTTGGAATAGCTTCCACGGCCGGTCCGGAAATGTGAGCCGGGGCTATACTGGCCCGCCCCAGCGGGGTCAAGTGCGACCGGGGCCGGAATCTGCGGCTTTCCAGCCCGCTTCCGGCGCCCCTGTTCCAGAGCCTTATCGGGCCCCGATGAACCGCCGGACAGCCCCGTCAAACAGGGCCGGCTGGTCCACCGTAATAAGGTGACCGCAGGCCCCAAAAACAAGGGTTTCCGCCCGTCCCGGCGGCAGGCTTTCAGCTGCCTCGACCGCCCATCTGGCTGGGGTCACCGGATCAAGCTCCCCGGCCATGACCAGCACCGAACATTGGACCCGGAGAGCCTTCCCCGGAAGTCGAACCGGAACCCCTCCCCGTCTGGAGCGAAGAATCGGGTTGTCGCGGCCTGATTCATGGCCGTCCGCCCCGCCCCGGCGTGAAGCCCGGAAAGATCCCTTTTGGCCGAATAAAGCGGCATGCAATGCCGGAAGAAAGCGGCGTAATCCTCCGGACCGGGCTGGCCATAGATGGTCCGGGCGGCTTTTCCCGCCTCCGGCCCGCCCAACGCTTCATACCCAGCGACCAGCTCGTCCTGAACCATCCGGGAACAGGCGTTCACCAAAATCGCCCCACCCGCTCGATCCGGATGCCGGGCCAGGAAGGACTGGACCATCAGAGTTCCGCCCGACGACCCGATGACAATCGGCGCCTCCAGACCCAGCGCATCACAGAACCCGGCGATATCGTCGCCCCGTTGGTCCAGCGTCCAGCGGTCCTCCGGTCCATGTTCGCTCCGCCCTCCCCCGCGCGGGTCGAGAAAGATGACCTGCGCCACGTCCGCGAACCGATCGAAATACGGACGCAGGGTCTGGTGATCGCCTCCCGGCCCACCGGGGATGCAGACGAGCGCCGGCTTCCGTTGAAGCCCGCTGCCCACGATTTCCAGTTGCGGATTGAGCACGTCGAAGAATAGACGCACGCCGTTGACGGACACATGCATGCACGCCTCCCAGTCGGTTGATTGAAGCTAGCGCGCCATTACGGCCGGCGCATCGCGGTCGTCTGAAACGCGACACCAAACGCAGCGAAGGCGGACTTTCGCCCGCCTTCGCCGTGGTTCTGATTGTAGAGGCCTGCCCTATTCCGCAGCCGGCAGAGCCGGGACGGGTTGGTTGACCTTGCGCTGTTCCTTGAGGCGGACGTCGCGGTCGCCAGCGAGCTTGCGGTATTTCCGCAGCGCGCCGCCGGTGCCGGCCGGGATGAGACGGCCGACGATGACGTTCTCCTTGAGGCCTTCGAGCGGATCGATCTTGCCCTGGATCGCCGCTTCCGTGAGGACGCGGGTCGTCTCCTGGAACGAGGCGGCCGAGAAGAACGAACGCGTCTGCAGCGAGGCCTTGGTGATGCCCAGCAGGACGCGCGTGCCCTTGGCGGGCTCACGTCCGGCCTTGATCGCCGCAGCGTTGGCTTCCTCGAACTCGAGCGCGTCGACGGCTTCGCCGTTGAGCAGCGTGGTCGAGCCGCCTTCGGAGATCTCCACCTTCTGCAGCATCTGGCGAACGATGACTTCGATGTGCTTGTCGTCGATCGGCACGCCCTGCAGGCGGTAGACCTTCTGGATCTCGTTCACGAGATAGTCGGCCAGAGCCTCGACGCCGAGGATGGTGAGAATGTCCTGCGGCGCGGGGTTGCCCTCGAGCAGGTATTCGCCCTTCTTCAGCAGGTCGCCTTCCTGGACCATCAGGTGCTTGGTCTTCGGCACCAGATATTCCATCGGCTCCGCGCCTTCCTCTTGCGGCACAAGACGGACGCGACGCTTGTTCTTGTAGTCACGGCCGAATTCCACCTTGCCCGTAATGTCCGCGATGATCGCGTGATCCTTCGGACGGCGGGCTTCGAACAGTTCGGCCACGCGCGGCAGACCGCCCGTGATGTCGCGGGTCGTCGCACCGCCGGTCTGAACACGCGCGAGCGTGTCGCCCGGACGGACTTCGTCGCCTTCCGCAACCGACAGGATGGCGTCGACCGGCAGGAAGTAACGCGCCTGCATGCCGCCTGGATGCTTGATCGGAGCGCCATTGTCATCGACGAGCAGGATGCTCGGCTTGAGTTCCTGCTTCTTCGAGCCGGTGCGGGCGTCGATCACCACCTTGTTGGCGATGCCGGTCGCTTCGTCCGTCTCGTCGCGGGTCGTGACGCCCTCGATCAGGTCCTCATACTTCACCTTGCCGGCGAGATCGGTGACGATCGGGGTCGCGAACGGATCCCAGTCGGCCACACGCTCGCCGCGCTTCGCCTTGTCGCCATCGCCAAAGCGGAGACGCGCGCCGTAGACCGGCTTGAACGTCTGGCGGATGCGGCCTTCCGCGTCGATGAGTTTAACCTCCATCGAGCGGCCGACCACGACCAGCGTGCCGTCGTCGCGTTTCACCACGGTCGGGTTGTCGAAGCGCACTTCCGAGTCGAAGGCCGCTTCGAGCGAGCTTTCTGTCGTAACCTGCGCAGCGCCGCCGATGTGGAACGTACGCATCGTCAGCTGCGTGCCGGGTTCGCCGATCGACTGCGCGGCAATGACGCCGACAGCTTCACCGACGTTGACGCGGGTGCCGCGAGCCAGGTCGCGGCCATAGCACGACGCGCACGTACCATTGCGGGTTTCGCAGGTCAGCACTGAACGCACCAGGATGCGGTCGACGCCAGCCTTGTCGATCTTGGCGGCGACGTCCTCGTCCAGGTAGGTATTGGCCGGCGCGATAATCGCGCCCGTCATCGGGTGCTTGATGTCTTCCGCGGTCGTACGGCCCAGTGTGCGGTCGGCGAGCGAGACGATGACGTCCGCGCCTTCCATGACTGCCGCAAGGGTGATGCCCTTGTCGGTGCCGCAATCTTCCTCGGTGATGATGCAGTCCTGCGCCACGTCGACGAGACGACGCGTGAGGTAGCCCGAGTTCGCGGTCTTGAGCGCCGTGTCGGCGAGGCCCTTACGCGCGCCGTGCGTCGAGTTGAAGTACTCGAGAACGGTGAGGCCTTCCTTGAAGTTCGACACTATCGGCGTCTCGATGATCTCACCCGACGGCTTGGCCATCAGGCCGCGCATGCCGGCGAGCTGCTTCATCTGGTTCTTCGAACCACGAGCGCCCGAGTGGGCCATCATGAACACCGAGTTGGGTTCGCCAACGGTGGCGCCAGCGGCGTCCATCATGGCGTCGGCGACCTTGTCCGTGCATGCGGACCAGGCGTCGACCACCTTGTTGAACTTCTCGCCGCGCGTGATGAGGCCGTCAGCGTACTGACGCTCGTACTCGTTCACGAGCTTGCGGGTGTCAGCGACAAGTTTGTCCTTGGCTTTCGGAATGACCATGTCGTCCTTGCCGAACGAAATGCCGGCCTTCGCCGCTTCCCGGAAGCCGAGAGCCATGACGCGGTCGCAGAAGATGACCGTCGCCTTCTGGCCGCAGTTCCGGTAGACGATGTCGATCAGCTTGCCGACGGCCTTCTTGGTCATAAGCTCGTTCGCGACGGTCGGATCCATGCCGTGTTCGCGCGGCAGGCAGTCGGCGATCATCATCCGGCCCGGCGTGGTGTTGAACACCTTCGGAACGTCCTTGCCGTTCTCGTCCTTCGTGATGAAGCGCGCCTTGATGCGGGCGTGCAGCGTGACCTTGCCGGCCGCGAGCGCGTGCTCGATCTCCGCGAGGTCGGAGAACAGCATGCCCTCACCCTTCTCTTTCTCCCGTTCGATCGAGAGATAGTAGAGGCCAAGCACGATGTCCTGCGACGGCACGATGATCGGGCGGCCGTTGGCGGGCGACAGGATGTTGTTGGTCGACATCATCAGCACGCGCGCTTCCAGCTGCGCTTCAAGCGACAGCGGGACGTGCACGGCCATCTGGTCGCCGTCGAAGTCAGCGTTGAACGCGGCACAGACCAGCGGGTGCAGCTGGATGGCCTTGCCTTCGATCAGTTTCGGCTCGAACGCCTGGATGCCCAGGCGGTGGAGTGTCGGTGCGCGGTTGAGCAGAACCGGGTGTTCGCGGATCACCTCTTCGAGGATGTCCCAGACTTCCGGCTTCTCTTTCTCGACGAGCTTCTTGGCGGCCTTCACCGTGCCGGCGAGACCCTTGGCGTCGAGACGCGCGTAGATGAACGGCTTGAACAGTTCGAGCGCCATCTTCTTCGGCAGGCCGCACTGGTGGAGCTTGAGCTCCGGACCGACGACGATGACCGAACGGCCCGAATAGTCGACACGCTTGCCGAGCAGGTTCTGACGGAAGCGGCCCTGTTTGCCTTTCAGCATGTCGGACAGCGACTTCAGCGGGCGTTTGTTGGTGCCCGTGATAACGCGACCGCGGCGGCCGTTGTCGAACAGCGCGTCCACGGACTCCTGCAGCATCCGTTTCTCGTTGCGGATGATGATGTCAGGCGCGCGGAGTTCCATCAGGCGCTTGAGGCGGTTGTTGCGGTTGATGACGCGGCGATAGAGATCGTTGAGATCCGACGTCGCGAAGCGGCCGCCATCGAGCGGCACCAGCGGACGCAGGTCCGGCGGGATGACCGGCACGATCGTGAGAACCATCCACTCCGGGCGGCAGCCCGACTGGATGAAGCTCTCGACCAGCTTGAGACGCTTGGCGATCTTCTTCGGCTTCAGTTCGCCCGTGGCTTCGGCCAGCTCGGCGCGCAGGCGCTCGGCCTCGGCTTCGAGATCATAGGCCTTCAGCAGTTCGCGGATCGCTTCGGCGCCGATGTGAGCCGTGAACGAGTCCTCGCCCAGCTGTTCCTGGTTCTGCATGTACTCCTCTTCAGTGAGGAGCTGCTTTTCCTTGAGCGGCGTGAGGCCCGGCTCGGTGACGATGTAGCTTTCGAAGTAGAGCACGCGCTCCACGTCCTTCAGCGCCATGTCGAGCATCAGCGAGATGCGCGACGGCAGCGACTTCAGGAACCAGATGTGGGCGACAGGCGCCGCGAGCTCGATGTGGCCCATGCGCTCGCGCCGGACGCGGGCGAGCGTCACTTCAACGCCGCATTTCTCGCAGGTCACACCGCGATACTTGATGCGCTTGTACTTGCCGCACAGGCACTCGTAGTCCTTGATCGGCCCGAAGATGCGGGCGCAGAACAAACCGTCACGCTCAGGCTTGAACGTGCGGTAGTTGATCGTCTCCGGCTTCTTGATCTCGCCCGACGACCACTTCCGGATCTCTTCCGGGCTCGCGATCGCGATGCGGATGGCCTCGAATGTCGGGGCCGGAGTATTGGGGCTGAACAGGTTCGTGATTTCCTGGCTCATCCTGATTTAGTCTCCCTCTTGGGGTGACCGTGGAGCCCTCGGGCCCCACGGATATTCATTGCGAAAGGCAGGCAGGCGTCGACGTTTAGGAGTCGGCGCCCTCCTCCGCTGGTTCAGCTTCGCCTTCGAGAAGTTCGACGTTGAGGCCGAGTGAACGCATCTCTTTCACGAGCACGTTGAACGATTCCGGGATGCCAGCCTCGAACGTGTCGTCGCCGCGGACGATCGCCTCGTAGACCTTGGCACGGCCGGCCGTGTCGTCCGACTTGACCGTGAGCATCTCCTGGAGCGTGTACGCCGCGCCGTAGGCTTCGAGCGCCCACACTTCCATCTCGCCGAAGCGCTGGCCGCCGAACTGCGCCTTGCCGCCCAGCGGTTGCTGGGTGACGAGCGAGTACGGACCGGTCGAGCGGGCGTGGATCTTCTCGTCCACCAGGTGGTGGAGTTTGAGGAGATACTTGTAGCCCACCGTGACCTTGCGGGTGAAACGCTCGCCCGTGCGGCCGTCATGCAGATAGACCTGACCCGACGAGTCGAGACCCGCCTGCTTCAGCATCACAGCGATGTCGTCCTCGTCGGCGCCGTCGAACACAGGGGTTGCCACCGGCACGCCCTTGGTGAGGTTGGAGGCGAGTTCCTCCAGCTCTTCCGTGGACTTCGGCAGTTCCTCGTTCTCGCCATAGGCGTCGCGCAGCGCTTTCTGGAGCGCCTTGCCGTCCTTCGAGTGACGGTACTCTTTCAGGGCCGCGTCAATCATCTTGCCGATGCCGTTGCAGGCCCAGCCGAGGTGCGTCTCGAGGATCTGACCGACGTTCATGCGCGAAGGCACGCCCAGCGGGTTCAGAACGATGTCGACCGGCGTGCCGTCATCCAGGTACGGCATGTCTTCGAGCGGGTTGATCTTGGAGATAACCCCCTTGTTGCCGTGACGGCCGGCCATCTTGTCGCCCGGTTGCAGCTTGCGCTTCACCGCGACGAACACCTTGACCACCTTCATGACGCCCGGCGGCAGGTCATCGCCGCGTTGCACCTTCTCGATCTTGTCGGCGATGCGGGCTTCGATCAGGCCGACCGAGTCGTCGTAGGACGACTTGAGGTCTTTTACCTGCTTCTCGACCGCGTCGTCGTCGACGCCGATCTTCCAGAGGTCTGCGGGCTGGAGCTCAGCCAGGTATTCTTCGGTGATGTCCGTCTTCTTGCCGCCACGAGCGACAGCTTTCTGACCGTTGAGCAGCGTGCGCAGACGCTTGAGGGCGTCTCGCTCGATGATCGCGATCTCGTCGTCCTTGTCGGTCATCAGCTGGTCGATCTGCTCGCGCTCGATCTGAAGCGCGCGCTGGTCTTTATCCACGCCGTGACGATTGAAGACGCGCACTTCCACCACCGTGCCGGTCGCACCCGGAGGCATGCGGAGCGAGGTGTCGCGGACGTCCGAGGCCTTTTCGCCGAAGATGGCGCGGAGGAGTTTCTCTTCCGGCGTCATGGGCGACTCGCCCTTCGGCGTCACTTTACCGACGAGGATGTCGCCGGCGGCCACTTCGGCGCCAACGGCCACGATGCCCGCTTCGTCGAGGTTGCGCAGGGCTTCCTCGCCGACGTTCGGGATGTCGCGCGTGATCTCTTCCGGTCCGAGCTTGGTGTCGCGGGCGGCGATCTCGAACTCCTCGATGTGGATCGAGGTGAACACGTCGTCGCGCACGATACGCTCGGAGATGAGGATCGAGTCCTCGAAGTTGTAGCCGTTCCACGGCATGAACGCGACGAGCACGTTCCGGCCGAGCGCCAGTTCACCGAGGTCCGTCGACGGACCGTCAGCGATGATGTCGCCCTTGGAAACCTTGTCGCCGACCTTCACGATCGGGCGCTGGTTGATGCACGAGTTCTGGTTCGAACGCTGGTATTTCGAGAGACGGTAGATATCGACGCCCGACTTGGAGCCTTCCAGCTCTTCCGTCGCGCGCACGACGATACGCGTCGCGTCGACCTGCTCGATAACGCCGCTGCGGCGAGCCGCTACAGCCGCACGGCTGTCACGCGCCACGACGGCTTCCAGGCCGGTTCCGACCAGCGGGGCTTCCGTCTGGATCAGCGGCACGGCCTGACGTTGCATGTTCGAGCCCATCAGCGCGCGGTTGGCGTCGTCGTTCTCGAGGAACGGGATGAGCGCCGCAGCGACTGACACGACCTGCTTCGGAGACACGTCGATGTACTCAACGCCTTCCTTCGCAACGAGCATGGCGTCGCGCGCCGGACCAACACGGGCGTTGACGAACTCGTTCGTCAGCAGGCCCTTGTTGTCCATCTTCGCGTTCGCCTGGGCGATCGCGTAGCGTTGCTCTTCCATGGCCGAGAGGTACTTCACCTCGTTGGTCAGCTTGCCGTCCTTCACCTTCCGGTACGGGCTCTCGATGAAACCGTACTTGTTGATGCGGGCGTGCGTGGCCAGCGAGTTGATGAGGCCGATGTTCGGGCCTTCCGGCGTTTCGATCGGGCAGATACGGCCGTAGTGCGTCGGGTGCACGTCGCGCACCTCGAAGCCGGCGCGCTCGCGCGTGAGACCGCCCGGCCCAAGCGCCGAGAGACGACGCTTGTGGGTGATCTCGGACAGCGGGTTCGTCTGGTCCATGAACTGCGACAGCTGCGAGGAGCCGAAGAACTCGCGCACGGCGGCGACGACCGGTTTCGCGTTGATCAGGTCGTGCGGCATGACGGTGTCGATATCGACCGACGACATGCGTTCTTTGATGGCGCGCTCCATGCGCACCAGGCCGACGCGGAACGAGTTCTCGAGCAGCTCGCCCACCGAGCGGACGCGGCGGTTGCCGAGGTTGTCGATGTCGTCGACTTCGCCCTTGCCGTCCTTGAGGTCGAGCACGGTGCGCATCACGGCGACAATGTCTTCCTCGCGCAGCGTGCGCTGCGTGTCCGGCGCGTCGAGGCCGAGGCGCATGTTCATCTTCACGCGACCGACGGCCGAGAGGTCATAGCGTTCGCGATCGAAGAACAGCTGGTTGAACAGCGCTTCGCCGGCTTCCAGCGTCGGCGGTTCGCCCGGACGCATCACGCGGTAGATATCCGACAGCGCGTCGACGCGCGACGTCGCCTTGTCGGCCTTCAGCGTATTGCGCAGCCACGGGCCGCGGGCGTTGTCGCCGTCCGTGTCGAGCAGCTGGATCGACTTGATCTTGGCGTCGCGCAGCGCCGCCACGGTCTCTTCGGTCAGCTCGTCGCCGGCTTCGGCGTAGATCTCGCCGGTGGCGGCGTTGATCACGTCCTCGCCGATGAACTTGCCTTCCAGGAAGGTCGAGGGAACCAGGATGTCCTGCAGGCCGTCAGCCTCGGCCTTCTTGGCCTTGACCGGCGTGATCTTCTTGCCGGCCGGGAAGACGACCTTGCCAGTCTTCTTGTCGACCAGTTCGAATTCCGGACGCGCACCCTTCCAGCGGTCAGCCGAGAAGCCCGTAACCCAGCCGGCCTTGTCGAGCTTGTAGGTCACCTTGTTGTAGAAGGTGTCCATGATCTTGGCGCCGGAATAGTTCAGCGCCTGCAGCAGCACGGTGGCCGGCAGCTTGCGCTTGCGGTCGATGCGGACGTGCAGGATGTCCTTGGCGTCGAATTCGAAGTCGAGCCACGAGCCGCGGTAGGGGATCACGCGCGCCGCGAACAGCAGCTTGCCCGACGCGTGGGTCTTGCCCTTGTCGTGGTCGAAGAAGACGCCCGGCGAGCGGTGCATCTGGGAGACGATCACGCGCTCGGTGCCGTTGATGATGAAGGTGCCCTTGTCCGTCATCAGCGGGATGTCGCCGAGATAGACGTCCTGCTCCTTGATGTCCTTGATCGACTTCGCGCCGGTCTCTTCGTCCGTCTCGAACACGATCAGGCGCAGTTTCACTTTGAGCGGCGCGGCGAAGTTCAGGTCGCGCTGCATGCACTCCTGGACGTCGAACTTGGGCTGCTCGAATTCATAGGAAATGTATTCAAGGGTCGCGCGATCAGAGAAGTCCTTGATCGGGAACACCGACTTGAACACGGCTTCCAGGCCGTCCTGCTCGCGCTTCTCGGCAGGCGTGTGCATCTGGAGGAATTGTTCGTAGGAGGCGCGCTGAACCTCGATGAGGTTCGGCATGACTACTGTTTCTGAGATTTCACCGTAGGATTTCCGAATACGCTTCTTCGCTGTGAACGACAGAGCCATCGCTTGGTCATCTCGTCTTTTGTGGGCCGCAGCCTCCACCCCCAGGCCTGGGATGGCGCCGTTGGACCGTTAGTATCCGGTGCGCGACCGACGGCGGGGCCAATCCTCAAGGGACAGGGCCCGCCGCCGTAACACTAACTCAGTCGTCAACCCCCTCCCCTCGCGCAGAGGAGAGAGCTGCCGTGGCGTAGGTCGATTACTTGATCTCGACCTTGGCGCCGGTTTCTTCGAGCTTCTTCTTGATGGTCTCGGCTTCTTCCTTGGTGACGCCTTCTTTGACGGCCTTCGGAGCAGCTTCGACGAGGTCTTTCGCTTCTTTCAGGCCGAGGCTCGGCACGACTTCGCGAACGACTTTGATCACGTTGATCTTCTTGTCGCCGGCATCCTTGAGGATGACGGTGAACTCGGTCTGGGCTTCAGCAGCCGGGGCAGCAGCGCCGCCAGCGGCGGGGCCAGCAGCGACGGCGACCGGAGCAGCAGCCGAAACGCCCCACTTGTCTTCGAGCAGTTTGGCGAGTTCGGCGGCTTCGAGGACGGTCAGACCGGACAGGTCCTCGACGATTTTTTCCAGTTTCGACATTTCAGGTTTTCCTTGATGAGTTCGGGTGTGTGACTTCGAATTTCACGCTTGGGAGCAGGTCCTAGGCGGCGTCCTTGTTGGCGTAAGCGCCAACGACGCGGGCGAGTTGCGCAGCAGGGGCCGCAATGACGCCAGCGACCTTGGTCGCCGGAGCCTGAATGAGGCCGATGATCTTGCCGCGGAGCTGATCCAGGGACGGCAGCGTGGCCAGAGCCTTGACGCCGTTCTGATCGAGCACCTGATCGCCCATGAGCGCGCCGATGAGAACGAGCTTTTCGTTCCCCTTGGCGTACTCCGCCACGACTTTCGAAGCCGCGACCGGATCGGGAGAGTGAGCGATGGCGACCGGACCAACGAACATGTTGGCCGCGGCGTCTCCGCCTTTTCCGTCCAGTGCGATTTTCGCAAGCCGGTTCTTGATGACCTTCAGATTTGCGCCTTGGCCTTTCAGCTTGATGCGCAGATCCGTGAGCTCCGACACGGTCAATCCGGAATATTGCGTGACGACGATCACGCCGGCGTCGGCGAAGACCTTCTTGTAGGCCTCCAGCGCCACCGCTTTTCCAGCTTTATCCATATGCGGTCTCCAGGTTGGACAACCGGACAATCCCGATCGCCCCAGGAAGCGCACGCAGGACCAGCGGCCGTTTCACCCTTCCTCCCGACCCGAAGCCATGAGAGGCTACCGGCCGGTCCGGAGAGAGCTCGTGGTCCGCATGACCAACGTGCCCCCGTCCCGAGGCGGAAACGAACTCAAGGGTGTCGTCGTTAGCGATCACGCCAACTACGCACCCTGTCCCGTCACACCCCGTCTCATGCAGGAAATTGAGGAGCAAAACCAGATAGTTAGCTGGTTTGTACGCCTTGCTCCACCTGCAATCTTGGACGAGAAACGGCAGGCCCGAATTAACGAATCTGCCGCTCAGGGGGGTCGTATAGCCGCCCACCAGCTTTGTTGCAAGCGGGCTCTTGCTTTTTCCTCAAATGCTGATCCGGCCCGCTAAAACAGCCGGAATTCGAGGTCGGAGTTATCCCTGAGGCTGGGGAAATGGGGAAAACCACGCCCGGGTTCAAGCCGCCGGCCCTATCGCAATGCCATGCAAAGCGGGATGTCGCGTTCTTCGGGTGTGGCGCAGATGTCGGGCTGTGTCTTCGACTGTTTCCAGTAATCGACGTATCCAAGCTTCTGCATGAGCGGCAGGAAGCGAGGATCGGCGCGCATCGCGCGATTGGGCGGCAGGAACAGCGTCGGGAAATAGTTCCAGAAGAGCTGGGTCAGGTCCGGCCGGTCGGCGAGGGCGAAGGCGCGATCGAAATTGCCGAGATTGGCCTGCGCCATCATGTCGACGTGCGGGCTGTCGTATTTCATCAGGCAGCCATCGGCGCGCTTTGCCCCGGCCAGCCGGGTCTTTGCATCTTTCGCCTTCAGCGAGGCCGCGAGATCGCGATAGCAGGGGACGAAGGTCGTAATGTCTTCCGGTGCGCGCTTGATCACGGCCTCAGGGTCGAGCGCATCCATGAAGATCGCGGAGACGAGCGTGACTTCCCAGTAGTAACTATTCACTCGCCGGGACAGCGCCTCTTCGAAACCTTCCTTGGCCCCATACTGACCGGCGGCGACGCGGGTCAGCGGCAGGTAGTAGCGGTGCTGGGTTGTGTTGGGGTCGAGCTCGTACGCGGCCTGAACATAGAGGGCGGCATCCGTCGCCCGGCCGACCTGAAGCAGTGTTGCGCCAACCGTGCCCTTGGCGATCGCGTAGAAATACGCCTCGTGCGCCAGGGGCGGCCGGGCAAGATCCGCCTCGGCCTGCGGCAGCCAGTCCAGCGGCGGCCGGTCATGTGCGATGGCGACAGAGATGCGCGCTTCGATCGTTGAATACGCGTTGGGCGCCAGGGCCTCTGCCCGGGCAAGCGCCGCATCGGCCTCCGCCAGCAAGGCTGGCCGCTGTGCTGCGGGTACGTTCAGCATGGCATAGGTGATCGAGCTGGCCAGGCGGGCATGGGCCAACGCGCTGTCGGGATACCGCTTGATGATGTCGCGCAGGGGCGCGTTTTGCACCGCGTTCGAACGGGTGCAGACGTCTCCGAACAGTGTCAGCGTTGCCGGGTCCGGCGCGGTGATACCGGAATTCCCGACATAGGCCACGACGCAGTTTGCGAAGGTCGCTGCGATCACGCTTGACGATGTTCCAGCGTAACGCGGGTCGTCGACCTTGGGCGTCGCTGATCCTTGCGCGATGGTGGTGCGGGTCGGCACGTCGACAAGCACGGCGGTTGTCCGCAGCTTGTCACCCTCGCGGGTGATGCTGCCTTCTAGCAGGAAGCGCGCCCCAAGCTTGGCGGCGCGGTCCAGTGTCGAGCCATCGCCGCTGTGTTCGATGTCGACGCGGTTGACCGCGTCGAGACGCGCGGACGACAGCGACCGGTAGCCCTCCTCGGTTGCGACGGCGGCGGCCTGCTTCGCGGCGGCGTCATCGCCAGACGTGTAGCCGAAGAAGGCGATACGGACGTTGCCCGCGGGCGATGCGCCCGTTACTGCGGCCTGAGAGGATGGCCCGCGTATCAGGAAGACCGCGCCGGCGATGACCGCCACGGCCATGGCGGCTGCTCCGGCAAGCACGGCGGGGCGCTTGAACCAAGGCGCTTTCGCTACGGGTTTTGGCATGGCCGGAGGCGGCTCGGTTGCGCCGAGGCTGAAGGCCGCGACCTGCGCGTCGGCGCCGCCCTTCACCAGCGCGGCGAGCTTGTCGGCGAGTTCGGCGAATCTCGCCTCGGTGTCTTCGTGAGCGTCGATCCAGTTGCGGCTGGCGAGTTCGTAAAGGAAGGCGCCGGAGGGCTTGATGTTCTCGATACGCACCGGGATCACGAGCTTCTTCGAGAACGTCGCCGCCGCGAGTTCCTTGGAGATGTCATCGCTCTCGGAGGCCACCTTCGAGAACAGCAGAACGAATATCTGCGCCTGTTCCAGCGCGTGAGCCGTCTTCTGCCGCCAGTCCTCGCCCGCGCCGACCAGAGCGTCATACCAGGCGTCTACCCCGCGCTGCTTCAGCAGCGCGTGCAGCAGGCGCGCTTTCGCCTGATCGGCGCGCCGATAGCTGATAAAAATCTCGCCTGCCATGATCGCCCTGCCCCGAACGGGGCTCACGACCCGCCATTGCAAGCTGCCCGGTTTTCCGGCCAGCATCAACGTGTTGGCCGTCAAATGCCGACGGAAAAGGCTGACAGATCACACTTGCCGCTCTGCCATCTCCAACGCCTCGACCAGCAGCGCCAGTGCCGCCTCGGCAAAGCGCCACATGTTCTCGACCCGGTCCTCGAGCCCGGTCTCGAGCGTCCGCACGATGCGCACCGGTCCCGCCACCGCCATGCAGGTGTGCCCCGAGGCGTCGCCATAGCCATTGCCGCCCGGCCCCGCCGCGCCGGTTTCCGACAGGCCCCACGTCACCCCGCCATGGCGCAGACGGATCGCTTCAGCCAGCATCTCCGCATAGGGCTCGGAACTGGAGCGGATCCCCCTCGCCCGCATCTCGTCGATTGAGATGCCCGCAAGCCCGGTGATCGACCGCTTCGAATAGGTGATGGCCCCGCCCGCAAAATACGCCGACGCCCCAGGCACGGCCAGCAGGCTCGCCGAGACCAGCCCGCCTGCCGACGTCTCGCCGACCGCGATCTTCTCACCACGCGCCTTCAGCAGCGCCCCCGCGCGCTCGCCCATTTTGTAAATATCGCGCATGCCCTGCCTCGTGTTCCCTCGGAGCAGTGTGCGCGTGCCACGCCAAAATGACAAAGGCCGACGGATCGCTCCGCCGGCCTTCGCAATTCAACGGTCAGACGGGCCTTACTGGGCCGGCGTCTGCGCGATGTCCGAGACGTCGATCGAGATGCCCGGGCCCATCGTCGAAGAGATCGCGATCTTCTTGACGTAGGTGCCTTTCGCGCCCGACGGACGCGCGCGCACGAGAGCGCCCACGAAAGCACGGACGTTCTTCTCGATGTCAGCTTCGGTGAACGAGGCCTTGCCGACGCCGGCCTGGATGATGCCGGTCTTCTCGGCGCGGAACTCGACCGAGCCGCCTTTGGCGTCCTTGACCGCCTGCGCGACGTTCGGGGTCACTGTGCCGACTTTCGGGTTCGGCATCATGCCCTTCGGGCCGAGCACCTTACCGAGACGGCCGACGAGGCCCATCATGTCCGGCGTAGCGATGACGCGGTCGAAATCGACCTTGCCGCCGTTGACCGTTTCGAACAGGTCTTCCGCACCAACGATGTCGGCGCCAGCGGCTTTCGCCTCTTCCGCCTTCTTGTCGCGAGCGAACACAGCGACGCGCACCGTGCGGCCCGTTCCGGCCGGCAGGTTGACGACGCCGCGGACGTTCTGGTCCGCCTGTTTCGGATCGATGCCGAGGTTCACGGCGATCTCGATCGTCTCGTCGAACTTCGCTTTCGCGTTGCCCTTCACGATCTTCACGGCGTCAGCAACCTTGTAGACCTTGGTCGGGTCGACGTTCTTGCGGATCGCGGTCGTACGTTTTCCGAGCGCCATGTGATTACGCCCCCGTCACTTGCAGGCCCATCGCACGGGCAGAGCCGGCGATGATTTTCGCGCCCTGGTCGATGTCGTTGGTATTCAGGTCTTTCAGCTTCTTCTTTGCGATCTCGCGGCACTGGTCCATCGTGACCGTACCGGCCGAGTCACGGCCGGGCAGCTTCGAGCCGGACTGGATCTTCGCTGCCTGCTTGAGCAGGTAGGAGGCCGGCGGCGTCTTGATCTCGAAGGTGAATGACTTGTCCTGGTAATACGTGATCACCACGGGAAGGGGCGTGCCCTTCTGTTCCTGCGCGGTGCGTGCGTTGAACGCCTTGCAGAATTCCATGATGTTGATGCCGCGCTGACCGAGAGCGGGGCCGATTGGCGGAGACGGGTTAGCGGCTCCGGCCGGGACCTGAAGCTTCAGGCTCCCGAGTAGTTTCTTCGCCATGTTTCCCTCACGAGCGAAATACGACCTTCAGACTTCGGCGACTGCCGAAACCCTCCAGCCTGGGAATGCGTGGTACGGCGGCTAACCTTCCACGCGCTTGCGGGGTGCATGCACCCCAGTCTGCGATCAGACCTTCTCGACCTGACCGTAGTCCAGATCGACCGGGGTCGCCCGGCCGAAAATAGAAACTGTAACCTTGAGGCGGCCCGTGACCTCGTCGATCGAGTCCACTGCGCCTTCGAAAGAGGCGAACGGGCCTTCCGTAACCTTGACCTTCTCGCCGATCTCGAACTGCATTTTCGGGCGCGCGCGCTCGATCGTGCCGGACTCGACCTTGCCGAGAATGCGATCCACTTCCGCCTGCGGCACCGGCAGGGGCTTCTTGCCGCCCTCGGCGCCCAGGAAGCCGGTTACCTTCGGGGTGTTCTTGACGAGGTGGTAGGCCTCATCTGTCATCTTCATCTTCACGAGCACGTAGCCCGGCATATGGCGCCGCTCGACCGTGCGCTTGCGGCCGCGAACGACCTCAACGACTTCCTCGGTCGGGACTTCGATCTCTTCGATCAGTTCGTTGAGACCCTGCATCTCCGCCTGTTCGCGAATGGTCGAAGCGACCTTCTTCTCGAAGTTCGAATAGGCGTGAACGATATACCAGCGTCCGTCAGCCATCAGTGCTAAATCCCCGTCGCGCCCCATACGCCCAGCTTCACCAGGTTGTCCGTGGCATAGAAGAAAATCGCCGCCACAACGACCATGATCACGACCATGAGCGAGGCGACCTGGGTCTCGCGGAAAGTCGTCCAGGTCACCTTGCGGGCTTCCTGCTGCACCTGCTTCAGGAACGTGATCGGTCCAACCCGTTTTTTTGGCGGGGCGGCGGCAGTCGTCTCGGAAGTTCCGGTTGGCGTTTTCATGACATTCTGGGGTTTGAGCGGGACCGTCTAAGCCAAAGGGGCCTTGCAGTCCATGGGTTTTGTGGAACGCGGCAAACAGTCAGCGGTGGATAGGGATTTGGGCCCGGAATCCCCGATTTTAAGGGGTTTCCGGGCCACAGCCGCCCGGTTGCCCCGGCTTGTTCACCAATTCCTTAGATCGGGATCCACTTCGGCCGGAACACCTTCAGCCACACCGCCATGATCCAGCGGGCGACAACGACCGCCGTGAAGAACGACGTGATGACGCCAATCACGAGGGTCAGGGCGAACCCGCGAACGGGGCCCGAACCGAGGTTGAACATGACCAGCGCTGCGACGACGTGGGTCACGTTGGCGTCGATGATGGTCGCCATCGCGTGCTCATAGCCCGCCTCAACCGATGTGATCACCGACCGCCCGGCCTTCTTCTCCTCGCGGATGCGCTCGAAGATCAGCACGTTGTAATCGACGGCCATACCCATGGTCAGCAGAATGCCCGCGATGCCTGGCAGGGTCAGCGTCGCGCCGAAAAACGACAGCACGCCAATCATCATCACCATGTTGAGCAGTAGTGCGATGACCGAGAACACGCCCAGCAGTCCGTAAGCCGCGATCATGAACAGGGCCACCAGGCCCACGCCCACAACCGATGCGGTCACACCTGCGCGGATCGAGTCCTGACCGAGGCTGGCGTCAACGACGCGTCGTTCCGCCACTTTCAGCTTGGCCGGCAGCGCGCCCGAGCGCAACACAACCGCCGTCTGCTCGGCTTCCGAGATGGTGAAGTTGCCGGTGATACGGCCGCTGCCGCCCGTGATAGGGCTTTCGATGTTGGGCGCCGACACGATGCGGTTGTCGAGAACGATCGCGAACGGGGTGCCGACATGGTCGCGCGTCGTGTCGCCGAAGCGTTTGGCGCCCGCGGGATGCAGTTGAAAGTTGATGCTCGGCCGGTTGCGTTCGTCGAACGACTGGCTGGCGCTCGAGAGGTCAGCGCCAGAAATGATCGGATCGAGGAAGATCACCTGAGGCTGGCCGCCCCGGCTGTCGTCCGGCAGCGCGACGCGGTTGTTGCGCGGAACGCCCACAGTGTACTCGGTGGGGTTTGCGCCCACGTCCACGAGGTTGAACGTCAGCACGCCGGTTTTCGTCAGCGTCTCGATCAGCGCGTCCATCTGCGCCGGATTCAGGCCCGGAACTTCAACCAGGACGCGGTTATCGCCCTGTTTCTGGATATTCGGCTCGACGAGACCTGAGTTGTCCGCCCTGCGCCGCACCGCTTCGATGGAGCTCGCTAGCGCGTCGGTCTGCAGCTTCTGGAAATGCTGCGGCGTAAAGCGCAGCTCGATAGCGCCATCGGCCCGCTGCGTGATCGCATAGTAATCCGACTGTCCGATCGAACCGGCCGGCGGCTTCGCCAGCTGTTTCAGGCGCGTGAGCGCCGTCTGCAGGTCTTCCGCGTTACGCAGCTTGACGACGATGGCGTCGCCTTCGGGGTTACGGCTGATCACGGGGATCAGCGGCGTCTCACGCAGTTTTTCGCCAACCGCCCGGTTGACATTGCGCAGCTCGTTCTGCCGCAGCTCCACCGGATCGACCTCGAGCAGGATCGACGCCCCGCCCTTCAGGTCGAGACCGAGGTTGAGCGGCTTGACCGGCAACCAGCCGAGATATTGCGCACGTTGCTGTTCCGTCAGCACGTTCGGCACGGCGCAAAGCACACCGACGAACAGCGTGACGAAAACGAGCGCGACCTTCCAGAGCGGAAAACGCAGAAGCATGGACGATCAGCTTGCCTTGGAGTCGTTCGCCGGCGCGGGCGCCGACGGGTTCTTCACTTCGACGATCATGGCGCGCACGATGCGCAGCTTGCCGCCTTCGCCCGTGTCGATGGTGACTTCGTTGTCGTCCATCTTGAAGATGCGGCCAATGATGCCGCCCTGGGTGATGACGGTGTCGCCCTTCTTCATCTGCGACAGCATCTCGCGATGCTTCTTCATGCGGTTGTTCTGCGGACGGATCAGCAGGAAGTAGAAGATCACGATCATGCCGATCGGCAGCAGCAGAGCCTGCAGCAGGTCCGGCCCGGCCCCGCCGCCGGCAGCAGGCGCGGCCGCGGCGGGCGCTGCAGCCTGCTGGAAGAACATGAGGATCGGCGACATCGGCTCTCCGTGGGAATCTCTCGACGCTCCCGCCGGACAGGGGGAGCTTATGGCGGCGGGACTATATCGGGAGGGGGTCCCTTGGCAATGCGCGGAAATGTTCGCGTTTTCGCGAGTTGCAGCGCCTGACAGCCATCAACAGGCGAAATGCCCGTTACCCCTTCAAAGGCGGCAGGTGCTGGGTCGGATCGACCGGCTCCTTGCCCTTGCGCAGCTCGAAATGGACCTGCGTCGAAGAGGCATTCCCGGTCGCGCCAGCCGAGGCGATCGGCTGGCCCTGCTTGACCAGGTCGCCCTCTTTCACCAGCAGCGCGTCCGAATGGGCATAGGCCGTGACCCAACCGCCCGGATGGCGGATCAGCACGAGATTGCCGAACCCGGCCAGCTCATTGCCCGCGTAAACCACTTCCCCGCCGGCGGCAGCTCTGACCTCGGCGCCCTTGGACGCCGAAATGTTCACGCCGTCATTGCGTCCGCCATCAGCGCCAGGCCCGAAGCCTTTCAGCACCTCGCCAGACACCGGCCAGATGAAGTCGCGTCCGCCAGCAGGCGTCGTGTATTTCGGCGCAGCAGGCGGCGCTGCAGCAGCCTGAACAACTGGCGGTTTCGGCTCGGCCTTCACGGCAGTCGTCGCAGTCGTTCCCGTCAGCGAGATCGCCTTGTCGTCGATGGGAATCGAAACCGGCGATTTCGCGGCAGGAGCCTTCGCTACAGGAGCCGTCGGGGGCGGCGAGGCCTTGGCGACAACCACAGGCGCCAGAGGCTTCAACGCCTCGCGCTGCTGCTCGCGCGCGAGGGGCGGCAGCACCAGCTCATCGCCCGGATAAACGGTCCACGGCCGCTGCATCTCGTTCAACAGCGCCAGCGAGCGCGTATCCACATTGTAGCGCCGCGACACCGAGTAGAGCGTCTCGCCCTTCTCGACCATGTGCACGTTCGGCGGCGGCAGGAATACCGTATCACCAGCGCTCAGCGCATAGGGCGGCTCCAGCGCGTTGGTCTCGATCAAAGCTCGTAGGTTCACCGAATAGCGGCGCGAAATGTCATACAGCGTGTCCTTCGGCTGCACCTCGATGGCGCGCGCCGACGGATTGTCCCTTGCCTGTTTCAGCATGCCGCCCGGCCGCATCCCGGCCTGGGGCTGCATCGCCTTGGCTTCCTCGATCGCGCTCGTTCCCGTCGGCGACACGCCCACATCGACGACGCGCTTCACCACCTGGTCGGACGGCGCAACCATTGCCTGTTGCGGCGGCGCGATCGGCGCGACGGCCTGAGGCTGCTGAACGACGGGCCCAGGCGCGTACGTGCCCGGCACGCGCGGCGAGGATCCGCGGAAATCGATCGGCGCAGGCCCGGCCGGTCCCGGCGGGTTCGACGCGCACGCTCCCAGCCCCGCAGCAGCGGCGGTGGCCAGTAGCACAGCGCGCATGGGATCAGCTTTCGCCAAGAAGGCTCCCGGAAAACAGCCCGGAGACTGCCCTAGTCATGGTTTCCGGAAGCTAAAGGCGGCTGCTATCCTAGAGTTGGCGCGCCACACCGGGCTCCAGCGGCGCAAAACGGCCTTTTCCGACCACGCTTTCCTGCATCGCTCCGTCCGCCGGCTTCTCCAGCCGGATCACCAGCGACTGCCCGCCCCGCTCCACCGGCAGCACCGCCACGCCTCCCGGCGCCAGCTGCCGCGCCAGTTCGTCCGGCAATGCCTGCACCGACCCCATCAGCAGGATACGGTCGAACGGCGCCGCCTCAGGCCACCCCAGCAACCCGTCCGACATCCGCACTTCCACTCGCGAAGACACGCCCAGCACGTCCAGTGTCTGTCGCGCCCGTTC
Source organism: Hyphomonadaceae bacterium (assembly GCA_047601145.1). Taxonomy (GTDB): domain Bacteria; phylum Pseudomonadota; class Alphaproteobacteria; order Caulobacterales; family Hyphomonadaceae; genus UBA7672. Next base: position 667,227 of record JASGJW010000003.1, read on the forward strand.
CACCAGCGTCCGGTACCGGTCCACCGAATAGACCCGCCGCGCCAGCCGGCTCATCACCGCCGCCGCATAGCCGGTCCCCGTCCCCACTTCGAGCACGGTATGCGTCCGCTCCAGCCCCAGCGCCTGCAGCATCTCGCCCACCGTCACGGGCCGCGTCATCGTCTGCCCGCAATCGATCGGCAGCTCGACATTCTCCCATGCGCTGTCCGCGAACGGCCGCGGCGCGAACACATCGCGCGGCGTCTTCTCCATCGCCTCCGTCAGCAGGTGCTCCGTCACCCCCGCCTGCCGGAGCGCCAGCACCAGTCGCGCCGCCTGGAACCGCGGATCTTCGGCCATCAGCCCTCGACCTTCAGCGACTTCGCCAGTTCCGGCCGGAATGCGTGATGCGTCATGTCGATATGCAGAGGCGTCACCGACACCCGCCCTTCATAGATCGCCCGCAGGTCGGTCCCCTCGTTCGGCCGGGACGGCTTCGAGTGATACCCGATCCAGTAGTAATCCGCCCCGCGCAGGTCCGTCCGCTTTTCCAGCGTCGAGATCGCCTCGTCCCGGAACCCTTGGCTCGTCACCTCGACGCCCTTCACATCGCCCGGCAGCGCGTCAGGAAAGTTCACGTTGATCACGCAGTTCTTCGGCCAGCCCGTCTTCAGCAGCGCCTTCAGAACCTTCGGCCCCCACACTTTCCCCGTCTCCCACGGGATCGGCTCGCCGCGCCGGAAATTCCGCGCCTGGCTGAAAGCTATTGAGGGAATACCAAGGTGCATCCCCTCGATCGCCGCCGCCACCGTGCCCGACTGGCTGGTGTCTTCCGCAATGTTCTGCCCGCGATTGACCCCCGACAGGATCAGGTCCGGTGGATGGCTGCTCAGGATATCCTTCACCCCCAGCAGCACAGCATCCGCAGGCGTTCCTTGCACTGCATACCGCTTCGGGCCTTCTTCCCTCACCCGCACCGGCGCATTCAGCGTGATCGCCCGCGCCTTGCCCGACTGTTCTTCGTGAGGCGCAACGATCCACACATCGTCACTCACCGACCGCGCAATCTCCTCGAGCACCGCCAGCCCCGGAGCAAATACGCCATCATCATTGGAAAGCAGGATACGCATCGGCCCTCACGTTTCGGCCTTCTGCCTCTACCGATCAGCCCGCGAAGTCAAACCTGCATCTCAGGCTAGATGCACCCGCTCCAGCGCCGTGAATGGTTCGATATCGTCGTCGAACCCCATCTCGTCGTGCCTGAAGCCGGTCACCTCGGCTGCAAGATCAAGCGGCAGGTCGAACACGAGATCGTCCGCATCGCCCTCGGCCTGCACCGCCGCCGCTTCGTGCTTCAGTTCCTCGAACACTTCGGGAAGCGCACCCTCGACCTCTAGTGTATCCCCGCTCTCACTGCCGTCGTGCGAGACCGACCACACCTGCTTCCCGTCGCGCCATTCCGTCGCCAGCGAGTTCGTCGAGCCTTCGTGCACCACACACGCCACCAGCCTTCCGCTCGCTGACCATGCCGCAAGCTTCCCGGCCTCGACCAGCGACAGGTCGCTCGTCACGACGATATACCATCCGCCCGGCAGCTCGCCGCCCGAATGCTCTTCCTCGAAATACTCGTCGACCTCGCCCGTATCCTCGAACCCCGCGCGCTCGAGAAACTCATCCTTGTCGACGCCTTGCACGGCGAACCACGCCAGCGAGAAACCGGTCTCAGCCAATGACTTCGAGCCCGCTCATGTACGGCACGAGCGCCTTCGGCACGCGCACCTTGCCATCTTCCTCCTGGTAGTTCTCCAGGATCGCCACCAGCGTCCGCCCGACGGCGAGGCCCGAACCGTTCAGCGTGTGGACGAATTCCGGCTTCGGCTTGGGATTGTTCACGCTCGGCGACTCGCGATAGCGCGCGTCCATCCGCCGCGCCTGGAAGTCGCCGCAGTTCGAGCACGACGAAATCTCGCGATACGTATCCTGCGACGGCAGCCACACTTCGAGGTCATAGGTCTTCCGCGCCCCGAACCCCATATCGCCCGTGCACAGCATCATCGTGCGATATGGCAGATCCAGCCGCTCCAGTATCCCCTCCGCACACCGCGTCATCCGCTCATGCTCGGCCGCCGAGTCCTCCGGCTTCACGATCGACACCAGCTCCACCTTGATGAACTGGTGCATGCGGATCATGCCCTTGGTGTCGCGTCCGGCCGAGCCCGCCTCGGAGCGGAAGCAAGGCGTCGCAGCGGTCATGCGGATCGGCAGTTGCGCTGCCTCGGTGATCTGCTCGCGCACGATGTTGGTGAGCGAGACTTCGGCGGTCGGGATCAGCCAGTGGCCCGTATTCGTGCGGAATAGGTCTTCGGTGAACTTCGGAAGCTGGCCTGTGCCGTAGGCCGCCTCGTCGCGAACCATCAACGGCGCAGCCGTCTCCTGATACCCGTTCTGCTCGGTCTGCACATCGAGCATGAACTGCGTCAGCGCCCGTTCGAGCCGCGCCAGATGCTTCTTCAGCACGACAAACCGCGCGCCACTCATCTTCGCCGCCGCCTCGAAATCCATCATGCCGAGCTTCTCGCCGATGTCGGCGTGATCCTTCGGCGAGAAGTTGAACTTCCGGGGCGTGCCCCAGTGCTTCACTTCCCGGTTGCCGGTCTCGTCCTTGCCCAGCGGCACATCCTCGAACGGCACGTTCGGCAGGCGCGCCAGAGCGTCATCCCGCTTCGCGATCGCATCGGCCTCGTCCTTCCCGGCGGTCTCGATGGTAGCCTTGGCCTGCGCCACTTCCTCCATCAGCCTCGAAGCCAGCGCCTCGTCCTTCGAGGCCTTGGCCTTGCCGATCTCCTTGGACTTGGCGTTACGCGCCGCCTCAGCCTGCTCTTTCACGAGCAGCGCCCTCCGCACCTCGGCGTCCAGCTCCAGAATCCGCGAAACCTCCGCCTTCCCGTCAACCGCCGGCCGGCGCGACAGCGCCGCCGCATAGGCGTCGGGGTTTTCGCGAATGGCGCGGATATCGTGCATGACAGGTCCTCAGGCTTCGCGCGGGTCTAGCCTGATGCGCCGCTTATCCCAAGGGGGTCCGGAAGGCCTTATTCCCCAGCCGGCAGCGTTCCCGGCGGCGTAGCTGCAGCTACGGCCTTCGCCCGGCGCGCAGCTTCCTCGGCGGCCTCGCGCCTCGCCTCGTCTTCCTCGCGCTTGGCCTCCGCCGCCTCGCGCCGTTTGCGGCCGCGCTCGATCACGACAGCGCAGATGATCCCGCTCTCGTAGAGCAAGTAGAGCGGCACGCCGAGGATGAACTGGCTGAACGGGTCCGGCGGCGTCACGACGGCGGCGACCACGAAGATGATCAGCAGCGCATACTTCCGCCCCTTGCGAAGCATCGACGCCTGCAGCACGCCAGCCATCGACAGGAGCGCCATCACGACGGGAAGCTGGAAAGCGAAGCCGAAGCACATCAACAGCGAGATGATGAGCTCGTAATACTCCTTCACCTTAGGAACGTAGAGCGCCTTGACGTTCGTCCCCACCAGTTCCTGGCTGAACGACAGGTCCATGAAGGCCGGCATCACATAATAATAGACCAGCGCCGCGCCCGCCGCGAACAGCGGCGGCATGACGAACAGGAACGGCATGATCGCCGCGCGTTCGTTCTTGTAGAGGCCAGGCGCCACGAAGGCGTAGACCTGGTAGGCGACGTATGGAAAGCCCACCGCCAGCGCCATCACGAAGGCCAGCTTCAGCTTCACGAACAGCATTTCCAGCGGCGCGGTTGTCTGCGCAACGAACAGCTCGTTCAGCGGACGGCCCGCGCGGTGAGCCGCATCGCCCAGCGGCGTCAGCAGGAAGCTCAGCACCGTGTCCGTCACGAACCACATGCCGCAGAACAGCACGCCAATTGCGATGAGGCTGTGCATCAGCCGCGTGCGCAACTCGATCAGATGGTCCATCAGCGGGGCGCGGCTTGCCTCGACTTCATCGACCGGCTCTTCGGCTATTTTGGCGTCGTTCTTTGCCATTAGGCAGGCGTGTCCTGCTTGATGGGCTGGGCGGCGACATGGTCTTCCGGAATGATGTGCGGCTCGCCCGCCTTCTCGTCGATCGGGTGCGTACCGTCGGCATGTCCGTTCACGTGCTCGCCATTGGCGTAGCCGTTTACATGCTCGCCGTTCGCAGAGGCCGGCCCGCCGATCTGATTGCCCTCGCCCGTGTCATAACCGGGATGGTCCGGCGACAGTCCGGCATAGGGCGCAGGCTCGGGCGTCGTGGCGGCAGCGGCCGGCGCCGCGATCGCCGGATGCGTCGCAACCGGCGCCATTACGGCGTTCACATCTTCCTGCAAGGCACGCTTCTCGTCGTCGAGGTCCTTGCGCAGGTCATCGAGCCCAGTGTGCGCCTTCAGGTTGGCGACCTCCTTGCGCAGCTCTTCAAGCTCCGCCTGGCGTCCCAGCTCGTCGATGCCCTGTTTGAACTCGAACGCCATGGCGCGCATCTTGCCGGTGAAGCGCCCGAACTTGCGCATCATCAACGGCAAATCCTTCGGGCCGATGACGATAATCGCCACCACGACCAGCAGGATCATTTCCTCGAAGCCGACGCCCGGCATCATGGCGATGTCGCTCCCTTGCGGAGAGACAAAAGTTCAAACGCACCCATTCCGCCCCCGGATGGGCGTGTCAGACTTTCGTCTTTTCCTTTTCGGGGGTCACGTTGATCGGGTCGTTCACAAGCGCGCCCGAAGTGGTCTGGCTTGTGTCGACATCGTTGTCGCGCAGCCCCTTGCGGAAGCTTTTGATGCCTTTGGCCATGTCGCCCATCATGGAAGAGATCCGGCCACGGCCGCCGAAGAACAGCAGCGCGATCGCGGCAATGACCAGCAACTCGGTCAGGCCCAGTTTTCCGAACATTTTCTAACTCCGGTTCGCCATGTCTGGCGGCGTTTCAGTAGGCGCCCGTCACCTCGGTCCTGACTATAAGGTAACCCTCCGGGGCCGCGACTGCAAATGTTCCCGCGCCCGAGTCCCGGATGAACTGCATTAACCGTGTCAGTCCCGCTCCTCGGCCCCTTCGAGGAAATCGGGCTGGAATTCCTGATCCTCGAGTGGATCCTCGCCCAGCAGGTCGCCTGTTTCCGGGTCCCGCGGCGTGCCGGCGAACTCGAAATCACGCGGAATCTCGGCCGAGAGCAGCCCGGCTGCCTTGAGATCGTCCCGGCCCGGCAGGCTGTCGATTGCATCCAGCCCGAAGTGGACCAGGAACGACTCAGTGGTTCCAAATGTCACAGGCCGACCCGGCGTCCGCCGACGTCCACGCGGCCTCACCCACCCGGCTTCCATCAGGATGTCGATGGTGCCCGAAGAAACCGCGACCCCACGAACGTCCTCGATCTCCGCCCGCGTCACCGGCTGGCAATAGGCGATGATAGCAAGCGTCTCGAGCGCCGCCCGCGAGAGCGCCCGCAGCTGCTCGCGCGTCTCCTCGAACAGGAAAGCCAGGTCCGGCGCGGTCTGGAACCGCCACTTCCCCGCCAGCTCGACCAGCTGCACGCCCTTGTTGGCGTACGCCGCCTTCAGCTTGACCAGCACATCGCCCGGCTCCACGCCCTGCGGCAGCGCCTCGGTCAACGTCTTCGCGTCGATCGGCTCATCAGAGGCAAACAGCACCGCCTCAGCCCGGCGGATCGCATCCGCCAGCCGCTCCGGATCAGGCTCCGCCCTTGCGGCCTTGGCCGGTGTTTCCGCCACAGGCTCAGCTTCAACCGCGGGAGTTTCCGTAACAGGCTCAACCCTCGGCGATGCCTTGCGCGCCTTCGCCAGCTTGGCGACGGCTTCGCGCATCTCCTCGAGCTCCGGCTTCTGCTTGCTCATTCGGCCGCCTTCGGCGCATCAACCCGCGCCTTACGCACATAGACGTCAGAGAACAACTGGTCCTGCCGCAGCTCCACCGCCCGATCCTTCGTCAGCTCCAACGCCGCCGAGAAGAAGCTCGCGACTTCAGAGCGCCGCGGCGCATCCTTCGACTCCTCGTCCTCCGCCCGCATCATCTGAATCGAGGCCCAGTCGATCAGGTCCGGCACCAGCGCCGCCAGCTTCCGCCGCGCCGTATCCAGCGGCACCACCGGCTGCCGCTTGATGATGTGCGCCTGCACTTTCACCTTGCGCGCATTGATGTCGCCGAACGCTTTCAGGATATCGTGCAGCGTCGAGTTCCATAGCGGCTTGCGGATGATCTTCGCCAGCTGCGGATCGCCACGCGGAAACACATCCCGCCCGTCGAGATTGCCCTCGTAGAGCTCGTTCACCGCCTTGCGCATCGCGTCCAGCCTGCGCAGCCTGAACGCCAGCCGCCCGGCCAGCTCATCCGGATCAAGCTCGTCCTCGTCCTTCTTCTCCGAGGGCAGCAACAGCTTCGACTTCAGGAAGGCCAGCCACGCCGCCATCAGAAGATAGTCGGCCGCAATGTCGATCTTCTTCGCCTGCGCCTCGCGCACATAGGCAAGATACTGATCCGCCAATTTCAGGATCGAGATCTTGACCAGGTCGATCTTGTGCTTGCGCGCAAGGTCGAGCAGCAGGTGTAGCGGTCCCTCGTATCCCTCGAGATCGACGACAAAAGCATCCTTGGCGTCCGCCGCTTCCGCGGACGCCTGGGCCAGCATGTCTTCATCAGGAACGGGCAGTACCGTCATGCCACCGCAGTAGACGACGGAGGCGCCTCAGACAACAGCTTCTCCAGCCGCGCCCTGCCTTCCGCCTTGTCGAACGGCTTCACATGCGCGGTTGCTGCATCAGCAGCCTTCGCCCGGCGCAACTGTTCGCCTGACAGTTGCGGACAGACATCCGCAACTTCGCTCATCTCGCGCAACACCTGGTCCGGATCACGCAGCACCTTGCCCCAGGCATCCAGCCCCGAGCAGTGCAGGATCACATCGCACCCGGCTTCCAGCGCCCGCGTCGCCCGGCTCGCCAGATCACCGCCCAGCGCCTTCATCCCAAGATCGTCGGTCATCAGGAGACCGTCGAACCCGATCTCCCTACGGATCACATCGTGAATGATTTTCCGTGAATGCGTCGCTGGTGTCGCATCATCATCCAGCGCGCGATACGCCAGATGCGCCGTCATCCCCATCCTTGCGTGGCGCACCGCCTTGAACGGCGCAATGTCCTGCTCGACCTCGGCGCGGCTCGCACGCACGACCGGCATCGTCTCGTGGCTGTCGACTTCCGCGCGACCGTGCCCTGGCATGTGCTTGATCACGCCAGCCACGCCGCCATCGCTCAGCCCATCCAGCGCCGCCTTCGCCAGCATCGAGACCTGTTCCGCCGTCTCGCCCAGCGCACGGTCGCCGATGATCTTGTGCATTTTCGGATGGAGCAGATCGACCGAAGGCGCACAATCCGCGCGAATGCCCATCGGCTCCAGCTCCGCCGCCATCAGCCGGTGATGCAGCCACACGGCCTCGCGGCCAAGTTCCGGATCGCGTTTGTAGATCGGGAGGTAAGACAGCGGCGCCGGAAAGTCCGGCCATGCAGGCGGTTTCAGCCGCTTCACGCGTCCGCCTTCCTGATCGATGAAGAACAGCGTGTTCCGGCCGGTCACCTGGCAGATATCGGCCGTCAGCGCCGTCACCTGCTCGATGCTCCCACACGAGCGCCCCATGAGGATCACGCCCCGGGGATTCACCCGGGCCAGCAGCTTCCGCTCCCCGTCCGTGAGCACGTGCCCCGAAACGGAGAGGATGCAGGCCTTCGGTTCAGACATCAGGTCGTCCGGTTACTTCGTCGCCGGGAAACAGTTCCCGCCCTTGGCCTTAAAGGCGCTGCAGAACGCGTCCGCATCAGCCTTGCTGCCGAACGGACCGGCGCGCAGACGGTAGACGGTTTTGCCGTTCACGTCTGCCTGCACGATGAACCTTTCCGCACCTGAAAAGAGCTCGGGCAGCGCCTTGGCGCGCTTGTCCCACTCCGCAATCGCCGACGCCTCCGTCGACGGCGCCGCGATCTGCACCACATAGGTTCCGCTCTTCGAGAACGCCGCAGCCTGAGGCGCAGGCGCAGGAGCGGCGGCAACCGGCACAGGCATAGCCGCTTTCGATGCAGTCGGCTTGGGCAGTTCGACCGGCGGGTTCGCGGGCTTGGGCGCAGGAGCAACCGTTGCCGTTGCAACCTCCACAGGCTTCACAGCCGCTTGTTGCACAGGAGCCGGAGCAGTAACCGGCGGCTTGAGCGGCGCGGGCGGGGTCGCCATCACCTTCGACGCGGCAGGCGCAATCGCGGCCGTCTCAGCCTTCGGAGCAGCAACTGGCGAAGGAGCCGGCTCCACGCGCGTCTCGGTCACGGGCGATGGTCCGCCATCAAGCTGTTCGAGGTCGGCGGGCTGCTCGCCGGCAACCGGCGTATCCTTCACTTCGCGCGGCGGCGTCTTGAACGCGCCCGCCGTCGCCAGCTGTGGCGCGGCCGCATCCGGATCATCCGTCTTCACGCCATCGCGATAGGCGCTCCACACGACCACGCCGAATACGGCCACGATCACCAGAGCGCCGACCAGAAGGATCGGACCGCGCTTGCCGTCATCGGCAACGCGATAGGCAGCCGCATTGTCCCGAAGCGGCGGGAAATCCGGCGTGCGGCGATCGCTGGACTTGCGTCGCTCGCCTGCCGGCTTCCTGCGCTCGTCGGACTTGCGACGCTCGGTGCGGTCCACTAGGTGGCCCGCCTCGTCGACATCCATCTCCATCGGATCGGGATAGTCCTCACGATCGTTCGCCGGCGCCGCCACCGGCCGCTTCTTTGCGCCGAATACCGCGCGGTCGAGACTTGCACTGTCGGCCTCGTCGGCGCGACCGGGGATCACTGATCTTGAATAGCGTGTCATGGCCGGAACCAGAGCTTTCCCGCGCCTGCCTCCCCACCCAGCGCCGGCGCAAGCGTCAGGGCATGCGGGCGCACACGCCCCGCCACCGTGTCATCGTGCCCAACGGGCGTTAACGAACAGGAAAGAGTTGGAACCCGGATTCGGATTTAGCCTGTTAAACCCAGCGTTCGAGATTGAACAGCCGCCGGTGAACGTCGATGGCGTAGGTGTCGGTCATGCCGGCGATGTAGTCGCAAACGACCCGGGCGCGTTTGGTCATGTCCTTGCCCGCGGCCTGAGCCCGCTCGCGCCAGGGCGATGGCAGCGTGTCGGGTTCGGCGAGGAACAGTCCGAAGAGTTCGCGCACGATCCGCTTCGCCTGGCTCATCATCCGGTTCACCTTGTGGTGCCGGTACATTCTCTGGAACAGGAACTCCTTCAGCGGCTGCTGCTTCTCGAGGATTTCCTCCGAGAACTGGGCCAGCGGATGGTCGAGCCCGCGCACATCTTCCACTGATTTCGGTTTGGCCTTCGCAGCCTGCCGCCTGAACTCCGCGATCAGGTCGCGCGTCCAGATGCCGATCAGCCGCCGGACGGCTTCGGAGATCATCCGGTCGCGTTCGATATCCGGGAATTCGGCCATGATCTCGCGGAACACGTCGCCGGTCAGCGCCATGTCCATCAGGTCGTCTATCTCGAACAGACCGGCGCGCAGCCCGTCCTGAATGTCGTGATTGTTGTACGCGATGTCGTCGGCCAAAGCCGCCACCTGCGCTTCCGGCCCCGCGAACGTGCCGAGCTCCAGCGACTGCAGCGCCTCGTAGTCGCGGAACGCCGCCGGCAGTTTTTCCATTGGCCTGGATGGCGTGATCAGCGGCCCATTGTGCTTGATGACGCCCTCAAGCGTCTCCCATGTCAGGTTGAGACCGTCGAACTTGGGGTACTTGCGCTCGAGCTTGGTCAGCACGCGCAGTGCCTGCGCGTTGTGATCGAAGCCGTCATATGGCGACATCGCCTCATTGAGCGCCGTCTCGCCTGCGTGCCCGAACGGGGGATGGCCGATGTCGTGCGCCAGCGCCAGCACTTCCGCGAGGTCCTCGTCCAGCCCGAGCACGCGCGCAACGGTCCGCGCGATCTGCGAGACTTCCAGCGAATGCGTCAGGCGCGTGCGATAATGGTCGCCCTCATGCGCCACGAAAACCTGCGTCTTCTGCTTGAGGCGACGGAAGGCGTCAGAATGGATGATCCGGTCCCGGTCGCGCTGGAATTCCGTACGCGTCTCGCTCGGCGGTTCGGCATGCAGCCGCCCGCGCGACCTGTCGGGGTCGGTTGCAAAGGCCGCCCGGGGAGGCGCGGCAAACCCCTTCGTGGGGATGGGAGGGGACATGATAGACTTCCCTTTAAGCTTCCGGCTTCATATCTGAGATGCTGCGAATAACGAATTAAGGCCCCAAATGCCTGATACTGCGACAGCAAACGCGGAAATCGGTCTCAGCGCCTCCGCGGCGCGGCGGATCAACAAGATCGTGGCCGGCCAGCCAGCCGGCACGATGCTCCGCGTCGAAGTGATAGGCGGTGGCTGTTCGGGCTTTTCCTATCGGTTCGGCTTCGCCGGCGAGGCGAACGCCGACGATGTCGTGATAGAACGCGACGGCGCAAAGGTCGCCATCGACGAAGCGAGCCAGCCATTCCTGGCCGGCTCCGAGATCGACTTCGTGGAAGAGATCATCGGCGCCGCGTTCCGGGTGCACAACCCGAACGCTACCTCTGCCTGTGGCTGCGGAACAAGCTTCTCAGTCTGATCGCCGACGCAACGCGCTAGTCCGGCCGCTTGCCGTACTTGCCGCCCTTGCCGTGGCCGTTGCCATTGTCACCGTCATCGCCACGATTGCCGCCGCCCCGATCGCCGCCATTGCCCTTGCCGCCGCCGCGGTTGCCGTCATCGTCCTTCGGCTTGCTCCACAGCGAAGGCGGTTTGCCCTGAACTTGCGATGGCGGAGGCGCTGCTAGCGGAGGCGGGGAACCGCCACCCTGCTGGCCCCACTGGCCGCCGCCTCGGCCACCGCCGTTGCCGCCGCCACCGCCGTTGCCATTCCAGCCCCCGCCGTTTCCGTTGCCGCCCTTCCAGCCGCCACGGTCGCCGTCAGGCTGACCGCCGCCCTGCTGTGGAGGTGGTGTCGGGTTCACACGTGGAGGCTTCTGACCGCCGAATAGCGGCGGGCTGCCATTCCCGTTTCCGCCATTCCCACCATTGCCGTTCCAACCCTTGCCGTTGTTGCCGCCACCACGATTGTCGTCCCGGCCGCTGCCGTTCCAGCCGCCGCCTTTTCCAGGCGCGGGATCTCCCGCGCGGCGCACCATTGCCGCCATTCCCGTTCCAGCTGCCGCCGTTTCCCTTGCCGTTGCCGTTCCACCCACCGCCATTGCCGCCACGGTTGTCGTCGCCGCGCCAGTCGCCATCACGACCATCACGGTCCTGTCCCTTGAACAGGGGCGGATAGGTGTTGTGATCGCGATCCCCGTCCCGCCCGTCACGGCCGCGGTGATCCTGGTAGCGATACTTCTTGTAGCCCTTGTAATTGTCACGCCGGAAATGCCGGTCGTAATCGCGGATGTAGCTGCCGCCGAGGCGCGTCTGGTACCAGAAGTAGCCGTCCGGGGCCCAATAGCCGCCATACACCGGCCCGTAAAAATCGTCGTACCAGGCGTCGTACCAGATCGCGGATCCGCCACCGTAGCCGGGGGAGTATCCGTCATAGCCATAGCTCGGGCCGTAATCGTTGTACCCGTAATCGTTGTAGCCATAGTCGCTGTAACCATAACCGCTGCCGTACCCGTAATCGTACATGGACGAGCAGGCGGACAGGCCAACGAGAGCAGCCGGAACGGCCGCGAGCGCGATGAGCTTTTTCATGATGGTTAGTTTCGCACCCGAACCTGAACCCTCCACAACAGTCCGTTGGGGAACTGCTGAAACCTGCTAGCTCAGGTTAAGTTCAGGCGCTGGCCTCCGACCCGCTGCCGGGGATTTCGGGCGCAGGCGGGGCCGGATGTTCGCGCGGCGCGCTGCCCGGCCCGTAATATGGCCTGTCGCTGCCTGCAAAACGAGAGACCCCGTCGTACTGGTTCCGGGTCGACTCGCACCCGACCAGTGCGCAAATCCCCCAGATCGCCAGAACCGTTCCCGCAAATGCTTTCATCGCGGCCTCCATGGGTTTCAGAGGCTGAACCCATGACGGCAGACCCGGTTCCTGCTGCGATACGGAAGAAGCGGCCTGTCAGGCCTGCATGGTCGGGCCGTTCGAGCCCTGAAGTTCATCCTTAGGCGGCGCGGGAAGTTCCGGATAGTCGGCCAGCGTGATCCGCTTCGGGCGCATCAGGCCCAGCACGGCAAGCAGCAGCATCGCGACGACGCCGACCGCAATCAGGATGCCAATCATGGGTTGTGACATGGTCCGCGCCCTCGACTTCTCTACTGACTGAGCCGCAAGGCTCGCTGCGATCCGGCGCACGGGTCAAACGAATAAATGGTCATGTCAGCGGCCATGTTCCCGCCCGAATTTGCCGAGCGGAATCCGCCGGCGAAACAGCGTCAGGCCCGCCCCGCCCCATAAAATCCGCGCGAGCCGTTTGCCCGGAATTCGGCAGCTCTCAATTCCTCGACGTCACGCGCGGCGAATGGCGCGTGCTGCGCCCCGCGCCTGCGCTTCCCTTGGCCATGGCTGCCGTTAAGGTCAACGCAAAGGGATCACGCCATGAATGTCACCGAAGCCGTCCGCCAGCGCATCTCCACACGCGCCTTTCTCGACAAGCCCATAAGCAAGGCCGAGCTGTCAGAGTTTCTCGAGATCGCGCAGCGGTCCCCCTCGGGCGGCAACCTCCAGCCATGGAAACTGATCGCCGTCACCGGCGCTGCGAAGGACGAGATCATATCGATTGCCCACCGCGTCCTCGCCGCCGATCCGATGGGCGGCATTCCCGGCGACCGACCCGTCTATCCCGACTTGAAAGCGATCGATCCCGTGTATGACGCGCGCCGCCGACGTGTGGGCGAGATGATGTACGACAAGGTTGGCATTCCGAAGGAAGACCGCGCCGGCCGCATCCGCTGGTTCGCCCACAACTACCAGTTCTTCGGCGCGCCCGTCGGCCTCTTCCTCGTCATCGACAAGCGCATGGGTCACGGACAATGGGCTCATATGGGCATGTTCATGCAAACCATCGCGCTGCTCGCCGAGGAACGCGGCTGGGGCACCTGCATGCAGGAATGCTGGGCCCGCCTGCGCGTCGAGCTGCACGAACTCTTCGGTCTCGACGAGAACCACATGGTCTATGCCGGCATCGCCCTTGGCACGCCTGACCCGAACGAACCGGTGAACGACCTCTACACCGAACGCGCGCCGCAATCCGAGATAGTGGAATTCCGGGGCTTCTAGGGGCATAAGCCCCGCATGGTTCTGAGCACCACGCAGATCGACCAGTTCATCAATGACGGCTTCGTGAAACTCGAAGGCGCCTTCCCGCGCGCCACCGCTTCCGCCTGCCGCGACATCCTCTGGCGCGAACTTGGTCTCTCGCCCGACAAGCCAGATGACTGGAAGGAACCAGTGATGCGCCTCGGCATGTATGCCGGTCCACCCTTTCGGGAGGCCGTCTCATCGCCCCGCCTCGCTGCTGCGCTCGACCAGCTTGTCGGCGCCGGTCGATGGAACCCCTGGCAGGCGCTTGGCCACATGGTTGTCCGCTTTCCGCGAGGCGCGCCCTGGGATGATGGCTGGCATCTCGACGCCAGCTTCCCGCCACCCAGCGACCCCACCTCGCTCGATTTCTTCCAGTGGCGCATCAACTATCTCTCACGTGATCGCGCGATGCTGATGTTGTTTCTGCTCTCCGACTGCGGGCCCGACGATGCGCCAACACGCGTTCGCGTCGCGTCTCACTTTCCAATGGCACAGCAACTCGAGGCGCACGGCCTCGACGGCGCATCGCTCATGGAGCTTGCGAAGGAAGGTTTCGCGAGCAGCGACCATTGTGGTGTCGCCCTCGCAACCGGAGAAGCCGGCACGGTCTGGCTGCTTCATCCTTTCACAGTGCATGCAGCACAGGCCCATCGCGGAACCGAGCCACGCTTTATCGCCCAGCCCGGCCTCGTGCCTTCGACGCCGCTGGAAATTGAACGCAAAAGCGGCGTCTATTCGCCCGTGGAAACTGCGATCAGGCTGGGACTAGGCCGCTCGCGCTGACATTGATAGCGTCCCTCTCACGTGAGGGAGTTTTTCATGTCCGACACATCAATCGATCGCCGTCTTCTGCTGCAAGCCGCCGCTGCCGGCGCCGTTCTGGCTTCCCAAGGCGCCGCCGAGGCGCAGATCTCGAAATCCGATCGCGCCAAGCTGCAGAAGGCCGTCGAAGCCGGCCACGACGACACCGTGAAACGCCTGCAGCAATGGATCGCCAATCCATCCATCGCCGCCGAGAACCGCAACACGCAGGGCGGCGCCGAGTACATGAAGAAGCTCGCACTCGACGCCGGCTTCCAGCAGGCCGAAGTCATCCCGACCGACGGGGTTCCCGGCGTGTTCGCCACGCTCGATGTCGGCGCCAAGAGGTGGATGGGCATCTACTTCATGTACGACGTGAAGCAGTTCGATCCGGCCGAATGGTCGAACCCGCCGCTGGAAGGCAAGCTCATCGACAAGGCGCCGTTCGGCAAGGTCGTCATGGGCCGCGGCGCCGTGAACCAGAAGGGGCCGGAGACATCCTTCCTCGCCGCGCTGCATGCGTTCAAGGCCGCCAACATGAAGCTGCCAGTCAACCTCGTCCTCGTCTGCGAGGGTGAGGAGGAGATCGCCTCGCCACACTTCAGTCAGGTCGTGCAGAACCCGAAAGTCCTGCCCTGGATCAAGAAGTGCATCGGGGTCATTATCCCCTCCGCCTCGCAGGAACTCTCCGGCTCGGTAACGATCGAGCTCGGCGCCAAGGGTGCAGTGGAACTGCAGCTGATCTCCGACGCAGAAGTCTGGGGCCGCGGCCCCGCGAAGGATCTCCATTCCAGCGAGAAGGCGCGCGTCGACAGTCCCGCCTGGCGCCTCGTACAGGCGCTGCACACCTTGGTCACGCCGGATGGCAATACGCCCGCCGTCGAAGGCTGGTTCGAGAAGGTGAAGCCGCTAACCGCCCGCCACAAGGAACTGATCGCGCAATACGCCGCCGCGACCAGCGAGGACGAGGTCAAGAAGGCCTACGGTGTGAAGCACTGGATCGACGATCTGGATTATCGCGGCTCGATCGAGCGCCTCGTCTCGCAGCCCACGATCAACATCCAGGGCCTCGTCGGCGGCTATACTGGCCCGGGAGGCAAGACGATCCTGCCGCACCGCGTCGAGGCCAAGATCGACCTCCGCCTCGTGCCCGACATGACGAAGGAAGACTGCGTCGCCAAGCTGAAGGCCCATCTCGCCAAGCAGGGTTTCCCGGATGTCATCGTCAACGTCTCGGGCGGCTACGGCCCGACGCAGATCGAGGAAGACAGCGTTCTCGTGAAAGCCCAGCTCGCAACCTTCAAGCAGGCCGGCATCCCGACGACGGTTTATCCACGCAGCGCGGGCTCGTGGCCTGGCTCGGTGTTCACCGCCCCACCGGTCAGCATCCCCGCCAGCGGCTTCGGCCTCGGCTATGGGCAGGGGGCGCATGCGCCCGACGAACTCTTCGTCATAGAAAGCTCGAACCCGAAGATCGCCGGCCTCAACGAGTCGACGATGGGCTATATCGACTTCCTCTATCAGATCGCTGCGCTGAAATAGGCCAGACGTGGGCGGCTACGTGCCGCCCACAACTCCCATCCGCACCAACTTGTTGCGCTGGGCCGCCGCCATCACATGCGCAACGTCGCCATATTTCGCGATGCGGTTCGGCGCGATATGGATTTCCGGCTGGATCATTCGCTTGCCTTCGATGGCCAAGCGCTGGTCCAGTTCCGCGCGCGAGACTTCGACATCGTTCCATTTGATCCGGCCGTCGAAATCGACAGCTATCGTGACCGGATCAGGAAGCTTGTTGTCCTTCTCGCAAGTCTTGCACGGCACGGGCGTATCCAGCTTGATCGCGTGCCGTTGCGGCGGCAACGCGATGATCAGCATGACCAGCAGCACAAGCATCACGTCGATCAGCGGCGTGGTGTTGATTTCAGACACAGGCTCGCCTTCGCGGCGATCGCCAACGCTCACGGCCATCATAGCCTCCCTCGATTTTCCGTGGTTCGCCTTTCACCGGCGGTTTTCGTATTACGAATGTAATCTGACTTGGCCGTATGCGCAAGCGCTTCCGTTTCCGTCAGGCTCGGCTATCACTGTCCCCCATGAAGATCGCCACCTGGAACGTGAACTCTGTCAACGCACGTCTGCCTGTCGTGCTGGAGGTGCTGAAGACCTGTGACGCCGATGTCTGGTGCCTGCAGGAGATCAAGTGCATCGACGAGAAGTTTCCGCGCGCCGAGATCGAGGCGCTCGGTTTCAACTGTGCCGTGTTCGGTCAGAAAACCTATAACGGCGTCGCAATCCTCTCGAAATTCCGTATCTCGGATGAAGCTCGCCACCTGCCGGGTGAGCCGGAAGACGAACAGAGCCGCTATCTGGAGGCGCTGATCGAAAGTCCGCGCCCTGTGCGCGTCGCTTCGGTCTATCTGCCCAACGGCAATCCGCGTCCCGGCGACAAGTACGAATACAAGCTGCGCTGGATGGACCGGCTAAACGCCCGCGCCTTGGAACTGCTGGAGAACGAGGAAGCCGTTGTCCTGGCTGGCGACTTCAACTGCATTCCACGCGACGAGGATTGCTGGGATCCCCGCGCCTGGGCCGAGGACGCGCTAGCCTATCCGGCGACGCGCGAGCGTTTTCGCAAGCTGCAGTATCTCGGCTACACCGACGCCTTCATGGCGCGCGATGGCCGCATCCAGAAATACACCTTCTGGGATTACCAGGCAGGCGCCTGGCAGAAGGACTGGGGCATCCGCATCGACCACCTGATGTGCTCGCCACAGGCGGCCGATCGCCTGAAGTCGATCGCCATCCATCGCGCCGCGCGTGGCGCGGATGCTCTTGGCAAGCCGTCCGACCACGTGCCCGTCATCGCAACACTCGCAGACTGACCGCGCGGAGCAGCTCAAGACGCATCTCAACGAGAAGACGGGCTCGCCCGCCAAGACGGCGAGCGAGGAAACGCGCTGGCGGCAGCAGGCCACGATCGAGACGGACAATGTGCGGGAAGTCGCCCGCTTCAATTACCTCGACAAGGCCGCCGTGCTCCTTCATGTGCCGGCAGCAGCGAAATAGCACCTGCCGGAGGGCTGGAAGCCCAAAGAGGACATTTTTTATTGTCGTCACGGAAGCGGCGATGAACACGCCTCCGCCCGCAAATCCGTAATCCCGATTTCAGTTTCGCGTCATGTTGCGGCATGCCTTCGCGGCTTTCGCGACATCTTGCGACAGGCGCCCCATTTGCGCCTCAAACAATCCTCGCATCGCCCTGTTTGGGTCGCGCCCTCGGCGCCGCGTGGGGCGACAACATCATCATTCTCTCCCCCGAGAATCACCTTGAGGTCCCCGTCGGCTCTGTCGACGGGGACTTTTGTTTTCGGGTGTTTTCGGGATTGAGACGATCAGTGGCCCTTCTGGTGGCCCGTCAGCCAGTCCATCAGCGCCAGCAGCACGCCTGACACCACGAACACAACGTGGACGATCACCTGCCACATCAGCCGCTTCTGTTCTTCATCGCCAAAAGCAGCGCCATCGCTGATCTCGAGGAACGACTTCAGCAGCGCGATCCCCGAGATCGCGACGATCGAGGCGATCAGCTTCAGCTTGAGACCGGAGAAATCGACCGTACCCATCCACTCTGGCCGGTCCTCGTGCGCGTGCGTGTCGATCTTCGAGACGAAGTTCTCATAGCCCGAGAAGATCACGATGATCACGAGGTTTGCCGCCAGCGACAGGTCGATCAGCGTAAGCGCCAGCATGATCGCGCTGTCCCCGTCCATGCCGTGGTCCGGGGACCAAAGCATCGGAAACTCGTGCCAGAGATCCTGGAAGAACACCACCATCAGCGCGACCACCGCACCGATCAGGCCGACATAGAACGGCGCCATCAGCCAGCGCGACATGAACAGACCGCGCTCAAGCGCACGCTCGAGAATAGGCTTCTTCATATGTCAGTCCCCAAGGCTACGCGTTCGCCCTAGCGCGACTTCCCTAAGCAAAGCTTGCGGAATCGCCACTCAGGCGAACAGCGGCCCTAGGCGCCGGGGCTGCGCAACGCATCCGGCGTCAACCGTTGCGACATCGCGTCGATCAGCAGGAAGATGGCCGCGAAATCCTCCAGCATCTCCCGCACGCGGCCAAGGTCGTCCATCTTCCGGCCCATGGAACCGGCTTCCAGCAGGTTCTTGCCCTCACAACACAGATACATCTCGCCGCCTGCGAACGCGCAGCGCACTTGCTTGCCCTTGAACGTCCGCTCCAGCCCGACCAGCCGCTCCATGAAGTCCGGCGTCAGGATGAAACGCGCCTCGATCTGGTCGGTCGAATAAACCTCAAAGGCCTTCTCGAACACGGGATCTTCCAGCTTCACCTTCTCGCCCTTGCCGATCTGACCCAGCTTGGCGAAGAAGTTCAGCATCCCCATGTCGCGATAGACCTTTGTGACGCCGTTGAACTGCTTGTGGAACTTCACCACGAGGCACTGGCCGCGGAACACCGTCACCCATGTCGTGCGCGTGCGCCCCTTGGAGTCCGTCGTCGTGCGCTTCTCTTCGAGGTGCGCTTCGTAAAACTCAAACGGCGTCTCGTTGCGCGCGCCGGTCAGGCGGTCCTCGTATTTCGCGCGGTCCCAACCCGGCACGAGCCCCAGCGACCGGAAGGTATACATGTCCTGCGGCTGGCCCGGCGCCAGCTCGTATCCCATCTGGAATTCCGACGAGACCGGCTCGATCAGCATCAGCTTGGTCTCTTTCGCCAGCTTGTTGATCGCCATGCTGCCCCAGGCCCACATGCCGATCGCTGCGAACACACCGAGGAAACCGCCGAAGATGAGCCCGTCCCCGTCCTCGCGCATGAAGTAGGCCATCCCACCCAGAATCGCGAGGCCGAGCAGCACGCCGATGATCGTGAAGTTGCGCTGCTTGGCGATCGCCGCCACGCGATCATTCTCACGCGCCGCCAGCTGCGGCTGGATGGTCGATGTGAACCGCTCGGGGAAGAACCCGAAATCCTTGGGCAGGCCTTCCATGGCCTCGCTCAGCGACAGGATTTCCCGCTTGTCAGCCATGTCCGCCCCGACTCGTCACTTCCCCGGTTGGTCATACACGAAGGCGGTTGCCGCGCGAACGCCTCAGGTCAGGCGTATCACATGCCCGTCGCTGGGGCTCGACCGGCCTGTAACAAGATCGCTGAACACCTTCCCGGCCTCTTCCAGCCCCCGGCTTTCCACCACGCGCGTCGTACGCTCCGCCGTGGGCAGGAAGTTGCGCCAGGCCTCGGCCATCTTGCGCTGGAATTCCTGCGCGCCCCAGTCGGCGATCCGTTTCTGTACGACCGCTGGCGCGAAGAACATCTGCGGCTGCGCGCCCGGCAGTTTCTCCTCGACGCGCGGAACATCCCAGTGCGTCGCCCCGACCGCGCAGGAATACTTCAGGTTGTCGGCATAGCGGTTGTGCGCCGCCGTCCGCACCGTTGCATCCCCGGCAATATCCACGAACACCGACGGCACGGACGCATCAAGCGACCCGATCGACCCATAGGGCACAACCTCGTCATAGAAGCCGAGCTTCTTGGTGAACCCGATATTGCCCGGCGAGGTCAGCCCGATCACTTTCACACCGCGCGCCTTCAGCAGCTGCGCTGCTGCGTACGAAGTCTTCGCCGACGCGCTTGAGAAGATTACCTGCTTCCCGCCGAACAATCCGGCGTCCGCAACGAAATCATCGATCAGGAACGACGTCGCGAACAATGGCCGGAACAGCACCTGCAGCGCCTCTGTATCCGGCGCGTAGAGCCCATCCTCTCCGTTCAGCACGTAGTTGTTGTAGACTGCCGCCAACCCCTGCCGGTGTGCGCTCTTGTCCAGAAACCCGCCCGGCCGGCGCTCGCCCGGATGCAGCACGAATTCGTTCGACATCGGCAGGTAGCCGTAGAAACGCTCGCCTACCTTCGCGTTTGGCGACTTGCTCTCCGTGACCGTCGCAAAGCCCCACACCGGCACCCGACCCCACCCCTCCGGCGCCGGATAGAACTGCCAGTATTTCAGAAAGTCCCCGAATGCGCTGTAGGTCACGTTGTTCGAAGTGAGCGAAAACAGATCGACCTTCAAACGGGCCTCGCCATCCGCCAGCGGCGGCGCCTCAGCCGGTACGATCTTCGTCTCCGCCAGCGCGCCACGCTTGATCAGCAGGTCCATAGCATTCCCCTCATATATCCAGCGTCTTCAGATCGTCAGCCGACAGTTTGACCTCCGTCGCAGGCGCCAATTCCTTCAACTGCGCAGCACTCGTGGCCGACGCGATCGGAGCCGCCACGCTCGGCCGCGCCATCAGCCAGGCCAACGCAACTTGCGCCGGCGTCGCCTTGTGCGCTGCCGCCACCTTGTCAAGCGCCGCAAGGATTTCCAGCCCGCGCCCTTTCAGAAGATCCTTCATCCGCCCGCCGCGCGCGCTCTTCTTGAGGTCCGCCTCCGAGCGGTACTTGCCTGTCAAGAATCCACTCGCCAGAGCGAAGTACGGGATGACGCCCAATCCTTCCTTGGCACACAGATCTTCCAGCGCGCCCTCGTACTGGTCACGAACGAGCAGGTTGTAGTGCGGCTGCAGCACCGTGTAGCGCGCCCGCGATCCACTGGCCGCGTCCAGCGCCTGCTTCAGCCCTGCCGCATCATAGTTCGATCCGCCGACCGCCCGCACCTTGCCCTGATCGATTAGTCGCTGGTGCGCCTCCAGGGTCTCTTCGATCGGCGTCTCCTTATCCGGGAAGTGCGAGAAGTAGAGATCGATGTGATCCGTCTTGAGCCGTTTTAGCGACGCCTCGCAAGCACTCTGGATATACCCCGCCCTCAACCCCTTGCCGGCCGGCATCTCGGAACCGACCTTGGTGATCAGCACGATCCGGCCGCGGCTGCCGCGTTCCTTCATCCAGTCACCCAGCACCGTCTCGGACTCGCCACCCTGATGCCCAGGCGCCCAGCGCGAATAGACATCCGCCGTGTCGACCGCATTGAACCCCGCCCCCACGAACGCATCCAGCACGCCGAAAGACGCCGCCTTGTCCGCCGTCCAGCCGAACACATTCCCGCCGAGAACCAGCGGTGCGATTTCGAGCCCCGATTTGCCGAGCTTGCGTTTGTGCATGGCGCGCCTCCATGGATTGAACGCCCCAGCATTGCGCGACAGGACAAGGAAGGAAAGCGCGGAGTGAGCAGGCGCTCACTTTCGTTTCGCGGCGAGAAGACCAGCCTCTATCTCTCCAAATATGGCCTTCGCCTCCGGCGTATCGGTGAGATCGATGTCCGGCTCGAACCCGCCGTCCCATACCGGCCGCATGCGTGCGAGCCGCATATGCCCGATTAGCTCGCCATCCGGACCATCTGTTAGATCGATGCTGACCATGTCGGCCCTGGGGTCGGGCGGCGCGAGGCCGATGCTGTCTCCCCGGAAGGCCGCAAACTCCGGACCGGTCGCCAGTGGTATCCAGCCGCCAAAACCGTACTTCACGAATGCGGTGAAGATGATCTGGTTCGCCTCCACGCGCTGGATGCGAACCGGCTCCTTCCAGCCTTCGAGTCGGAGAAGGATCGGCGCAGGCGTCGGCGGTTCCTGCGCGCTTGCTGGCGCCGTCAACATCAAAGCCAAGAGGGACATTTGCGTCCGCATCCTGTCTCCTTAGGTTTGCCGACCTGCTATTCGTCCGAATAGATGCCCACGCGCTTGAAGCCTGTCGAATCCGCGCGGCCACGGAACATGCCTTCGGTATTCATACTCAGCGCCGCGCTGCCGTCATGGCTCAATACGATGACGCCGCCCGTGCCGCCCATCGCCGCCACTTCATCGAGCGTCGCCTTCGCCACCTGATCAGCACTCATGTGCTGCATCTGCACACGTGCGCAGATCATACGCGCCACGCTTGCCCGGATGAAATACTCGCCATCGCCCGTCGACGACACGGCGCACGAAGCGTTGTCCGCATACGTGCCCGCGCCGATGATCGGGCTGTCGCCCACGCGGCCCGGCGGCTTGGCGTTCATGCCGCCGGTCGACGTCGCCGCCGCCATGTTGCCGTCCTTGTCCATCGCCACTGCCCCCACCGTACCATAGCGATCCATCGGCAGGAGGTCGCCCGCCATCGCACGCTTCAGCGCATCAAGCCGGCGCGGCGTGATGAAGTATTCCGGCGGCACGATGTCGAGACCTTCTTTCGCCGCCATCTCGTCGACGGCCTTGCCCGCAAACATCACGCGGCCGGATTTCTCCATCACCATCCGCGCCGCGCGGATCGGGTTCTTCACAGTCCGCACCTGCGCCACGGCCCCCGCCCGGCGATCCTTGCCGTCCATGATCGAAGCGTCGAGCTCGGCCACGCCCTCGCGCGTCAGCACCGCGCCCTTGCCGGCGTTGAAGTTCGGATTGTCTTCCAGCACCAGAACAGCCGCCTGGACGGCATCCAGCGCCGTTCCGCCCGCCGCAAGCACTTTCGATCCAGCATCCAGCGCATCGTTCAGGCCGGCGCGGTACGCTGCATCCATCTCCGGCGTCATCTCCTCGCGCCGCATCACGCCCGCGCCGCCGTGTATCAGCAGCGTCCATTGGGGTTTCGCCACAGGGGTCTCCATGTTCGCACATGCGGAGAGCACAGCCACCAGAAGGCCTACGATCAGTGTCCTCATGAGGTGCTCCTCCGCAAACGCGACGAGCCTAGCCTGCCTTGCCAGGCAGAACCATGCGAAATGGCGATCCTGAAAGCCGCCGCGGAGACGACTCTGCCACGAAACGGCGAGTCGACCGCGGCGAATCTGCGCGTCTAGCCCCGCGCCTTCGGTTGCCATCCGGCCTGCGGCTGGGTGCTGATCATCCACGGAATGCCGAACCTGTCGGTCAGCGAGCCATAGCCCGGTGACCAGAACGTCTCGCCAAACGGCATGCCCTGTTTGCCGCCTTGGGACAGCTCATCATACCAGCGCTTCGCCTCGGCAAGATCGCCTGTGTGCAACGTCACATCGAAGCCGTTCTTGGGCTTGTCGATGTTCGGCGCCCAAGGCTTGTCCATGTCCGCGCCCATGATCGACTGGTCGCCGACATCAAGCCAGCAATGCATCAGCCAGTCTTTCTTGCTGGCGTCCATCGGCATGCCCGGCGGGCCATCGCCGAAGGGAAAGGCGGCCGTGATCTTGCCGCCCAGCACTTTCGCATAGAACTCGAACGCCTCGCGGCACTGGCCGTTGAAACTCAGGCTCGTCACGATTTTCATGGTCGATCCTCCTGCCTAAAACTCTAGGACGATCTTCAATCGGGAAAACAGACAGGCGTCCGGAAATTTCTTAGCCCGCATCCTTCAGCTGCTTTAACGCGTCGCCGAGCTTGATCAGCGCCGCTTCGGCCGCTGCACGCCGCTCATGCTGCTCCTCGATGACTTCGGGGGGCGCCTTGGCGACGAACTGCTCATTGGAGAGCTTCTTGTCGATGCCGGAGATTTCGCCGGTCAGACGCGCGATCTCCTTCTCAAGGCGCGCAATCTCGGCCTTGAGATCGATCAACGCCGCGATGTCGAGACAGGCAGTGGCTTCATCCAGCACGATGCGGATTGCGCCCTTCGGCGCTTCTTTCGCGACAGCGACCGTTTCGAGGCGCGCAAGGCGTTCGATCAGCGACTGGTATGTCGCAAGACGCTTTTCTGTTTCGGGGGAGGCGCCAACCAGCGTGAGCGGCACTTTTGCACCTGCGGGCACGCGCAGGTCCGACCGCGTCGAGCGGATCGACGTGATGAGGCGGATGACCCAGTTGACTTCCGCATCGGCGGCGGCATCGACCAGCCGGTCGTCGAGCGACGGCCAGCTGCGCGAGATCAGCAGCTCCTTGCGTCCGATCGCCTTGCCGAACTCCTGGAACAGCTCCTCGGTCACGTAGGGCATGAAGGGGTGCAGCAAGTGGACGATCTGGTCGAGCGCCCAGGCCATTGTGGCGCGGGTTTCGGCCTTTACCGTCTCGTCCGAGCCCATGAAGATCGGCTTGGTGAGTTCGATGTACCAGTCACAGACGACGTTCCAGACATAGGTGTAGATAGCGCCGGCGGCTTCATTGAACTTGTAGTCCTTGATGCCCTGCTCGACGGCCTGCGTCGTGCGCACGGCTTCAGAGACAACCCATTTGTTGAGCGTGTGTTTCACCGAACCCGGATTGAACCCGGCCTTCAGTTCGCAGCCATTCATCTGCGCGAACTTGGTCGCGTTCCAGAGCTTGGTCGAGAAATTGCGATAGCCCTCGACGCGGCTCTTCGCGAGCTTGATGTCGCGGCCCTGCGCAGCCATCGCGGCCAGCGTCATGCGCAGCGCATCCGCGCCAAACTCGTCGACAAGCTCCAGCGGGTCGATGACGTTGCCTTTCGACTTCGACATCTTCTGGCCCTTCTCGTCGCGGACCAGTGCATGGATGTAGACGTCCTTGAACGGAACTTCACCCATGAAGTGGATGCCCTGCATCATCATGCGAGCAACCCAGAAGAAGATGATGTCGAACGCCGTAACCAGCACCGATCCCGGATAGAATTCCTTCAACGCCGGATCGACATCGCCCGGCCAACCCATGGTCGAGAAGGGCCACAGGCCTGAGGAGAACCACGTGTCGAGTACGTCTTCGTCCTGAACGAGTTCAACATCCTTGCCGTAGTGCTTCTTCGCCTGCGCCTTCGCGCCGGCCTCGTCGTAGGCGACGAAGAATTTCTTGTCTGGCCCGTACCAGGCCGGAATGCGGTGGCCCCACCAGAGCTGGCGGCTCACACACCACGGCTCGATGTTGCGCATCCACTCGAAGTAGGTCTTCGCCCAGTTCTCGGGAACGAACTTCGTCTCACCTGACTCAACGGCCTTGATCGCCGGCTTCGCGAGCGTCGCGGCATCCACATACCATTGGTCAGTCAGGTACGGCTCGATGACGACCTGCGAGCGATCGCCGAACGGCTGCTGGATCTTCGTGTCCTCGACGGCATGGAGCAGGCCAAGCGTCTCGATATCCGCCACCACCTTCTTGCGTGCAACGAAGCGCTCGAGGCCGCGATAAGCCGGAGGAACCTCCGCATTGAGGTGTGCATCATCCGTCAGGATGTTGATCATCGGCAGCTTGTGACGTTTGCCGACCTGATAGTCGTTGAAGTCATGCGCGGGCGTGATCTTGACCGCGCCCGTCCCCTTGGTTGGGTCCGCGTATTCATCCGCCACGATGGGAATGAGGCGCCCCGTCAGCGGAAGCTTCACCTGCTTGCCGACAATGCCGGCATAACGCTCGTCCGTCGGATGCACCGCGACCGCGGTATCGCCCAGCATCGTCTCCGGCCGCGTGGTGGCGACAACGATGTAGTCGCGGTCCTCCCACTCGGTGGGTTTGCCCGCCTCATCGAACGCGATCGGATATTTGTAGGTCGATCCATCCGCCAGCGGATAGCGCAGGTGCCAGAAATGACCCTTCACTTCCCGCGTCTCGACTTCGAGATCCGAGATCGCCGTCTGGAACTGCGGGTCCCAGTTCACGAGCCGCTTGTCGCGATAGATAAGGCCTTCCTGGTAGAGCTCGACGAAGACTTTCGTGACGGCTTCGGAGAGGCCCTTGTCCAGCGTGAACCGCTCACGGCTCCAGTCGCAGCTCGCGCCGAGGCGTTTGAGCTGGTTGGTAATCGACCCGCCCGAGACTTCCTTCCACGCCCACACGCGCTCCAGGAACTTTTCCCTTCCTAGCTCACGTCTTCCTATATTGCCTTCCTTCGCCAGCTCGCGCTCGACCACCATCTGCGTGGCGATACCGGCATGGTCCGTGCCCGGCTGCCACAGCGTGCGATAGCCCTTCATCCGGTGAAAACGGATCAGCACGTCCTGCAGCGTGTTGTTGAGCGCGTGCCCCATGTGCAGCACGCCCGTCACGTTCGGCGGCGGAATCACGATCGCATACGGCTCGCCGCTGCCCGAAGGCTTGAAAGCCCCCGACTTTTCCCAGTCAGCATACAGGCGCGGCTCGGCCGCCTTGTGGTCGAAACGATCGTCAATCATGGGGTTCGGATAGCTTGCAGCCAGCCCCTTGTCATCCCTCCGCCGGCCCGGCAGGGGTAGGCCCCATGACCAAGCGCGTCTGGGTTTTCCGCCACGCCGAGAGCCTGTCCAACGCCGGTGGCAAGACGCTGGACCCGGAAGGCATCCCGCTGACCGACCACGGCCACCGTCAGGCCCGCGACCTCGCCTGGAGCCTCAAGGAAGCGCCCCAGCGCCTGATCACCTCGCCGTTCCGCCGGGCGATCGAAACGGGCCACCCCATCGACGCCCGCTATCCCGCCGCCCTCAACGAGGTCTGGCCGATCCAGGAATTCACCTACCTCGAGCCCGCCAGCTGCGTCGGCACCAACTGGGCCGACCGCAAGCCCCGCATCGACGCCTTCTGGGCAAAGCTCGACCCCGCCCATGTCGACGGCCCGGGTGCAGAAAGCTTCTCCCAACTCCTCGCCCGCGCCCGCACCTTCATCGAAGACCTCACCGAACTTACCGCCGACCTCACCATCATCATCAGCCACGGTCAGTTCATGCAGGCCGCCAAACTGATGGCCCAGCGTCCCGAAGAAAACGAGGTCACCGCCATGTCCCTCTTCATCGACCGCCAGCTCCGCCGCCCCTTCGCCAATTGCGAACGGATGGAACTGCTGGTCGACGGAAAGACGGTACGCATCTCCAGCGCCTGACCCGGAAAACACAAAAGGCGCACCGGTGAAGGTGCGCCCTGTGACGTGTAGCTCGTTTGGTCAGTCCGAAGTCCGTCTGATGTCGCTCCAGCCCGCGACCGGGTTCCGTGTCCGCTAGCGTGCAAGACGACGAATGCGATCGATCTCCTTCGCGACTTCGGCTTCAACCAGTTGAGGCAGGTTGTCGTCCAGCCATTCCTTCAGCATCGGCTTCAGCAGCTCGCGAACAACGTCGTCCAGCGTGCCGCCGCCAGATACCATCATCGAGCCCATCAGCTTGCCGAGCGCGCCAGCCGCCTGCGAGGCGACAGGCTGGCTGACCAGCGTTTCAGACGGGCCGGCGGGCGGCGGGGTCCATTCGGCTTTCGGTGCAGCCGGCGCGGGCTTCGCCACAAGCGTGGGCGGCGCCGCCGGTTCTTCTTCCGGCTCCTCCACGACCATGAGATCGTCCTCGATGGCGCGCGCGGGCGCGAGCGGCTCAGGCTCGTCGAATACCGGCGGCGGCGCTTTGGCGACGACTGGCTCGGCCTTCGGCGCAGGCGGGGGAACAGGGGCAGGCGCGGGGGCAGGCGCGGCGGCTTGCGGCGGCGGCGCTTTTACCTCCGCGACAGGCGGTGGAGGCGGCTGAAGATCGAGCACATCGCCGCCGGCTTCGGCAGGCTTGTCCTCTTCGGAAATAATGCGGCGAATGGAGGCGAGAATCTCCTCCATCGTCGGCTCGCGCTGAGCTTGGTCCGCAGACATCGCCGTCCTCGTTCAAATCGAAAGGACGGAAAAGGAACGTGATTCCCGACCGTCCATGATTAATGAATAGACAGGGCTATGGTGTGGAATTGGTTAACAGCAGAGGCCGCCAAGGCTCGCGTGTAACCCCTATTTCGCGATGGTTTGCGGGCCCAGGCGGCCCATCGCAGCGAGCAGCTGGTGAACGGCGATATAGTACTGCCGCTCTGCGTCCACCTGTCCCAGCCGCGCCTCGAGAAGCTCGCGTTCCTGGTCCAGCACATCGAGCGTGATGCGCGTGCCGACAGCAAGCTCCTGAGTCGCGCCTTCGAGTGCGACCTGCGCGGCCGCGACGCGGCTGGTCGACGCCGTGATCTGCTCGCGCGCCGCGATCACCTGGTGCCACGCCGTCGTCGTCTGCTGCGTCACCTGCCGCTCGATCGCCATACGCTGGTAGCGCGCCCTGTCGGCATCGAGCTGCGCACTGCGCGTCTTGGATTCCAGCAGGCCGCCATTAAACAGCGGGAACTTGAACTCGGCTGTGAGCCCGAGGTTCGTGTCGCGGAAGCTCTGGTCCTGATAGGTCTCGACCACGCCCGCGCTTCCCACGAGATCGAACTTCGGCGACAGCGCGCCACGCGCCACATCAACACCCTTTTCGCCCGCCTTCTCCTGCGCCAACGCAGCGAGCAGGTTGGGGTTCGCCTTCATCGCCGTCCCGACCGCTTCCTCCAGCGTTCCCGGAATGGCCGGCGCCGCGGGCGGCTCGGCCAGCTGCACCGGCGGACGGCCGACAATCTGCTCGTACACAGCGCGGGCCCGCTCCAGCCGCGCCTTCGCGCTGGCCTGCTCGGATTCCGATGCCGCCGCTTGCGCCTCGGCCTGCGAGACGTCTGTGCGCGTCACCTCGCCGACATCGAAGCGGTCCTTCGCGGCCTTCACCTGCTGCTGCAGCGAGGCGACGTTCGTCTGCCGGATCTCCACTTCCTTCTCGGCGCGGCGCACATCCATGAACGCCGTCACCACCGATAGGACGAGATCCTGCTCCGCCGTCATGTAGCGCGCCTGCGACGCGTCGACGCCTGCCAGCGCCTGGTCGCGTTGCGCCGTCAGCGATCCGCCCGACCAGAGCGATTGCCGCGCCTCAAGGCCGACCGTCGCCCTTTGGCTTCCGCCATCAAGAGGGAAAGTGCCCACCGGCGTCGTGAACTTGCGTCCGACTTCCTGCTCAAGCGTCGCGTACGTACCGGACAGGTTTATCTGCGGGCCCATCTGCGCCTGAGCCTGCTTCAGCGTCTCGTCCGCCACGCCGCGCGTCTTGCGTTCGGCCATCAGCGTCGGGTTGTTGGAGATAGCGCTGTCGACGGCTTCTGCGAGCGTGTCGTGGCTGGCCTGCGCGAATGCCGGCATCGAAACCGACGCCATCAGCATGGCGGCTGCAAGAAATCTCATGCCCGACTCCCTCGAGGTTGCCGGAATATGGGGGGTTCCGGCGCTCAACTAATGTCGCGTTGCCTCGGTCCGGGACCAAGCGGCGGCATCTCTAAGCTGACAGGGAAGACCCTAATTCGCCCTAAAGACGAAACTCTGCGGCCTTTTCGAAGCCCGGGAGCATCGGGATCGCGGTGTCGAACGGCGTGCGGTACGCGGTCTTGCCGCCCGAGCGGGTATAGACCCGTGCCCGGCGCACGCCGCCTTCAGACACAGCAACAGCCAGGCGTCCGCCTTCGGCCAATTGGTCGAGCCATGCCAGCGGTACTTCTTCCACGGCGCCGTTGACGAAGATCACATCGAACGGACCCTTCGCTGCAACGCCGGCCTTCAGCGGCCCGGCCACGACCTCAACGCCGCTCACCGCGTCACGGACGACCTTCGCCGCCGCCTCGTCCTGCTCGAGCGCCACGACGCTCGCGCCCATGCGGGCCAACACGGCGGCCGAATAGCCGCAGCCCGGCGCGATATCGAGCACCCGGTCCGTGTCGCGGATGGCGGCGACGTTGACCAGCTTGGAGAAGTCCCGCGGCGCGATCATCCAGCGGCCTGGCCCCGTCTCAACCATCACGTCGGCATAGGCCGACGCGCGACGGGCGGCGGGCAGGAAGGCTTCGCGGGCAACCGCGCCCATGGCCGAGATCAGCCGCCTGTCGGTGACGTCGTTTGGACGCACCTGGCTGTCGATCATCGCGGTCCGCGCGGCTTCCAGATCCAACGTAAGCCCCATATTTCGTGCACAGATTCCGGCACAGACTCGGGGGTCTTGTGCGCCCGGGGCTCTTAGCATACGCACCAACCGGCGCAACGCGCCCGACAGTCGCCCCGCCAGCAGCTGTACCGGATGAGGCCTCGTGGCGGAGTGGTGACGCAGAGGACTGCAAATCCTTGCACCCCGGTTCGATTCCGGGCGAGGCCTCCAACTTCTCCAATTCTGAACGCCGAAACCGGAAATTTTAGGGATCCGGTTAGCGTTAACCTCTCGTTTACCGACGCGGCGCATGTTGGCCTTGTCTTCCCTTGAAGACACCCCACCATCACCCAAACGCCTTTGCGGGAGCCTCTGGCTCCCGCCCTCTTCTCTGCCGTTGGGATTCCCCGTTTTCTGGCGCTTTTCCCGCTCACATTCCATGTGAATGGACGCCTTGGCGCAGCTTTTCGGGCGCCTTCGCTATTGAACGCCAGGGGGGCCTTGGTTATACCCCCGCCTCCAACCGTGCTCCCTGATAGCTCAGTTGGTAGAGCATTCGACTGTTAATCGAATGGTCGCTGGTTCGAGTCCAGCTCAGGGAGCCATTTTCCCCTTCCGTAATCGCAGCTGCGACTCGCTATTTCTGCGAGGCTTCCAGCACGGCGCGCCGCAGCTCTTCCTGGCCGAAAGGCTTGGGCAGCCGGAAGGCGTCTATTGCCGCTCCCGGCGGCAGCTCGGCATAGCCTGTCGCCAGGATGACCGGCAGGCCCGGACGCTCCTCCGCAATTGCAGCAGCAAGGTCACGGCCGGTCATGCGGGGCATGGCGTAGTCGGTCACCACCACATCGACGTCCTTGCGCTTACGCAGGATCTGCAGCGCCTCGTGGCCGTTGGCGGCCTCGATCGCGGTGTGGCCAAGGTCTTCCAGCATCGCGACCGTGTTCATCAGCACGAGCACATCATCGTCCACCGCCAGCACCACCAGAGGTTTCGCAGCGCCGCGCGCCGCCTCTTCCGCCCTTGCCTTCTCCACTGACGGCGCCAGCGCCTTCAATGCCCGTCCTTCCGCGACGGGCAACCAAAGTTCCGCCGTCGTGCCTTCGCCTTTCCGGCTCCTCAGACGCAGCCGGCCCGACAGCTGTTCGGCCAACCCATGCACCATCGACAGACCAAGCCCCGTCCCACGGCCGACGCCCTTGGTCGTGAAGAATGGCTCGGTCGCCCGCGCCAGCGTCTCCTCGTCCATCCCTTCGCCCGTATCGGTCAGCGACAGGCAGATGTATTCGCCCGGCGGAATGTCGATCTCACCTTCCTGCACGCGTGCTTCACGCACTTCCATGGTGATCGTCCCGCCATTCGGCATCGCATCGCGCGCATTGACGGCAAGGTTGATGATCGCCAGCTCGATCTGGTTTGCGTCCACATTCGCCGCCCGCACCTTGCCGAGCACGCGCACGCTTACTGTGACTGTCGGCCCCAGCGTCCGCTCCAGCAGGCCCTGCAGCCCCGCCAGCAGCCCCGGAACATCCACCGGCGCAATGTCGAGGTCCTGTCGCCGTGCAAACGACAGCATGCGCTGCGTCAGCGCCGCACCGCGCTCCGCTCCCTGCACCGCATTGTCGAGCAGCTGCGCCAGCTTCGGATCATCAGGCAGGCGCTTGCGCAACATCTCCAGACTGCTCAGCACCGCCATCAGCAGGTTGTTGAAGTCGTGCGCAATGCCGCCCGTCAGCTGCCCCAGAGACTCCATCTTCTGTGACTGGAAGAACGCTTCGCGCGTCCTCTCCAACTCGCGCTGTGCCAGGACCCGTTCCGTCACATCGCGCGTCACCTTGGCAAATCCGATCAACTCGCCGCGTTCGTCGCGGATCGCATCGATGACCACGCTCGCCCAGAACCGTGTGCCGTCCTTGCGAACCCGCTGCGCCTCTTTCTCATAGCGCCCCTCGCGCCGCGCTGTTTCAAGGGCACGCTGCGGCTCTCCCGCCTCGCGGTCTTCGGGCGTGTAGAAGCGCGAGAAATGCTGCCCGACGATCTCCTCGGCCGTGTAGCCCTTGATCCGGTGGGCGCCGACATTCCAGTTGCTGACCCGGCCCTCTGGATCGAGCATGTAGATCGCGTAGTCGGCGACCCCCTGCACCAGGATCCGGTACAGCGCCTCGCTCTGGCGCAGCTGTTCTTCCGGGATAACGTCCGCCGCCAGCTCCCCGGAGCCCGATTGCTTCGTCAAAACCTTGTCTGTCATTCGCCGGGACCCGGCCCCTCTATGGCTTCCATGCCTGCCGTCCCCGGGGGGCATGCCGACAGTGAAATAGTTCGCTCCGCGCGGGTTCCAAATCCCGGCAGCTGCAAAGGGCATCGCAACTTAACCCGTGAAAAGTAAAGAGCCCCGCCGGCTATCCGGCAGGGCTCCCGGCGCTCCAGCCCGGGGAAGCGGGCGCCTAGCAGGCTGTTGAAGAATCCCAAGGAACGGCGCGGAACTCCGACTCGTCGCCGTCATCGAGGCAGATCTCGCCCGTAAGCGAGCCGTCGGGCTCTAAATCGATCGAGATTTCGCCTGAGGCATCCTCCATCTCGTCATTGCCGGTCCAGCGCGAGATGAGCGAGCCTTCGACGCCGAGGGCGGAGAACGCCCCGTTGACGCAGCCGAAGGAGAACTCGCCCTGACCGCGTGCATCGATGGCGATGCGAGCCGGCCCCATGAGATCGAGGAAGTCCTTGTCCCAGACCTCCATCTCGATGATGCGCCACTGGCCCTGCATGCTCATCAGGCCGCTCCCAGCAGTTTGGGCAAGCGGATGAGGTTGTAGGCGCTGAGCGCGAGGCGGAAGGCCGCGTCGACCCGATCGCGTCCTCGCAGCTTCACGCGGGCAAGGCCGGCCGAGGTCTTGATCCAGCCGAAGATCTCTTCGATGCGCTTGCGCGAGCGCTGGCTCAACGCATAGCCGGCGTGGCGCGTGGTGCGGGCGTCGACTGCGCTCGAGCGCGGGCTGGCCGAGACGGAGGCCAGGCGAACATGGCCGTCGACGGCGATGTGGGACGTGACGCCTCGCGCTCTGAGATCGCCGATAAACTGGCGCACATCATAGGCTTTATCGGCCCCGAGCGTGATCCGTCGCCCCCCGCCATGCTGATCAACAAGCATGAGCGCTGCCTCGCGCTCGGCAAACCCGGACGCCCCCGTGATGAGCCCGCCGACCGCCAGCCCGTTGCGGTTCTCCATCAGCGCGTGGCCGAGGTAGCAGAGCTTGGCCGGCTGACTGCGGCCCTTCTTGTAGAGCTTTGCATCCGGATCGGTCGTGCTCTCATGGGTGTCGTTGGAGCGCGGCTCGCCGTGGAAGTTGCGCTCGGCATTACGACCGGGACCGTCCCCGTCCTGGTCTCCGCCATCCTTCTTGCGGAAGCTCTTGATCGAGGCCCAGGCGTCGATGAGCGTGCCGTCCACCGAGAAATGATCGCTGGAGAGAAGCCGCTTCACCTTGGGCTGGGCGAGGATGGTGGCCAGAAGCTTGGCCGCGATATCGCCCTCAAGCAGGCGATCTCGGTTGGTCGAGAAGCTCGAATGATCCCAAGGGGCGTCATCAACCCCAAGGCCGACGAACCAGCGGAACAGGAGATCGAACTCCATCCGCTCCATCAGCTGGCGCTCCGAGCGGATCCCGTAGAACGCCTGGAGCAGCATCGCCCGCAACAAACGCTCGGGCGGGATCGAGGGCCGACCGACCTTCGGCGGATAAAGCGCATCAAAATCAGCGCTCAGATCGGCAAGAGCTGCATTTACGACCTCGCGGATCACCCGCAGCGGATGATCGGCCCGCACCCGCTGCTCGAGATCCACGTACGAAAACAACGACCCAGACCGCACATCCGAACCGCGCATCGCCTCGTCTCCTGCAGCTAGCAGAAGAACAGAATCATGCTTCGAACGAAGGCGCTACGGACTTCTTCAACAGCCTGCTAGGCCTTCAGCCGCTGGCCGGTATCCTGCTGGCTGACTTCCAGCTCCTGGTGCAGGACCGAATGGAGCATATCGAGCGCGATCCTCCGCCCGCTCTCGGTCCGGATCTCCATCGCGCTCTCCATCAGCGCGTAATAGGGCTCGTGGACCGTCACGCCCTCGTGCACGGACGGCGCCTCCACCATGGCCGGCCCGGCGAACTCGAACGAGTTGCGCAGCGCCGCCGATGAGGCTCCTCCCGCCCGTCTTATGATAACCGCCAGCGCATCCGCCGGCCCCTTCGTGGTGTCATAGCGTGTCGGGATCCCGAGCGGCTCGCAGCGATAGCCGGCCGTCTGGAACATCGCGATCGCAGACGTGTCGAGGATCGAAATCGTATCGCTGATCGAGCGCCGCCGGCAGAACTCGCCGATCGCCACCATCACGCGCACGAACGTCTCGGTTGCGTGCTCCCGTCCGCGCCGCGAGTCGCCGCCCAGCAGGCGCGAGCACTCCCACACCTTCGGCCCCATCGGCACGTCGCGCTGGGCAAACCTTTCGCGCAGCGGACCGCCGGGCTCAAGCTGGTGACGCGACCAGGTCGGGTTGATGCGGCAGGAGGCAAACACCTCGCCCATGTCGCCGAGCACCAGGAAGTACACCGTCTCGTCAGAGTCGTAGGGATCGATGTCGAGCCCATCAAGCCGCCTCAGCTCGCTCCATCCCTTCTTCTCGACAAAGAAAGTGTGGCGCTGTCGGTACATCTCCTCGAGTTGCCGTGAATACCGCTCGCGATTGGCCGGCGTGACGCAATGACAGAGCAAGAGCCCCTCCCATGCTGATAGCAGGAGGGTCCGGGAAATTGCCGTTACATGGCCCTACGGGATTCCGTGGGAAGTGAAGAGGTTGCGCGGCGCGGCGTGGATCAGGCCCACCGCCTCCGTCGTCGAGCGCACGCCCAGCCGCTGCCGGACGATCTTCAGATGGTATTCCACCGTGTTGATCGTGATGCCCAGCTTGTCGGCGATTTCTTCCTGCCGCGAACCCAGCGCCGAGAGATGCAGCACCTGCACCTGCCGCGTCGTGAGGGAGGCGAACGCCCCCGCCTTCACGCGGCTGCCCGACGCCAGCCTCTGCCCCTCAGTTCCGTAATAGAGCCCGAAGGCCCGCAGCGCAGCCTCGACATGCGGATGCCGGTCGATCTCCGGGCCCTGGAAGCTGACGACCATCACGTCGCCATTGAACAGCGGCAGCGGCACGAGGAAGCCGTCCTTAAGCCCGCACGCCGCCGCCATGCTGAAGACCGCCTGCTCCGGCTTCCTCAGCTTCTTCATGTCGATGGCGCGGTCCCAGTAATTCGCGCGCTCCGCCCTGATCGAATGCACCAGGATCGGATCGCTCAGGAACAGGCGCTGCCCGAAATAGACCTCCGCCCACGGCACGTTGTACCGGCCGAAACCGCGATGCTGGGAACCGAGCTTCACCACGCGATTGCGATCAGCCGTGATCCCTGCGCTCACATGCGTCACGCCATAGGGCGCAAGCCGGTCCATAAGCCCCTGCTGCAGCTCGGCCTCGGAAATCGCCGAGCAGGACAGCTCGAAGAACGACAGCAGCGACTCAGCGAGTTGCACGCGATCAGTGGACATTGCCCGTCCTTATTCGACCCCACGCGCATTGGGGAGAATGAGTCCGGCCACGTCAATCCGTTTCAGGAAACAGGAGAGCGTGGCGGAAGGATTGTTCAATTGACAGGCCGCCGCGCAACAACCGTGAGCTTTGGCTTCGGGCGGGGCTCGTAGTTCGGCCCTTCGTAGAAATACACGATGTCGGCATCGAGTTCCTGCGCGATCACATAGAGCGTACTCGCGGGCACGCGCACCTTGCACCGCTCGATCTGGTCCAGTTCATCGAAGCTCAGGCCACAGCGCGAGGCCAGGTCGTCCTGCGTGATCCCGACAACCTGGCGCAGCATCTTGATGCGCTTGCCGAGCACCTGGTCTATCTCCAGCGCGCTTTGTCTGATCATGGCCGACTCCCACCCCAACACCCCCATGCTACGCCCGCATGGCGTGCGCCGCCAACCCGGGGTCGACACTCCGGGAGCCCTTAAAAGACCTCAAGGAAACCCCTGAAACAAAAGCCCCGCCGGTTTCCCGGCGGGGCTCCTTTTGTTCAGGCAGTCGCTACGGAAGCTATTGCTTCTGGCCCGTCGTGCCTTCGACCATCGCGGCCGCGCCCTTGTCCATGGTCGGCGCTGCAGCAGGCGCCTTGGCGCGCATTTGCTGCATCATCTGCATCGCCTTGGCCATTTCGGCCTTGGAGAGCGCGCCGTCCTTGTCGGTATCGACCATCGGCAGGAACTGCACGACAGACTTGAAGCGCGGGTCGTTGCGGAACTCGGCCGCGGTCAGCTTGCCGTCGATGTTGTCATCGAGAGCGCCGAATACGACGTTGCTCTGCAGTTCCTTGAACCATTCGTCATGGCGATCCTTCACCGTCTCGTTCTTGAAGCGGAAGCGGAAGAAGGTGAACAGCATCTCTTCCGAGGTCTGCTCGCCGAAGGTCACGTTCTTCTTCGGATCGGGGTTGAAGCCGTTTGCCGCTGAGTTGTCGTAGACGTAGTCGGCGATCAGCAGCGAGCCTTTCGGCACTTCGAGCATGTTGTCGAAGTGATACTCGCGCTGCCAGGCGAAGTCATAGCGCGGCTGGTTCAGCAGCATCTTCTCCGAGCCATCCGGGTAACGGATGCGCAGCTTGGTCGAGTAGCACCGCGAGTGGCAGTGCGGCTGCGTTCCGAAGATCTGGATGTCTTCCGGGATCTCGATGTACGCGGTCTCGAGATGGCGCGCTTCACCCGGCGGGATCTCGATCGAGAAATCGGTGATCGAAGCCTGACGGAGGATGTATTTGGGCTCTTCCTTGTAGAAGTAGTAGCCCGCTTCCGTCTTGTCGTTCAGCGGCTTGCCGGTCGCCGTGTAGTGCATCTGCCAAGCGAAAGAGCCGCCCGGCGGGAGATAGATACCCGTGTTCTCCGGCGTCAGGTTCGGCGCGCCGCCGGGGCCGTAGCCGCCGAGCGCGACGTTCCACGAGAAGCCGCGACCGTTCGGATCGACGTTCGGGATCCAGCCGGCAAGCGCGTGGTGCACGGCCGGCGTGGCGTTGGCCCAGGCAACCGCCTTAAGCCATTTGCCTTCCTTGAACGGCGTCGCTTTCGAGCGGTCCTGATAGTCGATGATGCCGCTGGCCGGCACGTCGAAGTCAGGCACCTGCACGACGAGATCGGGCTCGCCCAGCGGCCATTTCGGGGCCGGCTTGGCGGCGGTCGGCAGCGGATCTGCGCCATCGCCGCGCGGAGCGCCGGCTTCGACCCAGTTCACGACCGTCTTGATCTGGTCGGAGCTGAGACGCATATCGTCGACCCACTTCGAGCCGTGGCTGTCGGAGTGGTACGGAGGCATCCGGCCCGTGCGCAGCGCCTCGCGGATCATCGGCGCCATCGCCTTCACGACTTCATACTTGTCCATTGCGAACGGTCCCATGCCGCCCTGCGTGTGGCAGGCGAGGCACTTGTCCGCGAGGATCGGGGCGACGTCCTTCGCGTACGAGATCTTCGTGAAGGCCGAAGCCTTGGCGCGATCCGGGAAGTCGATAGCCGTGCCCTTGATCGAAGCTTCGGTCACCGACGGCGTCTTGCCGGCGATCATCGCGTCCAGAGCGTTGGAGAGGTTGGCGTTGGCATTGCCCTTGTCGCCGAACGAGGCGTCGATCGGGCCGTGATAGGCGACGCGCCACGTCTTCGGATCGACGACGAAAGCTTCACCCGTCTGCGTCACGCCCATCGAGCGTCCGACGAGTTGCAGTTCATCGGACAGGACCGGCAGCGAAGCCGAACCCGGGCGTCCCTCGAAATTGTCGTGCTTCGACTTCAGGCCCGAGTCGAGCATGACGAAGAACACGTTCTTGTCCTTGTAGGCATCCTGCAGCTTGGCAAGCGCTGCCTCGGCGCGATCGGTGACCTTGTCACCCTGCTCGGCCGTGACGATCACCACCGCCGACTTGCCTTTGTAATAGTAGAGCTCGTGACCCATGCCGGTCTGGTCGGCCAGCATGAAGTTGTCGACGCGGCTGCCCGCGAGCGAGACTTTCGATGGAGCCGGCGCCGGGGCGGCGATCGCGGCGAGCGCGATGACCGATGCAGCTCCAGCCATACCCAACGCAAACAAGCCAAGCTTGTGCGAACGCTTCATGGATATCTCCTCCCAAGGCGCAATTTGAGGGTGGCGCATTGTTGGGGCGGATAGTGATCCCAGTTGCCGTTCGCGGCAACAGGGCGCCCCTAGGGCGCCTGTCGCCTAAAGTCAGAAAAATCTTCACTTTGGCGGGAGGTACCGGCGCGTTTCCAAACTATCACTGCAAGCCGAACCCGGCTTCGGTGAAGGCTTCCTTCGCCTTGTCGGACTTGAGGAAAGTGAGGAATTCGGCGCCCGGTCCGGCCGCTTTTCCGGCCATGACAGCGGCTGGATACTTGATGGGCGTGTGACTGTCGGCCGGGAATGTCCCCGTAACCGCCACGCTTGCTCCCGCCGCTTTTGCGTCCGTCGCGTAGACAATTCCCGCCGCCGCCTCGCCCTGCTCAACAAACCGCAGAGCCGCGCGCACATTCTCCGCCCGCACCACCGACTTCTCGACCTTGGTCCACGCGCCCAGCTTCTCCAGCGCTTCCTTGCCGTACTTGCCGGCCGGCACGCTGTCCGGGTTCGCCATCGACAGCTTGCCGCCCTTAAGCGCCGCCGCGAGATCCACCTTGTCTTTCAGCTCGATCGTGATCGGCTTGTCCGCCGGCGTCACCAGCACCAGCGTGTTGGTCAGCAGCGTTTCGCGCGTCGCGGCATCGATCAGGTTCTTGTCGGCCACGTAGTTCATCCAGGCTTCGTCCGCCGAGACGAAAACATCCGCTGCCGCGCCCTGCTCGATCTGCCGCGCCAGGTCCGACGATGCGGCGAAGTTGAACATCGGCGCGGGATGGCCTTCCGCCGCATAGAGTTCGCCGATCTGCTTCAGCACGTCGGTCAGGCTCGCCGCCGCAAAGACCGTAGCCGCAGCTTCCGCCGGTTTCGGCGCCTCCACCGGCTTGGGCGCCTCGGCAGGCCCGCACGATGCCAGTACGACGGCCGCCAGCCCGGCCGCCGCCTGTCGCAGAACCTTCATCATGAACGATCCCCTCAAAGAGCGTGTGTCTTCACCACTGCCCAGGCGGTCGCCCCCTCTTCGAGGGAAAGTTCGGCAAGCGCCTCAGGCGTTATACGCGATGAAATATAACCCGCTTGCGTCCCCAGCGAAACAAGAACCGATCCGTCCGGCTCCCTGAAGATCGAGGCAATCTTCCCCTTCCACACATTCCGCGCCGAAATCCCCTTCGGTTCGCCCGACAGCAACAGCACGCTGTCCGCCTTCACCCACGCCCCGCCGCCACGCCCGCCGACCACCGACGTCGCATCCACCCGAGCCCCGAGGTCCCGCCGATCCAGCAATCCAAGAAAATCCGCCCGCCGCATCACATCCAAGGCCGCCCCATGCGCG
This sequence comes from Hyphomonadaceae bacterium, assembly GCA_047601145.1. GTDB lineage: Bacteria > Pseudomonadota > Alphaproteobacteria > Caulobacterales > Hyphomonadaceae > UBA7672. Next base: position 706,450 of record JASGJW010000003.1, read on the forward strand.
ATCACCCGCCCGCCCCGCATCGCAATGACATGATCCGCCAGCTCGGCTGCCTCCTCCACCTGGTGCGTCACCACCACCATCGGCAGCGCCTGCTCCCGCGACAGTTCACGCAGCATCTGCAGGTAGGCCCGCCGCCGCCGTCCATCGAGCGCTGCGAACGGCTCGTCGAGCAACAACATCTCCGGCGCCGACACGATCGCCCGCGCCAACGCCACCCGGCTCTTCTCGCCCCCCGACAGATTGCGCACCGGCCGGTCGAGCAGGTCCTCGAATTCCATCCGCCGCGCGATCTCGACTACGATCGGCGCATTGCGCGCCGCCGGCCGCCGCCGCTCGGCGTATTGCAGGTTGCCCTTCACCGTCCGGTGCGGAAACAGCCGCGCGTCCTGGAACACCAGCCCGATGCCGCGGTTATGCGTGCGTACACGCTTCCTCGCGCCGGCATCCTCCATCACCTTGCCGTTGAACGTCAGCGTCCCGGTCTCAAGCTTGTGCAGTCCCGCCACTGCCGACAGCAGCATCGACTTGCCCGAACCTGACGGCCCGAACACCACCGTGATCCCGTCAGTCGGCACTTCGAAATCCGCCGCCAGCCGGAACGCCCCGCGGCGCACCACCGCTTCTCTCAGCTTTAGGCTCACGCTTCGAGCCTCCGGCGCGCCCAGCGTTGCAGCAGCTCCGCCGCCAGCAGCCCCGTGATCGCCGCCGTCAGCGAGATCATCGCCAGTCTGAACGCCACATCGTCCCGCCCCGGCGAATTGAGCGCGGCATTGATCGCCAGCGGCAGCGTCTCGGTCTTGCCTTCGACATTGCCCACGAACGTGATCACCGCGCCGAACTCGCCCAGCCCCGCCGCGAACGCCGTCACAGCACCCGCCAGAACGCCCGGCCAAGCCAGCGGCAACGCCATCGACCAGAACCTGTCCCACGGGCTCGCGCGCAACACCGCCGCCGCCTCGAACAGCCCGCGATCCGTCGCCTCGAATGACAGCCTGATCGCCCGCACCATCAACGGGAACGCCATCACCGCTGTCGCCAGCGCCGCACCCTCCGCCGTGAACGCCAGCTGGATGCCGTATGTCTCAAGCAGCCACTTTCCCACCGGCCCGCGCACGCCGAACAACAGCACCAGCAGATAGCCAACCAGCACCGGCGGCAGCACCAGCGGCAGGTGCGCCAGCGCATCGACCAGCCACTTGCCCGGAAAATTCGGCCGCGACAGCGCCCACGCGAACGCAATCGCCACAGGCAACGAGAACAGCACGGCGCGCCCGGCCACGCCGAGGCTCGTCGCCAGGATTTGCAGCTCATGCGCCGTCAACATGCGCGGCACCATGTCTTGCGGCCGCCAACCCCTCAAGCGAGATCTTGTAGCGATATGGTTACCTTTTCCCGCCGCAAGCGAAGGCTGGCCTTTCAATCTGGAACCTGCTTCATCGCGCCATGTCGAACGCCCCCGTGACACTCACCATCCAGCGCCTCGGCGCGCAGGGCGACGGCGTGGCTGACCACGACGGCCGCCAGGTTTTCGTACCTCTCGCCCTCCCCGGCGAGACCGTCTCCGCGGACCTCGACAACGACCGCGCAACGATCACCGAAATCCTCGCGCCAAGCCCCGATCGCCACCCGCCGCGCTGCTCGCACATTGGCGACTGCGGCGGCTGCTCGCTGCAGCACCTCAACGACGCTCCCTATCTCGCCTTCAAGCACAAGCAGGTCGTCACCGCGCTTTCCTTCATGAAGATTGACGCGCCTGTCGATCCCATCATCGCCATCGCGCCGCGCACGCGGCGCCGCGCCGTCTTCGCCGCGCATCGCGCCCAAGGAGGCATTGGCAAGCAGGTCCACATCGGCTTCCACGGCCGCCGCAGCCATCGGATCGTCCCGCTCAGCGACTGCGCCGTCATCACGCCCGGCCTCCTCGCCCTCCTGCCAAAGCTCGAAGCGATCGCCGCGATCACCGCACCCCCGAAAGACGCGCTCACCATCAACGCGACCGAAACGATCACCGGCTTCGACGTCTCCCTTACCGGTGTCGCGCGCGGCTTGCCGGCAGACAGTCGCGTCCGCGCTGTCCAGCTCGCCGGCGAACTCGGCCTAGCCCGCCTCTCCATCAACGGCGAAGTTGCGATGGAGCGAACCGCCCCCACGCTCCGCGCCGGCAATGCACTCCTCACCCCGCCACCCGGCGGCTTCCTGCAGGCCTGCGCCGAGTCCGAAGCCGCGATGCTCTCCCTCGTGAAGGAAGCCGTCGGCGGCGCCCGCAAGGTTATCGACCTCTTCGCCGGCGCCGGCACCTTCTCTTTACCTCTTGCTTCCACGGCGACAGTCCACGCCGCCGAAAGCGACGAACCCGCCCTCGCCGCCCTCGACCGCGCCGCCCGCAGAGCGCAGGGCCTCAAGCCCGTCACCACTGAAAAGCGCGACCTCTTCCGCCGCCCCTTCACCCGCGATGAACTCAAGCGCTTCGATGCCGCCGTCATCGACCCGCCCCGCGCCGGCGCCGAAGCCCAGACCCGCGAACTCGCCGCCTCCGGCATCAAGCGTATCGCGATGGTCAGCTGCAACGCCCAGACCTTCGCTCGCGACCTGTCACTGATGCTAGCCGCCGGCTACAAGGCTGCCCGCATCACTCCCATCGACCAGTTCCTCTGGTCGCCCCATGTGGAAATCGTCGCCCAGCTGCGGAAATAGACCCCGCTCGCTTCTCGAAAGTCGGCTTGCCAAGCCGCCCGCGTCATTCGAGTTTGGCCCCGGTTCGATCCCGGAGACCGCACTCATGCAGGTGATTTCGCTCTCACGCATCATCGCCCACTGGGTCGCGATCCAGCCGGATCGCGTGGCGATCGACCATGAAGGCGTCACGGTCACCTGGGCCGAACTGGAAGAACGCACCAACCGGTTGGCCCGGGCCTACGAGGCGCTCGGCGTCGGCCAGGACGACTTCGTCACCATAGGCCTGCCCAACGGCATCGAATTCTTCGAAGCCTGCCTCGCAACCTGGAAGCTGGGCGCAACGCCGCAACCGATCTCCGCCAAGCTTCCAAAGCTCGAACGCGACCAGATCGTCGAGCTTGGCAACCCTTCGCTGGTTGTCGGCTGCGCCGAGGGCGAATACGCGCCGACGCCATCCATTCCCGAAGGCTACCAGCCCGTCGCCAATCTCTCCGGCTCCCCCTTGCCAGAACGCACTGCGATCTCGCTAAAGGCCATGACCTCGGGCGGCTCCACCGGACGCCCGAAACTGATCGTTTCGAAAAGCCCCGGCTCGCATGACCTCGATGCGCCGTTCCTCGAGATTCAGGATCGCGGCGTGATGCTCGTGCCCGGCCCGCTCTATCACAACGGCCCTTTCATGTGGGCCCTGATCGCGCTCTTCAAGGGATGCACGGTCGCCGTCACCACGCGCTTCGATGCCGAGCAGACACTCAAGACTATCGAGCGCCTCAAGGTCGACATCGCCTACGCCGTGCCGACAATGATGCGTCGCATCTGGGCGCTGCCCGACGCCACGCGCAATTGCTACGACCTCTCCAGCCTGAAAACGCTCTGGCACCTCGCCGAGCCCTGCCCGGCCTGGCTCAAGGAACGCTTCATCGAATGGCTCGGGCCCTCGGTGATCTGGGAGCTTTACGGCGGCACAGAAGGACAAGGCACCACGACGATCCAGGGCACGGACTGGCTCACCCATCGTGGCTCGGTGGGAAAACCCGCCGACACCTGCGAGATGAAGATCGTCGGCGAAAGCGGCGAAACGCTGCCGCCCGGCGAAGTCGGAGAAGTCTTCATCCGCCCGCTCACCGGCCCCGGAACCACCTACCGCTATGTCGGCGCCGAAGCAAAATCGATCGAAGGCGGCTGGGAAAGCCTCGGCGATCTCGGCTGGATGGATACAGACGGCTATCTCTATCTTGCCGATCGCCTCTCCGACATGGTCCTCGTCGGCGGCGCAAACATTTATCCCGCTGAGGTCGAAGCCGCGATCGACGCCTTCCCGGGCGTCCGCTCCTCGGCCGTCATCGGCCTGCCCGACGACAACACCGGCAACCGCCTGCACGCCATCGTCGACCGCCCCGATGGCCCGGCCGATGAAGCTGCTCTCGCCGCCCACCTCGGAAAACACCTCGTCCGCTACAAGATCCCGCGCACAATCGAATACGTCGCCGAACCGCTGCGCGATGAGGCTGGCAAGGTCCGTCGCAAGGCCCTTAGAGAAGCCCGCATCCGCGCCTGAGCCCGCGACCGCACGGAGCATTGCCCCGGCTGCCCGCCGCTGCTACCCGCCCGCCCATGTCGATTTCCCTCATCCTCCTCGCCTTCGGCCTTGCAGCGGACGCCTTCGCCGTCGCTCTCGGACAAGGCGCGGCGATCAAGGCCAACCCCTGGCGTAACGCGCTTGTCGTCGGCCTTGCCTTCGGCGGCGCGCAGGCGATCGCCCCGCTGATCGGCTGGGCCCTGAGCCTCGCCTTCGCAGGCCTGATCGAGAGTATCGACCACTGGATCGCCTTCGTTCTCCTCGCCATCCTAGGCGCCAAGATGATGCGCGAGGGCCTGACGAAAGATCCGCCAGGCGAAGAAAGCGATCCCGGCAAGGAAGTCGTTGCCTCGGGCTGGAAGCTCATAATGCTGGCCATAGCCGTCAGCATCGACGCCGCCGCCGCCGGCATCACCCTGCCGACGCTCGACGCCCCGATCGCCGTCAGCGTCGCGATGATTGGCCTCGTCACCTTCGCCCTTTCCGTGGCGGGCGTGATGATCGGCCGGGCCGGCGCAAAGGCGCTGGGCTCACAGGCCGAAATCGTCGGCGGCCTGATCCTGATCGTCATCGGCGCAAAGGTGCTGATCGACCACAGGGCATTCGGCTGATACCTCCCGGCAAATGTTGCCGAAGTCGGACCTTCCAATCGAGGACGTGATCCCCCAGATCCTTGAGGCTCTGCGGGACAACACCCGTCTTGTGATTTCCGCCCCGCCCGGCGCCGGCAAGACCACACGCGTCCCCCTCGCTCTTCTCGATGAAGGCTGGACCGCAGGACGCAAGATCGTCCTTGTCGAGCCCCGCCGCATCGCCGCTCGCGCCGCCGCCGAACGAATGGCCTCGACAATTGGAGAGAAGGTCAGCCAGACCATCGGCCTCCGCTCCCGCCTCGATGTGCGCACCTCGAAGGACTCGCGCATCGAAGTCGTCACCGAAGGCGTCTTCAGCCGCATGATCCTGTCGGACCCGGCGCTGGAAGGCGTCTGCGCCGTCCTCTTCGACGAATTCCACGAACGCTCGCTCGACGCCGACGAAGGCCTCGCCTTCGCTCTCGACGCGCAAGGCGTCATCCGCGAAGACCTCCGCATCGTGCTGATGTCCGCGACCCTGCCGGGCAACCTCACGCAGGAATTCTTCCCCGCCCCCGTCGTCGAAAGCCTCGGCCGCGCCTGGCCCGTCGAAACCCGCTATCTCGGTTATGAACCCCGCCAGCGCCTCGAAGACCAGGTCGCCGCCGCGATCCGCAAGGCGCTCCAGGAAGAAGACGGTTCCATCCTCGCCTTCCTCCCCGGCGTCGCAGAGATCACCCGCACCCTCGACCGCATCGGCCCCGTCGCCGACAACGTCCACATCACACCCCTTTATGGCGCGCTTACGCCACAGGAGCAGAACGAAGCCATTGCCCCTGCTTCCAAAGGCACGCGCAAGGTCGTCATCGCCACCGACATCGCCGAAAGCGCCATCACCATCGAAGGCGTCCGCGTCGTCGTGGATTGCGGCTTCGCGCGTGTCCCGCGCTTCGATGTCTCACTTGGCGCCTCGCGCCTCGAAACCGTCCGCCTGGCCGTCGCCAACGCCGACCAGCGCCGCGGCCGCGCTGGCCGTACCGGCCCCGGCGTTTGCTATCGCCTCTGGCGCGAAGCCGAGATGCGCGGCTTTGCCCAATCGCCCTCCCCGGAGGTCGACAACGCCGATCTCACCGGCCTCGCCCTTGATATGGCGCGCTGGGGCGCCAAATCCCCTGCTGACCTGCGCTGGCTCAACCCGCCTCGCGAAGCCGCCTGGCGCCCCGCCCGGACCCTCCTCTCCGCCGGGGGCGCCCTCACCGCCGACGGCGATCTCACCGCTCTTGGCAAACGCGTCGGCGACCTCGCCCTGCCTCCGCGCCTGGCGCTGATGGTCCTGCGCGCCGCCGAACACGGTGCAGCCAAGCTCGCTGCCGAAATCGCCGCCGTGATGAGCGAGCGCGACCTGGGCGGCCGCTCTGCCGATATCGACGAACGCCTCGCGCGCTTCCGGAACGAGAACGGCCAGCGCGCCAAGGCCATGCGGGACCTCGCCGCGCGCTGGGCAAAGTCAGCAGGCGGCAAGGAGAGCAACGAACTCTCCGCCGCATCGGTGCTCGCGCTCGGCTATCCCGAGCGCATCGCGAAACTTCGTGGCGCAACAGCTGGCCGCTTCGTCATGGCCGGCGGCCGCGGCGCGATGCTTGACGAGACTGATCCGCTGGCCCGCCAGCAATGGCTCGCTGTCGCCGACATGACCGGTTCGGGCCCGGACCTCCGCGTGACGCTCGCCGCACGCATGACGGAAGAAGAGGCGCTGCAGTCCGGCGCAGTCGAAACAAAGGAAGAGGCGAAGTACGATCCCGCTTCCCGCCGCGTGCGCGCCCGCCGCACACGCCGCATCGGATCGATCGTTCTCGAGGAAACGCCGCTTCCCTCGCCAGCCGCGAGCCTCATCCGCGAGGCGCTGCTCGAGGCGGTCCGCGAAGGCGGGTTCTCGATCCTCAAGCACAGCGGTCCCCTTGGAGGCGCGATCCACCGCATCGACCTCCTCGGGAAAACAATAGGCGATCCCTGGCCGAAAGACTTCCGCGCCTGTCTCGTCGAACGCCTCGACGACTGGCTAGGTCCATTGCTCGACAGCCCCGCTTCACTGGACACTCTCGATGGCGGACAGATTGCCGACGCCGCGCTCACGCTTCTCGACTGGCCACTGCCTCGCGACCTCGCCCGCCTCGCCCCCCTCCGGTGGGAGACCCCCGTGGGGCGAAGCGTCGAGATCGACTACGCCGCCGAGGGCGGCCCGCGCATCGAGTGCAAAGTGCAGGAGGCCTACGGTCTGTCGGTCCATCCGGCCGTCGCGGACGGTCGAATCGCACTCACGATCGCGCTCCTTTCACCCGCCTTCCGGCCAGTTGCCGTTACGAAAGACCTCCCGGCCTTCTGGCGTGGCGGCTACCACGACATGCGAAAAGACATGAAGGGTCGCTACCCAAAGCACGATTGGCCAGAAGACCCTGCAGCCGCTACGCCAACCTCACGTGCACGTCCACGTAAAGTCTGACCGTTCGATAACCTGCGATTTGTGTGGGTTTCTCAAGGGAAGCCGACATACCATACATTCGAATTCTTGTGTGCTAGTAGGTTTGCGGAACGATCAGGAGATTGCCGCGCACGCGGCAATCTCCGTGTCTTTCAAGTCTATTCTCGCGGAAACCTGACGCCTGCGGCCATATCGCAATTGACGCCGCGAGTTCCAAACCGCAGGTTCGAAGCGCGATCTCCCTAGGGACTAGATTCCCAGCGGGGAGCGTCGGCGCACCAAGAACTCACAAAACGCGCCGGAGCGGGAGCACACACCATAGGGAGTTGCGCGCACATGGCGCATTTCAATCGTATTTCACTTGTCAGTCTGCTTGCGCTCGGCGTCGCTATGCCGGTTTACGCACAGGAAACCGCAACGCCTCCGGCCGAGCCGGCCGCCCAGGACGCCTCGACCGGCCGCGACGTGGTCGTCATCACCGCCAACAAGCGTGAAGAGACCGTCCAGGACATCGCCGTGGCCGTCACGGCTGTAACCGCCGAGGCCAAGCAGGAACTCGGCATCATCACGGTCACCGACCTGACCAACGTCACGCCGGGCCTGTCCTACACCCCCGGCAACGAGCGCGTCACGCTGCGCGGCATCGGCCGTCTCACCAACTCGTTCGGCGCTGACCCGGGCGTGGCCAACTACAATGACGGCCTCTACACGCCCTTCGCCGTCATGGCCGGCAAGGACCCGATGCTGATCCAGCGCGTCGAGGTCCTGCGTGGCCCGCAAGGCACGCTGTACGGCCGCAACGCCATCGGCGGCGCGATCAACACGATCTCCAAGCGCCCGACCGACGACTTCTCGCTCGATTTCAAACTCGGCGCGGGCAATTTCGGCTACAACAACGTCGTGGCGGCCGTGTCCGGCCCGATCAACGAACTCGCTGCGTTACCGCGTGGTCGGCCAGCGCGAACAGCGCGACGGCATCGACTTCAACTACGGTACGAACGAGAAAGAAGGCTGGGAAATCGACGACTACTATTACGAAGGCCAACTCGAAGGCGACATTGGTGATCGCTTCACCTGGTGGCTGAAGGTTGCTGACTCGGGCTACGACAAGGCCGGTCCTCCGGGCGGCCGCACGGCGACTTTCTCAACCGCGCCCTACCTCTCGGTCTTCAACCCGTCGGGCAGCGTCAACCCGAACCCGGCTTTCGCCTACTCCAACCCGGCCGTCATCTCGTACACGCAGACCGGCACGCGCACAGACAACCCGTTCGCGACGAATGGCGAGCAGGCATACAACTCGAACTACGCCTCGACGGCGAAGCTCGACCAGTATGACGAAGCCATCTTCGAGGGCGTTTATTCGACCGACTGGTTCGACATCAAGTACACCGGGGGCTACACTTTCTATGACTACAAGCTGTTCAGCGATGGCGACGGCACGCCGCTCCAATCGGTCACGTACAACGGCGTCAACAGCGTTAACCCGGCCTGCGCCCTGCCGGCCTCGTTCACGGGCTACACGCCGTCGGCGATGACGGGGTTTGCGATCCCGTCCTTCTGCTACACGACGGCGCCGCGCACGATCTATCCGAACGTGCTGAACCTTTATGCTGAAAGCCGCTCGCTGTTCTCCAACGAGATCAACCTGATCTCGACGGTCGAGGGTCCGCTCCAGTGGATCGTCGGCGCCTATCAGTACCAGGAGAACTCGAAGCAGCCGGGTCAGGTCCAGACGCTCGACAACGAGCCGCTGGCTGGCAGCTATCTCAATCCGACGACGCTGACCTTCATCTCCAACCCGAACCGCTATCTGCAGTACTTCAGCAACACCAGCCTGTTCAACGCCTACGGCCTCTACGGCCAGGCGGACTACACGCTGAATGACGAGCTGAAGTTCACGGTCGGCCTGCGCTATTCGAAGGACCTGAAACAGTCGAAGGAAGAAGCCTTCCTCGGCTGCTACATCCTCTGCACGGCCAACGGCGGCACGCTGTTCACCAACATCACCGCCTCGCAGTATGCTGGCGTCTTCGCCGCCACCCAGGCCGCCAACGGCTACACGGCGACGCTCGACAGCCGCGGCTTCGGCGTTCGTACGCTGAAGGGCGACTGGGAAGCTGTCACCGGCATGGCCGGCGTGGAATACCGTCCTTGGGCTGACACGCTGATCTTCGGCAAGTACTCGCGCGGCTACAAGGCCGGCGGCTTCAACAACCTCGGCTTCGCGCTCAACCCGTATACCGACGCGGAATTCGTCAACTCCTACGAAACCGGCTGGAAACAGACTTGGGCAGACCTGGGCCTGACGACCAACGCAGCGCTGTTCTACTACAAGTACACCGACGCGCAGGCCCCGCTGGGCGTGATCACGACCAACCCGACCACGCAGCAGCAGACCACGTCCACGCAGTTCGTGAACCTGCCGGAAGTCGAGACCACTGGTTTCGAACTCGAAGCCAACTGGAACCCGATCGATCCGCTGAACATCGGCTTCACCTACGCCTACCTGAACGCCGAAATCACGGACTCGGGCGTCTATGTCGACCCGTCGCGTGACGCTCGCTGCCACTCGACGAACGCTCCGACCACGTACGCCACCTGCGTGCAGACGGCCGGTCCAACGTTCGCGAACATCCCCAACGACCCGCTCGCGCGTCGCTCGGTGGTGGGCAACACCCTTGCCCAGTCGCCGGAAAACAAGGTCGCGATCAACGCGTCCTACCGGATCGAGATGGAAGATGGCTCGTACTTCCTGCCAACGATCAGCTACTCGTGGCGGGACGAGTTCTTCGACTCGTTCTTCAACAATGCGAACGAGAAGTCGCCGTCGTACGACAACATCGACGCCCGCCTGAACTGGAAGTCGGCCGACGACGTCTTCGGCCTCACCTTCTGGGTCCGCAACCTGACGGACGAAGCGCAGACCACCAGCGTCTCGGCCAACGGTTTCCGCACAACGGACCTCGGCAGCTACCAGACCTACTCCTACACGCCGCCGCGCATGTGGGGCGTGGACCTGATGGTCCACTACTAGTCTGAATGCTCCTGTGAGCTTCCAAACTAGCGCCGGCCCTTCGGGGCCGGCGCTTTTCGTTGGTGGATCAGAATTTCCGCTGGCCGGAGACAACTTCGAAGAACATCCGCCAGTCGCCCATCAGGCTCCACAGCGGATACTTGAACGTTGCAGGCCTGTTCCTTTCGAAGAAGAAATGCCCCACCCACGCAAACCCGTAGCCGACCAGCGGCATGCCCAGCAGCCACCATGGATTGCGGGTGAAGATCGCCATACCAAAGATCACCAGCACCAGCGCGGAGCCGACGACATGAATGCGCCGGCAGGTCCGGTTGGAATGTTCGTGGATGTAGAACGGGTAGAAATCCCGGAAGGATTTGTAGCGTTCACCTGGGGCGGGCTTGGTGGTCATGGCGCGGATCATCACGCGTTTCCGCTCCTGGGCAAGACCGCGTGATTTGCCGTTACGGCATCTGAATCAACAACTTGCGGGCAATTGCCTCACGCATGCTAACCTCGCGGGGTGTCACACGACCGGCGCAGATCGGCCGGCCGAGCGGGGAATGTCGATGGTCCTGAATACGGCGCGGGTCGTTCGCGCGGTGCTTCTTGCGTGCGGTATGCTGATGGCGCCGCAAGCCCTAGCGCAGGGCTGGGGGCCGATGACGCAGGCGGCGCTGGACAAGATGACGCCGACTGATCGCGCGAACGCGCTGGATCTGCTGCAAACCTGCGGCGATCTCTTCGAACAGACCATCGATGCGAGGCGTGCCGAAGCGCAGCCGGGATCGCAGATGCCTGACAGGGCGCAGCAGCGCGACACGCAAAATCACTACATCGCGACCTTCGGCCCGGGATGGGATCTCAAAGCCCTCGAGAACAGCCTTGCGGCCAACAACGAGGATCTGCGCCGGGGCGCGGAAAGCAACGGCTGGGTCTTGCGGCCGGGCGACATCGCCGCGAAGCGCTCGACAATCTGCCTGACGTCCAGGCGTATCGAGCAGGTCGAAGGCGCCGCGGCTTCCAGCGTGGCGGCGGTCGGCATCGGCCCGGAGACAACGAAAAAGCTCGCGCAGATGAACGCCGAGGACCGTCGTGACAACGCAGAAATCCTGCAGCGGTGTTCGCAGGCGTTCGAGAACTACGGTCAGGCCGCCAAGTCATCTCCGACGCTTGCGCATTTGCCCGCGAACTACATGCCGGACATGTGGGCCGCGCAAAGGATTCCCTTGATGAGCGGCGCTACTGCAGCGCAGGTTCAAAACCTCATTCAGGTACACCAGGCCGACATGGGCATCTGGAAGCACCCGGAAGACATTGCGCGCGAGAAGGCATTCAGATGCATGGCCGATGCGCGCCTCAGCCAGATTTTTGCACGCGGCCAGACGAGCGTAGCGACTCCCGCGACGTCAGCATCCATGCCGACCATGACGGAACTTCTCATGAAATCTCCAGACGAGATCAGGCGTCTGGCGGATGAATCGGAAAGACTTGAGGCGCAGCGGCTCGGCAAACCTGGGGCCTACGGCGACGGCGCCTATGGCCCGCGCGCGAAGGCGGCGCTGGATGCGCTGCTGGCGCCCGGCGCGCCGAAGGCGAAGCCAAACGCACCCATGCTGGACTACGCCGCCGTCGAGGATGGCGGTCCGGTGTCGGAACAGTCCAGGCGCGACAACGCCAAGGCGCAACAGGACTTCGAGAAAACGAAGAGCCGCAAGCTGCACAATCGCGAGAATGACGCCACGGACTGCATCAAGGTAGAGCCCACCGGGGTGCGCGAGGAGTGGGGTATGGAGGGCAGGTTCCGCCTGCGCAACACGTGCAGCTATCCCGTCGAGGCTTCATGGTGCGCCAACGCCGCCGAGTGCTCCACCGGGCGCGGCAACACTTGGAAGATACCAGCGAGCAAGACATGGCCGATCTTCTTTGCCGACCCTTCCAATCCGCAGATCGGCATCGGCGCCTGCCGGACGGGGGCGGATGCCAAGCCGCTGGCTTCGGATGCGGCGATTGCAGTGGCGGGCGGTGTAAACACGTCCCACAAACAACCCACGCCCGCTCCCGGCGTGAGCGTCATGCCCAGTCATCAGTGCGAGTGAGGACACGAAAATGCTGAGATCTCTTCGCGCCTTCTGCACCGGCCTGCTGATTGTCGCATTCTCAGCGCCCGCGTTGGCGCAGGCGCCCAGCCTGGTCTCCGCCACGCCGCAACAGAAGGATGCCTGGGGCGAGGACATCGTGCGGTATTGCGCTGCGGAGATTCAGGCCTCTGTCAGCGCCGACCCCTTCGGTCGGGAGTCCCACGACATCGCCGACGTCCTGACCAGCGTCATGACTGACGAGTGGAACAGACCGAAGACCTTTTCGTCGCTTGAGGTAAAAATCCTCAACGCTGCCAGCATGCGCAAGGCCTTTGAGGACGCGCGGAAGGATCCCAAGCAAGCCAAGTCGCTGCCGTCGCTGAAAGGACAGGTTGTGCAGTACGACGCCTATGCCTGCATCGCGAGCCGGGCGATGTATCTGCTCGGCGGCGCGCGGGAAACGGTCACGGTCTGGAACAAGTCGCCGGACACGGTGGATGTCGTGCTCAACAACGCCTTCAACATCTGCACGGTGAAGCCGGGAGAGTCCTGCAACCTCCCGGTTCCAACCGGCGCACCGGCGAACATCATCGGCGTCGTCGGTAACGCTGCCAGATACGGGCCCTACGGCTTCGATCCGGTCGGAGACAGCGCGCGGACGTTTGTCCTGACCAAACCCGGCCAGTAACCGGCCCCCGTCGCGCTACGTCTTCAGGAACCCCGCAAAAATCGGCTTCACGAAGCGCTGCACGATATCCGGTTCTGCCGCCATCTTCAGCATGCGGGCATCGGATGAGATGTTGATGGCGGCATGGACCATCGCCCCGGCGACGGCGGGATCCACGGCGCGGGCGGAGCCGTCGCCGATGGCGTCGGCCATCATGGCTGCGAACTGGCGGCTGATGCGGTAGGACCGGCCGATGATCTCCACCTGCTGCTCCGGCGGCATGGAGGAAAGAACGGACGTGCGCAGCAGCGGGCCTTCGGGTCCGAGCTGGAACTCAATCAACGACGTCACGACCGCGGCAAGACGGCGGCCCTCGCTATCGGCGAGGTCGCGCGCCTGGCGCTGGGCTTCGCGCATGATGCCAAAGGAACTGCGGAAGCAGGCGGCGACGAGATCGTCCTTCGCTTCGTTGTGGTGATAGAAGGCGCCCTTGGTGAGGTTGAGGCTGGCCGAGATGCGGTCGACCGAAGCGCCGCGATAGCCGTGCGCGTTGATCTGCCGCGTGGCGGCCTTGAGAAAGTTTTCCTTCGCCTTGTCCGCCTGCCCCGATGTGCTGTCGACCTTCAGAGAAGCCGGGCTGGACGTGATGACTTCCGGCGCAACGCCGTGAAGTACGATGTCGGTCATCCGCCCTGCGAGACGCGGGAAATCGTCGGTGTCGAAATCGCCGAGCCAGCTGTTCGCCCAGAACAGCTGCTCCAGCAGGATCAAGCTGCGGATCGTGCGATCGATCTTGTCGAGGCGGCCGAGCTCGGGCGTCTCAAACAGGGCGCGCACACGGCGGAACATCTGCTTATAGCCATCGACGACGCGGTCGCGGTGCTCCCCTTCCAGCGCGCGGATAGCGGCGAAGGAGGCCAGTGGGGCTGCCTCGCCCCGGCGCACGGCAGCGTCGCGCTCGACGAACAGATCAATCAGGCGGGCAATGCGCCTGGGCGCGTCGACCTCCTTCTCCGCGATCGCCAGCATATCGTGGAAGATCGCATAGCCGGCCTCGAGACAGGCGACGGCCAGCTCCTCCTTGCGGGGGAAGTAGTAGGTAACGCCCGTCGCACGCAGGCCGATCAGTTCAGCCACAGCCGTCAGCCGCATGCCCTTGAAGCCATGGCCGTTGAGAACGGGGATGGCCGCCGAAATGATATCCGCCCGACGCCGCTCGAAGCGGTCCGGCGCAGGTAACGCCGAATCCCGTTCCGGGGCTCCCGCTGTGTTGTCGTGGGTCTTGCGCGTCAGCACTCGTCCGTCCCTGATCTCCCCAGCGTCCGCCGGGGCATGCCCAGACAATAACGAAAATCCTCCTGCGACAATCAGGCAGTAGGCGAGTTTCTGGCCTCCAGCATTCACGATTAACGAAAAAGTCAGCTTGTTGGCGTGAGCCTTGCGGCATGGTTCGCGGAACCATGAGGAATGGACCCATGACTGCCTATGAGCAGCTCGCCCGGCGCTACTGCGCCCTCCTCGGGGAGGATGCCGACGATCGTATCGACGGCGTCCCTGTCTGGCGTATCGCCATGGCGGATCTGGAAGCAGCGATGAACGCGCTCGACACGTTCGGGCTCGACATTCGCACGACCTTCCACGAGATCGCCGAGGCGACGGAGACACCGAGGCGGAAGGGCTTCTCAATACGGCGCGTGGCCTAGTAGGGCTAGTCGCGCCGACCCCGCCTGACGCTGCCTTCGAGCAGCGCTTTGGTCGTCTTGATCACTTCATCGTCCTTGTGAACCGCCGTGTCGTCGAGCTGGTCGAACGGGACGAGGTCACTGCGCTGCCGCTTGTAGTTGTCGCGCGGCCCCAGCTTCCATCCATCGAGCAGCCTGTCGAGCAGCCAGCGCCGGTGCTCGAGCCGCCCCATCTTTTTCATGAACAGCGGGTCGTCGGTGTGGAAGACGCCGGCCGCCGGCGGCAGTTCGTACGAACGCCATCCGCCAACACGGCTGTCGAGCCAGCCTGCAAGGTCGAAACCGGCTGAATGCGTCTTCGCCCGGATGTGAACAGCTGCACGCCGGTTGGACACGCGAAGCTGGTCAGGCAGCAACTCCCACGGCACGGTTTCAGGAGCAGGCGCGACAGGATCGGCCTGCTTCGCCTTGGCAGCCATCAAGGCGGCATACTGCGCATGAAGGCGGCGCGCCTGCCCATCGAGCTGTCCTTCGAGGAGGCCCGCGCCGTCGAAGGCTTCCGTCCAGGCGCCAAAAGATGTGATGCGCAGGTTGTAGATGCGGCCCTCGACCTGGGCCTCCTGCTCCAGCTTCGTCTGGTCGGCGGTGACTTCGCCCAGCCGCCCGACGCCCTGACGCACATTGCTGAACACGAGACCGAACCGCCCGCAGAAGAAGATCGGGCAGCGGAACAACGCTTCGGACGACGCCAGCAACCGCAGATCAAGCGCAATGCCCGAGGGTGACTGCCCGTCCGGCACGGAGACATAGGCGGCGCAGACCTCGGCCTTCTTCGTACGCTGGCGGATCGCCTCGACGATCGCGGGCGACGTGCGCCGGAAATCGCCAGCGATGAAGGCGATGTCGACATGCTGCATCAGCCCGCCATGTCGCGTCTCGAATTCGCGCTGGAGCCCTTCGCCATCCGGATCGACGACTGTGATCATCATCGGCTCGATCGCGGAGGACACACAGGTGACGATGAACTCGCGGGCCAGCGACTGCCCGACCTGTCCGAAGCCGACAATCAGGATATGCTGCGCCTCGGCGCCCAGCCGCTCGGCCAGCAGGTACGGCGGATGAGCCAGCATGACCTGCCGCGCAACACCGCCCGCATACGAAAAGGCCGACACGTTGAGATGCGGCTGCTCACGGCGGAGCTGGTCCAGCTGCCAGGGATCGGCGATGTGGGCGACCACTTCCGCATTCGGCGACAGGCGCGCGATCACCTGCGCCGTGCGCCAGGTTTCGGAATCGTCCCCTTCGTCAACGACGATGCGATTGGCGCGCTTGGCCTTGGCGACACGCAGTTGGTCCTTGAGATTGCCGCGGCGCTCGAATGTTACAACGCGCTTGGTGATCGGCGCTTTCTGCGGCGCGAGATACGCCGCCTTGCGCTTGCCGAACATCAGGCCGATGGCGTGCGCATAGTTCTCGGCGGCAGGCCCCTTGCCGATCACCACGTCATGCTTATTGAGACGCCAGCGGAAGAGATCGCGCGAGAACTGCGAGCCCTCGTTGAGAAAGAACGTGCGCACGACGCCGAGCAGCACGGCCAGGATCCCGCACGTGCGCGCCCATTCAAGAAGGTTTCGTGACGCCTCGCTGATCCGGTCGTCGTAGTAGATGTCCGACAACAGCAACGCCTTGATGGAGCGCATCGCCACATCGAGCATCGGCGTGTCGCTCTTGGGCTTGATGTTGGGCAACTCGACCCACCAGCCGGTCACAGCCAGCAAAAGCGCTGCGATGCCGAACAGGACTGCGATTGCGCGCAGGCCGACCAGAAAGGGCGGTTCGAGGCCCTCGGGCCGGCCGCCGATCTCGCCCTGCTGCTCGTCCATGTCCCGCTCCCCGATCAATGCACGCTAGGCCAGCCGGTGGCGGACGCAAGCTGAGACGGCAGGCTGTGAACCTGCGAATCTGCGTGCTAGCAATAGCCGGGACAGGCGGGGAAAAAGACCATGGCCGGGGGTTCCGGGGAATTCACGATGGTTCCGGTGGGCGAACCAGGCCCTCCGTTTCGCCCGGAGCACGAATATTTTTCGGTCGCACTCGTGGCGGTTCACGTCACCGCTGGCGGTTTTCTAGGCTCGCAGAAGTTCGCGCCGGTCATGTGGGGATCGGTCACCCACTACGCGTTCGACGGCGACAATGGACGCAAGCGGCTGTGTGGAATGTTTCCCACCGCGCAACAGGACCGGCCTGAGTTCTCTCGCAACGATCGCGTGACGGTCGCCGACATCATGCTCATCCCGCGCATCATCGCGCGCGAGGAGCTGGAAGTCGATTTTACCATGGGTACAGTGAAGGAAAAAGATTTCCTCGCCGGCGTTCTGAAGGCTGCGACCGACATTGCGAGTTCGCCGGCGGCGGCTTTTGTCAGCCAGATCGTGCCTGGCGCCGCCGCGATCGTCGAAGGGACCAAAGGTGCGGCGGCGGCGGCCACGAGCGTGAACGACAGCCTTAGCGAACTGCTGGGCTCAGACAAGATCCAGTCGCTTGGCCGCTACATGCGCCGGCTGAGCGCGCCTATGCCAAGCGGACTGTTCGCGTTCGTCGACAAGAAGTTGGAGGGTGCGAAGCTGTCGTTCGATCCGTCAGCGAACGTGTTGAGCGACGCCAACGGTCCGGTGAAGGGCTCATATGCGATCGTGCGGCTGCAGCGCGAGACGACGCGACCGGACTGGATGACGTTGCCCGACCTCACACAAGCCTGGCAGCGTATCCGCGAAGCCAAGATCAATGGCGGCGACGTCGCCAAGGCGATCGAGCTGTTCGGCCTGACGGCGACGACATCGCCCGACCTGACGCCTGATGATGCCACAAAGCTGTCAGCCGCTGCGAAGCAACGGTTCGCGCCAGAACTGGCTGGACAGGAAAGTGCGGACAGCGGCGATCCGGGTTCGATGGCCGAGGCGCTGGAGTTCTTCGTCGGTGGCAGCGAGGAATCCGCGGAGATCGGCGGGACGGCCTATCTCCAGTCGGGCCGTTTCACGCGCTCGCTCGAAATGCTGCTGCGCCACGAGGGCGGCTATGTCGATCATCCGCTGGACAAGGGCGGACCAACAAACAAGGGCGTGACCAAGGCCGTCTACGACAGCTATCGCGCGGCCAAGGGCCTGCCGCCAGGCGACGTGCGCGACCTCAAGGACGAAGAGCTCAAGGAAATCTATTACGAGGGCTACTGGCGCCCTGCCCGCTGTTCGGAAATGCCGAGCGAGGCGATGGCGGCGCTGATGTTTGACGCCGCCGTGAACCACGGACCAAAGCGCGCGGTTCGCTTGCTCCAGCAGGGCGCGGGCATGCCGCTGGCGAAATGCGACGGCGTCTGGGGCAACGAAACCAAGCGCTTCGTCACGGCCGCAGCCGCCAAGGCTGTCGAGCTGGTCGACGCCTGCCTCGTGGCGCGCGAGCGTTTCTATCGCGAGATCGTGAGGCTAAACCCATCGCAGGCCGCCTTCATCAAAGGCTGGATGAACCGTGTGGCCGGCCTTCGCACCTACGTGCAACCACTGCTCGCAGCCGCGCCGCCGGCAGGCGAAACGGAGAGCGTGCTGTTCGATGAAGGTCCATCGATCGTCTATCTCCGGGCTGGCGATCCGGACTTCGACAGTCTCGCGAAGAAGGCCGACAAAGTGGCCCGGGCGGCCGAGTAGCGTTGGGAGAGAGGACGATGTCAGCGCAGCCGCAATCACCCGCCCTTCCCAGCCAGCCGGCGCAGCCTTCGCTCGACGACGCCGAAACAGCGGCGCTGCAGCGTGAAGTCGATGCCATGCTGCCAAAGCTCTATCGCGCTGACTCGACGCGGGAGTTGTCCGGCCTTCTCAACATCGTCGCGCAGGCGCGCGCGATCGGGAAGGAAGGTCATGATGCGCTTGAGACGCTGGCCGACCGCCTGCGCCGTATGCGCGCGTTCGACGACCTTTACATCCTGACGTCGGCTGTGAATTCCAGCGGCGTCGGCAGCAAAAAGATGCGGCGTTATGAGATCCAGGCGCTGATCGAGATGCAGGTTTACGAGACGGCGCTCGACCTCGTGCGTCCGCTGCTCGGCGAAGGCGTGCAAAGCCATGACGGCCGTGAGGCCTATGGCAATCTCGGCCGCATCTACAAGCAGATGTACATCAACGCGATGAAGCCGCCGGGACTGGGCGAGGAAGGCAAGCTTCCTCCTGACCGCGCACTGCTGGAGCTGTACCTGCAGCGATCCTTCGGGGCGTACATGTATGTCTGGGACAACCTCAAGACGACCGAGACGACCTGGCACGGCATCAACGCTGTCGCGATGGCGAGCATTGCGGAGCGCGCGGGGTTCACGGCCAAGGATCCGAAGATCGAGCAGCTCGCGAAGGATGTGCTCGCGGTCGTCACCGCGCCGGGCGCGAACGATGTCTGGGCGATCGGCACCAAGGGCGAGACCTATGTCGCGCTGGGCGACTACGCGAAGGCGGCGGAAGCCTATGTGCAGTACGCCGCGCAGAAGGGCGTCGATGCGTTCGCGCTCGGATCATCCCTGCGCCAGCTCGAAGACGTGTGGGGAATCAGCGGCTCGGACCCTACAAGCGGCCAACCGGTGCGCCTGTTGAAGGCTGCACTGATTGCAAAGCTCGGCGAGGCCGGCAATCCCGACCGCGACCCGAACACCCCAGCGCCGCCTCCGCGGCAGCTTTCTGTCGACGTCCGCATGACCAAGCAGGAAGCCAAGCTGATCCGCGACGAAGTCGTGAATGAAGCTCCAGCCGGCGTCACGGGCTCGGCCGCCCGCGCGCTGCAGAAGACATTCTCCGAGAACTTCCCGTTCGGCATGAAACAGCTGCGTCTCGGCATGCTGCGCGCCGACGCCGTGTGCCGCATCCATGGCATGCAGACGGGAACATGGGCCGCGTTCGCATCAGGCTTTGCAATAAAGGGCAGCCTGCTGTGCGAGGCATGGGGCGACAAGCCGGTGATCATAACCAACAACCACGTCATCTCCTCGCAGCCCAGCACGGAGAGCAAACGATACGATCTCTGCAAGGCCGTGTTCGTCTCGCCCGACGATGACAGCGAACAGGAAGTCCTGTTCGAGCGCATCCTCTGGGAGTCCGCCGTCGACGCCCATGACATCACCATCCTGCGCACCAAGGGCGACCTGCCTGCAAGCGTGACGCCGCTGACCGACCTGCTGCCGCGTCCGCTGGGCCCCCGCGCTACGGATGATAGCGGTATCGGTCGCTGCTATGTGATCGGCTACCCCGGAGCGAAGGAGCTGTCCTTCTCCTTCGCCGACAACATCCTCCTGGATCACGATTGCCCGGATGGTTGCGAAATCGAAGTTGATGATAAGGGCCGGCGCTGCCATGGCGCGCCTGCCGCGCCGGTGCACGTTCACTACCGCACCCCGACGATCGGGGGGAATTCCGGCAGTCCAGTGTTCGACGCCGACTACTTCTCCCTGCTCGGCGTGCACCACTCCGGCGCCAGTGACATGCGGCGCCTGAACGGCAGGCCCGGCATCTACGCCGCCAACGAAGGCATCTGGATCGACTCGATCCGGCAGGCCATCGCGGAAACTGCGAACGGATCATCTGCTGAGGCCTGGACGGGCCAAGCCGTGCGCTGGCGCGGTTTCGCCGACGATCCGCCGTCACCGCGCGCCGACTTCATTACTGTTGCCCCAGCGCCCGCCGAACTTGCCCCGGAGATTTCCGGATCGCCAGGCGATCACATGCCAGGCGTCTCACCCGTGGCGCGGCAGGTGCTCTATCCGCCAGGCGTCGCGAAGGCCGACGACGTCAACGCGGCGCGCCTCGAGAGCGTCATCGGCCACGATAACCGCACGCGCATCTTCGACACCAACATGTCGCCCTGGCGCATGATCTGCGCGATCCGCGCCCGCTGGGGCTCGCGCCTGATGGTGGGAACGGGCTGCTTCATTGGCCCGAACATCATCCTCACGGCTGGCCACGTCGTCTTTCCCCGCGAGATCGGAGCGACGCCGGACCAGATCGAGATCATCCCCGGCCTCAACGCCAATGAGCGACCGTATGAGTCCGTATTCACAAGCCGCGTGTCGATGCACGATGCCTGGAAGAGCCAGTTCCAGATCCAGTGCGATATCGCGGCGATACATGTCGGCCAGCCGGTCGGCCAGCGCGTCGGCTGGTTCGGCGTGGCCTCGCGCCGGCCGCAGGACCTCATTGGCCAGTGGGCGCACGTCACGGGCTATCCGGGCGAAAAGAAGGAAATGCGCGATCCCCGCGCCGAAGCCGACCAGCCGCCCGCACAGGCCGCCCAGCTCTGGCATCACGCCGCGCCCGTCGTGAAGGTCGAGAACAACCGCATTTTCTACAAGGCCGACACCACCGCCGGCCAATCGGGTTCGCCCATCTATGTGCTGCACGAGCCCGGCAATTTCGCATCGCCAACGGTTGTCGGCGTGCACGCCTATGGTACGCAATCGACGCCGGGCGCAGTCGGCCCGGCCAATTCGGGCGCATGGATCGATCCGGCGATGCTGAAGATCATTGCCGGATGGCGGACTCTCTGATGACCAAACCAGATGCGAAGGCGATCGCAAAGATCGCCGAGGTCATGCATGAAACCGTGCGCGCCTGGCAGAAGGCCAACGGCCAGAGTCTCGCTCCGCCCTGGAGCCGCGCGCCGAAATGGATGAAGGAGGCGTCGATCGCCTCGGTGAAATGGCGGATGGAGAACCCTAACGCGCCAGTCTCGGCCCAGCATGATCAGTGGATGTTGCTGAAGACATCCGAAGGCTGGAAGCACGGCAAGGCCAAGAGTGGGACCAAGAAGACGCATCCGATGCTCGTGCCCTATAGCGAGCTGCCGGAGATCGAGAAACGCAAGGATGCGCTGGTCAACGCGGTGATCGACTCGCTGGCGCGACCGATGAGCTAGCTGACCTTCCGCCCGCCGCTTGTGCCGGCATTCTTCTCGGCAGCTTCCTTCGCCATGCGTTCGGCGTCCTCAGCGGCGAAACCGAGCTCCTTCAGCACCTCGACGGTGTGCTGGCCCAGCACCGGCGGCTCGATGCGGATGTCGGCTGGCGTGCCGGCGAAGTTCACCGGATGCTCCATTGCCACATAGGGGCCGATCGCGGGGTGCTGGCGCTCGTGCACGAAGCCGGTCTCGCGCAGGTGCGGATCGTTGATGGCGTCGAGGATGGAGTTGCACTTCATCGACGGGATGTCGGCCTTCTTGAGCAGGTCGAGCCAGTCATCCGTCGTCTTGGTCAGCGCAACTTCGGCGACGAGTTCATAGAGAGCGTTGATGTTGTGCGTACGCGCCTTGTAGGTGGTGAAGCGCTCGTCGGTCTTCATGATCTCCGGCCGTCCGCCAAGCTCGAAGAACAGCTCCCATTGCTGGTCCGAATACGGCAGGATGCCGATATAGCCATCCTTGGTCTGGTAAGGCTTGCGGTTCGGCGAGGAGGAACGCGTGTACGCGACCTGCGCCAGCGGCGGCACGAAGGTGTGGCCGAACAGGTTCTCGACCATGTTGAAGGCGGTGAAGCTCTCGAACATCGGCGCTTCGATGAATTGGCCCTTGCCGGTCTGCGTGCGGGAATAGAGCCCAGCGATGGTGGCATATGCGGCGTGGAGGCCGGAGACCTTGTCGGCCATCAGCGCCGGCATGTAGCGCGGCGGCCCGCCCTCGCGGATGGCGAGGAGTTCAGCGACGCCCGATCCGGCCTGGATCAGGTCATCATAGGCCGGCTTGCCCGCATAGGGACCTTCGGCGCCGTAACCGGCGCAATGGACATAGATGATGCTCTCGTTGAGCTTCTTCACATCGTCGTAGCCAAGGCCGAGGCGCACGAGGCCGTCCATGCGCACGTTGGTGAAGAACACGTCCGACTGTTTTACCAGGCGCTTGATCGCCTCGAGCCCATCAACGGTCTTGAGATCGAGCAGGATGGCGCGCTTGTTCCGGTTGAGGCCCATGTAGATTGCGCCCATGCCCGGCGCGGGCGACGGACCGGCATGACGCATGATGTCGCCCGCCCCGTTCTCCACCTTCACGACGTCCGCGCCCATGTCGCCCAGAAGCTGGGTCGCGTAGGGGCCCAGGACCACGGTCGAAAGGTCGAGAATCTTGACGCCTGAAAGCGGTCCTGTCGAACGCGAAGTCACCTGGAATCTCTCCCCGAAAGTCTTTGATTTGCTATCCGCCCGACCAGCGCATGGCGCAAGGTCCGGGGCAGCCGGTCACGCCGCCTTGATGACGCATAGCCGGCTTAACCCGTGTTTTCTGCGGCTTTTTCGCCTGCACCGATGCGCGCCCTTGCTTTCGTGACAGACTAGAACCATTCTAGCGAGACCATGAACGTCGTGAATCGCCTTCAATCGGCCGGCCTGCGCGCGACTCCCAAGCGGATCGCGATAGGAGGCCTGCTGTTCGACGGAATGGACCGTCACGTTACCGCTGACGACGTCGCCATCATGGCGCGCAAGAACGGCGTGCGCGTGTCGCTGGCCACCGTCTACAACACGCTGAACCAGTTCGTGACGGCCGGCCTGATGAAACGCATCACGCTGGACACCGATCGCACCTATTTCGACACCAATGTGTCGGACCACCACCACCTCTTCTTCGAAGAGAACGGCGTGCTGCACGACATCCCTGGCGACTCGATCCGGGTCGAAGGCCTGCCCCCGATACCCGCTGGCGCCAAAGTGCGCGCGGTGGAAGTCATTGTTCGCATGACCGGCGAAAAGACTAAGCGCTAGCGCGCCTGTCTCACTTCACGCCCAGCATCGACTTTAGCGTCGCAACCTCGATGTCCCAGGCCTCGCTCCCGGGCGAGACGAGTTCGACATGCCCGGTGTTCAGCACAACGACGACATCGGCATTGTCGCCAGCCGCCTTGGCGCGGCGCGTATAGCCTTCGCCCAGCGATGAAGGCGCAATCGTATCCTCATGTCCGTTCACGCTGATCTGCTTCACTTTCAGCGGCAGCATTTCGGCGGGCGACGTGTCAGACAGAACCTCGGCGCGGGTCGAGCTGATATCGCCAACGAGCTGGTCGTAGATGTCTGCAAGGCAAGACCGCTGCGTGACAGTGCGAGACGCCTTCAGGTCGGCAAGACCACCCGAATTCACGACGCCAACCAGCTTCAGCGGATTGTCCATCCGCATCGGACTGAACGATGGGAGCTTATGGCGCGCGGCAATCCAAAGCGCGAGATGGCCGCCCGCCGAGTGCCCGAACGCCGCAACGCGGTTGAGATCGAGATTGTAGGCCGCCGCCTGCTCGCGCAGCGCATCTGCCGCGTGCGCTACGTCAAGGAACGTGCCCGGATAACCGCCGCCCTGTTCATCGACGCCGCGATACTCGATGTTCCAGACGGCCATGCCCTGCTTGCGCAGGTCGTCGGCGGCCCAGTTCATCAGCGTGTGGTCGGCGATGGATTTCTGCCAGCAGCCGCCATGCACCATCAACACGACTGGAAACGGCCCCACTCCTTCAGGCAGCCAGAGATCGGCGGTCTCGGTCGCCCCCGCCCCCCACGCGATCGAATGCGTCGGCGTGACTTTGGGGCGAGAGGTGAGATCATCCCACGTCATCAGGCGCATGGCGGGGCGAGCCTCCTGCTGGGCGGGCGCAACGGGCGGGGCGCCGGGCGTGCAGGCGCCAAGAACGGTTAGACAAAGAAGGGCGAGCGCGTAACGCATGTCACTCGTTTGGCGTGACGAAGCAGGCATTGCAAGAGCAAGGCTGACCATCGCAAATGGCGGGATGAACGTTGCGAGCATCCCGACGACCAGAGCCGCGTGCGAAGCGCTGGACCGCGCCGATCCGCTGGCGCATGTGCGCGACAGGTTCAGCCTGCCGCCGGGCGTGATCTATCTGGATGGCCATTCGCTCGGCCCCGCCACACACGCCGCCCTGAAACGCGTGAACGAAACTGCGGAGCGCGAATGGGCGCAAGGTCTCATCCGCTCGTGGAACGACGCCGGCTGGTTCGACCTGCCCCGCACCGTCGGCGCAAAGCTTGCCTGGCTCATCGGCGTGGCCGGCGACGAAGTGATCGTGACAGACAGCGTCTCGGTGAACCTGTTCAAGCTGGCCACCGCAGCGCTCGCCATCACAAAGAGCCAGACGATCATCGTCGAAGACAGCGAATTCCCGACAGACCAGTACGTCGCCGAAGGCATCGCCGCGACCACGCATGGCGCCCTGATGCGCGTCGGCGCCGATCAGGGCGCTGACACCCTGGCGAAGACTGGCGGCGTACTGGTCAAGAGCATCGTCAACTACCGCACATCGCTCGTTAGCGATGTCGCCGAACACGAGCGGATCGCGGCGCGCTCCGGCGGCCTAGTCGTCTGGGACCTCAGCCACGCCACCGGCGTCATCGACCTTAGCCTCGGCGCCCATGGCGCAAGGCTGGCGACGGGCTGCACCTACAAATTCCTCAATGGCGGCCCCGGGGCGCCTGCCTTCGTCTATGTACGCGGCGATCTCGCCTCGAAACTCCGCTCGCCGATCTCTGGCTGGTTCGGCCACGTCCAGCCCTTTGCTTTCGTTTCCGGCTACGCACCCACCGAAGGCGCCGCGCGCTTCGCAGCAGGCACGCCCGGCATGCTCTCGCTTGCGGCGCTCGACGCTTCCCTCTCGGCCTTCGACGGCGCCGACATGCGCGCCGTGTCGGCCAAGTCGCGTGCACTCGGCGACCTCGTCATCGCGAGGTCAAAGGCGTTGGGCCTCGAGGCGATCTCTCCAGCGGACGGCGCCGTGCGCGGCGGGCACGTCAGCATCCGGCACGAGGAAGGCTACGCCGTCGTGCAGGCCCTCATCGTGCGTGGGGTCATTCCCGACTTCCGCGCGCCCGATGCAATCCGCTTCGGCGTGTCGCCCCTGTTCGTGCGCTTCGTCGACGCGTGGGACGGGATGGACCAGCTTGCCGACGTGCTGGCGACGCGGGTCTGGGACCGGCCCGAGTTCAAGCGTCGCGCGGCGGTTACATAGGCGGTCTTGAACTTCCAGGAATTCAGCGCATGGTCCCCCGCGTGACGGAGGATATACAATGGCATTGAAGCTTTACATGCACCCGGTTTCGACGGTCAGCCGTCCGGTGATGCTGTTCATATCGGAAAAGAACCTGCCGGTGGACTACCAGGTGGTCGACCTGATGAAAGGCGAGCACTTGGGCCCCGACTACGGCGCCATCAATCCGCAGCGCCAGGTGCCCACGCTGGAAGAAGGCGATTTCCGCCTGCCGGAAAGCTCGGCGATCCTGAAATACCTTGCTTCGCGCTTCGAGTGCCAGGAATACCCGAAAGACCTGAAACAGCGCGCCCGCGTGGACGCCGCTATGGACTGGATCAATACGCAGCTCTACCGCGATTTCGGATACGGCCTGCTCTATCCGCAGATCTTCCCGCACCACAAGCGGCCGACCGACGAGCAGCACAACGGCGTCATCAGCTGGGGCAAGAGCAAGTGCCAGTCGACGCTGGCCGTGCTCGACAAGGACATCCTCGGCAAGAACGACTGGATCGCCAACAACCAGATCTCGATCGCCGACTATTTCGGTAGCTGCATCCTGACTGCCGGTGAACTGATCGGCTGTTCGTTCGAGGGCTTTCCGAACGTCCAGCGCTGGCTCAACAACATGAAGAAGCTGCCAAGCTGGGCGAAGACCAACGAGGTAATGTACGGCTTCGCCGCATCGCTGAAAGGCCAGCAGTTCGAAACAGTGTGAGGGCCCGATGGTCATCAAAGGATTGCATCACAACGCGTACCGCTGCCGGGACTCCGAAGAGACGCGGAAGTTCTACGAAGACTTTCTTGGCCTCCCCCTCGTAAACGCCTTCGAGATCCGAGAGACCAAGACAGGTCGCGAGACGCGCGTGCTGCATTCCTTCTACCAGATGGCCGACGGCTCCAACCTCGCTTTCTTCGAGGTGCCGGGAGAAGACGGGAAGGATTTCGTCTTCAAGGAGCAGCACGATTTCGACCTGCATATCGCACTGCTCATCCCCCACGCCGATCTCGCCACGTGGAAAGCGAAGGGCGAGAAGGCCGGGATGAAGGTGCGCGGGATCGCGGACCATCACATGATCGACTCGATCTATTTCCGCGACCCCAACGGCTACGTCATCGAACTCACCGCCAAGCGCGACGGCTATGACGACATGATGGACCCGGCCCAGAACAAGGCGCGCCAGCATCTCGAAAACTGGCAGGCGACCAAACCCGTCTGAATCGCCTTGCCGTGCTGGTTTTCCGCACGAAACCCACGAAATCCAACCAATCGCGACGCTGATCGCGATTTTGGAATTATTCCAATATCGGCTTGACCCCCCATTTAGAACGGTTCTAAGTTCACCATAGTAGGGTCGCCCTGCTGGGCGCCCGATAACAATCAAGACGACAACAATCAAAGAGGGAATGGCACATGGACGGCAACGAAGGTGGCGGTGGCAAGTGTCCGGTTCCGCACCCGCGCGGCAGGACTAATCGTGACTGGTGGCCCAACCAGGTCAATGTCAGCGTGCTTCACCAGAACACGCCTGAGTCCGATCCATACGGCGTTGCCTTCAACTACACGAAGGAGTTCGACAACCTCGACCTCGACGCGGTGATCAAGGACCTCAAGGCCCTGATGACGGACTCGCAGTCCTGGTGGCCCGCTGACTACGGCCACTACGGCCCCTTCTTCATCCGCATGGCCTGGCACGCAGCCGGCACCTACCGCACGGGCGATGGCCGCGGCGGCGGCGGTCGCGGGCAACAGCGCTTCGCCCCGCTCAACTCGTGGCCCGACAACGGCAACCTGGATAAAGCCCGCCGTCTCCTTTGGCCGATCAAGCAGAAATACGGCGCCAAGCTTTCGTGGGCCGACCTGATGATCCTCACCGGCAACGTCGCCATCGAGTCGATGGGCGGCCCGGTGTTCGGCTTCGGCGGGGGACGTGCGGACGTGTGGGAGCCAGAAGCACATGTGAACTGGGGTGCAGAAGAAGCCTGGCTCGCAGACTCGAAAGCGCCGAACACCCGTTACTCTGGCTCGCGCGTCCTGCATGGCAACCTCGGCGCCGTGCAGATGGGCCTCATCTACGTGAACCCGCAGGGGCCGGACGCCAATCCCGATCCGCTGCTCTCCGCGCACGACATCCGCGAAACCTTCGCCCGCATGGCCATGAACGATGAAGAGACCGTGGCGCTCGTCGCTGGTGGTCACACCTTCGGCAAGGCCCACGGCGCTGGCCCCGACAGCCATGTCGGCAAGGAGCCGGAAGCCGCTGACATCGAACTGCAGGGTCTCGGCTGGAACTCGTCCTTCGAGAGCGGCATGGCCGGCCACACCATCACCTCGGGCATCGAAGGCGCGTGGAAGCCGAAGCCCACGACCTGGGACATGGGCTATCTCGAAACGCTCTACAAATACGATTGGGAACTGACCAAATCCCCGGCCGGCGCCCACCAGTGGAAGCCGAAAGGCACGACGGGCGACAACACTGTCGAAGACGCGCACGACAAGACCAAGAAGCACGCGCCCATGATGACCACCGCCGACATGGCGATGCGCATGGACCCTGCCTATGGCAAGATCTCCAAGCGCTTCCTCGATAACCCCAAGGAGTTCGCCGACGCGTTCGCCCGCGCCTGGTTCAAGCTCACCCACCGCGACATGGGGCCAAAGTCCCTCTATCGCGGCAAGTACGTGCCGAAAGAAACGCTGATCTGGCAGGACCCGATCTCGGGCGCGCCCAGCACAATCGGCACGGCAGATGCCGATGCGCTAAAGGCGAAAATCCTCGCCACCGGCCTTTCGGTGAAGCAGCTGGCTTCGGCGGCGTGGGCTTCGGCCTCGAGCTTCCGCGGCTCGGACAAGCGCGGCGGCGCCAATGGCGCACGCGTGCGTCTTGCTCCGCAGAAGGACTGGGCGGTCAACCAACCGGCCGACCTCGCCAAGGTGATATCGGCGCTCGAAGGCATCCAGAAGGAGTTCAACGCAGGCGCGAAGAAGGTCTCGCTCGCCGACCTGATCGTCCTCGCGGGTAACGCCGCCGTCGAGAAAGCGGCGAAGGCCGGCGGCTACGACGTGAAAGTCCCCTTCACGCCAGGCCGCGCCGACGCCACACAGGAAGAAACCGAAGTGCATTCGTTCGACTTCCTCGAGCCGAAGGCCGACGGCTTCCGCAACTATGTGCGCCAGCCGATCATGCCGATCGAAGATCATCTTGTTGACCGGGCTCAACTCCTGAACCTGTCGGCGCCTGAAATGACGGTGCTCGTCGGCGGCCTGCGCACGCTGCAGGTCGGCGACGACAAGCTCGGCGTCCTCACCGCGCGCCCGGGCACGCTGTCGAACGACTTCTTCGTCAACCTGCTCGATATGGGCACGCAATGGTCGGCGGTCGCTGGAGAAGACAATCTGTTCGAAGGCAGGGACCGCAAGTCAGGCCAGACGAAGTGGACCGGCACGCGCGCCGACCTGATCTTCGGCTCGCACTCGCAGCTCCGCGCGCTCGCCGAGGTCTACGGCGCAAACGATGCGAAGGAGAAGTTCGTGAAGGACTTCGTCGCCGCCTGGGCCAAGGTCATGGAGCTCGACCGCTTCGACCTGAAGAAGTGATGACTGACTGATCTCTCCCGATGGGAGGATGAGGAGGCACTGCCCCGGACCGCCTACAGCGGCTCCGGGGCTTTTTCTGGGACCGACGAGCGCCTGCCCGCCCAACACCCCGTCCCGCCCGAAAATCACTCAATCCGCCAATCGCCTGCGACAAAAATGGAATCGTTCTAAATTGTTGTTGCACCTGCGAACAACGCTCTCTATCTCCCCCTCAACGGCCCGGGTTTCCGCAGGGACTACGGGCCAAAATGGCAATACTTTTGGAGATACGAGATGCTCGGCGTTGGCCAGAAACTCCCCGCTTTTGAAGTCACTGGCGTCAAGCCGGGATTCATGAACCACGAAGAAAACGGCCAGTCGGCGTTCGAGGCGCTCAACCAGGACTCGTTCGAGGGCAAGTGGAAGGTGATCTTCTTTTACCCGAAGGACTTCACCTTCGTCTGCCCGACTGAGATCGCTGAATTCGCTCGCCTCGGGGCTGAGTTTGCTGACCGCGACGCCGTGGTGCTCGGCGGCTCGACCGACAACGAGTTCGTGAAACTGGCTTGGCGCCGCGACCATAAGGACCTCGCCAAGCTCCCGATCTGGCAGTTCGCCGACACCAACGGCTCGCTGACCGACGGCCTCGGCGTGCGTGACGCCTCGGGCGTCGCGCTGCGCGCCACCTACGTCGTCGACCCGCACAACGTCGTACAGCACGTCTACGTCACGAACCTCAACGTTGGCCGCGCTCCGGCGGACACGCTGCGCGTGCTCGACGCCCTGCAGACGGACGAACTCTGCCCGTGCAACCGCGCGGTCGGCGGCGAAACGTTGAAAGCCGCCTAAGACTTACTTCCTCCCCGGAATCCTCCCGGTGAAAACACCGGGAGGATTTCAACTGAAAGACAAGCGATGAACCTCGAAACGCTCAAGACCGCACTTCCAGACTACGCCAAGGACCTGAAGCTCAACCTCGGCACGCTGTCGAATGAAACATCGCTGAACGACCAGCAGAAGTGGGGCACGTTCCTCGCCTGCGCGTTCGCCGCGGGTGAGCCGAAGACAATCCATGCACTTGCTGGCGAGACGATGGACCGGCTGAGCCCCGAGGCGCAGAAGGCAGCGAAAGCCGCCGCCTCGATCATGGCCATGAACAACGTGTACTATCGCTTCACCCACCTCGTTCACAACGAGGTCTATCGCACTACGCCGGCGAAGCTCCGCATGTCGGTGATCGGTGCGCCGGGCGTTCCAAAGCCGGACTTCGAGCTCTACTGCATGGCCGTCTCCGCCGTGAACGGCTGCGGCGCCTGCATGGACGCGCACGAGGAAGAGCTGCGCAAGGCCGGCTTCACGACCGAGCAGATCCAGGCGTCTGTCCGCATTGGAGCTGTCGTGAACGCAGTGTCGCGGACCCTCGCGGCGGAAGCTGCGGTTTCCTAAATACGTCCTTCACAGGAACAGTCTGGCCCGGGGCTCGTGCAGCGCTCCGGGCTCTTTTGTTTGCGCCGCGCTGTTGCATTTTTCATGGAGAAATGCTGAATGATACCGATTGGTATCGATGGAGAGTGCGATGCGTCGTCGTGATGTGCTGTGGGGCGCTGGAGCGCTTGGCCTGCTGGGCGCTGTCGGCTGCCAGACAGCTGCGATGGCGGGCCCCGTCGAAGCCAACGAAGCCGGCATCGAAGCAGCGTTCATGTACGCTTACCCGCTCTACGAGATCGCGCGCACCGGCCAGAACCGCGCCACCGCGCCGGGTCTGAACAGGCTTGGCGGCCGCGCCGTCCTCTCTGACCACACATCGCGCCAGATCACTGCGCCGAACAACGACACAGTCTATTCCTCCGCCCAACTCGAACTGTCAGGCGGTCCGGTGGAAGTGTTTTCGCCGACCGACCTGAAGCGCTACTTCAACATCACCTTCATGGACGCTTTCACCGACAACTTTGCCGGTATCGGCACGCGTCTCACCAAGGGCCAGGGCGGCGCATTCTGGGTCGTTGGGCCGCAATGGAGCGGCACGGCTCCGGCTGGCGTGACCGTATTCAGGTCGTCAACGAATGACGTATGGATGCTGGGACGCATCGTGGTGGAAGGACCGGCTGATCTCGCCGCCGCAAAAGCGCTTCAAGACCAGATCAGGATCAAGCCGCTGGCGACAACGCCGCCAAAACCGTTCGGCGTGAAATGCACAAGCTCGGAGGACCCGGAAAACTTCCTCGCTGTCGTGAACGACATGCTGTCCCGCTCGCCCGGGGGACTAGGCCACATGGCGCGGGCGAACAACTACGCGAAGGCTGGCGTTGGGCCGGGCGTGACGACGACGCCGGAATTGCTGGCAATGTGGAAGGCGTACCTCCCGAAAGGCATCGCGAAGCTCAAGGAGAAGTTCCTGTTCCGCGACCTCACCGTGAATGGATGGGGCTATCAGGAAAAAGGGGTCGGCGAGAAGGAGTCGAGCGATCTGCTTCGTTCCGCGATCGCGCTCGGTGGTCTGGCAGCCTTGCCGGAGGCTGAGGCGATGTACTTCCAAGCTACTACAGACGGCGACGGCGGAGATCTCACGGGTGCGAACAGGTATGTCTGGCGCGTGCCGCCAGGCGGCGTTCCGGCCGACGCCTTCTGGTCGCTGACTATGTATCAGGTGGAAGCGGACGGTCGCTTCTTCCTCGTGGAGAACCCGATCCGCCGATATTCGGTCGGTGATCGCACCGAAGGGCTGGTGAGGAATGCTGATGGCTCTATCGATATCTTGATCCAGCGCGATCAACCGACCGGACCGCTCGCCGCGAACTGGCTGCCGGCGCCGGCGGGGGCGATCCGCCTGTCGCTTCGCGCCTATCTGCCGAAGAAGACCCTGCGCGACCGGTCGTGGAAAGTCCCCCCTGTCCGCAAGGTCTAGAGATAACCAAGCAGGGCAAAGATCAGGACGATGACGAGAATGGTGCCAAGCGTTCCGGAAGGAGCATAGCCCCAGCTGCGACTATGCGGCCAGCTAGGCACCACGCCCAGCACCAGAATGAGCAGTACGACAAGAATGATCAGTGATGTGGTGCTGAGCGCCATGACATCCGTCCGGTAATGATCCGGATGAACAACGGATGGTCTCGCAGCGCGTTCCCGCGCAACTGTGACTCAGTCGCAGCTAACTCGATTGGAGGATCAGTTGACCAGCTTGGCCTGAGTCATCTTCCCGATCTCGTCTCGCGTGACGCCCGGCGCCATCTCGACGACCTTGAGGCCGCCGTCGACGACATCGAACACGCCGAGATTGGTGATGATGCGGTCGACCACGGATTTGCCCGTCAGGGGCAGCGAACACTCTTTGAGCAACTTCGTCTCACCCGCCTTGGAGGCATGGTCCATGATGACGACGACGCGCTTCACACCCGCGACGAGGTCCATCGCGCCGCCCATGCCCTTCACGAGCTTGCCCGGGATCATCCAGTTGGCGAGATCGCCCTTCTCGGAGACTTCCATGGCGCCGAGAATGGCAAGATCGATATGGCCGCCACGGATCATGCCGAATGATTGCGACGACGAAAAATAGACCGAGCGGTCAAGCTCCGTTATCGTCTGCTTGCCGGCGTTAATGAGATCCGGATCTTCCTCACCCTCGAACGGGAACGGCCCCATGCCGAGCATGCCGTTCTCCGACTGCAGCGTGACGTCGACGCCGTCGGGAATGTGGTTGGCCACCAGCGTGGGAATGCCGATGCCGAGGTTTACATAGAACCCGTCTTCGAGTTCCTTCGCTGCGCGAGCGGCCATCTGATCGCGATCCCAGGCCATGTTGGTCTCCTATGACGCGTCAAAGGCGGCTTTGAGCAGCGCCTTCAATTCAGCGTCGATGTCTTTGGTGGAAGTGAGGACGAGGACGGACTTGTTTCTGTCGGACCAGCCCTCATTTTTCTTGGGCAGGCCTAACCGTTTCGATGATTTCGGATCGATCGCAAGGCCGAGGCGCACGCCATCCTTGGTCGGCCGTGCGGCGGCGAACTGATAGTTGCGGGAAAAGCCAGTGAAGCTCTTCTTCTCGCCGACGATCGCGCCCTTTAACTTCAGGACTGCGGCGGCGAGCGCGTCGTGGATTTCGAGTTGATCCGGATTCTTCCACAGCGCGGCAATCAGCGCCTCAGGATCGTCCCAGCCGGCGCCATCTCCGGGGAAGGCGGCGTCGAAAATCGTGGCGGCGCGATTGACGCCGATACCGTACTTTTCCTTCAGCCACTTCGCCCGTGCGCCAGGCTTTGTCTCAGGACACGTGCGGGCAATCTTCACCCACTGATCCAGCGTCTTGCCGGTATCGCGCTCCAACCCTTCGCGTACCGAGGCGAACCATTTCTTCTGCTGCGCTGTGAGGTTGGCGTCGGCCACGATCAGCTCCGTTTGCGGACGGTGCGCTGTTCGATGCGCTTCTCGAACTTCCCCTGCACCACGCGGTTCACGAAGATGCCCGGCAGGTGGATGTGATCGGGATTGATCGACCCCACCGGCACGATCTCTTCCACTTCAGCGACGCAGAACTTTCCGGCGGTCGCCATATCCGGGTTGAAGTTGCGAGCGGTCTTGTTGAAAACGAGATTGCCCTGCGCATCCGCCTTCCACGCCTTCACGATCGACAGGTCGGAGATCAGCGCAGTTTCTAGAATGTACGTCTGGCCATTGAACTCGCGGTGCTCCTTGCCATCGGCCACGATCGTGCCGACGCCGGTCTTTGTATAGAAGCCTGGAATGCCCGCGCCGCCCGCGCGGCAGCGTTCAGCCAGCGTGCCTTGCGGATTGAATTCCAGCTCGAGCTCACCGGAGAGATACTGTCGCTCGAATTCCTTGTTCTCGCCGACATAGGACGAGATCATCTTCTTCACCTGCTTCGTGTTCAGCAGCACGCCGAGGCCGAAACCGTCAACGCCGGCATTGTTGGAGATGACCGTCAGGTTCTTCACGCCGGACCGCTTGATCTCGGCGATTGAATTCTCGGGAATGCCGCAGAGGCCGAAGCCGCCGGCCATGATGGTCATACCGTCGAACAGCTTGCCTTCGAGAGCGGCCTGCGCGCTGGGATAGATCTTGGTCGCCATGCGTAACTCCTCGCCGGTCTAGCCGACAGTCTGATCAATTCGCCCGAAGATCGAACGGCCGCGATCATCGAGCATGTCTATCTCAACCCGATCGCCGCGCTTCAGGAAACCTGTCTTCGGTGCGCCCTGTGTGATGGTTTCGACCATTCTGAGTTCGGCGATGCACGAATATCCAACACCGCCGTCCGCAATGGACTTGCCGGGACCACCATCATCGCCGCGATTGGAAACCGTGCCTGAGCCGACGATGGAACCGGCAGACAGCGGGCGCGTCTTTGCGGCATGCGAGACGAGCGCCGGAAAGTCGAACGTCATATCGACTCGCGTGTTGGCCTTGCCGAATAACTCGCCATTGAGCTTAACATGGAGCGACCCGTTGAGACGGTCGCCATCCCACATGCCCCCGAGTTCATCGGGCGTGACGGCGACGGGCGAGAAAGCCGAGGACGGCTTGGACTGGAAGAAGCCAAAACCCTTGCCAAGTTCGTTCGGGATCAGGTTACGAAGCGAAACGTCGTTGCAGAGCATGACGAGACGGATCGCCTTCTGCGCAGCTTCGTGATTGGCGCCGATCGGAACATCGCCCGTGATGACGGCAACTTCGCCTTCCATGTCGCAGCCCCAGGCTTCATCGCCAAGAGGGATCGGATCGCGCGGACCGAGGAAACTGTCGGACCCGCCCTGGTACATCAGCGGGTCCGTCCAGAACGTCTCGGGCATCTCCGCGCCACGGGCCTTCCGCACGAGCTGGACGTGATTCACATAGGCCGAGCCGTCCGCCCACTGATAAGCGCGCGGCAGCGGCGAGGCGCATTCGTGCTCGTGAAAGCGTTCGGTGGGAACAGAGCCCAGCTCCACTTCTTCCGCCAGGGTTTCGAGGCGCGGAGCGTTGCGTTTCCAGTTGTCGAGCGCGGCTTGCAGCGTGGGCGCGATATGCGCAGCGTCTGCGTAGCGGGTGAGGTCACGGGAGACGACGACAAGGCGGCCGTCGCGGCCGTTTTTCAGCGAGGCGAGTTTCATGGCTGATCTATGCCGCCAAATGCGGCCGGGATCAAACGCTGTCGCAACGAAACGCGCGAGTAACAGCGTTTCGTTGCTCAGGTCTTTGTGACAGCGTCAGTTGACAGCGATGGCGCAGTCCTGCGGGGCCATGCGGCCCCGCGCAAATCGTACGACGGTCTGCGTATCGCCGCCGCCGGACTTGTAGAACGAGATCTTGCCGTCCGTGTAGGTTGAGACGCCTGGCGCGGCGTTGGCGTCGGCCGGAAGGAGCGGCAGGTTCGTGTTGCTGCCGTCGTCATTGATCACTACCGCGCGCTGATCCTCGAAGGCCACACGGAAACTGTCGCCGCCGCACATTAAGTTCATGGCCGCCACGCGCGTTTCCGGTGTCGGGAGGGCCGCGGCATCCGGCGGCGTTGCGGTTGGCTTGGGCGCTACCTCCTCTGTGGCGGGCACATCGGCCTTGAGGGGGTCAGGACCGCCGCATGCGGCGAGGACGAGAGCCGAAGCGAATATGGCGTAGCGCATGACCGTCTCCCTGAAATGTAGTATCGGGAAGAAAACTAAGGCTGACCCGCGGCTTGGCAATCTCCATACGTCATTAACAGTCGAGGCGCATCCTGACTTCAGCGTAACAGAGTTCACGAGAAACCCGACGCGCAGGAAGCGCCAGAGCAGCCCCGGGAGTCCGAGCCATGTATTTCACCCGAGCCTGCTTCTACGCGGCAGTGTGTGCCTACCTAATGCCGGTCTCCGTGCTCGTCGCCGGCCTCAACTACGCAAACGCGAAACGCTAGGCCTTCGCCTTCCAGCTATCGACGTAAGCCGCATTCTCGACGGCTGAGGCCTGTTCGCCGACGTCCAGCGGATCACGCGTGTCGATCATCACGGCATACTCGTCCGTCATCGGCTTGTCCTGCTTCAGCATCTTGGTCAGCGCCTTGGGGTGCGGACCATGCGTGAAGCCTGACGGGTGGAATGTCATCATCCCCGCCTTGATGTTGTCGCGGCTGAAGAAGTCGCCGGCGTGGTAGAACAGCACCTCGTCGAAATCGTCGTTGTTGTGAAAGAACGGCACTTTCAACGCACCGGGATCGGTCTCGAACGGACGCGGGCAGAAGGTGCAGACCACGAAGCGGTCGCTCAGGAAGGTCGTGTGGACGCTCGGCGGCAGGTGATAGCGATGGCTTGCCACCGGCCGCAGGTCCTTCACATTGATCCGCACTGGCGCCAGCTCGCCATGCCAGCCGACAGCGTCAAGCGGGTTATAGGGATATGTCACTGTCGACACCTGCCCGCGCTTCTTCACGCGCACGCGCCATGAACCCGGCTTCTGCTGCGCCCTGAACGCATCGTCGATATGCGGCGTCTCGAGCATCGCCGGATCGAAGAAAGCGTGTGGGCCCAACAGCCCACGCTCCGGCAAGGTGAAATGCGTGTTGGTGGCTTCGATCACCAGCACGTCAAAAGCGCCCTCAAGCCGGAACATGCCGCCACGCGGAATGTAGAGATAGTCGCCCTGTGCGACCTCGAGATGGCCCCAGTCGGTGAAGAGATGCCCCTTCCCGCTATGCAGGAAGAGCAGCGTGTCGCCATCGCCGTTGCGAGCAAGGCTGTCCATGCCGCCGCTCTTCCAGAAGCGCACCTCGGTCGCCTTGTTGTGCAGCACTACCGGCGCATCCCAGGGGGAACCTTTAGGATCCATCAGCTTCGTCAGATCAAACGCGCGCGGTCGCAGCGGCCCTTCGAAATCGCTCCAGCCGGTCGGCGGGTTGGGATGATGGAAGAAAGCGGCTGGCCCAAAGAACCCCTCCTTCGACATCTCCCGCTCATACGTGCCTTCCGGCATGTCGGCGTGGGCCTGTTTCGAATGCTTGCCCTCGGCGCCCTTGACGGGGATCCACTTGCCTTTGGTCATTGGGGCTCTCTCGCCTCAGGTTGCTGGTCGGGCGCGGCACGGTGAAAGGCGTCGATCTGGCGGAGCGCCGTGTCGATACGGAGGATGTTCGGGAACTGCTTGAGATCGATCTGCGGATAGCGCCGGGCGTTGGTTACCTGCGGCACGAGAACGATGTCGGCCAGCGTCACGGCTTCCCCGACACAGAAATTGCCGCCCGATGGCAGCATCTGTTCCAGCACGTGGAAACCGCGGACGATCCAGTGTTCGTACCACCTGGCGATAGCGGCATCGTCGGCTCCGAACTGCGAGCGCAGGCGGGCGAGCGTGGACGTGTTGTTGAGCGGGTGGATGTCGGCGACGATCTGGTCCTTGAAGTCACGGACGCGGGCGCGGAGGGCGGCGTCGCGAGGCAGTAGCGGCGGCTCGGGGCGGGTTTCGTCGAGATACTCGACCATCGCCATGGACTGACCGATGCGGTGACCATCGATCTCGAGGATCGGCACGCGCCCGGAGGGATGACGCGCGAGGTGCGCGGGTTGCGTCTGCTCATCCTTCAGCAGGTGCACGCCAACTGTCTTGTAGGCGATACCTTTCAGATTGAGCGCAATGCGCGTGCGGTAGGTCGCCGAGGAGCGCCAGTAACCGTAGAGGATTGTCTCGTTGATCACGTTAGCCTGCCTGAGCTGCAAATTCCGCGACGAGCATTCCATACTGCTCGGGCGCGGGGAACCTTTCGAAGCTGTGCTTCGCTGCGGTCGTGGCCCAGGGAAGCTTTTCGCTTGTGAAGCTTTCGATGAAGGGCTTCGACCAGGCGAGGACATCGAACATCGCCGGCCGCACATTCACAAACTGGATCGCCATCGCCGGGATCGTATAGAGCCAGTTGAGACAATGCGGGCAGTAGAAATATTTCGATGCCCCGTGCAGCGCGCCGATCTGCGGCTCACCCTTGATGACCTCGAAGCCGGCAGCCGGGATCATCGCGGTCAGCGAGAAGGCGCTGGCGCTGAGCTTCTGACAGCCCGTGCAATGGCAGGCCATGGTAATGAGCGGCGGCGCGCTGATTCTCAGGCGCACCTGCCCGCACATGCAGCCGCCTTCGATAGGCAGCGTCACGCTCACGCGTCTGCCTTAAGCACGCCGCGGCGGATCTGATCGGCTTCGATGGATTCAAACAGGGCGCGGAAGTTACCCTCGCCGAAACCTTCGTTGCCCTTGCGCTGGATGAGCTCGAAGAAGATCGGGCCGATGGCGTTGGTAGTAAAGATCTGCAGCAGCAGGCCCTGACCTTGCGTGGGCGCGCCATCGATGAGGATATGGTTCTTCTGCAAGCGCGGCACGTCCTCGCCATGATTGCCGATGCGCTGGCCGATGCCTTCGAAATAGGTGTCGGGCGCCGTCTGGAACGGAATGCCGCGTTTGCGGAGAGCTTCAACGCTTTCGTAGATATTGTCCGTGCCGAGCGCGATGTGCTGGATGCCCTCGCCATTATAGTCGCGGAGAAACTCCTCGATCTGGCTCTTGTCGTCACGGCTCTCGTTGAGCGGGATGCGGATCTTGCCGTCCGGCGACGTCATTGCTTTCGAGAGAAGGCCAGTCTGCTTGCCCTCGATGTCGAAGTAGCGGATCTCGCGGAAGTTGAAGATGCGCTCGTAATAATCGGCCCACTTCGCCATGTTGCCGCGATGCAGGTTGTGCGTGAGGTGGTCGAGATAGGTCAGACCTACCGAGTTCTTCTTCTCGTCCGCGCCGGGGATCGGCACGAAGTCGATGTCGTAAATGCCATGTGCGCCATAGCGGTCGACCAGGTAGATATAGGCGCCGCCGATGGCCTGGATCGCAGGGATGTTCAGCTCCATCGGACCGACATTGCCGAAGGCCGGCTCAGCGCCACGCTTGAGGGCTTCGGCGTAGGCCTTGGCCGCGTCCTTCACCCGGAACGCCATTGCGTTGGCGCCAGCGCCATGCTGGCCGCGGAAAGCGGCGGGCTGGCCCGACGGCTCCATGTTGAGGATGAAGTTGATGTCGCCCTGCTTGTAGCGAACCACGTTCTTCGAGCGATGTTTCGAGACGGCGGTGAAGCCGAAAGCCTCGAACAGCTTTGCGAGGTTGTGCGGGTCGGGGGAGGTGTACTCGACGAACTCGAAGCCGTCGGTGCCAAGCGGGTTTTCGAAGATGTCAGCCATCACAGAGTCTCCGGCGTTTGCCGGATCATATATGCCTGAGTGGCTGGGTAATGAAGCGAGCCGCAGGCAGCAGGGGCATCAATCTTTGCAAGAGTTATGCGCTTGAGGCCAGTTTTCGACGGATTTTATGCGGCGCCGTTGCGTCCCGCCCGCAGGGAACGCCAGCCGCCGGCAATGAGATGCCATCCGACATAGAGCAGAAGACCGGCCGAAGCCGCAAACATCGCCTGCATCACGCCATGGCCCGATTCGCCGATGGCGTGGGCGATCATCCAGCCGATCGGCGTGGTGACGGACGACGCCAACACGGCGGCAGTGGCCGCGACGGGCGGCTTGAGACCCGCCTGGAGGGCTAGCGCCATGGCGACGACGCCCTCAGGCGCCTCGTGAAGAATAAGCGCGAGCGAGGTGAAGAGACCCGTCTGCTCTTCATGCCAGAACACCGAGGCATAGACCGCGCCATCGAGCGTCGAGTGCACGCCCAGCACCACGATACCGAGCCAGGCTCCAAGCCGGATGGCGGTTGGCGTCGCCTCGGACCGAACGCGAAAGACCACCTCAAGCAAGATGCCGATCGCCGCGCCGGCAACGAGGAATGCCCGCGCCACATCGCCGCCCGCAATCGCTTCGGGAGCCAGGTGCGTGATCGCAACCGCGAGGATCACGATGCCGCCGATAAGCCCGACAATATCGGTAACGCGCTTGGCCATGGTGGCGGCCAGCAGCGCAAAGGCCACACCCGCTACGGACATGGCGCCTGCGCCCAGTACGATTGCTGCTTCTTCGCCAGCCATGGCGTTTTGTTACATAGTAACACTTCGCACGCAAGCCATATCTTGCGCTGCCTGACTTAGCCGGAGGGTCTAGATGCTGAAGTCGAGCGACTGGTCGACGGACGAACCGATTATCCGCTGGGCGCGCAGATAGGCCACCACCTGCTCCGCCAGCGCATCCGCGCTGGCGGTCGACGTGTCGAGGCGCAGCTCGGGGTTGAGCGGCGGCTCATACGGGCTGTCGATGCCGGTGAAGTTGCGGATCTGGCCAGCACGGGCCTTCTTGTAGAGGCCTTTCGGATCGCGGCTTTCCGCAACCTCCAGCGGAGCGTCGACGAAGACCTCGATGAACTCGCTCTTGTCGACCAGGCCGCGAACCATGTCGCGCTCGGCGCGGAAGGGCGAGATGAAACTGGCGGTGACGATGAGCCCTGAATCCACGAACAGCTTCGCGACTTCACCGATACGGCGGATGTTCTCGACGCGATCATCGTCCGTGAAGCCGAGATCCTTGTTGAGACCCTGACGGATGTTGTCGCCGTCGAGCGCATAGGTATGCGCGCCCATGGCGGCGATCTTGCGCTCGACAAGGTTGGCGATCGTGGATTTGCCCGCACCCGAAAGCCCGGTGAACCACAGGATCGCCGGCTTGTGGCCCTTCAGCAGCGAGCGCGAGGACTTGGTGACATCCATCGCCTGACGGTGGACGTTGGTCGAACGGCTCAGCGTGAACTCGATCATGCCGGCGCCAACCGTCTGGTTGGTGAAGCGGTCGATCAGGATGAAAGCGCCGCCTTCGCGAATGACGCGGTAGGGATCGAACGCGATCGGCTGGCTGGTCGAGATGTTACAGAAACCGATCTCGTTGAGCGCCAGGGCGTGGCCCTGCGCCTTGTCCAGCGTGTTGATGTCGATCTTGTGCCGTATCTGCGTGACGGTCGCTTGTACGGTCTGCGAGCCGATCTTGAGCAGATAGGCGTGGCCGGTCGTAAGCTCGTCCTCCGTCATCCAGAGGATGTTGGCGGTAAACTGGTTGGAGACTTCCGGGCGCGCATCAGTCGCCGCAAAAACATCACCGCGAGATGCGTCGATCTCGTCCTGGATCACCAGCGTTACGGCGTCGCCGGCGGAGGCCTGCGGAAGGTCGCCGTCGGCGGTGACGATGGCCTTCACTTTGGAGGTCTTGCCCGAACGCGTGATGACGACGTCATCGCCGGGACGAACCGTGCCTGACGTGATCGTGCCTGAAAAGCCTCGGAAATCCAGATTGGGGCGGTTCACCCACTGCACCGGCAGGCGGAACGGCGCACTGGCGCGCTCGTCAGCGACCTCGATGGCCTCAAGATGCTCGAGCAGGGTCGGCCCCGGATGCCACGGCATGCTTTCGGAGCGGACGGTGACGTTCTCGCCCTTGAGGGCCGACATCGGGATCGGCGTGATCGACTCGAAGCCGAGATGCTCGGCGATCTGCAGATAGCTGGCGACGATCTCGTGGAAGCGCGCGCGGCTGTAGTCCACCAAGTCCATCTTGTTGACCGCCAGGATGATGTGACGGACGCCGAGCATGTTGGTGATGTAGGTGTGGCGCTTGGTCTGCACGAGCACGCCCTTGCGCGCATCGATCAGGATAACGGCGACATCGGCGGTCGAGGCGCCTGTGGCCATGTTGCGCGTGTACTGTTCGTGGCCGGGTGTATCCGCGACAATGAACTTGCGCTTGTCGGTCGAGAAGAAGCGATAGGCGACATCGATGGTGATGCCCTGTTCCCGCTCGGCCTCGAGGCCATCAAGCAGCAATGCGAAGTCAATATTTTCGCCCTGCGTGCCGTGTTTCACGCTATCGCGCTTCAGCGAAGCCAGCTGGTCCTCGAAGATCAGCTTGGTGTCGTAGAGCAGCCGGCCAATCAGCGTGGACTTGCCGTCATCGACCGAACCACAGGTGATAAAACGCAGCACGCCCTTTTCGGCGGCCGCGAGTTCACGCACCGACTGGCGTTCGGAAGGCTTGCGCAGGGGGGTCACTTTCGTGGCCATCAGAAATAGCCCTCGCGCTTCTTCTTCTCCATCGACCCGCTTTCGTCATGGTCGATGAGGCGGCCCGAGCGTTCCGAGGTGCGCGCCGTCAGCATCTCGCCCACGATCTCGTCGAGCGAAGCAGCGTCGCTTTCGACAGCAGCGGTCAACGGGTAGCAGCCGAGCGTGCGGAAACGGATCATGCGATCGACCGGAACCTCGTTCGGCTCCAGCGGCGTGCGCTCGTCATCAACCATGAATATCTGGCCATTGCGGATCACCGTTGGACGCTTCTTGCCGAAATAGAGCGGCACGATCGGGATCTCTTCTTCCGCGATGTAGGTCCAGATATCGAGTTCGGTCCAATTCGAGATCGGGAAGACACGGATGCTTTCGCCCGGCGACTTGCGAGTGTTGTAAAGGCTCCAGAGTTCAGGACGCTGGTTCTTCGGGTCCCAGCCATGGTTCTCGGTTCGGAACGAGAATATGCGTTCCTTCGCCCTGCTCTTCTCTTCGTCGCGCCGGGCGCCGCCGAAAGCCGCGTCGAACTTGTACTTGTCCATCGCCTGTCGCAGCCCCTCGGTCTTCATGACCTGAGTGTGCAGGTTGGAGCCGGACGAATAGGGATTGATGCCACGCTTCAGGCCGTCCTGGTTGATATGCACGATCAGATCGAGACCGAGCTTCTCGGTGATCAGGTCACGGAACCTGACCATCTCCCGGAACTTCCAGGTCGTGTCGACATGCATGAACGGGAAAGGCGGGCGCGAGGGCCAGAAGGCCTTCATCGCCAGGTGCAGCATCACCGACGAATCCTTGCCGATGGAGTACAGCATCACCGGGTTTTCAAACCCGGCGGCGACCTCGCGCATGATGAAGATGCTCTCCGCCTCCAGCCGCTGCAAGTGGGCCGGCAGAGGCTTCTTGCGGGCCGGACGCGTCTTGAAACGCGCCGCATAGGCCGAAAGGTCTTGTTCCAGCGTCAAAGTCTTGCCGTCCTTATGGGCCCGTCCGCCCGAGGTGAGGGCCCGACTTAGGGTCGGGGCGCATCCCGGTAAAGCGCGCACGCCTCAACTCAGGTCCTACGCCACCTTAACAGTGAAATCCCACGGGATTTTTCCGGTGTTCGCCGGTCTGCCGCCTTGGTGGCGCCACTGTCGCAATTCGTGTTTAACTGCCGGAAAGCAAAGAGGAAACGATGCGGAAGA
Source organism: Hyphomonadaceae bacterium (assembly GCA_047601145.1). Classification (GTDB taxonomy): domain Bacteria; phylum Pseudomonadota; class Alphaproteobacteria; order Caulobacterales; family Hyphomonadaceae; genus UBA7672. Next base: position 749,974 of record JASGJW010000003.1, read on the forward strand.
TCCTGATCATCGTGGGTGGGCTTGTTGTGCTCCTTCTCGGAGCGCTCCTGATCATTCCGAACCTGATCCCGCAGGAGGTCTACAGGGCGAAGATCGAGGAAGAGGCCTCCAAGGCCCTCGGCCGGAAGGTTAGCGTGACCGGCAATATCTCTGTCGGGATCTTCCCGCGGATCGAGGCCCGGGCCGGCGCCTCGACCATCGCCAACCCCGACGGGTTCGGCGACAAGCCTTTTGCCTCGATGAAGGAACTCCGGGCGGCCATCGCGCTCTGGCCCCTGCTCTTCCAGAGTGTCGAGATCGAGGAGTTCGTGCTGGTCGAACCCACCATCGGCCTCGTTAGCCTGGAAGACGGCAAGAACAACTGGACCTTCGACATCGGCGGCAGCCCGCAGCCCGACAGTCAGCAGCCCACACCGGGCGGCTCGATGGGCGCGGCCCTGCGCGATGTCCGCATCGAGAAGGGCGCGGTCTCCTATGACGACCGCAAGACGAAGACAGTCCACGCGCTCCGCAATTTCGACCTTTCAGCCGACATGCAGGCGCTGGATAAGCCGCTGTCATTCAAGGCGTCGGGACTGGCGGACGAATTGCCGTTCAAGCTGGAATCCCGGCTTGAGAACCCCAAGGCGATGCTCGACGGCGTGACGTCGCCTGTCTCGATCAAGATCGAAACTGACCTCGTCAAGACAGCGCTGGACGGCACGCTGGCGCTGGGGGCGAAGCCTACTTTCGACTTCAAGTTCGACGGCGAAATTCCCTCGGCCGTCAAACTGGCCGACGCCTTCCAGATCAAGGACCTGCCCGCTCGCGGCGTATTGAACAAGCTATCGCTCAACGGCCAGGCCTTCGGCACGTTTGACGACATCACTTTGAAGATCGCCAGCGCCAAGCATGAAGGTCCGCTGCTGAACGCGAACCTCAAGGGCGAAGCGCGCATTGCAAAGGCGATCGGCCTTGCGCTCGAAGCCTCTGCGGAAGTTCCGCAACTGGCTGACCTGGCCAAGGCCATGAACATTGAAGCGCCCGCGGCCGGCGCGCTCGGCAAGGCGACAGCTACGACGAAGATCACCGGCACGCTCGACGATCTGACGTTCAGTAATGTGAACTTCACGCACAACAGCGGCCTGCTGAACCTGCTATTCAGCGGCAATGCCGAACTCAAGAAAGAGCTGACCTTCGCAGGCAACCTTACAATCGCGGCGCCGGACCTTCGCAAGCTGGCGGCGGCGGCAGGCGCACAGCTTCCGGCAGGGGATGTCTACAAATCCTTCAAGCTGACCGGGCTGACGTCGGGCAGCGCCCAGGACGTCCTGCTCAAAAACGCATCGCTCGAGTTCGACGATATCCGCGGCACGGGCGAAGCCGCCCTTAGCCTTGGCTCCTCACGCCCGCGGCTGACTGGCTCGCTGACGACCAACGCCATCAACATCACGCCTTATGCTGCGGCTTCCGGGGCGCCAACCAAAGAACCCTCTCCCTCGACGAAAGGCTGGGGATCGACGCCCATCGACCTCACGCCCTTGCGTCTTGCTGACGCCGACCTCGTCCTCAAGACTGGCGGCGTCACGTACGACAAGTTCGACTTCGGCCCCTCGAACATCGTGGTGAAGCTGGTCAACGGCAAGCTGACCGCCGATCTCAAGCAGACGACCCTCTTTGGCGGCGCCGGCGGCGCCAGCTTCGTCGCCGACGGCAGCGGCTCGCAGCCCGCAATCGCCCTCAAGGCCAACATCGACAACCTCAAGCTCAAGCCGTTGCTGTCCGCTGCTTCAGGCTTCGAGATGATCGATGGCAAGGGCGGCCTCAACATCGACATCGCCGGTTCGGGCGCGAACCTGCAGACGATGATGAGCTCGCTTGCGGGCAAGGGTGACTTCAAGTTCGACGAAGGCATCCTTAAGGGCGTCAACCTCCAGGAACTCGGTAAGGCGGCGCAAACGGCGCTGTCGTCCAAGAGCCTTTCGGTGGGCGCGTTCTCGTCCAACGCGCAGACGAACTTCAACGCGCTCAACTCCAGCTTTGCGATGAAGGACGGTGTCGCCGTGCTGACCGGTCTCACGCTTGAAGCCGATGGTTTCAACGTCTCCGGCGGCGGCGCGCTCGACATCGGCAAGCAGCAGGTGCAGCTGAGCATGTTCCCGGAGTTCAAGGACAAGAAGGCCGGCCTCAACGGCTACGGGCTGCCGATCAAGCTTGCCGGCGGATGGGACGGCATCGGTCTTTCGCTGGACTGGGACTTCCTGAAGGACAAGGCTGTGGCCGGCGTGCAGGCAAAAGCCGGCTCCCAGATCCAGAACGAGCTCAACAAGCTTGGCGGCGACCTGCGCAACAAGTTCGGCCTCGGCGGCTCGTCCAAGCCGGCAACGGAAACGCAGACACCGGCAACGCCAGCGCCTGCGCCCGCTCCTGCCACCCCGCCTGTGGAAGGCCAGCAAGCCCAGCCCTCCCCGCAGGCTCAGGAAACGCCGCAGTCAGCCCAGGACCGCCTCAAGGCAGAAGCCGACAAGGCGTTCAAGAAGCTGCTCGGCAAGGACAAAAAAAACTGATCCGCCCTATTTCGGCGGGACCGAACTGATCGGACCCTGTGCGTTGATCCGCCCATAGGCGCCGCCGCCAATGCCGATCAGAAGGCCCCCCGCCATGGTGGCGATGAGCGCCCAGTTGCGATCAGGCTTTGCGACCTCTTGCGCGACCGCAATGGCAAGCGTCAGTCCGCCCGCCGTGAGGAACCGCAACGTGCTGGCCAGGATCGCCGCCTTGTCCTTTTTCTGCGCCATGAATGACTCCCTTTTTCCGCTGCACGCCTGTCGCGCAGCACGGGGAGTGTCCGGCAGGTTTCGCTGGCGGCGGGTCACAGCATCCCTCCATCCCACCAACCGCGGCCCTGGAAGGCCGGAAACATAAGGATTTCGGCGCGCCGGGAACCGGAATTATCCAACCTCAAGCCCGTTGAATTCAGCCGGATTGGGCGTCTTGCAGGCGAATGACCTTGGGGTTATGACCACGGCCTTCGCGCACGCCCTCGGGCGTTGTTCTGGAAGCCGGCTTAGCTCAGTTGGTTAGAGCGCTAGATTGTGGATCTAGAGGTCCCCGGTTCGAGCCCGGGAGCTGGTACCAGGCGGCCGGCCTCGCCTTGATGCGGAACGCCCGCAAACTTGGTCACGGAACCGCAAACTTCGGCGGCGCCATGACGATACGCTCCGGCGTCGGCTCGCCCTTGAAGAACGCTACCACGGCGTCGGCGACGCGTTTGTCGGCTTCGTAGATGTTGTGCCCCCCATTCTCCACGATCAGGCGGCGCTTGTTGGAGAAGCCCTTGATCTCCTCGGCCGCTTCGTCGGGATAGGTCCGCCCGTCAAGCGTCGCGGAGATGAACAGCGCAGGTATGTCCGATTTGAACGGCGCTCGGAACGCATCGCCTGCGTCGATCTGCGGCCGAATGCCAATGACGTGCGGCATCGGGAAATTGAGCGTGTCGGAAAGAAGCGAGGTCTCGGCCTCCTTCGTCACCAGCTCTAGCCGCGCCCTGGTCGCTCCTGACGCCAGATCCATCGCCTCCGGCATGCCGCGGAAACCCGCGAGCTGCTGGCGCATGCCATAGAGGCGTTGCGCCGCCAGTTGGAAATTGCCCTTATCCGCCGCCAGCCACGCCAGCGGGATCTGCGCGATCGCGGGCGGATCGGCGATCGACTGCGCCGTCAGCATCTGTAGCGCATACCCATCGAAGGCAATAGACACCGGCGCACTCGCGCCCTGTGGCGTGAACGTCACTGTCGCCGGATTGGCGTTCAGCTTCGCCGTCACGCGCCGTATCATGCCGGCGACATCGGGATAGATCGCCTTCAGCTTGGGATCAGCATCGATCAACTCCTGCACATGTGCGAACATCTTGTCCGTCATCGCCGGCCGCTTGATCGTCTGGTCCAGCCCCTCAATCCCTGACAGCACCGCCTTGTTCACCGAGCCGCTATGATACTTCATCAGCGTCAGGCCAAGATGCGAGCCATAGCTTATCCCCCACAGGTTCAGCTTCTTCGCGCCGATCGCGCGGCGCAGGTCCTCGATATCGTTGGCATTCTCGAGCGTCGTATAGCCGTCGATGTCGATGCCCTGCTGTTCCCACCAGTCGAAGCATCTAGACAGACCAGTTCGCACGAAAGCGGTTATGCTCGCCCGCGTGACCGGCTGGGACATGTCGAAGGCAGGCTCGGCGCGACAGAAAGGCAGTGCATTGGATAGCCCGCCCGAGCTTCCCGTTCCGCGTTGGTCGTAGGCGATGACGTCTGCGACCTCGCGCAACGCCATGGTCAGGGGAAAGCGTCCGCCGGTCAGCGACAGCGTCCCCGGCCCTCCTGGCCCACCCGCCAGATACACGATCGGATCGCCGGGATTCGGCGATGTCGACTTGAAGCGCACAAAGCTGACCTTGATCTTGCGCGAGTTGGGGTTGTTGCGGTTCTCGGGAACTTCGAACGTCCCCTTTTCCGCTTCGACCTTCGTACCGTCTGCGGCGGTGAAAATGTAGGGCTCAAGCAAAAGTTGCGGCGCCGGCGTTGCAGCCGCCTGGGGCGCTGGCGCACTCACCGTCGCGGGCGCCGCGGCGCATGCCGCGACAATCAGCAGCGCGATGGACGATAGAACTCTCATCAAACCCTCCCGGACGATGCGACCCCGACACAGCCTGCGCCGGCGCGGCCGCACACGCCTCTCGCATTCGGCGAGCTGGCTCTGGTTTTCGGCGAACGGAGCACCCCACGCCCCTTTGGTCGGTGAACGCGCACAAATCCCCGGTGAATGGCGCCGCGCAGACCCGTGAAATCCGCTAGACTGCCGCAATGATCCTGCGTCTAGCGCTCCTTCTGCTCGCCCTGCTCCCGACCCCTCTTGCGCTGGCGCAACCCGCCGCGGTGCAGCCGCCCATTACCGGGCTGCTCTCGTCGCTCGCCTGCAAAAGCCTTGGAACCGGATCCGACCTGTCCGACATCGACCGCGGCTCATGCCGCGGCTTCACCGAATTCAACCAGGTCGACACGCAGGATCACATCGTCTGGGTGATCGGCCACTTCACCATCCAGCCCGGCTATCCCGGTCATGCGCCGCTCGGCCTTTATACCGGCGCACTTGCCTCACGCGATATGTGGTGGAACGGGGAACGCATCGGCGAGATCGGGCGCGTCGGCGCCACACCCGAAGAAGAAATTCCCGGCAATCTCGACGCCGTTACCTGGATACCTCCGCAACTCATCCACACTGGGGATAACGAGGTCGCTGTCCGCCTGTCGACTCATCACCTCGCCGTCCGCGTTGCAGCTCCGCTGCATTACATCTACGCCGCGCGCATGGGCGACAGCCGCATGCTGCTCACGGAATACGGCACACGGCTTGGTGTGACGGGCGCGCTGATCGCCGCCATGCTCTTCTTCGGCGTCACTTTTGCGATGAACCGCAGGACGCCGGGCCCGCTGTTCCTTGCCCTGATTTCAGCGTTTGTGATTGGCCAGCTTTGGCTTGAAAGCATTCGCGGCTTCACGAACTTCCTCTATCCGCTGCAGATCTGGCGGCTCTCGGGGATCGGAATTCTCGCCTTCGGCTTTGGCCTCGCGCTCACCGCCTATGTCGCCCACCGCTTTGTTCCGGGTCTCTGGCGCCTCCATGTATTGGCCGCCGCCCTCCTCGCAATCGTCGTATGGCCGCTGATGCCGGGCTTTGACGGCATGACACTCGGTTTCGTCCTCGCACCATCTATCGTCTGCCTCGCCGCCGCTCTGCAGGGCCTCGTTGCCAAACGGGCCGGCGCCATGCTGGCGGCCTTGGCTCTTGCTGCCTTTGTCGCGCTGGAGCTGATGGAGAACATCGTCTTCATGGACCGCACATTTTATATTGCGGTCACGCTTCTGATGCTTGTTCTCATCGTCGATCAGGCGCGCGTTCTGCGTCGCGCAAGGGAAGCGGAAGAGCTCGCCCGCCGCCGGGCTTCAACACTCGAACTTGAACTCCTGCGCCGCAGGATCGCGCCGCACTTCCTGATGAACACACTGAACGCGCTCGCCGAATGGGTGGAGTCTGATCCCAAAACCGGCGTGAAGATGATCGAGGCGCTGGCCGAGGAATTCCGCCTCCTATCCCAGATCAGCGACCGGGCCCTCATTCCACTTAGCGAGGAAATCGCTCTTTGCCGCCGCCATCTGGAAGTCATGTCCTACCGGGTCGACAAGCCGTTCTCGTTGACGACCCAAGCCATCGACGAAACAGCTGAAGTGCCTCCCGGCGTGCTCCACACGCTGGTCGAAAATGCCTTCACGCACGGACGCTTCGCCGATGGCGGGGAATTCCGCTTGACGTCCGAACGCAGCGACACGGGCGAACACCTCGTCCTCCAGGCGCCACCTACCACGATCCCGCGTACCCCGAAGTCCGCACCGGGCGGCGAAGGCCTCGCCTATGTCCGCCGGCGGCTCGAAGCCGCCTTCGGTCCCGGCGCACATGTTGAGAGCAGTTCCTCCGACAATGGCTGGCGTACCGTGCTCACCATTCCGCGCGGAATGTTGACGACATGAATATCCTGATTGCAGAGGATGAAGCGCCCGCTGCCCGCCGCCTCGAAAGGTTAGTGCGCGATCATCTTGGCCAGCGCATCAAGGCGCTCACTGTCGCGCCTACGGCCGAAGCTGCGCGGACGGTTTTGAAGGACTCACGCGTCGACCTTCTTCTTCTCGACCTCAATCTTAACGGCGCCGATGGCTTCTCCTTGCTTGATGTCGCAGAGCGGCCGCGCACCATCGTGGTCTCCGCCCGTTCAGACCGCGCCATCGACGCCTTTGACCATGCCGTCATCGACTTTGTCGCCAAGCCTGTGCTGGCCGAACGCCTGGGCGTGGCGCTCGATCGCGCGCTGGACCAGCCAGCCGCCCGGACACCCCGGGGCAGTCTTGCCGTGCGCTCCGCCGGCCGCATTGATCTCGCGGCCTTCGCCGACATCGTCCTGCTATCGGGGGCAGACGATTATGTGGAAGTCGTTCTCGTCGATGGCCGGAAATTCCTGCACGACATGCGGCTGCGCGATCTCGAAAAACTGCTCCCCACAGGTTTCATCCGCATTCACCGCTCGCACATCGCGAACACGGCCCACCTGCGCACGATCCGCACGCTGCCCGGCCGACGGCGGACGCTCGATCTCACGGGCGGCGCCAGCGCCCCCATCAGCCGCAATCGGATTGCTTCTCTAACTCGAATGTTGGCAGGCGCCCGAGGCCGTTAGGCCTCAGGCGCCGTCAGTCTTCACGCGATCAGTCGAGATGGAAGATCACATCGATGCCGAACATGCGCGGCATCGAGAAGTTGTAGGTCTGGTACCCCGTCTGATCTGCCGGACGGAATGTGTCAGCAGAGATGCTGGTGGTCTGCTCGTTGTCCGTCACATTGCGCACCCACGCGGTGATCCCGAACTTCTTGTCGGACGAGTACCAGTTCAGGCGTGCGTCGAGGTTGTCGTAGGACGGCGATCTCTCTTTCGGATTGTTGAAGAATGAGTTCGTAGAAGGAATCCCGCCACGAATAGGAGATCGTAGGCAGGAAGTAGGACCCGTCGGCCATGTCGATCTGGTAGGCCGCGTTGAGCGCGACCTTGTTCTTGGGCGACTGGGAGAGCTTGTTGCCTTTGACCGACCGGGAGCTCAGCGGATCTGTCGGATCACGCGATGCGTCGAGATAGACATCCGATTCGGAGACTTCCGCGTTGAGGAAGGCGTAGGTGAAGCCGATGGTCAGCGCATCGATCGGATTCCAGGTACTTTCCAGCTCGAACCCTGTGGTTTCCACTTCCGGCAAGTTCACGAAGCGCGAGAACTCGGTCCGCGCCCCGCCAGAAGTGGTCTGGACGACGGTCAACGGCGCCTGGGCGTCGCTGTACTTGTAAAGGAATACCGCAGCATTGGTCGTAAGGTTCCAGTCCGACCAGGTCTGCTTCCATCCGCCTTCCAGCGCATCAACGAATTCCGGGTCGGTATAGGGCTCGGCGCCGAAGCCGAGATTGTTGAAACCTCCCGACTTGTAGCCGCGCGAGTATTTCGCGAACAGCATCGTGTTGTTGTACGGCCTGTACTCAAGGCCCGCTGTCCCCGTGACGGCGTCCCATGACCCGTTGAGCCGGCGGATCGCGAAGCCCCTGTTGTCGAAACTCACGCCCGGAACCGTGCCGTACGCGTCACCTGTGAAATTGTAGTAGTCGATCCCGCAGATGATGTAGCAGGCGAGGAACGCTTCCTCGCGCGACTCCTTGATGTCCTTCGACCAGCGCAGTCCGACTGTCGCCTTGAACTGGTCGTTGATGTCGTAGTCAACCTGACCATAAACGCCGTAGGCGTTGAACAGGCTGGTATTGCGGAAGTACTGCAGATAGCGGTTCGGGTTCGCCACGACATCGCCCTGGGTCGGATCATAGTAGAAATCCGCAAGCGGCTCATCGCGCAGATACTGGATCTGGCCTGGCTGGTCCGAGTTCTCCTGATATTGATAAACCCCGAACAACCATTGGAGCGGCCCGTCCGTATTCGAGATCAGGTTGATCTCGTTCGAGAAGAACGACCGGCTCTCACGATAAAGATTGGTGACATTCGGGTGCAGAGTTTTCGCGGCACTCGTGACGGCGCACGGCCCTGCGACGGAGACGGGAGCTCCCACCGGGACGACTTCGCAACCCGGGAATGGCGCGATCGACGCTGCCGAGGTGTACGTGACCGACGTCACGGGCGTGCCGTCAGCGTCACCATCGAGCAGATAGTCGTAATATGTGTACCCGCCGGTGTACTTGATATCGAACCAGTCGGTCGAATAGGTCGCCTCGAGGATCGCCTCATCATAAGCCGGCAGATGGGCAACGGCCTCGATGTTTTCGTTGTAGCCATGCTCGCGGTTGGTAGCGAACGGGTTGTCCTGGCGATTGCCGGCCTGCGTGAACCCCGTAATCGCCGGATCGCCCGTGAACGCGTAGGCCGGGTTCGGCGTCAGCGATCCGGTAAGGAAGAACGCCTCTGACGGAACAGTGGTCACATAAGGCGCTGTCGAGAAACTCGCCGTACGCCCGCCCGGGGGCCCCGACTTATTGAACTCATAGTCAGCCACCTTGAACCACCAGTTGAACCGATCGCCCACATCGCCTTCGAGCTGGAGCTCGTAGTAGGTGTCGTCGATCTCCCAGCCTTCCTTGCCGCCAGTCGCGAAATTGGGATCGATCCCCTCGCGTTTTTCGCGGTATGCTGTTGCGCGGTAACGCAGCCAGTCGGTGATCGGGCCCGTTACCGCGACGCCGGCCTTGCGGGCATCGTAGTTCCCCGCACCAAGAACGGCATCCAGCCCGAACGTGTCGGAAGGCCGCTTGGAGATCGTGTTGATCGCGCCGCCGATGGCGTTACGGCCGTACAGCGTGCCTTGGGGACCGCGCAGAACCTCGACGCGATCGATCAGCATCGGATCCTTGCCGGCGAAGACGGCAAAGGCGGTATAGATCCCGTCATTGTAGTTGGCGACGCCCGGGTCAGCGCCGAACGAGTTGGTGAGGCGGCCAATGCCACGCAGCGTGACGCGCTCGTTGCCGGGGGTGTAGGACAGGCCCGGCGTGACGTTGGTCAGGTCGGTGACCGTGATGATGCCGAGTTCCTGCTTGTTCTCGGAGGTCACCGCTGTGACGGCCACGGCGATGTCCTGGACGGTCTCTTCCCGCTTGTTGGCGGTGACAACAACGACGTCGCGCTCTCGATCAGAGGCTGGCGGCTGTGGCTGTGGGGTTTCCTGCGCCAACGCCGGCATCGCGGCGACGATCGCGATCAGGCTGGCGACCAGCTGGTGTTTGATGCGCATCCTGCGCTCCTCCCAAAAATCGATCCGTGCTGATCGCCGGTCGCTGGGAGGTTCGACCGGTGCTCAAGCCTGCACAGCTTCTGCAATAGAGTTCTCTCTACCGCGCTATGGAAAAACCTGGCGTTGGGTTGGCTTGCAACATGGACGCGTCAGCGTTCATGTCACGCAAACTCCCTCGTCACGTTTCTTCCCTTCAGTCGCCCTCCGGGCGACCGCTTGCTCTCCCCATTATTTTTCGAGGCTGAGCATGGATAGCGTGGAGCGCTATCACTCACGCGTCAATCACAATGCTCCGTGATCGAGCGTTGTCACGCCTATCAACGCTAATGTGCTCTCGGCAAATTTGGATCAGGTCCAATACGAGATTGCACAAAACGCATACCTCGACGAGCGGATGTCGCAGAGCTAGCTTTGTGCAATGAGCACAAGTCGAACCCTGATCGCCTTCAACACTGCGACCGCCAGCGAGAACAAGATTCACGATGATGCGGTGGCCAGCCGCTTTGGGTTTACTGGCGGGCTGGTGCCCGGCGTCGACGTGTTCGCCTATCTGGCGCATGCGCCGATGGCGAAGTGGGGCAAGGACTGGCTGTCCAGCGGCTATATGCAGGCCCGCTTCGGGAAACCCGTCTATGACGGCGACACTGCAACAGTCACAGCGCGCGAAACGATGGAGGGACTGGACCTATCGATCTCAGCGCGCGGAGATCTATGCGCCTCGGGAACCGCCCGCCTGAAGGGCGACCCCGTACCCGCGCGGCGGTTGGACGAAGCTCCAATGCCGGAAATTGACAAACGGCCAGCCGCTTCGATGGCCAGCCTGCCGATAGGCGGAACGCTTGGAACCCTTCGCGAGACCTACACGCGCGAGGAAGGCCTTGCTCATATCGATGCGGTGCGCGATGACCCGGCGCTATACGAAAGAGGTCGCATCGCGAACGCGGCCTGGCTGTTGCGGCGCGCCAACTATGTCCTGGCCGACAATGTGAAGCTTGGCCCCTGGATTCATGTCGAGAGCGCCATCAACCTGCACAGCCTACTTCGCGACGGAGAAGACCTCGAGGTCCGCGCTGTCGTGGCCGACAATGTCGAGACCAAGGGTCATCTCATGGTCGTGCTGGACGTGCAGATGCTCGCCGCGCAGCGGATGGTGATGACGTGCCGTCACTGGGCGATCTACGAACCTAGACAGGTGAGACAGGCGCGCTGAAGCAACGCGCCTGCCCGCGACCTAGAACGTCGCATAACCCTTGGCGATAATGTACTCGCGCAGTTCTTTCGCGCGGCGCGCAGGGTCTGGGTGCGTGGACATCCACTCCTGCGGGCGGCTGGTCGACGCTGCGCCCATCTTCTCCCACAGCCGCACGGCCTGTTTCACATCGTAGCCGGTCTGGTGCATGTAATCGACGCCCTGACGATCGGCCTCGCTCTCGTTCGAGCGGCTGAACGGCAGCAGGATGCCGACCTGCGCGCCGGCGCCCGCAGCGGCCATGACCATGTTGAGCGCGTCGCTGCTCATTTTTACCTGAGAACCAACGACGGCGCCCGCGCCCTGGATCGCGAGGCTCGTGACGGTCTCCTGTCCAGCGCGCTTGGCTGCGTGGCGCAGCACGACGTGGCCTACCTCGTGGCCCAGCACCGCCGCGACCTGATCGTCATTGTCGACGAAATCCATCAGTCCCTTGTAGAAGCCGACCTTGCCGCCTGGCAGGCAGAAGGCGTTCTTCTCTGCGCTGTCGAACACTACGAATTCCCACTGCGCGTTCGGCACGTTGGCAACGCCGGCAATCTTGTGACCGACCGTCTGGAGCCGTTGGTTGGCCTTGGCGTCCTTCGAGATCGGCGTCTGCTTCTTCGTCTCTTCCCAGGCCTGCGCAGCCATCGGAACGAGATCAGCATCACTCGGCGCGAACAGCTCGGCGGCGCTTTCGCAACCGGCGACGCCCGCCACACCAACGATGGCTGCTCCGCCCATCAGGTGCCGAACGATGTCGCGCCGGTTCATGCCTGCAAGCGGCACAATCACCGACTTGTCCCCCGAAGTCCCGTGATGGTCGCACATGATCAGCGTCTCCAAATGGCCGGAATCTATAGGAGCCAAGATAGTCCGGCCGAGGCTCCGGACAAAACCCCGATTTCAGCCGAAGAATTGCGGATTTCCTGCTTTCGCGACGGTCAGATGACGCGCGCAGAACGCAATTGCTCCAGGCGCGCGGCATCAAATCCGAGCATTTCACTCAACACTTCGTTCGTGTGCTGGCCAACGGCGTCAGGCGCGGGCCTGCGGACGACGCCCTGCGTTTCGGAGAAGCGCGGGAAGACATTCTGCATGGGAACGCGACCCAGCGCTGGATGATCCTCCCAGTGAATCGCATTGCGCGCGCTTACATGCGGATCGGCCAGTATGTCCGCGGGGCGATTGATGCGCCCGGCTGGCACGGCTGCCTCCACCATCAGGCGATCGACCTCGGCAACCGTGTGACGCCGCGTCCACGCAGAGATCATCTCGTCGAGTTCAATCTGATGATCGGCGCGCGCGAGGTGAGTCTTATAGCGCGAATCTTCCGCCCATTCACCATGTCCGATTGCTTCGGCAAAGCGCTTGAACAGGTTGTCCTGGTTGGCGCCGATGACAATATCGCCATCGCTGCAGGGGTAGGCATTGGAAGGCGCGATGCGCGGCAGGATCGAGCCGGTGCGTTCGCGAGAGAAGCCGCTTGTGCCGTAGTCGGCGATCAGGCTCTCCATCACCTGCAGAACGGACTCATATAGCGCGCTGTCGATCACCTGCCCGCGTCCGGTCTTTTCGCGATGGTGCAGCGCCGCTAGCGCGCCCATGCAGCCATAGCTCGCCGCCAACGTGTCGCCGATCGAAACGCCCATGCGTGACGGCGGCCGGTCGGGCTCGCCCACAATTGCGCGCCAGCCGCCCATGGCCTCGCCAACGAGGCCGAAACCTGCTCGATCCGCATAAGGGCCCGTCTGGCCGTATCCGGATACGCGAACGATGATAAGCCCCGGGTTCAGCGCATGCAGGGCCTCTGGCGACATTCCCCATTTCTCGAGCGTGCCGGGCCTGAAGTTCTCGATCAGGATGTCGGCCTTAGCTGCAAGGCAGCGTGCGATCTCCTGTCCCGCGGGCTGACGGAGATCGAGGGCCACCGACCGCTTGTTGCGCGCAATCACGCGCCACCATGCGGGCCTCGCCCCCTGGCCCCATTTGCGCATGGGGTCACCCTCGCCAGGCTGCTCGATCTTGATGACGTTGGCGCCCATGTCGCCCATGAGCTGGCCGCAGAATGGACCTGCTATCAGCGAGCCCATCTCGACGACACGAAGCCCTTCGAGAGGACCGCTCACCTCGGAAAGCCTCCGGCGCGGCTCACAAGGCCGGGCAATGCCCGACCCATCTTGCCCGACAGCCATTGAGCCGTATCGATCAGCCCCTGCAGCTTGAGCCCGGTTTCAATGCCCGAACGCTGCAACATGTACTGCACATCTTCCGTCGCCACGTTTCCAGTGGCGTTCGGCGCGAAGGGACACCCGCCGATGCCGCCGATCGAGGCGTCGAGCGTGGCGGCGCCGGCTTCGACCCCTGCCCAGGCATTCGCGACTGCCGTGTTGCGCGTATCGTGGAAGTGGAGGCGGATCGGAATGCCCGGCGCTGCAGCCTTTACGGCCGCCATCACCTTCTTCACCTGGCTGGGAACGGCAACGCCGATCGTATCGCCAAGCGCGATCTCGCGCGGTCCGGCAGCCGCAACCTTGCGCGCAAGGTCCGCGACGCGCGCAGGATCGATCTCGCCATCGAACGGGCAACCAAAGGCAACCGAGATGGTCGCTTGCGCCGTCCGGCCATTCTCCTTGCCAAGGCGGATGATCTCGATCGCGTCCTCGACCGTCTCGTCCGATGTACGGCCCTGATTACGTGTTCCGAAGCCATCGCTGGCCGAGATCACCGCTCCAAGCTCATGGACTTGCGTCTCAAGCGCCCGCAGCGCGCCGCGCTTGTTCAACACCAGCCCGATATAGGTGACATCACTGGCCTGCCGCTTCGGCAGCGCCGAACAGACGGCTTCCGCATCCGCCATCTGGGGAACGCGGCCGGGATGGACAAAACTCGCCACCTCGATCCGCTTCGAACCGGCAGAGATCGCCCGCTCGATCAGCTCCAGCTTGTCGGCCGTCGGAAAGAATCCCGGCTCGTTCTGCAGCCCGTCGCGGGCGGCGACCTCAACCATTTCGATGCGCGTGTTCATTCCACCATTCTAACGGCAGGCGTACGCGTTGCGAACCCCTAGTGGCGGTTGTTGCGGATGTCCGCGAAGAAGCCTGCAGCATCCGTCACAAATCGCCCGTTCATGGCGGAATTCATGTGGTCCGCGCTGGCATATTCCAGATACAGCACGTTGTGGCCCCGGCCCTTCAGCGTCTCGGAGACTTCGCGTTCGACCTTCACCGGAAAGGTTTGATCCTTGCCCGCCGCAAGCACCAGGATCGGCCCGCTGAATTCCTTCAGTGCGAGCGGAATGTCATATGCGTCCAACCCCTTGCCGAGTTCGAGCTGGAGACCCGGCGGCGTGAACCAGGGCTTTCCAGTCTGCATCATCTCGGACAGATTTGTCGTTGTGGTTTCGAGGACAAGCGCATCAACCTCGCGGCTCGCTCCGGCCAACGCAGCGCACACCGGACCACCTAGTGAATGCCCCCAGATCACCAGCGGCCGGTTCGCGGCCAACGAGTTGAGATAACCCGGCACGTCCCGCTGGAAGGCCTGCAATGATGGGATGTCCGGTTTGCCAGTGCTGTCGCCGTAACCTGGCATGTCGATCAGCAGCGCCTCGCCCCAGGGCAACAGCTTCGTGGCCCAGTAATCTCCGGAGTTTCGCCGGCTGCCGGAACGGCCGCCGCAATAGGCGATCAGCGGTTCTTCCGGCGAACTATTGGCGCCCGCTATCCGCGTCATGGCAATGCGCTCGCCGCCAAGAGGGACGAAGAAATGCTTGATCGTCGCGGGAATGCGATCCTGGAAGTTCGGGAAAACCTTGCTGATGCTCTCGCTGAACTGGCCTTTCGCGGTCAGTCGTTCTTCGCGATCCAGCCTGAGCTCGCTTTCAGTCGTGGCCTTCGTCTCATTGGGCGCGGGCTTGAAGAACCAGCCTTCATCGACCGAGTAGGTGATGCAGCCGCCCAGCAAAAGCATTGCGGCAAGACCGATGCCCACCTGACGCTTCATCGTCATCCGCCCCAACTGCCGCCCGGAGAGCAACGCTGGTGACGGATTCTGGCCGAAATCGGGCCGTTGGCACTTCAGCGGGAGGTTTTCACGCGCGCAACCGCTTGCTTCCACCCGGCAAGCCTGGCCGACCGATCGCTTTCGCCCAGCTTTGGCTCGAAGCGCCGGTCCAGCTTCCACAACGACGCCGCTTCACCGAGCGAGCGGAACTCCCCGGCGCCAACAGCGGCAAGGATCGCCGCCCCGAGCGCCGTGGTCTCGGTGTTCTTCGGCCGTACGACCTCAACGCCGAGAACATCCGCCATGAACTGCAACAGCCAGTCATTCCGCGCCATGCCGCCATCCACGCGCAGTCGTTGGGGCTTCACGCCATCGAGCGCCATGGCTTCAAGAAGCTCCGCCGTCTGGAAAGCTGCACTCTCCAGCGCCGCCCGGGCGATGTGGGCGATTGTCGAGCCACGCTGCAGGCCGAGGATCGCTCCGCGCGCATCCGAGTCCCAATGCGGCGCTCCCAACCCCACGAACGCCGGAACGAGATACACACCGGCGGTGTCGGCAATGCCCTGCGAAAGCTCGCCCGCATGGACGCCATCGCGGATGATCTTCAACTCGTCACGCAACCACTGGATTGTCGAACCTGCCGACAGAATCGACCCTTCAAGCGCGTAAGTCGCCTTGCCGCCAACCTTGTAGGCGATCGTACTGAGCAATCGTGACTTCGAACGCTTCAGCTCGCTCCCCGTGTTCAGGACAAGGAACGCACCCGTCCCGTAGGTCGATTTCACATCGCCTGCGTCAAATCCTGCCTGCCCCACGAGCGCCGCCTGCTGATCCCCCGCGACGCCGCGGATCGGAAGGCTCGGGCCGAAGATATCGCTGACGCCATAGTCCGCCGCCGAGTCCTTGACCGCGGGCAGCAACGACATTGGCACCCCAAACAGCTCGCAAAGCTCGTTGTCCCAGTGTCCGCTGCGAATGTCATAGAGCGAGGTCCGCGACGCGTTCGTTGCGTCCGTTGCGTGCACCCGCCCACCCGTCAGCCGCCAGATCACGAAACAGTCGATGGTCCCCGCCGCCAGCTCTCCGCGCCTCGCCCGTTCGCGCGCGCCGGGAACCGCATCAAGTATCCAGGCGATCTTGGAGGCCGAGAAATAAGGATCCAGCACCAGCCCGGTCCGCTCCGCCACCATCGGGCCATGACCCGCCGCAGCGAGTTCCTGCGTCCGGCCAGCCGTTCTCCGGTCCTGCCACACAACGGCGTTGTGAATCGCTTCACCCGTCTTGCGGTCCCACACTACGACCGTCTCGCGCTGGTTGGTCACGCCGATAGCAGCGACTTTCCTGGACCCGATCCGCTCCAGCGTCTGCTCAGCCGTTCGCCGCTGTGTGCGCCAGATGGCTTCGGGATCGTGTTCCACCCAGCCGGATTGCGGGAACACCTGCGGGAACTCTTCCTGCGCGGAGGCGATGATCGTCCCGTCAAGTCCGACCGCCATCGCGCGGCTAGATGTCGTGCCCTGGTCGAGCGCGAGGATCACGCCATCCATCATCACCGTCTCCGCAACTCGAACTGGATCGTGGCGACGCCGCGATATGCCGTCCTTGCCCTCTCATTGAAGCCGAACTTGTTCGCCAGCTTGATCGACGGCGCGTTGTCAGGGTCGATGAGGGCGACAATACAGTCACCGCCCAGATGGCGTTTCTCCCAGTCCAGCGCCGCCTGCAACGCCTCGCTCGCATAGCCCTTGCCGTGCGCTTCAGGCAGCAGCGCCCAGCCGAACTCACGATCGTCGCCGAAAGGTGGATCGATGTCGCGTTTCGCGTCCATGATGCCGACCTCGCCGATCAACCTTTGCGTGACCCTGTCTTCGATCGCCCAGAAGCCATGCCCCAGCAGAACCCAAGATCCTGCATAGCGCTGTAGCCGCTGCCAGACTTCTTCGCGCGTATAGGGTCGCCCGCCGATGAACCGCGTGACGATGGGATCGTTCCACATCGGCACGCTGGCTTCGAAATCGTCCGCCGTATGCGCACGCAGGCGCAGCCGCTCTGTCTCGATCACCGGCGCCCGGTCAAACCCGCTGGAAATCATGTACAGATCCAAGTCCTATCACTTGTCCGATCTCGTCCAGCGCAGCCCGGCTCTCATCCAGCAGCGCGGGATCAGCCAGGTCGACGATGGCAAGACGATCCCGATAGCGCCGTTTGACGACTGCCTCCAGCGCAGAAATCTTCGCGTCGTCGAGCACCACCCCGGCCCCAAGCGCTCCGATCTCATCCGGCGTCAGAACCACCCGCAGCCGCAGGCAGGCTGGGCCGCCGCCATTCCGCATCGACTGGCGCAGATCGAGATAATGCGCTTCCCGGATCGGCCCATTGGTCGCCAGCACGCGATCAACAAAGGCCTTCGCACGCGGCGTCTCTTCCGCTTCATGCGGCAGGATCAGCGCCATGCCGCCTGCCGGCAGGGTGACTATCTGGGAATTGAACAGGTAGGATTTGACGGCCTCTTCAAGGCTCAGCTCGGTTGCTTCCAGCAGCACCGGCTCAAATCCGCGCTGGCCACCCGCCCGCTTGAGCCCTTCGACCAGCGCACCCTTCTGCTCGAACGCATCGGCATGAAACATGAGGACATTGCCGTTGGAGACCGCGACCACGTCATTGTGGAACGCTCCCGCATCGATCGC
The DNA here is from genome assembly GCA_047601145.1 of Hyphomonadaceae bacterium. GTDB lineage: Bacteria > Pseudomonadota > Alphaproteobacteria > Caulobacterales > Hyphomonadaceae > UBA7672. Next base: position 767,752 of record JASGJW010000003.1, read on the forward strand.
TGCGCGCCCCTGCTGCGCAAGCAGGACGCCTCCGCCGGTCCAGAGCTGATGCTGGGTTGCGACGATGTGTGACGCCTCCATGGCCTGCCGTCCGATGAACCTGCCTTCGGCTTTCGTAAATGCAGAACGGCCATAGACGAACACCTCGACCCCGCGCTCGCCGTGCGACGCCGCAAGCCGGCAATGGTTCGCCGCGCCTTCATCGCCGAATGTCGCGAACGGTACGGGGTCGTGAACGACAAACCTGGAGCCGTCCGCGAAGATCGTCCTGAGCACGCGCGTCGTTGTTTCGGCTTCAAGCGCCCGATGAAAGTGCGAGGAAAGATTGGCAGGGGTCAGATGGACCCGGCCGTCGCCTGTATCGACGGAAGGCGATACAGTCGCCGCGTTGGCCGTCCACATCGCCGAAGCGGACGACACATTCGCGAGCAGGACCGGTGAAGCTCGCGCGGCCATGGCAACAACGCCAGCGTCGCTGCCGGAAAATCCCATCTTGCGAAGGCTCGCCACATGTGGCCGCTCGTGCGGCGGCAGCACGCCCTGCGTCAGCCCCATCGCAGCAAGCGCACGCATCTTCGCCAGCCCCTGCAGGGCCGCCTCCCTCGGGTTGGAAACCTGTCCCTCATTGGCAGCAGAGGCGAGGTTGCCCTGGGCCAGTCCGCCATAGTTGTGCGTAGGCCCTACCAGCCCGTCGAAATTGACTTCAACCGCGTTCATGGCCTGACGCCAGTGATCGGCTCGTCATCCTTCACGGCGCCAGCGGAGATCAGGCTAGCCATCGGCCAGGCCGAATAGTCGGCCGCATAGTATCCAGCGGGCCGATGATTGCCCGACTGCCCGACGCCGCCAAACGGCGCCGCGCCCGAAGCGCCGGTCGTTTGCCGGTTCCAGTTCAGTACGCCCGCGCGCACCTCTGCTTCAAACCGCTCAAACAGCTTCACATCGTCCGAGATCAGGCCGGCCGCCAGGCCGAAACGTGTATTGTTCGCCTCATCCAGCGCCGCATCGAAATCTGCAACCCGGACGACCTGCAGCAGCGGTCCGAAAACCTCTTCGTCCTTGCGCGCAATGACGGCCGTCACGTCGATCAGGCCGGGGGAGACGAATGCCTGCCCGAGATCCAGCCTCCTGGCCTCGCGGATGGCGACACCGCCTGCGCGTAGCCATTCCGCCTGCGACGCCAGCACAGCGTCCGCCGCTTGCGCCGAGATCACCGGCCCCATGAAGGGTTGCGAATGCGCGTCCGGCATCGCGACAACCAGGCGGTCAATCAAGCGCGTCAGCGCGCCAATCGTGGCATCGCCATCCTGCCCCGACTTCACGATCAATCGCCGCGCGCAGGTACAGCGCTGGCCAGACGTAATGTAAGCTGACTTCACGATCAGCCGCGCAGCAGCCTCTGCATCAGCAGCGTCCCAGACCACGAGCGGATTGTTACCACCCAGTTCGAGCGCCACGATCTTCTCAGGGCGTCCACCCAGCGCACGATGGATGGCGCGCCCCGCCTGCACGCCGCCAGTGAACAGTACGCCATCGACCTGCTCGTGCGCGACCAGAAGCTCTGCGGGCCCGCGCGCGCCCTGCAGCAGGTTCACGACCCCTGCAGGAATCCCCGCTTCCTCCCAGAGCCGTACCGTGAACTCCGCCACCTCCGGTGTTTGCTCGGATGGCTTGAAGATCACTGTGTTGCCGGCGATCAGCGACGGCATGATGTGTCCGTTGGGAAGATGTCCGGGAAAATTGAATGGCCCGAGCACAGCCATGACGCCATGCGGGTGGTGGCTGATCCGCGCCGTGAATGCGCCTGCCGGTGCTTCCTTTACAGGCGTCCGTTCATTGTAGGCCTTGGCGGAAAGCTCCGCCTTGCCAACCATCGCGGCAGCTTCGGTCGCGGCATCCCACAGCGGCTTGCCGGTGGATCGGGAAATCACGGCCGCCATGTCGACCTTGCGGGCTTCCACAAGCTTCGCGAAGGCGCGCACCAGCGCGATGCGTTCCTCGATTGGCCTGCGCCGCCATGCAGGAAATGCCTGACGCGCTGCAGCAACGGCCGCTTCGACCTCGGGGGCAGCGGCCTCGGTCCCTTTCCAGATTTCGACGCCGTCCGCCGGCGCAATCGAAGCGAACGCCGAGCCCGATCCTTTCAGCCACCGGCCGCCAATGAAGCACTCCCCGGTTAGGGATGGCAGGCTCACGCGCGCTTCTCCTTCAGGCGATAGACCAGAACCTCATCGGGCCCAGCCGCTCCGATCCGCTTGAGCGCCGCCGCCGGATCATCTCCCCGGTCGTATTGCGTCACCGCAAAATCGGTGACGCTCGCCTTGGCGATCAATCCCGCCGGCGCGCGCAGATCGCCGCCCGAAAATTCGGCTGCCGACATGCGCACGGCTTCGCGAACGGTATCGATATGATCTATGAACGCCTCGACCGTAGGACCGGCATCAAAGATGTCGACCACGTCGTTGTACCTGAACCCCTGCGACTTCAGCATCGCCAGAGCCGGCTCTGCATCTGGATGCGGACGTGCGATCACGCCGCGCGCCTCGTCAGGTAGGAGCGCCACATAGATTGGATAGCGCGGCATCAGGTCTGCGATGAAGCGGTGGTCGCGCGCGCTCAGCACGTCGGCCTTGCGATAGTCCATATGGAAGAATTTCGATCCGACCGCGTCCCAGAATGGCGACCGGCCCTGGGGATCGGTGTAGCCCCGGATTTCGGCCATCGCCTTGGGGCCGAATCTCACCGGATCAACGGCGATAAGCATCAACCGCGCGAACGACAGCAGGCGGCCACGTCCGCCTCCGCGCGCCTTCCGCTCGATGAACAGCGTCCCGAGCTCCGTGTCGCCGTGATAGTCGTTGACCAGGAACAGCAGGTCGAGCTCCGCCTTCACGCCCTGCTCAGGCGACACCTTGGAGTCGCGCGAGATCCGGTAGGAATAGAACGGACGCTCCACGCCAAGATTGGTGAAGATGCTCGCCGTCCCCAGCAGCTCGCCATCCTCCTCCATCACGAGGAAGTAGCATTCGTTCTCCGGCGGCAACGACCCACGCGAAAACGCCGTGAGCGAACGCTCGATACGCGCCGACATCGCCTCACGCGAGGAAGGCATGGTCAGCATGCCCGGATCGACGCGCGAGATCATCGCCTCGAGCTGATCGAGGTCTTTCCGGCTTGCAGGCCTGATGATGGCTGTTGTCATGGCAGAGGCTTAGCTTTCGGCTTCGAACTGCGCCAGCGTCTCCTTGCCGAACAGTTCCACAGCTGCGCGCAGGTCATCCGGCGAAACACCGCCACCGCCTGCTGCTCTTACATAGAAACGGTCCCCAACGAGCCGGCCGTAGCTTCCGGTTTGGGAAACGTTGTCCCAATTCTCGACAACGATGGCATCGCCCGCACGGCGCCTGCGCGAATAACCCTCTGTAGTCTCCCGGTCGAATTCGGATGTCGCCGGACCGCCGAAACCAAGGGTCTCCGCAATCGTGGTCGAGTAAAGTATCTGGAGCGAAATGTATCTTCGCCCATCCCGGTACTCGGCCTCGAGATCGACAGTCCGCTTGCCCTCGATCCCTCGCCGCTCCACGCCGACGGACACGCGATTGAGACCCGCCAGCTTCATCGGCGTCGCGCCGCGCAGGTCGCCACCGCTCACGGCCCCTCCGCCCCCGGCCGACAACGTCCCCGCGGCATCCGGCAACGGCGCCCTGGCAACATCGACCTCACCTGGCGGGGCCAATGCCACGTCTTCGCTCCAGAGGTTCGGGAACCGCCCGAGCTGCGGGAAGAGATTTCCAGAGGGCGCCGCCGCAAACATCGTCGCAAGCCCGACCAGCAGCGCCAGAATGATCGCCGCAATCGTCGTCACGATCGAGAAATTGACCGCCGACCTGGGCGGCGCGTGCATCACCTTCGGCGCGCCCACGAACAACAGGTAGAGCGAATAGGTCGCTCCCAACAGCGCAAGTATCTGTAATGCCGGAGCAACCGCAAGAATACCCGCCACCATCGCCGCCGTGATGGAATACGCCGACACCTTGAACGCCTGCCTGTAACTCCCCTCGGCGCCAAATCTCGGCGCAAGCCATGCGACCACGGCCGCGAACAGGAAGACCCCGAGGATCGACAGGGCGAAGAACAGCAGGGCCGACAGACCCACTTCGAGGATAGGCGCCCGGTGCTGCCGCCCCGCCACCTGCACGCCGAGCACGGACAGTCCGACCACAATCGCCACCGCCGGTATGGCGACCAGGGGCACGACATAGCCGATCGTCAGCTTGCGAGGCCCACCCTCTTCCCGGTCGATAACATCCCACTCGGTCCCGGGAGACAGCAGCAGGTTCTTGACCCGCGCGATCAGGGCGAACATTGGCCAACTCTCAGGAACATGGCCGCACCCTAACCAGCCACCCTGCAGCTTTCAAACGGTCTTCCAGCTGGCCAGTTCGTTGTTTGTAAGCGACATTACGGCCCACTGGCGAGTCGCGCAGACCCGATGTAGTAAACCGGGAAACTGCCCAGTTTCGGGAAAAGAGCGGGAGCAATCACCATGGACGCGACGGCGCACCATGACACACCCCATCGGCGCGAGCCCACGGCTCAGGAGAAGCGTCTCACCTTCTTCGCGCTGATGATCGTCTTCCTGCTGAGCGCGCTCGACCAGACCATCGTGTCGACGGCGATGCCGACCATCATTCGGGAACTCAACGGCCTCGACCTCTACGCCTGGGTCACGACCAGCTACCTGCTGACCTCCACCGTCATGGTTCCGATCTGGGGCAAGCTGGGTGACCTCTATGGCCGCAAGCTCATCCTGATCATCGGCATCGTGATCTTTGTCTTGGGCTCCTGGCTTTGCGGCATTTCCGGTGAGTTCGGCGACATCCCTGGCATTGGCGGCGGCATGATGCAGCTCATCGTCTTCCGCGGCATCCAGGGCATCGGCGGCGGCGCGCTATTCACAACCGCCTTCGCCACGATTGCTGACCTCTTCCCGCCCCGCGAACGCGGCAAGTATGCTGGCCTCTTCGGCGCGGTCTTCGGTCTCGCCAGCGTCATCGGCCCGATCGTCGGCGGATATTTCACTGACCACGGCAGCGTCGACATCGGCGGCATGCATGTCGCCGGCTGGCGCTGGTGCTTCTACATCAACCTGCCGACCTCGGTGATCGCTCTTGCCATGATCGGCCTCAAGATGCCGAACCTCGGCCACACCGGCGGCGGCAAGATCGACTGGTTCGGCGCCATCTTCGTTGTCCTTTCGATCGGCGCGGCGATGCTGGCGCTGACCTGGGGCAATGAAAAAGGCTGGACGTCGCCAACCGTCATCGGCCTGTTCATCTTCGCTGCGGCGACCGGCATCATCTTCATCATGATCGAGCGCGTCGTGAAGGAACCCATCCTTCCGTTGTCGTTGTTCAGCATTCCTGCCTTCACCTGGTCCACCATCGCATCCTTTGTGATCTCGATGGCGTTCATGGGAACGATCGTCTACCTGCCGCTGTTCCTGCAACTTGGGCTCGGCATCAAGGCCACCAACAGCGGCATGCTGCTGCTGCCGCTCATGGCTGGCCTTATTGTTTCCGCCACCCTGTCTGGCCGCGTGGTCACGCGTACGGGCAAGTACAAGCCAATGATGCTTTTCGGCGCCGGCATGCAGCTCATCGGCATCTTCCTGATGTCCCAGCTCCACAGCGACGCCCAGCAATGGGATGTCATCTGGCGCCTCTTCATCGTCGGCGTCGGCCTTGGCCCATCGCAAAGCCTCTTCAACATTGTCTCGCAGAGCGCCGCCCCGATCCGCCAGATCGGCGTTGCTACCTCGACCTCAATGTTCCTGCGCCAGTGCGGCGGCATGATTGGCGTGTCGATCTTTGGTGCAATGCTGATGGGCGAAATGAGCCGCTCGCTCTCGCGGCAATTCCCGGGCATCCCGATAAATCTTGGCCAGATGCAGAAGGTCGCCGCCACGGCCAACGGCCCCGTCGAACTTCCGCCCGCGCTCAAGCAGGCCTTCGCCACGTCGATCTCCGACGCGATGAGCTACATCTTCATGGGCAGCATGGTGATTGTCGCCATCGCCGTCGTCGCCATTCTCTTTATACCGCAGATAACCCTGCGCGGTCGCGGTCCACAGACCGCCGTCGAGAAGGCCGAGAAGATCGTGGAAGAAGCCGCTCCCGCCGGACCAGTTACGCCGGACGTGGCCGTGGCGTCGAAAGCCGACTAGCGAACGATGCGGTAGAGCTTCAACGTCGACTGACCGATGTCCACCGGCGTCAGCCAGTCGGGATGTTCGCCCTTGCCTAGCCTTGCCGACAGCGTGGCGTCGGGCGCGATGCCTGTCGCTGCATGGCGCGCATAAAAGCTGGTCTCGGGCGCTGCCGGACAGACCAGAACATAGTCGGCGACGGAGGCCGTCACGATCGCTCGCGCTGCTTCCGGCGTTGATCGCAGCGCCTCGATCATCGTCATCGTGCCAGCTACATCGCGATGATAGGGGCCGGCCAGAACACTGTGGTTCGTCCAAACCAGAACGCCCGCGCCAAGGCTGAACTGGTTCAGCATCACGCCGCGCTCAGCCTTCTCGAGCGACTGGAACGCTTCGGGCGTAAAGCAGGATTTTGCGCCTGCGCTGCGCATCCGATAACTGTCGAGCACGTCGCTGGACGTCAGCCTCGCCTGCAGCGCCGTGCTCGCACCGGCCCATGCAGCGGCCGCAGAACTCGCGGCAACACCTGCAAAGACAACCGCGCGTATCGCGCTCGTCTTGCTGCGATAGTCTCGCCGCGCCTTGGCGACGGCCCACGCGGCGAAGGGAATGGCGAACGTCGTCGCGAATGTCGCGCCGCGGATTTGCCACGCGAGAACAAGCCATCCGGCGAACAGGAAAGCCAGCACGACCCAGCCCTCGGCATCCCGCCAGCGCTTGCGCAGGAACACGACAGCCGCAACCAGGCCGGCGAACGCCGCCCCGGCAGTCGAGAGGATCATCGCGGGATTGTCGTTCAGCAGCCCCGCCAGAGATCTCGTCTCCGAGATCTGGCTCATCCAGAGCGATTCCATTTCGGCGCCCAGCGCGGAATACCCGCCGCCTGCGCATTCCGGAAACAGCAAAAACAGAACGCCGACGCCGACAACGCCGAGCGCGCCGCCAATGCCAACGCGGTGCAACAGCTTAGTGGTCATCGCCGCAGGTGCATGCGCCAGCGCCATCGCAATGCCGCCGCCAACGAGTCCGAAGCCGAGGAACGGCGCACCCATCGCATCGCACACCTGCCGCCCCCATTGCGCCGGCGGAACCAGCGCAACGAACATCACGACAGAAGACGCAGCGAGGCCTGCGCCCACCCAGCCCAAACCCTTTGCGAACTCCGCGGGGCGCAACAACCACAGCATGCCAGCCACAATCAGGCCCGCGGCCACCAACGGCGCAGCCTCCGCAGCCGTCGCGAGCGCAACGCCCAGGGCAACACCAGCCCCCACGCCCCATCGCGGCGACGCCTGCATTTTGATGATGCCCAGCACCGCGACCAGCGCGAGGATCAGCTCGATGTTGTGATGGTCGAATGACCCTGGCGAGAACTTGTCGGTCACCGGAAACGCCAGTGCAGCGATGAGGGCTCCGGTCCACTCAGCCTCCCGGCGCAATCCGTCCTTCGCGCCGATCTCTCCCGAGACGCGGACGACCAGCATCATGAAAATCGCCAGCAGCCCTAGCGGCCAGGCGAACGCCATGACGACTTCTGCCGTCTGCTGTCCGATGAATACCTTGAGCAGGAAGATCGGCCCGGCGATTGCTGCATCAATCCATTGCGCCCAATGCATCGGCGTGCCGTCCGGCGGATTGAGCCGATGCTGCACGCTATCGAACCAGCCTTGCCCCGCCAGCATGTCGCGGATGCGTACAAGCCGCATGGCGTTGTCTGGCTCGGAAAAATCCTGATGCAACGCGGCCGCGCCATATCCGGCGACAAGGATCACCGCCGCCAGCGCCCAGCCAGCGATCCAGGCGATCCGTCCGTTGTTGCCTTCCGCGGCCGTCATGCCCGCCTGCCGAATACCGCCATTGTGGCAATGTCCTAGCAAACCGGGCTTAAGCATTCGCAAAACGGGGTCTTAACCCTCCGCCACGGTGCCGACACCATCGCCACAATCAAGCTGAGACGCCGCCCTACGCCAGCCGCGACCCACCTTCACAACAGCACACAAGCGGGACACGAGCCCGCGAGTCGGCCGCTCCGCCTACCGATCCCCGGCAGGACGACGGCCTGGAGGTATAAATGAGTATCCGTACATTCGCGCGCTTCAGCATCCTGTCGGCCATCGCGCTGGCTGGCGTCGGCGCGGCGAACGCCGACGTCTTCCTGAAGATCCAGGGCGCGCCGGGCGATGCGGTGCAGCAAGGCTTCCAGGGCCAGATCCAGGTCTCTGGCGCGAGCATGAACGTCTCAAGCTACACAGGCCCCGACCCGGAAGGTCTTGCCGATCAGGTCCGCTCAACGTCGGTTGGCCCGATCTACATCACCAAGGCGCCGGATCGCTCCTCGTCCAAGTTGATGATGTCCGCCGTCGAGGGCCAGCCGCTGGGCACGATCGAGATCACGTTCACGTCCGCCCCACGCCCCGGCATGCCGCAAAGCATCGAGTCGCGCTGGATCATCGAGGGCGCTGAAGTGCGCAGCTTCAACATTGCCCCGGACTTCCAGAACGGCAACGCGCCGAACGAAAGCATCGAGATCACCTACTCGTCGATGAAGTACCAATACTACCTGAAGGACGCGAAGGGACAACGTACCGGTGCAATGGAGGAAGTGTCGTGGAAGGTTCCCGCCGACCAGCTCTTCCCCTTTGACGAGGGCTGCCGCTAGCCACACTTCCTAAGGCTTGGTTACGGAACCGGGCAGGTCTTTCCTGCCCGGTTTCACCTGCGTCTAACCCCGCTCTGGTAATGATTACCGGAAGATAAGGGGAGGACACGGGTCCCATGGCGAAGGCTGCATTCCACAAGAACCAGAAGGTATTCGTGAAGCCCGTCGGCACATGGGCCATGGTCGAGGCCGTGCTGCCACAATGGGTCAAGGGCCTCGAAGAGCCTCTCAAGATTCACTACGATGTCGGTCTCGGCCGTGAATTCTCGGCCAGCGAACTCGTCGCCGACAAGAGCCACGCGCCGATCGATGATGTCGGTGATTTCGACAACTGGCGCATCAGCCGTGCACGCAATCGCTGGAAAGACACCGACGATGGCTCCAGCCATCCGCAGCCCGGCACCTACCCGGTCGTCACAACCGACGACAAGAACTGGGGCGGCTGGCGCGTGCCGAGCGCGGAATATGACCGCGATCCGCAGCGCATCGAATTCCAGGCGCGCATCATCGAATCTGCGCCCCATCTGATGCGCATCGCCAAGCAGCTCGCCCAGTTCGGCCACCATCACTCCGACGACATGCCGTCGGATTTGCTGGAACTCGCCAAGCGCGCGACGACGCTGCTGCGCCGCGTTTACGACACGCCGGCAGACATGTCCTCGGCGCCCCAGGCGGCCGAATAAGCTTTTACGGGCAAGCCCCGGACTTCACTGAGAAATCAGGGGAACGCCCTTTATCTTGGCGGCAAACCCTGTACGCATTGCGACGCCGCAACGTTGATTGCGGCGTCGACGTGCGAGACGCCTGCTGATGCGAACCGAGACGCCGCCTCCCATCCAGCTTGCCGACTACAAACCCTTCCCGTTCCGCATCGAACAGGTGCGCCTGCTTTTCAGGCTCGACCCGTCTGACACGCACGTCGTTTCGGAACTGTCGGTCCGCCGGACGGGTGATGCTGATGCGCCGTTGCGTCTCGATGGCGAAAAGCTGACGCTAAAATCCATTCGCATTAACGGACAAGTCCTGACCGACCAGGAATACGCCGTCGAACCGGAAGGTCTCGTGATTTTCAAGCCGGGCGACGTGTTCACGCTGGAGATCGAGACAGGCATATCGCCCGAGACGAATACCGAACTGTCCGGCCTCTACATCTCGAGCAATCGCTTCTGCACGCAGTGCGAAGCAGAGGGCTTCCGCCGTATCACCTACTATCCTGATCGCCCAGACGTTCTCGCGCCCTTCTTCGTCAGGATCGAAGCCGAGCAGGCGAAATACCCCTACCTTCTTTCCAACGGAAATCCGTCGGCCGGCGGCGATCTCGGCAATGGCCGTCACTTCGCCGAATGGACCGATCCGCATCCGAAGCCATCCTATCTCTTCGCACTTGTCGGCGGCGACTTCGACGTACTGGCGGACGATTTCACCACGTTCTCGGGCAAGCCCGTCAAGCTTTCGATCTTCGTCGAAAAAGGCGATGCCCCCCGCGCCGAGTTCGCCATGCGCTCCCTCAAGGCCGCCATGTCGTGGGACGAAGATGTCTTCGGCCGCGAATACGATCTCGATGTCTTTCAGATCGTCGCCGTGCGCGACTTCAATTTCGGCGCGATGGAGAACAAGGGCCTCAACATTTTCAACGCCGCCTACGTTCTTGCAGATGGAAAGACCGCGACCGATGCCGACTTCGAGGCCATCGAGAGCATTGTCGCCCACGAATACTTCCACAACTGGACCGGAAACCGCATCACCTGCCGGGACTGGTTCCAGCTTTGCCTGAAGGAAGGCCTCACGGTCTATCGCGACCAGGAATTCACCAAGGCGATGCGCTCTCCCGCCGTCACGCGGATCAAGGAAGTCATCCGCCTCCGCACACGTCAGTTCCCGGAAGACGCCGGCCCGCTTGCCCATTCCGTCCGCCCGAACACCTACGCCCGCATCGACAACCTCTATACGGCCACGGTCTACGAGAAAGGCGCAGAACTGATCCGCATGCTCCGCCTTCTCATCAGCGATGAAGCCTTCTTCGCGGGCATGAACCGCTACTTCGACACGTTCGACGGAACGGCCGCCACGATCGAAGATTTCATTGACGCCTTCCAGCCTTCGACGGACCAGGATCTGAAAGCGTTCGCGGCCTGGTATGCTCAGGCCGGTACGCCGTCCGTCCGAGCCCATGGCGACTACGACGCCAGCGCACGCACGCTGCGTCTCTCGCTTACACAAACAAATCCCCCGACGCCCGGCCAGCCCGACAAGTCGCCGCTGCACATCCCGCTCCGCGTCGCCCTGTTCGACGCCAACGGCGCCAAGATGGAAACGCGCCTTGGGGACTCTCCAGCCGCAACGGAACATGTCGTCGTGCTCGACAAGGCCACGGCGAAATTCACCTTCAGCGACGTCGCCTCGCGCCCGCGCATGTCGTTGAACCGCGGCTTCTCCGCGCCGATCCGCCTGGCGGACGATCTCTCGGAAACCGAGCGAGCTTCTCTCGCCGGCGTCGACGACGATCCATTTGCCCAGTGGGAAGCCCTGCAGAGCATCGCCCGCATGCTCATCCTCGACGCAGTTCGCGGCGGCGCCCGCGAGCCTGACGCAACGCGCCTGACCGCCTTTGTCCAGTCGCTACGCCATTCCGTCTCGCGCGCAACCCAGAACGACCCCGCCTACGCAGCGCTTTTGCTTTATCTTCCCACCGTCGGCGAACTCATCCTCGATGTCCGCGACGCCGATCCATCGGCAATCCAGGTCGTGCGCCAGCATCTCCGCCGCACCGTCGCGCGCTCGCTCGAGGACCTCCTGCTATCGGTTCTCGACAAGGCCGAAGCCGCTGCGTTCGACCCGTCAGCCCGCGCCGCCGGTCGCCGCTCGCTACGAGCGTCAGCGCTCTCCCTGCTGTCTTCGCTAGGCGACCGACACGAAGGTCTTGTCGCGCAGGCCTACCGCTCCGCCCATACCATGACCGAAACACTCGCGGCCCTGACGGCCCTGTCCAATATCGAAAGCGATGCCTTCAACGAGGCCTTGCGCGATTTCGAGCGCAAATGGTCGTCCTCGCCGCTGGTGATGGACAAGTGGTTCGGCGTCCAGGCCATATCGATCCGCGAGGATCTTCGCGAACGTCTGCAACGCCTTCAGGAGCGCAGCGACTATGACCTGCGCAACCCCAATCGCGTGCGTTCGCTGGGCGCATCTTTCGCGATGAGCAACCCGGTCGCCTTCCACTCGGCAGACGGCTGGGGCTATCGCTTCCTGGCCGACCTCATCTTGAAGGTGGATCCTCTCAACCCGGCCCTCTCGGCGCGCCTCGCAACGGCGTTCGAAAGCTGGCGGGCTTTCAACGCGGTCAGGCGGGAGAAGGCCAAGGCCGAACTGGTTCGCCTGTCGGAAGCGGGCCTTTCGCGGAACGCGCTCGACATCATCACTCGCGCACTTGCGGATCCAACCTGAAAAACCCGACTTTTCAGGGACGTCGCCAGCCGCCAGTTAACATAGTGGTAGTGTTAACTGGAGACTAATACTGCCCCGATAGCGTTCACAGAATGCGTTGATGTGGCGGACGGCAGGGATGTCGCTTTCAACCTCTGAACATGACCGGTTCCGTGAATTTGCGTTCGCGGCCGCGGATCTGTTGGTCACAACAGACGCCGGGGGACGTATTGTCGACGCCGAAGGCGATGCTACGCTCTTCCATCACCCCTCCGCGGAACGTCTCGTAGGCCGCAACGCGCTTGATCTCATCAGCGAAGCCGAAGGCCGCAGGCTGCGTGAAGACCTTTGGGCGCTGGCGCCTGGCCGCAGGCTCTCGTGGGAGGATGCTTCGTCCATCGAAGGCGGCCGGCGCATCGTGATCCAGCGCAACACAGCTGCGCCCAACACCTTCTCCTTCATCGTTTCACGGATGCCTGCCTCCGCCCGCGTTCGCGGGGACCGCGCCGACGAGATCCTGGCCGATCGCTTTCGCGACGCTGTCATGAACGGCCGCCTGATGGCTGCCAGGCAGCCGATCGTCGAAACACGCAGCGGCGCCATCAGCCACTATGAAATCCTCGCCCGCTTCAACGGAGAGGACTCTCCCGTCGGCCTCATCGCCGCCGCCGAGCGTAGCGGTCTGATCGCCCACCTCGATTACATCATGGTCAGCGCCGCCGCCGCGCAGCTCGAATTCAACCCCGATCCGGCCTATCGCCTTGCTGTCAACATATCGGGCGAATCCCTCCAGCGCCTCGATGTCATCCAGGAACTGTGCGCCGCCATATCGGGCCACAGCTTCCACCGCAGCCGCCTGATCATCGAAGTCACTGAATCCGTTCATATCAATGACATCGAAACCGCCGCCCGCGCCGTGAACCTGCTGCGCTCCAGCGGCATCAGCGTGTCTCTCGACGATTTTGGCGCCGGCGCCGCCTCATTCGGATACCTCCGCGCGCTCGATGTCGACGGCCTCAAATTTGACGGGAGCTTCCTGCAGACGTCCGAGATCAATATCCGCGGCATTGCGTTGATGCGCCACGTCGCGCGCATGTGCTCGGAACTTGGCATCACTTCGGTCGGTGAACGCATCGAAACGGAATCCGACCGCCGCCTTCTTCTGGAGGCCGGCGTCAAGTACGCGCAGGGTTACCTCTACGGACGTCCTGCGATCGATGAGAATTTCTTCACCCGCAGCCCGCGCACGTTGCGCAGCGCGGCTTAGCGGGGGGATGTAGACCGGATGCTCGACCGTCTGAAGGTTCTCGTGGTGGATGACAACCTCCACATGATCAACGTCATCAAGACGATCATGCGCGGCTTTGAGGTGAAGGATTTCTTCGACGCCAGCAACGCGACCGAAGCCTTCAACATCATTCGCAACTCACCAGTTGACCTCGTGATCACGGACTTCGCGATGGAGCCAGTCAATGGCTGCGAACTCACGCGACTGATCCGGACCGCCGAAGACAGCCCGAACCATTTCGTCCCGATCATCATGCTCACGGCATATGCCGAGAAGTCGAAGGTCGAGCAGGCGCGCGATGCCGGCGTCACCGAATTCTGCGCCAAGCCTGTGACGGCTACCGATCTCTACCGGAAAGTCTGTTCAGTCATAAACACGCCGCGCTCCTTCATCCGCACCAACGTGTATTTCGGCCCGGACCGCCGCCGCCGCAGGGATGACAACTACAAGGGCAAGGAACGCCGCGAGGCCCTGTTCGGCCCCAAGGGGGCTGCAGTGCTGGCCAAGGCCGCCGAAAACGCCGCCTGATTAGGCCGCCTTACCCTGTCTGGGCGAATGGCCCACAATTAATCCCTCATTAACCCTTTCGCAGCTTTTCGAATCCAAAACTGGTGAATCCGTTCGGCTGCGGAAGGAATCGTATTGGGGACGCGGGCGTCCAGGAGAGGGGCTGCGCCAAAGACGGCGCTGAAAAAGCCGCGTAGTGCGGTTCCCATCGGCATGCTCACCGTCCTGATGCTTGCCTTCGGCGGCTCCCTCGCCCTCAAGGCTTTCGAAGAACGGCAGTTTGCGGACAACACGGTCCTCAACCAGCAGCAGCGGGAAGCCGAAACGCTGGCAGGTCACGTTCGCGCAGAACTCATCGCCGCCCGCGCCAAGATGGAAGGCCTGCTCGTCACCGGCGCTTCGCTCGAAGCTATTCGCCGCGGCGTTCCGTTCGATGCGGTGTCGGAACGAGAACCCCCGGCCGGCGTGTGGGCCCAGATCGCCGACGATGACACCGTCCGCGTCTTCGCCAAGACATCTCAAGGCCGCTGGATCTCGGGTGTACGCACCAGCAAGGCGCTGATGCCTGAGCCCCTCGAGAACCGCCGCTTCTACCTCGTGCCGGTGAACAGCATCCCCATGAACGCGCGCTTCGAAGCCGTGGATTTTGAACGGTCCGCCGTTGCCTGCGCCCAGGTCTCGAACGCCGGCATCGCCGCCTGCGTCTTCCGCCCGACGCCGTTGCTGAGCTGGGGCGACCTCAACCGCCTGACGATCTATGGCCTCCTCATCGTCGCCCCTCTGCTCGCGGTCTTCGGCCTGGTCAGCACCATCCGCAGGCTCCAGCAAGACAAGAGCGAAGCCGAAGCACGCATTCCGTCACCGGAGGCCGTTGAGCGGTCTGCCTGGGTCGCCTTTGAAGTCGCCGGCACGATCGGTCTCTGGCGCTGGAATGCCCGGACCCAGCTGCTCACTGTCGGCCCCGAAGCCGGCAATCTCGTCGGCGCCGTCCGCCATGGCGACATGACGCTAGACGAGTTCACCACCATGATTGCCGACGATGACCGCCGCCGCGTCCAAGACGCGATCGAAGGCGCAGGCGTGCAACGGCAGATCAACGTGGCCTTCCAGGGCGCGGGGCGCGCCTCGGGCAAGTATTTCGAGATGATCGGCGGCGCCCACAATGGCGATTTCACTGGCGCGATCATCAACGTGTCCGACCGCATTGCCGCCCAGCATCGCTCCCGCCGCGCCGAGGCTCTCGCGCGAACTGCGCTCGACGCGCACCCGGGCCCGTTCGCCGTGTGGGACAGCCGCAAGCGCCTGAACTCACTGGAATGCGGCCTTCTCGCGCGTGTTCAACCTCGACAAGAACATCATCCAGTCAGGCGCGTCCTACGATCTCGTCATGGCCGAACTCGCCAAGTTCGTCCGCGTCGAACGCCCGCTCGGCGACGATGCGAATGCCCGCGAAATGCTCCTGCTCTCCGACGCCTGGATTCGCCTGCTCGATCGCCGCACGGCGACAGACGGGCTCATCACGGTCGGTCTCGACATCACCAACCTGAAGCGCCAGGAAGCCGGCCTCCAGAAAAGCGAACGCCGTCTGCGCCAGATGGTCGAGGAACTGCAGCGCACCAAGGGCCAGGCGCAGGAGCTCGCTGAGAAGTATGCCGAAGCCAAATCCCGCGCCGAACGGGCCAGCCAGGCCAAGGGGTCATTCCTCAGCAACATGAGCCACGAGCTGCGCACACCGCTCAACCACATCAACGGCTTCGCCGAGATGATGGCCAATGAGATCTACGGCCCGCTCGGCAGCGAGCGCTACAAGGAATACACGCAGGACATCGTCCAGGCCGCCAAGCATCTGGAAGAGATGATCAACGACATCCTCGACATGTCGAAGGTCGAAGCCGGCAAGATGCGCCTGTCGCCCGCGCTCATCGATCCGGTCGACGCCGTGGACGGCGCCGTGAAGCTGGCCCGCCGGCGTGCCGCCGATCGCGAGATCCACCTGACCTTCGACCCGGACGATGACCTGCCCGACATCAATGGCGACCATCGCGCCATCAAGCAGATGACGTTCAACCTGATCACGAACGCCATCAAATTCACGGATGCTGGCGGCGAGATCGGCGTGACGGTCACGCTCGAAGACAAGTGGATCGTGATCCGCGTCAAGGACACCGGCATCGGCATCGCCCCGGAAGACCTGCCCCGCCTCGCTCAGCCCTTCGAACAGGTAACGACACCTGAAGCCAAGGAACGCAACGTCCGCGGCACCGGTCTCGGCCTGGCGCTCACCAAGTCGTTCGCCGAAATGCACGGCGGCTATCTCACGATCGAGAGCGAGTTGGGTGTCGGGACGACGGTTTCGATCTTCCTGCCGGCGACGAAAGCCCCGCTGCCCGGAACAGCGACGAACGATCGCGCCCTCGAAACCGCACGCGTCTGATCAGCTAGTTGGGCGCGGGCGCCGCCGGCTTGTCCATCACAGGCCCGAGCGGCTTCCCATCGCCCCGCCCGCCATCTTTCATCCCGCCCTTGCCGTCAGCCCGTTGCATCCGTGCGTTGAACGGCGTCAGCAGCCCGACCGCGGCCGTCGCACGCGCCTCGCGCGGCATCCGCCCAAGGTGGCTGATCAGGATGTCCTCGGCGTTCTGCTGAAGCCCCTTCTCGCGAAGCTGGAAGATCGCGACGGCATCACGCAGCTTGTTCTCGTCGAACGGCTCCTGGAACGCGGCATCATAGACAGCCTTGCCGGCCTCGCTCAGCCGCTTCCGTTCTGCCGCCATCGCCAGCCAGCCTTCACGCAATTGCTTGCGAAGCTCGGCGCGGTCCGCCTCCGGCAGCTTGGCCCACGCAGCCGCCACCACATCGGATGTCGGCCCATAGCGCTCAAGCTGCATCTGCACCGTCGGCTCCGCGCTCGCAGGGCTCAGGAGCCGGCCGCCGACAATGCCGAGCAGCGCAGCGTTCAATGCCAGCGATGCAATCAGAATGATGGACAGCTTGGACGGCATGCTGGCCCTAGTTCTCCGGGTCGTTCATGGCGGTGAGGAACACCGAGCCTGCTCCGGCGCCTGAGACAGTCAGCATCTTGGCATAGTCGCCATCCGCCGCGGGCGCAGGTTCCCCCGCATATCCAACAGCGAAACCCAGTGCGAGAGAGGCCGCCAGCGCCCCGCCCGCGATCCATTGCGGCATCGACCAGCCGCGCCCCACGCTCACCGATACCCGCGCATGCCTGCGGGCGGGCGAAGCATCCAGAACCCGCGTCTCAAGTGCGATCGACGCAAGCGTATCTTTCTCGAGCGCAAGCAGGTGATCGAACGTGCGCTCGCTCTCCCAGATATCCTTGATCCGGTGCGGCGCCGTCTCGAGGAACGCCTCGGCATCCGCACGATCGTCCTCCGGCCACCGCGCAAGCTCCGCCCCGTAGATCGCCAGCAATTCGATGAAACGCGCTTCGTTCATGGTCTCAACCCGTTTCAATGCCGCTCAGCAGATCCGCCCGCTCGGCCGAAAGGGCCAGCTTGAGCGTCCTGCGTGCGCGCGACAGCAGGCTCTCCAGGGCATCAACGCTGACGCCGAGGATTTCCGCCGCTTCAATGTTCGTTCTGTCCTGATAGTAACAAAGCACCAACGCCGCACGCTGGCGCTCAGGCAGAGCCTGCAGTGCGTTGCGTACCCGCTCCTTGCGTTGTCGGTCGTCGAGCGCGCGCGTCGCCGAAGCCCGCACATCCGCCGTCTCGGGAGAGACCTCTCCCGCATTCCGTCCGCTCCGGCGCAGCCTGTCGAGACAGAGGTTCATGGCGACCCTGTGCATCCATGTTTCGAACTTGGCCTGTCCCGGGCGCCATGATGCAGCATGCTTCCAGACACGGAGGAAAACCTCCTGCGCAACGTCCTCCGCTTCGGCGGCATCGCCGAGCATGCGGCGTGCGAGACCAACCATCCGCGGGAGATGACGGCGCACGAGCTCGGCAGCCGCGCGCTTGTCGCCAGCGCCGACACGACCAACCAGTTCTTCGTCCGGATCCCGCATGGCTGTGAAGCCAACTCCGAGAATCGATCCGCTGCCCGCCCGGGCAATATCCTCAAGATCGAAAAGCTCTCCACGTTTATGCATCCTGCCGCGGCGTTTGCCGAGCGTTGATTGCTCTTCGGGGAAGAGCGGCTCAGCGCGCCGGGCCATTTCCGGTATCCGTGAGTTTAACGCCGTCCGCTCCCTCTTCCGTCGTAAGCGGACCCAGTTTCCGGTCACGAAGCGCGGCCACAGCCGACTGGACAGCGTCAAGCCTTCCGGAAAGGGCCGAAAAGTCCTTCATGCCCATGTGATTGGCCAGCCAGGCTTTTAACCCTGTCGAGGCCTTTGCCGGCTCGAACGCATCCCCGGAGGCAATCCGCAGCGCCTGCTGCAGATTGAGCTGGAAGGTCAGCCCCTCAATCAGGGCCGCCGCTTCCCCTGGGGCCAGCCGGCCGGCCGCCGCCAGCGCCTTGATCGCGTCCATGGAAGTCGGGTTCACGGCTCCGGGAACCTCGCTCGCCGACATCAAGATGGCGTGCTGAACCACGAATTCGATATCGACCAGCCCGCCCGGCGCCAGCTTCACGTCCCAGGCCGAGCGCGCCTTCCGTTCCCGCGCCATCCGCCGGCGCATGTCGGCGACATCCGCTGTGAGCTTCGGATCGGCGCTCTTGGCCCTCAACGCTTCGCGCGCCGCCGCGACGATGCGCTGACCGAGTTCTCTGTCTCCAGCGACCGGTCGTATCCGCGTCAGAGCCATGAACTCCCACGTCCACGCCTCCTCGCGATAGTAACGCTCGAAGGCCGAAAACCTCACCGCGACCGGCCCCGCCCGCCCCGATGGCCTCAGCTGCATATCGACTTCGTAGAGCGTCCCTTCCTCGGTCGGCGCCGACAGGGCCGCAATCAGGCGCTGAACGAACCTCGCCGCAAGCGCGCCACCGCTATCGTCCGCTGGTTCGTAGATCAGCATGAGATCGAGATCCGACGTCGCCGTCAGCTCACGTCCGCCGAACTTGCCCAACGCGCAAACCGACCACTTCCCGATGGCGCCGGTGAACCGCGACAGGATATCTTTCTCGCATACCTCCGCCAGCACGATCACGCAGGCATCCGCCAGATCGGCATAAGCGACCCCGGCCTCCGCAGCCCCAATGGCCCCGCGCAGAAGCTGATAACCAATGCGGAACGCCTCATCGCGATGAAAGCGGCGTGCGACATTCAACCGATCCTCGAAACTGTCAGCTCGCTCGATCTGTCCACGCAGCTTGGTCTCGCGAGCACCTCGCGCATCCGCCGCCACCGGCGCGCGGAACGACGGTTCGAGCATCGCCTCCATCAAGGCGGGGCGCCTGGCCAGATCCGCCGCCAGCTGCGGCGCAAACGCCATCGTCTCGATCACGTCCCGTGTCAGCGCGGGCTCGGCAAGCATCAGCGACATGACCTGAACGCCGGAGGTCAGCCCCGAGAAGAACTCGTAGAACCGCTCGAACGCTGCGTCCGGCTCTCCGGCTTTCGCCATCGCTTCAAGCAATCTTGGTCCCAGCGATGTCAGGAGCTGCTGCGCGCGCGCCGATCGCGTGGCTGGAATGCTCCCGCGATGCCATTGCTGGAACACGTGAATGATCCGCGACGGATCACTGAACCCCATGGCCTTGAGCGTCGCGACGGTCCCGGGGTCATCGTCAACCCCCGTGAAGACAAGGTTGCCGCGCTCGCCTGACAAGCGCTCCTCGGCGGCAAACAGGTCGGAATAGACGCCATGCACGCGTTCCCGCACGGCCAGAACATCGCGCTCGAACCCTGCCTGATCTCCATAGCCAGACAGGAAGGCCACCGCAGCGCGCTTCTCCGCGACATCCGGCAGCCGATGCGTCTGCTCGTCATTGAGCATCTGCACGCGATGCTCGATGGATCTCAGAAAGTCATAGGCTTTCGAAAGATCCTCCGCGACGCCCTCGGCGATGACATCAGCCCGCGCCATCGCCCACAGCGCGTCCTTCGTACGCGGCGCCCGCAGTTCCGGCCTGCGGCCTCCGAGGATCAACTGCTGCACCTGCGCGAAGAATTCGATCTCGCGGATCCCGCCCCGGCCAAGCTTCACATCGAAATCAGGGGACGCCAGTTCCGCATGCCCGCCGTGCGCATGGATCTGGCGCTTGATCGAATGGATGTCTGCGATCGCCCAGTAATCCAGGTGCCGGCGCCAGACATACGGCTGCAATTCTTCAAGATACGAGGCGCCAGCAGAAGCGTCGCCCGCGCAGACCCGCGCCTTGATGTGCGCCATCCGCTCCCAATTTTGTCCGACGCTCTCGTAGTATCCCGTCGCGAACTGCGTCGAGACGGCAGGCGCTGTCGAAGCAGGATCCGGCCGCAGTCTGAGGTCGGTTCTGAAGACATATCCCTCGGCTGTGCGCTCCTCCAGGATACGGACAAGATCGCGCGTCAGCCGCGTCATGCCCTCCTTCACCCGCATGCCTTTCACCGGAAGCAGGTCGAGGTCGAACAACACGATCAGGTCGATATCGCTGGAGTAGTTGAGTTCGCCAGCCCCCATCTTTCCCATGGCGAGCACGAACAAGCCGGGCATCTCGTCCGCATCGCGCGTCTCGCCTAGCGAACCCGACGCCCAGGCCGCACGCACCGCCAATCGAAGCGCGGTTTTGGTCGACACATCTGCCAGTTTCGTCAGCCGCTCGACGACACCGCCAAGCGGCCACATCCCTGACAGGTCCCCACCCGCAATCGCGAGATGGGCGATCTCCTTGGCCAAACGTATCGTCCGCATCGGCGCATCGAGCGGGCCTGTCATGCCTCCTGCGGTGTCGATCTCGGCCAAAGCCTCCGCCAGCACGTCATCAGGACCACCGCCCAGCCGCTCGATCAATTCCGGCCGCCGCCGCAGCACGCGCGATATGTAGTCCGAGTGATCGGCCGCAATCCGCAACGCGGAGGCAGGATCGTCCGCCCCGCCGCTAATGCGTCCGAATCCAAGATGCTTCATGCCGTCCGTCATGCGGGCAAACTAGCGCGCATCGCCATCCAATCCACCCGTTCCAGAATTACGCCCCTGGCAAGCGCAAGGTGACCGACAGCCCAGGACGTGCAGGCGGCCCGCCGCCATCGCCCAGCATCAGCCGCCCCGCATGGGCCTCCGCGACAGCGGAAGCGAGGCTCAGCCCCAGTCCACTCCCAGGCTGGCTACGGGATTGCTCAAGACGGACGAACCGCTCGATTGCCCGCTCCCTGTCTTCTGGCGGAATACCCGGCCCCGAGTCGGTCACGGACAGCTCCACATCGCCATCGCTGGTACGTCTCGTCTCAAGACGAATGGCGCCCCCTTCGGGCGTATATTTCACAGCATTGTCCATAAGGTTGGACATCGCCTGCGCAATGAGGTCGCGATCCGCCAGAACGAACAGGTCATCACGCGGTGAATAGTTGAACGCCAGCCGTTTCTCTTCACAAACAGGCTGGTACAGCTCGGCCAGCTCGTCCGTGATGTCGGTCACGTCGGTCCGCTTGAACGATCCCGTGGCTCCAGCCTGGACCCGCGACAGGCGCAAAACAGCATTGAATGTATCAAGAACTCCATCAACATCATCGATGGACTTCACCAGCGCCGCGCGCGGCCCATCGGCGTTCGTATCCTTAAGACCCGCTTCGAGCCGGTTGCGTAGTCGCGTCAGCGGACTTCGAAGGTCATGCGCAATCGAATCCCCTGCTGATCTCGACGAGATCACCAATCGTTCGAGCTTTGCGAGCATGGCGTTCAGCTGTTCCGACAATCTATCGAACTCGTCGCCCGAACCGAATACCGGTGCGCGCCGCGTCAGGTCGCCGCCCATCACGCCCTCGGTCGTCTTCGCCAGCTGTTCAGCCCGCTGCGCCGCCGAACGCGAGATCACGACACCGCCGATCAGTGACAGCACAAAACCAACCGCCGCGGATCGCCAGACGACTTCGGTGATCCTCCGATTCATTTCGCCCAGTTCGCCGACATCATAGGCGACCATCAGCACGCCGCCTTCGGACAGGCGCGAGATCCTCCCCTCGGCCGACCGGCGGATCGGTCGTCCATCAGTCGTCCGCGCGTCATAGTCGAACTTCACGTCCACAACCTGTCCGAGCGGAGCAGGAGCCGGCAGAACATCAAAATCGCCATTCATCTTCCGCCCGCTTCCATCGAGCAGCAGGTAGAAGAACTTGTTGTAGGCTGCTTCGGACCGTTCGGAGACGGCCTGGTTCAGGCGGTCGAGCCCGCCGCCTCTGTAAGCCGCGGAAAGTTCCTGGAATTCCGAGTTGAGCTCGCTTTCCGCCTGCCGTCCCAGCTGGCCCGCCGTCTCATAGTAGAGATATGCGAGCAGCGACGCCGAAAAGAGAATGAAGATCGACGCGTGCAGCAGCGCTAGCCGGAACGTTGTCGTCCGGACCAGCGCCGGCAGGCGGCCGATCTTCATGGCTTAGGCTTCAAGCCGGTATCCTGCGCCACGGACCGTGTGCAGCAGCGGCCTCTCGAAATCCTTGTCGATCTTCCCGCGCAGACGCGAGACGTGGACGTCAATCACGTTCGTCTGGGGATCGAAGTGATAGTCCCAGACCTTTTCCAGCAGCATCGTGCGCGTCACGACCTGTCCTGCGTGGCGCATGAGGAATTCGAGCAGGCGGAATTCACGCGGCTGAAGATCAATCTTCTGACCGTCGCGGTGAACAGTCCGCGCCAGCAAATCCATCTCCAGCCCGCCAACCGAAAGCTTGGTGGTTGGGACATCGCCGGTCGCACGGCGGCCGAGCGCTTCGACGCGCGCAACAAGTTCACTCGGCGCATAAGGCTTCACCAGATAATCGTCGCCGCCGGCCTGAAGGCCCTCCACCCGGTGATCCACCTCCCCAAGCGCCGACAGGAACAGCGCGGGCGCCCGCCCGCCGCCATCCCGATAACTCTTGAGCAGTTTCAGCCCATCCATGCCCGGCAGCATCCGGTCCACGACAAGCGCGTCGTATTCCCCGGTCCGCGCCTTGTTCAGCCCGGATTTGCCATCGCCGCACACATCAACTGTGTGCCCGGCTTCGCTCAGGACGCCTTTCACGAACGCGGCCGCGTCGGCGTCGTCCTCGATAACAATGACCCGCATGCTTTCCGTTTCTATTCCGCAGTAATTTCGATTGGACGCAGCACCGTCAGGTCGAAGCAGCGTTCCTGGTTGCCGCATCCGACCCGCGCGATGATGTCCTTCCGCCCCGCCGTCTTCGCAGCGGCGACAGCGTCCTGGTAATCCTTCGGCGTCTTCACGATCTTGTTGTTGACTTCGAGGATCGCATCGCCAGGGAAAATCTCGGCCTTCGACAGCGAACCACGCGGCTCGACCGTCACGACGATCAGACCCGTTCCGGCAGCGCCGACGTCAAACTTCCCGGCTTCTTCGGCTGTCATGGTGCGGATCGTGCCACCCGGCACCTTCACATCATCCGGCCCCGGCTTAGGCGGCTTCATGTTCGCGCGCGCCGGATCTAGATCAGTGTTTGCAAGCGCCTTGTCATCACGCTCGCGCACGGTGACCTTGACGACCTGCTCCTTGCCATCACGGATGACCTTGAAGTTGTTCGTGGAGCCAGCCAGCAGGCTGCCGACACGCTGTGTCAGCTGGCGATTGTCTTTCACATCATCGCCGTTGACCGAGACGATGATGTCGCCGCGGCGGATACCGCCGGCTTCGGCCGGGCCGCCCTTCGTGACGGCGCGAACTATCGCGCCATTGGGCGTCTTGAGGCCAAGCGCGTCAGCGTAACGCTGACTCATGCTCTGGATCTCGACGCCCAGCCAGCCACGAATGACCTTGCCGTTCTTGATCAGCGTGTCCGAAATCTTCTTCACGGCGTCCGCTTCGATCGCGAACCCGATGCCCACGCTGCCGCCGCCCGTGTCAGAAAAGATCGCCGTGTTCACGCCAATCACTTCGCCGTTGAGGTTGAACGTCGGCCCGCCCGAGTTGCCGCGATTGATCGGCGCGTCAATCTGGATGAAATCATTGTAGTTGCCACCCAGCAGTTCCCGGCCGTTCGCCGAGACGATGCCGGCCGTTGCCGTGCCACCCAGACCGAACGGGTTGCCGACCGCTACGACCCAGTCGCCGACGCGCGGCTTCGACTTCAGGGCGAATTCCACGAACGGATAATTGCCGGTCTTCTTGACCTTCAGCACCGCCAGGTCCGTCTGCTCGTCCGTACCGACAATCTCTGCTTCAAGCTGGTCGCCGTTTTTCAGTGTCACGGTGACTTCGCGAGCGTTTTCCACCACGTGGTTGTTCGTGACGATGTAACCCTTGGGATCGATGAAGAAACCCGATCCGAGCGCGTTGCCCTCCTGATCGCTTTGCTCTTCTTCGCCTTCGCCCTCGCCTTCACCCTTGTTGCCGAAGCGGTCCTCGTACTCGTCGAAACCCGGAAGCCCCCGGAACGGGTTGAAGGCGTTATTGCGGTTGGCGACCTTGATCTCCGTCGTCACCTGCACGCTCACCACGGCGGGGCTCACCCGCTCAATCAGGTCAGCGAAACTCATCGGCGCGCCCGCCGGCGGCGAGACGGTGATCGGCTTGCCGTTCTGGGCGAGCACCGGGGCAGCAGCCATCGCCGCGGCCACCATGAAACCTGCCGCGATGCCAGCCCGGCTCAAGCGGACAGTTCCGACCTTCTTCATTCGCTTTCTCTCACTGCATTCGCCTGCGCGATCGACCAGTTGCGACCCTAGACCCGGACGGGAACTCCGCAACTACAAAGCCCCATACAATGCCAGCCGGCTGCAGAACGGCGGGAAGAATCCCCGCACCGCGACAACCATGATGTTGCGTCAGTTTAAGGCAATCATGCGGCGGCGCCAGAGCCCACACGGTGGGATTTCCCCTGCGCAGGACCACAATTTGGCGTGGTTAAGGCTGGTCCGACGGGTCCAGCCCGCCTCCCCGGTCGTCTGGCACTGGCGTCAGGTCGCGGTGGCGCGCACTGAACATTCGCAGGCCCATCACCCCTCCGACCACCAGAAGCAGCGTGAACGGGAAAGCCCAAAGCAATGTTCCCAGCCCATCGGTGGGCGGACGGAACAGGACGAACTGTCCATATCTGTCCTTGAAGAACTTGCGCACGTCGGCGTCGGATTCGCCCTTTTCCACGTGCACCCGGATCGTCCGTCGCATGTCGACTGCAATATCGGCTGTCGACTGCGACACCGGTTCGTTCTCGCAAACGACACAGCGAATTTCCCGCATCAGCGCCTGCGCGCGCGCCTCCTCAGCAGGATCGGCAAGTGGCGCCTCAGCGGCCGCGGCCCCAGCCTGCAGAAGCAAAGCGATCAGAAAGCCCGCGCTCATGCCGTAGCGCCCGCCGGAGCGGCGGCTCCACCTGCTGGTTCTGCAGTCGTCTGCTCGGCCGGTGTCGGCGCCCTCCGGCGAATGCGTGCAGCCAGCGACATGAACCCGCCGATCGCAATCAGTCCGGCGCCGCCAAACACCCAGTCGATCAGCGGATGGAAAGCAATCCGGATGCGCCACACGCCGGGCTGATCACGGATGGCGTCTCCCAGCGCAACATAGACATGACCTTCCAGCGTCTGCCGGATCGCGACCTCCGTCGTGCCCGTCTGCGCAACGGGATAGAAGCGCTTCTCAGGATAGATCATCTCGGTTGACCCGTTCTCATGGGTTACCTTGATGTTTGCACGTGTCGCCGAATAGTTCGGGCCTTCCTCCGGGCTCAACCCCTGGAACTCGAACGTCCATCCGGCCATCGTTGCGCTCTGTCCGGCCGCAAGCGGAAAGGTCCGCTCTGCCCGCGTGGCCGTCTCTACCGTCGCGCCAATCACGAACACCCCGACACCGATGTGCGCGATCGCCATGCCCCAGACGGTCAGCGGCAGGCGAAGCGCGCGCGCGACCCCGCCGCCGCCAAGGCGCCGCCACAGGTCGAGTCCAACGCCGAACACAACCCAAACACCCACCAGCACGCCAAAGCCAAGCCAGATGCCCCAACCGCCAAGCGCCAGCGCGATGATGGCTCCGATGACGGCTGCGATCATCGCAGGCAGCAGCCACTTCAGCAGCGGAGATACATCAGCCTTGCGCCATGGAGCCGCTTGCGCAAGAGGCATGAACAACAGCAGCACCGCCACCATCGGCGCGAGCGTCAGCTGGAAGTAAGGCTCGCCGATCGATAGCGAAGCAGCCTCAGGCGGAATGGCCTTTATCTCGCCCAGCCATTGAACAACCATCGGCGTGACTGTGCCGACCAGCACCAGCGCAGCCGCCACCGAAAGGAAGAGGTTGTTGAGGACAAGCGCGCCTTCACGGCTGACCGGATCAAACGCCGGCCCCGCAGCAAGCTTCGGCGCTCGCCAGGCGAACAATGCCAGCGCCGCCCCGCCTGCAAACGCAAGACCTGTCAACAGCACGATGCCACGCGTCGGATCGGTGGCAAACGCATGCACCGACGTCATAACGCCCGAGCGCACGAGGAACGTCCCGAGCAGCGAAAGACAGAAGGCCAGCACGGCGAGGAATACCGTCCACGCCGCCATCCCACCCCGCTTCTCGGTCACGATCAGCGAATGGATCAGCGCCGCGCCGACCAGCCACGGCATGAACGACGCGTTCTCGACCGGATCCCAGAACCACCAGCCGCCCCACCCGAGTTCGTAGTAGGCCCAGATCGCGCCCAGCGCGATACCTATGGTCAGACAGCTCCATGCCGTCAGCGCCCAAGGCCGCACGCGCTTGGCCCATTCACGGTCGATCTCGCCATTGATCAGACCAGCCGCCGCGATCGAGAACACGAACGACATGCCGACATAGCCGAGATACAGGAACGGCGGGTGAGCCGCGACCGCCGGGTCCTGCAACAACGGGTTCATGCCGCCGCCATCGAGCGGTGGATTGTCGAGGCGCGCGAACGGGCTGGATGCAAACAGCAAGTAGGCCAGCGACCCCAGGGTGAGCAGCCCCTGCACGCCCAGCGCCCTGTCACGCAGCCGGTCATTTCGCATGAACAGTGCGGCCGCCGCGCCGTAGCCCGACATGATCACGCACCACAGCAGCATCGAGCCCTCGTGGTTCCCCCACGCTCCTGCGATGCGATAAATGATCGGCTTCAGGGAATGGGAATTGTGCGCGACCAACGCCACGGAGAAGTCGAGCCGCACAAAGCTGATGATCAGCGTCAGCATGGCCAGCGCGGTGAACATCCCCGTCGCCACAGCCAGCCGCCTTGGCGCCTCGCCGCCCGTCGTCAGGCCGAGAAAGCTCTGCGCCGCCGCCGTTGCCAGCGCGAGGAATGCCAGCAGGTGGCCAAGTTCCGCGATCAAGGCTTCAGCCCCACATTGCAGTCCATCGTCGTGTTCATCGCGCCGCCGCTTTCGGCCGCGCGCTTCATGCCCTCGTAGGTTTCCTTGGGCATGTAATTCTCATCGTGCTTCGCCAGGACGCGCTTGGCGACCAACCGGCCCGTGTCATCGAACTTACCCTCGGCCACGACGCCCTTGCCTTCCTGGAACAGGTCTGGCGGAATTCCTTCAAACACGACGGGGACCGTGTTCTTGCAATCGGTGATCTTGAACAGAAGCTCGCCGCTGGCGCCGTGCGTTTCACTTCCCGTCTCAACGAGACCGCCGATCCGCACACTTTGGTGGAAAGTCTCAACTCCCTTCTGCGCGACATCCGTCGGCGACTGGAAAAAGGCAACCGTATCCTGCAGCGCCGTCGCCGCCAGCGCCACGGCGCCAGTCACCAGCACGGCTGCCGCGCCGATCAGCCAAAGTCTCTGCGAACGCTTGCGCATGGGGAGAGGCGCCTCCGTGTGGCCAGTAAGTCAGTATATTTCCATGAATTTCCAAGCGCCAGCGACACGATGGCGCGAGATACAGTCACTTGTCCGCTGGAAATCAGCCCGGAGGCTTGCCGGCAGGCGCTGCCGGGTCCGTCGGCGCGGGGTCGATTCCGAACATCTGCCGCAGTGCGGCGAACATCTGACGCTCCGGCCCATCCTTCGGGGCGCGGGCGTCGATGCCCGCCCAGATCTTCTCGGCCTCAGGCTTCCTTCCCTGCAGCCACAGGCCAATTCCGGAGAGATAGCCGATCCGGAAGTGGTCGGGCTGGGCCTTGAAAGCCTTCTGGTAGAGTTCGGTCGTAAAGGCGTCGACCTGCTTTGTCGCCTTGAACCGGGCATCCGCAAGATTGGCGATCACCTCGATATTCGTGGAATCCCGATCGTATGCGGACTGGTATGCTACGGCCGCCTTGTCGAAATGACCGGTGCGATCAAGCACGTCGCCAAGGATCCGATACGCTACCGGGTCTTCCGGCGCAGAACGGATCCGCTCTTCCAGTAGCGCCACCAGTTGCACAGTCGTCAGCGACTCGGGATTGGTCCGGGCGCGCTCCCGGATTTGCGGCAACCTGTCCAGGGTGATCTGATCCACGACGCCATCAACCTGAAAATCGAGTTCGGAGATCGAGTCCAGTGTGCGTTCGTCGTTTGGCTTCCGCAGCAATGCCGCTCGATAGGAATGGCGGGCGTCATCGAAACGCCCGACAGAGGCATAGAGATCGCCGATTTCGCGAAGCGGCTCCGGATCCGACGGCGATGCCAGCGACCGTTCCTGAAGAACAGCGAGACGCTCATCCGGCGTAAGCTCACCAGGAGCGCTCTTCTCACGCGCTTCTAGCTGTTCGATCCGCCCGCCGAGCGGATCATCCGGCATGCCAGGCTTGCCGATGATCCAGTACGACCCAACCGCGGCGAGCCCGGCGACCAGCACGATCGCGCGCGTCTGCATGGACCTGGCGATGAACCACGTCCCGCCAGCAACAAAAACGACAGCAACAAGAATGAGCCAGATCAAAGCGGCGCCGCCGGCAGCTCGAGACGCGCGCGAAGACCGCCCAGCGGGCTGTCCTCGAGGTGGAGACGTCCACCATAGATGTCGGCCAGTTCAGTCACGATCGACAATCCCAGACCTGTTCCCGGTTCTGACTCATCCAGGCGCTTGCCGCGTTCGAGAGCCTTGGCGCGATGCTCGGCCGGCAATCCCGGACCGTCGTCATCAACATTGATCTCGATGCCATCGTCACTGCGCGTCACGGTCACATTGACCCGCGACTTGCACCATTTGGCGGCGTTCTCCAACAAGTTCCCGACAAGTTCATCGAAATCCCCCCTCTCCCCGCGGAAAACGGCTTTGGGGTCTACGTCGACGTCGATGGCGAGGCCCTTGTCGCGATGCAGCCGCTCCAGCATCCGGGCAATGCCTTCGACCGGCTCCTTCACATCCGTCCGAGCGCCCAGCACCTCCGCCTGCGCCGCCGCCTGCGCCCGCTTGAGGTAGTGGTTGACGTTGCTGGTCATGGCCTCGGTCTGCCGCCGCACGGTATCGGCAAGCTTGTCGGTTCCCTTTGCCTCGTTCTTGAGAACGGCTAGCGGCGTCTTCAGCGCATGCGCAAGGTTGCCAACATGTGTGCGCGCACGTTCAACCACTTTCCGGTTCTGGACGATCAGCGTGTTGATCTCCTTCACCAGCGGTGTGAGCTCACCCGGATATTGCCCGTCCAGCGTGTCGCGCCTGCCCGCCCGCACATCGCCAAGCTTGTCCTGGATTTCGTGCAGCGGCCTGAGGCCGTACCGGATCAGCACAACGACCCCGACAACAATGCCCAGCGCCAGCACGCCAAGAGCGACGCCAAGGCGCAGCGTGAAGCTGCCGACCGCTTGGTCTGCGGCCGTCCGGTCGATACTCGAATAAAGCAGAACAGGAAGATCGCGCCGCGACAGTTTCACGGCCTGCAGCCCTATCCTCAGCTGCGTGTCAGCCGGACCTGGCCCGTCCAGGTGCAGCGTCACGCCCGGCTGACGCGCCGCACTGGCGATCGCTTCCCGCGGCAACTCGGGCAACACATCGAAGAAGCTTGCGGACCGCTTGGTGCGTACGACGTTGTTTTGCGCATCCACGTCCAGGAACGCCCAGTAGCGCCCCGAGAAGGTCATCCCGAACTTCTCATCCTTGGGAAGCTTGGCCTCGTCAAACTCCGGCACGCCTGCATTGTCGGAATCAACCGCGTTCGCCAGCGGCCGCAGCGTTTCGCTGATGGAGGCATCAAGCTGCTGATCCGTCTCGGCGCGATAGAATGCCGCCAGCGACCAACCCGCAATAGCGAGCACGACGGCGCTCCAAACGGCCGCAGTGACCAGCATGCGGCGAGCGATCGAGCCGCGAGTCTGCGTCCCTTCGGTCCCGGCCCCCGCCGTTTCGGTCATGCTATTCGACGATCTTCTCTGCCTTTGGGTCGATCAGGCGATACCCCAGGCCGCGTTCCGTCAAGATGCGGTTGGAGCCGATCTTGCGACGCAGACGACCGACAAACACTTCGATCGTGTTCGAGTCGCGGTCAAAGTCCTGGTCGTAGATGTGCTCGACCAGTTCGGTGCGCGGCACGACCCGCCCCTGATGGTGAATCAGGTAGCTTAGCACCTTGTACTCGTGCGCTGTCAGCTTGATCGGCTCGCCATTGACCGACGCACGCGCTGAACGCGTATCGACCCGCAGGTCGCCACATTCGAGCGCTGCCGTGGCGTGCCCCGCCGCACGGCGCATCAGCGCCCGCAGGCGCGCCAGCAATTCCTCGGTCACGAACGGCTTGGTCAGATAGTCGTCCGCGCCAGCGTCGAACCCGGCGACTTTCTCACTCCAGCGGTCGCGCGCCGTCAGGATCAGCACCGGCATGTCCTTGCCCGCGCCGCGCCACTTCTCGAGCACGCGCACACCGTCCAGCTTCGGCAGGCCAAGGTCCAGCACGACCGCATCATAAGGCTCGGTGTCGCCGAGAAAGTGACCTTCCTCGCCGTCCGGCGCCAGATCGACGGCATAGCCGGCCTGCGTCAGCGCTTCGGTCAGCTGACGTCCCAGATCCGGATCGTCTTCAACAACAAGAACGCGCATGGTGATCTTTCAACGTGTCGACAGGACCCGGCCCGTTGTGGCGTCGACTTCGATAGTGAGTCGGCGGCCGTCGCCGGTAATCCAGGAGATGATATAGCGGTCCCCGACCTTCTGGGCATCCAGATGCTGGCCGCCATAGCGGCTTTTGAGATCCCGCAGGACCGAGCCGAGCGGAACCTCACGTTGCGGCGCACGCTCCTGATGCGACTGGTCCCACTGCGAAGAGGGGAAGCCATCGCGCCCCTGGAAGGGGTTGCCACGCTTATCGTCATCACGTCCGTGCTGCGCCGAAGCTGGCGCTGCGATCGCGAGGGCGGCAAGGGCCGAGAGGAGAGTTCGCCGAAGCATGTGAAGGTATCTAGACCAGATACAGTGAACCCTGTCTGAACACCTCGTCGGGATGGTTAAATCCAGCAGTTGCAGCTGCTTTTTGCCGTTTTCAGGCCGAGTCATCGCAGAATGTCGGCCTTCCGGCCCGACCAGTTTTTGACAAATTCCCGAAGCTCCGGGTCATCCTTGCGCGGCAAGGCAATCTGCAGGCGGACGAGCAGATCGCCGGCAGTTGGACGTGTCTGCACGCCTTTCCCACGCAGCTTTAGCAAGTCTCCCGAATTCGAGCCCGGCGGAATCGACAGCGTCACGGGACCAGACGGCGTCTGCACCGGCACCTTCCCGCCCTCGACCGCTTCAACAAGCGTGATGCGCAGGTCCATTCGGATATCATCGCCTTCGCGCTTGTACGCAGGATGCGCGCCAACCGTGATCTCGACCAGCGCATCGCCAGCTGGTCCACCGCCATTACCAGGCAATCCCTGACTCTTGAGTCGCAGTGTCTGTCCTGAATTGAGTCCGGCCGGAATCGCGAGATCGAGCGAACGTCCGTCCGACATTGTCACACGGCGCCGGCCTCCATTCACCGCATCGAGGAAATCGACCTCCATGCGATAACGTACGTCCTCGCCGCGTTGCTGGCCAAAGCCGCGCGAGCCGCCGCCACGGCTGAAGAGTCCATCGAACAAGTCTTCAAACACATCGCTGCGCTGACCGCGCGCCTGCGCGCGCGCTCCGGCAAATCCGCCAAAGCCGGCCCCTGGTTGGAATTGCGGACGCTCGTTTCCATCCGCATCGATTTCACCGCGATCGAAACGCCCACGCTGCTCTGTATCGGTCAGCAGGTTGAACGCAGCCGTCACCCGCTTGAAGCGCTCCGCCGAAGCATTGTCATTCGGGCGCACGTCCGGGTGCAGCTCCTTGGCGAGCTTGCGGTAGGCTTTCCTTATGTCATCGGCGCTGGAGGATTTTGGCACTCCCAACGCCGCATAGGGATCCCAGCTCAAATGCGATCCTTGCTGAAAAATATGATCGTCCTAGCGTGAGGCCTCTGCCCCACCCAAGACAAGCCGGAACATGGGGATATTGAGGCGAAACGCCACTATACAGTCTGTCACGGTACCGGAATTATCAGTTCGACCGCCGCCCAGCCCCCGGCTGACCCTTCGGTCCCAGCTGCGCGACATCGATAAGCCCCGCCCCCACAGGAATATCGGCTGTTAGATCCTCCTGTGAATAGAGCGCCGCAGCCTCATCAACATCCCATTCCCGTGGGGAAATACCGCCGGAAATGCGCACCTTGCAGGCCTCGACGCGTTCCTGCACTGGCTCCCTGCCATCCAGGCATCCCCTCCTTGCCGGGAGCGCCTGATCCAGTTGAGACCCAAGTCGCCATCTATCCAACTCGAACCGAGATGCGCCGGCGACCACATCCGGGCGCAACTCCGTCATGCGACCCACCCTCGCTCAAGGCGGCTGTCACCGCGGCCGATTCGTTTGCAGCGCGCCAGTTGAGTTCACGCCTTCTTTCCCAATCGGCCACATCCAGCCCGTCACCCCGGCGCGCTTCACGCCCGCACTTGTGGTTGAGACAAGCCACGCATCCGCACTCTCTGCAGTCGTCACGTCGATCAACCCGGCGCTCAGCGTGATCGCCCACACTCTTATTGCTGCGACGTGACAAATGCCTCGAGCGAGCCCCCCCGTCTCCAATGCGTATCAGCACGTCGCGGCCGCGTTGGCCGGCCACATCCATCTCCTTCTCCTGATGCCAGGGCTTGACAGGCAACCTTATGGTTGCATATCTATGATATGGATCTGGTGTTCCGGGCGCTGGCCGACGAAAGCCGCCGGGCTCTGCTCGACAGCCTCAGCGCAAAGAGCGCTCAGACGCTGAACGAGTTGTGCTCGGGGCTATCGATGACGCGTCAGGCCGTCTCGAAACACCTTGCGATCCTTGAGGAGGCCAATCTCGTCGCAACCGTAAAACGCGGTCGCGAGAAGCTGCACTACCTCAACCCGGTTCCGATCGCCGAGATCGCCAACCGGTGGATACGGAAGTTCGAACGCCACCGGGTCGATGCGCTTGTCGATCTGAAGCGGAAGCTGGAGTCAGAATGACGTCCAACACAGACCTCCCCGCACGACCGGACAATCTCGCCGTCATCTTCATCGCAGCATCGCCAGATCGCATCTGGAATGCGCTTACCGATCCCCTGGATCAGGCCACCTATTTCGGCGGCAAGACGGAAATCGGCCAGCAGGGCGAACGCTGGATCCGCCACGCAACCGAAAAATGGCCCACCCTCACCGGCATCGTCCTCATCCGCGAACCGCCCCACCGCCTGCTTTTGACGTGGAGCGCGGAGAACGATCCACCTGCCGACCGCGTCGAGTTCCTGATCGAGCCGACCGCCAATGGAACCACGCGCGTAACCATCAACGAGTATCATGTCCGCGACTGGGGCGCTGACTACAACCAGGCCGCCGCTCAAGGCTGGGCTGCGCTCCTCTCCGGCCTCAAGACGCTTGTTGAAACCGGCAGGCCCCTGCCGCCCCCGTTCTAGGATCGATCTCATGAGTGGTTCGAAATTCGTCTACGTCACCTACATCCGCACCACGCCGGAGAAGCTCTGGCGCGCACTCACCGAGCCGGAATTCACGAAGCAATATTGGGCCGGCACCTGGCAAGTGTCTGATTGGAAGATCGGCTCCGACTGGAAGATCATGATCCCCGACGGCCGCGTCGGCGACAGCGGCAAGGTGCTCGAATACGATCCTCCCCGCCGTCTGGCCGTCAGCTGGCGCAACGAATTCCTGCCGGAACTGAAGGCCGAAGGTCACTCGACCTGCACCTATGTGCTCGATCCCGCCGGCACTGCGGTCAGGCTCACTCTGACGCACGAGATCGGCATTCCGAATTCCAAGGTCATCGGAGGCGTCAGCGAAGGCTGGCCGCATCTTCTCGCCAGCCTAAAGAGCCTGCTCGAAACTGGCGAGTCTCTCGTCGAGAGCCGCACATGGCCGGAAGGAGTCTGACCATGACAGCCAGACCTGCCGCCATCGCCGTCCAGACATTCAAGGTCCCGCCCCAGCGCGTCTACGACGCTATTCTCGACCCCGAAATGGTCGCTCGCTTCATGTTCGGCCCACTCCTGCGCGAAGAGACAATCCTCCACATCAGCAACGACCCACGTGTCGGCGGCGCCTTCTCTTTCAAGGTCCGCCGCGGCGAAAACGAGATCGACCATGTCGGCAAGTATCTGGAACTCACGCCGCCCAAGCGCGTCGCCTTCACATGGGCCATCGTCGGCCAAGGCGATGACGATCCCTCTACGGTCACGATCGACATCACGCCGACAGCAGAGGGATGCTCTGTGCGACTGATGCACGAAATGGCGCCCGAATGGGCCGACTTCATCGATCGCGCCCGCCTCTCCTGGGAAAAGATGCTTGGCGTCCTCGCCACGCTGCTCTAGGCCCGCGCGGGAACTCGCCGCGGAATAATCGAGGTCGCATGGTCGATCATCGCATCAGCGATCTCCTGCTCGCCCGAGACGATGAAGTCTGCCCCGAAACCGCGCAGGTGCTCCACTTCAGCATCGCTGTGCGCGCGCGCGTAGACCTTGAGCCGCGGGTTCAACTCGCGCGCCAGCTCCACGATCCGGCCCGCCTCGAACCCGTTCGGCACGGTCACGAACATCAGGTCGGCCTCTGCAACGCCGGCTTTCTTCATCGCACCCTGCTCGATCGCATTCGCTGCAACCACAGGAACGCCCCGCTCCTTGAGCAACTCGACCAGGTCCTCGCGATCCTCGATCACCGAATAGGTCGCCCGCGCATCATCCAGCGCCCGCCCGATCAACGACCCAACCCGACCGTATCCAACCAGCACCGCCCGCTTCGGCGGCGCAGGCGCCGGCGCGACCTGCTGCACGGTTTCCACTACTGCGGCCTTCTTTCCCACGCGGTCCAGGATCGCGAATACCAGCGGGTTCAGCACAATCGAGACAATCGACCCGCCAAGGATCAGATCGCGCGCCGCTTCCGGTATCAGCCCGAACTGCAGGCCGAGGCCCGCGAGTATGAAGGAGAATTCCCCGATCTGCGCCCGGCTCGCCGTCACCGTCGCCGTCGTCTCGCTCGATTGTCCGAACAATCTCAATAGCCCGATGCTGACGATCGTGCGGAACACCAGGATCACGCCCACGGTCGCCAGCAGCGGCCAAGGATTCTGCAGCACGATCATCGGATCGAACAGCATCCCCACCGACACGAAGAATAGCACTGCAAACGCATCGCGCAGTGGCAGCGTCTCGTTCGCCGCCTGCTGCGACAACTCGCTCTCCGCCATGATCAGCCCGGCGAACAACGCGCCCAGCGCCACCGAAATATCGAACAACGCCGAAGCCGCGCCCGCCACGCCCAGCGCGATCGCCAGCACGGCCAGCCGGAACAGTTCCCGCGATCCCATGTGGACCACGCGATGGAGCAACCACGGCACCAGTCGCTTGCCGGCCAACAACATGATCAACGCAAACACCGCCACCTTGCCGACCGTTAGCAGCAGGGCGAGCCCGATGTCCTGTACCTGCAGGACCGAGATCGCCTCGCCATTCACCACCTGGCTGCGGATGTGCGCCCAGGTCGGCAGCAGCACCATGGCCACAACCATGGCGAGGTCCTCCACGACCAGCCAGCCGACCGCAAGCTTGCCGCGCTCTGTCGCCATCAACCGGCGCTCCTGCAGCGATCTCAGCGCCACCACGGTCGATGAAACCGCCAGCGCCAGTCCAAGCACCACGCCCGTCTCGATGCCCCATCCGAGGACCAGCGCCAGCCCGACGCCCGCCGCGATCGTCGCCGCGATCTGCAGCAGCGTCACCGGAACGGCCACGGCCCGCACGGAAAGCAGATCCTTCGGGGAAAAATGCAGCCCCACCCCGAACATCAGCAGGATCACGCCGATCTCGGCAACTTCTCCGGCCAGGTTCGCATCCGCCGTGAAGCCCGGCGTGAACGGCCCGATCACCACCCCTGCGAACAGATACCCCACCAGGGGCGACAGCTTCAGCCGCGTCGCGATCGCTCCAAAAACGAAGGCGAGCGCAAAGCCCACCGAAAGAAGCGCAATCAGCGGCGAGTCATGAGTCACTAATCGGGGGTCCGTCCGTCAAGGTTGGTCACGAATTCAACCTTCGCAGATCGCTGATTCAAAATGCAAGAAATACGTGAGCCGACGCTCATTATTTCAGTCCGATCGCGCTCGGCCACCTCCGGCGATCCGCCAAATCGACATGGCACGCCCAAGAGGGCCTTAACTATCTTGTGCCTAGTGTCCGCCTCCAACGGGGCCGTACATGCGTTTCTCGCGACCAAAGCGTCTTCGCATCATCTCGGGCGCGACCCTGCTGCTGCTGCTTACCGGACTGCCGGTCTTGCTGGGCCTCACGCGCCCCGCGCCGGGGACGGCGGCGGAGACGCCGGTCGTTGCCGGTATCTATGCGTCCGGCCTGTCCTCGTTGGGCATTGCCGGCTTCGTCGCTTTTGCCCTCGCCGTTGTTTTCAGCCTGTGGCTGATGGCGGGCCAGCGCCAGGAAGTCCATCGCAGATACCTTGGCCGCAGCGCCAGACGCCATCACAACCTGATCGCCACCCTGCGCACCCTCGCGATCGTGATCGGCGCCGCCGGCCTTATCGTGGGCAGCCTGTCGGGCCTCTACGCCGCCATGGTCCATGCCCGCCCGGATATCTATTACAGGCTTCCGCTGCCCTTCTTTACCGCCGAGCTCGCCCTGATCGGCCTCCTCGGCGGCGCCGCCCTCTATGCGGCCGGGCGCTTCGGCCGTTAGCAGCCGCACATTGCCCTTCACCCCATAGTCGGCTTACCTCCGCGCAAAGCTGAGGGGCCACATGACCGACACCGCAGGCACGCCATCGAAACGCATTGAGTTCACCGTGCGAGCCCTGATCCTGGGCTCCCTGCTCGGCGTTGTGTTCACGGCCGCCAACGTCTATCTCGGCCTGCGCGTCGGCCTCACCTTCGCTTCAGCCATCCCAGCCGCCGTCATTTCGATGGCCGTGCTGCGGGCTTTCAGGACCTCGACTATCTGGGAGAACATGACCGTTCAGACCGTCGCCTCGGTCGGCGGCGCCATGTCATCGATCATCTTCGTCCTGCCCGGCCTCGTCATGATCGGTTGGTGGAAGGAGTTTCCGTTCTGGGAGACCTTCCTCATCTGCGTCTTCGGCGGCGTGCTCGGCGTCACCTTCTCTATCCCGCTCCGCCGCGCCCTCGTCATCAACACCGATCTGCCATACCCGGAAGGCGTTGCCGCCGCGGAGGTGCTCAAGGTCGGCTCGCGTGGCGCAGACCAGACTGAAAGCGCCGTTCGCGAGAACAAGGCCGGCCTGCTCACCGTCATTATGGGTTCGATCGGTTCAGCCCTGTTTGCATTCCTTGTCTCTGCTCGCGCTTTCGCTGGCGAAGCTGCCGCCTTCTTCCGCATCGGACCGGCAGCGACCGGCATTGGCGGCGGCCTGCAGCTTGCCCTGCTCGGCGCCGGCCATCTCGTCGGCCTCGCCGTCGGCCTTGCCATGTTCATCGGCCTGCTGATCGCATGGGCCGTCTTCGTGCCGATCATGACCGCCATGCAGGGCACCGAAGGCATCGCGGAAGAAGCCGCGGGGGCCGTCTGGGGTGGGCAAGTCCGCCGCATCGGCGCCGGCGCCATCGGCATCGCCGCCATATGGACGCTCCTGAAACTCATCGGCCCGCTGGTCAGCGGCATCGCTTCGGCCCTCGCCGCTCAGCGCAAGCGCAGCGCTCACGAAGTACTCGACCGCACCGAACAGGACATCCCGATCGGTCTTGTCGGCATCATCTCCGCAGTCACGCTCGTCGCCATCGGCGTCCTGTTGTGGACTTTCACGCAAGGCACCCCACTGGCCTCAAGCGCACCCGCCATCGTAGCCGGCGGCTTACTCTATGTGGTCGTCATCGGTCTCGTGGTCGCTTCCGTCTGCGGTTACATGGCCGGCCTGATCGGCTCATCCAACAGCCCCGTGTCCGGCGTCGGCATTCTTGCCATTCTCG
Organism: Hyphomonadaceae bacterium; assembly: GCA_047601145.1. Taxonomy (GTDB): domain Bacteria; phylum Pseudomonadota; class Alphaproteobacteria; order Caulobacterales; family Hyphomonadaceae; genus UBA7672. The sequence continues at coordinate 806,251 of JASGJW010000003.1, forward strand.
TGGCGTCCGTGCTGATGCTCGGCGCGCTGCAACTGTTCAACATTCCCGCCGACAAGTCCGTCGTCGCCTTCGCCCTGCTCATCACCGGCATCGTCTTCGCCGTGGCAGTCATTTCGAATGACAACCTGCAGGACCTGAAGACCGGCCAGCTCGTCGCAGCCACACCCTGGCGCCAGCAGGCCGCGCTGATCGTCGGCGTTGTCGCCGGCTCGCTGGTGATCCCGTTCCTGCTCAATCTCCTGAACAGCGCCTTCGGCTTCAATGGCGGCCCGCCTGCCACCGTCGCCGGCACGCAACCACTCGGCGCCCCGCAGGCGACACTGATCTCCACCCTCGCGGCCGGCGTCCTTGGCGGAGATCCGCGCTGGGACCTCATCGGCTACGGCGCCATCCTCGGCGTGGTCATCATCGCTGTGGACGAAATCCTCGTTCGCACCACCAACCGCAAGTACAAGCTGCCCCCGCTCGCGGTCGGCATCGGCATCTACCTGCCCATGGCCGTCACCACCACGGTCACCATCGGCGCGATCATCGGCACAGTCTACGACCGCTGGGTCGCGAAGAAGAGCAAGAACCCCGAGCCTGCGCGCCGCCTCGGCATCCTGATGGCCTCCGGCCTGATCGTTGGCGAGAGCCTCTTCAACGTCCTGCTCGCCGGCCTCATCGTCGCCACCAACAACGGCGCCCCGTTCGGCTTCGTCCCGACCGACGGCTTCTGGGTCGCGCCATATCCGATGGTCGCCGGCATTGTTGTCTTCTTCGCCATGGTCTGGTGGCTCTACGCCTGGACCAAGTCGAAAGCCGACAAAATCTAGGTCTTCTCAACCACTGCCTCCAGCCTCAGCAACGCGCGCTTGAAACCTACCCTCTCGCGCGTTGCATCGCTGACGGGCTTGGTTCCCGGCTCAGCCAGCGTCATTAAAATCACTCTTGCTTTCCCCTGTAAAAATCCCGACGGCCGTGTCGCGCGCCTGGCAGATTGTGGCTAGTCTTGCGCGGACACTGGTTGGGTCCGTTGGATGAAACTTCTCGCCGTCATCGCTCTTGTCGCCGCCTCTGCCGCGCCTGCCCGTGGCCAGTGCGTCAATGTCTCCAAGGCCGGCACGCAAGGCACATTCACCGGCATACTCGAGAAACACGCCTTTCCCGGACCGCCCAATTTCGAGGATGTCGCCAAGGGCGATCGCCCGATGGAGACATTCATCCTCCGTCTACCGACGAACATCTGCATCCAGGACAATGGCCGGTTCGCCGACCCGGATGAGAGGTTCAACACCATACACATATCCAGCTACGACCAGGGCATTCCTTGGGGCTGGCTCGACGCGCATCTTGGCGTGCAGGTCACGCTCACCGGCAACATCTTTGCGTCGGAGAATGCCTTTCACATGGCGCCGCTGGTGATGATGCTGCCGAACGGATGGAAGCCACCCGAATGATCACCGGCCTCAATCACGCGAACATCTCGACAGCGAAGCTGCAGGAGACGATCGACTTCTTCGTGCAGGTCGTCGGGCTTAAGGTGGGACCGCGTCCCGATTTCAACTTCGCTGGCGCCTGGCTCTATGCCGGCGAGCAGGCCGTTATCCACCTTGTCGAGCGCCCGCAGCCGCGTGACCTCGAAGGCGCGCTCGATCACATCTCCTTCACCGCTCCTGATTTCGACACCGCCCTCGCACGCCTCGATCAGCTCGGCATTCCCTATCGCTGGTCGCACATTCCCTCGGGCTTCGGCCGCCAATGCTTCGTCAAAGACCCGAATGGCGTCACAATCGAGCTCACCGGCCCACCCGCCTGACATCAGATCACTGCCCTAACGTCATACTAGCCGCGCGCTTTTCGTGGGATTATGACCTTCCGCGAACGTCAAACGTCCTGCGTGAGGAACCGCCATGAAACTCGACAGCTCCATTTCAGCCATCGTCACCGGCGGCGCCTCCGGCCTCGGCGGAGCCACCGTGAAAGCCCTGCGCGCCGCTGGCGTCAAAGTCGCCATCTTCGACATGAACGAGAAGACCGGTAACGCCTTCGCCGCCGAAACCGGCGCAGTCTATTGCAACGTCAACGTTACAAACGATGCCTCTGTCGACGCCGGCTTCGCCCAGGCCCGCGCCGCCAACGGACAGGAACGCATCCTCGTCAACTGCGCCGGCACCGGCAACGCCTTCAAGACCGCAGGCCGCAACAAGGAGACCGGCGAGATCAAGTCATTCCCGCTCTCCGAATTCGACCGCATCATCCAGATCAACCTCGTCGGCACGTTCCGCTGCATCGCCAAATCCGCGGCCGGCATGCTCACGCTCCCCGTGCTGCCCGATGGCGATCGCGGTGCGATCATCAACACCGCCTCTGTCGCCGCCGAAGACGGCCAGATGGGCCAGGCTGCCTATTCCGCCTCCAAAGGCGGCGTCGTCGGCATGACGCTCCCGATCGCCCGTGACCTCTCGAGCGAAGCGATCCGCGTCAACACCATCCTGCCGGGCCTCTTTAACACCCCGCTGCTCGCTGGCGCGCCCGAGAACGTGAAAGCCGCCCTCGCTGCCACTGTCCTAAACCCCAAACGCCTGGGCAACCCGGACGAGTACGCCAACCTCGCCATGACCATGATCCAGAACGGCTACTTCAACGGCGAAAGCGTCCGCCTCGACGGCGGCATTCGCATGCAACCAAGATAGGTCTATACCGCTCTGCATGAGCGGAACGATTGCCCACCTTGAAAGCGAGTGGCTGAAGGACGCCGCTCGCTTTTCTGCTTCTGACGCGTCGCAGATCTTCGAGAACCTTTTCGCCCGCCATAGCGAACCGCAGCGCCACTATCACGGCCTCAGCCACCTCACCGCGCTGCTCGACCTGGTCACAAGGCACGCTCCTCAAATCAAACCCGGATCACCCAACCGCCTCGCCATCTGGTGGCACGACGCCATCTACGACCCGACCGCCAAGGACAACGAAGAGCAAAGTGCGGTCCTCGCCCGCGATCATCTCGCAAAACTCGGCGCACCGCCCGATCTGATCGACGATGTCGCCACGATCATCCTTGCCACGAAAAACCACTGGGTCGGTTCATCGCTTGGCGAGCACGACATCTTTCTCGACGCCGACATCGCCATCCTGGGCGCGCCACCTGCCATCTACGACAGCTACACCGCCGCCGTGCGGAAGGAATACGCTTGGGCGCCTGCCGACGCCTTCCGCGCCGGGCGCTCTGCCTTCCTCACCAATGCACTGACCCGGCCACGCCTCTTCCGCACCGACACATTCGAAACCGCCTACGCCAATCAGGCCCGCGCCAACATGAGGCGCGAGCTAACCTCCCTGACCGGAACCTCCCCATGAAAATCGAACTCACGCCCATCGGCTACGTCCGCACCACGCGCGCCGATCCCACAGACGATAACTGGGACGCCGAAATCACCAGCATCACGCTTGACGCATCACGCTTCACCGCCGACGCCCTATTGAGCCTCGACAGCTTCAGCCACGTCGAAGTGCTCTACTGGTTCCACCACAAGGAGGCCGCAACGCCCACGCTCGGCGCACGGCATCCGCGTGGTCGCAAGGACTGGCCGCTCGTGGGCATTTTCGCCCAACGCGGCAAGAACCGCCCCAACCGCATCGGCCTCACCATCTGCAAGGCTCTGAAAGTGGAAGGCACGACGCTCCACGTCTCCGGCCTAGACGCCATCGACGGCACGCCCGTGCTCGACCTCAAACCCTGGATGTCCGGCTTCGCCCCGCGCGGGGAAATCCGCGAACCGCAATGGTCGGAGGAACTGATGGCTGGCTACTGGTAGCTAGTCACGTCCGCGCGACGCGCCCGTCGCGTCATCGATCGCAAAGCGCCATTTTCCGTCGCCGCCGCGCTTCAGCACTTCGACCGACACGCCATCCTGCTCGATCCAGCCCTCGGCGTTCAGCATTTCCCAGCGCAGGCTGCACAGCGCAATATCGCCCGCCTCCACAACGCTCTCATACTTGCCCTTGAGCCTCATCGGCGAGGCGAGAAACCCATCCAGCGCCGCCTTGATCTCACCCGCACCTCGCGCGAACGCCACGCCATCGAACGTGAACACGGCATCCGGCGCATATAGCCCCAGCAGCCCGGCGCCATCGCGATCATTGAACATCTGCACGAAGGTTGCAGCCATCTCGTCCGGCGACGTCACGCCCATCATCCGCTCCCCTGTCTGGTCGCGGCATAATCGTTATCGCCTGCCGAAGATCAAGTATTTCTAGGTCCGGCTCCCGCCGCCCGAGTCATCGATGATGAAACGCCACAGTCCATCCGCCCCGCGCTTCTGCACCTCGGTCGAGACATTCGTCGCCACGGTCGCTCCCGTGTCGTCGAACAGCTCCCACTTGAACCGCGTCAGCGCGATATCGCCCACCATATAGAGCGATACATTTTGCCCACGCATCTTCAGCCCGGCCATCATGAAGCCCGCGATCGCGCCTTCGATCTGCTTCCGCCCGACGGCCTTCTCCTGGCCATCATAGGTAAAGATCGCGTCCTCTGTGTAGAGCTGCGCAAACCCCAGCGCATCATTCGCGTTGAACCGCGCGATAAAGAGACCTGCGGTTTCCTCGGGCGACGACGCTCCCATGGAGAATCTCCAGCTGGATGGATGAAGCTAGTCTCCACCCGTGCAGCCGTCGAGTTAGGTTCGGGTCAAATTACGATGCGGCGAACTTCACCACTTTGATCGCATCGATATTCTGCACGCCGCCACCGACGCGCTTCCTCGTGTAGAGCAGCACATCCGGCTTCAGCGAGTGAGGATCACGTTGTGCGCGTGCACCGTGACGGTCGACGATCAGATAGCCGCGCCGGAAATCGCCGAAGGCAGTCGAGAAGGCGCTTGCCGCGATAGCGGGCATGCCCTCGATCTCGGTCATCGGATAGCCCGGCAGGATCGCCGACTCGCCCGCCGCATCCGGACGCCAGAGATAGTTATCCTCGCCGCACGCACATCTGCGTTGCGGCCCGCAGGCGCGTTCATCTTCGTCTCGATTGTCATGCGTCCCCTATTGAAGTCTCGCACCAGTCAGCTATTGGCGCCGCGAAGCGTGACGCACGAAAAAACATAAAGCCGCGTCCCGTGGACGCGCCTTCTGGTGACATCCATCTGCTTTCGGAGCAGGCGCTCGCCGTCAGTCCTTCTTGCGAGGAACAAGGCCCGCGTTGATCCCCGGCCCCAGTTTTGGCGTGATGCCTTTCGACTCCAGGACACGCGCGCCAGCGAGCATACCCGCCATAGCGTAGTTGCCCTCATGACAGGCAAACTCATACATGGGCTGGGAATGATTCAGAGCCATCTCGCCGCGCCAGGGCTGCGTATACAGCGATGGATCATCTACCTTGAACGCATAGAGCACCTGCCCGTCACTCCACCGCGAGAACCGCTCGATCAGCGTACCCGTCGGCGAAATGAGGCTTGGCTGCAGCGGATGCACATTGCGCGTCTCTACCACAAGTTCATCACCTTCATACCAACCGACAGAGTCGCCCGTCCATTTCGGGATGACATCCGGCCCGTGCTTCGCCGCAGCGGCATTCGCGACGATGGGTATCACGCGCGCATGATGCACCATCTCCACAGCGATCATGACGGCATCCGGCGTCTGAACTATCTGCAGCGTAGAATTGTACATCGCGTTCTGCATGATCGGGCCGCCCATCGTTTCCGTCATCAGGCATCGATCGAACAACGGCCGCGTCTCGGGTCCGTCAAAATTTACGCCTGAGGCGGCGGGCGGGCTACCGCCCGAGCGCTGCGCGCCGGGCTTGAACGGAATACGCCCGTTCGCCGGCTCCACGATCCACGATGTGCGCAGCTCACCCTTTACTGTCGCCAGCTTCGAACCTGGATCGATCCAGAATGCATTGTACCCACGGTCCGCGTTCTTGTCGGCGAGGATATCAGTGTTGTTCGGATCCTGGCCCTGTGATGCCTCTTCCTGCCGCGTCAGCATGATCAGCGGATTATCCTCGACGATCTCGCGCGCTTCCTTCTCATTCACTGTCAGCTTCTCAACTCCCGCCGGACGCTGCAGGCTCGTGATCGACGTGCTGTTCCAGAAGCCCTGGAGATCAGGCACGCCCCACGATGTCTTCGGAGGTGTATAGCCCGGCGCCGATTGGGCGGCGGCCGCTCCTGCGAGAACGGCTCCCAGTGCCGCGCACACCGTCAGTTTCCGGATCATCGCGAATTCTCCATGCTTCGACGCACGCGCCGGGCACATCGTTCCCACGCAGCACCCGCCCGCGCAATCCTGCCGCACCGGAAGGAGTTGCGATGTGAACCAAAGGAAAAGGGCGCGGCCATCGCCGCGCCCTTCCTTGGTCCCGTCCCGCCAAAAGTCCTAGTTGAAGCCTTCGCCGCCGGTTTCGTCTCGCGGCAGCACGAGACCCGCAGCGATACCCGGACCCATGCCCGGCACCTTGCCCTTGCTCTCGAGCTCACGCGCGCCGCCGAGAATGCCCGGCATCGCGTAGTTGCCTTCGTGACAGGCGTATTCATACAGCGGGCTCGACGAGTTGAGCGACATCTCGCCCTTCCACGTCTGGCTGTAGAGTGAAGGATCATCGACCTCGAAGGTGTAGAGCACCTGGTGGTCGTTCCAGCGCGAGAAGCGCTCGGTCACCTTGCCGTTCTGCGAGATCATCGCGCGCTGGCCCGGGTGCACGTTCGTGGTTTCCACCACCAGCGTGTCACCCTCATACCAGCCCACCGAATCTCCGCCCCATTTCGGAACGGAGCCGTGCTTCGCCTCGGCCTTGCTCGCCGCAATCGGGATCACGCGCACGTCGTGGATCATCTCCACTTCGATCATCACATGGGTCGGCGTCTGCACGAACTGCATCGTGTTGTTGTACATGCCGTTCTGCATAACCGGACCGAACGAGCCGGAGAAGCCGAGCACACAGCGTTCAGCCTGCGGACGTGTTTCCGGACCGTCGAAGTTGGTAATCGCATAGCCGCCGCCACGCGCTGCGCCCGGCTTGTACGGAATGCGACCGGTCGCCGGCTCGGTGATCCAAGACGTCCGCAGCTCGCCCTTCACTGACGCGAGCTTCGTGCCTGGATCGATCCAGAACGAGTTGTAACCGCGGTCGTTGTTCTTGTCCTCGAGCAGCTTCGTGTTGTTCGGGTCCTGGCCGTTAGTCGACTGGTCTTCCTTGGACAACACCACGAGGATGTTGCGATTGACGAGGCGATCCGCTTCTTTCTGAGACACGCTCAACTGCTTCGCATCCGGCGAACGCTGCATCGACGTGATCGACGTGTTGTTCCAGTAGCCCTGCAGGTCCGGCGCGCCCCACTTGGTGTGCGGGACCTTATAGCCCGCTTCCGAACGCTGTCCGTCATTTGCATTCGTGACCGGCGTGGCGGCCGCAGCGGCCGGCGGGGTCGGGGCAGGCGTTTGCGCGACAGCGTTGGCGCCCAGCAGCACGGCGCATCCAAGCGCAGTCGCGGCCAGCAATCTGGTCTTCATGGCGTTCCTCCTCGCGTGCCGCCCATCCTGCCGAGCAGTGTTCTGTCGACCAGTGCCTGTCGATCGATACAGGGGGCGATCTCCGTAAAGTCACCCTACGCCTGCTTTACCTCTGCGGAAAGGTTGACCCAGCGTCAGGCTCCAACACGCTTGTGAGAGTGGGCCCCGGCGGCCGCAAGTCTCGCCTCTGGCGACATTGGCGATGTCACCAGCGTTATCTGACGCAGCTCGATCTCCCGGAGTTCTCGCCCACAACTCACCCGCGGCGACCAGTCCGTCGCGATGAACCCGATCGACTATCCATCCAAAACATTTTCCGCGATGGGCTGCAGTGTCGCTCGGTCCGCCGGATCCCCCACCTTCACCCGGCCAGGCACAAACAGACAGCGCCCGTCCTCGCGCATCGCCTTCCATCGCTCGGCCATCTTCCATCCGACATGGCTCAGCTGCATCCACACCTCGCCACGCAGCCGCAGCGTCCGCGCAAGCGCCCCGCCCACACCGGGTCGCCCGCACCAGGTCGCCTGCCACGTCCTCAACCCCGAACAGCAATACGTATCCGTCGATCACCAATGATCCTTCGATAGCCACCTCGCCACAATCCGCCTCAGTCCCGCGACAACACGCGACACATGCGGTAAATTCCCGGTACAGCTGTCGCGAAAGGGTGAGGGGCCATCACAACGGGGTCCCTCATGTCTCACGACCACGACGCGCACGACCGCGGCCTACCCGCGGATCTCGAAGCCCTGCTCGCGCAACTGCGCCCGCGCCGTAACGTCCTGCGGCTCATGGGCATGTCGAGCGCGGGCCTGATGCTCGGCGCCTGCGGCGGCGGCGGCTCATCCCAGACCACGACGACCACGAGCAGCAGCTCCAGCGGTGGAAGCTCCAGCTCCTCGGCCTGCTCCGTCACGGTCACCGAAACCGAAGGCCCATATCCCGCTGACGGCTCCAACTCCTCTAACGGCACGCTGCGCAACGCCCTCGCCACATCCGGCGTCGTGCGCACCGACATCCGCCCCAGCTTTGGCGGCGTCTCGTCCAATGTTGCAGCCGGCCTGCCTGTCACCCTCGCGATCAGCTTGGTGAACACCAACGCATCCTGCGCCCCGCTCGCCGGCTACGCGATCTACATCTGGCATTGCACGCAATCGGGCCAATATTCACTCTACGACCTGCCCAGCGAGAACTACCTCCGTGGCGTCCAGGTGACCGACGCCAACGGCCTTGCCACCTTCACCACAATCTTTCCGGGCTGCTATTCCGGCCGCTGGCCGCACATCCACTTCGAGATCTACCCAAGCCTCGCGACGGCTACGTCCTACGCCGGCAAAGTCCTCACTTCACAATTCGCCCTGCCGTCCGCGACCTGCAACACAGTCTACAACATGGCGTCTGGCTACACGTCCAGCCGCTCGAATTTCCAGAGCATCTCGCTCTCAACCGACAACGTCTTCGGCAACAACACCTCCGCCCAGATCACAGCCATGACGCCTGCCTTTGCCGGCGACGCCACCAACGGATACGCCGCTACCGCAACCGTTGGGCTTGCGAGATGATCTGTGTTTATCGCTTCGCGGGCTTGCTCTCGGCGCAATCGAGCTGCGCTGTTGCGAATTCAGGCTGAACCTCGACTCGCGCGAGCCGTTCGGCCGTCTCCGCCTGCGCGGCAACGCGGATCTCGACTTCCCTGCGACGCTCCGCGGCGCCACCTGGCCATGCAAAGACGCCTGCGGATTCAACAGCGATCGCAAAGATGAGCGCGAACGTAATTTTCCTATCGATCATCTCGAAATCCTCTGCTACAAGATCCTCACTCTCGGGCTGGGCGGCGCGTAAGCGTGTTCGGGAGAATCCCAGGCATGAAGCGGGCGGACGTCGTCTCCATTCGCAGCCTCTTTTCCGGTTCTTCCAAATTCAGATGCGGCCCTGCACGGCCAGGTTTCCATTGGGGGCCACAGCAGGTCGCTCAGCTTCTGGTGGATCTGGAAACCGCATCCAACGACTCACTGGACGAGGAAGACGTCTCCGAAGAGCGTCTCTATCTCGGGGCGATAACGGTTTCCCCGCAGAACGATGGTGTGTTCACGCTGCTCGATGGACAGCAGCGTCTTGTCACCATCGCGATGTTCCTCGCCTTCGCGCGCGATCGCGCCGCCAACAACGGCGATCGCAACCGCATCGACCGGCTGCTCGTTCGCCGCGCCATAGGCCGTCCGCCTGAGCCTCGCCTGCGCCTTGCGCCGGAGGATCATGCCTGGTTCGCCCACTTCATCCTGCCGCCTGGCGCAACGCGGCGCCTGCCATCGTCTGCGCCGCTCGGTTCACCCAAGCAACTCCTGCTTGCCGCGCGATTCATGGAGCACGCCTTCAGCAATTACTCGGCCGACAATCTCCACGACATCGTGGATTTCCTGCTCCACCACACGTCGGTGGTGCGGTCCGTCGCCGAACCAAGACCGGCCATCTCCCATGCACCCTGGCCGGCGTCTTCTGCCCCCACGCAGAATGTGTGGAACGACGAGCCAGCGCCCACAGCCGCCCGCTACCGCGTCGCGGCCGAATAGCCTGCAATTGATCCCGACCACACCTGACTGAGTTCCCAGTAGGAGTTTGTCCTTATGTCTGTTCCTATGGCGCAGCGTATCTTCCTGGCCGTGCTGTTCATCGGCCTGATGTCTCTCTCCGTCCTGGCCTGATCCGGTCCATCGCGCGCACGCGCACATCACCTGAAATCGAAATGGACGGTTCCCTCTCCCCGCAACGGGAGAGGGTCCGGCTGCGCCTGGCGGTTGAAATCCGGGCCCGTGGCCCCAGATCAGCCTCAGGTCCTTGGGGGACACGCAGCCTTGTCGAATAGGAGCCGTCCATGAACCGCATCCGCACCTCCACCCATCCATGGACCACCGCCCAGGAAGAAGAGCTCCGCCGCCTCGCCCGCGCCAACACCTCGCCCAGCGACATCGCCCAACGCCTCTCGCGTACGCCCGAACAGGTCTTCGAACGCGCCCACGAGCTCGGCCTCACGCTGCATCGCGCGAAAACGAACTAGCCAACCCCCGCCATCCGCCGCCGTCCGCTGCATCTCCTCCATCGTAGGGAAGCTCGCCGCGTCGGTCCGCGACCCGTGCACTGCGTCTTCTTCCTAGAAGGCGGGCACGTGCTCGAGATCCAGCGTCGCAGCGCCGACAACACGCTCATTCAGCCAGCTCGAGATTGCCCACGCCGTCTTGTTCACCAGCGGCGATATCGTCCGCCGCCAGAACGCCGAATTGGCCTCGCGATCGTTCGAGCAGGTCGCATCGCCAGGAGGAACGCATCCCCCGTCGCTCCGAGACGCCCGATCGAACGCCTCCATCATGTCTGGCCCGGCCTCCATGCCATTCGGCCGCGCGGCCAGATCAGCCAGCGCCTCGCGCTGACCCGCTTGCCGAACTTCAACGATCCTACCCCGGCACGGATCCCGGCCGGATCTGAACCACGCCGCCCCACCTCCTTGGTTAGCAACGCCCTGTTTCTTTATGTGAAGTTTTCTGGCCGTCCTACGAACTTGCTACACCTCTATCCCAGAGTATGCGGGTTCGGGCCGCGCGTTGCGGCCTCTGGATTTGTACAATGTCGATCGACGCCCCGCTCTCCGTCCGCGCCACTGAAGAAGCCAAGCGCCAGGCTGGCCGCGACGCCGCCGTGCAGTACACGCTTGCGCAGGCCGACGCCCGCCGCGACACGCGCATCGAGGAAGCGAAAGCTTCCGAGGCGCAGCGTCCCACCGTGTCTGAACGCGCCGTCGAACAGCCGCCGCGTCCCAACACCGGTTCGCGCATTCTCGACGTTCTGGCCTGATAACAGGCCGGCGGAATTCGTTACCGCCGCACTAACCTTACCGCCGCAATCACCATGCGCGCCCGCACGCGCCTTTCATCGGCGTCTGTCATCCTGCTGCAGTCGCCGGAAATCCGGCAGCAGGATTGCCCGCCATGTCGTTCGATCTCCAGACCACGCCCCAGGTCCTCGCCGCCAACCCGGTGATGGCCCGTCAGCACGCCATCTACCTCGACGCCCAGCGCTCCGACCGCAAGGTCCAGAAAGCGCGCAACGTCGCCGATCTGCTCGAACGTGGCCACCGTTCCCGCAAATCCAACGGCTATTCCGCCCTGCTTGTCGACGTGATGGCGTAGCCTAGCGCGCCCGCGCTACGGCCTTGTGACGCGTCGCGATCTGCCAGGTATTGCCCCAAGCGTCCTTCACCACCGCGCGCCGGTCGCCATAAGGCGTATCCAGCGGCTTCTCGACCGACTTCGCGCCGGCGGAAATCGCCTTGCGGTAAACCTTGTCGGCGTCCTCGACATAGACATAGAGGCACGCCGGCATGGCCTCGCGCACCTCATCGCTGCTTACCATCACGATGCTGTCGCCAATGCGCATCTCAGCCGGCCGGTTGGCCAGCTGGCGGCCCGTTGCGCCGAACACCGCTCTCAGGAAAGCAACAAGGCCCCTCACATCGTCCGTGAATATCCGAGGCGTCACGGTGCGCCAGCCATCGGGCTGAAATCCGGCCACAGCCATCTCCCCCCTTTTGCTGTTCTGTTTTTTGAAACCCTGTCACAGCTGTTTCAGAGGCGCAAAAGGAATTCGAGTCTTGACGTTGTCAGCACCTTCAACGCCTCGCGAGCGTTCCCGGGCAACGCTCTACTGGTCCGCGCAAAATCTGGCCGCCCGTCATGCGCTTGTCGCTTATGGGTCAACCGATGGTTGACGATGGACGGCAAGCAACTACAGCAGGTTCCCGACGGGATTGTTCGGGGAGCTAGTCGTTATGCCGCAAGTGGGGACGGTCCCGCGTGGCGGGCGCCGCGTGCTGGCGCTCGGCGCAGCGCTCGGACCACTCGTGGTATCAGGCCTGTTCGCCCTTCCGGCGCTTGCCCAGCAATCCCCCGGCCCGACCAGCGATGCTACGCCTACCGCATCGCCCCAGACCTACGACGCCGCTTTCTTCACGGTCTACAATCCGCTCACCGCAGCGGACATGCTTTCCCGGATACCCGGTTTCGAGATCAATGACGGCGACGATCGCCGCGGCTTCGGCGCGACCGGTGGCAACGTCCTGATCAACGGCGAACGTCCGAGTTCCAAGGCCACGATCACGGACCAGCTCAAGCGCATTCCCGCTTCCTCCGTATTACGGGTCGAAATGCGCTCTGGCGGCGGATCGGCCGATGTCGCCGGCCAGTCGCGCGTTGCCAACGTCATCCTCAAGCCAAGCGCCTCCACGCCGCTCACCTGGATCGCCGGCGCCCGCCACCTGCAGTATTCGAACCGTCTGGGCTACACGCTGCAGCTCTCGAAATCGTTCAGCCTCGGCGAGCACATGGAACTCGCCCTCGACCTGCAGGCCCCAAACATCCGCGGCCGCACCGTCGCCTTCGAGTCCGTCCGCCTCGCCAATGGCGCGCTCACCGAATACCGCGAGCAATACACGCAGCCGAACTACAACGGCCTCCAGCTCGCCGCGAACCTCAAATGGCGCGCCAGCCAGCAGGACCGCGTCAACCTCAACGCGCTGCTCTATCCCACCGACAACAGCAACGGCATAGGCTCCATCGCCCTGACGCCCGCCTCGACGATCAAGAGCCAGACCTTCGGTCGCGCCGACTACCCAACCAACCAGCGCGCCGAACTCGGCGGCGATTGGGAACACACCTTCTCCGACACTTTCCATGTGAAGCTCGTCGCTCTCGCCACCGCCTCGACGATCGACCAGACCCAGCGCCTCGATACATGGCTGCCCGCCGGCCTCTACAACACGCAGACCCTGATTTCGAACGCAGAGACAGGCGAACGTGTCGGCCGCGCCGCTGCGACATGGAAGATCAGCAAGGAACACACGCTCGAATTCGGCGGCGAAGGCGCCTTCAACTTCCGCGAAACCAGCCTGCGCCTCACCAATCAGGCCCCCGGCGGCCCGGTCGTCCCGGTCGTCTTCCCGGTCGCCGACACGCGCGTCGAGGAACTACGCAGCGAAGCCTTCGCCTCCGATACCTGGACGATCTCCGAACAACTTTCGCTCACAACAGGCTTCACCTTCGAAGCCTCCCGCATCACGCAGACGGGCGACGCCAGCAAGGAACGCGAATTCAAGTATCCGAAGATGCAGCTCACGGCGTCATGGACGCCCGGCGCCTCCGACGATTTCCGCGCCAGCCTCCGTCGTGACATCGCCCAGCTCGATTTCGCCGAGTTCGCATCCTCCTTCAACGCGATCGACGCCACCACCATCGTCGGCAACCCGGATCTCGAGCCGGAGAAGGCCTGGAAGGCGAAGCTGGAGTGGGAGCATCATTCGGCCGGCGCCGGCGCCTTCACCGTCGGCTTGTTCCACGACGAGGTGCAGGACGTGCGCGACCTCGTTGTCATCGGCGCCAACGACGCCTACGGCAATATCGGCGACGGGACGCGTACAGGCGTCGAACTCAAGGGCTCCCTGCCGCTCAAGAACTACGGACTTCCCGGCGCCGAGCTGCGCTTCACCGGCGTCTTCCAGGAAACGCACGTCACCGATCCGCTGACCGGCGAGACCCGCTCATTCTCCTCGGGCGACAACGTCTCGCCCGCTCCACGCAGCGGCGGCGCAGGCGGCGGCCCGCCCCCGCTCGCCATCGGCAATCGCGACTTCGGCTACATCGCCTCGTTCCGCCAGGACTTTCCCGGGCTGAAGTCCTCTTTCTCGTTCAGCGTCGCCCGCAACGCCGACCGCGAGGAATACAAACGCCTCGAACACATTACACTCAGCCGTGCCGAGCGCGTCGACATCAACTGGGAAACCACGGCAATCGAAGGCCTCACTATCCGCATCGGGTTCGGCAACATCTTCTCGCCGCAGGAAGTGCGCGAGCGCACCTTCTACACGCCTGATCGCGGCAGCGGCGTCATCCAGCGTGTCGAGCGGCGGGGCAACAAGGGCGGCTCCGATGGAACCCGTTCCTACACCCTCCAGCTCGCCGGAAAGTTCTAGCGGGCCTCAAACCGGCTGTTCCTGAATCAAAACGCCGTCCGCGTTAACGAACTCGTCCTTTAAAACCGCCGAAAACGCCCTTTTTCATTTACGCGCGATTCACCGCACCGGCAGATAATGCCCAGTGTTGGAGTTTATCATGAGCGCCGGTGCGACAGGCGCAGTCGGTCCAGTCTCGGTCCGCTACGCCGCACAAATTCGGGAGCTGCTTTTCGCGCAAGCCATGCAACGCATGGCTGCCGAACAGGAAGCCGCGCGCGCTGCTGACGCCGCCCAACGCGCCGCGAACGCCGAAGCCGCCAAGATGAAAGAGCCCGAACCGATCGACGCGAAGGTCGAAGCGCCCAAGCAGGTTGGCCTCCCCGCTCCGATAAAAGCGCCCGAAGCGAAGCCCGAAACCGCCACGACCGGCCAGCTCGTCGACATCCAGGCTTAGGAACGCTACGCCTGCGCAGCAACAGCTGCACGCACGCGTCATGTCCCCCCCCCTCCGAAAAGCCCGTCTCCCGCCTACACGCGCTTCAAGCAGTCGATGATCATCGACTACGGAAAATGGCGTGACGGAGAGCCCTATGACATCGCCGCGCTCGCCGGCGTCACGGAGGCAGAACGTAACCTCCTCACCGACGAGCTCTGCGAGAACTCATCTCTCGACTGGCGCGACGTCGAAGCCCTCCGCGCCCTCGGCACGCCGAAAGCTCTCCAGCGCGTCGGCAAGGCTGCCGAGAAGCAACACGATGGCGGCGGCGCCGAAGCCCTCCTCTCCGAGATCGAAGCGGGCGGCTGGAACGACGCCGCCGAAAAGCGCGTCATCGAGATGCTCGAACACATGGAAAGCATGTCCGGCGCCTCGGACCGCCTCTTCGATCTTTGCGAGCAACACCAGACGCTAGCCATCCTGAAACAGCTCATGCGCAACGCCCGCATCCAGTCCGACCCCACGATGCGCTATTCCTCTGGAGCTTTCCTTCTCTACCTCGCCGGCCATGTCGACAGCCGCTACGTTTTCGACACCGATCACCGCCCCTACCTGCTCGATCTCAACAGCGACGACTACAAAACCTACAAGTCCGCTGTCGCCTGGCTGGAAGATAAGGTCGCGCATCCAACGAAGAATTAGTGCGCCGCAGCATCCCTTGCCTCACGCCTCGAACGGTGATCGTTTCTCCCCCGGGGATGACAGGCAAACGGCGGGGCATGATCCGATGAACATCCGTACCGCGGCCACGGCCGTGCTCACCTACATTGCCGTCGGCGCAACCAGCGTCGCGATCGCGCAGACGACATGGCCGCAGCTCACCAAAGGCGACCTCGAAGCCTGCCGCTCCGTTGTCTCCCAGGCGCACAAGAAGGAGTTCGCCTGGTACGATGACCAGATCCAGATGTACTGTACGTCGGGTGGCCGGTTCTATGACGCTCAGGACTGCGCCAGCGAACGCAAATGGCTTGCTGAAACGAAAGCCCAGGACGACGTCGCCTGGTATTTCAAGGGCAACGAGCACTGCGAAGGTTCCGACTATCCCTGCTTTGGCCCCGGGCTCTTCAACGACGCTCGCACCGGCGAGGAAGCGACTTACTGGTCGCAACGTTTCGCCGAAATGGCCGCCGAGGGCTCGACTATCACGCCCGCCATGGACTTTAACGAGGCCGCCTTCAAATCCGACAACTGCCTTGCCGCCGTCTGGGTGAAGAAGGCGAAAGCCGCCGGTCTCAAGGCCACCCCTGTCGCCCAGCCCGCGCCCCAGCCCACACCACAACCCGCCCCCAAAGCTACGCCTGCTCCAGCGCCAAAGGAGATCAGCGCCAGCGACCCGGGCTTCCAGTCCAATCTCAAGACCTATCCCGCCGATCAGCTTCTCGCGCTCACCAACGAACTCGTCAGCACCGGCCAGATCGATCTCGCCAAACTCGCGCGCAACGCGCTGCTGCAGCGCTTTCCGGATTCCCCGCTCGTGCCCCTTGTCGCGCAGCTCATCGCCAACGCCTCGAAGCCCGGCGCACCCGCCGCGACGCCCGCTCCATCTCCCGCGCCCGCGGCCAATATACAGCAAGCGCAGGCCGCCTCCGGCCAGCGCCTCTACATCAACAACCTGTCGCAGATGATCAGCGCCTTCGCCCGCTTCGGCGTAGCGCTGAACCCTGTCACCGGATCAACCACCGAAGCGCAGGAAGGCGGCAACCTCTTCTCCGCCTATCTCAGCGACTGCCGCTCCGACGGCCAGTGCTGGGGCCTCCAGCTCCAGGCGCGTTACGCCTTTTCGCCGATGCCCACGCCAGATCTCGTCCAGTCGTGGAACATCAACAAGCTTTATGGTCGCGCCTACATTGCCAATGACCGCGCCAATTTCGACATGGTCCTCCGCATCCCACAGGACGGCGTTGACCCGAAAACGCTGGAAGACTTCGTCACCCTGTTCAAGGATGCGAGCAACGCCTTCTACAATCTGGTGAAGCCGCAATAGGAGGCCGCCCGTCGGCAGCCGCCGGAACAGCCCTTCAGAGGCGCTTCATCACGGCAATCTTGTTGCCGTCCGGATCGCGCAGGTAGGCGAGATAGAGCTGGATCGTTCCCATCCCGCGAATGCCCGGCGGCGACTCGATCGCCGTGCCGCCATTGGCGATGCCCGCCGCATGCCACGCATCCGCCTGCTCGGTCGTCTCGACGGCGAAGCTGATCGTCCCGCCATTCGCGATCGAGGCCGGCTCGCCATTGATCGGCTTGCCCACGCCAAACGAGCCGGTCTTCGCCCGGTAAAACATGCGATGCCCGTCAATCGTCGCCGGCTTCACACCCAACACCGCAAACGTCGCATCATAGAATTTCTTGGCTCGCTCGAGATCATTCGTCCCGACCATCACGTGCGTGAACATATCGACTCCCCGTCTCTGATCCCGCCGACATGCGCGAACTCTCCACCAATGGCAAGCCAGACTACCGGATGCCTGCCCGGCAATCGCCGCGTGAGTGTCGAATGCGTCCCCGTGGTTCGCTCAATTCGGCTTTGTCGTCTTGTCCCCGTCGACCGCATCCGCGATCGAATCCGCCGTGTCCTTCCGCTCCGTGCCAAGCGCATGGTCCACCGCCTCGCCGGCCTTCTCGAACGCGCCGTCCTTCGGATCGGCCTTGCCGTCGCCGACCTTCTCGATCGCGGTATCGATATCCTCGCCCGCTTTCTCGCAGGCCGAAAGACCGGCAGCGCCCAGCACCGCGCACGCAAGAACCATCATCTTCATCATGAAAGCGTCTCCCAAATCGGGCGCGAACAATGCCGCGCCGGTCCACGGATACCTAAACGCGCCCCGCCGTTCCGGGTTGCCTCGATCAGTTGCCCCGGTTGACCTCTCCGCCTCACAGCGCCACTTCTTCTACCGGACCCACACCATGATCCCCGGCATGCCCGCGCCCCTTCGCAACGCCTTGCCCATCGCGATCGCCACCGCCCTTGCGGTCATCGCGCTCGACCAGCTGACGAAGTATCTCGTCGTGGTTGCCATGAACCTGCGCGAGACGGGCGAGATCGCGGTCTTCCCAGGCCTCACCTTCCGCATGGCCTGGAACACCGGGGTCAATTTCGGCATTCTCTCGGGCGACACGGGCATCACGCGCTGGCTGCTCGCAGGCTTTTCCACGATAATTGCCGGCGTGCTGGTCTTCGCCGCCCGCCGCAGCCGCCGCCTTCTCACCGTGCTCGGCCTCGGCATCGCCGCCGGCGGCGCGGTCGGCAATGTCATCGACCGTTTCACCTGGGGAGCGGTCGCCGATTTCCTGAATGTGACATGCTGCGGCTTTCGCAATCCGTGGTCGTTCAACCTCGCTGATATTGCGATCTTCGCGGGTTTCGGCCTGCTCCTGCTGCCTGCCCGCCGCAACCCGCCCGGCCTCCCCGATCCGTCCAGTTGACCGGCGCCATGGCGCGCGGCCACTCTCCGGCCGGGAACCCGGAGGGACTCGCATGTTCGAAGGCTTCGTGAAGACGATCACGTCCGCCGCCTTTCTCGGGACGGTGGGCAAGGGCGCGGCTACCGCGGCCTTCATCGTCGTCCTGTCGGAAGTCGCCAAGCGGTCGACCTGGCTCGCCGCTGCGCTCGTTGCGCTGCCCCTCGCCACAATGCTCACCGTCGCGATGATCGCCACGGATGCACAGAAGGGCGGTCCTGATGTCGCCAACGCCTTCGCGCTGAAAACCTTCGTTCTGTTCTGGCCCGGCCTCATCTTCTTCGTCGGCCTGCTCGGCCTCCAGAAGTTCGGCCTTGCCTTCTGGCCTGCCTTTGGCATTTCCGTCGTCGCGTGTTTTCTAGCGACCTGGGGATTCTCGGTGCTGCTGACGTCCCAGGGCTGGCTCAAGGAAGACTGATGCTCGGACCCGGCGGCCTCGATAAAGTCCTGCGCGGCGCGGTGTTTCTCGTGCTCGGGCTCGTCGTCATTGTCGCGCCACTGATCGGTTGCTTCGCCTTCTCGCCGCTCGTGGTCGCGTGGGGCATCCAGCCCTATCCGCTCGCCGCCGCCCTGAGCGTGATGGCGGCCGAGGCGCTGTGCATCCTCGGCCTCATCGTGCTGGTCCGGAAGTCTAGATAATCCGGAACAGGTAGAGCAGCAGAAGGATCGGAAGGGGAATGCCCAGCATCCAGAGAAGAAGTCCCTTGAACATTTTCTTCTCCTAGATCCTGTCAGCCATAGTTGTCGGCCGGGGCAGTCTTTCGCGTTCATGCCAGTCGGGATGGTCGGAACCGAGCTTGCCGCCCGCCACCGCGCCCACCGCGCCAAGCATCATCGTTGCGAACGCCCACCACGCCGTGAGCGCCGTCGCATCCTGCACCGCATCTGTCTCAGCAGGCGTCAGCGCTTCGGCAGACCGTGTCGCCTCTCCGGTCGCAGCCTGCGCCGCATCGACGAGAGCGTCAGGCGTGATCGCCTGTGCATGCGCCGCCAGAACGCCGGTCACGCCAAATCCCAGCGCCGTCGCAGCAACCGTGAAGGCAAGCGCCCAGACCAGAAGACCCTGCAGCATGCCCGAATGATGGTCCGGCCACCGCGCCGATCTCACAGCTACGAAAGCTCCAACCTGGAGGGCCACAAGGTTCGAGAAGATCGTCCAAAGACCGCCACCAATCGTCCAGACCGGGGCCTGTTCGCTGGCGCCCTGCCACGGGTTCACGGCGGTTGCGCCAATCGCAATGCCCAAGACAAGCAGCCCGAAGCCGATCGCGACGGCCACGACCGTCCCGGCAATCGCCGAACCCCAGTCGATCAACGGATGTGAATAGGGATGCGGCGGCGGCCGCACAGGCTCCGGTTCCAGCGCCATGGCGTTCTCCTCAGCTCATGTCTGCGCGAGGAACGCTCGACACCTCCATTCGTTGCGCTTGGCCATCGTCTTCCCGAAGCGTAAGCTCCGTACAGGGAGAAACGCCATGGCCGATACCGCTACGAACCCCACCACCACCAGAACTTATGAGGACATCCTCTACCGGATCGAAGACGGCGTGGCCGTCATCACCCTCAATCGCCCCGACAAGCTCAACGCCTGGCGCGGCGAGATGGATCGCGATGTCCGCGCCGCCATGCGCGAAGCGAACGAGGACGAGAGCGTCCGCGTGATTGTCCTCACTGGCGCGGGCAAGGGCTTCTGCGCCGGCGCCGACATGAACATGCTTCAGGGCATTCAGGCGGGCGACACCGCGGGCCGCTCCGGCAGCACCTTCGAACCGTGGGACAAGACCGCCAACGAGAACTTCCAGAAGCAGTATTCCTGGTTCCCCGCCGTGAAGAAGCCGATCATCGCCGCCATCAATGGCGCGGCGGCCGGCCTCGGCCTGATCATCTCGCTCTACTGCGACATCCGCTTCGCCGCCGACAATGCGAAGTTCACGACGGCCTTCTCCCGACGCGGCCTCGTTGCGGAACACGGCATCTCCTGGCTGCTACCGCGCCTCGTCGGTTTCGCGGCCGCCGCGGACCTCCTCTACTCCGCCCGCGTGATGACCGCGCAGGAAGCCCTCGCCATGCGCCTCGTCTCCCGCGTCATCCCGGCGGCGGACTTCGAAAAGGACGTCATGACCTACGCCAAGATGCTCGCCACCGAAGTCTCACCCCGCTCTCTGCGCGAGATGAAACGCGAGATCTGGAACGCCCAGTTCCAGACCCTCGGCCAGGCCATCGACTCGGCCAACGCCGACATGCCGCCCTCGTTCAAGTCGGAGGACTTCAAGGAAGGCGTCGCCCACTTCGTCGAGAAAAGAGCCCCCAAATTCACGGGACGTTGAGAACTCGTCCAGCTCTGGCACAGCGCCCATTCCGTTCCCGTTCATAATCCCCCATATATCTGGGAAGTTCGGGAGGACTGACCCATGGGCGCTGCACGCTCGCCGACTCTGAAATCCGCATTGAAACGCCGCGGCGCTTTCTTCGCCGCAGTCTCCGCGCTCGCGCTGCTGACAGCGTGCGAAACTGGCCCGACGCCGGCAGAGATCGCGGTGATGGACTGGCAGAACGCGGCGCAGATGGATACGCCGCCGGCCTACGCAGCCTACATGCGCATGCACCCCGACGGCCAGTACGTCGTCATGGCGCAACAGCGCATGGACGAGCTCAAGGTCATCGAGACCGACAGCTACGCCACTGCCAAGCGGATCGACACCGAGGATGCCTATGTCGGCTTCCTCAACAAGTTCCCGTGGGGCTCTCATGCGGCCGAAGCCGACGCCCGCCGCGCCGTGCTCGCCGCTCCCCGCCTCGCCGCCGAAGAAAAGCGGGCGTGGGACGAGGTCAGCAAGTCCGGCCGTATCGAGATCTACGAAGCGTTCCTCACTGACTGGCCGAAAGGCGCCCACGCCCCCGAAGCGCGCGTGAAGCTCGATGCCATGTGGCGCACCGACCAGGGCGCCTTCGTTCGCGCCCTCCGCTCGGGCGCGCCGGCGGAACTGCGCGCCTTCATCAACGCCTGGCCGAAGTCGGAGTATGTCAACGACGCTCGCCGCGAGCTCGACCTCATCGTCTTGCGCGACGATGAAGCCTGGCGCCGCGCGCTCGCCGATAACACGACGTCGGCCTACGACTTCTACCTGCAGAGCCAGCCCTACGGGAAGTGGCGCGTCGAAGCCGCCAGGGCGATGGAAGACCTGCGCGCGCGCGACTACGAGGCCTGGCAGTACGCCGCCCTGATCGACCAGATCTGGGCCTACGAGAACTATCGGAACATGTATCCGTGGGGCGTCTGGTACGACACCGCCTTCTACCGGATCGACTGGATCCGCGGCGGCCGCGACTGGGGCTACTGGAACTCCAGCTGGGATCACGGCTGGCATTGGCGCGACCGGGACAACGACCATCACGATCGCGACGACCGCAACACCTACCCGCCCCTGTTCAAGGACGGCAAGAAGAACGACGGCAACGGCGGTGGCGGTAATGGTGGAAACGGAGGCAACCGCGGCAATGGCGGGAACCCGTCTCCGCCGCCCGTGGTTTCGCCTCCACCCCCGCCTCCGCCGAGCTTGTGGAAGAATGGCGGCAACAACTCCGATGGCGGCGGACGCCCGCCGGGCAAGTACCAGCCGCAGACACCGTCCGTGTCGCCGTCCCCCTCGCCACCGCCCCCTCCGCCACAGCCGCGGTTCTCGGCCCCGCCGCCTCCACCGCCGCCTCCGCCTTCCCAGCCCGCGACAAAGTACGGGAAGGAACCCGATTAGCGGTTGCGGCTTGCCCGGGTTATCCTGGGGAAGAATCGGCGCGGGATCGCGGTCCAGCCCGTGACGCGGGGCGGGTTGCTGCTATTTCATTGTGCTGGAGGCATGCAGCGGTCTACCTCCCGGATATGGGGAGCCCGTGGGCATGAACCGTAACGAGGCTGGCGGGATTTCGGAATGACGACTGACATGTCCGCGTCATCGAGCTTCCTGATGCGCTGGGGTCCGCCTGCGCTCAAGGTCGTCGGCACGGCTGCAGCAACCGGTCTCGTCACTTTCGGTCTGCTCTGGAACACGCTCTTCGCCCAGATGCCCGCCCTGCCGGACAAGCAGGCGCTCTGGACCTTCAACCGCGAACCCGCCGTCGAGTTCATCGACGCCAAGGGCGACACCATCGCCGTGCGCGGCCCACGCTATGGCCGCGCCGTCAAGGCGGCTGACCTGCCCAAACATGTTACCGACGCCTTCATCGCCGCCGAAGACCGCCACTTCCGCGAACACACGGGCGTCGACTTCTGGGCCATCGTCCGCGCCACGCTCGAGAACGCCCGCGCCGGCCGTACCGTGCAGGGCGCCTCGACCATCACACAGCAGCTCGTGAAGAACCTCTTCCTCACGCCGGACCAGACGCTCAAGCGCAAGGCGCAGGAAGCGAAGCTCGCCGGCGATCTCGAGCGTCTGCTCGACAAGGATGAGATCCTCGACCTCTACCTCAATCGTATCTATCTCGGCGCCGGCGCCTACGGCCTCGACGCCGCTTCGCGCACCTATTTCGGCAAGGCGCCGGCAGATCTCACGCTGGCGGAATCCGCGATGCTGGCCTCCTTTCCCAAGGCGCCGACGCGCTTTGCCAACCAGGTCCAGACCTCCAAGGCCAAGGATCGCCAGCACTATGTCCTGAGCCAGATGGTGGAAGCCGGCTTCATCTCGAAGCCCCAAGCTGACGAGGCCTATGGACAGGCCCTCGTCTTCGCCAAGGACACGCCCGACACCTTCTCCGGCCACGCCCTCGACTACGCGGTCGAGCGCGTTCACGACCTCCTTCCCAATCCGCCGCCGGATCTCGTCATCAAGCTCTCGCTCGACCTGAAGCTGCAGGCCGCCGCGCAGAAGGCTGTCGACGGCGGCATCGCCAGCATGGGCAAGGACCGCCGCGCTTCACAGGGCGCAGCTCTCCTGATCGAGAACGACACCGGCGCCATCCGCGCCATGGTCGGCGGCCGCGACTATCAAAAGTCGCAATTCAACCGCGCCACGCAGGCCCGTCGCCAGCCCGGCTCGTCGTTCAAGATGTTCGTCTACGCCGCCGCACTCGAGGATGGCATGACGCCCGCCACCGTGCGCTTCGACATGCCGATCACCATCGGCAACTGGCGCCCACGCAACTATGGCGGCGAGTATCGCGGGCCCGTCACGCTCTCCGAAGCGCTCGCAGAATCGCTCAACACTATCGCCGCACAGATCGGTACGGAAATCGGCGTCGAGAAGGTGACCGCCCTCGCCCACGAATTCGGCGTGAAGTCGCCGCTGCACAACTATCCCTCGATCACGCTCGGTTCGGACGAAGTCACCTTGCTCGACATGACCACCGGCTATGGCGTGCTTGCCAAGAGCGGGCTGCAGATGAACCCCTACATGATCGAGGAAATCCGTAACTCGAAGGGCGACCTCCTCTATTCAAACCCCGCCGTCGCAGCCCCGCGCGTCTATCCGGAAAACCTCGCGGCCGACATGAACTCGATGCTCACGCGCGTTGTCGTGGGCGGCACGGGCCGCGCCGCGCAGATCCCCGGCTGGGATGTCGCCGGCAAGACCGGCACGTCGCAGGATTGGCGCGACGCCTGGTTCCTTGGTTATACGGCGAAGTATGTCGGCGGCGTCTGGGTTGGCAATGACGACGACAAGCCGATGGCGAAAGTCACCGGCGGCGAGATGTCCGCCCGCATCTGGGCCGACATGATGCGGCCCGCTCACGAAGGCGTCACGCCCGTGCCGCTCCCGGGCGCCAAGCAGGCGGAAGAATACCTTTCGACGGAAGACATGGATCGACTGAACTTCTACAGGCGCCTCTCGTCAGCCTTCGCGGCGGTCGAGGCTCGCGCCGGCGGCATGTAGCGTTCACCCCGCGAGCACGCCCCACGTCCGTTCGAGGAACCAATATGCCGAGCAGATGCCAATGAAATAGACCGGCGCCTGCCATGCCCATTGCGGCGTCGGGACTTTGACCCGCTTCCACACGAAAACGAAGGCCAGGACCGCGGCGATGAAGATCAGCTGCCCCGCCTCGACCCCGAGATTGAAGAACAACAACGCCGTCCCGACGGCGTCCTGCGGTATCCCTACCTCGCGCAGCGCGCCGGCAAAGCCAAAGCCATGC
Source organism: Hyphomonadaceae bacterium (assembly GCA_047601145.1). Lineage (GTDB taxonomy): Bacteria > Pseudomonadota > Alphaproteobacteria > Caulobacterales > Hyphomonadaceae > UBA7672. The sequence continues at coordinate 830,826 of JASGJW010000003.1, forward strand.
AGCAGGCCGAAGCTGAACGAGGCCAGCCATGGCATCATGGCCGTCAGGCTCGTCCGCCCCGCCCGCACACGCATGATCTCGACAGCGACAAACATGATCGATAGCGCGATCGTCGCCTCAACTGGCGCGCTTGGCAGTGCGACCCAGCCCAGCGTCGTTCCCGCCAGCGTCAGAGAGTGCGCCACCGTGAAAGCCGTAACAGCGAGCAAAAGACGCTTCAGCTGGCTGACCAGGATCAGCAGCGCCAGCACGAACATCAGATGATCGAAGCCGAACAGGATGTGTTCGACCCCCAGTCCGAAATAGGTCTGCGCCACTTCGGTCCACGCCTGTTTCTCGGGGATCGAGAACTCCGGCCTGTCCGGCGTTACGCGCAGCGTCTTCGCCGGCCCGTCCAGCGGCTCGAAACGCACGATGGCGTCGGTCAGTGTCTGCGACAGGTTCTCGATGCCGATCGTCTTGCCGATGATCCCGCCGGCGCACGTCGTGCGCCAGCGCTCGATCACGGCGCCATCGACCATCGTCGCGCGCGGCTCAGCTGCGTCGACGCACGCTTTCGGCAGAATAATGTTGAGCGCCAGCCGCATCTCGCCCTGCGCAGGCGTCTTCCATAGCAGGTCGTACGTCCCAGCCTCGACCTCGCGGATCTGCAGGTAAGCCGGCCGTATCTCGTGCGCGAACGACGCCTGCGCCAGGCCGCACGTGGCCAGCCACAGAAGCGCAAGCCGCACCAGCCGCATCATTCCCCAACCTCGGGGATAGGCTTCGTCTTCGGATTGGCCTCGGGCGTCGAAGGCAGGCCCTTCCACGGCGCCGGCCACTCGATCTCTATGTCATATCGTTTGCGCAGGTTGGCGTGGAACCTGTCACGCGCCTCGTTGCGCTTGTTCTCGATCCAGTCGGCGCGAACCTTGTCGTGTATGTCGGCCAGCGGCACAGCCCGCCCCGGTTCGACGTCGATCACCATCACCAGATGCTGCCCGAACGGGGACTCCACCGGTCCGAACCAGGCGCCCTTGTCATGCCCGAACGCCGCCCTGGCAAAGTCGCCGCCGAATAGCGCCGCCACGCCTTCCTCCGTCGTCATCGGCATGGCCGCAGGCAACATCGAGGCATCGCCCTGTTTACCTGGATCACTACCCGCCTTCAGCTTTGTCAGCCACGCCTCGGCATCGGCCTTCGCCTTGCCGCCACGCTTGTCGCCGCTCGCCAGAACCTGCCGTAGCGAGCGCCGCTCCGGCAGCCGGTAGTCCGCCGCGTGCGTCTCCAGCCAGCCCTGCAGCTCCGCCTCGGTCGGTTCGTTGCTCGCCGCTTCATCCTCGATCAGGAACTCAAGCTTCTGGCGCATCCGCCTGCGCACGATCGTGTCGTCGGCATCCAGCCCCATCGCGACGGCTTCACGATAACCGACTTCCTCGCTGACATAGTCGTCCACCAGAACCGCCAGCTCTTCCCTGCTTGGCATCCTTCCGGACAACAGCAGGAAGCTCTCCGCGATCTGGTTCACGCGGCCTTCGCCGATGACGATCCTGTCGCCCGTCCCGCCTTTTCCCGGTCCATGGATCAGCGCATTCGCGATGAACAGCGCCGCCCCGATGGCGAGGAAATGCACCAGTGGCTCGCGAACCGCGCGCTTGAGGAACCCGGCTACGCCCGACGCCCGTCCAGATGCCACGTCACGACGCTTTCGTGGGCACGAACCAGATCGGCGAGGTGTAAGCGCGTTCCTGGATCGTCTTGGGCAGCGCCGGGTTCGGCTCGATGCCGAGCCGGTTGGCGTCCCATGTCGACCAGCGGCAAGTAGGGTTTTCGATCACGCGCGCATAGTAGAATGCATTGAGCTTCGGATCGAACTCCGGGTCGCTCCATACGCCGTTGATCTCGGCGTCGCCCTTGTCGTCGGTGAACTTGCAGGTCTTCACGTCAACCGACGCGCCATTGTCCGAGCAGCGCTGCGTTTTCGGATCGATCTTGCCGCCATCCGAACAGGCGACGTCGAACACCTTCTCCTGCGCCTTGCCTTTCGCATCGAGCCAGCCCTTCACGACCTGGATACGCTGAAGCGGCGCCGAGTTCGCATCCCGCATCGCCATCACCAGGAAGTCCGGCTTGCCGTCCGCCCTGCCGACGAGGTCCGAGCCCATCGGCACGCCATTGGCGTAGGCATTCTTCACGCCCTCGTCCGACGTCAACGGGCTTGAGCCGATGCCATAGCCTGCAAAGAACCGCACCCGGATGCGTGGACCCGAAGTCGCGAACGTCTCCTTGCGGCGCAGCGCAGCGTAGATTTCCTCCCGCGTATTCTCCGGCGCCCACACGCCCGTCAGGCCAGACGCGCCCCAAGTCGAGAAGCGCGCAATGCCATCAGGTTCCTTGTAGTTCGCCCATGTCTTGCCCGCCGGAGGCGCGGAGCCGCGCAATTCGGGCGTGGCATCGCGGATGCCGACCTTCGAATGATAGTTGTTCTCTTCGTACGAACCGGCGGCGTTGTGGCTATCGCTGCCGCCGACAAGCCCGTACTTGTACGGGTTCGCGCCAACCTTCGCCTCGATCTCGAGGCCGTCCTTCAGGGCCTTGCGAACATAGCCACCGTCGAACTTCGTCACCTTCTTGGCCTGGCCAATATACCATTCCATGATCTCGAAACCGGCCATCTCATCGTTCGGAGACAGCAGCGGGTGCGTCTCGGACGTCCCCTTGACCTGTGTGATTTCCGTCAGCGGCTCGTTGCGCTGGCGCAGGTCGGCCCACGCCTTGTCAATCGGCTGGCCATTCCACTTCGTCCGCTCATACATCGTTCCGTCGGAGCCGTTGGCGTTGTGTGGGATCGAGAGCGCCTCGACGCCCTGCTTGCGCTGCTCCTCCATCCAGTTCCACAGGTCTTCCGGGTTCTGGGATTCCAGCGCCGTGTAGGGCAACCCCGGCACCTTGTCGGCCGACGCGAAGATCACGTTGCGGTGCAGGTTGCGCCCGCCCGGCGCTGACGTGAATTCATAACCAACGAGCGTCGTGAACTTGCCCGGCTCGTAGTTGCGCTTGGCTGCCTCGATCGCATCGCCCCATGCGGACTTCACCGTGCGCAGGTCTGCGAAGTCGGACATACGCTTACCCTCGTCCAGCGTGTCCGCGAACTTGCGGAACGCCGCCGTCACCTTCGCCTGATCGGTCGCGAACAGGTCTTTCGCGTACGGCACTTTCGAATAGGGGTCACCTTCGGTGTCGATCGCCTGCAGCACACCCAGATATTCGGAGTGATCCGTCACGGCGAGGAAGTCGAGCGGGCCGGAGTTCAGCTTCATGTCGAAGCCGGCTGCGTGCTTGATCGTGCCGCCCTTGGCGTAGGCATAGGCTTCATCAGGCGATGCCCGCACGTTGAAGATATACGCGTCGAAAGAGTTGCGCGTGTGCAGGTGGAGGTCGCCGAAGTATGCGTTCTTCAGCGGGTTCGCTGCGGGACGTTCCGCCGCTGCTGGCGGCTTCCCTTCCTGCGCTGTTGTCTCCGGCTTCTGATCGCCGCACCCCACAAGCAATGCCGCCGCACAGACCGCCAAAGCAAGCCGTTTCATGCCTGTCCCTCCCGACAGCGCTGCCGCATCTCGCGACGGCAGCTTGTTACCGCACGGTATAATTTGTACGACCGCTTACACAACATCGTCCAGCCATCCTGGGGAATAAATGGCATGAGCGAAACTTACAGGGTCATAGGCGGCCTCGGCTCGCCCTACTCGATGAAGATGCGCGCGATCATGCGCTATCGGCGCATTCCCCACATCTGGCAGCCGCTCGGTCCAGACACCGAAAGCGTCATGAAGAACGTGAAGGCGCCTGTGATTCCGGTGATCCAGTATTCGACCGGGGAGTGGCGCAACGACTCAACGCCGATGATCTTCGAACTGGAACAGCGTCACGCCGATCGCTCCATCGTCCCGCCCGATCCCGCCGACAAGTTTCTCGCCTGCCTCATCGAGGACATGGGCGATGAGTGGGCCACGAAGTTGATGTTCCATTATCGCTGGTTCTACGAGGAGGATCAGAAAGCGCTCTCCACCTGGCTCGCCTTCGACCGGTTCAGGAATGGTTCGGACGAGATGCGCAAGTTCGCCGTCTACTTCCGCGACCGCCAGATGGGCCGCATGGCCCTCGTCGGATGCACGCCGGAAAACGCACCGCTCATCGAAGCGACGATGCGCCGCCTCTGCGCCATCATGGAATCCCATCTCGAGAAACAGCAATTCTGGTTCGGCTCGCGCCCCTCGCTCGCCGAATTTTCCTGGATGGGGCAGTTCTCCCAGCTCGCCAGCGATCCCACGCCTAACCGGCTGATGCGCGAGATCGCCCCGCTCACCTTCCGCTGGCTCGAACAACTCGACGACATGTCCGGTCTCGAAGGCGACTGGCGCAGAGCCGGCGAGCCGCGTCCCGCGCTGATCGAGCAGATGCTGGCCTTCGCCGGCGACGTCTATTTCCCCTTCCTCCTCGCCAACGAACGCGCCATTGCGGACGGCAATCCCACCTTCTCCTTCACCGCCCTCGGCATGTCCTACGAACAGGGCGCCTTCGGCTACCAGCGCAAATGCCTCGAAGCTCTCCGCGCCCACTACGCTGCATTGCCGGCGACAGCGCGCGCGGACCTCGATCCGCTGCTTGAGCGAACCGGATGCCTCGCCGCTCTCAAGGCGCTCTAGGCCCGCTTGACTCTCTGTAAGTTGTCGCTTACCGTTAGCCATGGCTTACGGTTCTGCTCTCACGGCTCTGTCTGATCCGACACGGCGCGCGGTGTTCGAGCGTCTCAAGCGCGGTCCATCCGCGGTAGGCGATCTGGCCGAAGGCCTGCCGGTCAGCCGGCCGGCTGTGTCGCAGCATCTCAAGGTGCTGAAGGAGGCCGGGCTCGTGCGCGAGCAGCAGGACGGAACGCGCCGCATCTACAGCATCGACCCCGAGGGCCTGGGCAAGCTGCGCAAATGGCTCGACCAGTTCTGGGACGTCGCCCTCACGAATTTCAAGGCAGAAGCCGAGAAGAAGGATCGCAGGAAATGACGAAGACCATCGCCATCGCGCCCGTGAAGAAAAGCCTGATCGTCGAGACGGATCAGGCGCACGCCTTCGAGGTATTCACGGCCGGCCTCGATCGCTGGTGGCCAAAGGAACACCATATCGGCGAAAGCCCGGTGGCGAAATCCATCATCGAGCCGCGGCTGGGCGGCCGCTGGTACTCGCTCCATCAGGACGGCAAGGAAGTGACCACGGGCCACATGACCGTCTGGGACCCGCCGAAGCGCATCGTCTTCACATGGGAAATCAACGGCCAGTGGAAGCCGGAATCCAACCCGAAATTCGCATCCGAAGTCGAGGTCCGCTTCATCGCAGAAGGCCCCTCCCGCACCCGCGTCGAACTCAACCACTACAATTTCGAACGCATGCCGGATGTCGAAGGCGCAAAAGGAATGCGCAACGGCGTCGACAATGGCTGGCCGGGGATTCTGGAAGTTTACCGGAAGGTCGCACAGAGCTGATCCTACCCCGCCGGCGCGGTATATCTGCTCCGTCACTTGACCTTCGCGCCCGGTTCGGGTCCATGCGCGCCATGGCCGGACCACCGATTGCAGTTCTTCGCAGCGTGAAGCTCACGCTTGGCGCGACGCCCCTCTTTTCGGGCGTGGATCTCCAGCTTGCGCGGGGCGAGCGGATGGCGCTGGTCGGCCGCAACGGAGCGGGCAAGTCCACGCTCATGCGCATCATCGCCCGGGCAATTGAGGCCGATGGCGGCGAGATCTTCATGCAACCTGGAACGGTCGCCCGTCACCTGTTGCAGGAACCCGACTTCACCGGCTTCTCCACCGCCCTCGAATATGTCTCCGAAGGCCTCGACGCCGACATGCTCTATCGCGCCGAAGCAGAACTCGGCGCCTGGGGCGTGCCATTCGATCTCGATCTGGCAAAGGCCTCCGGTGGGCAGGCCCGCCGCATCGCCCTCGCCCACGCATTCGCACACGACCCTGACATCCTGCTGCTCGACGAGCCGACCAACCACCTTGACGTACCGGCGATCGAGCTTCTGGAAGAGGAGCTCACCGCCTTCCGTGGCGCTGTCCTGATTGTCAGCCACGACCGCCGTTTCCTCGAGAACGTCGCAACTTCCGTCGCATGGCTGCGCCAGGGAACGGTGCACACGCTTGGCAAGGGCTACGCCGCTTTCGAGGAATGGGCCGAGACGGTCGAGGCAGACGAGGAGAAGGCGTTCGACAAGCTCAACGTGCAGCTCAAGGCGGAAGAGCGCTGGATGGCGCGGGGCGTTACCGCGCGTCGCCGCCGCAATATGGGCCGCGTCCGCAAGCTGCTCGACATGCGGAACGAGAAGAAAGAGCGCCGCACCGCGCTCAACCAGGCTGCCAGCACGGCCAATCTCGGCATCGACGCCGGTGCGCAATCCGGCCGCCTCGTCATCGAGGCGAAGAACCTGTCGAAGACTTTCCAGACGCCTGATGGTCCGCTGCCGATCGTCAGCGATCTCTCTCTGCGTGTGATGCGCGGCGACCGCCTCGGCATCATCGGCCCGAACGGCGCGGGCAAGACTACGCTCCTTAAACTGCTCCTTGCCCAGCTTGAACCCGACGCGGGCTCGCTCCGCCTCGCGAAAAACCTCGACATCGCCTATCTCGACCAGACCCGCGCCACGCTGAAGCCGGAGGTGACCTTGTGGGACACGCTTACCCCGCTCGGCGGCGACCAGGTCATGGTCCGCGGCCACCCCAAACACGTCGCGGCCTACGCCAAGGACTTCCTGTTCGAGTCGCGCCAGCTTCACCAACCTGTCCACGCTCTCTCGGGCGGAGAGCGCAACCGCCTCACCCTCGCCATGGCGCTGGCCAAGCCGTCCAACCTGCTCATCCTCGACGAACCAACCAACGATCTCGACATCGAAACGCTGGACCTGCTCGAGGACATGCTCTCGGAATACGAAGGAACCCTCCTGCTGGTCAGCCACGACCGTGCCTTCGTCGACAATGTGGTTACCTCGATCCTTACGCCCGAAGGCAAGGGCCAATGGCTCGAAACCCCGGGCGGCTATTCCGACTATGTCTCGCAGAAGAAATCCGGCGCCGCGGTCTCCTTCCGCTCATCGGCCCTTGAGGCGCCAAAGACCGACCCAAAAGCCGCCCCGCGCACGGCCGCGCCCTTATCCAAGCTCACCTACAAGGACAGCCGCCGTCTCGAAGAGCTGAACCGTCTGATGCCGGAACGGCAGAAGGAAATCACGGATCTGGAGGACGCCATGGCCGACTCCGCCCTCTTCGCGAAGGACCCGAAAGCCTTCCAGTCTCGCGCCAATCGCCTCACCGCCGCGCGCGCCGAACTCGAGGGCTATGAAGCGGAATGGCTGGCGCTCGAGGAAAAACGCGAGGCGCTGGCTCGGGGCTGACCCGGGATTTACCGGAATCTGCGGCGTCCCGACGCGCGCCACCGGCAAATTCCTTATACGGGACAAGCTCTTTTTTAACCGCCAACAGTTAGTTTCCGGGTCTGCCTGTGGGGAGATCCGGCATATGGCGGCGCCCGCCAACAACTTTGCCTTGCTGCTGGAACTCGCCAAGGAAGGCTCCAGCGAGAAGCGCCGCGAGCTGCTGCGCCAGATCACGGACGTGTTCCTGGCCGATCCGCCGGAGCGTTCGGATCGCGAATCCCAATTGTTTGACGAGATCGTTACCGCCGTCGCCGCCGACCTCGAAACGCAGGTCCGCGTCGAACTCGCGAAGAAAGTCGCGGTCAGCAACGTGCCGGTGCAGCGCACCGCCCGTCGGCTTGCCATGGACGTCATCGAAGTCGCCCGCCCCGTCATCGAAAGCTCGAAGGCGCTGACCGAGGCCGACATCCTCGACGTCATCAAGGAAAAGTCCCAGGACCACATGATGGCCGTCACGAAGCGGCCTGACATCGGCGAGACCGTGTCGAGTGCGCTGGTCGACAAGGGCGAGGACCGCGTCGTGGCCTCGCTGCTCGAGAACCGCACCGCTCGCCTGAACCGCCAGACCTATCAGAAGGTCGCCGAGCGCGCCGAGGTCAACCCGGTGCTGCACGCCCCCTTCGTACGCAACGCCCACGTGCCGCTCGACCTGCTCAACAACGTCTACCTCAAGGTCGAGAACAGCCTGCGCCGCGAGATCATGCGCAAGTTCCACGGCGTCTCGCCGCAGGAACTCGAAGCAGCGCTCGAAGCCAGCCGCAACCACCTGTCGGCCGCCTACGGCGCCCTGCCGGATGACTACCAGGTCGCCAAGGATCACGTCGCCGCGCTCGACAAGAAAGGCGCACTCAAGCCGCCGATCCTCGTGCAGCTCCTGCGAGAGAACAAGCGCACTGCCTTCCTGGTCGCCTTCGCCCAGCTGGTCGACATCGAGTTCGATCTCGCCCGTCGTCTGGTCACTGGCAAGGACCTCGACGCGCTCGCCATGCTGTGCCGCGGTTCGGGCTTCGATCGCGGCCTGTTCGTCACCCTCTGCATTCTGATCGCGGACGACGGCGGCGGCCTCAGCCGCACCGAACAGTACAGCCAGCTCTACGAGCAGGTGCCTGTCGCGGCGGCCCAGCGCGCCCTGCGCTTCTGGAAGGTCCGCGCCAAGGGACCCGGCGGCGCGCAAGCCGCCTAGGGAAAACACCTAGCACGATTGCGGCCCGTGTCGGGGTTTCACCATTGCCCCGGCAATTGCAGTTGCGTAATTGCTCCGTACCCGACGCTCGCCTAGTTTCGCGACCCGCGGGGCGTAGAGAGAGTAAATGCCTAATCCGGTCATCCGCTCACAGACCGTGAGCATTGGCGATCTTTTGCGCCTCGGATCCTTCCAGCCTGCTCGCGTCCAGCGCGATTACTGCTGGACGGAACACCAGCAGGCAGCCCTGCTGGAAGACCTGATCGCCAGCTTCGGCGAATTCGGGCTCGATCCCGAGGGCGACACTGAGGATTCCGACTCGAGCGAACCGGCGACCGACGCCCCATTCGAGATGTCGGACTACGACAGGGACCTCGAAAACATCGCCCCCTTCACCTTTGTCGGCACCGTCGTGCTCCATCCGGGAGCGGAACGATTCGACATCTATGACGGGCTCCAGCGCCTCACCACCTTCACCGTCGTGTTCGCCGTGCTGCGCGACATGCTGGAAGCGGAGAAGAACCATCCGCTTCACACCTTGCTGCAGACCGAGAGCGGCCTCTGGCGCCTCAACCTGCTGATGAAACACAACACGCTCGAGGCGGATATCCTCGCCCACGGGCGCACGGCCAAGCGCCATCGCCCCCACCCCCAGCTCACCGACGCCTCCGAACGCCTGCGCGAGTGCGTCTCCGTCGCCCGCGGCATGTTCTCGGGATGGAGCAAGAACCGCCTCTCCGCCTTCGCCTCCTTCCTCTCCGAGGCGGTGCTGGTCACCGTCACGCGCATCTCAGACCGCCGCATCGCCGCCAAGGCCTTCGTCAGCATCAACTCTGGCGGCCTCCCGCTGAAACCGGAGGAAATCGTCAAGGGCCAGCTGATCGACCTCTCCTCGACCATGCCCAACGCGGACGAGGCCGCGAAGAACATCCTCTTCGCCTGGAACTCCATGCAGGAGGAACTCGGCAAGTCGCAGTTCGACGAGTTCCTGCGCTCGGTCGACTTCATCGAACGCCGCATGCCGCAATCCGCAGACTACGCCATCCAGCTGATGGAACACATCCGCCGCCGCTATCCCGGCCAGCAGGGCTTCAAGTGGGCGACCGAGACACTGATGCACTATCTTGCCGCCTTCCGCTGGATCCACGAAGCGGTCGACGATGAATGGGCGACCGGCGTCCATGCCAGCCTGCGCCGCCTGCAACTCCTGAAGTGGGATCAATGGCGCGCCTACGCGATGCTGATCTGGATGAAGTCGCGGCCAGCCGATCTCAACAAGCGCATCGACGTCCTCGATCGCGTCTGCTTCGCCCTCACCGTTTCCACGCCCGACGCACGCCGCTGCGCCGAGATGATCGGTCGTCGCGTCGAGCGATTCTCGAAAGGCACGTTCGGCAAGCAGGGCGGCTTCACCTTCTCCGCCGGCCAATTCGAGCGCCTCGTACGCAACCTCAACAGCCCCATCACCGAAGGCGGCCGCCGCTCCACCATCATGCGCTGGATCGAGGCCTCGGCGCACGGCGATCGTGTTCCCCGCTACATCAGCGACACGCGTTCCTCGGTCGAACACGTCTATCCGCGCAACCCGCAGGACAACTGGCAGGCCTTCGAACATGGTCTGGAGATCAACCAGCTCGCGACTCTTCGCGAGATGAGTGGCAATCTCTGCGTGCTCCCGCAGGACGAACTCGGCAACTCTGCCTTCGATGACAAGCGCAAGGCCTACGCGAAGTTCAAGACCAAGTTCGCGCCCGAAATCGCGAAGACGAAATTCTGGACGCCTGACGCTGTGCGCTACCGCACCAAGAAGCTCACCGAAGCAGCGCTCGCCTTCCTCGAACTCGACGTCACAGGAACTTAGGCGCTTTCCAACGCATTGCGGAAGCGGCGACTGCCGCCGATCACACTGCCGTCGTCGAGCGTGATCTCGAGATCGCCGGACGGCGTCGGCCTGAAGCCACTGATGCGCGACCGGTTGATGATGCGCGAACGGTGTACACGCACGAAATCGCGCCCCGCCAGCTTTTCGGCAAAAGCCGCAAGCGTGCCGCGGGCAAGATGCGTTGCGTTTCCAATGTGGATTTCGACATAGTTGCCGGCCGCTTCGATCCAGGAAATCTGCGCCGGATCCAGCAAAGTGACGCGCGCGCCATCGCGGATTTCAATACGCGGCTCTGCGGCGGTCGGCCGGGGCGCCGCCAGCAATGCCAACGCGGCCTGCTGAGCAAGCCAAACGCCCCAAGCCCAGTAGCAAACCGCGTTCGAGGCGTAGGTCAGAACATCCTTCCGCCACTCGTAGACGGATGGCAGCAGCAGATCGCCTTGAAAGTCAAAGTGATAGACCGAGCCCGCCAACTCGTAGCCAACGGTCCGAATGGCGACCATGCCGACGATATGGAGAAACGAAAAAACGCACGCCGCGGCTAAGTGCAGCCCAGCGAACCGCAGCCAGGCAGGAACCGTCATTTCCTCAGGCGGCGGAACCTTCCAGACCGCCCAGCCAATACCGGGCGACAGCAGCACGACCATGAGGACAGAGGAGATTTCGTAGAGCCACGCCGCCCGCGGATCGATCGGCGCCCCGCCTGTCTGGGCTTCCATGATTCCCGAAGTCGCGTTCAGAACGGCGACAACCACGCCAACCGCAGCAATCACCCCCAACGGAACCCACTCGATGCGCCAACCGCTCGTCCCGGATTTCCCGCCGCTCGTCCCGGAGCCGTCACCGCTGGTCACAGCACCCTGTCCTTCCAAGGCTTTTCTCTGGCCGCCCCGGCCCTCGTGCAGATCATGGCGTCAAACAACAGGAGACCCAAATGTCCCTCCCAAGCGCCATACCCGACCGCCGCCTGGACCTTGACTGGCTGCGCATCGCCGCTTTTGGACTGCTGATCTTCTACCATGTCGGCATGTTCTATGTGACGTGGGGGTTCCATGTGAAGTCGAGCCACGCCAGCACAGGGCCAGAGCCATTTATGCTCCTGCTTAACCCCTGGCGGCTGACGCTCCTGTTCATCATCTCCGGTTGCGCCACCCGGTTCATGCTGGACAAGATGAAGACCGGCGCCTTCCTCCGGTCCCGGACGACGCGGTTGATGATTCCACTGGTGTTCGGCGTCTTCGTGATCGTGCCGCCGCAGACCTATTTCGAGATCGTCGAGAAGCTGGGCTTTTCAGGCACGTTCGGCGAATTCTACGGCAAGTACGTGACCGCGAGCGGGGAATGGGGAATCATCACACCAACTTATAACCACCTCTGGTTCGTCCTTTATCTGTTCATCTACACCTTGATCATCGTCGGCGTCGGGCCGCTGCTAAAGCGCATGCCGCGCCAGCTCGCAGGGCTGGCGACGGGCCTGCCTGTCATCCTGATCCTCTTTCTGGTCTTGTTTGGCTGCCGCGCCTTCCTGGAGCCGATGTTCGAAGAGACGCATGCGCTGGTCGATGACTGGTATGCCCATGCCGTGTATTTCTCGGCCTTCCTGTTCGGCTACGCCATCGCCAAGCACGAGGCCTTCTTCGAATTCTGCCAGCGCATCCGGTGGCCGATGCTGGCTACGGCGCTCGCTGCCTGGGCTATCTTGGTCTCGGTTCGTTACGGCGGGTTTGTCGCGATCGAGCCAGAAGGGATGATAACAGCGGTGGCCGGACCGTCGCTGCGTGAACTGCAGGCGTCGGCGATGATCCTCGCGCTGTTCGGTTTCGCACGGAAACATCTGCGCCGCGACAACGCAGCCCGGCGTTATCTCACCGACGCAATCTTCCCCTTCTACATCATCCACCAGACCACCATCGTGGTGGCAGGACATTACCTCAACAAGGTAGGACTACCGGTTTGGATAGAGGCCCCGACCCTCATCGTGATTACGGCCACGAGCTGCTGGATCGGCTACGAGATCGTCCGCCGCATCGGAATTCTTCGTCCGTTGTTCGGATTGAAGCTGAAGGACGCGAAAGCGAAACAAGCGCTGCTCCAGCCCGCCTGAACCAACACTGGTCAGCGCCCTCCCCGGTGCTAATCTCCCCGGCAATCCCGCACGACAGATGCGGGACACCGGGGAGAGACGCATGAAAATCATCGGCGCACTCGTGCTTGCAGTCGCATTGGCGGCGACTCAGGCCTGCACAGCCATAGCGCCCGTGACGAGCGCGCAGGCCGCCACGCCCAAGATCGTCATCTACCATGCCGAAGGCCGTCGCTCCGAACGCGTTGTCTGGCTGTGCGAGGAACTCGGCCTTCCCTACGAACTCAAATTCCGCCGCGGCGACGTCGCCGGTTCCTTCGCCGACATCCGCGCCGTGAATCCCGGCATGGCCGTTGCGCCGACCGTTTTCTACAACGGCGAACTCCTGATGGAATCCGAAGCCATCCTCGAGCTGATCCTTGCCCGCAATGGCGGCGGCCGCCTCGTCCCGGCAATCAACTCGCCCGACTATCCGACCCATCTCCGCTTCATGGCCTATGCGGAAGGCACGCTCGCGTCCGACGTCATCGCGGACTACCGCGTGGCTCGCGCCACCGACAACCTCGCCCCGCGCGGCGAAAAGGAAACCGACGGCCAGCGCGCCATGCGCTTCGCCGACGACCACCTCGCGCAACACCCCTGGTTTGGCGGATCGGAATTTACCGCCGCCGACATCATGATGGTCTTCCCCATAAGCTACGCCATCCGCATGAACGTCGCCGATCCGGCAAAGTATCCGCACATCGCAGAATGGCAGAAACGCGTGGAAGATCGCCCCGCCTTCAAGCGCATGCTCGCCGTCGCGCGCCCCGATGGCCGCGTCAGCCCGCCACCGTCGTTGAAGTTGCCCTGATCCTAGTTCGGCAAATCCGGGCAACCGGGTTCGCGGTCCTGCATACCGATGCAGCGCAGGTCTCTGGGGTCACGCAGCCAGCCGACCATGGACTTGTCGGGCTTCACCTGCACCCACATCGCCTCGGATCCGTCCGTGCGGCGTGGCCGTGTCCCAGTCGATCAGCTCGCCGGGATCGCCAGGCGTTTGCTCGCCCATGTCACACCATGACTTCAGCTGTCCCTTGTCCCACACCGTGGAGCAGCCCTCGCCTTCATAGCCAAGGCGGTAGACCACATCGCCTGCCTTGAAGTTCTCCCCACCCTTTCGCACCACGCCCCTCACCGGCGCGAAGCGATCTTCGGTTGTCAGGGTGTCCATCCACTCGTCCGCCGCCACCTGGCCGATCACCTTCGCGGCCGGTCCGGGCGCGTCGTAAAGGTCCAATGCCTTCTCCGCCTGCATCCGCCCGAAATGGCATCCCTCACCAGGGCAAGCGCCCTTGTCGACAAACACGCCCCCGACCGTGGGCGGCGCTTCAGCGTTGGCGGTCGACGACGCCACCGGCGCTTCAGGCGCGGCAGGCGGGACAGCTGCCACCGGCGCCGGGGCGCCACTCTGCCCGCATGCCGATGCCAGCAACAGCACGCCTGTCGCCAGTCCAATCCTGAGATTCATCGCAAAGCCCCCAAAGCGATCCTGCCTCAGCCAGACATGCCGCCGAAGGGCGAGTCAATCTCGCTGGAACAGCCCAGCGGCGTCCACAGTGTTAGACGCGCTCTTTCGTCTTCGTGAACCGGATCGCCGGGTTCTTCTCGCTGACATAGCCCACGTCCCACGCGTTCTTCGCGAGATAGACGGGCGCGCCGTCGAGATCCTTGGCGGCGGCCGAGCGGTTGCTGTCGAGGAACGCCTCGAGCTTCGTACGATCATCGCTTGCGATCCAGCGCGCCGCAGCCCAGGGGCTCGGCTCGAACAGCACTTCGAGATTGTTCTCTGTCGCGATCCGCTCCGCCATCACCTCGATCTGCAGTTGGCCGACGGCGCCGACGATCATGTCGGAGCCGATCTCCGGCGTGAACAACTGCGTCACACCCTCTTCTGCGAGGCCCTCGAGCGCCTTGCGCAGGTGCTTGGACTTCATCGGGTCCTTGGTGCGCACGCGGCGTAGGATTTCCGGAGCGAAGTTCGGGATGCCCTGGAACTGCACATTACCGCTTTCCGACAAAGCGTCGCCCACGCGCAGCTGGCCGTGGTTCGGAATGCCGATCACGTCGCCGCCGAACGCTTCGTCCGCGATCTCGCGATCCTGCGCCATGAACATAACCGGCGAGGTAATGCCGAGCTGCTTGCCCGCCACGGTCTTCAACCGCATCCCGCGCTGGAACCTGCCGGACACCATGCGGAAGAACGCAATCCGGTCGCGATGGTTCGGGTCCATGTTCGCCTGAATCTTGAACACGAAGCCGGTGACTTCCTTGTTCTCCGGCCCGACCGGAGCGGGATTGCCCTTCACCTTCGCCTTCTGCACGCGCGGCGCAGGCGCTTCCTGCCAGATCGTGTCGAGCAGTTCCTTAACGCCGAAATGGCGCAGCGCCGAGCCGAATACGACTGGCGTCATGTGACCTTCGCGATAGCTCTGATGATCGTAGGGCTTGCAGACGCCTGCCGCCATCTCGGCTTGCTCCTCGAGCTCCTTCTGCTCGCCCGCATCCATCATCTCGTCGAAGCGATCTTTTCCGACGCGTTCCGTCTTGAACTCCACCGAGCCATCGTGCGCCACGATGCGCTGATAGGTCACGAACTCGCCATTGCGCAGGTCCTTCATCCCCCGCAGCCGCTCGCCCGACCCTTGCGGCCAGTAGAGCGGGGACGCCGACATCGCCAGCTTCTGCTCGATCTCGTCGAGCAGCTGGAACGGGTCCTGCGCCTCGCGATCCATTTTATTGATATAGGTGATGATCGGAATGTCCCGCAGCCGGCACACTTCGAACAGCTTCAGCGTCTGCGGCTCGATGCCCTTCGCAGCGTCCAGCACCATGATGGCCGAGTCCGCCGCCGTCAGGGTGCGATACGTGTCTTCCGAGAAGTCCTCGTGGCCCGGCGTATCCAACAGGTTGAACACGCAGTCCTGGTATTCGAACGTCATCACAGACGCCGAGACCGAGATGCCCCGGTCGCGCTCGATCTTCATCCAGTCCGACATCGTGCGGCGGCGCTCGCCGCGCGCTTTCACGGCGCCGGCCATGCGGATGGCGCCACCCGCGAGCAGCAGGTTCTCGGTTAGCGTCGTCTTGCCGGCGTCCGGGTGCGCGATGATCGCGAACGTGCGCCTGCGCGCGGCTTCTTGTTCAGGTGTCAGGGCCATGGGCGCGCCTGATACAGGGCTGCGCCCCAAAGGTCTACACCGGCCGCAGACCCTGCATTTTCCGGCGCTTCCGGGCGATCAGCCTTTCCCGGCAGCTTCCATCTCGCCCATCATCCGTTGCAGGTCCTTCTCCTCGGCCGACAGGCTGGAGATCTGTTCTTCGGCCAATTGTCCGCGGCCGCGGAACCGCTTGGCCAACCGTGACAGCCGCGACGAACGCCAAGAGAACCAGCCGGACAGAAGTTCAAGCAACAGCGCTGGCGCCAGCGCCGCGCCCGCAACGCCAAGCGCGATGAAGCCATAGGCCCGGTTGATCAGCGCGTCGTCCAGCCAATTCATGTCAGCCGATCCACGTCTTTTCGTTACGCCAGAACAGCTTGCTTGCCTTGTCGTTCAGCTTGTCCATTTCGCTCTGCCGCGTCTTCAGCTTCGCGAGGTTGTCCTTTGACATAGCGCGGGCCTCGGTGAGCAAGCGCTTGCTTTCGCCGGTCGCCGCCAGCTTCCTCCGGAACCGCTTGATCGCCACGCTGAGCCAGCCTGCCGCGAACACTACGGCGATCAGCGCCACGGCATAGGCGCCGGTCGGCCAGTAGTTGAGGAGGGAATCTGTTTCCGCCGGCATGGTTCAGACGGACGGCAGCGGCGCAGACGCCGCATCGCCGCCTTCCGCCAGCAAGGGCGCGTGCATCACCTGCCAGAAATGGCGCGACGACTTCTCGAGCAAAGCGGCCCGCTGCGCATCCCGCTCGCGCCATCCTGCGCTGCGCGACTTCGCGCCTTTCTTGCTACCCACCTGCTTCATCACCCAGGAATGCTTGAACGCATTGTATGTCGCATCGGCGTTCAGCTTCTCGAGTTCCTCGCTGCGCGCGACGATCCGCGTGGCGCGTTCCGTGCGCTCCTGCATCTGGACCGTGTTGACGCGAACCTCCTCGCGCATGCCAGCGATCTTCTTGCTCGCCTTCAGCGTGCCGCCCAGCGTCCACCCCGCCAGCGCCCATCCCGCCGGACCCACAAAATCGCCGATGAAATCGCCAAGCGTGTTCATCGCGCCGCCGACCTCGGCCGCCGCGCCGGCGACGCCATGCCCCACGGCCCCGGCCGCATCCGACGCCAGGTGGCTCGCCCCAGCCGACAACTGATCGATTGCGCCGACATGCAGGGAACCGGCCAGCACCGCGGCGTCCTTCGCCGCATCATGGCTCGACAGGAAATCGTCGACCTTGCCGACCCCGGCATCGATAGCCTCGATGCTCGCAGTCACGGCGTTGTTGAGATCGTCGGGGTTCACGGCAGACGCCATCGCGCTTGCGCTCTCATGGTGCGGCAGCGTCTCGAACGCCTTGAAAGCGCCCTGCGCCGCCAGCGTGGAGAGCAACGTCTCCGCCGCCGTCGCCGGTACATCCTCTGGAAGAACCAGATCGACAGCCAGCAGGCTTGCACTCAGGCCCAGCAGCGACTTCTGCGATCGCCCGCCGAACCAGCCATCCTTCTGGAACACGGAAGACGCGAACCCCTTCTCCTCCGCGATGTGCGCTGCGCGCGCCGCCTCGGGCAGCACGCGCCGCATCGCCTCGATCCGCTGGATGCCGATGCGCCCCATGCCGGCGCGCGCCTGCTCCTGCAGCGCCATGCATTTGTCTCGGGCGATATTGTTCTCGAACGACGCAGCATTGAAGGCCGAGAGCTGCTCGTCCTTTTTTGCGTTCGCCCAATCCTTGGCCAGCTTCTTCGCCAGCCAGGAGCCGGCGAAAATCGCAAGGCCGGTCACAGGTTCGACCATGACAACCCCCGACGTCCGCAGAATCCCTACCCGCCCCGCAAACCACAGACAAGCGAAGCTGGCGCCTGCGTGCTACAGGCGGACCTTCTCGGTCAAAAAATGGCGTCCCTCGCGGTCTTCGATCTCGATCACCCAGAGATCCCGGTCCAACTTCAACCGCTTGCTGATCAGGAAGTCCACGCCTGCCTCGTCCTCGGCCTTCAGCTGTTCAAATTCCGTGGGCCCTTCAGGGTTGAAGGCGGGCGCGAACAGCACCGCCTCACCTCTCGCGCGAGTGACCTTCACCAGGACGTCGCCCCGTTCCTCGTCCCCGCGATGCACGATGGTGGCGAACGCCCCGCCCGTGCTGGCGCGGCGCAGGAGGGCCGAAACCCAGAGGCTGGCTGAAATCTCACGCGGCATGACAGCCCTTTATCACGATTTTCGAGGCCGTCGCCCCGCCCCGAAGGCCGTAAACCGATCCTAAATCGGCCCCGCCTAGGGTGCGGACCTCATGACGCGCCGCGCCCTCATACTCGTTGCCGCGCTGCTGGCCGCTCCGGCAGCCGAGGCCGATGAAGCCGCCGTCCAGCGCACTTGGCTGGAACGCGTCGCCATCAGCGCCGCCGACAAAAGCTGCAATCTCTTCACCGAAGGCGAACGCCTCGCTCTCCAGTCCGGTCTCTATCAGGCCGAAGGGGAGCTGCTCCGCGCCAACAAGACGCCCGCCGAGATGAACCGCCTCGCAGCCGAAGTCTCTGCCCACGCCCGCTCGCTCGGCTGTGCGCATCCCTCTGTCGTGCAGGTGGCGGCCACGATCCGCTCGAGCTACCGCCAGTTCGCCAAGACCAACTACCTCGAATATCCGGCCGCGCGCTCCACCTGGGGCGCCTCGCGCGCCGAAACCGACAAATGGGCCGTCAGCCAGGCGGACAAGCTCACCGGCCTGGTATTCGGCCTGCGCCGCACGGCAGAGATCAAGGAAGGTATCGCTCTTTCCATCACCATCCCGGCGCAGGGCATGGAGCCGTCATCGGTCCAGCTCATCCTGCGTGATCCCACGAAGATGCCCGAACCGTGGCTGGGCTCCATCGCCGGCGCCACGAAAAAGCTGGTCGCGGCGCCGCGCTCGATCGCCAACGTCGAATGGGCCGGCAAGATTTTCAAGGGCAAGGACGCCGACAGCAATCCGGTCTGGATCTTCTACTTCTCGCCTTCCGCGATCACACGCCTCGAAGCACTCGATCCGCGTGAAGCGATCCAGATCGACATCGTTCCCTCCCAGCGCGCGAAGGACCAGGCGGTGAAGCGCGTGCTGTTCGAAGTCGGCGACATCAGGGCCGCGCACGCCTTCTCGATGATCCCCAAGCCCGAGCCCACGCCCGCCGGCGCGCCAGCTGCTGAGGCTGCGCCCGCAGCGCATTAGCCCCGTTGCCCGCCTCCGGCCGCTGCCCTAGGCTCGCACCAACGTTGGGAGGAACTCAATGCTCCGTCTTCACCATGCACCGCGCTCGCGCTCGTCCCGCATCGTCTGGCTGCTCGAGGAACTCGGCGCCGACTGCGAGATCGCTTACACCAACATCGTCCGTCAGGATGGCTCGGGCGATGAAGACGCCGCCAACCCGCACCCGGACAAGAAAGTTCCCGCCCTCGTTCACAATGGCGCAGTGATCACGGAATCGTCCGCCATCGTCCTCTATCTCACGGACCTGTTCCCCGCCGCGGGCCTCGGCCCGCAGCCCGGCGACCCCAAACGCGGCGAATACCTCACCTGGCTCTTCTACTACTCCGGCGTGATCGAGCCGGTAGTTACCTTCGAATTCGCAGGTCTCGGCGAGAACCCTGCCCTGATCCGAACGTTCCGCGGCCGGGCCGAAACCGATCGCCGCCTGATGGAAGCGTTGCGGCACGGACCATACATGCTGGGCGACAAGTTCTCCGGCATCGACATCCTGATCGCCAGCATGGGCCAGTGGGCCCGCCAGATGCTGCCGACTGGCAAGGTGATGGACGAATACCTCGCCCGCTGCGCCGCGCGTCCCGCGCTCCGAGCCTCCTTCGCCAAGGATTCGCCGAAGTAAACTCGGGCGCGCGGCAGCTTTTGCCGGTTGATCGCCCCGGATGGATGCGCGAAACTTGAAATGCTCTCAGCCTACCGTCAGGACCTGTGGCCATGGCCGACATCGTCAATCTCAACGACCGTCGCAAGCGCAAGGCACGTGAACAACGCGAAGCCGACGCCTCCGCCAAGCGGATGCTGTTCGGCCGCACCAAGGGCGAGAAGATCCGCGAGGAACTCGAGAAGTCCGCGGAGATCCGCAAACTCGACGGCGCCCGCCGCGACCGCGACGACGACAGCCACTGAGGCTCTAGAAGCGACGAGCTAGAACCGCCCCTGCTCCTTGAACTTCTCGATGAAGGGCGCGTAGTCCGTCGGCCCTCGCTCGATCTGGATACGCCCGGCAGGGATCGTCACCCAGGGCTGCTTGCTCTTCACCCAGATATCGCCCACCGGCTCCAGCCAGCTCGCGTCGTCCAGCGTACCGCCGCGCAGGCTCAAGACGCCGTTCGATGGCGACATCGCGTTCGCGATCCGGCTTCCACACGCCCTGCAGAACAAGCCGCATCGCGTATTGCCGGCATCAGACTTCCACACGAATTTAGCCGGCTCGCCCGCCGTGAACACGAGCGACGCTTCCGCGATCGTCACCGAGATGTTGAACGCTGACCCGCTGATCTTCTGACAGTTGGTGCAATGGCAGTTGTAGACCATGAACGGTGGCGCACGTAGCTCATAGCGGAGCGCGCCACACGAACAGCCGCCGACCAATGGCAAACCCGGCATCTCACTCTCCCTGACATTCCCGCCCATGTAGCCCACGCCGGCGCCAGATCGTGTCAGCAGTCACGCGTTTATGCCGGCCCGCTCGGCCCCACGCTCAACGCCAGGATGCGGCTGATCTCGCGCACCGGCCGCCCGCTTTGATCGCGCCATGTGTTGAATGCCGCCTGAACCGCCGCGAGATCCTTCTTCGACGTCGGCTCCTTGCTCACCACACCTTCCCGGATCAACGCCTTCACGACATCGCCCGACAGGATGAACGCATCCCATCCCTCGAACCGCAGGAAATACTGGCAGGTCGCGCCGCCAAGCCGCGACGCGTTCTTCTTCAGGTAGTCCATCAGCCCGACCTGATCCGTCTCCGGCCAGTTCGCGAGAAACCTCCCGAAGGATCCATGCAGCTTCGCTGTCGCAGCAATGAAGCGGGCATTCTCAATCGTCGCCATGATCTTGGCGCCGTTGCGCACGATCCGCGTGTCCTTCAACAGCGCGTCTATCCTGACATCATCGTAGGCCGCGACCTTCTTCGGCTCGAACCTGTCAAAAGCCGCCTCGAATCCGGCCCACTTCTTTTCGATCACTTCCCACGAGAACCCGGACGAAAAGACGGCCTTCGCCATGCCGGCAAGGAACTGCGCGTCCTTCTTCGCCGTTAGATTAGTGTCTACCTGCCACTGCCACAGCACCGACGATATGCCTTTGGGTCCGCCGTGATGCTTCCCCGCCATCGCCTCGATCTTGTCAAACGACTTCATCAGCCTGTTCCTGCCGAACTGCCTTCGAGGCTGAACATGATGCGCATCCCGCATATCCCCGCAAGCGTCACACTCCTGATGACGGCCATCGTCCTGGCGGCCCCCATCATCGCCAACATTGTGCTGGCCATCGCCCATTCCTGACCGCTACGTCACCCCTTCCGCCGTAGCTGATCGCCGCCTACGTTCTCCTTACGGGGAGACGCCCATGTTCGCAGGCCACTACGCAGCCGCCATTGCCGCCCGAGCTGCCGAACCACGCGCGCCGCTGTGGACGCTCGTTGCGGGATGCCAGCTGATCGACATCGGCTGGAGCGCCCTCGTGATGACCGGCATAGAGCGCGGGCATGTGGATCCGGCGCTGCCCGGCAGCGCGCTGGTGCTCGAATACATGCCCTTTACCCATTCGTTCCCCGGCGTAGTAGCGTGGTCGCTTGGCGCGGCCCTCCTCGCCCGCTACCTCCTGCGCCTGACATGGCGGCCCGCGATTTTTATCGGCGCTGTCGTCTTATCACACTGGTTGCTCGACCTGCTGGTCCACCGGCCCGATCTCGAACTCTTCCCCGCAGGCCCAAAGATCGGCTTTGCGCTATGGGATCAGCCGGTCATGGAGCAGGCTGTCGAAATCGGCCTCATCGCCATCGCAGGAATCTTCTGGGCTGCGCAGCGGACGACCGCCGGCTTCCGCGCCTGGCCCGCGGCCGCTTTCATCCTGCTGCTGGTCGCCGTCCAGATCATCGCCATGCTGATCCCAGCCGAAGCGTCCGACAACGTGACCAGTACGGGCGCTATGGCGCTCGCGGTCTATCTTCTCATCACGCTTGCCGCAGTCTTTCTCGACAGGCGCGCCAATTCGCCTCAACCCAGACCCTAGCCCAGCTGCATTGACGAACCCGGCCGGCGCGCCGAAGTGTGAGCAAACACTCACGAGGCCTGCCAATGACTGACGTCTCTCCGCTCTTCCGACCATTCGCGCTTCGCGGAATGGAGCTGGAGAACCGTATCGTCATGGCGCCGATGACGCGCTCGCGCTCCCCCGGCGCTTTTCCCAACGCCGAGAACGTCGGCTACTACCAACGCCGCGCCGCCGCTGACGTCGGCCTGATCCTTTCCGAGGGCACACTCACCCGCCGCAAGGGCGCCTCGAACGACGCAAATATTCCGCTGTTCTGGGGCGAAGAGGCTCTCGCCGGCTGGAAGAAAGTGATCGACGCCGTTCACGCCGCCGGCGGCAAGATGGGCCCACAGATCTGGCACCAGGGAATGAGCCGCAAGCCCGGCACCGGCCATTTCCCCGACGCGCCGTCGGATGGGCCTTCGGGCATCACGCTTACCGGCAAAAAAATAAGCGATGAGCCGACCGAAGCCGAGGTCATCGACATGGCGCAGGCCTATGCCGACGCCGCCGCCGACGCCAAACGGCTCGGCTTCGACTGCATCGAGCTTCACGGCGCCCATGCCTACCTGATCGACGAGTTCTTCTGGCCCGTTACCAACCAGCGTACCGACCGTTTCGGCGGAGCGAAGCTGGAGCAGCGCGCCGAGTTCGCGGCGGAAGTCATCCGCCGCTGCCGCGCAGCGATCGGCGACCTGCCTATGATTATCCGCGTCTCGCAGTGGAAGTCTGTCGACTACAACGCCAAGCTCGCGACCACGCCGCAGGAGATGGAAGCCTGGGCGCGTGTGCTGATCGGCGCGGGCGTCGACGCCATCCATTGTTCTCAGCGCCGCATCCTTGAGCCGGAATTCCCTGACATTGACGGACCGCAGGGCCTCAACTTCGCTGGCTGGATCAAGAAGCTGACCGGCATTCCGACCATCGCTGTTGGCTCTGTCGGCCTCTCGTCGGAATTCACGGGAGCGTTCCGGGGCGAAGGATCGGCTGCCGGCAAGTTCGACGAGACCATCGAACGCCTCGACCGTGGCGAGTTTGATCTTGTCGCGGTCGGCCGCGCCATCCTGCAGGACCCAGAATGGGCGCTCAAGGTGAAGGCTAACCGCTTTGACGAACTCCGCGACTACGACGCGGCCGCGCTGCAGACCTATTACTAGCGGCGCAGGGGACGCGGCACGCCAATCGGGCCGAAGGTTACCGGAACAGGCGCATTCCTTCATCGATCCGTCGAATTTCACCGGTTCCAGCTAACCGCGTTTCAACGACGTTGCGACATACTGGCCACTGCAATCATGCGTTCGAGGGGACGGTCATGAGCTTTGGCAAACGCGGCACCGGCGAAGGTCATCCGGCCCGCAACCTGGTCCCGCCTCCGGTCGTGACTGAAGGCGGCGGCGCAGCCCGCATGACGGTCGCCAACCCCGGCGGCATCGACAAGGGCTTCATCGCCCTGGCGTTCGGCGTCGTTGTTCTTTCGGCCGGCGCCGCGATGGCTGCCCCCTCCGTCATGGACATGTTCGGCGGCAGCATCCCTGTCCGTCCGCTCAGCGAAGTCGTCGCCGGCCTCGACCGTGACCAGGCCAAGACTGCCCTCGCTCGTGAAGCCTTCCCCGATGGCGAAGGCCGCGCCTTCATGACCTCGCTGGCCGCCAATTTCCCCGCCGACCATGATCGCCTGCTCGGCGATCTCGCTGATGAAGCCATGAAAATCGGCGCGGACCGCGACGATCTCGTTAATGCGACGAGCGACTGGTCGGTTGAATTCATCCCGGCGCACATGCAGGAAATCGGACGCACCGGTTCCGAAGGCTTCGACAACGTCATGACCATCGCTACCGACGCCCTCGGCGTCGTCGAGAAGGCGGCCGGTGAGTGCACGCTGCCGGCCTTCCAGCAGCTCGCAGCTCATCCGACGGCCCTCGCCGATCTCGCCGCCTATGGTGGCGAAGGCTACAAGGTCGGCATGCGTGCCGGCCGCGCCATGGTGGATTTGGCCGCCAAGGGCCGCAACGCTGGTCAGGTCGACATGGAACTCACGCAGGACGATCAGTCCGCGCTTCAGACTACCTTCTTCTCCATGATGATGGACAAGCAGGTTATGGGCTTGATGGCCTCCGGCATGAACGGCGGCGGCCCCATCGGCGCCGGCGCCGACGCTGTCGACCCGTCCAAGGTTGATGTCTGCCAGCTTGGCCGCACGATCATCGTGAAGCTCAAGAAGCTGCCGGACCCGACCAAGGGACGCATCTTCGCGCTCGCGACATCGGGCATCAATCCGCAGATGATGGCCGCGATCTCGCGCCTCAACGCGACGCAGGGCGGTATGCCGGGCGGGAACGCCTACGGCACGTTCAGCGCCGGCAGCCCGTCATCGCGCTCGCCGAGCTCGTCGAACTCCAGCATCACGAACCCGAAGATCACGCTGCAGTTCAAAGGCCCCGGCCTCGGCAATCACTAGGGCGGAGACCCAGCCCACGTCCGAGCAGCCGGCGCCGCAGGATTGGCCATCACGGCCACCGTCTTCGGCTGCGTGATCCCCATCGCGGTGCAGGGGTTCTCCGGCAATCCACGCAGGGACGGAACAGTCAACACGTCACGCGAACTGAATCCATGGACGTTCAGCTGTTCCAGCCTCTCGCACGCTAGCCGCACCTGTGTGTTCGCATCGGCCAGCGCCACCGGCTCGATCTCCCAGGCCGAGATGCCGTCCATCGTCGCGATGAGAACCTGCTTGCCGCTCGGCTCAAACATCATCGAGTAGACGCTGCCCTGGATATCAAAAACCTGCAGTGGCTCCCGCTGCCCGATCCGCCACAATATCGCGGAGCGATCAGTAGACGCCGTGGCCATCAGGCCCTTGTCGCGACTGAAGGCAATGGTTTGCACGTCGGACGTATGACCGTCGAAAGATTCCAGCGGTCGGTCGTTACCCACGCTCCAAATTTCGATGCCGCCCGTTTCGAGGCCGAGCGCGAAACGGGAATTGTCGGGAAGAAATCTCGCCACAGTCACATGGGCGTCCATCGGCAGATCCGCTTCAGGTTTTGCCTGTCCGACCTTCCAGACCTTGATCCTGTTGTCGAAGTTCGCAATCACGCGTGAACCGTCGGGACTGATATCAAAGGCCCCGCTATATCCGCGCTCCTCGGGTTTTCCCGTTGTCCATTCCGGCGACTTCGCGCCAAATTTCCAGATCGACAGGCTTCCGTCGGACGCTTCCAGCAATACGCCTTCGCTTCTGACGAAGCCCAGCGGCGTCTGCTCGGCGCTGATTGTGTGAACGACCTTGCCGTCCGACAGCCGCACGACGTCCCGTTCTCGCGGCGCTGACTTGCTTCGATCGACACTGGGGTTCAGCCGGACCACGAACTGGCCGTCTGCGGATATCTTTTGTGCGTTGAGCTCGCTGGTTTCAGGCGATCCGTTCCGACGCCACAGCTTGCTGGTCTCGTCGTTGAAGTAGAGGAGCAGCGCCTGCTGGCCGTCGCCGGACAACACGACATCTCGCGGAGGCGGGGCCTGTGAAACGCCTGCTTCGGACGCCTGCCGACCGAAGGAAAGCAATTCCGCCGCCGACTTTTCCAGCGACCACTGGCGAACCGTCCCGTCACGCGAACCCGTCACGGCGGTCTGCCCGTCTGCTACCTGCACGGCTGCAGTGATGTCTGCGGCGCTGCCAAATTCGGTGCGGGATATGTATCCATCGCGGAACACAACGACGCTGCCCGTATCCGATATTGCAAGGGCGTTGATGCCGCTGCGACCAACGATCAAGCCCGTCACGGCGACATCCTTGGCGATCGCATCAAATACCGGAACGTCGCGAACCGGCTGTTCGATGTCTCTGGTCTCAAGACCATAAAGGCGGCCATTGTTGGCGCCGACAAGAACCATGCTGATGAAGTCGCTGCCTGCGGATATGAGCGAGGCCGCGTACACGTCTTCGCCAAGTTCCTTCTTCTTGATTGGCGCTGTTGATGCGGTGCTCCACTGCGCAACCATGCCGCGACCGTCCGCGCTGAAAAATCCCTCGCCCTCGTTTGCTGAAAAAGCGAGACCATGGACAGCGGGGTCGCCGTAGTTGTTTTCGCTGGCGGGAGCAGCCTCCCATCGCATCACCTGGCTAGCCGTCCCGACGTTCCAGAG
Organism: Hyphomonadaceae bacterium; assembly: GCA_047601145.1. Lineage (GTDB taxonomy): Bacteria > Pseudomonadota > Alphaproteobacteria > Caulobacterales > Hyphomonadaceae > UBA7672. Next base: position 857,036 of record JASGJW010000003.1, read on the forward strand.
CTCGATCCGGCCGTCGATGCCTCCGGTCAAAACCCGCTTTTCATCGTGATCGATTGCAGCCGATGTCGTTTCCTGACTATCGTCAATCGCGAAAACCTGCTGCTCGGACCCGTCAGTGAGACGCACTAAGACGGCCCGGCCATTGGCGAACAGCATAAGCGCCCGCTCGCCGTCCTTGAGGATCTTCGCCTGCTTCACATCCTCCGTTGTTTTGAACGAGCGCACCGGCGCCGGATTGCCGACCTCCCACACCCGCGCGACGCCGCCTTTGTGGAAGGTGATGAACCGCTTGTCGTCCGCGAATGGGGCCATCGCCGTGATCGGCTCGCCGGTTGGGACGGACATCACGAGCCGGTTCGTTGCATACGCGCGCGCCAGCGCCTCGCGCGCCGCTGGATAACCACCAGGCCGGAACCACTGCTCGAGCAACCCTCTCTTCGCGGCCGGATCGCCGGACAGCGCGACCAGCATGGCGAGAACCTTGTCGCCCTTTGCCGAAAGCACGTTGGCTTCGCGCGCGAACAGCTTTGCGTCGCGCTCGGCTGAGTCCACAAAGTTCTTCGACGCAAACCACACACCCACGCCCGCCAGGGCCACCAGCAGCACACCTGCAACCAGCGCCGACATCGCCAGCATGCGCAGGAGCCTGTCCGTCCGCGCCTTCGCCGCCACCGCCTGCTGCTTCTCGGTGACTGCCGCCTCGGCGACCTTCACGGCCTTTTCGCGTTCCTCGATCTGCAGCCTCGCTGCGGCCTCGCGCTTCTGCTCAGCGTCAGCGCTCGCGGAGAGATACTCGCGCACGCCATCCGGCGGGGAAGAACCTGCGGGCGTCTTGCTGAGCCAGGCATGCGCCTCACGCAACGCCTCGCCCCGCAGCAGCAGGTCTTCGGCCCTGGCCGCCTTCGTCCACTCGCTCGATCGCTCCAGATAGCGCGTCTGCGCTCGCAGCCAGTCGAGGTCGATGCGCAGCGCTTCCTCGAGCCGCTTGACGCCGTAATAGAAGCCCGAGCCCGGCACCGCAGGATCGGCGAAGAATGGAATCCAGTTGAGATCGGAGAGCGCCTGCGGCGGCTTCACATTGGCCACCGACGCCGGCGTCACCGGCAAGATGCGCTTCGACAGCCGCCGCGCCTCCTCGACCTCCCAGGCGCAGATCTCCGACGCCGCCGACTTTTCTGAGAGAATGAAAGTCACCGCGTCCGCGGACAGGATCAGCTTGCCCAGGCGCTCGCGCCAGTTCTCCCCGCCACTCATGTCGTGGCGGTCGAGGATTGTCTGGAATCCCTTATCTTCCAGAGCCAGCACGAGCTGGTCTGCGAACTCCACGTCCGTCCGCGAGTACGAAACGAACACCTTCAGCGATTTGGCCGCATCGGCCATCGCTCTACCCCACTCTCCACCGGCAGGCAGATTAGGCGGAATGCTCAGGCTTGGCCAGCAGGCAGCAGCCTATTGGCCGTCGGGTTTCGCAGCTGGCTCAACCAGCTCCCCATTGACCCAGCGCCCGGCCATCAGGATCGAGCCATCGGCAGACCACACGACGCCATAGCCATTGCGTGTCCCGTTGCGCATCTCGCCCTCATAGCGCTGGCCATTGGAGAAGGTGAGCACGCCACGCCCGATGCCGTTCGGGCCATTCCCCAGGCCGGCGAACAGAGTCGCCATTCTTCCAGTAGGTGACGCCATAGCCAGAAGCCGCATCGCTCGAATGCTCGCCTTCGTAACGCAGCGCGCCAGACGATGAGTTCCCCGGATTGCTGCCATACTCGTATACGCCGAGACCCGCCGTTTGTCCGTTGCGCAGCTCGCCGCGATAGCGATCGCCGGCATTGCCGCCCCCGCCACTCACGCGCACGCCGAGCCCGTTCGGAGCGCCGCCGGAAATCTGCGCCTGATACTTGTCGCCATCGGCCGCGATGATCTCGCGCGCACCTGGCGCCGCTTCAGCGGCTGACGCCGTCTCCCGCGCCTGCAGGGCCCGTGAGTTGGCCGACGTCTGCGCGCGCCGCGCAGCTTCCGCAGCTGCTTTCACATCTGCCGGTACAAGATCGAGATTGTACGGCGCCGGACGGCTGAGCCGCGTCACTGCCGATTTGGCAGCCGCGACCTGCGCGCCCGATGGATGCGTGATGAGATAGTTCTGATAGGCGGCCAGCGTGCCGACCTTCTCGGCGTCAGCCCAGGCATTCTGGTCAGCCATCTTCTGCAGCTCGCTGACAGCGCCCGAGTCAGAACCGGAACTGACCGCTGCCTGCGTCGCAGCGGTCTCGGTCGCGGCCTTAGAAGCTGCCTGGATCGCCGCCTGCGCTTTGGCGATGCGGTCGCGATCGGCGTCTTCCACGCTCCCGGGCTTCGCCGGAGAGGTCGTTGTCGCCGTCGCGATGATCGGCGCCTTGGACGATGGCGTCGTTCCAGCTGCCTTGGCCACGATTTCGGCGAATGCGCGCAGGTCGCGCGGCGCTGCCGTAGACAGTGTCGGGAAGGTCCGGTTGCGCGATGTCGCGAAGTCCTTCACGGCCCGCGCCGTGCCGGCGCCGCCCTTGCCGTCGATATCGCCCTTGTAGATCTTCAGCGCCGTCAGTCCACGCTGGATGTCCTCGATGGCCTGCGACCGCTCGGCGCTCAGAGACACGAGGCGATCGCGCGCCGGCGCGGCCATGGCCCCTGGCATCGATGCATCGACAGGGAAGTCCTTCAGGTAGGCCTGATATCCGTCCTCATTATCGGCCGTAACCGCGTGCACCCACGCCTGCGCATCCATCACACGCAGCAACGAACGCGCCGTCTCTGCCGAACTCGCGCGGGGGAACGCCGCCACATAGCTCCGCAACCCATCGGCGCTATTTCGGTTCACCCGCCCCCATTCCGCCGTCGACTGCTCGGTGTCTTCGAACATTGCGGTTGATGTCTCGACGACGGCCGCTGCGCCCTCGATCGGCGTCGCCGCTGATGTCGCAACGGTGTCGTTCGCCGCAACCGTCGTGTCGCTAGCGCGCCAGCCGAACGGGTCGGCCAACCACACGCCGGCGCCAGCGACGACCAGAACACCTGCCGCCACGATAGGTCCCCACGCGATCGAGCGCGCGGGTTCGAGATAGGCCGGCCCCGCCGTCGCCCGCCGCGTTACCTGCGGACGCGAAGCTCCCGGCGCTCCCGCATAGAGCCGCACAGACGACACGATGCGCCGCCAGTTGGGATCTTCCCGCTCGCCCGACCACATGCCGAGATCGATGACTTCGACCTGATCGAACGGCCGCGGCGGCGCAGCCTGATCGACGCGCACCTGGATAAGCTTGTTCTTGTAGAGACCTGTCGCCGCTTCCGAACGCACCTGTTCCGACCCGCGCGAATAGCCAGACCACACAACCAGGATTGCGCCTGCCGATCCCAGCTTCAGGTCAATGGATGCGCTGTTGTCCTCGGTCGGGCTCGATGGGTCCACCCATACGTCCCAGCCTTCGAATCGGAGCATGTCGCTCAGGATCCGGACTTTTTCGCGGTCTTCGCGTGCGTAGGCGATATATACGTCAGTCATGGCCGCCCCTCTGGGCCGCCCCCGCCACGTTCCCTAGTACCAGTCCTCGGAGCGATTGTGGAGATGCCGCAACGGTTATCCGCATGCATTTGCGATCCGGCGCCCAATGCCTGACGCACATCTCTCGACGGGCGATCCCAGAGAACGCCGCCAGCTGGCTCCAAGTCGGCTTCGAGACGCACGGACCCCATCCTTTGCTGGAAAATATCTGCAAGGCGAGGGCCAGTCCGCTCGCTCTCGTGGCGAAACGCAGATCCGGCCCGGCGCGCTTTGTTCCGCAGCCGCAGCGTTTGGTTATCCTGTGAAAAGCGAAGCCGCCAGCGTGGTTGCGCAGCGTCAATCCTGAACGTGATCGCGTCTGCTGGCTTTTTCCGCGGGGAAAAACACCGCGATCGTCGTGCCGCCGCCCTCGCGGCTCTCGATGTCCAGCCGCCCGCCGTGCAGCTCGGCAAACGCCCGCACCACCGACAGCCCCAGCCCGGCGCCTTTCTGCCGTTTGCCGGCCTCGCCCTGCTCGAACGTGCGTGATAGACGCGTCAGCTCGTCCGGGCTGATGCCCACGCCTGTGTCCGATACGGCGAGCACCGCGCCATCCTTCGTCTCCAGCGCCGAAACCTCCACGCGCCCGCCTTCAGGCGTGAACTTCAGCGCGTTGGAGATCAGGTTGAGCGCGATCTGGCGGACGGCCTTTGAATCCGCGAACGCCTCGACATCGTCCGGCCCGGTCACATCGAGGTCGATGTTCTTCCGCAGCGCCTCGTCCCGCATGAACGTCACAGCTTCCACCGCAAGATCGGTCAGGCTCACGAGGTCCGCATAGATCTCGTACCGGCCCGCCTCGATCCGCGCGAGGTCGAGCACGTCATCGACGATTAGCGTGAGATTGCGCCCGCCCTCATGGATTAGCCCGGCATATTCCTGATACCGATCCGGCAGCGGGCCAAACACGGCGTTGCGCATCATCTCCGCGAAGCCGACGATCGCGTTCAGCGGCGTGCGCAGCTCATGGCTTGTCTGAGCAAAGAATGTTGTACGCGCCTCGAGCCGCTCGCGGGCCGCTTCGGCTTCCGCCCGCGCCGCCTCAGCAACAGCCGCTGCCTGGGCCAGCTGGCCCTCCGCCTGCTTTAACTTTTGATCAACCATCGTGTCGGTTTTGACAGGTTCGACCCGCTTCGTGACCGCCTGAACGCCATTGCCGCCGGAGCGTGCGACGGCGGCAAGCGCCAGCACGCCGAGCATGACGAGACCCGACACGCCATAGCCCGTCGCAAGAATCGCTGCGTCGTGCGAGTTCACCCATCCGCCGCCGATGCTCGCCACCATGGAGAACACCAGACCGAGCAGGGCGAAGCCCGCGATCTCCGCGGTCAGCCTCACCTGGCCAGAAGTCCACGCCACCGCTACGGCAACCCCGTAGAGCACGATGATCGCTGTCGTTCCGCCCATGCTCGCCGCGCCCGCAGTCGCGAGTGCGATCCAGAGTCCCGCTTCGATCTCGGCAACTCTCGTATCGGTTGTGGAACCACGCACGAACGTTCCAACGAGGGGTGGCAGAATAGCGCATGTGAAGGCCCCGGCGCTGAGCCAGAATGGCACGCCAAGGAAGACGCTCCAGGCTGCCGCCAGAGTCGCCAGTCCCAGCCATATGGCCCGTGGCCCCGTCATTTCTGACGAAAGCCTTGCAGTGCCGGGCTTGATGCGTGCAGTTGCATTCGCCATCCTAACCGCGCGTAAATGACTCACCCCGCAACCTGCATTTGGAAGCACATTGCGGGCCGCGTCTGCTACGGTGCAGACACTCCCAGCGACCATGACGAAGCACCGTCGGAGGTAACCATGCGTTCCGAACTCAAGTTCTGCGCCGCCATCCTCGCCCTGGCCGCCCTCGCGACCCCCGTCGCGCTCAGTCAGACACCTGCCAGCCCGACCCCGGACAAACGGATCCTGCCCACCGCGGCCGCCGGCTACGCCGAGTATCAGGGCGAAGTCTCCAATATCATGTCCAAGGAGCTCAAGTCTGCGGACGATCTCGACAAGGCCATGAACACGTTCGGCGGGCCAAACCCGGGCCAGCTGTCGGCCGCCTGGATCTCCTACTCGGCCATCCTCGCCGCCCAGAACACCGACTTCGTGGCTGCCGTCCGCGACATCGACAGCTATTACGGCCGCGAGCGCGTTCTGACCGGCATGCGCAACGACGTCGGCTACGCCCGCTCGCTCAAGGGCGGTGAAGCCGCCCTCCAGGCCGCGCTCAACATCAACAGCAAGGACACGGCCCGCATCTCTTCGGCCGGCGCCTTCGTGAAAGAGCAGTCCTACAAGCTCCAGAACGTCGCCTGGGGCAAATCCAAGGTCAAAGACCCGAACGGTTCGATCAAGGCCCTCAAGGCCAGCGCCGCCGCCTCACGTCCCGTCACCGACGCTGCGCAGAAACTCTTCGCCGGCCCGGACCTCAACGCGATGCTCGCCACCGTCGCAGCCTCGCCCTCGAACGCGGGCTCCATCTGGGACAAGGTCTCGGTGTTCGCCGCTTCGGCGCCAGCCTCCGCCTTCTCGTCCATCTCGCCCGTGACCACGGCCCCGCCCTCGCTCAAGGTCGATCCGAAATACCTCGGCACCGCGAACCGCATGGTGACGCTCGCCGCGTTCCACGCGATCGAAGCTGACAAGACGAACCAGTCGGACGTGAAGTCCGCGATGAGCGACTCTATGTCGGTCACCTGCCTCGAGGAAGCCCAGATGCAGCTACTGAGCTGCGTCTCGGCCGCTCACATCCGCTCCGACCTCACCTTCTGCCTCGCCCGCCACGGCCTGAAGCTGCCGGGCGAAGACGTCCGCTCGATGGGCGGCTGCTTCTCGGAAATCGCGAAGTAGAGTTCTCTCCGACACCAGCGAACCGCCCCGGCGAAAGCCGGGGCGGTTTTGTTTCTGCTAGGCGGATTGGACAGGCGGCTCCGCCGCCGGTGGCAGTATCGACCGCAACGCATCGCGCGCGCGCATCAGCATAGCCTGCGCCAGCTCTCGCTCGCCCATTATGATCTCGTCCGCGCCGAGCGTCTTGAGGTGCGTTACCTCCTCGTCCGAGTGCGCTCGCGCGACGATCTTCAGTGCCGCATTGGCCGCCCGAGCCTTCGCCACCACCTGACCGGCCTCAAACGGATTTGGGATCGCGACAAACAGCAGTTTCGCCAGCTCGACGTTCATCGCTTTCACAACATCCGCATCGGCGCCGGATCCGAGTAGCGCCTCGACGCCGCTCTCGCGCGCCTGATCCACCCGCTCCGGTTTATCATCGATGACGAGCACCTCGTGCCCGTCCATGCGAAGGCCGTCGACCAACACCTGTCCGACCCGGCCATAGCCCACCACAACCGCATGACCCGACAGGTTCGTGGGCGTTAGATCCGTTTCACCCGGCGTTTCGGCAGGCGCCTGAGTCTTCTTTTCGAACCTCGAGACAAACAAGAACACGAACGGGTTCAGCACGATCGAGATGATCGCGCCCGCTATGACCAGGTCGCGCCCCGCCTCCGGCAGGATCGCCAGATCGACGCCCAGCGTCGCGAGTATGAACGAGAATTCGCCGATCTGCGCCAGGCTCGCCGACACTACAAGCGCTGTCCCGTTGGGATGCTTGAACGCCCGAATGATTAGGAACGCCGCAATCGACTTGCCCAGCAGGATCACCGCCAACGTCGCCAGCAGTTGCAGCGGCTGCTGCATCACCACCTGCGGATTGAACAGCATGCCCGCCGACACGAAGAAGAGCACCGCGAACGCATCGCGTAAGGGCAGCGTCTCCTCCGCTGCCTGATGGCTCAGCTCCGACTCCGACAGGATCATCCCCGCGAAGAACGCGCCAAGCGCGAACGACACGCCGAACAGCATCGCCGCCCCGAACGCGACGCCCAGCGCAATCGCCAGCACCGACAGCCGGAACAGCTCGCGCGATCCCGTGTGCGCCACATAGTGCAGCACGAACGGAATAACCTTCCGCCCCACGATCAGCATGAACGCCACGAACGCGACCACCTTGAAGATCGTCGTCAGCAGGATCGTCCACGTGTCGCCCGTCGCGGCGACCTCATGGCCCGGTTCCACGACAGCCGGCGCCGCGCCCATCATCTGCGCCGCCACCGGCAACAGCACAAGCGCCAGCACCATCGCGAGGTCTTCGACGATCAGCCAGCCGACCGCGATGCGTCCGCGCTCGGTCTGAACGATGTGCCGCTCCTGCAGTGCCTTCAGCAGCACCACCGTACTCGCGACCGACAACGCCAACCCGAACACCAGCCCGCTGATCAGCGGCCATCCGAACAGGTAGCCGAGCCCGACGCCCAGCCCGGTTGCCGTCGCCATTTGCACGATCGCCCCCGGCACGGCGATGAGGCGCACAGCCATCAGGTCTTTCAGTGAGAAATGCAGTCCGACCCCGAACATCAGCAGGATCACGCCAAGTTCGGCCAGTTCGTTGGCCAGCGCCTGGTCCGCCACGAACCCCGGCGTGAACGGTCCCACGAGCACGCCGGCGAGGAGATAGCCCACCAGCGGCGACAGTTTCAGGCGATTGGCGACAAGTCCAAGCAGAAAGGCGAGTCCGATACCCGCGGCGATGGTGGCAAGAAGCGGGGTATGATGGGGCATCGGCCTCGAATGTCTGTTGTCGGATGATCCTACGGACTAACCCTTCCGAACTACAGGAATTTCATCTTTCGCCAACCCCAAAACGTCAGGGCGTATTCACAGATGCGCCAAGCACTCCCACATGCTGCTGACATGACTTGGCAACAGGGGGTGCTACCAAGACCGTATGGTGAAACCGCTTCCCCCGCTTAACGCCGTTCGCGCCTTCGAGGCCGCCTCACGCCACCTCAACCTGTCGCGCGCCGCAGACGAGCTTGGCGTCACCCAGGGCGCTATCTCCAAGCAGGTGATCGCCCTCGAGGACTTCATCGGCGTCCAGCTCTTCTACCGCGAGCCCAGCGGCCTGCGCCTCACCAATGAGGGCGGGTCCCTCAAGGAGGCGATCGAGCCCGCCTTCACCACGCTCTCGGAAGCTTTCTCGCGTTACTCCCGCCGCTCACCGCGCTCGAACGTCGTGCGCATCTCCACGACGGCGTCCTTCGCCTCGCAATTCCTGGTTCCGCGCCTCGGTGTCTTCCGCGACCGCTTCCCGGGCGTTGAACTCGAATTTCTCACCACGATTCGCCTTGTCGATCTCAATCGTGAGGAATTCGACATCGCCGTCCGCTATGGCGGCGGCCAGTACGAAGGCGTGATCTCAACGCCGCTCGGCCAGCCCGAACTCCTTTCCGTCTGCACGCCGCAAGTGATGCAGCAGGGCGGAAACAACCTGACTTCGCTCCTGGCAAAGACCCGCCGCATCCAGTGTTCGGCCTACAATGAGTGGCGCGACTGGTCGGATCTCGCGAAGTTCGATCTGTCGGCTGCGCCGCCCACCATCGTGATCGAGGAATTCCAAGTCGCCTTGATGGCCGCCCTTTCGCATCAGGGTCTTGCTTTGCTGCCTGAGATTCTCGTCCGCAACCACATCAACAAGGGCGATCTGGTAGCCTTCTCGCCGGTCCGCGTCCGGACAGATTACAATTTCCACATCGTCCATACGCCCAATGCCCACCGGCGCCCCACCGTGCCTGACGTAATCGCATGGTTGAAGGGTGAAGCCGCCACCAACATGGCGTAAACGCGCTAACCGGCGCTGCGTCTCTCCATTCAAGAACCCGCCTGTGCGCAGCCCCATGACTTTTACTCATGGGCGACGCTCGCCCTTCTCGATTCCAAAACACCCCGAGGCGCCTCATCTACACAGCGAGCCCGCAATCAAGACGGGCCGACATAAGAAGAGGTTACCTCCCATGGTTACGCTGAACCTGAAGCTCTACGCCGCTCCCGTCGCTCTCCTCATGATGACCATTCCGCTGGCCGCCCCCAAGGCGTTCGCCGATCCGGTCACCAGTGACGTGCGCCCGGTCACGGCGGCCTTCGCCTACAACCCGGCGGCGCCGGTGAGCGAGATCTACGCCGATCTCGCGCGCACGGCCGACTACGCCTGCACCACGCCGGGCCCGCGGCCACTCAGTCTGCGCAAGCTGGACGATCAGTGCGCGGCTGACCTTCTCGCCAAGGCGGTCGAGCGCATCGGGCGCACCGACATCGCCGCCATGCACGACCACACCCCTCGCGGCTAGGCAGCGATAACCGGGTCCCGCGACGACACGGGACACGGCTGAACGGCCGGAAGCACTTCGCAATCGCCCTGTCCAACTCCAGGGGGAAAGCGAGGCCGCTTCCGGCCCGAAGCCGTTTCGGCTGCATCTTCCGTCAACTCGTGCTAGTTGGTGTTCCCGCCATGTCGAGATCACTTCCCCCTCTGAACGCGGTTCGCGCGTTCGAAGCCGCCTCGCGGCACCTCAGTTTCTCCCGCGCCGCGGAGGAGCTCGGCGTTACGCAGGGCGCCATCTCCAAACACGTCATTTCGCTCGAAGATTTCATTGGCGCCCAGGTCTTTGTGCGCTCACCCACCGGGCTGTCCCTCACTCAGGAAGGCTACACGCTGATGGAGGCGCTGCGTCCCGCCTTCGCAATGATGACCGACGCCTTCGCGCACTATCACCGCAAGCCGCCACGCTCGAGCATCTGCCGAATCGCCACGCTCGCCTCCTTCGCCGGCCAACATCTCGTGCCACGCCTGCCCGAATTCCGCGCGCTCCATCCGGATATCGAGATCGAGTTCATCACCTCGGTCCGCCTCATCGACCTCACGCGCGAGGAAGCTGACATCGCCGTGCGTTACGGTCTCGGTCAGTATGAAGGCCTCGTCTCGAACCGGCTGGTGAAGGGCATGCTGATGCCCGTGTGCTCGCCTGCCGTGTACGACGCCTGCGGCGGCAATCTGGACAAGCTGCTCAACACCACTCGCCGCATCCAGACCGCCGGCTACAATGAGTGGCGCGAATGGCAGGCGGTCACCAATGTCGACCTGTCCGACATGCCGCCTGCCTACGTGATCGAGGACTTCCTCGTCGCCATCAAGGCGCTCACCACCAGCCAGGGGCTCGGCCTTCTGCCGCGCATCCTCGTGCAGGACATGATCGATTGCGGCGAGCTGGTGCAGTTCGCGTCCAGCCCCGTTGATGTCGATCACAGCTTCCACATCGCCCACACCGTCGCCTCCGCGCGCCGGCCTTTCGTGCAGACAGTAATCGACTGGCTCAAGACAACGGTCGAGCACCTCAACTGAGGCGAACGCGTGGCGGCGATCACGACCAAAAGTCATGACCGTCTCGCGTCCTGCTCGCTTTCAGCGAAACCTCCGCCAAGGCATTCCTGATCTCAGCCCGCAACAAGACGGGCGACGAGAAAAGAAGGATACCTCCTCATGTTTCGCATGATCGCAACGTCGAAAGCCATTGCCGCTTCGGCGCTCTTCGCGGCGTCAGCCGCCGGTGCTGCGCCTGCCGCCTCCGCCGAACAGCCGACGTTCACCTTCCACATGGTGTTCGCCTACAACAGCGCCGATGCGCCCCAGAAGATTTACGCTGCGCTCGAGGACACGGCCCGGAAGGCCTGCCATGCACAGAAGTTCTCCGGCCTTCACTGGGTCCGCGCGATGAACACCTGCAAGACACAGGTGATGACCGCCGCACTGGACGCCATGGGCCGAACCGACGTTGCGATGCTCCACACCAAGAGCGCTTGATCGCTTCGCCCTCACAATTCAGCTGACCTTGGGGCTCGCTTGAGACGCGCGCGCCCCGTGGCAGGCGAGCCGGAGCCCCCAGCATCCCCAGCCCGCTCCGGCTCGCTTCGCCACACTTGCGTTGGCTCGCGCCTCGCGCCATGTCCACGGCATGAGCGTGACCCAACAGGCTGAACAGCTGCGTGAAGACTTCGCCTTCCTGGGGGACTGGGAAGCGCGCTTCCAGCATCTAATCGACCTCGGCAAGGCGCTCGCCCCGCTTAGCCCCCACGAATACGACGACGCCTTCAAGGTGCGCGGCTGCTCCAGCCAGGTCTGGCTCGTCGCCGAACCCTCGACCGCCAAGCCCGGCGCGCTCCACTTCCGCGGCGCGTCCGACGCCGCCATCGTCGCCGGCCTTGTCGCGGTGATCGTCCACCTCTTCTCCAACCAGACGCCCGCCGACATTCTCGCCTTCGATGCGCCCGCCTTCTTCAAGGAGATCGGCGTCGCAGACGCGCTCACGCCCCAGCGATCCAACGGGCTCGCCTCGATGCTCCAGCGTATTCGCGCCATCGCCTCGGCGACCTAACGCTCATACGCATTCGCCACTGCTTCCATCGCCGCCTCGAACGCCGAGCCCGCATTACGATGCCCGAGGCCGAACCGCCGCCTCAGCGCCCGCAGCGGCTGTGCATCCACGCAGAGGGCCCACGCTATCGACCACTGCACCGGATCCGTCATCGCCCGCGCGCGCTTTAGCCGCCGCGCCGCATCCACCGCCTTGCCCTGTAGCGCGTGCGTTCTGCCTGACCGCTTCTGCCGATCCGCCGGCCCCGCCTCCCAGTCCATCGTGATCCGGCCGGCGTTCGCGCCGCGCTCCGCATCCGCGCTGTTCGAACGATCGCCGCACATCCGCCGACACGAACGCGCACGGCTCGACCCCCAGCGGCTCTGCACCCCCAACACTGCCCATCACATAGGTCTTAGTATCGAGCGCAACGATCGCACCCTCGCGCGCAAGCTGCTCTACCTCCCCGCGTTCCAGCGGCAGCCGCGTCTTCTGTCGCGCATCCGCGCCGCCAAGAACGCCCCACCGCTCACCGCGTTTCACAAGCCGCCGGCCGCTGATCCGCAACGCCCGCAGCACACGCTCGACATGCTGCGTCCGCGCCTCGCCCGCCTCCGTGCTCATGCGGCCACCGGTGCGCCCGCGGCCGAAGCCTCTAGCGCTTCCATCCAGCGATCGAACGCCGGCTCGTCGCGCCGGTCCTCTATCACCCTGCAGGCGTAGGCGATGGTCGACTTGTCCCGCCCGAACGCCGCCGCCACGCGGGCGAGCGACATGCCGAAGCCGACATAGGCGACATACATCGCCACCTGCCGCGCGAATGCGACCTTCGTCCGGCGCACATCGCTCACGATCTCTTCCATCGGCGCACCGACAGCGGCCGCCGCCAGCGCGATCGCCACTTGCGCGCGCAAGCGGTCCTCCTTCATCTGTTTCGTAAAATCCAATCCAACCTCCTGGTTTCGACGTGCCCAGTTTCGCTCGCAACCAGAGATGTAGGATAACTTTCCTATTAATAGGACGATAGTCCTATCTCATCCCCTTGTTTTCTTTTGAAAAGAAGGCGGCCGGGCCCGATGCCCTCGGTTGGATGGCCGTTGCCGCGGTGCGACACACGCGCCCAACCTGTGGGCTGTTACACAACTGATTTAAAACCTTCACGCAGCCGTCGCCACGCCTGCCTACGCCCCCACCCGTCGGACCCGCGCCCTGCTGGCCCGCGAACCCGGGAGATGAGGGGTACTCATGAAGATCAACGCCACGCTGCGCCGCACCGCAGCCCTGGCAGCGCTCGCGGCCGCATCGGCTGCCGCCGCCCACGCCCAGCAGACCACAGTCCAGACAACGACCGCGCCCGCGACGCAGACGTCCCAGGACCTCACCAACCTGACGCCGGAACAGGCCGCGCAGGTGAAAGCCATCGTCGCGCAGATGCTCGCCGAGAAGAACGTCGCTACTGTCGACCAGCTCCCACCACCGCCTCCGCCGGCCCCCACGCTCGCGACCTCCTGGTCCGGCGGCTCGCCGCGTTCGACGGAAGAAGACCGCATCTTCAAGATAAACGGCCGCGTCATGTACGACGCGTTCAACATCTCGACGGACGATCTCGCCGCGGTGAACCAGAACTACACGCGCACCTTCGTGCGCCGCGCCTTCCTCGGCGTCGAAGGCCAGTTCACGCAGAACTGGAAGTACAACATCAAGCTACAGTTCGCTCCCGGCGCCGATCAGGCGACCTCGTCGGTCACCACGCTGCGCCTCTGCCAGAACACGACGTCGGGCGTTATCGCCCAGCGCGCGGCTTGCGCCGCCGGCGAAGCGGATCGCGGCCCGGTCGTCACCGCCGTCTCCACCTCGGGCGCTGACACCGAAGTCGGCTTCGACGACGCCTTCATCCAGTACGTCTTCGGCGACTGGGAACTCACCATCGGCCAGAACAACCAGGTCTCGCCGCTGGAAGACCGCACGTCCTCGCTGAACATCCCGTTCAACGAGCGCTCGGGTTACATCAACGCCTTCGGCTTCACCAAGATCGGCGCGATCGCGCTGACCACCTCGGGCGGCAACTGGTCGGCCGGCGTCGCGCTGCAAGGCGACGACTTCAACAACCCGGAATTGACCAACACGTCCGAGACCGTGGCCCTCGAAGGTCGCGCCACCTGGGCGCCGGTCTATGACCGGGGGCCGGACGGCTACACGCTGATCCACCTCGGCTTCAACACGCGCGTCCGCGATAACGCCGGAGGCCCCGACGCCTCGGGCAACCGTGCGCCGCTTACCGCTACCGCGCCCGTCCGCAGACCGGCTTCGGCGATCGCTTCGTCGACACCGGCTCAATCGCCTTCGCCCAGGACACATTCTTCGGCGGCGAATTCGCTGCCCAGTACAACGAGTGGGGTATGACGGCGGAATATGGCCAGCTCAAAGCCACGCCGCAGTCGGGCACCACGCTCGGCGCCTTCGAGCCCACCTTCAAGGGCGGCTATATCGACTTCTTCTGGTCCCCGACCGGCGATTCGCGCCCGTACAACGGCAAGGACGGCTCCTTCGGCCGCGTCGTGCCGAAACGGACGATGGGTTCGGACGATGGCATCGGTTCGCTGATCTTCGGCGCCCGCTATGACTATCTCGACCTCACCGACGGCACGATGGACGGCGGCGAACAGAAGGGCGTGACGCTCCAGGCAACCTGGCAGCCGCTCGGCTTCCTGAAGTTCCAGGCTGACGTGTCGCACCTCGATATCGAGCGTCCGTCAAGCCCGCTCAGCGGAACCGCAGACGTTGTCACAATACGTTCGCAGATCGAGTGGTAAGGAACGGCCCAACGGGCCACGGACGAATCCCTCAACGGATCCCAACTGGAGAATTCCATGTTTAATCAGCTGACTAAGGGCCTCGGCCACGCGGTCCGCGCCGCTGCCGTCGCGGCGGTCGTGGCTGGCGGCATCGCCGCTGCTCAGGCCCAGGAGATCACGGGCGCGGGCGCTACCTTCCCGGCCCCGATCTACACGAAATGGGGTGAGCAATACAAAGCCACCGGAGGTCCGGCCCTGAACTACCAGGGCGTCGGCTCGGGCGCTGGCGTCACCCAGATCATCAACCGCACGGTTGACTTCGGCGCCTCGGATACCCCGGTCGCTTCAGAACGCCTTGCCTCGAACAACCTGCTGCAATTCCCGGCCGTTATCGGTGCGGTGGTTGTGGTGGTGAACATCCCCGGCGTTGACGGCAACAGCCTGAAACTGACGGGTCCGGTGGTTGCGGACATCTATCAAGGCCGCATCCGCATGTGGAACGCCAACGAGATCAAAGCCCTCAACCCGGGCATGAACCTCCCCGCCGTCGCGATCGCTCCCGCCTATCGCGCAGACTCTTCGGGTACGACGAACATCTTCACCTCCTACCTCTCGGCGGTGAGCCTCCCCTTCCAGACCAACGTCGGCGCCGCCAACTCGGTGCCGTGGAAAACGGGCGTCGGCGCCCCCGGTAACGCCGGCGTCGCGGCCTCGGTGCAGAACACCAAAGGCGGTATCGGCTATGTCGAATACGCATACGCCACCGAGAACAAGATGCAGATGCCAATGCTGGCCAACCGCGCCGGCAAATCGGTCAAGCCGACGGTTGAAGGCTTCAGCGCCGCCGCCGCCCAGGCCAACTGGAACAACGCACCGAACTTCGCCGCCTCCATGATCAACATGAGCGGCGACACGACCTGGCCGATCGTCTCGGCCACCTACATCCTCGTTCCGAAGAACCCGGCTGACGCGGCTCGCGCTACGGCCGTCCTGAAGTTCTTCGACTGGTCGTTCAAGTCGGGCAAGCCGGCCGCCGACCAGCTGCACTACATCACTCTTCCGGCTGCGGTTCAGGACGCTGTCCGCAAGAAGTGGGCGACGATCCAGTCCAACGGCACGCCGGTCTGGAAATAACCAACTAACAGGTAAGGGCGGGGCGGAGAATCGCTCCGCCCCGTTCCTTTTGTCATAAAGACTGAATAACAGACGTGACGACGGGTTGGTGTTACGGGTGATCGAGGGGCAGATGGAAGCGGTCGCGACGACTGGCAAGACGCTGATTGGCTCGAAGAAGCCACATCTCGCCGACACCACTTTCAAGATCAGCCTCTACACATCTGGCGGCATCGTCGTCCTCGTTCTCGCCGCCATCCTCCTCATCATGTTCACGGGCGGCCGCGCCGCCTTCGAGACCTTCGGCCTCGGCTTCATCTGGAGCGCTGAGTGGAACCCGGTCACGAACGTTTACGGCGCCCTGCCCGCCATCACCGGCACGGTCATCACCGCGCTCATCGCCATCGTCATCGCCTGGCCGATCGGCTTCGGCATCGCCTTCTTCCTCACCGAGACGTGCCCGGCCCCGCTGCGCGCGCCGCTCGGCATCGCAATCGAGCTGCTCGCCGCCATCCCGTCCATCGTCTACGGCATGTGGGGCTTCTTCGTGCTCGCGCCATTCATGGCTGAATTCGTCCAGCCCTGGCTCACTGAAAACCTTTCATGGATCCCGCCGCTCGGCGACAGCTTCTTCTGGTTCTCCGCCGCTCCGCTCGGCGTTGGCTTGCTCACCGCCTCGCTCGTGCTCGCGATCATGATCCTTCCCTTCATCGCCGCCACCACGCGCGACGTTCTGCTGTCGACGCCGCAGCTGCTCAAGGACGGCGCCTACGCCATGGGCGCGACGCGCTGGG
Organism: Hyphomonadaceae bacterium; assembly: GCA_047601145.1. Classification (GTDB taxonomy): domain Bacteria; phylum Pseudomonadota; class Alphaproteobacteria; order Caulobacterales; family Hyphomonadaceae; genus UBA7672. Next base: position 873,543 of record JASGJW010000003.1, read on the forward strand.
AATCGCTGACCAGCGTCGTCATCCCCGCCGTGCGTGGTTCACTCTTCGGCGCCGTCTTCCTCGGCCTCGGCCGCGCGCTCGGTGAAACGATGGCCGTCGTCTTCGTCATCGGCAACGCCAACCGCCTGGCCGACAGCTTCTTCGCGCCGGCCTCCTCGATCGCCTCGGTCGTCGCCAACAATTTCCCGGAGGCCGAGCCTGGTTCGATCCAGCTCGCTGTCCTGCTGGGCCTCGGCTTCATTCTCTTCGTTGTGTCCTTCGGCGTGCTTGCGCTCGCACGCCTCCTCCTCCGTCAGGAGCGCCTGGCATGAAGACGCTCGCTCCCCGCGTTAAGGCCCGCTACTTCCGCCGCCAGGCCGTCGACCTCATCATGGGCGGTCTGTGCGTCTTCGCCGCCGTTGTCGGCATCGTCCTGCTCGGCCTCATCCTCTGGATGCTGTTTTCGCGAGGCCTAGGCGGCCTGTCGCTCGACGTGTTCACGAAGCCGATGGCGTCCTCCGGCGCGGGCGGCGGCCTTGCCAACGCCATCGTCGGCTCGCTGATCCAGGTCGGCATCGGCTCCGCGATCGGTGCGCCCCTCGGCATGATGGTCGGCGTTTACCTCTCCGAAGTCGGAAAGAACTCGCGCTTCGCTTCCGTCGTCCGCTTCGTCAACGACATCCTGCTGTCGGCGCCGTCGGTTCTGATCGGCCTGTTCGTCTACCAGATCGCGGTTGCACCCTTCGGCGGTTTCTCCGGCATTGCCGGCTCGATCGCCCTCGCCCTGCTTGCCATGCCGGTCGTCGCGCGCACTACGGAAGACATCCTTCGCCTCGTGCCCCAGGCCTACCGCGACGGCGCGATCGCCCTCGGCAGCCGCGAGAACGAAGTCGTCCGTAAGGTCATCCTGCCCGCGGCCTTCGGCGGCATCCTCACCGGCATCCTGCTTGCCGTTGCCCGCATCGCCGGCGAAACCGCTCCGTTGATCTTCACCTCTCTCGGCAACTCCAACTGGTCGACCGACCTCACCAAACCGATGGCCAGCCTGCCGATCGCAATCTATCGCTATGCGGGCAGCCCCTACGAAGACTGGAAAGCGCTCGCCTGGACGGGCGCCCTGCTGATTACGGTGGGCGTCCTCGCCCTCAACATCGCATCCCGCCTGTCGCTAGCCGCCATCAAGCGCGGCCAGGGCTAACGGCTGGACACGACGCCCCCGCACGGGCTAGCCGTGCGGGCATGACCGAAGCGACTTCCGACCCCCGGCGCGTATCCCTCAACGTATCCGCCAGCGCCGCCGCCTCGCGGGCCGTCACCTCACCCACCCGCATCGATGTCCGCGACATTAACGTCTTCTACGGCGCCAAGCAGGCGCTGTTCGACGTCAACCTCCAGATCCCCGACAACGCCGTCACCGCCTTCATCGGCGCATCGGGCTGCGGCAAGTCCACGCTCCTCCGCTGCCTCAACCGCATGAACGACACGATCCCGAATGCTCGCGTCGAGGGCGAGATCCTGATGGACGGCATCGATATCAACGGCGCCGAGATCGATCCTGTGTCCGTGCGCACGCGTATCGGCATGGTGTTTCAGAAGCCTAGCCCGTTCCCCATGTCGATCTACGACAACGTCGCTTACGGTCCGCGCGCGCACAAACTCGCAACCACCAAGGCCGACCTCGACGCGCTCGTGGAAAAATCCCTCCGCAACGCCGCGCTCTGGGAAGAAGCCAAGGATCGTCTCAACAAGCCAGGCCTCGGCCTCTCAGGCGGCCAGCAGCAGCGCCTCTGTATCGCACGCGCGCTCGCCGTCTCGCCAGCCGTAATCCTCATGGACGAACCCTGCTCCGCGCTCGATCCCATCGCCACCGCGCGCATCGAGGAGCTGATCGAACAGCTGCGTCGGCACACATGCATCGTCATCGTCACGCACTCGATGGCGCAGGCCGCGCGCGTCAGCCAGATCACCGCCTTCTTCAACATGGGCAAGCTGATCGAAACCGCGCCGACCGCGGATCTCTTCACGGCGCCAAAGCTCGAGCAGACGCAGGACTACATCACCGGCCGCTTCGGCTGACGGCTATTCCGCTGCAACCAGCACGCGCTCAGCCAGGTCGTTGGCGACGACCACCACGGTCTCGGGCAGGTAAGCCGCAACCCGCTCGTTGAGCAGCCTCGGTATCCGCCTTGGCCGTCCGTCGAGGCTGACGCAGACATTCTCCACCAGCGCCTCGAGGATCAACTCCCCGCCCCGCGTGATCGTCTGCCGGCACGCCACACGTGCGCCCTTTGCGAATTCCATCAGCGTCCGCACATCCAGCCTGTCGTCGATCTTCGCTGGCCTCACGAAACGCAAATCGAGCCGCGAGACCATGAAGGTCACAGGCGCTTCGCATTGCAGCATCGCCGTATGGCTCGCACCGATCGACCGGATGAACTCCGACCGGCCGCGTTCGAGATACCGTACGTAATTGGCGTGATAGACGACCCCGGAAAAATCCGTGTCCTCGTAATAGATGCGCAGCGGCAGAATATGCTCGCGCCCGCAGAAATGGCCTTCGCCGCGGTCCTGCTCCACGTTTCACTCCCTACCCAGCGCCCCCCACTCTTGTTTGCGAGCGGTGCAGGCGTCCGTAACCTTACCCGTGCAAGGAGCCTGCCGCCGGTTGACGCCGGTCAATCCGGGCCGCCGCGGCCCGGCCTAGCCTCCCCTCATCTCAGAGGGCTAACCGCATGACCTACCGCAACATTCTTGTGTTCGTTGACAAGTCCGGCGCCTCCCGCCTGCGCGTACAGGCCGCGGTCGGGATCGCTCGGCGTTTCGGCGCCTCGCTCACCGGCGTGTTTCTCAAGGCGGAACAGATCCCGGCTTTCATCGCGGGCGACGCCTTCTCCGCCGTGACAGCAGTCGAGGTCTACATGGATGAGCGCGCCAAACTTGTCGCCGAGTCATCGGCCGCCGCTCGCAACCTCTTCGAGGACATCGCCCGCAATGCCGGCATCCAGTTCGACTGGATAGAGACCCAGGGCGACGACACCGGCGGGATCATCGCCTGCGCTCGCCGCCACGATCTCTCCATCCTGCCTGTCCGCATGTATGTCGCAGGCGGTATCTCCGACATCGACGCGGCCGGCGTGGCCATGGCCGCCGGCGGTCCGGTGCTGATCCTGCCGGAACTCGGCTATCCCGCGACCGTCGGCGGCAAGATTCTCGTTGCCTGGAAGGAGTCGCGCGAAGCCGCTCGCGCCCTGCACGACGCCTGGCCCTTCCTCGCCAAGGCCAGCGAGGTCACGCTCCTCTCCGTCGGCCGCGACGCCGAAGCCGGCTTCGACGAGATACAGCGCCGCAATCTTGCGGCACATGGCTGCCGGACCGCAAAGATGGTTGTCGACCGCAATGATGAGCGCGATGTCGGCGACGCCATCCGCCTCAACGCCGGAATGGTTGGCGCCGACATGCTGGTGCTGGGCCTCTACGGACATTCTCGCCTGCAGGAACTCTTCCTCGGCGGCGTCAGCCGCAACCTGCTGAGCGACATCACGCTGCCCGTGCTGGTCTCCCATTAGGAGAACGCTCGCCAGTCTGGCTTGACGCGCCGAGCCGGGGAAAGGCAGATGCTCCCCGCGCCAGATCGCGCGAAGGAGACGTCCATGCCACAGAAAGAGATGCGCGTGATCCCGAAGCCTGCGGCCGGCGCCACGGTTCTGGAGCCGGAACCCGGCAAGCTCGCACTCGAAGGCAAGGACGGCGACACCACCTATCGCTGTGGCGCCTGCAAGACGCGTCTGATGGACAAGGTCAGCCACATGGACGTCTTCCACGGCGAACCCTTCGACGCCGTCAAATGCCCGAAATGCGGCAAGTACAATCAGGTCCCCGACGAGGACCACCATCACCACCATTAGGCGGCTGCGAGCGTACCGCCCCTATCCGCTGTGCGCTTCACCGCTGTGAATGTTCCACGCCGCCACGCCTGACTCAGCGTCAGCGTTCCACGCCCGATTCCGCTCCGTTCCCCCTCCGATTCCGACGCGTTTCCCGGTCCTGTGGATAACCCGAGGTGTGGATAACACACCGCCGCACGCCCGCCCTGCGGTCGCCACGCCAGCAGCGAACCTGCCCTCGTGGTACGACGGATGCCAGCTTCGTTGGCTGCCCACCTCATCTTCGAACTCCACGCGATCGCTGAAACCCGCACAAGCTCGCCGACCTCGCCAACATCCCTGAAGCCCGCGCCGGGTTCGAAGGCCGCATCGCCTTCACCGAGGAAGAGATCCAGCTCCTGATCTACGAGCGCGCAGGGCGGATCCTCGGCCTCCCCTACATCTACACCCCCGGCAATCGCGACTGCCCGACGCGCCCGGCGCATGGGACTGGAGATGGCCGCTTGCCCCTTACGTCTTGATGCTTCGCATCAATTCACCTCCCCTGCGCTCCGCGCGATGGAGGCAAACCACCGTGTTGCCTACCTCAGCGCAACGCACTGGAGGAAGCGGCAGGCGCGCGCTTGCGCGCCTGACGGCGGGGGCATGCTTCAACACAGGCGCGGACTTCCGCGCTCGCTCCCCGAAACACTTCGCCCGCGCCTTGCAGGATAACCTGCGAGGTCGCGGGCGTTTGTGCGTAACGCTGAAACTTACGCTGCGACCAAGTCGCCGCAGTCGAGACGCAGCAGCATGTCGATCCGGCTCGCAGCGCGATCGGGGTCCACCAGCGCTTCTGCCGGCAGGTAGCGGTCGTGGCACAGCACCATGTCCGCCTCGACGCCGTCGGACGACATCGGCAGGCGCAGCCAGTAGTGCACGCCGCCATCAGGCATCCGCGTGGAGCCGGAGATCGGCATTGAGCGCAGCATGGAACGCGTGGCGAGTTCCGCCCACATCGAGCCGCCGCGGCAGGCGTCGATCTCGTCGGCGGTCTTGCCGCGCGCTTCGCATCCGAAGATGTGCTGCAGGCCCGTGCCCGCGAGGCGGAAGCGGAATTGACCGCCCTCGCAGCTCAGCACGGACACGTAGGCGAGTTCGCGATTGATCGCAGGAATGTCGATATCTTCGTGCGTGATGAAGTTGCGCCCGTGCAGGCGACGACGCCATGCATCAAGCACTTTCTTCTGCCCGGACGGGGCAGCAGCATCGTGGTCGAACGTCATTTCTCAGCCCCTTGGAGTCCACGTCCGGCACGGTCTCGCTAACCGGCAACCGGAGTGACTTCTGTTTTGATTCCCGAAATCCGCGCCGGCCAGCCCGACCGCTACACGGATCTTCCGATTACTGAGGGAGCCGCCCGCAACACAAACGCCCACACACGAGCCAGCCCGGTGATTCGCATCACCATGAACGACGGTGATTCGGTTCGCGGACTCGCGCAAGTGGGGAAGCGAACCAATTCTTCACCTGCGTCAATAAAGTCTCAATGCAGCTTGTTGCGGACACGATCTGACTGTGGATTTCACACGCCTGCAAAGCATATCGCGCGCACACGATTGGAACGTCGCGCGATTCATCTTGATGAGATCTGGAGTCATTCCAGACAGCGCATCAACATCGAGTATGTCGCGCGCGACGGAGTTCTATTTCTTGGACTGACCGAGGCCCATCTTGCGCGCGAGCGCCGAGCGCTGCTTGGCATAGTTCGGCGCCACCATCGGATAGTCGGGGCCAAGACCCCACTTCTCGCGATACTCTTCCGGCGACATGTCATAACGCGTACGCAGGTGGCGCTTCAGCGATTTGAACTTCTTACCGTCTTCCAGACACACAATGTGATCGTCCGTCACCGATTTTCGAACGGGAACCGCGGGCTTGAGATCGGGCTTCGCCTCGACAGTCCCGCCGGTCTGGATCTCCGAAAGCGTCGCGTGCACGCGCTCGATCAGCTTTGGAAGATCAGCCACCGGCACGGGATTGTGCGCGACATAAGCCGAGACGATATCGGACACCATTTCGATAAGATGAGACCCGGAGCGAGTTTCACGTTCCATTTGCGGTCTTCTTCCCAACCAGAAGGAATCGGCGGCATCAGCCAGATATACTTCCGGGATATTCAGGTAGTTCCTTGGGACTGTAAATACCGTGCAGGGCCAGCCCGGTATCGAATGCTTCGCTCACCTCGCGAACAGCGTAATCGCCAGTACAATTCCCAGTATGACGAGGCTCCAGACTGCGGTCGCGCTCAACGGAACCTTGCGCGATACCACTCCGTCCGCTGCGAAGACCTGACGGGCAAGCATCTGAATTTGCAGACCCAGCGATGAAGTCGCCCCCGCAACAAAGCGCACCCCTGCCCGCCCCGGCCGGCCCAGCGTCCTTCCGAGAACCGGCGCTCCCTTCCGCCAGATCCACTCGACATCGAGGATCACCCCTGCCCGCTCCGGCGGGTAGAGCTTCCACCACTGAAGCGCCATGAACGCGAACACCGCGAATACCAGAAGCTGCCCCTGCTGGATCAGATGCGATGTCGAGAAGAGATCGTGCACGAGGAATTCCTGCGCCTGGTCCCGGAACGGGAGCAGCGAATAGAACCATGCCGGGTAGAGCCCGATCGCCAGGCACAGCCCCGCCGACAGACCCATCGCCAACAGCATGTTAAACGGCGCTTCTTCCGGCCGCTTGCCGCTGTCATGGCTGAAGAAGGCGAAATACGGGATCTTGATCCCGGAATGCTCGAGGACGCCTGCGCTCGCGAACAGCAGCATGAGCCACACGATGAAGAGCCCGGGTCCCGACTGCGCCGCGGTCATGATCATCGTCTTGGACGTGTATCCGGCAAGGAACGGCAAGGCCGAGATCGAGGCCGCGCCCACAAGACAGGCCAGCGTCGTCCACGGCATCGTGCGATGCAGTCCGCCCAGCTCTGTCGCCTTGGTCGTGCCCAGCCGCAACTGCACGGCGCCCATCGCCATGAACAGGAGACCCTTGAACACGATATGCGCCACGGCATGCGCCGCCGCCCCGTTGATTGACAGCGTCGACCCGATCCCAACCGCACAGACCATGAAGCCGATCTGGTTGTTGGTCGAATAGGCCAGCACTTTCCTGAGATCGTTCTCCATCACGGCGAAGAAAACCGGATAGATCGTCATCGCCGCGCCAATCCAGATCAGCGGCTGGTAACCTGCAAAGAAGCGCACGAGCAGATAGACCGCCAGCGTGGTCGTATAGGGCGACAGCACCACGCCCCCGCTTTCGGTCGTATTGGGATAGGCGTCGGTCAGCCAGTTATGGATCAGCGGGAACCCCGCCTTGATGCCCACGCCCGCAAGGATCAGCATCCCGCCCGGCGTATGCGGATCGAGCGCACTGACCAGGACGCCATTCCACAGCCCGCCGAGCTCTGCGATCAGGAACGTCCCGTGGCTCGAGCCATAGAGTGCGATGCCCGCCGTCATCAGCAGACCCGCCGCCGCCTGGATTGTCAGGAAGCGCAGCCCTGCGCGATAAGCCGGTCCCGTGCGCCGCGCGAAGATCAGCAGCGCTGACGCCACCGTCGCGATCTCTGCAAAAATCAGCAGCGTGATGAGGTCGCCTGCGAATACGGCCCCGAGCGCCGATCCCGCATAGACCAGCCCCGCCGCATCCTGCAGCCGGTCGCGCCGGTGCAACGAATAGATCCCGCCCAGCGTCGCCGCGATCACGAAGCCGAGTCCAAAGATCAGCGACAGCGAGTCAGCCCGGTAGAGTGACACCTCGAACCCAAGAAACAGGTCGCGCGACACCTCCGCGCCCGACACCGGCGGATAGAGCATCACCAGCAGCGCGATCAGCGGACCGCCGATCAGCGCCACACCGCGCGTGAAAACATCCTGCGCCAAGACGGCGATCAACGCTGCCGCTATCACGAAGAAGCCGGGATTGATGCCCGATGTGAATTCGAGGAGGCGCTCAACGGTCACGGCCGGCCTCCCCGCTGCGCGTGTCGTAATAATCCTCCTGCCGCCGCAGCAGCCTGCCGAGCGGCCAGCCGCTCAGTACGGCAAGCGAGAATGCAACAAAGCCGAAGACGCCGAAGAAGCCCGGAATGTTCTGCACGCTCGCTATCGGTCGGTTCGACAGCAGGAACTCCAGCGCGATCAGCACCGCCCCAGTCGCCGCGAGCAGCGCCATCACGGCGCGGAAGAACATCTTCGATCGCATCCACGAGAACAGGAACACCGACAGTGGATGCTCGCCCGGCTCGCCGAGTTGCGGAGTTTCCTTCTCCGCGCTCACAGCACGCCTCCCTTGATGGGGGCGAGATACGCCGCGAGGTAGTCCGCGAGGAAGAACAGCGCGATGCACGCCGCCGCTGTGATGATCAGCGCAGCAACCATCGGCCCTGCCGCCCCGCCCGGCCGGATGAAATCCCGCGGCCCTGCATCGCCTGCCGGCGGCAGAAGCGCACGCAGGCCGATCGGCGCCAGATAGATCAGCCCCAGCAGCGAGGACACGATCATCGCCCCTGCCGTCACCCATTCATGCCAACGGAACGACGCTGTGATGAGCAGAAATTTCGACCACATGCCCGCAAACGGCGGCAGCCCGATCACCGACAGTGCGCCGATCAGGAAGCACGCGAACACCACAGGCATCGTGCGCCCAAGCCCTTGCATCTCGGAGACGCGCGAGGCGCCCGTCGCCACATAGATCGCTCCGGCGCACATGAAGAGCGTGATCTTGGCGACGGCGTGGAACACCATGTGCAGCCCGCCCGCCACAAGCCCCGCGCCCAACGGGAGCAGCGCCGCCGATGTTACATAGCCAAGCTGCCCCACTGTCGACCAGGCAAGCCGCGCCTTGAGATCATCTCGGGTCATCGCAACCAGCGACGCGATCACGATCGAGCCCGCCGCGATCCAGAGCAACCATTGCGACGCCGGGAGCTTCGCGATCAGGTCCGGCCCGAAGATGTAGGCCGACACCTTGAGGATGGTGAACACGCCCGCCTTCACGACCGCGACAGCATGCAACAACGCCGAGACCGGCGACGGCGCAACCATCGCGCTTGGCAACCAGGCGTGCAGCGGCATCAGCGCCGCCTTCGCCGCGCCGAAGACGAGCAGCACCAGCAGCAGGCTTCCGGTATTGAGCCCGACCTTCCCGGCGAGCAGGCCGTCACTTGCGAAATTCGTTGATCCCGCCATCATCGCCACGCCGATGATCCCAGGCAGCAACAACACGACCGACGCGCCGACGAGCACGCCGAGATAGATCCGCCCCGCCCTGCGCGCCTGCTGATCACCCTTGTGCGTCACCAGCGGATAGGTCGAGAAGGTCAGCACCTCGTAGAAGATGAAGAGCGTGAACAGGTTCGCGGCCATCGCGATGCCCATCACGGCGAACATCGCCAGCGCGAAGCACATGTAGAACCGCGTCTGGTTTGCCTCGCGCCGCCCGCGCATGTAGCCGATCGAGAACAGCGAGTTGAGCGCCCAAAGAATGCTGGCCATCAGCGCGAACAGAGCGCCCAGTGGTTCAAGCCTGAAGGCAATCTCGAGACCCGGCATTGGCCGCGCCACGCTCATCTGCGGCGGATCGCCGGCGCCGACGCGCATGAACATCGAGATCGCGACGATCACGAGCACCACGCACGCCACAAGCGTCAGCGTCTCGCGCACATCGGGCATGCGGCCCGTGGCGTAGATCGCAACGGCCGCGAACAGCGGCACGGCCAGCGCGAGAAAGATCAGGAGCTCGCCGCCATTCATGGCGCGCCCTCCAGGAGGGCGCGCGCGCCTGCATCGGCAAGGCTCGCCGGCAGCGATGCATCAAGGCCGAACCAGATGCCGAGCCCGGCGAGAATCCAGAGCGGCGCGAGAACGCCGACCGGCGCTTCCTGTGCACGCTGCGCGCCCGGCGGCGAAGGCCGGAAGAACAGCGCCTCCACCATCCTCCCCACATACGCCAGCGTGAGCAGCGAGGTGATCGCGATAACGGCGACAATCCAAAGCTCGCCCGCGGCCATCCCCGCCTCGAACAATCGCCATTTGGCGAGGAAGCCCATCGTCAGCGGCACGCCGACAAGACTGGCAGCGCCTGCGCCGAACGCGGCCGCCGACCACGGCGCATCGCGCGCAATGCCGGCGAAGTCATCCAGACGACGCGCCCGCAGACGGATCGACAGCCCACCCAACGCCATGAACATCGCGGCCTTCAGCAACGCATGAGCCACAAGATAGAAGAGCCCCGCGGATACGCCCGCCGCCGTCGCCATCGACATGCCCAGCAGGATGAGGCCAACCTGCGCCACCGAGGAGAAGCCCAGCATCCGCCTGATCTCCTTCTCGAAGATCGCCTGCACCGAGCAGACAATCGCCGCCGCCGCCGCGAGCGGAGCAAGGACCCAGGTGATGAACAGATGTCCGAACGCTGCCTCGTCCGGGAATACATCGAACATGAAGCGCATCAGAAGGTATATCGCGCTCTTGGTAGCAGTGGCGGCAAGGAAGACCGAGATGAGGGATGGCGCAAACGAATAGGCCACCGGCAGCCAGCCATGCAGCGGGAACAACGCCGCCTTGAGCCCGAGGCCGATCACGATGAAGGCAAAGCCTGCCTGAACTGGCGTCGTGTCGCCGAGCGTCACCAGCCGGGCGGCCATGTCGGCCATGTTGAGCGTGCCGGTCGCCGCATAGAGGAAGCCGATGCCGATCACGTAGAAGGTCGCGCCGATCGTTCCCATGATCAGGTAGTTGAACGCCGCCGGAAGCGCGCGGCGATCGCGAGCGTCTCCCACACCGACCAGCGCATAGGTTCCAATCGAGGAGACTTCGAGGAAGACGAAGGCGTTAAAAGCATCGCCCGTGCAAACGAGCCCGAGCAGGCCCGCCTGACACAGCAGGAACCCCGCCTGGAACAGCGAGTGCTTCTCCGGCCGCACTTCGGCTTCGAGCGAATGCCCCGAATAGAGCGCCGCAATCACGCCGGCGCCCGAGATCAGCAGCGCCATGAGCACGCTGGCCGCGTCGATGTGGAAGGCAATGCCGAGAGGCGGCGCAAAACCGCCGATAAAATAGTCGATCGCGCCATGCCGCGCGACCTCGCCAGCCAGCGCCAGCGCCATCCAGCCCGCGAAAATCGCTCCGCCGACGCCAATCATCCAGCTCGTGCGCGAGCTTGGCGCAAGCGCAGCGGCGCACGCGGCGACGAGCGGTCCGGCGACCAGGAGGACCGGCGCCTGCGCCGTCAGGAGTGGCGGGGCGACGTAGAGGGCTTCGAGCGGTGTCACGCTGACGGCCCCGTCTGCGTCGACTCGAATGCGTCCGAGGGATTCGATCTCCTCGGCCTCGATGGTCCCGAACGCCTCGCGGATACGGACGGTGATAGCGAGGCCGACCGCCAGCGTAGCGACGCCCACGACGATAGCAGTAAGGATCAGGACGTGTGGCAGCGGGTTGGAATAGACGACGCCATTGACGCCGTGTTCGGCGATGTAAGCCGGATCAAGCTGCCCCGCGAGCGCCTGACCTGTCGCGCTCCTTGCATCGAGCGAGATTGCCGCGGTGCCGCCCCTGACCTTGCCGAGGCTGATATAGAACAGCCCCGTCGAGGTCTGGAACAGCGCGAGCCCTACCATGCGCTTGATCAGGTTGCGGCTGGAGAAGACGATAAACAGTCCGGCCATCATCAGCACGACGACAGCGACATAGTTGAGGTGCGAAAGCAGGAAACTCATCGCCTGCCCTCCGCTCGGACGGCGTCAGCGGCGCGGCCTGCGAAACCGTAGAAAATCGTCACCATGGTCGCGGCGACGGTAAGCAGCACGCCGAGCTCGATGAACATGATGCCGAAATGCTGCCCCCAGTGATGGCCATGCCCCCCGCCCAGCAACCAGGCCGGGATATAAGCCTCGATCTCGGGCGGCAGGAGGTAGTCATAGTCGAGGAAGCCGCCGCCATTGATGATGCAGGCGATCCCGACGCCGGCATAGATCAGCACGCCAAGCGATGCGACCGTGCGCATGAGCTTCGGCGGCACAGCGGCCACCGTCTCACGCAGGCCGAATACGAGACCGTGCAGAATGATCGCCACGGCTAGGATCACGCCTGCCTGGAAACCGCCGCCGGGCCCCAGATCGCCATGGAACTGCACATAAAGGGCATAGAGCGCGATGAGCGGGATCAGCAGCTTCGCCGTGACGCGCAGGACGACGTGATGATCGCTCATCACCGCCGGCGGCGGCGCCAGGCTCGCGCGCGGGCCGAAGCCGAGCATCAGCGCGACGCCAATGCCTGCGGCAAAGATCACCGTCGTCTCGCCCAGCGTGTCGAAACCGCGATAGCTGGCGAGTACAGCCGTCACCACGTTCGGCATCCCGATGTCGCGCGAGGTCGCATCGAGATAGGCGCGACCGACATGGGCGTTCGCGGGCGATGCCGGATCGCCGAGGTCCGGCAGGCCAAGCACGGCATAGATCAACAAGCCGCCAACACCGATGGCCACAGCGCCAGGGGCAATCAGCCCACGCCAGCGCGGCCGGTCGGCCTCGCCGCGCGTCAGCAGGATCGCGCCAAGGAGGATGATCGTCGAAACGCCTGCCCCGACCACGGCTTCTGTGAAGGCAACATCGGCGGCGTCCATCACCACCAGCCACACGGCGCTGACCAGCGAATAGATGCTCATCAGCACGATGGCCGCCAACAAGCTGCGCGTGCGCACGATAGCGCCTGCGATGACGCACAGCATCAACAGCAGCGCGATGTCGATCGCGAGATTGGCGTCGAAGGGAAGCGGGGTCATGGCTCCTCGCTCCCCCGTGGCGTCTTGCGGCGCTCATCCGTACGCATCAGCTGGAAAGTGCCGATGCGCGGATGATGGCCGGAGCTGTAAGCCGCATTGGCGAGTGCATTCGCCGCCGCTGGCGTCGTCAGCAGGATGAACAGCCAGATGATCACGAGCTTGGTCGTCACGGCGGTAAGCCCGGAAATCAGGCCAAGACCCAACAGGACAAGCGTTGCCCCGCCCGTATCGGTGATGCTCGCGGCATGGATGCGCGTGTAGACATCCGGAAACCGCAGCACGCCAACGCTGCCGAGAATGGAGAGCATCACGCCTGCGACGGCGGCGCCTCCGCCGATCCAGTAAAGGAGATCAAGCATGGCCGCCTTCCTGCCCGCTGTTTCCCGAAAGTGGTCGGGCCAGGGAGCGGTAGCGGAAGAACTTCATCAGGGCGATCGTGGTGGTGAAGTTGATGAGCGCGTAGGCGATGGCGATGTCGAGGAAGTCGGGGCGGCCGAACACAAAGCCGATCAGCGACAGGAACAGCACCGTCTTCGTCCCGAAGGAGTTGGCGGCGAGGATGCGATCATAGTGTGACGGTCCTGCGATCGCGCGGACGATCATGAGAACCATGGCCACGAGTAACCCGGCGACGCCGGCGGCGAGCAGCACCATGGCTAGCCCTTCCCGTCAGCCGCCGCGGCGGCCTTGCGGTCCATCACGGCGAAACTGCCAGCCGGAGAGTTTTCGCGAACGAGCGCGTGCACTTTCACATTGTCGCCGTCGACTTCGACTGTGACCGTACCAGGCGTCAGCGTGATCGAATTGGCGAACAGGGCCTTGCCCAGATCGGTGCGCGCCGTCGCCTTGAGGTTGACCATCACGGGATCGATCGCATGACGCGGGCCGACGATGCGCGCGATGACCGCGACATTGGCCTTCATGATCTCGACCAGCAGCCATCCAAAATAGACCGTCAGCTGGAGGATGCGGTGATAGGGCGAGGCGTCGCGTCCGATGATCTTCAGTCGCGCAGCAAGCACGAGCGACAGCAGGACCGACAGAACGCCGAGCGCAATGAACAACGGCGCGTTCTGCCCCGACAGGAGGAACCAGAACGCCGCAAGAGCGACGAGAAGCCCGGGCAGATAGCTCATGCTCGCTGACCTCCTCTGCTTCGATTGCCGATGTTACAGGACTTGGACAACTCGGCCGGAAATTGCCAGCAAAACCGGACGGCGGCTGGGCGATTTCCTAGCGGCCGTAGGCGGTTCTGGGCTTGCCAGTATCCATCATGCGGAGATCGCGGGCGAAACCGGCTTCTTCGCTGTCATCCTCGTCGGCGACGGCGTCCGGGGAGAAGGCAGACGAGAGCGACCAGTTCCAGTAACGCAGCACGGTCTGCGCCTTGGCCACCGCGATCGTCTCGTAGATTTCCGAGACGCGCGCGAAGTCCGGGCTGTCTTCCATGTTGCCGAGCGCTTTCCAGAGCTCGCGCAGATACGGGCGCTTGAGACCCGTCGCCTTGCACAGCACGGCGAGACCTTCGCCGCCGATGTCCTGGAAGATACGTTCGCCTGTCGTGGCCTTGATACCGGACAGGGCGGAGATGTCGGCGATCATTTCGGGCGTCAGAGCGCCCGCTGCCGCGCCAGCGGTGATCGCGGCCTCGAGACTTTCGTGCGGAGAACGGCCGATGGCGGAACGGTCGCGCTGACGACGTTCGATGACGTGCAGCGCCTTGCGAACGACAGGGTCGGTGTCGGTCGCGGCATAACGGAAGATGTCAGCGCACATGTCCATCAGCAGCGTGCGTTCGGCGGAGAAGCGTATGAGGATCTGGCGGCGCTCGGCGGCGGCCGACCACCAGAACATGGCGAGCGCGTGAGCCGGGCGAACCTCCTCGCGCATGATCAGTAGCGGCGGGAGCGCAGGCGCGTTCCGCGAGGCGCCGACCATCAATTCCACCGAACGCTCGGAGAGTTTTGCCGTCGTGTTCTCGAGCAGCGCCTTCATGGCGGCCGTATCGCCCGACTCCCCGATCGCGGTGGCGACGGCTGGACCGATCTCGCGACGGCGGCCGACGGTCACGCGGTGCGCGGTGGCGCCGTGGGAAACGATGTAGCAAAGGTCCGCGTCGTCGAACGCTTTGTTGTCGGCCAGGATAAGCTGGGCGACATGCGGCACATCGAGAGCCAGAAAACGGAGAAGACGTTTCGGCGCCTGGGACATCTCCTGCAGGCGCCGGGCGCAGAGCTCGCGCGCAGCGACATCGGACTCGAGCAGGATTTCGAGCAGCAGGTCTCCAGCGATCGCACGGTCCTGGATGTTGCCGCGCGACGCCGGCAGGGCGACGACGTCCATGAGACGGCGCAACAGCGAACGGCGGGCAAAGCCATCCGAGCCTGCCTGCACAACGCCGGCGGCGGCCGGCGCTTCCCCGGAGGACGGAACGTCCGACATGGATCCCCTGCTCGTTGCCGTAGCGGAGAAGCATGGCCCGGGGCGGTTAACGGATGATCAACCTGCGACGCGTTCGCGGAAGCGTCTCAGGCCCATTATTGGCCGTAATAGCTCTTCGGCTTGGCTGAATCGTCCCCGCCGGGGTGGATGACGATCAGGACGATCGCGGCGATTACCAGTCCGAGCGTCAGATAGAAGAGCATCGAGGCGTCGGTCTCTCCCGTGGTGACCTTGCCGCCCTCGCCCACCGCATCGACCGGGATCTGCACGCCGAGCATCATGAGCTGCACGACCAGCGCCGCCAGAACGGCCATCAGGAGCAGGCCAAGGAATGCGCCGATCCGGCGCGTTGGCGGAACGAAGATCAGCAGGGCCGCAATGATTTCGAGAACGCCGATGGCGAAGCGCCCGGTCGGCTCGAAATAGGCGATGCCGGAGGCTTCCGCGAAGAGCGGGAAGAGATGGTTCTTCGTGCCTGCCGCCGGGGCGAGCGTATCGATCGCCACCCAGATCAGCATTGCCGCGAGAAACAGGGCGAGCACCCAGCTTCCCAAAGTCCGGGCCTCACGCATGGCAGGCTCCCTCACTCACACACCCTTGGGAGGCAACATGGCGCCGTTTTGCCCATACGCCAAATGTGATGGGCGCCACATGTGATGGGCGCCAAATGTGACAGGCGCCCCAGGTTATCGGCCCGGGTTGAACTCATCGAAAGACAGCTTGCCGTCGCCGTCATGATCCAGCTGCTGGAAACGGTTGCAGGCGGGTGCGGTGCGCGACTGGGCGGCGCTTGGGAGGGCTGCAAGGACGGTAAGGCTCGCAGCGGCGGCGCCGATGGCGAGATAGCGTTTCCGACGCAACGGTTTGGGAATGAGCGTCAGGAGCGACTTCGTCGCCGGGGCCGCGTCGGGAAATCGGCCCCCACCGGCGATGTAGCCATCCAGCGCTTCGCGGATCACATCGCTGGCGGTGCGCCCTTCCCTCCGGCAGGCGGCGAGGAAGTCGCGCTTGGTCTCGTGCGAGACGCGCACTTCGATCATTTCGGTTTTCTTGGACGGCGGACGGGAATCGTCTCTCACGGGTTGGCTCCGGAAACATTGCTGCCGGCGTCATGAAGACGCCGGCAGCGGATGTATCGCCAGTGTAACCGTGTCCGGACAGTGTCCTACGACGGCGGCAGGTATTCCTTGAGGGAGAGCTTGCCGTCCTTGTTGGCGTCGAGGCGTGTGAAGGCGGCCTTGATCTGCTCCGGCGTCGCTTTCTTCATGCCCGGGATGTCGACCTGCGGAGGCTCCGGCGTATCCGGGTCATCCGCGTTGAGCTTGATCACAACGGGCGTGACGATCTTGGCGTACTCCGCCTCGGTCAGCGACTTGTCGCCATTCTTGTCGAGGATCTCGAAGCCGCGCGTGAGCATGGCGGTTTGGCGCGCCTTGTACTCGTCGAGCGTGACCTTTCCGTCCTTGTTGGCGTCGATCGAGTCGAACTCCTGCTTTTTCATGTCGTCGACCGAGAAGGTGAAGGTCTTCGCTTCCGGAGCCTGCTCGCCATCCTTCAGCTCCTTCACCTCGCGATGCGAGATAAACTTGTATTCGTGCTGCTCGTCCTTCTCGCCGTCCTTGCCGCCGCCGAGTTCATCGGGAAGCCAGAAGGTGAACGCCTCAGATTTCATTCCGTCGGGCTTGATCTGCATCCTGGGCGCATCCTTGCCGGAATGTGTGACGGTGCGTGTTTCGATCACAACGTTGTTGTCGGGCTTCGTCTCGAACTTCGGACCGAGGAATTCGTCCGGCGACAGGACGCCGTCCTTGTTGGTGTCAAGGCGGCTGAACTGGGCCTGGAAGTCCGGTGCGGCCGCGCTGGGCAAGGCGGCGAAGGTGGCGAGGCCGATGGCGGCGATGCTGCCGGCGGCAATGCGCGGCGCGTAGTGGCGCACCGGCTGTGGAATTTTCATGATGAGCGTCCTTTTCTCAGGGATTGGGGGCCGCTCGCGCCCGTCGAGATAGGTCTGCACACTCTCGCGAACGACTTCGCTCGCGGTCGTGCCGTCCTCCCGGCAGGCGGTCAGGAACGCCTGCTTGGTTTCGTACGGGATGCGCACTTCCAGGGTCTCGGACTTCTTGGCCTTTGTAGGCTTCTTGTTTGTCTCGTCCGTCGGCATGGTGCTCATCCCTTCCGGCGCGGCGGCCTGTCTCCACGGGAAACCGGTCCGCGTCTCCTGCCCAGCGAATTGCCGCATGGACGCCGGACAGATTCCGTCCGGTCGTGGCAGGATCGTGGCGCCTCGCCTCACAGCGTTCGTCAAAATCCGTCCGGACGCCAGAAAAAGCGTGTCCGGACACGACTTGCGCGCGCATTTCCGGGGAATATGGTCGCTTCACACTGATCCTCAGGGGACTTCATCCATGCGCCTGGTGCCATTTGCCGACCTCGAATCCATCGTGGGACAGGAGGTCGGGGTCTCGCCCTGGCACCAGATCACCCAGAGCCAGGTGAACAAGTTCGCCGAGGCGACGGGCGATCACCAGTGGATCCACGTTGATGTCGAGCGCGCCACCAAGGAACTCGGAGCACCGATCGCCCACGGCTACCTGACGCTGTCTCTCCTGCCGATGCTGTCGGCGCAGGTGATGCGGGTGGAGGGCGTCGTGCGCGGCATCAATTTCGGCTGCAACAAGGTGCGCTTCACCAATATGGTGCCAGTGGGATCCCGGGTGCGGCTGAAGCAGAAATGCCTGAAAGTGGAAGAGCGAGCTGGCGGCAAGCAGATGACGATGGAGTCCACCATCGAGATTGAAGGCAAGGATCGTCCTGCCGCCGTGGTCGAGGCGATCAGTATAATTTACGGGGAATAGACCGCCCCGACTTCCCGCAAAGCCAGAAACCTGTGTACGGGGGCCTTGTAACGCCTTCAGTTCACACGACTTTATCGTCTGGTGCTTGGGCCGAATCACGAGTCCAATGACAACCAGCCCGCATTTTCGCGGGTTTGACGGTTCATGGCGCGCAAGACGGGGGAAAAGTCGGGGCGGGCGCCAGGGGCCGGTAGCAAGAGTTCTGGCATGCCCGATACCCCTCACCTGTCCGCTTCACCGTCAGGACCGCCCAAAGCGCGGCGCGATGAGAAGGCTGTCATCGAGCAGCTCGGCCGGGCGCGGATCGATCCTTATGCCTGGTTGAAGGACGACAACTGGAAGGAGGTCATGCGTGACCCTGGCCAGCTGCGGGCGGATATCAAGGCATATCTCGACGCCGAGAACGGCTACACGCGCGAACGGTTGGAGCAGCCGACGGCGAAGCTGCAGGAACTCCTGTTCGAGGAGATGAAGGGCCGGATCAAGGAGGACGACAGCTCCGTTCCGGCCATCGATGGGCCGTGGGCCTATTACCGGCGCTATCGCGAGGGCGGCGAGTATCCGATCTATTGCCGGCGGCCGGCGGCGTTGGCGTTCGACAAACAGGCGCCCGGCGAGCAGGTGCTGGCTGACGGCAACGAGCTGGCCAAGGGTTGCGACTACTGGGACGTGCGCAACTTTGACCATTCGCCGGATCACCGGCTGGTCGCGTTCACGGCCGATGAAAAAGGATCCGAGTTCTACACGCTGCACATCCGTGAGGCAGAGACGGGGCGCGAGGTGGAATCGATCCCGCACACCTATGGCGAATTCACCTGGGGCGAGGATTCCAAAACCATGTATTGGGTGGCGCGCGACGAGAACGCGCGGCCCGTCGCAGTTTTTTGCCGCACGCTCGGTGAAGGAACCGACGCGCTGGTCTATCGCGAGAACGATCCGGGCTTCTTCGTTGGCGTGCAAACGAGCCAGTCGCGGAAGTTCATTTTCGTAACGGCGAACGATCACACGACATCGGAATGGCACTTCCTGCGAACCGACGACCCGGCGCGCGAACTGAAGCTGGTCGCGCAACGCGAGCGTGGCGTGGATTACTCTGTGGTCGATTTCGACGGCCGGTTCTGGATCCGCTCGAACCGCAACGGTGCGGTGGATTTCTCGCTGGTGTCGGCGCCGCATGGGGCGCCGAGCGAAGAGAACTGGCGGGTGGAAATTCCGCACCGGCCGGGCGTGCTGATCCTGGAAGTCGAACCGTTCGCGGATTTCCTCGTGCGGATGGAACGCGAGAACGGCCTGCCACGCATCGTCGTGCGCGAACGTGGCGCGGGCGCGGAGCACGCTATCGCTTTTGACGAACAGGCTTATGCGCTGGGCATGTCGAACGGCTATCTGTGGGACTCGCCGTGGCTGCGGTTCGAATACTCCTCGCCATCGACGCCGGCGCAGGTGTTCGACTACGACATGCGCACGCGTGAGCGTGTGCTGCGCAAGACGCAAGTGGTGCCGTCAGGTCATGACCCGAAGGACTATGTTGTCGAACGCATTGACGCACCCGCTGATGATGGCGCGCTGATCCCGATCACACTCGTACGGCGCCGCACGACACCGATCGACGGCTCGGCGCCCGTGCTGCTCTATGGCTATGGCTCCTACGGGATCACCATTCCCGCGGACTTCAAGACGGGGCTGCTTAGCCTTGTCGATCGCGGCTTCATCTATGCCGTCGCAGACGTGCGCGGATCGATGGCAAAGGGATACCAGTGGTATCTCGACGGCAAGCTCGAGAAGAAGATCAACACTTTCACCGACTTTGTCGCGGCCGGCCGACATCTTGTGAACCTCGGCTACACGCAGCGCGGACGCATCGTGGCGATGGGCGGATCGGCAGGCGGCATGCTGATGGGCGTCGCCGTGAACCTCGATCCGTCCCTGTTCGGCGGCGTGATCGCGGCGGTGCCTTTCGTGGACGTCCTAAATACGATGTCGGACGAGAGCCTGCCGCTGACGCCGCCGGAATGGCCCGAATGGGGCAATCCGCTGAACGACGCGATCGCCTATGATCGCATTCTCGCCTACTCGCCCTACGATCAGGTGGCGGCGCGACCTTACCCGCCGCTGCTGATCACGGGAGGCCTCACCGACCCGCGCGTCACCTACTGGGAACCGGCGAAATGGGCGGCTCGGCTGCGGCACGAGGCGCCCGAGGCGGGACCATACTTCCTGAAGATCAACATGGACGCCGGCCACGGCGGCGCTTCAGGGCGGTTCGCAAGCATGCGGGAAACCGCGCTGGAATATGCATTTGCGCTTGCGGCCGTGGGACGTTCAGCGCCGAGTGAGGGTTTCCAGCGCTGATCGGTGCTGGAGTTCCATACCGTCAGTTCAGACTTTTTACTGGCGCGTGACAATGCGAACCCTCTATTGTCATCTGGAAGACAAGCCGGACGGGGGAACATGCCTTCAACCATGGTAAAACCTGCTCAGCGGACCTCGGCTTCTGGCCCGGCGCAGGCTCCGCGCTCGAAGCCCCGCGTCGACAAGGAAGCCCGCAAGGCAGAGTACCTGCGCGCAGCGGCGCGAGCATTTCTCGCCAAGGGCGCATCCGCCTCGATGCAGGATGTGGCCGACGCGGCGGGCGCGCCGAAGCCGGTGTTCTATCGCATCTTCCCCTCGCGCGCCGAGCTGATCGAGGCGTTGTTCCAGCACATCCACGACACCATCGTCCGCACGCAGCAGGGCAAGTGGGATGGCTATGGCTGGGCGCTGCGCGTGCTCTATCTCGAGGCCAAGAAGGAGCCTGAGATCTTCCTCGCGGCGCTGAAGACGTTCCGAGGTGATCCGGCGCTCGAGCCGCTGCGCGACGGGCTGCTAACGCTGGTGCACCAGCAGGCCAGCAAGTTCTTCGAACCCACGCCGGGTGCGCCTGCCGGCGCCAAGGAGCGTATCGCGTTTGCCTCGAAGTCTATGAGTTCGCTGGTGTTCGATACGCTGGTGACCTGGCTTGAGAACACCGACGGACTGACCGACGAGAAGCGCTTCGTCTGGTATGGCCGCATCATCCGCGAATGGCGCAAGGCCACGCGCGAGGCCTATGAACTCGATCCGCCGGAGAAGGCGGAGAAGAAGAGCTAGCCGCGCAGGTCATGCTCCGGGGGATAAGGCCATGAACCCCGTTCACGTCGGAATCGGCGCTGCCTGCCTCGCCGCTGGCGTGGGGTTCGTCGTCGCGCTCGAAATGTATCAAAGCCCTCGCGCGCAGCGCCTCATTGTCACCAACAACTTTGAGGACGCCGACTGCTTCATGGACTTCTATGTGGAAGCCACCGAGCGGTTCTCCCTGAAGAAGGGTGACCAGTACAAGCAGACCTACAAGTCGCCGCGCATCGGCTTCGTACTGATGCGATGCACGACGGGCTCGCGCACATTCGAGTCACCGGGGCATTTCCGCCTGATCGATGGCGGCCTGGCCGACGTCACCTTCACGCCGGCTGGTGAGATGGATGTGCGGTATGAAGGCGTCGGGCGCTTCTAGCCCTGTCCTGCACACCTGAAGCCGACATGCATCAGCGCGGTCTCTGGTGAAGAGTGCGAACGGGCCGTGGCGCGGAAGCCTTCGCAGCCGCCTGTGCTGCAGAGAAATGAACCTCCGCGCTGAACGCGCTCGGGTGCGGTGCGCGGATCATTCAGCACGGCGGGATAAGGGATGTAGGACGACGAGGTCCATTCCCAGACATTGCCGGCCATGTCGGTCAGGCCCGACGGCGCTACTCCGAAAGCGCCAACGGGAGATGTGCCGGTAAAGCCATCCTCGCCCGTGTCGCTGATCGGGAAGACGCCCTGCCAGGTATTGGCCTTGATCTTGGCGAGGAGGCCCGCGGACGTGGACGCATCATAGACGATGCCATCGGGTGTCTGGCCGAGCCGCGCGGCGCGCTCCCATTCGAATTCGCTCGGGAGGCGGAGACCGTAGGCCTGGCAGAAAGCGACGGCGTCGTTCCACGAGACCTGCGTGACGGGGTGAGTGTTTTCGGCTGCGGGTGCGTCAGGGCCGAGCGGATGCTCCCAGGTCGCGCCATCGAGCTCGGTCCAGCCGCCCATGCCCTCATTCATGACGCCGGCGCTGCCGAACTTTTCGGCCTCGGTAATGTAGTGGGTGGACGTCACGAAGGCGCGGAACTGGGCGACGGTGACGGGGGTGCGGTCAAGCTTGAAGGCCGCGATATCGAGAGCGAATTGCGGGCGTTCATCGCGCGGAGCGTGGTCGTCGCCGATCTGCGTGGCGGGGCCTGCGGGGATTTCAACCATCGCGGCATCGCGCGGCGGCGCGGGCGCAGAGCACCCGGCAGCCAGCAGCGATAACGCGAAGATCAATCTCATATCGGCAGCTCGAATGGCGTTCCGCAGACATTGTAATTCACGAACGGCCGCGAAGGCCATGCCGGATCCTTCATGTCCTTCGCCCACTGATTGAAGGCGTCCGTCAACTCCTTCAGCTTGGCGGGTTCCTTGTCCGCGAGGTTGTTGGCCTCGTTCGGATCTTCCTTGAGATTGAACAGATAGGTGAACTTGCCCGAAAGGTCCTTCCACATCTTCCAATCGCCCTTCCGGATGGAGGCGTTCGGCGTGCGTCGCCAGGCAAGCTGGTCATGCGGAATACCGGCGTTCTTGCCAGTAACATACGGAATAAGATCGACGCCGTCGAACACACGATCATTTGGCAGCGACCCGCCTGCAGCGGTGAGCGATGTCGTGAACACGTCCATCGTAGAGACAACCTTGCGATAGACTTGGCCGCCTTCAACATGACCCGGCCAGCGCATCAGGAAGGGCACACGCGTGCCGCCTTCATAGTGGCTCAGCTTGCCGCCACGAAGCGGCTGGCAATCGCAGATGCCCTTGATGTAGGCGGCACATCCATTGTCGGACATGAAGTAGATGATCGTGTTGTTGTTCTCCCCGGAGGCTTCGACGGCGTCGATGATGGCGCCGACCTGGTCGTCGAGGGCGGAGATCATGGAAGCGTAGACACGCAGGCCTTCGTCCTGGATCTGCGGGAAGCGATCGTAGTATTTCTGCAGCGTCATCAGTGGATCGTGCGGGGCATTGAACGCCGTAAACAGGAAGTAAGGCGTTTCGGACGCTGCATTGCGCTTGATATATTCGACCGCGCGCTCGCCCAGATATTCCGTCAGGTAGCGGTCTTCGTTATCGATGAAGGTCTTGTCCGGCCCTTCGATGATGCGGTTGGGCGGCGTGCGTTTGGCGGGCGGGATCGCCTCAGAGCCATCGGGTTTGCTGACGATAACGCCGGGGGCTTTCGGGTTGATGTAGGAGGTCGCGCCGGTCAGGAAGCCGACGAACTCATCATAGCCCCTGTTCGTCGGATAGAAGTCGTCGTTCGAGCCGAGGTGCCACTTGCCGATCAGGCCGGTATGGTAACCCTGCCCCTTCAGCGCCTTGGCGAGGATGATTTCGTCTTTCGGAATGCCAAGGTTGAGCTCGATGTCGCGCTGGGCCGGACCGTTGTTGAACTCGAAGCCAAAGCGATCCGGATGGCGGCCTGTGTTGAGGCCAGCGCGCGAGGGGGAGCAGACAGGCGCGGCCGAATAGCCGTCCGTGAAGGCCACACCGGATTTGGCGATCCGGTCGATGTTCGGCGTGTTGATCCGCTTGATACCGTAAGTCGAGATGTCGGCGTAACCCAGATCGTCTGCGAGAATGATGACGACGTTCGGCTTGGCGGCGATGGCGGCAGCCTGTTGCTGTTCGGGGCCTGGCGAGGCGGCCGTGCAGCCTGCGAAGGCAAAAACGGCGGCAAGCAGGGTTGGTCTCAAAGGCAGCATCAGTCGGCCTCCATTCACTTCAAGGACTGCAGCATGCAGGCTTGCATGCGGTTACCGGGTTGTATGATACCTATCGGTAGCATTAATGGATGACGGCGCCGGGTTCAAGCAACACTGCACGGGAGGATTTGGATGGACCGACGATTGTTTCTGGCCGGCGCAGCGGGCGTGGGCCTCGCCGCGAGCCTTGGACTTCCCGCCTTCGCCCTGCCACCCATGCAACCGCTGGATCTCGAGGACGCAGCTGCCGAGGCGTGGATCTATGGCGTGATGCTGATCGAGAATGCGCAGTCGCGTTCGAACACTGCGCCAGTTCCGCCCAACACGCTGATTCACGCCTACGAACTCACCACGGTGAAGACCCAGTGGGTGACGACGCCGAACAACGACACGCTCTATTCCCGGGCGTGGATCGACCTCAACGGCGGACCGGTGACGCTGGAGATGCCTGCGTCTGGCGACCGCTATGTGTCGTACGCGTTCATGGACATGTACGGGACGAACTTCGCGATCCTCGGCAGCCGGACGACGGGCAACGAGGCGCGGAAAGTCACGCTGGTGGGGCCGCTCGACAAGACGTCGGACAAGCTGGCGATCCGCTCGCCGACGCCGTGGGTGTGGCTGCTGATCCGGACGCTGATCGATGGCGAAGGCGACAGGCCTGTCGCGAACGCGCTGCAGAACAGGATGAAGCTGACAGCGCCGAAACGTCCAGCGCCAAAGGACTTCGCCAAGCGGGACGCCGCGTGGGACACCTATTTCGCATCCGTGCAGGCGCTGCTGATCGAGAACCCGCCGCCGGCGGAAGACATGGCGTTCTTCCAGCGCGTGAAGAAGCTGGGACTTGGAGCTGCGGGCGGGTTCGACGCCAAGAGGTTCTCGGCGGCGGACATCGCGAAGATCGAAACCGGCATTGCGAAAGGCCGCGCGGCCGTGATCGGCAAGCGGTCGGGCAATGTGCGCGGCGGATGGATGTATCCGCGCTCGAACCTCGGCGACTTCAAACAGGACTATCTTTTCAGGGCGCAGGTGGCGGTCGGCGGTCTTGCGGCGCTCACACTGGTGGAGGCGACATACCTGCGGCCAGTCTACAGCGATGGAGGCTTCCTGTGGCCCAGCGACAGGCCGTGGATGCTGCGCTTCGAGAAGGATAATCTCCCGCCCGTGGACGCGTTCTGGTCGCTGACGGCTTACGAGCGAACGGATACGGGCGCGTTCTACTTCTTCGACAATCCTATCAGCCGTTATGCAATCGGCGACCGGACGCCGGGGCTCAAGTATGGTGCGGATGGATCGCTGGAGATCTACATCCAGCGCAATGATCCCGGCGGGGCGAAGTCGTCGAACTGGCTGCCCTCACCGCCGGCGAAGCCTCTGGCGCTGAACATGCGCTTCTACCTGCCGAAGTCTCCCGTGCTGGACGGGACCTACACGATGCCGGCGATTGTTGCGGGGTGATGGAATGAAACGGTCATGGATGGCGCTTGCCCTGCTCGCGCTGGCGGGATGCACGGCTGCGGCGCAAGAGGCGCCGGCGGTCGGAAAGTTCTCGGACGAGAAGGCGCAGCACGAAGGGCGCGACCGGCGCTTCCTGGTGCATGACTTCTCGGGCGGGAGGAAAGCGCCCGTCGTGATCGTGCTTCACGGCGGTGGCGGGCATCCCGAGAACGGCGTCACGATGAGCCAGATGGATGTGGTCGCCGCGCGCGAACACTTCATCGCGGTCTATCCCGGCGGAACTGGCGGGATGCCTGGCGGCCGCTTACTGACGTGGAATGCGACGCACTGCTGCGCCTATGCGCGGGAGAACAAAATCGACGATGTCGGCTTCATCCGGAAGTTGATCGACGGGCTGATCGCCGACGGACGCGCGGACCCCAAGCGCATCTATGTGACTGGCATGTCGAACGGCGGGATGATGACCCACGTGCTGGCTCGGGAGATGCCCGACCGGATCGCGGCGATTGCGCCGATCGTCGGGGCGCTGTTTGGGGACGAGCCGGCCCCGAAAGGGCCAGTGGCGGCTGTCATCTTTGTCGGCCAACTGGACAAGACGGTTCCGGCGGCCGGCGGGCCGCTGGGCGGGTTCACGTCCGGCCTGGGCAGGAAAGCCGAGGACCATGACGTCGCACCCGACGTCGCCCAGGCCGACTACTGGGCCAAGGCCAATGGCTGTGGAACCCCGGTCGAGGGTTTCGACAAGCAGCAGAAGCTTGTGGAAATCAGCTGGGACAAATGCACCAGCGGCAAGCCTGTTCACTTTTACCGCGTTGCGAACAACGGTCATGCGTGGCCAGGCGGGAAGGCCGGACGGGCCGAGGCCGATCAACCCACGCAGGTCTTCAACGCCAGCGAAGTCATGTGGCGGTTCTTCGCAGCCAATCCAAAGCAATAGGCGCCGACAGGCAACAGGCTTGAGCAGTCGCCCGTGAACAGGGTTACCGGCCACCTTTCCGCCACAACCATGCAGTGGGAATTGCCCCGGGGCTCGCGTCCCGGGGGATGACCGGCGGGATTCAAGGCCCACAACCGCAGGTCCGGGGTTTCCTCTGGACGCGCGGCAGGCTAGGCAGGCGCGCTTGGGACGGCGGGGGCAAGGCCGCCCAGACGCCTTCCAGCGCAAGACAGTGACGTGTGCTGACTGTTCAGGAGTAGACGGCTCTCATGACCTTCAAAGTGCGCTTGCTCCTTGGGGCCGCGGCTCCGCTTGTGTTCGCCCTCCCCGCAGCCGCGCAGGTGTCGATCTCGACCGCCACCACCGCACCCGTCGAGACAGCAAACGGCGGCACGCCGGCAGACATCAGCATCACCTCGTCGGGTTCGGTGACGCTGACCAGTGCGCCGGCCAACTCCACCGCCGTGACGATCAACACCAACAACAGCGTCACCAACGCGGGCGTGATCAGCACGGTGAACTCGAACGACACGGTTGGCGTGAAGATCCTTCCCGGCGTCACGGGCAATTACACCAGCACAGGCACGATCTCGCTGCTGGAAGATTACACCCGCACCGACACCGACGGCGATGGCGACCTTGATGGTCCGCTGGCGCAAGGTACGAACCGCATCGGCTTGCTGGTCGCCCCTGGCGGCACGTTCAACGGCAACATCTCGATGGTCGGCGGCGGCATCACCGTCGAAGGCAACAACTCGGCAGGCGTGTCGATCCAGTCGATCCTCAACGGCAACTATAATGCGGTCGCAGCGGTCAACGTCACCGGCTCGAACAGCGTAGCTGTCGACATCCGAGAAGATGTCACCGGCAACGTCCGCATCGGCGGCAGCGTTTCGGCGCTGGGCCAGAACTCAGTCGGCACGCGCGTGCTTGGCGATGTGAGCGGTGAATTCAGGGTAGACGGCGTCGTCGTGGCGACCGGTTTCACCAGCACGCAGGCGTCCAACTACGAAGACCCGGATCTTGCCGATGCCAACGATACAGGCAGTGACGAACCGGCGAAGCTCGACCCGGATGACCTGCTGAATGGGGGCGCGGGACTCGAAATTCGCGGCAACCTTGCGCGCGGCCTGCTCATCAATGGCAACGCCGTCGGCGGTGTGGATCCGACCGACAACGTGAAGGACGTGGTGCAGGACTTCAACGAGAATCGTTCGACAGGCAACGTGACTGTCTACGGTTCATCGCCGGCCATCCTGGTCCAGGCGGCGGACGGCGCATCGGGAAGCAACATCACGCTGTCGAAAGTGCGGGAGTCAGTCGCCGACACGCTCGACGACGACAAGGACAGCAACACGACCGAGATCATCGGCGTCTTCGACTACGATTACGGTTTCATGAACCGTGGCACGGTGTTCGCCAACGGCCTCAACATGGGCTTCTCGTCGACCGGCGTGAGAATCGCCGGTTCGGCCGACGGCACACACACGACCACGATTGCGGGCGGCATCTTCAACGGCGGCGTGATCACGGCGCAAGCGTTCGAAGCGAACGCCACTGGCATGGTGATCGGGTCGGGCGCCTCGACACCCCAGATCGTCAACTCCGGCAGCATCAGCACGACGGTGTTCACGGAAACGACGCACGACTCGGCTGGCCTGCTCATCGAAGCCGGCGCCAACGTTCCCACCGTGGTCAACAGCGGCCTGCTGCAGGCGACGACGCGCGGCTATGATGGTGACGCCGTTGCTTTCCGCGACCTTTCGGGAACAGTGACGAGCTTCACCAACTCTTCGCGGATCTCGTCGGGCTATATCGACGACGATACGAGCGACAACATCACCAGCGGCTCTGGCCGCGCTATCGCGGTCGACCTGTCGCACAGCTCGTCGGCTGTTACGTTCACGCAGAACGACACGGCTGACAACACGCGCACCTTCGGCGACGTGCTGTTCGGCGTTGGCAGCGACACGTTCAACCTGCTCTCTGGCGAAGTGACGGGGAATGTGAATTTCGGGTCCGGTTCCGACACGCTCAACCTGACCAGCGCCAAGCTGTTCGGCGACGCCACGTTCGGCGGCGCTGGCGCCACCGTCGCCATGAATGGCGGGGCCATGGAAGGCGACCTGATCCTCGGCAACGCGACGGGCTCGCTGAGCTTCACCAACGGCTCGACCTTCAACGGCGGCATCTCGCGCACAGGCGCAGGCGCGATGACGCTGAACGTCAACAACTCGACTGTGAACAATAGCCAGTCGGGCACGCTGAACCTTACCTCGCTGACTGCGGCGAACAACGCGAAGATCGGCCTCGTGATCGACAATGCGCGCATCGCCGGCAACACGCCGATCTTCAACATTGCCGGCACAGCCAACATCGCCGCCAACACGGTGTTCACGCCGATCTTCAGCCAGTTCAACGACACGCCGTTCACGCTGCGCGTGCTGAACGCGGGGACACTGAACCTCAATGGCGGGTCGCTGTCGACGATGCTGAACGCGGAGGCGCCCTACATCTTCAACATGAGCCTCGTGCAGCCGACCGGCACGCAGGGCATCGACCTCAACTTCCGCGTCAAGACGGCAAGCGAGCTGGGCCTCAACACGCGTCAGGCAGACGCCTATGGCGCCGTGCTGGACCTGATGGAGCAGCAGGACGAGGTCGGTTCTGCGGTGACGTCGAATTCCGGGCCGCGACGCCTTCCTGCGCGGCTGGAGCGATCTGATGCCGGGTTCGGATGCGGCAGTCATGCGCGTACTGGCTTCGAACGCCACGGCTGCGTTCGGCGCGACGGCGCACCGGCTCGACCTGATCACCAACAAACCTGACGCGCCGGGCGGCGCGTGGGCCGAGGAATTCGGCGTCTACCACCGGTCTGATCCATCGAGCACCTCTCTGGAAGTCGCCGGCGGCGGCTTCGGCGTGGCGGCGGGCATCGACGTGCTCTCGACCGGCACCGCCCTGATCGGCGCCTATGCAGCGCTGGAATCGGCCGAGCTCGAGGAAGAGAACCGCACGGGCGCCCCGCTCAACGTCTCGCAGACGTCAATCGGCGCCTATGCCGGCTGGCTGAACGGCAACCTCGCTCTCAACGGCGCGGCATCGGTTGGCTTCGTGGACTTCACCTCGGACCGCAAGGTCGCAATCGGTTCATTGACCGACCGGCTCAAGGGCGAGTGGAAGGGTCAGACCTACACCGTCGGCGGCCGTGCGACCTACACTATTCCGATGGGCTGGTTCGACGCCAAGCCCTACGTGGCGGCGGACTACATCGGCTTCACGGAAGACGGCTACCAGGAATCGGCGGCGACCAATGCCGACCTCGCGATCATCGCCGGAGACAGCGACGCATCGCTGGCCACGGCCTCCTACGGCTTCTCGCTCGTCGGCAATTTCGGGTCGGACGACGCCTACAGCTTCCGTCCGGAACTGTCGGTCGGCTATCGCAACGTCCTGAACTGGGAAAGCACGCCGTCCGTGATGCGCTTCGCCGGCGGCTCGACGGGCACGTCATTCCAGCTCGATCCGGGCGTGGAGCCGGAAGACGCGATCGTTGCGGGCCTCGGCCTCAACGTCGACAGCCAGTTCCTCAATATCAAGATCGGCTATGACGCGGAAATCGGCGACACGTCGATCACGCACTATGGCTCGGTCACGCTGCGGATGGCGTTCTGGTAAGAACGCCAACCGGAACCGGTGCGGGGTCGAGACCCCAGCCAGGACGGCTTTGCAAGACAGACATCTCGAGAACGCCGTCCCGGCTGAACCGCAGGGACGGCGTTGTCGTATCGGCGATCAGGTCACGCGGGGCATAGCCGAGTTCGGTAGCGATTAGCGCGCCGGTGATGGCGCTGGCGCGTGCAGGGCCTGCGCGAGCGAGGGATGCTGCTCTCGCCGCGCCCGGCGCCGTCGATGATGGCGCGGCCCTGCTCGTGGGCTCGATCGACGAGCACAAACGGACGCAGGAGAGCGCCCTGCTTCGAGACGTGCAGACGGGGAATGAAGTCTCGACCTTCCGGCATGTCGTCGAGATCTGCGAGCGCGCGGAGACTGGCGTCGACGATGATGGAGAGAAAGGTGTGCACCGTTCGCGTCGTTATGGAGACGAAGAACATCGCGTCCAGTTGTCGAGGCAACGTCAGGCCGGGGTCAAAAAATCGTGCGGCTGCTACTTGCGCACAAAGAAATCACTCCCTTTCTTTGTGTCACGGCCCGCAGAGGCCGGGAAGCAAACAAGAAGCACGAAGGACCTCCCCCATGCGTATCTCCCTCCTGCTGGCCGCAGCCGCGGCCTGCCTCGCGACCGCTTGCGCCTCGGTCAGCTCGACGCCTTACCAGCCGGCAGGCATGTCGGACAAATACGGCTACGCCGAAGAGCAGATCGAGCACAACAAAATGCGCGTCACGTTCAGCGGCAACGAGCGCACCGACGTGGCGACCGTGAAGAAATACGTGCTCTATCGCGCCGCCGAGGTGACGCTGAATCGCGGCTATGACTTCTTCATCCTGGCCGACCGCGGCGTGACAACGGATTCGACCTTCCAATCCAAGCGCGGCCCCGGCCCCCGCTTCGGCGGTGGCGCCGAATTCGAGGAGAAAGCCAGCCATGAGGTGATGGTCGATATCGCCATGTTCCACGGCTTTAAGCCGCCGGTGCTCCCGAACGCCTATGACGCCCGGGAGATCCAGCGGAATCTCGGATCCAGCATCGAAAGACCGATGGTAAGCTGATCCGGGAGACCAGCCGGTGGCTAAGGTCAGGAGCGCCTGGGCCTGGCCTCGGCTTCCGGCTGGTATCCGCATCCGCGCAGGAATACGTCTACGGCGAAGGCGACGTGACTATCGATCTCGGCCTGCGTCGGCGGCTGGCCCAACGCTGTGTTGATTCGCGTCCAGTCTGTCATCATGCTCAGGCAGAGAACCGAGGCGCGATCAACATCCGCAGACTTGAGCGCTGGCAGGAGCCCCTTGGTCCTCCACACGTCCAGTCCCTGGCGGATATGTCCTGCTCCCGTCATTGTTGATTGCGTATGCAGGCGCCGCAGCTCCGGCAGGCGATGACCTTCGGCAATCGCCATGCGGTTGAGCGGAGCCGCTTCCGTTGAGATGCGCAAAGAGACCTGCACGCCAAGCGAGACCAGATATTTGCGCGGATCCGTTGCATGCGCATCGAGGGGGAATTCGCGCTTGTGAACATCGACCGTGCGATCGACGATGCGCTTGATCACGGCCTTCAGGATGTCGTGCTTGTTCGAGTATCGGGCGTAGATCGTCTTGGTCGATGCGCCGGCCGCTTTTGCAATCTGATCCATTGTCGTTTCCGAGAATCCATTCTCGGAAAACTGCTGGAGAGCGGCGTCCAGGAGCCTGTCAGGCAGAGCTTCCATCTGTTCTGCCGACAGTCGACCCGGGCCTACGCGTTTTTGTTTGGTCGCGGTTTTGGTTGTCATTTCAGGTCCTTAAGAGAAAACGCCCGGGTATCTCGAAAATTGTCTAGCACGGCGCTTGACAAAAGGAAAAGAAAACCTTTCTTTCCCATTATCGGAAAGAAAGGTTTTCCTTCCGTTGGCGGCGACAGCCGTCTCACAATAAGGGGCCCCACTCAAGAGGGTCCTGCTTTGGGTCTGAACTAGGGACGGGCGGCAAACGCCCAGACGTGGAGATAAAAAATGTCGGCAAGACCGAACCCCTCCGCCAGGGGAATGGCGGCTTTTACCCTGATGCTGCTTACGGGCTGCGCGTCCGTGCCGAATCTCGGCGCGGAACCGAAGCTCGCCTCACCGGACACCTTTTCTTCCGAACGCTCCTTCGCGGGACCGGCGGCGGAATGGCCGTCGGACTCCTGGTGGGAAACCTATGGCGATTCCCAGCTCGATGCGCTGATCACCGAAGCCTTGCGTGACTCGCCGACCCTGTCGGCCGCAGCAGCCCGCGCGCGCCAGGCGCAAGCCTCCGTTATGACCGCTGCCTCGGCCAGCGCCCCCCACGTCTCCGGCGACGCGTCTGTGCAAAGCTCCTATCAGAAGCTCGACGCCGACGACCTGCCGCAGACTATTGCGGATGCTCTCCCGGATGATTGGCGCACCCAGTCGTCTGCTTCGGTGAAGGTCAGCAAGTCGCTCGACTTCTTCGGGCGCAACCGCGCGAACTTTGCGGCAGCCAACTCTCTCGCTGAAGCGTCCGAAGCGGAAGCTGCGGCTGCGCGGCTGGAGATCTCGACAGGCGTGGCGCTGTACTACGCCGAACTCGTGCGGCTCACCGCCGATCGCGCGGCGGCAGAAGACGCCATCCGTGTGCGTCAGAGCGGCGAGAAGCTAGTCGACCAGCGTCTCAAGAGTGGGCTCGAGAATGAAGGCCGGCTATATCAGGCTTCGGCGCAGGTCTCGGCAGCGAGGGTCAGCCTAACGACGGTCGACGGCAATATCGCCCGCACGCGCCATGCGCTGGCGGCGATGCTGGGCAAGGGCCCGGATCGCGGGTTGGACATCGCGCTACCGAAGAACCCGCGGCTGGCAAGCTCCGGCCTGCCTGCGAAGCTGGCACTGGATCTGATCGGCCGGCGACCGGACCTTGTCGCAGCGCGTCACTATGCGGAAGCAGCAGCTGAACGCATCAAGGCAGAGCGTGCGGACTTCTATCCGAACGTGAACCTTGCGGCTGTGGTTGGCCTGCAGACGCTTGGCCTCGACCGGCTTGGCGGCGGCGATCTCTCCTATGTCAGCGCCGGCCCTGCTCTCTCGCTACCAATCTTCGATGGCGGCGGCGTGGAAGGCGACTATCGCAAGGCGCGCGCCGAGTATGACGAAGCGGTCGCGACCTATAATGGCGCGCTGACAAATGCGCTGAAGGAAGTGGCGGATGCAATCTCCGATCGCCGCACGCTGGATGCGCAACTGCTCGACGCTCACGCTGCCCTGAACGCAGCAGAGACGGCCTACGGTCTCGTTCGCACGCGCTATGAGGGCGGCCTCTCCAGCTATCTCGACGTGCTCTCAGTCGAAGAACTCGATGGTCGAACTCCGCCGCATTGTGGCGGGGCTTGAGGCCCACGCCTTCTCGCTCGACGTCGCCATCGTGCACGCATTGGGCGGAGGGTTCAGCGCCGCCTGAGACTGCCGACTGCCAATAACAAGAAGCTCAAGAACACATAACAGGAAAAGAGACCTCCCATGGCTGCCGATACAACGACCTTCAACGCCCCGATCGAAGAAGCGGGCGTCACCATCTACGGCGAGGCAACGCTCGCCAAACCGAAAAGCAATCGCGCTCGCAAACTTCTTCTACTGGGCTTGGGCGGCATCGTAGCCAAGGTCGGCATCGGCTTCGGCGTCTGGTGGTGGCTTGACGGCCAGAACTATGTGACGACCGACAACGCCTATGTCGGCGCCTCTACTGCGCAGATCAATTCGCAGACATCGGGCCAGATCCTCAGCGTGGTCGTGAACGACACCGACATGGTGACGAAGGGCCAGATGCTGGCGACCATCGATCCTGCCGATGCGAAGCTCGCCGCGCAGAAAGCGGAGGCGGATTACCACCGCACGATCCAACGCGTGCAGCAATACTTCGCACAGGAATCGGCGTCGCTGGCGCAGGTTAGCGCCCGCCAGGCTGACCTCGACCGGGCGAGCCTCGACTACGAACGCCGCAAGGAGCTGGCATCCACTGGCGCCGTGTCGGACGAGGAACTCTCGGCGACGCGCACAGCCTTCGAAGCGGCGCGCGCGAACCTGACGGCAGCACAGCAGAACCTGCAGTCGGCGCGCGCGCTGACGCGCGGCGTCGGGGTCGAGGATCATCCTGAGGCGAACGTGGCGCGCACGGCGTGGGAAACCGCGCTGCTTAACCTCGACCGCACGACGATCACCGCGCCAGTTGATGGCGTTGTCACGCAGCGCCGGGCACAGGTCGGTCAGCGCATCGACCCCGGCCAGCCGCTGATGTCGATCGCACCAATCCAGACCGCCTGGGTGGACGCCAACTTCAAGGAAGGCCAGCTCGGCAATGTTCGGATCGGGCAGGAGGTGGAGCTGACGTCCGACATCTACGGTCATGACGTGGTGTTCCACGGCAAGGTCGAGGGTCTGGGCGGCGGCACGGGGTCGGCATTCGCAGTCATCCCGGCGCAAAACGCGACAGGCAACTGGATCAAGGTTGTCCAGCGCGTGCCCGTGCGAATCAGCCTCGACCCAGCCGAACTCGACGCACACCCGCTGCGCGTCGGTCTCTCGATGGAAGCTAAGATCGACACACGCAAAGCCGGAGGCTGAGGCCGCAAAGGCCCGGTCAACAGGAGACTAACATGTCCACCGGAAAACCCTTCGACCTGAGCGGCGACCAGCCGCTCAGAGGCGGGATGCTCATTGTCGCCGCAATCCTCCTTGCGAGCGCAAACTTCATCGCCGTGCTCGACATGACCATCGCTAACGTCTCGGTGCCCAACATCGCGGGAAGCCTCGGCATCTCGTCGAGCCAGGGGACCTGGATCATCACGTCCTACTCGGTCGCGGAGGCGATCGTGGTGCCGCTTACGGGCTGGATCGCGGGGCGTTTCGGCGCCGTGCGAACATTTGCCTGCGCGATGATCGTCTTCGGCGCCTTCTCGGCCTTCTGTGGCATCTCGAACTCGCTCGAAATGCTGGTGGCTGGACGCATCTGTCAGGGCTTGTCGGGCGGCCTTCTCATGCCGTTGTCGCAAACCTTGCTGCTGCGCATCTTCCCGAAAGAGAAAGCCACGCAGGCAATGGGCCTGTGGGCGATGACGACACTAACCGCGCCGATCCTGGGGCCCATACTCGGCGGTTCGATCTGCGATACGTGGAGCTGGCCCTTCATCTTCTTCATCAACGTCCCGCTGGCGCTGATCTGTGCGCCGGTGATGTGGGGCATGCTGAAGCGGTATGAGACCAAGTCCGTCAAACTGCCGATCGATGTCGTCGGTCTCCTCCTGCTCGTTACCTTCGTCGGTTCGCTGCAGCTGATGCTCGACCTCGGCAAGGAGCATGGCTGGTTCGAGGACCCGACCATCATCGCGCTGGCTGTCGTCGCCGCCATAGGCTTCGTCGCCTTCGTGATCTGGGAGCTGACTGCGGAACATCCGATCGTCGACCTGCGTGTATTCCGACATCGTGGCTTCACGATGAGTGTGATCGTGCTGTCGCTAGCCTTCGGATCAATGTTCGCCGCCAACGTGCTGACGCCGCTCTGGCTGCAGACCAACATGGGCTACACCTCGACCTGGGCCGGCTATGCCACGGCCTGGAGCGGCGTGCTGGCTGTTGCGGCTGCTCCCTTCGTCGGCATGCGCCTCGCGAAAGTCGATCCACGGCGGATGATCTTCATCGGCCTTCTCTGGATCGCCTTCATCACCTGGCTCCGCTCGTCGGTGAACAACGACTTCACCTACTGGCAGATCTCGATCCCGCTGATGCTGGTGGGCCTTGGTATGCCCTTCTTCTTCGTGCCTCTCACCGCGCTGTCCCTCGGAAGCGTCGAGGAGCATGAAACGGCCTCGGCGGCCGGACTGCAGAACTTCCTCCGCACCCTCTCGGGCGCCGTCGGAACCTCGGTCGTGCAGACCGTGTGGGAAGACAAGACAACCTATAACCACGAAGAGCTGGCCGGCCTGACCGACCGCTCGGGCGACGCCATGAACCAGATGATGGCGTCAGGCATGAACCATGACGAAGCGCTTTCCTACCTCAACCATATGGTGGACCGTGAAGCGGTCACGCTTGCCACCAACCAGGTGATGGCGGTGGTCGCACTCTGCTTCGCCATCTCGGCCCTTGTCATCTGGCTGGCCCCCAAGCCGAAGCGCGCCGTGAGCATGGCCGAGGCCGGACACTGAAAGGAGAGGTGCAATGAAAACGCCCGCGATACCTGGAACCACGCACACCCAGACGATCACAGTCGATCGCACCCTCGTCGTCCCGGCCGTCTCGGGAGCCTTCACCGGCTTCCGGGACATGCCCCCGGTCTTCGCCACCGCCTTCATGGTTGGCTTCATGGAATGGGCCTGCATCGAAGCTATGCGGCCCTGGCTGGAGCCGGGCGAACATACCGTCGGCACCCACGTCAACGTCAGCCATGTGGCGGCGACGCCCGTCGGCATGAAGGTGACAGCCACGGTGGGGCTCGTTGCGGTGGAGAACCGGAAGCTCAGCTTCCGCGTCTCTTGTCGCGACGAGGTCGACCTGATCGGCGAAGGCACGCACGAGCGCGCCGTCATCTATCCCGAGAAGTTCATGGCGCGTCTCGCCACAAAGGAGCGCGCGGTCTGAACACTGCCGACGCCCGACCTCCAATAACAAGAATCCAGATCCCGCTAGAAGGAAACAGACACATGAAACGCCTTGATACGAAATCACTCCCCCACTTTCTCGACACGGCCGGAGTGGCCGTGGTCCTGCTCGGCTTCGACGATGCAGCCACAATGAAACAGGCTGAAGAGTTTGCCCTGCTATGGGCGAGCTGCCAGGAGGAAGGGCTGGTCGGCATCCAGTTCGGCTATGTCGACGGTGAAACGAATCGCGACGCCTGGGATATGCTCGGGGCCAGCGTCGCACCCTGTCTCGCCATTGTGCGACAAGGCGTCGTCACACGTCGCCTGGAAGGGCATCGCGATCATCAGGAAATAGCGGCTATCATGCGCCAGCCGGCCTCCTTCCCTTGGCGCCGCCAGCGGGCATCGCTATCTCCCGGCCGGGCCCAGGAGCAACGCGAGCATGTCGCTGCGTAGGCAAACGACCTTGTTGGGCAGCCTGCTTCTTGCAGGCTGCGCCAACGTGCCGAGGCTGGATACGCCGCCAGCTTCACCGATCGATGCCGAACCGCCGGGTTTCAACCGGCCGATCCGCACCGACACGCTGGATTTCGATTTCTACAAGACCAACATCGACCGTTCGACGGCTGCCGTCGCCGCCGTGAGCGACGGATCGATCGACATACTCGCCCTCTCGGGCGGAGGCGCCGGCGGCGCCTTCGGCGCAGGCGTGCTAGTCGGGCTGACCAATGCCCAGACCAGGCCGCGTTTCGAAGTGGTCACGGGTGTGTCGACTGGAGCGCTGATCGCGCCGTTCGCCTTCCTTGGCCCGGACTGGGACGGGAAACTCACGGAAGCCTATCGCGGCGAAGCCACGGATGGCCTTCTCCAGTCGCGCGGTCTTGGCGTGCTGTTTGATCCGAGCGTTTTCCAGGGCGAACCACTTCGCAAGCTGGTCAATCGCTTTGTGACGGATGAGCTGATCGACGCCGTAGCGAAGGAAGCGGCGACTGGCCGGTTGCTGCTGGTGGCGACCACCAATCTCGATCGCGAGGAAACTACGATCTGGAATCTGGGCGCAATTGCCCAACAGGATGGCGACAAGGCGCGCGACCTGTTCCGCAATGTCATGGTCGCGTCGGCGAGCGTGCCGGGCGTCTTCCCTCCGGTGATGATCGATGTCGAGAAGGATGGGAAGACGTATCAGGAGATGCACGTCGATGGCGGAGCATCGACGCCGTTTTTCATTGCGCCTGACGTGGCCTTGATGTTTGGCGAGACTCCCAAGGCCCTGCGTGGCGCAAACATCTATGTGATCGTGAACGGGCAAGCCTCGTCCTCGCCGCGAACCACGCTGAACAACACCGTGGACGTGACGGCGCGCAGCTTCAGCGCCGTGCTGAACCACATGACGCGAACAGCGCTGGCGCAGACCGACGCCTTTGCGCAGCGGGGAGGGATGAGCTTCCACTTCACGACAATTCCCTCCGACGTGCAGTTCGGCGGTTCGCTGGCTTTCGACCAGGCCAACATGCGCGAGACATTCGACTACGGGATGCGTTGCGGCACGCGCAGCCTGGCGTGGGTGACGCCAAAGGAGGCCATGGAACACATTGAGGCCGCCGGATCGACCGTGACGCCGGCCGCCACGGCCAACTGCCCGCTCCTGCCCAAGCCTCAATAGAGCAGCACCCCCGGGGCGCTTGTTTCGCTGGCCGGTTCGCACGATATCGTGCATGCGGGTCGCACAGGTGCGCGCAGGAGATACGACAATGGCGGATGGCGAAACGGGCGAACTCGGACGCATCGCATTGAAGCGTGCTGACCTGTTCCGGCAGCAATGTTATATCGACGGGAAATGGACCGGTGATCCGACCGTTGAGGTGCGCAATCCGGCGACGCGCGGCGTGATCGGCCGCATCCCCAATCTCGGCAAGGCGGAAGCAGAGCGCGCAGTGGCGGCCGCTTCTGTGGCGCTGCCGAAATGGCGCGCGCTGTCAGCGAAGGAACGGGCCGTGATCATGCGCAAGTGGAACGACCTGATGGTTGCGCACCAGGAAGATCTCGCGCGGCTGATGACGGCCGAACAGGGCAAGCCGCTGGCTGAAGCGCGCGGAGAGATTGTCTATGCTGGGTCGTTCTTCGAATGGTTCGGCGAGGAGGCCAAGCGCGCCTATGGCGATGTAATCCCAGGCCCGGCGACAGACCGGCGCATCATGGTGCTGAAGCAGCCCGTTGGCGTTGTCGGCGCCATCACACCGTGGAATTTCCCGGCGGCGATGATCACCCGGAAAGTCGGCCCTGCGATAGCAGCAGGGTGCACCGTCGTGCTGAAGCCGTCGGAACTGACGCCCTACTCAGCTTTCGCAATCGCGCTGCTGGGCGAGGAAGCCGGGTTGCCGCCGGGCGTGCTCAACATCCTAACAGGCGATGCCGAACCGATCGGACGCGTGCTGACCGAGGATCCGCGCGTTGCGAAATTCACGTTCACGGGGTCGACGCCGGTGGGCAAGAAGCTCGCCGCGCAGTGCGCCACGACCGTAAAGCGCGTGTCGCTGGAGCTCGGCGGAAATGCGCCCTTCCTCGTATTCGACGATGCGGATCTCGAGGCGGCAGTCGCCGGATCGATAATCTCGAAGTTCCGCAACACCGGCCAGACGTGCGTATGCGCCAACCGCTTCTTCGTGCAGGACGGCATCTACGAGAAGTTCGCGAAGCTGCTCGCTGAGAAAGCAGCTGATCTTGTAGTCGGCGATGGCCTGACCGGCGTGACGCAACAGGGGCCGCTGATCAACGAGAAGGCGCTGCAGAAAGTCGAGGCGCATGTCGCCGATGCGCTCGGCCATGGCGCCAAGGCGCTGACGGGCGCGGCGAAGGATGACCACGGCGGCACCTTCTATCAGCCGACCGTGCTGCGCGACGTGGCGCCCGATGCGCTGCTGGCGCGCGAGGAGACTTTCGGGCCCGTCGCCGGCCTTATCCGCTTCAAGGACGAGGCCGATGCGATCCGCATGGCGAATGATAGCCGCGCGGGGCTGGCGGCTTACGCCTATACGCGCGACCTGTCGCGCTCGTGGCGCGTGGCGGAGAGGTTGGAATACGGCATGGTCGGCATGAACACCGGCCTGATCTCGACCGAGGTGTCGCCCTTCGGCGGCGTCAAGGAATCCGGCATCGGCCGCGAAGGCTCGAAATATGGCATCGAGGAATTCTTGGAAGTGAAAGCCGTGACGATCCAGCTCTAGGCCTGCGCGCCTCCGCGCTGGAACACTTTCTTCCCGCCGACGAAAGTCATGTCGACGTTCATCGTGAGAAGGTCGCTGTCGGCGACCTTCATCGGGTCCTGCGCCAGGACGCACATGTCGGCGAGCTTGCCGGCTTCGAGCGAGCCCTTGGTCTTCTCTTCCCAGGTCAGGTGCGCGCCATTGGCCGTATACATGCGGATGGCTTCTTCGCGCGTGACGGCTTCTTCGGCGCCATGCACCTGCCCGCTCGGGCCCTTGCGGGTAGTGGCCGCGTAAAGACCGACGCGGGGGTCGATGGGGAGGTTGTCCGAGCTGAACGCGGTGAAGATGCCGAACTTCTTGGCAGGGGTCGCAATGGAGTTATTGTGCGCGAGGCGCCAGTCATCGAGTGTCGAGATGTAGCGACCTTCAAGGTTGTAAAGAAAGTTGGGCTGCTGGGCGATCATGATGCCGTTGTCGGCCATCGCCTTCATCGTGTCGTCCGGCGGCATGATGGTGAAGTGGTCTAGGAACCAGCGGTGATCCTGCCGAGGGTTCTTCTGCAGCGAGGCAACATAGGCCTTCACGGTTTGTACGATGGCTGCGTCGCCGATGGCGTGCAGGCCCATTTGCCATCCATATTCATTGGCCTTGTCGACCATGTCCTGCAGTTCCTGGTCGCTGAAGCGCCCCTTACCGCGGAAACCAGGTTGGCCCTTGTAGTCCGCCAGCAACCAGGCCGTGGGGCCGGTGAAACCGCCATCGACAAGGTTCTCGCCAATCGGACCAAGCCGGACACGATCATCGCCATCGCCTGATTTCTTTCCGAACGCCTTCATGCGGGCTTCACCGGGATAGGAAATGTAGAGGGATGCCCGCGGGAGATCGGCCCCGAGCTCGTTGTAGATGGCGCGCATGCGGCGGTAGGTGAGACCACTGCCGCCACGCAGCGGTTCGCCGTCCACCGGCTCGTCGCCAATGCTGGTCGACGCTGACTGGAAGCTGGTGATGCCGAAAGGCAAGAGGTTCTTCAGCGCCTGGATGAAGCTGGGACGCAGGGTTTCGAATGTATCGTCCGGCACCAGACGTTCGATGATGTCAAACCGCTCGCGGATGATGCCGTTGGGCTCGCCAGAAGCGTCCTTCTCGATGATTCCACTTTCTGGATCGGGCGTCTTGCGAGTGATCTTCGCCAGTTCAAGCGCTTTAGAATTGCCCACGGCTGAGTGTGCGCCAGCACGGGTGAGCACCACGGGGTTGTCGGGCGTTGCGGCATCGAGGTCAGTGCGGTTCGGGTTACGCTTATCGGTGAGCTGCGCCTCGTCCCAGCCATAGCCGGTGATCCACTCACCCTTGCCCAACTCCTTCGCCTTGGCGCGTAGGACGTCCTGCAGCTCGCCGATGGACTTGACCTTGTCCGGCTCGATGGCGCGCGGCGACAATGAATAGATGTGGACGTGTGCATCGTTGAAACCGGGCATCAATGTGCGGCCCGCCAGATCGACCACCTCCGGTGCGGACCAGGCATCGAGTAGTTCGGCGCCTCCGATGGCGGCGATCTTACCGTCCTTCACCACCGCGGCCGTAGCTGTCGAGAATTTCGCATCCACCGTGAGGACCTGCCCGCCATGCAGGATAAGGTCGGCCGTCAGCCCAGCCTTCTTCTGCGGCGCGCAAGCCGAAACTAGCGCCGCTGTTCCGCCAAGAAGCACTTCACGCCGCCTGACACGCATCGCTTCTCTCCCCTGTTTTGCGGCGAGCCTAACTCTGAACCGGCACGGAAGGGAGTTGCCAATCGCGTGAAGTCAGGCGCCAATGTAGCGCTGACAGGCGCCGGTACGGCATCGAGGGGAGATACACTTGGAGCAGGCCGCAACCGCCGAAGGCGCCGCCACGCCCGAGCTGACCAAATCGCTGAAGGCGCGGCACGTCGCGATGATCTCCATCGGCGGCATCATCGGCGGCGGGCTGTTCGTCAACACGATGGTCTATATCTCGGACATGGGCCCGGCGGTGATCCTGAGCTACCTGCTCACCGGTGGGATCGTTCTGTTCGTGATGCGGGCGCTGGGTGAGATGGCGATGGCGCGGCCTGGCGTCGGTTCGTGCACCGAGTATTCGCGGATCGCTATGGGAAACCTGGCGGGTTTCACGTTCGGTTGGCTCTACTGGTATTTCTGGGTGGTAGTCGTGGCGTACGAAGCCATTGTCGGCGCCAAGATCGCGAGCCAGTGGCTGCCCGGCATTCCGCCATGGGCGATCGGACTAACGCTGACGGCGCTGCTGACCGGCTCCAACCTGCTTTCGACGCGATCCTACGGCGAATTCGAGTTCTGGTTCTCATCGATCAAAGTGGCGGCGATAATCGTCTTCATCCTGATCGCAGGGGCCTACGCATTCGGGGTAAATCCCACAGGTTCGCCGACCTTCGACAACCTCATCAATGATGGCGGGTTTGCGCCCAAGGGGATGGAAGCCATCCTCGTCGGCGTGGTGTCGCTTGTGTTCACACTCGTCGGAGCGGAGATAACGACCGTTGCTGCCGCCGAATCTCACGCGGGTGAGAAAGTCATCGCGGGGCTGACCACCAATCTCATCGTACGGATGCTCCTTTTCTACGTCCTGGCGGTGACGCTGATCATGGCTGTTGTTCCGTGGCGCGAGGTCGACGCACAACGCGCTGTTCAGGTCATGTCGCCCTTCACCATGGCGCTGGCCAAGATCGGCGTGCCGGGCGCAACAGTGATCATGGACGCGATCGTGCTGGTGGCTGTGCTCTCCTGCCTCAACTCTGGCATCTATGTCGGGTCTCGCGTGCTGTTCACGCTGGCTGCCAAGAAGGATGCGCCAGCCTGGCTGGTGCAGGTGGACAAGCGCGGCGTCCCCTCGCGCGCCATCATCCTCGCGGCGCTGATCTCAATGGCTTGCGTGGCGATGGATGCGTTCTTCCCGAAGGAGCTGTTCTCCTTCCTGCTCAACGCCTCTGGCGCGCTCATGATCTTCGTTTATCTCGGCGTGGCTGCATCACAAATCATCCTTCGCCCGAAGACCGCGCCGGAAAAGCTGCACATCCGCGCGTGGTTACACCCGTGGGGCGGCTACATCACGATTTTCGCCATGCTGGCGGTGCTGGTAGCGATGGCATTGAAGAGCGATGGGAGCCGGGCCGAACTGAGCGCGTCCTTGATCTGTGCAGCCGCTATAATCGCCTGTTATTTCATCTTCCGGCGCAAGCGCGCGACGTAGCGTCAAGAACGACACGTCGCGCTGGCCTTGCGCCCGTTTCGGCGCCAGTCTCGCCCTGCGCCACCAGAAGCGCTGCATACGCTTGAGGAAACGACATGCCAGAACTTAGCCAGGGCTCGCGCGAGGCGCGGACGTTCGACGCCATCGTTGTCGGCAGCGGCATCGCCGGCGGCTGGGCCGCAAAAGAGCTGTCCGAGAAGGGCCTCAAGACCCTGGTGCTGGAGCGGGGCCGCAAGGTCGAGCATGGCAAGGACTACAAGACCTTCGCCATGAACCCTTGGGATTTCCGCTATGCCAATGGGCGGACCCCGCAGGATGAGATCGACAAGCATTACTTCAAGCAGCAGCGCACCGGATACACAGTCAACGACCAGTGGAACCACTGGTTCGTGAAGGATGACGAGCATCCCTATACCGAAGTGAACCGCTTCGACTGGATCCGCGGCTATCATGTCGGCGGCCGCTCGATCACCTGGGGCCGCCAGAGCTATCGCCATTCCGATCTCGACTTCACCGCTAACGCCCGCGAAGGCGTCGGTGTCGACTGGCCGATCCGTTATGCGGATCTGGCGCCGTGGTACGATTATGTCGAACGCTGGATGGGCGTCAGCGGCACGAACGAAGGCCTGCCCCAGCTTCCGGACGGCGTCTTCCAGCCGGCCATGGAGTTCAACGTCGTCGAGAAATCCTTCAAGGGCAAAGTCGAGTCAAAATTCCCGGAGCGGCGCGTCACGATGGGCCGCACCGCTCACCTGACCAAACCAACCGACGAGCAGATGAAGATCGGCCGGGGCACCTGCCAGACCCGCAACCTCTGCATGCGCGGCTGCGCCTTCGGCGCCTACTTCTCCTCCAACGGCGCAACGCTGATCGCCGCCGACCACACCGGCAACATGACGCTGCAGCCCGACTCGATCGTGACCGAAGTGATCTTCGACAAGGCCGCCAACAAGGCGACCGGGGTTCGCGTGCAGGATGGGATCACGGGCCAGGTAACCGAATACTACGCCAAGGTGATCTTCCTGAACGCCTCGGCGCTGGCTACCACCTGGATCATGCTTCATTCGAAGAGCGACCGCTTTCCGAATGGCTTCGGCAACGACTCGGACGAACTCGGCCGCAATGTGATGGACCACCACTTCCTTGCTGGCGCCCAGGCCGACGTGGATG
Organism: Hyphomonadaceae bacterium; assembly: GCA_047601145.1. Classification (GTDB taxonomy): domain Bacteria; phylum Pseudomonadota; class Alphaproteobacteria; order Caulobacterales; family Hyphomonadaceae; genus UBA7672. Next base: position 917,671 of record JASGJW010000003.1, read on the forward strand.
GCTATGAGGACCGATACTATGCGGGACGCCGCCCCACCGGTATCTACGTTCCCCGCTTCCGCAATCTCGGCGACGCAGCCACCAAACAGAGCAGTTTCACACGCGGCTACGGCTATCAGGGCGGCGCAAGCCGCACCGGCTGGCAGCGCCTTGTCGCGGAGATGGGCTTCGGCAAGGAATTCAAGGAGGAGATGTCCGAACCCGGCGGCTGGACGATGGGCCTCACCGGCTTCGGTGAAACGCTGCCCTATCGTGACAATCGCGTCTGGCTGAACGACAAGGTGAAGGACAAGGACGGCCTGCCGACACTCACCATGGATGTCACCATCCGCGAAAACGAACTCAACATGCGGAAGGACATGCAGTCCGCGGCCGTCGAGATGATGGAAGCTTCAGGCTTCAAGAATGTCCGCCCGTACGACCGGCCTTACGCGCCAGGCCTCGGCATTCACGAGATGGGCACGGCCCGCATGGGCCGCGATCCGAAGACCTCGGTGCTCAACAGCTGGAACCAGGTTCACGCCTGCACCAACGTCTATGTGACGGACGGCGCGGCAATGACGTCCGCAGCGTGCGTGAACCCCTCGCTCACCTACATGGCGCTCACGGCGCGCGCGGCAGATCACGCCGTCACGTCGCTGAAGCGCGGCGAACTCTAGGAGGCAGCCAACATGATGGACCGTCGCGAACTCCTCCACCGTGCATCGATGCTGCTGGGCGGCGCGATCACCGCCAGCGCCGCATCCGGCATTTTGGCCGGCTGCGTTTCAACACCGATTGTCGATGCCGCCGATGGCGTTGCCAAAACGGGATTCCTCAATGCCGAGGAGACCCGGATTGTTTCGGCCATGGCTGAGCAGATCATCCCGCGCACGGATACCCCCGGCGCGATCGATGCCGGCGTGCCGAATTTCATCGACCGCATGGTCTCCGGCTACTACCAGTCAAAGGAGAAGGAGATCATCCGCGCGGGCCTGCGTCAGGTTGCAACCGATGCGATGGAACTGCGCGGCAAGAGCTTTGCCGAACTCACCCCGGAGGATCAGGTCGCCCTGATGAAGGAATACGACCGCGAGGCTTACAAGCCCCGCCCCGCCGGCAGCGATCCGCACTTCTTCCGGATGGTCAAGGAACTCACAGTCCTTGGTTACGGCACTTCCAAGGAAGGCGCGACGAAGCTGATGTACTACAACCAGACGCCTGGTCCATTCCGGGGCGACGTTCCCTATTCCGACATCGGCAAGGTATCGGCGCTCTAGGCCGTCAAACGATAAAGAAGATCAGACATGGCGCCCTCCTCGATCGACATCGCCATCGTCGGGGCCGGGTTTTCCGGTCTCTACATGCTGCACAAGGCGCGCGGGCTTGGCCTTTCAGCGCACACGTTCGAAGCCGGTGATGGGGTTGGCGGCACCTGGTTCTGGAACCGCTACCCCGGCGCGCGTGTGGACGTGGAGAGCCACGAGTACTCTTATTCCTTCTCGCCCGAGCTCGAGAACGAATGGGAATGGAGCGAGCGCTATGCAGCACAGCCCGAGCTCCTGCGCTACCTGAACCACGTCGCCGACCGTTTCGATCTGCGCCGCGACATCAGCTTCAACACACGCGTCACTGAGGCCGTGTTTGATGATAAGACGCATCGCTGGACCGTGAAAACCGACAAGGGGGAGGCTATCTCTGCGCGCTATTGCGTGATGGCGACGGGCTGCCTGTCGGTTCCGAAGAAGATCGACGTTCCCGGCGCCGAGACCTTCAAGGGCGAGACCTACAACACGTCGAGCTGGCCAACGAAGCCTGTCGACTTCCGTGGCAAGCGCGTTGGCATCATCGGCACGGGGTCGTCCGCCGTGCAAACGATCACGCAGATCGCGCCAGATGTGGCCAGCCTCACCATCTTCCAGCGCACTCCGCCTTTCAGCATCCCCGCGCACAATGGCCCCGCAAATCCGGATGTCGTGCGCGACTGGCGGACGAACCGCGAAGCCTATCGTGCGGCGGAACGCCTGAACCCGATTGGCATCGTCGCCGCAGTGGCGACGGAAAACCTTGCACTGGCAACGCCTCCTGATGAGCGTCGCCGCGTGTTCGAGGAACGTTGGGCCAAGGGCGGCTTTGCCATCGGCGGCGCGTATGCCGACATGCTCATCACCAAGGAGGCTAACGACGTCGCGGTGGAGTTTTTCGCCGACAAGGTCCGACAGACCGTCAAGAATCCCGAGACGGCTGAAAAGCTGATCCCGAAAACCTATCCGCTCGGCTCCAAGCGGCTGTGCGTCGACACGGGCTATTTCGAGGTCTTCAATCGCGACAACGTCACGCTCGTCGATATTTCGAAATCGCCCGTCACAGTGACGCCTAAAGGTGTGAAGGCTGGCGGCACGGAATACGAATTCGACTGCCTCATCTTCGCGCTCGGCTTCGACGCCATGACTGGCGCTCTCTCCAAGATCGACATACGCGGCCGCGGCGGGGAAACGTTGAAGGAGAAGTGGGACGGCGGCCCTCGCACTTATCTTGGCCTCATGGTCGCCGGCTTCCCAAACATGTTCATGGTCACGGGCCCGGGCAGTCCGTCCGTGCTGTCCAACATGGTCGTCTCCATCGAACAGCACGTCGACTGGATCAGCGATTGCATTACCGCCATGAGCAAGCGCCAGATGGACGCCATCGAGGCGACGCCGCAGGCCGAGGAAGGCTGGGTCGCCCACGTCAATGAAGTCGCGAACATGACGCTCTATCCGCAGGCCAATTCATGGTACATGGGCGCGAACGTCCCGGGCAAACCGCGCGTCTTTATGCCTTATCCCGGAGGCGTCGGTCTCTACCGCCAGACATGCGACGAGATCGCCGCAGACAATTATCGCGGCTTCGCCCTCTCCTCCTCAGCACATCGCTAGTTCAGCTCAAGTATCTCGATCTTGCGGAACTCGATGGGGTTGCCTTCGCTCTGTAGCGAGATCGTGCCGCCCTCCAGCTTCAGCTTGCCGCCCGCTGCTGCAATCAGCGGCTTTGAATTGGCCATCTTGCCGTCGGGATCGAGCTGGACGTCAGAATAGACGATGGTGGTGACACCATTGACCTTCTGCGTCACGACGCCTTCGCGAGACACTTCGACCTCAAACTGGATCCACTGGCCGTTCGGATCAGCAACGTATTTCGAGTTGATGCAGTGCGTAGTCTCGAGCTTGCCGTTCATCACGACGTTCGTGCCCGGCGAGCACATATTGCCGTTGAAACGCTCCTGCCCGGGCGCCGGGCCCAGAATCTGGGCCTCGACCGAAACCGGAAAGCTGTCGTCAACCGCCATCGTCTTGGGATCCTGCCCATAGATCATCACGCCGGAGTTCGCGATGGCCCAGGCGGGCGTGTCGGCTGGATGTTCCGTCGAGAAGCGATATTCGAGGCGCAGGCGATAGGCCTTGAAGGGCGTCTGGTAGAATAGATGGCCGAAGCGCTCGCCGAACTGGTCGTACTTGTCGTAACTCACAACGATCGCGCCATCCTTCACCCGGAAGGTGTCGCGATAGTTCTCGCCCAGCGGGAAGCCGCGAATCTTGGGCGTCCACCCGGCAAGCGTCTTCCCGTCGAAAAGTGACCGCCAGTGTTCGCCGCTCTGCGGCATGGACGAGCACGACGCTACGGCGGCGGCGATAGCCCCGACGGCAATGCATTTTGCCCATAATTGCATGGGTTTATCTCCCCGGTTCGTTCCCGCGCCCGTGGACATGCACCATGGCGCAGGTAACACTCGATCCTAGATCATGAGCCGCGCGCTGGCGACAGACCTGCGAGGGTTCGAGGGAGGAATACAAACGATGCAAGTGCGTCTCTTCTTGATGATGCTGATGCAGCTCGCCATCTGGGGTGCTTATCAGCCGAAGCTCTTCCCTTACATGAATCAGCTGGGCTTTGAGCCCTGGCAACAATCGCTTGTCGGCAGCGCATGGGGCATCGCCGCCATCCTCGGCATCTTCTTTTCCAACCAGTTTGCCGACCGCAACTTTTCTGCAGAACGCTTCCTGGCCGTCAGCAACGTCATCGGTGGCGCGGCGTTGCTGGCCTGCGCCTTCCTCACCGACTTCTGGCCCTTCTTCGGCGCCTTCCTTGTGTTCAGCGTGATGTACGTGCCGTCAATGTCGGTCGCGAACGCCATCGCATTCGCCAACCTGCGCGATCCGGCCAAACAGTTCGGCACGATCCGAATGGGCGGCACGATCGGCTGGATTCTCGTGAGCTGGCCGTTCATCTTCCTGCTCACCGCCCACGCTGGCCCGGACCAGGTGCGTCTGATCTTCGTGGTCGCGGCCATCGTATCGTTCGCATTCGCAGCCTACAGCCTGACGCTGCCTCACACGCCGCCGAAACGCGACGCTGCCGGCGCCGATCCGCTGGCCTGGCGCGAGGCGATCAAGCTTCTGGGCGTGCCGTCCATAGGCGTGCTCTTCCTCGTCACATTCATCGACAGCACCATTCACAATGGTTACTTCGTGATGGCCGATGGCTTCATGACCAACCGCGTCGGCATCGACGCCAACCTCTCGATGATCGTGCTCTCGATCGGACAGGTGGCGGAAATACTGACGATGTTCATCCTCGGCGCCGTGCTGATCCGGCTCGGCTGGAAAACCACGATGATCATAGGCATCCTCGGCCACGGCGCACGCTTCCTGGTGTTCGCATTCTTCCCGGACAGCGTGCCGACGATCCTGACCGTGCAGCTGCTGCACGGTATCTGCTACGCCTTCTTCTTCGCGACGGTTTATATCTTCGTCGACTACGCCTTCCCGAAGGACGTGCGCGCCAGCGCACAGGGCCTGTTCAACCTGCTGATCCTGGGCGTCGGCAACGTGGCGGCGAGCTTCCTCTTCCCGGCGCTGATGGCGCAGTGGACGGATGCGTCGGGCGCGGTCGACTATCGCACGCTGTTTATGGTTCCGGCCGGCATGGCGGTCGTCGCTATCCTGCTGCTGGCTGTGTTCTTCCGGCCAGCCGAGCGGGCGCCGACCGCAGTCGTAGCTGCTTAGAATTGGGACAAAGACATGGAGCGCAACATGACCAGCCTCTCCCGTCGCAGTTTCGTGCAGGCGCTGTGCGCGACCGGCGCCGCGGCGCCGCTTGCAGCCGCCTGTCAAACGATACAGGGACAAACAATGGCTAGCGGTCCGTTCTTCGCGAGCAACCACCTGCCCATCGGTATTCAGCTCTATACGCTGGGCGAGCTGATGGCGAAGGATATGGACGGCACGCTGAAGCAGATCTCGCAAATCGGCTACAAGAGCGTCGAGCTGGCCGGCTATCTCGGCAAGACGCCGCAACAATTGCGGGCCTCATTCGACGCAGCTGGCGTCTCCTGCACCAGCGCGCACGTGGGCATGGCGAAAGGAACGGCGGCCGAGCCCAAGCTGCTCGACGATCTCTCCAAAGTCGCCGCCGACATGCACGTGATCGGCGCGGGCCATGTCATCTGCCCCGCCATGGCGACGCCGAGCGACATCAACATCACGCCCAATCCGGGCGAAGGCTTCCGCGTCATCAGCCGCGTCGTGCAGGCGATGACGGCGGACCATTGGAAACGCATGGCCGGCCAGTTCAACGAGATTGGCCGCAAGCTGAAGGCTGAGGGCCTGATCTTCGGTTATCACAACCACAACATGGAGTTCGTTAAGGTCGGCGATCGCACGGGTTTCGACATCCTCGTCGCAGAAACCGATCCGGCCCTGGTGACGTTTGAGCTGGATGTCGGCTGGGTGGCCGCGGGCGGGTATGACCCGGCCGAGGTATTCAGGAAATATCCGGACCGCTACTTCCTGATGCACGTGAAGGATGTGAAGGCGTCGACCCAACCGAATATCGAGGTGCGGATGGATCCGACCGAGGTTGGCTCCGGCAAGCTCGATTGGAAGACAATCCTTCCGGCGGCTTATAAATCAGGCGTCCGGAAATACTTCCTCGAGCAGGAAGCGCCTTTCGAGAAAGGTCGGATGGAAGCGGCCGAAATCGGGTATAAGTACCTCAGCACGCTCGTCGTCTGAGGACTTTCCATGAAGACCATGAAGGGACCGGGCATCTTCCTCGCCCAATTCGTTGGGCCGGAAGCGCCGTTCAATTCCCTGCCCTCCATTGCGAAATGGGCGAAGGAGAAGGGCTTCGTTGGCGTCCAGATTCCAACGGGCGAGGCGTCTCTCTTTGATCTGCGGAAGGCCGCTGAAAGCGACGCCTACTGCGACGAGATGAAGGGGATGCTGAAGGACATGGGGATGGAGATCACCGAACTCTCCACTCACCTGCAGGGCCAACTCGTCGCCGTCCACCCAGCCTACGACACATTGTTCGACGCATTTGCACCACAACGCGTGCGCGGCAACCCGAAGGCGCGACAGGAATGGGCGGTTGAGCAGCTTATGCTCGCCGCGAAAGCTTCACGACGCCTCGGCCTCGACGCCAGCGTCACCTTTTCCGGCTCACTCGCCTGGCCCTACTTCTTCCCCTGGCCGCAACGCCCGCCGGGCCTCTTCGAAACTGCCTTCGAGGAACTCGCCAAACGCTGGCTCCCGATCCTCAATGCGTACGAAGATGCCGGCGTCGATCTCTGCTATGAAATCCACCCGAGCGAAGACCTCTTCGACGGCACGACGTTCGAGATGTTCCTCGACCGTGTGAAGGGTCACAAGCGCTGCAACATCCTGTTCGACCCGAGCCATTTCTGTCTGCAGCAGCTCAACTATCTCGAATACATCGACCTCTACCACGAGCGGATCAAGATGTTCCACGTCAAGGACGCGGAGTTCAATCCGACCGGCCGCCAGGGAGTCTACTCGGGCTACGCGCCCTGGATCGAGCGTGCTGGCCGCTTCCGCTCCGTCGGCGATGGGCAGGTCGACTTCAAGGGCATCTTCTCCAAGCTCGCCCAGTACGACTATGAAGGCTGGGCGGTGCTGGAATGGGAATGCTGCATCAAGCACCCCGAGGATGGCGCACGTGAAGGTGCAGCCTTCATCCGTGACCACATCATTCGCGTAACGCCCCGCGCCTTCGACGATTTCGCAGCGTCGGGCACGGATGAAAAGGCCAACCGCCGCCTGCTGGGAACTCGACCGGTGAGACGTCTGCGTCTCGGCATGGTCGGCGGCGGCGAAGGCGCCTTCATCGGCGGCGTTCATCGCATGGCGGCGCGCATCGATGACAAGTGGGAGCTGGTCGCCGGCAACTTCCAGTCCGATCCCGAGAAGGCCATCGCCTTTGGTCGCAGCCTCGGCCTGGCGCCGGACCGTTGCTATGGCGACTACCGCACAATGGCGGCAAACGAGGCGAAGCGCGCGGACCGCATCGACGCCGTCTCCATCGTGACGCCGAATTCTACCCACCACGCCATCGCCCGCGCCTTCCTCGACGCAGGGATCGCTGTCATCTGCGACAAGCCGCTGACCATAACACGCAAGCACGCCGACGATCTCGCAGATGTTGTCGCGAAGACCGGCCTGCCCTTCATCTTGACGCACAACTATTCCGGCTATCCCATGGTCCGCGACGCTCGCACCATGATCGCCGGAGGCGACCTGGGCGCCATTCGGATCGTGCAGGTCGAATATGCGCAGGACTGGCTTGCCAGCGATCTTCCTGGCAACAAGCAGGCCGACTGGCGTGGCGATCCCTCGCGCGCAGGCCCCGGTGGCGCACTGGGCGACATCGCCACGCACGCCTTCCAGCTTGCGGAATTCGTGACCGGCCTTCGCGTCGAGAGCCTGTCGTCCGATCTCTCCACTTTCGTTGCGGGCCGCAAGGTCGACGACAATGTCAACGTGCTGCTCCGTTTTTCGAGCGGCGCGAAGGGCATGCTGTGGGCCAGCCAGGTGGCCGTCGGCGCCGTCAACGGCCTGCGTTTGCGCGTGCACGGCGAGAAGGGCGGCATCGAATGGGCGCAGGAAACACCCGAAGAACTCCGCTTCACGCCGATTGGCGATCCGCCCCGCCTCTACCGCCGCGGCGGTCCGGGCGTTTCTCCCGCCGCGCAGCGTGCAACCCGGATTCCCGCAGGCCATCCCGAGGGCTACCTTGAAGGCTTCGCACAGATCTATACCGATGCGGCGGAACTCGTGCGCGCGCACAGCGAAGGCCGCGCGCCCGATCCGCTGGCGATCCCGCCCGGCATCGAGGACGGCGTACGTGGCGTGAAATTCATCGAGGCGGCTGTCGCCTCGAGTGGTAACAATGGCGTCTGGACGCCGGTCTGAGGGAGGCTTGAGATGCGGATTGCAACTGGTCTTGCGCTTGCGGTGCTGATGCTTGCGGCCTGCGACAGCAAGCCGGCGGAAACAGCGGCAGCGCCGCCCGCGGAAACTCCAGCGCCCGCCTCTGCTCCGGAGACGCCCGCGATGAACACGCTCACCGCCGAGGAAACCGCCGCCGGCTGGAAGCTCTTGTTCAACGGAACCGACCTCGCGGGCTGGAAAGGCTACAAGAAGGACGCTCCGGGCGCGGCTTGGCAGGTTCAGGACGGCGCGATCGCGCTGACCGCTGGCGGCGCCGGCGACCTGATGACGGCGGACGAATATGGCCCGTTCGAACTGTCGTACGACTGGAAGATCTCGCCGAACGGCAACAGCGGCCTGATCTACCTGATCAAGGAAGTGGACGGCGCCGACAACACCTACAACTCCGGACCGGAAATGCAGGTGCTCGACAATGATGGGCACGCCGACGGCAAGATCCCGTCGCATCGCGCCGGAGCTCTCTATGACCTGGAAACGCCCCCCGATGGCGCAGTGAAACCGGTGGGCGAATGGAACACGGCCGTGATTAAGTTCACCGGCACGCATATCGAACACTGGCTCAACGGTGTGAAGGTCGCCGAGTCTAGCTATGGCGATGATGCCTGGAAGAAGAAGGTTGCGGCTTCGAAGTTCAAGCAGTGGCCGATGTTCGGCACGTTTCCGAAGGGCCACATCGCCCTGCAGGACCACGGCAATCAGGTCTGGTACCGCAACATCAAGATCAAGGCGTCTTAAGGCGGAGTACGGGGCGCCTGCAAGAAGGCGCCCCAAACACTCTGATCAGGGCGCCGTGTATTTAAGCCCCATGCCTTCAATCACGCCTTTGATGTGGGCGAGCGCTTCAGGCGTAGGGCCGGCGTAGGCGCCGGTGCCGGGGGTATTGCCCATGTAACCGATGTCGGCCCAGCCTTCGCGCGTCGTATAGAACGCACCGAGCGTCAGCGAGCGGAGGCGTGCGAAGAACTGGCCGGCTTTCTCAAGGCCGGGTTCGACCTTGGCCTTGAAGGCGATCCTGTCGAGGATCGCTTTCTGCTTGCTGGGATCAGCCTTGGCGAAGACGACGCCGTTCGCCTTGTTCGACTGCTCGTCGACCCAGGCGAGGCCGGGGACGATGAGCTCGCGGTCCTTGTGCTGGTCCGGATAGGGAGCGCTGACCCATTCATTGATGAAGGCGGGGACGCCGACCTTCGACGGGAACGGGACATCGCCCTCACCCGGCAGGATGAGGTCGACCAGCGCGTTGACGGCAACGAGTTCGGCCTCCGTCATCGTCAACGGCCATGGCGTGGCGTTGTTGTTGAAGTCGACGTCGGTGCCGACGCCCTTGGCCTGGATGGTCGCCATTTCCTGCCAGGTAACGCCCTTGGCCTGGTCGCCGCAGGCGGCGAGTTGGCCCATCGCCATGGCGCCCATGAACCATTTCATGGTGGTGCGGCGATCGATGTGAACGAGGCCGGAGGAGTTGTTCGTGGTCATGGATGTTCCTCCTACAGCTCGCCGCGGCGCAGGCGCGTGGCGATCGAGTCCGCCGAGCGCATGGCAAGCGCCATGATCGTGATTGTCGGGTTCTTGTGTGCTTTCGAGACGAAGACAGAGCCGTCGGTGAGATAGAGATTGTCGACGTCCCAGGTCTTGCCGAAGGAGTTCACTACGGAGTCCTTCGCATCCTTGCCCATGCGGCAGGTGCCAACTTCGTGGATGATCTCGCCGCCTTTTGAAATGGCTTTCTCGGGCGCTTCCGGTTCGGCCGTAAGCGTGCCGCCCAGCTTGTCGACCAGCTCCTTCATCGCGTTCTGGAAGTGCTTCACCTGCTTCATCTCGTGGTCGGACCAAGACCAGGAGAATTTCAGGACCGGAATGCCGAACTTGTCCTTCGTGTTGCTGTCGATCTCGCAGAAGGACTTGCCGTTCGGGATCATCTCACCCCGCTGGGTGAAGTTGATGCGCGAGCCGTAGCGGCGCTTCACATCGGCGCGGAGGCTGGAGCCGTAGCCGTCGAGGCCGGAGCCAGCACCCATGCCCGGATCACCGAACGAGCCGCCGATCTCCACGTGATAGCCGCGGGGCGTGTCGACCTCGCCGCTCTTGATCCGCTTGTAATCCCAGAAGGGGATGTAGGCGTGCAGGCCCATCGCGCCGTCTTCATTGTAGCGCGGTCGGCCTTCGAGTTGTGGGAAATAGGCGTTCACACTCGACCCGACCGTATCCATCAGATTGCGGCCAACCTGCCCGCTAGAATTGGCGACGCCTTCCGAGCGGCCATTGGGTTTCGAGTTGAGCAGGATACGCGCTGTCTCGCCGGTGGAAGCCGCAATGATGACGACGCGGCCCTTGGCTTCACGCTGCTTGCCGGTGGCCTTGTCGATATAGCGGACGCCGGTGGCTTTTCCGCTCGCGTCGAGAAGCATTTCGAACACCATGGCGCCGGTGGCGATCGTCAGCTTGCCGGTGGCCTTGGCCCACGGGATCAGCGAGGTGGTGGTCTGGAAAGCCGCGCCGATGCCGCAGCCGCGGCCGCAGGCGGACGCCCAATAGCACTGCGAGCGTTCGTCGATCTTCTTGGTGAGGATGGCGCGGCGGGCCGGCACGACGGGAATGCCGATCGCATCCCCACCCGCTTTCAGGAATGTCTCCCACACGCGGAATTTCGGCGGCGGCAGGAGAACGCCCGCGCCGGAGCTCGGATGGTTCTCAAGACCGGTGTTGGTGCCGTAGACGCCGACCAGCTTCTCGGTCTTGTCGTACCAGGGGGCGACGTCCTTGTACTCGATCGGCCAGTCCGTGCCGAGGCCGTCGCGCGTGAAGGGCTTGAAGTCGTACTCGCCCATGCGGAAGGAGTTGCGCGCCCAGTGATTGGTGCGGCCCCCAAGCATGCGTGAGCGCCACCAGAGAAAGTCCGACCCTTCGGCCTTGGTGTAGGGCTCGCCGGGCACTTCCCAGCCGCCATCGACGGTCGCGTCGTAATAGCCGAACGGCTTGTCGGGTGTGCCAACGCCGCGGAGCGGGGCCTCCATCGCCATGTTGAGCATGGGTGCTTCTTCCGGGTTGTAGTCCCGGCCCGCCTCCAGCATCAGCACGCTGGCGCCCGCTTTCGTGAGCACCCAGGCGGCCATCGCACCCCCGGCGCCGGAGCCAACTACGACGGCATCATGTGGATCGTCTGGCGTCATATTCCCCTCGGCGCAGTTATGTTTTGCTGCAGACTAGCGCGGCGAAACGGCCGGCGTCGACAAGCCCGCCAAGGGAATTCGCGATCAATCCGAGTTGCGCCGCAACAACATGTTTGGGCGCCCGCGAAGAGACCTCTTGCCATTACCCCCGCACTCGGTGTTGATCGCGCCTGCGACAGGTTCCTCGAAAGAGGATTCAAAGGGAACCGGGTTTAGGCCCGGGCTGCCCCCGCAACTGTAAGCGGCGAGCCGCGCATCAATGCCACTGGAAAGTCCTTCGGGACGATCCGGGAAGGTGATGCGCAACGGTGTTGACCCGCAAGCCAGGAGACCTGCCTGCCGCAGTCGTCTTTCGACGGTCCGGGGAAGGGCCGCTCGAACGGAGAATTCCGCTTGACGACGTTTCAGCCTGAACTCCGGCGCGAGCCGGAGGCAGGTCCATTTTGGAGACGTCTTATGAACCGGTTCAATTCAACGCGCGGCCGGACCCTGCGCACATCCTGCCTCGTTCTGGCGGGGACATTGCTTTACGGCGCGCCGGCCTTCGCGCAGGCGCAGGGCGACAGGGATGTCGTCGTCGTCACGGGTACGACCACCCCGACGGAGAAGGACAAGATCGGCTCGTCGCTGACCGTTGTTGGCAAGGAGACGATCGCGGATGAGGGCTACAGCTATGTGCCGGACGTGCTGCGGCAGGTTCCGGGCGTGGCGGTAAACCGGGCGGGATCGTTCGGCGCGCTGACGCAAGTGCGTATCCGCGGGGCGGAGGCGAATCACACACTGGTGCTGCTCGACGGCATCGACCTGTCGAGCCCGGACCAGGGCGAGACGGATTTCTCGACCCTGCTTACGGGCGATCTCGAGCGGATCGAAGTACTGCGCGGACCGCAATCGGGGCTATATGGCTCCAACGCGCTGGCTGGCGTTATCAACCTCATTTCGCGGCGCGACGTGCAGGGGACGTATGTGAACCTCGCGGCCGAAGCCGGGTCGTGGAACACAGCGCAGCTGCAAGGCGGCATCGGGATGGGCGACGGGCGGGACTATGTCTCGGCCGGCTTCCACGCGCTGTCGACCGATGGCTACGACGTGTCGGCCGACCATAGCGCGGTGGGCGTGACGTCGGTGGGTCCGGGCAACAATGCCGGCGACACCGAGGGCAGCGACATCGTCACGGCCTATCTGCGCGGCGGAAGGGAAGTCACGCCGCTGTTCCGCGTGGACGCCATTGCGCGCTTCCTGACCAAGGATTCTGGCCTCGATGGCCAGGCGTACAACTTCCCGATTGCGGGCGGGACTTACGATGACGCCAGCAAGACGTCGCAGGACCAGATGCTGTTCGGCGGCTCGGGTACCCTGAACCTGATGGATGGAAAATGGCAGACCGTCCTGTCCGCCTCCTATGTCGATGAGAAGCGCCGGAGCACTTCCACAAGCTTTCCGTTCTTTGCAGGCCCGGCTCTGCCCGCGAACGCGACGGCGCAGATGGCGGCGGTTACGCTTGATCGGTCGGGGGCCAACGCCTCGCGAACAAAGTATGGCCTGCAGTCGACCTTCGAGTTCGGTTCGGACGGCTTCGTCAGCTACCTCACCGGCTTCGTCGAGAACAAGAAGGAGACCTACGAGGATCCCTTCACCGGCCGCCACGAGAAGCGCACGCTGAACGGCATCGGCGCGCAATACCGCGCTGAGATCGCCAACCAGCTCTATCTCTCGGCAACCGTGCGTCACGACGACAATGACGACTTCCAGGATGCGGACACCTACAGCGTGGCGACGTCCTGGGTTGTGCCCGGCATGGGCACGCGCCCGCACGCCTCGTTCGGCACGGGCGTCACCAACCCGACCTTCTTCGAACAGTTCGGCTTCAGCCCGGGCTCGTTCGTCGGCAATCCGAGCCTCAAGCCGGAAGAAGCAGAAGGCTGGGACATCGGCGTCGAGCAGTCGCTGCTCGAAGGAAACCTGCTGGTCGATCTCACTTATTTTGAGTCGACCCTCGAGAACGAGATCTACACAACGTTCGGCCCGGCCCCGACCTTCCTTGCTACGCCCGCCAACCGGATCTCGGACAGCGATCGCAGCGGGTGGGAGCTGGCGTTCAGCGCTTACCCGACCTCCGACATCGACATCACGGGCTCGTATACCAAGCTCGACGCCACCGATCCGACCGGGATCGAGGTTCGCCGTCCGAAGGACCAGGCTGCGCTCGACGCCTCCTGGCGCGTCGGCGGCGGCCCGTTCCAACTGAACCTCGGCGTCACCTACAATGGCGAACAGGTCGACACCGACTTCGGCACATTCACCGCCACGGCCCAGGACCCGTACACCCTCGTCAGGCTTGGCGCGTCCTACAAGCTGAACGACAGTGTGGAAGTCTACGGCCGGATCGAGAACCTGACCGACGAGAAGTATGAGGAAGTCATCGGTTATCTCGGACAGCCGCAGGGCATCTTCGTCGGCGTGCGATTCCGCGACGACAAGTCGAAATAGGCTCAGGGCATGCCCGGGGTGCAGGGATGAGAGAGCAGACGCATAGTGGAGCGCTGACCGGCTTTGCCGGCCTCCTTGCGTGCGTTCTCTGTCTCCTCTCGGGCGCATGTCTTGTTACTCCCGCTGCGGACGCTCAGGAGCGTCCGCAGCGGATTGTTTCCATGAACCTCTGCACGGACGAGCTGCTGATCCGGCTGGTCGATCCCTCCCGCATCGCATCGGTGACCTACCTGTCGCAGCAGGCCGTGAATGCACCTCTGGGCCTCGGCGACGTGACCTCGAAGCTCAAGGTCAACCATGGCCTTGCCGAAGAAGTCCTGATGACGAAGCCGGATCTCGTTCTGGCCGGGACATTCAGCGCCACGGCCGCTACGGCTATGCTGCAGCGGCTGGGCGTGCCCGTGATCAAGTTCGATCCCGAAAACACGTTCGATGATATGCGCGCGAACATCCGCAAGATGGGCGCAGCCGTGGGCGAGCCACAGCGCGCCGAACAGCTGATCGCCGATTTCGACAAGCGCCTCGCCGAACTTCAGGCGCAGATACCGCCCGGCGAGGCGCCCGTTTTCGCCGACATCGGCGTCAACAACTATGTCGCGGGAGCCGACACGCTTTACACCTACGTCGTCCATGCGGGCGGGTATCGCACGCTGGGCGAGGCGTTGGGCTTTTCCGGTTATCGCAACGTGTCGCTCGAGCAGATCCTGCAGGTGAAACCCGGCCTCATCTCGACCTATACGCCGTGGACAGATCCGCCCTCGATTTCGACGATGGCGCTGCGCCATCCCGCCCTGAAGGCGATGGTTGAACAGACGCCGCAGATCACCATTCCCGAACGCTACACCACCTGTGGCGCCCCCAGTGTGCTCGGCGCGGTCGAGTTGCTGGTCGAGGCCCGCAAGGCGGCAGGCCGGAAAGCGACGCCATGAAGCCGCCGATCCCCTATCCCGTCCTGATCGGACTGTTGGCCCTGCTGGCAACCGTTCTGGCGTTTGCGTCCATGCTCATCGGCCCGGCGGCGGCCGGCACGTTCGATCTTCTGAAGATGATGTCGGGTGGAGACGCCGACACAGCCTGGATGATCATGCGGGAGGTGCGCCTGCCCCGCACGCTGTTGGCGTTGATGGAAGGCGTGACGCTCGGCTTGGGCGGCGCGGTTCTTCAGGGCCTGTTGCGCAATCCGCTGGCCGATCCTGCGGTCATCGGCGTGTCGGCCGGAGCATCACTGTTTGCCGTGCTCGCGCTCTACACAGGCGTATCTCTTGTCTTCCCGCTTGCGCTGCCCATCGCAGCGATCATCGGCGCGCTGCTGTGTGTTCTCCTGCTGCTGGGCCTCGCCGGCCGTGGCGGAATGCTAACGCTTATCCTCGCCGGCGTGGCGGTGTCCCAGCTCGCCAGCTCGGTCTCCTACCTCGCGCTCAACCTGTCCCCCAATCCTTATGCATCAGCCGAGATCGTCTTCTGGCTCATGGGCTCGGTCACGGATCGCAGCCTCGACCATGTCTGGCTGGCCGGGCCGCTGATGGCCATCGGCTGGCTGATGATCGCCTTCACCGCCCGCTCGCTCGACGCGCTGAGCCTCGGCGAGGAAGCCGCCGCCAGCCTCGGCGTGAATGTGCAGCAGACGCGCCTGCTGGTCGTGGCGGGCGTCGCGATCAGTTGCGGCGCCGGCACGGCAGTGACGGGCGGCATCGGCTTTGTCGGCCTTGTCGTGCCCCACCTTCTGCGCAGGTTGGTCGGCCACTCCCCCAGCCGCCTGCTCCTCGCCAGCGCCCTCGGCGGCGGCTGCCTGCTGCTCGCAGCTGACCTTGCTGTGCGCCTCATCGCCGTGAACCGCGGCGAGTTGCAACTTGGCGTCATCACCGCCATGATCGGCGCGCCCTTCTTCCTGTGGCTGATCTTCAAGGCTCGTGCGGAGTACGAGTCGTGAAGCTGGAAGCGAAGTGCATCTCAGTCAGCATCAAGGGCAAAGCGATCGTCCGCGACGCCGCGCTGTCGCTTAGAGGCGGCGAACTGGTCGGCCTGATCGGCCCCAATGGCGCAGGCAAATCGACGCTGCTTAAAGCCATCCTCGGGATTCGTGAACGCGACAGCGGCAGTGTGACAGTCGATGGCCAAGATTTCCTGTCATTCCCGGGCCGGCAACGTGCGCGCCGCCTCGCCTTCCTGCCGCAGGAACGGCATGTCGAATGGCGCCTGCCCGGCCGCGACGTGGTGATGCTAGGCCGCTACCCGCACCATTCCGGCTTTGGCGGTTATTCCGCTGAGGACGAAGCGGCCGTCGAACGCGCAATCATGTCAGTCGATGGCGGTGCGCTGATGGACAAGCCGGTCACGGTTCTTTCGGGCGGTGAACGCACGCTGGTCCTGCTGGCCCGCGCACTCGCTGTCGAGGCGCCGCTCCTGATTGTGGACGAACCCATCGCCGCGCTCGACCCCTATCACCAGCTGCATGTGATGGAGATCCTGCAAGAATTGGCCCGGAAGGGGTCGGGCGTACTGGCCGTAATACACGACCTTTCGCTGGCTGCGCGCTTCATGGACAGGCTGGTCCTGATGGACAAGGGTGCGATCGTTGCCGACGGAAAACCCACCGACATCCTGACGCCGGAGCTTCTCGCCCGCGTCTATCGCATCGACGGCGTCAACGGCGCGCGCCTGCCGGGCAGCCAGTCCTGACCTGTGCCTAAGACAAAACAGGCGGCCGAAGCCGCCTGTCACAGGTTCAGGGACGTTACCTAGACTAGAAAGATTTCTTCACGCCGATCTCGAAGGTGCGACCGAGCGGGTTGCCCATCCACGGATCGTAGCCGAGCTCTTCCTGCGCCCGTGGCGGATCGCGATCGAAAATGTTCGCGACTGTGGCGGTCAGGGCGAGATCGTCCGTCACTTCGAAACGGTAGGTGAAGTCGGCTGTGACCCAATCCTCGCCATTTTCGCCGTACTGGGTGCCAGGGCGTTCGTCCGTAACGGCGGAAACGTAGTTCACGCCGAAACGGAAGTTGTGACGATCCATGTGGTAGTTGGCGCTGAGGTTGGCGCGCCATTCCGGCGCCGCGAGGGCGAAGGTGGCGAAGTTCAGCGTGCCGAGACGATCGTCGCCTGTGGTGACGACAACGCCATCCAGAGAGGTCGCGCCGGTCTTCAGTTCGGTAATCTTCGTCGCCGTGAGGTCGAGCGCGAGGTCGCCCGGGCCCACCGGCAGCGAGTAGGTCGCCTGGATGTCATAGCCGTTCGTCGTCTGACCCGGTCCGTTGCCGTACAGGGTGGTGACCGACGAGAACCCTGAGGCGCCGCTGAGGCCGACCGAGCACGCACCGTTGAAGCTGATGCGGCGCACCAGCGGCTGCACGTTCGGATCGCAGGTCGTGACCGTGCCGCCCGCGCCGTTGAAGACAAGGCTGGCGATCAGGTTCGGATCAGCGATCTGGCCGATCTGGTCCTCGGTCTCGATGTTGAAATAGTCGACGATCAAGCGGAACGAGTGATCCGGCGCGATGCCGGCGCTATCCCATATCGCGCCAACGTTCCAGGATTTCGCCGTTTCGGGCTTGATGCTGCTATCGGTGACGAAAGTGGCGCCGAGCCAGTTGCCGCCAGCGACCGTGTAGGTGCGCGCGGCTGCAACCTGCGCGCCCGGGATCGTGCCGACCGGCGGGGTCTGGTAGTTGGTGCCGTAGGACGCGCGCAGCGCCAGCGGGCCGAAGACATCCCACTTGCCGGAGACCTTGTAGACCGTGGCGCCAAGACCACCGGAGAACTCTTCACGCCGCACGGCGGCCTGGAGATTCACGGTGTCGAGCACCGGGATCTGCAACTCGCCGAAGAGCGAATGCTGCTGCTGGTCCGCATAGTTTGGCGGATCGGGGACGAAAGCCACGAACGGACCCGGATTGTCCGGCGTGCAGCCGCGGAAGTTCGGGCTGTTCGTCGGCAGCGGATTGGCCTCCAGCGCAGGCGAACCCGCGCCGTTCTGGCTTGTTGTACCGTGCGGCCATTCGCACTGGATCGAGCCGTTCATGTACGGACTGTTGACGACCTCACGGCTTTCGAACTGCCGTCCCTGTGCGCCGAGCGCCCAGCTGATTTCGCCGCCCGGAAGCTGGATCCCTGACTTGCCGTTGAACACGAGGTCGAAAGTCAGGCTGGATGTAACAGTTTCGATCCCGCGTGAATCGAACAGCCAGCGGGTGAGTTCGACCGAGTTCTCCGTCCCGGCGACATATTGCGGGTTGGCGAGGTTGCGCACCGGTTGCTTCGCGAACGAGGTTGCAAAGGGGTTCCAGTATTGGCAGCCATTCTTGCCGGCGGCCGCGGGGTTCTGCGTGCCGAAACGCGTCGGATCGAGATCGACCGCGCTGCAGTTCGGGCCGCCGAAGCCGCTCAGCGCTTCCTGGAAGCGGGAGCTGATGATGTCGGGGTGCGTGTTGTAGTTGATCGCCTGGTTGTAGGTGACCGCGAAGTCGTAGCCGACGCCCTTGGCGATGCCGGCCCAATCGCCCAGCTCGCCGTCGAGGCTTGCCGACACGCGCCAGAGCTGGTTGTCGATCTCGTCAGGCACGCCCTGGCCGCCGAACGCCTGGTTGCCGCCATGGCCGAGTACACGGTAGGTCACCGGCGTGAAGCCGGCAGCAGCCGTCGTACCGGTTCGAGCGGCGAACGCCGCGGCGTAGGGGTTCGTGATCGGCACGTAGTACTGGAACGTCGCACCGGTCGCCATCGCCGGCCCGCGGATGATGGGCTGGGAGGGCGAGGCATACATATGCGGCGTCTTCACCTGCCCGTAGGCCGCTTCGACGTGGAACCGCATATCGTCGCTGATGTCGGCGTTGAGCTGCGCGAAGGCGCGATAGATATCGTTGTCTTCGACCAGGTTGTAGTAATTTGAATAGTTGTAGGCGCAGGTGAAGTTGTTGTCGTAACGGCCGCCCACGGCCGCGCACGAAGCCGGCGTGAAGTCCGACGTAATGCCCGCGATGTTGGCGGGACCGAATTCACGGCCGTTGGCGCCCACCGTCGGCGCCTCGATCGGCGCGCCGAGGGGAAGCCAGCCCGCCAGGTTGGTCAGGGTCGACCAAGGCGCCGGGTTGTAGTTGACGCCCCTGGTCGGATCGAACGAGTCGTATGTCCAGTCGCGGTCGATGGCCTTGAGGCGCGAGCGGTGTTCCCATTCGGCAGACCAGAGGAAGTTGACGTTTTCGCCGCCAAAACCACCGAGGACGCTGAGACCGTAGTCACCGTCAGAGCCATCAATATACTTGTACTGGGCGCTGGCCTCGAGCCCCTGGAAGTGGTCGCGCGTGATGAAGTTGACGACGCCGCCCGTGGCGTCGGCGCCGTAGGTAACCGCTGCGCCGTCCTTCAGGATCTCGATGCGCGAAATTGCGGCGAACGGGATGTTCGAGGTGTTGGAGCTCATGCGCCGGCCGTTGAGCAGGGTCAGCGTCTTGTCGGCCCCGATACCGCGCAGGTTGTAGTTGACCGAGCCGATCAGCGCGGGACCGCCGAAATAGTAGGCTTCGCCCGAGGTCGGGCCGGCGATTGTCAGGCTCTTGGCGAATTCGAGCGCTGTCGGCGCACCACGATCCTCGAGGTCTTGCTGGGAGAAGACTTCGACCGGCAAAGCCGCGTCTTCCGGCGTGCCGCGGATCAGCGAGCCGGTGACGACGACACGGTCTTCGCCATCCGGTTTCTCAGCCTGCGCCGGCGCGGTCTGGTCGACTGCCGGTTGCGGGCTGGTCTGGGCCCAGGCCGGAAAGGCTCCAGCCAAGCCAACGAGTAGCGCGGCGCTCGAAGCGCTGCGGAGCCTGAAGTTCATGGTTTTAACCTCCCCGTTCGAGTCATGAGACTCTCATTCTTATGGGAGTGAGCATCTTAGGCCTGATACAGGCTGTCAAGATATTCACGCACGCGATAGTGAATATTGACGAAGGGCTCTTCCCGACCACATGGTCAGCCTGTGGATCGACGTCAGATCGGTCGCGGAAACGGGAGGAAACAGGGTGCGAGACAGGATCTCCGCGCCACGCTCGCAGGCGTGGGTCGCGCTCGGCATGTTGTGGTTCGTCTATGTGCTGAACTTCCTGGACCGGCAGCTTCTGTCGATCCTCGCCAAGCCGATCCAGGACACGCTCAAGATCACCGACACCGAGCTCGGCCTCATTAGCGGGCTCTATTTCGCGCTCTTCTACTGCCTCATCTCGATCCCGGTCGGCTGGCTTGCCGACAGGACGAACCGCGTGAAAGTGCTTTCACTCGCGTGCGGCCTCTGGAGCGCGGCAACGATGGGCTGCGGCCTCGCCGCCAACTACCCGCAACTCGTGGCGGCGCGCATGACGGTCGGCGTCGGTGAAGCAGGCGGCGTTCCTCCCTCTTACGCCATCATCTCCGACTACTTCCCGCCCGGCCGGCGCGGAACCGCGCTGGGCATCTTCAACCTCGGCCCGCCAGTTGGCCAAGCGCTCGGCATCGCATTCGGCGCAGCGATCGCGGTGGCGTTCAGCTGGCGCCACGCCTTTCTGTTTCTCGGCGCAATCGGCGTTGTGACAGCGATCGCAGTCGTGCTGATCGTGCGCGAACCGCGCCGAGGCGGACTCGATGGGCCGATCACTGACACTCCGTTGAAAAAAGCCGGATTTGGCGAGACGATGGCGATGTTCTTCTCGCGGCCCACTCTTCTGCTGGCGGCCTTCGGCAGCGGTGCAACGCAGTTCATCACCTACGGACTGGGCAATTTCACCACCCTCTTCCTCATGCGCGAGAAAGGCATGACGCTTGGCGAAGTCGCGATCTGGTATGCCCTTGTCGTCGGCATCGGCATGAGCGCGGGCATCTTCGTCTCCGGACGCATGATCGATAAATTCGTCCGGCGCTCGAAGCGATACTACGCGACGATCCCTGCCATCTCGCTCGGCCTCGCCATACCGTTCTACCTCGCCTTCGTCTGGGCCCCGACCTGGCAGATCGCGCTCGTCTTCCTGATCGGACCGACCTTCCTCAACTACTTCTACCTCTCGTCAGCCGTCGCGCTCGTGCAGGAAGAAGTCCGGCCGGAACAGCGCGTGATGTCCGGCGCGCTTCTCCTCCTGATCATGAACCTGATAGGCCTCGGACTCGGCCCAACCTTCGTCGGCGCCGTGAGTGATTTTTTCAAGGCAAGCCATCCGAACAATTCACTGCAATTCGCGCTCTACGGCCTCACCCCGTTCTACATCCTCGCCATAGGCCTCTTCCTGTGGCTGGCGCGATTGCTTGGAAAGGAAAGCACCAGGGCAGGAGGCGAAGCACGCTCCTGATATGAACCCGTCAGGACTTCAGCGCGAGGAAGCCCGCGGCCATGAATTTGGCCATGCGTTTCTTGACGGCCGGGAAGTCATCGGAATGGCAAAGGCCGCCTGACAAGCGGTCGATACGTCCCGTGCGCGCAAGCGTGTTCATCAGCGCGCCCGTCACGAAGTGGTAGCCCCAGAAGATGTCCTCTTCCGAATAGTCCGGCAGGGCGCGCTTCAGGATGCTGACCAGCTTCAGCACGACCGGGTCGAAGTGCAGGTCCATCAGCTTTGCGCCCTCAGGCGTGTTGCTGGCGCGCGCGCCGAAGGCGCCGTAGTTCATCCACCCCTCACCGCCCTCATAGTAGAGATCGAGGTCGGTATCGAGAAACGCGCGCAGCGCGCCTTCGACCGTCGGTTTGTCGCCCGCTTCCTTTTCATACCGCTCGAGCGCGGCGATGCGGCGGCCCGACGTGATGCCCGCGCGGCGCGCGAACACCGCCTCGAAAAGGTGCATCTTGTCCTTGAAATAGTAGTGCAGGAGCGTTGTGTGGCTGCCCACGCGCTGGGCCACGTCGCGCAGCGTCACGCCGTGCATGCCATGTTTCGAGAACAGATATTCGGCGGCGTCGAGGATCTGCTCAAGGCTTTCAGCGCGCTGCTCCGCCTTGGTGCGACGCGGGCGGTTCGTGGTTGCGCCTTCCGACATCTGCCAATCCTCTTGTCGTCCGGGGCGGGCTCGCAAGCCATACCCGCTAAAACGCTGAGCTGCGCTGCAGTCCCCTCTTGGCGTGTAGTCCGCGCGCAATCGGCTCTTGTCAATCTATACCGTCACGACTGACGCGCGGCGAGAGTGGCCCCATGCAGCATCGCCGGCGCGGGTACGGAGGGACTGGCCGGCATCGGCGTAAGGCTTCGCGATGCTCGGCGATCATGTCGCGCGGACGACGAATTGCGGTTCAGGCAGACTGTCGATTGACGCGAAGACTCCCGCCTGATTTCCTCGATGAAAATATTGGCTGGCCGCGGAAACAGCGGCCGACGGGGAGAACGACTGATGACGCACGTCAAACTCAATCGTCGCGCCTTGCTCGCCGGCGCGGCAGCCGGACTGGCGATGACGAGCCCGGCCTGGGCCAAGACCGACGACCTTTTTCCGATCGCAGAAACCAGCAATGGCAAGCTGCGCGGCCTCGTCAGCGGCGGCATCCGGGTGTTCAAGGGCGTGCATTACGGCGCCGACACATCCGGCGCCAATCGCTTCTTGCCGCCAAAGCCGGTGAAGAAATGGGCCGGCGTGCGCGACGCGCTCGACTATGGAAATATAAGCCCGCAGGTCCCCGCAGACCGCACGCGCGACTACGCCAACCTGATCTTCAACGACGTGCAGCCCGGCGGCATGGGCGAGAACTGCCTCAACCTCAACATCTGGACTCCCACCCTGTCGCGCCCGGCGAAGAAACCCGTGCTCGTGCGCTTCCATGGTGGCGGCTTCTACGGCGGCTCCAGCAACTCGCCCGGCATGGACGGTGAAATGCTGTCACGCTTCGGCGATTGCGTCGTGGTGTCTGTAAACCACCGGCTCAGCGCTTTCGGCTATCTCCACATCACTGACTCCGGCGCGTCGCAAGAGTTCGCCCAAGCCGGCATGGCTGGAATGCTGGACCTCTCGGCAGCCCTCGCTTGGGTGAAGGAAAATATCGAGGTCTTCGGCGGGGATCCTGGGCGTGTGATGATCTTCGGACAGTCAGGCGGTGGCGCGAAGGTCTCGACGCTGATGGCGATGCCTTCCGCGAAAGGTCTGTTCCACCGCGCCGTCGAAATGAGCGGCGCACGGCTTCGCGCGACACCGCGAGACGTCGCGAAGAAGTCCTCGGACACGCTCCTGACCGCTTTGAACATCAAGGCGTCGGAGACCAACAAGCTTCAGGCCCTGCCCTGGTATGATCTCCTGTCGGCACAGGCCGACATCGAAGCCGGCGCGCGCGCCAAGGGCGAGGCGCCGGGATCCTTCTCGCCGGTTCTCGATGGCGTCGCGATGCCACGCCACCCCTTCGACCCGGATGCGCCGGCAATCTCGGCGGATGTTCCGCTCATCATCAGCACCACGCTCGATGAACGTACCTATCGCCAGACCAATTATGATCAGACCTGGGATGGCGTGAAAACGATGCTTCGCTCTCGCGTTGCCGATGCAACAGGCGACATTCTCGACATGTATCGCAGGGAAGACGCCAAGGCCTCGCCCTATCTCATCCAGTCGCGCATCATCAGCGACCAGGGCCGCGGCGCCAGCTTCACCATGGCGATTCGAAAGGCCGCCCAGGAACGCGCGCCCGCCTACGTCTATCTCTGGAAGGCGCCGAGCCCTGCCTGGGACGGACGCTATGGCGCAACCCACGCCGTCGACGTCGGACCCAGCATGCACGAGATCCGTGGCGCGCTTCATGGGCCCAACGCCAACAGCGCGCGCCTGTCGGACGAACTCGCCTCTGTCATGGTATCCTTTGCCTCGACCGGCGATCCCAACAATTCCCGCCTTCCGAAATGGGACGCGTTCGAGCCGACACGTCTGACGACAATGGTGTTCGACAACCCGGCCTCGCATGTCGAGAGCGACCCGCGCGGCGAATTCCGCAAGCTCTGGCAGAAATATCCATCTGCCCCTGCTCCATCCGCTGAATAGCGCTGCTTCATCGCGTAACAGCGCGTGATGTTATTTCAGTGCATGTCCCATCTTCGGATTCGTGATGCCCTTGTCGCGCGAATGAACCTGTCCTTCAGGATTTGTGATGATAGGGTGCGCGCATGATCCGCAGATTGCGCAGCAGGATGGGAAGACTGGGGGCCGTCATGGCCTTCTTCGCCATGCTGTTTGCCTTTGCGCCGGTGATCGAGGCTTCGGCCTGCGCCGCGCAGGGATGCGGCGTCATCTGCGGCGAGGATGCTTCCGGCGCCGGGCAACAGGACAATGGCGGGTGCGACGAGCAGAACTGCATCTGCGCAGCGAGCCATTGCAGCCACTCCGCCGTTTCGCCGATCGAGCCAGCCAGTGTCGTCCTCGTGACGGCAAGGCCAGCGTCGCCGACAATATGGGTGGAGCATGTCGTCTCCACCATTTCCGTAACACCTGAACGTCCTCCGCGAGCCTGAGGATTTCGCCGCATCGCGGCGCATCCATTGGCTTTTAGGAGACGTGTCATGTCCATCAACGGCGCCCATGTGCGCATTCTCGCCGCTATTCTGCTGGCGGGCGGGGCCGGCTTTTTAATTGCGCGGGGGCTTGATCCGCATGGCGGGGCGCCGCGGCAGCCTGTCAAAGAAGCGCACGAAAGCGAAGAGCACGCCAAAGGCTTTCTAGCGTTGAGTGAAACAGACGCGACGACCGCCGGCGTGCAGCTGGTACGCGTCGAGCGCGGCAGCGGGCTGGATCTGCTGCTTCCCGGACGCGTGGCGACGCCGGTGGGCGCCAGCAGCATCGTTTCCTCCCCGCTCGACGGCATCGTCACGCAGATCCATGTGGCGGCCGGAACGCGCGTGGCGCGAGGCGGCGCGGTGGCCTCGATCCGTAGCCCAGAAGGCGGGGCGATCAGGGCGGATGTTGACGCTGCGCATGCCGAACTCGAAGCTGCCGAGGCATTGGACGCCCGCAACCGGAAGCTGTTCGACGAAGGCGGCATCTCCCGCCAGGAATGGGAAACAACACACGCGGCCACACTGGCGGCGCAGGCGAAGCTCCGTGCGGCCGAAGCGCAGGCCGCGGCGATGGGATCGCCTGATCAGAGCGGCCTAGCGATCATCCGCAGCCCGATCGCCGGCATTGTCACCCGCATCCCCGTGACACCCGGCTCCGTGCTGGATGACGGGCTGGAGATTGCGACGATCGCCGACCAGTCGCGCACGGAGCTTGTCTTCGACGCTCCGCCCGCGTCCCTGCCTCAGATCGCTGTCGGTAGCCGCGTCGCTGTGCAGTGGACGGGCGGCCAGCCCCTTGAGGCGGAGATCGTCGGCGTGGCGCCGGGAGCGAGCGGCGGATGGGCGACTGTTCGGGCGCAGGCGAAGGGTACGACACCGCCGCTCGGCGCAGTGGTGTCGGGCCGGCTGCTCGGCGGACCGGGGAATGCGATCACCGTTCCAAGCGAAGCGGTGCAAAGGCTTGACGGTGTGACAAACGTATTCGTCGCAGTCGAGGGCGGTTTCCGCGCTGTTCCGGTTGCGACAGGCCGCAGCAGCAACAGCCGGACGGAGATCATTGGCGGCTTGAAAGGCGATGAGCGTGTCGCCGCCTCGGGCGCATTCCTGCTGAAGGCCGAGCTGGGCAAGGGCGAAGCGGAGCACGATCATTGATGCTGAACCGCATTATCGACATTTCCGTACGCGGGCGCTGGCTTGTCCTCCTGCTTGTCCTGGTGTTCGCGGGCTTCGGCGTCCGCGAACTGCTTCGCCTTCCCATCGATGCCGTTCCCGACATCACCAACCGCCAGGTGCAGATCAACACGATCGCTCCGGCGCTGGGACCCGAGGAAGTCGAACGTCAGGTGACTTTCCCGCTGGAAACCGCGCTTGCCGGATTGCCGGGGCTCAGCGAGACGCGCTCGCTGTCGCGTCACGGCTTCTCCCAGATCACCGCAGTCTTCACCGATGCGACAGACATCTACTTCGCGCGCAACCTGGTGAATGAACGCCTGCAAGCCGCGCGGCAGGAATTGCCCGAAGGCCTGTCGCCAACCACCGGGCCTGTCGTGACCGGCCTCGGCGAGGTCTACATCTGGACCGTCGAGTTTGCGCCCGACATTGCGAAGGATGGCGCGGCCTACACCACGCCCGAAGGCGAGCGGCTGGCGAGCGCGCTCGACAAGGCAACCTACCTCCGCACCGTGCAGGACTGGATCATCGCGCCGCAACTGCGCACCGTGAAAGGCGTCGCAGGCGTCGATGTACTGGGCGGATACGTCAAGGAATACGGCATCCATCCTGATCCGGCGAAGCTTGCTGCCTATGGCGTCGGCCTCGTGCAACTCGTCGAGGCGCTGGAGCATGCCAACCGCATCGCCGGCGCCGGCTATGTCAGTCGGGCAGGCGAGGCCTATGTCGTACGCGCCGACGCGCGCCTGCGCAGCATGGACGAACTCGCCCAGACGCCGGTTCTCACCCGCAATGGCAGCATCGTGCGGGTCGCCGATGTCGCGACAGTCGAGCCGGGCCGCGCGCCACGTCTTGGATCGGCCAGTGCAAACGGCCGCGAAGTCGTGATCGGCACCGCGCTAATGCTTCAGGGCGAGAACAGCCGCGAGATCGCCCAGCGCGTCGGCGCGAAGCTGAAGGCTATGACGCCAAGCCTTCCTGATGGCGTGATCATCCGCCCCGTGCTCGATCGCACGGAACTGGTCGAAGCAACCATCCAGACCGTCGAGCACAATCTCATGCTCGGCGCGCTGCTCGTCATCGCCGTCCTGTTCGTGGCGTTGGGAAATATCCGCGCCGCGATCATCACCGCGATGGTGATCCCGCTCTCTTTCCTGTTTGCCGCCTCGGCGATGAACCAGTTCCACATCAGTGCGAACCTGATGAGCCTCGGCGCCCTGGATTTCGGCCTGATCGTGGACGGCGCCGTTGTCGTGATCGAGAACACGCTGCGGCGTCTCGCCGACGCACGCGTCGTGAGCGGACAGCCATTGAGCGCGACCGATCGCCTCCGTGTCGCCGCCGAGGCAGCGCGCGAAATGGTTCGCCCTGCTGCCTTCGGGCAGGCGATCATCCTGCTCGTCTATGCGCCCCTGCTCGCTTTCGAAGGGGTTGAAGGAAAGATGTTCGCGCCCATGGCGGCGACCGTCATGCTGGCGCTGCTCGCCGCCTTCCTCCTTTCCTTCACCTTCGTTCCGGCGATGGCGGCTCTCCTTGTTCGCGAACCCAAAGGGCATGGTGAAACGCACTCAGAACGTGTTGCCGGCCGCATCTACACACCCGTACTGCGCTGGGTCGTCGCGCGCCCGGTCGCCGTTGCGGGGGGAGCTGTTGCTGCACTCGTTGCCGGCGCCCTCGCGTTCATGACGCTCGGCCGGGAGTTTATCCCCACGCTTGATGAAGGCGATGTGCTCGTACAGGCGCTGCGTATTCCATCGACCTCGCTGGAGCAGAGCCAGGCGATGCAGTTCCGCGTCGAGAATACGCTCAAGGCCATGCCCGAGGTGAACGACGTCTTCACTCGCACAGGCACCGCAGAGATCGCGTCGGACCCCATGCCGCCCAGCATCTCCGACACGTTCGTCATGCTGAAGCCGCGCGAGACGTGGCCGAATCCCAACCTGCCCAAGTCCGAACTCGTCGCACGTATGGAGAACGAGCTCGGCAAGCTGCTTGGCAACAATTACGAGTTCACGCAACCGATCCAGATGCGCTTCAATGAGCTCATCGCCGGCGTTCGCTCCGACGTTGCCGTTAAAGTCTACGGCGACAGCTTCGACGAGATGCAGGCGGTCGCGCAGCGCGTGGCGAGCGTGCTGCGCTCGGCGCCCGGCTCCGCCGACGTGCGCATCGAGCAGGTCTCTGGCCAGCCGACGATCACCGCCATGGTGGACCGGACGGCGGCAGCCGCGCAGGGCGTTCACGCCAGCGACGCAGCAGACGCTCTCGCAATTGCGCTCGGCGGGCGCGAAGCGGGCATGGTGTTCGAGGGAGATCGGCGTTTCGATGTCGTCGTTCGCCTGGCCGAAGAGGTGCGGAACGATCCAACCGTCATGCAGCAACTGCCGGTTGCCCGTGACGAGGCTGAAGCCGGCGGCGCCACCATCCCGCTGTCATCCGTCGCCCGCTTCCAGACCGAGGACGGGCCCAACCAGATCAGCCGCGAAAACGGCAAGCGCCGCGTGGTCGTACAGGCCAACGTACGCGGACGGGACCTCGGCAGTTTCGTCACCGAGGCGCAGGCAAAGGTCGCCGCCGAGGTAAAGCCGCCGCCGGGCGGCTGGCTCGACTGGGGCGGACAGTTCGAGAATCTCGAGCGCGCAACGGCCAGGCTTGCGTTGATCGTGCCGTTGGTCTTCCTCCTGATTGGGGTACTCCTGTTCCTCGCGCTCGGCACTGCAAGCGAGGCGGCTCTGGTCTTCGCGGGCGTTCCGCTGGCGCTTGTGGGAGGCGCGCTGGCGCTGCTGGCGAGAGGTATGCCCTTCTCGATCTCCGCAGCCGTCGGCTTCATCGCGGTCTCCGGCGTTGCAACGCTCAACGGTCTTGTCCTGATGCAGGCGATCAAGCAGCGCCGCGCCGACGGCATGAGCCCCGAAGCGGCATCTATCGAAGGCGCCGCAAGCCGCCTTCGCGCCGTACTGACGACGGCGCTTGTCGCGGTCCTCGGCTTCATCCCGATGGCCTTTGCCGCCGGCGCCGGTGCAGAAGTCCAGAAGCCGCTGGCGACAGTCGTTATCGGGGGCCTGACCACAGCGACGCTGCTGACGCTTCTGGTTCTTCCAGCGCTCGCGTCGCGCCTTCCCACCGCGACACGCCGTCAGCCAGAGCGTTAGCGCCGTCCCTAGGAAAGGCCCTATCAACCATGCAAACCGCTGCGGCGCCCGCGACAAGTCGTCGTTTGGCGCCGCTCGGCCCCAAGTCTGCTGACCTTTCAATGATCGTGTAATCTGGCTGCAATGTTGCGGCGGGAGTCATCGCACCAAGGCGTCCCGGCCGTCTTTTGCCCTCATCGCGGCAGATCCCAGCCCTGCACACCTGACGGATTTTCCCTGCCCTTGGGGGTCACTGATGTTCGAGCGCGGTTGGTCACGACGGGCCCTGGCCCTGGTCGTGTGGCTCATGCTGGCATTGCTGCCGCCTGTCGCCTCCGCCAGTTCGGAGACCGATGAGAAGTTCACTGTCCTCAGCTATCACGAGATCGCAGATCCGGCGGACGCACTGATCCCCGAATATGCGGTGACGCCGACCATGTTCGTGCGCCAAATCGATTGGCTGAAAAACAACGGCTACAACTTCGTCTCGGTCGACGACATCCTCGCCGACCATGACGGCCGCCGCCCGCTGCCGCCCAAGGCTGTCCTCATCACTTTCGATGATGGCTACCGCTCCATGTACGAGCATGCCTGGCCGCTGCTGAAGATGTTGAAAATCCCCAGCGTCGTCGCCGTTGTCGGCGCCTGGGAGGAAGACAAGGGCACGGTGAATTTCGACGGCCGCATGATCACCCGCGACAAGCTGATGACGTGGGCGCAGCTACGTGAGCTTTCCGAGAGCGGCCTTGTCGAGGTCAGCAGCCACAGCTTCGATCTTCACCACGGCATCCAGGGCAATCCGCAGGGCAATATGGAGCCCGCCGCCACGACGCGGCGCTGGATAGCCGACAAGAACGCCTATGAGGACGAGGCTTCCTATAAGGTCCGCATCACCGCAGATCTGAAACGCAGCCGCGACATCATCCGCGACCGGATCGGCAAGGCGCCGCGCGTCATTGCCTGGCCCTATGGGCGTTATACCTACACCCTGCGCGACATCGCCCAGCAGCTCGGCATGCCGATCGGCCTCACGCTCGACGATGGCGGCAACATGGAAGACACCCCGCTCTGGGCCATGCGCCGCGTGCTGGTGCAGAGCACGATGAACCTGCAGAGCCTCGAGGCGGAGATGAACCTCCGCAACCAGAACCTGTCGGACAATGATCGTGCCCAGAAGGTGATGCACGTCGATCTCGACTACATCTACGATGCCGATCCCGCCCAGCAGGAACGCAATCTCGGCCACATGCTGGACCGCATCCAGTCGCTGGCCGTCACGACGGTCTACCTGCAAGCGTTTGCCGATCCGGACGCCAACGGTTCGGCCGATGCGGTCTATTTCCCGAGCCGCCACATGCCGATGCGCGCCGACCTGTTCAACCGCGTCGCTTGGCAGATCGAGACGCGCACACAAGTGAAGCGCGTCTATGCGTGGATGCCGATGATGGCGTGGGAGCTTCCCGCCAGTGAGCCCGCATCGAACGACAAGCTGGTGACGCTGCCCAGCGCCGGCGGCGGTCACCTGAACATGGGCTACAAGCGGCTCTCTATGTTTTCCCCGCGCGTACGGCAGACCGTCAAGGAGATCTACGAGGATCTCTCGCGCTCGGCGACCTTCGACGGCGTCCTGTTCCACGACGACGCGACGCTCTCGGACTATGAAGACGCCTCCAGCTTCGCCCTCGCCGCCTACAAGGATTGGGGTCTGCCGCCGTTGGTCGAGAAGATCCGCGCCAGCGACGACATGATCGGCCGCTGGACGATTATGAAGATCAACGCGATCGACACATTCGCGAAGGAGCTGGCCGACACCGTCCGCGCGGAATCGCCTGCCCTCAAGACCGCCCGCAATCTTTACGCCCGCGTCGTTCTCGATCCCAAGGCCGAGGTCTGGTACTCGCAGGCCTTCGAGAACTCGCTCGCCAACTATGATTTCACCGCGATCATGGCGATGCCTTACATGGAAGGTGCAACCGACCACGCGCAGTTCTTCAAGGATTTGATCGCCCGCGTGAAGGACAGACCCGGCGCCATGTCGCGCGTCGTGTTCGAGCTTCAGACAGTCGACTGGGCGCACGACGACAAGCCGATCCCGGTGCAAGAACTGACCGACACGATCAAGAGCCTGTACGAACAAGGCGTCGAGCACGTCGCCTATTATCCCGACATGCTGTTCGAGAACCACCCCGAGTGGAGCCCGATGCGGCACACCTTCGCCATCAAACCTGACGTTCCCAAGCCGCACTGAGCGCACCCATGCCGTCCTCTTTGCAATCCCTCTGGAATGACGCGCTGGGCTTCGCGTTCTACTACCCGCTTTTCATGTCCTGGCTCTGGATGGCAGGCGCGACCGTGTTCTGGTGGCAGAACGAGCGGGGCACGCCGCCTGCGAACCAGCCCGTGCGCCGGCCAGACTCGCCGCCGGTCTCGGTGCTGATCCCCTGCTACAATGAAGGCGACAACGCCGAGGAAACGATCACCGCCGCTCTCGCGCTCGACTATCCGGACTTCGAGGTCATCGCCATCAATGACGGCAGCCGCGACAACACCGGCGCCGTGCTCGATCGCCTTGCGGCGCATCACCCGGGCCTGCGCGTCGTTCACCTCGCGCAGAACCAGGGCAAGGCCATGGCGCTGCAGGCCGGCGCGCTGCTTGCTCGCAACGACATCCTGATCTGCATCGACGGCGACGCGCTGCTCGACCCGCATTGCGCCCACTGGATGGCAAAACATTTCGTTGATGACCCCGGTGTCGCCGCGGTCACGGGCAACCCGCGGATCCGCAACCGTTCGACCCTGCTCGGCCGGCTCCAGGTCGGCGAGTTCTCGTCGATCGTTGGTCTCATCAAGCGCGCGCAGAAGACCTTTGGTGCGCTGTTCACCGTCTCAGGCGTCATCACCGCATTCCGGCGCCCGGCCGTCCATTCCGTCGGCTACTGGAGCGCTGACATGCTGACCGAGGACATCGACATCACCTGGAAGCTCCAGCGCGCTGGCTGGCGCGTGAAGTTCGAGCCGAACGCGCTGGTCTGGATTCTGATGCCGGAAACGCTGCGTGGTTTGTGGAAGCAGCGGTTGCGCTGGGCCAAGGGCGGGGCTCAGGTGCTGCTCAAGAATTTCGGCGTCTTCGGCCATCTCTCGCAGAGCCAGATGTGGCCGCTGCTTCTCGAGATGTGCGCGAGCGTGCTCTGGGCCTACCAGATGCTGCTGCTCGTCATTCTCTGGCCGCTGTCGATGCTGTTTCCGCAACTGGGCCTCGGCCCGACGGATGCGCCCTTCATTCCCGAGAATGGCGGGCTGTTGCTGGCCGCCACCTGCCTCGTGCAGTTCGCATTCTCGATGTGGCTGGACAGCCGCTACGACCGCGGCCTCGGGAAATACTACTACTGGATTATCTGGTACCCCCTCGCCTACTGGATCATCTCAACCGCCGCGACCATAGCCGCCTATCCGGCCGTCCTGTCCCAGCGCCCGGGCCGTCGCGCCCGCTGGGTCAGCCCGGATCGTGGCGTGCGGCCACCTGGAGGTTTTGGCAGTTAACCACCCCATTCTGTATGGATTTTCATGAGGCCGACACACGGCCGTAAGCACTGCACCCCTAGATCACGCTTGAAACCTTCGGGAGCGATCGCCGGCAGCCCGGCATCGGGACGGACATTAGCAACCAGCTCATCATCGACGTTCGCCACAAGCTTCCCTGGCGCCAGCGACTCGCATCGGACACCGGCACGGCCGGCCTGTGGATGGCATGGCTGTGGCTTTGCCGCTCGGGCGTCGGTGTCTTCGGGCTGCTCCGTGTGGCAGCCACGCATCCCGCCACCCTCAGCCTGCTCGCAGCCGGATCCGCCGCCGTGCTCGTCCGCGGCGCGTTGACTATCGGCGGCGCCAGCAGCGCGCTGTGGCTGTGGAACAAGATCACCGGAAGCCGTCAGGAAGATGCGACGGCGCCCACCCCGAACTACGCCGCCTATTTCGGCATCAGCGATCCGCAGCTTCATCGCTGCCGGTCGGCACAGGTCTGCATCGTCCATCACGATGCCGACGGACGCATCCTTGCGATCGAAACCGAGACGCCCCGCCCTCCGACGGCGGCGGACGTCTCGGGGCCGACCGATGGCGCCGAAGCCCCGCAGCTCCAGCACGCCGCCTGAGCGCCAAGCGGCAGGCCATGCTATTTCAACTTTGATCCCGCGCCGATTTCGTCGATCTGGCGGTCGATCATCGCGAGCAGGACTTTCAGTTCGCCCCCCCCTATCTGCCGCCATCCGGCAAGCTGCAGCAGGATCGGTCGCCCCGGCTGGAACATCGTCGCGTTCGAGATGAGCCAGATCGCGCGTATCCGTGCGCTCGCGGCGTCGTAGTCGCCGGCGACCGAGATAAGCTGGGCGACAAGGTCGATGCCGGGGGACCATAGCTGTTTCTGGAGAATCTCGAGGCCCTTGCTGGTCTCGTTCATCTGCCTCGCAACGAACATCGCCCAGGTCGGCGCTTCCTTCGATCCGGTAAGCAGGATGGCGAGCGCATGCATCAGCGCCTTGAGCTGCACGCGCGCTGCTTGTGCTGAAGGACGGGAGGCCAGAACCGCAAGGGCCTGCTCGGCGATGGCATCCGTCTGCGCGCGATAGCGGTCGACCACCGACTCCGCGCATGCCCGGTAGAGATCTTCCTTGCCGCCGAAATAATACTGCAGCGCCGGAAGATTGACGCCGGCCGCATCGGCGATCTCGCGCGTGGTCGCATTCTTGAAGCCGTTTCGCGCGAACGCTTCGAGCGCGACTGTCAGGATGCGCTCGCGCACCGCCTCGCCTTTCGGCGTCAGCGCCAGCGCAACCTGGGCCTCGGCCGCAGGCTTCGCGCGCTTCACGCCGGAGGGCGACTTCGGCGTCTTCGCCGTCCTGGTCCGCACCAAGTCACAAACTCCTTCGCCGACGCAGGCCGATGTCGGCCGTCGCGTGCATGTTTCTAACAGCCGCCCGTTGCATGCCGCAACGGAAGACCCACGCATGTCCGTCCGCTCCCAGCTCAACACGTTTGAGAGAACAACAAAATATATCAGTTGATAGGGTTTTTCTTCTGGGCGATGCTGCACGCTCGTAGAGTTGGACCGGCGTCTTGGTCGGCGGCAAACGAAAGCCCTATCGCCCCAGCGCACGGTCACAGCGGAGACAAGCCAAGGGAGCGAGCGGATGTCTGACACTCGGAAGTCTGGCGACATGAAGGCGCGTTGGTTCGCGGGCGTTGCCGCGGTCGGCATCGCCACGGCACTTGCGGCAACCTACGTCTCCGCCGTCGCGACGCCGGATGCGACAGCCACACTGGTTCGTGTCGACAACTTCGAACTTTCCGACCAGGACTATTTCGCGCACCAGCTCTACCGCCTCAAGGACGCCAAGGCGGTTGCCCTTCTCGCCTATGCGAGCGGCGACAGCGAGATCGCCCGTGACGCGTCCAAGCTGATGGCGCTGAAAGCCGCCTACGAGTCACAGGGCGTCGCTTTCCTGGCGCTGGCTTCCCGCTCCGGCGACACGCGCGAGAAAGTCGCGAGCGACATGAGCAAGATCGGCCTCGATGTGCCGGTCCTGTTCGACTACGACCAGTTCGTCGCCGAACAGCTCAAAGTGGCCAACGCCGGCGAAGTCTTCGTCATCAATCCGAAGGGCTGGACCGTCGCCTATCGTGGCCCGGTCGCGGGCGCCAAGGGCGAGGCCTGGGCAAAGGATGCGATCATGGCCGTCAGCGAGGGCCGGTCGGTTGGAACGGCGATCCGCCCGGCCAAGGGCGGCGCAATCACGATCGCGGCGCGCTCGCAGGACATCTCCTACGCCAAGACTATTGCCCCGATCATCCAGGCGAAATGCACGACCTGCCACCAGCCGGGCGGCGTCGGCCCCATGCCGCTCAACACCTATGAGCAAGTGCAAGCGTTCGCCCCGATGATCCGCGAAGCTATCCGGACACAGCGCATGCCGCCCTCCGCCGCCGACGCCGCGGTCGGCCATTTCAAGGACGACATCCGCCTGACGTCAGACCAGAGAAAGTCGCTGGTCCACTGGGTCGAAGCAGGCGCCCCGCGCGGAGTGGGCGAGGACCCACTGGCGAAACTCAAATTCCAGGCGCCGGAATGGGCGATGGGCAAACCCGATCTCATTGCCGAGTTCCCCGAAGCGAAGGTCAATGCCTCTGGCCTGATGCCTTACCAGTATCCCTCAAAGGACAATGTCTTCAGTGAAGGCCGTTGGCTGAAGGCTGTCTCGTTCCGCTACTCGGACCGGCAGGCGGTGCACCACACGATCGCTCGCGCTGTCTCCTCGACCAAGGCCGACAAGACGAAGGAAACGAACGAGGACCTGATGCTGCCTGGCTATGTCCCGGGCCGTCCGGACAACCCGGTCGCTGACGACAGCGGCACGTTCATTCCCGCCAACAGCGCGCTGTCGCTGCAGCAGCACTACCAGCCCTATGGCAAGGAATCGAACGTCACGACGCAAATCGGCTTCTACTTCTATCCAAAGGGAGAGGCCCCGAAATACGTGTCGCGCGCCTATGGCATTCTCGACTTCAACATCGAGATCCCAGCCGGCGACGCGCACCACCAGGAAATGGCCTACATCGCCTTTCCTGAGGATGCGCTGCTCCTGGGGCTGACGCCGCACGCCCACGCACGCGGCGCCTCATCGAAAGTGTCGATCGAGTATCCCGACGGGAAGGAACAGCTGCTGCTGGCGCTGCCGCGCTACGACTTCAACTGGCAGCACACCTATTATCTGGATAAACCAATCTCCATACCTGCGGGATCGAAGATCATCTCGCGCTGGATTTACGACAACTCGACCGGCAACCCGTCCAATCCCGATCCGAAACGCACGGTGCCGTGGGGCGAGCAGACGACCGAGGAGATGCTTGCCAACTACGTCCACTATCGCTGGGTTGGGGAAACCGCCCAGAACCCGCGCGAGGACTATGAGAAGGAACTCAAGGCCGGGATGATGATGGGCGTCCTCGATACATCGCTGGACGGCAAGCTGCAGCCAGCAGAACTCAGCGGCCCCGTTGGCAAGCGGATCGGCGCGGCCATGGCGATGCTCGACACCGACAAGGACGGCGCGCTGTCGCAGAACGAGATCAACGTGGCGATGAAGGGCATCAAGCTGTTCGGCGGCGGGTCCACCGAAACGCCGCCGCCAGCCCCGGCTAAGAACTAGGCCGAAACAAACAAACGCGGGCGGCCGCACTCTGCTGCGGCCGCCCGTGCGTCATCGACTCCGCGCTTTCTTCTTTAGATCGCGCCACTTCGAAACTGCGCCGAGACAAAAAAACAAACCGTACAGGAATGGTGGCGCGTACCAGCCCCAACTCCCGGTAACCAAAGTGACGGCAACGATGTAGGCAAACGGGATCGACACCCCCAGAAAGAGTCCCGCCGCTAAACACTTCAAGACTGATCGCCGAGCCATGGCGCCTTCAGCTTACTTCTTGCGGTCTTCTCTTTTTCGCGTCGATCGTAGCTGACTCGCTCCCGGTTTTCATTGAAGCTTCGCGCCTCAAGTGGACGGAGAATTTCCACGACAGGTGGGCTCAATTCCGCGTCTCAACGGCAACAAGACCGGAGACCTATTTCTCCCTGGCTGGGGCGCAGGGATTCGAACCCCGGAATGGCGGTACCAAAAACCGCTGCCTTACCACTTGGCGACGCCCCAGTTCAGGGAGAGGCGGAGAGTTAGTGAAATTGGGCCCGGAAAGCAACAGCCGGATTCGGCCTTGTTTTGACGCAGTTCAAGCCGTTTCCGGCCCCTGTCATAGCTCCCCCAAGCGCCTGTTTGCCGCGCCTTTTCTGGCGTTGCGTGGCCTACGGAAAGCCGCTATAGGCCCCGCTCCGTCGGAGTATAGCTCAGCCTGGTAGAGCGCTTGCTTCGGGAGCAAGAGGTCGTTGGTTCGAATCCAGCTACTCCGACCAGGAACGCTCCCACCCCATAAACCAAGGCAAAACGCGCAGCGGTTCCGCAGCGGGCCGTTTGCCGTTAAGGCTTGTGCGCCCCGGTGAGGGGCGGCGGAGATCCGGCATGAGAACCTTCCTGCTCACCTTCCTTGGCGGCCTCGCCGCGCTGGTGGTGTTCTTCGTCCTAATCCCGCTCGTCCTGATCCTGTCCTTCGTGCCGTCGGGCGAACCAGCCAAGGCGCACAACGCCGTGCTTGAGATCGACCTGCGCAACAGCGGCCCGGACCAGCCGGCAGCCGACGCGCTCAACGCCGTGTTCTCCGGCGACTCCTTCGTCGAAACCCTCCTGCGCCTCAACGCAGCCGTCGATGATCCGGATGTCAAAGGCGTCTTCGTGCGCGCCGCGGAGAGCGGCCTCGGCTCGTCCCGCGCCGAGGAACTGCGTCAGGCCTTCCTGCGCCTCAAGGCGAAGGGCAAGTTCATCATCGCCCACAGCCAGGGCTTCCTCGCTTCCGGTCCGGCTGTTTATCGCGCCATTTCCGCCGCCGACGAGATCTGGATCCAGCCCGGCACCTCGTTCGAGACACCGGGCATCACCTTCGAGACGATGTTCCTCGGCGGCGCGCTGGAAAAGCTGAAGGTCGATCCCGAGATCGAGCAGTTCTACGAATACAAGAACGCCGCCGACGTCTACAAGCAAAAGGGCTACACGCCCGCCCATGCCCGCGCGATGACCGAGCTGGCCGCCAGCGTCTGGGGCCACTCAATCGCCGACATCGCCGCCGACAGAAAAACCGATCCGGCGACCATGCGTGCGCTGCTGGAAGCCAGCCCCTACCCGGCCGAGGAAGCCGTGAAGCTCAAGCTGGTCGACCGGCTGGGCTATCCTGAAGAAGCCGCCGCAGCCGCCGAGAAACGCGCCGGTGGTGAGCTCCTTGCGATCAACGAGTATCATCCGGGACATCGTGGCGGCCGCGCCGTCATCGCCGTCGTCGGCGGTGAAGGCGACATCATCACTGGCAAGGGCGGCCCCAGCGGCTTCCTATCGCTCGGCACGCCAGTCTTCGCCTCCGACCGCATCGCCGGCGAGATGCTGGATCTGGCGAAGGACAAGAGCATCGACGCGGTCGTCTTCCGCATCGACTCCGGCGGCGGCTCGGCCACCGCATCGGACCAGATCTGGGCCGCGGTGAAGAAGCTGCGCGAGTCCGGCAAGAAGGTCGTCGTCTCGATGGGCTCGATGGCGGCTTCAGGCGGCTACTATGTCGCCGCCGGCGCGGACGAGATCATCTCCACGCGCTCCACCATCACCGGCTCGATAGGCGTCTTCGGCGGCAAATTCGCCATCGCCGATGCGCTGCGCCAGTTCGGCGTCAACCCGCAGGAAGTGCGCGTCGGCGGCGAGTTCGCCTCGGCCTACTCTTCCGACAAGTTCACGCCTGCCCAGCGCGCCAAGCTCCTCGAAGGCCTGCAGGGCGTCTATGACCGCTTCACCGGCCTCGTCGCCGAGGGCCGCAAGCTGCCGCTGCAGAAGGTGCAGGAGATCGCGCGCGGCCGCGTCTGGTCTGGCGAAGACGGGCTCAAGAACGGGCTCGTCGACAAGAATGGCGACCTGATCTTCGCGCTGGAGGAAGCCAGCCGCCTCGCCGGCTTCAAGCCCGAGGATGGCATGGACATCCGCATGACGATCCACCGCGCCTCGCCCTTCGAGCTGCTGACCAGCACGATGCTGCAAGCGAAGATCGCGGGCGTTCCGGAAAGCCGCATCGCGGAAGCCGCGGGCTCCATCGTCGGCCGCGAACGCGCAAAGGTCCTGATCGGACAGCTGCGCCAGATGAGCCAGCAGTCCGGCGCCCAACTGTGGTCGCCGTCCGTTGTGGAACGTTAGGCCGACAGCTTGTAGTGCGTTGAGATGGTGAGCGGCCCGTCGGCGACAACGCGGCCCTCCTCGACCAGCTGGACCACATGCGCCAGCACTGAATGCGCCGCCGGAACGTGCAGCCGCTTGTCTACGTCCTTGTAGATGACCTTCACCATTTCCGGGATCAGCGTATCGCCTGCCTTCATCCGCTCCACGATCGCCGCCTCACGTGCACGGCGATGCGCCGCATAGGCGTCAATGAACGGCGCAACGTCACTGACCGGCGGCCCATGCGTCGGCCACAGCGTTGAGAACCCACGCGCACGTATCTTGTCGAGGCTGGCGAAGTACTGCCGCATGTTCCCGTCTGGCGGCGAGATCACCGTGGTCGACCACCCCATGATATGATCGCCAGAGAAGAGCGCGTTCTCTTCCTTCAGCGCAAAGCAGACATGGTTCGACATGTGCCCTGGCGTGGCGATCGCCTCCAGCGTCCAGTCATTGGCCCCGAACACGTCGCCATCATTCACCAGCACGTCCGGCTTGAACCCGGCCTCGCCGCCCTCTTCCATCGTCACCTCGGCATGAGCGACGTTGGGATCCGGCCGGCCGTAAACCTTGCACCCCGCCCACGCCGCCAGAGGATGCGCCAGCGGCGAATGATCAAGATGCGTGTGCGTCGTGAAGACGTGGGTGACTTTCTCTTCGTCCAGCGCCCGCTTCAGCGCCTCGAAGTGCGCGTCGATTACCGGCCCGGGGTCGATCACGGCGACCTCGCCATTCCCGACGATGTAAACGCCGGTTCCGAGATAGGTGAACGGCCCTGGATTCTCTGCGATGACACGCCGGATGCGGGGCGACACTCGCGCCACCTCGCCATACCTGAACAACAGATCGCGGACGAACGGGATGCCTGCCACTATCGGGCTCCAACCTGTCTCAGTAGCCCGGCCAATGGTGCAAGATTGTAGCCGGCATCCGCCGCCGCCTGGACGATCTCGTTGGCCGGGGCGGCATTGTTTGCCTGGGCCAGCGCCCACGCCGTCACCGACCGCGTCCCCGACCGGCAATAAGCCAGCGTCTTGCCCCGGGCCGCCATCACGGCCTTCACCGCCTCCGCGGTCGGCTGCCCTACAAACGGAGCATAGACATAGCTCAGCCCTACGGCCTTCGCGGCGGCCTCGGCTTCTGTGGATG
Organism: Hyphomonadaceae bacterium; assembly: GCA_047601145.1. Classification (GTDB taxonomy): domain Bacteria; phylum Pseudomonadota; class Alphaproteobacteria; order Caulobacterales; family Hyphomonadaceae; genus UBA7672. The sequence continues at coordinate 957,359 of JASGJW010000003.1, forward strand.
TCGGCTGGTCGGGCCCCTCGCCATCGGGGCGATTGTTGATGATGTGGGTGAACCCCAGCGCGGCGATATCGGCGAAATCGTCCAGTTCCAGCTGGGGAGCAACCGCAAACTGTTCCGTGACCTGCCTGATATCGGCCATATCCGCTCCTGAAACCGTCAACAGGCGCGGCAATTTTGCCCGCTTGCGCCCGGCGCAATCATACGCCTCATATAAGCCCGCCACTGCGGAGGACGTAACCCCTGTCTGATCTGTCGCGTTCGTCCCCGCTTTCTCGTCTCATGTCACGCATTCCCTGGGCCTACGCCGGCCGCAGGATTTTCGCGGCCATTCCCACCATGCTGGCGATCATCACGGTCGCCTTCTTCATGATGCGCGCCGCGCCGGGCAGCCCCTATTCCGTCGAGCGCAAGCTCACCCCCGCCGTCGAGGCGAACCTCAAGGCGCAGATGGGCCTCGATAAGCCGCTAGCCGACCAGTATTTCGAATATGTCGGCAAGGTCGTTCGGGGCGATCTCGGCCCCTCCATGCAGATCTATGACAAGTCGGTCTCGCAACTCCTGGCCGAGGGCCTCCCGGTCTCGCTCACCATCGGCGGCCTCGCCATCACGGTTGGTCTGTTCTTCGGGGTCATGCTCGGGGTCGTCGCCGCGATGCGCCAGAACTCCGCCGCCGACTATTCGGCGATGAGCGTCGCCATGATCGGCATCTCGATCCCGACCTTCGTCACCGGGCCACTCCTCTCCCTTGTATTCGGCGTCTGGCTCCACTGGTTCGCCGCTGGGGGCCTCGATCTCGGGCGGATGAACTTCAACAACATCTTCCTGCCAGTGGTCACCCTCGCCCTGCCGCAGATCGCCATCATCTCGCGCCTCATGCGCGCCTCGATGATCGAGATCCTGCGCTCCAACCACATCCGCACAGCCCGCGCGAAGGGCCTCAGCGAATTCCGCATCATGGTGCGACACGCCCTGCCCGCCGCGATCCTGCCCGTGGTCAGCTATCTTGGCCCGGCCGTCGTAGGCGTGATCACCGGCTCGGTCGTCATCGAGAGCGTCTTCGGCTTGCCAGGCGTCGGCTCCTCTTTCATCGAAGGCGCCGTCACCCGCGACTACACTCGCGTCATGGGCGCGGTGATCCTCTATGGCGGCCTGATCATCGTGCTCAACCTGATCGCCGACATCTTCTACGCCATCCTCGATCCAAAGGTGCGGTTCGAATGATCATGACCGCCGCTCCCGGCCAGAACGCCGACCTGATGAACCGTGCGGCCATCAAGGGCCGCTCGCTGTGGGACGACAGCCTCCGCCGCCTGCTCGCCAACAAGGCCGCTATGGCCGGCTTCATCGTGCTCGGCATCCTGGCGCTGATCGCACTCATCGGCCCGCTCGTCTGGCCGCACCCTTACGCGACGCAATACCAGGACAAGCTGCACATCGGCCCGACGCTCGAAAACATGCACTGGCTCGGCACGGACATCTATGGCCGCGACATGGTCGCCCGCGTGATAACGGGCCTGCAGATCTCGCTCGCCGTCGGCCTCATCGCCACGCTGGTTTCGCTCGCCATCGGCGTCACCTGGGGCGCCATCGCCGGTTTCGCCGGCGGCCGCGTCGACCAATTCATGATGCGCATAGTCGACGTGCTTTACGCTGTCCCCTTCATCTTCTTTGTTATTCTGGTCACGGTTGTCTTCGGCCGCTCGATCTTCCTGATCTTCCTTGCCATTGGCGCGGTCGAATGGATGACGATGGCCCGCATCGTCCGCGGCCAGACTTTGATGCTGAAGCAGAAGGAGTTCGTGGAGGCGGCACGCGCCGCCGGCGTGAAGCCGGTCGGCCTCATCGTCCGCCACATCCTGCCCAACCTGCTGGGCCCCGTGGCGGTCTACGTCACGCTCACCATGCCGGTGGTCATCCTGCAGGAGAGCTTCCTCTCCTTTATCGGCCTCGGCGTGAACGAGCCGCTGACGTCACTCGGCCGCCTTATCTCGGAAGGTCAGCGCGAATTCTCCTATCCGTGGATGCTGCTTGTCCCCGCAGTGACGATGGTGATCACGCTGTTCTCGCTGAACTTCATCGGCGACGGCCTGCGCGACGCCTTCGATCCCAAGGACCGTTAGGCCGGGCACTTCGCCCGCGCTTCGCGCGCCATCTTCTCCACCAGCGGCCGTTTCGACAGGTCAAACGTCGCGCTTGCGAGCACCTTGCCGGACTTGTCGACGAGATCGGCTACGACCTCGTTCGGCCAGGCCTCCTTCAGCCGTGCGATCAGCTTTGCCGAGCCATCCCTGGAATTGTCGCCCGGCCAAGTGATCGGAGCGCCACCCGCGTTCACGCGCACACTCACGCTCGACAGGGGAGGAGGCGGTTTGCGCTCGCTCTCCGAGAAACGCGAGATCAGCACCTCGACCTGCAAAGGCGGTCCAAGCACACGATCGGTCGACATCGTGAAGTCGATCAACAGCCCGGGCCTTGCGAAGTTGTCGCTCTCCTGCCCGACGCCCTCGCGCCGCTCCACGGCCCAGCTGATCGCTGTTGCGCCCCGCGCATCCACCGAGGCAATCACCTCGCCAATGTCGCCGCTGACGCTTTCCTCGCACACCTGCGCCATCGCTGGCGCAGCGCTGATCGCGGCAGTCAGGAAAAGGAAGGAGAAGCGCATGGCAATCCTCGTCCTCGAGGATCGCGCCACACGCCTGCCCCGTCCATAGCCCGCGTGCAGCTCACCTGCGCTAGGGAATCTTCGGCGTATCGCCGTTCATCTCCACCACGCCCATGCGGTTGCCGCACGGGTCAGTGAAAAGTCCCAGCACAACCACGCCCTTCACCTCGAAGCGGGGCGCAACCACCTTGCCGCCCTGCGTAACCACCTTCTCCAGCGTCGCCTTCACATCCGGCACGCCGAGATAGATCATCCGCTCAGAAGGATCGGTCCGCAGGACGCCATTGAGCATCGGCCCCGAAACCGGGACAGACAGCATCCCGCCCGGCCCCACCTTCCAGTCGAACACCGCCTCATAGAACTCCTTCTGGTTGGCGAAGTCCGGTCCCGCGATATCGAAAAAAACAATCGGTGCAGTCATATCAGCCTCCTAGCTAGCGGGCCGCGCCGGCAGGAACCGGCTATTGCGCAACAACAGCGCCGATATCAGTGAAATGAGAAGCCCCACCGGGAAAATCTCGACGAAGAAGCTGATCGACATCCGGTAGAGCGGATTGGCGTAATTCGCCTTCATCTGTTCTGTCTGCGCGATGACGTCCGCTAGGTCCGCACCTGTCTTTCCGCTTGCCTTTGCCTTCTCGATGGCGCCGTCGAAATAGCCGTCCATCATCCCCGGACCTGCCTGGGCCATCACGAGCTCCCAGGCGAGCGCGTAGAACAGGCTTGCGATCACACTGATGCCCAGGCCGATCCCGAAGGCGGGCAGGAACTTGATAACGCCGCCCAGCGTCTTGTCCCGATACTGCTTCACCGCGATGAAGATCGTGCTGAACGCCACGACCATGACCGAATAGCCGATCAGCTCGCCATATTCCGCCGGCACGGACGTCTGGAAGCCGAACACCATGGGCACGCCGACAATCAATCCGCCGATGACGCCATAGATCAAAATCAACCGGAGCATGCCTGAACCCTCCCTGCGCTCGCGACGCCAACCTGCGTCTCGAACGCCCTCAGCCGCAATCGCCCGAAAGGGTGATCTTCGTGAAATCACCTAGAATCCAGAGCGTTACACGACGTTACTTGATGATGCCGAGCTCGCGCGCTCGGAGGACCGCCTCTGTGCGGCGCTTCGCGTCGAGCTTTTCGTAGAGCCTGGCGATGTGCGTCTTCACCGTGTTGGGCGAAACGTTGAGCCGGCCGGCAATGCCCTTGTTCGATTCCCCTGCCGCCAGCAGCTCGAGGACTTCCTTCTCACGTTCGCTGATGCCCAGTGTCTTCTGCGCAGCCGTGTTCGGTTCGAAGGCTGCGGCCGCCGGGCGCCTGAACAGCGACACGCCCAGCCAAACTCCGAGCCCGAGGAAGCACAGCGCCAGGATGAGCAGGTAGATCTCACCGGGGTAGCTCCAGGCCAGAATACGATACTGCAGCCACTGCAAAACGACGGCGACGCCAGCCAGGATCGCCCCGAAGATCAGGATGGTCCGCCACATCCTGCCTGCCCTAGTTCACCCGCTCGACACGCACTGCCTTGCCGCCATTCAGCGACAGCAGGAAGCTGCCGAACGACGCCTTGCGGATTTCCGCCGTCCACGGGGCCTCGCCGATATTGCGCAGCATAGTCGTGTCGATCTGCTTCCAGATCTGGCCGTTCTCCATCGTGAAGCGCAGCTTGCCGTCCGTCGAACGCGACATCGACTTCACGGCAAGGCTGACCTTGTCCGGCTCGGACGGCGCCGCCTGTTTCGGCGTCTTGGGCGTCTCTGCCGTAACCACAGGCGCCGTCAGTGGCGAGGCCTTCGCCGCAGGCGCCCCGAACTGCGACTCGCCCGCCTTCTTCAGCTCGGGCACCAGCGCGTCGAAGCAGCTGTGCCGCTGGCCCGCGTCCGCCATCTGCGCGCAGGCATAGACCTTCCTGTGGAGGGCCTCCTGGGCGACCGCAGGCGTCGCGATTATGGGAACAACAGCCGCGAAGATGAACACACGCATGGTCCGTCCTGCCCAACTTTATATGAGGCCGCGCAAGGGCCTTTCATTTCGTTGCACTCTGACGCTAGTTTCCCGCGAGGAAAAGCCGTGTGCTGTTGGTGAACGTGCCGGCCCGCCGATGAAGGAGCACTGAATGGGTTCGAAATCCCGGATTTTCGCCGGAGCGCTTGCGGCCGTAATGCTGCTGGCCGCCTGCGGCGGAGACAGCTCCACCGGCGTGGACCGCTTCCGCCGGGGCATCGGGGCGGACCCGAAGTCGCTTGATCCCCAGATGGTTGAGGGAACATGGGCCAATGACATCATCGGGGATATGTTCATCGGCCTGTTCACCGAGGATGCAGCCTCCAAACCCGTCCCGGGCGTGGCCGAAAGCTGGACCGTCTCGGAAGACCAGCTGACCTGGACGTTCAAGCTCAAGCCCATGAACTGGTCGGACGGCGAGCCCGTCACCGCTGACGATTTCGTGTTCTCTTTCCAGCGCCTGTTCGACCCGAAGACGGTCGGCGTCGCCTACGCCTCGATCCAGTACGGCATCAAGAACGGCCGCGCGGTGAACGCCGGCGAACTTCCGGTCGACCAGGTCGGCGTCAAGGCCGTCGACGACCACACGCTGGAGATTCACCTCGAATACCCGATGCCCTACCTGCCGGGCGTCTTGAAGCACTACACGGCATTCCCACTGCCCCGTCACACTGTCGAGAAGTTCGGAAACACCTGGACGCGTCCGGAGAACATTGTCGTCAACGGCCCCTATAAGGTTGCCGAGTGGAAGAAGGGCGACTTCATCCTTTCCAAGGCGAACGCCTCCTTCGAGGGCTCCGACAAGCTCTGCTTTGGCGAAGTCGTCTACTTCCCGGTCCAGAACCATGACCAGATGGTCAAGCGCGCCATGGCCGGCGAGATCGACATGAACAACTCCTTTCCCACCGGACAGCTTGAAGAGACCAAGAAGAACCTGCCCGGCTGGCCGCGCATTTCGCCGATGATGGCGACCACCTACGTCGTGACCAACACCAAGAAAGAGCCCTTCACCGACGCTCGCGTCCGCAAGGCCCTCGCGATGGCGATGGACCGCGAATACATCACGGACTCGATCCTGCGTGGCGGCCAGATCCCGTCCTACAACTTCGTGCCGATGGGCATGAACGACTACACGCCGGCGGAGTTCTCGTGGAAGTCCACGCCGCGCCCTGAACGTCTCAAGCAGGCCGCCGCCCTGCTCCAGCAAGCCGGCTACGGCCCGTCGAAACCGCTGAAGTTCGAATATCTCTACCGCTCCACGGGTGACAATCCGCGTATCGCGCCCGTCATCCAGCAGAACTTCAAGGACATCGCTCCCTGGGTGCAGGCGGAGATCCGCCAGGTCGAGACGCAGGCGCTCTACGACGCTCTCAAGACCAAGGACTATTCAATCGCCGACACCGGCTGGGTCGCTGACTTCAACGACGCCTATAACTTCCTCTACCTGCTGGATTCGCGCACCGGCCCGATGAACTACGGCGATTACGCCAACCCGGCCTATGACGCCCTGCTCGACCAGTCATCGCTCGAGCGCGACACGGCCAAGCGCGCCGCCATCCTCAAGCAGGCCGAAACGCTCATGCTTGAAGACACGGCCGTCCTGCCCATGCTCACCCGCGTCACGCAGGACATCGTCTCGCCGAAGATTACCGGCTACGCCGACAATGCCGAGGACATCCACCGCACGCGTTACATGTGCCGGGAGAAGTAGGGGCTAGCGCAATTCCAGGCTGATCTCGTTTCGCAGCTGTCTCAGCTGCGAAGCGCTTTCGCCCATGTCGCGGTCGGCTGTGCGGCTTGTCGCGCGCAAGTCGATGCGTGAACCCTGATTGCCGTTGGGAACAGCACGCACGGCCACGTCATAGACGAGCCCATACCAGGGTTCGTGATAGACGGCTTCCATGGCGCCATCGTCCGCCGCGCTCTCCACCGTGACGTCCCAGCCGAGCCGCTTCGCCGCTCGCGCCGCCGCAGCCGTCGCCTCGGCCACGCCCTGCTTCACGAACAGCGGCTCAAGATCGTCATAGACCTTCGCCTGCGCCGCCGCGTAGGTCATGCCCGACCATTGCCCCTCGCCATCGGGGATCACCGCGTCGTCGCGCACGCGGATGGAGCCTGCGTCCTCGCGCGCCTTCAGTGTCTTTTCGGTGAACGCCAGCGGATGGCCCCAGTCCGTCTGCACGTCGTTGATCGGCGGCATGTCATGCTTGATGACGTTCTCGGCGTAGAGCGTCCCCACACCGACACCACCCGCCACCATCACCAGCACCGCCACGATCCCGGCGCGGTGCTTCTTGCCCATCAGCGCCATCCCAAGCCCGGCCAGCGAAATCACGACAGCCGCGCCGAGCACGTACATCGCAATGCCCGATAGCTCGAAGCGCACAAAATCGCGGCTCACCAGCCCAGTCTTGAGAAGCACCGGCCCGGCGACCAGCAGTAGTCCACCGATCGCCAGCAGCCCGACGCTGAGCGCCAGCACGGCGACACGGCCCTTGCCCGTTCCGGCTGAGCCGTCCTGCTTCGCGCCCGCGCCGTCGGCGTTCGTCATTCAGCCGCCTGGATTGTCGGCAGCTTGTGGTCCTTGAACGTCGCACGCAGCGCCAGCTTGTTGATCTTGCCGGTCGCGCCGAGAGGAATCTTGTCGGTGAATACGACATCGTCCGGCATCCACCACTTTGCGATCTTGCCATTGAGGTAGTTGAGCACCTCCTCGCGCGTCGCCGACTGACCCGGCTTCAGCTCGATGATCAGCAGCGGGCGCTCATCCCACTTCGGATGCGGCAGGCCGATCGCCGCGGCGTTTGCCACCGCCGGGTGGCCGACCGCGAAGTTTTCGATGTCGATCGAGGATATCCACTCGCCGCCGGACTTGATGACGTCCTTCGCGCGGTCCGTGATCTGCATATAGCCGAACTCGTCGAGGTTCGCGACGTCGCCAGTGTCGAAGAATCCTTCCTTGTCGAGGATCTGGCCGCCGGCGTTCTTGAAATACGCCTTCGCCACTGCCGGTCCGCGCACCACAAGACGGCCCGCCGTCTTGCCATCGCGCGCCAGCAGCGTGCCTTCGTCGTTGATCGTCTTCATCTCGACGCCGAACGGCGGACGGCCCTGCTTCAGCTTGTATTTCACGATCGTGTCGCGGTCCTGCGCCAGCACGTTCTGAGTCATCGAGCCGAGCGAACCGAGCGGGCTCATCTCCGTCATGCCCCAGGCATGCACCACCTCAACCTCATAATTCTCCTCGAAGGCGCGCAGGATGCGCTCAGGCACGGCCGAACCGCCGATCACCACGCGCTTGAGATGCGGAAGTTGCTTGCCGGTCTGCTCCAGGTACTGCAGCAGCATCAGCCACACGGTCGGCACCGCCGCCGTGAACGAGACTTTCTCGCCGTCGAGCAGTTCGTAGATCGACTCGCCGTCCATCTTCGCGCCGGGCAGCACCAGCTTTGAACCAGTCGCCGGACCCGAGAAGGCAAGGCCCCACGCATTGGCGTGGAACATCGGCACCACCGGCAGCGTGACGTCCGCCGCGCCAATGCCGATCGCGTCCTTCTGCAGGCCGATCATCGTGTGCAGGATGTTCGAGCGGTGTGAGTACAGGACGCCTTTCGGATCGCCCGTCGTGCCCGACGTATAGCAGAGCCCGCACGCCGTATCTTCCGGGAAGTCGCCCCACACCACATCGGTCGAATGCGGCGCGATGTATTCCTCGTAGGTGCGGATGTTCATCGACGTCTGCGGCTTGTGCGCCTGGTCCGTCAGCACGACCCAGTGCTTGACGCTCGGCACCTTGTCCTTGATCGCCTCGACGATCGGCTGGAACGTGATGTCGTAGAAGACGTGGGTGTCTTCGGCGTGGTTGATGATCCACGCGATCTGCTCGGGGAACAGGCGCGGGTTCAGCGTGTGCAGCACGGCGCCGATGCACATCGTGCCGTACCAGACCTCGATGTGGCGGGCGGTGTTCCACGCCAGCGTGGCGATGCGGTCGCCCTTCTGCACGCCGTCAGCGAGCAGCGCGTTGGAGCATTTGCGGGCGCGGAAGTAGAGGTCGGAATAGTTGGAGCGGACGATCGGTCCCTCGACCGAGCGCGTCACGATCTCGCGCGAACCATGGTTCAGGTGGGCGTGCTCGATGACCTTGTCGACGGTCAGCTTCCAGTCCTGCATCAGGCCGTTCATCGGCCCGCGGGCAATCTTCGCGGCCGGCACGGCTGAGGCGACTCCGGGGGCGACCGGCTTCACCGGCGCTGCCTTGGCCTCTTCCTTCTTCTTGCCCATTCCAAACATCGACCGCCTCCCGTATGCGCCTGCTTATGCGCTATTGGCGGTACTCTTAGACGCCGTCACGTAGGGCTGCAATTCTTTCGGGGGTCAGAACCGCACCAACCGCCGGTGTAACGCCTGTTTCTGCTCCAGTTTTCGCAGCGACACGGGTGCAGCAGCGGCCATATCCGCCCTGTCTGATCCACAGCAACCGCATCAACGCCATCGCCTTTCCCGCGGAACCGGGCATAACCATCCCCCGCGCCCGGAGCCTCGACCCATCCATGCGTCATCTTCTCGCCGCCTCCCTCCTCGCCCTCGGCGCCTGCAGCGGCCCAAACGACACCAACGCCACGGCTTCGACGGACGCCGTACCCGCCGCCCGCGAGGCGTCAGCGCCAGACCCGATGACCACCGTCCGCGTAATTGGGGAGAACCCGCCCCTCTCCGGCCGCCTCGACTGCTTGCGCAAGACAGGCGGCGTCCTGCTGATCGGCCATCGCGGCGGCCCCACCCGCGACTACCCGGAAAATGCCATCGAGACTTTCCAGCGCACCTACGACGCTGGCACCCACGCCATGGAAACCGACATCTCCGAAACGAAGGACGGCGTCCTCATCCTGATGCACGACGACGACCTGGCCCGGACCACCACTGGGGTAGGCCTCGTCTCCGACCACACCCTGGCTGAAGTCCAGGCCGCAAAGCTCAAGACCTCTAGCAAGACCACCAGCTTTGCCCCGCCCACGCTAGAGGCCGCCCTCGCCTGGGCGATGAAGAACAACGCCGTTCTCGAGCTCGACAAGAAAAAGTCCGCCGAGTGGGCCCCCATCATCGCAGCCGTCCGTACCGCGAAGGCCGAGAACAATGTTTTCCTCGTTACCTACACCGACGATCAGGCGGCCGAGGTCCACACGCTTGCCCCCGACCTGATGATCACCGCAACGGTGACCGATCCGGCCCACCTCGAAGCCCTGGTCGCGAGCGGCGTCCGGACCGATCACCTCATCGCCTGGACCGGCGTCACCAAGCCAGACCCGGCGCTCTGGAACGCCCTCGCCGAGCACGGCATCGAATCCGCCTTTGGCACCCTCGGCCCCCGCGCCACCTCCCTCGACACCCGCTACTGGGACGATGGCGACGGGTCCGAGTACAACGAGCTCGTCTCCGGCGGCCTTGCGATTCTGGTCACCGACATCACCGACAAGACCGCCCGCCAGCTTGCCGGGCTGCGGCAAAAGTCGGCCGCGTGTGGTCTCTGACAGCAGACTGCAATGAATTGAACTCACCTGCTGCAACGCAACAAATCTAAAGTCTCGTGTCATGAGAGAATGGGCGTTCCGCAACGTCGCCCTAATTTGCGTGAAACCGTCCGGATTTCGCTCGCAGGGCGGTGACATCGCCCCTGTAAGTGCTGCGGCGCCGCGACGCTTGGCGCCAACATTTCACTCGACGCTATAGGCCTCGGCTGAGTAATTGGGCAGCGCTGCGAACAACTTCCACGGGGGGTGCTAAGTGGCGCGGCGAGGAGTAGATTCGTTGTTAACAAGGGTTCGCCGGGCAACCGAAATGGACGAGCCCGGTCGCCAGCTTTCGCCGGTGTTACGAATCGTGATGCAGCCGATGGGTTTTCAGGGGCGCCGTCTTGGCACAAGTCCTGCTGAAGGAATGAAGTTTTCGTAGGGCGGCGCATCGCGTCGCCTTTGTGGGATTCGGAGCGCGGCCTGGAGAGCCGACCCGGATCTGAGGTTTGGGCGGGTAGTAGTGGGAATATCTGAGATGAGCATGACGGCAGCGCCTGCGAAGTCCAAGGACACCGGCGCGACTTCCATTCCCGGCCTCGAACCGGCGCCTACCAGGCACGCAAAGCTGGTCGCGTGGGTCAAGGAGATTGCCGCGCTCACCAAGCCGGACCGCATCCACTGGTGCGATGGTTCGGATGCTGAATTCGAGAAGCTAACCTCCGAGCTCATCGCCCTCGGCACGCTCAAGCGCCTCAACCCCGCCAAGCGCCCCAACTCCTTCTACGCCGTCTCCGATCCGAAGGACGTCGCCCGCGTCGAGAGCCGCACATTCATCTGCTCGAAGAACCAGGCTGACGCCGGCCCGACCAACAACTGGTCGAACCCGGACGAGATGCGCGCCAAGCTCAACGGCCTCTTCGATGGCGCCATGAAGGGCCGCACGATGTACGTCGTGCCGTTCTGCATGGGCCCGCTCGGCTCGAAGATTTCCGCCCTCGGCGTCGAGATCACGGACTCAGCTTACGTCGCCATCTCCATGCGCGTCATGACCCGCATGGGCCGCGCCGCTCTCGAACAGATGGGCGATGATGGCTTCTTCGTTCCCGCTGTCCACACGCTCGGCGCTCCGTTGGCCGCCGGCCAGAAGGATGTTCCCTGGCCGTGCAACGACGACAAGTACATCGTCCACTATCCCGAGAGCCGCGAGATCTGGTCGTTCGGCTCGGGCTATGGCGGCAACGCTCTGCTCGGCAAGAAATGCTACGCCCTCCGCATCGCCTCGGTGATGGCGCGTGATGAAGGCTGGCTCGCCGAGCACATGCTCATCCTCAAGCTCACCTCGCCCGAAGGCGTCGTGAAGTATGTCGCCGCCGCCTTCCCGTCGGCCTGCGGCAAGACCAACCTCGCCATGCTCGAGCCCACGCTCGCCGGCTGGAAGGCCGAGACGATCGGCGACGACATCGCCTGGATGCGTTTCGGCGACGATGGCCAGCTCTACGCCATCAACCCGGAAGCCGGCTTCTTCGGCGTCGCTCCTGGCACGTCCGCCGCGACCAACAAGAACGCCCTGCACTCCTGCGACAAGAACACGGTGTTCACGAACGTGGCCCTCACCGCGGACGGAGACGTCTGGTGGGAAGGCATGACGAAAGAGCCGCCGGAAGGCCTTACCGACTGGCGCGGCCGTGCATGGTCGCCGTCGATGGGCGAACCTGCCGCTCACCCGAACGCCCGCTTCGCCTGCCCGGCCGGCCAGTGCCCGGTCATCGCACCCGAGTGGGAGAACCCCGCCGGCGTTCCGATCTCCGCGATCCTGTTCGGCGGGCGCCGCGCGTCGGCTGTTCCGCTGGTGACTGAAGCCTACGACTGGGAACACGGCGTGTTCATGGGCTCGACGGTTGCCTCCGAAGGCACCGCCGCCGCCGAAAACAAGGTCGGCGAACTGCGCCGCGATCCGTTCGCGATGCTGCCCTTCGCCGGCTACAACATGGCCGACTACTTCGCTCACTGGCTGAAGATCGGCCAGAAGGCCGGCGCGAAACTGCCGCGCATCTTCTTCGTCAACTGGTTCCGGAAGGACAAGAACGGCAAGTTCATCTGGCCAGGCTTCGGCGAGAACACGCGCGTCCTGAAATACATCGTCGATCGTCTCGAAGGTAAGGCGCAAGCCGTCGACACCGCGATCGGCCGCGTACCGGCGAAATCGTCGCTCGATGTCTCGGGCCTCGGCCTGACCGACGCACAACTCGACACCCTGCTTGGCGTCGACCATGAAGTCTGGCGCGAGGAAGCATCGCTGATACCGGCCTTCTTCGACAAGTTCGGCGACCGCCTGCCGAAAGCCCTCTGGGACCAGCACAAATCGCTCGTGAAGCGTCTGGGCTAAGCCCACATACAATCAGAACACGAACAGGCCCGGCTCACCGCCGGGCCTGTTTGCTTTTGCCTGCGCCTCCGGCATGTTCACGCAACACTTGGGGGGACAGATATGACCGACACGGCATCTGCCGCGCTCGAAAACGCCGGCCATCAGCCATCGCCCGGCTTCCACATCCCGCACGACTTTGGTCCACCGCGCAAATCTGCGTTCTTCCTGCGCGCGATGTTGATCGTCTACGCCGGCGTATTGGTCTGGGCAGCTTGGGTCGATTTCAAAACCGTTCAGTTCATTATCGACGCGTCCAACGGGGCCTATCAAAACCAGATGGACTACATCACCGATGCGGAATGGATCGACGAGATGGCCGTTTCCGTCGATAGCTCGCTCAGAGGCCAATATCTCTTGTGCGCCTTAGCCTACCTGACATTCGTCTACGCTGCGGCCGGCAATCTGGAAGAAGCTCGCGCCAAGGGCTTCAACCGTTCAGCCGAAGGGTCGGTCGGCGTGTCCTTCATTCCGATCGCCAACTTCGTCCTGATCTTCAAGGTCATGCGCGACATATGGGTGAACTCCCACGACCCGGTTCACGGCGTCGAGCGCCCGAACAACATCCTGCCGTTCTGGTGGATCACCTTCCTCATCGGCGGCGTCGGCGGAGGGATTATCGCGATCATGACCAGCCGAGCGGTGGAGGCAGGAGACGTCGACCAGGCGATCGGCTTGGCGCGGATCAGCATCGGCACGATGATCATTGGCGCCATCTCCTGCGCCCTCCTCTTCGTGATCGTTACCAGGATTGTCCGCACACAAGCGGCGTGGCGTAAAATCCCGGACGCCTCGAAAGCTGACACAGCGATCCTTCGCGAGAAAACCCAGTGATCGACACATTCGCCAGTCAGATCGCGTCCACCGGCATCACTGTCCGGCCGCGTCACTTCCACATCTCGAAGGATCACCGGTCGCTGCTGGGCCGCTCGCTCGCCCTGCGCTTCGGATTGGTCCTCTACATGCTGATGCACGCCAGTGCGATTGCGGTCTCGCTTTATGGCGAATGGTTCGTCGACAGCGTCATAAACGAGAAATTCCGCGACGCGGTCGAGGCTTACGACGCCGGCGTTATCCTCGACAGCTACAGCAACAACATCAACATCGCCTCGATCCTGGTGATGCTCTACTGCATCGTCACCTACTGCATGTTCGTCCACCGCGCCGCGAGCAACATCGAGAACGCCAGCGCGAAAGGTCTCTCCGTCACTCCCGGCTGGGCGGTCGGCTGGTCCTTCATCCCCTTCGTGAACCTCTTCAAGATCTACCAGATCATGCGCGAGATCTGGACCGCCTCGGCCGATCCCAAGCGCGGCGTCCGCGGCGGCTCCGCCATCCTCGCCATCTGGTGGATCTGCTACGTCACCGGCAACATCGTCAGCCAGACAGCAGGCCGTATGGCGGATTCCGCGCTGCGATCCGCCACCCCCTATCTCGATGAACTGAAAACCGTCTTCTGGCTCCAGGCCGGCGGCTCCGTCCTCGGCTTCCTCGCCGGCCTCATCCTCTTCATCGTCGTCGGCGGCATCACCCGCAACCAGGCCCGCTGGAAATCCATCCCCGTCGAAGAACCGCCCGCTCCGGCGGCCAATGCCTTGGGCTTCTGACCGCCGGATCGAGAAGCGGCGTTGGAGCGTTAGCGACCACCGCTCGCCCAAAGCTCCGTCCCTAGATCGGCGCGCCGTATCCGCGCGCACAAAAACCAAAAATCCCGAAACCCACCCACCACTGGGAACGCGCCCGCGGGTCTAGAGCACCGCCCGCACGCGTTTCGGTAGCGCCTCGATCACCATCCGATAACTCGCCTTCAGATATCCCTTGAGCTCAGCCTTGCTCAGTCCCGGCTTCTCGAAGCTCTGGATCCACTTCAGCCCTCGCGAGGCCATGTAGGGTGCAGGCCTGCAGCCCGGCGCATCGCGCAGCACCTCCCACCCGATGTCCGAAACCTTGAACGTGATCCCCGGCTCATGGCCCTTCTCGAACCAGGCGATAGCGAAAACCTTGCCGCCGACCTTCCAGACTTGCGCCCCGCCCCACTGCTCGACAAACGTTGCGCCGGGCAGCGCCCTGCAGAAGGAATTGTATTCGCGAAGCGTCAGCGCCACCTAGGTGATCGCCACCGGGTTGATCACCATCTGCACCGTTCCCACGAACCGCGGAATGCCGAGCACGAACAGAAACTCCTTGACGCCGTCGGCGGCGAGCTGGTTGGTGTCGATCGTCTCGAGCACGTGCACACCCTTCTTCGCCAGCAGCGTCTGGTGGACGATGAATGTCTTCCCCGGCGGCGAGGGCAGCGCCTCGAGCGCAACGGTGTCCGACCCGATCGCCACCACGCCGAGATCAGCCAGGAAGATCGCGCCGTCCTCGCCCAACCCCGGCTCGCGCGAGCGATAGACGTCCTTCTCGCTCGCCATCTTCCCCTTCATCCACCCAGTGTGGAACAGAACCACGTCGCCCTTCTGGATGGTCACGCCCTGCGCCTTCATTGCGGCCTCGATCTCGGAGCGGTTGTAGGTGTCGCCCACTTCGAGCATCGGCTTGCCATAGTGCTTGGTCATGTCGATCAGCACCCCCCGCGTCACGATCGGTGGGATGTCGGCGGTCTGCAGCGCGCGCGAGGTCGCAACTTCCTTGCCGGTAATGCCGTTGTAGTAATGGTGATCCACGCCGAGATGTCCGAAGCCGTCGATCTGTGTGCCGATGCCCATCGAGGTCACGACGCGCTCGTCGAACGACGTCACGCGCTGCGACCCGTTCGATGTAAAGTCCGCATTGGGTCCTGGCGTGCGCTCGACCGAATAGACCCGGTTGCCGTAGGCGGCGCTTTCCGGCGCGGTCGGAATGCCCAGCGCGTAGACCTTGCCAGTCTTGATGAGGCCAGCCGCGCGCTTCACGCCTTCGGCTGAAAGATTGTTGACGTTGCCCAGTCGGTCCGTCTCACCCCATGGCGAGTCCCACCAGGGTTCGGAATGGGCGGCAGGCGGCGCAGCAGTCTGCTGGGCGATCGCGCTCTCGGAACAGCAGGACAGGAACACCGTAAGGACAACCCGGTGCAGCAGGTCCATTTAGTCCTCCCTAAGGCCAGCTCTCTGGCTGACTCGTATCGGGGAAGATGCTGCCATAGCGTTTACACGCCCGCCAACGGGGTTGGCGCAGAGTCAGGGGTAAAGCCTGCGTGTCGTCCAGGGCTGGCCGGCCGTTTCACGCGTGAATTCCAGCCTGTCATGAAGCCGGAACGGCCTGTCACGCCAGAATTCGATGCGCGTCGGAACGATCCGCCAGCCGATCCAGTGTGGCGGACGCGGCGTCTTCCCGAGTCCGTACCGGGCGGCAAACATCGCGATCCGCTTCTCCAACTCGAACCGCCCCTCCATCAGCCGGGATTGTTCGGATGCCCACGCCCCGATCTGGCTGTCCTTGGCCCGCGTTGCGAAATAGGCATCGGCCTCCTCGTTCGTTGCTTCCTGAACCCGGCCGGAAACCCTCACCTGCCGCCGCAGGCTCTTCCAGTGGAAGCACAGCGCAGCTTGACTGTTCGCCGTCAGCTGCCGCCCCTTGCGGCTTTCCTTGTTCGAGTAGAACACGAACCCGCCCTCCGTGACGCCTTTCAGCAGCACCATCCGCACATCTGGCGCGCCATGCTCGTCGGCAGTGGCGAGCGCCATCGCATTGGCGTCGTTCGGTTCCTTTTTCTTGGCGTCCTCCAGCCAGTCGGCGAACAGCGCGAACGGATCGGTCTTGGCGAACAACGCCGCATCGTCCGGCGAGTTCGCCGCGGCCTTCGCGTAGTCCTCCGCGCCCGGCGAAGGCGGGATCAGCTTGTCGTCGGCCATGCGCAGCACCCTGCTGGGGAAGTCATCGGCGCGATGATACAATTTGTCTGCTGCACGAACCACTCCCGACGGAGAGATGACGCCGAAAGGCCGTCAATAAAGGGGTATGTCGTGAAGTTCGTCCCAATGCTGCTTGCAGCCGCCGCCTTCCCTATGGCCTCGCCGGCGCTCGCCCAAGGCCCGTCGAGCCACTATGACGCAGGCCTTGGCGCGGAACCCGATACCCAGGCCCTCGCCTTCATCCGCATCCCGCTCGGCGAGAGCAAGGCTAAGGCGGATAAGGCGCCAACAATCGGCTTCGGCCTTTTCACCGATTGCAGCCGCATGGTGGCCGACCTCTCCCCGGCCCATCGTTCGGCCTGCGAGTCCCAGCCGGTCCGCTCACTAGAGGTCACCCGCGATCTCTACGATCGCGACTGGCTCGTCTCCTTCAGCGGCACGAAACGCTGGGTCGGCATCGCCCGCTGGTATCCCGACAGCGGCTTCGCCCGCGTCAGCGAATACGGCCCTGTGCTCAACGCACCGGCCCTCAGCGGGCCCGCCCCGCAGGGCCCGCCGAACGATTAGACGATCATCCCGCCATCGACGCGGAGCACCTGCCCCGTGATGTACGCCGCCTTGTCGGAAGCGAGGAAAGCCACGGCGTCGGCGATTTCCTGCGCCGAGCCCCAGCGCTTTTCGAGCGGGACCAGCCGGCCCATGCGCTCCAGCGTCTTGTCGCGGTCGAGGCCCTTGGCGAAGGCGGTCGACCACATGCCGTCGTCGATCACGCCCGGCGCCACCGCGTTCACGCGAACGCCTGCACGGCCAAAGTCGATAGAGGCGTTGCGGGTGAAGGAGTTCACCGCGCCCTTCGAGGTCGAGTACGCGATCTGGCCCAGCGCGCCCGAGAAGGACGAAACGGACGAGATGTTCACGACATTGCCCTTGCGCCTGATCAGCGAGGCGGAAAGCGCGTCGGTCAGCAGGATCAGGTTGCGAACGTTGACGTTGATCGTCTCGTCGAGCCCTTCGGGCGTCACCTTGCCTATCGCCTGCGCTGCGCTGACACCAGCATTGTTGACGAGGATGTCGATCTCGCCGAGCGCCTTCAAGGCCCCCTCGGCCGCCCCCTTCCAGCCATCGGCAGAGGCCATGTCAGCCTCGATGGCGACGGCGCCATTGCCGATCTCGCCCGCCAGCTTGCGGATCGCGTCGCCCGTGCGCGCCACCAGGGCTACTTTCGCGCCATCCGCTGCCAGCGTCCGCACGATGGCAGCGCCGATACCGCGGCTCGCGCCCGTGACGACGGCTGTCCGGCCCTTGAAGTTGTAGGTCATGCTCGCTCCCGATGTTTTGCCGGAAGCCTATCGGGAGGCCGTGGCGCGCGCCAGCGGGATCAGGCCGGTATGGTGGCGGCCACCGCACCACGCTGACGTCCCAGATAGTAGACCGGCACGCCAAGGACGACGAGTACGAGGCCCCACATCAGGGACTCCTGCCCGGCGCCAAAGATAGCGAAGGTCGAATAGAGCGCCGCAATGACCGCAATGGCAGCCCATGTTTTCGCATTCCGCCACGAATGCTTGAGCTCTGCCAGGGCGCACACCAGGTAGGCCACGAGGCAGGCGACCGTGGTCATCATGATGAGGAAGGTGAAAGCTCCCACGAGCCCGCGCGAGTAGTTGAGGAGCAACAGGGCCGTCGCAACGGCTGATGTGAAGATCAGCGACACCCACGGCGCTTCGCCCTTGTTGAGCTTCGCCAGAACTTTGGGCGCGACGCCTTCGAGGCCCGCCGCCATCGATTGCTGGCCGGTGCAGAAGATGTTGCCGTTCAGGGATCCCACGATCGAGACGAGTGCGCCAACGGTGATTAACGGCGGCGCCCAGTCGCCAATACCGCGCACGGCGTCAGCAAAAGGCGATGTGGAGCTGGCGAGCTGCCCAGTCGGGATCAACAGCATCACCGCAGCGGTCGACAGGATGTAGACCACAGCGACGGTCGACGTTCCGATTACAACAGCGCGCGGCAAGGTGCGGGCGGGATCCTTCACATTGCCCGCCGGCATGACCCCGACATCAAGGCCGATGAAGGCGAACATGGTGAGCAGCACCGTGGCCGACAGGATGGCCATCGGACTTTCACCCGTCGGGTTCAACACCGGGAGGTTCTCCGTCTTGCCGGAGACGAACCCGCAGACGATGACCAGCGCCAGCGGGATCAGCTTGAGGATCGTCAGGAACAGCTGGACAAAGCCAGCCTCCTTGACGCCGCGCACCAGAACCAGCGTCACGGTCCAGATCACGGCGACCGCGACGGCGGCCTGATAGCCGGGTTCAGTCGAGAGCCCCGGGACGATCGCGGTCAGATAGCCGACGAAGCCAACGGCCAAGGCGGCGGTGGAAATGATGCAGGCGACCCAGTTGCTCCATCCGACAAGGAAGCCGGGCAATTTTCCGAATGCGTCCTGCGCGAAGATCTGCATGCCGCCGGATCGCTTGGTGCGCGACGCCAATCGCCCGAGAGACAGCGCGATGGTGATCGAGCCGCCTGCAGCGATGAGCCACCCGCCGAAGCTGAGTCCACCATAGGGCGCCAGCAGGGCGGGCATCATGAAGATACCGGTGCCGATCATCGTGCCGACCGTGAATGCCCAGCACTGCCAGAAACCGATGACCTTTGCGGCCGGCTGGACCAGCGCGTGCTCAGGCGCAGTCACGCCTGTGGCGACAGTATCCGACATACAATCCTGCCCCGCCCTGTTCCCCGCGAACACACTGACATCCGCCCGCCGAAAAGCCAGCGCTATTGCGCGGGCGGCGTCTCTGCGCTCTATCTCTGGGCGGGGTCATCATTTGCGCGCCGGGCTGTCGGAAGCCGGACGCGCCCGCATGAGCGGGGACGACCTTGGGACTTCTTCGCGTAGGGCTTGCGGTGGCGGTGCTGCTTTCGCACCTGCCACCGGCAACCTTCAAATTCATCGGTGGCGGAACGGCGGTGCAGGCCTTCTTCGTCGTGTCCGGTTTCTATATGTCGCTGGTGCTCAGCGGAAAGTATGCGGATAGAGGCCTTTTCTATTCCAACCGGCTCCTGCGATTGCTCCCCGCCTATTTCGTGATGATGGCGATCGCGGCTTTTGGCCTCTTCGCGCTCAACGCCAGCGCAACGGCAAGCCACGACACGTTCGCCAAGGCCTTCGGCCACCCCACAACAGCTGCAGTGATGACGTTCGAGAACTTCGGTCTGATCGGGCAGGACCTGCTCTACTGGTTCCGACTGCCCGGCGAGGGCGCGATCGTGTTCGACCCGACCGGCGCGCCGCCGACCGACGAGTCTCCCGTCGCATGGCAGGCGCTGCTCGTTCCACAAAGCTGGAGCTTGTCGCTCGAACTGATGTTCTATGCGCTCGCGCCTTTCCTTGCGCGCCTGCACTGGGGCTGGCTGGCGGCGCTTTGCGCTGCGAGCATCGGGTTGCGCATTTCGGGCTACTGGCTGCCCGTCGACTTCGGTCTCTGGCAGGGGCGGTTCTTTCCGACCGCGCTGTTCCTCTTCCTGTTCGGCATGCTCGCTCAGCGTGCGCTGCCGCTGGTCGAACGGTTGCCGTGGTGGACCGGCTATCCGGTCAATGTCGCTCTGCTCGCGCTGGTGATCTTCCTGCCGGCCTTGAAGCCCGACCCGGAATTTGGCCGCTGGATGGTCTATGCCGGCGTCGCGATTGCCTCACCCTTTGTTTTCCGGACCTTCCGCGATTTCACCTGGGACCGCTGGATCGGCGATCTGTCCTATCCGATCTATCTCAGCCACCTCGTCGTCATCGGCCTGGTGCTGACCTTCAACGTGCCGGAACCGGTATGGGTCGCGATTGGCGGGACCCTGGCGCTTTCGATCCTGATCAAATTGCTGGTCGAACAGCCGGTCGACAGATGGCGACAGGCTCGTGTTCATCGTGAAGTGCGGCCCGCAACGACGCCGGCCGTGACAGCCTAGCTGGGCGCTGCTGCAATCGAGCGGGCCAGTTCCACCTGTTCCCGCGCCCATTCGGTTGCGGTGCAGTCCAGAAAGCGGCGGAAGTCGCGCGCCATTTGTGGCTGGTCGAAATAGCCCGCCGCCAGCGAGGCATCGATCCAGGAGGCGCCCGCGCCAACCGCATGGTCGAACACTTTCCTGAACCGGAAGATCGACTGCAGCATCCGCGGGGCTACGCCAACATGTTTCAGGAACAACCGCTGCATGCGGCGCTGATCCGCGGATGACCGGTCGGCCTCTGTCCCGGCCACAAGACGTTTGATCTCTGCGCGCACGTCCAAGTCCAGCGAGGCGCCGGCATCCTGCATACGGCCAGCGACATCATCTTCCAGCAGCAAGCGACAGGCAGCGGCATCTGAGACGCCTCGCACATCCAGACGCTCCGACACGTCCAGGCGTTGATCAGTAGCCTCATCCATGTCGCGGCCCAGCCAGTCGACGGCGCCGTCGGGTTCGAAACGCAAGGCGATGCATTTCACCGGTCCAGTCGCGCGCAACGCAATCGGTCGCGTCATCTGTCCGGCCAAGATCACGCGCGGCTGGGGGACAAACCCGCCATCCGGCATGAGCTCTTCGTACGGCTCGGCGAGATGGACGATCAGCTCGGGGCAGCCGTCTGGTGCGATGCGCTGCACAGTCTGGCTGGGCGCGTCGTCTTCATAGATCCACGTCAGCCGCACCCAGGGGCGCAGATCTTCCCGTGGCGGGTATTCGGCGTAGGACCCCATCTCTCTTCCCTGTCCGCGTTCTCATCCAGCAGGCGCGTCGCAAACTTACAAGACCCCGCCCCGCCTCCGCGCCATCTTCAGGAAAACCAGTCGGGAGCCTTCCATGAGGCAAGTTGCGTGCGCGGCGCTTGCCGTGCTGACGGTCAGCGCCTGTGCGGCCGAAGCAAGACCGCCAGCCAACCTCTCATGGCTGTCAGGCTATTGGCTGAGCTGCGATGGCGGCCAGCAGGTCACGGAAACCTGGAGCGCCCAGCGCGAGGGCGTCATGGTCGGATCCAACCTCACGTCCGGCGGCGGCAAAGCCTCTTGGGAGTTCTTCCGTATTGGACCTTCAGGCGCCGGGGTCTCCTATTTCGCGATGCCCTCCGGCCAGGCGCCGGCGGAGTTTCCCTTGTCCACTGAAAAGAGCACTGAGACGAAGCTGGTGTTCGAGAACCTGAAGCACGATTTTCCCCAGCGGGTCATTTATGCGCGCGAGGGTGCTGCGCTGACCGCACGTATCGAGGGCATGATGGATGGTAAACTGGAAAGCATGGACTGGCGTTTCGCCTCCGCCCCGCTCAACCAGCCCTGCCCGGGTTAGGCCTGTTCAAGGCGCACAAATTGCGCTTCAAGCAGGGCCATGTCGCACAACACCTATGGCCACCTGTTCCGCGTGACGACCTGGGGCGAAAGCCATGGGCCGGCCATCGGCTGCGTAGTCGACGGAACGCCCCCCGGGCTGAAGCTGACGTCGGAGTTCATCCAGCAATTCCTCGACAAGCGGAAACCCGGCACCTCGCGCTTCGTCACGCAGCGCCAGGAAGAGGACAAGGTGAAGATCCTGTCCGGCGTATTCGAGGATGATCGCACAGGCGGCCCGGTGACGACCGGCACGCCGATCTCTCTGATGATCGAGAACACCGACCAACGCTCGAAGGACTACAACGAGATCCGCGATAGCTATCGCCCCGGCCATGCCGACTATGTCTACGACCAGAAATACAGCGTGCGTGACTATCGTGGCGGCGGCCGTTCGTCCGCGCGCGAGACAGCGTCGCGTGTAGCCGCCGGCGCCGTTGCGCGCCTCGTGCTCGGTTCAGCCATTACGATCCGCGCGGCCATTGTGCAGATTGGTCCGCACCCGATCAACCGCGCGAACTGGAACTGGGACGAGTGCGAGAAGAACGCATTCTGGTGCCCCGACGCCGAGATGGCGCCGAAATGGGAACAATTCCTCGACGAGACGCGCAAGGCCGGCTCTTCGTGCGGAGCGATCGTTGAAGTCGTGGCCGAAGGCGTGCCGGCCGGATGGGGTGCGCCTGTCTATGGCAAACTCGACGCGGACATCGCCGCCGCCCTCATGAGCATCAACGCTGTAAAGGGCGTCGAGATCGGCGCGGGTTTCGCGTCGGCTGCGCTGAGCGGCGAAGAGAACGCCGACGAAATGCGCCGCTCCGGCAATGGCGTTGAATTCCTGTCGAACAATAATGGCGGCGTGCTCGGCGGCATCTCGAGCGGACAGCCGATCGTTGCGCGCATGGCGGTGAAGCCGACCTCGTCAATCCTCACGCCACGCAAGTCCGTGACGAAACAAGGCGACGACACTGACGTCCGCACG
The DNA here is from genome assembly GCA_047601145.1 of Hyphomonadaceae bacterium. Classification (GTDB taxonomy): domain Bacteria; phylum Pseudomonadota; class Alphaproteobacteria; order Caulobacterales; family Hyphomonadaceae; genus UBA7672. The sequence continues at coordinate 980,141 of JASGJW010000003.1, forward strand.
AAAGGCCGCCACGATCCGTGCGTCGGCATTCGTGGCGCGCCAGTCGCAGAGGCGATGGTTGCGGCGGTTCTGGCCGACCACAAGCTGCGCCATCGCGGCCAGGTGGGCGGTTAATCCACGTTTAGGCTTTGAATCTGCGCGAAGAATTCCTTCAGCCGCCGTTCAGGTTGGAAATCGCATTGTCCAGTCTGAACACGTTCGGTCGGAGGACCACATGCGTATCAAGACAGCCCTCGTTCTCACCGTCGCCGCGATCGCCATCGCGCTTCCGGCATCGGCTCAGACCTACCAGCGCAACTGCGCAAACTCGAAGAGCTCCAGCCAGCTTGGCGGGGCCGTCGTTGGCAGCATCATCGGCGGCGTCCTCGGCAACAACATCGCGACCAACGGGCATCGTGCTGATGGAACGACTGTTGGCGCCGTGCTCGGCGGCCTTGTCGGCGCCGGTGTTGGCGGCGGCTCGGTGCGTTGTGACCAGCTTCCCCCGCCCGCGGGCACCTATGCTCCTGGCTATAGCGGCCAATACGGCAGCGGCTACGGCGGCTACCCACAGCCACAGCCCTATGGCTATTCCCCCGCACCTGCGAACACCTATCCGGTCGATCCAGGCTACTCGGGTTACGGCTACCGCGACGATGACGACTACGACCGCGATCGGGGCTCGTATGGAAACTCGGACCTTTACCGGGGTGGCTACGGGTCCTATAATCGGAATGACGATTACGCGGGGCGGGACTGCAGTACAGCTACGCAGATCACCCGCCTTCCGGACGGCACTGTGATACGTCGCCCGGTTGAAGCTTGCCGCGACGCCTATTACGGCGACTGGCAGGTCAGAAATTAAGTCGCCCATAGTCCGCCCGGTGCAGACTTTGGGCGGCTTTCATCGGACAGGCCCGTCCCCCCAACCCAGGGCCTGTGAGGGCAAGCCGCGTTGCGCAAGCGACGCGGCTTGTCTGATTCTGGGCCTCGGAAATGGCTGCTTCTGACATTGAAAATCGGTCGCTGGTTTGATCGGGGATGACCCCCAATTCCGAAATGCGGTACGGCCCCGGCCTTGGTACCGATCAGTCCTTTCGGGCGTAAAACAGGCGTTCGGCGTTGCCATCGCCGCCAAGAATTGGACTGTCCCCCCACTTCTTCACAGGCCAGCCTTCGCCGGCCAGCCATACCTCCAGGGACGCGGCTGCAGCATTTGTCGCTGCGACATCCGAAACAAGCCCGCCGCGCCCGACATGCGCGGGCCCCACCTCGAACTGCGGCTTGAACAGCCCGACCAGCTCGGCCCCGTCCGCCGCCAGCTGCAGGGGACGTCCGAGCAGCTTGGCGAGACCGATGAAGGAAGCGTCGCAAACGACAAGCGTCGGCGCCTCACCGATCATGGCTGCGGTGAGCGCGCGGGCGTCGGTCGACTCAAGCGATGAGACCCGCGGATCGCTGCGCAGTTTAGGATGAAGCTGGCCGCTGCCGACATCGACTGCGACAACATGTCTTGCCCCACGGGCCAGCAGCACGTCGGTGAACCCACCGGTCGAAGAGCCTACGTCGAGACATGCCCGTCCCGCCGGATCGACACCGAATGTATGCAATGCATGATCGAGCTTCAGGCCGCCTCGCGACACCCATGGATGGGCGGGCTCGGCATCGATCTTGTGAGTCCGGGTGACCAGCATGCCGGGCTTCAGCGCCACTACGCCCTCGACCATCACCTTGCCCGCCTCGATCGCCGCACGCGCCTGCGCGCGCGACGCCATCAGGCTGCGACTGACGAGCTCGACGTCCAGCCGCCTTGGAGATTGATCATCGCTCATCTGTCCCGACTTAAAGATTAGCCGCCACAATCCGGCAAGCGCCCTCGCCTCTAGCCCCTCGTGCTGAAAGCGGTCTAGAAGGCGGTCGCAACACGAGTTTGGCCCATGCCCGTCTCGCCCATCGAACGCAACGACCACTCCGAACCGAACGCCGAGGCCTTCATATTCGGCTTCGACTTCCCGGCCGATGGCGTCATCGAGAAAGTCGACTGGACCAAGGTGAAGCCGACCGCGGCGTGCCCGCGCGCCGGCTGGCGCTGGCTCCACTTCAATCGGCTTGCCCCCGAAACGCGCGAATGGCTTGAGGAGTCCAGCGATCTCGACGAGACCGTCATCACGGCGCTCCTGCAGACAGAGACGCGGCCACGCTGCGCTGCCTATGAAGATGGCCTGTTGCTCAACCTGCGCGGCATCAACCACAATCCGGGCGCCGAGCCCGAGGACATGATTTCCGTCCGCATATGGGCGACGCAGAACCTCGTCATCTCGATGCGGTCCTATCCCGTGAAGGCGATCCACGAGGTCCGAGAAGAAGTCGCGGCGAACATGCTGGAGAACCCTTCACCGGGCGGTCTCCTTGTCGCGATCGCGGAACGGCTGATCGACAAGATCGAACCGGTGATCGACCAGCTGAAGGACGACGCCGACGAGTTCGAGGAAACGCTACTTACTGCGCAGCAACAAATCCCGGCGACGGCGCTCGCAGAGTTCCGCCGCACCATTCTGATCCTGCGCCGATACATCCTGCCCCAGCGCGAAGCCATGGTTCAGCTGCAGAAGGAAGGCAGGCTGCTGTTCGACCTCGACCACTCGATGCACCTGCGCGAAACGGGCGACCGCATCACGCGCATCTCGGAAGAACTCGATTCAATCAGAGACCGAGCGGCGGTTCTGCAGGATCAGCTGGCTGGCAGGCGACAGGAACAGCTGAACCGGCGGCTTCTCGTGCTCTCACTCGTGTCGGCCTTCTTCCTGCCGCTGACCTTCATCACGGGATTGCTCGGGATGAACCTCGCCGGCATTCCGTTCTCTCACGAGGATTGGTCGTTTGGAGCCGTGGTCGTACTCACGGTCGTGCTTGCGGGCGGCCTGGCTGGCTTCCTCAAATGGCAGCGCTGGTTCTAGGTGCGATCGTCGCCATCGGTTGCGTTGCCAACCGTTTCCTTCACCCCGTCACCGACCTTTCCGAGCGAATCCTGAAGCGGCTCGGTCGTACGGTCGATCTTGGCGAGGTTCTCATCCATCTCGCGTCCGGCGCTCTGCAGCGATCCGTCGCGAATCCAATAATAGCCCATCACGCCGACAAACCCGATGGCGAGTACGACAAGTATGGTGGCTAGCAGGCGCATCTTTGATGTTCCTTCAGATCAGGTGCGATCATCGCCATCGGTGGCGCGCTCGATCACTGCGCCGGTCGAGTCGACGACCTCGCCCGTGGTTTGCGCGATCTCGCTTCCCGTCTTGCTCAGGAGATTGTCCATCGATGCGCCGGCGTTGCGCAGCGATCCGTCACGGATCCAGAAGAAGATAACCAGGGTGGCGAACGCGAAGACGGTGAAAACCAGCGCTGACCACAGCACGGAGCGGCTCATGGCGTGTCCCTCGATGATGTTGCGAAAAGGGAACGCACGTCACGCGTTATGGTTTCCGCCTGTCGCAACTCACGCGCGAACCGCCTGATAGCCTTGAGTTTTCCGTTCGCGACGCCAAGTGCTTGCGGGTGTATGATCCGCATGGGGCAAACGTGTGGGCGCGCCGATACAGCGAGGCTCGCGATGAGCACCGAACAGACACAACTCTCGACAGACCAGGTTCGCCAGGGCGAAACCGGCCACGGCGTCCGCTACATGCTCGGCTATGGCATCGGGCTGGCCGTACTGGCGCTCGGCTTCACGATCCTGTTCCTGCGCTGACCTGAATCAACCGCGCGGCGTGAACCGTCCGCGCAGCTCGCTCTTCATGATCTTGCCGTTGGCGTTCCGCGGCAACGGATCTCGCTGCACCTGGATTTCGACCGGAACCTTGAAGGCCGCGATCTTGCCTGCCACGAAGCGGCGAAGCTCGTCGACGGTCACATCCATCTCCGGCTTCACTTGCACAACGGCGCCGACTTCCTCGCCCAGCACCTTGTGCGGAATGCCAACGACAGCGGCGTCCATGATCGCCGGATGGTCGTACAGTGCATTCTCGACCTCGATGCAGTAGATATTCTCCCCGCCGCGGATCAGCATGTCCTTGGCGCGATCCATCAGGAAGACGAACCCTTCTTCGTCGATGCGGCCGACATCGCCGGTCACGACCCAGCCGTCGATATAGGTCTTGGCCGTCGCCTCCGGCTTGTTCCAGTAGAGCTTGCAGTTGTTGGGGCCCTTCACCCACAACTCGCCCACCTGGTTGGGGCCGAGTGTCTCGCCATTGGCGCCGACGATCTTGAAGTCCATCGCGGGCGCCGCTGCGCCGCAGGATGCGGGGCGCAGCTCGTAGTCCTTTCCGAAATTCACGCATGAGGCGGCGCAGGTCTCCGTCATGCCCCAGCCGTTGGAGGCAAGCCCGTTCGGGAATTTCCGCTTGATGGTTGCGACCAGCTCCGGCGCCGACGGCGCACCGCCATAGGCGACGAACTGGATCGAGGAGAGATCGTACTTGTCGCGATCGGGATGCTCGAGCACCTGCCAGGCGATTGCGGGGACACCGCCGATGGTCGTGATCTTCTCGTTCTGGATGATCTCCAGCGCCTCGCCCGGATCCCACTTGTACATCGTCACGATCTTGTCAGCGTTGATGATCGCCGGGACGAGGTTCGAGAAGGCGCCCGTGGCGTGAAAGAACGGGATTGCCAGCAGGGGAATGCGCGGCGGATCGATCTTCGGATCGCGCGGTGGCACAGGCAGGCCCTGGCGAACGAAGTGCCGCGCCTGGCACGCCATGCCGTTGAACACGTTGGAGGAGATGCCGCGATGGGTGGCGAGAGCCCCCTTCGGCTTTCCGGTGGTGCCAGACGTGTACATGATCGTGGCGTCATCATCCGCGTTGACATCAGCCTCGGGCATCGGGATTCCGGGCAGAGCGGCCCATGACTTTGCCGAGCCGATCAGCTTCTCGAGCGAGACGATGCGTGGATCGGCCTCGTCCTCACCCCCACGCGCCACGAGAACATGCTTCAGCTGCGCCAGCTTTGGCAGGTGTTCGCGTATGCGTTCCAGCTTCTCCGGATCGACGATCGCGACCTTTGCGCCGGAATCTGCAAGGCCGTATTCCAGCTCCTCGCCCGTCCACCAGGAATTGAGCGGCGTCGCGATCGCGCCAATAACCAGCGCAGCAAAGAAACCGACCGACCACTGCGGATAATTTCGCATCACCACGGCGACGCGATCGCCTTTCTTCACGCCAAACTCGTTGCGCAGTTTCGCGGCGAGATGGGCGACGGCCTTGTAGTGGGCGGCGAAGGTGACGCGCTCGTCCTGATAGACGAGAAATTCGCGCTGATCCCAGTTGGCCGAGTTAAGGACGACATCGCGGAGGGTCTGCGGCGCATTCTTGTAGACGCGCAGGGTGATGCCGTTGATGACCTTCTCTTCAAGCTCGAAGCGAGCGCCCGGCGCGGTCATCAGCGCGTTGCACTGTGCGATCGACATCACCGGAAATACGGCCTCAGCCATTGCGCCTGCTCCCTGAGTATCAAGTCTTCTGGCCCTGAAATCGCACAAGGAGGTTTCAGGGGCTAGGGCGTTCGCCGGCCCGAAAAGCGCTGGCGGAGCCGCCGGGCTTGCGACAAAAGTGAGCATGGCGCGCGCCGCAGCGCGGCATGGCGGAGACAGGCATGGCCGGGTTCGAGATCATCGACGCGACGGAGGCTCACCTTCCCGGCATCGTGGACATCTTCAACCATGCCGTGCGCGAAACCTTCTCGATCTGGTCGGAGACCGAGACGACGCTGGACCTTCGCCGCGCATGGCTGACGGCGCGCAACGGAGGCGGTTTTCCGGTCGTCGTCGCAGTCGATCCGGCGGCTCCGAAAGACGTGCTGGGCTATGGAAGCTTCGGGGGGTTCCGGGACTTTCCCGGTTACGCCAAAACCGTCGAGCACTCGGTCTATGTCTCACCTGCGGCGCAGCGCCGTGGCCTCGGCCGCGCCATCCTGACGGAGCTTGTCGCACGTGCCCGGGCCAAAGGCTTGTCCGCGATGGTCGGCGGCATCGACAGCGCGAACGCGGGTTCGATCGCGCTGCACGAACAGGCCGGCTTCGAGATCCAGGGCAACCTCAAGGGTGTCGGGCGCAAGTTCGGCAAGAGCCTCGACCTCGTCTTCATGGTGAAGGCGCTGTGATCAGTGCAGCATCTGCGCTAGCAAGATTGTCGCCGGGATCGTGAACAGGCTGAGCAACGTCGACAGCGTGATGATGTTGGCCATCAGCTTTGAATCTCCCCCCAGCTGGCGCGAGAGGATGTAGGCCGACGTCGCCACCGGCGCCGACGCGCAGACGACGGCGACCTGGAACACCATGCTCGACAGCCCGATCGCGTAGGCCAGCCCCACGGTGACCGCAGGCATGACGATGAGACGCAGCAGCGTCCCGGCAATGAGCGGCCACCTCGCTTCCTTCATCGAGGAGATATCCAGCGCCGCGCCGACGCAGATCAGCCCGAGCGCTACCGTGGCATCGCCCAGCAGGTTCAGTGTCTCGCCCACAGGCTTGCTGACCCGCACGCCAGCCGACACAAGGATGATCGCCACGACCGTGGAGATGATCAGCGGATTGGTGATGATCGACCGCACCACGCGCTTGAACGGCGCGGGCTCCGAGCCGGCATAGCGGCTGAGCACCAGCACGCTCATCACATTGTTCATGGGCACCAGCGTCGCGAAACCCACCGCCGACAACGCGACGCCCTCGTCGCCATAAAGCCCGGCCAGCACGCCGAGGGTCACATAGCCGTTCCAGCGGATGCCGGCCTGGAACACGCTGGAGAACTGCGCCCCGTCCTTCGCCAGCAGCGGGCGCATCGTCAGCATCAGCGCGCCCATCGTGGCGACGGTCGCGGCCAGCGTGAGGCCAAGCCATAGGGCCTCGCCTCCGGCGAAGCGGCCCTCGACGATGCTCATGAACATCAACGGTGGAAACAGGACGAAATAGGTCAGCCGCTCGAGCGCGCTCCAGCCTTCCGGTGTGAGCAGCTTGAAGCGCCGGAGCACGGCGCCGAGGGCGATCAGCGAGAAGACGGGGATGAGCGAAAGCAGGACGTCGAACATTGGCCCGTTGTGGCAGAGTCTACTGGCCAGCGCGAGACGAGCCCCGCCGCGGCAGCTTTCACCGCCCAAAACGCCGGTTAAGCGGCGTTAACCAAATCAGCGGCAGCCTGCCCGCTGGAGGATTGTGCCCGCCATGCAGGCGTTCGATCTCATCGTCATCGGGTCCGGACCCGCAGGAAGGCGCGCGGCCGTGCAGGCCGCGAAGCTCAAGAAGTCCGTGCTCGTCGTCGAGAAAGGACGGCGCGTCGGCGGCGTGTGCGTGCACACGGGCACGATCCCCTCGAAGACGCTGCGTGAGACCGTGCTCAACCTGTCGGGCTGGCGCGAACGCGGGTTCTACGGGCGGGCGCACCGCAACAAGGAAACGATCACGGCGGATGACCTGCGCCGGCGCCTCTCCATCACGCTCGAGCACGAGGTCGAAATCCTCGAGCACCAGTTCGCGCGCAACAATGTCCGCTGGATCACGGGCGAGGCGCATTTTATCGACCCGCTGCACATCGAGGTCGCGACGAACACGGGGCCGCAGCGCTTCACGGCGCAGAAGTTCATCCTCGCGGTCGGCACCGAGCCGCACCGTCCCTCCCATATCCCGTTCGACGGCGAGGCGATCCTCGATCCGGACGAGATCCTCGAACTGAAGCGCTTGCCCCGCTCGCTTTCTGTCATCGGCGGGGGCGTGATCGGGATCGAGTATGCCACGATCTTCTCCGCGCTCGACGTGAAGGTGACGGTGATCGACCCAGCCGACGGGCTGCTCACCTTCATCGACCGTGAGCTGGTGGACGAGTTCATCCACGAGCTGCGTGACCGCGGCATGTCGCTTCGTCTGCAGAGCAAGGTAAAGAAGGTGACGCGCCCTGCGCACGATGCCTGCCTGATCGAGCTGGAGGACTCGCGCCAGATCTGGAGCGAGATGGTTCTCTTCGCCGCAGGGCGCAAGGGTGCAACTGAAGCGCTCGAGCTGGAGAATTGCGGGCTACGCACGGACGAGCGCGGCAAGATTGAAGTCGACCGGGCGACGTTCCGCACGCGGCAGCCGCACATCTACGCCGTTGGCGACGTGATCGGCTTCCCGAGCCTTGCCTCGACCTCGATGGAACAGGGTCGCATCGCCGCCTGCCACGCCTTCGACGCCCCGGCGCAGGCGCCGCCGGAATTCTTCCCCTATGGCATCTACTCCGTCCCCGAAATGTCGACGATCGGCATGACCGAGGAGCAGGTTCGCCAGAAGAGCATACCCTACGAATGCGGCGTCGCCCGCTTCCGCGAGACAGCGCGCGGCCAGATAATGGGCCTCAATGCCGGCTTCATGAAGATGATCTTCGCCCTCGAAACGCGGCGCCTGCTGGGCGTCCACATCGTGGGCGAAGGCGCGACGGAGCTGATCCATATCGGCCAGGCCGTGCTGAACCTCGGCGGCACGCTCGACTATTTCGTCGAGAATACCTTCAACTACCCGACGCTCGCCGAGGCCTACAAGATTGCGGCTCTCGACGCCTGGAACCGCATGCCACGCAAGCAGCCGAGCACCAACGTGTTCGATGAAGCGACAGCAGCGCTGGAGCGCTTCGCGAAGGCGGCGCGCGGCGCTTAGCCGGCGTGCTTCTTCTCCAGCACCTCGACCTCTTCCTTCGAGCCAAGCATCACTGACACGCGCTGGTGCAGGCCGGTCGGCTGCACGTCGAGGATCTGTTGCTTGCCGTCGAACGATTTTCCGCCGGCCTGTTCGACGAGGAGCGACATCGGATTGGCTTCATACATCAGGCGGAGCTTGCCTGGCTTGTTCGGCTCGCGCTTGTCCCACGGATACATGAAGACCCCGCCGCGCGAGAGGACGCGGTGGACGTCGGCAACCATCGAGGCGATCCAGCGCATGTTGAAGTTCTTCGCGCGGGGGCCAGCGTCGCCCGCGAGACATTCGTCGATATAGGCGCGTACGGGATCGGCCCAGTGGCGCATGTTCGACATGTTGATCGCGAACTCTTTTGTCTTCTCCGGGATGCGGATGCTCGTGGCCGTCTGGACAAACTGCCCGGTGGGCGGGTCCATCGTGAAGGCGACGACGCCTGCACCGAGCGTCAGCACCAGCGTGGTCTGCGGTCCGTAGACGCAATAGCCGGCCGCGACCTGGTTGCGGCCGGTCTGCAGGAAGGGCGTGGCGCCTTCGCCCGCCTTTGCCGGAAGGATCGAGAAGATCGTGCCGATCGAGACGTTGACGTCGATATTGGACGAGCCGTCGAGCGGATCGAACAGCAGGAGGTAGGGCGCGCCTGGCTTGATCGGCCGGGCCTCGTCTTCCTCTTCCGAGGCGGCCGCCGCGACGACGCCGGAGGCCTTCGCCATCGCCATCAGCTCGTCATTGGCGAGCACGTCGAGCTGCTTCTGCTCCTCGCCCTGCACGTTGCCGGTGCCGGCCGAGCCGAGAATGTCCGCCAGCGCGCCGCGCGAGACGAGCGACGAGATGGTGCGGCACGAGTCCGAGATCGCCTCGACCAGGACGGCCAGCTCGCGCGGCGCGGGATTTCCGTCCCCTTTCGGGTTCGCCAGATATTCGCGAAGCGTGCGCGCGGTCATGCCCTGTTCCTGCTCAAGCGATTCCGTCCGGCCTGATTAGCCGGACCAACGCTGGATGCACAGAGCGGACCTGAAATTCAACCGCCCGTGGGGCAGTTGCCGGTGAGGGGTTCGCCGGCGAAGGCCTTCTTCACGAAGGGGGTCGAGTCCGCCAGCGAGCCGTTGACCGTGCCTGAGTGGTCGAGCTTGGCGTAGACGTGGCGTTCGATCACCGCGCCGGCGCTGCAGGCGTCCTTGAACAGGCGATCCTGGCCCGGAGGCGGCACATCTTCGTCCTTGCCACCGGTGCCCATGAAGACCGGGCCTTTCACCTTCAGCGTGGAATAGGTCATCAGCGGGAAGTATTTCGCGATCGCCGGCGTCGGGTCCTTCACGAAGGAGTTGGCCTGGCTGAGCTTCTCGGTTTCGATCTGCTGCCACGCATCCATGATGCATTTCGTGCGCGCCGTCTCGACGAGCGGCTTGCCCTTGTCGGACATGTAGTCGGCGATCTTGAAGCTGGGGTCGACCTGCTCGGCCAGGAACATGATGTAAATCGAATAGGCGAAGACGCCGGAGACGGCGTTGGGATCGCGCACGGCTGGGGCGGTGTCGTTGGTGAAGTAGGGCGTGCCGGTGGCAACCGTGCCGCGGATGTCGAGGTCAGGCGCATAGGTCATCGCCTCGCCCGCCGTTGCGAAGGCGGCGCCGCCGCCCTGTGACTGACCGACCAGAACGACGGACTTCGAAAGCTTGAAGTCCGCATTGCCCTGGACGGCGCGGATCGAGTCGAGCACCGAATAGGCTTCAGGCTTGGTCGCGAGATAGGGGTGACCGCCCGGCGTGCCGAGGCCCTGATAGTCGGACGCGACCACGGCGTAGCCCTGGCTCAACCAGTGGTTGAGATACTTGGTGTCACGATCCGAGCGCTTGTTGTTGGACGGCGCGCAGACATCCGAGATGCCCACCGTGCCGTGCGCCCAGGCGATCAGCGGAAAGCCGCCGGCGGGGGCCTCTCCTTTGGGAATGAACAGCGTGCCCGACACCGCGATCGGCGTCTTCTTGTCGCCGAGGCCATCGACGGAGGAATAGAGGATGCGGATCGACTGGCTGGCTTCGGCGAGGCCCGTGCCTTCCGGCTGCGGCTCGGAGCGGATCAACGTGCCAGCCTTTTCCGGAGCGGGCCCGCCGGGATTGTAGAAGTCGGCCACGCCGCCATCGCCCTGGCTCGGGTCGGGCGCGATCGTGGGGATCACAGGAGCGGTGGCCTGGGCCGTATCGGGGCCCATCTCGGGCGCGGGCTCTTTCTTTGCCTCGCAGGCGGCAAGCGCGAGAGCGGCGCAGCCGGTGAGCAGCAGCGTGATCTTGTTCATCGGGAACTCCAGAGTCGCCAACAGGATTTCGGCTTAGCCTATAGCGAGCGCATGCATTCGCCAGCCCCCGAGGCCCATGCCGTTACGGCATTATTTACCTGCATGTAGCGACCTTGCGACCCCTGCAAACGCCAGCCGCATCTGTTACATTTCCATCATGCCTTCAGTTACACGCGTTGATCCCAAGACCATCTTCACCCCGGCCGAATGGGAGCGGGTGTCGACCCAGTCCGTCTGGAAAGGCCCGATGCTGGTCGTATCCGCGTGGGCGGTGATTGTCGGCGCAGGCGCGCTGTTCATCTACGCGCCGAACCCGGCGACTTACTTACTGGCGGTGATGCTGATCGGCGCGCGGCAGCTGGGGCTGGCGATCCTCGAGCACGAGGCGGCGCATGGGACGCTGCATCCCAACGCGAAGCTCAACGACTGGATGGCGGAGTGGCTGTGCGGCGGCCCGGTGGGCGGCAGCCTGAAGCGATATCGGCCGTATCACCTGACACACCACAAATACACCGAGCAGCCGGAAGATCCGGATCTCGTGCTGTCGCGGCCCTTCCCTGTGACAAGGGGATCGATCTGGCGGAAGTTCGTGCGCGATCTCACGGGGCAGACATTCTTCAAGCAACGCATCTCACCCTTTATTGCGCGGCTGCGGGGCGAGAAGAGAAAGCCGGCGCGCGTGCCCGACAGTCCGGGCCGCAGGTTCTGGATCGTGCAGTTGGTGATCTTCGGCGTGACGACGGCGCTGGGATACTGGTGGGCGTGGCTCGCGCTGTGGATCGTGCCGATGGCGACGTGGTTCCCGCTGGTGACGCGGCTACGCTCGATGGCCGAGCACGCGATGGTCAACACGCAGGACGATCCCTTCACGCACGCGCGGACCACCATCGCCAACCCGCTGGAACGGCTCTTCATCGCACCGTTCTGGGTGCATTATCACTGCGAGCACCACTGCTTCATGTATGTGCCTTGCTACAATCTCGAGAAGACCCACAAGCTGCTGCTGCAGAAGGGCTTTCGCGAGCGCATGCGCATCACGAAGGGTTATGTCGAAGTGTTGCGCCGCTGCGGCTCGAAGCTCGAGGCCATGGCGGCCTGATCAGGGCTTTGCGCGACCGGCCGCGATGACTTCGTTGATTGCGTCGATCACGGCCTGCGGCGCGTCGGCCTGGATGAAATGGCCGGCCCCGGGAACCTCACGGTTCTGGCCTTTCTTCGAGAGTGCAGCCATGTCGCGGTGGAGGCCGGTCCACACCCGCTTCATGGCGTCGCGATCGACATCGTCGAATTCCGGCGGCATGCCTTTCGCGTAGTCGCCACGGGTAAGAACGATCATCGGCAGGTCGCCATAGGAGCGGCGCGAGGCGGTGAGTTCAGCAAGGCTCGTGTGCTCCATCGCGTAGATAGCCGAGAACGCGGCGTCGACGATCTCGGCGTCGTTCCCCTGGCAGTCCCTGATCGCGGGATCGGTCCGGGAAATGAGCGCGTTGTGCAGCTTCGCCACGCAGTTATGCCAGACCTGCTCGTCGAACCCCATGGCGGGGATCGTCGCGCTCTTCGGAATGGCGGCGTTGAACAGAGCGCGCTGGTTGTCGCCAGACGGATCAACGAGGACGATGCCGGCGACCTTGTTCAAGCGCGCATTGGCGTACTGGCGCACGTGATAGCTGCCGAGCGAGTGGCCGACGAGAACATAGGGCGCCGGGATTTTCGCCGCGGCCAGCATGGCGTCGATGTCGTTCGCGATGGCGGCGGCGTCGCGCGGAAGCGGTCCGGGATCGCTGGCGCCGACCGAGGCGCGATCATAGGTGCAGGCCATGTTGGTCGCAGCTATGGCGTCCTGCACGCCTTTCCAGGCGTTGTGATCACCGCCCGCGCCGGAATCCAGGATGACGGCAGGCAGGCCCGTTCCCCGGCAATCGAGGTAGAGTTGCCGGCCGCCCGCGAGGGTGACGAAATGGCCAGACGCGGCAGCGGGCGTTTCGCTGGGCTTCAGGGTGATGGGCGTCGTCGTCGCGCCCGAAGCCCAATGGCCTGACCAGCCCTCCCCGTCCTTCGTTCCCGAAAAGCTGACCAGAAGACCCGGCACGAGGAAGGAAAGCGTATCGCCTGATCGGACAACATTGCGGATGGGCCACGCGCGGCCGGAGGACACGCCGATGCGACCTTCCCAGCCTGACGACGTTTCATGCAGGTTGAAGGAAGTCACCGCATCGACGCCGCTGGCCGAATACCATGCATCCACAAGCGGCCTGGGCGGAGCCGCCGGCGCGACGGCACAGGCGGCAAGTCCCAGCGCGGCCATCGAAAGCAGAAGCCGTTTCATCGTATTTCTCCCCGGACCTCTCACTGCTGACAGAGCATGGGGCATAGCGCGCGGCAATCGGGCAGCACGGACGTTTGAACACCGGCCCCGGGTAGCCTACCTATGGCCCCATGGAATCGAGCGATCCTGACGAAATCGAGGATCTGCCGGAAGATCCGTCCGAAAACCTTGATGACGAGGCCGAGGACGATCTGCCGGACGAGATCGAAATGGAGCCCGAGGAGATATCCTCCGGGATCGATATAGTTTCGTCCGATGGCGCGAAGAAGAAACGCGTTTCCGGCCCGGACGTGGTGCGGGACAATGTGAGCCGCCTGCCCGGCAAGCCGGGCGTCTATCGCATGTTCGGCGAAGCGGGCGAGCTGCTCTATGTCGGCAAGGCTCGCAACCTGAAGGCGCGGGTTTCCAACTATGCCAAGATCGGCGGGCAGACGCAGCGGATCGCGCGGATGATCTCGCTGACGCGATCGATGGAATTTGTTGTCACCGCAAGTGAAACTGAGGCGCTGCTTCTAGAAGCGAACCTCATCAAGAAGCTGAAGCCGCGCTTCAACATCATCCTGCGCGATGACAAGAGCTTTCCACACATTCTCATTCGCGAAGATCACGAGGCGCCGCAGGCGCTGAAGCATCGCGGGGCGAAGCGGATCAAGGGGCAGTATTTCGGACCGTTCGCGTCGGCGGGCGCTGTCGACCACACGCTCGATACGCTGCAGAAGGCATTCCTGCTGCGGACATGCACGGACAACATCTACGCTACGCGCTCGCGGCCCTGCATGCTGCATCAGATGGGTCGGTGCTCGGCGCCATGCGTCGGGATCATTCCGCTGGATGAATACCGCGATCTCGTGCGCGAGGCCGAGCGGTTCCTCAATGGCGATGCCGAGACGCTACAGGAACAGCTCGCGCAGCAGATGGAGCGCGCGGCACAGAACATGGACTATGAACGCGCAGCGCGGCTGCGCGATCGCATCCGGGCGCTTGCCGCCGTGCGCCAGACACAGAGCGTGAACCCGGAAGGGCTGGTGGAGGCGGACGTGTTCGCGATCCACTCCGAGGCGGGCGCCTCCGCCGTGCAGGCGTTCTTCTTCCGTGCAGGGCAGAACTGGGGCGCCACGGTCTGGTATCCCAAGCACGATCGCGACGACACGCCGGAACAGGTGCTGACCGCGTTCCTGGCGCAGTTCTATGACGACAAGCCGGTGCCGAAGCTGATCCTCCTCAATACCGAGATAGAGGAGCCCGAGCTGATGACCGATGCGCTCGAGCTCAAGGCCGAGCACAAGGTGGAAATCCGCACGCCGCAGCGTGGCGAGAAGCGCGGGATCGTGGAGCAGGCGCAACTCAATGCGCGCGAGGCGCTGGGGCGGAAGCTGGCCGAGACGCAGAGCCAGGCGAAGATTTTCGCGGCAGTACAGAAAGTGTTCGACCTGCCGGAGCCGCCGAAGCGGATCGAAGTTTACGACAACAGCCACATCATGGGCACGAACATGGTGGGCGGCATGGTGGTGGCCGGGCCGGAAGGCTTCGAGAAGAACAGCTATCGCAAGTTCAACATCAAGGACGACGACCTCGAACCGGGCGACGACTATGGCATGATGCGCGAAGTGATGCGCCGCAGGTTCGGGCGGCTGAAGAAGGAGTGGGAGGAGTTGAATGCTCCTGCTCCTACCGATGAGAGTAGCGATCCCCTCCCCCTTGTGGCGAGGGCTGCAGGGGTGGGGGTTGCCGCAGTTGACCCCGACGCTTCTGACATCACGCAAGCCGATCATCCCCCCATCCCTAACCCTCCACACAAGGGAGAGGGTGTGCTGGATGGTGAGCGTGTGGCCTTTGGCCGACGGCCTGACGCCTGGCCCGACCTGGTGTTGATTGACGGAGGCCTGGGCCAGTTGAGTGCTGCCCGTGAAGCGATCGAAGCCGTGGGCTTTGCGCCGGGCGTGCTGAACCTTGTCGCCATCGCCAAGGGGCCGGATCGCAATGCCGGGCGCGAGCAGTTCTTTCGGCCGAACCGCGCGCCGTTCCAGCTGCCGCCGAATGATCCTGCTCTCTACTACCTGCAACGTCTCCGCGACGAGGCGCACCGCTGGGCCATCGGCGCACATCGGGCGAAACGCTCGGCCGCCATCACGGGGCAGAACCCGCTGGATGAGATCACAGGCGTCGGGCAACGCCGGAAGAAGGCGCTGCTGCACAGGTTCGGATCGGCCAAGGGCGTGAGCCGCGCGACCGTGGCCGACTTGCAGACTGTGGAAGGCGTCAACGAGGCGCTGGCGAAGCGTATCTACGATTTCTTCCATGGCGGATGAGCAGGAAGCACGCAGAGCCGATGCGACGCACGTCTCGCTGGAGCCGCACAATCCGCAGTGGATGCGGATCGCCGCGGAAGAGTCCGCGCGTGTCGCCGGCGTACTGGGCGATCTTCTGAGGACCGTCCATCACATCGGTTCAACCTCGATCCCGGGCATCGCCGCCAAACCAACCGTTGATCTGATGCCCGCCATCCGGCCCGATGCCGAAATCGATGTCTGCCGCGCGCCGATGGAAGCGCTCGGCTATCTCTGGCGCGGCGAATTCGGCATTCCAGGCCGCCGCTATTGCGTGCTGGAGCACGCGGGCAAGCGCCTGTTCCACGTCCACATCTTCCCGGACGGGCATTCCAACATCGTCACGCAACTGGCCTTCCGCGACTATCTCCGCGCCCATCGCGACGAGGCCCTCGCCTACGAAGCCATCAAACGCGAAGCCGCCGCGGCGCACCCCGCCGACTCACTGAAATACAATGACCACAAGTCCGCCTGGATACGCGCCTGCCAGCAGCGCGCGGAGGCGTGGATTTCAGGCCGCCGTTAGGCGCTGCTTGCCCCACTTGCGCCATCCTGTGGCCTTGCCACATTCAGGGCCAATTCATCGGCGATCCGTCATTCCTCACGGGCTCGCCGCCGTGTAGCCGGGGATTCATGCGCCGCCCTGTTCTTCTCGCCCTTGCAACGGTTCTTGCGCTTGGCTCGACCGCCGCCGCGCAGACCGGACGCTATGCGCCCTCCACGAGCGGCAATGGCGGCTATGACATGCTGGTCGACTTCACGCACAGCTTCATGAACGTGCAAACGCAATACAGCGCCAACATGATCTCGGAGACGCTGGCCGCCGCGCTGCAACGCTCGCGCGACACCGTGCGGGAGAATTCGAAGCCGATTCCCGAGGAAGTGAAGAAGGGTCTTGTGCCGTTCTATCCGGCAGAGCTGCTGGAGAATGTTCGCTACACGATCGGCGACACCAGCAAGACCGGGCTCGCCGGCTTTGCGATCCGCAATGGCAATGCGGCGGCGGTGACGCTGATCGACACTATCGTGTTCAAAGATGAGAGCTATCTTGGTTCGCTCGCCCTGTGGGCGCACGAGATGCACCATGTCGAGCAGTACAAGGAATGGGGCCTCTCCGGCTTTGCGGCGCGATATGCGTTCGACTGGAAATCGGTCGAGGCCGATGCGAGCGCCAAGGCCAAGGAATTCGTCACCTGGTACCGTGACCGCAACGGCCTGAAGTAGGCTTTTCTTCAAACCGGATTTGCTGGATGGTCGTGTCTCCACGGGAGAGAGACGAGTATCCATGCCTGAAGCCATCCGGGAAGCGATCATCGAGCCGGACCTGTCGATCATCGATCCACACCACCACCTGTGGGACAGGCGGCCGGTAATGCATCTCATTCCGCAGCCCGTGCACCCGTTCGAACATATCAGCTATCGCAAGGGGCACTACCTGCTCGACCAGCTGCTGGAGGACACCGGCACCGGCCACAACATCGCGGCGACGGTCTATCTCGAATGCCGGTCTATGTATCGCGCCGACGGTCCCAACGAGATGAAGCCAGTTGGCGAGACGGAGTTCGTCAACGGCGTCGCAGCGATGGCGGCGAGCGGGCTCTATGGCAAGACGCTGGCGTGCGCGGGCATCGTGAGCACGGCGGAGCTGCTGGCCGGCGCGGACGTTGGCCGCGTTCTGGATGCGCACATGACTGCGGGCGGATCGCGCTTCAAGGGCATTCGGCGGTCGACGTCGTATGATGTGGATTCGGGCGTGCTGGGACCGCTCAACCGCAATCCGGCCGGCGTGATGATGGAGCCGAAATTCCGCGAAGGTTTCGCCGAGTTGGGCAAGCGCGGGCTGTCGTTCGATGCGTGGCTGCTGGAGCCGCAGATTCCTGAGGTGATCGATCTCGCGCGGCAATTCCCGGGCACGCCGATCGTGCTCGACCATGTCGGTACGCCGCTGGGGCTGGCGAGCTATGCGGGCAAGCTGCCGGGACGGTTTGGCATCTGGCGTGACAACATCCGCACGCTTGCCAAGTGCGAGAACGTGCATGTGAAGCTCGGCGGGCTCGCCATGCCGTTCTGCAACTTCCCATCCATGCTGTCGGACAAGCGGGCGCCATCGGAGCAACTGGCGATGGAATGGGGGCCGTATGTCGAGGCCTGCATCGAAGCCTTCGGCCCGAAACGCGCGATGTTCGAGAGCAACTTCCCGGTCGATGAAGTGAGCTGCGATTACCCGACGCTTTGGAACGCGCTGAAGCTGATCGCCAAAGGCGCCAGCAAGGACGAGAAGCACGAGCTGTTCTTTGGGACAGCGAACAGGTTCTACAGGCTGGGGCTGTAGGCCTTCCTATTTCGGAACCCGCAACCGCTCCGGCGGCACCGGGCCGTAGGTGTGAGAGAGGATGAAGATCTCCTCTGTATGAGTTGCCGCGCCCTTCATCGTTTGCATGGCGTGCTTCGCGGTCAACACTCCGTCGATGACCTCGTAATGGTCGATGACGCCCTGCATTTCCATGGGCCCCATTTTCCCGGCTATTCCCGCCAGCCGGTGCGTCCCTGGATCGATCAGGAGATCGATGTCGATCGGCAGATAGTCCCTCGCCGTCACCGTCACCAGATCGTGGATCTTGCCGTTCACCTCGCGTTGACCGCGATAGGTGAACGTCGCGGGAAACCGGTCCACAAAGAAATATCCCTGGGTGTTCAGGTAGGAATTGAGACGCGTGCTGGCCAGGCGGCCCGGATCGGATTCTGTCCGCGGCTTTCCGTCAGGTCCTAATTGCCAGCCTACCTTGCCGTCATATCCGGCAGTCACTGTCGCGCCCTCAATCGTTTCGATGATGGCGAAGGCCCCTGTACGACAATCGCCCCAGGATTCGGACTCGCCATTGATCGTGCCGTCGCGCACGAGCCTGCTGGTCTGGTGATATGTGGTCAGACTGTCCAGCTTCGCGCCGCCGCTGGCCGCCTTCATCTGCGCCACCAGCGTCGCACCGTGCTTCACCGGATCGGGATCAGGTGCGCTCGCGCATCCGACCGCCAGTCCGAGCGCCACAACGGCGCCAATCCATTTCATCATGGGATCCCCCTTGCCTATTCGTTGCGAGGAAAGGATTGGCTAAAGACGCCGGCATTGTGGCAGCGCCCGGCCAGACGGCGGCGCACGCCAATTTCAGCCCCACGCATGCTTCCTTCCGCCCCTTAGCCGGTCCATCCTCCCCTGCAACGGCGTAAGACCGGTGGGAGACATGGCCATGGATTTCGAACTCAGCGAGGATCACCGGCTGTTGCAGGATCTTGTCGCGCGGTTCGTGCGCGAGATGCTGGTCCCGCTCGAGGGCAAGGTGCTGGAGCGCGACGCGCAGGGGCATGGCGCGTATCTCAGCCATGAGGAGCGGGACCGGATCGACGCGCGCTCGCGCGACATGGGTCTGTGGGGGCTCGATGCACCGGAGGATGTCGGCGGGGCTGACCTGCCGGCGGTGGCGATGATTGGCGTCAACATCGAGATGGGAAAGACGTGCGTTCCCTATCACCTGCCCCCGGACTCGCCGAACCTGCGCATGCTGATGGCGACGGTGAATGACGATCAGCGCGAGCGGTATCTGGCTCCCTACGTCCAGAAAGGCACCGTCTCGGCCATCGGGATTTCGGAGCCGGGAGCAGGGGCGGACCCCGCCGCGATGATCACGCGCGCAGTGCGCGAGGGAGACGAGTGGGTGATCAACGGCCGCAAGATCTGGATCAGCCGCGCGCAGGAAGCCGACTTCACCATCCTCATGGCCGTCACCGATAAGCAGAAGGGCGCGCGCGGCGGCATATCCGCGTTCCTCGTCGACAAGGGCACGCCGGGCTTCAACGTGCTGCGCCGCATCCCGATGATTGGCGGGCAGTTCACGTATGAAGTGGCGCTGGAGAATTGCCGTGTCTCAGCGGCGAACCTGCTCGGCACGGAGGGACAGGGCTTCGCGCCGATGCAAGTGCGCCTCTCGACGCGGCGGCTGCAGATGGCGAGTTGGTCGATCGGCATGGCGCAGCGCGCGCTCGACATGATGATCGAGTATGCGCCGCAGCGCGTGGTGTTCGGCGAGCCGCTGTCGAACCGGCAGGCGATCCAGTGGTGGATCGCAGACGCCTGGACGAAGATCAAGGCGGCGACGCTGATGACGTATGAGACAGCCTGGAAGCTCGACAAGGGCGCGGACGTACGCACCGAGATTTCCGCCGTGAAGGCCTTTGCGACGGAGATGTCCTACGAAGTCCTCGACCACGCCATGCAGATGTACGGCGCGATGGGCATGACGAAGGAACTCCCCCTCGCTCTCATGCAGGCCCAGATGCGCACGATGCGCATCTATGATGGCCCAACCGAGGTGCATAAGTGGGTGGTGGCGAGAAACCTGCTGGGGTTGAAGCGTTGAAACTCGAACTGGTCCTGTGGACACTTGCAACGGGTGTGTTTGCCGTCGCGGCCGTCTTTGTCTTCTTCTCCGGAGGAAACCCCGGCTGCATGCGTAGCAATCGGCGTGATACGCGCCGGGTTCCTTGTTATCGGGACGGCGCAATTTTCGTCCGCGCAACGCGCCTTGCGCGATAAGCGAAGAAGCCGCGCTGACTGACGTGGGAAGAGTGCGAGAAACCTCGCTCGGCCTCAAACACCAGCCATTAGCCATTTGTTAGCGCGAACCGTGAGTGACTGCGGAGAGCTGAAACACGTGTCCTTTCGGGGGATCACATGGGTCCAGTTGCTTCCGCGTTCAAACGGGCTGCCATTCTTTCACTGGTCACCTACGTGCTGGCGGTCCTGTTCATAGCCGCCCAGTTCATGCCGCGCTATCCGGCCGACGCGCTGCATACGCTGCGTGACAGCGTGAAACCGGAATCCCTGGCAATTCTCATTATTTCGGCATCGCTGCTGGCGGGATACTTCCTCAAGGGCCGTGGCGATCCGTTCGAACCCAGCGGCGACTGGGTCTCGCGCATGGCGAAGGTCTTCATGGGCGCGATTGCCATCACGGGTTGCGTGCTGGTCGTCATCGTGATCGTCGGCGTCCTGTTCCGCGGGTCACTCGCGGTTTCATGGTACGCCATGTTTCCGCGTACGCTGATCCGCATCGGTTTTGCCCTGATGCTGGCGATCGCAATCATCCGCATGACGCTTCCCCTGCTGCCGCGCTCGGATAGGATGACCTCTCACAACGAGTGAGGGCTCTCTCATGATCGACCGCATCGGCGACGTTCATATCGCGCGCGAAGGCCATGTCGCGAGCGCGACTATCCGCAAGCCGCCGAACAACTCCGTCAGCGTCGATCTGATGCGCGATCTTGCCGACGCGCTCGAAGCACTCGGCAAGGAGCCGAATGTCCGCGCCGTCGTGCTGGCGACTGAGGGCAAGGTGTTCTGTGCCGGCGCCGATCTCTCGAAACGCGCCTCCGAGGTTGGGCTCGACTCGCCCACCAGCAATCCGCTCTACGATCAGGCCGTGCGCCTCTACGCGCAGGAGCTACCGATCGTGGCCGCGATCCAGGGCGCCGCTGTCGGCGCTGGTCTCGGCCTCGCGCTGGTCGCCGATTTCCGCGTGGCGGCGCCGGAGGCGCGCTTCGCCGCGAACTTCACCAAGCTCGGCTTCCATCCCGGCTTCGGCCTTACCTACACCCTGCCTCGCCTTGTCGGGCGTCAGGCCGCATCGCACATGTTTCTCACAGGCGGCCGCTACGACGCCAGCGAAGCCCTCCGCATCGGCCTCGTCGACGAGATCACCGATCAGGAAAACCTGCTGCCGCATGCCCATGCGCTTGCTAGCGAGATCGCGGAGAACGCGCCGCTTGCCGTCCGCTCCACCCGCAAGACGCTGCGCGCCGATCTCGCCGCCGCCGTGAAGGCGGCGACTGATCACGAATTCGTCGAACAGCAATGGCTGATGAAAACCGACGACTTCAAGGAAGGCGTGAAGTCCGTAGCCGAGCGCCGGCCGGGTGATTTCAAGGGGCGTTGATTGCCTCGACACCGCCGAGGAAAACCTTCACGGCGCGTTCGACCGTTTCGCGGATCTCCTGTTCCGTCGGCTTGAACGACGGGTTCAGCAGACCACGCAGATGCATGCGTGAGCGGACCAGGTCGAAATAAACCGAAGCGGCCAGTTCGAAATTGTCGATGCGGATCTCGCCCGCCTTCGCACGGTCTTCAAGATAGGTCGCAAGCGCGCGGCGCACGGCTTCCGGCCCGCGCGTGCTCTGCAGGGCCATCTCGGGGAATTTCTTCGCCTGCGCCACCATGAGGCGAGACACGTCCAGCGACTCAGGCTGCATCTGCCGCATCAGGAAGTCTTCGCCGATGCGCTGCAGGCCTTCGCGCAGCGGCGCATGGGCGGCGAGCTCGATGTGCATCTGTTCGGTCAGCTGCTCGACGCGGCTGTCGATCATCGCCTCGAACAGGCCCTGCTTGCCGCCGAACTGGGCGTAGAGCGTCGAGAGCGAACCGCCTGCCCGGCGAACGATCTCGGCCATGTTCGCCTGTTCGTAGCCGAACTCGAGGAACACATCGCGGGCGGCCTTGAGGAAGGCTGCGCGGCGGAGCTCTGCACGGCCGGCTTCTGGCTCGGCCGGAGCGACCGGGCGGGGGGCGTCTGTAGAATTTGACTGCGACATCTTTCTAGCGTTACTCGTTAGTTATCCGACTTGATACTCGGGTCGGCATGATTAGATTTCAACCGATACGTAACGGGGGTTACATATATTGCTGGCCGGCTGGTTGGGACGAGCTAGCATAATCCCTTGCAGGAAAACAAAAAATGGCCCTCAAGACGGTCAAAATGGAAGCGGGTTCTCCCCAACCTGCCGCCGAGTCCGCCTCAGGGCCGGACGCCGCGCAATCCGCCGCACCCGGCACCAAGGCTGGCGGAGCGGGCGTGAACCGCAAGAAGGTTCTCATTGGCGTCGCGGTGGTCGCGGGTCTTGCCGTGCTCTGGATGGGCGGCGACTGGCTGCTCAACGGCCGCTTCAACATCTCGACCGACAACGCCTACATGCGCTCGGACATCACGCGCGTGACGCCGAAGGTGCAGGGCTATGTCACGAAGATCCTCGTCTCTGAAAACCAGCCAGTGAAAACGGGCGACCTTCTCGTTACGCTGGAAGCCGCAGACTTCGAAGCGCGTGTCGCACAAGCTAAGGCCGAACTCGCGCAGGCCGAAGCCGACGCCGCGCAGGCGAACGCGCGCATAGCCGCCCAGCGTGACTCGCTCGCCGAAGCCCGCGCCGCCCGCGAAGCCGCCGACGCCTCGGCCGACTGGTCGACCTCCGACGCCAAGCGTCTCGCCGAGCTGGCCGACAAGGGCTGGTATCCCAAAGCGAAAGTCGAACAGGCCCAGGCCGCAGAGCGCACGGCGCAGGCCAAGGTTGAACAAGCCGATGCCAGCGTCACCTCGCAGCGCAGCCAGCTCACCTCGACACAGGCGGCCGCCCAATCCGCCGTCGCCAAGGTCGAAGCCGCGAAGGCCAAGCTCGCCGCCGCTGAGCTTGATCTCAGCCGCACGCAAATCCGCGCGCCTGTCGATGGCATTGTCGCCAACAAGGTGATCGCGGAAGGCCAGCTGCTCGCACCGAACCAGGCCGCGCTCGCCATTGTGACCCCCGAAGTGTGGGTGGTCGCCAACTTCAAGGAAACGCAGATCGCCGACATGAAAGTCGGCCAATGCGCCAAGATCCATGTCGACGCCTATCCAAACCTGCACGTGACAGGGAAGATCCAGTCGATCGCGCCGAGCACCGGCGCGACCTTCAGCCTCGTGCCGCAGGACACGGCCACCGGCAACTTCACCAAGATCGTCCAGCGCGTCCCGGTGAAGATCGTGCTCGATCCCAAGGCGGAAGGCGCCGGCCTGCTGCGCTCCGGCCTGCAGGTGACGGCAACGGTCTCCACCAAGCCTGACTGCGAGTAACTGCGATGAGCGGCGCAGCCGCCACAGCCCAGCCGGGCCTGTACGTTCCCCCGGCGAAGGGAACGCGGGAAGCCGCGATGCTGAACCTTGGCTTCTTCGCCATGGTCATCGGCATGTTCATGGCGATCCTGGACATCCAGATCGTCGCCTCGTCGATCCAGCAGATCCAGGCCGGCGTCTCCGCCTCGGCTGACGAGGTCGCGTGGATCCAGACCAGCTACCTGATTGCCGAAGTCGTCGGCATCCCCCTGTCCGGTCTGCTCAATCGCGCACTGTCGATGCGGCGCCTGTTCGTGTTCTCGGCGGCAGGCTTCACGCTCTCGAGCGTGCTCTGCTCGCTGGCCTGGGACCTCAACAGCCTCGTCTTCTTCCGCTGCATCCAGGGTTTCCTCGGCGCGGCGATGATCCCGACCACAATGGCCGCCGCCTTCACGCTGTTCGGGCCGAACCGCTCGATGCTGCAGCAGGTGACGATTGGCATGGTCGCGACGCTCGCGCCCTCGATCGGCCCGACGCTCGGCGGCTGGCTCACGGAGAACATGAGCTGGCACTGGCTGTTCCTCGTGAACGTCATCCCAGGCATCATTTCCGCGACGCTGGTGTGGAACTGCATCCCGAAGCAAAACACCCAGCTCAATCTCATACGCAATATCGACATCATCGGCCTCGGTGCGATGGCGGTGTTCCTGGGCTCGTTCGAATACGTGTTCGAGGAAGGACCCACCGCCGGCTGGTTCGAGGACCAGGACCTCGTCGTCTGGATGTTCGTCTGTTCGCTCGCCGGCGGCCTCTTTTTCTGGCGCGCCTTCCGGCAGAAGAACCCGGTCGTCGACCTCAGCGTCTACAAGGACCGCAATTTCGCCGTCGGCTCGCTGGTCGCGACTGTCGTCGGCCTCGGCCTGTTCGGCTCGGTCTATTTGACGCCGCTCTTCCTCGGCACGGTCCGGGGCTACAACTCGCTGCAGATCGGCCAGATCATGAGCGTCGGCGGCATCGCCATGTTCATCGGCGGCCCCTTGGCCGGCATGCTGGTCCGGCGGATCGATCCGCGCTTCGTCATGGCGTTTGGCCTGTCGATGGCGGCGATCGGTCTCTACTGGAATAGCTTCCTTACCGCGGATGCATCGTTCGACGAACTGTTCTGGCCGCAGGCGTTGCGCGGCGCGGGCCTCATCATGTCGATGGTGCCATCCAACTTCGTCGCGCTCGGCACCCTGCCTCCGATGAGCCTTCCCAACGCCACCGGCCTGTTCACCGTCTGCCGCAACCTCGGCGGCGCGATCGGCCTCGCGGCGCTCAACACGATGCGGCTCAACTCGACCAACTTTCATGTGCAGGAACTCGGCGTCGGCATGGATCCCGCCCGACCCGAGGTTCAGGCGTGGCTGCAGCAGGCGGAAGCCAGCCTTCGCGCGGCGGGCGCCACCGACCCCACCAGCGGCGCCATCGCACAGCTGACGCGCCGCCTTCAGGTCGAAGCCGCTGTGATGACTTTCAACAACATGTTCCTCACCATGGCGATTTGCTTCGCCGTGATGCTGGTGATGGTGCCGCTGTTGAAACGCCCCGCCGCTGCAAACGCAGCTGCCGCCAAGGAAGCGCACTGACCAGCTGAGGGATCAGCCCAGCGGGCCTTCGGGCCTCAGCTTGAACGTCGCCGCCAGCCCGGCCGGCCCATAATCGCGCGTCACGGTCCCGCCCAGCGTGCGCTCGATCATCATCTCGATGAGCGACGATCCGAAGCCCGCCTGATCCTGCGGCTTGGGCGCGGGGCCTCCGCGCTCAATCCAGGTGATCACCAGCCCGCCCTCATCCGTCTTAGACCAGTCGACCCTCACGCGGCCTTCGGGAACGGACCATGCGCCATACTTGGCTGCGTTCGTCGCCATCTCGTGGACGACAAGCCCCAGCGACTGCGCCGTCGTCGGCGAGACGCGCAGATCAGCCCCCTGCAGTTCCAGGCGCGTTTCGTGGCCCGCGACGAACGCCGCGAGCTGGCCCGCAAGCAGGTCCCGCAGGCGCACGGCGCCTGACGGGCTCTTCGACATCATGTCGATCGACTGTCCCAGCGCCGTCAGCCGCGCCACGACATCGTCGCGCAATTGCTCAACCGACTGCGCCGACCGCGCGGACAGCTTCGCGAGCGCAGTTGCGATCGCAATCTGGTTCTTGGCGCGGTGCGCGGTCTCGCGCAGCAGGATTGTCTGCTCCTGCTCGTGCTGCAGCCGCCGTCGCGCCGCCCGCGTCAGCGTCCCCAGTACGTCGTCCACCTCACGCACCACCGAATGCATTTCCGGCACATCGCCGCCCGCATCCAGCGCTTTGCCGACCGTCGCCGCGCGCCGGATCGCCCCGGCCAGCATCTGACCCAGCGCTGCTCCGGACAGGATCGTCACCACCACCACCACGATCGCCAGGATGGTGAAGTTGCGCCAGCGCTGCGTCGTGTCGGCGTCAGCCTGCTGCGACGATGTCCATACGCAAGCAGTCCATCCCCATGGCGCAACTGTCCGCGCGGCTGCGGAATAGCGAACGCCGCCGGCCTCTCGTTCGAGCAGGTCGCCATCTCCGGGAGCGCATAGCTCCTTGAGCATCGTTTCGGAGTTCACCGGCGGTGTGCTGCCCGAGGCGAGCTTCCCGTTGCGGTCGAGCACGGCATAGGTCCAACCAGGCGGGGGAAGGTTGTCCTGGAAGATCGGCGCAAGGCTGACAATGCTGCGCGACATGATCAGCGCCTTCGCCCTCACCTCGTCCGAAATGATCGGCAGCGCGATGTTGAACACTTCCGTCTTCGCGATCTGACCGACGAACACGTCCGAGACGGCCGGCTGCCCCGTCTCCATCGCCTGGCGCACGGTGTCGGGATGGGAGATCGGGTTGAGCGGCGTGCCCCAGTCGACGCGCGTGTTGAGGATCTGCCTCGTATTCCGGTCGACCGCCGTCAGATAGAAGGGCGTGCCGTCCAGCGCTGACTTGGCGTTCGCGTGCAGGCTCTTGTATTCCTCGGTCTCGATCCACCCACTCGCCGCGAACACCGATAGCGTCGTCACCATGCTGCGCAGCTCATGGTCGAGCGTCTGGGAGATCGCACCCACGCCCTCCTGCGCACGCGCCGCCATCTGGCGATGGCTGATCGTGTCGGACTGGAGGAGCAGCACCGCCACGAACGCAAGCGAAGGCGCCGCAAGCGCCAGGATCAGCGCGATGATGAGCGCTGAAACCGGCGTGCGTGGAAAACGTCGTGTGCTGCGCTTGTCTGCGCTCATTGCCCCGCTGCTGATCCGTCCAAAAAAGCCCCGCCAGACCCTAGATCAAAGCCCAGACAGGTCCAAGCGCGCTGCACAACACGAAGTCGCGGGGACGACAGTTATGGTTATTCGAAATGCAGATAGGCCGGATCAAATGAAGACAGTTCGGCCAGACGCGACTTGTCGAGAAGATCGATCGCCCCCTTGCGGTATTCCGCGATCTTCTCTTCCGACATGCGGCGAAAGGTGCGGTTCACGTGGATCACGGAGATCCCGAGAATGTCAGCGAAGTCTTCCTGGTTAAGCGGCAGCTCGATCGTCCTCCCCCGCATCTGGCCGATCGCCGACAGGCGCGCGTCCAGCTCGCACAGTGCATGCGCCAGCTTCTCGAAGCTGTCCCGGCGGCCCAGCGACACGACCCGCTCGGCCAGGATCGATTCCTCCTGTCCCATCGTCCACGCGATCGCGGCGGCAAGACCGGCAAACTTGTCGAACAATTCGACGCCCTGGGGCGACTCGATGCGAATGAGGCTCACGGGCGAGCGCGCTGTCAGGTCGAAGCTCGACGCCTTGAAAAGCAGGCTGTCGGTGCAAAGCAGGTCACCCGGCAGCGCGTAGTTGACGATCTGTCGGCGACCGGATGCCAGCCCACGCGAGCGGAAGACCCATCCCGACTCGACCAGATACAGTTGGGGGCAGCGATCGTTTTCCTTGACGATGGGACGCCCCGCAGAGATCTCGACGCGATCCCGCGCCAGCGCCTTCACGTCGCGCACCAGCATCTCGCCAAGCCCGTTGAGGCCCGACATTTTCCGGCGCAGCAGGTCAAGCGCCCGGTCGATGGCATTGTCTGCTCTGGACATGGCGCCGGCTTCCGTCACAACGACGTCCGGTCGCGACGAGCCGCGACGGCTTTCGGTTCGGCGAAGTGGAAGTCAGCGTGGCGGGCGTTCGAGAGTTCGACGCACACCAGCAACAATCTGTATGTCGGACTTGCCGGCATTGCTCACCTTCGTTCGTACCTCCCGCCCGACTAGCTCAGAACAAGGCAACGCGACTTTTCCCAGATTAGTTCCGTGAAAAAAAACACAAGAAATCAGCCTCTCCCTGAAGATTCCGGGAGTTCCCTGCTTGGGCTGGAAAAAGCAGCGGCGCTTGTTTGTTCAGAGTGTGCAGATCAAGGCGAGGACGCGTCCTGACATTGTCTTGGCGATATCTCGCGCTGCACTCGCGAAGAGCTGGGCCTAACGCACGCTAACCATCCGCTCAGTCCACGGACCGCCTTGCGCCGGCATCACCCCACCCTCACCTTGGATGCGAGGGGACCATATGCTCACCACTCTTGTCGTATCGACACTGGTCACGGCGATGCTCTTCCTGCTGGCGTTTCCGCAAGCGCCAGCCGTCAGGGCCTTGCACCGCAGTCTCGTCGAGGCTCCCGTGCGCTTTCTTGGCGAGATGACCTGGCGTCGGGCCAGGACCTACGCGCTGGTCCTCCCCGTGATCGTCGTCCTGCTGCTTCTCGGCCCCGAACTGATGACGGTGATCATTCTGACGGGCGGAGACGCCGCGGCGATCGAACTGTTGCTGGTCGTCTGGGCGCTGTCCGTCTCCGGCGCCGTGGCGAGCCTCCATCGACAGACGGCTCGCCTCGCCTCCAGCGTCCTGCGGATCATCCGCAAGCCAGCGCGGGTCCGCGGCCAAATGCGCGCTCGTCGGGCCCGGCGAAAAACCAGCCAAAAAGGCCGGAAAGACGATGGGCCGGCCCCGGACTGGGCGTTCGCCTGATCCCGGCAACCCCTTGCGCCCCGGGGCTGCGTTCCTAACTCTTGGCTTGGATCAAGCGCGCCGCCTCCGGGGGCGCCAAGGTCTTGTTGGGGCGCCGATTCCGGGCCCTGCACCGTGCCTTCCGACTGCTTTCAACAAGGGTCATTCATGGACTTCGAACGCTATACCGAGCGGGCCCGCGCCGCTGTTCAGAGCGCCCAGACGAGCGCGCTTGCAGGCGGCCATCCGCAAATCCTTCCCGAACACCTCATCAAGGCGATGTTCAACGACCGGGACCGCCTGGCGTTGAACCTGATCCGCGCCGCTGGCGGCGATCCAGATCTCGCCAATTCCAACATCGACAAGCTTCTCGCGGCCCTGCCGCGCTCGACGGGCGGATCGCAGCCCGGCCTGAGCCAGGACCTCGCACGCCTGTTCCAGCAGGCTGAGGAAGAAGCCACCAAGGCTGGCGACGACTACGTCACAACCGAACGCCTGCTCCTTGCCGCCTCCAAGCAGAAGAACAAGGCCGCAGATGCGCTGAACGCCGCCGGCGCAACCACAGGCGCGCTGGTGAAGGCCATCGCCGACCTGCGCAAGGGCCGCACGGCTGACACGGCGACTTCCGAAGAGAAATACGACGCGCTCAAGAAATACGCACGCGACCTCACCGAGAGCGCGCGTGCCGGCAAGCTCGATCCGGTCATCGGCCGCGATGAGGAAATCCGCCGCTGCATCCAGGTTCTCTCGCGCCGCACCAAGAACAATCCCGTCCTGATCGGCGAACCCGGCGTCGGCAAGACTGCCATCGCGGAAGGCCTTGCCCTGCGCATCGTCAATGGCGACGTCCCGGACAGCCTGAAGGACAAGAGCCTGATGGCGCTCGACATGGGCGCTCTCATTGCAGGCGCGAAATTCCGCGGCGAGTTTGAGGAGCGCCTGAAGGCCGTTCTGCAGGAAGTCACGCAGGCGGAAGGCGACATCATCCTGTTCATTGACGAAATGCACACGCTTGTCGGTGCGGGCAAGGCCGATGGCGCGATGGATGCGTCCAACCTGCTGAAGCCCGCCCTCGCGCGCGGCGAGCTGCATTGCGTCGGCGCCACCACGCTCGATGAATACCGCAAGCACGTCGAGAAAGACGCCGCCCTCGCCCGCCGCTTCCAGCCCGTATTCGTGGGCGAGCCCTCGGTCGAGGACACGATCTCGATCCTGCGCGGCCTGAAGGAGAAATACGAAGTTCACCACGGCATTCGCATCTCGGACGCCGCCATCGTCGCCGCCGCGACGCTGTCGAACCGCTACATCACGGACCGCTTCCTGCCGGACAAGGCCATCGACCTGATGGACGAAGCCGCTGCGCGCCTGCGCATGGCGGTGGAATCCAAGCCCGAAGAGCTCGACGAGATCGACCGCCGCCTGATGCAGCTGCGCATCGAGGTCGAGGCGCTCAAGAAGGAGAAGGACGAGGCCAGCCAGGATCGCCTGAAGCGTCGCGAAGCGGAAATCAAGGAACTGCAGGCCAAGTCCGACGAGATCACTTCGGCATGGAAAGCCGAGAAGGATCGCCTCGCCGGCGGCACGCAGGCCAAGGAACGTCTCGACAAGGCCCGCGCCGAACTCGCCGACGCCGAACGCCGTTCCGACTGGGCGCGCGCCGGCCAGATCAAGTATGGCGACATCCCGGCGCTCGAGAAGCTGATCGCCGACGCGGAAAGCAACGAAGCTATCGGCAAGGACGCCAAGGCGCCGCTCGTGAAGGAAGTGGTGGACGAGGAAGCCATCGCCGCTGTCGTCTCGCGCTGGACGGGCATCCCCGTCGACAAGATGATGGAGGGCGAACGCGAGAAGCTGCTTCATATGGAGGAGAAGCTTCGCCAGCGCGTCGTCGGCCAGGAGGAGGCCCTGGAGATCGTCTCAAACGCCGTCCGCCGCGGCCGCGCCGGCCTTCAGGATCCGAACAAGCCGATCGGCTCATTCATGTTTGTCGGCCCCACGGGCGTTGGGAAGACCGAACTCACGAAAGCACTCGCCGAATTCCTGTTCGACGACGACACCGCCGTGCTCCGCATCGACATGTCGGAATACATGGAGAAGCACGCCGTCAGCCGCCTGATTGGCGCGCCTCCGGGCTATGTCGGCTATGAGGAGGGCGGCGCGCTCACCGAAGCCGTCCGCCGTCGTCCGTACCAGGTCATCCTGTTCGACGAGATCGAAAAAGCGCACCCGGACGTGTTCAACACCCTGCTGCAAGTGCTCGACGATGGCCGCCTTACTGACGGCCAGGGCCGCACCGTGAACTTCAACAACACGGTCATCATCATGACGTCCAACCTCGGCGCGCACGCGCTCGCGGAGGACAAGTCAGAGGGCGAAATCTCCGGCCATGCCCGCGACGCCGTCATGGAAGCCATCCGTGCGCACTTCCGCCCGGAATTTCTCAACCGCATCGACGAGATCGTCTTCTTCAAGCGCCTCGGCCGCGCAGAGATCGACCGCATCGTCGGCGTGCAGCTGAAGCGCCTCGAGAAAATCCTCGCGGACCGCCGCATCACAATCAAACTGAACGATGAAGCCAACCACTGGCTCGCCGAACGCGGCTACGATCCCGTCTACGGCGCCCGCCCGCTCAAACGCGCGATCCAGAAAGAACTGCAGGACCCCCTCGCCCGCCTCCTGCTCGAAGGCCGCATCAAGGACGGCGACGACGTGAAAGTGACAGTCGACAAGGAAAGCGGAGTTCTCGCCCTGAACGGCGTGCCGGCGCAGATGAAGAAAGCGGCGATGAACTAGTCGCGCTCTTCAGACAAACAAAAAGCCCGCCCCGGCTCACCCTGGGGCGGGCTCTTCATTTTAATTCCCGGTTAGTCTCAGCCGTTCGGCTTGGTGAGACTCAGCGGCATCGACATGCCTGGCCAGTCGGTGGGCGCGCCGCCCTTCTGACCGGGGACGAAGACCATCGCGCCGATCGCCTCGCTAATCGGGACGTTGTAGGCGTCCGGCGTGCAGTTCGGGGCGATGTCTTTCGGTTTGCCGTCGGCGCCCACAGTGAATTTCACATCACAGGTGCCAGGCTGGTCGACCTTGGCGATGGCGCGGTTGATCGCTTTCTGCTCCACGCCCGTCTGCAGCACCGGACCCTTCTCGCCGCGCGGATCCACGGCAGGCGCGCCCGAGCCATAGTTGAAGATCTGGTTGCGCGGGTCAGTGTCGAAATAATAGCCATCGAAAATCTCCGGGTCCCAGACGCCGGTTTCGATCGTGCGCGTCACATACGGCGCCATCTCCGGATGCGTGCAGTCGACGCTGATGCTCTTCGCCTTGCCCGTTTCAGAGACGACATACTGCGCCTTGCACGAACCGTTCAGCTTGAGGGCGGCGTTCCCCTCCTTGATGGCGGAAGTGTCGAACTCTTTCGTCTGCTTGGCCGGCCGGTCAGGCCCGGATGCCTTTATGTCCTGAGCCCAGGCCGGGGACGTGACCATGACGCACAAAGCGGCCGCACAAATCCATTTCAGCATCTCATCCTCCCATCGGGTCCGGCCTGCTCCAGGAAGGCGGCCGTTCGCCGTGTACACGCCACTATACAAGGTCGCTGGCCGGGTCGAAGGGAAAAAGGCGCCCCCGTTTACATACAAGGAAGTAGGTTCTGCTCACGCGGACGTGAGCCGGGGCGGCGCCAAGGCCCAAAAGTCACACCGAGGGGCTTCTTCACTCCTTCTTGTGCATGTGCGAATAGCAAGACTCGCGGTGTGGGGATCGCGTGTTAGCGTAGTGGTTCCACAGTAAAGGCATCCAGCTGAATGACCGGCATCCGCACGATCGGCGTAATCGGCGCAGGACAGATGGGTAACGGCATTGCGCACGTCTGTGCGCTGGCCGGATTCGACGTCCTGCTGACCGATGTGTCGCCCGAAAGACTTGAAGCCGGCCTCAAGACCATCCAGCGCAACCTGGATCGCCAGGTTCACCGGGAGATGATCACCAAGGACGCGCGCGATGCCGCCGTGAAGCGCATCAAGGGAGTTGGCAGCCTGTCCGATTTCGCGGGCGTGGAATTCGCGATTGAGGCGGCGACCGAGAAGGAAAACGTCAAACGCGCCATCTTCGACGAGCTGTGCCCGAAGCTCGCCAAGGACGCGATGGTCGCCACCAACACGTCCTCGATCTCCATAACGCGCCTCGGCGCCTCGACCGACCGCCCGGAGCGCTTCATCGGCCTCCACTTCATGAACCCGGTCCCGCTGATGAAGCTGGTCGAGGTCATCCGCGGCCTCGCCACCGACCAGCAGACCTATGACGCCGCCGTCCACATCGTGGAGCGCCTCGGCAAGCACGTAACCAACGCAGAAGACTTCCCAGCCTTCATCGTCAACCGCGTGCTGATGCCGATGATCAACGAGGCAGTCTACACTCTGTACGAAGGCGTCGGCACGGTCGAGTCGATCGACACCGCCATGAAGCTCGGCGCCAACCATCCGATGGGCCCGCTCGAGCTTGCCGATTTCATCGGCCTCGATACCTGCCTCTCCATCATGCAGGTCCTGCACGATGGCCTTGCCGACACGAAATACCGTCCCTGTCCGCTGCTCGTGAAATACGTGGAAGCCGGCTGGGTCGGGAAGAAGGCCGGCCGCGGCTTCTACGACTACCGCGGCGACGCGCCCGTCCCTACAAGATAAGCCCGACACGCTGACCCAGAAGGACCCGGGCGGACCCGGGCGAAACAAGCATGGCCGTCGTCCTGATCACCGGCGCAAACCGCGGCATCGGCCTCGCGCTGGTCAAGGCCTACGCCAGCCGGCGTGACAAGGTCTTCGCCGCCATCCGCGCCACGTCCGACCGCTACGAGCTCGACGAGTTCGTGAAGACCGCACCGAAATGGGTCGACGTCATCGAGATGGATGTCTCCGACGCCGCCGAGATTGGCCGCGTCCGCCGCCGACTTGAGGCCGAACCGATCGACGTGCTGATCAACAATGCCGGCATTGGCGGCCCTGATCGCCAGACCGCCACCGACATGGACTTCGACGGCCTCACCGAAGCGCTCAGCGTCAACACCGTCGCGCCGCTGCGTGTCGCCAACGCCTTCCTGCCGAACGTCAAGGCGGCCAAAGGCAAGATCATCACCCTGTCGAGCCAGATGGGCTCGACCGGCGCTTCGTCGGATAACCTCGCCTATCGCGTCTCCAAGCAGGCGGTGAACCGCCTCATGCGCGGCCTCGCGACCGAGCTGAAGCCGCAGGGCGTGCCCGTGCTCATTGTTCACCCCGGCTGGGTGAAGACAGAAATGGGCGGCGATGGCGCGCAGCTCACCCCGGAAGAAAGCGCAACGCAACTCCTCAAGCTGATCGACAAGCTCGACATCGCATCGACCGGACGATTCCTTGCCTGGAACGGCAAGGAGCTGGCGTGGTAGTAGAAGCCCCGCCCCCCGCGCGTTCGGGGTGGCGGCTCGGCCTTTACTGGATCTACGCGATCCTTCTGTCGCTCGCGTCGGTCTTCTGGCTGGCGGTCGCCTCCCCCATAATTCGCCCAACTCTGCCATCGCACCCCGAACACCTGCTGTTCTGCATCTTCGCCGGCATCGCCATCGCAGACGCCGCCGCTCACGCCATCAACGACATCGCCGCCATCTGGAAACCGCACGATCTCGGCGGCGCGCAGTCGCGCCGCCAGAAATTCAGCGTCCGCAAATTCCTGCTCGCCGACATCCAGCGCCTGGCGTCCCACCTCAGCGCCGTGCCGATCATCGGCCTCGTTGCAGTCTCCTACACCCTGCTGACGCCCCACATCGAGGACAGGCTGTTCGGCCATAGCGCCAGCGAAGGCGCTGTGTTCTGGAACTTCCTCTCGCAGGCCATGCTCGGCGGCATCGACGTCTTCGCCTTCTTCCTCAGCCAGGAAGCCAAGGAGAATGTGCGCAACAGTCTTCACCTGGTGGAGCTGTCGCCCGCCTCCTTCGAAGCCGGCGCCGTCCTCGCCGGCCTCAAGCTCTACGGCGTCCTGATCTTCGTCTCCGCGCTACGCCTGGTCGGCGCCCCGGTCGTCCTCTTCCGAACCTGGCTCGCCAGTCGGAAACAGCCGCGGCGCAAGTCCTCCGCCAGCTCCGACAGATAGGCGCGCCTGCCGGACCGCCGGGATGACGCATCTGTGTCCCCCGTTCTTTCCCCATCCGCACGATCCGCGTTTGCCGTTCCCGGCAATTGCTGTAGTTGCGAGTGAGTTGCACTAACTTGCGTGGTGAGATGCTCAAGTCCGGAATTTTTATATCGGCGCTGGCCTGCGCGAGCTTGCTCGGGGCACTCCCAGCCGCGGGGCAAACCAGAACCGATCCGGACAGGGATACTGTCGTCGTCATCGGCGTCGTGCCGCTTGGCGACGATGTCGCGATGGACCAGGTCGCAGCCGCTGCCGTTCGCCTCGGCCCAGGCGATCTTGCGCGCAACGGGTCGCCGGACCTGCTGGGCGCTCTTGATCGCAAGATCGGCGGCCTCATGCTCAACCAGGCGCAAGGCAATCCTTTCCAGCCCAACGTGATCTATCGCGGCTTCGAAGCCTCCCCGTTGCAAGGCAATGCGCAGGGCATCGCCGTCTATCTCGACGGCGCGCGCTTCAACCAAGCCTTCGGCGACACGGTCGACTGGGATCTCATTCCGTCCATCGCGATCGAGCAGGTCGACGTGATTGCTGCAAACCCGGCTTTCGGCCTCAACGCGCTCGGCGGCGCCCTGAATGTCAAGCTCAAGAGGGCGCTTGGCTTGGACGGCGCAAGCATCTCCATGCTCGGAGGATCGTTTGGCCGCGCTTCGGCCTCCGCTGAAGCAGGAGCGAGCGTTGGCGGCGTCTCGTTCTACGGCGCCGTCTCCGCGCTCGAGGAAGACGGGTGGCGCTATGCCTCCCCGTCCAGCCTTCGCCAGGCCTATGGCGATTTCGGCTGGCAGGATGAGCGTGCCGAATACCACTTGAGCCTGATCGCCGCCCGCAACGATCTCACAGGCAACGGCGCCTCGCCCGTCGAACTGCTCGCTGCTGATCGCTCGGCAGTCTTCACCTATCCCGATCGCACGCAGACCGAGTATGCGCGGCTGTCCTTCGCAGGCGACTGGACGTTGAACGACACCTGGCGCCTGCGCGCCCGCGCCTATGGCGGCCGCCTCGACCGCAAGTCGATGAATGGCGATGCCGCTGAAGTCGAGCCATGCGAGGATGAAGACGACGAACTGTGCGCCGAGGATGGCGAAACGCCGCTGACCGACATCAACGGCGATGAAGTCCCCAACTTTATCACGGGCAGCGATTACGCTGACGAATTCCCTGACTTCGCCGAAGGCGGCCCGTATGCCTTCCTGAATCATGCCGACACCGGCACATCATCCTGGGGCGTGTCCGCAACGCTCTCGGGCGAGACCAGCCTGGTCGGCCTCGGCCACACTCTTTCCATCGGCGCCAGCCTCGATGAGGCCCGCACGCATTTCACCGCCGGTTCCGACCTTGGCGGCCTGGCGCTCGACCGCGGCTGGTTCGGCCCCGGCATCGCGCTCGACACGCCCGACGCCGGCATCAACCCGGTCAGCGTCAGCGTCGACACCAGCTATTCCGGTCTGTTCGCCAGCGACGCCATCGCGCTCGCGAAAGAGCTCACCCTCACCCTCGCCGTGCGCGGCAACATCGCGAAGATCCAACTAACCGACCGCATCGGCACGGATCTCAACGGCGACCACACCTTCCGTCGCCTCAATCCTTCCGCAGGCCTCGCCTGGCGCGCAACGCCCGACCTGACCATCTATGGCGGCTATGCCGAAACTAACCGCACGCCGACGCCGGCGGAACTCTCCTGCGCCGATCCAGCCTCGCCCTGCAGCCTCGCCAACTTCTTCGTGGCCGATCCGCCGCTTCATCAGGTTGTTGCGCGAACATGGGAGGCGGGCGTTCGCGGAAACGGCGTGGCTGGGGCCGGCGCGACCTATGACTGGCGTCTTGGCGCTTATCGCGCCGATGTCGACGACGACATCCAGATGGTAGCCTCGGGCGTCCCAGGACGCGGCTACTTCACCAATGTCGGCAAGACGCGCCGCGAAGGCGTCGAGGCCGGCGCCTTGGTCAGCCTGGGCTGGACCCAGGCCTTTGTCGAATACGCCTGGACACGCGCCACTTATCGCACCTCGTTCGATCTCAACGCCGGCGCCAATCCCGCTTTCGAGGATGAGGACGACATCATGACGGTCGAACCCGGCAACCGTCGCCCCGGCATCCCTGAGCATGTCGTGAAGGCCGGCGTCGACTTCGACCTGCCGTGGAATGCAAAGCTTGGCTTCGACGCCATCTGGTCGAGCGGCCGCTACCTTCTCGGCGACGAAGCCAACCTCAATGCGAAGACGGACAGCTACACGCTCGCCAACGCCTATCTCCGGGCCCCTCTCTCGAAGTCGCTCGAAGCCTTCGTGCAGGTCGAGAACCTGTTCGACACGGATTACGAAACCTTCGGCGCCTTCGCACCGGTGGAGGAAGTTCCCATCTTCGGCCTGGCGCCTCTGGAAGACCCGCGCAGCCTGAGCCCCGGCGCCCCGCGCGCTGTCTTCGTCGGTTTCCGCTTCACGCTCTGACCCAAAGAAAAAGGGCTGGTCCTGCGGACCAGCCCTTCATGTCTTCAAGCCTGAAGCTCCGGCCTAGAACTTCTTGCCGGCCGCCTTGGCTTCTTCAACGCGAGCCCCGGACAGGATGCCGTGCAGCGCGTAGTTACCTTCGTGGCAGGCGTATTCGAACAGGCGCTGTGTCTCGAGCGGATGGAACTCGTACTCGCCGCCCCAGGCCGCATCCCACATCGTCGGATCCTCGACCGTGAACGAGTAGTAGAGACGGTCAGCAGCGACGCGCCTGAACTTCTCGGTCACCTTCAGGTTCTTCCACGAGCCCATGAACTGCTGGCTTGCCGGGATGTTGGTCGTCTCGACCACCAGCGTGTCGCCTTCCCACCAGCCGATCGCGTCGCCGAAGTAGGGACGAACGTCATCGGTGCGGTGCTTGGCGTTGAGACGGACGATGCGCACGTCGTGGTTCATTTCGACGTTAATCAGGACGTTGTCTGGCGTCTGCACGATCTGGTAGTTGTTGTTGTAGAACCCGTTCGCAAACATCGGCGGACCGCCATTGCGGCCGAACGAGACGATGCAGCGCTCACCGGCCGAACGCGATTCCATGTTCTCGAACGCACCGCCCTTCTTGGTGGGGCTGTCGCCCAGCAGGCCAACGAAAGCCGGAACGTCGGCAGAGGCAACCTGCGCGCCGGTCTTGCGAGCGGGCGGCTGGCCGTTCGGCGTGGTCAGCAGCGACGTGCGCGGCTCACCGTTGACGCGCATCACATGGTTGCCCGGGTCGAGCCAGCCACGGTTGTAGCCGCCGACAGCGCCGCCGGCGGCCTTGAACTCGGGACGCTCGACGGTCGACTTCGCGACGAAGTCAGCCGGAGCGTTAGGGTCCGTGCGCTGGTTGCCCTCGTCGATCTCGGTCTGCACGTCGGCTTCAGCCTTGGCCACTTCGCCTTCGCTGAACACGGCCTTGTCCTTGTTGGCCGGGGCGCGCGTCATCGGCGTCAGCGATGCGTTCGACCAGATGCCCATGAGGTCCGGGGCGCCCCACGCTGTCTTCGGCGCAGAGTAGGCCGGGTACGGCTTGGTCGGATCGTACTTGGCTCCGGCCGGTTTCTCGGATGAGCCGCCGACCAGCGACTTCTGGGCCAAAGCCGGCGCGGTCATCATCGCGGCCGAAAGAGCAGTACCAAGGGCAAGAATAAGTGCGCGGCGCACGGATAGCCTCCGGGGAGTTACGCCGCGTAAGCACGGCATTTGAAGAACGGGTACGCTGTTCGTTTCCGTCGGGCAATGGCGAGGCCAATGCAGCGCCGAAGCGCCGCAGGGACGCAATTCCGGGTAAAGCCTGCCCTTTCCGCGGGAATTCGTGGAGCGCCTTTTCGGCGGTAGGATCACGATCAGTTCAG
The DNA here is from genome assembly GCA_047601145.1 of Hyphomonadaceae bacterium. Lineage (GTDB taxonomy): Bacteria > Pseudomonadota > Alphaproteobacteria > Caulobacterales > Hyphomonadaceae > UBA7672. The sequence continues at coordinate 1,018,728 of JASGJW010000003.1, forward strand.
ATCGCGCATCGCCGCTGTCATCGTGGGTCCGATCTCCTCATTGAGGATCAGGTCGGCCAGCTCATCCATCGGCGTCGGATCCCGGTTCACGATCACCAGCCGCGCGCCATTGCGCTTGGCCTTCACCGGAAAATGCGCTGCCGGCGTCACCACCAGAGACGATCCGAGCACCAGGAAAAGATCGCACCCGAACGCCTCCTCGGCGGCCCGCTCCATCGGACCCTCCGGCATCTGCTGCCCGAACGAGATTGTCGCGGTCTTCACCAGCTCCCCGCACGACCGGCACACCGGGATTTCGCCGCGCTCCATGAATCCCGGCCGCAACTCTTCCAGTTCATGCCGCAGTCCGCACGACAGGCAAGTTGCGTAGCTCGCATTGCCATGCAGCTCGATGACCTTGTCGTCCGGCACGCCGGAAGCCTGATGCAGATTGTCCACGTTCTGTGTGATCACCGCTGATGCCTTGCCGCTGGCGACCAGCCGCGCCACCGCTAAATGCCCGGCATTTGGCTCTTTGCCGACCCAGCCGGCCGCGCCGGAAAACACACGCGTCCACGCCTCGCGACGCTTCAGCTCGCTGCCGACGAATTCCTGGAAGTAGATCGGCTTCATCTTCGACCACACCCCGCCCGGTGAGCGGAAATCAGGAATGCCGCTCTCCGTCGAAATCCCCGCGCCGGTGAACACGACAATGCGCGACGCCTGTTTCAGCTCGCGGGCAAGCGCATCGGCGGGAGACTGGTTCATAGCAAAAGCATGCGCGAAACGCAGGATCGCGCAAGTTGCGTCCCTGCAACGCTCAATTCACAGGCTGGGCGCCCAATCGTCATGGCACTGAATTGTACGCGCATCAGAATTCTTCGTGGATTCAATGCGTCGCCAAAAGTAGCTCACAGCAAGCGCGTTTCTGATTGGCTTTTCCACAGGCTGGCGCGCTAGTGTCATCGCCAACAGGGCGAAGCCCGGCGTGGTTGGGGTTGGTGAGCGTCATGAAGCTGCGAGACCTGCTCGATCACGACCGCTTGTTGCTGGTCGCCTGCGAGGATTGTCACGCCAAGACCCCGCTCGATCCCGCTCCCTTGGCCCTGCGCCATGGCGTCGACCTGCGCGTCGCCGCCCTCACCCACGACCTGCGCTGCCCGTCCTGCGGTTCCGCCGACATCACGCTCCGCGCCTTCTCGCCGGTCGAGCAGCGCGAAGTCGCCGTCCCGCACAGACAGGACGCCGGACCGGAAGCCGTCAGATCTTCGACTTGATATAGACGCCCACGAGCACGGCCCCGGCGATCACGAGATAGCCAAGCAGGCCCATAAAATAACTCATGGGTTGGATGCCCGTATCCTTCACCGATGCTGGCACCAGCTTCGCTTCCTGGAACATCTTCAGGTCTTCGTCGGTCACTTCCCAATACTCATTGGCGCCCGGCACGTGCACCGCGAGGCCCTTGTCGGCGATCGACAGACCGAAGATCCAGAACAGCGTGAACGACTCGCTGTGGTGCGCCAGTTCCGCATTTCCTGCGAGCCAGGCCGGCGGCACTTCCGCTTTCAGCTCGTCGGGAATTGTCAGCGTCGCGATGGTATCGAAATGGTCCGACATGCCCCACACGACGGGGATACGCGCAGCTTCAGCTTTGGGCGTAAAACTCAATGTGGCGAAAACCAGCGCGAGGCTGGCGAACAGATACCTGAACATGCCGTCCCTCCATGCACGCGGGGCGACATGCTCACGCCGTCCCCCTCGGCATCGCCACGCTAGCACACGACTGTGACACGGCAACCGGCCCTCCGCCCCAGAGCCCGCCCGGGCGGCATTCTTGCGTGCGCCCTCCTGCAGTCCTATCCCTCATCAAAAGAGCCCAAAGGGAGATGCACGATGGCCGACCTTCTCGAGACGAAACAGGATGGCGTTGCCATTCTCACCATGAACCGTCCTGAGGCGCGCAACGCGCTGTCGCAACCGATGCTCGCGGCGCTCAACGAAGCTCTCCCCCGCCTCGCTGCTGATCCTGATGTCGGCTGCGTCGTGATCACCGGTTCCGGAGGCGCCTTTTGCGCCGGCGGCGACGTCAAGGGTTTCGCCTCGAACGAAGGCGGCGCGAACCATGGCCGCTCGCCCGAACAGGCCGCCTACCTCCTGCGCCAGAGCATGGAAGTCTCGCGCTGGTTGCACGACATGCCGAAAATCACCATCGCCTCGATCCCGGGCGCAGCTGCCGGCGCCGGCCTCTCGATCGCGCTCGCCTGCGACTTCCGCATCGCCGCGCGCGGGGCAAAGATCACCACCGCCTTCGCCAAGGTCGGCCTGTCGGGCGATTTCGGCGGCACTTATTTCCTCACGCAACTCGTCGGCTCCGCGAAGGCGAAGGAACTCTATCTCCTTTCCGATGTGATCCTCGCCGAAGAGGCTGAGCGCCTCGGCGTCGTGAACCGCGCCGTCGATCCGAAGGAACTCGAAGCCGAGACACTCGCGCTCGCCAAACGCTTCGCCTCCGGCGCACGCATCACCCAGGGCCTGATGAAGAAGAACCTCAACACGGCGGAGAAGGGAGACATGCTCCTCTCCTTCGACACCGAAGCCCTCAACCACTCCCGCTCCGCCCAGACAGCCGATCACGCCGAAGCCGCCAAGGCTTTCGTCGAGAAACGCGCGCCGGTGTTCAAGGGCCGATAGTCCGGCTTCAAGGGCAGAAAAATGCTGCAACACCGGGGCAGGCGCCTTTCGGGGTGGCGCGGGGTCGTGCGCCGGGTTAGTCCCATGCCGGAAATCCGGGACAACACGGGACAGACATCCATGCCTCGCCGCCTTCCCCGCCTGAGCACGCTTGCCCTCTTCGCCGCGGTCGCCCTCACAGGCCCGGCCTACGCGCAGATCGTCCTCGGCGGTGAATCCACCACGACCCCGCCTGGCACGACCTCCGGCATCACGCTCGGCGGCGCGACGTCGACACCGGTCCCTTCAGCCCCGCTGAAACTCGACCCCGACGCCGCAGACGCCAAGCCTGTCGCCTTCGCCATCGCTGACTTCGCCGCTTCCGCCGCCGATGCCGCCACAGCGAAACAGTTCGCTGAAGTCGTTCGCGCTGACCTCGCCAGCACCGGCCTCTTCGCACCCGTCGCCTCCACGGCCTATGCCGCGCTCTCGGCCGACATCGCCGTGAAACCCGCTTTCGCCGACTGGACCGCCGCTGGCGTGCAAGCGCTGGTCGTCGGCAAGTTCGAGACAAGCAATGGCTCGCTCAACCTCCAGTTTCGCCTCTATGACGTTGCGGGGAACAGCCAGCTTGTCGGCACGCAATACAACCTGAGCGCCAATGCGTGGCGCCGCGCCGCGCACAAGACTGCTGACGACATCTACAAGGCGATCACCGGCGCCACCGGCCAGTTCGACACGCGCATCGCCTACGTTACCGATGCCGGCGACAAGACCATCCTCAACATCATGGACCAGGATGGCGCCTCGCCCGGTCAGCCACTCACCAACGTCGTCGCGATGAAATCGCCGCGCTGGTCGCCGGATGGCTACTCGTTTGTCTATTCGGCCGAAGCGCCCGTCGCCGGCAAGGCGTCGCAGACCCAGCAGACGACAATCCTCTATTCCATGGACGTCGGCCGCCGCGAACCGCTAGCTCCCTCCCTCACGCCGCAGCCTAACCCCGACGCCCGCTTCTCCGCCGACGCCCGCTTCACGATCTTCAGCCGCAAGATCGGGAGCAACAACGAGATCGTTCTGTTCGACCTCTCCACGCGCAAGGAAAAGGTGCTGACGCAATCGTCCGCATCCGAGATTTCACCCTCGTTGTCGCCCGACCGCTCGAAGTTCGTCTTCGTGTCGGGCTCCACGATCACCGTCGCCAACGCCGACGGGGCCGATGTTCCCTGCGCTGCAGGTCCGGCGAAGACCTGCAGCCTCGGCGCGGGCGCCAACCCCGCCTGGTCTCCCGCCGGCGACTTCATCGCGTTCGAGCGCGACGGCGCCATCGGCGTCGTGAAGGCGGACGGCTCGGGTGAAAAGCTACTGACCAGCAACGCGAAAGATACGCATCCGGCCTGGTCGCCCAATGGCCGCACGCTGGTCTTCGCCCGCGAAAGCGGCGGCGCGTCGAAACTCTGGACCATCGACCGTTCGGGCAGGAACCTCCGCGCCCTGTCGACGCCCGGCAACGCCTATGATCCTGACTGGAGCCCGCTACTCCGCTAGTTCCCGCCGGCCGGCGCCGTGGCCGCATCCGCCGGCCGCGCGCGTCCCGGCATCGCCGCGAAGAACTCGGCCTTGTCGAGCCCGCCATCGCCATTCTTGTCCACCGCCACGAACGACGCCTTCAGCTTCTCGAAGCGCTTGCCGCGCAGTTCTGCCGGCTCGATCTTCCGACTGATGTCGTCGTCCAGCACGCTGAACATGATCGAGCTGGTGATCTGCGACTGGATATCGTCGCGCGGATGCTCGCGATCCTCGCCGACGATGCGGTATTGCAGGTAGGTAAACAGCATCTCCTCGAACGTCTGCTCGCCGAACAGCACGTCCTTCTTCGGATCGGGGTTCGATCGATTGTTCTCCGAATTGTCGAAGATGTAGTCCGCGATCATGATCGACCCCTTGGGGATCGGCATCCAGTCGCTGAACACGTATTCGCGCTGCCAGTTGAAGTCATAGCGCGGCTGGTTGTGCAGGATGACTTCGCGTCCATCCGGATAACGCACCGTCATCCGCGTCGCATACCCCCGCGCATGCGCATGCGGGCGCACCATGTAAAGCAGGACGTCCGCCGGGAATTCGACATAGCCGCGCTCATGCCGCAGCCCGTCACCTGCAGGAATGTCGATCGTGAAGTCCGCAATGCCGAGCTGGCGCAGAATGTATTTCGGCGGCTCCTTCGCATAGTAGATGCCGACCTTGGTGTGGTCGACCTGCGCCTTGCCGTTCGGCGTGTAGTGCATCTGGAACACGAAGTTGCCGTTCCCGCCCACGCGGTTGCCGGTATCGGCCGGATAGCGCGTCGGTTCAGAGCCCGGCCCCCAGCCGCCCGTATCCACCTCCCAGCCCTGTCCCATCGACGTCTTTCCGTCCTCGTTCCACCCGGCGACGATGTGGTGCACGGCAGTCGAGGCGCCCGGCAGGTACGTCACCGCCTTGAGGAACTTCGCTTCCTTCGTCGGATTGGGCACGACGAAATGCTCGTAGGGCAGCACGCCCGACGCCGGGATGGAGAACTCCGGCAGGTCGATTACGACGTCTGGCTTGCCCAGCGGCCATTGGGGCGCCGACGCGGTGATCTTCTTCAGCGGATCCTCGCCCTCGCCGCGCGTGGCTCCGGTCTCGATCCAGTTCACGATCGTCAACAGCTGCTTGTCGCTCAGGCTCATGTCGTTCTTGAACGTCGCGCCATGGCGGTCGGCGTGGAAGGGCGGCATGCGCCTGGTGCGCAGCGCCTCGCGGATCATCGGAGACATGGCCTTGACGACATCGTAGCTGGTGAACGCGAATGGGGCGACGCCATCCTTGATGTGGCAGGTCACGCATTTGTCGGCGAGGATCGGCGCAACGTCCTTCGCGTACGAGATCTTCGCAAACTCCGCCGCCTTCTCACGATCGGGAAACCCGATCTTCGCGCCCGTGACCGCCGCCTCCATCACCGCTGGCGACTTGCCAGCCAATACGGCGTCGAGCGCAGCGCCCGCGCCAGCCTCAGGTCCGTGATAGGCGACCTTCCAGGTCTTGGCGTCGATCACGAACACCTCGCCTGTTGACGTCACACCCAGCGAGCGGCCGACAAGCTGCAGGTCGTCCGACAGCACGGCCAGCTTGTCTGATTTCACCAGAGGGCCCAGCGGCGGCGTCACGCCGGTTGAATCGAGCCCGAAGAAAACGACGCCTTTGCCTTCATAGCTCGCGCGCAGCTTCTCCACCGCCGCAACCGCCGTGGCCGAGACGGCGTCCCCGGCTTTCGTCGTCACGATCACGACCGCCGGATTGTGTTTATAATAATAGAGTTCGTGTCCGATCCCCTGCTGGTCGGCCAGCATGAAGTTGTCGACCCGGGTTCCCGCCAGCTTGGGCGTCGTCACGACGGCAGCGGCCGAAAGGGCAAGCGCCGATACCGCCCCCGCCAGAAGACCTGACCACAGCGCTAGCTTCTTCACGGCGGCTCTCCCCAATTATCTCTCGGCCAGTCTGGACATCTCGCGTCCGCCTTCAACACCAAATGTATCCCGCAGCGCCGCAAAATGCTGCGCAAACCGATCACATACGGCGGAGTATCCTGGGTCATGGACCGATCGGGCGCCGCCTAGTAGACGGGACGCATGGCGCTCAAGCGAATGGACAATATCGGAATCGTCGTCGAGGACCTCGCCGTGGCGATCGATTTCTTCCGCGAACTCGGCCTCGAACTCGAGGGCCGGGCCACGATCGAAGGCGAATGGGCCGGACGTGTCACGGGCTTGGGCGACCAGCACGTCGAAATCGCCATGATGCGCACGCCAGACGGACACAGCCGGCTCGAACTGTCCCGCTTCATCCGGCCCGCCGTCATCACGGATCACCGCACGGCCCCGGTCAATGCCCTGGGGTATCTCCGCGCCATGTTCACCGTGGACGATATCGACGACACGCTGGCGAGGCTCGGCAAGCACGGGGCGCAGGTTGTCGGCGACGTCGTCAATTATAAGGACGTCTACCGGCTCTGCTATATCCGTGGGCCAGAAGGGCTTCTCATCGGACTCGCCCAGGAACTTGGCTGACAGAAACTGGGCTGACAGAAACCGGGCTGATCAGAACAGGTCCTGCTCGATACTGCCGCGAGCTGGCTGCGAGGCAGGCTGCTGCGGCTGCGTGGCCACCATTTGCACGGGTTTCGGCTGCGGCCGGTCCAGCATCTCCTCCAGCCGCATGTCGATGCTGCACAGCATGTAACTGACGCTGCCGAAGATGATGATCGCCCCGCCCGGCGTCAGGGACGCCACCGCCGCGCTGAGCGCCTGATAGAGCGTCACGAAGGAGTTCATGGTGTCGATCAGGGGCGGGATGGCCGCAACCAGCACGACAATGCCGATCAGGATGAAGAACAGGCTGACGATCTGGATCAGGTTTCGCATGCGATACCCCGAACAACTCTGACGCTTCGCGAAACAAGCTAGATCGCCATCGGGCTTGTGTCGTTATTCACGGCTGACTATAACGCTTGCATCTTGAGCGTTCGGCTCTGCGAACCGTTCGCAACAATCTGGACCGCTGTGAGCGGTCACTCGCGCAAGCGTGTTTCGTCCGGCAGCAGAATCCGGCCGCGACGCGTGCACGCGTCATTGGCGTTAGCCATTCCCCGCGTTATGGATTCGCGCAAGGCGCGCCCTGTCACTTGGGGCGATAAGTGCGTCGCGGGTTAGGAAATTGGGCGGAGGAGCCGGGACACACATCCTGGAACACGCCCGCGGAGCTCGGAAAAAATGGCAAGCTACACAATCAACGTGAACGGGAAGACCGAGACGGTCGAGGCGGATGGCGCGATGCCCCTCCTCTGGGTTCTCAGGGACAAGCTGGATCTGAAGGGCACCAAGTTCGGCTGCGGCGTCGCTGCCTGCGGCGCGTGCACGGTGCACCTCGACGGACAGGTCACGCGCGCATGCGTCACGCCGATCTCGTCGGTGGGCGGCAAGCGCGTCACCACGATCGAGGCAATCGGCCAGACCAAGACGGGCCAAGCGGTCCAGAAGGCATGGCTCGATGTCGACGTCATGCAGTGCGGCTACTGCCAGGCCGGCCAGGTGATGGCCGCCACGGCGCTGCTGAACTCCAATCCGAAACCGAGCGATAAGGACATCGACACGGCGATGACAGGCAATGCCTGCCGCTGTGGCACCTATGTCCGCATCCGTCAGGCCATCAAGACGGCGGCCGGCGTCGACTCCAAAGACACGCGGGAGGTCTGATCCATGGCCGACGGTAACACGGTGAACACCTCACGCCGCTTCTTCCTTCTCGCCTCCGCCGCCGGCGGCGGCCTGATGCTCTCGGGCTGCCTCACCGCGAGCGAAGACCCGACCCAGGGCGGCGCCATCGCCGCAACCACGCCGGCCAAGCCGGCCGCACCGGTCGTCGACGTAAACAACTACGTCGCGATCTCGCCTGACGGCACGATCCGCATCATGGCGAAGAACCCGGAGATCGGTCAGGGCATCAAGACGATGCTGCCCATGCTGATCGCGGAAGAACTCGACGCCGACTGGTCGAAGGTCATCCTCGAACAGGGCGACGCCGACTCGAAGCGATACGGGCAGCAGATCGCCGGCGGTTCGTTCGCGACGCCGCAGCACTGGGTCCCACAGCGCCAGGTCGGCGCAGCCGCCCGCAACATGCTGCTGCAGGCCGCCGCCGCGCGCCTGTCGGTCAACATCAGCGAGCTCTCGACCGAGCCGTCGATGGTCGTCCACACGGCGACCGGCAAGAAGATCCCGTACGGCGATCTCGTCGCCGATGCGGCCAAGATCACGCCGCCGGATGTCGCCACGCTGAAAATGAAGGATCCGAAGGCCTACCGGATCATCGGCAAGGACATGCGCAACTGGGATTCGCCGAAGATTGTTCGCGGCGAACCCATCTTCGGCATCGACGTCAAAGTGCCGGGCATGAAGTACGCGAACTACGTCAAATCGCCTGTTTTCGGCGGCAAGTTCGTGTCGGGCAATCTCGCTGAGATCAAGGCGCTTCCGGGCATCACCGACTGCTTCGTCGTGAAGCAGGTCGGCAACGCCATCATGGGCCTGCTCGACGGCGTCGCCGTCGTCGGCGACGACTGGTGGACGGTCAAGGAAGCCGCCCTCAAGCTGAAGATCGAATGGGATGGCGGCGCGATCGCCAACCACTCCACTGCGGACTTCGACAAGCAGGCCGCCGAAATTGCCAAGGGCGCGCCGAAAGCAAACCTGTCGAAACAGGGCGATGCAGCCGCCGCGCTCAAGGGCGCCGCGAAGACGGTCGAGGCCTCCTATGCCTATCCGTTCCTCGTCCACGCCCCGCTCGAGCCGCAGAACTGCACGGCCCACGCGAAGGCTGACGGCACGGTCGAGATCTGGGCTCCGACCCAGCTCCCCGGCCAGGGCATCCCGATGGTCGCCGAGGCGCTCGGCGTCGGCCAGGACAAGATCACCTGCCACATGATCCGTTGCGGCGGCGGCTTCGGCCGGCGTCTCTCCAACGACTTCATGGTCGAGGCGGCCGCGATCTCGAAACAGGCCGGCGTGCCGGTGAAACTGGTGTGGACGCGTGAGCAGGACATGCATCACGACCCCTACCGCCCGGGCGGCTACCACAACTTCAAGGCCGGCCTCGACAAGGACGGCAAGCTCGTCGCACTGACGAACCACTTCGTCACCTTCGGCGCGAACGACAAGCCGCTCTCGAACGCGACTTCGTCGCCGACGGAATTCCCCGCCGGCTACATCCCGAACCACAGCTACGACCAGTCGCTCATCTTCGCCGGCATGCCCACGGGCCCGTTGCGCGCGCCGGTGTCGAATGCGGTCTGCTTCGCCTATCAGTCCTTCCTCGACGAACTCGCGATCGCCGCGGGCAAGGATCCGATCCAGTTCCGCCTCGATCTCATGGCCGCCACGCCATCGGCCGCCGCCGGCGCCGCCGGCCGCGCCATGAACCCGCAGCGCATGACCGACGTGCTCAAGCTCGTCCGTGACCGCTCCGGTTGGGCCAACCGCGCCTCGCTGCCCAAGGGCACGGGTCTCGGCGCCGCCTTCTACTTCTCGCACCAGGGCCACTTCGCTCACGTCGCGAAAGTGAAGGTCGAGCAGAACGGTTCCTGGCGCGTCCAGAAAGTCTGGGTCGTCGGCGACATCGGCAGCCAGGTGATCAACCCGATCAACGCGCGCAACCAGGTCGAAGGCTCTGTCGTCGACGGCGTCTCCGAGATGCACCAGAAAATCACCTTCGACAAAGGCCGTACGGTGCAGACCAACTTCTACGACATGCCGCTGCTGCGCATGGATTACGCGCCGCAGATCGATGTGCACTTCAACATCACCGACAACTCGCCCACGGGCCTCGGCGAACCGGCGCTCCCGCCGGTCCTGCCCGCCGTGGCGAACGCCATCTACGCGGCCACCGGCAAGCGCATCCGCTCGCTACCTGTCACGCAGAAGGACATCAGCTGGGCCTGATCCAGCCCAGAAACCAAAGACGGTTGGCGAACCGAACAGCGGCCCGGATGGAAACATCCGGGCCGTCTGATTCTGGGCTTCCGCCGCCCCCTCCCCTAGCGTCACCCGGCACGATCATATCGACTCCCGGCGAGTACCCGCCGGTTCCCTGCCCGCCTGTCGCATTTGTGACCGCCTGCGAGATCAATTCAGCCCCCGGGAACGCCCGTCCGCGTTGACGGTTTTCGGCCCGGCCTAGATACTGAAATCAGAATTACGCGCCCAGTTTCATGGGCCTCGCAGACACGATCCATGGGAGAGCTGGAATGAAGTCTGTCCTGCTGACGAGCGTCGCCGCTGCCGTCACCGCCGCCGCCCTTGCCGCCACGGCCATCTCGGCCCCGGCTCCGGCCCCGTCAATCGCCGCGGTTCCAGAGCGTGTCGGCAACTTCCAGCTGACCGACACCACCCGCCTCGCCTACGAGCTCGGGTATTATAAATACGCCCCCGCGGTCGTGCTGATGTCGCAGACCAACGGCACAAAGGTCTCGCGCGAAGCCGGCGCCCAGCTCGGCAAGCTCGCCGCCGCCTACAAGGACAAGGGCGTCCTCTTCTACATGATCAACTCGAAAGACACGCGCGACGCCGCCGCCGCAGAGGTCGCTTCGCAGAAGTTCACCGTTCCGGTGCTGATGGACGAGCTGCAGCTCGTTGGCGAACAGCTCGGCGTCCAGCGTGAAGGCGAGATCTTCGTCCTCGAGCCGAAGTCGGGCTTCAAGGTCGCCTATCACGGCCCGATCTCGGAAACTTCGAAAGCGATCGACGCCGTCCTCGCCGGCAAGGCTGTCGCCAATCCGCGCGTCGAAGTGAAGTCGGGCGCGACGATCAAGTTTGCCTCGCGCGGCAAGGAGTCGGCGTTTGCGAACATCTCGTATTCCAAGGACGTCGCTCCGATTATCCAGGACAAGTGCGTAGCCTGCCACCAGGAAGGCGGCATCGCCCCGTTCGCGATGGACAGCTACGACATCGTCAAGGCGATGGCGCCCATGATGCTCGAGTCGGTGATGTCCGAGCGCATGCCGCCCTACTTCGCCGATCCGCATATCGGCAAGTTCAAGAACGACGCCGCGCTCACGGCCGACCAGAACAAGACGCTGATCCACTGGCTTGAAGCCGGGGCTCCGCGCGGTGCGGGTCCGGACGTCCTCAAGGAACAGGCCGGCAAGGCCCCGGACTGGCCCACCTCGCTCGGCAAGCCCGACGTGATCGTGACGCTGCCTTCGTTCGACGTCCCGGCCTCGGGCACGGTTGCCTATCAGAACATGCGCGTCGACAACCCGTTCAAGGGCGACACCTGGCTCCGCGCCATCGCCATCAAGCCGGGCGCCCGCCAGGTCCTGCACCACGTCACGTCCAACCACTCGCCGGATCGCGGCGCGACCCCCGCGAAGATCCCGGGCGGTTCGGTCGGCTCCTACACGCCTGGCGCCGAGCCGCAGGTGATCGCTGACGGCGCCGGCGCTCCGGTCCCGGCCGGCGGCAAGCTGTCCTTCTCGATGCACTACACGACGACCGGCAAGGCGATGACCGATCAGACGCAGATCGGCTATTACACGCTCAAGTCGCCGCCCGAGTTCATCAAGCGCTCGACCGTCATCTCCGACTTCGCTCTGAAGATCCCGGCTGGCGAAGCGCGCCACAAGGAAATCGCCTATCTCGAATTCCCGGCCGACGCCTATCTCTACACACTCTATCCGCACTCGCACTATCGTGGCTGGTCGGTCGAGCTGAAACAGCAGACGCCGGACGGCAAGCAGAAGGTCCTGCTGTCGCTGCCGAAGTACGACTTCAACTGGCAGCGCGACTACGATCCGGTGGAGCCGATCCTCGTCAAGAAAGGCACCAAGCTGATCGCCACCTGGATCTACGACAACTCCACGCACAACCCGGCCAACCCGGATGCGAAGATCAATGTCACCTGGGGCGAACAGTCCTGGCAGGAGATGATGTACTTCCGCGTCAACTATCGCTGGGCTGATGAGACCGTTGATAACGTCCGCAACGACCTGCAGGCGAAGCTGATGGAATCACGCACGATCGGCGCGCTCGACTCGAACGCCGACAACAAGGTTCAGATCGACGAGCTGACGGGCACCATGGCGTCCGTGAAAGCCCGCTTCAAGGACCTCGACACCAACCATGACGGCGGCCTCGACAAGGCCGAGCTGGCGGCCGGCAACGTCTCCCGCGCCTCCTCGCGCGACCTCCGCGACACCGATATCGACCTCTAGTCGATCAGGTCATCCACACGGAAAGGCCCGCTCCAACGAGCGGGCCTTTTCATTTCCGGACCGCCGGGCGCCTGCCCGGCAATCGCTGCGCAGCAGCAAGTTCGATGGGTGCCGGGAGATACCGGGCAGGCGCCTCACGCCCCCATCGCCTCGGCGAGCTCCACAAAACTCCCAACCTGCAAGTCATATGTCCCTGGCTTCGGCTCCGGCAGCCCAGCTCCCGGACCGTACTCGTCCGCGCGCCGCACGTACGCCGTCCGCAATCCACGCTTCATCGCATGATCGAGGTCCCACGCATGGCACGCCACCATCATTACCTGCTCGGGCTTGAGATCGAGCATGCGTGGCGCGCTGTCGTACAGCGCCGGCATCGGTTTGTAGGTCTGCACGATGTCCGCACCGAGAATGACGTCCCACGGCAACCCGCCACGCTTCGCCATCTCCGAGATCAGCGCGATGTTCCCGTTCGACAGCGCAACGAGCACAAATGTCCGCTTCAGCCGCGTCATCCCTTCAACCGTATCCGCCCACGGCGGCAGCCTGCGCCACGCCAGCGCGAACTGATCCTTTTCCCCAGCCGTGAGATCCGTGACGCCGAACTCCTTCAGCGCCACGTCCAGCATCTCGCGGTGCAGCACGTCCATCGCGACATAGCCGCGCTTGCCGCTCCGCACCTGCTCCATCGCCGGTTGGTATTCCTTCCGCCAGCGATTGGCGAACGCGACCCAGTCCAGCCGATGCCCCTTCGGCCCCAGCAGCGCCTCCGCTTCCCGCGCAATGCCTGCACACCAGTCAACGGTGGTGCCGAACACGTCGAAGGTCAACGCGCGTATGTTGAAAAGATCGCTCATGGACCGGATACCTTGCCTGCCCCACGCTTGCACAGCGTGGCTTTCCGCTCCAGAGGAAGCGGCGGGAGACCGTCCATGAATTTCTCGTCCGACACCGCCGCCCCCGCACACCCCGCCATCCTCGAGGCCATGGTCGCCGCCGCATCAGGCCCCGCCTCCAGCTACGGAAATGACCCGTGGACGAAAGCCGCCCGCGACGCACTGTGCGAAGCCTTCGAAACTGAACTCGATATCTGGCTGGTTTCCTCTGGCACCGCCGCCAACGCCCTCTCACTCTCCATCCTCTGCCCGCCCCACGGCGCCACGCTGTGTCACGAGGAAGCGCACATCGAGCGCGACGAACGCGGCGCGCCTGAATTCTTCACCGGCGGCGGCAAGCTGTCCCTCCTCGCCGGCGCGCACGCCAAGATCGACCTCGCCGCCCTGAAACAACGCATCGCCTACAACAATCCTGGCTTCGTCCACGAGACCCCGCAGCACGTCCTCTCGCTGTCGAACCTCACCGAAAGCGGCGCGGCCTACACCGTCGCCGAGGTCGCCGAGCGCGCGGCCCTTGCCCGCAATGCCGGCCTCGCTGTCCATCTCGACGGCGCCCGCCTCGCCAACGCGCTCGTCACCACCGGCGCAACACCCGCCGACATGAGCTGGCGCGCCGGTGTCGACGTGCTCAGCTTCGGCGCCACCAAGAATGGCGGCGCCGGGTGCGAAGCCATCATTCTCTTTGGCGCGACCCGCTCCCGTCTCCACGAACTCCAGGTCCGCGCCAAACGCGCCGGACACATGCCGCCCAAGATGCGGTTCCTCGGCGCTCAGATGTCCGCCTACCTGAAAGATGGCCTCTGGCTGCAGCTTGCGCGCAATGCCAACGCCTCCGCCACGGCGCTTTCCGAAGCACTGGTGAAGGCCGGCGCGGAGCTCGTGCACCCGGTCGACGGTAACGAAGTGTTTGCCAAACTGCCGCCTGGCGCCGCCGATCGCCTGTCGAAAGCTGGCGCTACATTCTATCCGTGGCCGGACGGTTCTCACCGCTTCGTCTGCTCCTGGGCGACAACGCAGAATGAGGTCGCTGACCTCGCGGCAAACGTCGGATGAATCAATTCTGAATCCCCTGATCCACGACGATAGATGAAATTTCAGGGATCGATCTCAGCCGAAAACTAACCTTCATATGACAGGCTGCGCTGGAATCCGGACACGCGTCCGGCAAACGGCGGGGACAGCCGGGATGGGAATGGGACTTCAGGCCCTCAGGGCCATCTTCGTTGGCGAGGTCGATATTCCGGCCGAGCACCGCGACGCCATCGGCGCCGCGCGACGCAGCATTTTCCACGCCAACGCCCCCCTCGCCGCCATCCACGCCCTCCTCAACGCGATCGTCCTCACGTTCGCATTCTGGGCCGAACCGACGATGCCGCTGGTATTCGTCTGGACCTACACCGCCGCCGTCCTCGTCTTCATCCGCATGCGCGAAGCCAAGCGCAGCGGCGCCGACACTGCTGCCGAAGACCGCCGCATCGTGCGCTACACCATCCTCAGCGGCGCCGTCTGGGGTGCGATTATCGCCGCCCTCATGGCTTCGACCGACGCTAACCACGGTATGATTCTCGGCGTGCTCACGGCCGCCATCCTGTGCGTTGGCGCCCTTCTCCATTCTAGCTACCCCGTCGCCTCCCTCGGCTATTCGCTGGCCATCGGCGCTGGCGCCTGCTTGGGCATGGCCGTCGGCGACCACAGCTGGGCCGGCAGTGCGATGCTGCTGATCCTCGGCTGTATCATGGCGCTCCAGCGCTTCGCGGTCGCCAGCGACAACAACTTCGTCCGCCGCCACCTCGACGCCGCCGCGCTGCTGGAAGCCAAGGAGACGGTGAGCATCCTCCTCGAGGATTTCGAAGCCCATTCGGCGGACTGGCTCTGGCGTGTGGACAGCCATGGCCGTCTCGGCCAGGCCTCGCAGCGTTTCGTCGACGCCACTGGCCTCACCGCCGAGATTCTTGAAGGCGGCAGCTTCCTCGCGCTCTTCGCGCCGGAATCCTCTCAGCAGCTCGACGTGATGCTGAAACAACGCAAGCCTTTCCATGATGAGGTTCTGCGCGTGCAGATCGGGCCGCGCGACGGCTGGTGGTCGATGTCGGGCCAGCCCACGGCCGATGGCGGCTGGCGTGGCGTCGCTTCGGACATCACGCGCTCGCGCGAAGCCGAAGCGCGCATCGCTTACGTCACAGAGTACGACACGCTGACCGACCTGCCGAACCGCGCCATGCTGGTGCGCCAGCTCGAGATCGCGCAGGAAGCGGCCGACTTGCGCGGCGAAGGCTTCGCCCTGTTCGTCATCGACCTCGACAACTTCAAGACCCTCAACGACACGCAGGGTCACCCGACCGGCGACGCCTTCCTCAAGGTCGTGGCCCAGCGCCTGCGCGACTGTGTCGGCGAAAAAGGCTTCCTCGCCCGCCTCGGCGGCGACGAGTTCGCCGTGATGCAGCGCGACATGCTGGTTGACGAGGCCGGTGAACTCGCTGACCTGATCGTCGACGCCCTGCTGGCGCCGGTCACGCTGAATGGCAAGGTCGTTCTCGCCAGCGGCTCCGTCGGCGTCGCCATGGCGCCGGAGAACGGCACCGATCCGGCCGTGTTGATGAAGAATGCCGAACTGGCCCTCTATCGCGCCAAGGCCCAGGGCCGTGGATGCGCTCGCTTCTTCGAAGCCGGCATGGAAGAAGACGCCCGCGTCCGCGCCGATCTTGAGACTGACCTGCGCAACGCCCTCGCGAACGATGCGATGGACGTCTACTTCCAGCCACTGGTGAACACGCGTACGCGCCGCATCTCGGGATACGAGACGCTGTTGCGCTGGAACCGCCCTGGCCACGGCCTGGTGTCGCCGTCCATGTTCATCGCCTGCGCAGAGGAAACCGGCATCATCGTGCCGCTCGGCGAGTGGGTGATCCGCAAGGCCATCGAGGAAGCCGCCAAGTGGCGCGAGGACGTTCCTGTCGCGATCAACCTATCGCCCGCCCAGATGCAGAATCCGTCATTGGTCGCAACAGTGGTAGGCGCGCTCGCCGCCGCGCAGATGGATCCGAGTCGCCTCGAAATCGAAATCGTCGAAAGCGTCCTGATGGATGAGACCGAGCACAACATCCGTACGCTCCATGCGTTGCGCGAACTCGGCGTGAAGATCGCGCTCGATGACTTCGGCACGGGCTATTCCTCGCTCAGCTATCTGCGCGCCTTCCCATTCGACAAGATCAAGATCGACCAGCGCTTCGTGCGCGACATCGATACATCAACGGAGAACCAAGCGATCGTGCGCGCGATCATCTCGCTGGCGCGCGACCTTAAGATGCGCATCACCGCTGAAGGTGTGGAGAACGAGCAGCAAGCCGCCGTCCTCGCGGGCCTTGGCTGCACTGAAGTTCAAGGCTTCCTCTATTCGCGTCCGATGCCCGCATCGGAAGTCGACAAGAAGGACCCGGCCCCTCGCTCCGGCAGTAACGTGCTTCACCTGCGCCGCCGCGCCTGATCCTGCTCAGGAACGCAGGAAATCCGCGTCGCCAATCCGATCCCCGATTGCGCAGCGACACAGATCGCCTTTGGTGGATCCTTGCTTGCGTTGATCATGCACGCTCTGTTGTTCTTCTGGATCGTGGCCAGGACGTTCCTCTTTCAGAAATTCGAACTCCCGCATGCAGCCTTGTTCGGCGCCGGCTACGGCAGTGTGTTCCTCGCGGCGCTCCCCTTCCCGACCAAGACCGCGCCATTTCGCCCTAGCTGGCGCTGCCAGCGCCCGCTTGCCTGCCTGCGCGCCCCGCGCCATGTCTGGCGGCCATGGATATCGACTGGATACTCACAGGCGCTGCGATAACCGCCTGCCTCGCGCTGACCGTGTTTGCAGCATGGAAGTCCGGACGCCCGCGCAAGGACAGCGTCAACGTGCGCTGGGTTTCGTGGCCGCTGGTCACAGTGCTGGCCGGGATGGCGCTGGTGTTCGCCATCGTCCACGCGGTCAACCTGATGGGCGTCAACACGGGCGATAATTTCCGCCATCGCCTCGGCTACTAGGCCGTTCGGCTTGACCCTGCTGCCCGGCCTCGCTAGCCCTGATTTATAGCGAGAAACGACCCGCCCGGGAGACAAGCCATGGCCGATATCGAACAGTTCCGCGCAGAAACCCGCTCCTGGCTCGAAGCGAACTGCCCGGCCTCCATGCGCACGCCGATGGTCGAGGAAGAAGTCGTCTGGGGCGGCCGCAACCAGAAATTCGTCAACCCTGACTCGAAAGTGTGGCTCGAGCGGATGGCCGCCAAGGGCTGGACCGCGCCGGCCTGGCCAAAGGAGTACGGCGGCGGCGGACTATCGAAAGGCGAAGCCATCGTGCTTGACCAGGAACTGAAGCGCATCAATGCGCGCTCGCCACTAGCCTCTTTCGGCCTCTGGATGCTTGGCCCCGTCCTGCTCGAATACGCCAACGAAGAGCAGAAGAAGAAATTCCTGCCGGACATCGTCCATGGGCGCACGCGCTGGTGCCAGGGCTATTCGGAACCAGGCGCTGGCTCTGATCTCGCCTCGCTGCAAACCAAGTGCGAGGACAAGGGCGACCATTGGCTGATCAACGGATCGAAGATCTGGACGTCCTACGCCAACCACGCCGACTGGATCTTCTGCCTCGTCCGCACGGACTTCTCGAAGAAGCATGAAGGCATCTCGTTCGTCCTGTTCGACATGACAACGCAAGGTGTCGAGACGCGCCCGATCCTGCTGATCTCCGGCTCCTCGCCTTTCTGCGAAACGTTCTTCACCGACGTGAAGGTTCCGAAAAACCAGCTGGTGGGCACGCCTGGCAAGGGCTGGGACATCGCCAAGCGCCTGCTGCAATACGAGCGTCAGAACATATCGGCGACCGGCTTCGGCGCGGACCGGAATGCCGGCCCTACGCTTGCCGACATTGCCAAGAAATACACGGGCACGAAGGAAGGCGCGATTGCCGATGCCGACCTCCGTGCGCGCATTACCAAGTCGATGATGTACGAGCAGGCCTTCATGCTGACGATCCAGCGCAACACCGAAATGGCGAAAGCCGGCGCGGATGTCGGCCCCGGCACGTCGATCATCAAGTACGCCGCCGCCAAGATGAATCAGACCAAGACCGAGCTTCAGGTCGAGGCGATGGGCCACCAGGGCCTCGGCTGGGAGGGCGACGGCTTCAAGGCCGGCGAGATCATGTCCACCCGCGCCATGCTGCGCGCCAAGGGCAACTCGATCGAAGGCGGCACGTCGGAGGTCAACCTCAACGTCGTCGCCAAGCGCGTGCTCGGCCTGCGCGATCACCAGTAATCCTTGCCTTACTGCCCCGAGCAACTGCGCCGCGGCTGCCGGAGGGAACGCGGATTGGCCAGCGATGGACAATCCGTGTTCGAACATTCCCCGCGCAGGCGAATTCGCACTCGCTCGCTGGAGCGTCACTTCAACGACAAAAATCGCGTGGTAGGGTTGCTTATACTCTTCCGGTGACCGTTCTATGCCGTTGGCCTTCGTTTCGTATGCGCATCAGGACCGCGATATCGCGGCCAAACTGATTGAACGGCTGCGCAAGGCCGCCCCTGACCTCGAGATTGTCAGCGACGACGCGATCGATGCTGACACCCACGAGATCGCAAGTGATGCCTATCGCCTGCCTTTCGTCGGCAAGCGGCTGCGCAATGCCAACGCGGTCATTTCGGTGCTGACACGCTCCTATGCCGAGTCCGATCCATGCTGGCTCGAGATGTCGGCGGCGCTGATGATGGAAAAGGTTGTGCCGATCAACCTGGACCCAGGGCTCTCGCCTGCAGGCCTGCATTCCATGGTGGCGCGAAAAAACATCATCGCGATCGCGCCCGGCTGGTTCAACAAGGAGCCCGGCGAGGTCGAGGCCGCAGAGACCGCAAAGTTCGAGCGCTTCGTGGCCGACCTGAAAGCCGAAGCCAGCAAGCATCGCCCTTTCACCGAATGGCAGCCGGCAGAGCCCAAGGATGTTCGCGCACTTACCGCCTCCCTGGCGGACTCCCTGCGTCCCAAAACCTTCCGTCGCACCGGGCTTGTCTGGTCGCCGGGCAGCGCGCTGGCCGAGGTGCAGAAGCGCCGCTTCTTCGCGGCGATCGAGTCCATGTCGATCGCGACGGGCGATGGGGCTTGGGATGTCGCGCGGCGCAAGGCGCTGAAGGCTCTGGCTGACGAGCCGACCGAAGCGCGAATTCGCGCCGAGGCGCTGATGGGCCTCGTCGGAGAACTGACTGCACCCAGCGACGGCTCACCGCCTGTTGCAACGCAGGAGCCATGGGAATTCGTCGGCGACATGGCGCTGCCCATCGACCGCGACATCAGCCGTTTCGCCTACAATCGCGCCGGAAAGATACCCAACGATCTGCGCAAGATGTTCCAGGTGCTACGCCCCGGACGGTCGAAGCGCCGCTCGTTTTTCGCCGTTGGCGCCCTGTTCGGCAGTGTGATCGGCGCCGCGCTCGCATACGGCGGATACATGTTGTTCGGCCAACCGTTCACACGTGTCGTGACGCCGGCGACACCTCCGCGCGATGCCGTGCCATCGCCATCGAAGCAGCTGCCTGCGCCACCGCAATTGACCCAAGCGCCTCGACCGCCCGCATCGTCAATCATCTCGCCAGCGTCCCCGTCCTCGCCAATCTCGCCGCCCGTTGTCGCCCAGTCCGCTCCGGTCAAAACTGCGCCAGCTGAAACGTCGCTCCCGGCGGCTGGTCTGGCCACGTCGCCATCCTCATCACTGTTCGTTGTCAGCGCCCGCGGCCTCGAGGCCAGCGTGCAAGCTGAATTGATGCGCCGCAATCAGGACAAGGACGACTGGCGCAAGGTCTACAGCCAGGTGATCTCACTCAATCAGCAAGCGTTGTGCGGCGCCGACCGGTGGAAAGCGGCGGACATGCTGGGCAAAAAGCCTCTCGACGTGATCCGCGCCGATGTCCCGCTCACCTGGCCGACCGCGACCGATTTAGTGAAGACCCCTCGCTTGCTGGAATGCCCAGCCATCGGAGTGCCGGCGTAGGCGCGTGGAAGCATTCCTGGCGCGCAAGAAATTGAACCTTAAGTAGCGCGGATGCGTCGCCGCATTCAGAAACTGGCGACGCAAGCTTTGATCAGATGAACGGCCGCTCGTCAGCGCCAATGGTCTGACCACCGGAGAGTTCCACTCCGACCAGGGCGACCCCGCCGAGCAGAACCGCCGTACTGAAGGGGAGCCGGTCTTCATCCCGCCAACGCATCGCCATCTGCTCGGCGAGAAAGAAGGTTACCGGCATGGCTAGCAGGCCAGCGACTCTCGAGTAATCAAGCGTGCACGCAGCAACTCCGGTTGCGATGCACAATGCGGCGGCCAGAAGAAGGAAGGTTCGGCGGCTTTCGGCCATCGTTCGAAGAGCCAGCCACCATACGCCAAACAGCACTGACACTGAGGCGACGCCGATGTTCCTCAGAAAATACTTGATGCTTGTCGTAAGCACGTCGCCGCCATTCGAGACCGCAAGGGCGATGCGATCATGCGAGCCTGTCAGCCCGAACGCGTTCACGTAGAGCTGATTACCCGCAAGGCCGGCTGCGATGCCAGAAACCAGCGCGACCAACACACTCAATCGCATCGACCGCTCAAGAACCAGAATAATGGCGTGGACGGCGGCAATCACTATCGCCTGTTCTGCGTGTAGCCCGCCGATCACCGCAAAGCCGATGGCAGTGGGAGCGGGATTTCTGCGCAGAAAGAAAACGACGGTATACGTCGTGATGACCAGGGGGTCGGTTTTGCCGAGCCAGTGAAACAAGTTGAAGTCGAGCATCGACAGTCCGACGACGCCCAGAAAAATCGAGGCGCGCGAAACACCCAGCCTGCTCGTGCTGACGATCAGCATCACGAACACACAGATGAAGACCATCACATACGAGAAAGCGAGATAGCTTTGCTCGCTGAGCTTTTGGCCGCCGGACAGGCCCGTCAGGCCGTGTCCCAGCAGGTTGAAAAGCGTATTGCCCAGCAAGAACTGCCTGTCTGGAGCGACTTCGCCTGGCGACAGCGAGACCCAAATACCCGGAAGATCCGGGTCCGGCAGATAGGCGCCATTCACCAGAAGCTGCAGGACCATGAAGGCCACAAGCAGCGCTATCAACGTGCTCATTCTTGCAGGAGCGCGAATGCCACTGCTCGGCACGCCAGATACACGTGACCCAATCCCCATTTTCCCCGTCCACCCCAATCGAAGTCTTGCTTATCGCACGCCAATTTCGGTGGAACAATGATCGCCAGAAAAGCCGTTGGCGTTCGCGCTACGTAAAGCAGCAAACGTCTCGCAGCGCAGCCGTACTGCTGTCCCGAAGTGCGCGCTGATTGTTATACCTAGCGCATCAGGAAACGAAGCAGACGTTTCGCTCGCCTGCCATAAGGTGGCGCGAGCGAGTTGGCGGCATTGAAGAAGCCGGTGCGGAAGACGGCGCGTGCGTGGGTGAAGCGCTCAAAGCCAGCGCGGCCGTGATAGGCGCCCATGCCGCTGGCGCCGACGCCGCCGAATGGCAGGCCATCCTGCGCGATGTGCAGCAGCGTTGCGTTGATGGTGACGCCGCCTGACTGCGTACGGTCGAGAACCACGCTCTGCTCCTTGCGGTCCTCTGCGAAGATATAGAGCGCCAGCGGATGTGGATGCGAGTTGATCCAGTCGAGCGCGTCGTCGAGCGTGTCATAGCCAACGATCGGCAGGACGGGACCGAATATCTCCTCGCGCATCAGCATGCCGTCTTGCGGCGCATCCAGCACGACAACGGGCGGCATGGTCCGCTTTTCGCGGTCAGAAGGCGTCGGGTGGCGCATCACCTTTGCGCCGGCGAGCTCCGCCTCCGCCACGGCAGAAGCCATGCGGTCGAAAGCGCGCTCGCTGATCATCGAGGTATAGTCGGGCCCGAGATCCGGATAGGCGCGCTTGGCCTCGGTGAGGACATGCTCGGCGAACTCCACGGCACGCTCGCGCGGAACAAGCACATAGTCAGGCGCGATGCAGGTCTGCCCGGCGTTGACGAACTTGCCGTAGGCGATGGACTTCACCGCCTTGGTCATTGAGCCGGACGGGCAGATCAGGGCGGGTGACTTTCCGCCAAGCTCCAGCGTCGTCGGCACCAGGCCATCAGCGGCAGATTGCGCAACCTTGCGCCCGATCGCGGTTGAGCCAGTGAAGACCAGATGGTCGAACGGCAGCCGCGTGAAAGCAGCGGCGACTTCAGGCCCGCCGGTCACGACCGCGACTTCTTCCTCCTTGAAGGTGGAAGCGATCGCCGTGAGCAGCAGCGCGGAGAATCGCGGGGTCTGTTCTGAAGGTTTCAGGATCGCGCGATTGCCTGCTGCGATCACGTCGACAAGCGGCGACAGCGCCAGCTGCAACGGATAGTTCCACGGGCTGACGATGCCGACCACGCCCAGCGGATCGCGCCGGATCCAGGCCGAACCGGGCCAGAACGCGATGTCGACTTCCTGGTAGCTCGGCTCCATCCACCAGCGCACATTCTTGCGGGCGTGGCGAATCGACGAGAGCAGTACCGCTGTTTCCATGAGCGCCGTTTCGAAGCGCGAACGGTTGCCGAAATCAGTGGCAATCGCCTCGGCGAATGCGTTTGCACGTTCGCGGACCATCGCATTGAGTCGCTCGATGCGATCGATGCGGACTTTTGCATTGGGCCAGCTGTCACGCCGATGCGCGGCCCGCTGCAGCTCAAGCAGCCGTTCCGCGTCCGATACGTGCTGGGTATGGCCGTCCATGCGCGGTCTCGTCTGCCCCAAGGCCGAGTTGACCCGGAGCGGAGGCCCGTTTCAAGCTAAAGCTGGGGACTTGGGCCGGAGGGGCATCATGAGATTATCGATAATCGCGTTGGCGGCCCTAGGACTGGCATCCGGATGCGATTCGAAGGCGCCTGCCGAGCCGGAAGCCACAACGGCCGGGCCGACGGCCGCAACATGCATTCCGCCGGTGAAACGCGAAGTGGCGCTGACCGCGCCGGGCGCCAGGGACGTACTGGAGGCCCAGGTCATGGGTGCGGACTGCGAGAAAGCCAGCCTGGTCCTGAACCTGCACAAGGCCGACGGAACCCTGCTCTGGACCTACTCGGTCAGGGCCAGCGACACGTGGGCCTTCGTTCCGGCGGACGACAACAAGTCTGTCGATCCCAAAGCCGGCATGGACAAGTTCCTCGCCGACGTCTTTCAGAATGCACGGATCGAGACGTCTGACATGGCGCCCGACTGGCCTGAAGGCTCGGCCGGACCGCAGGATCCCACCGGTCTGTTCCACGTCTCGCCCATGCCGCGTGAAGCCTACCTGAACCTGCGCGCGAAGAAGTTGCCGGTGCTCTGCGTACAGGCCGAGATGGGCACTAGCCATTGCGTGTCGTTCGATCCGGAATTCGGCGACACGGCCAGCGATTTCTATTCGTCGTCCTCGTAGAGGCTATCCCTTCTTCAGGTACAGGCCATTGAAGTTCTCGACCCAGTCGCCTTTGGCTGTGTCGTAGTTCTCGAAACGCTGACGCACCGAGCCGTCGGCATTGGCTGTCCACGTGCCGCGTGATCGGCCGCCATAGCCGCCGGCCTGCTGCAGATCTCCCTCCAGCACCATCTCGCCCTTGGCATTGAGATTGCCGCCATAGTCGGTGAGCTCGGTCGGCGAAATCCAGACCTGCCGCCACTGTCCTCGCGAAGGGTCATAGAAATTGTAGCTCTGGCCGTTATTGCCCCGCGAGCTCGTCCAGTGTTCGACGATCAGGCAGCCGCCCTCTTCCCGCGTGATCCTGCTGTCACCGACCTTCTGCCCTGCCGGATTGAAGACTTCCCACTCGCCGATCCAGAAATCGAACTGATGGTAGATGCCGGTCTCGCAGCGCGGTGGCGGAGTGGGAGCTGGTATCTGCGCGCAAGCGGGCGCGGCAATCAGGAAAATCAAAGCAAGTCGCCTCAACATCAGGTTCCCCCTGAAGCATACGACCCCAATTCAAGCTGCAATATCAGCCCTTGCCTTGCAAGCGCCGCATCGTTCCTTGCGCGATGAAGCGCGCCTTCGAGTTGAGCTGGCGGTTGGCGAGCGCCATCACGATCACCACGGTGGCGATGATAAAGCCCCACCAGGTGATGAACCACGCGAGGACAGCGATCGCTAGGAAGAACGCGCGAAGGCCGTGCGTGAACTGTCCGGCCGCAGCGATGTTCATCTCCGCGACGGCGTTCGCCGCCTCCTCCACGCCCGGCTCTCCTGGCTCGGGGGTGGCGGCCAGCATGACAGCCGAATAGTTGAACAAACGATAGGCCCAGCCAAACTTGAAGAAGGCGTAGGCGTAAAGCGCCATCAGCACAGCGGTCTTCACATAGAAGGCCGCACGGTCGATCTCGAGGTGGACGAAGCTTTGCTCGAACGCCTTGATGATCGTATCGGCGGCCGTGAGCAGGCCGAAGCCGGCGCCAACGGCGAGAAGCGCCGTCGACGCGAAGAATGATGTCGCCTGCTGCAAGCCGGTGATGATGTTGGCGTCAACCAGGCGCACGGAGCGGGCGGCCATCTGGCGCATCCATTCTCGGCGCTGAGCCTTCATTGCGGCGGACAGCGTGCGATCATGCAATGGCGAATGGTCAATCAACCAGCTGAGAAACCACCACGCAAAGAGAAAGAACGCCAACGCGCCGCCATCAAGCCAGGTCATCAGCCGCTCCCACGAGTCGGAGCGCAGTTTCCAGCACGACGGGGCGCGAGGCCAGTCCTGACTTCAGAGGCCCGATTTCACGCTCAGCCGCGGCCGAGAAAGTCCATCTTGCCCAGCGGCACGCCATTGTGGCGCAGGATCGCGTAGGCCGTAGTCACGTGAAACATGAAGTTCGGCAGGGCGAAGCTGGTAAGGTATTGCAGGCCCTTGAACGGGAGATCACCGCCAGGTGTCTTGAGCACAACGTCGCGCTCCTCCGATCCATCGATGGCGGAGGCCTGCACGCTCTTCACATAGTCGACGGTGTTGGCGATGCGGGTGCGCAGCTGGTCGATCGTTGTTTCGGTGTCCTGGAAGGACGGCGCCGTGCCGCCCGAGAGGCGCGACATGGCGAATTTTGCGGTATCGCTGGCAAACTGGATCTGGGCCGAGAGCGGCAGCATGTCCGGCGCAAGACGCTGGGTCACCAGCACGTTGGGATCGAAGCCACGCTGCTTGGCGTTATCGACAGCCTTTTCCAGAAGGGCGTCGAGATTGCCCAGCATACGCAGGAATACAGGCGCACTCGCCTTGTACATCGAGATCGACATTCGGATTGTCCCTTGATTGTCCTCGTTCCCGCCAGAGGGCCCGGCGGCGTCCGACCCTCGATATGGGCGCCGTTTTTGGCCACGCAATCTGCTAGGATCACGAATCGTCGGATCCGGGGCCTGTCGTGAAACTGCAATTCTGGTTCGAATTCGCCTCGACCTATTCCTACCCCGCCGTCATGCGGGCCGACAAAGTCGCGGCGTCCAAAGGGGTCACGCTGGAATGGCGGCCCTTCCTTCTGGGGCCCCTGTTCAACGCCCAGCAGGGAATGAAGGACAGCCCTTTCAACGTCGTGCCGATCAAGGGCTCGTACATGTGGCGGGACGTCGAACGGATCTGCGAGAAACACAACCTGCCCTTCAAGCGACCGGGACGCTTTCCCCAGAATGGCCTGATGGCGGCACGCATCACCCTGTCGCTGCCGCAGGAAGAGCGTCCCAATTTCGTGAAGGCCGTCTATCAGGCGAATTTCGTCCACGACCGCGATATCGCGGACCCGCAGATCCTCCATGCCGCGGCGCGGCGAGCTGGGCTCGATCCGCTGGAAGTCCTCGCGGCCATGACGTCCGAGCCCATCAAGGACAAGCTGCGCGAGGAAACGGCCATTGCAGCTGATCTGGGTATCTTCGGCGCCCCCAGCTTCGTGACCGAAGACCATGAATTGTTCTGGGGAAATGACCGGCTCGAGGATGCACTTGATTGGGCGGTGCGCGGGACGCTAAGACCCTCTTCGAAAAACTGAAGAACCGGTACGCGGGAGACTTCCATGGCGTTCGTGCTCACCGAAGAGCAGCAGATGCTGCGCGACAGCGCTTTGTCGTTCGCCAGCGAGAAGCTGCCGGTCAGCCAGCTTCGCGCGCTGCGCTCGAAGGGCGAAGGCTTCGACAAGGCTGCCTGGAAGGAGATGGTGGAACTGGGCTTCACCGGCGTGTTGATCCCAGAGGAATTCGGCGGTTCGGGCTTCGGCTATGTCGGCCTTGGCCAGGTGCTCGAAGCGCAGGGCCGCACGATTGCTTCCTCGCCCCTGCTGTCGACGGCGCTGATCGGCGCCTCTGCGATCCTGATGGCTGGCAGCAAGAAGCAAAAGGAAGAATACCTGCCGAAGATCGCGGCGGGCGAACTGATCACTGCGCTGGCCGTCGACGAAGGCCCGCACCATGATCCGTCTCATATCAAGCTGACCGCCAAGAAAACTGGCGCCGGATACGCGCTGAATGGCGACAAGCGTTATGTCGTCGATGGCGGCGAGGCAGGCCTGCTGATCGTCGCGGCGCGCACCTCTGGCGGCGAGAGCGATACCAGCGGCGTCACCCTCTTTCTCGTGCCGGCGAATGCGAAGGGCGTTTCGCGCACGCCGCTGAAGACGCTGGATGCCCACGCCGCGGCCAATATCAGCTTTGCGAATGTCGAGGTCGGCGCTGACGCTGTGCTCGGTTCGACCGACAATGGCTTTGCTACGCTGGATGCGATCCTCGATCGTGCGCGGATCGGCCTCTCTGCTGAAGCGCTCGGCGCATCGGACGCGGCCTTCGAGATGACGGCTGAGTACCTGAAAGTGCGCAAGCAGTTCGGCCAGCTGATTGGCTCGTTCCAGTCTTTGCAGCATCGCGCGGCGATCATGTTCACCGATCTCGAGCTGACCCGCTCCTGCGTTGCGGCGGCGCTGGAAGCGTTGGATCGGAACGCCAACAATGTTGCCGAGCTGGCCTCGCTTGCCAAGGCGCGCGCTGCCGAGACGCTGCACCTTGTCTCGAACGAGACCGTGCAGATGCATGGCGGCATCGGCATGACGGATGCGCATGACTCGGGCCTGTACATGAAGCGCGCCCGCGTGCTTGAAGCCCTCTATGGCGGCGAAAGTTTCCATCGCGACCGTTACGCCCGGATCGGCGGCTACTAGTCGCCGTCGCAGTCCGGCGGATCGCTGGTTTCTTCTGAGATGATGATTGGATAGCCGTCTGGATCGCGGAAGGAGAATTCGCGCCTTCCGTACCAGTAGACCTCTGGCCCCCACTCGATCTTCACACGGTCTTTAACGGCGGCGTGGATAGCTTTCGCGTCAGACACATTAATGGCGATGGTAACGTGACCGACCGCCGCGCCCGGTTGCGCCAGCGAGAACTGCAGCATCACGTCATCCCGTCGCATGATCACAAAGGTCGGATCATCCTCGGGCCAGGGATCACCAGCCTCGAAGCCAAGCACGTCCTCGTAGAAGCGTAACGTGCCTTCGAGGCTGCGGATCGGCAGTCGCGGCGACGTTCCCAGAAAGCGGACCATGAGGCGCTCCACGCGCTGGCGTTTTCTTGTCTGGAGGATAGGCTGACCCCGGCAAATTGCCAGCGGGAGGGCGATATGGCTGACTGGAACGCGCAGAACAGCGACCCGAAGGTCCGCAAGCTGATGCAGGGCTTCCCGCCGCAACCGGACCTCGTCGTGCGATCGGACAACGGCATATCCGGCGCGTCATTCCCGAACACGCGCTGGGCGTTCAGCCATCAACGCGAACTGAAGTCGACCGCCGCTATCCGCCGCGGCTCCGCGCAGGGCCACGCCTTTCCGAAAAAGCTGCGCCGCGACATCGACTCCATCGCCTTCACAACGATGGAAGGCGGACAGATGACTTTCGCGCAGGCGCTGGACGCCATGTTCACCGACGGCATCGTCATTCTGCACCGGGGGACGCTGGTCTATGAGGCCTATCGTGGAGCGCTCGAACCGCACCTGCCTCACATCGCATTCTCGGTCTCGAAATCGTTCGTGGGCCTCCTGGCCGCGATGCTGGCGCATGAAGGCAAGATCAATCCCAGCGCGCCGGTCTCGAAATACCTGCCCGAACTCGGCTCAACGGCCTTTGGCGACGCTACTGTGCGGCAGGTCATGGATATGACCACCGGCGTGAAATACTCGGAGAACTACACCGATCCGAATGCGGAAGTGCGCTCCTATGGCGTCGCTGCAGGGTTCAGCCCGCCGCCGCCAGGGTATACGGGCGCCGACACTATCGTCAGCTTCCTCGCCACGCTGGCCAAGCAGGGCGAACATGGACAGGCCTTTGCCTACAAGACCTGCAACACAGAAGTGCTCGCCTGGATCGTCCAGCGCGTGACGGATACGCATCTTGCTCAACTCATCTCGGAACGCCTGTGGCAGAAGCTTGGCGTTGAGGAAGATGCCTATGTGATCGTCGATCGCATAGGCATGCCGGCGTGCGGCGGCGGCATGAACTTCACGCTGCGCGATCTCGCCCGCTTCGGGGAAATGCTCCGGCTCGGCGGCGTGTTCAACGGCAACGAGATCGTGCCCGAAGAGGTCATCGACGACATCGCCAACGGCGCCGACCCGGCGCATTTCGCGAAGGCCGGATACACGACCCTGCCCGGCTGGAGCTATCGCAACCAGTTCTGGGTCAGCCATGACCGCTTCGGCGCCTATACCGCGCGCGGAATTCACGGCCAGGTCTGCTGGATCGCGCCCAAGGCAGACGTCGTCATCACGCGCTTTGCATCGCACCCGGTCGCAGCCAACGGCAACAGCGTGCTCGATAAGGTGTCGCTGCCGATGTACGCGGCCGTGGCCGATCACCTGATGCGCGACTGAGGCGGCATACCGCCTCTTCAAAACCGCTGGAAATCCGCCGCCGCGCCGTTAGGGTGCGCGCCATAAAACAGGTGTTGTTTGGGAGAACGGGATATGATCGAGAACCTCTTTTCATTGAAGGGCCGCGTCGCACTGGTGACGGGCGGCTCGCGCGGCATTGGCAAGATGATCGCGCAGGGGTTCGTCGAGAGCGGCGCCAAGACCTACATTTCCGCACGCAAGGCGGATGCGTGCGATGCGACGGCTGAAGAGCTGACCAAACTGGGCCACGCACCGTGCATCTCGCTGCCGCAGGACTTATCAACCGTGGCGGGCTGCAAGATGCTGGCGGAGGAAATCTACAAACGCGAAGGCAAGCTCGACATTCTCGTCAACAATGCTGGCGCCGCGTGGGGCGCGCCCTTCGAGGAATTCCCGGAGAGCGGTTGGGACAAGGTGATGAACCTCAACGTCAAGTCGCCCTTCTTCCTGACGCAGGCGCTACACGCCGCGCTCAAGAAGGCCGCCAGTCATGAGCGGCCAGCGAAGGTCATCAACATCTGTTCGATTGACGGCATCCGCCTCAATCCCTGGGAGACGTATTCGTACCATGCGTCGAAGTCATCCCTGCTCTATCTGACCAAGCGGATGGCCGCGCGCCTCGTGCAGGACAACATCGTTGTCACCGCCATTGCGCCTGGTCCCTTCGCATCCGAGATGAACAAGGCCGCACGTGACCATGAAGACGCCGTCGCCGCACGCACGCCAATGGGTCGCATTGGCCGTGATGAGGACATGGCAGGCGCCGCGATCTTCCTCGCCTCGAAAGCCGGCGATTATGTCGTCGGCGACTCGATCGCCGTGGACGGCGGCATCGCCTACGCGAGCCTGCCGAAGGATGGGCCGAGCTAGCGCTCGCCAGCCAATTGTTACGGAACCGCGCCGGTTCCGTCGAACTGCCATTTTATGAAGTATGTACCCGGCGGAACTTGTGCCGCCGGGTCCTCGTTGTGAGTTGACCACTCAGAGCGAGGAAGGCGCGAATACGCCATGAACACGCATGTAGAAGATCTTATCGCTTATCCGCAGCGGCACTTCACCCGCCCGGATGACGTACTTGTCGAACCGACCCTGACGATGGACGAGAAGCGCCGGATTCTCGAAAGCTGGAAGCTCGACGCCCAGCGTCTTGCCGAAAGCACCGCCGAGAACATGACCGGCGGAGAGGAAACAGACCTTCGCGAAGTGTCGAAAGTGCTGATCCAGCTGAAGTCCATGGAAACAGTCCCCGAAGCGCACCAGCCAAAACCAGGGGTGGGTGTCGGAATGGGCATGGCTGCTGGCGCGCTTGTTGGCGCGGGTGCGGGCTTGGTGATCTCGGCCGTGACAGTTCCCTCTCTCGCCATCGTGGCGCAGGCCAGTGTTGTCGGCCTGATCCTAGGCGGCATTGCGACGGCTCTGCGCAAGTCGATGCGTTGACTGGAACCGCTCCCCGAAAGGCACGTTGGGTTTCGGCGAGATAGTTACTCAAGGAGTAAGTCATGAAACTGCTGGTCATTTCTGCCGCGCTCGCGGCCGGACTTGCCGCCGCCGCTTGCACGTCCAGCGGAAACACCGAGCGTGGCGCCCTTTCCGGCGCCCTTCTGGGCGGCGCCGCCGGGGCCATCATCGGCAACAATACCGGTTCGGGTGATGCCGGCCAGGGTGCTGCGATCGGCGCGGCAACCGGCGCAATCGCCGGCGGCGTGGTCGGCGCAAGCAAGGACCACGACAACAAGAACTATGCTGGCCGTTACGGGCCGAATGGCGAGGAACTCGTCTACGACCGTTACGCAGACCGTTACTATTACGTGGATCGCCGCAACGGACGCACCTACTGGGCCAACGGAGAGTATCGCGGCTGATCCGCGCTGAATCGCTATCGCTGCCGGGAGCGCTGTGGACAACGGCGCTCCCGGTTGCATTTGCGGCGGAACCAGCGGCGCGCAGGCACATTCTACCGCCAGAGCACGGCTTTGCACACATGACCGACATCGACGAAGAAGAACTCGCCAGGCAGATCGACCGGGACGTGTCCGACAAAGGCAGCTTGGTAGCGTTGGCCTTTTGCCTTCTGACGGTCTTTGCGCTCGTGATTGCGGGGGCCAGCGCCTTCCTCAATGCAGGCTAGCGTTGGAACCTGATGGAACCCGCAAACGTTGGTAACCCGGGCCGAAGCGGTCAGGGACGCCATGAAGACATTCGCTCTTTTCAATCCGTCATCGGGATCCGTGCCTGCCGACGGCGGCGAGCGGTTAGGCTCGGCGCTGGAGGCTGCCGGCGTCCGGGATACTGAGATGATCCAGCTCGACGCCAGCGATTGCGTGCCGCAGTTGAAGCATCTTGCCGCGCAATCACCGGACCTGTTCGTCGTCTGGGGAGGCGACGGTACGCTCAAGGCCGCGCTTGAAACAGCCGGGCAGGTTACGCCGAACCTGCTTCTCCTGCCCGGCGGCACGATGAACCTGCTTCCCCGCTCGATCCATGGCGACAAGAGCTGGGAACAGATCGTTGCGGACGTGCTCGCTTCGCCGAAGCGGCGCATGCTTCCAGCAGGGCGCGCGAATGATGACCTGTTCTTTTGCGCGATGCTGGCCGGCGCCCCTGCCCGGTTTGCCGAAGCGCGCGAGAGCCTACGTCGCGGTGAACTGGTCAAGGCTGCGGCTGAAGCGCGGGCGGCGATCGACACATTGAACACACTCGCGCTTACGGCAAACTATTCTGACGGCTACAGCTTCGAGGGCGGGCAGTTGCCGACGACGAGCATCATCGGGGCTGTGGTCGGGTCGCTGACGAAAACGGGCAGCGGCATGGAAGTCGCTGCGCTCGCCGAGCCGACAACCGGGGGCGCGCTCAATGTGGTCTGGACATCCTTTTTCACAGACTGGCGGAGCGCGCCGGGCGTCACCACGGCGCCGGCGACGTCACTTGAGATCGGCAACGAGGCTGGAGATGATATCCCGCTCATCGTGGACGGCGAGCACGTCGAAGCGGGAAGAAAAATCCACGTGAGGTTCATAGAGGAAGCAGCGCAATGCCTGACAGCGGCGTGACAAGAAAACCTGTCCGCCTGCTGCATCTCTCCGACATCCATTTCGGCGCGGAGGATCGCGAAGCACTGGCCGCGGTCGAGCAGTTCGCCGGACGACTGAAGCCGGACGCCATTATTGTTGCGGGCGACATTACCCAGCGTGGGCGTCGGTCGGAATTCGAAGCGGCGCGGAAATGGTTTGACACGCTCGGC
This sequence comes from Hyphomonadaceae bacterium, assembly GCA_047601145.1. Taxonomy (GTDB): domain Bacteria; phylum Pseudomonadota; class Alphaproteobacteria; order Caulobacterales; family Hyphomonadaceae; genus UBA7672. The sequence continues at coordinate 1,051,198 of JASGJW010000003.1, forward strand.
GCGCCGCTGATCGCCGCGCCAGGCAATCATGATACGCCAGTCTATCACCTGCCCGCGCGAATGCTCGCGCCCTTCGGACGATACGCCCGCTACATGGCGGGACTCGATATCGTCGGCCGGCTTGTCGAGTTTGGCGGAGGGCTAGTGCGAGTGTCCGCGATCAATTCCGCGCGCGGGGTCCAGGGCCGCATGAACTGGGCAGACGGCGTGATCGATCTCCAGGATCTCGAGGATGCGGTGGATCGCCTCTCCGGCGGGCCCGAAGGGGCTTGGAGACTTCTGGTGTGCCATCATCCCCTGCACGAACCAGGAGATTCACGTGTATCAGTCGATACGCGCCGAGGCGGCGAGGCGCTGAGGCGTTGCGTGGCTGGACATGTGGACGCCATTCTTACCGGCCACATCCATGACGCCTTTGCCCATCCGATCGAGGGCATGCGCAGGCCGATTGTCCAGATGGGGTCCGGCACCCTGTCGACGCGCCTGCGCGCGACGCGGCCCAGCTTCTGCGTGATCCAGATCGACGGCGAGCACATGGTGCAGGATGTGATCGTGATTGATCGCGCAGGGCTGGAAGTGCGGCGCATCTATGATTCCGCCAATGAACCCGCCGGCGCAATGAAGGCTGGAACCCAGCCAGCCGCCGCCCGTTGATGTGCCAGGGAGCGACAGTCCGAGGCCTCGCCTTGGACCTGCTGACAGAGGTTAGACATGCTTAGCTGGACACTGGTTTTTCTCGTTGTCGCGGTCATCGCCGCGGTTCTCGGATTTGGCGGCATCGCAGCCTCGGCTGCAGGCATCGCCAAAATTCTCTTCTTCATCTTCCTCGTTCTGTTCGTGATCTCCGCCGTCATGGGCGCAACACGAAGGGGCGTATGACCTAAATTACATGCTGACTGACAGACGGCGGCCCGGTGGAAACACCGGGCCGATATCTTTTTTGGCCGACCCGATCAAATTGCCGAAGGCGCCGCGCCTGTTACGCCGTTTGTACGCGGCATGCGGATGCGAACCGAACGGCCGCCGGAAGCAGAGGGGACTTCTTCCAGCTGGCCGTGGACCTGCTTGGCGAACGCCGCCATAAGCGTGCCGCCGATGCCGCTCGAAGCGGCTGCGGACGCCTCGATGCTGCCGACCCCGTTGTCCTCGACTGACAGGACGGTTTCGTTGTCGCGAATCCGATAGCTGACGAGCACGCGGCCGCCGGTCACGCCGCGGCCGGTTGGAAAAGCGTGCTTCACCGAATTGGTGACTGCCTCGGCGGTGAACAGCGCCAGCGGGATTGCAACATCCGCATCGATCGTGTCGGGATCGATCGCACTGTCGATCCGGATCTTCTGGTCTTCGGCGCCAAGCGCCTGATCAAGATGGAGCGCCAGCTCGGAGAAGAAACTCTTCACGTCGACCGAGCGGATGTCGTTGTGTTCGTAGAGCGAGCGGTGAATCAGGGACAATGCGTTGATCCGTGCACGTGCGTCGTCGAGCACGCCCAGCGCAGCCGGGTCCTTCACCTTGCGGCTCTGCAGGCTGAGCAGCGAGTTGATGATCTGCAGGTTGTTTTTCACGCGATGGTGGATTTCCTTCATCGCTGCGTTGCGCGCTTCGAGCGCCGCCTCGAGGCTCTGCGTGCGATCGCGTACGCGTATCGCCATCTCTTCCATAGAATCCGCCAGCACGTTGATCTCGCCGGGCGCCTGACGCTTGGCGCGCAGGGGCTGAACTGAAAGCTTTCCGGACGCATAGAGCCCGGCGATGCGGCGGAGATAGTCAAGCCAGCGGAGAACCAGCCGGTCGGTTGCAAGCCAGGCTGTGACAAGCGCCAGCAACCAGGCCAGCAGGGGCAGGGCGAAATTGCCAAACGCGCTGACGTTCTCAAGCGCGATCGGCGCCGGTTTTGGAGACGACAGCATGGCGTAGAATTCGTTGTCGGCCAGCGGCACGATCGCCACTTCGCGATCCTGTTCACGCAGCGAGCGCAGGTTGAAGAAGCCGGACTTGTCGCCCTTCAACTTGTCCATCACCTCAGGCCCAAGCTTTGCCCAGTGATTGCTGGCGAACACCTGTCCTGTCGTGTCGAGAAGGGCGATCTCGGTGTCCTTGGGCAAGCCGGTACGCTCCAGCTGGCGCACAAGCGAGTTCACAGGTACGCCCAGCACAAAGCCGCCGTTGAACGAGCCGTCAGCGTTTGACCTGCGCCGGCCAGTCGCGATGATCCATTGATGGGAGATCGGGCCATAATAGGCCGTCGACTGCACCGTCTCGGCGCCGGTCGCCTTCAGTTTCTGGAACCAGGGACGGTCGGCAGCGCTCGTGCCCTGCCCGCCTGGCTGGGTCGTGCACAGCACTTTCCCATCGGCGTCGACAATCCCGAGATTGGCCAGCTCTGGCAGGCCATCGATCATCTTTTGAAGCGGATTGGCGCACGGGTCTGCAGGAGAGGCTGCACTCACCACGTCCAGCATCGCCGGGGCCACCGCCAGCATGTATTCGGCGCGGCTCGCAGCTTCCTGCGCGACGAGCGACATGGTTTCGCGGCGCCGCGCGGTTTCGCGCTCGATGTCGCCAGACCAGCGGATACCGCCGATGACCAGCACTGGCGACAAGGCGACCGCGAAGATCAGAAGAAGCAGAACACGCAGCGACAGGCGGCGGGACTTCGACCCTTCAGTCGTCGCCCCGTCTTGCTCCGCCGCTGGCGAGAGCCGCTGCCTGTTCGAGGATGTCGTCAAAAGCCTTATCCGCCCGAATATCGTCCTGACCGACCTGCCGCGAACCGGCCTCGTTCAGGATCGCCTCCAGCGCCCGTCTTGCCCGGCTGACACGACTTTTGATCGTGCCGACCGCGCACTGACAGACCTGCGCTGCTTCCTCATACGCCATGCCGCCCGCGCCGACGAGTATCAGCGCTTCGCGCTGGTCGTCAGGCAGCCTTCCAAGCGCTGCGCGCAGTTCGAGCAATTCCATCGGAACGGTGGGATTGTCGTTGGCCAGCAAGGTGTTTTCGGCCATTTCGACGTCGAGCGGGGCCGTGCGCCAGCTCCTGCGCTTTTCCGAATAGAACTGGTTGCGAAGGATCATGAAGGTCCAGGCCTTGATGCTGGTGCCCGGTTCGAACGAATCGCGAGCCTTCCAGGCCTTGGCCAAAGCCTCTTGGGCAAGGTCGTCCGCCTGTGTGGGGTCGTTGCACAGCGAGCGCGCAAACGCGCGCAGGTGCGGAATTGTGGACACCAGCTCGTCGCGGAATTCCTTGTCGTCAGCCGGCGCGGCGGGCGGGACCTTCCCGCTCCGGGCTGCCTTCTGCGGGGGAGCGTTTTTTGTTTCCACCATCATCCGGCCATCACTGTTCTGTTTTCACAGGGCGCTGCTGTGGCGCCGGCTCATCCTGGCCTGTTGTGTCAGACTGCCGTTCGTCTGCCTGTTCCAGGAATGAGAGAAACTCGTCGGGAACGTCTTCGTTCACGACCTCGTCGTACATCTGGCGCAAACGCCGCCCGATGGGGTCCTGCCTACGGCGCGCGACCCGTGAATCCACGGGCCTGTCGCCGTCCCCCCCGTCGTGATCTTTTCCCATCTGTCGATACAACTTTGTTCTGTGCCCTTGGGTTTTTCCGCGGAAGTCCCCCACTTCAGGGCCAAAACGCGGATCAACACATGATGGTTCCGCAATCTCTGAAAAAAGATGGAACCCGGGTTCCATGAGGGCGTTTCAGGTTCCCAGAGAGCTGTATATTTAAGGACGTGCGGGAGATTTCATGAGCCTGGTTCAGAAACTTGGACCCCACCTTCCCTATTTGCGCCGCTATGCCCGAGCGCTGACTGGAAGCCAGAAAAGCGGTGATTCATACGTAAAAGCGGCCCTGCAGGCCCTCGCGACAGGTACCCATGAGCTGGATGACCTGCCGCCGCGGGTCGCCCTCTACAAGCTGTTCCAGGCGATCTGGGGCGCCACGGGGGCCAGGTTGGAAACCCCGCCGGATAGCCGGGATACCGTTACCGAGCGGGTCATGCGCATTCCGCCACGTCACCGACAGGCCTTCCTGCTTACGGCTCTGGAAGGCTTCACCATCGATGAGGCTGCCCAGATCCTCGATGAAAGCACCGAAGGACTTCGCCAGCTGATCGCCCGCGCCCAGCAGGACATCGAGGCTGAACTGGCCACCGAAGTCCTGATCATCGAGGACGAGCCCGTCATCGCCGCGGACATCGAAGCGCTGGTGCTGGATCTTGGGCACCGGGTGTCGACTGTCGCCACCACGCGCACCGAAGCTGTCGCGGCGGTGAAGCAGCGCCGGCCGGGCCTCGTGCTTGCTGACATTCAGCTGGCAGACGGTTCGTCGGGGATTGATGCCGTGAACGACATCCTGCGCGGGATCGACGTGCCGGTGATCTTCATTACGGCCTTCCCCGAGAGACTTCTCACGGGTGAAAAACCCGAGCCCGCCTTCCTGATCACCAAGCCTTTCCAGCCGGAAACAGTGAAGGCGGCGATCGGCCAGGCGCTGTTCTTCCACGTCGAGCGGCCTGTCGCGGCCTGATCTCGATGCACTAGTCAGGGCGGGCGGATTTCCGCCTTGCCCGACTGGTTAAAACTTCCCTTCCTTAGCCGGAACCGACTCCACCCGAGGCACGTATTTCATACGGCTAGGGGAATTGGTGATGATGGCGCTTAGAACTATCCTGTCCGCTTCCATATTGATCGCTGCATGTGCCGGCGGTCGCTCTGAAGCACTTGCTCAGCCCCCCGCAAAACACACGACCCTTGCGCAAGCGAAGCCCGCTGCCGCCCAGGCTACATCAAGCTGGACCTGCCCGTTCGCGGTGGTCGAACTCGCCCCCGTCTCGCACGACACGGCGGGCCGGCCCTCCGAGTGGGTGATGGTGCATCGTGTGAAGGGCGAGATCATCGCTGCCGAACGCGTGAGTGCAGCGGATGTCGCGCAGATCCGCGCCATGCCTTGCGGCGCAGCCAAGCCTGCCTCACAGGCACCGTTGCTGGGCTAAATTACTTACCAATCAGGAAGATCAGATAGAGTCGCTAGGAGCGGTTCGCGTCGCACTGCCGACCGGCGCCACGACCTCATCAGCCGGATCGGCTTTGCGGAAGATGACATCGATCTGGTTGATGTTGGGCGCGGCCGGGCTGGACGCTGCCTGGGCCGCAACGCGAATGCCATCGGCAGGAACGCCCCGCGCGACGAGCTCGTCCGCAACATCGTTCAGGCGCTTCAGGGCAAGCGAGAGCGCCCCATCCCCGTCAACGCGGGAGTCGATGCGCGCGATGAGATCGAGACCATCGGCCTTGCAGGCGAGGGCATGCTCGCTGATCAGGCCGATCAGGGCTTCGGCCGGCTGCGAGGCGGCGGCTTCACCAGAAGCGTAATAGATCGAAAGTCGCCCACGCGGGCAGGTCGCTTCAGTCGACGCAGACGCCGGCCCCGCTTCGGGCGGCTGTGCGAAAGCGCCCGCTGCGGAGATGGCGAACAAGGTTGAAACAGCGAGAATACGGGAAAGGCGCATCATGGTTACCGGACCGCACAGGTCACATCCGCAGAGGCCCATGCACGACTGGCGCCGAAGTGTAAACGCCGCGCAGGGATGGTTACCGGCGCGGCGTTCCGAAACTCTACTTGTTGTCCTTGGCCGCGTCTTCGACTGCCTGGCCGGCGGCCTGCGCGTCCTTGCCCACACCTTCCACGGTGTTGCACGCAGCGGCGGAGGCGGCGAGGAGGAATGCTATGGCTGCAAAGGCTACTTTCATGTCGATCTCCATGTCCCGTTGATGGAACTCACCAACCGTGACGCACAACGCCGCCTCACTGGCGATGTTCCCTAAACACGCAGCAATTGATGCACTTTGCGCAACGAAACCGCGGGGAACGGCCGCTCATGGTCTGCGTTGGTTACGGGACCTCGGGATTAGTGAAGGAGTGGATCATGCTGGGTTGGGCGCTTGTTTTCTTTATCCTGGCGCTGGCCGCAGCCGCCTTCGGCTTCGGCGGCCTTGCAGGCACGGCTGCAGCGATCGCACAGATCCTGTTCGTGATCTTCCTGGCGCTGACCGTTCTCGCCTTCGTCGTACGGGCCATACAGGGACGGTCCGTGCTTTAGACACCGGTTTGGCCCTGCCCCCACTTTGCGCACCCTGCAGCTGATCGCGTCCATCCCACCGAATTGAGTTGTACCCTCATCCGGAAGGGATCAGCTTCCGCTCTGTGACGGACGTGGGAACGGCGATGGCGGATGTGACACCTGTCGAGGAATTTCTCGAGAGCTCGGGCGGGGTGAAAATCTTCCTGCGTTCGTGGCGCCCGGCCAGGCCGCCACGCGGCGTCATCGTCATCAGCCACGGCTTCAATTCCCACAGCGGACAGTATGACTGGGCCGCGCAGCAGTTCGTGGCGAAAGGCTTCGCCGTCTACGCAGCTGACCTGCGCGGGCGAGGCAAGTCGGAAGGCGAGCGCTTCCATGTAAGGCAGATGGGCGATTATGTTACCGACATGAGCCTCGCGATGAAGACGGCCAAGGCTCGCGAACCGGGCCTGCCCATCTTCCTGCTTGGCCACAGCGCAGGTGGCGTGGTGGCGTGCACATACGCACTTGACCATCAGCAGGAACTTGCCGGCCTGATCTGCGAAAGCTTCGCCTATCGCGTACCCGCACCGGACTTCGCGCTCAACCTACTGTCGTGGATAGGCTCATGGGCGCCGAAGCTGGGCGTGCTGAAGCTGAACAATGCGTTCTTCACCCGTGACCCGGCGGCGTTGGCGAAGATGAACGCCGACCCGTTCATCACCAACGAGACGCAGACCGCAGCAACCGTCCGCGCCCTTTGGGCGGCGGACAAACGTCTCAAGGTCAGTTTCCCGAAAATCACCCTGCCCCTCATGATCATCCACGGCTCGGAGGACAAGGCGACTGTGCCGGCGGGCAGCGAGTTTTTCCACAAGACCGCGGGCTCGAAGGACAAGACGCTGAAGATCTACAACGGCCACTTCCACGACCTGCTGGCCGACACGGGCAAGGAAGGCGTTCTGGCAGACATCCAGGCGTGGATCGACGCGCACATGCCGAAATAGCCCGGAAAACAGCTCCTTCCGCACAGCAAAACCCTCCCGTTCCCACGCGCGCGAAAATGCGTATGTTGCCCGGCTGCTGCGGGTAGGGCCTGTAGCTCAATGGTTAGAGCCGGCCGCTCATAACGGTCTGGTTGCAGGTTCGAGTCCTGCCGGGCCCACCAATCGTTTGACCAGCCGGCGCCGTCCAGCCCCGGTGAAGCCGGGCCTAAAGCCCAAACTGCCCCAGCACCTTCAGCAGCCTCGCCCGTGTGTCTGCGTTCTTGAAGGGGAAGGCGCGCAGGAAATCTTCGCGGCCGAGATGGGCCGCCCTTGTGCGGGCGGATGCCGCCCATTCCAGCGCCTTGGTGTCGTCGCCGTTGAGGCCGTGGGCGGCGACGGCGATCATTTCGATGAGGGCGTGGGCGCCGGGCGAGTTGGCGGCGCGCTCAGACCACTCGGCTGCCTGCGGGAATTCGTCGAGAACGATGTGGGACATCGCGCGGACGCCGAGCATGCCATAGACGAAGGGATCGACAGGACTGAGAGCCAGCGCGGTTGCGATATTGGCCTGACTGTCCCCTGCGCTGCCCAACAGGGCCTCGGCCCAGCCGCGCGAGTATTTTGCCTGGGCGTAGTTGGGATTGAGGGAGGTGGCCTGCTCAAGCCAGGGAAGGCTGGCCTCGAGATCGCCGCGCAGCCATTGCACGCGCCCCATGGTGAAATGGCCGAAGGGGTCGAGCGGATCGCGTTCGAGGCTCTGGTTTGCGTAACGCTGGGCCAGTTTTGTCGCTTCGCCATGATCGGCATAGCGCAGGAACGCGTTCTGGAAATGCGTGAAGGAGAGGCCGGCATGGGCGCGCGCAAAGCCCGGCTCGAGACTTACGGCGCGCTCGAAGAGATGGGTTGCAACGTCATTGTCCGCCTTGTTGAAGCGGTACATGTGGTGCAGGCCGAGATGATAGGCCGACCACGCATCGAGATTGTCCGGCGACTTTAGCAGTGCGCGCTGGGCTTCGTTGAAGGGTATGCGGACTTCGACGGCGTTGGTGACGGCGTTGACGATGCGATCGCGGATTTCGTGCACCGTCTCGATCGGACCGCGGAAGCGCTCGCTCCAGACGATGCCCTTGGACGATGTTGCGCTGAGCTCGACCGAGATCGACATCATTTTGCCGGCGATCTCGACCATGCCCGTGAGGCAGTATTCGACATTGAGCGCGACTTTGACGTCGTCGATCGTGACGTCCGGCTCGCGGAAGCGGAAGGACGACCCGCGCGCGATCACGAACAGCCAACGCAAGCGCGACAGCGCGACAATGAGATCGTAGGGCAGCGCTTCGGCGATCGGGAAGCCGGGCTCCGTGGCGCCAACCACGCGGAACGGCAGGACGGCGATGCTGGGCCGCGACTGCGGATGTTCGGCAATGACCGGCGCCTCGGACGCCGCCTGGACGATGATGTCCGAGCGGACGCGGACGTCGGCGATGAAGGCGAAGCCGCGACCATGGACCGTGCGGATGATGGTCTGCGCACTACCATTGTCGCCGACGGCCTGACGGGAGGATTTCACCCGGCTTGTCACCGCCGAATCCGAAACAATGCGACCCTCCCACACGGCGTCGATGATCTCGTCCTTCGTGACCATGCGGTCGCGATTCTCGATCAGGAAGCGCAGGAGGGCGAAGACCTGGGGCTCGACGGCGCAGGTTACGCCGTTCTTGCGCAGCTCCACGCGGCCAGTATCAAGCTCGAAATCCCCGAACCCGTAGATCATGGGCGCATTCTATCGCGTGCGCCTGCAATCTCCAGATATTCTCCACATCCTCTCCAAGCACGAGATTTCGGGAGGTTCTAAAGCTGTTCCTACCCCCAACAGCGATGTTCGCCCGAGGGGTAAGGAGAGTTCGAAAATGAACCCGAACAAAGCGCTTTGGGAAAAAGGCGACTTCACCCGTCTGGCCGACTGCATGCGCGAAAGCGGCGATGCGCTGGTGGCCTCCCTTGGCATCACGAGGGGCCTGCGCGTGCTGGACCTCGGATGTGGCGATGGAACGACTGCCCTCCCCGAAGCCCAGCGCGGCGCCGACGTGCTTGGCGTTGACATTGCCGCCAACCTGGTAGCCGCCGGTAACAGACGAGCTGCAAAGTACGGTCTCGCGAACTGCCGGTTCCAGGAAGGCGACGCCTGCAACCTGAAGGAGCTGGAATCCAAGTCCTTCGATCTCGTCGTCAGCATATTCGGAGCGATGTTCGCGCCAAAACCGTTCGACGTGGCGAAGGAAGTTGTCCGCGTGACCCGGCCGGGCGGCCGTATCGTCATGGGCAACTGGATTCCGGGTGACCCAACGCTGGTGGCGCAGATCCTCAAAATCAGCTCCGCCTACTCTCCCCCGCCGCCGGAAGGTTTCGTCAGCCCGATGACCTGGGGCATCGAGGACAATGTAATCGAGCGCTTTGGCCAGGCCGGCATAGCGCGGGAGAACATCTCGTTCCTGCGGGATACCTACACCTTCTCGAGCCCCGGCTCGCCGCCCGACTTCCTAAACACGTTCAGGACGTATTACGGGCCGACGATGAACGCCTTCGAAGCGGCGGAGAAGAATGGCCGCGCCGGAGACCTTCAGCGCGAGCTGGCGGCTCTCTTCGAAAGCCAGAACAAGAGCACCGATCCCAACCGGACGGTGATCCCGGCGACATTCCTGCGCGTCACGGTTTCCGTCTGACGGAACTCCGCCGCCTGGCCCGCGATCGCAAGCAGCCGACAAGAGCTGCGGGTCGCGGGCCTGGCAAGGCGGGCCGGGGAGAGACTCAGGCGCAGCTGTCGAGCGTGGCCTTGATCAGGGCCATGCCGCGCGGATCGCCGACGAGATTGTGGCCCATCGCATTCATTACGTACGAGACGCCGAGGCGGCGATCGGGATCGGCGAAGGCGAAAGAGCCGCCCCAGCCGGAATGGCCATAGGCTGTCGGCCTGTCGCCATAGATGTCATGGACGTTGAGCAGAAAGCCGGCGGCCCAGCGGGCGTGCAGGCCGAGGACTGCGTCGGGACCTTCGATCAGTTGCGTTGAAGCGGTGGCGATGGCGGCGGGGCCAAGCAGGCGCCTGCCCTTCAACTCGCCGCCCCGCGCCATCGCGCCATAGAGCTGGGCAAGTGAGGACGCATTGGCAAAGCCGTTGACCGACGGGATGGGCGAAAGGCGCCAGGGCCGCGTGTTCGACCACAGCGGATCGAGCACCGGATTGGCGAGCGCCGCCTGCTGCGCGCGGGAGGGCACGGGGTTGGCGTCGGTTGAGGACAGGGTTGGCGGAGCGATGATCTCGCTGGCGCGGTGAGCTTCGGCGTCCGGCAGGCCAACGAAGATGTCGAGGCCATAGGGGACCGAGATTTCCTCGCGCACGAAGGCAGCGAGTGTGCGGCCCTCGATGCGGCGGAACAGGGCATTGTTTAGGATGCCGACGGTGACGGCGTGGTAGCCAGACTGCTCGCCGGGCGTCCAGAACGGAGCCTGGGCTGCGAGCAAGGCTTCGGCGCGCGGCTGGTCGTAGATGATCTGCATGGTCACGGGCTCGGCAAAGCCGCAGAGGCCGGCCTGGTGCGAGATCATCTGGGCGATGGTGACGCGCTCCTTGCCGTTGGCGGCGAATTCGGGCCAGTAGCGGGCGACAGGATCCTCGTACCGGCACTTGCCGCGATCGACGAGCATCGCGAAGCAAAGGGCCGCGACGCCCTTGGTGGTGGACCAGACATTGGTGAGCGTTTCGCGCCGCCACGGGCTTGTGCCTGCCTTGTCGGCGGAGCCGCCCCAGAGATCGGCGACGACCTCGCCATCCAGCACGACGGAGAAAGCGGCGCCGACTTCGCCGTGCTGGCTGAAGTTAGCGGCGAAGGCATCGCGTACGCGGGCAAAACGGGACGCGCACGTCCCCTCGATCGAGACCGTCTTAGTCATGCTCAGAACTCCTTCGAGACCGAGACGCCGTAGGTCGCCGGCGCGCCATAGACGCGGAAGCCGTAGCCGAGCGGCAGATTGTTGACGCCCTGGGTTACGTAACGCTCGTCGGTGATGTTGCGACCCCAAACGGAGAGCGACCAGCCATCCTTGTGATCGAAGATGGCGCGGGCGTTGAGTGTCCAGTAGCTGTCGGCAGCGACGATCGGATCGTTGAGGGAATCCTTGAACTGGTCGCCGGTGTAGCGGCCTTCGCCCTGCAGGCGGAGCGTCCAGGCATCGGTGAGATCATGCTCCCAAGATGCGCCCAGAGTGCCCGAAAGCTCGGGCGCGTCAGGCAGCTCGTTGCCGGCAGGAACGGCGCCGCCGCCAGAGTCGAATGCGCCGAGTTCGGTATGGAGCAGGCCGACGGCGGCCGAGAGCGTCAGGCCCTGCAGCGCCTCGGGATACCAGGCGATATTTAGATCTGCGCCGTAGACCGTGGCCTCGTCGACATTGCCGAGACGCTGGATCGGCAGGGCGCCGGTCGTGTCGCGGATGAAGGTCTGGACGTCCTGGTAGTCGTAATAGAACGCTGACACGCCAACATCGTAGCTGTCGGTACGCTGCTTGGCGCCGATCTCATAAGCAATCAGCTTCTCGGGCTTGTAAGGCTGGAGCTGGCCGGAGTTGGTGGCGACGCCAGAAAAGAAGCCGCCGGACTTGGCGCCCTGCGAGATGCTGGCATAGACGAGCGCATCGTCAATCGGCGTCCAGTTGACACCGACCTTCCATGACCAGTTGGTGTCGTCGATCGTGTCGTCGTTGAATGCGAGCGTGATCGGCGGCGTTCCATAAGGCGCGAGCGTGAGGCCGCTTCCGGGAGGCTGGCTGACGAGATCGAGGTCGGCGCCGGTGTAGTCCTTCTGCTCCCAGGTGTAGCGCAGACCGCCAATCAGGCTGATACTGTCGGACAGCGCGTAGTCGACATTGCCGAAGACGGCGGCGGATTCGGTGGTCTGGTCCCACGTCGTCAGCAGCGTGGTGTTGAAGAGGTCCTGCAGGTTGCCGTCATAGCGGCCGACGACATCGTCGTGCGAGTAGAAGGCGCCGAGGATCCAGGAAGCAGGGCCAGCATCGCCGGAGAGGCGGAGTTCCTGGGAGACCTGCTGGATGTCGTCCGTCTCGATGAAGTCGGTTTCGCGGAAGGGCGTGCCGTCCGTGTCGGCGCCCCATTTGCGGTCAAAATCGATGTATCCGGTAATGGAGGTCAACGTCACGCCGCCGAGGTCGGCCTCGAGCCGCAGCGTGGCGGCGAGCTGGTCGACATCGTAGGTGGGATCGACAGACCAGGCGCCGCGGAAGGGGTCGTTGTCCGGGTCGCTATAACCGAGGAAATCGGTGCATTGAGGCGAGCCGGGGCATTTGGCACTGCCGTTCGGCAGTGCGCCGAAGAATTCGCCGGCGCCGACTTCGGAGCGAACCTTCTGGCCTTCGATCTTGAGCAGGGCTTCGAACGTATCGCTGGGACGCCAGAGGGCCTGGGCGCGACCGAGAAGAACATCACGCTTGCCGATGTCGTGATTCTTCGCCGTGTCGAAATAGAAGCCTTCGTCCTGGTTGATGTACTTGCCGCTGAAGCGGAGTGCGAAGTCGCTGGAGACCGGCAAGTTCACCATGCCTTCGACATCGGCGGTGGAATAGTTGCCGTAGCCGGCCTCCGCCCTCCCCGCGAACCCGTCGAGGCTGGGGCGGGCGGTGATGATGTTGATGGCGCCGGCGGTGGAGTTGCGGCCGTAGAGGGTGCCCTGCGGGCCACGCAGCGCCTCGATCCGCTCGACGTCGAAGAAGTCGGCGTTCAGAAGGGCAAGCGAGGACTGGTAGACTTCATCAACATAGACGCCCGCGGCGGGATTGTTGGTGGCGCTGAAATCGTTGAGCCCGATGCCACGGATGGTGATGACGGGGAGGATGCCGGGGCTGTTTTCCTTGATGTCGACGTTGGCGAGCTGGCTGATGAAATCTGAGACCTGCTCGATGCCGCGGTCCTGGATTGACTGGGCGGCGAGCGCGTTCACCGTTGCGCCGACATCGATGATGTCCTCCGACTTTTTCTGCGCGGTGATGATGACGATATCCGGGCCGGGCGTGTCGGGCTCGGCCTGCGCCAGGGCCGGCGCGGCGGTCAGAAGGGCGGCAGCGCCAACGCCGCATAGCGAGAGGGCACGGAAAGTTCTTCCGGTCAGGCCGATCATTGGTTTCCTCCATCGCCATCAATTTTTTGACGGTCTCGTATGCGCGGATAACGGCGCGTTCCGGGGAGCGAGTCAATCTATTCTTTGACGTATGCGTATGCTCGTGGGATGCGTTGTTGCATAAATGGCGCAGGCAGGGCATGAAGGCCCATGGGTAAAGCTGCCTCAGCGGAGACCAAGCAGCGTCGCGGCCGCCCGCCCGTGCGGCGGCCGGCGCAGCATGCGGCTTTGCTGGAAGCGGCCGCGGAGCAGATCAATCTCGGCGGCGCGGCGTCGATTTCGCTGGCGGAGCTGGGCGCACGAATCGGTGTCACGCGAAGCGCCATGTACTATTACTGCGCGGATGCGGCAGACCTGGTGTTCCAGTGTTACGTGCGCGCTTGCGAACGCCTGCAGGACGACATCAAGAGTGCAGCTGCGAGCATGGGAAGCGCGGACGCCCGCCTGGCCTTGCTAATGCGCACGGTGCTGTCGCCGGACCGTCCGGCGATGGCAGTGCTCAACGACCTCGCCTTCCTGCCTGACGCCATGCAGGCAGACATCACGAAGCGAACCGAGACTCATGCGAAGACACTTGCGGCGATCATCTCCGAGGGACGCAAGAGCGGAGCATTGAGAGCGATCAATGCCGACTGGGCGGCAAGGCTGATCCTCAATTGCCTGTCATGGACGCTGGTGTCAAAGCCATGGCTGTCGCGGCGCGACGACCAGCGCGCTCAGACGCACTTTGCGGAGACAGTCGTTACGCTGATGCTGGACGGGCTTGCGCTCGACGACGCGCACCGCCCGCAGTGCGAGCTGAGGTTCGAGGCTTTGATGAGCCGGACGATCAACGCATTCGACCGGAAGCAGACGGCAGAGCTGAAGGCCGACCAGATCATCGCGGCTGCTTCACGCCTGTTCAACGCCAAGGGGCTCGACGGTGTTAGGCTGGACGATGTCAGCGCGGCGATCGGCGCGAGCAAGGGCGCGGTCTATCACCATTTCCGCGACAAGACTGACCTGATCGAGCGCTGCTATGTGCGCGGATTCGACGTCTACGACATGATCATGGAAACCGGCGTGACGACCGGTTCGACGCCTCTGGAGCGTTCGGCCATCGTCATTCACCTCAATGCCCAGGCGCAGATGAGCGCGACCCCTCCCCTCGCACTGCAGCCAGGCCTCAGCCAGTTGGCGCCGGCGCGGCGCGGCGCGCTGACGCGGCGGGCAGTGGCCCTCAACGTGATCGGCGCGAAGAACCTCGCCGAAGGCATAGAGGACAAAAGCTGCCGGCCGCTGGATGCAACGCTGACATCGCAAATCTTCGCGGGCTATTTTCTCGGCCTGCCGCAGCGAATGCCTGCCGGCGCCGACCCGATCGTGGTGGCCGACTTTGTGGTGGACCTGTCTGCGTTCGGCCTGCGCGCCCGCGCCTAGCGGCCTCTGATCTTTGGCGCCGCGATCAGCCCATTGGAAGCGAGCCGGTGGATATGCCGCGGCAGCAACGCGACCTTGTCAGCAAGGTCGCGCTGCTGCGGGGCATCAAGCACGCCGAACAGTTCGGCGATCGATCTGCGGTATTCGTGCGGTGAGAAGGTCGCATTGGGTTTTACGGACGTGGGCATATGTCGTGCTTTCGCAGGGGCGCATTTCCGCGCCGATGGCGAGAACGCCGACTGAAACCAGGTGATGGAAAATCAGGAGACGCGCAGGCGTCTCAACACACTGGACGACACATTCGCATCAGGCCCGTAAGAGGGCGGCGAAGGCGATTGAACGTCGTCATCCGGTTCTCCCTGGCTGAGCAGACTCCGCGACCGGAAGAGCATCATCCGGCGATAATCCCTAGTTAGATGATCGTGTTTGGAAGTCGATGCAGGATTTCTAACGCGAGCAAGCAGCGATCTGCTGGCGTGAGCCTCGCCACTTGTAGGAGGGCTAAGCGCTGGATCATTCCATGCAGAGCTCAGTACGCAGGAGCACATAGGCGCTGGGCCAGCATTCTTGCCTGCGCCTGGATCTCGGGGACTGCCGTCGACTCCCAGAACTCCGCGCGCGTCATGGGGCCGGCGCCGTATAGCCAACGCGATGCTTGCCCATCCGCACCGACGGCCGCGCAGGATAGCGTTTCAACGCCGAGGCGCAGCGCATCCGGCGTCAGCAGGCCTCGCCGCAGCCCGTCCACCAGGAGTGGCGCTGACAGTTCGGCGACGTCAGTTCCGGGGCCGGTGCAGTTGATGACATGTCGGGCTACATGACGCGTCGGCCCCACGCCACGCACATCTATACCGATGCAAATGCCACCAGCGTCAGCCTGCCATTTCACGATACGCCCGGCGACAACGTCAAGCGTTCCGGCCTCCAGCTGGCTTGCTATCGAAGCTGCTATGCGCGGCGCCATGCGATGACGGACGGTATCCCACCAGGGACGCATATGCCTGAGGAACGCCTTGCGCTCCGTCAGTGACCAGCTGCTCCAGATCGCCGTGATTCTCGGACGCACCGCATCGACAACACGCGGCCAAGGGACGCCCGCCATCATGGCCTTGCGAATCTCCTGCCGTACAACTCGTACGAGTTTCGCGGGCGAGGCCGGCAGATGCGGATCGATGAAGGCCGGCCATTGGCCACCGCCCTCATGAGGCCGAGGCAGCTGGCCGCGGCGCGAGAGGAGCGTGATCAGGCCGCAATGCCCCTGACGCCGCAATGCCAGCACGACATCAATCGCCGTCAGTCCCGTGCCGAGCGCGACAACGTTGTCGCGTTCGCCAATGCCTGCCAGTGCGTCAGGCGCCCAGGGATTGGCGATGTAGCCTGCCGCTTTCTCCAGATCGGAAGGTCCTGCTCCCGGTGGCTCATTGCCTGTCGCCAGGATCACGCCTTCGGCTTCCAGGTCGGTTCCGTCGGCGAGCCGCAGGCCGCGCCGGGGCTCATCGAGGAAGGCGACTGCCTCGGTTCGTATCCACTGCAACACACCCGAGGCGAGAGATGGTGCGAGCAGGTCTTCCAGATATTCCCCGAAGACCGACCTTCCGACGAAAGCCTCACCAAGATGTCCATTGGCCTCAGCCAGCGCCGCGCCCAGGTCGTAAGTCTGAACACGCGTCGCAAGCCATTGCTCAAAGGTCGGTGACAATCCCACGTCCAGACGATGCACGGGCACGTTGAGGACATGCCCGGTCGCAAAGGCGCCGTAGGCCAGTCCGGGACCAAACCGATCGGACTTCTCGATGACTGAAATGACGAGCGCAGGATCAGCAGCGCGGAAATGGAGCGCACACAGAATGCCGCTCAGTCCGCCGCCGACAATGGCGATGCCCACTCTCATTCGCGCCATGTGGGTGTTTCCCGCCGCCCGATCGATGAGAATCCAGTTCCGCCAAAGGATAGGGCGGCATTGCACGATCCCAAAGGCGTAACAGCGGCAAGCCTGGAGAAATTGACGCAGCGCCTGCTGACCGCTTTCGTGGGGCTAGTGCGCGTCGGCGGGCGCAGCTGGCTTTGCTGCGGGACCTGGGAGGGGCGGCGCCTTGCAGAGCGGCACGAGCACGAGAGCTGCGACAAAGACCCAGGCCATGATCTGGAATACTTCATCGAAGGCTGAGGTGAGCGTGAGGCGTCCCACGGCGCGCGCGAACACGCCTTGCGCCATCAGGAGGGCCTGAGCTGGATCGGAGACGACCTGGCTGAAGGCCTGAGCCACGCCGCCGACGAATTCAGAAGCGCCTTGACCCGCCTGGCCGAGGGCCTCGCCGGAGCGTGCGAGGTGAATGCGCGCCTGATCGCCCAGCCACGTGTTGACGACGGCGATGCCGATGGCCCCGCCGAGATTGCGCATCAGGTTGAACAAGCCGGATGCATAACGAAGTTCGATCTGCTCGAACCCCGTGAGGGCAAGGCCAACGCTTGGCACGATACACAGCATGATCGAGAAGCCGCGCAGCATCTGTGGACCGAGAAGCTCCCAGAAACCCCACTCGGCGCCGAGATGCGACGTCCACCACAGGCTGGTAGCGAACAGGATCAGTCCGACCGTGATCACCTTGCGCGGATCGACACGCTGGGAAAGACGGGCGGCAATGACGGTGGACGCCAGCTGCGCGATGCCGGTGACGAACACGGTCGCGCCGATGTCCATCGCGGTGAAGCCGCGCACGCGGCCAAGAAAGAGCGGAACAAGATAGGTCGAGGAGTAGAGACCGAACCCGATGACAAGATTGAAGATACATGCGTAGACGAAGGTAGGCTTCCGCATCGGGGTCAGCTTCACCACCGGGCCGCCAGAGCGGAAGGAGCGTTCCAGGAACAGAAGAAAAGCGACGAACGACACCCAGGCCGCGATCAGGATATTCTCGTCCTCGAACCAGCCGTGGCGCGGTCCCTCTTCCAGCACGTATTCGAGGCCGGCGAGGAAGATCGCCATCGAGAGGAAGTGCGACCAGTCGATCCGCTTCAGCATGGAGAAGTTCGGCCGGTCGATCCTCAGAAGCGAGAGGGACAGGAAGGTGACGAGAACGCCGGGGATGATGTTGATGTAGAAAACCCAGCGCCAGCCGGCCGTGTCGGTGAGCCAGCCGCCAACCGTCGGTCCGAGTGTCGGTGCGAGCACGGATACCATGCCGAGAATGGCCGGGATCATCGCGCGCTGGCGCCCCTGGAACAGCGTATAGCCGACGGCAAAAACGGTTGGCACCATGGCGCCGCCGACGAACCCCTGGATGACGCGGAAGGCGATCATCGACTGAATGTCCCAAGCAGCGCCGCAGAGCGCGCTCGAGACCGTGAACAGGCCGGCCGACAGCGCAAACAGCCAGCGTGTCGACAGAGCCTGCGCAAGGAAGGCGGAGAATGGGATCATCACCAACTCGGCCATCAGATAGCCGGTCTGGATCCAGCTGATTTCGTCCGGCCCCGCGGACAGGCCGGCCTGCACCTCGTTCAGGGAGGCCGCGACGATCTGGATGTCGATAAGCGCCATGAACTGGCCGAACGCCAGTACGCCGAAGATCATGTATTTCCGGCTCGACGGCATCGTCGCCGGATCATCCAGCACGAGCCCCGCCCCGCGCCTTGCGCCGCCTGCCGCAATCGAACCGACCATGCGCGCCTCTTGAACTCGCCGTTTCTTTATATTAAGTGCTTCATATAACGGATGACAAGACGTGCGCTATTCGGCAGATCACAAGGACAAGACCCGCGAGACGCTGCTGAAGGAGGCGGCCCTCGCCATACGCCGTGACGGCCCCGCCGGGCTGTCGCTATCGGCTGTGATGAAGAGCGCTGGCCTCACGAATGGTGGGTTCTACGCCCACTTCAAGTCACGCGACGATCTCCTGGAAGCCGGGATCGAACAGCTGTTCCGCGAAGCAACGGCGCGGTTGCTGCTGGAGCGCGAGGGCGATGCGGGCGACAATCTGCGGGATTTCGTGCGCTTTTATCTTTCCCCCAAGCACCGGGATGCCCGTACATTCGGCTGCCCGCTGGCGCTCTTGAATTCGGATGCGCCACGCCTGCCATCGCGGGCCGCCAAACGCTATGCAGCGGGGATGAGCAGCCTTGCCGGCGTGATCGCCTCGGCCCTCAAAGCCATCGGCTCGGAACACCCGGAGGACGAAGCAAGCTCGCTTTTGTCAGAACTGATCGGCGCGCTCGGCCGCGCCCGGGCGGAGCCTGACCCCGAACAATCCGACCTCGTCCTGAAACGTTCGCGACGCGCAATCCTGCGGCGTCTGACGCCGGACGCAACCTGACTTACAAATGCAAGGTGTGACGATGAGCGCCACCACTGTCGAAACCCTTCGGTCTGTCCCTGGCCCAGCCGCTGCGCCGGAGACCGTCGCCCCCACGCCGAAGCGGGGGCCGTTCTCTCACCGCACATTCATCGCTGTTGTGATCGCGCTGGCAATTGCGATCGGAGGGGCGGCGTTCATCCTGTTGCCGCACGGCAGCGTTTCGACGGATGCAGCCTATCTTGAAGCAGACAGCTCTGTTGTCGCGCCCAGGATCCGCGGGGTCGTCTCGGAAATCCTGGTGAAGGACAATACGCGCGTCAAAGCTGGTGACGTGCTCCTGCGCATTGACGATGCGGAATTCCTTTCGCGCGAAGCGTCGGCCCAGGCCGACCTCAGGACTGCTGAAGCGGCCGTGATGGCCGCGCGCGCCGCCTTTGCCGAACACGGCGCCCAGCAGCAGCTCGCCGACAGCGATGTAGCGGCGGCGAAAGCTGCGATTGTCGCCGCACAAGCGGAAGCCGCACGCACGAGCGCCGACAGTGAACGCTTTGATCGTCTTGCCACGGCTGGCGCCGCTTCGCGCCGCGATGTGGATGCGACGCATGCCGCCGCCGCGACCGCAAGCGCCGAAGTCGTGCGCCTTGAGGCAAAGCTGGGTGTAACGCACAGTCAGTCTGCTGCGGTGAGAGCGCGTATTGAGACGCTGAACGCCACGCTGGCGGAAGCGGAAGCTGCGGCCAAACGCGCGCAAGCGGCGCTGGACCTTGCGCAACAGGACAGGTCCTACACCCTCGTGCGCGCGCCGATTGACGGCGTCGTCGGAGATCGCAAGGCCAATGTCGGCGACTACGTTCAGCCGGGAACGCGCCTGATGGCGATCGTTCCTTTGCAGGCGCTCTACGTCACCGCGAATTTCAAGGAGACGCAAGTTGCTCGGATGCTGGCCGGCCAGGAGGCGACGATCGAGGTCGACGCCCTTCCCGGTGTCAAGTTCAAGGGCAAGGTCGAGAGCTTCGCGCCGGGATCAGGCTCCCAGTTCTCACTTCTCCCCTTTGAACCCGGCACAGGTAATTTCACCAAGGTCGTGCAACGCGTCCCCGTGCGCATCGCACTCGACCGGGGCCAACCCGACATCGACCGCCTGCGCCCGGGGTTATCCACGCTGGTCACCGTGAACCTGAACGTTCACTAGCGCAGTCGAGACCTGCGCGCGGCAACAGAACCGTTGCTGCAAGTTTCCCTCAGGACATCCCGATTGCATGCCGCATCTTCGCGGCTTCGGAGAATTCCCGGCTATGTGATCACTGCCGTGGGGAACATCCGTGTGCGGATGTCCTTTTGATCCGGGACTTTGCGCGCCCCATGTGGCAAGAACCTCGTGGCGGGAGCTAGCCCTCCCCGACGTTGAACAGGTCACGAAGGGCGTTGTCCGGCCATGGAAGAGATGGGCCCTGCTCCGTCCGCGACGCCTAAGGCGCCGGCGTATGGCCAGTATCCTGATCCTGCGCGGCGGGCCCTGATTTCGGCGGGGCTCATTCTCACCACGCTGATGACGTCGATCGACGCGACAATCGCCAATACGGTTCTGCCTCAGATCAGGGCGTCGGTGTCGGCCTCGCAGGACGAGATCCTGTGGACGCTGACATCCTTCATTCTCGCCGGCACCATCGTGACGCCGGCTATCGGCTGGACCGAGCGGCGCTTCGGGCGGCGGACCGTGCTGCTGAGCGCGCTGGTAGGCTTCACCTTGTCGTCCATGCTGTGCGGCATCGCGACGGGTATTGCTGAGCTGGTGGTCTATCGCGTCCTGCAAGGCGCCACGGCGGCGTTCTTCATCCCGATCTCGCAGGCGATCATGCTGGATATCAACCCGCCCGAAGACCATGCGCGCGCCATGTCGATGTGGGGGATGGGCGCCGTGCTTGGCCCGATCATGGGTCCCATTCTTGGCGGCGTGATCACCGACAATCTCAACTGGCGCTGGGTGTTCTTCATCAACATCCCAATCGCGATCGTCGGTTTCATGATCATGGCGACGGCGCTTCCCAGGCGCACGCATCGCGAGCAGCAATCGTTCGATGGCTTCGGCTTCATCGTGCTGATCATTGCGCTGATCTGCATGCAGCTCCTCCTCGACCGCGGCCCCGGGCAGGAATGGTTCTCCTCAACCGAGATCTGGATCTATGCCGGAATCGCGGGCCTGTTCGGCTACCTCTTCTTCGTCCACATCTTCACCAGCGCGCGACCGATCATTCATCCGAGCATCCTGGCGGACAGGAACTACCTTCTCGGCTCGGTGATGATCCTGTTCATCGGCGTGCTGATGTTCGCGGGCATGGCCGTGCTGCCATCGCTGATGCAGGGCCTGCTCGGCTATCCGGTGCTGACCGCCGGCCTGACACAGGCCTCGCGCGGGGCCGGCACGTTCGTGTCGATGTTCCTGGTGGGACGGATGATGGGCAAGGTCGACAATCGCCTGATCATCTTCGTCGGGATCAGCCTGACGGGCCTGTCCTACTACCTGATGTCGGGCTTCGCGCTGGAGATGGACCAGACCCCGATCGTGGTCTCGGGCCTGTTCCAGGGGCTGGGCCTCGGCCTGGTGTTCATTCCGCTGATGTCGATCGCCTTCACAACCATCAAACCGCAATTGCGCACGGAAGCCGCGTCGTTCTACACGCTCATTCGCAATATCGGATCGAGCCTCGGCATCTCGATGGTCGGCGCCCTGCAGATCTACAATATGGGCGTCGTCAGCTCTCAGCTTGCCGAGCATGCGACGCCGGACAATCCAAACGTCGTCGCCAGCCTGCCTCCAGGCCTTGATCTCGGCACAGCGCCCGGACAGGCGATCATGGAAGGCCTGATCGCCCGTCAGGCGGCGATGGTCGCCTATATCGACAGCTTCCACCTGCTCTTCATCATGTCGGTGCTGACGCTTCCCCTGCTTCTCCTGCTGAGGACGCGTCCGACGGCGAAGCCGTAGATCAGGCGGCTTCCGCCGCAGATTCAGGCAGGATGTTGTCGAGCGTGATGACGCTGATCATCCGGTTGTCGACCGTGACGATGCCGCGCAACAGGTCGCGTACGCCGTCGCTGCCGACATCGGGGGTGGGCTGGATGGCGTCCTCGCCGATGCTCATGATCTCCGAGACGGAATCGACGAGTAGCCCGAACAGCTTCTTGCCGACATGGGCGACAATGATGGCGCTGCGGGCGCTGGTCTCCGTGCGACCAAGCCCAAGGCGGTGGGAAAGGTCAACCACCGGGAGCACGGTGCCGCGCAGGTTGATGACGCCGCAGACAAAGTCCGGCGATTGGGGCAGCGCAGTCGACTGCGTCCAGCCGCGGATCTCGCGGACCTGCATAATGTCGATGCAGAAGTCCTGCTCAGCCATCCGGAAGGAGACAAGTTCAAGGCGGTTTGATTCTTCGGACATGATGTTTGCTTGCTCCAGGCGTGAGGACCTAGAACTCCTCTCAGCTCGCTTCTTCGGCGGCCGGCTGCGCTTTCGCCTTCGTCGAAATTTTCCAGTCGTTGATGTTCATTTCAGGCCCCCTACGGCCGGGCGCGAACGCGCCTTGTGCATTTGCGAGGGTCCGCCTCAGGCGTTAAAATACCTGTCCCGCTTTTTAGTGTTCACTCAGAACAAAAGGTCGCAGTTAGGTAAGCAATGGGTAAACACACTCCGGGAAGCGATGGGCTCGCGCGCATAACGCCCTGATCTGCTAGAATGCCGTCATGACTGGCCACGCCCAAACAGCTTCGCGCGGAGACAGGCTGCTTTACCTGATCGGCATCCTGCTGAGCGTGCCGCCCTTGATCAGCCTGATCCAGCGCCAGTTCGATGTGCCGACTGCGTTGCAGATCCAGGATTTGGTCATGGGATATCGCACGCTGTCGGACACGGCGGCCAAGCTGGTGCACGCGCCGCTGTTCGGCGTGGGCCTGCCGCCGCCTCCCCCACTTATCGACCTGCACCTGCTGTCGTTCGCGGGCATGGGCATGATGACCAAGGGCATGCAGCAGCCCGGCGAGAAGATCGACTGGATGGGCGGGTTGGTCTGGGCGATCGCCGCGTTTGTCATGGCCTGGCTGCTGATCGGCATCCTGGTGATCGCAGCCATCCTTGCACGGATGATCGCCAACCCATTGATCGCCTTCCGCTCGGATCACTACATCGAAACGACACCGCTGCTCGAAGGCCTGCAGGGGCGCTTGAAGCGCGAGCGCGAGATGCGGCTGGAAAGAGACCTTGCGCGCATCATGCTTATCTCGCTCGCGCTGGTGGGCTGCTATTTCGGCCTCAACGGCATCCTGCTGAGCATCGGGTAACGTGGCGTTTCCGATACGCCTGTGGGGCGTTCGCAGCTTGCCACACAGCGCCCCCAGTTCGCGCTTGCCACGCCACAGGCGCGCCCCATTTGAAATGCGGATTCCCTCACACGTCCGCTATACTCCCGAACCAGACGGACGATGACCCACGAGAAAGGTCCCCAACAATGACACGCCTTGCCCCTGCCCTGATTGCCGCCACCGCGCTGGCGGGCTGCGCGACTGCCCCGATGGCGATGGCGCAACCGCCGATGACGCCTCCCCCAGGAATGCCGCCCATGAGCTCCATCCAGCCCGAGACCACGATCACGCTGACCGGCAAGGGCACAGTCGATCACGCGCCCGACATCGCCATGATCAATGTCGGCGTGCAGGTCGAAGCCAAGACTGCCGCCGAAGCGATGGCGCAGCAGGCCCAGCAGATGAACGGCGTCTTCGCCGCCGTGAAGGCCGCCGGCATCGCCGACAAGGACATGCAGACCGGCAACCTCTCACTCAACCCTGTCTACGAGTATCCGAACAATGCGCGCCCGCGCCTCACAGGATATCAGGCCTCCAACACGATCGGCATCAAGGTCCGCAAGCTCGACACGCTCGGCAAGACGCTCGATGCTGTGGTGAAGGGCGGCGGAAACACGATCAACGGCGTATCCTTCTCGATCGACAAGCCTGACCAGTTCCAGAACGACGCCCGCATGGAAGCCATCAAGGATGCCGCCGCCAAGGCCGAGCTCTACGCCAAGGCCGTTGGCTACAAGGTCAAGCGCATTGTCACGATCAGCGAGCAGGAATACTTCCCGCAGCCCGTGCCGATGATGATGCAGATGCGCCAGAAGGACATGGCCGCCGAAGCAACCCCGATCGCTGCTGGGGAAGTGTCGTTGACGCAGACGGTCAATGTGGTTTTCGAACTCACCAAGTGATTTTGACCGGCGCCTGAAATTGGAAACGCCGCCCGTGCTTTGCGGGCGGCGTTTCTGCTTCTGGGGAGGAAGCTTCGTAATCTCTAGGCGATGCCGGTAACGACCTCGTTGCGGTCGTTCAGCTTCACAACGGCCGGAGCCCACTGTTTTGCTTCGGCTTCTTCCATCTGGGCGAAAGCTGCGATGATCACCCGGTCGGCGACCTGGAAGTACCGCGCCGCGGCGCCGTTGATGCCGATTGTTTTCGAGCCGCGCGGGGCCTCGATCGCGTAGGTCGAGATGCGGGCGCCGTTGGTGATGTTCCAGATATCAATCTTCTCGTGCGGCAGGATGTTCGCCGCTTCGAGCAGATCGATGTCGATGGAGCATGAGCCTTCGTAGTGAAGATCGCACTGGGTGACGGCAGCGCGGTGCAGCTTGCCCTTCATCATGGTGAGGAACACGGTATTCCCTCCAAACGCCCTGTTTTTGTGCAGGGTCATGCGCAGCCGTTAACGTGAGAGGGGGTCCTCGTAACCGTCTCGGTGCGCGCCTACTCGCGAGCTCGATCCGGGCTCCGGAAAAGAGCCCACGCGCCCGCATGGTTAAGGAAGGGACAGCCCTGATCTGCTATAGAAATCGCGATCCGGCGTCGTCCCCATAGCGCAACCGATACATACGGTCGCCGTAAGGAGCCTTCTATATGGCCCATGAGTTCCGCTACGTCCAGTCCGGCGACTGCAGCATCCGTGCTGCCGTCGAGGGCGCGGGACCACTGGTCCTGATGGTCCATGGCTGGCCGGAGAGCTGGTATTCCTGGCGTCACCAGATGGGACCGATCGCGCAGGCTGGCTTCACGGCGGCGGCGGTCGATGTGCGCGGTTATGGCGGCTCGTCAAAGCCGTGGCCGATCGAAGCCTACGACATGCAGTCGATCATCGGCGACCTTCAGAAGACCGCGGACGAACTCGGCGGCGGCAAGGCGATCCTGATCGGGCATGACTGGGGAGCGCCGATCGTGTGGAACGCCGCGCTGGTCGATCCCGGTCGCTTCACGGCGGTGGCGGCGCTCGCCATCCCCTACACCGGGCTCGGCAAGGAGCCCTTCATCGAGAATTCCCGCCGACGCTTCACCGACAAGGGCCGCTTCTTCTACCAGATCCGCATCCAGGACGAGGGCGATGTCGAGGCCGAAGCCGAGGCCGACGTCCGCGCGACCCTGCGGAAAATCTACTACGCGATCTCGGCCGATGCGCCTGACGGGACGTGGCCGAGAGACAAGGTGCATGGCGATGGCCTGCTGCATCGCCTCGTCGACCCGCCGCAATTTCCGGCCTGGTTGAACGACGCGGACATCGACTACTATGTGAAGGAATTCGAGGGCTCGGGGTTCCGCGGACCGTTCAACCGGTATCGCAACTTCCACCGCGACTTCGACTGGTTGTCCAAGTTCAACGACCGGACCATCGACCAGCCGGCCTTGTTCATCACCGGCGCTCAGGACATGGCGACCCGCATGTCCGGCAAGGACATCGAGAGCCGCATGCGCGAGAAGGTGACCGACCTGCGCGGCTATCATGTCATCGACCGTTGCGGCCACTGGACGCAGCAGGAAAAGCCCGCCGAAGTGACCGCCCTGCTTCTTGAGTGGCTCAAGCAGTTATAGGCTGACCCCGTCGATTTGGGGGTCGGCGGATGAAACTGGCCAAATTCCTGTTCTCGTTCGAGGGCGAGCTCGACCGGCGGGCCTATGCGCTAGCGTCTCTCTCCGCATTCTTCACACAGCATGCGTTTGTACTGGTCTGCATGTGGCAGAGCGGCCGGTATGATGATCTGCGCAGCATCGGTTTCCTGTTCAACCCGATGCGCTATCTGACACGCGCAACGATCGAGACGACGTTTCTCGGCCTGCTGCTGATGCTGATCGTGGCCTGGATACTGGTTGCGCTGTCCTTCCGCCGCGCACGCAAGGACCGGGCGGACCTGGTGCTCGTGGTCCCCATCGTCATGCCCGCGCTTCAACTACCGATGATCGCGCTGCTTTCGCTGCTGATGCCGACCGGAACCAAAGTGAGGCATGCGGAACCGGCGCCACGCCACACCGGCGCCATCACCATACCGGCGATGCAGGGCGCTCTGGCGGGGATGACCATCTCGCTTACGGCGTGCGCCTTCGGCACGCTCGTGATGCAATCCTACGGCTACACGCTGTTCTTTGCGACGCCGCTAGTGGTTGGCGTTACCGCAGCTTATGTCGCGAACCGGAGGGCTGATATCGGCCTGGCGAAGACGAACAAGGTCGTGTTGGCCGCGCTAGGCCTTGGAGCTGCGGCGATCATGGGCGTCGCGATCGAGGGGGCTATCTGCCTCATCATGGCTTCCCCCCTGATCGTCGGCATTGGATATGTTGGCGGCGTGATTGGGTATGTCGCCGCGAAGAGCCGTAGCGGTGGACGTACGACCCTGTCGGGGATAGCAGCACTGCCTTTGTTGTTCATGCTTGAGGCTGCTTTTCCACCTCGCGGAGATTTCGTCAGTTTGGAATCAATCGATGTCGCGGCTGGACCGGACGAAGTCTGGCGATCGATCACGCATATGGGCTCCATCGACGTGCCGCCGTCCGCGCCGTTCGGATGGGGACTTGCCTATCCGGTCAGCGGCGAGATCGATGGAGAAGGCGTTGGCGCCGTGCGCCGCGGGGTATTCTCCACAGGCGTCGCCTATGAGCGGGTGACGGAGTGGGAACCGGGGCGGAAACTGTGGTTCGACGTATTGAGCGATCCGCCAGCTCTGAAGGAACTGAGCCCATATGATCAGGTTCAGGCGCCTCATCTTGCCGGCTATTTCACCACCGCCTACGCCCGATTCAGCATCACGCCGCTTGGCGATGGCCGGACCAGGCTATCGCTTGAGACGCTTCATACCCTTGATCTGGATCCGGCCCTTTACTGGACGCCGATCGCCCAATGGGCCGTTCACGAGAACAAGAAGCGGGTTTTGGCGCATTTTGCTTCGCAAGCCGAGGACTGGGCGGCGTCCGGCGGGCGTAGGCCCGTTAAGTGAAAATGGAACAGGAGGCTGGTTTGCAGGCGGCTTTCAGGCCATCCCCAGCCTTGCCGCTGCACGGCATTGACCTTGGCGCCCTCCTTGCGCCAGATGGCCCTGACGCGTGGGCCTGCCGGGAGGCGCGCCCTAGCGGACAGGTCGATCGATCCCCGCGGGAGAGAGCTGCAATCATCCGCAGCCGCCGAAGGCGCAACCGCCCCGGAAACGCTCAGGCAAAAGGGCCGCGGGAGTGACGACAACGCTGGAAAGCGCCGGTTCAATCCGGCCGCCGACGGAGTAAGCGCCGCCCTGTCAAAGGGGTGTAACGTGAATCTCTCAGGCACATCCGACAGCGGGGGTGTGGGTCGCGAAAGCGGCGCTGCGCAGCTGTCGGAGTGGATATGTCGGAAACCTCGAATACGCCCCTGAAGAAAACACCGCTTCATGCCCTGCATGTGAAGCTTGGCGCGCGCATGGTCGAGTTCGGCGGCTATGACATGCCGATCCAGTACCCCGAAGGCATCATGGCCGAACACAACTGGACGCGGAGCCACGCCGGCCTGTTCGATGTCTCGCACATGGGCCCGAGTTTCCTGTCCCTGCCCCAGCTGGGCGGCGGAGAAGAAGCGCACCGCAAAGTGGCGGCGATCGTCGAGCGTCTCGTGCCCTCGGACATCGCGGGCCTCGCCCCCGGCAAGGTCCAACTCACCGTCCTGCTCAACGAGGACGGCGGCATCGTCGACGACCTGATGATCGGCCGGCCGCCGGGAGATGACCAGCAGGGCGGGCTCTATGTCGTCGTCAACGCCGGCACGAAGGACAATGACTTCGCGCTGATCCAGAAAACAGCCGGCAGCGAAGCCGAGCTGCATCGCGCCGACGACCGCGCGCTGATCGCGCTGCAGGGGCCGGAAGCCGAAGCCGTCATCTCCGGCATCCTGCCCGACGCCGTTCCCCTAACCTTCATGAACTTCCGCCAGATCAAGGGCACGCCGTTCGGCAATGTGATCGCCACGCGCTGTGGCTATACCGGCGAAGACGGTTTCGAGATCCTCGTACCAGCCGAACACGCGCAGGCGTTCGCCGAGAAACTGCTTTCCGATCCGCGCGTGAAACCGATCGGCCTTGGCGCGCGGGACTCGCTGCGCCTGGAAGGCGGCATGTGCCTCTATGGCCATGACATCGACACGAGCAAGACGCCGGTTGCGGCTTCGCTGTCGTGGATGATCTCCAAGCCGCGCCGCGAGCGTGGCGACTTCCCAGGTGCGCAGCGCATTCTCAGCGAACTCAAGAACGGTGTTCCCTCCAAGCGCGTCGGCATCAAGCCGCTGGGCCGGGCGCCCGCGCGCGAAGGAACGGAAATCCAGAACGCGACCGGCGAGACAATCGGCATCGTGACGTCCGGCGGATTCGGTCCGAGCGTGAATTCGCCAGTGGCCCAAGGCTATGTCGATTCGAGCTATTCGAAAGTCGGTACGCCGCTGAAACTGATTGTACGCGGCAAGGCGCTCGAGGCCGAAGTCGCGGCCATGCCGTTCGTTCCTGCAAAATACAAACGCTGAAGGGGTTCTTCCATGACGACCTATTACACGAACGAGCACGAGTGGATCCGCGTCGAGGGCGATGTCGGCACCGTGGGCATCACGGCGTTCGCCGCGGAGAAGCTGGGCGATGTGGTTTTCGTCGAGCTGCCGGACGCCGGAAAGAAGGTGAAGAAGGAAGGCGACATGGCCGTTGTCGAGTCGGTGAAGGCCGCCTCTGACGTCTATGCGCCGGTCTCGGGCGATGTCGTGGAAGCCAACGCGGCGATCGTCGACGATCCGGCCAAGGTGAACGCTGATCCGGAAGGCGACGGCTGGTTCGTAAGGCTCAAGCTGTCGAATGCCGGCGAACTTTCGGGCCTGATGGACAAGGCCGCTTACGACAAGTTCTGCGCGGAACAGTAAGACGCATGCACGACTACCCACCCTTCGATCCGCTCGCACGGCTCGTTGCCGCCGATATGACCAAGGAAGCATAGAAATGCGCTACCTCCCCCTCACCGCGGACGACCGCGCGGAGATGCTGAAGACCATCGGTGCGAAATCCGTCGATGACTTCTACGGCGATGTGCCCACCTCGGCGCGGCTGGCCGGGCCAGTGGCGGGCCTGCCGAACCATCAGGGCGAACTCGAAGTCGAACGCCACATGACGAAGCTGGCGAAGAAGAACCGCGCGGCTTCCGATGGCCCGTTCTTCGTCGGCTGCGGCGCCTACAAGCACCACATTCCAGCCAGCGTGGACCACATCATCCAGCGCTCGGAATTCCTGACGACCTACACGCCCTACCAGCCGGAGATCGCGCAGGGCACGCTGCAGACGATGTTCGAATTCCAGACACAGGTCGCGGCCTTGACCGGAATGGATGTCGCCAACGCCTCCATGTATGATGGCTCGACCGCCTGCGCCGAAGCAGCCGTGATGGCCTGCCGCGTGACGAAGCGGAACAGCGTCATCCTGTCGGGCGGGCTGCATCCCCACTATGCCGACACCACCCGCACGCTGTGTGAAGCGGCCGGCATCAAGGTGATCCAGCTGGCGCCGGCCGTGGATGGCGAACTCGAACTGGCGAAAGCCGTGAACGAGGAAGCCGCCTGCGTGATCGGCCAGTCGCCGAACGTGTTCGGTACTGTGACGGACCTGTCGCTGGTCGCCGATGCGGCCCACGCCAGGGGCGCGCTGCTGGTGAGCGTGTTCACGGAAGTCGTGTCGCTCGGCCTGGTGAAGACGCCGGGCGAGATGGGTGCGGACATTGCGGTGGGCGAGGGCCAGTCGATTGGCGTCCCGCTCGGTTTTGGCGGGCCTTATGTCGGGCTGTTCACCTGCCGCTCGAAATTCCTGCGCCAGATGCCAGGTCGCCTGTGCGGCGAGACGGTGGATGCCGATGGCAAGCGCGGCTTCGTGCTGACGCTGTCGACACGCGAACAACACATTCGCCGCGACAAGGCCACGAGCAATATCTGCACGAACTCCGGCCTCTGCATGCTGGCCTTCACCGCGCACATGACGCTGTTGGGCGACAAGGGCCTGACACAGCTCGCCACGCTGAACCATGAAGCGGCGTGCGACCTCGCCGATGCGCTTGGCGCCGTGAAGGGCGTGAAAGTGCTGACGCCGCGTTATTTCAACGAAATCGCATTCGAAACCACGAAGCCAGCCGACCAGGTTCTTGCTGCGCTCGAAGAGCGCGACGTGATCGGCGGCGTGCGCGTCTCGCGCCTGTTCCCGGGCGCAGGCTTCGACAACGTCATCGTCGCCGCCGCCACAGAATGCGCGACGGCTTCCGACATCAAGGCTTATGCCGCTGCTCTGGCGCAGGTGCTCTAATGACCATGAATTCCACCGGCCGCCCTACCTCGCTCTCCGCCGTTGACGGCGCTGCGACCGCCACGACCGTCTCGGGCTCGAAGGGCCTGCTGCAGACGGAGAACCTGATCTTCGAGATCGGCTCTGCCAACAAGACGGGTGTCGATCTCGCGAAGCCGAAGGGCACGAAGAGCCGCCTCGGCGGCGTGACACGCTCGCAGCCGAGCAACCTGCCCGGCCTGACCGAGCCCGAGGCCGTGCGCCATTACGTTCGCCTGAGCCAGAAGAACTACGCGATCGACCTCGGCCTCTTCCCGCTGGGTTCGTGCACGATGAAGCACAACCCGCGCCTCAACGAGAAAGTCGCGCGCCTGCCGGGGTTTGCCGACGTTCACCCGATGCAGCCGCAATCGACCGTCCAGGGCGCGCTGGAAGTGATCACCGAGCTGGCCGACTGGCTGATGAAGCTGACCAACATGCCGGCCGTGGCGATGAGCCCGAAAGCGGGCGCGCATGGCGAGCTCGCTGGCATGCTGGCGATCCGCGCGGCCCTGATCGCCAAGGGTGAAGGCCATCGCAAGCGCGTGCTGGCGCCTGAATCCTCGCATGGCACCAATCCGGCGACGGCCGCCCAGTGCGGCTTCACCGTCGACGAAATCCCGGCCGCCGCAGATGGCCGCGTGGATATGGCGGCGCTGAAGGCCAAGCTGGTCGATAGCTCGGACATTGCCGGCATCATGCTGACCAACCCGAACACCTGCGGACTGTTCGAGCGTGACATCAAGGAGATCGCCGACCTGATCCATGCAGCGGGCGGCTACTTCTATTGCGACGGCGCCAACTTCAACGCCATCGTGGGCCGCGTGCGCCCGGGCGATCTCGGCGTTGATGCGATGCACATCAACCTGCACAAGACATTCTCCACGCCGCACGGCGGCGGCGGTCCCGGCTCGGGTCCGACCGTGCTGTCGGACAAGCTGGCGAAGTATGCGCCGGTGCCGTTCATCGTGAAAACGGCCGACGGCCTGCGCTTCGTCGAACACCATGACGACGCGCCGGACTTGTTCGGCCGCATGTGCGCTTTCCATGGCCAGATGGGCATGTTCACGCGCGCCCTCGCCTATATCCTCAGCCATGGCGCCGATGGCCTGCGTCAGGTCGCCGAGGACGCCGTGCTCAACGCCAACTACATCCTTGCGCGCCTCAAGCCGCTAATGAGCCCGGCGTTCGATGGATACTGCATGCACGAGGCGCTGTTCTCGGATGCCTTCCTGAAGGACAGCGGCGTCGAGACAATCGATATCGCCAAGGGTCTCATCGACGAGGGCTATCACCCGATGACGATGTATTTCCCGCTCGTTGTTCACGGCGCGATGCTGATCGAGCCGACGGAGACGGAGTCGAAGGCCGAACTGGATCGTTTCTGCGACAGCCTCGCCTCCATCGCGCGCCGCGCGGTGCAGAAGGATCCATCGCTGAAATCGGCGCCCCACCTTGCGCCGGCCAAGCGTCTCGACGAAACGCGAGCCGCCCGCTCGCCGCGCCTGAAATGGACGCTGGAAACCACGACGTTGAAGGCTGCGGAATAAGCTACTTCTTCTTCCCCGCCACCATTGCGACTGCCTTCTCGATGCGCCGGAGCCTTGTCTCCGGCGCTTTCGCTTCCTCGATGGCGCGGACGTGCTCCTTGCGGTGCGTGAAGGCGAGTGCGGCGAAGTCCTTGGTGAGGCCGGCCTTCTTCAGGGCAGCGGCAAAATCCTTCGGAACCTCGACCTCACGCGGGGCGGTGTCGAGTTCCAGCGTCACCTCGATCTTGTCCTTGGCCTTCACGCCTGCGGCCTCGCGATGCTCCTTCGCGACGCCGACCATGTATTTGCCGCCCATCACGGCGACAGTGCTGCGGTAGGTATGGCCATTGATGGTTACGGCGACTTTCGGCTTCTTGCCCTGCCCGAAGCCCTCGACGATCGCATCGGGAATGACGATGCCTGTGGCGTTCATGCCTTCGGCCTGCATCAGCGTTGTCTTGAATTTCGGCATGATCAGTTCGCCAGACGAGAGAGATTCTTCTCCGCGATCCAGGCGATGAAATTCGCCCATGTCTCAGGCGCAGGATCGTTTTTGCAAGCCTTCTTCGCATCCTTGCCGGCCTGCTTCATCTCCGGCAATGCCGCCAGACGTGCTGCCTTGTCCATTCCGTTGAAGGACTGCCGCACCTCGTTCATCTTGATCGCGGCTTCGCGGCAGCCGGGGATCTCGATGAAATCGATCTGCATCTTCTTGGACGCGATGACGTAGTCGATCTCCTTCGCGCCTTCCTCGGACTTCCTGCAGGCTGTCTTTACCGGCTTCGCCGCCTTCTCGAGATTGGCGTAGGCGGCCTTCATGGCCTTTGCATCCTGACCCGGGACCAGCGCGTCGAACGCCTTGATCTGCGGAGCATAACCTTCGCGCGCCTTCACGCAGTCGACGAAGGCCATGTTCTCCTTCGCGATAACGATCGCCGTTTCCGTGGCGGTCTGCGCCAGCCTGGCTTCATCGTTCGGCACGCACGAGGCGCTCAGCACCTGCGAAACTTCGCGCAGATAACTGGCTTCGCTGAAATGCGTCTGCGAGTCCCAGTCGATCTGGCGATAGGGGTCGTAGCTGTTGCTGGTTTCCTTGACGCGGTGGCTGAAGGCGGTGATTGCCTCATCCTTGAAGCGCGCCTGGATGAAGCTGACGGCGCTGAAGCCGCCTTCCGGCGCGGGCGAGCAGTAGCGCGCGGGTGCGGCCTGCACCGCCGCGATGAGGGCAGTCTTCACGGCTGCGGGTTGGACATAGGCGGGCAATTCCTTTGCGCCGCAGTAGATGCGGATGTCGCCTATCTCCCGGAAGGCGTCGATGTAGAAGGCGGCCATGTCGGCCTCGTAGGCCTTCTCGCCCTTCATCTGGGGCTGGCCTTCGGGAATGC
This sequence comes from Hyphomonadaceae bacterium, assembly GCA_047601145.1. Lineage (GTDB taxonomy): Bacteria > Pseudomonadota > Alphaproteobacteria > Caulobacterales > Hyphomonadaceae > UBA7672. The sequence continues at coordinate 1,084,733 of JASGJW010000003.1, forward strand.
CGTTGACGTGGTCCTTGCCAGAACGGATGTCCTCAAGATTGATCTTGGCCTGATCGCAAACCGGATCGGCCATCGCCGGGGCTGCGAACACGGCAGCCAGCACGGCTCCCACAAACACCAGAATGCGCATTGCCCCTGCCTCCCCACAAATCAGCGAGGAGGAATATAGGCGATCGCGCGGCGGGCGCTACATCGTGTGTCTGTCGGCTAGAGGCCTGCCGCCTTGGCGACATTGAACGTGAGCAGCGAGGCCAGATAGGCCAGCCCGATCAGGTAGGCGAACATGAAGCCCGTCCATTTCCACGAATTCGTCTCGCGGCGGACGGTGGCGAGCGTGGCGAAGCACTGCGGTGCATAGACGTACCAGGCGATGAAGCTCAGGGCCATCGGCAGGGTCCAGGCGGCGGACAGCGTCGTCTGCAGCGCCTGGCTGGTCTCGTCGACCGGGCCGAGTGAGTAGATCAGGCCCAGTGACGACACAGCGGCCTCACGCGCGGCCATGCCCGGGATCAGCGCGACGACCATTTCGAGATTGAACCCGATCGGATGGAAGATTGGCTCGATGACGCGGCCGATCATGCCGGCATAGCTGCCTTCGAGGCCGGTTCCGCCGTTCGGGAAGTAAGCGAGCACCCAGAGCGCCACGGTCGAGCCGAAGATGATGGTGCCGGCGCGCTTGAGGAAGGCCCACGCCTTCTCGACAGGCCGAGGAAGAAGTCGCGCCAGACGGGCAGCTTGTAGGTGGGCAGTTCCATGATGAGCGGCTGGCTCGGCCCCTTGGTCGCGGTGCGCTTCAGAATGAAAGCGACGAGCACGGCGCTGACAACGCCGATGGCGTAGAGCGCGAAGAGGACGAGGCCCTGCAGGTTGAATGGTCCAACCATGTTCTGCGGGATGAAGACGCCGATCAGCAGCGTATAGACCGGCAGGCGCGCCGAGCAGGTCATCAGCGGCGCGACCATGATCGTCGTGATGCGGTCGCGTTCCTCCTCGATGGTGCGCGCCGCCATGATGCCGGGGATGGCGCAGGCGAATGATGACAGCAGCGGAATGAAGGCGCGGCCATTGAGGCCGACCCGCAGCATCAGCTCGTCCATCAGGAAGGCCGCGCGGGCCATGTAGCCCGAGGCTTCAAGGAACAGGATGAATGCGAACAGGATCACGATCTGCGGCAGGAACACCACGACCGAGCCAACGCCATTGATTGCCGCATCCACCACGAACCCGTTGAGGATCGGGTCGGTGATCATCGGCGAGACGATCTCCTGCAGAGAGGCAAAGCCCGCATCAATAGCGTCCATCAACGGCGTCGCCCATGCAAACACGGCCTGGAACACCACGAACAGGACGGCGATCAGGACCGCGACGCCGGCCAAGGGGTGCAGCAGGATGCCGTCCATGGCGCGGGTGAACTTGTTCATCGCCGGCTCGACCATCGTGTCGTCGGCGATGCGGCGGGCTTCACGCTGGAGGGCGCGGAGATCATGGGCCGGTTCGGTGAGGACGACGCCCGGCGGCATGGCCTTCAGCACTTCATCGATCTTGGCGATCAGGGTTTCGCGGCCCGCCTTGCGGGTTGCGCGCGTGGTCACGACCGGCACGCCGAGCAGTGCGGTGAGTTTCGGAACGTCGATCTTCACCCCATCGCGCTCGGCGAGGTCGATCATGTTCAGGGCAACGATGACGGGAAGGCCCAGCGACTTCATCTGCAGCACGGTGTGCAGGTGGGTGCGCATGTGGGCAGCGTCCGCGACGAGGATCAGCGCGTCCGGCGGCGGGTCGCCCCGTTGGCCCTTGATCGCTTCGACAGCGACACGTTCGTCGGTCGAGCGGGCTTCCAGGCCGTAGATGCCGGGCAGGTCGACCAGCGTGACGTTGGCGCCGCCGGGCGTCTCGAAGCGACCGGTGCGCGTCTCAACCGTGGTGCCCGCGTAGTTGGCGGTCTTGGCGAGGCCGCCGGTGAGACCGTTGAAAAGGGTCGTCTTGCCGCTGTTGGGAGCGCCAACCAGGGCTAGCCGCAATGTCGTCGTGGTCACCCTGCCAGCTCCACCTGGACGAGCGCCGCTTCCCCCTTGCGAAGCGCGATGACGGTACGGTTCAGACGGATCGACAACGGCGCGCCGCCGAGCCAGCCGGTCGCCAGCAGCTCGACTTCATCACCTTCCGCAAAGCCGATCTCGCGCAGTTTCGCGACCAGCTTCTGGTCGCCCTGCGCGAAGCCGGCAACGCGCCCGACCCTGCCCTTGGCAAGCCGGTCCAACCCTTGAGTCATCGACCCCGTATCCATGTCGCAACGTATATTGAGAACCATTCTCAATAGCAACTGAAATCCGGAGGGCAGCCTTTTCGTCGCAGATCAGCGCGCTACTCTCGATTTTGCGGGGCACGTGGAGGTTAGTGATGACCAGCGTCGTCCGTGCGGCCCTGCTTGCAGCCCTCGCCCTGTCCGCTGTGTCCTGCGGAGGTGGCGGGGGAGACAGCCCTCCGCCACCGCCCTCGCCGCCAACTTCGCCACCACCGCCGCCACCGCCGCCGGGCGGCTCGGGAGCGCCCACCTTCACCTCCTCCGCCACGGTTTCGGTCCGGGAGAATGTGATCGGCGTGATCTACCGGCCAGTGGCCACCGACCCCAATGGCGACACCATCACCTACGGCGCAACGATCGGAGGACCGGACGCCGCGCGTTTCGTGATGAACCCGGTAACGCGCGAAGTGCGTTTCGCAGCGGCGCCGGATTTTGAAGCGTCCAATGATGCCGGCGCGAACAATGTCTACGACATCAGCTTCACAGCCTCGGATGGCGCAAACACGGTTACGCAGAATGTCGCCGTGACTGTGGCCAACGTCGCGCCGGGCTTTCATGTGCGGCGGATCGCATCGGGAATGTCGGCTCCGATCTATGCGGCCGGACTGCCCGATGGCAGCGGGCGTGTGGTGATCGTTGAACGCGCAGGCCGCATCCGCGTGATCAACCCAGCAACGGGAGTTTTCGAGGCGAGTGACTTCCTCAACATCACCTCGCAGGTCGACACCAATGGCGAGAAAGGCCTGTTGTCGATCGCGTTCTCGCCAAACTTCGTGAGCGACCGAACCTTCTACCTCCATCTCAATCCGAACAGCGCCAACGTCACCGAGATCCGCAAGTATCAGGTGATGGCGAACAACTACGCGCAGGCGGATGCATCGACGGCCGACGCTATCCTAACAATTCCTCAGCCCTCGGCGACCAACCACAAGGGTGGGACTGTCTTCTTCGACAATTCCGGCCGACTGCTGATCAGCCTGGGTGATGGCGGCAACACGCCTGAGACCTCACAGGACAACAACAGCCTGCGCGGCAAGATCCTGCGTATCGATCCATCGACGGATGCCTTCCCGGGCGACGCCACGCGGGACTATTCTATTCCAACGGGGAACCCGTTCGCCAATGGCGTCGGCGGGCTGCCGGAGATCTACGCCAGCGGTCTGCGCAACCCCTTCCGCATCAGCGTCGACCGCGGCGGCGGCGACGTCTTCATCGGCGACGTCGGCCAGAGCGCGATCGAGGAAGTCGATCGCATTCCCGCCAATGCCACGGCGCTGAGCAATTTCGGCTGGGATCGGCGCGAAGGATCGCAGGCCTACAATGGCGGCGCGGACAGCGCGTCCTTCACTCTGCCCGTAACCGAGTATGGGCGCACGATCGGTACGACCGTAACGGGAGGTGTTGTCTATCGCGGGCCGATCGAGGACCTGCAGGCGCAGTATATCTTCGGCGACTTCGGATCGAACACGCTTTGGTCGGTCCCGATCACGAACCTGACGATCGGGAGCGTTCTGCCTTCAACAAGCCTGACGGTTCGAACATCGGCGTTTGCACCGAATACGGGAACCATCCAATCGGTTGTGGCCTTCGGAACGGACATCGAAGGCAACGTCTACCTCGTCGACATCGGCGGCGAGGTATTCGTGCTCGAACCCTAGCGCTGGGCGGTCTTCTCGGCCGCTTCAGATGGTTTCGCGTCGTCCTTGATGAATTTCACGAGGACGCGCTGGCCGACGAGGACGGGCGCCTGCTCGGCGTCGACCACGACTTCGACCACGCGTTCGTCGGCGCGCTCGCTGGGATCGTCGGAGCGAAGCTTGCGGGCGCCCATGACGCCGGCAATGCGGAGGACTTCGCCGGAATAGACTTTCGTCTGGTCGGCCTCAGGCACGATCTCGACCTTCTGGCCTGCCTTCACCAGCGTGACCGAACGCTCCTCGACCTCGGCGCGGACGATGCGCTTGGTATCCGGCTGCAGCTGGAACATTGCTGTGACGCTGAAGGTGGAAGCGCCCGAGCCGGGGTTCGCATAGCGGCGGACGATCGTACCGTCGGTAGGCGCACGGATGACGTAGAGCTCGACCTGGTAGTTGGCTTCGGCGAGCTGGGCGCGGGCGAGCGAAACCGCGGCCTTCTGTGCTGTGAGCTGGGCGCGAAGCTGGTTCGTTGTGTCCTGCGCCTGCTGGTAGGTCTGCTGCGAGGTCGCGCTATCGGCGATCAGGCGCTCGAGGCGCTTTTCCTCGCGCTCGGCGGCGGCGAACTGCACTTCGAGGATCGGAACCTGTGCCTCGGCCTGCGCGAGCTGGGCGGCGACGCGGTTGCGCGACAGGCGGGCGTCGGCGTCTTCCTGCTGCGCGAGGACTTCTCCGGCCTTCACCTTGTCGCCCTCCTGTACGAACACCTGCTGCACGATGCCGGGCGCGCGGGCCGCCACATCGACGAGACCGCCCTCGATGTCGACCTTGCCGGCGGCAATCGCGGTATAGGGCGTGGCCACGGCGGCAGGGGCGCCCTTGGCGTCGGGAGCGGCGACCGCGGCCGGATCAGCGGGAGATGCACCGCCGCAGGCAGCAAGCGTGGCGGCGGCGACCGTGGCGAGAAGGAAAGTGGGGAGGCGAGTCATGACGGTGTTTCCGTTCTCTAATGATGATGTGCGAACTGGGCGGGATCAGCGTTGGTGGAGGTGATCCGCCCGTCCTCGATGGTGATGATGCGGTCAGCAAAAGCGGCGAGGCGCGCGTCGTGCGTGACGCACAGCACGGTTGCGCCCTGCTCCTTCGCGCACTTGCGCAGGAGATCCATGACGACATGGCCGTTCTCGCCATCGAGTGCTGAGGTCGGCTCGTCGGCGAAAATCAGCTTGGGCTTCTTGGCGAGCGCGCGGGCGATGGCGACGCGCTGCTTCTCGCCGCCCGAAAGACGATCGGGCCGGTTGTTGAGGCGATGGCCGAGATTGACGTCGCGAAGCGCGCCCTCGGCGGCTTCCTTCCGCTCGCGGCCTCTCTTCTTCATGAATTTGAGAACGATCTGGACCTGCTGGCTCGCGGTGAGCGCGGGAAACAGGTTGAAGCCCTGAAAGATGAAGCCGCAATTGGTGAGACGGAAGCGGTCGATCTTCTTGCGCGACATCTTCCAGATGTTCGTGTCGAGCGCGACGACGCTGCCGCCATCGGGCTTCATGAGGCCGGAGACGGCCGCGAGCAGGGTCGACTTGCCCGAACCTGACGGGCCCATGACAAGTACGATCTCGCCAGTCGCAATCAGCAGGTCAATGCCTTTCAGGACCTCGACCTTCATCTGGCCGGACTTGAAGCTCTTGGTGATGCCGCGCGCCGCAATCGCCCATGTCTTGCCGACCTCGTCGGGCGCGGGAGCGATGACGTGCGCTTCCTCGATCTCGGCTGGCTTCTTGCGCAATGCGTTGATCATTTGAGCAGGTCCGCGGGTTCGCCCTTCTTGAGGGCGCCGAGCGTCAGCGCGCCCGACATGATGGAGATGAGCAACAGCAGGACCGCCGTCTGAATGATCGAGCCAGTGTCAAAGCCCATGGGCACGCTACCCGCACTGGCCAGCATCGCGATGCCGGCCATCAGCAGGCCGGACATGATGATGCCCAGTATGCCGACCCAGAAGGACAGCTCCATGACGACGCCGCGCAGCTGGCTGATCGAGACGCCGAGGGCGCGCAGGCTGGCGAATTCCTTGATGTTAGCGAGGATGGCTCCGCGCAGCGTCTGCCACGAGATCACCACGCCGATGATGAAGCCGATCACGCTGAGGAAGCTCATGATGATGACCACCTGCCCTTCCTGCATCACGTCACGGATCGTGGCCTGGCTGAGCTCCTTCTTGGTCCAGGCGCGGTACTGGCCATTTGCCATGGTGTTGAGCTCGTCGCGGACGCGCAGCATCTGCGAGGGATCCTTGAGACGCACCACCAGCATGCCGACCATGCTGTCATCGACATTTCCCATCAGCCGCATGGTCTGGCGTGAAACCACGATCGTGGGTTGCTGTGTGTTGGGATAGGTATCGAGGATCAAGCCGACGCGGACCGTCTTGCCATTGTAGGTCGCCTCGTCGCCCAGTTTTACTTTGAGGGCCGCCAGAGCAGATTTGTCGACGGCGATGTTGTAGGGGACCGCCAGTTTCTGGCGCATCTCTTCCGTGAAATCTTCAGGCAGGGTGATGGCGTTCGGGGTCGTGTCCACCACCATCGCCATCACGTAGGCAGGGGCCGCCGCGCCGGGCCCGTAAAAGGCGCCGCCGCCGAGATCGAGATCCTGAACCTCCTGCACGTCGGGATGGCGATAGACCAGCGGCACGATGCGCGCTGGCATCGGCGGCGTGCGTCCGGCGATGGAGCTGGCCTTGGCAGACATCACGATCAGTTGCCCGCGCGAGCGGTCGATGGTGGCGGTGACGGACTGCAACATCCCGATCAGGAAGGCGCCCAGGACGAGCATGAGAACCCCCGCAAGCGCGAGGGCGATGACGGCCGCCATGTAGCGGCGCCACTCAAATAGGAGTGTCGAGAGCGCAAGGCTCATGTGAGGGTCTCTCTCCAGAAACCGTGACTAATTTTCGGAGGGCCCTGACACCCAGTTATATCGATAATCGATATAGGCCCCCGTTTCAAGGGGAATGACGTAGCGTCGCCCTTAAATCTTCCGCACATAACAGCGCGATTGAGGCTTAAATGCGAAACCGGGGAGTTTCCGTCGCTGGACGCTTGGGAGTTAGGAGCGCGCGTGGCCCTGCAGGAAACGCTTCAACTTCGATTCGTCGACTGGCTTGGCGAAGACCGGGCGATCGCGGAAGCGGGGCTCGATGTCCTGGATGCCCTTGCCGCTGGTGAAGGCGAACGGCACGCCCCGTGCGGCCAGCGCATCGGCGATCGGCCAGGAGGTTTCCCTGCCGAGATTGCAATCCAGCAGCGCGCAATCGACCTGCCCGGCCCGCTCGAGGCCAGCCAGGCTATCGCCCACGTTCATGAAAGGGCCGACGACGGAACCGCCGAGATCCTCGACCAGCATCTCCATCGCCGCGCCGATCAACGGCTCGTCCTCGACAATCATGACAGTGAGTAAAGTCATCGCGCGCCCGATCCCGATCGGACATCAACGCAGGATAAGGCGCGCGGTTCCAGCTTCTTTTTCGAGTTCGTCAAGCCGGCTGCAGGCCGAGCCAGCGGCGCGCCGCCGGCCAGCGCCGGAGCGCGCCGTATTCGAGCAGCCCCAGCACCATGAGGCTGACGCCGAGCACAGGCAGGAGGATGGCAGCCACGACAATGATCGCGGCAAGGCCCAGGCCGATCCGGGCGTCGGGTATGGGCGGCGGCGCGCCGAGCACTCCCTCCGGCGCGCGACGACGCCACATGATAAAGGCGCTGACGCACAGCATGACGAGGCCAAGGGCTGTCAGGACGCCGAGAACCTGGTTGACGGGGCCGAACAGCTGTCCCTCGTGCGCAGCTATGCCGTAGCCGACAATCTGGTCGATGATGTGCTTGCCGTCGAACGTGTTCCGGAGGGCGACGTCGCCGGTCATGGGCGATAGCGCGACGTCCTCGCGCTGCGGGCGGTTCTGGGCGTTGGATTTGACCCACCAGTAGGGCGACGCTTTTGTGGGCGGCGTCAGGATCACCGGCGAGGCAAGCTTTAGCGCTTCCGCCTTCGCAACGATCGTCCCCAGCGGCGCGGCGAGGTGATTCATGTGCTCTGCGTGAGACATCGCGCCGGCGTCCTGGCGCATGTGTTCGGCGTGTTCGTCGGCGGACGATGTGAACCAGTCCTTGCTGATCGGCGCCGTGCCGGTCCAATCGCGGACCATCTTGAAGCCGTTGCCCCAGACGAGCGCCCACGGCATGCCGGCGATCAGCAGGAACAGCGCGAACACGGAGACCCAGACGCCGACGACGGCGTGGAGGTCGCGCCAGAAGCGTTTCGCGCCGCGCCCCAGCCTTGGATAGAGAACGCCGCCGAGCCCCTTCGCGCTTCGCGGCCACCAGAGATAGAGCCCGGTCAGAACCATGACGATCGCCCACGACGCGGCGAGTTCGACAATGATCGAGCCGGTGTTGCCGATGAGCAGTTCGCCGTGAAGCTTCTGCACGATCTTGTCCCAGGTGGAATCCTCGCTGACGGTCCGGATGACCGCCAACGTATCCGGATGGAGATAGACTCGCGTGCGCGCGCCATGGTCGGACACCAAAACGCGCGCCGCCTGATCAGGATATTCCGGCAGCATGATCCCCGCGAGCGTCGAGCCCGGAATGGCGGCGGTCGCAGCCGCGACAATCGCCTCCTGCGTCGCAGGCTTACCGGCTCGTTCGAGTACCGCGACATCGCGGTCGACCCACGCATCGATCTGAGGGCGGAACAGGTAGATCGATCCTGTCACCGCCAGCCAGATCACAAAGGGAATGCAGATGAGGCCGGCGTAGAAATGCCAGCGCCACAGCATTCTGTAGAGACGTCCTCGCCCCTCGGCGTCGCGTGTTTCGACCGCGTCTGTCATGTGCGCTCCCCTAGAAACGATAGGTCAGCTCGGCGCTGGCCGTGCGCTGGGGGAACGGATGGAACAGGAAGTAGTCATTGCCGGCGAAGTTCTCGAGACTCAGCGACGCAGCCCAGTGCTCATCGAACGTGTAGGCCGCACGGGCATCCCAGGTCATGAACGCCTCGAAGCCCTGATAGGTGTGGCTGACGGTGTCGATATTGTCGATCGTCGCATAGACACGATCGAAATAGCGGCCTGCGAGCGTGAAGGCCCAATGATCATCAGGCCGGTAGGTTCCGACCAGAGTGGCGCGCCATTCAGGAACACCCGGCGTCCGCTTGCCGACGGCGGCCGGGAAGACTGTGTCTTCCGCCGTCTTGGAATCGACCCAGGTGATGTTGCCGCTGATGGACAGGCCCTGGATGAAGACGTTGTCCTTCTCGCCGACGACTTCAAAACCCCGGCTTTCGACCTTGTCGATGTTCTGCACGTAGTTGAACAGCTGCGTCGAGCCGGTGACGAGCGGCGCCGACTGCGAGATCAGCGCGTCATCGATATCCTCGGTGAAATAGGTCAGGCGGATGCTGCCGTCCTCCAGCATGCGCTCCACCGTCCACTCCGTGGAGAGGGCGTCTTCCGGACGCAGGTTCGGATTGGGAACCGTCAGCGTCGCGCCCGTGGTGATGGCCTGGTAGAGTTCCGACACGGTCGGATAGCGATAGGCCTTGCCGACCGACGCCTTGGCGGACCATTGCGGCGCAAACTCCCAGCGGACAGAAGCCTTGGGCGAGAAATTGTCGGACTTCACTTCAGGCTGGTTCACACTGAGCACGGGAGAGGAGGAGAAGTTGAAGCCGTCAGACGCCTTCCACGTCTCGAAGCGCCCGCCCACCACGACCGTCACTGCATCGCTTGCATCCCACGCTTCCTGCACCCAGACGGCGCTGGTGCGGGTCTTGCCCCGCGAGGCGTTGGTCAGTGCGCCGGGCGCGCCGTTAATCCAGTTCGTGGTGGAGTAGCGCTCGTTCTGCAGTTCGTACTCATCGCCGTGCAGGCCGAAGGACAGTTCGTGACCAGGCGCGAAGCGCCAGACGCCCTTGCCGTCCAGCGTTGTCCACCCCGTGCCATCGCCGCGGACGATTGAGCCGGCCGCGCCGGCCCGCGCAGCGGGAAGAGCCGTTGATGGGAGGCGTTGCTCGCTCTGGTCGTAGTCATAGACCGAGGCGACCAGACGATAGTCGAAATCGGCGCCGAGCTTGCCGGTGAGCGAGAGATTGTGGCTCCACTGCTGTTCGTCGGTTGAATAGACGCTGTTGGAAAATGCGCTGGCGGCGATGGTATAACGGTTGCCGTTGATGTTGACCGGGCCGCCCGCATAGAACTGCCCGCCCGAGACGTCGCGCAGATAGGTGTCGACGTCGGAGCTGGTGTCGTTGAGGAACAGGCCAGCCGTGTAGGCCAGCCGTGTATTGGCGTCGATGTCCCACGCCGCCTTCAGCTTGAAGTTGTCCTGCACCTGATCTTCGAGGCTTGTGGCGCCCAGCACGAGGATCGGCGCTTCGGTGCGGTTGACGTCCGCGATGGCGCCAATGACGACTGGATCAGCTGGCTGCGCGGCCGTGGCCGATCGGGCGACCGTCGCATAGCCGAGCGGATGGCTCGAACTGTCAGTGTGCGTCGCCGACAGCCAGAAGGAGAGCGGACCGAAGCGATTGCCGATGGCGGCGCTGGTCTGCCATGCATTGAATGTGTCGTCGGTGGCATACTGGTCGAACTTGTGCAGGCTACCCTGGGCGCTGAGCGAGCCTTCGAATTTTTCGGGCATGCGCGTGTTGATCTCAACGACGGCGCCGATCGAGTTGCCGGCGTAGGCTGCCGAGAACGGGCCGTAATAGACATCGACCGACGCGATCTCCTCGGGCGAGACCATCCCCCATTTCGGCGAACCATTGCCGTTGTTGTTGCCGATCAGGGCGGAAATCAGGAGACCGTCGACATAGATGAGGCTGCGCGCGCTAGCGCCTACGCCGGATGTGCGCGTCGTGATTGGCGCGAACGTGTCGCCGACATGGCGCTTGCGGACCACGATGTTGGGCAGATAGCGCAGCGAGTCTTCAGCGTTGGTGACCGCCGTTGTGGTCGCGATCTGTTCGGCCGTGATTGTTTCGACCGTGGCAGGATTTTGCTGCTGGGCCGGTTTCTCGCCGGTGACGACAACGACGTCGCGCTGGTCATTGTCGATAGCTGGCGCGTCGGTTTCGGCAGCCACGAGCGCAAGTGCGATGGTCTGGGCTTCAGCCGGGGTCAAAGCGGGCGCCGACAGCGCCAAGACTGGCGCCGACACGGCGGCATACAAGAGATGGGAGGACATTGGAAAAATTCTCGATCAAAGCAGAATGAGCGCGCGCAGGCTGTGGAGCCCGTGCACGGCGAAATCAGCTCAGATCGAGGATGGAGGTCCGGTCGACGGCGGGGGCGGCGCGGGAATGCCGCGGCCGGGGCGAAGGTCACGCACGACAGCGAAATCGATGTCGTGGCTCGTCCTGAACGCGACCGGCTCGGCGGCCGTTTCCGGCTGCGCCATGGCGACGGCGGCGGCGAACACGCATGGGGCGTGCTTCTGCTCGGTCTTGCCGGGAAGCTTCGAAGCGTCGACGCGCTTGCCGGTGTCGAGATCGATGATCTGGACGGCGTCGGAATGCGAGTCACAGAGACGGAGCGTCAGATAACGGCCAGAGCCGGTGTCGGCCTGGGCCAGCATGTAGCCGGCCGGAAGAACCGCACGGACGACGAGCGCCAGCAGCGCAATCGCGCCCAGCCTCCTCCCCATGCGGTGCATCCACGTCAGCACGTCTCACATCCTCCGGTGGCGGAACCTAGCCGAAGACGGCTGGCTCGCAAGTGCGCCAAGCGGTCGCGAAGGGTCACGTCACAGCGAGCGAATGGCTCAAGCGCCAAGTTCATTTGACTGGCCGGTGTTTTCGCCCACCCTTCGAGGGGCCTCATGAGGAGGGTTGGGATGATCCCGCGTTCTGGCGCGATGGCCGCCCTGGCATTGCTGGCTTGCGGCATGGCAGCGGCGCAGGACGCGCCAGCCTTCACGTCCGCAATCACCCAGCACGAGATCAAGCTGCAGAAGCGCACGCTTTCCTATTCGGCCGAGGCGGGCCTGATGCCGATCCGCTCAGCGGACGGGTCGAGCCTGATCGCGGACATGTCCTACGTCGCCTATTCACTGCCAGCGAAGCCGGGCGTGATGCGGCCCGTGGCGTTTATCTGGAACGGCGGTTCGGGCGCGAACACGACGCCACTGCATTATGGCGCGTTCGGGCCGAAGCGGCTGGCGGGGAACGCGCTCAAAGCGAATGAAGGCACGCTGCTCGATGTCGCCGACCTCGTCTTCATCGATCAGACCGAGACAGGCTTCGGCCGCTATGCGCCGGGCGTCAGCCATCGTCCCTACCTCAACCAGCCGCAGGATGCGCGTGCGTTCGGCACATTCATCGAGACGTGGCTGCGCGATCATGGCGGCGCGGAACGGCCGACCTTGCTGATCGGCGAAAGCTATGGCGTGAAGCGGGCGCAGCTGGTCACGGAAGACCTGATGAGGCGCGGCATCGAGCCGGAGGCGCTGGTTCTGATCTCGGGCTATTCGCTGGTAGGCAAGCGGCTGGAGCCGGCGGCCGATGGCGCGTTCCGCCTGCCCGGCTATGCGGCGCTGGCGTTCAGGGCCGGCATCCGGGCTGGGGGCGGCGTCGGTACGGACGCAGAGGCCCACGATGCGGCGCTCGTCTGGTCGCGCGGCGTGCTGGAAAAATCCCGGGCGGCGGATCCGGAGGCGGCAGCGGATCTTGCGGGCGGTCTCAAGCGCTTTTTTGGCTACACCGATGCGCAGGTGGCTCAGGTGTTCGCGCCCTATGGGCCGGGCAAGCCCGGACGTGTGCTGGCAGGCCTTGCCTCACAACATGCGCCGATGCTGTTCGCTCATATCGACAGCACGATCGCTTACGACACGCGCAAACCGACCTCGGACAATCGCGAGTGGATCTCGCAGGCCATCGTCGACGATCTGCGCAAGGATCTCGGGCTTGATCCCAAAGACCGGAAATATGTCGGCCAGGAGTTCGACCAGCGGCCGGTGTGGCTGCCGGCATTCAGCGGATCGCAGCCGATGAAGGTGTCCCGCGCAGATGGAACGGTGGTCGAGCTCTCGCCGGAGACGGCCGAGCTACTCTTTCCCGAGCTGAAGGACGCAGCTGGTCTGATGACCAACCAGCCCGGCATCGCCAAGGCGCCGGCGGACGGGCTCGCCGCGTCCATCGTCAACATGCAGGCGCATTTCGGCGTGTCGCTGTCGATCTCGGACAGTCCGATGCCGGAGTTGATGGAGGCCGCGCCCAAGCTACAGCTGTTCGTGATCGGCGGAATGTATGACGACCTTGTCTCGTGCGCCGTTGGCGAAGAGATGGCGCGGCGCGACCTGCCCGATGACGCCGATCGCATCCGCACGAAATGCTATGCTGGCGGGCACATGATGTATGAGGAAGAGCGCGTGGCTGTGCAGCTTTCAGCGGACGTGCGCGACTTCATCAAGAACATAAAGTCCGCCGAGGCGGTTACGCCGTGACGCCGCCGAACTTTCCGGCCTGGTAGTCGACGATCGCCTGTCGGATCTCGTCGACTGTGTTCATCACGAATGGGCCGTGCGCGACGACAGGCTCATTGATCGGCTCGCCATGGCCGAAGACGAGGCGCGCATCGCTGACCGTCTCGATGGTGAGTTCGCCGCCTTCAAGATCGAGCTCGACGAGATTGTGCTGCGTCACGTCCTGTCCGTTGATGCGGACATTGCCGGATACGAGGTAGAGAAACACATTGCGGCGCTCGAGGCCGTCGAAGTCGAGACGCGCGCCGGACTGCGCGTCGATCGTGCTCATGAAGTTGCCGGTGACGGAATCGACGGGTCCTGCATGGCCGTTCCAGGCGCCGGCAATGAGATTGAGGCGCGCCTTGCCGTGCGCGGCTTCGAGCGACGGGATCTGGTCAGCCTGCAGGCCCTGATAGTTCGGCTTCGTCATCTTGAGCTGAGAGGGCAAGTTCACCCAGAGCTGCAGGATTTCGAGCGGGCCGCCGATGCGCTTGAAGGCGTCGGGCGAGAGTTCTGCGTGGACGAGGCCGGAGCCGGCCGTCATCCACTGCACGCCGCCGGCGCGAATGACGCTCTCATGTCCGCCCGAGTCGCGATGCATCAGCTCGCCCTCAAGGATGAAAGTCACCGTCTCGAAGCCGCGGTGGGGATGCGGTCCGAATGGCAGGCCGCGATTATTGGCTGGATAGACCTGCGGCCCGTGATGATTGAGGAAGAGGAATGGATCCACCTGCCCCACCTTCGGACCAGGCAACGGCCGGCGCGTGACGAGATCAGCGATGTCGTCCCGATGCGAAGGATGGATGGCGCGGATCGTCTTGTGGGTCATGGCTCATGAGATAGAGGCGGACATGGTGCGCCACAAACGCAAACGGCCCCGCGATCGCTCGCAGGGCCGTTCTTCGTTTGGGTGCGGGGCTAGGATTTGAACCTAGGACCTTCAGGTTATGAGCCTGACGAGCTACCGGACTGCTCCACCCCGCGTCACCGATTTCAGTTTCCGGTCCGATCCCGGAAAAAGCCCCAGAAATGACTTCGCGGCCCTATCCGGCCGCTGTGGATGAACCACATCAACCGGCCGAGCCGCGTATCCGCGCATCCGGGGGATGCGAAGATCTTGAAGGAGGCCTCGCTCTTTTCAGAGCAACTTGCATTTGGCTTGGCAGACCTGGCAGCGATCTACTCTCCCGTGCCTTAAGACACAGTACCATCGACGCTGGGGGACTTAACGACCGAGTTCGGAATGGGATCGGGTGGGGAACCCCCGCCAAAACCACCAGGTCAGCAAAGCCAAATGCTACAACAACATGTATCGTCTAATGATCGTCGATATTTTTGAGTTCTGCGCCAGATCTAAAGACTAAATATCTGGGCGAACTTTCGTTTCGGGCGACATGCTCGTCGCCACGTATGGGTCTTGAGAGTTATCAAGCCTATCGAGCAATTAGTACCGGTAAGCTACGATCCTCACGGACCTTCCACACCCGGCCTATCGACGTGATAGTCTATCACGGCTCTCAGCGAAACCTGGTTTTGAGGTGGGTTTCCCGCTTAGATGCTTTCAGCGGTTATCCCGACCGTACATAGCTACCCAGCTGCGCGGCTGGCGCCACGACTGGTACACCAGAGGTACGTTCATCCCGGTCCTCTCGTACTAGGGACAAATCCTCTCAAGTTTCGAACACCCACGGCAGATAGGGACCAAACTGTCTCACGACGTTCTGAACCCAGCTCACGTACCTCTTTAAATGGCGAACAGCCATACCCTTGGGACCTGCTCCAGCCCCAGGATGAGATGAGCCGACATCGAGGTGCCAAACGATGCCGTCGATATGGACTCTTGGGCATCATCAGCCTGTTATCCCCGGAGTACCTTTTATTCGTTGAGCGATGACCCTTCCACACAGAGTCACCGGATCACTATGGCCGACTTTCGTCTCTGCTCGACTTGTCAGTCTCGCAGTCAGGCAGGCTTATGCCATTGCACTCAGCGGACGATTTCCGACCGTCCTGAGCCTACCATCGCGCGCCTCCGTTACTCTTTGGGAGGCGACCGCCCCAGTCAAACTACCCGCCACGCAGGGTCCCTGCTCCAGATGATGGAGCGAGGTTAGACGTCACCGAAGATTAGGGTGGTATTTCAACGTTGGCTCCACCAGAGCTGGCGCCCCGGCTTCAAAGCCTCCCACCTATCCTACACAAACCACCGATAACGCCACTGCGAAGTTATAGTTAAGGTTCACAGGGTCTTTCCGTCTAACCGCGGGAACCCCGCATCTTCACGGGGAATTCAATTTCACTAAGTCTATGCTGGAGACAGCGGGGAAGTCGTTACTCCATTCGTGCAGGTCGGAACTTACCCGACAAGGAATTTCGCTACCTTAGGACCGTTATAGTTACGGCCGCCGTTCACCGGGGCTTCAGTTCGATGCTTGCACACCTCTCTTTAACCTTCCGGCACCGGGCAGGAGTCAGACCCTATACGTCGCCTTGCGGCTTCGCAGAGCCCTGTGTTTTTGATAAACAGTCGCCACCCCCTGGCTTGTGCCCCTCACTCAAAGTTGCCTTTAAATGAGGCACGCTTATCCCGAAGTTACGCGTGTAATTTGCCTAGTTCCTTCAGCATAGTTCTCTCAAGCGCCTTGGTATACTCTACCTGACCACCTGTGTCGGTTTCGGGTACGGTCTAATGGAGGGGCTATTTCAGGGACTTCCAGGCCGCACAGACAATCCAGTAAGTCTGTACATTTTCGAAATCCGTCACCACCTCCTGGTCCAGGAATGTTCGCCTGGTTCCCATCGACTACGCGTTTCCGCCTCGCCTTAGGGGCCGACTAACCCTGCGCAGATTAACTTTACGCAGGAACCCTTGGTCTTTCGGCGACAGTGTCTTTCACACTGTTTGTCGTTACTCATGTCAGCATTCTCACTACTGATACCTCCAGAATACCTCACGATATTCCTTCGCAGGCTTACAGTACGCTCCGCTACCGCTCTTTCGAGCCCGTGATTTCGGCGAATGGCTTGAGCCCCGTTACATTTTCGCCGCAGAAACGCTTGACCAGTGAGCTGTTACGCTTTCTTTAAATGATGGCTGCTTCTAAGCCAACATCCTGGTTGTTTCAGCATTTCCACATGCTTTCCCACTTAGCCACTACCTTTGGGGGCCTTAATCGACGGTCAGGGTTGTTTCCCTCTTCACGATGGACGTTAGCACCCACCGTGTGTCTGCCGGCTATTACTGTCAGGTATTCGAGAATTAGGGTTAGGTTTGGTAAGTCTGCGAGACCCCCTAGCCCATCCAGTGCTCTACCCCTGACGTATTCAGCCAACGCACTACCTAAATAGTTTTCGCGGAGAACCAGCTATCAGCAAGTTTGATTAGCCTTTCACCCCTATGGCACACCTCATCCCCAGACCTTTTTCAACATTCATATCGTTTGATCTCCTCCAGTGCGTGTTACCTCACTTTCAACCTGGACAGACTAGATCATAGCTTTCGGGTCTAATTAACGAACTTGGCGACCCTTTTATACTTGCTTTCGCTTCGCCTACGTTTATTTTCACTATAAGCTTGCTAACATTAATTAAGTTGCTGACCCATTATACAAAAGGTATGTGGTCACATTCGTTCTCATCTGCTGATGTAACGTTCGGTTTTATTTTACCTCTTTTCACTCCCCTCGTGTGGCGGTCTATTTTCACCTTTCCCTCACGGTACTAGTTCACTATCGGTCGGTAAGGAGTACTTAGGCTTGGAGGGTGGTCCCCCCATCTTCAGACAGGATTTTCGCGTGTTCCACCGCCTTACTCTAACGGCTCTTCATTTTACCGATACGGGGCTATCACCCGCTATGGCCCAGCTTTCCATCTGGTTCTCGTTGTTTCAAGCACCACACGCATCCTGTCGCTCGCCACTACTCTAGGGAGTCTCGTTTGATGTCCTTTCCTCCGGGTACTGAGATGTTTCAGTTCTCCGGGTTCGCTTTTTAACCCTATGAATTCAGGTTAAAATACCTCGTATATGAAATGTAAGATCGATATCTAACCCGAGGATTAGATATTGCTCGTCTTCTTGAGGTGGGTTTCCCCATTCAGAAATCTCCGGGTCTAAGGTTGCTCGCACCTCGCCGAAGCTTATCGCAGCATCCGTGGTTACTTCATCGCCTCTTTTGCCGCAAGGCATTCCCCGAACGCCCTTTTGACGCTTGATCACTCAACAAAACCCATACGTGGTGAAGAACATGCCCGCCTCTTTGCAGAGGGACCAAGTCTCCCGCGTCCACGTACGGACGGTCAGACGATTAGTTGTTGTATTTGGTCTGACCTTGAGCGCTGGGGTACAGCGCCGGTCAGACGGCCTCCTTCACGATGTCAATCCAACCAGCCGGCCGAAGCCAACCAGTCGAAACTGATGAGTGGAATGACTGCGAGAAGATCCTGGTGGAGCCAGACGGGATCGAACCGACGACCTCAAGCTTGCAAAGCTAGCGCTCTCCCAACTGAGCTATGGCCCCATAGAACCATGCTCGGGAAAAGCCGTACTGACAGAACCAACGCTGGTAGGCCCGGGCAGATTTGAACTGCCGACCCCACGCTTATCAAGCGTGTGCTCTAACCAACTGAGCTACGGGCCTTCACCCGCGGCAGTTGCCGAGCGCCGGGCTCGCAATCACCTCTCCCCTTCCCTGTTTCAGGACGGCGAGAGGTTCACGGAAGAGAAACGAGGACGGCGATGAAACCGCCATTTGTTTTGCCGTGACGTCCAACCGAAGTTGGATAGTCCGGCTGCTCAGGAGTCTCGAAGTCCAGTGAGGCTGGATCACCTCCTTTTCTAAGGATGTTCGAGAGTGTCCAGTCTCACTGGACTTCGGACCTGCGCGGCCGGACTATCCTTCGGTTGGACGTCACAGGAAGAACGAATGGCGGTTTCATCGCCGTCCTCGTTTCTTCCGTGAACGAGCCGCATCGGGACCTGTGGGACTCCGGTGAAGGCCCGTAGCTCAGTTGGTTAGAGCACACGCTTGATAAGCGTGGGGTGGGCAGTTGGACCCCGGGCCTACAGGATTCTGTTCTGTCAGTACGGCTTCCCGACGTGGTTCCGTATGGGGCCATAGCTCAGTTGGAGGCGCTAGCTTTGCAAGCTGGATCATGGGTTCGATCCCGTCTGAGGATCCTCGCGATCGATTCCACTCATCACCTTCGACTCGTCCTGTTGATTGACATCGTGAAGGAGGCCTGTGTTGACCGGCGCTGTACCCAGCGCTCAAGGTCAGACCGATCCGACGACTAATCATCTAACCAATCGTCCGTACGTGGACCTTGCTGCTCAAAGACGGCATGTTCTTCGCCAGTTGAGTGATAAACATCGGGCGTTGGCGATGCCTTGGCGGTAATGAAGACGTCACTGCGTCGCCATGAGATTTAGCCCGGGAGATTTCTGATGGGAATGTAAGTAGATATCTAATCCTCGGGTTAGGTATCGATCTACGTTCATATACGAGGTATTTAATTCATAGGGTTAAAAATAGGAGAACTGAACATTCTTGTACCCGGAGAGCCGGACGTCAACGAGACTCCCTTAGTGGCGAGCGAAGCGGCCGTGTGAAACAACGACGAGAACCAGATGGAAAGCTGGGCCATAGCGGGTGATAGCCCGTATCAGTAAATGAAGAGCCGTTAGGTAAGGCGGGACACGTGAAATCCTGTAAAATCACACCCTCCAAGCCTAAGTACTCCTTACCGACCGATAGCGACGCCCGTGAGGAAAGGTGAAAAGACCCCCGACGAGAACAGAACCTGAAACCGAACTCTTCGGCAGGATGGGGAGCGAGTGACCCACGTACCTTTTGTATAATGGGTGCCACGACCAGTTTAACGAGCAAGTTTTAAGCCGATAGGCGTAGGCGCAGCGAAAGCGAATTACTGATGGGCAAACTCCACTCATTGATGAGACCCGAAGGCAAGTGATCTAGGCATGTGCGCATGGTACACGGCACTAGAAAGTAGAAATCTGGAACCCTGGGATGAGAGCTAGGGTGAAAGGCTAATAGAACTTGCTGATAGCTGGTTCTCGCGGTAGTGCGTTGGCTGAATACGTCAGGGGTAACTGCAAGGGCTAGGGGGTCTCGCAGATACCAAACCTAACCAAACTCCGAATACCTGACAGTAATAGCCGGCAGACACACGGTAGGTATAACGTCCATCGTGAAGAAAAAGACCCTAACCGTAAGGGCCCGCTAGTGGGAAAGCATGTGGAAATGCTGAAACAACCAGGATGTTGGCTTAAAGCAGCCATCATTTAAAGAAAGAAAGCGTAACACTCACTGGTCAAGCGTTGTTGGGCGAAAATGTGACGGGGCTCAAGCCATTCGCCGAAATCGCGGTCTCGAAAGACGGTGGCGGAGGCGTACTGTAACCTCGATCGTGGTCGTCTCAATGTAGCATGAGTAACGACAAACAGTGTGAAAGACACTGTCGCCGAAAGACCAAGGGTCCCTGCGTAAAGTTAATCTGCGCAGGTAGTCGGCCCCTAAGGCGAGGCGGAAACGCGTAGTCATAGGAAGCCGGGCGAACATTCCTGGACCAGGAGGTGGTGACGGATTTCCGAAAGTCGTACATTTACTGGATTGTCTGTGCCGTTCAAATCCCTGGAGCTCGCCCCTCCATTAGACCGTACCCGAAACCGACACAGGTGGTCAGGTAGAGTATACCAAGGCGCTTGAGAGAACTATGCTGAGGAAATTGCGCAATTACAGTTTCAGGGATAAGCGTGCCTCATTTAATTTTGAGTGAGGGGCGCGTTCTGTTTTATCAAACACAGGCTGTGCGAACCGGCCACGATGATAGGTCTGACTCCTGCCCGGTGCCGAAGGTTAAAGAGAGGTCAAGCATCGAACTGAAGCCGTGACACCCTAACGGTCCTAAGGTAGCGAAATTCCTTGTCGGTAAGTTCCGACCTGCACATGCCCACTGCCGGCGTCAAACTCAGTGAAATTGGGTCCTGGTGCCGCAGAAGCCCTGTGAACCTTAGCTTGTAACTTCGCAGTGGCGTTATCAGTCGTATCTGGATAGGTGGAGGCTTTGAAGCCGATTTGGGCGCCAGCTCTGGTGGAGCCGACGTTGAATCCCGCCCATCCTTCGGTGACGTCTAACCTCGCTCGATTTGGAGCGGGACCCTGCGTGGCGGGTGTTTGACTGGGGCGGTCGCCTCCAAAACGTAGAAACATGCAATATTTATCGCAGCGGTCGGAAATCGTCCGCTGAAAATGGCAATGGCATAAGCCCTAACTGGGGAAACTGACAGTCGAACAGATAGTAATCCGTGGGTTACTGTGGAAGGGTCATCGCTCAACGAGATATCCGCGGGACCACGCTGATGTTGATGCCCAAAATTGGTATCGACGGCATGGTTTGGCACCTCGATGTCGGCTCGTCCAATCTCAGGTGGCAGGTCCCAAGGGCAGTGGCTGTTGGTTTAAAGAATGCAGGTAAACATCATCATCATTTGCCGTGCTATTGCAGTCATGTTTGATTCCGTACGAGGACCGGGATGAGGACGCACCTCTGGTGTACCAGTCATCACAACAGCCGCGCAGCTGGGTAGCTATGTACGGTCGGGATAACCGCTGACTCTAAGCGGGAAACCCACCTCAAAACCAGGTTTGAGCCGTGATAGACTATCACGTCGATGATAGGCCGTGCAAAGTGCATGAGGTGGTACCGTTTTACGGTCCTCATTGCTGGATAGGCTTCGATGGTTGCGAGACCCATACGTGGCGACGGCGTGTCGCCGTTCAAAAGCAGCCAGATCCTAGTCTTAGATCTCGGCGCAGAACTCAAAATATCGACGTGTGCGTGTTTGTTGTAGCATTTGGCTTTGCTGGCGCCGTCCGCGGGATTCCCGGCCCGTGCCTCCGAACTCGTCGATTATCCAGGTCCGATGGTACTGTGTCTTAAGGCACGGGAGAGTAGATCACTCCCAGGTCTCTTCAAGCCAATACCGATGAAAAGACGAGAACTCCGGGATGCACGGATCGCGGCTCCGGCCGGTTAATCATCATCCACGGCGCGCGGATGGGCCACGGAGGTCGTTTCCGGGATCGGACCCGGAAACTGAAATCGGTGACAGTGGGTGCCGTTGGGCTCATAACCTGAAGGTCCTAGGTTCAAATCCTAGCAGGCCGAACGGCCCAGAGCGATCGCGGGGCCGTTCGTTTGTGGCGCACCGTGCTCCACCTCTATCTAAGATGAGCCATGACCCACAAGCGATCCGCGCCATCCATCCTTCGCATCGGACGTCAGGGTCCGCTAGCCGAAGGTGGGGGTCCATTCCTCTTCCCTGCGACGCGGGCCGCAGGTAGTCCAGTGATTCGCGGCCTGCCGTCGAGACCGCGCATCCCCCACCGCGGCTTCGAGGCGTAACTTCATCCTTGGGGGCTTGATGCATCGCAAAGTCGGGCGGAGCATGAGAGCGTCATTCGCGCCGGCGGCGTGCAGTGGATGACGGCGGCTCCGGCCTCGGTCCACACAACCCCGACATCGGCGGCCCGCTCGAAATCCTGCAGGTCTGGGTGAACTTGCCCTCTCGCTCAAGATGACGAACCAGTTGTCGGGTAAGCCCAGCGCCGATCCCAAGCCGCGCACGGCAAGGCGCGCGTCTGGCTCCACGGCATCCGATGCAGGACCCGTCGATTCCGTCACCGGCAACTTCGTGGCCGATCGACGCGCAGTCCGGCGCGCGTCTCGACTTCGACGGCCAAGCGCGCGAGATGGCTTTTCTCTACCTCGTATCCGGCAATGTCCGCAACAACGGACAGGACGTGACGCAGCACAATCTCGTCGAGCTCAACGATTTCACCGTCGAGCATCACGATGGCGCGCCTCGTCTTCGGCCGTGGCAAGCCGATCGATGACCCTGTCGGTAGCAGGCGTCCGTGATGGACAGGATCGACGATCCGACGGCGATCGTCGACTACAAGGTTCCGGAAAGTTGGCGGCGTGGCGGCGGGCAGGTCCTCGGCTCTGTTCTTGATGAAGTCGCGCACGTCCGCTGGAGGCCGCACACGCGCTCCTTCCTCATTGCGTCATGCTGTAGCATTGCGTGCGGAGGTCGATGGCGCATCGGGCAGGTGGCGCCACCGTCTTCGCCGACGGCGCGAGAGACAAGGTCGTCATACATTCCGCCGATCACGCTGTAGCTTGGGCGCGGCCTCCATCAACTCCCGGCATCGGACTGTCCGAGATCGACAGCGACACGCCGAAATCGCGCCCTGCATGTTGATGGACGCGGCGAGCCCGGTCCGCGGCGGCCTTCGGCGATGCCGGGCTGGTTGATCAGACCAGCTGCGTCCTTGGCTCGGAAGGGTCGCTCGCCGTCTCCGGCGAGAGCTCGAGCCACCGTTCGTCTCGCGACACCTTCATCGGCTGCGATCCGCTGAATGCCAGCAGCCACACCCGGCCGCTGGTCGAACTCCTGGCCTCGTCTTTTGGGATCAAGCCCAAGGGGTGGCTTGCGCAGATCGTCGACGATGGCCTGCGATCCACTCGCCGTCGTTCGAGGTCGGTTTGCGCGTGTCGTAAGCGATGCGTGCTGTCGATATGAGCGAACGGCGTCGGCGCATGTTGTGAGGCAAGGCCTGGCGCAGCGGCTGAGGGCTTGCCCGGCCCATAGGGCGCGAACGCGCCACCTGCGCATCGGTGTAGCCAAAAAAGCGCTAAAGCGCCGCTGCCGCCTGGGATCCGCCGCCGGATTCCTCCAGCACGCCGCGCGACCAGACGATCGTGGGCCTCTGCGTCCGTCAGCCCGGATGCCGGCCGAACGCCAGCGCCGCGTCGCCGGGCAGGCGACGCGCCATGGCCGCCGGCTCCAGCCGCTTGCCTACCAGCGAGAAGTAGCCGAGATCAGAACCAGCGCCTCCGCGTCGATGCCGCGCCTCATCAGGTCTTCCGTGACCAGCTGCGCCCGCTTCACGCCGTAGCTCGCCGTCGCGAGGTCGGCCGTTGCCGCACCGCCGTGACCGCGCAGCCACGTCTCGATGAATGTGCCACGCACACGCACGTGTAGGGACGATGGCTGACGCCCGGCGCATAGCGGCCGAAGCCTGTCTGCTGATGAAGACGAATAACGATAATGACAGCGTGCCTTCATTCGCTTTCAGCACGTTCCGCCGCTTTCGGCCCGAACGCGCCATAATGCAGTGGCGTCGTGTCGCATCAAACGCCACGGGCCGCGTCGCGCCCGGCTTCGCTGGCCGTGAATCCGCAACATGGGTCGTCGCGATCAGGTTGCCGACCCGTCCGCTGAGCGGATCGGCGTCAGGCCCGCCTCGGCCGAATAGGAAAGCGTGCGCTTCTGCAGCTTGATCTCGTGCTGGGTGATTGCGGGAGCGTGAAGGCTGGCGCGTGCGCCGCTCGCCCGGCCGTGGGCGGCCATCGCGCCGAAGACGCGGGATCATCCCAACCCTCCTCATGAGGCCCCTCGTCCACGCCACCATGCAATGAACTTGGCGCTTGGTGTGACGACCCTTCGCGGACCCGCTTGGCGCACTTGCGAGCCAGCCGTCTCGTGCTGGCGTGGATGCACCGCATGGGGGAGGGGCTGGCGCCGATCGAGCTGCTGGCGCTCGTCGTGTGTGGTTTCCGGCCGTCGCTTGACGCTCCGTGACTGTGGTCAAATCCCATATGTCGATTCTGATCGTGCCTAACCTTCACGAT
>JASGJW010000004.1:0-65398 GCA_047601145.1 Hyphomonadaceae bacterium
GCTGTGTGGTGTACTTGACTCAGATTACGTATTGCTAAGGTTAATAGGGAAACAGATAGAATCCGAACAGCACCTGTCCACACGCCCCATTACGACTTCAACGACGAGATCATCCCACTCGGGGCCGGCTACTGGGTGTCCCTGGTGCGGCAGGAACTCGGGGCCTGATCCCGTGCCGGGGCCTACGGTCTTCACGCGTCGATGAAGCTTCTCACCGTCCTCTCCTGGGGGAGGGCGGTTGCCATCGCGATGAGTGAAACCCACCGGACCTGCGGCAGGCGGGACGCCGCTCCGAAAATCGATCGGGCATCGGGGGCAGTTTGCTCATAGTGCTTGGCCGCCGGCCCGCGGCTGTTCTATCTCCGACGAACAGGCCATCCGAGCCTGCCGGGAGGGGATCATGGCGGCTGGCGCCGAGACGGAGCCCGACTATCAGCGCCTCGCCTTTCGCTACGAGGGCGCCGCGCAAGACGACGGGCGCCATCCCGTGATCGTGATCGGCGCCGGCCCGGTCGGGCTCGCGACCGCGATCGACCTCGCCCAGCAGGGCCTGCCGGTCCTCCTCCTCGACGACGACGACAAGCTGTCCCAGGGCTCGCGCCATCTGCTTCGCCAAGCGGACGCTCGAGATCTTCGACCGGCTCGGCTGCGGCCAGCACATGGTCGACAAGGGCGTGACCTGGAACAGCGGCAAGGTCTTCTTCCGGGAGGAGGCTGTCTACGTTTCGACCTTCTGCCGGAGGGCGGCCACCGCCGCCCGGCCTTCATCAACCTCCAGCAATATTATGTCGAAGGCTTCCTGCTGGACCGGGCCCAGAGCCTGCCGGG
This sequence comes from Hyphomonadaceae bacterium, assembly GCA_047601145.1. GTDB lineage: Bacteria > Pseudomonadota > Alphaproteobacteria > Caulobacterales > Hyphomonadaceae > UBA7672. Next base: position 829 of record JASGJW010000004.1, read on the forward strand.
CATCGATATCCGCTGGAAGCACCGCGTGACGGGGCTGCGGCAGGACGGGGACGGCATCACGATCGAGGTCGAGACGCCTGACGGCAGCCATCGTCTCTCCTGCGACTGGCTGATCGCCGCGGACGGCGCGCGTAGCGCGATGCGCAAGGCGCTCGGCCTCGTCGGCGGCGGCCAGACCCTCCGCGACCGGTTCCTGATCGCCGATGTGCGCATGGAGGCCGATTTCCCGGCCGAGCGCTGGTTCTGGTTCGATCCGCCTTTCATCCGAATCAGTCGGTGTTGCTGCATTGGCAGCCGGACGAGGTTTGGCGCATCGATTTTCAACTCGGATGGGATGCGGATCCCGATCGCGGAGCAGAAGCTGCAAATTATCCCGCGCGTGCGGCGCTCTTGGCGCGGAGTCGTTTGAATTGGAATGGGTGAGCGTCTATACGTTCTCGTGCCTGCGGATGGCGAGTTCCGTCATGGCAACGTCCTTTTTGCCGGCGATCTGCGCCCACGGCGTTTCGCCGCTTGGCGCGCGAGGCGCGAATAGCGGCATCCAGGATGCGGAAAACCTCGCGTGGAAGCTGGGTCTTACGTGCTTGACGCGGCATGCGCCGAGACGCCTGCTCGAGAGCCATGCGATCCGAGCGCGTACGGGCGGCAGACGAAACTTCTGAACTCGATCGCGCTCGACCGATTTCATCACGCCGAAGAACGAGGCGAGCCGGGATTTCCGGGACGCGACACTCGAACTCGCGCGCGACTGCCCCTTCGCGCGCCGGCTCGTGAATAGCGGCCGGCTCTCCGTGCCCACGACCTATGAGGATTCGTCCCTGAACACGCCCGACCGGGATGCCTTCACGGCCGGCTCCGGCCAGGCGCCCCGATACCGGATGCCCCGATCAGTGCCGGAGGGCGAGACGGCTGGCTCCTCGACGAGGTCGGCGGCGCCTTCACGCTCGTCGTCTTCGCCGATCCGGGCGCGGCGCTTCCCGATGCCGGGGCGGAGGGGAGCAGTCCGGTGCCGGTCGATCGGGTCGTCGTCCTGCCCGCAGGCGGGAGGGGAACGCCGCTTCCGGGAGCGGTGCGCGCGTCGTCGTCGATCGCGAGGGCCTCGTCGCCCGCCGCTTCGACGGCGCCCCCGGCACCATCTATCTGCGGCCCGACCAGCATGTCTGCGCGCGCTGGCGCGCCTTCGACGCGGCTGCGGTCGAGGCCGCCCTGCGGCGCGCGATCGGCGGGGAGTAGACGTCGTGCTCGAGATCGAGATCAACATTTCCGCCCCCGACGACTTCTACGAAGCGTTGATGGCCCTCCATCGCGACCTGACGCCGGAGCAGAGCCGGAGGGTCAACGCGAAGCTGATCCTGCTCATGGCGAACCATATCGGCGATCCGGCAATCCTGCGAGAGGCGATGGAGCGGGCGCGGGCCGGGATCGTCCCCGCCGGACGCGACGGCACGCTCGCGGCCAAGGCGTGATGAGCTGAGGCCGGCGCGCTCGACCGGCCGGCATCGGCCGATCCGCACGACCTTCGGATGAACTCGCCGGCGCCAATCGAAGGTCTACGTGGTGTGTTCGTCCATACGCGTGCGGGGCCGCGAAATCGTGCGGAACCGCCCTATTTTCGCTGGCCGATCAGCGCGCGGCGTGGAACATCTGGCGGAACCACAGGAGGGGCGCCCGATGGATCACCCGCGCGATACGGATGCCAACCAAACACGCGAGTGGCTCGAAGCGCTCGACGGGGTCCTCGACGTCGAAGGTCCGGAGCGCGCGCACTTCCTTCTGGGGCAGGTGGTCGACGAGGCGCGCCGGCGCGGCGCGCCGGTGCCGTTCTCGGCCAACACCGCCTACGTCAACACGATCCCGGTCGAGAAGCAGCCGCACCCCGGCGACCGGGAGATCGAGCGCCGCATCCGCTCGGTCATCCGCTGGAACGCGATGGCGATGGTCCTGCGCGCCAACAAGGATCGTCCGAGCTCGGCGGCCACATCGCCAGCTTCGAGTCCACCGCCACGCTCTACGACGTCGGCTTCAACCATTTCTGGCACGCGCCGCTCCGGCGAGCCACGGCGGCGACCTGGTCTACTTCCAGGGCCACTCGTCGCCCGGCATCTACGCGCGCGCCTTCCTCGAAGGCCGCCTCGACGAGGAGCAGCTTCTCAACTTCCGCCAGGAGGTCGACGGCAACGGGCCTTTCGTCCTATCCGCATCCGTGGCTGATGCCGGATTTCTGGCAGTTCCCGACGGTCTCGATGGGCCTCGGCCCGATGATGGCGATCTATCAGGCGCGCTTCCTGCGATACCTGCAGCACCGCGGCCTCGCCGACACCGACAGCCGCAAGGTCTGGGCCTTCATGCGGCGACGGCGAGATGGACGAGCCGGAATCCTCGGCGCGATCTCGCTCGCGGCGCGCGAGAAGCTCGACAACCTGATCTTCGTCATCAACTGCAACCTGCAGCGCCTCGACGGCCCGGTGCGCGGCAACGGCAAGATCATCCAGGAGCTGGAGGCCGACTTCCGCGGCGCCGGCTGGAACGTCATCAAGGTGATCTGGGGCTCGGGCTGGGACCAGCTGCTGGCGCAGCGACACGCACGGCACTGCTGCGTGCAGCCGCATGGACGAGTGCGGTCGACGGCGAGTACCAGAACTTCAAGTCGCAAGAACGGCGCCTACGTGCGCGAGCACTTCTTCGGCAAGTACCCGGAGCTGCAGGCGATGGTCGAGGACTTGAGCGACGAGGAGATCTGGGCGCCTGAACCGCGGCGGCCACGATCCGCACAAGGTCTACGCCGCCTACGCGGCCGCGATCAAGCACAAGGGCCAGCCGACCGTCATCCTGGCCAAGACCGTCAAGGGCTACGGCATGGGCGAGGCCGGCGAGGGCCAGAACATCACCCACCAGCAGAAGAAGATGAGCGAGGACGGCGCTGCGCGCGTTCCGCGACCGCTTCGAGCATCCCGGTCAGCCGACGAGCAAGCTGGCCGAGGCTGCCGTTCATCCAGCCGCCCGGACAGCCGCCGGAGATGAAGCTACCTGCGCGAGCGCCGCGCGGCGCTGGGCGGTTACCTGCCGTCGCGCCGGCGCACGACGGCGCCGCGCTCGAGGTGCCGCCGCTGTCGGCCTTCGAGCGCGCTGCTGAAGGGCACCGGCGACCGCGAGATCTCGACCACGATGGCGTTCGTGCAGATGCTCAACACGCTCCTGCGCGACAAGGAGCATCGGCAAGCGGGTCGTGCCGATCGTCCCCGACGAGGCGCGCACCTTCGGCATGGAGGGCTGTTCCGCCAGTTCGGCATCTTCAGCCAGGTCGGCCAGCTCTACGAGCCGGAGGACGCCGACAAGCTCATGTTCTACCGCGAGGACAAGAACGGGCCAGATCCTACAGGAGGGCATCAACGAGGCCGGCGCGATGTCGTCGTGGATCGCCGCCGGCGACGTCGCTACAGCACGTACGGCGTGACGATGATCCCGTTCTACATCTACTACTCGATGTTCGGCTTCCAGCGCATCGGCGACCTGGTCTGGGCGGCGGGCGACAGCGCGCGCGCGGCTTCCTGGTCGGCGGCACCGTCCGGGCGCACCACGCTGAACGGCGAGGGCCTGCAGCACGAGGACGGCCACAGCCACCTTTGCCGGCGACGTTCCCGAACTGCATCTCCTACGACCCGACCTTCGCCTACGAGGTCGCGGTGATCATCCAGGACGGCCTGCGCCGCATGTTCGCCGAGCAGGAGGACGTCTTCTACTACATCACCGTGCATGAACGAGAACTACGCGCACCCCGGCCATGCCGGCCGGCGCCGAGGAAGGCATCCTCAAGGGCATGTACCAGCTGCCGCGAGGCGCAGGGCAAGAAGGGCCGCGCGTGCAGCTGCTGGGCTCGCGGCACGATCCTGCGCGAGGTGCATCGCCGCGGCCGACCTCCTCGAGGAGGACTTCGGCGTCGCAGCCGACGTCTGGAGCGCCACCAGCTTCAGGAGCGCGCGCGCGACGGCCTGGACGTCGAGCGCTGGAACATGCTGCACCCTGACAGAGAAGCCGAGGAAGCCTAGGTCGAGCAACTGCGCTCGACGGCCGCGCGGGCCCGGTCATCGCCGCGACCGACTACATGCGCGCAGTTCGCCGACCAGATCCGCACCTTGGTACACGCGCCGCTACATCGTCCTCGGCACCGACGGCTTCGGCCGCAGCGACTTCGCGCGCGAACCTGCGCGACTTCTTCGAGGTCAACCGGCACTACATCGCGGTCGCCGCGCTGAAGGCGCTCGCCGACGACGGCGAGATCCCTGTCGGCGAAGGTGGCCGAGGCCATCAAGAAATACGGGCTCGATCCCGCCAAGCCCAACCCGATGACCGTCTGAGCACCGGCTGCCGTAGCCTCATGGCAGTCGCTTCCGCATCGCTCCTCATCCTGAGGTGCTCGGCGAAGCCGAGCCTCGAAGGACGCACCACCGTCCCGCGTGTTTCGAGGGCCGGCTTCGCCGGCCACCTCAGCATGAGGGCGCAGGTGGATCGAAGGCCTTTATCACCCAACTCCGCCCCCGGGGCCAACCGAAACCTCCAGGAGGAAATCCCGTGGCGACCGAGATCAAGGTTCCGGACATCGGCGACTTCAAGGACGTCCCCGTCATCGAGATTCTCGTGGCCGTGGGCGACAAGGTGAATGTGGACGACCCGCTGGTGTCGCTCGAATCGGACAAGGCCACCATGGAGGTGCCCTCCACCGCCGCGGGTATCGTCGAATCGATCGCGGTCAAGATCGGCGACAGGGTCAGCGAAGGCGCGACGATCATCGATTGCAGTGCAATCGGGCGAGGGCGGCATGGCGCAGCCCCCCTCCCTGGTCGAGCAGCAGGAGCCGGCGCCTTCGGCCGCGCCGCCGCCTGCCGCGGCCCCCGCGCCGGCGGCTGCCGCCGGCTCCAAGATCGCCGATTTCTCGGGCGTCCATGCCAGCCCCTCCGTCCGGCGCCTCGCGCGCGAACTCGGCGTCGATCTCAATAGCGAGCCGGTTGCCATTCATGTTCGCGGGCCTCTGGCGGCCTTGGACGGGGACGAGAGGCACGAAGAAGGATACCGGTCGATGGCGAGCATCGAGCTTTTCACGTTCCTCACGACGGCGCCCAATGCGTTAGTGAAGCCGGTTCACTCCAAGGCCATGCCAGTCATGTTCACAACCTGGCTGCAATGCGAGACTTGGCTCAACGAGCCGATTGAAGAAGCGATCAAGCTTCGAGCAGCCGCTGCCCGAAGATCAGCTTGTCATTGTCGAGCGCGACGCAGCCTAGCCCTTAAGCGGACTTTCGGAGGTCGAGTGATGCTCCGCTGGCTTGCGCGTATACACCAGCCGCCAGCCGCGCGATTCAAGGATCCCGAAGAATGCTGTTGCAATGCTTTGCAAGGCTAGTCGCTCGGCTTCCGGATCGCGTCCGCCGCCTCGAATATGTCGGAGGAGCCGCGTTCGCATCTGACCCATCGTGTACGTAACCGCGTGAAAATTCGCGAGCCCGCGCGGATCTGCATCGACCTCGAAAGGGAAGTAGCCGCGACCAACCAATTCGCGCGAGATCCTCTGGGCAATGCCGACCTCTTGCTCGAGGCGCAGCTTCATGTAGTCGGCGTAGCGGATTTCATGCGGCATCAGGCCGGGACCTTGCTCGAGCACTTTCAGGACTGCCGCTTCGACAATTTCTTCCGCCTTCGCCATCAATGCCTCCCTTCGAAGGCGTACGGCTCTATCAGAACAAAACAGGAACGTCGAGGGCGAGGAAATAGAGGCTCACAGGAGTTCGACTGGTGAAGTCACGATCGGTCAGTTTGCCTTGCGCTTGTGCAGGAAGGCCCGGACGGCGCCGTCGCGCTCGAGGCCGATTGCCATGTCGTAAGCGTGGGAGGCTTCTGTCGGGCGATCGGCGCGCGCAAGCAAGTCAGCACGAGCGGCCCAATAGGATTGATAGGTGGCGAGGCGCTGGTCATTGCCCGGGTCGGGCAGGGCAAGGAGGCCCGCTTCTGGCCCATCCACCTCCGCAATGGCGAGCGCCCGGTTGATCGAAACGATGGACGAATGCGTGAGGAGCTGCAGGGCGTCATAGAGTGCGACGATGTCGGGCCAGGTATTGCGGCCCGTCATGCAACGGTGGGCGTGAGCCGATTGCAGGGCCGCCTCCAGTTCATAACGGCCGAGATCGGACTTCCTGCTCGCGCGGCGAAGCAGTTTGTCTGCTTCGGCAAGTAGCTGGGCATTCCAGAGAGACGTGTCCTGCTCTGCCAGCGGAACATAATCGCCTTCGGGCGTGCGGCGCGCAGGGCGGCGGGCCTCGGCATGGAACATCAGCGCGGCAAGGCTGAGCGCTTCGGGCTCACTGGGCATGAGTTCGGTGAGGAGCCGGGCAAGAAACAGGCTCTCCCCGGTAAGGCTGCTGCGAACAGCGTCGGCGCCTGCCGGATCACTCCAGCCTTCGGAGAAGGCAGCATAGATCGCGTCGAGCACAGCTGATAGGCGCTCGGGCAGTTCAGCGCGGTCCGGAATGGCAAAGGGGATGCCAGCAGCGCGGATCTTCTCTTTGGCGCGAACCAGGCGTTTCGACATTGCGGCCGGGGATGTAAGAAAGGTCGAAGCAATGACGTCGGCGCTGAGGCCCATCACAGTCTGCAGGATCAGCGGGGCGCGGACGCTTTCCTCGATCGCCGGGTGGGCGCACGCGAACATGAGCGCGAGGCGCTGGTCCGGGATGTCGGCAGGCTCAATGGCGCCGAGCTCGTCCTGTATCTGCTGCACTTGCGGGATGGCTGCTTCGCCCGTTTTCCGGCGGCGGTTTGCGTCGATCAGCTTCCGCCGCGCGACGGTCATCAGCCAGGCTTCGGGATTTTGCGGAGGGCCGGTGCAGGGCCATTCGGTCATCGCGGCGGCGAATGCGTCTGAGAGCGCATCCTCCGCGGCGGCGACATCGCGCGAGCGGGCGGCGAGGAAGGCGACGAGCTTGCCATAGCTCCGGCGGGCGACAGTCTCCGCTGTCTCAGCTGCGCCGCCTTCACCCGCCATGATCACATTTCCCAGACGGGACGCACTTCCACGATGCCGTGCGAGGCGCCAGGGCAACGGGCGGCCCAGGACAGGGCTTCGTCGAGATCCTTCACGTTGATGAGGTAATAGCCGCCGAGCTGTTCCTTGGTGTCGGCATAAGGACCATCCTGCACCTTGGTCCTGCCGTCGGTGACCGCTACGCGTGTGGCGTCAACGCTGTCGCGCAGGCGGTTGGAGCCGACATAGACGCCAGCTTTGCGGAGCGCTTCGCCATAGGCCATGTACTGCTTCAGGCCTTCCTGTTGCGCGGCCTCCGGCATCTTGTTCCAGGCGCCTTCCTCGCTGTAGAGCAGCAGCAGATATTGCATGGTGTTTCCCTCGTGTTTCGCTCGTGCTTTCGGGCGCGCGTCATGCGTCGCCGGCACAGTGACGCGCAAGACCCGGCCATCTGGACATCGCCCGCAAAAAAAGTCGAGAAAGCCGGCATGAGCTCGAAAATCACGATCTACGGACTTGGGGCCTGCGACACGACACGCGCGGCGCGAAAATGGCTGGATGCGAAGGGTATGACCCACGCCTTTCACGATGTGCGCGAGGACGGGCTCACGAAGGCGCAGGTGGAAAGCTGGGTGAAGCAGCTCGGCTGGGAGAAGGTGCTCAACAAGGCGAGCACGACTTGGCGAGAGTTGCCGGAGAAAGAAAAGGACGGCGTCGACCAGAAGAAGGCGATCGCCCTCCTGCTGGCGCATCCGACGCTGGTGAAGCGTCCTGTGCTGGACCGCGGCGGCGAGCTGACGCTGGGCTTCAAGCCAGCGAACTACGAACAGTTGTTCAGTTGAATTCCAGACATGGATCGGGCTCGCGCTTGCTTTTCGTCGCGCGGAACATATAGTGAACAGGTATTGAGGACAATCGGCTTGGATCCGACCGCGCATCAGACGGTCACGCTCAATGGCGGCGCAGACCTGCAGGGCTTCCGCCAGGCGCTGCGTGTTCTGATCTGGTCTTTCATCACGCCTGAGCAGATCACCTGGAAGACGCATGCAGGCGCGGACAGTTTCGGCGATCAGGCTCCAGCGCCTTATGGCGAGGCCGGCAAGCCGATCATCCTGCCCAGATCGGTCAGCGATCTGATCGGGTTGGTGGTCTGCCACAGTGATCCGCTAAAATACGCGCGGCTCTATGAACTGATCTGGCGGATGAAGGGTCCGCATGAGGCTGACCCTTACGCCTTCGCCCGGGCCAAAGACGAGCTGGTGCAGACGCTGGAGTGCATGAAGGAGGATGTAGCGGAGGATATCCGCCGGATGCGCGAGCGCGTTCGCTTCCGGGAGATGCATGACCGGGTTGCGGGCAACCGCTTCATTGCGTGGTTCGAGCCGGAGCATTTCATCATCGAGGCCGCGGCGCCGGTATTCATCGATCGCTTCGGCTCGATCGACTGGACGATCCTCACCCCTAAAGGCTGTCTCTGGTGGGACAGGAAGGAGCTGTCGATCGGGTCGCCGGCCTCGCGGCCGGACGCCCTCGAGACGGAGGCGGCGCACATCCAGTGGCGGCCTCATCGCGCCAGCGTGTTCAACCCGGCTCGCACCGAGATGGCGGACACGCGCTGGCGCCGGCACACGAGACGCTGGACAGAGACACCGGGCGCCGGCTGAACGCCGCCTGAATACAGCGCCCTGGAAACGCCTGTCTCTCAAAGATAAATCCGGGAAGGGGGCTCGGCGGCCAGATTGACCGCTTGGGAGCCGGGCATCATAGATTTGGGCTATCTGGCCCAGGATCTGACCATGAAGACTGCCGCCATCCTGATTTCGGCTTCCGCGCTGATGGCGTCGGCGTGCGAGACCAATGAGCAGATGGGGCAGGTGATTGGCGGCCTCATTGGCGCAGGCGTCGGCTATGCGGCCGCAGGCGATGACGACGACACTGTGAAAGCCCTGGCGGTGATTGCTGGCGCGGGCATTGGGGCCTGGATCGGTGGAAATCTTGGCCGTGGGCTTGATGAGCGGGAACGCGAGCGCATCGCGATGTCGACCCAGAACGTGTTGGGCGCCGATGTGCCGCGCAACTCGCCGCTGCGCTCGTCGAGCGCTGCGATGGAGACGACGCCGGGAGCGCCGAGCGCCGGCTGGACCAGCCCGACACATCCGCAGTCGGTTTCCGGCTCATCGACGCTGGTGCAAGTCTCCGGCAATGGCCGCAGCGGCGAGTGCCGCACGGTGCGCCAGCTTGTCGTGAAGAACGGCAAGGAGACGGTTGAAGACACCCGCTTCTGCCGGAGTGATCCATCGAGCCCGTGGACGCCGGTTCAGGGATGATGCTGCGGGCGGCCTTGGCTGGTCTGGCCATGGTGGCGCTGCCGGCGCCGGCTCATGCGCAGGCGGCGGACACGCGCGAGATCGGGGCGCGCTTCTGCGGATCTAACCGCCAGGCAGGCGAGGATACGGCGAGATACCAGGCGCGGCTTGAGGCCGAGGACATGTTGCCGGATTGGATCTGGGACGCCGTCGACAGGATGGAGTCGGGCCCGGACGTCATGACCTTCAGTTTCCATGTGGCGGGCGGAGAGCGCGTGCTCGTCGCCAACGGCGTGATTGACGAGAAGGCGGCGGATCGTTTCCGCAAGGCGCTCAGGAAACATGCCCCGGTTGGCGAGGTCTGGTTCAACTCGCCCGGCGGCAACAGCGAAGTCGGCATGGAGATGGGGCGGATCCTGCACGATGAATTCGGGCAGGCAGGCGTGCGGGTACGGGCAGGCGAGGGGTGTGCATCTGCCTGTAGCACGGCTTTCCTGGGCGGTTTCATGCGCGTGGTCGAGCCGGGCGCCCTCTATGGCGTCCACATGTATTCGACCAGCCTGAAGGGCGCCGGCCACATCGACCTGTCCGAGGCGTTGTTCAATGACATCCAGTGGCAGGGGGCCAAGGGTGCGTCCGGGCGCCTGATCTACGTTCAGCAGATGGGAATTTCGCTGAAATGGCTGGATCTATGGTCCACCACGCCCCCTGGCTGCATGACATTCCTGTCGCAAGACGAACTCAAGACGACCCTGGTCAGCAACGTCATCCGCTGAAACATCGAGCCTTGGCCTGTCATGAAAAATTGCAGCGGAATGAACTGGCCTTAATGCCGCAGGGGATGGACGAAACGCATGGCGGAAACTATGTACGCCGCACATCTCCCAACCAACGATTCAGCGTTGATTCCGAAAGCCTAGATGCAACCCAAAAATTCGACCTTTTCCGATCGGCAAGCCGCTTCGCTCGCCGCCAAGCAAGCCCTTCTCGCCAAATTCAAGCCGAAGCCAATGGTCGTGGCGGAAACGCTGATCGACCACGAGGCTGAGCGACGCGCCCGCATGGAAGCGGTCCGCGCCGAGCGGGAAGCCGAGAAGCAGCAGCGCCAGCGTATCCGCGAGGAAGCCGCCGCCGCCGCCGAAGCCCAGCGCCGCGCCGAAGCTGAAGCCGCTGAACAGGCCATTCTCGACGCCCAGATGTCGTCGGACGCTCTGAAGCGCGCCGAGCGCAAAGCCCGCAAGAAAGAAGTCAAGGAAGCCGCCAAGGCCAAGAAGGAGATGCGTACTGTCTCCAAGCCGGGCGGTCCTAGGGAAGAGCGGGTTGTTGACCCGTTCGAAGAACACCGCCGCTACATCGAGAGCCTCGAGCGCGGCAAGGTCCGCCGCCGGGCCTAGGCCTTACGCAGCGTTGAACGGTTAAATTGCGGCCTCCGGAAAGAAATTTCCGGGGGCCGCATCCGTTTTGGGGCTTTCTGGCCTCTAACCTTCAGAACAGGGCCGGGAAGGCTCGTTATGGAGGCCTAAGGCCTATGGAAGCAGAAATCTTCATCCCGATCACTGCGTTCGCGATGATCGTCGCAATCGTCTGGCTGTTTCAGCACTTTGCGTTCCGCAAGCGGTCGGAAGCCTACCAGACGCTTCGTATCGCCATCGAGAAGGGGCAGCCGCTGACGCCGGACGCGCTCGACGCTATGGCGCGCATCTCCAGCCCGATCGCCGATCTGCGCCGGGGAATCGTTTTCATTTCCATCGCCGCTGGCTTTGCCGCTTTCGCCACGATCATGGGCACAGGCCCGGGTTGGGATGATGGCCGGGTGGAAGTCATGCGCGGCCTGTTCGGCATCGCAACCTTCCCGCTTTTCATCGGACTGGCCTTCCTCGGCCTGCACTTCTTCGCCAACGAGTTGAAGCAACGCTAACCCCGTGTCTGGTTCCCTCCCTGACGAACAGGACCTGACACATGCCGCGATGGCGGGCGACCGGAGGGCCTTTGGCCAGCTTGTCGCCCGCCATCAGGCGTCGATCCGCGCCCTGTCGCGACGGCTTGCCCGTGGCGCGGCGGACGGAGACGACATAGCCCAGGCCGCCTTTCTGACCGCTTGGCGGCGTCGCTCTACCTGGCGAGGCGGGTCCTTCCGCGGATGGGTATGCGCGATCGCGTATCGCGAGTTTCTAGCCGCACGGAAAAGCGTGAGCCTCGAGCTGTCGGCAGAGGAAATGGCTGGCTCTGCGGGTGAAAGCGGCGAACGGCTGGATCTGATGCGTGCGATGGCCGTTCTGGATGAAAGCGAGCGGGCTGCTGTGGCGCTGTGCATGGGCGCAGGGCTCAGCCATTCGGAGGCGGCGCTGGCCATGAGTGCGCCGCTGGGGTCGGTGAAGTCCTGGGTTCTGCGGGGGCGGGCCAAACTACAGAAGGCGCTGGCCGCCTATGAGCGGGCGTGAGAGAGTGAGATGTTCGAGGGTACAGGCATGACGACGCAATCTCCTGAACAACCCGGCGATCTGGAACGGATGTTCGCGGATGAAGAAGGCGCGATCCGTGATGATGGCTTTACCTCCCGCGTGATGGAACAGGCGCAGGGCGGCTTCGGCTGGCGGCGCACAATCATCTACGGAGCGGGCATGGCCGGGTTCGGCGCCGCGCTCGCGGGCATTATGGAGATGTCGCCTTACCTGCCGAACGTGTCCGTATGGCTGGGCGGCCTGTCGCATGCTGTCCAGAACACGCCTGCGCCTGATCCTTCCAGTCCCATGGTGCTTATTGTTGGTGCGCTCGTCGCCGGGCTGACTTTCCTGGCGCTCGCCGTTGCGGCGCAGGAACGATAGGCCGTTTCTTCGATTGACTTGAAACATTCCTCTGGTCTGATCCGCGCCGGGTGGGAAACCGGGCGCGACTGGGGAGATGGCAATGGAAGTCGCCTATGAAGCCGCCTTCTTTGGCGGGCTCGTGATCTTCTTCGGCGCGCACTATTTCACCGTGCTACGCAAGCGTGACGGCACCGGCATTGCCGACCGCATCGGGCGCGGTCCGTACATGGGCCTCTACTCGCTCGTGAGCATTATCGGCTTCGTGCTGATGGCGTGGGGCTTTGCCTTCCTGAAGCCATGGATCCCGATCTACACGCCGCCGAACTGGGGCCGGCACGTCACGATGGCGCTGATGCTGCCGGCGATCATCCTGCTCGTCACCGCCTACATGCGGCCAGCGGGTTTCATCAAGAAAGCGGCGAAGCATCCGATGCTGCTCGCCGTGAAGATCTGGGCGTTCGCGCACCTGTGGTCGAACGGCGATCTTGCGACAATCATCCTGTTCGGGTCGTTCCTGATCTTCGGCATCGTGGACCGGATCGCGGTGAAACGGCGGGGCGATGTTGGCGCGGCAAAGATCAATCCGAATGTGCTGGGCGATCTCCTGTCGATCGCGGTGGGCATCGCGGTCTATCTGCTGCTGATCTACGAGCTGCACTACATGCTGTTCGGCGTTGATGTACTCGCCGGGTAGGCTTAACGGCCTGTGGATTGCGTGAAGGCCCGTAGGGGCCTATGGAGCGCCCCATAATGATGGAGGGCGCTCCCCATGTCCGCCCAGACGCAGTCAACCCGGAAGACCGTTAAGGATATCGCCGCCGCCAAAGGCGGGACGCCTCTGGTCTGTCTGACCGCCTACACCGCACCGATGGCTGCACTGCTGGACGAGAAGGCTGACCTTCTCCTTGTGGGCGACAGCGTAGGCATGGTCGTTCACGGCATGCCCACCACAGTCGGCGTCACGCTCGAGATGATGATCCTGCATGGGCAGGCGGTGATGCGGACGGCCAAGAGGGCGTTCGTGGTGGTCGACATGCCGTTCGGGTCCTACGAGGCCAGCGTGGAGCAGGCGTTCATGAACGCTTCCCGGATCATGAAGGAGACCGGCTGTCAGGCCGTGAAGATCGAAGCGGGAGAATACGCCGCCGCCACGGTGAAATACCTGGTCGAGCGCGGCGTCCCGGTCATGGCCCATGTCGGCCTTCGCCCCCAGGCCACCAATGTGGACGGGGGCTTCAAGGCCCGGGGCCGGACCGAGAAGGAACGCAACAAGGTCATCTCGGAAGCCCTGGCGGCGGACGAGGCGGGCTGCTTTGCCATGGTTATCGAGGGGGTGGCGGAAGACCTGGCCGCCCAGATCACCAAGCAGGTCAGCTGTCCAACGGTCGGAATCGGGGCCTCGGCGGCCTGCGACGGCCAGATTCTCGTGACCGACGACATGCTGGGCATGTTCGACTGGACCCCGCGATTCGTGCGGCGATATGCCGATCTTCGCGCGGACATAGGCAAGGCTGTAGACGGATATGCCTCGGATGTGAGGGCGCGGACCTTCCCCGGGGAAAAAGAGACCTACACCCTCAAAAAACAGCCATAATTCCAGCGGCGTTGTTCAATTGCGGGGCCGGGGCTCCCCGGCTAGGTTGCCCCACCTTTTGCGGAGCATTTTCTCGCGTGACCGATATCTTTGAAGAAGTCGACCAGAGTCTGCGAGAGGACCGGTTCGCTGTCTGGTGGAAAAAGTATTCGCTGTTCGTCTACGGCGTAATCGCCGCGCTGATTATCGGCGTCGGCATCTTGGAGTTCATGCGCTGGCAGCGTGCCGAGGAGATCAACCGCGAAGCCAAGGTGTTCGATGCAGCGTTTGCTGCGCGTGACGACAAGGACCTGCCGAAAGCGCGGACCGACTTCGCCCAGCTGAGCGAGGCCAAGACCGGCTTCGGCATTCTCGCGGGCCACATGCTGGCCGGTGTCGAGGAAGACCTTACAGGCGACAAGGCCGCCATCGAGGCGCACCTCGCGGCAGCCGCCGCCGCCGACAATGGCGTGATGGGTGATCTTGCGCTGTTGAAGCTCGGCTACTCCATGGCCGACACGGCATCGCTCGCCGATATCGAAAAGACGCTGAAGCCGCTGCTCGACAAGCAGGGACAGGCTTCCTCGCTCGCGACCGAGCTGATCGCGGTGAAAGCCTTGTCGGAAGGCAATACAGATCGCGCGCGTCAGCTGTTCGAGAAACTCAATCTCGATCTCGATGCGCCGAACGGCATGCGCCAGCGCGTCAGCAACGCGCTCGCGACGCTGCCGGAGCGCGTCGTCAATCTTGACGGTCCGAAACCTGCGGCGCCTGTAGCGCCTGCTTCGCCGGCTCCGGCCACTCCGACTCCAGCACAGAAGCCCCAATGATGTCTGTGATGCGTAATCTCGTCCTCGCAGCGCCACTGGCCCTGCTTCTTGCCGGTTGCGGCAACGCTCCTGTCGTCCTCTCCGAGGAGGAGAAGGCGGCGCGCGTGACCGTGAACCCCTTCCAGGACAATCTCACGCCCGACAGTGAACTCGCCAAGGCGACGATCACGCTGCCGGCGGCTCAGCCCGCGACGGACTGGACGCAGGCGGGCGCGAACGCCCAGAAAATCCCCGGCAACCTGACTGCGGCTGCGGAATTCAAGGAAGCCTGGCGCACGGGCGTCGGCGAAGGTTCTGGCGAGATCAAGCGGATCGTTGCGGCCCCCGTCGTGAAGGATGGCCGCATCTATACGATCGATGCGTCGATGAAGGTGTCGGCCTTTGACACCGCGAAGGGCAGGCGCCTGTGGGAGCATCAGCTCAAGGCCTACGATCCTCACTGGGACGAGTTCTCGGTGGGCGGCGGCCTCGCGATCGCTGGCAACAAGCTCATTGTCGCAACCGGCTTTGCCTACGTTGCGGCGCTCGACCTTGCCGACGGCCACGAAGTTTGGAAGGCGCGTACGGACAGCCCGCTTTCGTCGTCCGCCGCTGTTCTGGGCAACCGCGCTTTCATCACGTCGAGTAACAACGATTTCTACGCCGTCGATACCGACAATGGCGAAATCATCTGGAACGATCAGGCGCTTTCGGAATCCGCGCGCGTCCTTTCTTCCCCGAGCCCTGCCGTGAATGCCGACATCCTCGTGGTCGGCTATTCCTCGGGCGAACTGATCGCCTACCTGCCGGCCAATGGCCGCCGCCTGTGGACGGACACGCTGACTTCGACCGGCCGCTACACGCCACTCTCCGCCATCAACGACATCGCGGGCAAGCCGGTGATCCAGGATGGCGTCGTCTATGCCGCCAGCCACTCGGGCGTGCTCGTCGCCATCGACGCGCGTTCGGGCGCGCGCATCTGGTCCAAGACCTTTGGTTCGCGCCAGGGGCCGGTGATTGCCGGCGACTACATTTTCATCGTTGGAACGAACAGCAAGGTCGCCTGCTTCCACAAGATCGACGGTAAGCTGGTCTGGGTTCGTGAGCTGCCGGAGTTCAAGGACAACAACAAGGAACATCGCGTTGTCTGGACCGGCCCGCTGATCGCGTCCGACCGTCTCGTGCTGACCTCTTCCGAAGGCGACGTTCTTGCGCTCTCGCCCCAGAACGGCGAGACGATGAGCGAGCTGCATTTCGGCCAATCGATCTACATCGAACCGATCGCCGCTGACGGCAAGGTTTTCGTTCTCACCGATCAGGCCAACCTGATCGCGATCAAGTAGCCGCGCGGAGCGGCCGGAGTTCCTGATATGACGCTGACGGTGGCCATCGTCGGTCGCCCGAATGTCGGCAAGTCGACCCTGTTCAACCGGCTCGCCGGGCGGAAGATCGCAATCGTTGACGACCAACCAGGCGTCACGCGCGACCGCAAGGAGACGCTGGGGCGTCTGGGCGATCTTGAACTTCGGCTGATCGATACTGCGGGTTTCGAGGACGTCACCGACGCCTCGCTGGAAGCGCGCATGCGCAAGCAGACGGAAATGGCCATCGCCGAGGCCGACGTCTCGATCTTCCTCTATGACGCCCGCGCTGGCGTGACGCCTATCGACGAGCGCTTTGCCCAGCTGCTGCGCAAATCGGGCAAGCCCGTCGTGCTTGCGGCCAACAAGTGCGAAGGCAAGCAGGGCGATGAAGGCCTGATGGAAGCCTGGCGGCTCGGACTGGGCGATCCGGCGCCGATTTCCGCCGAGCATGGCGAGGGCATGTCCGACCTCTACGAAGGACTGGCCGCGGCGCAGGCGAAGATCGAAGCTGCCGGTCTGGGGCTGAATCTCGAGCCTGAAGCGGAAGTCGAGGAGCCGTTCGATCCTGACGTCGAAGCGCCTCCGGAACCTAACAAGCCGATCCGTATCGCGTTCGTCGGCCGCCCCAATGCGGGCAAGTCGACGCTGCTCAACGGCATCCTGAACGACGATCGCTTCATCACCGGGCCGGAAGCCGGCATCACGCGCGACAGCGTGACGGTTGCCTGGCACTGGCGCGACAAGGAAATCCGCCTTGTCGATACGGCCGGCCTGCGCAAGCGCGCCAAGGTGCAGGAAAAGCTTGAGCGCCTCTCGACGATGGAGACGACGCATTCGATCCGCTTTGCGGACGTGGTCGTGCTGGTGATGGATCCGCGCGATGCCTTCGAGAAGCAGGACGTGCAGATCGCCAACCTCGTTCTGCGCGAGGGGCGTGGCCTCGTTTATGCGATCACCAAATGGGATACTGTCGATAATCCGGCGGAAGCCCGCAAGGAGATGGAACATCAGGCCCAGGCTCACATCCCGCACGCGGCCGGAACGCCGGTCGTGCCGGTGTCAGGGATTACGCGGAAGAACCTCGACAAGCTGATGGATGCCTGTGTGAAGGTCCACAAGGACTGGTCGGCCCGCATCAAGACGCGCGATCTCAACGACTGGCTGCAATACGTCACGCAGAAACACCCGCCGCCGGCTCCGGACGGCAAGCGCATCAAGCCGCGCTACATGGCGCAGATGAAGACGCGCCCGCCGACCTTCGTGCTGATGGCGAGCCGCGCGGAAATGATGCCGGAAACGTACAAGCGCTATCTGCTAAACGAGATGCGCGAAGCGTTCGACCTGCCGGGCGTGCCGATCCGGCTCGTGCTGAGGCAGAACAAGAACCCGTTCGACGAGAAAGACTAGGCGTCAGGCCTTCGCCCGTTTCGCGAACACGATGCGCTCGCCATTGAGCGCGAATTCTGGCGCGAAGTATTGCGGGATCGTTGCGGCGACTTCTTGCGGCGTGGGCAGGGTAAGCGGGTCTTCGCCGGGCATGGCCTTGAAGCGCATTTCCGTGCGTACCGCGCCGGGATCGAAGAGGTTCACGCGGATCGGCGTGTTCTCGACCTCGTCGGCATAGCAGGCGATCATCGTTTCAAGCGCGGCCTTGGTAGCGGCGTAGACACCCCAGTAGGCGCGAGGACGCGGCACGACCCCGGATGTCACGAAGAGTGCACGGCCGGCTTCGCTCATGCGGAGGAGCGGATGGACGGCGCGGATCAGGCGCCAGTTCGCCGTAAAGTTGGTTTCCAGCGTTTCCTGGAAGGCGGACGGCGAGATGTTCTCGAGCGGCCCCAGCACACCCAGCGCGCCAGCATTGCCGAACAGGCCATCGAGCCGGCCGAAGCGCTCCAGCAGGGCCGAAGCCAGCCGGTCGATCGCCTGGACATCGCGCAGGTCGAGCGGGATCAGCGTGGCGTTGTGGCCGGTCTCGGCAAGGATCTCGTCGTCGAGCTTCGTCAGCGCCTTTTCAGAACGCGCGGTGGCGATGACGTGATTGCCAGCCTTCGCCAGCTCAAGCGCGGCAGCGCGGCCTATCCCCCGGGAGGCGCCGGTGACGAGAACAATGCGGCGGTCCATTGGAATGTCCTAGTCGTCGAGCAGCGAGAGTTGCTGCTCCTTCGAAGCCATGTCGTGGTCGCGGTCGACGAGGCGGGTGGGGTAGTCGCCAGTGAAGCAGTGGTCGGCGAATTGGGGGGCGCTGTCGTTGCGCTTGCCGGCGCCGAGCGCCTCGTAGAACCCGGGCAGGGAAATGAAAGCGAGCGAGTTGACCTTCAGGTAGCGCTTCATCTGGTCGATCGACATGGACGAAGCGATCAGCTCTTCCTTGGACGGCATGTCGATGCCGTAGAAGTCCGGGTGCTTGATCGGGGGGCTGGCGACGCGGAAGTGGATCTCGCGGGCGCCGGCGTCGCGGATCATCTGCACGATGCGCTGTGAGGTGTTGCCGCGGACGATCGAGTCGTCGACCAGCACGACGCGCTTGCCTTCGAGGATCGGACGGTTCGGCGCGTGCTTGCGCGAGATGGAGCGCTGGCGGCCGGTCTGGGTCGGCTGGATGAAGGTGCGGCCGACATAGTGGTTGCGAATGATGCCGAAGCCGAACGGGATCGAGGAGGCTTCCGAGTAACCCAGCGCCGCCGGGTTGCCGCCGTCCGGCACGGGGCAGACGAGGTCGGCGTCGACATGGCTTTCAGCGGCGAGAACGCGGCCGAAGCGCCGGCGGGTCTCGTAAACACTCTGGCCATGCATGATGGAATCCGGCCGGGCGAAATAGACGTATTCGAATACGCAGGGCGAGGCGCGGCCGGTCGGGAAGGGCGTCAGGCTTTCGACGCCGGCCTCGGTTATGACCACAACTTCGCCGGCCTCGATGTTGCGGACGAAGCTGGCGCCAATTGCATCCAGCGCGCAGGTTTCCGAACACAGGACCGGGGAGCCATCGTCCATCGAACCGAGCACCAGCGGGCGCAGGCCCCAGGGGTCGCGCGCGCCGATCAGCTTGTCGTTGGTGAGGGCGACGAAGGCATATCCGCCTTCCAGCTGGCGCAGCGCATCGATGAAGCGGTCCTCGATCCGGTTGCGCATGGAGCGCGCCGTGAGCTGGAGGACGACTTCGGTGTCCATGGTCGATTGGAAGATGGCGCCGTTCTGGACGAGCTCGCGATGGATCGCGCGGGCGTTGGTGAGGTTGCCATTGTGCGCCACGGCAAGACCGCCATGAGCGAGGTCGGCATATATCGGCTGGATGTTGCGGTGAACGACGCGGCCTGAAGTCGAATAGCGGTTGTGGCCGATGGCCATCTTTCCGGGCAGGCGAGAGATCGCGCCACTATCGTTCGCAAAGCTGTCGCCAACGAGGCCCATATGGCGTTCTGAGCGGAACGTGCCGCCCTTGCCGTCGAACGTGACGATGCCGCAGGCTTCCTGTCCGCGATGCTGCAGGGCGTGGAGACCAAGGGCGGTGAGAACGGCTGCATCCTCGCGTCCGAAGACGCCGAACACGCCGCACTTGTGACCCATTCCATCCTTCGTGCCGGGACGAAAATCGTCGTCCAGTCCCGGATCTTCGAAGGTGTCAGGACTGTCCAAGCTTGCCTCCAGGCAGATGCCAGTAGCTCGTCTAGGGCGTAGGCGGCGGCGCGGCCTTGCCCATGAAGAATTCTATGACGGTGGTCAAGGCGCCGCCAACCGCGCCGGCGACGGAATTCAAGTAGGGATAGCTCTGGCTTTTCGCCAGCCAATCGGGCTCTTCGCCGGGCCGCACGACTTGGTGAACAAGCAGAACAAACAGAACGGCGGCCAATATGCCGCGGACAACACCGAAGGCGGCCCCGGCGATCCGGTCGAGCGCCCCGATCTCGGGCGAAGAATGGATCAGCTTGGACATGCGGCTGCCCAGGAAGGCCGCGAGGGCGTAGGCGACAAGAAAGCCGACCACCACGAGGATGATCGAAGGCACGATCGAGGGCTCGTTGGGAGAAATGATCTGTTTCAGCGGCGGCTCGAAGAACTTCAGGCATAGCCATGCTGCAAGTCCGCCGATCGCGAAGGAAACCACCGAAAACGCTTCGCGAATCAGGCCGCGTCCAATGGACATGACGGCTGACAGAATGATCAGCCCGGCAACTACGACATCAAAGACCCAAGGAGGCGCCACGCAAGAACCCTCTACTCCGACCCCCCGCCCAGTACGTCCACGAGGTCCTGGAGTTTGGATAGCCCATGCACCGCCATGCCGTCGACTGTGTCTGGCGCCCCGGCAGGCACGAAAGCCCTTGAAAAGCCAAGCCTCGCCGCTTCGCGTAGCCTTGGTTCAATGCGTCCCACGGGGCGAATCGCTCCCGATAGCGCAACCTCGCCGAAGAACACGGCGCCGTGGGGCAGCGGCTTGTCGAGCAGGGCCGAGGCGAGGGCGGCAGCGGCGGCGAGATCCCCCGCCGGTTCGGCCATGCGATAGCCGCCGGTGACGCTCAGATAGACGTCGCGCATGCCGAAGCGCAGGCCGCAGCGCGCATCGAAGACGGCGAGCAGCATTGAGAGGCGGGCATTGTCCCAACCGACGATGGAGCGGCGTGGGTTGCCTGCGGATTCTGGTCCAGCAAGAGCCTGCACTTCCGCCAGTACGGGGCGCGAGCCTTCCATCGCGGCGAACACGGCGCGGCCGGAGGCTTCGGCTTCATTACCTGCGAGGAAGAGCGCGGAGGGGTCTCGCGCGGGCGACAGGCCCAGCTCCCCCATCTCGAACACGCCGATCTCGTCCGTTGGACCGAAACGGTTCTTGACCGAGCGCAGGATGCGAAACTGATGGCCGCGCTCGCCTTCGAAATAGAAGACAGCGTCGACCATGTGCTCCAGTACGCGCGGGCCTGCGATCTGACCATCCTTGGTGACGTGACCGACCAGAATGACGGCCGCACCGGTCTTCTTGGCGAAGCGCGTGAGCTCCTGCGCACAGGCCCGCACCTGCGCGACTGATCCGGGCGCGGCCTCGAGGCTGTCGGACCAGAGCGTCTGGACAGAGTCAACGACAATGACTTCGGGCGATGATGCCTTCAACGCCTTGAGGATCGAACGAAGATCGGTCTCGGCTGCTAGCTGGACAGGCGATGTCGCGACGCCGAGACGGCGCGCGCGTCCCTGTATCTGGGAGACGGCTTCCTCGCCGGAGATGTAGACAGCTTTCACGCCTGCCTTGGCCATGGAGGCGGCGGCCTGAAGCAGCAGCGTGGACTTGCCGATGCCCGGATCGCCGCCGACGAGTACGGCGGAAGAACGGGCGATGCCGCCGCCGAAGACCCGATCAAGCTCATCGATGCCAGTCGACAAGCGTGGAGGCGGCGGCTCGGCGGAATCGAGCGGTGCGAATTCAACCGTGCCGGCTCGTGTCTTCGTCCCGCTGGAGGGCGCTGCTAGACCGCCCGGAGGCGAACTGACGGATTCCTCGACCAGCGAATTCCACGCGCCGCACGCCTCGCACCGTCCCGACCATTTCGCATGGGCGGTCCCGCAGGACTGGCAGACATAGGCGGTCGTTGATTTGGCCATCCGTGAGATGTGACAGGTCGGACGATTCAGCGCCAGAGCGCCAATCGAGGCGGAATGGGGCACAAAAGCGACGTGGAAAATATCCGGTATTGGCCCCCATGAACTATTCGCGCCGGGCCTGCCCCTTACAACACCGTTTTGGCATTCGATTTCCGGGGTGGACATGTTTGCTCTGCAGCAATGCGGTAGTAGCGTGCACGCACCAAACAGAGGAAAAATCCCATGGCGCGCTACAATAACATCGTGGAGACCGTCGGCCGTACGCCGGTTGTCCGGATCAATCGGCTTGGACCCGAGGGCGTGAACCTCTGGGTCAAGGTGGAGGCCTTCAACCCACTCGGCTCGGTGAAGGATCGCCTCGCGCTCGGCGTGATAGAAGCGGCCGAAAAGTCCGGCGAGCTGAAGCCGGGACAGACGGTTGTCGAAATGACGTCCGGCAACACCGGCATTGGCCTCGCCATGGTGTGCGCCGCCAAGGGCTATCCGCTCGTGATCGTGATGCCGGAGAGCTTCTCGGTCGAACGCCGGAAGCTGATGCGCTTCCTCGGCGCCAAGGTGCTGCTGACGCCGGCCCCGTTGCGCGCGACTGGTGCGATCAGCAAGACAATCGAACTGTCGAAGAAGCATGGCTGGTTCATGACGCGGCAGTTCGAGAACGAAGCCAATCCTGCCTACCACGAGAAGACGACGGGTCCAGAAATCATCGAGGACTTCAAGTCCGATGGGCTCGACTATTTCGTCACCGGCTACGGCACGGGCGGCACGCTGAATGGCGTCGCACGGGTGCTGACCAAGCAAAGCCCCCGCACCAAGATCGTGGTGTGCGAACCGGCTGACGCTCCGCTGCTTTCGAGCGGTCAATCGCAACCGCGCAACGACGATGGCACGCCCGCTACCGGACATCCGGCGTGGAAGCCGCACCCGATGCAGGGATGGACGCCGGACTTTATTCCGAAACTGACGGGCGAGGTGGATCTTTCGAAGGTTCACAAGATCCTGACGATCGCGGCGGCGGATGCGATGAAGTGCTCGATGGATCTCGCGCAGAAGGAAGGCGTGTTCGTGGGCATCACGTCCGGCGCGACCTTTGCTGGCGCGCTTGAAGTGGCGAAGACGGCGCCAAAAGGCTCCAACATCCTCGCGATGTTGCCGGACACGGGTGAGCGCTATCTCTCCACACCGTTGTTCGCCAACACGCCGGCCGAAATGACGCCGGAAGAGATCGAGATCATGAAGTCAACGCCCTACGCGGCGCCGGCCTGAGCCATGTCGCTTTTCCGTCGGACGGGGCGCAGTTGCGCAATAAGCCTCGGCTCCGCCCGACGGAAGCATTGCGAGCCCACGCCATGGACAGGACAAATCTCGAAGCCCTCTTCATCCAGATAGCCCGCTACGCCGCCGAGCGCCGGGCGGGGGATGCCGAACGTCACCACGCCCCGCAGGCCACCTTTGCGGACCAGCTTGAGCGCTTCCGGCTGCGCGTGCAGGACGAAGGCGTGCCGGCCGAGCAGGTGATCCACGAACTCATCGAACGGGCTGAGCCCGGTCTTGCCGCAATCACCAGCCCGCGCTTCTTCGGCTGGGTGATGGGCGCAAGCAACACGGCCGGCGTCGCTGCCGATTGGCTGACGAGCCTGTGGGGTCAGAACACCGGCAACAATGCTGCGACGCCTTCCTCATCTGCCGTCGAGGCCCAGACCGGCGCTGCGCTTCTCGATCTGCTGGACCTGCCAAAAGAGTCTTCGGTCGGCTTCGTTACCGGCGCCACCATGGCCAATTTCACCGGCCTGGCTGCTGCGCGCGGCGAAATGCTTCGCCGTGTGGGGTGGGACGTCGAGGCGGACGGCATGTTCGGCGCGCCGCCTGTCACCATCATTCTGGGCGAGGAGGCGCACTCGACCGTTTTCGCTGCGCTCAAATATCTCGGCTTCGGCGCGCAGCGCGTTTTGAAGGTCGCCGTCGATCGCAACGGAGCGATGATCCCGGCCGCTGTCACCGCGGCGCTCGCTAACGCGTCCGGTCCCGCCATCGTCATTGCTCAGGCCGGTCAAATCAATACCGGCGCTTTCGACGCGTTCGGACACATCGCTGAGGCCTGCAAGGCGGTGAATGCCTGGCTGCACATCGACGGCGCTTTCGGCCTCTGGGCGCGCGCCACGAAGACGCACAGGCATCTTGGCGCAGGTCTCGAACTCGCCGACTCTTGGGCCGTCGATGGCCACAAATGGCTGCAGACGCCTTATGATTGCGGCTATGCTATCGTGAAGCATTCGGAAGCGCACGCGCGTGCGATGCAGATCGCGGCGAGCTATCTGCCTAGCGCGGGCGAGGGACCGCGCAATCCTTCAGACTATGTGCCCGAGCTTTCGCGCCGGGCGCGCGGTTTCGCGACATGGGTCATGATCCGCCATCTCGGCCGCAATGGCGTTGCCGAGATGATCTCGCGTAACTGCGCCTGCGCCCGCCGTTTCGCTCAGAAGCTCGGCGCTGAAAGCGGCGTCGAAATCCTCAACGACGTCGTGCTCAATCAGGTCGCCGTCCGTTTCGGCACGGAGGACCAGACCAGGGCCGTGATCGCGCGCATCCAGCAGGGCGGTGTCGCCTTTGTCGGCGGGTCCGAATGGCGCGGCCGCTGGATCATGCGCATTTCGGTAACCAGCGAGAACACGACGGAAGCTGACGTCGACAAGTCAGTCGACGCGATGCTTGAAGCCTGGCGTGAAGTCCGCGGCCGTAACTAGCGGGCCACGAAGCACCAGAGGCCGGTGCAGACGCCGAAAACGAGCTGCATGACGAGGTCCATGAGGCCGCCGATTGCCAGGATCGGAACCCCGACCCACAGGAAGGCCAGCCAGATCGCCGTCGGCGTGATGCGGGGCTCGGGCAGACGATGCCCTGCGACAGTTTGAATCTTGGCGCGCGCCATGGGCACTCCTGCTCGTTCACCAATTGGGAGCGGGAATCGCTAACACTTGGCAAATGAGTCGCCTGACTGCCTCCTGGAACCAGCTTTCGCGCATCGAATGGGACACTGCGCATGCGGCTGCGTGCGCCAGCTATCAGCAGGACTGGGCATATGGCTCGGCGCTCAAGGCGGCTTCGCCTGGCGTCGATGTGCTGCGCGGTTCGGTCACGCGGCAGGATGGATCGCTGGTGGCGCTGGCGCAGGTGACGGCGCGCCCGTTCGCGATCGCGGGACGGTTCGCGCTGTGCACGCATGGACCGGTCTGGATTGGAAGTGTGACGGACGAGGAAAAGCGTGAAGCACTTCGTGCGCTGAAAAACTCGCTGCCCCAGAGATGGCCGAAGCTGCTGGTGTTCACGCCGGACGAGCCGATGAGCAGTGGGTTGAAGGAGCTGAGCCGCGTAACGACCGGTGATGCGACCGTGCTGATTGATCTCACGCAGGATGAGGCGGCGCTGCGCTCGGCGCTGGAGTCGAGCTGGCGCAACAAGCTGGGCAAGGCGGAGAAGTCGGATCTTGTGCTGCAGAGGTCGGGACTGAAGCCTGCGCAGTATCGCTGGCTGCTAGATGCCGAAACGAAGCAGCGGCAGAAGCGCGGCTATCGCGCCATGCCGCTTGAACTGACGGAACGCTGGCAGGATGCGAAGGCCGAGGGGGCGAACGGTGATCGTGGTGCAGGCATGGCCGTGTTCCGCGCTGATATAGGCCGTGACGCGGCGGCGGGCATGCTGTTTCTCATTCATGGCAAGCGCGCCACATATCATGTCGGTTGGACCAGCGAGGCGGGGCGTGACAATGCCGCGCACAACCTGATCTTGTGGTCCGCCATGAAAGAGCTGAAGGCGCGCGGCATCGCCCAGCTCGATCTTGGAGGCGTCAACACACAGTCGGGCGCCGGGATCGCGCGCTTCAAGCTGGAGACGGGCGGGACCGTGCTCCAGCGTGCTGGGGCCTTCGTGTGATCCTCATCCGGTATTCCGGCCGAACATCATGCCGATGAAGCCGCCGAGCTTGGGTGGTTGACCCGTGCGCAGAAGGCTCGCCTGGAAGACGCGGCCAAGCAGGTAGAGTTCCGCGAGCACGAACAGCGCGAGCATGGCCCCAGTCGCCAGAACCTCCCAGATCGGGACCCCCGTGCCAAGCCGGGCCAACATGGCAAACGGCGTGTAGAGCGGTATCCACGAAAGGATCAGCGCAAACGGACTGTTCGGAGACGTGACGACCGACAACATCATGAACACTGTCGGCAGCATGATCAGGAAGATTACCGGCATAAGGTACGACTGCGCATCTTGGAGCGAGTTCGATAGCGCGCCGATGGCGAGATACAGCATCGAGATGATGAGGTAGCCGGCCAGGAAGTAGTAGATCATCGCGATGATCATCCATGGCTGGTCGATCGCAGCCAGCGATGGTTTCACGATGTCGGCGACAAGGCCCTGCACAGCGAGCGAGGCGCCGACCGCTGCGCCGACCCACACGCCGAGAATGGTAAGGCCGATGGCGCCCAGGCCGAGCAATTTGCCGTACATGAGCTCCGCCGGGCGAATGCAGGCGAGCACGGATTCAAGCAGCTTGTTGGAGCGCTCCTCGATCACGCCCTGAAGCATCATCGAGCCCGTAACCATGACCGTGACCAGCAGCAGATAGACCATCGCCAGCGGCAGGGCGGAGCGGATCAGCACCTGCTCGCGGCCCTCGCCCTGCGGCGGGGCGCTGACAGTCAGCGGCACGGCGATGTTGGTGATCTGCGCGGCCATTTCCGGCGTGAGCCCGCTGGCCTCGAGCGCCTTCGAGCGAATGATCCGCGTGGTTTCCGAGCGGACAATATCGACGAGATAGGAATTCGGCGTTCCGTTGGTCCACATGCGAACGGGATTCGCCGGTCCGACGTCAGCGGGGATGTAGACGGCGAGAGCGAGCGGGCGTGCGCCTTCCTTCGTAGCGATCTCGTCCTGGATATAGGGGGCGAGCGCTTCGCCTACTTTTTCCGCGCCCTGATCGGCCGGGACGTCGGCGGGCAGGTCGGCGCGCAGATAGGTTGGCTTGTCGATCTCGAAGTTGGGGGCGTCTTTTGGCAGGACGGGCTTGATGAGTTTCATCGCGGCCTCGGCGCCGCCTTCGGCCATGAACTGCTCGACCTGCGTATCGGTGAACCAGCGGTCTCCCTTCGCCCATATGGCGTCTGGCTTGGCCGAGGCGGCGTTCCAGCGCTGCACATAGGCGGAAAGGTCGCCAAGATCGGAGCGCTGCCAGTTGAGGTCAATGCGATGCTCGATGGCATTGCCGAACTGGCCCGTTTCGTCGACCAGCACGTAGGCGGAGTTCAGTTGTGGCCGGAAGAAGCGGCCAGCGACCTGTGTGATGCCGATTACGACCGGCAGGACGAGCAGCATCACCCAGAAGCCTCGGGTCGAGGCGATCTGCTTGTATTCCCGCTTCGCGACGAGAAAAATGTTTCTCATTTCACGATCTCCTGGTCGGCGCCGACAAGGTGGATGAAGACATCGTGCAGGCTCGGCTTGTGGCTTTCAAAGCCGCGCAATGCGAAGCCATTGGCGGTGCAAGCCTGAAGCAGCGCGCCGGAGTCTGCACCCGGCTTCAGCTGAACTTCCCATGTGCTCCAGCCATCGGCTCCGCCAAGTCGTTTTGTCCCGATAACGCCGGGAAGGGCGGCGGGATCGCTCTGCGAGGTGACGGTGAGGCGACCGGGCAGGGTGGCGCGCGCTTCTTCCTGCGTGCCTTCGAAGACCTTCTTGCCGCGCGCAAGAAGAAGCAGCCGGTCGCTGAGGCGTTCGGCATGCTGCATCACATGGGTGGAGAAGATGACGGTCGAGCCGCCCTTCGCGGCTTCGAGCACAAGGTCCTCAAGCACTTTCTGGTTCACCGGATCGAGGCCGGAGAAGGGTTCATCGAGGATCAGCAGGCGTGGCTTGTTGACCATCGCGGCTGCGACCTGAACCTTCTGCTGCATGCCCTTGGAAAGCTTGTCGACCGTGGACTTGGTCCATTCCGCAAGACCAAAGCGCTCGATCAGTCGCTCGGCCTCCTTCTTCGCGGAAGCAGCGTCCATCCCTTTGATCTGTCCGAAGTAGACGATCGTGTCGAGCGTGGACATACGGCGATAGAGGCCGCGTTCTTCAGGAAGAAAGCCGATCTCTGAGGCGTTCTCGCGACCGGGCGCGCGGCCGAGGATTTCGATTTTACCGGAAGTCGGCCGGATGATGTCGAGCGCCATGCGCAGGCTGGTTGTCTTGCCCGCACCATTGCCGCCCAGAAAGCCGAACAGGCCGCCTTCGGGAACGTTGAAGGAAAGATCGTTCACCGCGGTGAAGTCGCCGAAGCGCTTCACGACATGGTCGAGCGTGAGGATCGCCATCTCTGCCCCGTTTCCCGGCCGCTTCGCGGCTCTGTTGCCCGTATCAGTCTGATAGTCGCGCGCGCCCTGGGTTTCTTACTGGTGCGGCGGGCAATTAGTCTCAGGACTGCGGGTTGGAAGCAACTGGCTAGATGGCCGGCTGTATCGGGCCTTCGGCGCGGCCGTTCACGAACTGGTCGATGTAGGGGCTGCCGGATTTGTCGAGGGCGGAAACGGGGCCGCGCCAGACGATCTTGCCCTCGTGCAACATTGCGACTTCATCAGCGATCTTGCGGACGCTCGCCATGTCGTGGGTGATTGAAACAGCCGCCGCCCCGAGCGCTTTCACCTGTTCAACGATGAGATTGTTGACCGCGTCGGCCGTGATCGGGTCGAGGCCGGTCGTGGGCTCGTCGAAGAAGATCAGGTCGGGTTTTGCGATGATGGCGCGGGCAAGTGCGACGCGTTTTTGCATGCCTCCAGAAAGTTCGGCTGGGCGAAGGTCTGCTGCTGAAGCGGGCAGGCGGACCTTGGCGAGGTTCTCAATCGCTTCCTTGCGTGCGTTCGCGCGGCCGACCCCGTCGCGATAAAGCAGGGCAAAGGCGACGTTCTCCCAGACGGTGAGACTATCGAACAGCGCGCCGCCCTGGAACAGCATGCCGGTGCGGCGGCGAAGGTTATCGATCGCCTTGGCTGAATTCACCGGCGCGCCGTCGAAGTATATCTCGCCCTTGTCGGGATGCATCAGGCCGAGGGCCGACTTGATCGTCACCGACTTGCCTGTGCCCGAACCGCCGATGATCACCAGCGACTGGCCTGCCCCGACAGTCAAGTCGACGCCGCGCAGCACCTGTTTCTCCCCGAAGGTCTTGTGCACGCCGCGCAGTTCGAGGATTGGCCCCGCATGGGTCTTTACAACGGTCATAGTCCGATCCTCACGAAGATGGATGTGAGGATGTAATTCGAGGCGAGGATCAGCACGGCCGCGCCGACAACAGCAAGCGTCGCCGCGCGGCCGACGCCGCCTGCGCCGCCCTTCGAGCGATCGCCCTGGTAGCAACCCATCAGCGAGATGATGCCACCGAAGACAGCGGCCTTGATAACGCCGGACCAGATGTCGTTGCCGGTGACGAAGCCCCACGAGTTCTTGAGGTAGAGCGAGCCGTTGAAGTCGAGCGTCCCAACCGCGACCAGGTAGCCGCCGAGCACGCCGATGATGTCAGCGACCAGCACGAGGATAGGCAGCGTGACGATGCCGGCGATAACGCGAGGGGCGTAGAGATATCGTGCAGGCTTGGCGGAGAGCGTGAGGAGAGCGTCGATCTGTTCGGTAACGCGCATGGCGCCTATCTCGGCGGCGATGCCCGCGCTGACCCGCCCCGCGAGCATCAGGCCGGCAAGGACGGGACCGAGTTCACGTGTGATGCCAAGGACGACGATGTTGGGAACGAACTGCTCGGCATTGAAGCGTGAGCCGCCGGTATAGATGTTGAGCGCGAGGGCCGCGCCGATGAATACGGCCGTGAGGCCGACGACGGGCAGGGAGTAATACCCAACCTTCAAACACTGACGCAGGACTTCGCGCACGTAAATAACCGGCGTGACACATGCCGTGAGCACGCTTGCCGAGAAGCTTGTAATGCGGCCGATCTCGCGGAAGCCAGCGAGCACGGTCCGCCCGATCAGCGCGAAGGGGCGCAGGACAGCGGTGTCGATGTGGCGGGTGGGTATTGCGTCTGGATCTGGCGTCATTCGCCCCCCGCATAGGAGCGTTCGAGGCGGGAACCAAGCCGCGTCAGGATTTCATAGTCGATCGTACCCATGGCCCCGGCTGCCTCCGCCAGAGGCATGTTGGGGCCGATGACCTCGATGTCATCCCCCGGGGAGACGGAAAGCCCGGTCACATCGACGATTATCAGGTCCATCGACACGCGTCCCACGATCGGGCGTTTCTTCCCGGCCACCACCACATGGCCCCGGTTTGACGCCGATCGCAGGTAACCATCCGCATAGCCGAGGCCGATGGTCGCAAGTCTGGCGTCAGACGAGGCCGTCCACGTGCGGCCATAGCCGGCGGATTCGCCCTTTTTTATGTCGCGGACCTGGAGGACCGGGGCAGTCAGGGTCACCACGTTGCGGGGCGAAGGGCCGTCGGCGGGCGCCGGGCCACCGCCATAAAGGCCGATGCCTGGGCGGATCTCGTCGAACCGCCAAGGCTTGCCGAGATAGGCGCCGCCGGTCGCTGACAGGCTGCGTTGAACGCCCGGCCAGCAGGCCGAGGCGCGTTCGAAGGCCTTGAGCTGTACATCATTCGCCGGGCTTTCTTCGTCCCCACAGGACAGATGGCTGACCAGACGGACGGGGTTCGGGAGAAGTTTCGCGGCGCGCGTCCAATGATGTTCGGAAACGCCGAGACGGTTCATGCCGGTGTCGACATGGATGGCAGCCGGGCGCTGGGAGTTGCCGGCCAGCCACAGGTCGATCTGTTCGATGGAGTTAAGTACGGGGACAAGCTTGTGCGTGTGGAGCAGGTCCATCGTGTCTGGCGTCGGGCCGTGGAACACGAAGATCTGAGCGGCATCGCCAAGTGAGCGGCGGAGGGCCGCGCCCTCGGAAGGCCATGCGACGTAGAAGCGGACGCATCCAGCGTTTGCGAGAGCCTTTGCGACCGGCGCAGCGCCCAGGCCATAAGCATCGGCTTTCACGACGGCGGCGGAATGGCCGGGCGCAACGCACTGCTGGAACATGCGCCAGTTTGCGACAATGGCGTCGAGGTCGATGTGGAGCTTCGGTCCGGCCATGTGTCTTCGCTAGAACGATTTTCCGCGAAGGTGAAGCATGACCTATTCGCGGCCGTCCGGCAGGAAGCCCTTGCCGCTGCCGGCAAATTCCGGCGTCCGGCTGTCGCTGCGCTGGCTGCGGTCCAGGTTGGAGAAGCGGACCCTGGCCGGGTTGAAGCCGACTTCCACGCGACCGATGGGGCCGTGACGCTGCTTGGCAATGATCACTTCGGCCACGTTGAACTTGCGCGCGACCGCTTCCTTCCATTCCGCGTGGCGCGGATCGGATTCATCCGGCTCGAGGCGTTCGAGATAGTAGGCCTCGCGATAGATGAACATGACGACGTCGGCGTCTTGCTCGATCGAACCCGACTCCCGCAGGTCGGCCAGCTGCGGCCGCTTGTCTTCCCGCTGTTCCACGGCGCGCGAGAGCTGGGAAAGCGCAATGACCGGGATTGCGAGTTCCTTGGCGAGCGCCTTCAGCGACTTGGTGATCTCAGTCACTTCCTGGACCCGGCCGTCATTGCGACGGCTGCCCGACGGGGTGATAAGTTGAAGGTAGTCGATGATCAGCAGGTCGAGACCCGAAGTGCGCTGCAAGCGACGCGCACGCGCCGCGATCTGCGAGATCGAGATGCCGCCCATGTCGTCGATATAGAGCGGCAAGCCTTCCATCGAGGTCGCGGCTTCACGGATTGCCTCGTAGTCACGCGGAGACAGATCGCCTTTGCGCATTTTGTCCGATGCGATGCCGGACACGTCTGCAAGCACGCGCGCGGCGAGCTGGTCGGACGACATCTCGAGCGAGAAGAAGCCGACAACGGCGCCTTCATCCGTCTTCATCGTGCCGTTGGGGCCGGGCGAGCGCCGGCAGTTCTTCGCGGCGTAGTAGGCGATGTTGGTGGCGAGCGCGGTCTTTCCCATCGACGGACGTGCGGCCAGGATGATGAGGTCGGACTTGTGCAGGCCGCCCAGCATGCGGTCGAGGTCGGTCAGGCCCGAGGGAACGCCCGCTATCTTGCCGTCGCGCTTGAAGGCGAGTGTTGCTGTTTCAATCGAGGTGGCGAGCGCCGCGTTGAAGGTCTGGAAGCCCTGCGCGCCGGCTCCGCGTTCGGCGAGCGAGAATAGCTTCTTCTCGGCTTCCTGGATCTGGATTTCACCGGGCTGGTCGATGTCTGCGCTGGTCGCGGTTGCAACCATGGTGGCGCCGATGTCGATCAGCTCACGGCGCAGCGACAGGTCGTGGACGAGGCGCGCGTAATCGAGAATTTCCGGCCCGAAGGCGGCCGAGTCCAGCAAGTCGGCGAGATAGCGGGCGCCGCCAATCTCAACCAGCTTTCCATCCCGCTCGAAATGCTCGCGCAGCGTTACGCCGTCGGCCACGCGGCCGCCGGAGATGAGCCGGTCCAGCACCTCGAAGATCGCCGAGTTGGCCGGCGCATAGAAATCGCGCGGCTTCAGCACGTCAGACACGCGCTGGTGCGCATTGTTGTCGAACAGGATCGCGCCAAGCACGGCCATTTCCGCCTGCAGGTTATGCGGCGGCGGCGTTTGCTGCGTGTGTTCCAGATCTTTCGGCATGGCCCCTCTGTAGGCCAATCATGACTGTGAATCGCGACTTGAATTTAGGATATCCAACGGTTCCTTGTCGCTGTTGATGGACAGATTACGCTCCCTGATTTTGCGCGATTTTTGGAGCGTATAGGATCGCGCGCCCGCTAGCGCGAGCTAACCTGCGTAATTTGATGATCAGGTCTAGGCGTTAGCGCTTGGACGCGATGCGGCGCGCGCGTGCCAAGCCTTCACGTTGGCGAGACTGTCAGGGATGGCAAGGCCGATCCATGTCGCGAAGTCGACCGTCGACAGGAGGCAGATGTCCGCCACCGTATAGTCCCTGGTGGCGAGAAACTCACGTCCCTTCAATTCGCCATCGAGCCAGGCCAGCACCCGTTCGTAATGCGCTCGGTTCGACTCCCCGAACTCTTTGTATTGCGGCACGACCACAGCCGCCGTGAACGGGTGTGCGTGCCGCCAGAACATGCCCACCGGTGTCGTCACCGTGAACTCGACCCGCCGCGTCCACATCTCGACCTGCGCCTGCTCGACGGCGTTGCGCCCGAACATTGGTGGATTGGGGTGCAGGCTTTCGAAATAGCGGCAGATCGCCACCGTCTCCGAGATCATCGTCCCGTCTTCCAGCTCCAGCGTCGGTACCTGTCCGAGGGAATTGCGCGCCATGTGCTCCGGCGTTTTGTGCTCCCGCTTCATGATCGCAATGTCGACCGTCGGAACGCTGACGCCCTTTTCGGCGAGAAAAATGCGGACCCGGCGCGGGTTCGGCGCAGGCATCGGGGCATTGTAGAATTTCATGGGCAATCCTCCCGGTATTCCCCAGCCCTACGGCGTTCACGGCCATGCTGACAAGCGTGACCCGGCGTCGGGGTGACGGATCGTTCTGAGGCGGCTATCCATACCGGATCGGCATTCGGAGTCGTCACATGAAGCGGATCGCCCTGGCCCTTGGCGCATCAATCCTTGCTGCCTGCACCACGGCCGTGCCGCCTGCCAACGCCCAGCCCGCCTTCAGCGCGGGTGGCAAGACGCTCCGCCAGATCTACGAATATCTCCACATCAACCCGGAACTGTCGTTCCAGGAGAAGAATTCTTCCGCAATCCTCGCCGCCGAGATGAAGCGTCTCGGCTTCACGGTCACGACGGGCGTCGGCGACGCTTGGACCAAGGCCCGGGCCCAGAGTGAATACGGCAAGGTCCAGGACGGCGTCGGCGGTTATGGTGTCGTCGCCGTGCTGCAGAATGGCCCCGGGCCAACGATCATGATCCGCGCCGATATGGACGCGCTACCGCTCGTTGAGAAGACCGGGCTGCCCTACGCGTCGAAGGCGCGCGATATCGCCTGGAGCGGCGAAGAGTCCGGCGTGATGCACGCCTGCGGTCACGACATCCACATGACCGTCTGGCTCGGCACCGCGCGCGAACTCGTCGCCCGCAAATCCGAATGGAAAGGCACGCTCGTCATGATCGCCCAGCCGGCCGAAGAAATCGGTCTCGGCGCCATGGCGATGCTGAAGGATGGCCTCTACACGCGCTTCCCGAAGCCCGAAAAGGTGATCGCCCTTCACGACAATGCATCGCTTCCCGCTGGCACGATTGGCCTTGGCTCGGGCTATGTCATGGCCAACGTCGACAGCGTCGATCTCGACGTGAAGGGCGTCGGCGGCCACGGCGCGTACCCGCAGGACACGAAGGACCCGATCGTTGTCGCGGCCCGCATTGTTACCACGCTGCAGA
Source organism: Hyphomonadaceae bacterium (assembly GCA_047601145.1). Taxonomy (GTDB): domain Bacteria; phylum Pseudomonadota; class Alphaproteobacteria; order Caulobacterales; family Hyphomonadaceae; genus UBA7672. The sequence goes on from JASGJW010000004.1 coordinate 34,704, forward strand.
CGCTGATCTCCCGCGAGCTCGATCCGCAGGATTCCGGCGTCGTGACGGTCGGCGCCTTCAATGGCGGCTTCAAGCACAACATCATCCCGGATGACGTTCAGATGCAGCTGACCGTCCGCTCCTTCGCCGATACGACGCGCGACAAACTGTTGAAGGGCATCGAGCGTATCGCCCGCGCCGAGGCAATGGCGGCCAATCTCGATCCAGACAAGGCGATCAAGATCCGTGTGAAGGACGACTACACGCCCTCGCTCTACAACGACCCTGCGCTGGTCGACCGGCTGTCAGTTGTCCTCAAGAAGGAATTCGGCGACGCGAAGATCGTGAAAGCCGAGCCCAGCATGGGCGGGGAAGACTTCTCCCGCTTCGGCCGGACCGACGACAAGATTCCGGTCATGCTGCTCTGGCTTGGCGCAGTGAAGCAGGAAACCTACGACGCCTCCCGCCAGCCCGGCGGCAAGCCGCTGCCTTCGCTGCACTCGTCGCTGTTCGCACCCGACCCGGATCCTACGATCGCTGCCGGCGTCAAGGCGATGACGCTCTCGGCGATGAACCTGCTCAAATAGGTCTTACTGGTCCGACTTGCTGCTCATGAAGGTCGTCTGCTTCCTTTCCTCCCGGAAACGAAGGAAGGCAAAGGTCGCAGAGCCGACACCGGCGAGCGCAGCGAGAACCGCGAATAGCGGCTGCACGCCCTTCGCCCAGGTCACCAGCTCGTCAACCGGCTGGACTTCGACCGTGATGTCATCCCGGTAGGAGTCGAGCGGCTCGGCATCAGCCGATCCGACGGCGAAGCCATAGACATTTAGCGTCAGGGTATGCGTACCCTTCTGGCGGGGCGTCACGCGCCAGCGCCATTCATTGGCCAGCTTCGAGGACAGTTTCTGCCGCGTTGATGTCGTCTGCAGTTGGATGTCGAACGCCGCGCCGAGCAATTCAGCCGAGACCGTGTCCGAGAGATCGACATCGCGTTCAACGACCGTGCCCGGCAAGCCCTGCAGCCGCTCAGCCGCATCCGTCTGCCGAGACGTGTCGATGATCAGCGAAATGTCGATCGCCTTGTCGAGCGCAAGCTTTTCTGGCGGGCGGTTGTAGGTCAAACGCCGCGACTTGAACTGCGCCTCGAGCCCGGTCGGAACGGCGGCGGCCGAAGCTGCAGCCTGTTGCGTCGTCACGCGTTGCTCCGGGGCATCCACCGGCGCCGATTGCGCCTGAACCCTGGCTTCCGCCTGCGGGGGCGTAGCCGGCGTCTCTGGCTGGGCAGGCGCTTGCCGCTTCTGCATTTCCGGGAGTGGGATTTTCAGACCGCCGGTTTCATCCAGTCCGGTCTTGAGGTTCGCTTTCGGCTCCGCCTGTGGTGCAGCCGGATCAGCTGCAGGCGCGGCGGCTTCGGCGGACGGCGTCGTCGTCTCAACTGGCTTGGCTGGTTCCACCGCTTTCGGCGCTGCAGGTGCGCTCCGCAGCGCTGGTGTTGTGTTGGCGGAAGGCGCCTGTGCGGGCGCGGCAGCAACAACGATCTCGGGTTCGCGAACCAGCGGCGCACGCGCCTCGCTGGTGACGCTGGCTGCGCCGCCGCCGAACTGCCCCAACGCCCAGACGCCGCCCGCTGCGACCGCGATCAGCGCGAGCACAACGACAATAACCATCCGCATGCGAGTTTCCTCCCCGGAGTGTCAGTTCAGTCTATTCGGCTTCATCGTCAAATCCATCGTCGTCCGCATCATCGTCAGATGCAGGCAGCGATGCGGATTTCGGCGCCGGAACGGCCCTGCCACCTCGCCGTGCGGCTTCGTAGAAGGCGATGGCCGCCGCGTTGGACACGTTCAGGCTTTCCATTTCGGCGCCGATCGGGATGCGCGCCAGCCCGCTGCAGGCCTTGGCCACGCCCTGGCGCAGTCCTGCGCCTTCCGCACCCATCACGATAGCCAGCGGTTCATCGCCCGCGAACGCCTCATCCAGCGTCTGCTCCGCGGTTCCATCAAGCCCGATGACTTTCCACCCGGCGTCCACCAGCACATCGATTGCCCGCGAGAGGTTCACGGCGCGGATCTCGTCGACCTTCTCGATGGCCCCCGTCGCCGCCTTTGCCAGTGCGCCGCCCAGCGCCGGCGCGTTGCGCGTCTGCATCACCACGCCGGCCACGCCAAATGCCGCCGCCGACCGGAAGATCGCGCCGACATTTTGCGGGTCCGTCACCTGATCGAGAATGACGAGCGGCTTGTCCGGCCGCACGGCCGCCTCGGTGATATCCGTTCCGTCAAACGGCCTGCAGCGCACCGCCAAACCCTGATGCACGGCGCCGGGCGGAAGCTTCAGATCGATCTCGCTGGGCTCCATGATGTGCGCAAACCGGGGCAGCGCGTTAAGGTCCAGCCCCGCGCGTTCGGCGGCGTTGCGTGTCATGAGCGCCGTGCTGATCTTTCGCATCGGATTGTTGAGCGCGGCGGTCGCCGCGTGGATGCCCCAGATCCAGACCTCGCCATTCTCTTCGAACGCCGCCTCGCGCCGGTCTTGCTGTCCGTGATGTTGCGGCCGCCCGCCATCCCGCCGGGGGCCGCGATGCTCGCCCCGCTCAAAGCCGCCCTTGGGTTTTCCACGGAAGTCGCCGCGCGGCTTGTCGAACCGCTGCCCCGGCTTGCCCTCGAAGCGGCGCGCGCCATCGCTCTGCCGGTGCTCTGCCGCCCGTTCCCCACTGCCCCCCGGTGGCGACCGCTTGGCCCACGGCTTGTCATCCCCGCCGCCGGCGTCGTCTCCGCCCGGTCCGCGCGAACGCGGCCGGTCACCGCCGCCGCTCCTGCCGCGACCGCGAAAACCGCCTGATTTTCCGCCATTTCCTGGCCGGTTGCGTGGTGGACCCTTCGTCACTATAAGACGCGCTCCCAAGTGAGACCGGGGCTCCGTTTCGTTCTCATCCGCGTCGGCGTCAAGCCGCCGCGACTGGCCCTGGAAGGGTGGGAGAGTGGTTAAATCCACGAGACTGTAAATCTCGCGCCTTGCGGCTACACTGGTTCGAATCCAGTCCCTTCCACCAGCCTTTCCACTGTGAATGGAACTCTGCAGCGGCCGTAGACCGGCTAAGGCAGACTTTCTGCGGCTCGGGCGCGCGATCGACCGTGGTCAAACGACCAATTCAGCGGGGCTCAGGCGCGCGCGGGGGCATTTGCGGGCGGACGCGGGGCGACGGCCGATGCGGAATGCCGTGACGAGCTTACGAGTGGCGGGAAGGTTTGTCTCGCTCATCAGCTTCCCGGCAGCGTGCGGAACGTCCGCCAGCACGGACATGGGACAAAGAACCAGGCCGAGCCGCTCGATCTCGAGCCAGACGCGATAGAAGCGGCGTCCGGTGTCGAACTCCGGTTCGCCGGCCGGCCGATGGAAGAGCGCCACGCAGGCAGCGCTTCGCACTTTCGAGGACTCCGCAATCAGCGGGCCTGCAACGCCCACCCGGTCGAGGAGGCCGAAGCTCCCGCCCAGAACCACACCAGCTCCGAACGCCTCGAATCCTGAAAGCGCCATGTGCTCGGCATTGAGGCCGTCGCGCCAGTAGTTCGGGTTGCTGCGCGACAGCCGCATCCAGGACAGCAGCTCGGCGCGATAGGGGGCGTCGCGCAGCACCTCCAGACTGATCCGGTCATAATAGGTCGCGATCCCGGCGAGCGCCTCATTGCCTGTAATCAGATGCAGATCCGGGCAGGATTCCGCCAGCATCGCGAGAACCGCGGACTCGTCGCGCGGCGTGCGGTCAAACATGCCGCGCCACGACGCGCGCGATTCCGCAAATGGCGCGAGCGGATCGGGCGCAGCGCCGGAGATCAGCCTGAGCTGAGCTATGCCCTGGCCGGCTGAGCCGATCTCCGCGCCAATGCCCCGCTCCGATAGAGCGAGGACAATGCCCTCGAGGGCAGCTCCGAGCGATTTCTGGTTGTCCTTGCCGGCAGGGTCGCCCACGTGCAGACGCCGTGTTGGCTCTTCCAAGAGCGTTATGGTGCGCTCGTCGTTGAAGCGGAACCGCGCCGGCTGGATGTTGTGGACCGATGGCGCCCGGCTGGCTGCGGCGGCGAGCGCAAGATGGTCCTGCTTGCCGATCATCACAGCGCCTTGCGGAAGAGATGCTGACGGTGAAGAACGTGCGCGCCGATCTTTTCCATCTGCCGCACGCTGGCCGTGTTCACATCCGCGATCCATGTGACGCCAAGCGATGTGTACCCCGCTTTCCGCAAGTTCTCGATCGTGCGGTAGAGCATGGCGCTGTTCATCCCCCGGCCCTGATGCTGCGTGGCGACAGAATAGTAGATGATGACCGCACGCTTTCGCGTGAGGTGATGCCGAAGGAATTCGAACGGCGCCGTCAGCCCATACTGGCCGTGGATGCGTTTCATGAACGGATTGAGGTCTGGTATGCAAAGCACCACGCCGGCGACGCTTCCGCCGATATGCGTGCAGGTGGAGATGCGCGGGTCGAGGACCCACATCATCTCTTTCGCGTGGAACTCGTAGTCCTGCTTCGAGAGCGGTACGAACATTGGATTCTTGTCGAAGCCATCATTGAGCGCCTCGCGCGCGTCCTCCAGCCTCTGGGCAAAATGGCGGCGGTCGACGGGAACCCACGTAACGTCGGGCGAGACCAGCGTCTCGCGCGCCTTCGGTGTCAGGAGTTTTTCAGGATCGCAGGCGAGCAGGTCGATCTCCCACGTCCTCGCCGGGAAAAAGGGTTCGAAACCCGCCTCGTCCAGCAGGCGCGAGACATGCGGCGGAGAAAAGATCATGTCGGTGTAGGGCTGGCTCTCGAAACCGTCGGTGGTAACGCCGATCTGCTGCATCGCCGTGAGGTTGAAATTGCCGGCGAGTTCGGCGCAGCCCTGTTCACGCGCGAACGCCGCCGCCGCAGCGAGCAGGAGGCCGGCCGCCTCCGCATCATCGGCAACGTCGAAGAAACCGAAATAGCCGCGCGACAGCTTGTGCCGGACATTGGATTCGCGGTGCACGTGCGCGCAGATGCGGCCGACCGGCTTGCCGTTCCTGTGGGCTGTATAGATGCGGAAGAAATTGCCGGAGATGAAAAGCGGGTTCTTCGTGGGGTCGAAATAGCGCTCGATGTCCGGCCACATGGGCGTGACATAGCGCGTGTCCCTGCCGTAGGCGTTGAAGGGCGTTTCGAAAAAGGCCCGCTTGTCGCCCTCGCGCAGCTCAAGCATGGGAGTGCTCGACACGGCTGGCCAGCCTGGCGAGCACGCCAAGCTGGACTTCGACATCAACACCCGCCCCGACGCGCGGCATGTTCACGAGAAGCAACGCCAACGGATTGGCCCGCACGAGAACGGCATGCGTGGCCTCGTGCTGATCGAAGATCACGTCGAGTTGCTGGAATTCCGCGGCAGACTTTCGGCGCGTATCCTGCGTGCTGATCACCAGGTCGGCAGCGAATGCGGCGCGAAGACCATCATGATCGTATTCGGCGACGGCCGGCCCTTCCAGCACCTTGGCGCGCCGGAAGGCGGGGACGGACGTGATGACGTTCAGGAACGCTTCCAGGCTTTCGATCGGAGCCTCGGCGAAAGCGCGCCACAGTAATTGCCGGTCGCTGCGCCGCCGCTGGTCGCGCGCGTACTGTATGATGCGGAAGGCGAGCAGCACGCCGAACAGGATCGAGAGTGTCTGGATGATGGCCGCACCCTCCGGCCAGCCGCCGACAAAGCCGAGCACCACGTAGGCCAGAACCGTCCCCGCTACGATCCAGAGGATTTCCCAGAAAGCGGAGAGTCCGCCGCCTCCGTGGGCTGTCACGCGCGAAGCGAAAGTCACGAAGATCAGAAGGGCGAGGCCGCTGGCCTGAACCTTTGTGACGCCCGCCGCCGCCAGAAAGTCCGTCGCGCCGACGGGAAGGGATAACAACAGGCCGGCAAAAAACGTGCTGATCGCGTCGTTCTCGCCCGGCGACAGGCTGCGCCGCCGGCGGGTGAGCAACAGGATGGCGATCATCAGAAGGCCAATGACGATGAAGCTGCCAAGGACAACGGCGAACTCCGCCTGCATCTCACGCGGCCGGAAGACGGCGATCGTCGCCACGACGATGGCGCCGATCACAAGCGCGATCTTCATCCAGGCCGGCGCATGTCGGCGCAGCATGCCTTCGGCGAGGAACAGCGCGAACAGGGGAATGAACGCGGCAAGTCCTTCCTCCATCCGCACCAGCCAGGGGAAATGGACCCACCATTGAACCGCCCGAACGCTGAACAACGCCATCACCAGCGACAGGAACACCGCAAGGCGGATGCTCAGCGGCGTAGGCTCCCGCCAGCCCATCTGCCCGAGCAGGTAGGCGCCCGTGCCGAGCAGCGCGAGCAGGTTCAGCGAGACACTGACCGCATCCGGGTTCATCCCATCATCTTCCGGATGAAGGTGCGCACCAGCGTGCGCTTCGCCGCGGAGACGGGCCAGGGCAGGGGCTTTTCAATCCTGAGATCGTGCGGATTGAGGAAATAGCCGCGATGATCCGCTCCACCGGATCTGCCGAGTATCAGGCGAATGACTTCGTAGGCCATCAGATTCCCCGTCGTGATCACCATCGGGGCGAACGAGAAGCGCTTGCGCTTTCCTGCGGCCAGCTCAGCCGCCACGCCAAGGTCCACATGCTTGTGGGCGCTGGAGTGAACCAGCACCCATTCCAGCTCCTTCATGAAACTGGCAGCGCGGTCCTCATCCGTGATTTGCCGCCAGTCCTTCCCGACGGTGGGATAGCCAAGTCTCTCTTCCGGCCGCAGGTCGCCGGGGCGCACGACATAGACTGAGGGGAGGGGTGAAGCATATGCGTCCACAACGCTCGCTCCAACCGCTTTCGCCGCACGATAGAGGGCGACGCTGGCCTGAGTATCATCGGTGCCGTTGACGATGACCGGGTGCGAGGCGGCGAGAGTATCGACACGCTCGAGCCATTCCTTGCCAAGCACGTCAACCTTGATCTCCGGGTTGATCCGTAGAATCGCCTCGGCTGCGGACGCCGCCTTGTCCTTCCCGACCGTGTCCAGAAACGCGAACACCTGTCGGTTCAGGTTCGAAACTTCGAACACATCAAGATCGGCGATGGTGAAATGCTCGATCCCCGCGCGCGCCAACGACAGCAGGCACGCCGCTCCCATTCCACCGACACCGGGAATGAAGACATGCGCGGCGCGTAACTTTGACTGGTCGTCGGTCGTTACGAAGCCGATGTTCCGGGTGGTGAACTCGTTGTAGGTGAAGGTCATTCAGGGCGTCCGGATGGGCGCAGGGAGCCCCAGGGCTTTCCGGCGTTGAACCAGTGAATCATGGGCAGAACGAGCCCCTGGATACTGAGCAGCCCCGCGCCGACGAAGACGCCCGGTAGGCTGGCCTTGGGGACGATGTCCCAGATGTATGCCTTCGCAGCGTTCATGTTCACCTGCCCGACCTGCAGGAAGTCGTCGCCCCGGTCATAGTCCAGCTCCCGCTTCATCCGCGCGTTGAACGCCTCATCGCGATGCTTCGGGGCCTCGTCATATGTCTTCTTGAGATCGTCGGACCCGCCGGTATAGGCGTTGGTGATGACGAACCGGGATTCGTCGAACCCTGCTTCCGGTCCGACGCCGAAGGCCTTGCGATGATGGCGCATGATCTGCCGCGCGATCAGCACATGGTCGAACGTCGCAACCTTCCCATCGCGTCCTGGATAGACGTCATCGAAGTTCTGCGTGACGATCCCGTAGACCGACGGCACCTGCGTGACGCTGGATATCCAGAGCGGCCGCCCGCCCTGTCGCAGGAACAGCGCGAAACAGGTGAGGCCGTAGAGGATCCATGAGAAGCCCTTGCTACGCTGGTTGGGGTCGATCATCACCAGCCCGAGGTGCAGCACGTCGGTTGGCCGGCCGCGCAGCATCACTGGCAACCACGCCAGCGCGTTGAATGCGATCGGCTTGCCGGTCTTGCGATCGTAGAGAATGGTGAGGACCGAGTTCGGAGAGCTTCTGCCGGTCTCCGCCAAGCACGCCATAGGTGAGTTCGCCGTCGGGGAGGCTGAACCGCGCGATGGTCCGCACGTCTTCCACGAGCCTGTCCAGCTCGCTCGCCGTCATCCACCTGCCGGGTCTGTCGACGATGCGTGTGCGGATCGTTGGCGATGAATTCATCGAGATGTCGAGTTCGGTCTGCCGAAGCAGCGAAAGCCACAACATCAGCGTGTCCCCTTCCGCCGCCGGCGCTCCAGAATCGGCGCCGCCTTAATCTAGCCGAATTTTCTTCCGGCTTCGAAGCCCTTAACCATGACGGCAGTTTGCCCTTGCGTAGTTGGTTCTACAACCTGCAAATCCCATATGCAGGTCTGACTTCGTTGTCGGGCCCTGACGGGTCGTGGGGACGTCGAAATGCGTAACGGGCTGATGGGAGTTGCTGCCGCCGCCTTCGTGGTGGCCGTGGCCGGATGCTCGTCCATGAGCGATTTCATCCGCGGCTATGCCAGCGGGCGAGCGGAAGCGCTGAAACAATATGACGGACAACAACTGACACCGGAACAGCGCGGCGCGGTTGTGTTTCGCTACAGCGACTTTGGAGCGCTCAACACCGACACGCTTGAGTCCTATGCAACACCATGGCGTCTGGCGGCCGCGGCGATCGCGCTGCGGGAAGTGGATCTGCATGGCGGCGAGCTTTCGCTCGCCCGCGTGCGCGGAGCGATGCAGCGCTTCGGCTTTCTCTATCCCGACACGGTCGGCAACTGGCCGAAAAGTCTCAGCGAAACGTCCGTGCCGCTGGGCGCGCCTCTCGGCATGGCGGTCGGCATGGTCCAGCGCGACATTCCCAGTATCCGGCTGACCACCGGCAATCTCACCTGCGCCGCATGCCATTCCGGCCCGGTTTACGATGCTTCCGGAATGCCGTTGAAGAATGTCGCCTGGATCGGCGCGCCGAACACTTCGATCAATCTTGAAGCCTATGTGATGGGTCTCTACGACGCTTTCCGGTTTGCGTCGCAGGATGAGAAGCGGCTGCTCGCAGCGATGAAGACGCTGTTCCCCGACACGTCGGCCGAGGAACTCGCAACCATCAAAAGCTATGTGATGCCCCGCGTCAGCGCGCGGATGAAGGATATCGCCGCTGCCGGCGGCAAGCCGCTGAATTTTGTCAACGGCGCGCCGGGTACGACGAACGGCGTTGCTGCCCTCCGCATGCAGCTTGGCACGCTGCCGCCGGACTCCTACCGTACTGCGACAGGTTTCACGTCGACACCTGACCTCGGCCAACGCGGCTTCCGCTCGGCATTGTTGTATGATGGCGCATATGCGCCGGCAGGCGAGCCTGCCAAGCGTGTCATGCGCGCGGCCGACATTACTGAAGCGCACTACAAGAAGCTCGCCGACATCGCTGCCTTCTTCACCGTTCCGTCGATGGGCCAGCACCCGGATCGCGCCGAGGCCGCGATCGGCGACGCCAACGCCGTGTTCGGGTTCCTCAAGAGCTATGCCGCGCCGCGTTTCCCCGGCGCCGTTGACCGCGCGAAGGCGGAGCAGGGCCGCGCGTTGTTCTCGGATCGCTGCTCGGCCTGCCATGGCGCGTACGATGACAGTATCGATCATCCGGCCCTGCAGTCCTTCCCCAACTGGATCGGATCATTCACGACTGACCCGTCCCGTCATCAGGCTATCGATGCGGGTTCGATCAAGGCCGTCGAAAAATCCGCATTCGGCGACAAGCTCGTCCTGCGCTCAACCGGCCAGTATGCCGCGCCGCCACTGTCAGGGTTGTGGCTGTCTGCGCCTTACCTGCACAACGGCACGGTGCCGACGCTATGGCAGATGATGAACCCGCAGGAGCGCCCCGAGCGATTTATGGTCGGAGGTCACGCACTCGACTACACGGACGTAGGCATCGCTGGTGTGCGCGATGCAACCGGCGACTATGTCTACCGGCCTGACTACCAGCCCTGGTCTGAGCCGGTGACCATCGACACGACCAAGCCCGGCTTCGGCAATCAGGGCCACGAGGCGCAGTTCGGCGGTCTCAGCAATGATCAGAAACGCGCGATCATCGAATACCTGAAGCTGCTCTGATCAGGCAGCCTTCTCCGGTTCGGCCGCAGCTCCGGGTTTCTCCTCGTGCCCGAAGAGACGGGACACAAGTACGAAGAACAGCGGCACGAAGAAGACGGCCAGCAGCATGGCCGAGAGCATGCCGCCGATGACAGCCGTGCCGAGGGCGATGCGGCTTGCCGCGCCTGCGCCTGTGGCGATGAACATCGGCAGGACGCCTGCGATGAAGGCGATCGATGTCATGATGATCGGTCGGAAACGGATGCGGGCGGCCGAGAAGGCAGCTTCCAGAAGCGGAACGCCTCGACGCCTTGCCGTTTCCGCGAATTCCACGATCAGGATCGCGTTCTTTGCGGTCAGGCCCGCGGTGACCAGCAGGCCGACCTGCAGATAGATATTGTTATCCAGTGTCCGCAGCGTCGCCGCCAGCACGGCGCCGATGACGCCTACAGGCACGACCAGCAGCACGGCGAACGGGATCGACCAGCTCTCATAAAGCGCCGCAAGGCACAGGAACACCGCCAGCAAGGATACCGCATAGAGCAGCGGCGCGCGGCCGCCAGACAGCTGTTCCTCATAGGAAAGCCCGCTCCAGGCGAATGTCGTTCCCGGCTCCAGCTGGGCGTGCAGGCGCTCCATCTCGGCCATCGCTTCACCGGAGCTCGATCCGGGTGTGGCTTGTCCCTGGATCTCGTAAGATGAGACGCCGTTGAATCGCGAGAGCGCCACGGGCCCCTTGGTCCAGGATGTCCTTGCGAAGGCCGAGAACGGCGTCATCACACCCGTACTGCCGCGAACCTGCCAGGCATCGAGATCGCTGGGTTCGGAGCGGAAGGGAGCATCGCCCTGCACATAGACGCGCTTGACGCGACCGCGATCGACAAAGTCATTCACATAAGAACCGCCCCATGCCGTCGTCAGCGTCGACAAAACGGATGATTGCGTGAGGCCCAGCACAGCCAGTTTTTCCTCGTCGAGATCGATCTTCAGCTGCGGCGTGTCCGGAAGTTCGGACGCGCGAATGGCGGCCAGCTTGGGGCTCTGCTGTGCCATTGCCAGAAGCTCGTCATGGATCCGGGCGAATTTCTCCCGGCTGAGCCCGCCCGTGTTGAGAAGCTCGAACTGGAAACCATTGCTTTGTCCAAGTCCCCGGATCGCGGGCGGGGTGAGGGCCAGGATGGTGGCGTCGCGTTCCTTGCTGAGGGCTCGCGTTGCACGCTGGGCAATAGCCTGCGCGCTGTTCTCCGCGCCCTCACGCTTCTCGAACGGCATGAGCTGAGCAAAGCCCTGGCCTGAGTTCTGGCCCTGGCCGCTCTGGTTGAAGCCCTGCACGAGGAAGATGTGGTTCACATTCTTCTTCTCGGCGCCGAGGTAATAGTCCTCGACGGTCTTCAGCGCACCCGCCGTACGCTCCGCTGTTGCGCCGGCGGGAAGCGTGAACTGCGCCTGCAGCTGGCCCTGATCGTCCACGGGCAGGAAGCTCGTCGGCAGTCGGAGGAACAGGAAACCAAGTCCAACGATTACGACGGCATAGAAGCTGAGAAAGATCGTACGCCGCGCCGTCACCAGCTTGACGCCGCTGACATAGTTGCCGGTGAGGCCATTGAACCAGCGGTTGAAACGCGCCAGTGGACCGTTGCCTTCGTGATGATCGCCGTTCGGGGGCTTGAGCAGCGTGGATGTCAGCGCCGGTGTCAGGATGAGAGCAACAAGAACCGAAAGCACGGCCGAAGTGACGACCGTCACGGAGAACTGGCGATAAATCACGCCTGTCGATCCGCCGAAGAACGCCATCGGCAGCAGCACGGCGCTCAGCACCAGGCCCACGCCGATCAGCGCTCCGCTGATCTGGTCCATCGACTTCCGCGTGGCTTCGCGTGGCGACAGCTTTTCTTCCGCCATAACGCGTTCGACGTTTTCGACCACGACGATTGCATCGTCGACCAGCAGTCCGATCGAGAGCACCATGCCAAACAGCGTCAGTGTGTTGATCGAATAGCCAAGTACGGACAGGACGCCGAACGTGCCCAGCATGACGACGGGGACGGCGATGGCCGGGATCAGCGTCGCGCGCCAGCTGCGCAGGAACACGAACATCACCAGCACGACCAGCAGGATTGCCTCAACCAGCGTCTTGGCGACTTCTTCGATCGACAGCTTCACGAAGTCCGTTGAATCCCGTGGGAAGGCCAGTTTGAAGCCATGCGGCATGCTGCCGGACAACTCGGCCACCCGCGCCTTGACGAGCGCCGCGGTTTTCAGTGCATCCGCGCCCGGCGCGAGGTTCAGCGCGATACCGGCGCCGGGGTGGCGGTCGAGCCGCGAGGAGGCGCCGTAGTTTTCTCCGCCGCGCTCCACCCGGGCAACATCACCCAGATGTACAATCGAGCCGTCAGTGTTGGCCTTGACGAAAATGTTGCGGAATTGCTCGACGGTCTGGAAGCGCGACTTGGCGGTCACGGTGGCGTTGAGCCGCTGTCCGGGAGGGGCTGGGAGCTGACCGATCTGGCCTGCAGAGACTTCGGTGTTCTGCGACTGGATGGCCGCGATGACGTCCGACGGCATCAGCTGCACTGCTGCGAGCTTATAGGGATCAAGCCAGATGCGCATTGCATACTGCGAACCGAACACCTGCGTTGCGCCGATGCCGTCGATACGCGACAGCGAGTCCTGGAAGTTGGTGACGAGATAGTCCGCGATGTCGAGCGAAGAGGCGGTGTCCGTCTCGTCATAGATAGCCACGATCATCAGGAAGTCGTTCTGCCGCTTCTGGACAACGACGCCCTGCTGCTGCACGGGCTGCGGCAGGCGCGAGACGGCCTGTTGCACCTTGTTCTGGACCTGCACCTGCGCGGTATCTGGGTTCGTGTCCTTGCTGAACGTCACCGAGATGTTGACCTGCCCGGCCGAGGTCGATGAGGCGGAGAAGTAGAGCATGCCGTCGAGACCGGTGAGCTGCTGCTCAAGCACCTGCGTGATGCTGGTTTCGACCGTTTCGGCGGAGGCGCCGGGATAGGTCGCCGTGATGCCGACCGTGGGCGGGGCGATGTCGGGATACTGCGCCACGGGTAGGGTGAACACGGCGCCGAGGCCGCCGATCATGACCGCGATCGCCAGCACCCAGGCGAAGATGGGCCGGGAGATGAAGAACCTGCTCAGCATTGCGTTACTTCTGCGCTGAGAGGGTGATCTCGACAGGCTTTACGGCCTGTCCAGGCTTCACGCGATCTGTCCCCTCGACGATCAGCCGGTCGCCGGCCTTGAGGCCGGACGTCACGAGCCACTGGTCTCCGATCGACCGTTCGGTGACCAGCTTGCGCGGTTCGACCTGGTCTTCGGCGCTGACGACCAGCGCAGTTGCGACGCCCGCGGCGTCGCGCGTTATGCCCTGCTGCGGAACCAGAATGCCGTCTGGCTTCACGCCCTGCGCCACCTTCACGCGAACGAACATGCCGGGCAGCAGAAGGCCGTCCGGGTTGGGCACGGTCGCCCGGATCGTGACGGAGCCGGTGGACGGATCGACAGCGGTTTCGGAGAACTCGATACGGCCTGTGTTCGGATAGACCGTGCCGTCATCCAGTGTGAGCGTCACATCGGCGCTCGCTGCTGTGACGCTACCCGTCGCTAGTGCGCGGCGCAGCTGCACGATCCGCGTCGCGGACTCGGTGACGTCGACATAGATGGGGTCGAGACGCCAGATTGTTGTCAGCGCCGTTGTCTGATTTGTCGTGACAAGTGCGCCCGGTGTTACAGACGAACGCCCGATCGTGCCAGTGATAGGGGCAAGGATGCGGGTGTAGCCAAGATTGATTTGGGCGGTCTGCAGCGAGGCAGTCGCCTGCTGGACGCTGGCTTCCGCCTGCCGCTCCGCTGCGACGATGTCGTCAGCATCCTGCCGGCTGATGGCCTGCGACTCGATCAGCTTGCGCGACCGTTCGGCCTTGGATTTTGCGGCGGCAAGGGCGGCTTCGGCCGATGCGAGCTCCGCTTTCGCCTGGTCGCGGGCCGCCACATAGGGGGTCGGGTCGATCTGATAGAGCGGCTCGCCGGCTTTCACGAGCGAACCCTCCTTGAACAACCGCTGGCGGATGATCCCGCTGACCTGCGGGCGGACTTCGGCAATGGCGTAAGGGTTCGTCCGGCCGGACAGGTCGGTCGTGAGCGTCACGTCGGACGCCTGCACGGTCACATAGCCAACTTCGCGTGTTGAGGGAGCAGGGGGCGGGGGCTTGCCACAGCCCGTTAGTCCGATTGCGAGGGCAACCAGCGCAAGGCGCCAACTGGCGCGCTCCGCCGTGAAACAATCGGCGAGCATCGAGCTACTCCTTTGGCCGCCTGTGTGCGGACTTGGCTCGGTCAGGCTCGCCGTCCCTCGGTCTAGCCCCGTTCTCCAGATGCAAATGCAACTATTGGGCTTGCCATCAAGGGGGAAGCGGCAAAATCGCGCGGTTTGACCAATGTGTTGCTTGTTTCTACACGCCGGCTCCCGATCACGTGATCAAACATGTCACACAACCGCCACGGGCATGATCGGAACGCCTGCCCCGACGCAAAACACCCGTGGGCTCGTCCTCCCTCGCGCGCCGGTCCAGCTGCTCGGCGCCTATCGTTTCAGATAGGCCCGGCGCCGCTACGCCAACATTATCCTGGCTCTGGGCAGCCGGCGTTCGACAGGTAAAGTGCCCACGAGGAAGCGCGGAAGGGATAGCGTCATGGCCTACAGCACGATCGAGCTCGAGCGCGAGGGTGACGTCGCGATCATTCGCCTCAACGACCCAGCCACGTTGAACGCGGTCACGCTGAAAACGATCGAGGAGATCGACTCGGCGCTCAACGAGATCACCGGTTCGGCCCGCGCCATGGTGATGACGGGCGCAGGCCGCGCTTTTTGCTCCGGCGCCAACCTGACGGGCGGAATGGGCGTGGGGCAGGCGGAGGGCCCACCGGATGCCGGCCGGGTTCTCGAAAGCCACATCAACCCGCTGATGCTTCGCCTGCGTGATCTGCCCATGCCGTGGGTGTCAGCCGTCAAGGGAAGCGCAGCCGGCGTTGGTTGTTCTTTCGCGCTGGCTGCCGACATGATTGTCGTCGGCGAAAGCGCCTTCTTCCTGCAGGCCTTCGCGCGGATCGGACTCGTGCCGGATGGCGGCTCGAGCTGGCTGCTGACGCGCGCCGTCGGCCGCGCGCGGGCGATGGAGATGATGCTGCTCGGCGAGCGCATTCCCGCCCAAAAGGCCTTCGAGTGGGGCATGGTCAATCGCCTCGTGCCGGACGACCAACTGATGTCCGCAGCGACGGATATTGCGAAGGCGCTGGCGGCCGGTCCCACTAAATCCCTCGCCATGATCCGGCGCATGACATGGTCGGCGTCCGATGCCACGTTCGAGGACGCCATGGCGACCGAGCGCAACAATCAGCGCGAAGCCGGTCGCACGCAAGACCATCGCGAAGGCGTCGCCGCCTTCATTGGCAAACGTCCCGCCCGTTTCACCGGCGCCTGATCTTCAGAGGCAGAACATGATCCGTACACGCTTCACCGAACTCTTCGGCATCGACCATCCGATTGCCCAGGGCGGCATGCAATGGGTCGGCCGGGCCGAGCTCGTTTCCGCCGTCGCCAACGCTGGTGGTCTCGGTTTCCTCACCGCGCTCACACAACCCACGCCCGATGCCCTGCTCAAGGAGATCGAGCGGACGCGCAGCATGACGGACAAGCCATTTGGCGTGAACCTCACCATCTTGCCGGCCATCAAACCGCCGCCTTACGCCGAATACCGGCAGGCGATCATCGACAGCGGTATCAAGATCGTCGAGACGGCCGGTTACAAGCCGCAGGAGCATGTCGATCACTTCAAAGCCAATGGCGTAAAGGTGATCCACAAATGCACCGCTGTCCGCCACGCGCTCTCGGCCGAGCGGATGGGCGTGGACGCGGTCTCGATTGATGGTTTCGAATGCGCAGGTCACCCGGGCGAGGACGACATTCCCGGCCTGATCCTGATTCCGGCGGCAGCCAACAAGGTGAAAGTCCCGATGCTCGCCTCAGGCGGCTTCGCAGATGGACGTGGCCTTGTGGCGGCGCTGGCGCTGGGCGCGCACGGCATCAACATGGGTACGCGTTTCTGCGCCACGGTCGAAGCCCCGATCCATAGCAACTTCAAGCAGGCCATGGTCGATGCCGACGAGCGCGCCACCGACATCATCTTCCGCACTTATCGCAACAGCGCCCGTGTGGCCCGCAATGCCATCAGCCAGGAGGTCGTACGTCTCGAGGCGCAGGGCAGGCCATTCGAGGAAGTGGCGACGCTGGTGAAAGGCGTGCGCGGCCGGGAGGGTCTCGAAACCGGCGACACCAATCATGGCATCTGGAGCGCCGGTCAGGTGCAGGGCCTGATACAGGATGTGCCGACCGTGAAGGTACTTGTTGATCGGATCGTCGACGAAGCCGAAGCGATCATCCGCCAGCGGCTCGGCGCCATGCTGTCCGCAGCCTAGCTTCCGGCGATCCTGCCGACATAGCCGAGCGTCGCAGCCTTGTAGATCGCCTGCGGGCGTCCGATCACGTTCAGCTTTCTGGCTGCGTTGGTGATATGGAAGCGCACGGTCGGCAGCGAGATGTGCATGATCTCGCTGATGTCTGCGTCTGTCTTGCCCATCGCGGCCCATTTCAGGCACTGGATTTCACGTTTTGTCAGTCGTGCCGGCGTCACGGGTAGGCGGCGGGATGCAAGATCGTCATGCACTGCTGCAAATTTCAGCGCCAGCATATGAAGACCCTCGGCGCGCGTCTGAAATATCGTGGGCACATCGACTGCATCATCCGGTGTCGCCCAGATCACCGCGCCAATCACGCCACCGGGCAGGTAGGCCGGCGCTATGATCGCTCCGCTCACGCCGAAGCGCTCGTCATCGTCCCGTGTGTTGAACACCTCGAGCGATGTATGGGGCCGCCACGTTTTCAACTTGCCTTCACTGACGTAGAACGGTTCGGCGCAAACGCGAGCGGCATGCAGCACGCGCGCCCGCAGCGCAAATCCGCGATCTTCCCAATATCGTAAATTGGGATCGATCCAGCGAAACAGCGTTTCCGCGTATGGTTTGCCGTCGGGGTCGAGGACGGGATCGGGACAGCCGATGTCCGCGCTCACGGCAATGAAGGGCAGGTTCATCTCGCGTCCGACCGCCTCGATGCGGTGGGCCAACTCGTCGCCCAGCCGCGCGGCCTCCCTATCAGTTCCGCTAGCTTGAGCCATGCCGTCGGTTTCGCGACTCTTTTCCAAAGCCTGCCGAAGGTGCGGGCCACACAAGAATGCCAGCTGCGTCCGGAGAGGGAAGCGTGCCGACAACCTTTTCTCCGCGCAACTCCCATTGCAGTGTTCACGCCGCATGAATTTGGATCTGGACGCCCACGAGCTCGCTTTCCGCGACGAAGTCCGCGACTTTCTCGCGCGGGAGTTGCCGCCTGAACTGGCCGAGGCCGGCCGACACGCCACCAGTGTGTTCACCGATCCCGCCTATTCGCTGCCGTGGCAGCGGATCCTGCATCGGAAGGGCTGGGCCGCGCCGTCCTGGCCGGCTGCTTATGGCGGCCCCGGCTGGAGCGAAATGCAGCGCTATATCTTTGCCGCGGAATGCACGCGCGCCAATGCGCCGAACCTAGCGCCGATGGGCCTGCGCATGGTCGGCCCGTGCCTCATGCACTACGGCACAGACGAGCAGAAGCGCACTCTGCTGCCCCGCATCCTGTCGGGTGAGGACTACTGGTGTCAGGGCTATTCCGAGCCTGGCTCTGGCTCCGATCTCGCAAGCCTGAGAACGCGCGCTCATTCCGATGGCGACGATTATATCATCAATGGCTCCAAGATCTGGACCACGCATGCCCATTTCGCCAACCGTATGTTCGGTCTCGTCCGCACGCGTTTCGAGGGCAAGCCGCAGGCAGGCATCACCTTCCTGCTGATCGACATGAAGGCTCCGGGCGTGGCCGTCCAGCCGATCGTCACCCTGGCCGGCGAGCACGAGCTGAACGCAGTTTTCTTTGACAATGTGCGCGTTCCCAAAGCCAGTCGCGTCGGTCAGGAGAACGACGGCTGGACCGTCGCCAAGTATCTCCTCGAGTTCGAGCGCGGCGGACAGTACGCCCCCGGCCTCAAGGTCCGCCTGCAGCGCCTGCGGGAAATCGCCAAGCGGTCGCTTGAGCCGAATGAGGGCGCCTGGTCCAGCCTTGCAGCGCTGGAAATGGCTGTCAGCGCCATGGAGGTCACGGAGCATCGCGTGATGACCGCCCTCGCGTCAGGCGGCAATCCTGGGCCCATGTCCTCCATGCTGAAGACGCAAGGCACGGAGACCATGCAGCGTATCGAGGAACTGGCCGTCGAAATTGGCGGCTCCTACGCGGCCGTCGGGCAGCCGCATGCGCGTGCTCCCGGCTCGAACGTCCCGCCCATCGGCCCAGACGGCAATGTCGAAGCCATGGCTCGCTATCTCAATGGCCGCGCCGCTTCGATCTATGGCGGCTCCAACGAGGTCCAGCGCAGCGTCATGGCGCGCCTCATCCTCGGTCTCTAGTTCAGCCAATTCCGCAAACAGAAAGGCCGCCGTCTCGTCAACGGCGGCCAGGAGGAGGGTGTGCGGCCCAGGGAATTGGGCCGCACGGGAAGAAATCAGAAGTTGAAGGTCAGGGATGCGCCGTAGGTCCGCGGCAGTCCGGGGAAACGCACCACGACGTTGGCGTTGGAGGCCACCGACGTCCAGTAATACTCGTCCGTCAGGTTGCGCGCCCACACGGACAGCGACCACTTTCCATCGAGATCATGAATGCCGGCGCTGGCGTTCACGAGGCCGTAGGAGTTGATCACGTAGCTCGGGCTGTCGCCGAGGTCCGCCGCCGAGTCATCCTGCCAGCGCGCGTTGAGCGCCAGTTGCATGCCCAGCGTGTCGGTGATCGGCGCATCGTACAGCACCGTGCCGGCAACCTGCAGCTCCGGGCTGTAGGGGAAGGCTACGCCATCATAAGTCTGCGGCTGGCCGGCGGCGTTGGTGCCAGCATAGTTTATCACCTTCGTATCGAGCCACGTCGCCGTGCCCGTGAAGGTCAGGTTGTTGGTTGCATGCCAGGTGAAGTCTGCTTCCGCGCCTGTCGCCTCGGCATCCGGCACGTTTTGCAGGCGGGCCAGCGCCGTGTAGATCGGGTCGGCAAAATAGACCGACAGCTGCTTGTCCTGGTAGTCGTAATAGAAGGCCGACGCGTTGACCTGGAAGTCCGGCGTGAGGGACGTCTTCACGCCGACCTCATACGCCAGCAGCTTCTCCTGACGCGCCGGATCCTGCTGGAACGACACGTTTGCGGCGTTGATCGGCGTGTTGCCGGCCTTGGAGCCTTCCGACACCGACGCGAACACCAGCGTGTCCTTAGTCGCTTGCCAGTCCAGTGCGATGCGCCATGAAACATTGTCTTCCTTCAGCGTATGCGAAAGCTGGCGGAAGGCGTTGGTCGGGGGATCGTAGGTGACGCAACCATTCGACACGATCTGCGCCGGCGTAGCGCCATACCGCACCGTAACGAGGTAACGGTTCACCACGTTCACATTCGGCAGCATGCTGCCATTGAAGTCCGCCGAGCAGCCGACATAGGACGTTTCGTCCTCTGTGTAGCGGACGCCCGTCGTCAGCGAGAGAACGTCAGACAGCTTCCAGTCCGCATTCGCGAAGATGCTGGCTGTCGTTGATTTCATGTCGCCGAGGTCGCGATAGGTCCGGAACGCCTGCGCCATTTGCTGCGCGGTGTAGCCGCCAGAGTTGAACGGTGTCGCCAGCAACAAGTTGCCGTTGAAGCGGATGGCCGCCACGTTTGCATTCTGGCCGAGCAGCGTGCGGTTGTTGTCCTGCAGGTCGTCGTCGCCGTAATACCCGCCGACAAGCCATTGCACGCCATTCGTCGTGCCTTCGAGCCGCACCTCTTCCGAGAACGACTTGATCTTGCCTTCCAGTCTCTGCAGCAGGATTTCGTAGGGCGATCCGCTCCAGTCCGACAGGGCATCGCGGTTGAGGTCCTGATAGCCGGTCAGCGAGACAAGCCGCAGGTCATCCGAGAACTCGTAGGATGTCTCCAGGCTGGCCGCCCAGAACGTCGTGTCCTCTTCGAGGCCGCCAGGCAGCCCAGCACCAATGCCGATGTCCGCCCCACGCTGGTTCGCAGGCGCCCAATCGGCCTGTGTTGCCGATGTTGGCTTGTTGGCCGCGATGTAGGCCGCAAGCCCCGGTGTGTTGAACGGGCCAAAGCTGCCGGCGCCTGGCGTCGTGTTGGGCGTGAAGCCGATACCCTGCGCTGCGATCGTGTCCGACTTGTTGACCCAGCCCGACAGTGACGCATCGAATGTCAGTCGGTCCGTCGGCGTCCAGTCCATGCGCAAGCGTCCAGCATAGCGGTGCACGTCGCCGAGCTGGCTGTCGCGTGAATTGCTTTCCTGCCAGCCCTCGTCGCTGTTCTCCGCCCGGAAGGCGAGGCGCGCACGGAATGTGTCGCTCAGCGGGCCGCTGATATAGCCGCCATAGTTGTGCGTCCCGTAATTGCCGAGTTCTGCCGTGACCGATCCCTCGAACGTGTTGGTCGGCCCGTTCGTGATGAAGTCCACCAGGCCTGCCGTCGTGTTCCGGCCATAGAGCGTGCCCTGCGGACCCTTCAGTACTTCGACGCGCTGAAGGTCGAAGATCGGCCCGTTCAGCATGAACGGATAGGCGTAGGCTACCTCATCGACATACGAACCAACCGTCGAAGTCGAGGAGATGTTGATCGTGTTGAAGCCGATCCCACGCAGCGTGTAGATCGGCACGCCCTGATAGCTCTGCGAAACCGTGAAGCTCGGCACGACCGCGCTGAGATCCTTCACATCGCCGACGCGCAGTGTTTCGAGATCGTCTCCGCTGATGGCCTGGATCGCCATCGGGATGTCCTCGATGCTTTCCTGGCGCCGCTGCGCGGTCACGACGACAACGTCGCGATCCGGCTTGGCTTCGGCCTGTGCTGGTGGCTGGGTCGTACCCTGCGCCAGAGCGGGTTGGGCCAGCGAGACAGCCGCCAGCGACGTGCCCGCAAGCATGGCGGCACGCAGGATCTGCGTCCGGTTCATTTTATCCTCCCTTGCGGCAACCCTCATGAAGGGGCGGCCATTGTGGAGGGAGGCTCATGGAGGGGCCGAAAACCCGCAAGCTATCGGAAATGATAGGCAGAACCTGATGCTTCCTGCATCGAAACGGTTCCTGCCCCGGAGCCGTCAACAGCATTATGCAGACCTTTGGGTTCTCCCAGGGTGAAGGTCCGGCTTGCGTCGCGGACTCGTTGGGGTAGTTCCTTCTGCATTCAAGGGATTCGTCGATGGCTGATGGGCCTGCTTCCAAGGCACAGGGAAATGTCGCGCGTAGCGAATGCGGCGTCGGCGTCGCCGTGGCGCGCATTGTCGAGACACTGAACAAGCGCAATGTCCTCGCGGTCATTTCCAGCGATTACAGGGCGCAGGATATTCATGCTGCGCTGCAAGGCGCCGTCCCGAAGGCCGAGATCGTGTTCTTCGGTCCAAGCGATGCTCTTCCCGGCGACACCCAGCCTCCTACCCCGGCCAACACCGGTGTCCGCCTTGCGGCGCTTAAGCGCGCCCGGGAACTCTCCCGCGCCAAGGCCAAAAAGGTGATCTGCATCACTACCGCCGAAGCCGCCAGCGAGATGCTGCCCAAGCCGACCATCTTCGACGGCCAGATGACCAGGTTCACAAGCGGCGGCCGGATCGATCTGGATGCATTCCGGACCGTCGTGCGCGGCATCGGCTATTTCGAGGATGATCGCGTCGATGAACCTGCCGAATTCGCCATGCGCGGTCGCGTTATCGACATCTACCCGGCGAATGCGGGAAGTCCCGTCCGCCTAGAACTGGCTGACGGCTTGATCCAGCGCATCCGGGAATTCGACTCCGTCAGCCAGCGCGGTACGCGCGACCTGCCGTTCATTGATCTTGGTTCTGCTGCCTGGCCCGTCATGCTCGGCCGCAGCAATACGATCTTCGATTATCTTCCCGATGCCGTCATCGCGCTCGACCCGGGGGCCACAGCCGAGCGCGCCCGCTTCCTCAGCCTCGCTGCCGACGCCATGCAGGGCGCCAAGAAAAAGAACGCGCCGCCAAACCCCAACATCGTGCAGCAACCGGTGTGGGACGCCGCGACGAAAAAGAAAACCACCATTGATCTCGCTGCCGGCGGCGACGAGCGCTCGATCCGCTTTTCGGCCAACACCGATCCCGTCCGTGCTATGAACGCCGAGATTGCAACCGCCCTGAAAGAGAAGGCGCGTGTGGTCATCGCCGGCTCCGACCACGACCTGCGTTTCATCAAGAAGCGCCTCCCCAAGAAGATCGCCGCCGGCGCCAGGCCCATCCCCAGCTGGAACGAGACCGACAGCGGCTGGCTGAACCGGGTGAAGCTGTTGGAGATGAAACTCCCGCTGAGCTGGCGTGAGCAGCGCCGTCTAGTGATCTCGGCCGCCGAGGTGCTTGGCGGCAACGCAGGCCTCGCAGCTGCCTCCACCGATAGTGGCGAACACCTGCTGGAAATCGGAGACGTGTGTGTCGGCGACGTCGTGATCCACGAGGATCACGGTATCGCAGTCGTGGCGGGCCTCAGCCAGCCTTCTGGCTCAAGCGCGGTCGTTGAAGCTCTCGAACTGGAATACGGCGGTGGCGCCCGCCGTCTCGTGCCGGTCGAGGAAGCAGACCGCATCTGGCGCTACGGCGCCGACAGGACGGCAGTCTCCCTCGATGGCCTTGATGGCGTAAGCTGGCGCAAGCGCCGCCTCGTCATCGACAAGGCCATGACGGAGACTGCCGCGGACATGACGCGGCTCTCCAAGGAGAATGCGAAGAAGCGGGGCGTCAAGATCGACCCTGATCCGGGCGCCTACAGCGAATTCGTCACCGGCTTCCCATTCTCTGAAACGCCGGACCAGACACGCGCCATCGCTGCCGTTCGCGAAGACCTCGCCTCGGGCAAGCCGATGGACCGGCTCGTGGTCGGCGATGTCGGCTATGGCAAGACGGAAGTCGCACTTCGCGCAGCTGCGCTTGTCGCGCTCACCGGCAAGCAGGTCGTGATTTCCGCGCCAACTACCGTGCTGGTGCGTCAGCACTACGAGACCTTCAAGCAGCGTTTCGAGCGTTCAGGCATAAAGGTGGCCTCGCTGTCGCGCCTGTCGGACGCTGCCGACCGCAAGCGCGTGAAGGCCGGTCTTGCCGATGGTTCGATCTCGATCGTCGTTGGAACTGGTGGAGTCGCCTCCGAAAAAGTCGAATACGCCAACCTCGCGCTCGTCGTCATCGACGAAGAGCAACGCTTCGGCGCGGCCGACAAGGCAAAGCTCCGCGATCTTGCAGGCGCCAGCGGTCACCTCCTCAGCCTTACTGCAACGCCGATCCCGCGCACGCTGCAGAATGCACTTCTCGGGCTGAAGCAGATGTCGGTGATCGCAACCCCGCCCGCGCGCCGCCAGCCGATCCGTACGCTGGCCGGCACGTTCGACGAGCATCAGGTCCGCACGGCTCTCCTGCGCGAGAAGGACAGGGGCGGGCAGAGCTTTGTGGTCGTCCCGCGCATCCAGGATCTCGCCAGCCTCGCCTCGATGCTCCAGCGCCTCACGCCGGAACTCTCGCTTCTGCAGGCGCACGGTGAAATGCCCGCCGCGGACATCGACAGCGCCATGGTGCGCTTCGCCGGCGGACTGGGCGACGTCCTCCTTGCCACGAACATCATCGAAGCCGGCCTCGATGTCCCGCGCGCCAACACGATGATCGTCTGGCGCGCCGATCGTTTCGGCCTCGCCCAGCTCCACCAGTTGCGCGGACGCGTTGGGCGCGGCAACCGTCGTGGCTACATCCTCCTCACCACCGAACCGGGCGCTTCGCTCACCGAAGCCACCCGCAAACGCCTGCGCACGCTCGAATCCCTCGACCGCCTCGGCGCCGGCTTCGCCATCAGCGCGCGCGATCTCGACATCCGCGGCGCCGGCGATCTCGTGGGCGATGCACAGAGCGGTCACATGAAGCTGATCGGCATCGACCTCTATCAGCATCTGCTCGAGCGCGCCGTCCGCGAGGCCCAGGGCGAGAAGCTTGAACGCTGGACACCGGTCATCAATGTCGGCGTTGGCGGCCGCATCCCGTCCGACTGGATCCCCGAAGCCGACACCCGCCTGTCGCTCTATCTGCGCCTGGCCCGCCTGGTTTCCCGCGCTGAACTCGATGCCTTCGAGGACGAACTGATCGACCGCTTCGGCAAGGAGCCAGAAGAGGCCGCCACGCTGCTGCGCATCGCCAACGTCCGCGTAATGCTGCGCGACGCGAAAATGGCCAAGGTCGACGCCGGTCCCAACGCCATTGCTTTCACCCCACGCGTCGAGCCTACCAAGAAAGCCATCGCTGAAGCGGGTCTGGTCGCGAAGAACGGTCGCCTGTTGCTGGAGGAATCCATCGCCGAGCCCATGGCCCGCCTAGCGCGCATCGAGAAACTGCTCCGCCAGCTCACAGGCGCCCGCAAGCGAGACTGATCCCGGCTACTTCGCGAGCAGCGCGTCCACCATAAGGACCTGGAAGTCCTTGAGCAGCGCAACCGCGCCCTTAATGTCCGAGCGCGACCCGGGCGACAGGCTGTCGATCGCCAGCCCGCGCAACGCCGCAGCATAGAGTTGCACAAACGCGCGCACCCTTCGCTGGTCCTTGATCCCGATCTTCTGCGCCAGACTCCAGACGCGCTGCTTGTGGCGCTCCTCGAGCTCGTCGTTGAGCTTCCTGAAGCGCGGCCCGATTTCCGGATCGCTGCGCGCGCCAACCATGATCTCGATGCGTGCAATGCCCGATGGCGTCTGGAACGCCTCCCAGAGGACGTCGATCAAGTAGAGGAATTTCTCGCGATCGGTCGTGAATTTGCCCAGCCGGTCCGTATGGATGTTGCGCCGCAGCTCCACGATGTGGCGTGAGGCCGCCATGATGAGGTCGGCCTTCGATGGAAAGTGGTGCAGCATCGCCCCGCGGCTCACGCCCGCCCGTTCCGTCACCGCCACCGTGCTGGTGTGGAAATACCCGACCTCGAACAGTGACTCGATCGTCGCATCGAGCAGCTTGCTGCGCATCGCCGCGCTGCGCTCAGGGTTCGACACGCGCAGGCGCACCTGCGGCTGCCTGGCGCGCAGCTCTTTCAGGCCGGAGGCCGGTTTTCTGAGCGCTTGGCGGGGCACGTCAGCTCCACATACCGGGGCGATAGACAGCGTCTACCACAAAGGTTGCGGTCATCAATCGGACAACGCCCGCCACGCGCATCTTCTTCCCCCCTTTGCCCGGTTCAGCGCGAGCGGCCCCGGCCCTGAACCTGCCAGATGTCCACCAGCGTGTCGCCCCGTACGACATGGAAGAAGTCGTAGAGGTTCACGGTCGGGTCACAATGCGGCGCAGCCAGCGTGACGATATCGCCGATAGCAAGTTTCTGCTCGCCGGGAACGACAAGCCCATGCTCATCGCCCATGAAATGGAAGATCGATCCCGCCGGCGCTCCCGAGATCACAGTCGGAGGCCCGCCATCCGTCGCCATCGCCTTGAAGCCCGCATCGATCGTCGCAAGCCCAGGCGTGTTCGCGCTAACCACGCGCGCATCGATCTGCAGCGAGGTTTCGTAAGGCAGGGCGCCCGATCCCGTCAGGTCGCACTCGTTGTACTGTCGGTCCATCAACACGTAGGAGCCGACCTGCAGCTCATTTAGCACGCCAAGGTCTGCATCGATGCGGTGCGTTCCGGTCCCGCCGCCGGTGACGACGCCCGGCGCCATCCCGATGCCTGTCAGCGCCTCGATCACCGTCTTCAGATAGGCCGTCCGGTCCTCGATGGCCGAGCGCCGGTCGGCATAGCTCTCGATGTGCTGCTCCCGCCCGCAGTAATACTGCACGCCCAGAAAGCGGAGTTCCGCGAACTGCTGGATGCGTTTCCCGACTTCGATCGCCGCTTCGGGCGAAGGAACGCCCGTCCGCCGGATGCCGGGGTCGATGTCGATCAACACCTGAAGCGTCTTTCCCGCCGCCTTGGCCGCAGCGGCAAGCGCCGACACATTGTCCAGATTGTCCACCGTCACCCGAAGGTCCGGTATCCGCGCGTTGAGCCTCATCAGTCGCCCAATCGCCGGCGCGGAAACAACCGGCGAGGTGATCAGGATCGCTCCGACACCGCCGTCCGCCATCGCCTCCGCCTCGCCGAGCTTGGCGCAGCACACACCTACGGCCCCTGCCGCGATCTGCTTGTTCGCAATATCCGCGCTCTTGTGCGTCTTGGCGTGGGGACGAAGCGCAATCCCGCGCTCCTTTGCGAACTTCGCCATCGTCGCGATGTTCCTCTCCAGCGCATCGAGATCGATCACCAGCACCGGTGTGTTGAACGCCTTGCGGCCACCCTGCTGGCCAATCAGATGCGAATGAAGCTCGCGATCATTCATGACTTCAGCCCTTCGCGCGGATATCGAACAGCTTGGTCAGGTGGGCGTTGGCGAACTTCGCGCCCGGATCGGCCTTGTCGCGGACCGCGCAGAAGTCCTTCGCGTTGGGATAGAGCTGGTGCACGTCCGAGGCGGTCAGAGTGTGGCGCTTCGCCCAGTGCGGCCGTCCGTCATGCGCCCGGAAGATTTTCTCGGCGTCCGCGAAAATGCTTCCCCACGCCATCTTGTGATACTGGTGCATCGAGATCGATGCGCCGACGCGCCCCTGGAACGGGCTCAGCCAGATATCGTCCGCCGCCACCAGCCTGAACTCGAACGGGAAGGCGACAGGCAGCTTCTTCTTCCTGATCCAGCCGATCACTTCGCGCAGAGCCGGCCATCCGTTCGCGCGCGGGAGTTCGTATTCCATCTCCTCGAACTTCACCGTCCGCTCCGACGGGAAGATCTTGTAGGCCGGTCCCACGCGCCGCCGCTTCATCTCGCTCGGCAGCAGCTTCTTCTGCAGGAAGCTGGTCATGAATGGAAACGTCTTGCAGATATCGCACACGCGCCGGAAGGCGGTGTCGTCCATATCCCTCTGCTCCTTCATCGGGCCTTCCGAAGGTTTGGGATGCAGGATCTTCAGCATGGCGAGATCGGCGTAGGGGAACACGAAGAACTCGATGTGCCGGTTCTGGGCCGCCATCTCGTCCCACCGCTCCGCGATCTCATCCAGCGGATAGACCTCCAGCCGTTCCTCGAGGTGATAGGCCGGCAGCACGTCAAACTCGATCTTCGTCGCCACGCCCACGAGCCCCAGCGACAACCGCGCCGCCTGAAACAGCTCCGCGTTCTCGCCCGGATTGGCTTTCACGATCGATCCGTCCGGCGTCATGAGCTCGAACCCGCGCGCCGCCGTCGACAGCGATCCCAGCGTAGCGCCCGTGCCATGCGTGCCCGTGCCGATCGCCCCCGCCAGAGCCTGCGGGTTTACATCGCCCTGGTTGATCAGCGAGGCGCCCTTGTCCCACAGGATCTGCGTCAGCTTCGCCAGCGACCACCCTGCCGGCGCCGATGCCCGCGTCGCCTCGGCATTGACGGTCACTTCGCCTTCCATGTCGCTGAGTGACAACAGCGTCCCGTCCGTCTCGCACAGCGGCATAAACGAATGCCCGGCGCCAACGACGCGCACCTTCTTCGCCTCGCGAACCAGCTTCGCCAACTCGTCCTCGTTGCGGGGCTTTTCGATCTTCGTGGGTGTCGCCGAAACGCTGCCGGACCAGTTCGACCAGTTTGCCATCATTCGTCCTCAAGCCGCGCACCGCCAAGCAGGGCGGCCGCTTCCCGGAAAATCTCGTCACGCGGGATGCGATCTTCCTCGTTCAGCATCTCGTCGATCGCATAACCGAGTTCGACCGACAGCCGCAGTCGCCGCCATAACACCTTCTTGCTCACGCCCGGCAGCCAGCGGCGCATAGACTTCCAGCATTGCGTCCGTGACTTCACGGTGGGATTCCACACGCACGTGCGCCAGCTGCGGCACGGCTCGCATGGCGCGTTCTATCCATACGCCGCCCGGCTCGTTGGCCGTCACTTCCGCCGTTGCGCGCAGCAGGTCTTCGGAATGAACCCGGAAGGCGTCGAGCCCGCCTGCCTTGTGCTCTTCCAGCCAGGCGAACAGCTTCGCGTTCTGCCGGTCCATGAGCCGTCGCCCAAGCGCCTCAAGCACGGCATACTTGTCCTTGAAGTAGCGATAGAGCGCCGCCGGCGACACACCGGCCCGCGCCGCGATCATGTTGGTCGAGATGCGCTCGATCCCCACTTCGCCGAGCAACTCGCCTGCAATGTCCAGCAGCCGGTCTCGCGTCTGCACCGCGCGTTCCTGAATCGGTGCGGCGCGCAGAACCGGTTTTCGCGGCTTGCGTTTCGCTTTCTTTGCAACCGGCATCATCCCCCTCCTTCCAGCGCGGCCTTCTTGGGCCAATCTGGTGAAGGCCGAAGGCGATCAGGACTGCGACGATCATGCAAGCGCCGCCGAAGCTGATAGCCGCGCGGGAAATCGACCTCCGTGACCAGCAGGGAGGCGACAAAGGGCCCGAAGCTGCACCCCAGTACCTGCGCGCCCCCGATAAGCACGGCAGCGCGGCGGGTGGGATCGGCCTCGATGATCATCGGCACGAGGAAGGGAAGCACGAACATCCAGAGGAACCCGAATGCTCCGGAGAGGGCCAGGAACATCTCTGGCGTCGGCAGGGCGTAGTAGCCGATCAGGATCACGACGTTGAGAACGGTGCAGACAAGCACGGTCAACAGCCAGTTGATGCGGCCGGCGAGAATGGTCGCGGCGAACCCGCCGACGACCTGGCAGGCCAGCGAGACTGATACTGCATAGCCGAAAATGGAAGGATCATGGCCGGCCTGTTTCGACAGGGGTTCGGCATAGACCCAGACGGCGATGGTGAAGGCGGAATAGAGGAAAGCTGAAAGCAGGGCGATCCAGCCGCGCGGTCCGGGCAACGTGCCGCCGCCTTCCTCGCGCGCAAGCGGCGCCAGCGTGTCAGGCACGAAAAAGGCGATGACGGCCGTCAGCACGCAGAAGGCGGCAAGGGCGATCCAGCCGCCGGCTGCGCCCCACGTCGCCACAACCGCAACTGCGATGAGCGTCGCCAGAAGGAACTGCGCCAGCGTCTGCACGGTGAGATAGGCGCCCGACCAGCGTTCGGGCGCGGGCGTCCGGGCGATCATGGCGATGGTCACCCACATCAGCACGCCGCTGGGCAGGCCCGCGAGGCCACGGATGATAGTGATGTTGTCGCCCTCGACGAGCGGCGTTGCCGCATCGAGCGCGGCGAGAACGATCGCCATGATCACGGCGATCAACTTCAGCCGGACGGGTTTCAGCAGCGCGCCGGCGATGAAGGCCGCAAGGCCAAGCGATAACAGTTCAGCCGTCGCGGCAAGGCCCAGCTGGTTCGGGCTGATCTTTCCCTCGTGAGACAGCGTGCCTAGCAGCAGCGGCTGGAGCCCCGCGATCATGATGCCGGCGACGCCGACAAACATGACCGCAAAGATTTCCAGCGCCGAAGGACGCGGTCCGATCCAGTTACCCCCGGTGGTTTCGGTCATGACGGATTAGTAGTTGAAGCGTGCGTAAACGCCAGCCGTCTGACGCGGTCCCATGCTGAACAGGTCGAAGCCCAGCCCTTCGATGGGGATTATGTCGGTGATGTTGGTCTCGCCGAACACGTTGCGGCCATAGACCCCGAACTCCATGCCGCCATCAGCCGGTTTCCACCCGAACCGCAGGTTCACGAACGTCCGGTCTCCATCGGACAGCCGCTCCACATTCCGCGTGTCGTAGTAGACTTTCGAGCGGTAGGAGACGTCGGCCTGCGCCTCAGCGCTGCCTCCGAAGAACTCCCATTCATACCGAGCCGACCCGTTGAGGCTTACCTCTGGCGCGTTCGGCAGGGTATTGCCTGAATAGTCATCGCCCTGCGACTGGAAGTCCTGATACGTGGCATCGAGGAAGGACGCGCCCAGCGACAGGTCCAGCCCGTCGATAGGCGAGGCCATCAGCTCCGCCTCCAGCCCTTTCACCTCGGCGTTCGACGCATTGGTGAAGTTCTGCACCGTCAGGTTCGTGTTGGGATCGACAACAAGCGTGTAAACCTGCAGGTCCTGGTAGTCGTAATAGAACGCTGCAAAGTTCGCCGTCAGCATGCCGTCCATCAGCTGCGACTTGAGGCCGACCTCATAGGCGTTCACCACCTCGTCCTCATACGGCGCCAGAGACGGCAGGCTCGTCGTCTGCCCGCCGAAGAAGCCGCCGCTCTTGTAGCCTCGGTTGTAGCTTCCATAGATGTTGACGTCGTCCGTCAGCTGGTACTGCAGGCCCAGTTTGCCGGAGACCGAGCTGAACGACTTGCTCGTGTTGACCGAGACCGGCACTGGCGGATTGCCGCGCCGTCGTCATAGGGAATCGCGATCTGCGGCCCGCCGACATCACTCGAATATAGGCCGTCATACTTGAACGACTTGTCGTCCGATGAATAACGCAGGCCGACTGTCGCCGTCAGCCTGTCGGTGAATTTGTAGTCCACCTGGCCGAACACCGCATAACTGTCCGTTTCTTGCGTGAACGGCCAGTAGAACACGCCAATC
>JASGJW010000005.1:0-468548 GCA_047601145.1 Hyphomonadaceae bacterium
TTTCTTCTTCCCGCCGAGAAACGAAAACAGTCCCATGGTGCGCCCCTGGCTGATGACCCATCCCACGCTCCGCCTCGGGTCCAACGTCAGGAATGCATGCCAGACCGCCAGACGGAGCGCGCCTGACCCATACCGTCCCCTCGCTCGCCGAACATGCCGGCCAACCGACTCCACGCTCGAAAACCGCCCCGGCGCCCGATTCGCGGTCACGTGGCGCCAGAAAACCGCGCGCTGACGGTTTCTGATCCAGATCAAGGCCCGTACTTGGCGTTCTTTTACTTTGCACGTGTCCGGTGGAGACGCGGCGTGTGCAGGCCCGTCCCATTCCCCCAAGAGCGCTGCGGCCAGTGCTCGCCCGCTTCACCGGATTTTGGGCGCCGCAATCCACTACCCCCAATTCGCGAACGGCAACGCCTTCGCGACGCGCTCTTAGACCCAGCTCCTGCAACAAGCACGCATCCGCGACAGCATGGCGGAAATGCGCCTGACCAGGATCAAATCGCACACCGCAGGATCATGGAGGCTGCACGCATCTGGCGGAGATTTTCGTGCACATCCATCGTCTCGTCCCCCCGATCATGATGTTGATGCTGGTTGCGTGCGCGTCTTCGCCAGACGCTGCGCCCTCGCCTTCGACGCCAATTGCTCGCGGCGAGGCGATGGCGCGGAGACTTTGCGCCGACTGCCATGCCGTCGGTCGCTTCGACCATAGCGCGCACACCGGCGCGCCGCCCTTCCGCAACCTCTCGGACCTCTACCCCGTCGAGGATCTCGCCGAGTTGATGGTGGAGGGCTTGATGACCGGTCATCCCGACATGCCCGAATACAAGTTCACGCCTGAAGCGGCGGCCGATTTCATCGCCTATCTGGAGTTGATCCAGGAGCAGGGTGTTCACAGAATCAAACAGGGCAGCTGATTTCCAGCCGCCCTGCTTCAGTCTTCGTTCTTCAGTGGTTCGCTACTTCCCGCCGAGCTGCGCAACGATGAAGTCCTGCGCTTTGATCAGGCCTTCTGGCGCCGGCCAGTGCGTCGTGCCCGCCACCGTTTCCAGCGTCGAGTCATAGCCGTCCTTCTTCAACTGCTCCTGGAACGCCGCGATGCGATCGGCCTTCACGGTCGGGTCGTTGTCATTATGCACGATCAGCACCGACGCCGTCTTGCCCGACGCCTCCTTCGTGCAGTCGCCATTCGCGAGGATGCCGGCCAGCGACACCACCGCCTTCACGTCCGGCGTCGAGCACGAACCGGCATCGAACGCTACGCCGCCGCCCTGGCTGAAGCCGACAACCACAATATGGTCACGCGGCACTTTCAGTCCCTCGGACGCCTTCGTCACCGTGTCGATCGCCAGCTTCTTCACAGCGCCCTTGGTGTTGTCGGGATCTTCCCCGCGCAGCACATACCAGCTCTTGCCCCCATTCGCGTCGAGCGGACCGTCATTGAAGATGAAGGCCGCATCCGGCAGGCGCTTCGCCAGCGTATCCGCCAGCGGCTTCATCGCCACCCCGCGCTGCGTATAGCCATGAAAGAAGATCACAACCTGCTTCGGCGCCTTGCCCGAGGCCGGGTCCATCCCCGCCATGCCAAGGTCCGCCACCTTCTGCGCGTGCGCAGCGCCGGCGCCCAGTCCGACAGCCAGCGCCATCAGCGCCACAAACTTCTTCATCGCTCTCTCCCTTGGATGACGTTCTTCAGCGTCCGTTCCCGGGCGGGAAACTGGCCCACTCGGCCAGCCTCAGCAACATGGCTCTGCATCACCGCGCCGTGAACGTGCTGGCTTTAGGGAACTGACAGGCGCAGCGCCCGATGTTACCGTTCAGACATGGGAGACACCTCATGCGAATGATTGCCGCCTTTCTGACGCTTGCGCTTGTCGTCGCCACGCCCGCTGCGGCTGATGTCGCGATCGTCGGCGCCAAGGTCTATCCCGCGCCCAACTCCCAGCCGCTTACCGATGCAACAGTTGTCATGCGTGACGGCAAAATCATCGCCGTCGGCCCCTCGAAAGACATCAATCCCGGCAAGTCAGCCGACATCATCGACGGTAAGGGCCTCGTCGTTGTCGCGGGCTTCTGGAACAGCCACGTCCACCTGATGTCGCCGACCCTGTTCCAGCCGCCGTCCCAGAATGCCGCCGCCCTGTCCACCGAACTCGAGACGATGTTCACGCACTGGGGCTTTACGACCATCTTCGACATCACGTCGCTTCCGGGTCAGGCCATGGGCGTCCGCAAGCGCATCGCCGCCGGCGAGATTCGCGGCCCGAACATTCTCACGGTCGATGCGCCTTTCTTCCCGAAAGACGGCACGCCGATCTACGCGCGCGAACTCCTCAAGGGGCAACCGTCCTTCGAAGTCGAAACCCCTGCCGCGGGCGCGGCTCGCGCGCAGAAGCAACTGGCGGATGGCGCCGACGGCGTGAAGATTTTCGCTGGCGCCATCGTCGGCGGAAAGATCGGCGTCCTGCCGATGCCGCTCGATGCCGCAAAGGCCATCGTCGATGAGGCGCACCGCGCCGGCAAACCGGCCTTTGCACACCCCACAGATAACGCAGGCCTCAACGTCGCCATCGAAAGCGGCGTCGACATCCTCGCCCACACCACGCCCGATGGCCGCCAACCCTGGTCGCCCGAGCTGGTCCAGCGTATCAAGGCGCACAACATGGCGCTGATCCCCACGCTCTCCCTCTGGCGCGTCGAACTCCAGCGCAACAAGGCGCCCGAGGTCGCGCTCAAGCCCTTCATGGCTACCGCCCAGCAGCAGCTGAAGGCCTATTCCGACGCCGGCGGCCAGATCCTTTTCGGCACCGACGTCGGCTATACCGACGCCTTCGACACCACCGAGGAATACACGCTGATGTCCGAAGCCGGTCTCACCTGGCAACAGATCCTCACCTCCCTCACCACCGCCCCCGCCACCCGCTTCGGTTTCACAGCCAAGGGCCGTGTCGAAAAGGGCGCGGACGCCGATGTGACGGTGCTGTCAGCCGATCCCGCCACCGACGTGAAAGCCTTCGCGAAGGTGGCGTACACGGTCCGGGCGGGGGCCGTCATCTACACGGCCCAGAAGTGACCGGCCGCTCTCAGGACACTGTCACCGGCGTCCTCAGATAGACCTTGCCGTCCGCCTCGGGTTTCGGCAGCGCCCCGCCGCGGATGTTCACCTGCAATGACGGCAGGATCAATTTCGGCGCCGGCAATGTCCTGTCGCGCGCCTTGCGCAGCTTCACGAACGCTTCCTCGCCCACGCCGTCATGCACATGGATGTTGGCCGCGCGCTCCTCTGCAACCGTCGTCTCCCAAGCCGGCCTGCTCCGCCCTGCCGGCAGGTAGTCATGCCCGACGAAAATGCGCGTCTCGGGCGGCAGGGCGAGTATCCTGCGTATCGACCGATAAAGCGTCGCCGCGTCGCCACCGGGAAAATCCGCGCGTGCCGTGCCATAGTCAGGCATGAACAGCGTATCCCCCACAAAGGCCGCATCGCCGATCACATACGTCACGCACGCCGGCGTATGACCGGGCGTGTGGAGTACGCGCGCCTCGACGCCTCCAATCCCGAAAACCTCGCCATCCTCGAACAGCGCATCGAACACCGAGGCTTCCGTCTCGGCCTCCGGCGCGCCGAACAATGCCCGGAAGCGCGTCTGCACCTCTGTTATCCTCGCCCCGATACCGATCTTGGCGCCCGTCTTTCGCCGGATGTGGTCAGCCGCCGAAAGATGATCGGCATGCGCATGTGTCTCGAGCGCCCACACGATGCGCAGCCCAAGCTCGCCCGCGCGCACCAGCATCCTGTCCGCTGAGGCTGCCGACAGCGTCCCCGTGGCGGGATCGAAATCGAGCACGGCGTCGATCACCGCCGCATCCTTCGTTTGTTTGTCCCACACAAGGAAGGACGCAGTTGAGGTCGCCTCGTCGAAAAAGGCCTGAATTCCGGGCATCGGGAGCTCCCTGGCTTTATTGTCGAGCTTTATATATTAGCACTTGCTAAATTAGCAAGTACTCATATATTACCTGCCATGATGGACCTGAAGACATTCTCCCTCGCGGATTTCGAAGCCAGCGCCGGCAAGGCGGCTGGCCTCCTGCGCACGCTCGGGAACGAGAAGCGGTTGATGATCCTCTGCCAGCTCGGCGACAGCGAACTCTCCGCCGGCGCGCTGCAGGAACCTCTCGGCCTTTCGCAATCGGCGCTGTCACAGCACCTCGCCGTCCTGCGCGAAGCTGGCGTTGTCGCAACGCGCCGCGACGCGCAGACGATCTGGTACCGGATCGCCGACCCAGCCGCCGTGAAAATCATCGAAACGCTGGCCGCGATCTTCTGCCCCGACAAACCCTCCCCGAAAAAGAAGAAGTGACATGACCGCCCTCACCCCCATCGACGCCCAGTCCCTCGCCCGCAAACTCAAGTCGCGCGAACTGACCCTGATCGACATACGCGAGCCTGACGAATACGCCCGCGAGCATATCGACGGCGCCGTCTCACTGCCGCTCTCGCGCCTTGAAGCCGGCCACGTCGCCTTGCGCGGCGCAACGCCGGTCGCCTTCACCTGCCGGACTGGCATGCGCACCAATTCCAACTGCGATCGCCTCGCCGCCCATGTCGGCGAGCCTGCCTTCGTCCTCGAAGGCGGCCTCGATGGCTGGAAGAAGGCTGGCCTCGCGACCCATGGCGACAGGAAAGCGCCGCTCGAAATCATGCGCCAGGTGCAGATTACGGCCGGATCAATTGTCGTCGCCGGCGCTGTCCTCGCTGCAACGGTGAACCCCGCCTTCATCTGGCTTTCCGCCTTCATCGGCGTCGGCCTCGTCTTCGCAGGCTCCACCGGCTGGTGCGGTATGGCGAAACTGCTCTCCGTCATGCCCTGGAACCGCAAGGCCGCATAAGGCGCACAGATGCCCTTCGATCCCGCCATCGCCATCGTGCTGGGAGGCGCCGTTGTCGGCTTCCTCCTTGCCGTCTTCGGCGGCGGCGGGTCGGTGCTTGCGGCGCCCGTTCTGCTCTATCTCGGCGGCGTCACCGACGCCCACGTCGCAGTCGGTACGGCCAGCGCCGCCGTCGCCGCAAACGCGGCCCTCAACCTCGCCGGACACTGGCGCGGCGGCCGCATCAAATGGCCCTGCGCCACCGTCTTCGCGATCGCGGGCCTCGCCGGCTCCTTCGCCGGTTCCAGTCTCGCCAAGCTTATCAGCGGGCAACAGCTCCTGCTGGCTTTCGCATTTGCCATGGCGGCGATCGGTCTCTCCATGTTCCGCAAGCCGAAAAGCGAAGGAGACCCGAGCGTTCATATCAGCATGAAGCTGGTCGCCCGCCTCGCCCCGCTGGGCCTGCTGACGGGGCTGGCGGCCGGCTTCTTCGGCATAGGCGGCGGCTTCCTCATCGTGCCCGGCCTTATGCTGGCCACCGGCATGACGATGGCGAACGCAACCGCCTCGTCCCTCCTGTCCGTCGCCCTCTTCGGCGCGGCCACGTCCACCAACTACGCCCTCTCTGGCCAGGTCGACTGGCGTCTTGCCGGGCTGCTCCTGCTGGGCGGCGCGGCCGGCGGCGTCGCAGGGCTCTTCGCCGCAAAGTCTCTCGCCACGCGCGTCCGCCTCGCTCGCAACCTGTTCGCCATCCTCATCCTGATCGTCGCCGCCTACGTCGCCTGGCGCTCGCTGGGCGGGTGAGAACAAACCGTAAATCAACGGCCTAAAGGACCGCCCTTGCGCAAAGGGAAAACCCCAGCCAGATCAGCGCGGAATGACAGATTCCCGCGATCCTTCGGACATCCCTTTCCCGGATGAGGAACCGGCCGCCCGTGAACCGGGTTCGGACGATGACGAGCCTATTTCGGCAGGCGGGGCGCCTCCACTGGGGTTCTACCAGCTTCCTGACGAAGAGCCCCCGCTGCCCGAAGAGCGTGGCGATGATCCAGCCGACAGCCATTGGGGCGAGCCCGAGCTGGAAGTCGAAGACACGCGCCCG
Organism: Hyphomonadaceae bacterium; assembly: GCA_047601145.1. Classification (GTDB taxonomy): domain Bacteria; phylum Pseudomonadota; class Alphaproteobacteria; order Caulobacterales; family Hyphomonadaceae; genus UBA7672. The sequence goes on from JASGJW010000005.1 coordinate 5,969, forward strand.
ATCTCGCAGCGCGCCGCCGCACAACGGCCGCAGCGGCCGGCCGATCCAAACGCCGAATACTTGAAGGGGCTCAACCCCGAACAGCGCGATGCGGTGATGAGCACGGAGGGGCCGCTGCTCGTGCTCGCCGGCGCGGGCACGGGCAAGACGCGGGTGCTGACGACGCGGGTTGCGCACATCCTGGCGCAGCGCAAGGCGTGGCCGTCGCAGATGCTGGTGGTCACCTTCACCAACAAGGCGGCGCGCGAGATGCGTGAGCGCACGCTCGCTTTGATTGGTCCCGACGGCGAGGGGCTGCGCTGGTTCGGCACCTTCCACTCCGTCTCGGCGCAAATCCTCCGCCGCCATGCCGAACTGGCGAAGCTGAAGTCCGGCTTCACCGTGCTCGACACGGACGACCAGCTGCGCCTTATCCGCCAGATCCTCGATGCAGAGAACATCGACCAGAAACGCTGGACGCCGCGCTATCTCGCCTCTCTCATTGATGGCTGGAAGAACCGCGCCATCTGGCCCGAGAAGCTGCCGCCCGGCGAGGGCCGCCAGTTCGCCGAAGGCAAAGGCCAGAAGCTTTACCAGATCTACCAGAACAGGCTCGCCACGCTGAACGCCGTCGACTTCGGCGACCTGCTGTTGCACACCATCCGCATCTTCACCGAACATCCGGAAGTGCTGGCGGATTATCACGCCAAGTTCAGATACCTGCTGGTCGACGAGTACCAGGACACCAACGTCGCGCAGTATCTCTGGCTGCGCCTGCTCGCGCAGGGCAATGGCAATATCTGCTGTGTGGGCGATGACGACCAGTCGATCTATGGCTGGCGCGGTGCGGAGGTGGACAACATCCTGCGCTTCGAGCGCGACTTCCCCGGAGCGAAAGTGATCCGGCTCGAACAGAACTATCGTTCCACCGCGCATATCCTCGCGGCCGCCTCGGCGGTGATCGCCAACAATTCCAGCCGCCTCGGCAAGACGCTGCGCACGGATGCGGGCTCGGGCGATCTGGTGAAGGTGCGCGGCGTGTGGGATGGCGAGCAGGAAGCCCGCCTCATTGCTGACGACATCACATCGTGGAAACAGACCGGCCGGCGTTATGACTCATGCGCTGTGCTCGTGCGCGCATCGTGGCAGATGCGGGCGTTCGAGGAACGCTTCATCGTCACCGGCACGCCCTATCGCGTCATCGGCGGCCCGCGCTTCTTCGAACGCGCCGAGATCCGCGACGCCCTCGCCTATCTCCGGCTCATCCGCTCGGAAGCCGACGATCTCGCGTTCGAGCGTGTGGTGAACCAGCCCAAGCGCGGCGTCGGCGACACGACGGTGCAAAAGCTCCACGTCACCGCGCGGGCCATGAACACCTATCTCACCCGCGCCGCCGAGATCGAGATCCGCTCCGAGACGCTGAAAGGCCCCGGCCGTACCGGCGTGCGCCGCTTCATCCTCGACATGGAACGCTGGCGCGCACAGGCGCCGGCCACCGAACACCCGCGCCTCCTCGAGATCATCCTCGAGGAAAGCGGCTACACCGACATGCTGCAGGCCGACAAATCCCCGCAGTCGCAATCGCGCCTCGACAACCTCAAGGAACTCGTCCGCGCCATGGGCCAGTTCGACTCGCTGAATGCTTTCCTCGAGCACGTCGAACTCGTGATGGACAATGCCGAGGGCGCAAACTCCCACGACCAGGTTCAGATCCTCACGCTGCACTCCGCCAAGGGCCTAGAATGGCCGATGGTCTTCCTGCCCGGCTGGGAGGAGGAGGTCTTCCCCTCACGCCGCTCGCTCGATGAGCAAGGCGCCAAAGGCCTGGAGGAGGAACGCCGCCTCGCCTATGTTGGCATCACGCGCGCGCGCGAGCGCGCCTACATCTCCTTCGCCGCCAACCGCCAGATCTACGGCCGCTGGACCAGCGTGCTCCCCTCGCGCTTCATCGACGAACTCCCCGCCAAACATGTCGACGCCGTCAGCGAGACCGGCTACGTCGCCCCCTCCGGCGGCTTCTACGGCTCGGAAGTGAAATCGCAGTGGGACCAGCCGCGCACCGGCGGCCTCCCCACGCGCGGCTCCAACCTCGATGAGCCCGTGCGCGGCGGCTACGACACCCCGGGCTGGCGCCGCGCCCAGTCCGCTTCCGCCACGCGCGGGTCCACCCGCCCGCCCGACATCGAAGGCCGCGCCTTCCGCTCCGACGACAGCGACGGCCGACCGATTCCGCGCGGCCGCACGCCCGGCGACATGCTCGCCTCGTCCGACCCTGCGGCCGCCGGCGGCCTTGCGCTCGGCCAGCGCATCTTTCACGAAAAGTTCGGTTACGGCCGCGTCGTCGAGATCGACGGCGCCAAGCTCACCGTCGATTTCGAGAAGGCCGGCGTGAAGAAAGTCGTCGAAAGCTTCGTGAAACGCGTCTAGCGCGAACGTTAATCCTGAAACAGCCGCCGTTGGGGCAGGCAGCCCCTCTGGAAGCGCCAGACCCCCTTCCCCACCTCCTCAAACGGGAGGAAGATGCGCTCACGCCCCAAAGGAGCCCTGCACATGTCCAACGACCCCAAGAAGCCCCACACCGCCGCCGAAGACCTTGAAGACCACGTCGAAGCTCCCCTGCACGAGCAGGTATTCGGCAACGACCCGGATGGCTTCGTGAACGACACGCCGCGCGGCGCGATCGGCGAGAACGTCAACCTCGGCCTCGGCGGCGTCCAGCTCGACTCGAACCAGCCGCTCCGCCACATCGGCGACAGCGACCAGGGCGACTTCCAGCCTGGCGGCGGCCGCCGGCGGTAAATTTCAGGATCACTACCGTTCCGCGCCTCTCCGCAGGGGAGGCGCGGCGCTTTACGCGGCCTCGACGGGGGGAACTGATCAGCGCCGCGCAATGTGCTACGGGAAGATCACGGACTGCCGGAATGGCCCGGTCTTTCGTCTGCGACGCGCCCTAAATGGCGCCGGTCGCGCGTGACCCGAAAGGCGCGTTCCATGGCCCGCATTCCCGACAAGCGTCAGCCCTTTGATCCAGCGAAAGCCGCGCGTGACCGCGCCGCCGCTGCTGCTGAGCGCCCCGCTGTCACGCTGACGCTGGCCCAGCACAAGGCGAAGCGCTCCCTGCTGCGTCCCGAAAAGCCGTCCTGCGAGGAATAAGGCTCGGCGCGGCGTAAGCCGTGTCAGCCCGGATGCTTCGCTGCGGGCTGAGGCGCCTGCGCGTGAGACACCGACGTGGAGACCGTAGCGGGTCCGCTGGCCTCCCAGATGATGCCGGTCGTGAACAGGCTTCCGAGCACCAGCACGGCAATGACAGCTACACCGAGTAGGATCGGCGCGGGGCTTTCCATGGGCAGTCCGTTTTCTTGTTCCATGATGAAGTTATAGCGCACCGACGCACGAACCGCTCCGGCGCGGCGAAGAGTTCATCTGTCTGCAATCCTGCTGCAATGTCCGGGGCGAGCCCCAAGCTCCGTACGGCCTCCAATAGCGCGGGGGCTGACAGGATCTCGCCCGCACCACTATCGCCCAAATCCAACAGACAAGGGGGCTGCGCGCTCGCGCGCGGACCTCGGCCAGCTTCGTCTTCCGGGTTCAACTCACCCGACCCCAAATTCCCACTTCAGGGACCGCCATCGCGCGCCTGTATCCCCGGCGCAACCATGTGGAGGCCCCCGCGTTCCCTCCTCGACCCCATGCATTGAGAGGAGGCTGTTTCATGCCCCGCCATCACGACACCGACTACGCCACGCACCATCCCATCCACGACGCCATCTTTGGCGACTTCGGCGATGACCCGGATGACTTCGTGAACGACACGCCGCGCGGCGCTTTGGGCGAGCGCGTAAACATCCTCGGCACGGCCGCACAGCCCGAGCGCAACCAGCCGATGCGCGGCGTCGGCGACACCGACCAGGGCGATCGCCAGCCTGACAACGACCGGCGCCGCTGAGGATCACTCATGTCCCGCACGCCCGATCCCCACGCGATCAACCCCGCGCAGCACGAACCGCGCGTTCCCGGCGCCAAGGCGGACGAAGAAGAAAAGCGCGATCCTCCGGGCAAGCCTTTCCGCACGCCAAACAAGACGAAGACCCATCCCGCGCCCGAAACCGGCACGGATGGCGATCCGCGCGATCGTCCGAAACCGAACTGAGTTCCCCGGTAAGTTCCCGCGTGCGTCACCTGCGTTAAGCCGGGCGGAACGTGGCCTCTCCGTCGACGTTGGTCTGATGCGCGATTGGGGGACGGCACATCGTTTCGCGCATCACAGAAGAGGAAAACACCCCATGGCCAACAACCCTCGCGACAACGACCGCAACCCCAACGATCGCCGTGAGCAGTCGAACGTGAACGACCCAAACAAGCAGCGCGACAATGACGGCCAGCGCCGTCAGCAGGAAGCGGAACAAGACAAGGCCCCGCAGCAGGGCGGCCGCCCTCAAGACAAGCCGGGCCAGCAGAAGCCCGGTCAGCAGCGCTAGGCCATCAGCGCCAGAAATGGCGGATTGCAGACAAAACCCCGGGCTCCGGCCCGGGGTTTTCCTTGCCAGAAATGACCCAGGCTTGCCCTGCCCTGTGGCCTGCCTATAAGGCCCGCTTTCCTACAGGGCCTGTCCATGTTCCGCGTCCATTGCCTCCTCCCCCGCGCCGATGCCGAGCGCCTGTCGGATCTGCTGGCCGGCATGGATCCCTCGCCCGTATCCGCCGTGTCGGTGGAAGAAGCCTCGAAGGTCTCCTGGAGCCTCGACGGCTTCTGCATCGATGAAGACCAGGCGAAGGAAACCGCCGCGATCATCGAGCGCGAGATTCCATCTGCCCGCGCCTCCGTCCAGAAGCTCGAAGACAAGGACTGGGTGGCGGTCAGCCTCGCTGGTCTCCCGGCCGTGCATGCAGGTCCGTTCGTGGTCGCAGGCTGGCATGAGCTTGCTCATCTCGAGGGCGGCAAGCTTCCGATCTGGATCGAGGCCGGGCCCGCTTTCGGCACCGGCCATCACGGCACCACCAAGGGATGCCTCCAATCGCTCGCGCTCGAACTGAAACGCAAGCGGCCGAACCGCGTGCTCGACATCGGCACGGGCTCCGGCGTCCTGGCGCTTGGGGCGGTGAAGTACGGCGCGGACTTTGCGCTGGGCACGGACCTCGATGCGGAGTCGATCCGCATCGCAAAGGAGAACGCGAAGAACAACCGCGCCGGCCGCAAGCTCAAGCTGCTTCATGCCCGCGGCGCTGGCCACCACGCGATCCGCGCCGGCGCGCCTTATGATCTCGTGCTGGCCAACATCCTCGCGCGCCCGCTGGTCGGCCTCGCGCCGGAGATTGCGAAACTGGTGGCGAAGGGCGGCCGGGTCATCCTGTCGGGCCTGCTGACCCATCAGGAACCGCAGGTGAAAGCCGCCTATGCCGGTCAGGGCCTCACGCTGGTTCATCGCCGCCGCCTCAATGGCTGGTCGACATTGACCTATGCTCGCCTGGGCGCGTCATAAGGCTGCGCCTGCGCCATTTCAGGGCAGTTTGAGCGAGAATATTTCTCCCAAAATCTATCCCACCCCCGCCCGGCTCAGACTACATTGAGGCCTCCCAGAGGCGCAGGCGCGTGGACACATGAGACAGACATACGAAGTCGTTGGCGGCCCCAACATCGGCAGGACCAACCTGCCGCTGCTGCGCGCAGCATTGAAGTCGCTGGAACTCGACGGTCTCTATGTCCCGCACGACGACGAGTACCAAAACGAATACCTGCCCGCCTGTTATGAGCGCCTCGCCTGGGCGACGGGGTTCACGGGATCGGCCGGCGCGGCGTTCGTCTTCCAGAAGATGGCGATCGTGTTCGTCGATGGCCGCTACACGCTGCAGGTGAAGCAGCAGCTGGCGCCGAAGATTTTCGAAGTCGGCGATCTCGTCGATCTCGGACCGTTCGGCTGGCTGGCCAAGCAAACACTGACCGGACAGAAGATCGGCTACGACCCGCGCCTGATGTCGCCCGACGCGCTCGACAAGCTGGTCGACGCCGCGAAGAAGGCTGGCGCCGAACTCGTCGCGACCGACCCCAACCCCATCGACACCGCCTGGGCCGACCGTCCGTCTGAACCGACGCATGCGGTCGTGCCGCACGACATTGCATTCTCCGGCGAGAGTTCGTCGTCCAAGCGGGCGCGACTGGGCAAGATGCTCGCCGACCAGAAGATCGAGGCTGCAGTCATCACCTCTCCCGCCTCCATCGCCTGGCTGTTCAACATCCGCGGCGGCGATGTCTCGCGTACGCCGCTGCCGCTGGGCCGCGCCTTCCTGTTCTCGGACGGCCAGGCCGAACTTTTTCTGCATCCGGCCAAGATCGGCTCGGAACTGGGCCAGCACCTCGGCAATGAAGTCACGCTGCGCCCGCAGGCCGAAATGGAACGGCGCATGGCCAAGCTGCAGGGCAAGCGCGTAAGCGTCGACCCTTCGATGGCTTCGGCCTGGTTCTTCAACGCCCTGACCAGGGCCGGCGCCGAGATCGTGCGCTCGCAGGATCCCGTGATGCTGCCCCGCGCGAGGAAAAACGCCGTCGAGGTGGAAGGTTCGCGCAAGGCCCACCGCCGCGATGGCGCCGCCCTGTCGCGCTTCCTGCGCTGGTATGAAGCCAACGGCCAGACCGGCGAAGTCACCGAGATCGACTGCGCCCGCAAGGTCGAGGAATTCCGCGAAGCGACCGGCGAGCTGAAGGACCTGTCGTTCAACTCGATCTCATCCGCCGGCCCCAATGGCGCGATCAACCACTACCGCCCCGACACGCAGACCAACCGCAAGCTGGCGAAGGGCTCGCTCTTCCTGCTCGATTCAGGCGGCCAGTATCTCGACGGCACCACCGATGTCACGCGCACGATGGCGATCGGCGAGCCGAGCGAAGAGATGAAGGAGCGCAACACCCGCGTGCTGAAGGGCCACATCGCCCTCGCCCGCGCACGCTTCCCGAAAGGCACGACGGGCTCGCAGCTCGACGTGCTGGCGCGTCTCGCCCTGTGGGAGGGCGGCGTCGACTATGATCATGGCACGGGCCACGGCGTCGGCAGCTATCTCGGCGTTCACGAAGGCCCGCACCGGATTTCCAAGGTCGGCAACACAGTCGCGCTCGAACCCGGCATGATCGTCTCGAACGAGCCGGGCTACTACAAGGCCGACGCCTGGGGCATCCGCATCGAGAACCTCATCGTCGTCACCGAAGCCAAGCCGATCCCTGGCGGCGATCGCGACATGCTTGGCTTCGAGACGCTGACGCTTGCGCCTCTCGACAAGAAGCTGATCGTGCCCGGCCTGCTAACAGAACAGGAGTGGCTCTGGATCGACCGCTATCACGCACGCGTGCTGGCGGAGGTCGGGCCGCTGCTGGGTGAGGACGATCGCGCCTGGCTCGCAGAGGCGTGCAAGCCGCTCTAGCCGCCGGTGCCCTTCGGCAGGGTCGGCTGCACATTGCCGCTGCCGCCCTGGATCTGCCGGATCATGTCCTTCGAACGCTCGGCGCCTTTCAGGTAGCCAGGCGTCTTGCAGACCTTCTGCTTCTTGGCGCGCGTGCCGGTGATCGGCTCCATCGTGCAGACGAGCTCCGGCTTTTCTTCGGCCTTGACGGCCGGCGCCGCGGCAGGATCAACCGGCTCGGCCACAGGTTCGAGCGGCTGCGTCTGGAGGAAAGCCACAAAAACGAAAGCGATCACGGCCACCCCCTTTTTCCGAAAATCAGAATCCCGGACCGCCTGGACGGACACCCTGCGCCGGCGGCTCGCCCGGCCCCACATTGCTGGCACGCTGTATGGCGCTCAGCATGTCGCGCGAGCGCTCGGCGCCCTTTTCATAGCCCGGCGTCTTGCAGACTTGTTGCTTCTTCGCCCGCGTGCCGGTGATCGGCTCCATGGTGCAGACGATCTTGGGCTTTTCCGGTTGGGCCGCTTCGGCCTGCGTGGCGGGCGCCTGCTGAGCGGCCGCCGGAGCGGTTGCCTGCAGCATGACGATCAAGGCGATATTGCGCATTGCCTGAACCTTCAGATATTTGCGAGATTACTTACACCCGCGTCGTTGGCAATGCCCCGCGAATGGAATTCGCTAGTTGCCGATGCCGGAACCTGCCGAAACGCCGCCACCCTTCTCCCCAGGGATCCGCATATCGCCCAGCCGATCGATCGCGCGCTGCAGCTTGGTGTCCTGATCGCCCGCAGGCTCATTCTCCGGCCGGCAGACCTTGACCTTCTGCACACGCGAGCCGGTGGCGAACTCGTATTTGCAGACCATCTTCGGCTCGGGCTTGGCCGCCTGGGTTGCATCGGCGGTCTGCGTCGGCGCTACCGCCGGCGGCTGGTCAGCAGCTAGGAGAAGCGCGATCGATACGATCACCGGAGACATGGAACCTCCCTGTTGTTCGCAACCGGCTCCTGAAACCAGCCGCTGTTAGTTGCCGAAGCCCCCCTTCTGGGGATCGACGAAATCGCCGTTCTTGCTCAATTCGCGCTGGAGCTTCGTATCCTGCTCCTCGCCTGACTGGCCTTCTGGACGGCAGACCTTTGTCTTCTGGACGCGCGAGCCGGTGGCGTGCTCGTACTTGCAGATCATCTTGGGCTCAGCTTTCGCGGGCTCGGAAGGGCCGGCCGCAGGCTGTTGGGCAGGAGCATCCGCCGGGGGCTGACCCGCGGCGAGAAGAAAGGCCACCGAAATCACGAACCCTGACATGGATGATCGCCTCTTGACTGTTTCCGTGGACGATAGTTGCGAGAGAGGCTCAAGACAATGTCACAAGTTCAGGAGCGGCCTTTGGGAAAAAGCCCGGCATTTGCAGGCCTTGTCAGCCTCGCAGCGCTTTGTGTCGCCTGCACATCCATGCCGCCGCAGACCAGCGACCGGCAATTCGCCGCCTGCCCGGCCTATGCGCCCGCCTATCAGGTGACCGACGATTTCATGCGCACCTTCAATTCGAGGGATGCAGCCGCCTGGGGCGCGACCTTCCATTTCCCATCCGTCCGCATCGCCAGCGGCAATGTGCGGATCATCAATTCGGCCGCAGATCTCGAACAGTCCTTCGCCAATCTTGCGGCCACGGGCTGGGACCATTCGGGCTGGGAGAAGCGGCAGGTTGTCCAGTGCGGCGACACGAAGGCCCACATGCTGACGACCTTCGTGCGCTACAAGGCCGACGGCGCCGTGCTCTCGAAGTTCGACAGCCTCTACATCGTCGAATTGAAGAACGGCCGCTGGGCGCTGACGGCGCGATCGAGCTTCGCGCCCTGATCCATGGCGTCGATCGACACCTCGCCCGGTGGCCGCAAGTTCGGCGCAAACGCCGAACTCTATGACTTCGCGCGGCCCGGCTATCCGCCTGAGCTTTATGAATGGCTGCAAAGCGAGTGCAATCTCAGTCCGGATACGCGTTGCTTCGAGATCGGCCCGGGCACGGGACAGGCGACGCTGCCGATGCTGGCGATGCCGGTTGGCTCTATCGTCGCGATCGAGCCGGACGCCGGCCTCGCTGCGCACCTGCGCGCCGCCACCCGCGATCCGCGCCTTTCGATCTCACCCCTGCGCTTCGAAGCGTTCGATCTCGGCGTCCAGGCGTTCGACTTCGGCTTTGCCGCCATGTCCGTTCACTGGCTGCAGCGGATGAAGGCCTACGGACGCATCCTCACCGCGCTGCGCCCGGGCGGACATTTCGCGATGTGGTGGAACGTTTTCCACGACCGCGCTCAGCCCGACGCATTCGATCGGGCAATCGCGCACTTGTTCGATGGGCTCGAGCAGGATCCCAACGCCACGAGCAAACGCCCGGCCTTCGGACTTGATGTCGCCTCGCGCACGGGTGAGATGCGCTCCGCCGGTTTCGCCGACGTGCGCCATCGCATGTTCTCACAAACAATTTCGTTCTCGCCGGAGCGGCTATCAGGGCTCTACGCCACACTCTCGCGCGTGCTGATGGCGCCGGAAGCGACCCGCACGCGCCTCGTACAAGAAGTCGAACGCATCGTCCGCGAGGATTTCGGCGGTTCGGTCGCCAGGAAGATCGTCACAAGCGCCTACGCCGCGCGGCGCAGCACCAGTGCGTAGGTATTCCCACGCGCCGACTTGTCGACAGCTTCCATGCCCTTGCGAAGGAGGCACTCCAGCAGTTTGCCGACATACTTCGGCGACAAACTGAGATCAGGCCATTCGGCATGTTTGCCGTTCAGCGTTACATAGCGTTCGATCGTAAGCCCGTGGTCTGTAACCAGCTTCTCCATGACGTGGCGAAGCGGCGTGAACACGTGATGGTTCACATCGAGATCGTGCTGAGAGAAGGCCGCAGGCGTACCGAGGAAGAAATGATAGGTGCGAGCACGGCTCCAGTGGGGGTTCGGAACAGTTATGAGCAGGGTCGCGCCGGGCTTCATGGCGGCGACGATGTTCGTCATCGCAGCATTGACGTCGAACACGTGCTCGATGACTTCCAGCAGGAGCACGAAATCGGCCTTGGCGCCGTCGGTCGGAGCAGGCTCCTTCGTCAGGTCCCACCGCACGACGTCGGGCGCACGCGGAAACAGGTCAAAGCCACGCCATTTGAGCTTTGCTTTTTCGACCGCGGGGCGCATCGGGGCTTCGCCAGTGCCGATATCGAAGACGACGGCGTCCGGATGGTCGGTCGCGAATTTCGCAACAAGCTTTGCCGCGTATTCATAGCGGGAGTCGTTCAGATTCTCGTGCGGCTTCAGTCTCATAACAACTCCCCCGGAGCGCGGTCGGCTCCTGTGTATAAATCTGCTATAGTAACCACACTGGGTAAAGCGCCCGATGCGTGGTGCAACGCAGTCTCTATGGTGAATGACCAAGAATGATGCGCTCGCTCATCCTGCTGCCACTCCTGTCACTCGCGCTAGCAAGTTGCGCGCCGAAGCCCGCCCACGCAGCGGTTGTCAACGATTTCTCCACCTGCCCCGCCGCAAAGCCCGCCATGGAGGTGATGGATCACTTCCTCGCCGCGTTTAATGCGAAGGACATGACATCCCTCGAGAAGACCTTCCACTTCCCGCACATGCGCATCGCCAGCTACCCGCTCCAGGTGTGGACCGGCCCCGGCCAGCAGGACGATGTCTTCGGCAATCTCGCCTCGGAAGGCTGGGCCCGCTCGCGCTGGGATGAACGCACGATCGTCCAGTGCGGCAAGGAGAAGGCCCACATCATCGCCAGCTTCGCCCGTCTGCACGCCGACGGCGCGGAATACGGAAAGTATGACGGTCTTTACGTAATCGAATTGCGTGACGGTTTCTGGGGCATCACGGTCAGATCCACGTTTGCGCCCTAGTCTTCGTCCATTTTGAGCGCGGCGACGAACGCTTCCTGCGGGATTTCCACCTTGCCGAACTGGCGCATGCGCTTCTTGCCCTCTTTCTGCTTGTCGAGGAGCTTGCGTTTGCGGCTGGCGTCGCCGCCATAGCACTTGGCCGTCACGTCTTTCCGCAGGGCGGAGATGGTTTCGCGCGCGATGACTTTCCCGCCAATCGCAGCTTGGATCGGGATCTTGAACATCTGGCGCGGGATCAGGTCTTTCAGCTTCTCGCACATCGCGCGGCCACGCTGTTCGGCGCGGGCGCGGTGGGTCAGCATCGAGAGCGCATCGACAGGCTCGTCATTAACGAGGATCTGGAGCTTTACGAGGTCGCCCTCGCGGCGGCCGATCTGGTTGTAATCGAACGAGGCATAGCCCTTCGAGATCGACTTCAGGCGGTCGTAGAAATCGAACACGACCTCGTTGAGCGGCAGCTCGTAGCGGAGCATGGCGCGGGCGCCGACATAGCTGAGCTCTTTCTGGATGCCGCGACGGTCCTGGCAGAGCTTGAGAATGCCGCCGAGATACTCATCGGGCGTGAAGATGGTCGCCTCGATCCACGGCTCCTCGATCGAGAGGATGGACATCACATCCGGCATGTCGGCCGGATTGTGGAGGTCGAGCAGGGAACCGTCACGCATGTGAAGGCCGTAAACCACAGACGGCGCAGTCGCGATGAGGTCGAGGTCGAACTCGCGGCTCAGGCGCTCCTGGATGATTTCGAGGTGCAACAGACCAAGGAAGCCACAGCGGAAACCAAAACCGAGGGCCGCCGACGTTTCCATCTCATAAGAGAAGCTCGCGTCGTTGAGGCGCAGCTTGCCCACCGCGGCGCGCAGGTCTTCGAACTTTGCGGCGTCGACCGGGAACATGCCACAGAAAACGACCGGCTGGACTTCACGGAAACCAGGCAGGGCTTCGGCGGTCGGCTTGCGCTCGTCGGTGACGGTATCACCGACCGAGCAGTCCGCGACCGTCTTGATCGAGGCGGTAAAGAAGCCGACCTCGCCGGGGCCGAGTTCGTCGGCATCGACCAGCTTGCCGGGCAGGAACACGCCGACGCGGTCGAGCGTATAATGCGCGCCGGTCTTCATCATCTGGATCTGCTGGCGCTTCTTCAGCGTGCCATCGACGATGCGCACGATGACGACGACGCCGAGATAAAGATCGTAATACGCATCGACCAGCAGCGCCTTCAGCGGCGCATCGCGGTCACCCGTCTTCGGCGCTGGCAGGCGCGTGACGATGGCTTCCAGGACCGTGTCGATGCCGAGGCCCGTCTTGGCGGATATTTCAAGGGCGTCGGACGCATCGAGACCGATGACGTCCTCGATCTGTTGCTTGACGCGTGGCACGTCGGCGGCGGGAAGATCGACCTTGTTGAGAACCGGCACGATCTCGTGGTTTGCGTCGATGGCCTTGTAGACGTTGGCCAGGGTCTGGGCTTCCACGCCTTGCGAGGAATCCACCACCAGAAGCGAGCCTTCGCAGGCCGCCAGGCAACGCGAAACCTCATAGGCAAAGTCGACGTGGCCGGGCGTGTCCATGAGGTTGAGAAAATAGGTTTCCCCGTCCTGCGCCTTGTATTCGAGGCGCACGGTCTGGGCCTTGATCGTGATGCCCCGTTCCTTCTCGATATCCATCGTATCGAGGACCTGTTCGGTCATCTCTCGTTCCGCCAATCCTCCAGTCATCTGGATGATGCGGTCCGCCAGCGTCGACTTGCCGTGGTCGATATGGGCGATGATGGAGAAGTTTCTGATCTTGTCGCGGGGAGTCATTTTTCTTTCCTAGGCGGCGGCCTCTAGCAGACAGGTGTTAAAGGGCCAAGCAGAGGCTGCCGGGCCGCTGTAAACTATTCGCCTGTCAGGCTTTTTCAGCCGCTCTGGCATGGTGGTTGCGCTTAGCGCGGTATGCCGTCGAATCTTCCCCCGCAGCTCAAGGAAGCCTGGACCCGCGTCAAGCTGGCGTCCGCCAAGGCCTTTGCTGATGTGCGTGCAGTTTCGCAGTCGGCAGGAGGGCGCATACGGGAAGTTTCGAAGAAACTCTGGTCCGAAGGCGCGATTGTCGCAGCCCGCGGCTGGATCAGCTTCCGCGACTCCTGGACGAAGCAGGACTGGTTCGCCGGCATCAAGCCGCTTCCGCCCGGAATGGCTGGACATCTGGCCGCGTTAGCAATCGTTATCGGCCTCGTCTTCACCTCGCTCATGAACGCGGAAATACTCGAACGGCGCGAAGAGGCGGATCGCCTCTACGCCTCGCGCGAGCATCCGTCCCAACAAGAAGACCTGCCGGCGCCTGTCGAGCCCGCACAACCCGGCCAACCGGTCGCGCCTGTGCCGGAACCTGCCACACCCGGCGCGTCGCCTGCTCCTGCAGCGCCTTCGCGTCCTTCGCAGCTTCCCCAGATAGGCGAGGCTTTCATCGAGAAGTTCGAAAGCGCTGACCTGCACGACCGCTGGTTCGTGTCGGACGGCTGGTCGAACGGCGACTGGCTCGACAATGACTGGCGCGGAAGCCAGACGACGTCCGGCAACGGCAGCGTGAAGCTCACCATGGAGCCTGGCCCTGCCGACTCGAAAAAGCCGCTGGCGTCAGGCGAGATCAGGACGCTCGCCACGTTCCGGTATGGCTATTTCGAATTCCGCGCCCGCGTGCCGCGCGATCCGGGTCTCGTCTCGGGCCTGTTCACCTACGCCGACCCTGCAGGCGCTGCGCGCTCGAACGAGATCGACATCGAGTTCGTCGGCAAGGACACACGCCGCGTCGAACTGACAATCCACGAGAACGGCAAGCCGACGCACCAGAAGGTTCGCCTGCCCTTCGACGCTGCAGACGGCATGCACACCTACGCCTTTGACTGGCGGCCAAACTCGCTGCGCTGGTATGTCGATGGCGAGATGGTGCACGAGGTTGTCGGCGGCGCCGCTGCGCGCCTTGTCCATCCCCAACAGATCTTCCTCAGCCTGATCGGTAGCCGGAAGCTCAACGGCTGGCTTGGTCCCCTCGACCTCAAGAAGGGCCCTTGGACGCTTCAGGTCGGTTGCGTCGCTTACGCGCCGGACCGACCGTCCAAGTCTCTTTGCGAATAGCACGCCGACCATCAGCCTTGAAAAATCAGGGCTTCCCCAAGCGTCATGGCCCGTAGCCTGACGCTTTCTTGAAGCCCGCCTGACCCGGCTTTCGTTGCCGGGAACCCGGATTTTCTGTAATGGACGTTCCGGTAGCGGCTTGTGGCTTCACGAGTCGGACATGAGCTTTTTGCTCCCTGGGAGGCTCCATAATGAAGAAGACAGTTCTCGGCATTGCGCTGGCGTCCGTCGCCGCCGCAGCTCTTGTGAGCGCCGGCGTCGTGGCTATCGGCCAGACCGGTGCAGTGGCCGCAGCCGCACAGGTGAAGGTCGCCGAACGCGCGGATGACTTCCGCCTCGTCGACCAGAACTCCAAGGCGTACCTGATGTCGTACTACAAGTACGCTCCGGCAATCGTCCTCATCTCGCAGCAGAACGGCTCGAAGGATGTCCGTGACGCTGTTGGCGCGATCAAGGAACTGCAGGGCCTCGCCAGCAAGGACGTCCAGGTGTTCATGCTGAACTCCAACCCGGGCGATACGCGCGACACGGTCGCTGCAGAGATGACCAAGATCGGTCTCGACATCCCGGTGCTGCTCGATGACTCGCAGCTCGTGGGCGAGAGCCTCGGCGTCAGCCGCGTGGCGCAGGCGCTGGTGATCGATCCGAAATCCTGGAAGGTCGTCTATTCGGGCCCGGTCTCGAAAGCCAAGGACACGGTGAACAACCTTGTTGCCGGCAAGCCTGTTACGGCGACGACGGTGGCGCTGAATACTGCCGCGATCGCCTTCCCGCTGCGTGAAAAGAAGGCCGAGTTCTCGAAAATCTCGTACGAGAAGGACGTCTCGCCCATCCTCGCCAAGAACTGCGTGGCCTGCCACTCGGAAGGCGGCATCGGTCCGTTCGCGATGGACAGCTATGACAAGGTGAAGGGCTTCTCGGGCATGATCCGCGAAGCGATCCGCACTGACCGCATGCCGCCCTACAATGCCGACCCGCATGTCAACTCGTTCGCAGGCAGCATGAACCTCACCAACAAGGACGAGCAGACGCTGATCCACTGGATCGAAGCTGGCGCGCCGCGTGGCGCTGGCGAAGACCCGCTGAAGATCAACGCCAAGCCCGCTCCGGAATGGGAATTGGGTGAACCGGACCTGATCATCACCCTGCCGTCGTTCAAGGTTCCGGCCTCGGGCGTCGTCGACTATCAGAACCCGACCGTGAAGAACCCTCTGACGGAAGGCCGCTGGCTCCGTGCCGCGACCGTGAAGCCGAGCGATCGCCGCGCGGTTCACCACCTGCTGTCGAATGGCGCAGGCGGCTACGCCGTGGGCGCGGAAACGACGGTCTATCCGCAAGGCACCGGCACCTGGGTCGCCCCGGGCCAGACCTTCCGCTTCCAGATGCACTATACGCCATACGGCAAGGAAACGACGGAGACGACCCGCGTCGGTCTCTACTTCTATCCGAAGGACGCCCCGCCGGAAATCATGCGCCGCTCGGCCGTGATCGCAAATGCGGGTATCGAGATCCCGCCGGGTGAAGCGCGCCACCAGGAAGTCGCCTACATCACCTTCCCGGAGAAGGCGACGCTGTTCACGGTGTTCCCGCACGCCCACTACCGCGGCGAGAGCATGGCCGTGTCTATCCTGAAGCCGGGCTCGACCAAGGAAGAGCTGATCGTCTCGCTGCCGAAGTACGATTTCAACTGGCAGCGCGGCTATGACTTCGCCACGCCTATCAAGATCGAGCCGGGCACGAAGCTGGTCACGCGCTATGTCTACGACAACTCGAAGAACAACCCGGCCAACCCCGACCCGACCATCACCGTGAAGTGGGGCGAGCAGTCTTGGGAAGAGATGCAGTACACGGCGCTCGGTTTCCGCTGGGATGACGAGACGGTCGCCAACCGCAAGGACGACTACCAGAAGGAACTCGAGGCCTCGCGCGCCATGGGCATCATGGACACGAACCTCGACGACAAGGTCTCCAAGTCGGAAGTGCGCGGCCGCATGGCGCAGATGCTTCTCGCCAACTGGGACAAGGTCGACGCCAACCATGACGGCTTCCTGTCCAACGAGGAGATGACGGTGATCAACCAGCAGATCAACGGCCGCATCGCCCAGGCGCAGGCGCAACAGAGCATCGGCCAGTAAGCCGACGCCTCGACGGAAAAATGAAGCAGGCGGACCTTGCGGTCCGCCTGTCTTGTTTTGTCCGGGGTCATCGTCAGGCCGGTTTCAGGCGGTGATGCACGACGCCCCACTCGTTTCCGTCGCCATGACCGAAAAGGCCCGCTGTCGCCAGGAAGAACAGGCGCCAGCGGTTTTCCCAGAGCTTTGCGTCGCGACCGTAAACTTCAGCCAGTATGGGCCTGATCTGCGCGCGATTGGCGTCGAAATTCTTCAGCCAGTCGAGCGCCGTGCGCTCGTAGTTCTTGCCGTTCCACCACCATTCCTGCTCGACCTCGAACAGGTCCGGGAAACTGGAGATCAGGCCGCGGCTCGGCATCACGCCGCCTGCAAAGAAATGATGCGCAATCCAGTCGGCCGGATCGTTGACGTCGAAACGGTAGGGCGCCGACCGGTGCGCGAACACATGCGTCAGCATGCGGCCATCCGGCTTGAGCCAGCGACGGCACTTTTCGAGCAGCGCCCGCCAGTTGGACATGTGTTCGAACATTTCGACAGAAACGATGCGATCGAACCGTTCCGGAATGTCGAACACATTCATGTCGGCAGTGATGATGGCGATGTTCCGCAGTCCAAGGCGCGCCGCCTCGGCTTCGATGTGCGCCTTCTGGCTGGCTGAGTTGGATACGGCAGTGATGCGCGCGGCAGGATAGTGCGCAGCCATCCAGAGCGTCATGGAGCCCCAGCCGCAACCGAGCTCAAGGATGTCCTGTCCGTCCGCCAGCTGTGCGTTGGCGCAGGTTTCGGCGAGTGCAAACTCCTCCGCGACAGCCAACGTGTCGCTAGCGGACTTGTAGAGGCAGCTGGAATATTTGAAGCGGGGGCCAAGGCAGTGTCGGAAGAAGGCGGCCGGAACCTCATAATGTTGTGCGTTGGCATCTGCAGTGTGTGCTGCGATCGGAAGATTGCGCATCTCTTCCGCAAAGCGCGCTGTTGCATCATCTGTCACAGATTTCATTTGATGCTTCACGCGACCAACGAGGAACGACACCGCGCCCTTGCGTACGCCGTCCGGCAGGGGCGCCGCCTCGAAAGCGATGAGGGCCCGGGCGAGGAAGCTCATGCCGGCTTGCCTTTCGGTGGAAGCGGGAAGAAGGCGCTGACGCGCTGCTGGTATGCGCGGAACTTGTCGCCGCGGCTCTGGAGCATTGCCTTCTCGAGCGCGGGAACCCCGGTGCCGAAGCGGAGAAGGACGAACATCACCACCGGCGCGATCCACGTGGCCCATGTCCACGCATTGGCGGGATCAAAGGCGATGACCGGATAGGCCAGCCATCCCAGCCATTCGAAGAAATAGTTGGGATGGCGCGACCAGCCCCACAGCCCGCGGTCCATGACCGCGCCATGGTGGCCCTGCCGCTTGAACTGCCGCATCTGTTCGTCGGCCAATCCCTCCCCTGCTATCGCAACAAGTAGAACCAGCCCGCCGAAAAGATCGCGTGCGCCGAGCGCTGCCTCGCCGCCATGGCCCGCAACGAAGACCGACAAGGTGAGGATCGCCGTGGCCGGGGCCTGCACGATCACGAGCAGGAACATGTTCCGCTGAAAAGCTGCGCCCCATTCCTCGCGCAGTCCGGCATAGCGCGCATCCTCGCGCCCCGTGGCCACCCGCCAGGCGATATAGCCGCCAAGCCGCAGGGCCCAGATGGCACCAAGCGCTGCAACCAGCACCTGCCTGGAATTGTTTGAAGCCGGTTCGGGCCACAGGGCCGCTGCAACGCAGGCCATCCCTGTGCCGAAAGTCCAGAAAACATCGACCCAGCCCCCATTTTTCGTCGCGCGCTGGAACAGCCACGACGCGGTCATGACCACGGCCATGCCAGCGCAAATTGAAGCAAATGTTGCGAACGGGTTCACGAACACTATACGCCCGGAGCTTACTGACGGATCAGGCGGGATCGGTTAGACATCGGCCGCCCGTCACGGGCTGCAAGCGGAGCTGTCGCCACCCATGACCACCGCACTCAGGGTCAAGGACCTCGCCAAGAGCTATGGCGGCAAGCGCGCCGTGGACGGCATCAGCTTTGAAGTGAAGGCCGGAGAGCTCTATGCCCTGCTCGGCCCCAACGGCGCGGGCAAAACGACGACGCTGCGGATGGTGGCGGGCCTCCTGAACGCCGATGCCGGCCAGATCAGCCTGTTCGATGTCGATGCCCGCGCCAACCCGATCGAGGCCAAGCGCCTGATCGCGTGGCTGCCGGACGAGCCGCTGCTCTACGACAAGCTGACAGCGTGGGAGTACCTCGAATTCGTCGCAGGGCTCTGGAATGTCGATCCGCCCGCCGCGCGCGAACGCGCCGAGCGATTGCTGAAACTTCTGAGTCTGTGGGACAACCGCAATGATCGCTGCGAGACTTTCTCGCGCGGCATGAAGCAGAAGGCCGTGCTCGCGGGCGCGCTGATCCACGATCCGAAATTGCTGATGCTGGACGAGCCGCTCACAGGCCTCGACGCCGCCGCGAGCCGCCTCGTGAAGGACCTGATCCGCGAACGCGTTGAAAGGGGCGCCGCCGTCATTCTCACAACGCACATTCTCGAGGTGGCCGAGCGCATGGCCGATCGCATCGGCATCATCAAGGACGGCAAACTGCTGATCGAAGGCCGCCTCGAGGAACTGCGCAATAGCGCCGGCGCGCAGGGCCAGTCGCTGGAAGACGTGTTCCTCTCGCTCACCGCGCCGCAAGCGGTCGCCGCGCAATGAAGCAGCCCAAGCCAACGCTTTCAGGCAAGCCAGGGGGCATCTTCTGGCTGATGGGCCATGAGCTGCGCCTCTACTGGCGGCGCGGCAAGATGAAGCCAAGGAGCGGATTGGTCCTCGCCGCCATCCTGCTCGGCGTGTGGTCGCTGATCACGTGGACGGTGTTCCAGCGCTTCGGTGAATACATTCCGCCTCCGCCCTACAACGACGGCGCAGGCGCAGGCTTCGCACTGATGGCAGTCAGCATCATCATCGTATTCATGGCGTCGGTGATGACATCCGGCGCGATCCTCGGCGCGGTCGATGCGATCTACACGCGCAATGACCTCGATCTCCTGTTGTCCTCGCCCCTGTCGCCCTGGCGCGTGCTGATCGTTCGGGCGAGCGCCATCGCGATCGGCGCTCTGCCCGTCTATGCGGGCTTCCTCGGGCCGCCACTCCTCTGGTTGACGCTCTATTCCTCGCCCTTCTGGCTGACATCGCTCGTCTTCCTGCTGACGCTGGCCTTCGTTGCGACGGGACTTGCCCTGCTGATCGTGACGGGACTGTTCCGCCTTATCGGACCGCGCAACACGCGCGTGCTGGCGCAGATCGTCAGCGCGCTCACGGGTGGGGCGATCTTCATCCTGTTCCAGTGGTTCAACCTGTCCTTCAGCCGCAACAGCAACTTCCAGGACCAGGCGGAAGTCTTCCGCATGATCGAGACGATGAACATCGATCCGCAGGCATGGTGGCTCCTGCCGGCGCGGGCGATGACGGGTGATGTTCCCTCGACGCTCCTTTGGGTTGCGCTCACCGCCTTCCTCTTCCCCGTCGGTGTCTATGTGTTCAGCCGCAGCTTCGTGTCTGATGCAGCCGCTGCCTCTGCGATGGGGCGGAAGAGCCGCGTGGCGGATGGCCGGATCGCCGCAGTGCGCGGCGGCGTGATGCGCTCGGTGATCCGCAAGGAATTGCGCCTGCTGATCCGCGATCCGCTGCTGCTGTCGCAGATCGGATTGCAGCTGGTCTACATCTTCCCGCTCGCGCTGGTGCTGATCCGACCCGGTTCGGACTTCCGCATGACGGAGGCCGCGTTCGCACCGGCCCTGACGCTCCTCTCCAGCACGCTGGCAGGCAGCCTGATCTGGATCACCGCCTCCGCCGAGGACGCGCCGGACCTTGTCGCATCGGCCCCGGCGCCCGCGAGCCTGATCGACCGCGCCAAGCTCTTTTCTGCAATCGTCCCGGTCCTCGCCCTGATGACGATACCGCTCATTGCACTACTTGCACGGGATGTATGGGCCGGCGCGTGGGCCACGGGTGGCGTCACCGCCGGCGCATTCTCCGCGGCGCTGATCGGCCTGTGGCGGCGCAATCCGGGATCACGGCGCGACTTCGTGCGCCGCCGGCAGGGGGGATCGACCCTCACCGCGCTGGGCAAGGCCTTCACCGGCATGTCGCTGGCGGCGACAGCCGGCGCGGGCGCTTACGGTTATCCGTGGCTTGCGATCATCCCGGCGATCATCGGCCTCGCCATTCTCGGCGCGCTCTACAAGCCCACGCCGAAATTTGCCGAGGCCTAGACCGTCAACTTTTGCGGCTTCAGGTCCGCGAACTTGCGGCCATCCTTCGCCATCGAACGCAACAGGTTCGAGACCTTGATGTCCGGCACGTTCTTCGACACGCGCTCGACGACATCGAGCACGCGCTGCAGACCGACCTTGTCGCCGAGGAACATCGGGCCGCCCTTGTCCTGCGGCCAGCCATAGCCGTTGAGCCAGGTCACATCGATATCGCCCGGACGCTGGGCCATGCCCTCTTCCAGGATCGCGGCGCCCTCGTTGATCATCGGGAACACGCACTCTTCGAGGATCTCTTCCTGCGTGACCTTGCGCGGAGTGACGCCGGACGCCGCCGCGAATTCCTTCACGATGGCCTCGACTTCGGGAGACGGCGTGGAATTGCGGGCCGCGTCATAGTCGTAATAGCCCGCGCCCGACTTCTGCCCGCGGCGTGGTGTGCGCTCGCAGATCATGTCGCGCAACGGGTTCGCGGTCTTCGCGCCGGGCTTCCAGCCGATATCGAGGCCGGCGAGGTCCGACATCTGGTACGGGCCCATCTTGAAGCCAAACTTGTTGAACGCCGCATCGATGTCCCACGGCATCGCACCGGCCTTGAGCAGATAGCCCGCCGGCAAACCGCGCTTCGACAGCATGCGATTGCCGATGAAGCCGGGGCAGACGCCGGCAAGCGCCGCGACCTTGTTGATCTTCTTCGCGAGGTCCATCGAGGTCGCGACCACGGTGTCGCTCGTGTGCTTCGCACGCACGATCTCGAGCAGCTTCATCACGTTGGCGGGCGAGAAGAAGTGGAGGCCGATCACATCCTGCGGACGCTTCGTAACCGAGGCGATCTCGTTGATGTCGAGATAGGACGTGTTCGAGGCGAGGATCGCGCCGGGTTTGCAGATCTTGTCGAGGTCGGCGAAGATTTCCTTCTTGATCGCCATGTCCTCGAAGATCGCTTCGATGATGAGGTCGCAATCGGCAAGATCAGCGCGGTTCAGCGTCCCGTTGAGGAGGCCCATGCGAAGCCCGACCTCTTCCTGGGGAAAGCGGCCCTTGTCAGCCGAGTTCTGGTAGTTCTTGCGGATCACGCCAAGGCCGCGATCGAGCGCCGCCTGCTGCACTTCCACGATCGTCACTGCAATGCCGACATTGGCGAAGTTCATCGAGATGCCGCCGCCCATTGTCCCCGCGCCGAGCACGCCGACTTTCTTGATCGGCTTGATCGCCGCACTCGCCGGCAGGCCGACGATGTCCCACGCGGCCTTGGTCGCGCTGGCGATGTAGGCCGAGATCTCGTCGGCCGGAGCGGCGGGGGCGGTGAGGCTGGCGGTCATGGGATTCCCTTGAAAACTGCGGCGCGGTGGTTCCGCGTCTCGGCTGAAAATCGGGTATGTCCGTGCCGCTGAGCCAGCCGCACGTCAACAGGGTGGGCAAGAGTTTGCCCGTGGAGACGGGCTTCGCCTTCCCTATCGCTGTCTGCGACACTGCGTCAGCAGTTGCCGTTGGGTCAACATACTTGCTTGTTGCCAAACTAATTTGTTTGGTTCCACCGCATGAGTGGGCGGAAAAGTTCAGCGAAGGGCGGTCTCGTCGACACGCTCGAAACGGCCCGCCAGACCCAGGCGGAACGCCGTGAAACGGCCGAGCGCGCCATTCTCGACGCCGCCAAGACCATTGTCGCGGACCGCGGACTTGAAGCCCTGACGCTCAACGAGGCCGGCGAGGCGGCCGGATACAGCCGCGCCTTGCCCGCCCACTATTTCGGTACGAAAGCGGCGCTGGTGTCCGCCCTCGCCGACCACATCCTCGGCAGCTACGCCGTCCGCGTGCGCGAAGCGCTCGATCCGGCAGACGGTCTCGATAGCCTGTGCGAACGCGTCGCTTTCTATGTCGATGACGGCATCAGAGATCCCGTCAGCCTGCGCGCCTTCATGGGCATTCTGAGCGCAGGGACGACCAACACCGAACTAGCCACACTGGTCGCGCGTCTCACGCGCGAGTCGGTCGATGGCCTTGCGGACCTGATCAAACGGGCCCGCGACAAGGGGGAAATCAGAGCGGATGCACGGCCGAGGGCCGAAGCGTCCATCATCTTGGCATCAATGCGTGGAGTCATGTTCCAGTGGCTGATCAATCCCGATCACGTAACCCTGTCGCGCGTGCGCGACAGCCTGGTGGCGAATATTCGGCGGTCGCTAGCCCCCTGAGCGAGCCCGTCGCGCGCAGCCTTGAATACTGGGCCGCCACCCGTGGCGGCCGTCCCGCCCTGTTCGAGGGCGAGACGGTGCTGACCTATCGCGACTGGAACGAGTATGCCGACATGCTCGCCGACGCATTCGCAGGCCGCGGCCTGCATGCGGGCGAGGTCGTCGCCGTGCGTTGCCGCAACCGCATCGAATGGGCCGTCATCGCGCTGGCCTGCGCCAAGATCGACGCAAGGCTGCTGACACTGGATTCCGAACTCACCACCAGCGCGCTGCGTGAGCGCATCATCACAAGCGGCGCATCGGCCGTGATCGTCGGCGACATGGCGCCGGTTCGCATCGCGCCGGCGCTGGATGGCATGCCCCTGAAACTTCGCGCCACGATGGATGGCGCCTATCCTGGCTTCTACAATTTCTGGGACCTGTTCCCGCCCGTGGCCCAGCCGCGCTTCGGCCGCGCGCAGCCTTCGCTGCTCGCCTGGACCGCCGGAAAGACCGGCCGGCCGCTTCCGGTCGGCGTTCCCCCGCGCCGCGCCGCGCCAGCCTCGATGTCGCGCCCGCCGGTGCCGGAGACCGGCGTTTCACTGATGACGGTGCCGATGCACAAGGTGTGGGGGCCGGTGCAGTTCTGGAACGCGCTGGTCGCCGGGCGGGCCGTCGCCCTGATGCGTTCGTTTGATCCCGCCGCCGCGCTGAAGATCATCGCGCACCGTCACGTCACACACTGGAGCGCCCTGCCCGAGACCTTCCTCGAATTGCGGCGGCTGGGCACGACCCGCGTCCGCACGGCAGACACATCATCCCTGCAGGAGGTCATCATCGGCGGCGCGCCGGGCCCGTGGACATTGAAGGCATGGCTTCGCGACGTCTTCGGCTCGATCGTCAGCGAGGCCTATGGCTCGACCGAGACGGGCCTGATCGCCACCATGCCGATCGACATGCAGGTCGCCCGCCCCGGCAGCTGCGGCCGTCCGATCCGTGGCGTCAGTGTCGAGATCCGCGATGCGCGTGGCCAACGGCTTCCGCCCGATTCAGTGGGTGAGATCTGGGCCCGCTCGCCCCGCTCGCTCGAATGCGACCTCCCGCTGGCCTCCCAGCGCACGCGGCGAGACGAGGATGGCTTCGTCGCCACGGGCGATGAAGGCCGTATCGACACCGACGGGTTCATCTACATCACCGGCAAGTCGGACCTTTCTGGATCCGCCATGCGTCACGCCGGATAGCGCCGGCGGACGTAGCGGGGTAAACAGGCGAAAAGACCTGTTGGGAGGACATGATGAAAACGTTGGCTGCAGCATCGCTGCTGGTGATTGCCCTTGCCGCCTGCGGCGGTGAGGCGAAGACGCCCGAGGCCTCAACGCCCGCCCCTGCTCAAGTCGCCGCAACGCCGCCACAGAAGGACCCGCTGCTTTCCGCCGTCGGCATCGGCGTGAGCGATCTCGCCAAGTCGACGGACTTCTATGTGAATGTCATGGGGATGGAGAAAATCCGCTCCTACCATCTCGACTACATGGACGAGGAGGTCCTCGGCTATCCGGAGGCTGAGAGCTACGTCGTCCTGATGCATTGGACCGACGGATCGAAGCGTTCCTACAAGGACCTGCCGATCAAGATTGTGACCCGCACGAAAGACCCGAAGGCGCTGCAGGAAAAGATCCGCGCCGCCGGATACGAGATCACACGCGAATACGCCCCGAGCGAGCAGGTCGGCGGCGCGGCCGTTGGGCTCGCGAAGGATCCCGACGGATATGTGCTGGAAATCCTGCCGCTGCGCGCACCGGCGCCGCCGGCAGCGCCCGAAACACCCAAGCCGAACTGAGGTCATCATGCGCCTTGCAAAGCCGCGTATCGCTCCGCTGAAGGATTCCGAATTCACCGACGAGCAGAAGGAAAGGCTGGGCAAGTCCGCCGAACGCGTTGGCGGCGTGCTCAACATCTTCCGCACGCTGATCCGCGTTCCCGACGCCTATCGCGCCTTCAACTGGTGGGGCGGCTACATCCTCAACCGTAACTCGCTGAGCCCGCGCGACCGCGAGATCGTGATCCTGCGGACGGGGTGGCTCTGCAAATCCGGCTATGAGTGGACACAGCATCACCGCATCGGCCTGCAGTCGGATCTGCGTGCGGATGAGATCGAGCGCATCAAGGCGGGCGCCGGCGCTGAGGGATGGACGCCGGCCGAGCGCGCGCTGATCGCGGCGACCGACGATCTCAACCGCGACCACTTCGTCTCGAACCCGTCCTGGGCGGAGCTATCAAGGCACTACTCCGAGCGGCAATGCATGGACGTGGTGTTTACGGCGGGGCAGTACACGCAGGTGTCGATGATCCTCAACTCGTTCGGCATCCAGCTCGACGAAGGCCAGACGCTCGATCCCGACCTCAAGGCGTACTGACATGGCAAGGCTTGCTGGGAAGACCGCCATCATCGTCGGCGCCGGACAGACGCCGGGCGAGACGATCGGCAATGGCCGCGCGATGTCCGTACTGTTTGCCCGCGAGGGTGCGAGCGTGATGTGCGTCGACCGCAAGGTCGACAGCGCCGCGGAGACAGTCGCGATGATCAAGGCTGAGGGCGGTGAAGCCTTCGCCTTCGAGGCTGACGTCACGAAGACCGCCGACTGCGCCGCCATCGCGCGCGAGGCGATCGTGCGCATGAAGCGGATCGATATCCT
Source organism: Hyphomonadaceae bacterium (assembly GCA_047601145.1). Classification (GTDB taxonomy): domain Bacteria; phylum Pseudomonadota; class Alphaproteobacteria; order Caulobacterales; family Hyphomonadaceae; genus UBA7672. Next base: position 31,646 of record JASGJW010000005.1, read on the forward strand.
CGTGAACAATGTCGGCACCGGCCGCGGCGACGCCCCGCCCCACGCCATCGAGGAAGACGCGTGGGACCGCATCATGGATATCAATCTTAAATCCATGGCGATGACGATCCGGCACGTCCTGCCCATCATGCGCCAGCAGAAGGCCGGCGCGATCCTCAACATCTCCTCGCTCGCTGCGATCGCGGGGCACCACATGGTGACCTACGAGGTCTCCAAGATGGCGGTGAACCGGCTCACGACCGTGGTTGCGGCCGGCAATGCCAAGCATGGCGTACGCTGCAACGTCATCATGCCCGGCCTGATGGATACCCCCATGGCGATCACGGGTATCGCCGCGGCCTCCGGCAAGTCCCAGGAAACCCTGAGGGCCGAGCGAAATGCGCGTGTCCCGATGGGCCATATGGGATCCGGCTGGGATACAGCCTTCGCCGCCCTCTTCCTTTGCTCGGACGAGGCCCGTTTTATTACAGGCGCAGTCCTTCCCGTGGACGGTGGGACCTCGGTCACCATCGGCTGAAACCCCCGCTTACAAGGGATTTCGGCAGGTTTCATGCTGCCGGAATAACCTGCGGCAAGGCGGCGCGCCGACCAAAGGTCAAGTATTTCCTAAGTCTTTGCGTCCAATCTCCTTGCGGTTGGGTCACAACCTCGCGCGCGTATGTTCAAGAAGCCGGACAACAACAAGGTCGATCCGCTCGCGGACCGCATGCGCAAGATCGCTGCGGTGCCGCACGAGGACGTCCACTATTCGTCCGTCCAGACCGGCCAGAAGCGGGCCGAGCGCAAACCCACGTTCAAGTCAGCGACAGTGACCACGCTTGGCGGCGAACGAGTGGATGTTGTCGTCAAGAACATCAGCGCGACCGGTGCGCGCGTCGAATTCCTGCGTGATGTGGCCCTTACAGACCGTGTGATCCTGTCCGAACCGACCCTTCGGATAAAGACCTGGGCGTATGTTGTCTGGCAGACCCGCGGCGCGGCGGGCCTGCAATTCGTCCAGACCTGACCCTGCGACACGCGCCCGCGCGGCGCGTGGACATGCGACCAAGCGCGCGCTCGACCGATCCGGCCGGGCGGGCGAGGCTTTGCGCATGAAGCACGATGAACCCAAGCGCGATGTGTGGCTCGCCATCAGGCGTGGCCTCCGGCTCGCCTGCCCCGCCTGTGGGCGCGGCAAGCTGCTTTCGGGATATCTGCGTCAGGCTGAGGGCTGCCAGCACTGTGGCGAGCGCACGGGCGACATCCGCGCCGACGACGCGCCTGCCTGGGCGACGATCCTGCTGGTTGGCCACCTCGTCTCGCCCGCCTTCTTCGTGTTCGCAACGCCCAAGGCCGACGCCGCGTGGGTGGCGTTCCTGTTCATCGCCACGCTGGTGGTCGGGCTGACGCTGATCCTGCTGCCGCGGATGAAGGGCATGTTCGTCGGCATCATCTGGGCCTCGCGCGCCGGCGAGACCGAACCGGGCTGATCGCTCTTGGCGCCGGACAGCAAAACTCCTCCCTCTTGCGAGGGAGGAGCTGATTTGAGGAAACGGCTGACCTACTCCGCGTGCGGCGGAACTTCGGCGTGCTTGCCCTTGAGGAGCACCTCGTCCTCGGCCGTCGGCTTGGTCGCAAGGCGGCCGGCCCATGGCGAAATCCAGCGCTCGAACTGGTCGACGAAGGAGTAAACGACCGGCACGAGGATCAGCGAGAGCACCGTCGAGGAGATCAGGCCGCCGATCACCGCAACCGCCATTGGCGTGCGGAAGCCGGCGCCTTCGCCGATGCCGAGCGCCGTCGGGATCATGCCGGCGGACATGGCGACCGTCGTCATCACGATGGGACGGGCGCGCTCACGGCAGGCTTCGAACAACGCATCATACGTGTTCTTGCCACGCTGCTGCGCCTCGATCGCGAACTCGACCAGCAGGATCGCGTTCTTGGCGGCGATGCCAAGCAGCAGCACGCAGCCGATCATGACCGGCATCGAGATTTCCTTGCCCGTGATCAGCAGCGCGAAGAAGGCGCCGGAGAACGACAGCGGCAAGGAGGCCAGGATGACCGACGGCTTGAACACCGATTTGAACAGCAGCACCATCACCGAGTAGATCAGCGCAACACCGGCAAGCAGCGCGATCACGATGCCGCCGAACATCTGCGCCATAGCCTGTTCGTTGCCGATACGGGCGCGCGAGACGACAGCATTGCCCGCCTTTTCGGCGGCGAGGATGGCCTTCATGGTCTTGGTCTTGTCGATCGCATCGGTCGCTTCGCCGGAGGCGACGCCCGGGGCGAAGTCGGCCTGCACCGACGCCATGCGCTTGCGATAAAGGCGCTGGATCACGCCAGGGCCAGCTTCGTAGGACAGCGTTGCGACGGCGCCGAGCGTGGTCGAACCGCCGTTGAGCGTCGGCACGCGCAGCTGGGCCAGCTGGGCCAGGTCATTGCGAACCAGGTCAGGCAGACGAACACGGATCGCAAGGCGGCGTTCGCCTTCCGAGAATTTCGGCGTGTTGGCCTCGATGTCGCCGGACGTGGCGATACGGGCAACCTGTGCGATCGCATCCGTCGACACGTTGAGGCGGGCTGCCTCTTCGGTGCGCGGGCGAATGATGAGCTCGGGGCCCGGAGGCTCCGGCGATAGCCGTGGGTTCTGGATCTGCGGAAGATCCTTCATCTCGTTGAGCAGGTCGAGCTGAGCCTTGTCGAGCGCTGCGCCGTCCTCGCTGGTGAGCAGGATGTTGACGTCGGAGCCGGTCGGGCCGCCGCCGGACATCAGCGCCGTGACGCGGATGTCGGGGATCTGCTTCAGCTGCGGACGGATGATCTGCTTCAGTTTCTCGGTCGAGATGCTGTGGCCTTCGCGCATGACCACGGTGGCCGAGCCGGACGTCAGGCCCGCGCCTCCTCCGCCGCCGCCGGCCATGGCGGCCTGGCCGCCAGCGCCGCCTGATCCGATCGAGATGAACACATCTTCCACGTCCTGCTGCTTGACCAGCAGGTCGTTGAGCGCGGTAGCGGACTTCTCCATCTGTTCACGCGTGGAGCCCGGAGGCGCCGAGATGTTGAACAGGATGTAGCCTGGGTCTTCCGTCGGAATGAAGCCTTTGGGCAGCGCCGCGACGCAGACAATGGCGCCGGCGAAGGACAGGAAGCCGATGAAGGACGCGATGAGCCTGTGGCGCAGCGCCCAGGCCAGCGTGTTCTCATAAAAGGCCGGCAGCTTGCGAACATCGCGCTCGGCATGCTTGGCCGGAGCCGCCTTGAGGAAGTAGGCGGCCATCAGCGGCGAGACGAAACGCGCAACCGCCAGCGAGAAGACGACGGCCACTGCGACGGTGATGCCGAACTCGATGAAGAACTGGCCCGGCATGCCGCCCATGAACGAGGTCGGCAGGAACACCACGACGATCGAGGCGGTGGTCGCGAGCACGGCGAGGCCGATCGCGTCGGCGCCTTCCATGGCGGCGCGGAAGGGCGTGTAGCCCGCTAGCGTCCGCTTCTGGATATTCTCGATCTCCACGATCGCGTCATCGACAAGGATGCCGATGACGAGCGTGAGGGCGAGCAGCGTCACCACGTTCAGCGAGAAGCCGAGCATCGAGACGATGAAGAAGGTCGGGATCAGCGACAGGGGCATCGCCAATGCGGCGATGACTGTGGCGCGCCAGTCGCGCAGGAACAGGAACACGACGATCGCGGCGAGGATCATGCCCTCGATCAGCACGTCCTGCGTGGCGTGGAAGTTCGCCTTGGTGTCGTCCGTCATCGAGAAGATCTTGGTGATCTTGAGGCCGGGGTTGGCCTTCTCGAGCTTGGCGATTGCAGCATAAGTGCCGTTCTCGACGTCGATCTCGGATGCGGCGTCGACCTTGACGACGTTGAAGCCAGCGACCGGGCGGCCGTTCAGGCGCGCAAACGAGCGCACTTCGGCCGAGCCATCGCCGACATCGGCGACATCGGAGAGTTTCACATAGGACGCCCCGCCGCGCAGCGGGATCGACAGGTTGCTGAGTTCGGCAACTGTCAGCGTTTCGCCGATGACGCGCGTGGTGGTCTCGGCCCCTCCGACTTCGGCGCGACCGCCGCCATAATTGCGATAGGTGCGCTGGAGCACGTTGTTGACGTCCGAGGCCGTCACGCCAAGCCCGGCCATGCGCACAGGGTCGAGCGTGACGTTGATCTCGCGGTCGACGCCGCCGACGCGGTTGATCTGGCCAACGCCCCTGACCGACTGCAACTCGCGCGCAATACGATCGTCAATGAACCAGGACAGGTCGGTCGCCGACATCGTGGGATGCGAGACCGCGAAGGTCATGAGGGCGCCGCCGGTGAAATCCAGCGCCTGCACAAGCGGCGGCTGGATCGTGGCTGGCAGCTGCGTGCGGACCTGGTTGACGCGTTGCTCGACGTCGTCCTTGGCCTTCTGGAGATCGGTGCCGATCTCGAACTGGATGATCGTGGTCGAGGCGCCCAGCACCACCGACGACTGCAACGTCTCGATGCTCGGCAGGCTGGCGATCGAGTTCTCGACGATCCGGGTGACCTGGTTCTCGAGTTCGGTCGGCGCCGCGCCTTCCTGGATGACGGTGGCGACCACCATCGGGAAGGAGATGTTCGGGAACTGTTTGACCGGCAGCCTTGAGTACGAATATGCGCCGGCGACCAGCATCAGCGTGAAGGCGACCACAACCGGGATCGGGTTGCGGATCGCCCAGCTTGAAATCGGCAGGTTCATTTTACTTGCCTCGATCTATTTGGCGCCGGGCGCCGCTGCCGCCTGGGCAGTACCCTCTTCCACAGGCTGGATGACATCGCCGTCGAGCGTGAATGACGAACCAACCGTCAACACGCGCGAGCCTGCGGGCGGGCCATCGACCAGCTGCACGAAATCTCCGGAGCGTTCGCCGAGCCTCACCGGAACCTGCTTGATGCGGTTGCCATCGCCGACGAGCATGACGGACGGGCCGCCGGCCTCGTAGCGGATGGCGCTGGCGGGCACAGTCAGCACGCCAGACGCGGCGCTGTTGAAGTGGGCCTCGGCGAAGCTGCCGGGGCGCAGGGCCTTGTCATACGGCAGCGCGATGCGGGCGCGGCCGAGGCTGGTGTTCTGGTCAACACGCGGCGAGACGAAGCGAACCTTGCCCTGCACAACCTCGCCCGTCGTGAGCGTCACGGCGGCTGGGGTCCCCTCCTTGATGAGGGAGAGCTTGGCGTCGGGCAGTTCGGCGTCGAGTTCGATCAGGCCATCGCGAGCGATGCGGAAATACGGCGTCGAGGCGACCGACGCGGAAATGTCGCCCGGACGAATGGCGCGCTGGAGCACGGCTCCGGCGACCGGCGCACGCAGCACCATGCGCGACTGGCGCACCTTCATCTCGTTGACGGCCGCCTGCGAGGCCAGCAGCGAAGCCTTGGCGCTCGCCGTTTCCATGCGGCGTTGCTCAAGCAACTCCTTCGAGAAGGCGCCTTCCTGTTCGAGGGCTTCGGCGCGATCGAGCTGGTTCTGCTTGAAATCGGCGTTGGCCTTCTGCGTGGCGAGCGTGGCTTCAGCCTGGGCGATCTGCGCCTGCAGCAGCGCGTCATCCAGCTTGGCCATCGGCTGGCCCTGCTTCACCCAGTCGCCTTCATCCACATAGACAGCCGCGACGCGATAGCCGGTGAGTTCGGAACCGACAGCAGCTTCCTCGCGCACGACGAGGCGGCCTGTGGCGACCACTTCATTGGCGAGGTCGCGCATGCCCACACGCGTAACGCGCATGGATTGTGTGGAGCCAGGCTCGGTCGTGGCGGCGGCGGCCGGCTTGGCCGGGATCTCTTCGGCAGGGGCCGGCTTCTGTCCGCACGAATGCAGCGCGAGCATCATGACGCCTGCACCGGCGATGGCGGCGGCCGAGGTAAGGTTCTTGCGCGTGATCATCTTTTTTTGTCCTTGCGCGTCCGGGGAGGCGGTTCCGGGTTGGCTCTTGTACGTTGCCGTCGGCGGCTGGACCTCTTCCCCCGTCCTTATGACGCTTGAAAAAGGTCCTTTGCGACTAGCCTCGTCAGATTTTGTGCGCAGTTCCACTGCACCCGCCTGTGGGGGGTCGAGGGTCGCGGCGACAATATCGCCGGCCCAGCTTTGGCGGCCAAACGGGGCTTTTTCTGCTTTCGCAGACACAGCTTCGCCGCCGGCGGGGGTCTTATCGGGGAGGTCCATCGCACCCAATCCGGAAACTCTGGCGTTTCCTTATCTCATTCTGTTATAGACTGCAAAGATGGTGATCGCGTTAAGTGATCACGTTTCGAACAGGCCTCGGCCGGACCAGCCGGCCAGATAAGGGATTTTCATGCAGGCGATCCAGGAACCCGGAGAGGCTGTTTCGCCCCGGGAGCGAATCCTGGCCGCCGCACGCAAGATTTTCCTCGATGGCCCTCCCGAGCATGCAACCATGGACGCCGTGGCCCAGCAGGCCGGCATGTCCAAGAAGACCATCTACCGCGAGTTCAAGAGCCAGGTTGAGCTGCTTGGCGCGCTGCTGATGGAGAACGTGGCTGATCTCGGCGCCTTCTCTCCCCCGCAGGCCGGCGACGACATCGAGCTGGAACTTTACGGCATACTTGTGCGGATGATGACGCACTTCACCAGCCCGCGTTCGATGGCGCTGGCCCGCCTGATCATTTCGGAAGTGCGCCGTTATCCCGAATTGATGAACGCCAGCAAGCCGAAAGGCTTCCCGCGCGAGATGCTCGCCAACTGGCTGGCATCCCCCGTCGTGCGCGCGAAATACCAGATTGAGGACGCCGATGACGCCGCCGCCATGCTGTTTGGCATGGTGATGCAGGACTCAGGCTTCCGCCTGCTGGTTGTCACCAACGCCACGATGCCCCAGCACCTCATCGAAACACGTGCGCGCCGCGCGGTGCAGATCTTCCTCAAGGGCGTACGCAAGGGCGGCTGATGAGGTTGCGACCGGGCATCGCGCTTGTGGTCACGCTCCTGACCGCTGCTGCATGCGCTCCCGACAAGACCCCGGCGAGACCGTCGTCCGCGCCACCAACCTCGACCTCCGCAACGCCCAGCGCAGCAGCGACAAGCGCGGAAATTCATGCCGCCTTCCTGAATCCCGGATCGGATGCACTTTATGCCGCCGAGGCGAACACACCCATCGCCGCCGGGGACTGGGCCCGCGTCGAGGCCGCCGCAGTGAAGATGGCGGAAGGCGCGAAACGGATGCAGGGCGGCTCGCAATCAGAAGGACGTGCGGATTGGGTGCGGATATCGAAGCTGGTCGAGACTGCGGCCCTGCGCGCTCGGGAAGCAGCGCGGACGAAGGACGCCGACATGCTCGCCGCTGCTGACGGCGACTTCACTGCCCAGTGCGAAGATTGCCACAACGCCTTTCGTGACAAGCCTGGTCAGGGGATGATGTCAGATCCAGGCCAGTGATCGCGGCGGTCAAAGCCCGGTCGCCAGACTACTCCCCGTCCGCCGCCAGCGCGGTGTCCCTGCCCTCGACCATGCCGCGAAGAATGCCCGGCAGCGCGTAGTTGCCTTCGTGGCACGCGTACTCGAACACCTTCTCCTTCGACTTGCGGAGCGGCATCTGGCCGGTCCAGGTCTGGGTGTAGCTTACGGGATCGATGACTTCATACGTGTAGTCGATCTCGACATCCGACACGCGCTTGAAGCGTTCGATCACCTTGCCCTGCTTGGACAGTGGAATGCGGCCGCGGGCCTGCAGGCGGTGCGGATTGCGCGTCTCGACCACGAGCGTGTCGCCTTCCCACCAGCCGATCGAGTCCCCGAACCATTGCTCGATATTGTCTGGCAGCGGCTTCTCGTCCTCGCCCGGCTTCTTCAGGCGGATGATGCGCGCATCATGGTTCATCTCGATATCGAGCATAATGTGGTCTGGGGTCTGCACGATCTGGATGTTGTTGTTGTACATCGCATTCGTCAGCGGCGGCCCGCCCTGGTTGGCGAACGAGACAAGGCAGCGGTCGCCAAGCGTGCGAATTTCCGGGCCCGTATTGTTGATCGTGGTCGCGGCGCTCATGCGCGATCCGGCGGCGGCGTTCCCGGCGCGGTTGTAGGGGATCTGCCCGTTGGCGGGCGAGGTGATCCACGAGGACCGGTATTCGCCATTCACCTTGGCGTACTCAGAACCCGGATCAATCCAGAATGCGTTATAGCCCGCGTCGGGATTGCGGTCGGTGAAGATGCCGGAGTTGGGATCGGTCCGCTTCTGGCTGTCGCGCGCAGCTTGCACGTATTGCGCGTTGTCGAGCAGACCGTTGACCTTCTCGGGCGGGATCACGAGCGTGTCGATATTGGCGCCGCCCCGGCCGCCGCCGCGCGTGAGGGCGGTGAGCGATGCGGTGGACCAGACGCCCTGCAGGTCAGGCTTGCCGTCGGGCGTGCGAGGGACCTTGTAGTTCGCATCCCATGGCTTGAGATCCTTGAAGAAGGGAAGCGGGCTCGTGAACGATGTCGCGCCGGCGATCGCCTTCGGCCCTTCCACGGGCGCCCCGGTCTCGTCAGCGAGTTTCACACCCGAATTGGGCCCGATGCGCTGGGCCGATGCCGGCTGAGCCGCCAGCAGCGCCAGGCCAAGCGCCGCGACGGACGCAGCCAATGTCAGTTTCCTCATGGATCACTCCTCCCTGTGATGCGCGACGGTTCTCATGACCGCTCGCGCAGAGAGACGTTAGGGGTGCGCCGCCTCCCCTGTCGACCCGGACGCGCGCGGCATGCGTGCAAATCCCGGTGAACGCCACACCAAGAAACGAGAAGCCCGCCAGTCTTGCGACAGGCAGGCTTCGTTCCGGACCTTCAGGAGGGGCCGAACTCTATTCGCCTTCCTTGTCGATGGCCGTGTCGCGGCCCTCGTTCATGCCGCGCAGGATGCCCGGCAGGGCGTAGTTGCCTTCATGGCAGGCATATTCGTAGACGCGCTCGTTCGAGCGGCGCAGCGGCATCTGGCCGGTCCAGGCCTGCGTGTAATAGGTCGGGTCCTCGACCTTGAAGCGGTAGTCGAGCACATCGTCCGACACGCGCTTGAACCACTCGGTCACTTGTCCCTTCTCCGAAACCGGGAAGGCGCCGACCTTGAGCTGCGTCGGGTTGAGATTGCGGGTCACGACGACGAGCGTGTCGCCTTCCCAGTGCGCAACCGAATCTCCGAACCACTGCTTGATCGCATCGGGACGCTCGGCTTTCTTCGCACCGTCGCGGCTGATGCCGATGATGCGAGCGTCGTGGTTCATCTCGACGTCGATCATTAGGTGGTCTTGCGTCTGCACGAACTGGAAGTTGTTGTTGTACATCGCGTTGTTGAGCGGCGGGCCGGCCTGGCTGCCGAACGAGGCAAGGCAGCGCTCGCCGACCGGACGGATCTCGGCGCCGGTGTTGTTGATCTTCGACACGGCCGTCATCCGGTTGGCGCGCATGGCGCGGCCTTCGGCGTTGAACGGGATCTGGCCATTGGCCGGCGAGGTGATCCAGGACGAACGCCATTCCTTGTCGACCCTGGCGTATTCGGAACCCGGATCGATCCAGAACGCGTTGTAGCCAGCGTCGACATTCTTGTCGGTGAAGACGCCGGAATTGGGATCGGTGCGCTTCTGGCTCGCGTCCGCGCTCTTCGAGTAGGAAGCATTGCGCGTGAGTTCCGCGACCTTGGCATCCGGGATCACCAGTGTGTCGACGCCGAGCTTCGCGCCACGATCCGTGCGTGTCATCGCGGTAAGCGAAGCGTTCGACCAGACACCCTGGAAATCGGGCTTGCCGTCCGGCGTACGCGGCGGGTTGTAGTTTGGATCCCACGGCTTGAGATCCTTGAAGAAGGGAAGCGGGCTCACATAGGAGCGCGTGCCGGCGATCGTCTTCGGTCCTTCGACCGGGCCTGAATCCGTTGCGACCTTCACTCCGGACTTGTCGGTGATCTGCTGGGCGATCGCGGGCGCTGCGGCCAACACGAGGCCGAAAGCGAGAAAGGATGCTCCAAGTGTGATGCGTTTCATCATCCAGCCCCCTCCCAAGGGCGGTTCTGTCATCTGTGTTGGAACTAACGTAGCGGAAAGCTCCATCCGTCGAAAATGGGCTAGTGGCTCAAAACCAATGACTTCAGCGTGATATCGAGGGGTCCGGCTCCATCGGAACCAGCCGCATCCAGACGCCTTCCCGCTCAGACGCCCGCCGCTCGACCAGCAGGCGCGCGACCTGGCTGTCATCGTGAAAGGCTGCGCCGGTTGCGCTGTCCAGCATCGCCTTGGCGAGATTGTCGAGGTCCATGTGCGGCGGGTCGCCTGTGTATTCCATGGCGATGTGTGCGGACCAGTCGCCCCAACGCGGCCGCACCGGGAAATGCAGACGGAAGAAGTCCTTGAGCAGAGGCTTGTAGTATTTCGCCTGCGTGGTCAGGCCCTCGACCTGCACCTCGAGCGAGCCGTCTTTCTCAAGCCGCGCCCGGACCTTGCCGTGGCGCGTCCAGGGCGTGGAGCTGGCTGAATCATTCGCGTCCAATGGGCCCCTCACGCGATAGCTTCGTGGACAGTATCCTGCCGCCCGTATAGGCCAGACAGACCTTTTTGAAACGTGGCCCATGATCCTGAACCCCGCTCTAGACCTGAACGCCCTGCGCGCCGAATTCGCGAAGGACGGAAACATCCGCATCGGGAACATGCTGGCGCCCGGCATCGCCGAAGGCGTCGCGGCCGAAATGATGGAGCTGCCCTACCAGCTGTTCTGCGCGAACGGTCAGGGCGTTGCGGTGCTCGACCCCGCTGAGGTCTCTCGTTGGGATCGTGCACGGCAGGCCGAGTTCAACCGCACGATGATGGAGGCTGCGAGCCGCGCGGAAGGCTTTGCTTATTTTGGCTATCGCATGACGGAGAGCTGGCAGGCCGGCGCGCCCGACACGGCGCTCGGCCGCTTCTACAACGCCATCAGGTCCGACGAGGTGATGAACGCCATGCGCGCCATCACGGGCGCCGATACCTTCGACAACCTCTTCGCCCAGGCGACCGATTATCGGCCGGGCCACTACCTGACCCGTCACCTCGACGATCCGAAGGGTGAGCAGCGCAAGTTCGCCTTCGTGTGGGGGTTCACGAAGCCCTGGGACCCGGACTGGGGCGGCCTGCTGCAATATTTCGACAATCAGAACCAGCCGACCTTCAGCCTGACGCCCGGCTTCAGCACGCTCGACCTGTTCGACGTTCGTCACGTGCATTCGGTGACTTACATCACGCCATTCGCGCGCAACCCGCGCCACGCCGTCTCCGGATGGCTGGTGAAGGGCGATCCGATGAAGCCGATGGCGCGTTCCTACACCAAAACCGTCTGATCTGAGCCGCTTTGGCGCTTGAACCCTCGCCCGCCCGGGTCTAGTCCCACCGGCAGATTTCTGCCGCTGGGAGCAAGCGCATGGCCGGTAAGACCCGCACCGAGACCGATACCTTTGGCCCGATCGAGGTTGCGGCGGACCGGTATTGGGGAGCGCAGGCGCAACGCTCGCTCGGCAACTTCAAGATCGGCTGGGAGAAGCAGCCCGCCCCGATCGTGCGCGCGCTTGGCATCGTGAAACGCGCGGCCGCCGAAGCAAACCTCGAACTCGGCAAGCTCGATCCGAAACTCGCGAAGAACATCATCGCGGCGGCGCAGGAAGTCATCGACGGCAAGCTGAACGACCACTTCCCGCTGGTCGTGTGGCAGACAGGCTCGGGCACGCAGTCGAACATGAACGCCAACGAGGTGATCTCGAACCGCGCCATCGAGATGATGGGCGGAACGATGGGCACGAAGAAGCCCGTCCACCCGAACGACCACGTCAACATGAGCCAGTCGTCGAACGACACCTTCCCGACGGCGATGCACATCGCCTGCGCCGAGCAGGTCGCACATGACCTGATCCCTGCGCTGGAACATTTGCACGCAGCGCTGAAGGAGAAGTCAAAGGCGTGGGCGAAGATCATCAAGATCGGGCGCACGCACACGCAGGATGCAACGCCGCTGACGCTCGGCCAGGAATTCGGCGGCTACGCCAAGCAGATCGAGAACGGCATCGCCCGCATCAAGCAGACGCTCCCCGCCCTGATGGAACTCGCCCAAGGCGGCACGGCGGTCGGCACCGGCCTCAACTCGCCCAAGGGCTTTGACAAACTGGTCGCCGCAAAGATCGCAGAGATCACTGAACTCGGCTTCAAGACCGCGCCGAACAAGTTCGAGGCGCTCGCCGCACACGATGCCATGGTGATGACGCACGGCGCGATCGCGACAGTTGCAGCCTCGTGCTTCAAGATCGCCAATGACATCCGCTTCCTCGGATCGGGCCCGCGCGCGGGTCTCGGCGAGCTGGCGTTGCCGGAGAACGAACCGGGCTCGTCGATCATGCCCGGCAAGGTGAACCCCACCCAATGTGAAGCGCTGACACAGGTCTGCGCTCATATCATGGGAAACAACGCTGCAATCGGCTTCGCTGGTAGCCAGGGCCACTTCGAGCTCAACGTCTACAACCCGATGATGGCGTACAACTTCCTCCAGTCAGTGCGCCTGCTGTCCGACGCCGCAATCTCGTTCACCGACAATTGCGTCGTCGGCATTGAGCCGCGCGTCGACAACATCGCGAAGGGCGTCGAGAACTCGCTGATGCTGGTGACGGCTCTCAACGAGCGCCTGGGCTACGACATCTGCGCCAAGATCGCGAAGACCGCTCACAAGAACGGGACGACCCTCCGCGAAGAGACCGTCGGCGGCGGCTACCTGACCGATGCCGAGTTCACGAAGCTGGTGCGACCTGAGAAGATGATCGGGCCGAAATAGTCGGAAAATGGCCGTTACGCTTTCACGCCTTATCTCCCGCTTGTGAGCCGGGCTGGCGATGGCCGCGTGCTATCCTTCTCCGGCGTGACGCAAGGAGGAGGAACCATGCGCATCATCGCCATAATGCTGGCTGCGGTCGTGCTGACCGGGACCGCCTGGGCCCACCATGGCTGGGCCGCCTACGACACATCGAAACAGCAGAAGGTGACCGGAACGATCGCCGAGCTGAAATGGGAACAGCCGCACGCCATTCTCTACCTCAACAGTGGCGGCAAGAAGCTGGAAGTCTGGCTCTCGCCCCTGCAACGCATGGTAGACCGCGGACTGAGGAAGGAAGCGCTCGCCGCCGGCAAGACGGTGACGGTCGACGCCCAGCCGCATGTCGACAAAGCCAACGAATGGAAAGCGCTGGCGATATCGGTGGATGGCAAGAATTACGACCTTATGCGCTAGGACAGGCATCGTCAGGACAGTCGTGACAGGGCCGCTTCGGGCGGCTAACTACGGGCATGCCCTACACAGCTCCCGTCTCGACCATCGCCCACACGCTCAACAGCATTGCCAAGCTCGATGAGCTTGCCGCGACCGGCGCTTTCCCGAACTTCGACCCGGAACTGATCGCCCCCATTCTCGACGAGGCGAACAAGCTGGCGCGCGACGTCCTCGCCCCGCTTAATCCCATCGGCCACAAGAACGGCGCGAAGTTGACCGACACTGGCGTCGTCGCCGCGCCGGGATTTGCTGACGCCTATGCGCAATATCGCGAAGGCGGCTGGATGGGCCTCTCCTTCCCCGAAGAGTTCGGCGGACAGGGCCTGCCCAAGCCGCTGGCGCTGGCCGTGATGGAGATGATCCATGGCTCCAACATGGCGTTCGGTCTCTGCCCGCTGCTCAGCATGGGCGCCATCGAGGCGCTGCTGGCGCATGGCACGGAAGAACAGAAGCAGACCTACCTGCCCAAGCTGATCTCCGGGGAATGGACCGGTGCGATGAACCTCACTGAACCACAAGCGGGTTCGGATGTCGGCGCGCTGAAGTCCAAGGCTCAACCCAATGGCGACGGATCGTTCGCCATATCGGGCCAGAAGATCTTTATCACGTGGGGCGACCACGACATGACGGACAACGTCATCCAGCTCGTGCTCGCGCGCCTGCCGGATGCGCCTGCGGGATCGAAGGGGATTTCGCTCTTCCTCGTGCCGAAATTCTTCGTCAATACGGACGGCTCGCTTGGCGCGCGCAACACGTATCGGTGCATCGGCCTCGAGCACAAGATGGGCATCCACGCCTCGCCCACCTGCGTGATGGAATACACGAGCGCCAAAGGCTGGCTCATCGGCGAGGCGAACAAGGGCCTCGCAGCGATGTTCACGATGATGAACTCTGCACGCCTCAATGTCGGCCTCGAAGGTGTCGGCGTGGCCGAGGCTGCGCTGCAGGCAGCGATCGGCTACGCCAATGAGCGCAAGCAGGGTGCGGCGGCGGGCATCGAAGGCTCGGCCACGATCATCCATCACCCCGATATCCAGCGCACCATCGCAGGGATTGCTGCGACGACGCAGGCCTCGCGCGCGATCTGCTATGCGTGCGGTTCCGCTGCTGAGCTGGCGGAGCACGCCGCCGATCCAGCCACACGCGAAGCAGCCAAGCTACGCGAAGACCTGCTGACGCCGCTGGCCAAGGGCTGGTCGACGGACCGTGCGGTCGATGCCACCAACGCCGCCGTGCAGGTTTATGGCGGCATGGGTTTCATGGGCGAGACGGCCGCTGCGCAATACTATCTCGATGCCCGCATCACGCCGATCTACGAAGGCACCAACGGCATCCAGGCTATCGATCTGGTCGGCCGCAAGCTGTCGATGAACAATGGGGCGGCGATGACCGCGATGCTGTCCGACATCCGGGACACCGCGCGCGAAGCCCGCGCCACCAACAAGCCGCGCTTCGTCGCGATCGCGGACCGGCTCGACGCCGGTGCGGGCGCGCTCGATGAAGCGACCCAGTGGATGACCGCCACGATGAAGTCTGCCCGCGAGACGGCGCTGTCGGGCGCCACGAGCTATCTGCGCCTCGCCGGCGACGTCGTCGGCGGGCACTTCCTCACGCGCGCTGCGCTCTCCGGCCAGAACGGACCGGAGGCCGAGCGTTCCCTCGCCCTCGCCTCCTTCTTCGCCGAAGACACGCTGTCCAAAGCGCCCGGTTCGGTCGCGACCATCACTGCGGCGGCGCAAGCTCTGCGTGAAGCCGGATCGGTTCTCTGGTCGGCCTGACAAGCCGGTTGAACCCCGCTAGGCTTGGTCCGAGATAAGGTCGGGAACCGACATGAAGCGTTTGGCGATGGGTGTTGCGGCGATGGCGCTGGCGGCGTGCGCGACGATGGGCGGACATCCGCCAGAAAGCATGGCGGACGGAAAATTCCGCTCGATCTACGAAGCTGAGTGGGCCTGGCGCCAGAGCCTCGATCCGGAGGAAGACGACGACACGGTCGACGAGGACAAGGCGCCCAAGACCTGGGGCCGCGTCGACCCCGCGACGCAAGCCGAACGGCTTGCTCACTGGAAGGGTGTGATCGCCGAACTCGATGCGCTCAACAAGGCCGCGCTGTCGCCCGAGGCGCAGATCAACCTCGCCATCTATCGCGAACAGATCGAAGTGCGCATCTCGCAGATCGAGTTCCGCGAATACGAGAAGCCGCTCAACGCCGACACGACATTCTGGACGAGCGTCGCGAGTTCCGCGCCGAAAGCCTTCCGCTCCGAGAAGCAGGCGCGCGCGTATATCGCCCGCCTCAACGACACGCCGCGCTATTTTCACGATCAGGTCGCCAACATGAAGCTGGGCCTTGCCCGTGGCTTCACCCCGCCGCGCGTGACGCTGCAGGGCCGGGCGGAATCGATCTCGGCGATCTATGAAGGCAAGACAGCGGAGGCGTCCTCCTTCTACGAACCCTTCAAGGTCCTGCCGGCGAACCTGCCTGCAGAGACAAAAACCGACCTTCAGAAGCAGGCAAGGGACGCCATCGATACGAAAGTGTTCCCAGCTTACCGCGAACTCCTACCCTACTTCCGCGACGAATATTACCCGCACACGACAACGGACCTCGCGGCAACGAAGCTGCCCAACGGCGAAGCCTATTATGCCGCGCAGATCCGCGAGTTCACGACGCTGAAGCAGACACCGGATGAGATCCACCAGATCGGCCTCGCGGAGGTCGCGAAAATCCGCGCGCAGATGGGCGAGGTGATGAAGGAGGTCGGCTTCAAGGGCGACCTCAAAGACTTCCTGGCCTTCCTCCGCACCGACCCTCAATTCTATCCGAAGACCGGCGACGAGCTGCTGATGCGCGCAGCTTGGATATCCAAGAAGTTCGACGGCAAGGCGAAATATTACTTCGGCCACCTGCCGCGCTCGCGCTTTGCCGTGATCCCCGTGCCGGATGACGTCGCGCCGTTCTACACGGCCGGCCGCGGCGGCACGGGCGTCTACCTCGTCAACACCTACAACCTGCCCTCGCGCGCGCTCTATTCGCTGCCGGCGCTGACGCTGCACGAGAGCGCGCCGGGTCATGCTTTCCAGATGCCGCTGGCCGACGAGCAGGACATGCCGGAGTTCCGCCGCAAGACCTACATCTCTGCTTTCGGCGAAGGATGGGCGCTCTATTGCGAGCTGCTCGGCGTCGAGATGGGCATGTACGAAACGCCGTACGAGAAGTTCGGGATGTTGAGCTACCAGATGTGGCGCGCAGCGCGCCTCGTGGTGGACACAGGCATCCACGCCAAGGGCTGGACCCGCGAACAGGCGCTTGCCTTCTTCAAGGACAACACAGCGCTCGCCGAGCACGAGATCACCACCGAGGTTGACCGCTACATCTCCTGGCCGGGCCAGGCGCTGAGCTACTATCTCGGCGAGATGGCGATCGTGGAGGCGCGCAGGAAAGCCGAAGCAGCCCTCGGGTCGAAATTCGACATCCGCTATTTCCACGACACCGTTCTGCAGCTCGGGTCCGTGCCGCTACCGGTCCTGACCGCACGCATTGATCGCTGGATCGCCGATGGCGGCCCGGACCCTTATGAAGGCAGGAAATAACTACAACGCCCGGTAGGTCACGGACCGTATCCGCGCCTCGCCCTGCCCGGCGCAGTAGATCGCCGGTCGAAGGCTGAGGAAGTCCCACGCCGTGTTGTGATTGTAGCCGGAGACCTCGATCCGCACGCCATAGCGCGTCCATGCGCCGCCCGGCGTGCGCGTATACATCGTCACGATGTGGCGATCGTTGACGACGCGGATTTCCATCCGCCTGCCGAAATCCGGCGGCGCCGCCGCATTCCGCTGGGTAGCGACACGGTGCATCACCAGCCCGCGCGCGTTGAAACCGAGCCCGCAGTAAAGCTTCGGCGAATAGAAGAGCAGCACGCCGGCTTCTGCGCCTTCATCGATCTCGACGTCCGCCGTGACCTCGTAGCCAAGATCGCCACAGATGAAGGTGAGCGGCCGGCTGTCGGTCGGCGTTACGCCTGACGCCTTGAGGCGCAACAGCTTCGGCGACCATAAACGCCGCGCACCCTCGTTCGGCCCCGGCGCATGGAAGGCCCATTGCAGACCGATGCGGTCGCTTGCGAAATCATCCGACAGCGCCATCCCGTGCGGCGCATCCGGAATGTTGGCAGGCTTGCGGATCGGCTTCGACAGGTCGCCGGCCTTCGCCTCGAACCAGCCATCCTTCGTCCAGCTCACCGGATCGAGCAGCGTCTGCCGTCCAAGCGTCCAGAAGCCGTTCTCGTAGCCGTGATAGACCATCCACCAGTCGTCACGCGGCCCTTCGATCAGCGTTGCATGCCCGCGCGACCACCATTTCTCGCGCGCCGACCAGGTGCGGACGATCGGATTGTTGGGCGCATCCTCCCACGGCCCATGGATAGACTTCGATCGCGCCGCAATCACCATGTGCCCCGTCGGTGGTCCAGCCGTGCCGCCAACGGCGGTGATCAGGTAGAACCACTCCCCGCGCCGCATCACTTTCGGGCCCTCTGGCGCAAAGCCCTCCACCACCCAGTCGTCCGGATATTTCCAGGGATCGTAGACGTGCGTGACGTCGCCAACGGTCGAGAGACCATCATCGCTCAGCGCGATGCGGTCGCCGCCCGAGAGAAAGAGATAGCGCTTGCCATCCTCGCCCACTGCATGCCCGGGATCGATATGCTTTGGCAGGTTGAGATCGATGGGCTCGCTCCACGGCCCCTCGATACGCTCAGCATGGATGACATAGATCGAACGGCGATCCGGGAAGCGCGCCGGAATATATAGATAATAGCGGCCCTGATGCTTCACGAGTTCGGGCGCCCATACCGATCCGATGTTCGTCTTCAGTGCGGCGGTGACCGGCGTCCAGTTCACGAGGTCCGGCGACTTCCAGATGACGAGGCCCGGATAGGACTCGAAGGACGAGAACGTCATGTACCAGACATCGCCATCGCGAATGATGGTGGGGTCGGGATGATCGCCCGACAGAATCGGATTCAGAAACGTCCCGTCGCCATTATCGGCGCGCCGCTGGTTGTCGATGCCGCGCCGCCATCGTAGCTGCGTCCATTCGAGCCCGGACGGCGAGATCTCGCCTTCCAGCCGCGGCCCCACTGGCGACGTCTCGCAACTGGCCAACGCCGCCACCGAAGCGGCCCCCAGCAAGGCGGTCCTGCGCGTGAGCTGCATGCGGGCGCTCCTTCCGCTCACAGACTTCCGCTTAATGACACCGGTGTCAAGATTCTCGCAGGATGCACCAAGAGCGGGACATTTCACGAGACATTCTTGGCGTATTCGCTTGACTGACAATGTCTTACGCGCGCATCACAGGCCATGACCCGCAAGCCACGCCGCGCCAAGGCCGAAGCCCCAAAATTCGAAGGCCGCAGGCCCACGATCAACGACGTCGCCCGGCTCGCGCGCGTTTCCAAGAAGACCGTCTCGCGCATCATCAACAAGTCGCCCTTTGTGAAGGAGAAGACGCGCGAGCGTGTCGAGGCGCTGATCAAGGAGATCGGCTACACGCCCGATCCGATGGCGCGCGGCCTCGCCTCGAAGCGCTCCTTCCTCGTCGGGCTGATCTACGACCAGCCGAACCCGCAATACGTCATCGACATGCAGCAGGGCATTCTCGACGTGATCCGCGGTAGTGGCTTCGAACTCCTTGTCCACCCCTGCCGCCGCCAGGCCCCGGACTTTCTCCTCAATGTGCGCAGCTTCGTCGAACGTCAGAAACTTGCAGGCGTCGTCTTGCCGCCATCCGTCTCGGAAGACGACGAGCTGGTGAAAGTGCTCAAGGAATTCGACTGCCCCTATGTGCGCATCGCCTCCGTGCCGCTGGATGACGCGGAGCACTGCATCGTCACGCACGACGCCGAAGGCGCCGAACAGGCAGCGATCCATCTCGCCGAGCTCGGCCACACGCGCATCGCCCACGTCTCGGGCCCCGATACCTTCCGCTCCGCGCACGAGCGCCGCGCGGGCTTTGTGAAAGGCCTCAAGGCGCACAAGCTCAAGCTGGAACGCGATCTAGACATCAAGGCCGCCTACACCTTTCAGTCCGGCGTCGAAGCCGGGCGGAAACTGATGGAACTGGACGCCCCGCCCACCGCCATCTTCTGCGGCAATGACGAGATGGCCGCCGGCGTCTGCCAGGCCGTGCGCGAAGCTGGCCACGACATCGGCAAGCATGTCTCCGTCGTCGGCTTCGACGACAGCCCGCTGGCTTCCCGCCTCTGGCCCGCCCTCACCACGGTCGTCCTGCCGATCCGTCTGATGGGCCGCATGGCCTCCACCCGCCTGCTCGGCGCCAGCCTGATCGGCGAGCCGCCCCCAGAGGAAACACTGGGAGAAGTGCATCCCAAGCTGGTCATCCGCGGCTCCACGGCCCCCGCACGGGGCTAATTCCCGGCTTGACCGGGAGGCCATTTGGCAGGCTTATGACACCGGTGTCCAAAAACCGGCCGCCGGAGGCCTAAAGTGAGCGACAAGTTGTTCGAGAAAACATACCACGCGACCCATCCCGACATGATGGAGGATGCGTCCAATGACGATCTGCGCGCGCGCTATCTCATCAGCGGCCTGTTCAAGCCGGATGCGGTCTCGCTCAACTATTCGCACAACGAGCGCATGGTGATCGGCGGCGCCGCTCCCGTGAAGGCAACGGTCGAACTTCCCGCGCAGACCGAACCTGCCTCGGCCAAGGGCAAGCCATTCCTCGAGCGGCGCGAACTCGGCGCGATCAATGTCGGCGAAGGCGCCGGCGCCATCATCGTCGACGGCGCCGCCCACACGATGAACCCGCGCGACGGTCTCTACATCCCGATGGGCTCGGCCAAGGTCGAATTCAAATCCGCCGATCCGGCTAGACCTGCGAAATTCTATCTCGTGTCGACGCCCGCGCATGCACGCTACGAAGTGGCCAAGATCTCCATCGACAAGGCTGTCCCACTGGAGCGCGGCGCGCCTGAGCAATCCAACGAGCGCACCATCTACCAGATGGTCGTCCCCGCCACGGTGAAGTCGTGCCAGCTCCTGCTCGGCATGACGATGCTGAAGAAGGGCTCGGTGTGGAACACCATGCCGCCTCACCTGCACGATCGCCGCTCGGAAGTGTATTTCTACTTCGGCATGGGCCCGAACGATCGCGTGTTCCACTTCATGGGCGAGCCGGACAATTCGCGGTCCATCGTGATGGCGAACGATGAGGCCGTGATGTCGCCCCCCTGGTCGATCCACATGGGTGCGGGCACTGCCGCTTACACCTTCATCTGGGCCATGGGCGGGGAAAATCTCGACTATACCGACATGAACCAGCTTGATATCTGCCAATTGAAGTAGTCTGGTGAAATGAGTTCGCCTTTCGATCTCTCGGGCAAGGTCGCGATCGTCACCGGCGCCAACACCGGCATTGGCCAGGGCATCGCGATTGCGCTCGCAGAAGCCGGCGCGGATATCGCCGCTGTCGGCCGCACCTCGCCAACCGAAACCGAAGCGAAAGTCAAAGCCGCAGGCCGTAGCTTCCTGCACATCAGCGCCGATCTCGGCTCGACGAAACCTATCGCCGACATCATTCCCGCTACGCTGAAGGCGCTCGGCCGCGCCGATATCCTCGTCAACAATGCCGGCACGATCCGCCGCGCCGATGCCGTCGACTTTACCGAGGAAGACTGGGACGCCGTCATCGACGTGAACCTCAAGTCCGTCTTCTTCCTGTCGCAGGCCTTCGCGAAACACGCACTCGCGGCGAAGCAGAAAGCGAAGATCATCCAGATCGCCTCGCTCCTGTCCTTCCAGGGCGGCATCCGCGTGCCGAGCTACACCGCCGCCAAATCAGGCCTAGCCGGGATCACAAAGCTGATGGCGAACGAGTGGGCCGCGAAGGGCATCAACGTGAACGCGATTGCGCCCGGCTATTTCGTCACCAACAACACTGAAGCTCTCCGAAAAGACGAGACACGCTCGCGCGACATCCTCGCGCGTATTCCGGCAGGTCGCTGGGGCGAGCCTGGCGATCTCGGCGGCGCAGCAGTGTTCCTCGCCTCCACCGCTTCGGACTACATCCACGGCACGATCATCCCCGTCGACGGCGGATGGCTGGCGCGATAGGCAAGGCACATGGGCACGCGCCTCGTCTGCTTCGGTGAAATGCTGGTCCGCCTCACGGCGCCCGCCGGAGAGATGCTGCTGCAGACACCGCAACTCTCGGCCCATGTCGGCGGCGCCGAAGCCAACGTCGCCATCGGCTTCTCGCGCCTCGGCGGCGAAGCGGCGATGGCGACCATCCTGCCGGACAATCCGCTTGGGTCTGCAGCGCGCGACGAACTCCGCCGCCATGGCGTCGGCATCGCTGACGTAAAGTTCGCGCCCGGCCGCATGGGGCTGTACTATCTCACGCCCGGCGCCGTGCTGCGAGCGGCAAGCATCGTCTACGACCGCGCCGGGTCCGCCTTCGCGGGCGCAGCGCCCAACGCCATCGACTGGAACACCGCCCTCAAAGGCGCCGGCTGGCTCCACGTCTCCGGCATCACGCCCGCCGTCAGCGCCTCCGCCGGCGAAGCCGCGCTCGCCGCCGTGAAGACCGCCGTCGCGAGCAACGTCAAGGTCTGCTTCGACGGCAATTACCGCTCCAAGCTCTGGGAAGCACGCGGCGAGACCGGCCAGGCGATCCTGAAACAGCTGCTCGATCACGCCAACCTCGCCTTCATCGACGAGCGCGACATCGCCCTGATCCTTGGCCGCGATGCAGGCACTCGCCAGCAGGCCGCCCAAGCCGCCTTCAATGCCTTCCCCCGTCTCCAGATGATCGCGGCGACGACGCGCAAGACCCACGGCGTCAACGACTACTCCCTCGGCGCCACGCTGTTCACGCGCAACGGCGCCCATCAGGTCGACCCGATTGACCTGCCCGGCGTCGTCGACCGCATCGGCGGCGGTGACGCCTTCGCCGCCGGCTTCCTGTACGGCCATCTTGCCGGAATGAAGGAGGCCGAAACCCTTGCCTTCGCGCTGCACTCAGCCGCTGCCAAGCATGGCCAGGTCGGCGACGCCAGCCACGCCTCTGCTGCCGACGTCCTCGCCCTGATGAGCGGCGGCGGCCTCGACGTGAAGCGCTAGTACGTTCCCGGCTGGATATACGGCGCCTTCGCGAACAGCTCGCGCTCGGCCTTGCGCGGATCGTTCTCCACCCGGCTCTCTACGTCGAACGTCATCGTCGCGCGTCTGGCCAACTCGTAACGCGGCCACGCGCCGAGGCTTCCGCCTGAGGGATCACCCGTCCGCGCGAAGCGCAGCAACGCATCGCTCATCGCGGCCGAGACCCCCCGCGCGCCCGCGCCATCGCCGGTTTCTGCCTCCGCTTTTGCCGTGTTCGCGAACACCAGCGGAATGTCGAGCGTGTGATGCGCACCATAGCGGCCGCCATCGCGCGGATTGGCGAAGTTGAGCTGATAGACCCAGGTCGGCCCCTGTTCTTTCGCGCGCGCTTCCGCCTCGACCACCTGCGCCCGCCAGCTCCGCCCGGCTGTTGTCGCCTTGATGAACAGCTGCGGCGGCGTGATCTGCGGGAATAGCTCGCGGTATGCGCGAACCACCTGCGCCACATCGATATCCGTCACCATGTCGCGCTCCAGCCGCGCAGGCAGCGTGTCCCAGGTCAGTGCGAAGACAGACGCATCGCCCATCGCTATCAGCGAGCCTGTCTCCTCGCGCGTATTCCCCATCACCATCGGGATGCTCGACGACAGCTTCGGGGCCTCCGGCCAGAACGGATGAACTGGCAGCGCGGCACCATCCAGCACGGGCCCCCAATAGACGCGTGAGCCAACGATCGACGGATCACGCGCCGCCAGCCCTGCCAGCAGGCGTTGCGCATCTGTCTCCGCCAGTTTGCCTGGTGAAAGATTGAGATGGTCCGCCACCGCCTGCGCCCGTGCGCTCGCGCCCTTCGGCCCTTGTGCCGTCACCTGCTGCCCGCTCATCGTCCATGCGCGATGGAACAGGCCCTTCGCCGCAGGCATCGCCATCAAGCAGGCGATCTTGCCGCCGCCCCCCGATTGTCCGAACAGCGTCACGCAATCCCGGTCGCCGCCAAACGCTGCGATGTTGTCGCGCACCCATTCCAGCGCGAGCACGAGATCGAGCAGCCCCGCATTCCCGCTCGCTGCATAGCGCTCCTCGCGCACGAGATGCGGCAGGAAAAGATGCCCGAACACATTGAGCCGATGGTTCAGCGTCAGCACGACGCAATCGCCACGCCGCGCCAGCTCCGCGCCATCTGTAACCGGCGCCGAACCCGAACCGCCCGAATACCCGCCGCCATGGATGTAGACGAGCACAGGCTTCCTCGCGGAGGCCTCCAGCGTTGGCGTCCACACATTGAGGACGAGACAGTCCTCGCCTTGCGTCTCACCGCCCGATCCCTGGAAGCATGCAGGTCCATGGCTCAGCGCATCCCGCACACCCTTCCATGCGACCGCCGCCTTCGGCGCCTCGAAGCGCCTCGTCCGCGTGTCAGCGCCGTAAGGAATGCCTAGAAACTCCGCGACCTCGCCGCGCGCCCTGCCCCGCACTTTCCCGTTCGCGAATAAGACCGCCGGATCCTTGCGCATCGGAGCCGCTGTAGACACCGGTGTCAGGAGCAAGCCAATTCCGGCGAGGCCCAGGGAACGTCGGTTCAGTTTCATTGGAGATGTCCTGCCCGCGCCGCACTGCCGACGGCGTCGCGTCAGACTACGCCACCGCTCGCAATCCTGCTAGCCGACAGCCTCGCCCGCAGCGTCGAACGCCATCAGTTTGCTGCGGTCGATGAAGGCGTTGAGCACGGCCCCCGGCGGGGGAACATTGGCCGCGAACTGCGGCGCCAGCCATATCTCGCCCGCAAACGTCACGCGCATGAACCTGCGCCCGCCCAGGCTTTCCTCGCCCGCCGCCCGCACCACGAACCGCAGGCAGCCTGTCCCCGCACGTTCCAGCGTCGTGTCATCCGGCCGGAAGGCCAACGTGCACGCGCCCTCCGCTGGCATGGCCAGCCCCTCGGGCGGCGCAAACCGCGACCCGTCCGCCAGCACGCCGCGACCCTCGTGCAGCGTCATCGGCAACTTGTTCAGCACCGGGAACGATGTTGCCAGCGCCGCCGTCAGATTGGCTGGATGCGCAAACACATCGGCCGCATTGCCATGCTGGATTACCTTGCCATGGCTCAACACAGCCACCTTGCCGCCCAGCCCCAGCGCCGCATCCGCGCTATCCGTCACCAGCACCACGACGGCGCCCGTATCCGCCAGCATCGTTCCCAGATCCGCAACGAACCTGTCGCGCACATCGCGCTCGAGCCCCGCGCCCGCGACGTCCAGCAGCATCACGCCCGGCCGCTCCGCCCGCGCCCGCGCAATCGCGAGCCGCAGCCGCTGATCCAAATCGAGCTCGCTGACGCTGGCCTCCAGCCGCCCCGCCAGCCGCACCCGCGCCGCCGCCTCGGCGCCGATCAGCTTCGAAACCCGCTGGCCAGACTTCGGAACGCCGTGCGCGCTCACCCGCATGATCCGGCCCTTCTCCTTGCGGGCATGGCCAATGTCCTTGCCGTCCAGCTTTACGAAGCCAGCCTGCGGCTTGTCAGCCCCTGCAAGCAAGCGCAGCAACGCCTCGCGCCCCGCCCCCGAAAGCCCGAGCACCGCCGTCGGCGCCTCGCGTGTGAATGTCAGGCTGGCGTGAGCGAGTAGCGTCTCCCGGCCGGCGCTGCGGCTGACGTCCCTCAGTTCCAGCATGGAGCCGTCCAGCCTGACCTGAGCATCAGCATGACAACGCCCGCAACTTCCGTAGGGCCAACGCCTCCCCAGGGGCTGGCATTATCGCCCCCGGCGGGAGTCCGTCAAACGCGGCGTTCCGGCAGGCGAATTCTCCTTGATTTTGGGCATTCTCGTGAGCTTGCGACAGGTTGTTACCGGTCTGAAATTTCCGTGAGACAGAGACGGATTAGCCCCCTCTGTTCATTTAAGTTCGCGTATGAAACGCCATTGGGGTTACGGTCCCGGCGACCGGACGAACGGAAAGCGTATGATGAACAAGAAAGTCCTGGTTGGGATCGCAGGCGCTGCCATTGTCGGCATCGCCGCTATCGCCGTTGTGTTCGGCGGCGGCGCCACCGCCGCGACCGGCAACTACGCCTGGGAGACGGTCGCCGTCGGCAAGGGCGATGTCGCCCGCGTCATCTCCGCCTCCGGCACGATCCAGCCGCGCGAGAAGGTCGATGTCGGCTCGGAAGTCTCAGGCAAGATCACCGCCATCTATGTCGACTTCAACGACCGAGTGAAGAAGGACCAGGTCCTTGCACAGGTCGACCCCGAGACATTCCAGAACACGCTCGACCAGAACGTCGCTCGCCTGCGCCAGTCCGAAGCCTCCGTCGACAACAGCCAGGCCTCTATCGACCGCTCGAAAGTCGCGCTCGACGTCCAGACCAAGGCCTACGAGCGCACCAAGACCCTCTACGCGCAGGGCGCCACGTCGACCCAGGCGATGGAACAGGCTGAACAGGCCTACAAGAACGCGCAGCTCCAGCTGCAGTCCGACCAGGTCTCGCTCAAGTCCGCCATCGCCGGGCTCGAAACATCGAAAGCCGCCGCCCAGGACGCACGCACGCGTCTCGAGCGCACCAAGATCCGCTCGCCCATCGACGGCGTGATCCTCAGCCGCTCCGTCGAAGTCGGCCAGACCGTGCAGTCCGCCCAGACCGTCGCGAAATTCTTCACCGTCGCCGCCGACCTCTCGCAGATCGAGATCGAAGCGGCCGTCGTCGAGTTCGACATCGGCGGCATCGACAATGACGATCCTGTGGTCTTCACCGTCGACGCTTTCCCCGGCGAGCGCTTCACCGGATCAGTCGTGCAGGTTCGCCAGCTCGGCGCCGAGCAGGCCAACGTCGTCACCTACACCGTGGTGGTCAATGCGCGTAACCCGAACGGCAAGCTCCTTCCGGGCATGACCGCCAATGTCGAGATCACGGCCGATCGCGTCGCCGGCGTTCTTCGCCTGCCCTACGACGTCACGCGCTTCCAGCCGCCGAAAGAGATCGCGGATGCGATGCGCGAAGAACAGCAGCGCAACGGCCAGGGCGGCCCCGGCGGTCCAGGCGGCGCACCCGGCGGCGGTGGACAGACGATGACGTTCGGCGCCGGTGGTCCTCCGGGCGGCGGTCAGGGTGGCGGCGGACAGCGTGGCGGCTTTGGCGGCCCCGGCGGGCCGCAAGCCATGTTCGCCGAGATGCTCAAGAATGCCGGCGTCGATGAAGCGCGCACCAAGAAGATCGAAGCCGAACTGCAGGCCGAGATGCAGAAGGTGATGGCCTCGATGGGCCCGCCTCCGGGCTCAGCCCCGCAGGGCGGCGTCGCTGCCATCGGCGGGGGCGGCTTCGGCCCGCCACAGAGCATCATCCAGCAACAGCAGCGTTCCGAGCGCATGGCCAAGATGCAGCAGACACAGGACGCGGTCTTCCGCCGTAACCTAAGCGAGGCCGAATACGCCGCCGTCTCCAAGGCCCGTCTCGAGATGCAGTCCCAGAAGCGCGTGACCGTTTACAAGGTCAATGACAAGGGCGAGCTCGAGCGCCACCAGCTCACCATCGGCCTGTCGGACGGCTCGAACGTCCAGGTCATCCGGGGCGCCAACGAGGGCGACAAGTTCGTCATCCGCGCCGCCTCGAACGACAAGGGCGGGCAGAAGCCCTGAGCCCGGACCGGAGCGACATGACGACCGAAAAGCCGATCATCTCCTGCCGTGATCTGACGAAGATCTACAGGATGGGAGACCGAGGAAGTCCGCGCACTCGACGGCGTGAGCCTCGACATCCATCAGGGCGAATTCGTCGCCATCATGGGCCCGTCCGGCTCGGGCAAATCGTCCCTCATGAACTTGATCGGCGCCCTCGACCGCCCCACATCCGGCGAGATGTGGATCAATGGCAGGGCCCTGTCCGAAATGAGCCGGGACGACCTTGCCGACCTCAGGAACGAGACGCTGGGTTTTGTCTTCCAGCAGTTCAACCTGCTGGCCCGGCAGGACGCTTTCCAGAATGTCCGCCTCCCCCTCCGCTACGCCCGCAAGGATGTCGGCGACATCGATGCCCGCGCGAAGGAGTGCCTCGAACTGGTCGGCCTCGGCACACGCATGGATCACCGTCCGATGCAGCTCTCGGGCGGCCAACAGCAGCGCGTCGCCATCGCCCGCGCGCTCTCGAACCGTCCCCGCATCCTGCTCGCCGATGAACCGACCGGCGCGCTCGACACCAAGACCACCGTCGAGATCATGCACCTGATGCAGGACCTCAACCGGCAGGGCATCACCGTTGTCGTCATCACGCACGAGAACGAGGTCGCCGAATACGCCAAGCGGCAGATCCACTTCCGCGACGGCCGCATCGAATCGGACAGCGCCAACCCCGAACTGAAACGCGCCAACGGAGGCTGATCCATGAAGTATGGCGTCGCCACACAGTCAGCGACCGAGGCGTTATTCTCGAACCCGCTGCGCTCGCTGCTCACCATGCTCGGCATCATCATCGGCGTCGCGTCGGTGATGGTCATGATGTCGATCGGCGAAGGCGCGAAGGTCACGATCGAGAAACAGATCAACTCGGTCGGCACCAACGTCCTCACCATGCAGCCCGGCAACATGAACCGCGGCGGCCGCAACCAGGGCGCAGCCTCAGGCCGCCCCTTCGCGGAGTTGGATGTGACGGCGATGGAAACCCTGCCCTTCGTCGACGCCGCGACCGGCGTCGTCACGGGCCAGGTCAACGCGGTTTCGGAAGAGGCCAACTGGGCCACCCAGATCCAGGGCGGCACGTCATCCTATTTCACCGTCAACAACTGGAAGACCGTCGAGGGACGCGAGTTCACCCAGCAGGAAGCGCAGGGCGGCGCGGCTGTCGTGGTGGTGGGCAAGACCACGGCGGACAACCTCTTCCCCCGCGGCGGCGCCGTCGGTCAGCGGATCCGCATCAACAGCGTGCCGGTCGAGATCATCGGCATCCTCGAATCCAAAGGCCAGTCGGGCGGCGGTGGGATGGGGATGGACCGGGACGACACCATTATTGGTCCCTTAAGCATGGTTAGGAACCGGATAACGGGCGGCAATCGCTGGGTCTCCCGTCACGTGAATCGCATACAGGTCCTCGTTCAGGAGGGGTATGATGTCGCCGAAGCGCAGGATGAAGTGACTACGCTCATGCGCGAGCGCCGCCGTGTGGAGCCGGGCCAGCAAGACAATTTCATGGTTATTAACTTTGCCGACATGATAAAGCAGCGTGCAGCAGTGGCCGAAACAATGAGCACGCTCCTTGCCTTTACCGCTGCGGTCTCGCTGATCGTCGGCGGCGTCGGCGTGATGAACATCATGCTTGTTTCCGTCACAGAACGTACACGCGAGATCGGCCTGCGCATGGCCATCGGCGCGCGCGGCGGCGACATCCTTCTTCAGTTCCTTTTCGAAGCCATTGCCCTCTGCACCCTGGGCGGACTCATCGGCATGGCGATCGGATGGATAGGCGTGTGGGGTTACGCTGAGGTCTCAAAAGCCCCGATGGTGGTCTCCCCCATCATCATTGCGACCGCGCTGGGTGCAGCCGCCTCAGTCGGTCTTATATTTGGCTTCTTCCCCGCCCGCAGGGCAGCTCAATTAGATCCAATCCAGGCGCTCAGATATGATTAAGAACAATATGACCCGCGGCGTGTCCGCGGGCGCCCTGGCCGTCCTCGCTTCGGCGTGCGGTCACCTCCCCATCGCAGAACCGGCGTTCGACGCCATGGCGGCCAAACGTGCCGGCATGCCGAATGACTGGACCGTCGCCCCCATGACGGGCGACACCGCCGCGATCATCGCCGACTACTCGGTGTTCAGCGACGCGCAGCTTGTCGCCTACGTGCAGGAAGCGCTCGAGAACAACCGCAGCCTCCGCGCCGCGATCGAAAGCGTGCGCCAGTCCGAACTCGCGCTGCAGTCGACGCGCTCGGGCCTGTTCCCGAAAGTCAACGCTTCGGTCGGCGTCACGTCGACGTCTGATGCGGACAACATCAACACGGACAACAAGGTCTACTCGTTCGCCTTCGGCGCTGCGTACGACATAGACATCATGGGCGACCTCAACGCGTCGATCCAGGCGTCCGCCGCCGGCCTCCGCTCCACGGAAGCCACTTACGAGCAGACCCGCCGCCAGATTGCGGCGTCCGTCGCGCGCGCCTACTTCGCGGTGATCGAACAGCAGCTCCAGCTCGACCTCGACCGCAAGTCGATCGAGCGCCAGCGTCAGACCTTCCGCATCACCCAGACCCGCTTCGACGCCGGCTCGATCGCCCGCGACGAACTGGTGCTCGGCGAGTCGAACCTTGCGCAGGCCGAAGACGCGGTCATCGCGTCGGAAGCCTCGGTCCGCTCGGCCGTCCGCGCGCTCGAACTCGCGCTCGGCCGCTTCCCGCAGAACAAGCTGGCCATCCAGGGCACGCTGCCGGAGCCGCCGGCCGCTCCCCCGCTCGGCCTGCCCGAACTCACCATCCGTTCGCGCCCCGACGTCGTCGCGGCCGAACTCAACATGATCCAGGTCTTCGCCAACACCCGCATCGCGGAAATGGCGCCGTGGCCGCAGCTCAACGGCAACCTGTCGCTGGGCCTGCAGAACGCGACGCTCAACACGACGAGCGACCTGTTCAACTTCGACGACCTCGCCTTCTCGATCGGCGCCTCCCTCGCGCAGGTGATCTTCGATGGCGGCGCTGTCGATGCCCGCGTCAAGACGGCCAACTCGCAACAGCGCGCCGCGCTGGAGCGTTATGGCCAGACAATCATCAACGCCTATGGCGACATCGTCGGCTCGATCGACACGTTCAACACCCTCGGCTCGCGCAACGTCGCGCTGCAGAAGGCATCGAACGCCGCGCAGGAAGTGCTCCGCCTCGGCGAACTGAAATACCAGGAAGGTTCGGAAAGCCTGCTCAACCTGTTCACCGTGCGCACCAGCGCGGAGAACGCCGAGAGCGCGTTGATCGCCAACCGCCGCGCCCGTCTTGAGCAGTGGATCACGCTGCACACGGCGCTCGGCGGCAACCCGACCAAGGCCACCCCGCTCGCCACCCCGGCCGCCACGGCGAACGGCAAGCAGTAAGCCCCAACCGATCGACAATCGAACCGCCCCGGAAGCCTGCTTCCGGGGCGGTTTCCTTTTGCGGTGCAGCGAATCCCCCCGGTTGACCCGGATCGCGGGCGCAATAGTCTCCGCGCCGATCCCATGAGGGGCCAATATTCCAGACAGGACGGGTGACATGAGACAGTTACTGCTGTGCGGGGCGGCTATCGGCACACTGCTGCTATCAGCATGCAGCGGCGGTGGAGGCGATGCGAAAGCCAAGCCGGACGCCGCGACCTTCCTAACCAGCGCCGAGAAGGAACTCTCGGACTTCTCCGACTACGCCGCGCGCGTTGCCTGGGTGAACGCCAACTTCATCACCGACGACACCGACTGGCTCAACGCCCGCGCCGGCTCGGAAGGCACGCTCCTCCAGGTCCGCCTCGCCAATGCGACCAAGGACTACGCCGACGCCAAGCTCACGCCCGACCAGCAGCGCAAGATGACCATCCTGCGCGCCGGCATCGTGATGCCCTCGCCCTCCTCGGGCACGCCTGAAGAGCAGAAGGCCGTCGCCGACGAACTCGCGAAGATCACCACCGACCTGCAATCCACCTACGGCAAGGGCAAGTTCACGATCGACGGCAAGGAGCTCAACCTCGAAGAGCTCTCCGAGATCATCGCCAAGTCGCGCGATCCGAAGAAGCTGCAGCAGGCCTGGGAAGGCTGGCACACCATCTCCCCGCCGATGAAGGCCGAATACGCCCGCATGGTCGAGATCGGCAACAAGGGGGCCAAGGAACTCGGCTTCTCCGACATCGCTGACATGTGGCTTGCCAACTACGACATGCCCTCGAAGGACATGGAAGCCACGGTCGAGAAGCTGTGGGGCCAGGTGAAACCGCTCTATGACGACCTGCACTGCTACACGCGCGCCAAGCTCAACGCCAAATACGGCGACGCCGTCCAGCCCAAGACCGGCCCGATCCGCGCCGACCTCCTCGGCAACATGTGGGCGCAGGACTGGGGCAACATCTACGACATCGTCGCGCCCAAAGCCTCGAACCCCGGTTACAATCTCAGCGACGTCCTCGTCGCCAAGAAGTTCGATCCCATCAAGATGGTGAAGACCGGCGAGGGCTTCTACACCTCGCTCGGCCTGCCCGCACTTCCCGAAACCTTCTGGCAGCGCTCGCTCATCGTCCGCCCGCGTGACCGCGAAGTTGTCTGCCACGCCTCGGCATGGGACATCGACAACCTCGACGACATCCGCATCAAGATGTGCACGCAGGTGAACGCGGAGGACTTCTCCACCGTCCACCACGAACTCGGCCACAACTTCTACCAGCGCGCCTACAAGAACCAGGACTTCCTGTTCAAGAACGGCGCGAATGACGGTTTCCACGAAGCGATCGGCGATTTCATCGCCCTCTCCGTCACGCCGGAATATCTCAAGCAGCTCGGCCTCATCACGAAAGTCCCGTCGGCCGAAGCCGACACCGGCCTCCTGATGGACCGCGCGCTCGAGAAGGTCGCTTTCCTGCCGTTTGCGCTGAAGGTCGACAAATGGCGCTGGCAGGTCTTCCGCGGCCAGACCACGCCTGAGCAGTACAACCAGGCCTGGTGGGATCTTGGCAAGCAGTATCAGGGCATCGTCGCCCCGGGCCCGCGCCCGGCCGACGCCTTCGACCCCGGCGCCAAGTTCCACATCCCGGGCAACACGCCGTACCTGCGCTACTTCCTCTCCTTCATCCTGCAGTTCCAGTTCCAGAAGGCCGCTTGCGAACAGGCAGGCTGGACGGGCCCGCTGCATCGCTGCTCGATCTACGGCAACAAGGATGTCGGCGCGAAGTTCGCGAAGATGCTCGAAATGGGCGCCAGCAAGCCCTGGCCCGACGCTCTCGAAGCCTTCACCGGCACGCGCGAGATCGACGGCTCCGCCCTCGTCTCCTACTTCGCCCCGCTCCAGACGTGGCTGAAGGAACAGAACAAGGGCCAACAGTGCGGTTGGTAAGCCAACGCTGAACTGATCTCACAACGCCGCTCCGGAAACGGGGCGGCGTTTCTATGTCAGCTATCCCGATCGTTCAGTTGAACCGGCGCACACACCCGCCGATGCTCCACCCACGCAACAGCGGAGCGACACGCATGCCCGCCTTCATCGACCACGTCTCGATCCCCGTCACTGACTTCGACAGGTCCGCCGCCTTTTATGACGTCGTCCTCGCCACGCTCGGCATGGTGCGCAGGAAAGAGAACGACATCGGCATAGGCTGGGGCCCGCCGCAAACCGCCGCCCCGATCTTCTGGATCATCGCCAACAAACCGGGCTCGGCCGCCGCCGGCCTCGGCCTTCACCTCTCGTTCCGCGCAAAGGATCGCGCCGAAGTTCACGCCTTCCACGAAACTGCACTGCGCGCAGGCGGCAAAGACGCAGGCGCACCCGGCATCCGCACCCAATACACCGCGGGCTTCTACGGCGCCTTCATCCTAGATCCCGACGGCTTCAAGATCGAAGCCGTGGTGCGCGAGGCTCTGCCACCCAGAGACTAGCTTCCGGATGTGGCTTGCCGACACCTGCGCCGAGGTGCACCCTTTTCGTAGCTTAAGTGAGGACCAGATCATGAAACGCGTCTTTCTGACGGGCATCCTGATTGCGATCGTCGCTGTTGGCGCTCCTGCGCTGGCGCAGGGAAACAACAAAGGCGGCAAGCACCATGCGGAGAAACCGCAGACCGCAGCCGGCATGGTTTTCGGCGCCGCCGCCGAACACGACATCCGCGCCTACTTCCAGGCCAATCCGCTGACGCCGCAATCCTTGCCGCCGGGCATCGCCAAGAACCTCGCGCGCGGCAAGGCGTTGCCGCCCGGCATCGCAAAGCGCGCGCTTCCCGGCGGCCTCGCGAGCCAGCTTCCCAGCTATCCCGGTCATGAAATTGTCGTGGTCGATCGTGACGTCTTCCTCGTCAACGTCGCCACCCAGATCATCGTCGACATCCTAACCCACGTCTTTTAGGACACGTTGTGAGCGTCAGGCACACGGACAACATCTCCATGCGCGTCGCTTATCCTGTTTTCGCAGCCCTTCTCGCAGCCTGCTCAACAGGTTCGGCGCCGGAACCTCTTCAGAAATTCGACCCCGTCATCACCCTCACCGGCGAGATCACGCGAGCCGACCATCAGACCTACAAGGAAATCCCCTTCGCGGTCCCCGTTGGCGTCACGCGCCTCAGCGTCGACTTCGCCTACACCAACAAGGAAAACCGCACCGTCATTGATCTTGGCCTTCGCGACCCGCAAGGCCTGCGCGGCTGGAGCGGCGGCAACAAGAGCACGTTCACCATCGGCGAGTTCGGCGCCACGCCGTCCTATCGCCCCGGTCCGCTGCCGCCCGGCGAATGGAAACTCATCCTAGGCGTGCCCAACACCCGCGAAGGCCAGACCGCGACCTGGACAGCGACCATCACCCTGGACAACGCGAAAGAGACGCCCCGCAAACAGTCCGCCGCGATCTGGAGCGCCAGCCAGGTCATCTCGGGAACGCCCGGCTGGTATCGGGGCGACTTCCACATGCACACTGCCCATTCCGATGGCTCGTGTGATGTCCACGGCAAGCGCGAGCCCTGCCCGGTCGTTCAGACCGTCCAGGCCGCGCGCAACGCCAATCTCGATTTCGCCGCCATCACTGACCACAACACGATCACACAGCTCGGCGACATCCGCTCCTTGCAGGCCAGCTTCCCGCGCACGCTCCTGATCCCCGGCACGGAAGTCACCACCTTCTACGGCCACGCCAACGCCATCGGCGTCACCGGCCCGGTCGACTTCCAACTCGGTTCCCCGCACCTGCCCACGCTCGGCAAGCTGTTCGACGAACTCGCCGCACAGAACGCCATCCTATCGGTCAATCATCCGAGCCTTCCCTCCGGCGAAATCTGCATGGGCTGCGGCTGGACCGCGAAGGACACGGACTGGTCGCGCGTCACCGCCATCGAGGTCGTCAACGGCTCTACCCTTCGCACCGGCGGTCCCGAAGGCCCAACCTCCGGCATCCGCTTCTGGGACAATCTCCTGAAACAGGGCTACCGCCTCACAGCCATCGGCGGCAGCGACAACCACGACGCCACGGACGCGGCCGGCGCAAAACAACCGCCGATCGGCAAACCCACCACCGTCGTCTACGCCAGCGAACTCTCGACGGCCGGCATCATCGCCGGCGTCAAATCCGGCCGTATCTTCGTCGATGTCGCCGGGTTGCCCGGACTGTCGCTCGACATGAACGCCATCAGCAATGGCCAGAGCACCGACATGGGCGGCGAACTCCGTTTGCCGGAAGACAAGTCCGCCATCCTGACCGTCTGGTACGACAGCGCGCTTCCGAACGCGCAACTTGCCTACGTCTCCAACGGTCTCGTCTTTACCGACCGCAGGTCGGTCCCCGGTCCCGTGGCCCGCAAGGACGCCCACGGTGAAGCCATGTCCGCCCGCCTCGCCCCCGGGGCGACCTCCGGCTACGTCCGCACCGAACTCCGCGACGCCGCCGGCAAACTTCTCCTCCTCGGCAACCCGATCTATATCCGCAAGCAGTAAGCACAGCCCCTCGTGTGAAACAGGGGACTCAGAGCTGCAAAGAGGTTCGCGCAACTGCGCGAAAATCAGCGCGCCCCTAGCGCGCCAAAAAACCGCAAATCCAGAAAACCCGCTCACCAGCGGGATCGCGCCCGTGAGCCTTACCCGCACACCAGCTCTTCGACATCCGGTTCCGGGGCGCAAGCCCGGCTCGGTTCTTCACCCGGCCCGCCTTTCACGAACACATCGACGCGCCGCTGGTTCGAGCAGTTCTGGTTATCGTCCAGCCCGGTGAGCTCGCCCACCCCAGCCGCGTCCACCACGTTTAGACCCTTGGTCCGCAGGAAGTCCGCCACTACCGTGGCCCGCTGACCGCCGAGCGCCGAATTGTAGTTCGACGTCCCGCGCGTATCGGCATAGCCGCGGACGATCAGCTCCTTGCCGGCGAACGCCGCGCTGAACTGCTCAAGCTCGCCCTCTAGCGTCTTGCGCGAAGCCGCCGTCAGCTTCGACCCCGCCGTGCAGAACCACGCATGCATCGCGCGGTCACCCACCGGAACCGGCGCAGCGGCAGGAGCGGGCGCGGCCTCGGCTGCCGCCTTCGATGTATCTGGTTCCGGGATCGGCCCCTTCGGCGTCAGGTCCACGGCCCGGTCGCCGAACGGATCAGGCGGCAGCAACGGCGCCGGCGGGGGCGCTGCTGCAGGCAACGCGATCGGATCGTTCATCGCCGACTGCACGCCGACAAGCTGGTTGTCCTGCTGCTGCCCGCCTCGCAGCATCCACAGCAGCAGCAACACGACGACCGCAGCGCCCAGCATCACGCCGACGAAATCATCCTGGTTGAACCCGTGCTCGCGTGGCGGCTCGCCACTCCCCGCACCGCTTCCTCCTCCGCCTCCGCCACCCGTGCGCGGCGGCGCCTTCTCGGCCAGCAGTGGCGGTGGCGGCGGGGTCTCGGCCTTCGGTGCGGGAGCTGGCGGGGCCGGCGGCGGCGCATCGATCACGTCGGCCGCGGTCGCAGCCCCGCTCACCAGCACAAGCGAGGACGTCCTCGCAGCTTTACGGCGCCAGGCCTCCTCGCGCTTCAGGTCCTGGTATTTCACCTCGACCGGCTCGCTCACCGCGATCTCCGGTTGCGAGGCGACGACGTGCAAAGCCGTCCGCTTCGGTAGCGGTGGCGGGGCAACAACGGCCTCGACGGGCGGCGGGCTGTCGGCGCGGACAGGCTTCGCGCCGAAACGGTCGACGGGCGCGGCTTTCGCAATCCTCCCGCCCCCAGCGAACGCATCGCCCCGGGTTGCAGACTTCACATTGCCGAAATGGTCGACCACGCCCGCGCGCCCGGCCTGGGCGGCGAACCGGTCCTGGCCGGACCCGCCCTTCGCCGCTGCGCCGCGCGGGGCGAACCGATCGTTGAAGGTGGGGGTCTGGCCCATCTTCTCCTCGATCCCGGCCGGGAGGTTCTCCACAGCCCGTGTCTCACTACGGGTCATACCGGGCGGACCCCGCCCCGGGCAAGTACGACCACCGAAATGACAGTTCGGACAGCCTTCCTTCCCAGCACTACCCGGCCGGGCTAAACCCCCGCCATGACAGATTTCCTCCATGATCCGATAGCACTCGCTCAGGCCCTGATCCGCCAGCCCACGGTGAACCCCTGCCATGACGGCGCGCAGGATGTGCTGGCCGACGCCCTGGAATCGCTCGGCTTCCGCACCAAGCGCTATCCGTTCGAGGGCGTGGACAATCTCTGGGCCCGGCTCGGCGGCGCAGCGCCGAATCTCTGTTTCGCCGGCCATACGGACGTCGTGCCCGTGGGCGACGCCGCCGGTTGGACCGTCGACCCCTTCGGCGCGGAGATCCGCGACGGCGTTCTCTATGGCCGCGGAACATCCGACATGAAAGGCGCGATCGCTGCCTTCGTCAGCGCCAGCGCGCGCTACCTCGCCGACCATGGCGCGCCCTCCGGCTCGATCTCACTGCTGATCACGGGCGACGAGGAAGGTCCTGGCCTCCACGGCACGCGCCGCCTCCTGCCAGCCGTAATTGCGGACGGTGAGACCATCGACCACTGTATCGTTGGCGAACCCACTTCCGAGGACGTCATCGCCGATATCGTCAAGAACGGACGCCGTGGCTCGCTCAATGCGGTGATCAAGGCCGTCGGCAAGCAGGGCCACGCAGCCTACCCGGAGAAGTCGGCGAACCCGATGCCTGTCCTGCTCGATGCGCTGCAGAAGCTGCGGAACATGACGCTCGACACTGGTAGTCCCGGCTTCCAGCCGTCCAATCTCGAGATCACCACAATCGATGTCGGCAACGCTGCTCACAACGTGATCCCGGCGATCGCCACCGCCAAGTTCAATATCCGGTTCAACCCCAACCACACCGGCGAGGCGCTGATGAAGCGCATCTCTGACCTGATCAGCACTACCGAGCGCGGTGTGACCATCACGGTCGATCAGCGTGTCACGGGTGAAGCGTTCTACACGAGGCCCGGCAAGCTGACCGACCTGATCGTCGGCGCGGTGAAGGCGGAAACCGGTCGTGAACCTGCCTTAACAACAGGTGGCGGAACTTCCGATGCGCGCTACATCAAGGACGTCTGCCCGGTTGCTGAACTTGGCGTAAGAAACGAAATGGCGCACAAGGTCGACGAGTGCATCCCGGTCGACGAAATCGAAACGCTTTGCCGGATATATTACCGGCTCCTGGCCAGCTATTTCGCCGCGGCCTGAGGACTGGCGTCCGGCCCCACCTGAAATTTGGTGAATCCCGCGTCGTCACGAGATTGCCGCGGCGCAGTGCTTGCTTCGAAAAACCTGTCGCGCGCGCAGCGACAAACTATGTGAACGCCGGCAACGGCGATGAGTGGGTGAATGGCGTTCGGCGGACGACAGCCGGGTCGGGCCGTACGTGTCCTTTTGGGCGCGATCCTGGGCCTGTGCCTGCTCGGCACGCCCGCATTCGCGCAACACGGGAATGGCGAAGCCGGCCGTGTGCCCGTGGATGGCGTCCCCACCGCACTGCAGGATGACCTGAAGCAACTTCAGCGCGAGGAGCCCGTCCCCTCGTCCCTCTTCGAGGCCCGCCGCCAGGCCGAGCGCGCCGCGCAGGTCGTCGCGACCTTCCTCGAGTCCGAAGGATACTACCAGGCCGAAGTCGAGCCGCACGCCGAAGGCGTCGAC
Source organism: Hyphomonadaceae bacterium (assembly GCA_047601145.1). Classification (GTDB taxonomy): domain Bacteria; phylum Pseudomonadota; class Alphaproteobacteria; order Caulobacterales; family Hyphomonadaceae; genus UBA7672. Next base: position 69,825 of record JASGJW010000005.1, read on the forward strand.
ACGTTCACCCGCGGCGTGACGGTCACCGCAGGCCCGCTGTTCACCTATGCCTCCGTCAGGATCGATTATCTCGACGCCCTGCCCGACGACACGACGCGCATCGAACTTGAATCGCTGCTCGCCGTCATCGACGCGGGCGTTCCCGCGCGTGCGAAGCCAGTCATCGACACCGGCAACGCGCTGATCGCGCGCCTGCGCAATGCCGGTTATCCCGATGCCAAGCAGGATCCTGTCGACGCACTCGCCGACGCAGACACCAGCACGGTCGAGCTCACGTTCAAGGTGCGCGCTGGCCTGCGCGCCTCGTTCGGCAAGCTGAGCGTCAGCGGCCTTGTCGATACCAAGGACCAGTTCATCGAGAGCCTGAAACCGTGGAAGCCGGACGAGATCGTAACGCCCGCCAAGCTCGACGAATTCCGTTCGCGCCTCGCACAGACCGGTCTCTTCTCGACGGCCACAGCACGCCTCGCCACTGAAGACCCGGCCGCCGCCAACGGGGCTGCACCGCGCGATGTCGTCGTCGAGGTCAAGGAACGCGAGCGCCGCACGATCGCGCTCGGCGCATCGGCCTCCACCAGCGACGGCGCCGGTCTTGATGGCTCGTGGGAGCTGCGCAACTACAGCGGCTGGGGCGACTCGCTGAAGCTGACCGGCCAGATCGCCACGCTCCAGCGCAAGCTCGGCGCGACTTACACCCTGCCGCACATCGGCAAGTACGGCCGCATCCTCAAGGTCGGGACGGAAGTCGAGGATATCGAGACCGACGCCTACGACCAGACTGGCGCCAAAGTTTCGGCCTCGATCGAGGAACAGCTCACGCCTCGCGTCCGCGCGGCGCTCGGCGTGGAAGCGGGCTATGCCAGCATCCTCGACTCGCAGGCGATCACCGACGGCGGCGGCCGCCGCGACCTGATCATCCTCTCCGGTTCGGCCACAGCCGAATATGTCGGCGTCCGTGACATCCTAGAGCCCGTGAACGGCATACGCGCCCGCGCGACGTTCGAGCCGGGTTTGACGACCGGCGACACCAACATCGTCTTCGGCCGCATCACGGGCGAGGGCAGCATCTATTACGACTTCGGAACCGAGGGCAATTTCGTCGGCGCACTGCGCGGCAAGCTCGGCGCAATCGTCGGCCCGAACGGCTATCCGCCTGACAAGGCTTTCTTCGCGGGCGGCGGCGGATCGGTGCGCGGCTACGAGTATCAATCGCTTTCGCCCCGCGACTCCGAGGGAAAACTCTCGGGCGGTCGTTCTCTCGTCGAGATGAGCGCCGAACTGCGCTACCGGGCCAACGATACGCTCGGATACGTCGCCTTCATGGACGCAGGCGCTGCGGGCGGCAACGTCGAGCCCTCGATCGATAGCATGAGCTACGGGGCTGGCGTTGGCGTACGTTACTACACCGGTTTCGGCCCGCTTCGGGCAGATATCGCAGTTCCGCTGAACAAGAAGACAGGCGATGCGGACTTCCAGATATATATCTCCATCGGACAGGCGTTCTGATGGCCGAGGAAGCAAGACGCAGGAAATTGCCGCTCTGGCTCCGCATCGTTCTCGGTGTGGTGGTGGCGATCTTTGCGCTCGTCGCGGCAGGCGTGGCCCTGCGCTACTGGATCACGAGCGACGCCGGCCGCGCCTTCATCACCTCACAGATCGACGGCCGCAAGGCCGGCCCGCTTGGCACAATCCGCATCTCAGGCCTCAAGGGCGACCCGCTGGGTTCCGCCACGGTGGCCGACATCGCGCTCGTGGACGATGAAGGCGTCTGGCTGCGCGCCAAGGACGCCCGCCTCGAATGGACGCCGACGGCCCTGTTTGCCGGCGAGCTGGAGATCAGCAAGATCAATGTGCGCACCGTCGATGTCCTCCGCCAGCCGCTGCTCAGCGCGCAGCAGGACGAAGGCGCCCCGCCGGACATCGGGCTCAGCCTCGACGAGGTTTCGATCGACGACCTCCGTCTCGCCAAGGCGGTCATCGGCGTCGATGCCCGTTACGCCATCAAGGGCGGCGCCTCCCGTCTGCGCGATGCGTCCGGCAATGCGCGCCTGACGCTTACGCCCGTTTCCGGTCCAGCCGACCGCGCCGACATCGCGGCTGAATGGTCGGCCACGAACGCGCTCAAGGGCGCCGCCTCGCTCAACGGCCCGGCTGGCGGCCTGATCGCCTCGCTGATCCAGGCGCCGGAAGGCAAGTCGGTCGCGTTTGACGGTCGCGTCGATGGCACGATCGAGCACTTCACCGGCAGCGCCCGTCTCGCCTTCAACGATGAACAGGCCGCGCTGGTCAGCATCTCGCGCGACAATGCTGCCGCTCGGATGACCGCCGACATCGCAACGGATCGCTGGCCCCTCCTCGCGCCCTTCACAGAGCGCGCCGGCGCGAATGCCAAGCTGGAAGGCAAGGCCAACCTCGCTGACCTCAAGAATGCACCGGTCGAACTGCAACTCCTGACCAAAGCCGGGACGGTCGATGTTGGCGTCGGCATGAACTTCGAAACATGGGCGCCGAAAGGCCCGTTCGACATCCGCGCCACGCAACTTGATCTCGCCTTGGTCGCCCCGCCACTGGCCGGGAAGATCGATGCGACGGGCCAGCTGGCGATCACCGGCATCGGCAATTTCGAATGGAAGGGCAGCGCCACGGCCGCGCGCATCGCCTGGCCCTCGGGCGGGGCGACGCGCATCTCGGCCCCGCTGACCATCGCCAAGGATGGCCTGACCATCTCCTGGGCGACGCCCTCCGCCGTCATCGAAGGCGGTCGCGTCGATGCACTGCGCTCGCTGGCCCCGGCCCGTTACACAGGCTCGACCCGTGGCGAGTTCAACCTCAAGACGCAGGTCGTCGAGATCTACCAGTCTCAGCTGATCGGCGCCCCGGGCGACGCCTCGGCGCGCGGCACGTATCGCATCTCCACCGGCGTGATGGACTTCCAGGGCACGGCGCATTTCAATCGTCTCGCCGATGTCGCCCCGCTCAGCGGTTCGGCTCGTAGCCTCTGGTCGGTCCGCCAGAACGGCCACAACGCGCCGATACGCATCACCGCCGATGCACAAGGCCGCGATGTCTCCTCGTCCATCGCCTCGCTTGCCGAACTTGCGGGGCCTGAGCCGCGCGTTGTACTCGCAGGCGTTGTCCAGTCAGGCCGCTTCGTCATCGAATCCGGCTCGATCCACGGCGCCGGCGTCCGCGCCGACATGACGGGCCGCGTCAACGACGCTGGAAGGATCACAGGCTCCGCAAATGGCGTGCTCGTCCGCCCGCTTGGCCTGCCCGGCGCGACGATCGAAGACCTCGCCTTCTCCGCCGACGTCACGGGCAGCGTGCAGGCGCCGCATGTCGACCTACGGCTGTCGGACGGCGCGGTGTCGGCCGCAGGGCTCGCCTTCACGAATGTCGCCGGGCGCGGACAGGCCACGATCGGACGGGCGATCTCTGGCGATTTTGCACTGAGCGGGAAATCAGGAACGCAGGACCTGAACCTCAGCGGCCGCATTCTCGGCGGCGAAGGCGACCTGCGCATCGCCGACCTCGTCGCCACGCTCGGCAAGCTGCAGGTGAAGGCGCCGCGCCTTGCCTTCTCCGACGGCGTCTTCTCGACCACTTTCAGCGCCACTGGCCCGCTCGCCGGCATTGGCGGCCTTGAGCGCGGAACGCTCACAGCGAACGGCACGATCTCCGCCGGCGACGATCTCGTGGTCGATGTCACCGGCCGCCTCGCCGATGTGCGCAGCGGCGCTATGCGCATCGACCTCCTGACCTTCGACGCCGACGCCAAGGGCGGAGCCGCCAAGCTGCAGGCGCAGGCCCGCGGCGTTGTCGGCGCGCCCATCGACCTCAAACTCACGGCCTCCGGCACGCAGTCGGGCGATGCCTGGTCGGGCCAGGCCAGCGTTCAGGGCGCCATAGACCAGCTTCCTGTCGCCACCACCCGCCCGGCTGCATGGCGCTATGCCTCGGACGCGTGGTCGGTCGATACCGAACTCTCGGCTTTCGACGGCAAGCTCGACGCTGTGCTCGCATCTTCCGCCAACGCAGCCTCGGCGAAACTCGACCTGCAGGGCCTCAACATCCGTGCGCTCTCGCGCCTTGCGCGTGTGACGCCGATCAACGGCCAGATCACGGGTTCTCTCACCTTCGCGAACGGTCCCGGTTCCGCGACGGGCGACTTCCGCCTCGCTGTCGCCAATGCAAACCCGGTCGGCGTCACGGCTGATCCTGTCTCGCTCACGATGTCGGGCCAGTTGCGCGAGGGCGTGCTGACGGCTTCAGTCTCTGGCGAAGGCCAGGGCTTCAAACTCGCCGCGTCTTCGCGTGAACAGATGATCGTCGGCTTGGGCTTCGACGTTCGCCCCGACATGAACGCTCCGCTACAGGCTCAGCTGGACATGACCGGTCGCGCCGAACAGCTCTGGGCCCTGTTCGGCCCCGAAGATCAGTCGCTGCGCGGCCAGTTGCAGGCGCAGGTCAGAGCCGTCGGAACGATCGCCAAACCCGACCTCAGCGGCGGCTTCACCGTCGCCAGCGGCGCCTACGAACATGGCGAGACCGGGGTTCAGCTGCGCGAGATCACGGCGCGTGGCGACTTCGACGAGAACTCGCTGCGGCTGACCGGCGTCAGCGCCAATGACGGCCATGGCGGCCGCATCAGCGGCGAAGGGGCGATCCGCTGGGAACACGACCTCAGCGGCGGCCTCAACTTCGTCGCCGACAATCTCCGCGCTCTCGGCCGCGACGACCGCATGGCCGTCGTCTCCGGCAAGGGCGCCATCGAACTCGGCGAGGATGCGACCAGCATCACGGGCGACTTCAACGTTTCGCAGGCGCGCATCTCGGTCGAACAGCCCGCCTCGGCGTCGATCCCGACGATCGCGGGCGTGCGCCGCGTGAACTTCCCGAACCAGACCGCCGAAGCCGAAACGGCCAAGCCGTGGCTCAAGCCTGTACTGCTCGACGTGAAGGTCTCCGCCAATAACCGCATCACCGTGTTTGGCCGTGGCCTCGAGACGGAATGGTCCGGCAACCTGCACATCACCGGCCCGATCGCCGATCCGTCGATCGAGGGAACCGCCACACTGGTGCGCGGCGACCTTGATCTGGCCGGCCGCCGCTTCGCTTTCGACACAGGCACGATCGACCTCGACGGGCCCATCCGTCTCGCCCGCATCGACATCTCGGCCGAGCGTGCAGCGACCGACGTCACGGCCAGCGTCCACATCACCGGCACGCCGGTCGAACCCAAATTCACGCTGGAGTCGACACCTGCCCTGCCTCAGGACGAAATCCTCGCGCGCGTCCTCTTCGGCCGCTCAGCCGCTGAACTGTCCGGCTTCGAAGCCGCGCAGCTCGCCGCGGGTCTCGCCCAGCTTGCAGGCGGCCAGGCGGGCTTCGATCCGGTCGGCCTCGTCCGCAAGGCCACCGGCCTCGACCGCGTGAGCTTTGGCGCCGAGGACGGCATCGCGACCGTCTCCGCCGGCAAGTACATCGCCGAGGACGTCTACCTCCAGGTCGGCGCCGGCGGACAAGGCGGCGTCGGCGCGGAAGTCGAGTGGGAGCCGCAGAAGAACCTGTCGGTCACATCTTCCGCCGACGGCAATGGCGACACCAAGATCGCCATCCGCTGGAAGAAGGACTACTAGGCCGCCGGACTCACTGCCTCTTCCTTCGGCCAAAGGAAGCGTGCGCACGCCGAGATCACCAGCCCCACGATGAACATGTGCACGAGGATCGTGGCGTAGAGCATCTGGTGATCCGTGATCTTCCCGTCAGGCCCGCGCGGGCCATCCGGCAGGGCCCCGCTGCCATGCGTCGCTGCCAGGGGCAGGACGACGGTGTACATCACCACCATCACCACGATGCCGTAGCACGGCCCCAGCAGCCACCAGTATGTCCGCAAGTCCTTCATCCGCCTCGCTGCAATCATATAGACCGACGCCATGATCAGCGTCAGGACGAACTCAAGCGCGAGCCCGAGGCTCGCCGAGCCCCATCCGCCTTCGGTCGTCGCCGGCCCGAGCACGCCGCGCGCGATCGACTGCAGGATCTGCATCGGCTCCATCTTGTAGTAGCCGCCGATATGGATGAACGCGTAGGTCAGATCGAGCGCGCCCGCGATCAACGCAGCGACAACGATCGGCTTCCACAGCTTGCCGTATGACATGAGCCCTCCCGGCGCGCTCCTTGCGGCGCGCTCTAGGGCGTCAACGGATCATAACTCACGCTCGCAAGATAGAGCCCGTCCGCCGGCGCGACGGGGCCGCAGCGCGTGCGGTCAGCCGCAGCGAGGATTTCGGCAATCCATCCCGGCTTTTCCCGACCGCGGCCAACGTCGACCAACGACCCCACCATCGAGCGTACCTGCCGATGCAGGAAGGACCGCGCCGTCGTCCTGACCTCGATCAGTTCGCCATGGCGCTCTACGCTGATCGACTTCAGCGTCTTCACCGGCGTATCCGCCTGGCAATTGGCGTCCCGGAACGTCGTGAAGTCGTGTCGCCCGACCAACGCCTGCGCCGCCGCATGCATGGCCTCCACGTCCATGGCAACCGACACGCGCCATGCCCGCCCCCGATCCAGCGCAAGATCCGCTCGCCGGTTGATGATGCGATAGACATAGCTGCGCCCGGTCGCATCGAAGCGCGCATGGAAATCCGGCGAGGCGCCTTCCGCTTCGAGCACCGCGATAGGATGCGGCCGCAGATGGGCGTTGATCGCGTCGCGCACCTTGCCTGCGCGGATTGTCTTGGTGAGGTCGAGATGCGCCACCTGTCCCAGCGCATGCACGCCTGCGTCCGTGCGGCCGGCCCCGATCACCTGCACCGGCGCGCCGTCCAGCGCCTCGGCCGCCGCCTCAAGCGTCTGCTGCACGGACGGGGCATTCTCCTGCCGCTGCCAGCCCGCGAAGACCGACCCATCGTATTCGATCGTCAACTTGTACCTAGGCAAGGGGAACCCCGAAGGCATCCGGGAAGATCAGCTTGCCCGACATGGGCGGCCCGAACCGGTAGCGGACCGCCATGAAATGCGGACCTTTCAGCGGCGTCTCGAAATCCGCGGTCGCCTCCACCGAGAAGCCGAAGCGCGGATAGTAGGCCTCGTGCCCCAGCACAAAGACGATCGGCACGCCGTTATCCCGCATCATCTTGAGGCCGGCCGTCGCCAGCGATGATCCGATCCCTTCGCGTTGCGCCCACGGATCAACGCACATGGGCCCGAGCCCTGCTCCGCCAAGTCTGCCCAGCACGCCCATCGGATAGAACAGGATGTGGCCGACGATCTGTCCGTCCATCTCGCAGACCATCTGCACCAGGACGTCGCCGGCATCCTCCAGCTTGCGGATGATCGCCGCCTCGTCAGGCCGGCCGAAAGCGCGTGTGTTGAGGTCCTGCACCGCCGGCTTGTCGGCCTGCAACATGATGCGAACTGTCTTCTCGCTCATGTGAGCCTCCGCCCCGGCCCGATGCGTGCGCCTCGCTGGAACTCCTCCGCAGTCATCTGCTTCTTCCCCGCCTGCTGCAAGCGGATCAGGCGCACGGCGTCTTCGCCGCAGGCGATGGTCAACTCGTCGTTCAGCGCCTCGCCGGGCTCACCCGATCCCCATTCCGGTTTGGCGTGCAGCACCTTTATGCGCTGGCCGTCGAGTTCGAACCACGCGCCCGGGAAAGGCGACAGGCCGCGTATGTGGTTGGCGACCTCGAGCCCACTCTTCTTCCAGTCGATCCGCGCCTCCGCAGGCGAAACCTTCGCCGCGATGGTGGCGCCTTCCTCGACCTGCTGATGCAGCTCGACCGGCCCCGCCTCAAGCTTCGCCAGCCCCTCAACCATCAGCTTTGCGCCCAGCTGCATCAGGCGATCGTGCACATCGCCCGTGGTGTCATCTTCGCTGATCGGCGTCGTCGCGGTCAGCATCACCGGGCCGGTATCCAGCCCCACATCCATCTTCATGACCTGCACGCCGGTGACCTTGTCGCCCGCCATCACCGCACGATGGATCGGCGCTGCCCCACGCCAGCGCGGCAGGATCGAGCCGTGGATGTTGAAACACCCCAATCGCGGCGCATCAAGGATCGGCTTGGGCAGCAGCAGGCCGTAGGCCACGACCACGGCCACATCGAGCTTCAGCGCCGCGAACGCCTCCTTATCCAAGTTGTCGCGGAAATTCTCGGGCGTGCGGACCTCCAGCCCATGCCGCTCCGCCGCTTCATGCACCGGCGTCTTCGTCAGTTGTTTCCCGCGCCCTGCCGGGCGCGGCGGCTGCGAATAGACGCAGGCAACCTCGTGGCCTGCGGCAAGGATCGCCTCCAGCGTCGGAACGGCGAACTCGGGGGATCCCATGAAGGCAATGCGCAATGACATGGCGCCCTTCTAGCCTCCCCCGCCGCATTGTGGAACGCACCCTGGCGCGTGTATCTACCCGCCATGGACCTCAAACCGCACGAAATCGCGCTTGCGATCATCGCCGTCGCCGCCCCGCTGATCTTCATCGTCCTGGCGTTCACGCCGGGCGGGCTCAGCTTCATTGGTGATATCGCGATGAACCCGGTCCTGATGCCGTGGATCTTCTTCGGCGGGGCGGCTCTGGTGTTCTGCGTGCTGGCCTACCGCATCTATCGCCGCATCCGGCCGCTTCCGAAGAAGAAGGAAGCCGCACCCGAGCACGTCACCCCGACGCCGAAATTCAACTTCAAGCGCGAGAAGCCGCCGACCCAGCCCTAGAAGGCCAGCCTAGAACGGCAGCTTGAAGCCAGGCAGCATGCCGCCGAGCCCCCCGGTCGCCTGCTTCATGGCTTCGGCCATCGCATCGTCCAGTTTCCGCCGCGCATCCGAGTGGGCGGCCTTCACGAGGTCTTCGACCATCTCCTTGTCGGCAGGCTGGAGCAGCGACGGATCGATGGCCAGAGCGGCGAGTTCGCCCTTGCCCTTCAGCGTCACCTTCACCATCCCGGCGCCGGAAGATCCCTCAGCGGTTATCTCTTCCATCTTTGCCTGGGCTTCCTGCAGGCGCTGCTGCATCTGCTGCGCCTGGCGCATGATATCGGACAGGTCTTTCATCAATCGTCCTCGCGCTCTTCGGGGTCGGGAATGTCTTCTTCGGCCCGTTCGCGATGACCAAAATCGACATGGATCACATTGGCGGACGCCGCCGGAGCATCGTCCATCTCGTCCTGCTGCTCTTCAGGGTCGTCCACGCGCAGCACCTTGGCGCCCGGGAACAGCTTCAGCGCCTCGGCGACACGCGGCAGGGCAGCGGCCGCCTGCAGCTTCTCGCGCCCGCGCCGGTTGCGACGTTCCGACGTGCTCTCGGCGGCGCCGTCATTCGACTGCTGGATTTCCCACTCGACGCCGCTGACGTCCTCGAGCCAGTCCTTGATCTTCTGCGACAGGTTTGGCGGCGTTCCAGGCGCGGCGGTGTAGCGGAAATGGCCAAAGTCGATCTCGGCTGGCCGGACGAATTTCTCGATCTCGTATTTCAGCGCGATCTCGCGGCGCGCTTCCAACTCAGCGATGATTTCGCGCAAGGACGACAGGCGCACGCCATCGTGGTGATCGTCATCATGTGGCGGGGAATGGGCCGTAGGCGCCTCGGCCTGCGCCGATTCCCGCCCGCGCTCAGGCTGGGACTTTGGGGCGGGCACAGCGGCCCCGCCCGCGAGCATCTTCATCGCATCTTCCGGCGACGGCAGGCTCGCAGCCGCCGCCAGCCTCAGCACCACCATCTGCGCAGCCGCCGGCGGATCCGGCGCACGGGCGCAGTCTTCGAAGCCCTGCAGCAACAGCCGCCACATCCGCGCCGACTGCGCCGCCGACAGCTGCTCCGCCATCGCCTTCGTGCGCTTGGCCCAGTCCTGTGGACCGGCGAACATGTACGCGTCCTTCAGCGCCTGAGCCCGCGAAATCTCGACGACCGCGTCCATCAGGTCCTTCAGCAGCACCGGCGCATCTGCGCCCTGGTCCAGCAGGGCTGTCGCCTCATCCAGCGCCGCCTTGTTGTCGCCGGCGATGATCTTCTCGAGGAGGTCGAGCACGCGCGACCGGTCTGCAAGGCCCAGCATGTCGCGCACCTGCTCGGCGCTCACTTCCTTGCCATCGCCCTGAACGATCGCCTGGTCGAGAATCGAGAGACCATCCCGGGCCGACCCTTCCGCAGCCCGTGCGATCAGCGCCAGCGCTTCGGCGGAAACCTTCGCGCCTTCCTTGGCGCAGATATTGGCGAGATGCTCTCCCAGCGCCTCGGTCGAGAAGCGCTGCAGGTTGAAGCGTTGGCAACGCGACAACACCGTCACCGGCACTTTGCGGATCTCAGTCGTTGCGAAGATGAACTTCACGTGCGGCGGCGGCTCTTCCAGCGTCTTCAGCAGCGCGTTGAACGCCGCCGTCGACAGCATGTGGACTTCGTCGATGATGTAGACCTTGAACCGCGCCGACACCGGCGCATAGCGCGACCCGTCCAGCAGGTCCCGCATGTCCGAGACGCCCGTGTGCGAGGCCGCGTCGAGCTCCAGCACGTCCGGATGCGTCGAGGCCATGATCGCCGCGCAATGCACGCCGGGCGGATCGAGTTGCATCGACGGCTGGTGAACGTCCTTGGTTTCGTAATTGAGCGCCCGCGCCAGCAAGCGCGCAGTGGTGGTCTTCCCCACGCCGCGCACGCCGGTCAGCATGAAAGCATGCGCTATGCGCCCGGTCTTGAACGCGTTGGTCAGCGTCCTGACCATGGCTTCCTGGCCCACCAGGTCCTCGAACCGCGTCGGCCGGTATTTGCGCGCCAGCACCTGATAGGCTGGCGGCCCCAGTGGAACGTCGTCCCCGAACATCGACGCCGTCAGCGTGTCGCGGGGTTCCGCAACATCGTCTTCCGGCCCGTCAGACGGGGGTTTCGGGGGCTTCTTCGTGGCCATGACCCCTATATGGCCCATGGGCGGCGGTTGCGCCAACCCACAGGGGGACAAGCTTCGATTTCTGCTGTGGAACGGAGGTTAAGGTGCAGGCTGGCCACGACCCGAGCTAAACTCGTTACGGCTGCTTCCTTCCGGACCTGACCGGGTTGGCGAACCGCTCGCCCGCAACCAGCCTGCATGCAGGTTATAGGCGCCCGGCGGCTGGCCTGCAATGTTTGGGGCTGAGTCGGGATGATTCAGGGGGTCGCCGGTGGCCAATCCAGCAGAATCGTGGACGAAACCGTCCCCGGGGGGCCATCAAGACTACCGGCGCGTGGGGCGCCTGATCCATGGCTGATACCGGGACTGTCCACGACATCTTCGTCAGCTACCGCCGGGCCGACCGGGAACTGGTGGCATCGGTCGTCCGCCGGCTGGAACAGCGCGGCGTCACGATTTGGTATGACGCCAACATCGAAGGCGGCGCGGACTGGCGCGAGACGATCGTCGAAGCCCTCACCAATTCGAAGATGCTGGCGATCTTCTTCTCGGAAGAGTGCAACAACTCCCGCCAGCTCAAGAAGGAGCTGGCCGTCGCCGACGCGCTCGAAAAACCTGTCGTCCCGATCCTGATCGAGAACACCCAGCCCCGCGGCGCCTACCTTTACGAACTCGCCGATCGCAACTGGATCCAGATCTATCCCGATCCGATGGCGCACATGGACGAGCTGGTCGAACACCTCGCCACGCTCGCCGGCAAGTCGGATGGCGGTCCCGCCGCCAAGCGCCCACCCAGCGTCCTCAAGACCGCCCCCGCTCCAGCGCCCGCCGCCCAGGCGGCCGCCACTGATGAAACGCTGGAAGAAAAGGAGCAGAGGCTCGACGACGCCATCGGCGCGATGATCAGCGAGACCGTCGATCCTGGCCGCGCCGCGCCGAAGACTGCCCAGCAGTATGTTGGTCGCGTGGGATCTGGCGGAGCCCCGCTGCGGAAGCTGCCGGATATGCCGCCCTTCCGCTGGATCGACTGGGCGTTCCTCGCCCCCGCCTTTATCGCGATCGCCGCCTGGCAGCTGATCACGACGGCAGGCCAGTACACGCCGGACACCTCCGATCGCGGCGTCGCGATCATCGCGATGTACTGCCTCGCCTTCGCCGGGCTTTATGGCGCTGTCGTCTTCCCCGTTCGCTACTACCTGCGTGGCCGCGCCGTCGGCGAAGCCTTCGTTAAATACTTCGGGACATCCGCCATGTTCTTCGTCGCCGGCGCCGGCGTGATGCTCAGCGGCATCGACCGGGGCTATCTGCAGGGCGCCGATTTCATCAACTTCATGAAGATGTTCGGGCTTCTCTGGGCCGCCTTTTCGCTGATCGCGTTCGCCGTCTATGGCGTCCTGGCCGGACAACGTGCGATACGCAGCTTCCGGTCGAACATAAAGAAGCTCTGATACCGTGGTACTTTCAAAAGCTGCTGCAGATATCCCGCTCGTCCCGGCGGGACTGGACCGTGTCGCGCATCATCGCCGCGACCCCGCCTGGCTCGACGCCGCGTTCAATTCCGACAAGGCCCGTGTCCTGCTGATGCGGGAAGGCCTGATCCTCGTCGAAGGATCGGCCCCGCCCTCTGCCCCGATGGCGATCGGCTCACCCCTTCCGCCCGGCCGCCCCATGCTCTGGCTCGGCGGACAGGCCGGAATGCTCAGCCCAAAGGCCAACCGCGTCTTCCTCGGCGAGACCGTGAAGGGCTCCCCCGTCTTCGCGCTCGACATGCCGTCATCCTTCAGCCTCGACAATTCACCGATCGCGGGCCTTGGCGTGTTCGATGACTTCCGCGCCGCCGCGTCCGCTTTCGACGCCTTCAACGGCGGCTGCGCTGCGACCGCCCGCGCGCTCTTCGAATGGCACCGACGTCACGGCTTCTGTTCCAACTGCGGCGCCCGTACCGCGATCCAGGATGCAGGCTGGAAGCGCAAATGCGATGACTGCGGCGCCGAGCACTTCCCGCGCGTCGATCCTGTCGCGATCATGCTCGCCGTGCGCGGCGACAAATGCCTCCTCGGCCGCCAGAAGGCGTGGCGTCCTGGCTTCTGGTCATGCCTCGCCGGCTTCGTCGAACCTGGCGAAACGATCGAACAGGCCGCCGCCCGCGAGATCTTCGAGGAAGCCGGCGTGCGTTGCACCAGCAAGGCCGATTATCTCTTCTGCCAGCCCTGGCCCTTCCCTTCCTCGCTGATGATCGGCCTGATCGTCGAGGCCGACAGCGAAGAGATCACGGTCGACGAATCCGAGCTTGAAACGGCGCGCTGGTTCACCCGCGAAGAAACCGTCTCGATGATGGCCGGCACCAACCCCGACGCCTTCCCGCCGATGCGCTTTGCTGTGGCTCACCACGTTATCAAGGCGTGGCTGGATCGCGGTTACTAGATCGGGTCGAGCGGCACGCGATCCGGCAGCGGATCGATCATGCGCGCGAGCCGCGGATCATCCAGCCGCATGCCATAGACGTCTTCGTACATCGCACGCAGCCAGCGCTCGACGAGCGTCACATCCAGCGTCTTCGTCTCGGGCGGCGCCAACGCCAGAACCCACATCGGCGGCGGCGTTCCGAAGGCTTCCAGCGGCAGGATATAGCCGAGCCCGCCCAGCCGCCGGCATTCCAGCCGGCGATAGAAATTCAGCCGGCGCGACTGGGCTTCCTCGCCTCGGTCGGCATCGACCTCGACGAGCGCCACGCGCTGTGTCCCCGCCAGCTCGCGGCTGGCGTCAAACAGCAACGCGCCAACCCCTGACCCGCGCGCCCATGGCGCCACGGCGGCATATTCGAACAGCCAGAAATAGTCCTCGGACGGCACGTACGAGACGGACACCCCAACGATCACATCGCCACGCTTGGCGACAAGAAACCGATAATCCGGCCGCAGCCGCAGCTTTCTGAACTGCTCTTCCGTCCGCTGCTCGCTCAACTCGATTGCGTCCGTGTAGATCGCATACGCCTGCGCAAACGCGTCGGCGTCCCCTTCGGGCAGGATCTGGATGACTGTTTCTTGCACGATCGTTTGCTGCGTTGATTCCCGATTGTCCGTACCTCAAAATGAAGCGCCCCGCGATTGCTCGCGGGGCGCCCCGTATCAGACCGGCCCTCTGGTCGAGGGCGATCGGGTTAGAAGCTGCGGACGTACGACAGCGACCAGGCGTCGACATCGCCAGCGTCATAGTCGTGACGGGTCCAGTCGCCACGGATGCCGTCCTGCGCGGTGAGGTTCCACTGCGCACCGGCGCCGTAGGCGAGGCCGTCTTCGCTGCCGCCGGGCGAGGTTTCGATGCGGGCCGCACCGACACGCGCGAACAGGTCGAACGAGGGCGAGACCGGCAGTTTGCCGACCACGAACGCGCCGAACTCGTTGTCGAGTTCCGTGCCGCTGTCATCCTTCACGCCGAACGAGCCTTCGCCTTCGATGGCGAAGTTCGGCGAGAGGTTCACGCCGACGCGGCCGGTGATGCCGCCGAGGTCGGCGCCACCGTCTCCGTCGAATTGCGTGTAACCGCCCGAAACGTAGACGCCCGTCGATTGGGCGTGAGCGGTCATGAAGGCCGGAGCGACGAGCATCGAAGCAGCGGCGAGAGCAAGTTTGAGTTTCATGGGGAAAGACTCCAGTTGTGTCTGGAGCAGGGTTCCAAAGGCATTGCGTGATGCCGCCGGTAAGACCCGCTCGGGTTGCAGTCCTGAGCCAGTCAGCGTCCCCCCGGGAAAGGAGGCATCCGTCCAGGCTCGTCGATCCACCCAGCTAGGGGGCGGTATGCAGCCTAAATAGGCACGGGACAAACCAGTTCCTCGGAGGATCAGGATTAAACTTTGTCAGGTGGCGTCGAAGCAACACAACGCCATTCCTCTTGGGAATGCTTCAATCTTTGTGGCTGAACCGTGTCGAATTCTACCGATCAGGTCGGGAATACTCAACGAATACATTTAACCCCCGCGAACGCCTGAATCCTCTGGCAAAATCGCGATGGGGCACGCCGTCAGAAACGCGCATTAGGGATATCCGCTCCCCAAATGTGACGATCGAAGGGCAGAAACCCTCCGTGGCCGGATTGTCATGGTGAAGGCGGTCTTACCGGGGCGGTGCGACCGTCGACCGGTACGGGTGCGCCGGAAACACGCCCAGGTGGCGCACATGGGTGGAGAAGAAGCCCAGCTCCTCCAGCGCCCGCTGGACGGCCAACTCGTCCGGATGGCCCTCGAGTTCGGCATAGAACTGCGTGGCGTTGAACGAGCCGCCGATCTGGTAGCTCTCGAGCTTGGTGACGTTGACGCCGTTCGTCGCGAACCCGCCCATGGTCTTGTAGAGCGCCGCCGGCACGTTGCGGACGCGGAAGACAAAAGCGGTCACCCACTTCACGCTTTCGTCCCGCTCGGGCTGCACGGCATCGCGGCTCATGATCACGAAACGCGTTGTATTGTGGGCCGCGTCCTCGATGTTCTCCGCGAGGATGTCGAGGCCGTAGACCTCTGCCGCAAGCCTTGGCGCGATGGCCGCCTGCGTCGGATCCCCAAGCTCTGCCACTTCCCGCGCAGCTCCGGCGGTGTCCGAACTCGTCTTCGCGACAATCCCTCGCGCCCTCAGGAAATTGCGGCATTGGCCGAGCCCCATGATGTGGCTGTGCGCGGCCTTGATACTCTCCAGCTTCGAGCCTTTCAGTCCCATCAGCTGGAAGCGGATCGGCATGAAGTGCTCGGCGATGATCTGCAGCGGCGAGGTCGGCAGCAGGTGGTGGATATCCGCCACCCTTCCGGCGATCGAGTTTTCCACAGGGATCATGGCCAGCTGGGCCTCGCCATTGGCGGCCGCCTGGAACACGTCCTCGAACGTCGCGCACGGCAGGGGTTGAAGGTCTGGATAGACCTGCCTGCAGGCGATGTGGGAGTTGGCGCCCAACTCCCCCTGGAACGCGATCTTGCTCATGGCGGCTTCTATGCCCCGCCCTTGCGGAAGAGGGCAACCGAAATAGGGGGTTAGCGGGCGGATTAGTCCCCTGACTGTGCGTCATTTCGCCAAACTGTCGCGGGTTGCCGCCCTGCCCCTGAAATGCAAGAAAGCCCCCGCATATACGGGCGCGAATCGTGGGATTTCGCGCCACATTTTGAGGGACGGGAGCAGGTCAGCCACATGAGTGATCTCGGCTTCAACAAGATCGCCTTCTGCGTCCTCGGCACGGGCCTCGCCCTGATCGGGCTGAACGAGGCCTCGCACGCGATGTTCCACTCCTCGCACCACGAGAAGATGGCCTGGGCGGTTGCAATCCCGGAAGACACCGGCGGGGGTCCCGCTGTCGTGGAAGGTCCGCGCGACTACGGCGTGCTGCTGGCCGCCGCCGACCTCGCGAAAGGCGAAGAGCAGCACAAGAAGTGCCTCCAGTGCCACAACTTCGACTCGGGCGGCCCGAACATGCAGGGCCCGAACCTCTTCGGCGTCGTCGGCCGTCCGGTCGCTTCGCACGCCGGCTTCAAGTATTCGACGGGCAAGGGATCGCTCACTGAACTGGGCGGCGAGTGGACCTTCGAGAAACTCGATCACTTCATCGAGCGTCCGAAGGGCTTTGCTTCGGGCACGGCGATGAACTTCGCCGGCATCAACAGCCGCCTCACCGGCCTGCAGGATCGCATGAACCTCATCGCCTACCTGCGCACGCTGGGCAGCGAGAGCGTTCCGCTTCCCGCTCCGTTGCCGCCGCAGGCTGCTGCTCCCGCTGATGGCGCTGCTCCGGCCGCCGCTCCGGTAGATGGCGCAGCTCCGGCTGCTCCGGGCGCTGCGCCCGCCGCTCCTGGCGCCACGCCAGCTCCGGCAACGCCAGCTCCGGCTACCCCGGCGCCCGCGACCCCGGCTCCCGCCCCGGCCGCTCCGCACTAAGCTGATCGACGTTCCTCACGCAGGCGCGTGACACACGGCCTCTATGTTGTGCCCGTCCGGGTCCAGCACGAACGCGCCGTAGTATGTCGGATGATAGAGCGGCCTCAGCCCCGGAGGACCATTGTCCTTCCCGCCCGCCGCAATCGCCGCCTTGTAGAACTCATCGACCTTCGCACGGCTCTCCGCCGCGAATGCCACATGCAGCAGTTCCGTCGCGCGCGGCTGCTCATTGATCCAGAAGTACGGCTTGTAGCCCTCGCCATAGCCCAGATACGGCGTCGATCCCGTCTCCGCCGCAGACACATCCATGACGACGCTGACGCCCAACGGCTTCAGCGCTTGATCATAGAAAGCCTTCGATCGTTTGATGTCCGTGACCTTGAGTCCGATGTGATCGAGCATCCAGCGCCTCCCTGACTGGCCC
Source organism: Hyphomonadaceae bacterium (assembly GCA_047601145.1). Taxonomy (GTDB): domain Bacteria; phylum Pseudomonadota; class Alphaproteobacteria; order Caulobacterales; family Hyphomonadaceae; genus UBA7672. Next base: position 87,035 of record JASGJW010000005.1, read on the forward strand.
GCTGAACCATGCGCCCGCAGTCCGGAGGAGTCACGCCGCGTCGTGAAAGATGACGCCCATCGTGTAGCGCTCGCCCGAGCGCACGCGGCTTACGCCGTGCCGCATCTTCACGCGGTAAGCGCCCTTCGCGCCATGAACTGGACGGTCGTTCACCGCGAAGATCACCGCCTGCCCCACGCCCAGCGGCGCCACCTCCGCGCGCGATTGCATCCGCGGCCGCTGCTCCGTCATCACGAACTCGCCGCCCGTAAAATCCTTGCCCGGCCGCGACAAGAGGAAAGCCGCCTGCAGCGGAAACACCTGCTTGCCATAAAGATCCTGATGCAGGCAGTTGTAGTCGCCCGCTCCATACTTCAACAGCAAGGGCGTCGGTCGTGCCTGCCCGGCCGCGCGGCACTCCTCCAGGAAGTCCGCATGCTTTGCCGGAAATCTCGCCGGCCGCCCCAGGCGCTCTTCCCACCTGTTCGCAATCAAAGCGAGCTTCGGATAGAGCGCCGTCCGCAACGCGCTCACCACCTCCGGCATCGGATAGGCAAAGTATTTGTACTCGCCGCGCCCGAACCCATGACGCGCCATCACCACCTTCGAGCGGAACAGCGCATCGTCCTCATACGCCGCACGCAGCCGCGCACATGTCGCCGCGTCCAGAAGCGGCGGCGTCACAACCGCCCCGCCGTCATCCAGCGCCTCGCCCATGCCATCCCAGTCAAGCGCATTGATCGTCGTTTCGAGCTTCATGCCCTTGCATCGCACACGGCGATTCCGTGCGCCGACGATTTTCCACCGCTGCATCCGCGATGACGGGGGCACATCCGCCAGCGGCACGCAAAAATTTCGATATTCACGATGGAATATAGCGACTCCCGCATCCTCTTCTGGGCATTGCGTATTTTGAAAATCGCGCACTTGCCGCGCTCGCGAAGGACCGCGCCGCCTTCTGGACACATCACCACAACAGGCAAAGCATGGCTGCAAACGCGTGCGCGCGCATGTTCCGCCGCGCCCGCTGCAACGGTCAGAGGGTGTGGAAATGACCAGCTTCAAGCTGAATGGAAAACAGACAACCGTGGAGGCTGACGCCGACACGCCCTTGCTCTGGGTGATACGCGACAGCGCCGGATTGACCGGAACCAAGTTCGGCTGCGGCATCGGCATGTGCGGCGCCTGCACCGTCCATATCGGCGGCAAGGCGACGCGCTCCTGCATCACGCCGCTCAGCGCCGTCGAAGGCGCCGACATCACGACGATCGAAGGCCTCGACCCCAAAGGCCAGCACCCGGTCCAGAAAGCCTGGCAGGAATTGCAGGTCCCGCAATGCGGTTACTGCCAGTCCGGCCAGATCATGCAGGCTGCCGCCGTGCTCAAGGACAATCCCAACATCTCCGATGCCGATATCGACGCGCAGATGTCCGGCAATCTGTGCCGCTGCATGACCTACCCGCGCATCCGCGCCGCGGTGCGCCAGGCCGCCAACGCGATGAAGGGAGCCTGATCCATGGATACGCCCGTGAACAATGCTCCTGCTCTCTCCCGCCGCGGCTTCCTCATCGCCGCCGCCGGAACCGGCATCGCCTTCTCCTTCCTGACGGCTTGCACCACCGAAGTCGCCAGCACCGCCCCGCCCTTCGAGCCCACGCAATGGTACGCGATCGACAACAACGGCATCGTCACCGTGAATGTGATCCGCGCCGAGATGGGCCAGCATGTCGGCACGTCGCTCGCCCGCATCCTTGCCGATGAACTCGAAGTTCCCTGGCAGAACGTCCGCATCGCACACGTCGACAGCGATCCGAAATGGGGCCTCATGGTCACCGGCGGCTCCTGGTCCGTCTGGCAGACCTATCCGCTCTACAGCCAGGCCGGCGCCGCCGGCCGCATGGCGCTGATCGAGGCCGGCGCCAAGGAGCTCGGCGTCGATCCCGCAACCTGCAAGGCCGAGAACGGCGAGATCGTCTCCGGCGGCAAGAAGATCTCTTACAAGGATCTCGTCCGCAAAGGCGTCAACAAGAGCTACACGCCCGAAGAACTCGCCAAGATCGCCTTCAAGCCCGTCGCTGACCGCAAGCTGATCGGCAAGCCGGTCACCTCGCTCGATATCGTCGAGAAGACCAATGGCACTGCCATCTACGGCATCGACGCCAAGGTCGAGGGAATGGTCTATGGCTGTCCTATCCTGCCGCCGACCCGCAATGGATCGCAGGTCAACTATGTGATGGACGAGCCGGCGAAGAGTATCAAAGGCTACCTCCAGACCGTCGTGCTGAAAGACCCATCGAATACCGTTCCTGGCTGGGCCGTCGTCATCGCGGATAGCTGGTACGCCGCGAAGAAAGCCGCCGCCGCCATCACGTTGGAATACTCCCCCGGACCAACAACCAAGGTCTCGGAGAAGGACATCCAGGATCACGCCGCCAAGCTGATTGCCGACGCGAGCAAGGGCTCTGTCCTCCCTTCCGCCGACACCAACACGGCTGCGGCCTTCAAGAAAGCCAAGTCGACGCTCGACGCCACCTACACCACGGCGACCGCGCTCCACTTCCAGATGGAGCCGCTCAACGCCCTCGCCTTCCAGAAGGACGGCAAGTGGGAAATCCACACCGGCAACCAGTGGCAGAGCCTCGTCCTGCCCTGGCTCGCCAAGGCGCTCGAAGTTCCCGAGACCGACGTCATCATGCGCACCTATCGCCTCGGCGGCGGCTTCGGCCGGCGTCTCAATGGCGACTACGCCGTCGGCGCAGCCCTTGCCTCGAAAGCCGTCGGCAAGCCCGTGAAGATGGTGATGACGCGCGAAGACGACGTGAAGTTCGACAGCGTGCGCTCACCCTCCGTCCAGAAAATGAAGATGGGCTTCGATGCAAGCGGCAATCCGGTTGCGATGGAACATCACGTCGCCTGCGGCTGGCCTACCGAAGTCATGGCTCCGTTCTTCATGCCGAAGGGCGAGAAGGACGTGCCTTTCGATCCGTTCGCCATCAACGGCGCAAACCACTGGTATTCGGTCGGCGCCCACAAGGTCCGCGCGGTCTCCAACGACCTCGCCAACCAGACCTTCCGCCCCGGCTGGCTGCGCTCGGTCGGCCCCGGTTTCACCAACTGGGCCCTCGAGAGCTTCATCGACGAGGCCGCTCACAAGGTGAAGATGGACCCGGTCGAGTTCCGCGTGAAACTCCTCAAGGCCGAAGGCGCGAATGCCGGCTCCGCGCCCAACGCCGTCGGCGGCGCCTCGCGCCAGGCCAACGTCGTGAAGCTTGCAGCCCAGAAAGCCGGCTGGGGATCGCAACTCCCGGCCGGCACGGGCCTCGGCCTCGCCACCTCCTTCGGGCAGGAGCGTGACATGCCAACCTGGGTGGCCTGCGTCGCGCGGGTCAACGTCGACAAGGGCAGCGGCATCGTAAAGGTCGAGAAGCTGACACTCGTCGCCGACGCCGGCACGATCGTCGATCCCGACGGCGCGCTGGCGCAGATGCAGGGCGCGTCTCTCTGGGGCCTCTCCCTCGCCCTCCACGAAGGCACGGAGTTCGAGAACGGCAACGTCAAGGCGACCAATCTTGGCGCCTATACGCCTTTGCGCATCTCGGATGTCCCGGAGCTCGACATCACCTTCGTCGACTCGACCGAAGCCCCTGTCGGCCTCGGCGAACCGGCGACCACGGTCGTCGGCCCCGCCATCGGCAACGCGATCTTCAATGCCGTGGGCGCTCGCCTCCGGCATATCCCGATCACGTCCGCCGCCGTGAAAGCCGCAATGGCGTGATCCGCGTCGAGCCCTCCTCCGAGGCTTGTGGCGCGAGCGTCACCGGGATCGACCTGACACTGCCGCTCGATCCCGGCGACGTCTCAACCATACGCGCGGCGTGGCTCAAGCATCATGTGCTGGCCTTCCCGGACCAGCACATGAGCGATGATGATCTCGAACGCTTCACGCTCGCCTTCGGAGGGTTCGGCAATGACCCCTTCATCGCGCCGATACCTGGCCGCAGTCACGTCATCGCCGTGCAGCGCCTCGCCAATGAAACGTCACAGCTCTTCGCCGAGAACTGGCACAGCGACTGGAGCTTCCAGGCGCGTCCGCCTGCCGGCACCTGCCTTTATGGCATCACGATACCGCCCGTGGGCGGCGACACCCTCTTCGCCAACCAGCACGCGGCCCTCGATGCGATGCCCGCCGCGCTGCGCAAGCCACTCGAAGGCCGCATGGCGATCCACTCCGCGGTGAAGGCCTACGCCCCTGATGGTACGTACGGCGAAAAGGACAAGCCGAAACGCTCGATGGACATCCGCCCTTCGCGCGATGCGGAGGCCACCCACCTCCACCCGCTGATCCGCAAGCATCCCGAGACAGGCCGAGAAGGCATCTTCTCCTGCTTTGGCTACATCATCGGCATTGAGGGTATGCCGGGGTCGGAATCAACGCCGCTCCTTCTTGAACTCTATCAGTGGCAGTCGCGACCGGAATTCCAGTACCGCCACAAATGGCGGCCCAACATGCTGCTGATGTGGGACAACCGCTCGGTGCTCCACGCCGCCACCGGCGGTTATGCCGGCCACGACCGCATCCTCCACCGCACCACCATCGCCGCCTCGCCCTGACGGCCCCTCCTGCGCTAGACTGCTTTCCGTTGAGTGCGAGGAAGCAAGCATGACCGCCGGCCTGATGCAGACGCCGCCGCTGCAGATCATCGACATCCTGAAGTTTGCCGCGACCGCGCATCCGAAACGCGCCATCGTCTCGCGCCTCGTTGAAGAGCCGATCTGGCGCTACGACTACGCCCAATGCCTCCGCCGCACGGCGCAGGCGGCCAACGCGCTGAAGCGCCTCGGCGTCAAGGCCGGCGACCGCGTCACCAGTCTCGCCTGGAACACGCACCGTCATCTCGAACTCTTCTACGCCGTCCCCGGCCTCGGCGCTGTCCTGCACACCGCCAACCCCCGCCTGTTCGATGAGCAGATCATCTACACGATCAAACACGCCGAAAGCAGGATCGTCCTCTTCGACCGCAACTTCCTCGCCGTCGTCGAACGCATCGCACCGCAGCTCCCGAACATCCGAACCTGGATCATGCTGTCCGACGAACAACGCACCACGCCAGGCGCCCTCAACGCTCTCAGCTACGAGGCCCTCCTCGCCAAAGAGAGCCTCGACATCGCCTGGCCTGCCAACGATGAGAACACCGGCGCCTTCCTCTGCTACACCTCCGGCACCACGGGCGAGCCGAAGGGCGTGCTCTATTCCCACCGCGCCGTCGTCCTGCACGCGATGGCCTCCGGCCTTGCCGGCGCCTTCGGCTTCAACGCCTTCGACGTCGTGATGCCCTGCTCCTCGCTGTACCACGCCACAGCCTGGGGACTTCCGTTTGCCGCGCCGATCAGCGGCTGCAAGATGGTTCTGCCGTGCGACCGGATGGATGGCGCAAGCCTGCAGGAGCTCATCGTCAACGAAGGCGTCACTTTCTCCGGCGGCGTCCCCACCATCTGGACGATGTATCTCTCCTACCTCGAACAGGCCGGCCAGAAACCCGGCAGGCTCGAGCGCCTCGTCATCGGCGGCTCCGCCGTGCCGCGCGCCATGGCCGAGAGTTTCAAGAAGAAATACGGCGTCCGCGTCCTCCAGATCTGGGGCATGACCGAGACCTGCCCGCTTGGCGTTGTCGCCACGCCCACGCCCGAACTCGCCGAAGCCGGCGAGGACGCAATGGACGAGGCCATCTGGACCCGTCAGGGCCGACTGCAATTCGGGATCGACCTCAAGATCGTCGACGATGACGGCAAGGACCTGCCATGGGATGGCGAAGCCTCCGGCGCGCTGCTGGTGCGCGGCCCATGGGTCGTGAAGCGCTACTTCCGCAAGGACGCGGACGCCACCGATGACAATGGCTGGTTCGACACCGGCGACATCGCCACCATCGACGCCAACGGCTTCATGCGCATCACCGACCGCAAGAAGGATGTCATCAAGTCAGGCGGCGAATGGATCTCCTCCATCGACCTCGAGAACATTGCCGTCGGCTGCCCGGGCGTTAAGATCGCCGCCGTCGTTGGCGTGCCGCACCCGAAATGGGAAGAACGCCCGCTCCTCGTCATCGAAAGCCATGACGGCGCCACGGTTTCGGAAGCCGACGTCTACGCCTTCCTCGAATCCCGTATCGTCAAATGGTGGAAGCCCGACCGCGTGATCTTTGCGTCCGTTCCGCTCACCGCAACGGGCAAGATCGACAAGAAGGTGCTGCGCAGCCGCTACGCGGACGCGCTGAGCTAACGCCCCTTCGCTCCGCCGAGCGCCAGCGCAACAGCCTTTCTTCCCACCGTGGGCAACGCCGCCAGCGCATCCTGACGCGCCATCCACTCGCCCGCAGCCTTCGCACGCGGTCCAGCCTCCGCACGCCATACCTCAAGCTTCAGCGCAAAGTGCGTGAACACGTGCCGCACTTCGCCGACGCGCTCCCAGTCGAACTTGCCTGGCGCTTCCTCAACCGGGTCAGCCGCCTTCGCCTCTGTCCACGCGCTCGTCGGCGGCATCACCATGCCGCCCAGCAATCCGCTCGGCGGCCGGCGCACCAGCAGCACCTCGCCCCCGCGCACCAGCACGAAGGCCGATCCATGCCGCGTCGGCGTCGCCTTCTTCTCCGCCTTAACCGGATAGCGCTCCGGACCGCCCCCCGCCCGCGCCGCGCAGAACTCGTTGAGCGGACAAATCAGGCAGTTCGGCTTCCGCGGCGTGCATACTGTCGCGCCGATATCCATCAACGCCTGCGCCAGATCACCCGCACGCGCTTCCTTCGCCAACGCGTCCACCAGCGACTGCGCGCGCCCTGCGATCACGCCCTTCGCCTCACGCCAGCCTTTCTCCGTCCCGTCGGAGCCAATCGCCCACACCCGCGAAACAACCCGCTCGATGTTCCCGTCGACCGGCGCAACCCGCTCATCGAACGCAATCGAGGCGATCGCCCCCGCCGTGTACGGGCCGATCCCCGGCAGCTCACGCAGCCCCTTCGCGTCCTGTGGAAAACCGCCTCGTTCAACGACTGCTTTTGCACAGGCATGGAGGTTCCGCGCCCGGCTGTAATATCCAAGCCCTGCCCACGCCGCCGACACATCTTCCCAAGTCGCCGCAGCCAACTTCTTCACTGTCGGCCACCGCTTCCGGAACGCCTCAAAGTACGGCGCCGCATGCGGAATCGTCGTCTGCTGCAGCATCACTTCCGAGAGCCACACCAGGTAGGGATCCGGCCTTACGCCCTGGTCCCGTTCGGTCGGCCCGATGCGCCACGGCAGCACGCGGCCATACCGCCGGTACCAGCGATCCACCGCGGTGAGCATCTTCTTCAGGCTGTGAGTGGCCATGGGGTCCGAAACGATCTGCCTCCGGCCATTCCGACGAAACGCAAATGCTGGCAAGAAGGAGGATGTCCATCGACTGGAACGAGCGCGAGAAGGAACGTCAGGCCGAAGCCCGGCTGGCGGAAACCCACGCCATTCCGGTCTACCGCAACGCCCGCCCCATGGGCGCAGCCCTCGCCAAGGCCCTTCGCCCGCTTCTCAAGGAAGCCGGCCCGGCCCCAGAAACGCTCCAGTCCCGCTGGCCGGAAATCGTCGGCCTGCGCCTTGCCGCCGTCACCCAGCCGATCCGCGTCGCTCGCGCCAAGGGCGGCGCCGTGCTTCACCTGCGCGTGCCCTCAGCTGCAGCCCCCATTGTCCAGCACGCCAAGGATCACATCATCGAGCGCGTAAACCTCGCCTCGGGCTCGAAGATCGCTTCACTGAAAATCGTCCAGACCGCACCGCAAAAGCAGCTGGCGCTGGTCACCCCCCGCCCCCTGACGCCTGAGCAGCGCGAGGCCCTCGTGAAGCGCCTCGCCCCGGTCAAAACCCCCGCCATCCGCAATGCTCTGGCCCAGCTCGGCGAAGCGATCCTGACCGGCCAGCGCAAGGGATAACATCCTTGCGAGCGCGGTAACGTTGACCCGCAGCGCCTCTTTGGCCACAACCTCGACAAAGCCCCTGAGTAACCCAATGGGAACCAACATGTCCCCGTCCCTGACCTTCCGCCTTGCCGTCGGCGCCGTCGCCGCCATCGCGCTCGCCGCCTGCTCGGGCCAGAACGGACAGGCCGGCGCGGGAACCTTCAAGCCCGTGCCCGTCACGCCGATCATCGGCGACGTCACGCTCGGCAGCGAAACCGCCAAGGTCCATGTCGTCGAATACGCAGCGCTCTCCTGCCCGCACTGCCGCGACTTCTGGAAGTGGGAATTCCCGAAGCTCAAGGCGGACTACATCGACACCGGCAAGATCAAGTACACCTATCGCGACTATCCGCTGGAAGGGGATCCGCAGACCGGCAAGGCCGTCGACGGCCTCGGCGTACTCCTGGCCTCGGTCTCGCGCTGTGCTGGCAAGGACAAGTATTACGCGATGATCGACGAGTTCTTCACGCGCCAGTACGACGTGATGGTCGCCGCCCAGTCCGGCAGCGCTCTTCCCGTCCTCAACGAGATCGGCGCCAAGAACGGCCTCACCTCGGACCAGATCCTGACCTGCATCGACCACCAACCCGAGCTGAAGGCCTCGATCAAGCAGTCGCACGATGATGCGATGCTCAAAGGCGTGCGCTCCACGCCGAGCGTCTTCATCAATGACGAGCTGCTTCCGAACCCAACGCTCGAGAACATCGTCGCTGCGATCGACGCCAAGCTCGGCGGCTCTGCTGCTCCCGCCGCAGCCACCACGCCCGCGCCCACGACGCCGCCCGCGCCGCAGCCGCAACCTGCTGCTCCGGCTCCTGCCTCGCCGCCATCGTAGCCGTCAGATGATCCGCGCCACACTGGCCATCACCGCAGCGCTTCTCCTCGCCGCGTGCGAAGTCCCGCGCGAGCCGGAACCCTACAAGACGGTCGCAATCACGCCCTTCCTTGGCGAGCCCGTCCTCGGCAATCCGGCAGCTCCTGTCACGGTTACGGAATACGCCTCCACCACCTGCGGCCACTGCAAGGCCTTCCACGACGAGGTCTTTCCTGACCTGAAGACGAAATACATCGAAACCGGCAAGGTGAAGCTGGTCTGGGTCGTGATGCCCACCCCGCCCGCGCCCGTCTCCATCGCAGGCGCCGCCCTTGCCCGCTGCGCCGGCGCGACCAGCTTCTTCCCCGTGATCGACGAGCTCTTTGCCCAGCAGGACGCACTGGTCGAAGCCAGCCGCAATCCCTGGCGACTGCAGAAAGCCTTCCGCGACATCGGCGCGAAGTTCAGCCTCTCTGTCGATCAGGTCGGCACCTGCATGGACGACAAGGGGATCGATGGCGTCACGCGCAAGGGCGTCAAGGAGGCGCCGGCCTTCATCACGGGCACGCCCACCTTCCTGGTCGACGGCAAGGAACTGGACGACAAGACCACCGATGGCTTCTTCGCCGCCATCGACGCCGCGCTGGCAAAAGCGCCGGCTCTGACAGCCCCCGCGCCGCCTAGCCAGTAACCGTGCAAATCCCGCCGTTCCGGGTGGCTAGCGGAGGCGCGGATACCATGTCCATCGCCCCGCTGGCGACAGCCATTGACCCCGCCCCCCGCCCCCCGTAGAGCGACCGAAAGCCCGCTCTTTTCAGGGCGAATTGGAACCCTGACTTGCACCTGATCGGCCTCAAGATCGCGGGCTTCAAGTCCTTCGTCGATCCGGTGGATGTGCCGATCGAAGAGGGCCTCACGGGCATTGTCGGCCCCAATGGCTGCGGCAAGTCCAACCTCCTCGAAGCGCTGCGCTGGGCAATGGGGGCGACATCCGCCCGCGCGATGCGCGGCGGCGAGATGGACGACCTCATCTTCTCCGGCACCGAAGCCCGCCCCGCCCGCGAGATCGCCGAAGTCACCCTCCTCCTCGACAATCGCGACCGCACGGCGCCCGCCGAGTTCAACGAAGAAGGCACGATCGAGATCCGCCGCATGCTCCGCCGCGGCGCCGGCTCGTCCTACAAGATCAATGGCCGCACCGTCCGCGCCAAGGACGTGCAGCTCCTGTTCGCCGACGCTTCCACTGGCGCCAACTCGCCCGCCCTCGTCCGCCAGGGCCAGATCAGCGAGCTGATCGGCGCCAAGCCGCAGAACCGCCGCCGCATCCTCGAAGAAGCCGCCGGCATCGGCGGCCTCGCCGCCCGCCGCCACGAAGCCGAACTCAAGTTAAAGGCGGCAGACGAAAACCTCTTCCGCCTCGCCGAGATCATGGCCGAGGTCGAACGCCAGGCGAACTCGCTCAAGCGCCAGGCCAGCAAGGCCCGCAAGTACCGCGCCCTTTCCGAAGAGATCGCCGCCCTCGAAGCCCGCCTCGGCGCCGCCCGCTGGCGCGGCGCTGTCGTCGAGACGAAAGAAGCGCGCACCGCCCTTGAGGAAGCGAAGACCTACGAACAGAAGACAGTCTCCACCGTCGCGAAAGCCTCCACCGCCGAACTCGAAGCTCGTTCCGCTATCGAGCCGCTGCGTGCAGCCGAATCCGAAGCCGCCGGCAAGCTCGGCGTCATCAAGCTGCAGCTCGCCCGCCTAGAAGCCGAACGCGACGCAGCGAAAGAAGCCCTCGCCCGCCTCGACCGCGACATCACCCGGCTCGTCGAAGACACGACCCGCGAAGCCGTCCAGCGTGACGATGCAACGGCCCGTGCCGATCGCGCATCGCAAGCCCTCGCCGCCCTGCCGCCTGACGAACCTGCCGCGCAGGCCAAGCGCGAAGCCGAACTCTCCGCCGCAGTGAACGACGCGATGGCCCAGCTCCAGACCTTCGAGCAGCAAGCCGACCAGCGCCGCACCGCCCTCGCCCGCGCCGAAGCCGAAGCCGCGGCCGCTCAAGCCGCCGTGAAGCGCGAGGAAGAGCGCCACACCCGCCTCGCTGCCGACCTGACGAAAGCCCAGACCGAACTCACATCACTGGGCGACGCCTCGAAACTCGAAGCTGCCCTCAAGGATGCCCGAGCCCGCCACGCCAACGCGGAGAAGCAGGCGCAGGACGCGCAATCGCAACTCACCGCAGCCCTGCGCGCGGTGGATGATGCACGAGGCCTCGAAGCGCGCCTCACGCCACCGCTGCTCGCCGCCGAACGCAAGCTGGGCGAACTCGAATCCGAGCTCAAAGGCCTCGACCGCCTGCTACGCATCAGCACTACCACCTATTATCCGCCCGTGATGGACGGCGTCCGCGCTCCGGGCCTCGAACGCGCGCTCGCCGCTGCGCTCGACGACGATCTCGATGCGCCGACCGACGCTGCCTCGCCTGTCCACTGGTCCGGCCAGCACGGCGACATCTCTGCGCGCCTGCCCAATGGCGCAACGCCGCTCAGCGACCTCGTCGAAGCCCCCGCCGAACTTCGCCCGCGCCTCACGCAATGCGGCCTCATAGACCGCGCTGACGGCGCCTCACTGGTCAGGCAACTGCAGACCGGCCAGAGCCTCGTCAGCCGCGAGGGCGATCTCTGGCGCTGGGACGGCTTCGTCCGCACGGCCGACGCCCCGCTTGCCTCCGCCGAAAAACTCGAACAGCGCGCCCGTCGCGACGCGCTTAAGCCCGAGATCGCTGCAGCGCAGACAGCACGCGAAGCCGCCGCCGCCGAACGCAACAGGGCGTCCAAGCAACTCACCGACGCCGAAATGACGCTCATGGCCTCGCGCCGCAACGTGCCCGAACTCACACGCGCCGCCGCCCAGACGCACGAGGCCGCCCTCCGCGCCGAGCAGGATGTCGAACGCCTCGCCCTGCGCGGCGCCGCAGTTCGCGAAACCGTCCAGCGTCTCGCCACCGAACGCGATCACGCGGCCCAAACGCTCACCGCCGCGAAATCCGCTCTCTCCGCAGCGCCCTCCGACCACGACCGCCAGGCCCTCATTCACCTCACCGACAAGGTCCGCGCGGCGCGCGATTCCGAGCGCAGCGCCGCCGCCACCCTCGACAGCTTCGTCCGTGAAGCCGAGCGCGCCGCCGCCCAGCGCCTCGCCCTCAATCGCGACCGCAACGAATGGCTTGCCCGAGCCTCCGAAGCCACCGGCCGCCTCGCTGCAATTGAACACGACCTCAAGGACGCCCGCGCCGCCTTCGAGACCGCGAAGGACCAGCCCGCGCTGATCCAGCAAAAGCTCGAGGCCCTCTCCGCCTCAAGCGAGACCGCCGAAGCCGCCCGCCGCACCGCCGCCGATACGCTGGCTGAAGCCGAGGGCTCTCTTCGCGAAACCGAAATCGCCTCGCGGGCCGCCCGCGACGCCGCCGGCAGCGCCCGAGAAACCCTCGTCCGCGCCGAAGCCCGCCTTGAAGCCGCGATCCGCCGCGAAGCCGAGATCGCCGAACAGATTCGCGCCGCCTTCGACAAGGATCTCGAAGAACTCGAATCCCTCGTGAAACAGGTACTCGCTGCCGCCCGCGCCGCACGTGCGGAGCATGGTGATTCCGGCGGCGATGCCGACGACCCAGAAGAAGAAGCCGCCGCCGACGCTCACGCGCTCGACACCCGTCTTGCCCAGCTTCGCCGTGAGCGGGACCAGCTCGGCGCCGTCAACATGGAAGCTGACGAACAGCTCACCGAGATCTCGAAGCGCATGGGCTTCCAGATCGAGGAGCGCGACGACCTCATCGCCGCCATCGCGAAACTCCGCGAAGGCATCGATGCCCTCAACATGGACGGCCGCCAGCGCCTGCTCGACGCCTTCACCCAGGTGAATAATCATTTCGGCTCGCTTTTCACCGCCCTGTTCGGTGGCGGCCACGCCGAACTTCGCCTCACCGAGTCGGAAGACCCGCTCGACGCCGGCCTCGAAATCTACGCCTCGCCCCCGGGCAAGCGTCTCGGCCAATTGTCCCTGATGTCCGGCGGAGAACAGGCGCTCACGGCGACAGCGCTCATCTTCGCGGTGTTCCTCTCGCGTCCTGCTCCGATCTGCGTGCTCGACGAGGTCGACGCCCCGCTCGACGACGCCAATGTGGATCGCTTCTGCCGCCTTCTCGAAGAAATGCGCACACGCACTGAAACCCGTTTCATCATCATCACCCACAACGCAGTCTCGATGTCCCGCATGGACCGCCTCTTTGGCGTCACCATGCAGGAGCGCGGCGTCTCCCGCCTCGTCTCCGTCGACCTCCAGGCCGCAGAAAGACTGGCCGCTGCATGACCGCTCCGATCAATGGCTTCTGCGATCCCCGCTTCGCACCCGTAAGGGCTGCCTTCGAAGCAAACTTCGCAAAGCACGCGGATGTCGGCGCGTCGGTAGCGGTTACCCATGAAGGCAAGTTCGTCGTCGACCTCTGGGGTGGGCATCTCGATGCCGAACGCACGACCCCCTGGCGCGAGGACACGCTCGTCAACGTCTGGTCCAGCACCAAGCCGATGGCGGCGATGTGCCTGCTGCTGCTCGCCGATCGCGGCGAGGTCGATCTTTATGCCCCAGCCGCGAAATACTGGCCCGAGTTCGCTCAGAACGGAAAAGCCGGTGTCGAAGTCCGCCACTTCCTCAGCCACACCGCCGGCCTCTCCGGCATGGACGAGCCCGTCAAGGGCGATGCGCTCTATGACTGGGACTGGATGACCAAAGCCCTCGCCCGTCAGGCGCCCTGGTGGGAGCCCGGCACGCAATCCGGCTATCACGCGCTCACGCAGGGCCACCTGATTGGAGAAATCGTCCGCCGTGTCACGGGCCAGACCATCGGCAATTTCTTCCGTCAGGAATTCGCCGAACCGCTCGGCGCCGACTTCCACATCGGAACGCCCGAAAGCGCCGAGCCCCGTATCGCCAATCTCATCCCGCCCACTCAGGGCGTCCAGACGGGCAAGAGCGACACCATCGCCTCGCGCACCTTCGCCAACCCGGCAGTCAATGTCAGCGCGACCCGCACACGCGCCTGGCGCGCCGCCGAGATCCCTGCCGCCAACGGCCATGGCAACGCCCGCTCCATCGTGCGCGCCCAGACGCACATGGCCAATGGCGGATCGGCCTTCGGCAAGACCATCATGTCGGAAGCCGGCGTGAATCGCGTCTTCGACATGCAGTCCGCCACGCAGGATCTCGTCCTCGGCCTGCCGATCGTGTTCGGCATGGGCTACGGCCTCTCAACGCCGCAATTCCCGCTCGGCCCAAGCGAACGCATCGCCTACTGGGGCGGCTATGGCGGCTCCACCATCGTGGTCGATCCGGACAAGCGCCTCTGCGTCTCCTACGTGATGAACCGGATGGAATCCGGCCTCCTCGGCGACCCGCGCGGCTTTGGCCTTCTCCAGGCGGCCTACGCCTCCCTCACGGGCTGACGTCCCACACGCACGCGCCGCTAAACGCTCGCTGCAGCCTGACGCTTTTCGCCCGCATCAACCGGCCTAGATCACCAGAGATGGGATCGCGACCATTTTCGCGTGCGGATGATCCATGTTTACTGGGAATGCTCCCCGCAATTCCCTCACGACGTGCAAACCTTTGATTGATATTATTTTTCAGTGACTGGAGGTAAATTTGGCGGGCAAGGTCGGCGAGAGCGCCAGGGCGAGGGTTGGCGTCCCTGGACTAGACGATGTTCTCGCGGGCGGTCTGATACCGGGCCACGTCTATCTGCTGGAAGGCAGCCCCGGCACAGGCAAGACAACGATCGCCCTCAAATTCTTGCTCGAAGGCGCCGAACGCGGCGAACAAGGCCTCTACATAACGCTCTCGGAAAACGAATCCGAACTCCGCGCCGGCGGCGCCTCGCATGGCTGGACGCTCAACGACAAGATCGAAATCTTCGAACTGGTCCCGCCGGAAAGCCTGCTCGATCCCGACAAGCAGCAGAGCCTGCTCTACTCCTCCGATCTCGAGCTCGGTGAAACCACGAAGCTGGTCTTCGAGGCGATCGCGCGCGTGAAGCCGAAGCGCATCGTCCTCGACAGCCTCTCCGAGATCCGCCTCCTCGCCCAGAATTCCCTGCGCTATCGCCGCCAGATCCTCTCGCTCAAGCACTTCTTCGCAAAGAGCGGCGCAACCGTCCTGATGCTCGACGACCTCACGTCGGACACTAACGACAAGACCGTGCACAGCATCGTCCACGGCGTGATCCGCCTCGAGGAACTGGCCCCGGACTACGGCGCCGAGCGCCGTCGTCTGCGCGTCATGAAGTATCGCGGCACCCGCTTCCGCGGTGGCTGGCACGATTTCGTCATCCTCACGGGCGGCGTGAAAGCCTTCCCTCGCCTTGTCGCCGCTGAACATCGCACGATTTTCGAGCGCGAGCAGATCAGCAGCGGCATAAGCGGTCTCGACATCCTTTTAGGTGGCGGCATCGAGCGGGGCTCCAGCGTCCTCGTCCTGGGTCCGGCCGGAACGGGCAAGAGCACATTCGCCTTCCAATTCGCCGACGCCGCCGTGAAGCGCGGCGAGAAGGCCGCCCTGTTCATCTTCGACGAGGAGATCAGCCTCCTGCTCGACCGCGCCCGCACCCTTGGCTTCGAGTTCGACGCGATGATTACCGACGGCAATCTCATCGTAGAACAGGTCGACGCCGCGGAGCTGTCGCCCGGCGAGTTCGCCCACCGCGTCCGCGAAAAGGTGGATGCAGCCGAGGCCAAGACGGTGGTGATCGACAGCCTCAATGGCTACAGCGCCGCGATGCCTAACGAGAATGCGCTCGTCCTTCACATCCACGAACTGCTGCAATACCTCAATCGCCAGGGCGCCACGACCTTCCTTACCGTCGCGCAGCATGGCCTCGTCGGCGACATGAAGGCGCCCGTCGACGTCACCTATCTCGCTGACACGGTCGTCCTGCTGCGTTACTTCGAGGCGCTCGGCCACGTCAGGCGTGCTGTGTCCGTCATCAAGAAGCGCACCAGCCGGCACGAGGAAACCATCCGCGAATACACGATCAGCAGACGCGGCCTGTCACTCGGCGAGCCACTGGAGGAATTCCAGGGCGTCCTGCGCGGCGTCCCGACCTATATCGGCAAGGCTCAGGCGCCCGCACCGAGAAGCGAGTAGACTCATTCCAAGAAGCGCACGCCACGACAAGGCCCTGGTCTTCGCTCCTCACGGGCGCGACGCCTCCCTGGCCGTGGCGCTGCTGCACGAAGCTGGCATCGCCGCTGCCGCCTGCCCCGATCTCGATGCGCTGACGAACGAACTCGGCTCCAACATTACCTTCATCGTTCTCTCCGAAGAGGCGATGCGCAACATGGACGTCGGCCGCCTGCGCGCCTGGATCGACGCGCAGCCAACCTGGTCGGATCTTCCCGTCATCATCCTCACGCAGAAGGGTGGTGGCCCTGAAAGCAATCCGGCGGCGGCGCGCCTCGCCGATGCGCTCGGCAACGTCTCCTTCCTCGAGCGGCCTTTCCATCCCACGACTTTCGCCTCCATGGCGCGCACCTCCTCGAAGGCGCGCCTTCGCCAGTTCGAGGCGCGCGACCGTCTTGACGAGCTGCACGAGAGCGAGGAACGCCTCGCCACCGCCATGCTCGCCGGCAAGCTCGGCTCCTGGTCGATCGACATCGAGACCGAAGCACTGGTCACCTCGCCGCTGTGCCGCTCCATTTACGGCCTCGCGGAAGCAGACAATTTCACCTACCCGCAGCTGCTTGCTATGATCCACCCCGACGACCTTGACGCCATGCAGGCCGCCGTTCGCCGCAGCATCAAGAGTGGCGATGACTACAATGTCGAATACCGCACCGTCTGGCCCGACGGCAGCATTCACTGGGTGCAGGTCAACGGCCGCACGCTGCAAGACGCCTCGGGCCGCACCCGCGCTCTCGTCGGCGTCGCGATGGACACAACAGACCGCAAGCAGTTCGAGGTCGCGCTCCGCCGGTCGAACGAGTGGCTCGAACGGCGCGTCGCCGAGCGCACGACCGAACTCGAAAGCACTCACGCCAAGGTGCTCGACGAGATCCGTCAGCGCGAACAGGTCGAGGACCAGCTGCGCCAGGCGCAGAAGATGGAAGTCATCGGCCAGCTGACCGGCGGCGTCGCGCACGACTTCAACAACCTGCTGATGGCCGTGCTCTCGAACCTCGACCTCCTTCGCAAGCATGTGCCCGACGATCCACGCAGCAGCCGCCTCATTGACGGCGCACTCCAGGGCGCAAAGCGCGGAGCCGCCCTCACCCAGCGCCTGCTCGCGTTCGCACGCCGCCAGAGCCTCACAGTCGAGCCGGCCAACATCGGCTCGCTCATCGAAGGCATGCGCAGCCTGCTCGAACGGTCGCTTGGAACGGACATCCAGCTCTCGTTCAGCCTTGCCCCTAAACTGCCGATGGCGATGGTCGATGCAAACCAGCTCGAACTGGCCCTGCTCAACCTCGTGGTCAACGCGCGCGATGCAATGCCCGATGGCGGCAGCGTCACCATCTCCGTCGACGCCGTGAAGCTCGGCCAGCAGGAAGACCTCGCTCCCGGCCAGTACGTGCGCCTCTCCGTCGTCGACACCGGCATCGGCATGGACGCCGACACGCTGCAGCGCGCGATCGAGCCCTTCTTCTCCACCAAGGAACTCGGCAAGGGTACGGGCCTTGGCCTCTCGATGATCCACGGCCTCGCGGTGCAGCTCAACGGCGCCCTCCGCCTCAGCAGCGAACCTGGCAAGGGCACACGCGCCGAACTCTTCCTCCCCGCCACTTCCGCGCCGGTCGAGGATGCCCGGCCCGTCGAGGACGCCGCAGACATCGAACCTGCCGGTCACGCCCGCATCCTGCTCGTCGATGATGATGTCCTCATCGCCATGAGCACGGTCGACATGCTCGAGGACCTTGGCCATCACGTCATCGAGGCCAATTCCGGCGCCAGCGCGCTCGAAGCGCTCCAGTCCAACGGCGGCGTCGACCTGATGATCACTGACTTCGCCATGCCGGGCATGAACGGCGCCCAGCTCGCCGAAGCTGCCCGCAAGCTGAAACCAGGCCTGCCCATCCTGCTGGCGACCGGCTATGCCGAGCTTCCCAAGGGCGAGAGCATCGATCTGCCGCGCCTTGGCAAGCCCTATTCCCAGCGCGAACTCGCCCGAGAGATCGACCGCCTCCTCGGCGGCGCGCGCGGATATACCACGAACTAGACGTCACCCCAGCACATCCTGCCTCTGGCCCTTGTCGGCCAGATAGGGTACCCCCCCATCCCATGGCCCACACGATTGCATCGAAGAAGCAGCTTTCTGCCCGCATCCGCCGCATCATCGGCCAGCTCGAGGGCATCGAACGGGCACTGGACGAAGAGGCGGGCTGCGAAACCATCCTCCACCTCGTCTCGGGCGCCCGCGGCGCTGTGAACGGGCTCACGGAAGAAATCATGGCCGACTTCGTGCGCGAGCATGTCGCCGGCCCGAAGATCAGCGGCGAGGCCAGGAAAAAGGCCGCTGAAGACCTCATCACCATCATCAAGCGTTATTCGAAGTAGTTCCATGACCGACGCCATCGACGCTCTGCGTCACAACCACGAATTCCTCGGCAAGGACCACGACCGCAACGCCCGGCGCACGCTCTGGGTCGTCGCCCTCACCGCCTTGATGATGGTGGGCGAGATCGTCGCCGGGGCCGTCTACGGCTCGATGGCCCTGCTCGCCGACGGCTTTCACATGGCGACCCACGCCGGCGCGCTCACCGTCGCCGCCCTTGCCTACGCCTTCGCTCGCCGCCACGCCCGCAACCCGCGCTACACTTTCGGCACCGGCAAGGTGGGCGACCTGGCAGGCTTCGCCTCCGCCCTCGTGCTCGGCGTCGTCGCCCTCGCCATCGCGTTTGAATCGGCTCAACGCCTCATCTCGCCCAGCGCCGTCGCCTTCGACCAGGCGATCATCGTCGCCGTTCTCGGCCTCGCGGTGAACCTTATCAGCGCCCTCCTCCTGTCGGGCGGCCACCACCCTCATCATCACGGCCACGATCATCATCAGGGCCACCCCCACGAACATGATCACCACCACCATGGCCACCACAATCACGGCCATGGCTCGGACAACAATCTCCGCGCCGCCTACCTCCACGTGCTGGCCGACGCCCTCACCTCCGTCCTTGCGATCGTCGCTCTTGTGGCGGGCAAGTATGCCGGCTGGGTCTGGCTCGATCCGGCCATGGGCGTCGTCGGGGCCGTCGTCATCGCCCGCTGGTCCTGGAGCCTTCTGCGCGACACGGCAGGCGTCCTCCTCGACACCGCCGATCCGCACCTTGTGGATGAAATCCGCCAGGAGATCGAAGGCCCAGGCGACAGCTGGATCACAGACCTCCATGTCTGGCGCGTCGGCCCGGATGCCCACGCCGCCGTCCTCACGATCGCCAGCCGCCCCGCCGTCGACCTCGACGTCATCCGCGAGCGCCTGAAACCCGTCCATGAACTCGTCCACGTCACCGTCGAACGCCACGTCGTGGCTGCCTGAAACAACCAGCCTCGCCTGCGGCGTAATGGCCTTTGAAAAAGCGCAGCCTTTTCAGAAGGCTACGCACGAATTTCGCCATGACATTTGCTTGACTGGACTCGGACGCGCCCATATAGCTGCGCGCGCGGTGAAAACCCCTTTGTTTTGGGGCTGATCCGCACGCAGGGACGGACTTTTCTCCCACCTGTCGCGGGTGTTTTCCATGAGCCAGAACGATCTGAACGACCGGATCGCTAAGGCCCAGGCGAAGATCGATGCGCAGGAACGCTCAGCTCTCGCGAGCACGGGCAAGGGAATGGGTCTCGGCTTCCGCATGGCGTCGGACTTCGCGGCCGCCGTCATCGTGGGAGTGATCCTTGGCTTGGGGATCGACGCCGTTTTCAAGGTTTCACCTTGGGCGACCGTCGTCTGCCTCATGCTCGGGTTCGTCGCCGGCGTCCGGAATGTCGTGGCTACCGCGATGAAGGCCAATTCGGCCGCCAGTTCGAAGGGCGAAGGCGACAAGGCATGATGGTCTCCACCGACCCGATGCACCAGTTCAAGATCGGCAAGATCTTCGATCTGCGTCTTGGCGATCTGGACATCTCGTTCACCACGTCCGCCCTGTGGATGGTGATCGGCGTCCTCGTCCTTATCGGCATCCTGGCCCTTGCGACCTCCGGCATGAAGACCGTGCCGACCCGCATCCAGTCGCTGGGCGAGATCTGGTACCAGTTCATCGCCGGCATCGTGAAAGACGTGAACCACGCCCCGGGCAAGCCGTTCATCCCGCTGGTCTTCACGCTGTTCTCGTTCATCTTCGTCGCGAACATCCTCGGCATGATGCCGTACTGGTTCACGACCACCAGCCACATCGCCGTAACCGGCTTCATGGCGATCTTCACCATCGGCCTCGTTGTGCTCGTGGGGATCATCAAGAAGGGCTTCGGCTTCCTCAAGATTTTCGTGCCGTCGGGAGTGCCGTTCGTGCTCCTCCTGATCGTCACCCCGATCGAAATCATCTCGTTCCTGTCACGCCCGATCAGCCTCGGCATGCGCTTGTTCGCGAACATGCTTGGTGGCCACGTGGCGCTCAAAGTCTTCGCTGGCTTCGTTCCCTCGCTCGCTGTCGCCCTTGGCGGCATCGGCATGCTGATGGGCGGATTGCTCGTGATGCCGTTGATCGTTGGTGTGACTGCACTCGAATTCCTGGTGGCGTTCCTCCAGGCGTACGTGTTCGCCATGCTCACATGCGTCTATCTCAATGACGCTCTGGGCGAGGCGCACTGATCACCAACGGACTTCGAAGGAGAATACAAATGGAAGGTCTCAACTACGTCGGCGCCGGCCTCGCCTGCCTCGCCATGCTCGGCGCCGCCATCGGCGTGGGCAACATCTTCGCCTCGTACCTCGATGGCGCGATGCGCAACCCGTCGGCTGCTCCCCAGCAGTTCGGCAACCTGATCTTCGGCTTCGCCGTGACGGAAGCTCTGGGCATCTTCGGCTTCGCCATCGCCCTGATCCTGATCTTCGCAGTCTGATCCAGCTTCACAGGAAGACGGAGTACTCGACGTGGAGCATGAAGCGGCAGCAGCGGGCCACGAAGCCGGATCCGGCTTTCCCCCGTTCGACCAGATCGGAGAATTTGGGGTCTCCCAGGTTTTCTGGCTGATCGTCACGTTCGCCGTTCTCTACTTCTTCGTCGCCTTCGTCTTCCTGCCGAAGATCAAGGCAGCGGTCGAAAACCGCGACGGCGCCATCAAGGCCGACGTCGCCAAGGCCGCTGAACTTTCCGCCAAGGCCGACGCGTCGGTGAAACAGTTCGAAACCCAGATCGCCGCCGCTCGCGCCAACGCGCGCGACACGGCATCGAAGGCCAAAGCTGAAGCCGACGCGAAGACCGCGGCGCAAACTGCCAAGGTCGAAGCGGACCTCAACACCCGCCTCGCCGCCGCAGAATCCCGTATTGCCGAAACCCGCGCCAAGGCGATGACGAATGTCGCCGCCGTCGCGCAAGACGCCGCCGCCGCAATTGCCGAACGCCTGACCGGCGTGAAGCCCTCGGCCGACGCTGTCAAAAAAGCCGTCGCCGGCGCGATCGGAGGCTGATCATGGAACCCGAACACGCTCCCGTCGCCGAACACGCCGCTGCCGGCCCCCTGCCGTCATTCAACCTGCTCGGCTGGAACCTTGACCTCAACGACCCTGCCTTCTGGGCGTTCGTCGGCCTCCTGATCTTCATCGGCGTCATCGTCTACATGAAGGTGCCGGCTACGATCACGAAGTCGCTCGACGACCGCGCGACCAAGATCACGTCGGAACTCGCCGCCGCTGAAGCCCTCCGCAAGGAAGCCGAAGCCAAGCTGGCCGAAGTCCAGAAGCGCGCCGCCGAAGCGGAAGTCGAGGCCAAGCAGATCGT
The DNA here is from genome assembly GCA_047601145.1 of Hyphomonadaceae bacterium. Classification (GTDB taxonomy): domain Bacteria; phylum Pseudomonadota; class Alphaproteobacteria; order Caulobacterales; family Hyphomonadaceae; genus UBA7672. Next base: position 108,763 of record JASGJW010000005.1, read on the forward strand.
CGAGATGGCCCGCCGCGAGGCCGACCAGCTCGCCACGGCCGCCGCCGCCGCCCTTACCGAGCGCATCGCCCTCCGCGAGAAGCTCGCCCAGGAGCGCATTGCCCGCGCCGAGTCAGACGCCATCCGCGACGTGAAACTCGCGGCCGTCGAGACCGCCTCGCGCGCAGCCTCCGCGATCCTCAGCGAGCAGCTCACCGGCAAGGCCGCCGATGACGAGTTCGCCAAGAGCCTCGCCGCCGCAGCGAAAGCCCTCTCCTAACCAGACCGCCCGATCTCAAGGACGGACCCGGCTCCCATCGTGGAAGGCGCAGCCTATTTCACGGGCGAGGTAAGCTGTGCGCCCGTGTCCGCCACCTGCGTCACCAGCACCTTCGCCGTGACCATCCCCGGATTGATGAAAGCCAGATGCTGGCTTCCCGCCGGCTCGAAGAAGCTGTCGCCCGCGACATACGCCTTCAATCCGGCGTCGCCCGTGATCTGCGAGCACACCGCGCCTTCGATCACATAGCCAAACACCACGCCCGCATGCCTGTGCGCCAGGGACTTTGATCCCGGCGGCGCGGTGAGCAGCATCGACGTCAGCGTCTTCCCCGGAATATCCGCGATCGCGTGCGATGCCACCGGCGTCTGGAACATCTGCCGCGGCGACGCCACCGCAACAGGGTTCACGCAATCCATCGGATCACGCGCCATCATGTCCTTGGTACCTGTCACCTGCATCCAGCCTGTCAGGGACAGTATCGCAACAGCCGCCAGCACTACCCTCATCACCCCCTCCTCGCCCGCGCCTACTTCACCCGATGCATGTCCAGCCAGCTCCGGATCGTCCCGTTCACCAGTTCAGGCGCGTCGAACTGCACGAAATGCCCGGCCTCCGGAACCATCATGATCGTCGTGTCCTTCGCCGCCTTCTCCCACGTTCCGTTGTGCCCGGCCGCCAGCAGCGCCGTGTCCTTCATCCCGTGGATCACCAGCAGCGGCACAGGGATCATCGGCGGATTGTCCGGCAGGAAGGGCCGCTTCGCATCCGGCCCCACTGTCTTGGGATAGTTGGCGCGATAATAGTTCATCATGCCCGCAAAGCTCGAGCGCTTGAACGCCTCGACATACTTCTCGTGCAGCGCCGGGTCCTGCACGCGCCGCGCAAGCCCCTCCGCAGTCATGCCAGCTTCCGAGCCTTCCTTCTGGAAGTTGCGCGCGTATTGCGACGTCGCCTGCTGCTGCGGATCGGTGCGCATCCGCTCCATGAACAGGACGGGATGCGGCGTCGACAGGATGATCAGGTTGTCCAGCTTATCGGGGTGCGTGAACGCATACATCCACGCAATCGAGCCGCCCCAGTCATGGCCCAGCACTGTCGCTTTCGAATAGCCCTCGGCCTTGATCACCGCATCAATGTCGGCGACCAGCTTCGGCATCTCGTAATTCTCGACACCCACTGGCTGGCTCGAGAGATTGTAGCCGCGCGTATCCACCGCCACGACGCGATAGGCGTCATTCAGCTTCGGCGTCAGGTAAGTCCACGAGCCGGAGAAATCCGGATAGCCGTGGATCATCACCACCAGCGGCCCCTTGCCCGAGGCCACGTAGTGGATCTTCACATCGCCATTCGTCGCATATTTGTCCTCAAGCGCGACGGCCGACTTTGCCGGCGGCGCCTGCGCGCTGGCCACACCCGCGCCAAGAACAACCCCCACGAGCAGTGCACCGATCAAAAGCCGCATACACGCCTCCCGTCAGAACGTAACCCTCATGGCTCGTCGAACCACGAGGGCGTGTTCACCAGCCTCACTTCACCGGATGCAGATCAAGCCACGAGCGGATCTGCGCGTTCACAAGCGCTTCGGCGTCATGCTGAACGAAGTGTCCGGCGTCCGGCACCATCAGCAGGGTCGTGTCCTTGCTGATGTGCTCCCAGGTGTTGTTGTGGCCGGCCGAAAGCAGCGCCGTGTCCTTCATGCCGTGGATCACCAGCACCGGCACGTTGATTTTCGGATGCTCGACCGGTTTGTCCTCCGGCTTCGGTGCGTTCGCGCCATCGGGATAGTTGGCGCGATAGTAGTTCATCATCGCCGCGAAGCTCGAACGCTTGAACGCCTCGACATATTTCGGCTTCATCTCCGGGTCTTTCACCCAGCCCGCCAGGCCTTCGGCCGTCAGGTTCTTCTCCGAACCTTCCTTCTGGAAGTTGCGCGCATAAGCGCTGTTTTCCTGCTGCTGCTTGTTGGTCGCCAGCTGCACGGCGAACGAATCCGGGTGCGGCACCGACAGGATGATCAGGCGCTCCAGCGTCTCGGGATGCGCAAAGGCAAACTCCCAGGAGATCAGCGCGCCCCAATCATGCCCGATCACCGTGGCCTTCTTGTAGCCCTCCGCCTCGATCACGGCCTGCACGTCGGCGACCAGCTTCGGCGTCTTGTAGTTCTCGACGCCAACCGGCTGACCCGAGAGGTTGTAGCCGCGCGTATCCAGCGCCACGACGCGATAGGCGTCATTCAGCTTCGGCGTCAGCTGCGCCCACGATCCGGAGAAATCCGGGAAGCCGTGGATCATCACGACGAGCGGACCCTTGCCGCTCGCAACGTAGTGGATCTTCACGCCATCCGGGCTGGTCGCGTACTTGTCCTCGAGCTTTACGGCTTTCTTTGCGGCGCTCGCCGCGGGCGGTGCGGCCACCGCGCTCATCTGTGTCGCGCCAAAAGCCAGCACGACGGCCAGCGCGGATACTCCCAACACGGCACGCAGCATAGGCATTCCCTCCATCGTCTTTTTGACTTGACGATGTCAGGCTAGCTCCGCTCGCGCCGGCAAACAATCGCCCCGCAACAGGAAGTGATCGAATCTACGGGCTGCCCGCCGCAAGGCCGGCGGCGTAGGCGGCCATCATGCCGAACCGCGTCGGACCGATCATGGTCACGAGCACGAAGGCAGGCAGAAACAGATCGAGGACCCCAATCCGCCCGACCATCAGCCGTCCAGGTCTTCCTGGAGGATGGTCATTTCGAGCTGATAGCTCGTCTCGCCTTCGTCCTCGATCAGGTAGACAAGACCGACATGCTCGCCGCCGATGACGACTTCCACCGAGTTTGTCACGCGCGGGCGGGCCGCAAGCGTGATCCCGGGGTTCAGCGTGCGCTTGAGATACGCCTCGATGCGTTTGACGGTTTCCGGGTTCATCGGGCGGCTCCTGAGATATCTGGCCCGAGCCTTACCCCAGCCATGGCCGTTCCGCCAAGACCGCTGCGTCAAACCCCGAACTCGCCGCCAAAATCACTCACCGGAACTTGCAACCTCCCCTTTTGGTGAAGCCGCAGCGCCCCTGCGCCCAGTGGAAAAATCGCCCAAATCTGATAGTTTTCAGACGTGTTGGGAGGACTTTCACATGAAGAAGACAGCGATAGCCGCACTTGCCGCCGCGATGCTCGCGTCAGGCTGCGCATCAACCGGCCAGCAACTGGCCTACGATCCCGAGGGCTGCACCCTCAACAGCGTCGCGCCTTCCAGAGCATCCGGTCCGTGGGCGACCAGCAAGGTCAACGCAGGTGACCCTGGATACCGCACGAAGGCGAACTGCACGAGCAACCGCGCGCTCGCGCAGATGAACGCCGCGAAGGCGAACCAGCAAAGCAGCACGGCCATCAGCTTCCCTTCCGAGACACCGAACTAACATCCCCACTGTGAACCGCCCGCGCGCCTGCTAGGTTGCCCGCCGGGTTGGACGTGGGGAGTGATTCACGATGAAGCGCGCGATCTTTGCGACACTGGCCGCCATGGCGCTGGCCTTGAGCTCCGGCTGCACCCTCGTGGGAGGCGACGACCCCTGGTGGGACGAAGACGACTTCGCCTCCAGCGCACCGCACACCACGCACGCCGGCCGCTAGCCTCGCCAACGCTCCGCTTCAGGATAGTAATATGAAGAAGATCCTGCTGGCCGCCCTCGCGGCCGCGATGCTCTCGGGCTGCGTCCTGCTCGAGGACGATTTCTGGGACGATTACGATTCGACCTACGACAGCCCCAGCGGGGATGACGATTGCGACTGCTAGGCTCCGCCTAGAGTCCCATGTCGAATTTCTGATCCATCGTCTGCGCGGGCTTCATACAGGCCCCGCCCACGGGCTTGGCCGGCACGCCCGCCACCGAGCAGCGCGGCGGCACATCGCTCAGCACCACCGATCCCGAACCCACGCGCGCCTCATCACCAATGGTGATGTTGCCCAGCACTTTCGAGCCCGCACCCAGCAGCACGCCATTGCCGATCTTCGGGTGGCGGTCCGTGAACACCTTGCCGGTTCCGCCCAGCGTCACGCCATGCAGCATCGACACATCATTGCCCACGCGCGCGGTCTCGCCAATCACGACGCCGGTGGCATGGTCGATGAAGACGCCCGATCCCACCGGCGCCGCCGGGTGGATGTCCACCGCATAGAGTTCCGATTTCCGCGACTGCAGGAAGAAGGCGAGCGTCTCGCGCCCCTCCCCCCACAGCCAGTGCCCGACGCGATGCGTCTGCAGCGCGAGGAAGCCCTTGAAGAACAGGAAGGGCTGCAACGTCGATCGCGTCGCCGGATCACGCTCGAGCACGGCCTGCAGATCGCGCTCCGCCGCAACCACGATCGAAGGATCGGACTTGTAGGCTTCCTCCGCGATCTCGCGGATCGCCAGTGCGCTCATGTCCGGACCACCCGCCTTCTGGGCGAGCTGGTAGCAGAGCGCCTCTGCAAATGTCTCGTGATTGAGAACCGTCGCCGCGAGATAGCTCGACAGCGCGGGCTCCTGGTCCGCCGCCTGCTTCGCATCGAACCGCAGCTTCTGCCACACCGGCGCCGGCGTGCCGGCATAACCAATCGCCTCGGTCAGGGTCGAGCGTCCATCCGACATGTGTCTCTCCCGCGGGCCCGTCCGCCCGTTAAGCGCCCGCGAGCATCAGCCTCGCAAGCTTCTGGGGCAAGGCCCCGGTCCGGAGCAGATGGTCGGCCTTGAACAGCATGACAAGGGAGAAAGCGTCGACGATCTCGCCCGCGGCCGCCATTTTTACGGCTTCTGCGAAGGAAACTCTTCGAACCGATAGTTCCTCTGAACTGTCGGCCTGAAATCGGTCGTCCGGCGACAGTCCCCACGCGATGAACGCGAAGGCCCGCTCGTCGGTCACCGAGTTCGACATCTGCATGTCCGCAACCAGGGGTTGCCAGTGTTCGGCCCTCAACCCCGCCTCTTCCGACAGCTCCTGCTGTGCGCTCTCCAGCGGCGAGGCGTTCTCCGGTCCGCCCCCTTCCGGCAGCTCCCACGAATACTGGCCGAACGGAAACCGTTCCTGCCCGATCAGGATCGTCATGCCCTGGTCATCGATCGGCAGCACGCCCACGGCGAGGTTGTGCATGTGAACCAGCCCGTAGAGCGCATCCGCCCCGGTCGGCGCCACCGTCTGGTACTCGCGCACATTGATCCACCGGTTGGCGTAAACCGTCCGCCCCGACCTGATCCGCCATTTCCCGCGCATGTCGCTCATGCCTCGCGAATAAGCCGCCCTCACGGCCCTAGCAAGCATCGCTCTTTTCCACGGGCCCCGCCTGCGCTACTCTTTACGGATGACAATACCAGAGCGCGAGATACGCGCCGCGTGCTCTCCCCAGACAATCAGGGTCTACCAGGCCTACTCGGACACGATCGCTGACAGCGCGGTTGCGCACCAGACATTCGTCTCTCCACCCTTCAGCATGAGCAGGATGACGTGGATCAAGCCATCCTTCCTCTGGATGATGTATCGCGCCGGCTGGGGCCTGAAGGATGACGGCCAGAAGCGCATCCTCGCCCTCGACATCACGCACGAAGGCTTCGCGTGGGCGCTGGCAAACAGCTGCTCCAGCCATCGTGAGCCCGGCATGAGCCTCGATGAGTATCGCGCGCTTAAGGATCGCATGCCCGTCCGCATCCAGTGGGACCCCGACCGCGACCTGCATCACAAGCCACAAAACCATCGGGCAATCCAGATCGGACTCACCGGTGAAGCGATTGTCCGTTACACGCGCGATTGGATCAGGGCGATTTCAGACATCACGCCTCTGGCGCACGATATTCACGCCCGGGTTATCGCCAACGATCTCGATGGAGCGAAGTCCATGCTTCCTGAGGAAAAGCCATATCTTCCTGCGGCATTGACGACGTGACAAACCGCGGCGCATGACCCTTCCCCCACCGCCCTCAACCCTCTAGGTTCCGCCGACCCAGACCGGAGCCCTGTATGTTCTTCAAGACCCTCGGCGCAGCCCTTGCCGCCATCGCCCTCACCGCAGCCTGCGGCGAGCAAGGCCGCGCCCAGCTCGCCAGCCTCGACAAGAGCGTCGACATGTATCTCGGGCCCGCCGACGCCAAGGTCACCGTCGTCGAATATGGCTCGCCCACTTGCCCGGGCTGCAAGTTCTGGCACGACAACCATCTCCAACAACTCAAGGACGGCTACATCTCGACCGGCAAGGTGAAGTTCATCTTCCGCGAGTTCGCGATCCACGGGGCCATCGACGCGGCCATCTTCGCCGTCGGCCGCTGCACCGGGCAGGAGGATTTCTTCAAGGTGCTCGATGAGGCCTATGCCAACCAGCGCGAGATCGTCACCGAAGCCTCCAGCGGCCGCGCCATCGAGGCGATGAACAAGCTCGGCGCGAAGTTCAAGCTTACCCCTGAGCAGGTAAAGACCTGCATGAACGATCCCAACGCCATCGCCCGCATCAATGATGTCGGCGCCTACACGAAGCAGATCGGCGTCTCCTCCACGCCCACCTTCTTCGTCGAGGGGGTCCTGATGAACGAGCCGGATCTCTCGAAAGTGTGGGATCAGACGAAAGCCGCGATCGACGCCCATCTCTCCGGCCAGCCCATCGCGCCAACGCCGATCACGCCGCCAGCGGACGCGACCGCTCCGGCCGCCCCCGCGGGCGACGGCCACGCGCACGTTCCCGGCGAGCAGCACTAGCGCGATGCCGATCCGTCCGGACCTCCCCTCCGAACCGGAATTCGGCTCGCCCGTCGCGCCGACGCATGAAAGCCCGGAGACGCTGCGCCTCCTCGCGCTAAGACGCTCCACGCCCGTTGCGATGCTGTCCGAGCCTGGCCCATCCGCCGCCGATCTCGACATGCTGCTCCGTCTCGCGATGCGCGTGCCGGACCACCGCAAGCTCGAACCCTGGCGTGTCCTCATCATCGAGGGCGAAGCGCGCGAGAAGCTCGGCGACATCTTCGCCGCCGCCCGCAAGCTCCGCGATCCCGATGCAACCGACGACAAGCTCGCCGCCGAACGCGCCCTCCCCCTCCGGGCGCCGGTGATCCTCGCGGTCATCTCGAGCCCCAACCATCACGACCCCAAGAAGACACCGGTCTGGGAACAGCAGCTCTCCTCCGGCGCCCTCTGCCAGAACCTTCTTGTTGCGTCTCAGGCAGCAGGCTGGGCCGCCGTCTGGATCACCGAAGACGCCGCCTTCGACAGCCACGTCCACGCCGCCCTCGGCATGCACGCCAACGAACAGATCGCCGGCTTCATCTATCTCGGTTCGGCAAAGGAACAGCCCGTCGAACGCCAACGTCCGGTGGTGTCCAAAAAAGCCGCGCGCTGGACGGGCTGACATCGGACCGCCGGGCGCCTGTCCGGCACAGTGGCGATGCCCCTTCCCCGAACTCCTCGCCTGCGATCGTCGCCTGATCGCCCGGCTTGGGCAGATGGAGCGAACGGCGCTTTGCCGCGCGACAGGCTGTGGCGTGAGCGCGACGAAAATCCCCTCGCAGCGAGCCCTTGCCTTGCCGCCATAATAGCGAGGTCGCACCCCCACATCCGCCGCTTGACCCCCGCCCCCCACCCCCCTACGTAGCGTCCGTTTGTTTGCGCCCCCCACCGAGTCGCGCCGGTAAATCGGAGGCCTGCCGCATGACCACGAAACCCACCGGCGCCATCGCCCTCGAGGACGGAACCATTTTCTGGGGCCACGGCCACGGCGCGGCCCGCGTCGCCGCTGGCGAGCTCTGCTTCAACACCGCGATGACGGGCTACCAGGAAATCCTGACCGACCCGAGCTACGCCGAACAGATCGTCCTCTTCACCTTCCCGCATATCGGCAATGTCGGCGCGAACGCCGACGACCAGGAAGAAAGCTCCGCCCAGGGCGCGGCTGGCGCGCGCGGCGCCGTGTTCAAGGCCCCGCCGACCCTGCCCGCCTCGTGGCGTGCGGCCGACACGCTCGACGCCTGGCTCAGGGCGCGCGGCATTGTCGGCGTCTCGGGCATCGATACCCGCGCCCTCACCCGCCGCATCCGTGAACTCGGCATGCCGAAATCCGCCATCGCCTTCGACCCGGCGGGCAAACTCGACGGCGCAGCTCTCGTGAAAGCTGCGCGCGACTGGAAGGGCGTCGAGAACGCCGACCTCGCCATCAACGTCACCTCCGGCCAGAGCTTCGAGTCCGACACTGGTCTGTGGAAACTGGGAACAGGCTTCGACCATCTGGCGAAGGCCAGGTCGCACGTCGTCCTCATGGATTTCGGCGTGAAGAAGAACATCCTGCGCAATCTCGCCGCCGTCGGCGCGCACGTCACCGTCGTCCCCGCAAAAACGAAGGCCGAAGACATCCTCGCGCTGAAGCCGGACGGCGTTGTCCTCTCCAACGGTCCGGGCGACCCGGCTGCGACCGCCGTCTATGCCGGCCCGGAGATCAAGAAGCTCATTGCCTCGGGCGTGCCCATCCTGGGCATCTGCCTCGGCCACCAGATGCTGGCTCTCGCCCTCGGCGCGAAGACCAAGAAGATGCCGCAAGGCCACCACGGTGCGAACCATCCGGTGAAGGACTTCACCACCGGCAAGGTCGAGATCGTGTCGATGAACCACGGGTTCACCGTCGACACCACGACGCTGCCCAAGGGCGTGGAAGAGAGCCACAAGTCCCTGTTCGACGGCACCAACTGCGGCCTCTCGGTCGCCGGCAAGCCGATCATCTCGGTCCAGCACCATCCTGAAGCAAGCCCCGGCCCGCAGGACAGCTTCTATCTCTTCGAGCGCTTCGCGAAGATGATGGGCGAACGGAAAAACGGGTAACCTTTCCGAAGGAATCCTTTCCGGAATCCGATCATCTTTTGATCGGTTCGCTACCCAATTCCTTTACCCCCGCATGGCAGCGTGCCCCGAAGTGAGACACGGGTGGGTTATGCCTCCAGTAGATTTCAACGCCGATATTCACGAGCGCCTCGCGGCCGCTGAAGCAGCCCTTCATGCTGTCGGCCAGCAGATCTCGCCGGCCATCCGCCACCTCGACATCGCGGTGCTGATCCCGTGCTACAACGAGGCCGCCGCCATTGGCGACGTCGTGAAGTCGTTCCGCGTCGCGCTGCCCCACGCCCGCATCTTCGTTTACGACAACAACTCCCACGACAACACGGCCGCTGTCGCCCGCGAAGCCGGCGCGATCGTCCGCCGCGAGCCGCTGCAGGGCAAGGGCCATGTCGTGCGCCGCATGTTCTCGGACATCGAGGCGGACGTGTATCTGATGGTCGATGGCGACGGCACCTATGACGCAGCCTCCGCCCCGCGCCTCATCACGCGCCTGATCGAGACACAGGCCGACATGGTCGTTGGCGCCCGCATCACGGAAGAGAAAGCCGCCTACCGCCCGGGCCACCGCTTCGGCAACAAGTTGCTGACCGGCCTCGTCGCCTGGATCTTCGGCGACCGCTTCACCGACATGCTGTCAGGCTACCGCGCCTTCTCCCGGCGCTTCGTGAAATCGTTCCCGGCTCTCGCCTCCGGCTTCGAGACGGAAACGGAGCTGACTGTTCACGCCCTCGAACTCGACATGATCACGACCGAAGTGCAGACGCCCTATGGCGCGCGCCGCGTGGGCTCGACGTCGAAGCTCTCGACCATCCGCGACGGTTTCCGCATCCTCGGCACGATCGGCCGCCTGATGCGCGACGAACGCCCGCTCCTGTTCTTCAGCGCCGTGTCTGGCGTCGTCATGCTGACTGCCCTCGCCCTCGGCATGCCGGTCATCACCGAATACATGGCGACCGGCCTTGTGCCGCGCTTCCCGACCGCCTTCCTTTGCGGCACGCTCGCCGTGCTGTCGGGCATCAGCCTGGTCTCGGGCATCATCCTCGAAACGGTCAGCCTCGGCCGCCGCGAGATGAAGCGCCTCTCCTACAACCAGGTCGAAAGCCTCGCCGCCAAGCTGGAGCGCCTTGAGGAAACCCGCCTGACGCTCACCTCGCTCCGCGCACAAGTGCTGCAGGACAACCCCGTCGCCGCCCGCTCGCTGGGCCTGCCCAAGCGCCGCACGCACTAGCGCCTCCACTAGCTCCTTGCCTCCTCGCTTCGGCGCGTCCATCTAGGACGCATGACCGACGCGCGCGCCGAAACAAAGCTCCAGATCCGGCTCATCCCGGTGACCCCGCTGCAGCAGAACTGCTCGCTGATCTGGGACACCGAGACAAAACACGCGGTCTTTGTCGATCCCGGCGGCGACGTCGACACGCTGATGGGCGCGCTCAAGCATTTTGGCCTCACGCTGAAAGAGATGTGGCTCACACACGGCCACCTGGACCACGCCGGCGCTGCGCACGAGATCCGCGAGCGCACCGGTGTTCCTATCATCGGGCCGCACAAGGACGACCAGTTCTGGCTCGACCAGATCGAGGATAGCGCCGTGAAGTACGGCCTCGACGGCCTGAAGAATGTGACGCCCGATCGGTATCTCGAAGACGGCGATGTGCTCGAACTCGAAGGCGTGAAGTTCGGCGTCGCACACACCCCCGGCCACACGCCGGGCCACGTGGTGATCTACAACACGGACGCCCACATCGCCTTCGTCGGCGATGTTCTCTTCCAGGGTTCGATCGGCCGCACGGATTTTCCGCGCGGCAATCACCAGCAGCTGATTGACTCGATCACCGGCAAGCTATGGCCTCTGGGCGACGACATGACCTTCGTCCCCGGCCACGGCCCCGCCTCCACCTTCGGCCAGGAGCGCCGCACCAACCCGTTCGTCGCTGACGAGCTCACCGGCTATGGCGGTGCGGCGAAGCACGAAGGTTCCGCCTACGACCAGAAGACTGCCAAGCGGTACACCTGACCCGATGCCAGGCAACCAGCGCGAGAAGAACGACGCTGTCCGCCGGAGCCTCGCCGGGTATGGCGATGATGGAACTGCCGACCGCCACATCATCCACTATGCCTATCCCTATCAGGGTACGGACCTGTCGCCCCGCCCCCAACTCATTGCCTCGCTGAAGTCGCAGGGGTTCGCCGTGCGCGACGCGGCCTCGCATGGCGGATTGGTGTTCGAGCACACGGGCGCGGTTGCCAGCCCGGAATTCGACGCCTTCATCGAACAGCTCGAAACCTGGTTCGCCGGGCAGCGCTGGGAATATGACGGCTGGGAATGCGCCGTGGCGCAACCAGGCGTCTAGCCGCCAATCAACTCGGCGTCATGGCCATATCGTCGCGTTGCAGCTGCCACCATCTTGCGCGATGCCTCGGGGCAAACAGGAGCGTCCAGGCCATGAAGCGCGCAGCCGCCCTTTCCCTCGCCGCCATCATCGCGGCGACATCGATCTCCGCTCCCGCCTTCGCCTGGGGCGCCCGCGGGCATGAGCTGATCTCCGGCGCCGCGATCGACGGCCTCTCGAAAGACGTCCCCGGCTTCCTGCGCACAAAGTCGGCGCACGACCAGATCGTGATGCTGGGCCGCGAGCCCGACCGTTCGCGCGGCGCCGGCAAGACGCATGACTGGGAGCGCGATCCCGGCCATTACATCAATCTCGACGACAACGGCCTCGCTGGCGGCCTCTTCTCGCTGGATGAGCTGCCGCCGGGCCGCTCGGACTTTGACGCCGCCTATCGCCTGAAGAGCATCAAACCGCCTGCGCCGGGCTACCTGCCCTACGCCATCATCGATGGCTGGCAGCAGATCGTGAAGGATTTCGCCTACTGGCGCGCCAGCTCCGTCGCCGAGAAGAATGCGAAGACGAAAGCCGACCGCGACTGGTTCGCCGCCGACCGCAAGCTGCGCGAGATGATCATCATCCGCGACATCGGCGTGTGGACCCACTATGTCGGCGACGGCAGCCAGCCCCAACATGTGAGCGAACACCACGCCGGCTGGGAAGGCGTGTTCACCGATCCGATGACCTACCCACCGCCGGGCCAGCCGCCGGAGATCAAGACGATCCACAATTTCTACGAGGGCCCGTTCGTGAAGGCGAACTTCAAGGAAGCGGACGTGAAAGGCGCGATGGCCGCCTATCGCGACTGTTCCTGTTACATCGACAAGCGCGTGCCCTACTACCTAAAGGCCACCTGGGCCGAGGTCCGTCCGCTCTATACCCTCGTGCAATCCGGCGACGTTCGCGACGCCAGCCCCGCCGCCAAGGCCTTCACCCTGAAGCGCCTCGCCGCCGGCGCCAGCGAAGCGCGCGACATGATCGAGGACGCCTGGAAAGCCAGCGCCACCGCCACAGTCGGGTATCCGAACATCAACGTCGCCGATGTCATCAGCGGCAAGGTCGTTCTGACGCCCGACAGCTACGGCGCAGATTGATCGCACGAAGTTCCACGCCGAAATTTTTCTTGCAGCTGACCTCCGGCGAGCGTTCACTCACCTCCTAGATTACTGGGGTACGGCGTGGGTAGCGCCGCAATCCGAAAACCAGCGCCATCCGGGGAACTTCCGATGTTCAAGAGCGCCGCCTATGCCGCTGCCGCAGCCGACAAGGCGCTGAGGCCTATCACCATCGAACGCCGTGACCCGACGCCTGACGATGTCCAGATCGACATTCTATTCTGCGGCGTCTGCCACTCGGACCTTCACACGGCGCGCAATGAATGGGGCGGCACGGTCTATCCGGTTGTGCCCGGCCACGAAATCATCGGCCGCGTTGGCCGTGTCGGGGCCAATGTGAAGACGTTCAAGCAGGGCGATCTCGTTGGCGTCGGCTGCATGGTGGATTCCTGCCGGACGTGCGCGAATTGCAAGGAAGGCCTCGAACAGTATTGCGAGGTCGGCAACACCGGCACCTATAATTCGCCGGACAAGCACATTCCTGGCGCCACAACGCATGGCGGCTATTCGAAGAGCGTCACGGTGGATCAGGCCTTCGTGCTGCGCATGTCGGAGAAGCTGGATCCGGCCGCCGCCGCGCCCCTGCTTTGCGCGGGCATCACGACATGGTCGCCGCTGCGCCACTGGAAGGTCGGTCCGGGTCAGAAGGTCGGCGTCGTGGGCCTTGGCGGCCTCGGCCATATGGGCGTGAAGTTCGCGCACGCGCTCGGCGCAAGGGTCGTGCTGTTCACGACATCGAAGTCGAAAGTCGATGACGCCAAGCGCCTCGGGGCCGATGAAGTCGTCATCTCGACCGACCGCGCGCAGATGAAGACCCACCGCAACTCATTCCACTTCATCCTCGACTGCGTCTCGGCCGACCATGACGTGAACGCCTACCTGCGCCTGCTGAAGCGCGACGGCGTCATGTGCCTCGTTGGCGCGCCAGAGAAGCCGATGGCTGTCGCTGCCTTCAGCCTGCTCGGCGGGCGCCACACCCTTGCCGGTTCCGGCATCGGCGGCATTGCCGAAACCCAGGAGATGCTCGACTTCTGCGCCGAGCACGCCATCACCTCCGATGTCGAGGTGATCGACATCAAGGACATCAACAAGGCCTACGAGCGCATGTTGAAGAGCGACGTGAAGTATCGCTTCTCCATCGACATGGCGACGCTCTAGGCCCGGAAGGCCGGGCCTTTCCCGGCTTTTTCTGTGCTGTCCGAAAATCGGCTGCAGGCCGGTTTGATCGCGCCTATATCTGCAGCATGAGCAATTACGCTGTCTTCGAAACGGCCATCGGATGGGCCGGCGTCGCCTGGGCCGGGAACGGCCTCATCGGCGCCTACCTGCCCGAAGCCGACCCGGCCATGGCGCGGCAATCCTTCGTCCGCCGCTTTCCCGGCGTGACAGAGGCCGAACCCTCGCCCGTGATCGCAGGCGTCATCGAGCGCATCGTCGCGCTGATGCGCGGCGAGAAGGTCGACATGTCGGATGCGCCGCTCGATATCGCCCGCGTGCCCGAGTTCAATGCCAGGGTCTACGAGATCACCCGCCGCATCCCACCCGGCGAGACCCTCACCTATGGCCAGATCGCCGTGCAGCTCGGCGACAAGCTCCTCTCGCAACAGGTCGGCGCGGCGCTGGGCCGGAACCCCTGGCCGATCATCGTGCCGTGCCACCGCGTCACCGCAGCCAACGGCAAGCTCGGCGGCTTCACCGCGCGCGGCGGCACGGACACCAAGCTCAAACTGCTCGCCATCGAAGGCGCCTCGGCGGCCGCCCAGCGCGACCTGTTTGGCTAGCCCGGATTGATATCGCCCTTGGGCATCACCGAAGCCTGCTCGATCAGCCAGGCATAGAACCGCGCCGCCTTTTCGAGACCCGGCACGGAAATGCTCTCAAGCACATCGCCGCTGGTGTGGTAGAGCGGGCCGGAATGGATGCCCTGAATGCGCGCGACGTTGAGCGGGGCGTAGCCGCCAAGGTCGCCGGGAACAGAATTCGTGACCTCCGGCTGGATGATGAAGCCGTAGCGCTGGGCGCCCTGCTTCACGAGGCTGACCAGCGCGGGCGATGAATTCGAGACGCCGAAATTCTTCGGCTCCTCGCTCGTGTTGACCACCCACGCCGGCACGGCCGCAATCTCGTACTGCGCCAGGTGCTCGAGATTTATAATCAGCACGACGTTCTTCATCAGCTCCGGGTTCATCGCGACAAGATTGCCCGGCCCGTTCATGCCGGAACTGTGGTGGCCGCCCGATCCGACAAACAACAGCGTTCGCGCTGGCTTCGCGCCGTCACGCGAGAAGTAGCGCGCCAGCCCCACCAGCACGCCGACGCCGTCGGCATTATCGCCCGCCCCGTCAAACCACGAATCGAGGTGCGCATTGACGATGATCGTTTCGGGGCTCGCGCCGGGAATGATGCCGATCACATTGCTGGCCTTGAGGCCGGTTCTCACATCGGCCTGCAGCGACAGCCGCATGCGAAGTTCCGGCGCCTTGGCCGCCTTCGCCTTGGCGATCGCTTCGGTGAGGAACCGTCCATCCGCTCCGCCGATGTTGAAACAAGGACCGCCGCACTGGCCGAAATCGAACACGTGCATGTTCCCAGCCTGCTCGACCCAGGTGATCACGGCGACCGCGCCGGCCTGGATCAGCTTCTGGGAGGACTCACGCACCTTGGTGCGATCCGAATAGGCCCCGGTTGTGGGCCGCGTATGCTGGAGCGCGATCTTGCCGGAAACGCCCTCGGTGCTCACTTCGCCTGCATCGCCAGCATAGACGACCGCTGCTTCCAATGTTCCGCCCGTAATCGCCGAGCGGCTGACCGGCACGGCAGAGGCAAGCGTCACGTCAATCGTCAGGTCGCCATACGCCTTGTCGCCGAGCACGACCGCCTGCCACGTCACCGGCCACCAGAAATCGCCAGTCGCCGCATAGGACTGGACCTCAACCTTTTCCAGCCCGATCCCGCGAAACTCGCCCGCGAGCCATTTCGCGGTCTCATCCTCCGAAGGGAAACCGGAAATCCGGCCCCACATCTGGTTGCCGTCCTCGCGCATGTCTTGCGCAAAGCCGATCACCTGCTCGACCGACGAACGGATGCGATCGCCCCGCAGCGCGCCATGTCCGTCAGCCTCCCCGGCGGGAATAGGAGGCGGAGGTATCGCAACGCCCGTGTCAGGAGCAACAACAGGCGCGGACAGCGCGACCGGCGGGACCAATCCGAACCATGCGGGACGCATGTCGTCGGGATGCTCGACGAGGGCGCCAGCGCCCACGCAGCCGGCAAGCATCAGGACTCCGGCCAGTCCAGCCATCCGCAACGCCATGAACGCCTCCCACATCGGCTGGCGCTGACGCTAGTCAACTGGCGCAGGCGGCTCAACTGGCCAGGCCCTCAATGGGCGGCTTGTTCCGAATAGAGGCAGATCCAGACCTGCGCCTGATTGGAGCAGGTATTGCGGGCGCACCCCACGAATTTGGCTTTGGGAGCGACCATGCGCGAATAGGAGTCGCAGCTGGATGATTTCGTGCGGCAGAGGCCCTTCGCCACGTCATAGTCGGCGCTTCCCTCGCGCCAGCGAGAGACGAGGTAGGACGCCGAAATGTCCTGGGCCACATTGCTGCCGGCGATGCGTGGCATTCCGGCGGCCCAGTAATAGCTGCCGTTCTCGGCCTTGGCGGCGCGTTCAGCCATGTTGATCGAGCAGGATCCCTTGCCGGCGGTCTTGGCGGCAGCGTCAGCACGGGAGGCCAGGTCCGACGACCATTTGAGCGCCGGCACGCCGATCCGCTTCCGGGCGTCGTTCTGGGCCGCCAGCATCCCAGTAAGCACCAGAGGCTCGATACCCGCGTCAGCGGCAGGCGCGGTCGAGGCAGCCGTGGCGCTCGTATTGGGAACAGCACCACCCGTCTGGGCGGTCGCGAGACCGTCCAGCGAACCCAGCAGCGCAAGCGCCGCCAGCAATCGAGCGAATCCGAATTTCATGCCGTTCTTCGCAGGGCGGTTTATGCCCGAACCGCCGGGCTATCCTTTTTGGTGACAAGTGCAACCATTATGCCCGGATTCGAGGTAAAAATAAGGGTGGAGAGCAGGTCAAATTGAGGCAGTCCACCCCTCCAAAGGGTGCGACGCCACAAGGGTTGCGCCCCCTGTTCACCATGGATAAACCCTGCCGCAATTTGCCGCCCCCCAAGCCGATCCGGTGACATGCCCAAGCGCACAGACATCAAGTCCATCCTGGTCATCGGCGCCGGGCCGATCGTCATCGGACAGGCATGCGAATTCGACTATTCGGGGGTCCAGGCGATCAAGGCGCTGAAGTCGGAAGGTTACCGGGTCATCCTGGTGAACTCCAACCCAGCCACGATCATGACCGATCCCGAGCTGGCTGACGCAACGTACATCGAGCCGATCACGCCGGAGATGGTCGCCAAGATCATCGAGAAGGAAAAACCCGACGCCCTGTTGCCGACCATGGGCGGCCAGACTGCGCTCAACTGCGCTCTGAAGCTCGAGCAGATGGGCATCCTGAAAAAGCACGGCGTCGAAATGATCGGCGCCAAGGCCGAAGCCATCGAGAAGGCGGAAGACCGCGCCAAGTTCCGTACCGCCATGGACAAGATCGGGCTCGAGAGCCCGCGCTCGGCGATCGTGGCCTCGCCCGAGATCAAGGGTGCTGACGGCAAGACCCAATACGACCTCAAGGCCGGCTTCGCGGAAGCCATGCGCCAGATGGAGATCGTCGGCTTGCCCTGCATCGTGCGCCCGGCTTTCACGCTCGGCGGCCTTGGCGGCGGCGTCGCCTACAACCGCCAGGAGTTCGAGGAAATCGTCACGCGCGGCCTCCAGATGTCGCCGGTCTCGCAGATCCTGATCGACGAGAGCCTGCTCGGCTGGAAGGAATTCGAGATGGAAGTCGTCCGCGACCGCGCGGATAACTGCATCATCATCTGCTCGATCGAGAACATCGACCCGATGGGCGTCCACACCGGCGACTCGATCACGGTTGCCCCGGCCCTCACACTCACCGATCGCGAATACCAGGTGATGCGTAACGCCTCGATCGCCGTGCTGCGCGAGATCGGCGTTGAGACCGGCGGATCGAACGTCCAGTTCGCCGTGAACCCGGACAATGGCCGCCTCGTCATCATCGAGATGAACCCGCGTGTCTCCCGCTCGTCGGCCCTCGCGTCCAAAGCCACCGGCTTCCCGATCGCCAAGATCGCAGCGAAGCTGGCCATCGGATACACGCTGGACGAACTCGACAACGACATCACGGGCGTCACCCCGGCCTCGTTCGAGCCGACGATCGATTATGTCGTCACCAAGATCCCGCGCTTCGCCTTCGAGAAGTACAAGGGCGCAGACCCGAACCTCACCACGCAGATGAAATCCGTCGGCGAGGCGATGGCCATCGGCCGCACTTTCCAGGAATCGCTGCAGAAGGCGCTGCGCTCGCTCGAGACCGGCATATCCGGCTTCGACGAGCAGACCATTCCGGGCGGCGGCGACCGCAACTCGCTGATCGCGGCCGTCTCGCGGGCGACCGAGAAACGCCTGCTCAATGTCGGCCAGGCGCTGCGCGAAGGCGTCAGCGTCGACGAGGTCCACAACGCCTCGAAGATCGACAAATGGTTCCTGCGCCAGATCGCCGAGATCATCGCGGAAGAAGCTGCGATCAAGAAGAACGGCCTGCCGAAGGACGCCGAAGAGTGGACGCGCATCAAGGCGATGGGCTTCTCCGACGTTCGCCTCGCCAAGCTGACGGGCGGGAAGGAACTCGACGTCCGCGCCGCGCGCCACAAGCTCGGCGTGCGCCCGGTGTTCAAGCGCATCGACACCTGCGCCGCCGAATTCGCGGCCAAGACGCCCTACCTCTATTCGACCTACGAGACCGGCTGGATCGGCGCCAATGGCGAAACCATCCCGCCGCAGAACGAGGCTGATCCATCAGGCCGCCGCAAGGCGATGATCCTCGGCGGCGGTCCGAACCGGATCGGCCAGGGCATCGAGTTCGACTATTGCTGCTGCCACGCGGCCTTCGCCATGGCGGACCTCGACATCGAGTCCATCATGGTCAACTGCAACCCGGAAACCGTGTCGACCGACTACGACACGTCCGACCGCCTGTATTTCGAGCCGCTGACCCTCGAAGACGTCTCCGAGATCATCCATCTCGAACAGACCAAGGGCAATTTCCTCGGCGTGATCGTGCAGTTCGGCGGCCAGACGCCGCTGAAACTGGCGCAGGGCCTCAAGGCTTCGGGCGCGCCCATCCTCGGCACCACGCCGGATTCGATCGACTTGGCCGAAGACCGCGAACATTTCTCCAAACTGCTCGACAAGATCGGCCTCAAGCAGGCCCCGGCCGCCATCGCCCGCACGGACGAGGAAGCCGTCGCCGCCGCAAACCGCATCGGCTATCCCGTGATGCTGCGCCCGAGCTTCGTGCTCGGCGGCCGCGCGATGGAGATCATTCACGACGAGAAAGACCTCAAGCGCTACGTTCGCGAAGCCGTGCAGGTTTCCGGTGACACGCCGTTGCTGGTCGACCGCTATCTCTCCGACGCCATCGAGGTGGATGTCGACGCCATGTGCGATGGCGAGGCGACCCACGTCGCCGGCATCATGGAACACATCGAGGAAGCCGGCATCCACTCGGGCGATAGCGCCTGCTCGATCCCGCCCTACACCCTCTCGAAAGAGATCGTGGATCGTCTCTCAGATCAGGCCCGCAAGCTGGCCAAGGCGCTCAACGTCAAGGGCTTGATGAACGTGCAGTTCGCGGTGAAGGGCGAGGAGATCTACGTCCTCGAAGCCAACCCGCGCGCCTCGCGCACCGTTCCGTTCGTCGCCAAGGCCGTCGGCAAACCATTCGCCGCGATCGCTGCGAAGGTGATGGCCGGCGAGAAACTTGCCTCCTTCGGCATCGGCGCCGGTCCGATCACCGGTCCGCGCATCGCGGTGAAGGAAGCCGTGTTCCCGTTCTCGCGCTTCCCGGGCGTCGATCCGCTTCTGGGACCGGAGATGCGTTCCACTGGCGAAGTCATGGGCCTCGATACCTCGTTCGGCGCGGCCTATCTCAAGAGTCAGATCGCAGCTGGAATGGCCCTCCCGGCCTCAGGCTGCGTGTTCATCTCCGTGCGTGACAGCGACAAGGCGGCGATCGAACAGCCGGCCCGCGAGATCGCCGAGCTGGGCTTCACCATCATCGCGACCGGCGGCACTGCACAGTTTCTTTCCGACAAGGGCATCAAGCTCGAGCGGGTAAACAAGGTGCTGGAAGGCCAGCCGCACGTTGTGGACGCATTGCTCAACGGCAAGGTCCAGCTGGTGTTCAACACCACGGAAGGGGCGCAATCCCTGATGGACTCGGCCTCAATCCGCCGGGCCGCCCTGCAGCACGGTATCCCCTATTACACCACGATTTCGGGGGCTCGGGCCGCTGTCCAGGCCATCAGGTCGCTGAAAACACGACCGCTTGAAGCCGGGGCGCTTCAGACCTACTCTTGATCGTTCCCGGTCGTGCCGACGCTACCGATCGGTAGAACGATTTCCGTATTTTTCGGCGTTATCAATAGGACTACCCATGCAGCGCATTCCCATGACGTCTGAGGGCTTCGAGGCCCTGCAGGCAGAACTCAAGGTCCTGAAATCCGAGGAACGTCCGGCGGTGATCGCGGCGATTTCGGAAGCGCGCAGCCATGGCGACCTGTCCGAGAACGCGGAATATCACGCGGCCAAGGAGAAGCAGTCCTTCATCGAGGGCCGCATCCTCGAACTCGAGGACAAGCTGGCGCGCGCCGACGTGATCGACACATCCAAGCTGCAGGGCAAGACCGTGAAGTTCGGCGCCACCGTGAAGGTGACCGACGAGGACACAGGCGAGAGCTTCACCTACAAGATCGTGGGCGAAGACGAAGCCAACGTGAAGCAGAAGAAGATCTCGATCTCCTCGCCCATCGCCCGCGCGATGATTGGCAAGGAAGAAGGCGACACGGCCGAGGTTTCCGCTCCGGGCGGCGCCAAGTCGTTCGAGATCGTCTCGATCAGCTGGAAATAGTGTGACCCAGGGTCCGTCGGTCTGGTGTGTCGCCGACGGCCGCGCGGGCATTCTCAACCAGACGAAGGCATTGGCTGCGGCGCTCGCCGAACCCGAGCGCGCGAGAAAGCTTGCGCATATCCGTTCGGATGCGCACAGCGGTGAAGTGATCCTCCAGCCGCAGGGCTTCCAGTTGAACCTGCGCCCGGACCTCTGGCCGATGCCGCTGTCGGCCCTGCCTGAGGAACAGCGCAAGCTCCTGTCGCCGCCCTGGCCGGATGTCTGGATCGCCGCGGGCCGTCGCTCGATCCCCTACTCGCGCATGATACGGAAACTGTCGGGCGGGAAAACGCTGGTCGTGCAGACGCAGCATCCGAAAGTCTCGCTTGACGCATTCGACCTCGTCGTTCCGCCCGAGCATGACGGCCTCACCGGAGCGAACGTGTTCCCGATCCTTGGTGCGCCGGTCTGGTTCTCGCGCGAGCGCATCGCAGATGCGCAGGCGCGCTTCGCGCATCTTGCAGGGGCGGACGGCCAGAAGGTTCTCGTCACGCTCGGCGGCGATTCGAAAACTCATCGCTTCACCGAGGCCCGCGCCGCCGCCATCGAGGCGGACCTGCGCAAGCTTGCGCCCGGCCGGCGCTTCTGGATCACCGTCTCCCGCCGCACGCCGGAACCCGCCCGCCAGCGCTTCAGGAAGCTCGCTGGCGAGCTTGGCGCGGTGTTCTGGGAAGACGAGCAGCGCGACGGCCCAAACCCCTATGTCGCCTTCCTGTCGATGTGCGAGGCGGCGCTGGTGACTGAGGACAGCGCCAACATGCTGGCCGATCCCGCCTTCTTCGGCAAACCGGTCCATATCCTGAAGCTGGAAGGCGCCTCGCCGCGCTTCGACAGGCTCCATGAGGGCTTCATCGCGAGCGGCGCAGCCCGCTGGTTCACGGGTGACATCCAGATGTGGGCTTGCCAGCCGATTCGAGAGGCTGCCCGGGCTGCCGACGAGATCGTCCGGCTGCTACTCCAGCGCCACCCCAAACCCTAGAAAAACTCAACTGAGCCAATGGGGTCCCTCCCGGCCCTTTTCCGTTCACACCCGCATCCCCAGAATATGTCCTTCGGCGCAGCTTGCCCCATTCCGTGCGCCGGAATGGCCCGTTAGGAAGGGCCAGCACAGGACGAAACATGACCGCCGCCCGCCATACCCAGATCATCATCCTCGGCTCCGGCCCCGCCGGATATACGGCCGCGATCTATGCCGCGCGGGCGCTGCGCAAGCCGATGCTGATCGCCGGCATCCAGCCTGGCGGCCAGCTGACCATCACTACCGACGTCGAGAACTATCCGGGCTTCGCCGACGTCATCCAGGGGCCCTGGCTGATGGAACAGATGCGCGCCCAGGCGATCCACATGGGCACGGAGATGGTGGAAGACCACATCATCAAGGCCGAGCTCAAGACGAAGCCGTTCCGGCTCACAGGCGATAGCGGCGCGGTCTACACCTGCGACGTGCTCGTGATCGCCACGGGCGCGCAGGCAAAATGGCTGGGCCTTGAGAGCGAGTCGAAGTTCAAGGGCTTTGGCGTCTCGGCATGCGCGACCTGTGATGCGTTCTTCTACAAGCAGAAGGAAGTCATCGTTGTCGGCGGCGGCAACACCGCCGTGGAAGAAGCACTGCACCTCACGCACTTCGCCTCGAAGGTGACTGTGGTTCACCGCCGTGACCATTTCCGCGCCGAGAAGATCCTGCAGGATCGCTTGTTCAAGAACCCGAAAGTCAACGTGCTCTGGAACACGGAGCTGGCTGACGTGATCGGTCAGGAAGGCCCGCTTAGCGTCACCAAAGCCAAGCTGAAGAACCTCAAGACGGGCGAAGTCACCGAGCAGCCTGTCCACGGCATCTTCATCGCCATCGGTCACGCGCCGCAGACGCAGCTCTTCACCGGCCAACTCGAAATGAAGCTCGGCGGCTATCTCCACACCGCACCGAACTCGACGGCGACCTCGATCCCGGGCGTCTTCGCCGCGGGCGACGTGGCCGACGACATCTTTCGCCAAGCCGTCACGGCCGCCGGTCTCGGCTGCATGGCCGCGCTCGAAGCCGAGAAATACCTCGAAGGCCTGCCGAACCACGCTGCGAAGGTCGCGGCGGAATAATGGACCGCGCGGCGTTCGATCGCTGGCTTGCGACGCAGAAGCCGACCGGCATCGAGATCATCCCCGGCCTTCACAAGGCGCTGTCCGGAAAGCTCGACGACGCCGACGTGAAACCCGGCGAGCCGGTGCGATTCGGCGGCTATGGCGAGGACCGCAGCCTCTACACGCAGCCGCTGTTTGCTCCCGAGGGTGAAGAACCGCGCACCGTGCACCTGGGCATCGACATCTTCGCGCCAGCGGACACGGACGTGATAACGCCGCTGCACGCTCGGGTGCATTCCTCGCGTACCAACGACAATGCCGGCGATTATGGCCCCACCATCATTCTCGAGCATGCGCCGGCCCCCGGGGTGAAATTCCACACGCTCTACGGCCATCTCAACCGCGACAGCCTGAAGGGCCTCAAACCCGGCGCCGCCTTCATGGCTGGCGAGCGGTTCGCCGGGCTGGGCACGAAACGCGAGAATGGCGGCTGGCCGCCGCATCTGCATTTCCAGATCATCCTCGATATCGGTTCGGCCAAGGGCGACTATCCAGGCGTCTGCAAGCGTAGCGAGCGCGACCATTGGCTTGCGATCTGTCCAGACCCTCGCCCCCTTCTTGGACTTCCCGCTGCCTGATAGCTTCTCACCGGGATGCCGGGAGACTCAAGCATGAAGCGCCTTCTGATCGCTGCCGCATTTGCGGTGCTGGCTGGCCTTGCGCCGGCGATGGCCCAGCCGAAAGGCGCGATCCTGCTGAAACCGGCGCGCGTGTTCGACGGCGTTGATCCGAAGTCGCATGAAGGCTGGCAGGTGCTGGTGCAGGACGATCGCATCGCCGCCATCGGCCCGAACATTCCGGTTCCCGCAGGCGCACGCGTGATCGAGCTGCCGGGCGAGACGCTGATGCCGGGCATGATCGAGGGCCACGGGCATCTGTTCCTCCATGCCTACAACGAGACGAGCTGGGATGATCAGGTGCTTCACGAAGCGTTGTCATTGCGCACGGCGCGCGCCGTGGTTCATGCGCGCCTGACGTTGATGTCGGGTTTCACCAGTGAACGCGATCTCGGGACCGAAGGCGCAGGCTATGCCGATGTCGGCCTCAAGCAGGCGATCAACCAGGGGATCGTCCCCGGTCCGCGCCTCGTTGTTTCGACACGCGCCATCGTGGCCAAGGGAGCCTATGGCCCGAAAGGCTTCGAGCCCGGCGTGGAGGTTCCACTCGGCGCCGAGGAAGCCAGTGGCGTTGACGACATCGTGCGCGTCGTGCGTTCGCAGGTGGCTGCGGGAGCTGACGTCGTGAAGCTCTATGCCGACTATCGCTGGCGTCCAGGCGAGGAAAGCCGGCCGACATTCTCGCAGGCAGAGCTGAAAGCCGCCGTAGATGCGGCGCACGATGCGGGGCGTCCGGTCGCCGTCCACGCCGCGACAGCCGAGGGCATGCGCCGCTCCGTCGCCGCTGGAGCCGACACGATCGAGCATGGCGATGGCGGCACGCTGGAGATCTTCAAGGCGATGAAGGAACGCGGAATGTTCTTCTGCCCCACTCTGGCCGCCGGAGACGCCATCTCGCGCTATCGCGGCTGGAACGGCGCCGATCCCAAGCCTGCCTCAGTCTCGGAAGGTCTGAAGGCGTTCAACCTCGCGCGGCAGGCGGGCGTTGCCATGTGCGTTGGCGGCGACGTTGGCGTGTTCCCGCACGGCGACAATGTGCGCGAGATGGAACACATGGCCGCTGCCGGCATGCCAGCGGCTCAAGTTCTGATCTCAGCCACCTCGGTCAACGCGCGGATGTTGCGGATGGATGACAAGGTGGGGACGCTGAAAGCCGGCATGCTGGCCGACATCGTCGCCGTTCCCGGCGATCCCACGCAGGACATCAAGACGCTGCGCGGCGTGAATTTCGTGATGAAGGGCGGCGCGATCTATCGCGAAGGCCACTAGCTATTTCCGTGCGCGGAGGAAAACCTTCGCGGTCCAGTCCTTGTCCGCATCGACAGTCGTGAGGTCGAGCTTCGAGATGTTGGCGAACATCGTGCAGACATTGGGATCGAGATAGCCCCAGCGCGCGGTCGGTTCGGCTTTCACCGCCCCCTTGTTGGTCTTGTCGACGTTGCAGACGACAGCGTCCCAGCGCGCATCCGGCGTCTGGTTCCAGAGCTGCGCCAGTGTCGGCATCGGCATGGTCGTGACTTTCGTCTCGTAGACCGCGTCGAAATTCTCGGTTCGCACCGCCTTCTGATCGAAGGACGGGCCCACAGGATTGCCGGGTTGCGCCAGGGCGGGCGCCGCAATCAGGAGGGCAACAAAGGAAACAACAAGCAGACGCATTGGAGATCGCCTCGCATCGGACCAGGGCGTTCATAACGCGCCCGCGCGCGGCGGATTTCAATGCATAACCCGTGAAGGTTGAAAGGCTGCGCTTAAGCAGCCGCCATCAGGCTTTCGAACAGCTTCACGCCGTCGTTGCCGCCTTCCTGACCCGCCATCGCCCGTTCGGGGTGAGGCATCAGACCAAGCACGCGGCCGTTCTCCGACAAGACGCCTGCAATATCGCGGGCCGAGCCGTTGGGATTGCCGAGATAGCGGAACGCCACGCGGCCCTCGCCTTCCAGGCGGTCCAGCGTCGCGGTGTCGGCGAAATAGTTCCCGTCATGGTGTGCGATCGGGAACGAGACTTCGCGCTGGTCCTTGTAGCCCGCAGTGAAGGCCGACGAGTTGCTCGCAATCGCCAGCGGCTGCGGACGGCAGGCGAAATTCAGCGAGGCGTTGCGCAAGAGCGCGCCCGGCAGCAGGCCGAGTTCCGTCGCCACCTGGAAGCCGTTGCAGATCGCAAGGACATAACCGCCCTTCGCCGCGTGCGCCCGGATCGCATCGCCGACGGGCGACGCGGCCGCCATGGCGCCGGAGCGGAGATAATCGCCGTAGGAAAAGCCGCCCGGCAGGACGATCAGGTCCAGCTTGTCCGGCAGCTTCCCGTCCTTGTGCCAGACCATCGTGGGCTCCTGGCCCGTGATCTGGCGCAGGGCGACCTGCGCGTCGCGGTCGCAGTTGGAGCCGGGGAAGACGATGACGGCGGATTTCATTGGGCTTTGCCTTGGGAGGTTCCCGTTGCGCGGGCCTCTAGCAGGTTTCCCTGCGAGTCGCGAGGGCTTGAACGGCGGCAAAGTTGACCGGAAAGGCCGCCAGACCTAGGCTTTTGGTTCCTGGAGAGGGAATTGCCATGCGGATGATCATACCGGCCATCGCTGTTCTCGGCCTCATGGCCGCCGGCGGCTGCGCCACCCAGAAGACATATGAAACCGTGCTCAACGTCTGCTCGAGCGGCAACGGCACGGTGAAGACGGCCGAAGTGACGAAATCGAGCGGCGATGCCGCCATCGATCAGGAAGCCATCAAGGTCGGCAAGTCGATGGTCTACGCAGAGAGCGCTCAGATGAGCTGCAAGCCGTTGACGGTCGAGCACAAGGCCTACGGCGAAGGCTGAGCTACTTGTAGAAGATCACGCCGGCGCCGAGCGCGATCAGCGCGAAGCCGATCGCATGCTTCCATGTCAGCGGCTCGCCCAGAACCCACACCGAGAAGCCTGCGAAGACGACGAGCGTGATCACCTCCTGCATCGTCTTCAGTTCGGCGGCCGAATAGATTTCGTGGCCAAAGCGGTTGGCCGGCACGGCCATCCAGTACTCCGCCAGTGCTATCCCCCAGCTGGCGAACACCACGACCCACAGGGGCGCTTCCTTGAACTTCAGGTGGCCGTACCACGCCGTCGTCATGAAGACGTTCGATCCGATCAGCAGGACAATGGGTGTCCACCAAGCCGTCGCCATGACTTCTCCGCCACTTTATCGCCACCCGATTTTCGCCTGATTCCACGCGCACGGGAGAGGTGGACTATGGCACACCCCGGGAGGGACCGATGCACAGGCTGATGATCGCCGCCACTTTGCTGGCGACCTGCGCGGGCTGCAACACGATTGCCGGGCTCGGGAAGGACCTCCAGACCGTGGGCGGCGTCATGACCGGCACAGCCGACGGGGCGAAGACTGGCGCCACCCAGCCCGGCACGGGCAAGCCGCCCTGCGTCCCGGATGACAAGGGGCGCCTGCCCGCAGGCTGTACCAGCAGCCATTAGCCCTGCTTGCGGAAACCGCCGCGAGAGGCCATCTTTCAATGGGACAACAACAAGGGGTGACCCTAATGCGTAAACTGCTTTTCGCCGTGATGCTCGCCACGCCGCTCCTGGTTTCGGCCTGCAACACCATCGCCGGCCTCGGCAAGGATGTCGGCGCCGTTGGCGACGCCGTGTCCAAGACGGCCGAAGACAACAAGTAAGCCGAACGGCTTCCTGTTCGTTGAAATGCAAGTCGCGCGTCCCCGTGGGCGCGCGATTTTCATTTGCGTCGATTTAGCTGGGCTTAGGCGATCTCGATCGAGTAGCGCTCGACGACCGTGTTCGCGAGCAGCTTCTCGCACATGTCCTTCACGCGCTTCTCGGCGTCGGCTTTCGACAGGCCATCCTTAAGCTCGATCTCGATGGTCTTGCCGCAGCGAACCGCGCCGACCTCATCGAAGCCGAGGCGGCCAAGCGCATCACCCACCGCCTTGCCCTGCGGATCAAGCACGCCGGCTTTCAGCGAGACATGGACTTTGGCGCGCATGATGACTTTCCGTTGCCAACCCGCAGGGCGGGCTACTTACCGTTGAAGGACAGGATCTCCGCCCCGCCCGCTTCCTTGATGATTCCGAGACGCCGCGCAACCTCGGCATAGGCCTCGGTGACGCCGCCAAGATCGCGGCGGAAGCGGTCCTTGTCCATCTTCTCGCCAGTGTCCATGTCCCACAAGCGGCAGCTGTCCGGGCTGATCTCGTCAGCGAGAACCGTGCGAACCATCTCGCCTTCGTAGAGCCGGCCGAACTCGACCTTGAAGTCGACCAGCTTGATGCGCGCGCCGGCGAACAGTCCGGTGAGGAAGTCGTTGATGCGCAGCGTCATCGCGATGATGTCGTCGATCTCCTGGTGCGTCGCCCAGTTGAACGCCGTGATGTGCTCTTCGGTCACCAGCGGGTCGCCGAGTTCGTCCTTCTTGTAGCAGAACTCGATGATCGAGCGCGGCAGAGGCGTGCCCTCCTCGATGCCCAGCTTCTTGGAGAGCGAACCGGCCGCCACGTTGCGGCAGATCACTTCGAGCGGGATGATCTCGACTTCGCGGATCAGCTGCTCGCGCATGTTGATGCGCTTGAGGAAGTGGGTCGGCAGGCCGATGCCGTTCAGCTGCATCATCACGAATTCGGAGATGCGGTTGTTGAGCACGCCCTTGCCGTCGAGCACGGCGCGTTTCTCGTTGTTGAAGGCGGTCGCATCGTCCTTGAAATACTGGATGAGCGTGCCCGGCTCCGGACCCTCATAGAGGATCTTGGCCTTGCCTTCGTAGATCTTGCGCCGTTTGACCATAATTCGTCTCCTGGGCCGGAAAACGGCTTCCCCCGTGTCCGACTCGTGTAGGAAGGCGCTTCCTAGCCCATCCCCGGGGCGACGTCCTCAACGGCATCGTCGCGGGGGTGTTTTTGGCCCTTCCCAAGGGCTATATCGACGTGGGATGCGCAGGGCGCAAGCGACCTGAGGGAGACGAAGTGTGAGCGGTTTCGATAAGCGTGAACGGGCTGAGGAGGGCAAGTTCGCCCTCGACCAGGAACTGCGGTTCAAGGCAAATGCCCGTCGGAACAAGCTCCTGGGGCTCTGGGCCGCTGAAAAGCTTGGGAAAACCGGCGAAGCGGCCTCCACCTACGCGACCGAAGTCGTGAAATCGGACTTCGAAGCCCCCGGCGAGGAAGACGTTTTCCGGAAGGTGAAAGGCGATCTCGACAAGGCCGGCGTCGCCATTACGGACCACCAGCTCCAGCGCCAGATGGCCGAGCTGATGGAAACCGCGATCGCCCAGGTCAAATCCGAAAAGAAATAGATCCGAGCGGCGTAGTCCCGCCAGTGTCTGCGATCAGGCCGCCCCGGCGCTGGTCGGCGCTGGGACTTTGCCCTTTTCAGCCGGCACGACGCTGACGGTCACCGGATCCGTCGCCGTTTCCGGCTTGCGGATGATGAACGCCGGCACCGAGCCGTTCTTGCCGCAATACTGTGGCGCCAGGGACTGGATCGCGTACAGCACGTTCAGGAAGGCCCGGCCGCGCCAGTCGTTGGGCAGGCGATCGCGCATGAAGTTCTGGGTGACGACCCGGTATGAGTCGAGCTTGTAGCTGAACGGCCACTTGCGCTCCGTGAACCAGGACAGCGGCAGCACATTGATCGGCAGTTCGTCGTCCCAGTGCAGCGCCGCGTCCTTGGGCGCGGGTTCGCCGAAGAGAATCTTCGCCACACGCTCGAGGCGCCAGTTGAGGCGGGGGCTTGGCGAGAGATAGACCACGACAGCCGTGCCGCCCGGCTTCAGCACGCGCCAGAGCTCCAGCCAGGCCGCAACCTGATGCTCGGGGGGGATCTGGTAGATGACGTGGTTGCACGTCACCGCATCCATCGACCCGGTTTTCAGCGGCAGCCTGGTCAGGTCGCCCTGGAGATAGATGCCGCGGTCGCCAAGCTTCTGCTTCGCGGCCCACAATCCCTTGACCGACAGATCCACACACACGCGCTTCTCGAACTTGTCGCCGTAGCGCATCAGTTCGTCGTACGGGATCGGGCCGCTGCCGGCGTCCAGAAGATACTTCCCGCCCTTCTTGAAATGGCGGCCGATGCGCTTGATGCAGCGGTCGGTGAATTCCTGGGCGAGGGTACGGGTGTCGCTGAACGCTTTCGTCTCGGCGAACACGCCCTTGTCGTCGGCGATCCAGCCCTTGGTCTCGTAGAATTCGCGAACGGCGTCGTTCACCGCAGCGCCCTGGGCATTGTCGTCAGCCCGGGGGAGCAGGCCGGCAATGCCGTCAACCACGGTATAGACGGCGCCGCCATCGACGCCGAGCTGGCCATCCGGTGTCCAGTGAAGATCCTTCCCGGTCGATGGACATTGGAGAATGTCCATCAGATCATTCTGGTGATTAGCCATGTAGCACCCCGTTCCTTCAGCGCAGCTCCATCAGCAACTAACGAGCCAGCCGGGAAGCGCAAAAACTGCAGCGAAAACGGCTTCAAATTCGAGCGTAACCTGTCTCGGTTCCGGACGCACGCGACCAGTCGCCGGTTCCGGCGTGGTAAACGCCGGCGGAAAATCCACCCTTTCGCCGTGGCGGGTTCTTAAGGCCTCGCCGACACCATCAACGTTGAAGATCGGCGGGCGCCGGTCTGGTCCCAACCGAACCTGCACCCTGACACGCTCTCCCCCTGAGCGTTTTGCACCCTTGTCCCCCCTGGGCGCAGCAGGTTCGGGCTGGAGCGACGGCGCGTTCCCCTGCGCGCCCTGTGGCTCCGCCATCATGGCCTTGGGCCGGACCCCGGAGGGGCGTCCGGCCCATTCTTTTTCGGGCTGGCTTTTTTGAGGCTGGCTTTCAGGCCTTGCCGAACACGCGCTCGAAGATCACGTCGACCGCCTTGAAGTGGTAGCCGAGATCGAACATCTCGCTCAGCTCCGCCTTCGTCAGCAGTTTCGACACGTCGGCGTCGCCTTCGAGATTGCGCTGGAAGTCGCCGTCCTTGCGGTTGGCGTCGCGCCAAACCTTCATCGCGTTGCGCTGGACCATGCGGTAGGCGTCTTCGCGGCTTGCGCCCTTCTCCACCAGCGCCAGCAAGACACGCTGCGAATTGTGCAACCCGCCGAGCCTGTTGAGGTTGGCCAGCATGTTCTCGGGATAGACCAGCAACTGCTCAATCACGCCAGCGAGGCGGTTCAGCGCGAAGTCCAGGTGGATCGTCGCATCCGGCCCGATCCCCCGCTCGACCGACGAATGCGAGATATCCCGCTCATGCCACAGCGCGACGTTCTCCATTGCCGGAACCACCGCCGAGCGCACGAGGCGCGCAAGACCGGTGAGGTTCTCCGTCAGCACCGGATTCCGCTTGTGCGGCATGGCCGACGAGCCCTTCTGACCTTCCGAGAAGAACTCCTCCGCTTCGAGAACTTCCGTGCGCTGCAGGTGCCGGATTTCTGTCGCGATCCGCTCGATCGAGGACGCCGTCACCGCCAGCGCGGCGAAGAACGCCGCATGGCGGTCGCGCGGGATTACCTGCGTCGAGACCGGCTCGACGGCCAGGCCCAGCTTCTTGGCCACCATGACCTCGATGCGCGGGTCGATGTTGGCGAACGTGCCGACCGCGCCCGAGATGGCGCAGGTCGAAATCTCCTCGCGAGCCGCCTCGAGGCGTTTCCGGTTACGGGCCATCTCGGCATGGAACCCGGCCAGCTTGACGCCGAATGTCGTCGGCTCGGCGTGTATGCCGTGACTGCGCCCGATGGTCGGGGTCATCTTGTGCTCGAAGGCGCGTTTCTTCAGCGCCGCCAGAACGCGATCCGTGCCTTTGAGCAGGATGTCGCTTGCCCGCTGCAGCTGCACGGCCAGGCAGGTGTCCAGCACATCCGACGACGTCATGCCGAGGTGGAGGAAGCGCGCCTCATCGCCCACATGCTCCGCCACGGAGGTCAGGAAGGCGATAACGTCGTGCTTCACCTCGCGCTCGATCTCGTCGATGCGCTCCACATTGAAGCCGCCGCGCTCTCGGACTGCCTTGGGCACGTCCTTCGGGATCATTCCCAGCTCGGCCATCGCCTCGGCCGCCAGCGTCTCGATCTCGAGCCAGATCGAATAACGGGTCTCCGGCGACCAGATCGCCGTCATTTCGGGCCGGGAATAGCGAGGAATCATGGAAAAGGCTCCGCGTTCGCGGAGCCTTTACGCCAACATTGCGCGGCTAACTAGCCCGCGTTCAGCGCATATCCAGCCGAGCGGACTGTGCGGATCGGATCTTCCCCACCGCCCTTGCCCAGCGCCTTGCGCAGGCGGCCAATGTGAACGTCCACAGTCCGGGTCTCGACATAGACGTCCGAGCCCCAGACCGCGTCCAGTAGCTGCTCGCGCGAGAACACGCGGCCCGGATGCTGGATGAAATAGTCGAGCAAGCGGAATTCCGTAGGTCCCAGGTGGATTTCGACCTCGTTGCGGACCACGCGGTGTGCGGCGCGATCGATCGAGATGTCGCCCACCACCACCACGTCCTCGGCCAGGGCCGGGCGAATGCGGCGCATCACAGCGCGGATGCGTGCAGTGAGCTCCGACATCGAGAAAGGTTTGGTCATGTAATCGTCGGCGCCGACGTCGAGACCGCGGATCCGGTCCGTCTCTTCGGCGCGCGCCGTCAGCATAATGATCGGCAGGTTGCGCGTCGACGGCTTGGAGCGCAGCCGGCGCGCCACTTCGATACCGGCCAGCTTCGGCAGCATCCAGTCCAGCAGCACGATATCGGGGAGGCGTTCGTCGATGGTGAGCAGGGCTTCCTCGCCGTCGCCTGCAACCGCAACCTCATAGCCTTCCTTGATCAGGTTGTACCTGATCAGCTCGACCAGCGACGGTTCGTCCTCGACGATGAGGGCGTAGGGTCTTGTCGCCGCTGCAGGGCGCATGGCGGGGCGTTCGATCTCAGTTGCTGTTGAGGGCATCGACCTTCGGCCTGTCGGTTGGGAGCTGCTCGCCGGTTACGAGGAAATGGATTTCCTCGGCGATGTTGGTGCAGTGGTCGCCGATCCGTTCCAGATTCTTTGCGACAAAGAGCAAGTGAGCGCACGCGGAGATCGTGCGGGGGTCTTCCATCATGTAGGTCAGCACTTCGCGGAACAGCGACTGGTAGTGCTCGTCCACTTCCTCGTCGCGCGACCACACCTTGTTGGCTGCGTCCGTCTCCAGCGCCGAATAGGCGTCCAGCACGCGCTTCAGCTGCGCGCCGACCAGACGGCCCATGCGGGAGACGCCCTTGAGCGGGCCCGACGGCTCCAGCGTGTCGACCACCTTGGCGCGCTTGGCGATGTTCTTGGCGAGGTCGCCGATGCGCTCGAGTTCGGCGGCGATCTTCATGGCGGAGATCGTCTGGCGCAGGTCGCGCGCCAGCGGCTGGCGCAGTGCAAGCAGGCGCAGGATCTTCTTCTCGACTTCAACCTGCAGCGCATCGATCTGCGGATCGCGCGCCACGACGGTCTCGGCCAGCGCGAGGTCGCGCGTCGCAATCGCCTGTATGGCGTCAGAAAGCATGTCCTCGGCGAGGCCGCCCATGCGCGCGATGTCTCCCGAGAGTTCCTCGAGATCCTGCGAGAAAGACCTGACTGTGTGTTCGGTCATGTTGGTGTCCTTTCACCAGCCTGTGGGCGGCGGAGCTTAGCCGAAACGTCCGGTGATGTAGTCCTGGGTGCGCGACTCGCGCGGATTGGTGAAGATCGTCTCGGTCGGGCCGTTTTCAATCAGCTTGCCGAGGTGGAAGAAGGCCGTCTGCTGCGACACGCGGGCGGCCTGCGCCATCGAGTGGGTCACGATCACGATGCAGTAGTTTTCCTTGAGCTCGTCGATGAGCTCTTCGATCTTCGCCGTCGCGATCGGGTCGAGCGCCGAGCACGGCTCGTCCATCAGGATCACTTCCGGGTTCACCGCGATCGCGCGGGCGATCACGAGGCGCTGCTGCTGGCCGCCGGAAAGGCCCATACCCGAGGCGCCGAGGCGATCCTTCACCTCGTCCCACAGGCCGGCTTTCTGGAGCGACGTCTCGACGATCTCGTTCAGCTCGCGGCGCGAGGCGGCAAGGCCATGCAGGCGCACGCCATAGGCCACGTTGTCGAAGATGGATTTGGGGAACGGGTTCGGCTTCTGAAACACCATGCCGACCTGGGCCCGCAGCAGCACCGGGTCGATCGACTTGTCGTTGATGTCGTCGCCGTCGATCTCGATCTTGCCCGTCACGCGGCAACCCGGGATCGTGTCGTTCATCCGGTTGATCGAACGCAGGAAGGTGGACTTGCCGCAACCCGACGGTCCGATCAGCGCCGTCACCGATTTTTCCGGCATGTCGAGCGAGACGTCGAACAGCGCCTGCTTCTCGCCGTAGTAGACCGAGACATCCGTCGCCTTGACCTTGGCGACGCTGGAGGCAGGGGCTGGCTTGGCGGCCGCAGCAGCGACCTCCATCCGCGGCGGAGCAATCGTTTCCATTCGGCTCATCACCCTCTCCGCTCGATCGCGCGCGTGTATGCCATGACAGAAGGGATTTCGTCCCGCCTCGCCGGCGCCCCTTCATCGCGTCGAAGGCCCCGGGCCATGGCCCGCTTGGGGTTCCATACGGGCCATTTGTGACAGTCCCACGAAGGTTTGCCGTATCGCCGTTGCGGCACACTGTTCCGGCGCTAAAACCGGGCTCTAGCTGTGGATAACTGGCCGCATGCCCCGCGGGCGCCGCGACTTCCCGCCATTTACAGCCGGTTTCGGGCGTGTTTCCTGCCCGGCAAATGCCCATTCCGAGAAGGGAATCGCCCTCCATGGCTGCCCAGCTGAGCCTTTCCGCCCACGACATGAGCCCCGAACGGGGCTTTCTTTGCGCCTACAATGCCGCAGATGTGACGCTGCCGTCCGACCTTGCGGCCCCCGAACAGGCCGCGAAAGACCTCCCCCGCACCCTCCTCACCGGCCGGGTCCGCAAGCACCTGGAAGCCCTGCCCGTCCTCGACCTCAAGGGCTTCTGCGCCGAAGCGAGCGACGCCCAGCTCCGCACCGCGATGGTCCGCTACTCCTTCATGGTGCAGGCCTATGTCTGGGGCGAAGCCGAAGCGCCGACACGTCTTCCCGCCCCGCTCGCCGTGCCCATGTGGGCACTGGCAAAACGCCTCGGCCAGCAGCCCCTGCTCCCCTACTCCGCCTACGTCCTCGACAACTGGGACCGCCTCGACCGCAAGGGCCCGATCGCGCTCGACAACATCTGGATGATCCAGAACTTCCTCGCCGGCCAGGATGAAGCCTGGTTCGTCCTCGTCCATGTCGCCATCGAGGCGCGCGCCGGCGAAATGCTCGCCGAGATCCCAAAGCTCATCGAAGCCGCCGACAATGGCGACGAGAAAGCCGTCGAAGCGGGCCTCGCGAAAGCCGCCAGGGTCTGGGACGACGTCAACGCGATCTTCGACCGCATGCCGGAGCGTTGCGACCCTTACGTCTATTTCCACCGCGTGCGCCCCTACATTCACGGCTGGAAGGACAACCCGGCCCTCGCTGCCGGCCTCATCTACGAAGGCGTCGCCGAAACGAACGGCCAACCGCAATCCTTCCGTGGACAGACGGGCTCGCAATCCACCATCGTGCCCTCGATGGACGCCCTGCTCGGCGTCGGCCATGCCGCCGACCCGCTGCGCACCTTTCTCGACGAGCTGCACATCTATCGCCCGCCTGCGCACCGCACCTTCGTTGATGAAGTCCGTCAGCGCTCCCACCTCCGCGCCTTCATCCAGAAGAGCGGTTCACCCGTGCTGCGCGACCTCTACAATACCAACATCACCAGCCTGGCGCGCTTCCGTACCCGCCACCTCGAATACGCCGCGAGCTACATCAACAAGCAAGGCAAGGACTCCCTCGGCAACGACACTGACGTCGGCACCGGCGGCACGCCCTTCATGAAGTACCTCAAGAAGCACCGCGACGAGGCCCAGGCGCACCTGCTGTAGGGCAAACCGCCGGGCGCAGAGCCCGGCGATTTCGTTCACTTCGTCGCTGTGGCGTCGACGTTCGCCTTCTTCTCGGCGGCGCGTTTCTCGGCCTTGGCCTTTGCGGTCGCGATCGACTGCGTGATCCGCGCATCGAGCGTGCCGATGTTCGTCGTGGTGTATTTGGCGATCACAGCCTTGGCCTTCACGACGGCGTCGGCCGTGCCGATCTGGCCTTCGTTGATCTGGTCGGCGAGATCGAGGATCGGGATATACATGTCCTCCGGCTCGCCCTGCATGGTCAGACCGAACTTCGGCGAGGACTTCTCGAGCCGCGTCCAGTCGGCGCGAATCTGCGACCAGAAATTCTTTGTAGCGTTCCAGTAGGTGTCGCCGTCCTTCTCGAGGTTGCTGGCGCGCTTGTACGAGTTCACGCCGAGCTCGCGCACGAGGACGTGGTGCTCGCCGCGTAGCACCAGCTTGGAGTTCTCTTCCTCCTGCACCCACCCGAACGGCGTGATGGTGTGCCGATTCACGGCGAGCACGGCGTCATAGTCATCGCGCGTAGTCATGTCCCGGCGCGGCAGAGGCCGCATCTCGGCGGGCGGGTTCCACTGCGAGACGCCATTGTCATGCGTCCAGGCGCCGACAGCGCCATAGCGCGGCGAGTCTTCCACCTGATAGACGGTCTGCGCCCACTGCCCCTTGCGCTCGGAGGCCGGAACAGCGCGCGTCTCCCACGCATTGCCGCCGATGAACACCAGCACGCTCGAAGGCTGGTATTGCCAGTCCTGGCGCCAGTGTTTCGTCACGATGGTCTCCTCGCCCATTTTCATCACGAGGATCTGCTGCAGCGAGATGAAGTCGCCGCGGTCCTCCACCACGCGCACGATCTCCTCGGCGCCAGACAGTTTCGGCTTCTTCAGCTCATAGCCCGGCGTCAGCGACACGGTTTCGCGGAAGTCGAACGTCACGTTGAAGTCGCCTGCCATGGCGAGAATCGCGTGTCTGTCCTGCTCGAACTTGGCCTTCTCGGCAGCCGGCATCGACGCCAGCTGCGCGCCCGGAGCATTCGCCGCACCCATCGAGGTGCAGCCGAACGCAAGGAACGCCGCACTGATGACGACGCAAGCTCTGGCGGCGTTCTTGAAAGTCAGACCTGAAAGCATAGCAAAACCCGTTCTTGTGAAAATCAATGCAAGCACGTTGTGCTAGTGCGCCTGCTGCGGCGCCTGGAACGGGCCTGCCGCCAGTTCCTTCACCTGCCGGCGGACCCAGTGCTCAACTTCCGCGCTCGGGAGTAGGCCCTTTGAATCCGCCACATAGTCCAGTCCCTTCAACACGCCGGCATACGGCCCGAAGCCTGCCACGCGATAGGGTATTACGATCACCCGCCCGCCCTCTTTGGACCCTGCCTCGACAAACGCACGAATGCGCGCCTCTGACACAACACGCTTCTCGGGCCAGTCCTCGCGCAAGGTTTGCGCCTGCACCTGCTTGAACGCCCCCGCGCGCCGCACCGCTTCGGCCCGCTGATCGATCATCTTCAGCCAGCGTTGGTCTTCCGCATCATCGCCCGGGCCGTGCGCGAGAATCAGCACGCTCTCTTTCGCCGGCTCCTTGCTTAGCCCTTGCACACGCTCGGCCAGCACAGCGCCCATCTCGGGCGCATCAGCCAGACCTTCCTTGCTGACCGCGAAGCTCGACTTGGTCTCGATGCGCCAGAGCGCCATGTCCATGCCGTGGCCGTCATGACCACCGTGATCGGCGTGCTCCGCCGATTTCGGCGCTGCGCCCGGGACAAGGCCCAGGATCTGTTCAGTGCGCTCGGAGAAGCTCTCACCGCTGATGAAGAGCCGCACCACCGCGATGCGGTCGACGCCCCTGGCCTCGAGCTTCGTCACGCTGTCCTGAAGGCTGGCGGCTTCCGCCATGCCGAAGGCCAATTCGAGCGGATAGTCATTGGCCAGCGGCGCGAGCATGGCCTCTACCTCGGCATTCCACGCGGCCCCGCCACCATGCGCCATGACCAGTACGCCGAGATGCCCATCGTGCGGGTGGCTCTCCTGCGGGGCTGGGTCCGTAACGCCTGCGCAGGCAGCAAGCGAAAGCACAGCTGCTCCCGCGAGTGCAACCAGAGAGGCGCGGCGGCTTTGAAACATGCGGAGACAATTTCCCAAGGACTGCACGAAGGCTCCGAACCGACGTTTTTCGGCGACCTTTGTTGCAAATGACTTTCAAGTGCGACTTTTATGCACTTGCGAGTGATTTGCAATAGGCATAGTCGAGTCTCTGTCGCGCAGCTTTTTTGGGCTGCGCCGGGACGATCATAGGGGACGACGACATGCCGATCCGCCCAGCCGCGAAATGGGGATGCTCGACAGCCGCCCTGATCCTGGCTGTGCTTGCCGGCGGTGCTGCGGCCCGCGCTGACACGTCCTATCTCAAGCCCAACTTCTTCACGACCGCGAACGCCGACATCGTCACGGTGCAATCGTCCTTCACCGAAGACTTCCCGAACCCGAACGTTGCTGTGAAGTCCGATGCGTGGACCGTCATCGGCCCGGATGGAAAGCCCGCGAAGTTCGAAACCGTGCAGCCCTTCACGCAGGTCACGATCCTCGAAGCCGCGACGAAGACGCCGGGCACCTATCGCCTCTCGACCGGCGAACGTCTCGGCCGCGTCGGTCCGCAGATTCTCGTCGATGGCGTGTGGCAGCCATTCGCGCCGGGCCGCGAGATTCCCGCCGGCGCACAGACGCGTCAGAGCCAGACCGCAACTGTCGCCGACGTCTACATCACGCGCGGTGCGCCAACGAAGGCGCCAGTCGAAGCAACGATCGGCGCGCTCCAGCTGAAGCCCGTCACGCATCCGAACGATGTCTATCTGGATACGGGTTTCGAATTTCGCGTGCTGCTTAACGGCAAGCCCGTCGCGAACCAGCACGTCGAGATCTGGCGCGAAGGCGGCGCCTATGAAGAGCCTGCCTATCGGAAGGAGATGACATCGACCGCCGATGGCGGCGTGAAGGTCAACTTCGACAAGCCTGGCGTCTATCTGATCTGGACGCGTCTTTCGGCAGACGCGCCTGCTGGCGCCGCGACGCCCGTCCGCTCCTACACCACCTCCCTCACCCTCGAAGTCCAACCCTAGAGGCCGGCGAGTTCTCACGCTCTCGCCTGACAGGGCGAGGGCGCTTTATTTTTGCGACTGCAACTCATTCGCTTGAATTGAAGGAACTTTACATGCGTTTTCGACTGATGGCCGGCACGGTCTTCTCCACGGTCACCCTCGCCCTTGGCGGCGGCATGGCCTTCGCGCAATCGGCTCCGGCTGTCGAAACAGACGCCCCGCCCTCTGGCGAACGCGATCAGGTCACCGTCACGGCCACACGCGTCGAACAGTCGATCGATGAAGTCCCCGCCACCGTCACCGTCATCACCGCCGAGAAGATCGAGGACGAACTCGTCACCGACATCAAAGATCTCACGCGCTTCGAACCCGGCGTCTCCGTCCGCGCTTCGCCCGCACGCTTCGGCGCCGCGCTCGGCGCCACCGGCCGCGACCGCAATTCCGGCTTCAACATCCGGGGCCTCGAAGGCAACCGCGTGCTGGTCCAGACGGACGGCGTGCGCATTCCCGACGGCTACGCGTTTGGTCCGACTGTCAACGGCCGCGGCGATTATGTTGACCTCGACCTCCTGAAGTCCGTCGAGTTTATCCGTGGCCCCGCCTCTGCGCTCTATGGCTCGGACGGCGTCGCCGGCGCCGTGACCTTCATCACCCGCGATCCGGACGACATCGTGCAGGATGGTCGCAGCTTCGGCATTCGCGCCCGCTCGTCTTACGCTTCGGCTGACGACAGCATCGCCAACTCGCTGATCGGCGCGACAACACTCGGAGATTGGTCCGCAATGCTGGCCTACACGCGCCGCGATGCGCACGAGACCGAGAACCAGGGCGAGATCGAGGCGCCCGACACCCGCCGCACCGCCGCCAACCCGACCGATTACGAATCCGATGCCTATCTCGGCAAGATCGTCTGGGCGCCCGGCGACATGCACCGCTTCCGCCTGACCTTCGACCAGCTCGAAAGCCAGACCGACACCGACGTTCTCTCCGGCCAGTACTGGCTGCCGGCCAACGGCAACCCGAACCTGACCATCCCCGGCACGGCCGTTCTTGCTCTCACCGCACAGGATACGCTGAAGCGCACTCGCTACACCTTCGACCACCAGATGAAGTTCGGCGAAGGCTTCCTGCGCTCGGCCCAGTGGGCGATCTACAGCCAGCAGAGCGACACGCGCCAGTTCACGGCCGAAGACCGCAACACCTCGGTCGACCGCACGCGCGACAACTACTTCAACAACGACGTCTGGGGCGCGAACGGTCAGATCGAAGCCGCCTTCGACACTGGCTGGGCCAGACATCGCCTGCTCGTCGGCGCGGACTACTCCGAGCTCGAACAGGAAGGCATCCGCTCCGGCACGGTGCCGACGCCGCCGGACACGTTCCCGGCCCGCGCCTTCCCGACAACGGAATACACCCTCACAGGCATCTTCGCGCAGGACCAGATCACCCTGCTCGACGGCGCGCTGATGCTCTATCCCGCGTTGCGCTATGACGCTTACGAGCTGACGCCAAAGCCGGATGCGCTGTTCCCCACCACGGTCGCCACCGCGCCGTCGGATGACAGTCACATCTCGCCGAAGTTCGGCATCGTCGCCTGGCCCGCGGACTGGTTCGGCGCCTTCTTCAACTACGCCGCCGGCTACAAGGCGCCGGAACCGAGCCAGGTGAACAACGCCTTCTCCAACCTCGCCTTCGGCTACACCTCGATCCCGAACCCGGACCTCAAGCCGGAATCGAGCAACTCGACCGAAATTGGCATCCGCCTCCGCGACATCAACCTGCTCGGCGCGCAATGGTCCGGCGAGATCGTCGGCTTCGCCGCTGACTACAAGGACTTCATATCGCAGCAGGTCGTGTCGGGCTCGTTTACGCCGACCAACCCAGCCGTCTATCAGTATGTCAACTTCACGGACGTCTCCGTGAACGGCGTCGAGATGAAGGCCAATGCCGTGTGGAACAACGGTTTCGGCCTCCGCTTCGCCGCCTCGCAGGCCGATGGCGAAGTCCGCGGCGCGGTTGGTTCGCCGCTCGAGAGCATCGACCCAGCCAAACTGGTCGCCGGCGTCACCTATGATGATTCGAGCGGCGTCTTCGGTGGCCAGATCATCGCGACCTTCGTCGACGGCAAGCAGTTGCAGGATGTGACGTCGTCGACCCTGTTCCGCCCGCCATCCTTCTCGCTGCTCGACATCACGGCCTATTGGAACATCACTGACTGGGCCGCGCTCCGCGTCGGCGCCTTCAACGTCACCGACGAGAAATACTGGTGGTGGGGTGATGTGCGCGGCGTCGCCGCCACGTCCACGACGCTGGATGCCTACACGCAACCCGGCGCCAACTACTCCGCCTCGCTGACGTTCAGGTACTAAGTCCAGTCGTCACGAAGCGCAAAGGCGCTGGCCGCGGGATGCCGTCCATCCTCCCGGCCAGCGCCTTCTGCTTTTTGATCAGGCCGCATTCGCCATCGGCAGCAGCACGCCGAAAGCCGACCCACGTCCCGGCTCGCTTTCCACCAGGAACGCGCCGCGATGACGCTGCACCACGTGTTTCACGATCGCGAGACCCAGCCCCGTACCCGGCTTGAGCCCACGCCCCTGATCCACGCGATAGAACCGCTCCGACAGTCGCGGCAGGTACTGCCGCTCGATCCCCGGGCCCGCATCGCTCACGCGCAGCACGGCATAGTTCCTTCCACCGACACCGGCAGGCGCTGCGACGATCGACATCCGTCCGGCATCATCCCAGCGCCGCCCGCCCAGCGCCGCCGCCTCGTCCGCGCCTAGCCCCGTCAACACTTCGACGTCCACGACGCCGCCCTTCTCGGAATACTTCAGCGCGTTGTCGATCAGGTTCTGGACCACCTGCGCCAGCTCGTCCCGCACCCCGGTGACATTCACCGCGCTCGTGACGCCCGTCACACGCAGCTCGACCCCGCGTTCCTTCGCCACCGGCGCCAGCGCATCACGCGCCTCGACCACCACAGCCGCCAGATCCGCCTCGCCTTCAGGGGGCCTGTGCTCCACCAGCTCGATCCGCGACAGCGACAGCAGGTCACTGATCAGCCGCCGCATGCGATCGGCCTGCCCCTGCATGATCTCGAGAAACCGATCGCGCGCTTCCGGATCATCTCGCGCCGGCCCGCGCATGGTCTCGATGAATCCCGACAGCGACGTCAGCGGCGTGCGCAGCTCGTGGCTCGCATTGGCGAGGAAATCCACGCGCGCGAGTTCCATACGCTTGATGTCGGTGAAGTCGTGCAGGCTCAGCAGCACGCCCGACCCGAGCGGCGAGGCGATGCACGAAAAATGCTGATCAGTCTCGTCGCGCTGCATGATCTCGAAGCGCTGCACTTCTCCCGTGCGCCGCGCCGCCGCCACCGCATCGAGCAATTCCGGCCGCCGCACGACGGCAGTCAGCATCGGATCAGCCACTACAAAACGGAATTGCTTGCGCGCCGCCGCGTTGGCCGCTTCGACCTTGCCTTGCGCATCAATGTAGATTGCCGTCTCCGGCAAGGCCTCGATCAGCGCGACCCTGAACTGGCGTTCCGCCTCGGCTCGCCGGCGCGCCTCGGCCGCCGCGCTGCCTGTGTCCTCGACGTCCGCATCGATCGCCGGATCAACCGTACCGAAGAACCAGCCGATGCACGCCGCAACCACGATCACGCCGCCGAGCAGCGCCGAAACCCACGTCGCCTGTCCCGCCACCGCCAGCACGAACAGCACGACAACCGCCACGCCGCCGATCACGCGGAAATCCCGGGCCCGCCGCTGCGCCCGCGAGGGCGGATCGACGCTGTCGTTCCGATTGTTCGAAATGTCCGTCATCCAAGTCTGCCTACCTGAATCCTCCTGATTTGTCGTGGTTTTATAGCGCGGCCGTGACGGTTCTTATTGTTTTCCGATACGTTTCGTTGACTTCCCGCGCGGGGCGGGGGAAATCGTGCGTCCGCCGCTGCAACCCCGGCGATGATCGACCTCAGAGGTGACCCCATGCGAATGTCTCTGCTTCTTGCCGCTTCGGCGGCCGTGCTGCTTGCCGCTTGCAGCCCGGAAAAGCCGCCTGCGCCAACTGCTGAGGCGCCCAAGGTCGCCATCGGCTCCTTCGGCATCGATCTCACCGCGATGGACAAGGCCGTGAAGCCCGGCGACGACTTCTTCAAGTACGTCAACGGCACATGGCTCGCGACCTTCAAGATGCCGGCCGACAAGACGCGCTACGGCGCCTTCGACGGCCTGCGCGACAAGTCCGAGAACGACGTCCACACCATCCTGGAAGAACTCGCCAAGACCCCGCCGGCCGCCGGCTCAGTCCAGGAGAAAGTTCTCAACCTCTACAACTCGTGGATGGACGAAGCTGGCATCGAAGCCGCGGGCATCGCGCCGATCCAGGCTGACCTCGACGCGATCAACGCCGCCAAGACCAAGGCCGACATCGTCAAGCTGATGGGCAACATCGACTATTCGGGCCCGATCGGCACGTACATCCAGCCCGATCCGGTCGATCCGAACAAGTACACGGTCTTCATCACGCAAGCCGGCCTGGGCATGCCGAACCGTGACTTCTATCTCGACAAGAACGAGCGCTTCGTCGGCTACCGCGCCGCCTACAAGGCCTATGTCTCGAAAGTCCTCGAACTGCTCGGCGACAAGGACGCAGCCAAATCCGCCGACACCATCATCGCGCTCGAGACCAAGCTTGCCACCGTCCACTGGGCGAACGAGCGTCAACGCGACGTGCAGGCGACCAACAACCCAGTCGACCGCGCCGGCCTCAAGAAGATGATCCCCGCCATGGACTGGGACGTCTTCCTCGCAGGCGTCAACCTCGGCGACCAGC
This sequence comes from Hyphomonadaceae bacterium, assembly GCA_047601145.1. Classification (GTDB taxonomy): domain Bacteria; phylum Pseudomonadota; class Alphaproteobacteria; order Caulobacterales; family Hyphomonadaceae; genus UBA7672. The sequence goes on from JASGJW010000005.1 coordinate 152,092, forward strand.
AGAACTTCGTCGTCGCCGAAACGACCGCCCTGCGCGACGGCGCCAAGCTGCTCGACACCCAGCCGGTCGACGCCTGGAAGAAGTATCTCGCCTTCCACCTCGCCAGCGACTACGCGAACGCGCTGCCGAAAGCCTTCGACGAAGCCAACTTCGCCTTCTATCGCAAGGCTCTCAACGGCCAGGAAGCCCAGCGTGACCGCTGGAAGCGTGGCGTTGGCCTGCTCGACGGCCTGATCGGTGAAGGCGTCGGTGAAATCTACGTCGCGAAATTCTTCCCGCCCGAATCCAAGGGCAAGATGGACGAGCTGATCGCCAACCTTCGCCTGGGCATGGGCGAGCGTCTGAAGACGCTGGCCTGGATGGACGAGCCGACCCGCGCGGAAGCGCAGAAGAAGCTCGGCACCTTCGATCCACGCGTGGGCTACCCGGTGAAATGGCGTGACTACTCCGCTTACACCGTCACGGCGGGCAAGCTGTTCGACAACGTCCGCAATGGCCGCCGCTTCGAGTGGAACCGTCAGGTCGCGCAGATGAAAGGTCCGGTCGACCGCACCGAGTGGGGCATGAACCCGCAGACAGTGAACGCCTACTATGATCCGACCAAGAACCAGATCACCTTCCCGGCCGCGATCCTGCAGCCTCCCTTCTTCGATCCCAACGCTGACCCGGCCGTGAACTACGGCGCGATCGGCGCCGTGATCGGCCACGAGATGGGCCACGGCTTCGACGACCAGGGCTCGGAATACGATGAGGCCGGGAAGATCCGTAACTGGTGGACCGACGCCACCAAGGCCAAGTTCAAGGAAGCCACCACCAAGTTCGGCGCGCAGTACAACGCGTTCTGCCCGCTTGAAGGTCAGTGCGTGAAAGGCGCCCTCACCATGGGCGAGAACATCGGCGACCTCGGCGGCCTCGAGATGGCCTACGCGGCTTACCACCTGTCGCTCGGCGGCAAGGAAGCGCCTGTCATCGACGGCTTCACCGGCGACCAACGCTTCTTCATGGCGCACGCCCAGGTCTGGCGCGCGATGATCCGTGACGATGCACTCGTGAACCAGCTGCGCACCGACCCGCACTCGCCGGCCGCCGCGCGCGGCTCGATCCCCGAGCGCAACATTGACGCCTGGTACAAGGCTTTCGACGTGAAGGAAGGCGACAAGGCCTTCATCAAGCCGGAAGACCGCGTCCACATCTGGTAACAACAGGACCGCCGGACGCCCGCCCGGCAATCTTCGCGAAGCCCGTGATTCCTCAGGAATCGCGGGCTTTTTGCTGCCGCCCGTCTCTCATGCACGCTGTCTTGTTGATATTGTTTTTCGATAAATCTCGTTGACAGGCCTGTTTGGCCGGGAGAAATCGTGCCGATCGCGGTCGATGCGCCGCGAACCCATTTCAGAAGGTGCACTCCATGCGATTGAAGCTTCTCCTCGCCGCCTCGGCGGCCGCGCTGCTTGCGGCCTGCAGCCCGGACAAGGCGCCGGACGCCTCGGCGACCGCCTCGACCAAGCCGGCAATTGGCGAGTTTGGCATCGACCTCACGAACGCCGACCAGGCGGTTAAGCCGGGCGATGATTTCTTCAAATACGCCAACGGCCACTGGCTCGCGACCTTCAAGATGCCGGAAGACAAGGCGCGCTACGGCTCATTCGACGCCCTCGGCGAAAAATCCGAGAAGGACGTGAAGACGATCATCGACGGCTTCGCTGCCACCCCGCCGGCCGCCGGCTCCAACACCGCCAAGGCCGCCGACATCTACGCCTCGTGGATGGATGAGGCGACGCTCGAGACGCGCGGTACGGAACCGCTCCAGCCCTATCTCACCGCCATCAACGGCGTGAAGACCAAGGCCGACCTCGTCAAGCTGATCTCCTCCAACATCGCCTATACCGCCCCCTTCGGCTTCGGCGTCGAAGCAGACACCGCCGATCCGAAGCGCTATGCCGTGTGGGCAGCCCAAGGCGGCCTTGGCATGCCAGAGCGTGACTACTATCTCGGCAAGTCCGAGAAGTTCGACGCCTACCGCGCCGCCTACAAGACCTACGTCACCAAGATCTTCGAACTCCTGGGCGATAAGGAAGCGGCCAAGTCCGCCGACACCGTCATCAAGTTCGAGACAGAAGTAGCGAAAGGCCACTGGACGCCCGAAGCCCTCCGCGTGCCCGATAAGGCCTTCAAGGCCATGAGCGCCGCTGACTTCAAGAAGCTCGTCCCGAATATCGATCTCGATGCTTTCGCCGCCGGCCTCGGTATCGCGAAGCTCGACAACATGGTGGCCTACGGCGACAGCTCCATCACCGCCGGCGCCAAGCTGCTCGACACGCAGCCTATCGATGCCTGGAAGAAATACCTCGCCTTCCACATCGCGTCCGACAACGCCAACTATCTGACCAAGGCTTTCGACGACGCCTCGTTCGAGTTCTTCAACAAGACACTTTCCGGGGTCACCGCCAAGCGCGACCGCTGGAAGCGCGGCGTCCGATTGCTCGACAACAATATCGGCGAAGCGCTCGGCGAGGCCTATGCGGCGAAATTCTTCCCGCCGGAGAACAAGGCCAAGATGGAAGCCCTCGTGGGTAACCTCCACACCGCCCTCGAAACCCGCCTCAAGGGCCTCGAGTGGATGGACGACACGACACGCGCTGAAGCCCTCAAGAAGCTTGCGAACTTCGAAGTCCGCGTCGGCTATCCGAAGAAGTGGCGCGACTACTCCGCCATGCAGGTCGACAAGGCCAAGCTGTTCGAGAACATCAAGGCCGCCCAGCAGTTCGAATGGAACCGCCAGGTCGCCCGTCTCAATGCGCCGGTTGATCGCGACGAGTGGGGCATGAACGCGCAAACCGTGAACGCATCCTACAATCCGCTCATGAACCAGATCACGTTCCCGGCCGGCATCCTGCAGGCCCCGTTCTTCGACGTGAACGCCGACCCTGCAGTCAATTACGGCGCCATCGGCGCGGTGATCGGGCACGAGATCGGCCACGGCTTCGACGACCAGGGCGCAGCCTTCGACGATCAGGGCGTACAGCGCGACTGGTGGACGCCGGACACCAAGGCCAAGTTCCGCGCCAAGGCCGATCAGCTGAATGCGCAGTACGACAAATACTGCCCCTTCCCCGATCAGTGCATCTCCGGCGCCCACACGACCGGGGAGAACATCGGCGACCTCGGCGGGATGATCATGGCCTACACGGCCTATCATCAGTCGCTCGGCGGCAAGGAAGCTCCGGTGATCGAAGTGAATGGCGTCAAATATACCGGCGACCAGCGCTTCTTCCTGTCCTGGGCCCAGGTCTGGCGCGCGATGGCGCGTGAGGACATGGCGCGCCAGCTGCTCACCACCGACGAGCACTCCCCGCCAGAGTTCCGCGTCAACGGCGTCATGCCGAACATCGACGAGTGGTACACCGCCTTCGGCGTGAAGGAGGGCGACAAGATGTACATCGCGCCCGACAAGCGCGTCCGCATCTGGTAACCAGTTGCAGCTGCAAGCTCGCAGAGGCCCGCAATCCCTTGGATTGCGGGCTTTCTGTTGCAGCTTGCCGCGCTTGACTTCCCTCCGCCGCCCGCAAGACTCGAACGCAAAGAGAGACATGAGGGAACGTCCTTGGCCGCCAGCCTTTTCAGCCGCCTGATCCAGTCGGCGGCAGCAACTGCTACCCTTGTTCTCGCCGCGTGCGCCGCGCCCCAGCCGTCGACGTCCACGCCAGCATCCGTTCAGGACCCTTCGCACCATATCCAGCAGCCGGCTGGCCTGCAGCAGATCCAGTACACCCCGAACGCCGGGTCCAAATCCACGGCCAAGTCTGCGGCCACGCCTGGCAAGGACTTCTATGAATACGTGAACGGCGGCTGGCTTTCGACTTACCAGCTCCCGCCCGACAAGGTCTCCGCCGGCGTCGCCGAAGACCTCACCGAGAAGTCCGACGAAGATATCCGCGACATGATCGAAGAGATCATCGCCGCCAATCCCGCACCCGGCACGATCGAGCGCAAGATCGCCGACCTCTACTCCGCCGCCATGGACGAGAAGACGATCGAGGCGCGCGGCACGGCGCCGCTCAAGCCGCACCTCGACCGCATCCGCGCGATCAAAAATTATGACGACCTCACCCGCCTCATGGGTGTCATCGGCTACAACTCTCCGATCGGCGCTAGCGTCTCCGCCAGCCCAGCCGATCCGGACGCCAACGCAATCTGGGTCTCGCAGGCCGGCCTCGGCATGCCCCATCGCGGCTACTACGTCTCGACCGGCCTGCAGGATGAGTCGATGCGCTTCGCATACCGCGTCCACGTCGCCAACATCCTCAAGCTGATCGGAAATGCCGATCCGCAGGGCAGCGCCACACGTATTTACAATCTCGAACGCAAGATCGCCGAGGCGCACACCGACGAGGACCGCTCGATCGCCGCCGACGAAGCCCTGCGCACGATGTCGCTGGCCCAGCTCAAGGCCTGGGCCCCTGGCTTCAAATGGGACCTCTTCCTCGCCGAAGGCGGGCTTACCAACTCCGACCGCATCGTCGTCACCGACCAGACTGCGGTGGCCGATCTCGCGAAACTTATCCGCGAAATCCCGCTCGATGACTGGAAGCTCTGGATGGAGTTCCATATCGCCAACGAGTTCGCCGAATACCTGCCCAAGCCCTTCGCCGACAGCTATTTCAACTTCTTCTCGAAACGCCTCGCCGGCCTCGAGGAGCCTCCGCCGCGCTGGCAGTGGGCCGTCGGCATCGTGAACAATTATCTCGGATCTGAAGTCGGCCAGCTCTATGTGAAGCGCAACTTCCCGTCGGGCCACAAGGCGAAGATCGACGCCATCGTCGCCAACATCCGCGCCGCCTTCGAGACGCGCATGAAGGGCCTCGACTGGATGGACGACAAGACGCGCGCCGCCGCCCTCGCCAAGCTCGCCGCCCTCAAGCCGCAGATCGGCTATCCGGACAAGTGGGAAGACATTTCCGGCCTGAAGATCGAACCGGGCAAGCTCCTTGAGGACGTCTACAGCGTCTACGAATTCGAATGGTCGAAGATGAGCGAGGACCTGCACAAGCCGGTCGACCGCGAGCTCTGGCCAACGCCCGCCCACACGATCAACGCTTTCTACAATCCGCTGTCCAACACCTTCACCATGCCCGCCGGCATCCTGCAGGCGCCCTATTTCGATCCTGATGCGGATGCGGCCGAGAACTATGGCGGTATCGGCGCCGTCATAGGCCACGAGATGAGCCACGGCTTCGACGATCGCGGCCGCCAGTTCGACGGCGCTGGCAAGAACGCCAACTGGTGGACGACGCAGACCGACGCGCGCTTCCTCGCCAAGGCCGATACGCTGATCGCGCAGTACGACACTTACTGCCCCTATCTTGGCGCCTGCGTGAACGGCCTTGGCACACTGGGCGAAAACATCGGCGACCTTGCCGGCCTCGAGATCGCTTACGCCGCCTATCATCTCTCACTGAACGGCAAACCGGCGCCAGTCATCGACGGCCTCACCGGCGACCAGCGCTTCTTCCTCGCCTACGCAAAGTCCTACCGCGGCAAGGTCCGCGAGGAAGTCGCCCGCGCTATGCTCGACGGCGACAGCCACGCCCCCAACCGCTATCGCGTCAACGGCGTCGTCCGCAACATGGACGCCTGGTACGCCGCCTTCGGCATCAAGCAAGGCGACAAGCTCTACCTCTCGCCCGACCAGCGCGTCCGCATCTGGTAGGCGACAGAAAAACCAATCCCCTCCCCGCGAACGGAGAGGGGATCAATCCAGCGCACCAGATTTGTAAGCGCCCGATCTAGAAATCGAACGTGTAGTTCACGTGGAAGCTGCGGCCGCGCCCGAGGCTCGGCGCATAGTAAGCCACATTCGTCACATCGACCCGGCCTGCGCCGGCCGCGCTGAAGTATTCCTCATCGAACAGGTTCTCGATCCTGAAGCCGAGGCGGTGCTTGCGGCCGGAATCGAGGAACCAGCGCGCGTTGGCGTCAACGAGCACATAGTCCCCGATGCTCCTGCGGCCGAGGCCCGCCGGAGCGTTGTCCGCCAGTTCGCCAACCCAGGTCGCATTGAGGCCGGCGCCAACCGGCAGGTTGTCCGGAGCCCAGTCGACCAGCACCTTCGCGACATCGAGCGGAATATCCTGCAGCTGCTGGTTCGCGCCATCCACCTCAGCTTCGGTGTGAGTCCATGACGCCGTGCCCGAGAAGCCAGCGCCGAAGTCCATTGTGGCCACCGCCTCGATGCCCGTCGTCTCGACATCCGCACCATTGTTGTCGAACGTATCGTAACAGCCGTTCACCGGATCGTCCGAGCACGCATAATTGCCCGGCTGCGCGCCCGTGCGGTCCTCGGTAACGGTGATGATCTGGATGAGGTCTTCAAGCTCGCGCCGGAAGGCCGTCACTTCCCAGGTCGCGTTGGCTGCGCGTCCGCCGATCGCCGCTTCGATGTTGAAGCTCTTCTCGCCCTTCAGGTTCGGGTTGCCTTGTTCGCAACAGCCGTCCTTGACGAACAGCTCGTAAGCATCGGGTAGGCGGAAGGACGTGCCGACCTGGCCCCGCGCGTAGAAGTAGTCATTGATCTGCAGGTTGCCCGACACGTTCCAGACCGTGGTGTCGCCCTCGCCCGATGGCATGTTGTGGCGAACGCCGGCGGCCAGCGTCAGGCCCTTGAGGACATCGAGGTCCCAGCGCACCTGTGCAAACGGCGCAACCACGTCTTCGGTTTTCTTGTCGATGAGGAAGACTTCGTCCTCGCCATTGTAGTTCTGATAGTCGACGCCGCCGAGGAGCGTGACATCCGGGTTCAGCTTGTACTGGCCAAGCAGGTTCACGCCGTAGTCCTTGAACCCCCAGTAGTCGTTATCGGAAACGGTGATCAGAGTTCCCGACGGCGGCTCGGTGTTGCGGATGTCCGTGAAGCGCGTGTCCCACCAGTGATAATAGGCCTTCGCAAAGAAGCTGAACTGGTCGCCGAACGTCCAATCGAGCTTGGCCGACAGGATGTCCTCGTCGCGATCATTGTGCGAAGTATAGGTTTCGTACTGGTTCGCGAAATCGAGCACCGCATCGGTGTGCTGGTAGTTCACCGAGAGCTTCGTATCGGGCGAGAATTCGTAGCCGTACTTGGCCCCGAAATTCGTAACGTCATAGCCGCGGTTCCGGTCCGTGGCGCTGGGCTGGTAATCCTGGTCGCGGAAGGGCTGGTAGCCTTCGGCCTCGTCATGGCTGGCGAACAGGACGAAGTTGTGATCGCCAAACGAGCCGGAAGTGTAGCCGTCAATATGGCGCTCTTCGTCCGAACCGAACCCCGCCGAGAACGAGCCGACCTGGTCCTTCGTGAAGCCCTTGGTCACAATGTTGATCGCGCCAGACACGGCCGACGTTCCGTAGAACAGGCTCTGTCCGCCCTTCAGCACTTCGATCTTGTCGATCATGCTCGCCGGAATCGTATCGAGCGGCGTCGTGGTCGTGTAGAGGCGGTTCGAAATGCGCACGCCATCGACCAGCCAGATCACATCGACCCGGCGGCCGCCGAGCAGCGATGCGTTCACATAGTCGAACGGGCCATTCTTCGGCGCCACGTAGAGCCCCGGCACCTGCATCTGCAGCGCCTGGCCCACATCGACATAGCCGCCATTCTTGATGTCCTCGGCGGTGACGACATCAAGGCGCGAACCTGTTTTCTCGATTTCCTGGGCGAGCGTCTCTTCGAGCTGGCCCCAGACATAGACAACGTCGCGATCAGTCTGCGCAAGCGCAGGCGTCGCCCCAATGGCGATCGCGATCGACGCCGAAGCGCCGAGCAGAAGTGCTTTCAAGACAGAATCCTCCCGGGATCTCTAACCTCCGGACAGCGGCCTCCTGCCTCCGCTTCCGGACGTGTGGACCCTAGGGGGCCTCAACGGGATTGCATACAATCCGGGCGCTCACCGAAGCGCGAGCCGTGCGTCATTTGCGAGCGTGTCGCATTTGCGCAACAAGCTGTTCGCCGGCTGCGCGAACTCAGGCCGCCGCGCGGACTCGCCTGTGAGCCGTCTTGGGCGCCGCGAGCGTGCGTTCTGCATGCCGCCGCAACATTGTTTCCGCCGCCTTCGAGGCCGCATCCGGAGACTTCGCCAGCAGCGCCTTGAGCACGCCGCGCGCCAGCTTCGCCGCCTCCGTCTGCCCGGCAGCACTGCGCACATCGTCCATCGCGCGCGCATGATGTGGCGTCACCGGCGCGGCCATCCGCAACCGCTCGGCCAGCACCGGCCCCGCCGCTTCGAAGAGCGCACGTGCAAAACCTATCCGAAGATGCTGGAATTCGCGCTCCGGCCCGCCATCCTCCGCGACATGCTCCATCATCGCCACGAACTGGCCGATCATATCGAGCTGTTTCTTGCCGGCCCGCTCCGCTGCACTGCGCGCCGCCAGCGTTGTAAGCTGCACATGCAGCTCCATCAGGTCCGGCGTGCCGCCTTCGCTTGCCCCGCGAACCCGCGCGCCCTTGTTGAGCACGATTTCCGCCAGCCCCTGCGCCTCGAGCCTTTGAAGCGCCGCGCGCACGATCGTCCTGCTGACACCATGCTCTTTCGCGATTTCCACTTCCCGCAGCGGATCGCCCGGCGCGAGATCACCGAGATGGATCTCCATCGCCAGTTCATCCGTCAGCCGGCTGGTCTGCGAACCGTCCCCGATCGGAGGGAGCGGAATCATGTGGGAATGGCCGCAGGACATGGGAAACCGTGCGCTTGAGCTTGCTCGCCATGAGCCTAGCCTCGGGCCCAACACGAGACAATCGCGATTGCTGTTTCGTGTCCTGCCTTTGCCTGCTACAGCGCGGCCCATGCCGGTTCCCGATCTGACCCGCTACGCCAGGGACGCCGCCGAAGCCATCGGCGCGCGCTTCGAGGATCTCGACAATGGCGGCGGATATCTCTTCCGCATCCTGAAAGGCGAGCGCTCGGTTCTGGGCGGCGGCGGCAATGTCTGCGCCTACCCTGTCAACAGCGCTGTCGCCTACACGATCTCGCGCGACAAGGCGCACACCAAGGCTGTGCTCACCGCTGACGGCCTGTCCGTGATCCCAGGCGGCCTGTTCTTCGCCCACCGGCGACGCGCCGCCCTGCGCACGCCCGGTCGAGAAGCCGAAGACGCCGGCGTCTATGCGGCAAGGCTGGGCTATCCCGTCTTCTGCAAGCCCAATCTCGGTTCGCGCGGAACCTTCGCTGAAATCATCGGCGGCGCCGAAGAACTCTCCGACTACATCTCTCGCGTCGCGATCGACTTCGAGGCTTTCCTGATCGAGCCCGTCCTGCTTGGCGCCGAGCATCGCATCTTCGTGCAGGACGGCCGCGCGGTCTTCCATTCCACCAAGGCTGAACCTGCCCTCGCAGGCGATGGCGTCTCGACGCTCGAACAGCTGGTTGCAGCCCTGAACCAGCGCCTCGCCGCGGAAGGCGTGTCCGCCGTCAAGCCTTCCTCTCTCCATCGCGACCTCAATCAGGTTCCGAAAAAGGGCGAGCACATCATCCTGCCTGGCCGGCGCAACCTCTCAGCGGCAGGCGGCATCGAACACGTCAGCGAAGACGCCCCTGCACCTCTTGCCCGCCTCGCCATAGCGGCCGTCGCCGCTGTCGGCCTGCGTGTCGGCGCCGTGGACATGTTCGACGTTTCGGCAAAAGGCGATCTCAGCGACCTCGTCGTCATCGAGGTCAATGGCAATCCCGGCCTGCGCACGCTGGAGTTCGCCGGCCGCTCAGACTTGATCCGGAGCATCTGGACGCGGATGCTCAACGAATGCCTGGAGGGATGATGTTTGATCTTCCCAAATTCGGCGACGGCATCGGCCTGCACCGCATCGAACGGTTCCTGCAGCTTCATCGCATCGACCGCGCCGACCTCGCACGCCGCTCCGTCGCCGTGACGGGCACGAACGGCAAGGGCTCCACCTCGCGCTTCATCACCTCCGCGATCGAGGCAGCCGGCATGCGTGTCGGTTGCTTCACCTCGCCCCACCTGTTCGACGTGCGCGAGCGTTTCATGATCGGCGACGACATGATCCCGAAAGCGGACTTCGAACGTCACGCCGAAACCGTCCTCGCCTTCTCCCGCACGCTGCCCGAAGGCGATAGGATGGGCGCGTTCGAATTCCTCTTCCTGCTCGCCATCCTCTGGTTCCACCAGGAAAAACCCGACGCCATCGTCTGGGAGGCAGGCATTGGCGGGCGCTATGATCCCGTGCGCACGGTCCGGGCCAGCGTCTCCGTGCTCACCTCGATCGAACTCGAACACACCGAACTCCTCGGCGCGACCGAGGAACTCATCGCCTATGACAAGACCGACGCGCTCGCGCCGGGTGGATGCGTGGTTCTCTCGCCCTCGATCAGCGATCGCCTCGCCGTCCGCATCGCCGCCTACGCCAGCTTGTCCGGCAAGGCCACCCTCCCGGCCCTCGCCAGCCGCCGCATCGGGCCGGTGGTCAACACGCAGGAAGGCGCGCGCTTCACCTATGGCTTCAGCGGTGCGGCGCCCTCCGCTGACCAGACCGTGACGCTGAAGCTCGCCGGGCAGCACCAGGTCCACAATGCCGTCACCGGCCTGCGCGCCGCGGAGATCTGGCTCGGCCTCAAGCCGGAGGAGAACGCAAAGCGCCACTTCGCGATGCTCGCCGCCCTCGGCCGCACGAGCTGGCCGGGCCGGCTGGAGAAAGTCGCGTCCTCGCCTGATCTCTGGATCGACGTAGGCCACACGCCCCGTGCGCTCGACTTCGTCACGCACACCTTCCTGGAGTTCAGCCCGCGCGAGAAGACCCTCGTCGTCTTTGGCGTCTCTGCCTCGAAGGAAGTGGCTGGCATAGCGGACGTCGTCGCCTCACGCTTCGACCATTTCATCCTGACGCGAGCCCATAAGTCGGGCGCCGATGTCGGCCTGTTCGCTGGCGCGTTTGCCCGTCGCGCCCGGGATATCGTCATCGCGCAGGACACGCTCGAAGCCGCGCAGCTCGCCAAGGGGCGTGCCCAACGCGAAGGCCTTTCGGTTCTGGCCCTTGGCGGCCTGTTCCTGTCCGCAGAAGTCCAGCACGCCTGGAATGGCGGCGACCCGAAGGAACTCGAATTCCTCTAGTTATTCCGCCGCCTTCGTCCTGCGGCGCGGCGGCTTGAGCTGGTCGCCGTCCAGCGAGTCGTCCTCGCCCTGGAACATGCGACGGATGTTCACCGTCGATTTCGTCCCGACATGGCGGAAGCTTGTGCGCAGCCATTGCTCGGCCGCCTCGCGCCCCTTATCGAACAGCATGTCGATGAATTCGGGCTCGACATTGAACTTCGATGACGCCCCAAGCTCCGCCAGCGACTTCTCGTCGGCAATCGCGTGCATCAGCATGCGGCGATAACCCGTCCCCTTGAGCCGCCCGGCCTCCATCAATCGCGCCACGAAATCCATCGCTCGGAGATCGTGTAACAGAGCCGCATTGAACGTGATCTCGTTCACCCGGTTGATGATGTCACGCGCAGTGGTCGGCGCTCCTGGCCGCCGGATCGGATTGATCTGCACCAACACTACATCGTCGGAGGCACAGTGCTCGAACAGCGGCCACAGCGCCGGATTGCCTGTGAACCCGCCATCCCAATAGGGGACGCCGTTGATCTCCACCGCCTTGAACAACCAGGGCAGGCATGCGGACGCCATGACATGGTCCGCCGTCATGTCCTTCTTGTCCCAGACGTGCGCGCGCCCGGTTTCAACGTTTGTCGCCGCGATGAAGACCTTGACCTTCGACTTCCGTACCCGGTCGAAATCGATGAGCTGCACGACGAGATCGCGCAGCGGATTGAGATTGAACGGGTTGAAATCGTAAGGGCTCGCAATGCGCGTCACGAGATCGAACATCACGTAAGCGGGCGAGGTATCCATGTTCCAGCCGCCAAGCAGCATCTCGATCGGCGACCGCTGCAGCGGGCTCGTGCGCGCCTCAACCAGCACGCCATCCCAGAAACGCCGTAGCGACGCCCTTGCCTCCTCGCGATCGCCGTCAGCAAAACCAGCCGCCAGCGCCACGGCGTTCATCGCGCCGGCGGATGCGCCCGTGATCGCCTCGATCTCCACCCGCGGGTCTTCCAGCAGCCGGTCAAGCACGCCCCACGAGAAGGCCCCATGCGAGCCGCCGCCCTGGAGGGCGAGGTTGATGAGTTTGGGAGCGGCGGTGTCAGCCATGCAGCATGTCCTTGCCGGAATAGATCGGCAGGCCGGGCCTAGACGTCAATGATCTCGATGGCGTGATAGCCAAAACGCGCGAAAGCTGGCGTCATCGCCGCCTTGTTGGCAGCCCCGCCCGTGACATAGGCGATGGCCTCTCCCGGCAGGCGCGGCGTCTGCGGGGCAACGCGGATCGCCTGCTTCGCCACTGCCTCGCCGGTGTCGATCAGGCGAACGCCGGCCGGGCACGCCGCCTGGATCTCAACGCGGATCAGCGGGAAATGCGTGCAGGCCAGAACGACAATGTCGATCAGGGGGCCATCAGGCGGATCGAACAGCGGCTTCACCGCATAGGCCACCTGCTCCTGGTCCACCGCCTGCCCGCGCACCGCGCGTTCGGCGATGTCGACCAGCCCCGCCGTCCCGCGCCGGATCACGATCATGCCCGCAGCGAACTGCTTCTCGAGATCATCGAGATAGGCGCGGCGCACCGTCCCGGGCGTCGCCAGGATGCCGATCACACCCGTCTTGGTCTGCTCCGCCGCCGGCTTGATCGCCGGCACCGTGCCGACCACGGGCACGCTGACCCTGGCGCGTATGTCCGCCAGCGACAGCGTCGAGGCCGTGTTGCAGGCAATCACCAGAACATCGGGCTTTGCGACGTCGACCAGTGTCGCACACAGCTGCGGCAATCGTTCCCGCAGTTCCGCGTCCGTCTTCACGCCGTAGGGAAAGAATCCGCTATCTGCTGCATAGTCGACGATCCAGTCCGGCGCCGCCTTGCGCAGTTCATCGGCAATCGTCAGCCCGCCCACGCCCGAGTCGAACACAAGCGCGCGGGTCATGGCGTGGGGCTCAGCCCTTCTCGCTTAGCGAATTGACCAGCGGACCATAAAGATCCGTGCGGCGATCGCGGAAGAAACCCCATGCGGCGCGCGCGCGGTCAACCTCGTCCATGTCCACGGTCGCAATCACAACGCCCTCTTCCTTGCGGTCGAGGTCGCCGAGGATTTCCCCGGTGTGATCGGAAATGAATGAGGTGCCGTAGAACACCTGCCCGTTCTCTGTCCCAACGCGGTTGGCGGCGGCGACCGGCGTGACGTTAGACACGGCATGGCCCAGCATCGCCCGGCGCCAGCGGGCAGCGGTATCGAGCGAAGCGTCATGTGGCTCCGAGCCGATGGCCGTCGGATAGAGCAACACGTCGGCGCCCATGAGCGCCATGGCGCGCGCGGTCTCCGGATACCACTGGTCCCAGCAGATGCCGACGCCGATACGGCCCTTCTTCGTGTCCCAGACACGAAAACCGGTGTCGCCCGGACGAAAATAGTATTTCTCCTGATAGCCCGGCCCATCGGGAATATGCGACTTGCGATAGATGCCCATCAGCGAGCCGTCCGCGTCGATCATCACGACGGTGTTGAAATAGGCCGGACCGGCCTTCTCGAAGATCGAGACCGGGATCACGACGTTCAGTTCGGCTGCAAGCTTCGCCATCGCCTTCACGGCGGGACTCTCGCGCCACGGATGCGCCCGGGCGAAATTCTCCTCCTCCTGCGAAGTGCAGAAGTAGTGGCCTTCGAACAACTCCGAGGGAAGGATCACGTCGGCGCCTTTCGATGCGGCTTCACGTACGAGCTCGCTGATGCGCTTGATGTTCGTCGCGGGATCGTCGGTCAGCGCCGACTGGAGAACGGCGAGCTTGATCTTGCGGGACATGATCGCCACCTTATTCCGGCTGCTGCTGCGTGATGCAGTGGAACGAACCGCCGCCCGTAAGGATATGGCGCGACGGCAGGCCGACCACATTCCGGCCAGGGAAGAACGGCTTCAGCGCGTCGACAGCCCTGTGCGCGGACGGCGTACCATAGGTCGGCACCACGACCGTGGAATTGCCGATCAGGAAGTTCATGTGGCTGGCGGGGACGATCTCGCCATCCTCGTCTTCCACGCGCCCCGGCGAAGGAATGCGCACGACCTGCAGCTGGCGCCCACGCGCATCGCGTTGCGTCCTCAGGAAGTTCGCAATCTCGTCGAGCCGTTCGGTGTTCGGATCATCCGCATCGGCCGCCGACTGGCACGCGACAACGCCCGGCGCGAGGAAGCGCGCAATGTTATCGACGTGCCCGTCGGTATGGTCGTTGAGAAGCCCGCGCTCGATCCAGATCACGGACTTCGCGCCCAAGGCATCGTGCAACATCGCACGCACGTCATCGAACGTCATCAGCGGGTTGCGGTTCGGATTGAGCAGGCATTCGCGGGTGGTGAGCATCGTGCCCTCCCCGTCCCAGTCGAGCGCGCCGCCCTCGAGCACGCGGTCCCAACGCGTGCCGTCCGCGCCCGCCTCAATCGCGACGAAGGCGCCGACCTGGTCGTCGTAATCAAGAACATACTTGCCGCCCCAGCCATTGAAGGTGAACAGCGCACAGCGGTCGTTGGAATAGAAAATCGGGCCGGTGTCGCGCAGCCAGATGTCGCCATACCGGGCCGGGATGATCTCGGCATGATCCCCCACGGCCTTCTCGGCCGAGAGCAGCGCCGCAGGCCCATGCACCAGCAGCTTCACCTTGTCACCTGCGCGGCCATCCGGCCCCGGCGCAGCGAGCGCCTTGATCATGCCGGCCACTTCCGCCTGCGCCGGCGCCAGATCGTCCAGCCACAACTCCTCGTCGGCCGGCCAGGCCGTCCAGATCGCCGCGTGCTTGGCCCATTCGGCCGGGGGATGAAGGCTCGTCTCGCTCATGGTTCGCCGCTCTATCAGTTGCGCGCCAGCAGACAAGTCCGGGGCGCAACACCGGACACAAGCGAGCGCATATGGCCCCGTTTCCGTGAAAGAAAAGAGGCGGCCCCGAAGGAGCCGCCTCACTCTGTCTCTTACCGGAACTCCGGAGGCCTTAGAAGCCCCAGGTCGCGCCGACTTTCACCGTCCAGAACGACACGCCATCCACCGGATCGTCGATGTTCGGCTGCGCCAGGCGGCGATAGATGAAGCGGTTCGTAGCGGCGTCACGATCGACTTCCACCACCGCCGTACGCTGCGGGAAGGGCGATTCGTACAGCACGCCCCACTTGTCGTTCAGCAGGTTGCCGAGGTTCTCAATCACGAGGAACGCCGTGCCCTTGCCGAAGCCGGTGGGGAATTCCTGCTCGATCTTGAGATCGAACTTGTTGTTCCAGCCGCCTTCGAATGCGTTGCGCTTCGTCTGCGCGCCGCGCTTCAGGCCGACGGCGTCGGACCAGGCGAAGAAGTCAGCGGTATTGAAGTTCGTCGCCGCACCGCCGCAGAGCGCGTCATCGGCGCTCGTGGAGCTCGAGCAGAACAGCACGTTCGGATCCGTCGGGCCGGTCGGCACGTAGAGCAGGTGCAGACCTTCGTTGTTGTCGCCCCAGGTGTCGACCGTGCCGCCCGAAGCGAACACGTAGGAGTACGGACGTGTCTGATACTGTTCGCCGAACAGCGAGATGCGGGTCGTGAAGTCGTCGAACCACTCGTGCTCGTACGAAACGCTCATCGTGAAGCGGTTCGGGATCAGGAAGTTGGACTTTGCCCGTTCCGGATCATTGATGTCGCTGACAGCGATCGAACCGAAGTTCGAACCGGCGACCGACGACGTCATCGAGCGCGTATCCTTGGCGTCGATGTGCGCGTAGGCGATCGACCAGTCGATGCCCCAATCCTCGAGGCTGTTGGAAAGCGCCACGGAGTAGACGTCCGTCTGCCCGCCTTCATCTGCGTTCATCAGGATCAGGTCATCCGACGTACGCGTCGTGCAGGCCGCTGTGTTGACGGTCGCGGCGACGAGGCAATCCGGATCAGACCGGTCGCCACGCTTGTAGAGCGGCGAACCATCCGGAGCCGTGCCGATCCGCAGCAGGTTGTTGTTCTTGATCGTCGCAGCGTTGTTGGTGACGGCGTGGATGTAGTCGACGTCCACCTTGTAGCCGTCGCCCAGCATGCCCATGCCGAACTTGTTGAAGTCGAGGTCGTAGGTGGCCCCGATCGACATCTTCCATTCCGACGCCGGCTGGAAGTCCGGGTCGATGGCGGCGACCGCCGAGTTCGGCGTTTGCGACGCCACGGCGTTGTACATCGTGGTCGGGATGCCCCAGAGGGCGCCGTTCGGGTTGACGGTCTGACCGGGGCCGCGCTCGTCGCCCGTGTTCGGGTTGGTCAGGATGTTCGGCGGCGGCGGGCTCGTGCCAACCTGCAGCTGAACAGCCGTGATGCCGTCGTTGGAGTAGGAGTTCGACACCCACACGTTCGGGTTGCCGCCGGCGAAGAGGCCGACGCCGCCGCGCAGCGACAGGTCGTCCATCACATCCCACTTGAAGCCGAAGCGCGGCTGCAGGATGCCTTTGCCGTCGAGGTTCTCGGTGTTGTCGAAGCCGTTGCGCGCCAGGAAGAACTGGTTGAAGCGCGGCTTGTCGTTGTTGGTGTACCAGTCATAGCGCAGGCCGAGCGTCACGTCGGCGTTGTCGCCAACCGGGAACTCGTCCTGAACGTAGACCGTGTTGATATCGTACTTGAACGTCGCGGCCGTGTCGTTCGGGTTGTTGGTGCCCGCCGCGTTGCCGTAGTTGACCTGCGCCGGCGTACCGGCCGCAAATTCGGCAATGCTGTTGAACATGAAGCGGCCTTCAACGTTCTGGGTGAACGCGTTGAAGATGTCGAACGTCTGCCGCTCGATGCCGAAACCGAGCTGGTGATCTTCCAGCCTGTAGTGGGCGGCAGCTTTCACTTGCAGCACGGTATAGTTCAGGTCGTTGAAGTGACGGCTGTCGTCGCAGCCGAGGAACACGGTGCGGCCCGGATCGACGATGATCTGGACTTCGCCGATGTTCGCGCCGTCGCGGCAGGCCGCGGTGGCGTCGACGTCGTTGTAAGCGACGCGGAGTTCGGTCGAGAAATCGTCCGTCCAGTCCGAGAACAGCTGGCCGGAGTAGGCCTTCAGCTCGGTGCCGCGGTCATACAGGTGCTTGCCGAACTCGAAGCGCGTCGAACCGGTATCCGACTCGGTGAGGTTCAGGCCCTTGTTGTAGTTGTAGGTCAGCGCTGCACGGTGACGGTCGTTGATGTTCCAGTCGAGGCGGGCGAGGTATTTCTCGTCGACGGCAGGGTCCGAAGTGACGGTCCCGCCGAGATCGCTGATGCCATAGACGGTGTTGGCGATGTTGACGATCTGGTCGTACTCAGCCTGCGTGAAGCCGGAGACCTCCGTCGTTACGCCCGAACCGACCGGGCCGCGACCGAAGATGTTGACGCCTTCAAACTTCTCGTAGGCGCCGAAGAAGAACAGCGTGTCCGGGATGATCGGACCGCCGAAGGTCAGGCCGTAGCGCTTCTCGTCAAACTTCGGAACGAACACAGTGCGGCCTTCGATCGAATCGCCGCGCATCGAGTCGTTGGTGTAGTCGTAGAAAACCTTGCCGTGGAAGTCGTTGGTGCCCGACTTCGAAACCATGTTGATCGTGCAGCCCGTGAAACCGCCGTATTGCGGGTCGTACGGGGCCAGTTCGACCGACACCTGGTTGATGGCGTCGAACGGGAACGGCAGGCGCTCCGTCGGATAGCCGTTGTTGTTGAGGCCGAAACCGTCATTGAGGCCGATGCCGTCGACCGTGATCGAGTTGAAGCGCGGGGATGCGCCGGCGCACTGCACGCCGTCCGTGCCCACCGGGCCGCCCGCCGTCTGGTCGAGATAGATGCGCGGGTCCTGGCGGATGATGTCCTTGATGTCGCGGTTGATCGCGGGTTTTTCCTCGAGCGCTTCGGCCGAGAACACCGAGGCCGGGCCAATGGCGATCGGCGTTGCACGGGCCTGGGAGGCCGTAATCACGACCACGTCGGTGGCGACCTGACCCGAGAATTTGAGGTTGATGTCCGTCGCCGCGCCCAGGTTGAGGAACACGTCGGTGACCGTGGTGGGCTGCTCGCCCGCCTTCGTCACCGCGACCGTATACGGGCCGCCGACGTTGAGACCGCGGACGTCGAAGGAGCCGCTCGGGGTCGACACGACCGTGCGGGTCAGGCCCGTGCGCGTGTCGGTCACCGTCACCGTGGCGTCGCTTGCCGCCGTCCCGTCAGCGTTCGACACCGTGCCTTGTACGCCCGATGTCGTTACCTGCGCGAAAGCCACCGGCGTCAGCGCCGCCGACACCGCTGCAAACGCAACGCCGCCAGCAAGTCTCTTCAGATTGATCATTTGCACCCCTTCGACCACCAGAGAGAGGCACCTCTACCCCTCTCGATTTCACCGCGCCGATAGCCTGTCACCGGCCATCGCTCAATGTCGGGCGTATGAATGTTTTCTGACGACCCCAAGCGCGGTTTTCTGCGACATTTCATGCAGCGCAATCGCGCTGGATCAAGCGTGCCCAAAGCCCCAATCAGGGTTGTCCACAGGCCCGCTTCGCACATCATCGAGGCCGCCGCCTTGATACTTGCGGGTATTTCCGCACCGCGGCATTTCCATTCGTGCAACGCAACTTTGCCGTGGGTAAATCGCCCAAGGGTCGATGCATTCACGCAACAGCTCTGCGTACGGACAAATGCCGCCCGACTTTGAGGCTGGCGAGGTCAAAATGAGTCCAGTCTTGTGGCCCGGACGCCACGTGGTTCCCCGCGCCTGACGTTGAGGCATCGGAGCAAATCCGTCCCGCCCGCGCGAATCGCCGCGCGGGCTTCTGGCCGGACGCGCCAACCTGTAGGGTCCGCTCGCCCTTCGGGCCTGTCAGGAACCTCCACGCATATGAATGCCTTGAAGAATCTCTGGCGAAGCAACCCGGCCGCCTGCACCGCGCTGGTGATAGCGGCAGTTGTCCTGATGCGGCTGGTGGTGGTCATCGCAACACCGCTCGAGATCGGCCCGGACGAGGCGCAATACTGGCGCTGGTCGCGCGAACTGGCTTTTGGCTACTATTCCAAGCCACCCCTGATCGCCTGGGTGATTGCGGCGTCCACCGCCGTTTTCGGCGATGGCGAGTGGGCCATCCGGTTCTTCTCCCCGATCCTCCACGGCCTCGCGGCCTTTGTCCTGTTCATGCTGGGCAAGCAGGCGTTTAACCCGCGAATCGGCGCGTGGTCGGCGGCCATCTATCTCCTGATGCCGGGCATCTTCCTGTCCTCGACAATCATGTCGACCGACGCCGTCCTGCTGCCGGCCTGGGCCGCCGCCGTCTATTTCCTCTGGCGCTTCCGCGACTCGCCGACCCTGGGCAATGCCGTCCTGGCAGGCGCCCTGATCGGCGTTGGCATGCTGGCGAAGTACGCCGCCCTCTATCTTTACGCCGGCGCGGGCCTTGCCGCCATTTTCGACAAGGACATGCGCAAGGCCTTCCTCTCGCCAGCCGGCGCCGTGCTGATCATCGCCTCTCTCATCGTGCTGAGCCCCAATCTCTGGTGGAACGTCGCCAACAATTTCGCGACCGTCAGCCACACCGCCGACAACGCCAACCTTGGCGAGGCCGGCTTCGACCCGCTCCACGTCTTCGGCTTCCTCGAAGACCAGGCCGCCGTGTTCGGGCCCCTGACGCTGGTCGTCCTGCTTGTCGGCTTCTTCCTCGTCGCCCGGCGCAAGGACAAGTGGACATCGACGCGCGAAGTCTGGCTGATCGCCTTCATCATCCCGCCGCTGGTCGTGACACTCATCCAGGAGATCATGTCCCGCGCCCACGCCAACTGGGCCGCGACCGCCTATCCCGCGGCCTGCGTTCTTGTCGCTTCGTGGGTCGACCGAGCCTTCGGCAGCGATACCGGCCGCATCAAGGTGTCGCCTGTCCTCAAGGCCGGCCTTGCGATCAACCTGCTGATCGGGGCCACATTTACGCTGTTCTGGGTCGCCCCCTCGCTGGCTGACGCAACCGGCGTATCCGCGAGCATGAAGCAGGTGCGCGGATGGAAGGAAACCGTCGCCGAGCTGGGCAAGCGCGCGGAGGAGCTTCACGCCTCGGCCATTCTCATCGATGAACGCGAAGTCTGGCATGGCCTCGACTATTACGGCCGCAACGCCCACCTGCCGCCTGTCCGGGCCTGGATGCGCGCCGATCGTCCTCGCAGCCACGCCGAGGAAGAAGGCATGATGCGAGCGGGCGACGACAGCAACATCCTCATCGCAAGCCTGCATGACTGGTTCCGCCCGATGCTCCGATCCGACTACAAGTCGATCAAGGAGCAGGGCTACATGACGATCCCGCTCGGCCCGAAGCGCGAGCGCACGTTCAAGCTGTTCCTTGGCTCAGGCTACGAGCATCAACCGCGCACCAAAGAGTTCGAGACGAAGTACGACAATATTCCGCCTGAGCCCTGAGCCCCAACTCCTGAGACTTGTCAGGGCGCAGGCGCACGCGCCGGGGTAGCCGGAGCTTCCTCACGTACTTCAGGCGTCACGCGCAGGCCAGGACGGACATTCTCCTGCCCTTCCGCAACCAGCAGCGCATTGCGCGGCAGGCCCGCCACCCATGTGCCGTCCGATGTCTCGTCGATGATCTCCGCCGGAACGAAGCTTACCACGCCGCCGACATCGACATAGCGGACGCACAGCCGATCCTGGTCGTCGGGAACCAGCAGCGACGGGCTCACCTTGTGGGCATAACCGCGCCCAATCTCGATCTTGATCTCCGCCGTGCGTCCGACCGTGATCTGGCCCTTGGGGTTTGCGACCGAGATCTCGACCCGGAACTGCCGCGTCGCCGGATCGGCGACTCGCGCCAGATAGCTGACCTTGCCGCTCACCTCTGCGCCATCCGACAGGCGCACACGGGCATTGCCATCGACTACAATCTGGCCGGCCTGCTTTTCGCTGGCCTGCGCCACGAACACGATGGGATCGACCTGCACGACCGTGCCACAGGACGAGCCGGGATTCATGAACTGGCCAACATCGGCGTGGCGTTTCTCGAACACGCCGCGGAACGGCGCCCGCATCTGCATCTTGCGCAGTTCCGCCCGCGCCACGTCGAGCGTCGCCTGCGCGCCATCCAGCGCCGCCTTGGCCGAGTTGAGCCGCGTCTGCGTCGCCCATCCATTCTGCACCAGCTTCACGGCGGCGTCATACGCCCCGCGCTTGGAGGTCATCGCGGCCTCGGCCTCGCGCACCTTTGCCGAAGCGCCCTCGACGTCGAGCCCGCACAGCAGCGCGTCCTTCTCGACAACAGCGCCTTCCGCAACCGGCGCGGATGTGAGCGTCCCCGCCACCTGCGCCTTCACGTCGACGATGCGCGCCTCTGTCCGTCCGCCGAGCGAGAGGAACATCGCCCGTTCCACCGCCTGCGAACGGATGACCACCACACGCATGCCGTTATGACCCTGGCTGCCGTCCGGCAGGGCCTTGTCGAGTGTCGGGATGCGATCGGCCTGGACGTCCTGGATGGAATCGCCCGACGGCATCAGCGAACGGATGCCGACGATCGCCGCGATCAGGGCAATGGCGCCGAGAATGATGGTCAGGAGACGGGGCAAGTGTCTCGGGTCCTCCGAAAGTCGTTTCTGGCCGGTTTTCACAACAATAGGGGCGTTCTGCCCGTCAGGGTATCAAAATGGCGTGGCGGGCGAGAATAAGGCGGACGGCGTTTCGTCTCATCCGGAATGCCCCGCGTTTCCCCGCTAAACATTGGCATTAGTTGCATTTGCCAGCCTTACCCCCTAGGTCCAACCGGCGCGAAAAGAGGCCGGACGGGGCCTTCCGCGAGACCTCAGGACGCCATGACGGACGCTACCGCCACGCCAGTCGAAAAGCCGAAGTCGCCCAACGCGCCGACCGAGGAAACCGTGCTGTCGGTCAAGCACTATACCGACCGCATGTTCTCGTTCCGGATCACGCGCCCGAGCGCCTTCCGCTTCCGCTCCGGCGAGTTCGTGATGATCGGCCTTGAAGGCGCGAATGGTAAACCGCTGCTGCGCGCTTATTCCATCGCCAGCCCAAGCTGGGACGAGGAGCTGGAATTCTTCTCGATCAAGGTGCCGGACGGTCCGCTGACATCCCGCCTCCAGGCGATCAAGCCCGGCGACAAGGTTCTCCTCGGCCGCAAGTCCACGGGCACGCTGGTCCACGACGCCCTCACGCCCGGCAAACGCCTGTACTGCTTCTCGACCGGCACTGGCCTTGCGCCCTTCGCCTCGGTCATCCGCGACCCCGAAACCTATGAGCGTTTCGAGCAGGTGATCGTCACCCATACCTGCCGCGAAGTCGGCGAGTTGAAATACGGCCAGGAACTGGTCGAAAGCCTGCGAGACGATCCGCTGGTCGGCGAGCATTTCGGCCGCCTCGTTCACTACACCACCGTCACCCGCGAGCCCTGGCCCAACCAGGAACGCATCACGACCTGCATCGAGAAAGGCATCCTGTTCGCCGATCTCGAAGTCCCGCCGCTCGATCCGGCCGTCGACCGCGTCATGGTCTGCGGCTCGATGGACATGATCAACGACATCAAGGCGCTGGTCGAAAAGGCCGGTCTCAAGGAGGGTTCGAACGCCCACCCCGCCGAATTCGTGATCGAGAAGGCTTTCGTGGGCTGATCGCCTGCCGGGCGGGCTATGTTTGACAGCCGTCCCTGACCGTCCAAGGATCGCAGCGCGCGCAAGATGCGCCTGATCGACGGCAGGACGGCAATGGCTGAAATTCTTCCTCTCCCCCTCGCAGCACAGCGCGACCCGAAATCCATCAACATGGCGAGCCTGTGGATCGCCGAAGGCGGCCTGCACTGCAGCATCAAGCTGGGCGTTTACGAAGGCCGGACGGATGTCAGCGAAACGCAGGCGTGGGGAACCATCCTCGCGGACCTTGCAAGAAACGTCGCCGACGCGCTGATCTCCGACGGCTCCGCGCAAGGACCCAGACACGAGGTGATCAATCGCATCTGGACGGCGTTCCACGAGGAGCTGTCCAAGACGGCCTAGCGATCGCGCGAACCCGCCCGGACGCGCTTCATCTTCTCCGCGAAATGCGCCAATAAGCTTATCCCAAGAAGCCGTCATAACCGGAGCCCCCATGTCCGAGAGCCACGTCTATCCCGTGCCGCCGGAGTTCGCCGCCAAGGCGCTGGTGAATGCTGCAAGGTACGAGGAGATGTACGCGGCTTCGCTCGCCGATCCGGAAGCCTTCTGGCGCCAGCACGGCAAGCGCCTGCGCTGGATGCGGCCCTACACCAAGGTCAAGAACGTCAACTGGGACATCTCGAAGACGAACGATCCCAAAGACCTTCATGTGAAGTGGTTCGAGGACGGCACGCTCAACGTCTCCGCCAACTGCATTGACCGCCACCTGCCGCAGAAAGCCGACGTCACCGCTATCCTGTTCGAGGGCGATGACCCGTCCGTCTCCAAGCGCATCACCTACGCGCAGCTCTATTCAGAGGTCTGCCGCTTCGCCAACGTTCTGAAAGCCCAGGGCGTGAAGAAGGGCGACCGCGTCACGATCTACATGCCTATGATCCCGGAAGCGGCCTACGCCATGCTCGCCTGCTCGCGCATCGGCGCGGTCCACTCGGTGGTCTTTGGCGGCTTCTCACCCGACTCGCTCGCCGGCCGGATCGAGGATTGCGCCTCAAACTGCGTCATCACCGCCGATGAGGGCGTTCGCGGCGGCAAGCCGATCCCGCTCAAGGAAAACGTCGACGCCGCCCTCAACAAGCTTGGCGCCAAATCCACGGTGAAGACCACAATCGTCGTGAAACACACGGGCGGCAAGGTCGGCATGAGCGAGGGCCGCGACCACTGGTATGGCGATCTCGCCCTGACCGTCAGCGACGAGTGCGAACCGGAGGAAATGAGCGCGGAAGATCCGCTCTTCATCCTCTACACCTCGGGCTCGACCGGCAAGCCCAAGGGCGTGCTGCATACGACAGGGGGCTATCTCGTCTGGGCCTCGATGACCCACGAGATCGTGTTCGACTACAGGCCCGGAGAAGTCTTCTGGTGCACAGCGGATGTCGGCTGGGTCACCGGCCACTCCTATGTCGTCTATGGCCCGCTCGCGAACGGCGCGACAACGCTGATGTTCGAAGGCATCCCGACCTGGCCAGACGCCTCACGCTTCTGGAAGACGATCGACAAGCACAATGTCTCGATCTTCTACACCGCCCCTACCGCCCTGCGCGCGCTCATGGGCGCAGGCGACCACTTCGTCACGGGATCGTCACGCAAGTCGCTGCGGCTGATGGGCTCGGTTGGCGAACCGATCAATCCGGAAGCTTGGGAGTGGTATTATCGCGTCGTCGGCGAACAGCGCTGCCCTATCGTGGACACATGGTGGCAGACCGAAACCGGCGCGACCCTGATGACGCCGCTGCCCGGCGCCCACGCACTGAAACCTGGTTCGGCTGCGAAACCATTCTTCTCGATCCGTCCTCAACTGGTCGACGACAAGGGAACGGTCCTCGAGGGCGCGACAGCAGGAAACCTTTGCATCCTTGATTCGTGGCCGGGTCAGATGCGCACGGTCTATGGCGATCACGCACGTTTTGTTGACACCTACTTCCGCACCTATCCGGGCAAGTATTTCACAGGCGATGGCTGCCGCCGCGACGAAGACGGTTATTACTGGATCACCGGCCGCGTGGACGACGTCATAAACGTGTCAGGCCACCGACTCGGAACAGCAGAAGTTGAAAGCGCACTCGTGGCTCACCCCAAGGTAGCGGAATCAGCCGTTGTCGGATATCCGCACCCCATCAAGGGACAAGGCATCTATGCCTATGTCTCTCTCATGGCGGGCGTCCAACCAACCGACGCCCTTAAAACGGAGCTGGTGCAATGGGTGCGGAAGGAGATCGGACCGATTGCCTCGCCGGATCTCATCCAGTTCGCGCCGGGCCTGCCGAAGACACGATCCGGAAAGATCATGCGGCGTATCCTGCGCAAGATCGCAGAGAACGACTTCTCCAATCTGGGCGATACCTCCACGCTGGCAGACCCGGCCGTGGTGCAGGACCTGATCGACAACCGCGCCAACAAGTGACCCCGCAGAGGGCCGCGTGACCCGCGAACGTGGAAAGCTCGAGGACTGGATCGACCAGCGCGGCTTCGGATTCATCCGGCGGCCCGACGGGACGAAGCTCTACGTCCATATGAAGTCGATCGGGAAGAGCACCGAACGGCCGAAGATCGGCGACAATCTCGAATACACCGTGTCGCCCGGCAAGGACGGACGCTCCGTCGCAACCGATGTGATCTACGTCGCCGCCCCGCCCCCGCCGCCTCCGCCACCACTGCTCGACGAGCACTCGCACGCCCCGCACACGGTTCTCGGCATTGCCTCGCGCGTGTTTGGCGCCGCGGTAATCCTCGCCCTGCTCAGCGCCAACATCTTCCTGGACCGCCTGCCTATCTGGGTGTGGGCGCTCTACCTGATCGGCGGCGGCGCATCCTTCATGCTCTACCGGAATGACAAGATCGCGGCGATCGAGCACGGCTGGCGCCGTCCGGAAATCCGGATGCACCTTGTCGACCTTACCTTCGGGATCATCGGCGGCCTGTTCGCCCAGCACGTCTTCCGCCACAAGACCTACAAGCCGTCCTTCGTCTACATCACGGCGCTGATCACGGCGCTGCACGTGCTGACGCTCGGCCTCATCATGTTCGGCGTCTATGCGCCCGGCTCAGTCGGCGACTTCTTCCGCGAGACCTTCCACGGCCACTAGAGGATCAGCGCCCGCAAGGCGTAAGCGACAGCGGCGACCGCTGCTGCCCCGGCCACCCACAGCGCCACGAACCAGACCAACCGGCTGGCCAGCGGTGGACGCGGATCGTTCTCCTCCGGTGGTCCTTCAATGATAGGCAGCTTCATCATCCACCTTCGCCCGGAAGAGCCAGTAGACGTAACCGGTATAACCCAGGATCAGCGGCAGCAGCGGTGCAGCTCCCGCCAGCAATAGCCCCAGCGCATTGTCGGCCGCGGCAGCTTCGCTCGGCGTCATCGTGAAGGGCACCAGATATGGCCACAGGCTCACCGCCAACCCGACATAACCCACGGCGAAAAGGCAAACGGCATAGAGATACGGCGTCAGGTGCAACCGCTTGTCCGCCCCACGCCACAACAGGAAACAGATCGCCCCCGCCACCAGCGGCAGCGGCGCGAGCCAGATGAAGCTGCCCCAGTCGATGCTCGTCATCGTGAGACCCCAGCGCTCCGTCACGCGCGGATCAACCGATAGCGTCGCAAGGCTCACCGCCCCCATCGCCAGCGCAACGAGGAGCGCCAGCTGCTTCACCCACCCTCTTGCCCGCTCGAACAGCTCGCCCTTGGTCTTGAACACCAGCCACGCTGCGCCCAGCAGCGCGTAACCGGCGACCAGCGAGGCGGCGACCAGCATCGAGAACGGCGTCAGCCAGTCCATCGGCCCGCCGACGAACTGCCCGTCCACCACGTTGACGCCCTGGATGAAACCTCCGAGCACGAAGCCCTGCGCAATCGCGGCAACGATGGACCCTCCCGAGAACGCCACTGTCCACCACTTCTTCCCACGTTCGCGCCCGTGATGCCGGAACTCGAAGGCCACGCCGCGGAAGATCAGCGCCAGCAGCATCAGGTAGATCGGCAGGTAGAGCGCCGGCATCAGTGCCGCATAGGCTTTCGGGAACGCCGCAAACAGGCCGCCTCCGCCAAGCACGAGCCAGGTCTCGTTGCCATCCCACACCGGCGCGATCGACGCCTGCATCTGGTCGCG
Source organism: Hyphomonadaceae bacterium (assembly GCA_047601145.1). Classification (GTDB taxonomy): domain Bacteria; phylum Pseudomonadota; class Alphaproteobacteria; order Caulobacterales; family Hyphomonadaceae; genus UBA7672. The sequence continues at coordinate 178,921 of JASGJW010000005.1, forward strand.
TTCGCGGCTGTCCTTCGCCAGCGGGAACAGGATGCCAACGCCGAGGTCAAATCCGTCGAGCGCGACATAGAGGAACACGGCCAGCGCGATCAGTACGGCCCAGATCATGGAGAGTTCGATGCCAAACATCACGACGCCTCCCGCACGCCAGCGCCCAGCGTCGTTCCCGGCGGCTCATTTGTCTGTGGCGGCGGCTCGTCCGTATCCGGTCCCTTGCCGATGATGCGCAGGATATAGAGCGCGCCCGCACTGAACACGATCGCATAGACGACAAGGAAGAAGAGCAGCGACGTAGCCACCGATCCGGCCTCCACCGGCGAGACCGCATCAGCCGTCCGAAGCACCCCATAGACGACCCAGGGCTGCCGACCGACCTCCGCCGTGATCCATCCGGCCAATACGGCGATGAACCCCGAAGGGGCCGCCAGCACCAGCGCACGATGATAGAGTTTCGTCGTATCCAGCCGCCTGGTGAGCCACAGCACTGCGCCGCCGATCCCCAGCGCCACCATCAGCACGCCCATGCCGACCATCACGCGGAACGCCCAGAAGGTGATCCATACAGGCGGACGATCCCCAGGCGCAAACGAATCCAGCCCCGGCAACACTTCATCCGGCCCGGCATTGTTCACGGTCGACCCAAAACCCGGAATTCCGATCTCGAGATGATTGGTCTGCGCCTGTTCGTCCGGCCATCCGACCAGCACGGTCGGTTGCTGCGCCTGTGTCTTCCACCAACCCTCCAGCGCCGCCACCTTTGCCGGCTGGTGCTCGCCAGCGACCAGCCCGCTTTCGTGCCCGACGAGGATCTGCACCGGCGCCACCAGCGCCATCATCAGCACCGCCATGCGCAGCGCCGTTGCGCTTTCCGCTTTCGCCTTCCCGACAATCAGGGCGAACGCTGAAGCACCTGCCACCACCATTGCCGTGGTCAGGAAGGCCGCGAGCACCATATGCGCGAAGCGTGACGGCAATGACGGGTTGAAGATCACCGCGACAAAATCGGTCGCAACCATCGTGCCGTCCGGCGCATGCGTGAAGCCCTGCGGCGTCTGCATCCACGAATTGGCCGAGAGGATCCAGAACGCCGAGATCAGCGTCCCGACTGCGACCGTGCACGTCGAAAAGAAATGGAGCTTCGGCCCCACCTTCTTCCAGCCGAACAGCATGATCCCGAGGAACGACGCCTCAAGGAAGAACGCCGTCAACACTTCGTATCCAAGCAGCGGCCCGATTACGCTGCCGACCTGCGAGGAGAACACGCTCCAATTCGTGCCGAACTGGTAGCTCATCACCACGCCAGAAACGACGCCCATGCCGAACGACAGCGCGAAAATCTTGACCCAGAAGAGATAGAGATTGCGGAAGAGCGGCTTCTTCGTCGCCAGCCAAAGCCCTTCGAGCACAGCAAGAAAGGAGGCCAACCCGATCGTGAAGGCCGGGAATATGATGTGAAAGCCAATCGTGAAGGCAAACTGCAGGCGCGACAGCAACAGGGCGTCGAAGTCCATCACACGCGCTCCCGACTTTGCGCCGGAAGCGATGCATCGCCTGATCTAACTACGCTGCGATGCCGCGCCGAGGGCGCTCCGGTACCTATCTAGGTCAGCATACAGACTTTTGTCATGCGGCGCGACCGCACAGGCGGCGCGTCACACCGCGATATCGAACTCGTCGAGATTGAATTCCGTGTCGTCGATCGCAGCGGCGCCTGTTTCGTTCGGCCGCGCATAGCGCGCGATCGCCTCGAACAGTGTTTCGCGAACGATCGGCTTGGCGACGTGATCGTCGGCGCCGGCTTCCTTGGCTTCCAGTACATGCTCATCGGTCGCATTCGCCGAAACGGCCAGCATCGGCGTCGGCACGCGACCGTGCTCCTTCTCCCACGCGCGGATTGCGCGCATGGCGGCGAGCCCGCCCATGATCGGCATCTGCAGGTCCATGAGCACGAGATCGAAGCGCGCGTTCGAGAACTTCTCGACTGCTTCCTTGCCGTTCTCCGCGAACGTGATCTGCAACCCACTCTGCGCCAGCAGCAGCTCGACCACGCGGCGGTTCATCGGATTGTCCTCGGCCACCAGCAGGCGAAGGTTCTCGACCTTCGTTTCGGCGTCGAAGTCCTCGACCGCCACAGCGGTCATTGCGCCCAGCGCCGCAATGCGATCGCGCGAGATCGGGCAGATCACTTCGAAGGTCGACCCATCGCCCTCCTTCGACTGCGCCGTGATGCGTCCGTTCATCAGCTCGACCAGACGTTTCACGATCGACAAGCCAAGGCCGAGGCCGCCGAACTTGCGAGAGGTAGAAATATCCGCCTGCTCGAAGCGCTCGAAGATGCGTTCGGCCAGTTCCGGCGCAAAGCCGACGCCCGTGTCGGTCACCGACATACGCAACTGCGTCTTGCCTTCCGGTAGCTCCTCAACCGCGGCCGACACGCTGATATGGCCCTGCTCGGTGAACTTCACGGCGTTGTTGAGCAGGTTGCCCAGCACCTGTCCGATACGCACCGGATCCCCGCGGAACACGCCATCGCAACTGGCCGAAATGAAGGTATCGAAGCGCAGGCCCTTGGCCTCTGCCCGCGTCCGCGCTGCCTCGCACGTATTGCGCACGGCCTCTTCAAGTTCGAACGGCCGGATGTCGAACTGGATCTCGTCACCCTCGAGACGCGAGAATTCGACAAGATCGTCCATGACGCGCAGCAGGGTGCGGCCCGATGTCGAGATCAGGCGCACCATCTCCAGCTGCCTGTCATCAAGCGGCGTGCGCTGCAGCACTTCGGAGACCGCCAGAACACCGTTCAGAGGCGTGCGAATCTCGTGGCTCATGTTCGACAGGAAGTCCGACTTTGCGGCCGCCGCCACGAGCGCGCGCTGTTCGGCCTCCATGGCCTTGAGCTCGATGTGCTTGCGCGCCGTGATGTCCTGGATCACCGCGAAGGCGCGTGCGGGCGAGCCCTTCACCGTCTTGAGAATGCGGATCGAAGCGGCGTGCCAGATCTCGCGCCCATCCGGGAAGCCGACGCGATACTCAGCCGTATAGGGCGGCCCGCCGGCAAGGTGCGTACGCCACTTGTTGCCGAGCATCTCGCGGTCGGAGGAATGGATCCAGCTATCATTGCCCGTCAGCGAATCGAAGGTCGGACGCTGCGGGAAGAAATGCTTCCACTCCCCTTCGAGATAGGTCTCGCGCATCTCGAAATCGAGTTCCCAGATCATCATCTGGGTGATGTTCATGCCGAAGGACATGCGTTCCTTCGACGACTCGATCTCATGCTGCGCCTGGACAAACTCGGTGACGTCCTCGTGCATGATCACGACGCCGCCGACATTTCCCTCGCCGTCGCGCCAAGGCGCCGCCGACCATTTCAGCCAGCCCTGCTTGCCGTTCTTGCGGTCGAACGGATCGCGATCATGGTTCATCGCCTCGCCGCGCAGCACCTGACGATGGATCGCGCGCCACTTCTCCGGCAGCCACTGCATCAGGTCGTACATCGACCGGCCCAGCGCTTCTTCTTCCTTGAGACGCCGCTCGGCCAGCCAGCGCTGGCTGGCGACCATCACACGCATGTCCTTGTCATACATGCAGATCGGCATCGGCGCCGCTTGCACGAGACGGCGCACTGTCGAATCCGAATTCATCGCGGCCTGCAGCGCCGTGTGGCTGTCGGTCTTGTCGACGACCACCCCGTGCATCGCCTCGACCTGCCCACGCGCATCGATCGACGCCGAACCCGCCACCTGGATGAGGCGCGTTGTCCCATCCGCGCGGCGGATCTGGAATGTCTGCTTGACCGGCTTGCGCTTCTCAAACGCTTCGCGCGCCGCGGCTACAACCGTCGCGCGTTCCTCCGGCACGATCATCTCGACGAGATCGGTCAGCACCAGAGGCGGCGCCGCGGGATCAAGACCCAGAATGCGCGAGGCGCCCGCCGAGCAGTGCAACTTGAAATTGCGCCCTGCCCGCCAGTGGCCGATGTCGCCCACCTGCTCCACGGCATCACGCGCCGACGCTGTCTCCAGCCGCTCACGTTCCAGCGTGTCCTGCCGCGTCACATCCCGGCCGACGAACGAGATCAGGCCCGACGGGCCAAGCCAGGTCAGTTCCGCATCGATCAGGCGCAGCTCATTGCCGATCTTGAAGCGCAGCTGCAGCGCACGCGAAGGCGTCTTGTCGTTGATCGTGCGTAGCGCCTCGCGGCAAGCCTCACGGCGATCCGGATCGATGAAGGAAACGATCGAAGCGTCATGCGCCCCGCCCGCCGGCCCGGTCAGGCGGCGATAGGCGATGTTGGCGCGAACTACGCGGCCTTCCTGGTCGATGAGGGCGAAGGCGTCCGAGACGGCGCTCAGGAAATGCTCAACCGCGCTCGCGAAGCACTTCTCGATCACCTCGGGAGGTGATGCCGAGCCCAAGGGAAGCGGAGTGGACGTCATGCAGCCGGCGACTGGGAACTCTGGATGTGTCGAGCCCATCTCGCGTCATAACGGTTAACAAACCCCGTAGGCGAACCGGTGTCAGAAACGGAAAATCGTCGCAGAAACAGTCTGATTTCAGGTGTTTTCAGGTTTTAACCTGAGGCAGGTCGAGCGCCTGCCGCGCCGTCTCCACCCGTTCCATGTGCTGATAGAACGGCGCCCAGTCGTCCCGCTCGGCGATATGCGCCCACAGGTCCTCGACTTCCTCGATGATCAGGCTCACGGGCGCCGCCTCCCGGAAATAGGCATGGCCCAGCCGCTCCGGCCTCTCCGGCGCATGCGCCATCAGCGCCGCCCGCACCGGTTCGAACCCCGGCGCGGCATAGAGCTTGGCAACTGGACTCCTCGCCGCCCGCGCCTCGCTCGCCGGACCGCCGAACCAATCGAAGAACACCTGCGGCCATGCCGCCTTCGTCTCGCCCATCCACGCGAACAGGGATTTCAGCAGCTCAAGATCGCCAGCCTCTCCCGCCGGTTTGAGACCCAACACCGCCAGCACCCGCCTCGGAAACGCCGCGCGGTAGAGCGTCTCGTAGCGCTCCAGCTCCGGCTGCAGCTGCGAGACATCGGTGACCAGCGTCAGGCACTCCGCGAAGCGCCCCAGATTCCACAGCGCTGCCGAAGGCTGCCGCCCAAATGCATAAAGGCCCGTCTGGTCGAAATACGCCGCCGTGAAGCTCGGATCGGAATACGGCAGGAAGCGCCAGGGCCCGTAGTCGAAGCTCTCCCCCGTCACCACCATGTTGTCGGTGTTGAGTACGCCGTGGACAAACCCCGCCGCCATCCACGACGCTGCCAGCTCCGCCGTCGCCGCCACGACCTCGCGCAACAGCCCCGCCGCCGATGCGGCCATGTCTGCGCCGGCTGCGTTCGGGTGATAGTGCCGGATGCAGTATTCCACGAGCTTGCCGATCGCGTCCGCATCACCGGCGTACGCCTGCCGCTGGAACGTGCCAAACCGCATATGGCTGTGCGACAGCCGCACCAGCACCGACGATCGCGTTGGCGATGGCTCGTCATTCCGTCCCAGCTGCTCGCCCGTCTCGATCAGCGAGAACGCCTTCGACGTGTAGACGCCCAGCGCCTCCAGCATCGACGCCGCCATGATCTCGCGCACGCCGCCCTTCAGCGTCAGGCGCCCATCGCCCGTCCGCGACCATGGCGTCTGCCCCGACCCCTTCGTGCCAAGGTCGAGCAACCGGCCCCGATCGTCCCTCAGCTGCGCAAACAGAAAGCCGCGCCCATCGCCGATCTGCGGATTGTAAACCTGGAACTGGTGTCCGTGATAAGCCTGCGCCAGCGGCTTCTCGAGCGAGCCCTTGAACGGCGCGAACTTCCCGAAATGCTCGACCCACTCCGCATCGCTCAGCGCGCCGAGTCCCACCTGCTCAGCCCACCGCTGGTTGCGCCAGCGCATCGTGTGCTGAGGATAATCCGCCGGCTCCACTTCGGCGTGAAACCGCCTATCGAGTTCGAGGATCGCGCGCTCGGGACGGTAGGAAGCATTCATCGCGCTTCCCTACCCGTTTCCGTTCGCGATGTCGCTACTTCGCCGCCGGAACCAGAACGACCGGAATGCGCAACGTCCGCGCAGGACCCGGCACGTCGCTGTCGGGCGAAGCGGGCTTCGGCGAATCCTCCTTGAGGATCAGCACAGCATTCTTCTCCTCGGCCACATCGAACGTCAGCACCGCCTTGAAGCGCACCGGACCCGGATTGGTCCAGTTGTCCAGCGCCTGCTGCTGCGCCGGAGCCTGGCTGATCACCTCGCCATCGATCGCCAGCTCGACCGGGAAAACGCCTTCGAACATCCAGGAGTTCGCCACTACTCCCTCGACCGCAAGCGGGCTCGTCACCTTCGCGGCGCTCACCGGCGACGTCATCGTGATCTCTCCCGCCGGAGCAGGAATCTCGTCGGCCGCTAGCGGAGCTACAGCCGGCTGCGGGGCGGGCTCGACGGCAGGCGCGGCCGCCTGCTCAGGCGGCTTCGCTTCCGGCGCGCACGCAGCAAGCATGAGGCCGATAAACGCAACATAGCGGATCATCTTTCCCTCCATCGGCAACACCACGCGCCACATCCGTCTTCCGCGAGCGCCATCAGCATCTGCAGATCACCTAGCTCGATTTTTCGCTCTGCCAAAATCCCGCCCGAATCTTGCGGCAGACGGTCGCGGGTCGGGGGACATTCCTCCCTCGCACCTCAACGGAGCCACACAGGCAATGAGGCGACTGAACCTGCTCAGTTTGCCCCTCTGTATCCCAGGGGGCGGTCAACGCTCCCGGCTTTGGCTCGGTAGCGTCTGACCTTTCGAATTTGACCCTGGCCACGCCGCGCAATTCCGCGCGCGCGGAGCCGCGTCCCTGATCACCTGCCTTTCCGGCGGGATCGCGGACGCATGTCGAGAGGAGACGCGACCATGGTCGCGCAACTTTTTCATCGCACGCCCCCGCGTGCGCGCACTGCAACGCCGCTCCTGGCGTTTCTCGCCGGCCCCTTCGCCGACGCGATCGCGCGCATCTGGCCGGCGCCGCACGGCGAATTCTTCGCCCTGCCGACCGCCCGCCGCCATGCGGCAGCGATCGCGCTCACGGGTGAGGCCCGCGCTGAGCTTCCCGAAGCGTCCATCCGGCGTCTCGTGGAATTCCAGCGCGACGCCGCCGTCGCCGAAGCCCTCGCCGGCGAACACGCCACGGGTCTGATGCGCGCCCTCGCAAAAGCGGGTGAGACGCTGTGGGATGTCCGGGACTATGCGGTCTTCCTCCGCCTCCTCGCCGAGCCGATGGCCAACGAAGTTCTGCGTCATCTCGACGTGGTCCGTCCGATCGCCTTTGCGCCGATCGCGGAGCTCCCCCCGGCGCTCCGCACCGCCGTGATCGTCCGCGCGCTTCCCTCCAGAGGTGCTGCGGCCGATCTCGCCCGCGCCTTCGCGATCGCGGTTCGCACCCGCGGTCCGGATGCCGCAGGCCGCGTCTCCCGCCGCTGGGCATCCGGTGGCGATACGCGTGCGCTTTTTGTCCGGGCGCAGGAGGATCTCACCCCCGACGCCTTCCGCCCCGCGGATCCGGCGCCGGGGCTGAGCCATCCCTTCGCCCGCATCACAAGCCGCAAGCAGCTCGAAGCGCTCGCCCTGGAGTTCCGCAACTGCCTTGCGGATCACGCAGTGCGCATCGCCGACGGCCGCATGGCGGTCTACGTCTGGCGCGGTGAAACGCCCGCTGCGATCGCTCTCAACTGGGACGCCGCTGGCTGGCGTCTCGCCGAAGCAAAAGCGCGTGACAACGTCGATCTCGACGAAGCCCAGCTCCGCGACCTGGTCCGTCATCTCGAGGCCGCCGGCGTCCGCACCGGTCCTTCCGTTCAGTCGCTCACTTCGCGCCTGGATGACTGGGCCAACGGCACGGCCTACTGCCACCCGATCGGCGACACGTTCGTCGAGCAACTCACGCTCGGCGATCTGTGGACCTGAAACGGCCTCGCCTGGAAGACGTGTTTCGCCTGGGGACAGCCCCGCGAAACACGTCTTTTCGGAACAAATCGTCTCCTCACGCGATTCCAAGGCACGTAGTGGAGTAGCGCGTGGCGTGGTTCAACGACCAATGGCTGAAACTTAAGGAAGGCGCGAAGCGCACATACGCGGGAACCCGCGAACGCGTTCGCAACTTCAAGTGGCGCAACCCATCCAAACCTGTGTTGATCTGGACCGGCTCAATCGTCGGCGTTCTGCTCGTCGGCTGGATCACGCTCAACATCCTCCTCGCCAACCCGTCGACCGGCACGCCCATGATCAACTGGGCGCTCGGCACGTTCGGCAACAAGGATGCGAAGGTGCAGACCGGCCACCTCGAACATCCGTTCTCCGATCGCTTCATCCTCCGCGCGCTCGATTGGCCTGGCACGATCCAGGCGAAGCAGCTCGACATCAGCTACGACCTGTTCGGCTTCTTTCCCGGCCATCCCTGGGCGAAGCGCATCTGGGTGCGCGACGGCGAAATCCTCCTTCCCGAGCAGACAGAAAATGATGCGAAGACCACCTTCAACCCACAACAATGGGTCAACGAGATCGACGCCGCCAACGTCGACATCAGGTTCACCACCAACAAGAAGAAGCGCGTCGTCAACGTCGTCACGGCGTACGGCTCGTTCTCGAACGGTAGCGTCCGCGCGGAGGCGACCTCCGGCAAGAACCACCTCACCTTCGATGGCCTGCAGCGCGACTGGGGCGGCTCGCTCAAGGGCTCCGTTACGGCGAAGGGCGAGAACCTGAAGGATCTCGCCGAGATCGCCGGCGCATCCGCTCCCGACACGCCGCCCTTCAACGTCCGCGGCGCCCTTTTGGTGCAGAGCCAGACCTGGTCAGTCGAGAACCTTGCCGGCCGCATGGGCGACAGCGATCTTGGCGGGCTCGTGCGCATCAACCTCGCGCAGAAGAAGCCGATGCTCACGGTAAACCTCAAATCGCACAAGCTCGACTTCGATGACTTGGGCGTCGTCTTCGGCCTTCCGATGGGTACGGGCAAAGGCGAAACCGAAAATGACGAACAGGTGAAAGCTAAGCAGGCTTACGATCGTTCAGCCCGCCTCATCCCCGATTCGCACATCGATTTCTCGCGCCTCGCCGCTGTCAACGCCGACATCAAGTTTGCTGCGACGAAAGTTGTCGACGCTCCCGCCGGCATCAGCTCCATGTCGCTCGACGGCACGCTCCGCGACAGCGTTCTCGACTTCGCACACGCCCTCGTGAAGAGCGGCTCCGGCGATCTCGACGCAAAGATCAGGATCAACGCGCAGAAGGATCCCGCCATAACGCGCGCCACCGGCACGCTGGAAAACGTCGCCATCGCCAAGCTCGTGCCAACCGACCTCGTCCGCGGCTCGCTCAACGGCAAGTTCGCGCTCGACATGCGCGGTTCGGGCTTTCGCGAGGCCGCAGGCTCCGCCACCGGCGAAGTCGGCGTCTGGTCTAACAACAGCGAGCTCAAGAAGTTCGCCGTCGAAGGCGCCGGCCTCGATCTCGGCGAGATCCTTCTCCTCTGGGCAAAGGACGACGCGGACGACTACATCCGCTCACGTTGCCTTGCGGCCAACATTGCCCTCAAGGACGGTCAGGCGAAGCTGCAGCCAGCCGTGATCGAGAACAAGGACAGCCTCGTGGTCGCCTCCGGCGGGGTAAACCTCAAAAACGAAGCCATCGACATCCAGCTCTACGCCAAGCCGCACGACGTATCGATCGGCACCATCTCCGGCGACATCCGCATCACCGGCACGCTGCGCCATCCGGGCTTCCAGGCGCTGGACGAGAAGACCTTCCTGCAAGCCGGTCTCTCCGCCCTGCTGTCGTCGATTTCCGGACCGCTCGCTCTCCTGCCCTTCGTGCAGACCGGCGGCGAGCCTGACGCGCCCTGCGGGCAACTCCTCGCCGACGCGAAAGAGACGAACCCGCACAACAATCCAGCAGCGAAGGTCGAGCCGAAGAAAGGCTAAAGCCGGACACCGCCGCCCACGATCCGCCGGAACATCGCCGTATCGATTGGAGCATAGGTCTCGTGCGCGGTGTCGATGACGAACATCGGGTCCTGCGTGTTCATCGGATCAAACCCGTCCTTCACAAGGTCGACCTTCCGGTATTTCAGCGTGCCCGTCGTCTCCACCTCGCCCTGCAACCGCAGGAAGACCGGCCGCGCATAGGCCGGGAGGTGTTCGGCGAGATGCCGGTACAGTTTCTCGACGTCTACACCGTCCTTCGGCGTGATGGCGGCCATGCCCGCGCGCCCATCCTGCCCGGGCACCGCAACGCCATAGACAATAGCGTGCTTGACGCCCGGCATTGAAGAAATCGCGATCTCGACTTCGCTGGTGGACACGTTCTCGCCTTTCCAGCGGAAGGTGTCGCCCACGCGATCGACGAAGTAGACATAGCCGTCCTCGTCCATCTTCATCAGGTCGCCGGTGCGGAACCACAGGTCGCCCTTGGCGAACACGTCGCGCAGCAGCTTCTTCTCGGACTGCTTCTTGTCGTCATATCCGTCAAAGCGCTGGCGCGGCTCGCCCGTGATCGGTCCCACCGCCTCGCCAGGCTCGTTGGGCGCCGCCTCGATGCACAGCCCATCGGGACCACGCACCGGCTGCTCCGTATCAACATCAAACTTGACGATGCGCGCCGGCAATCTCGACCGCAGCAGACGCGGCACGCGCCCCACCGCCCCGATCTTCCCATCAAGGTTGAAGAAGTTCACATTGCCCTCAGTCGAACCATAGAACTCGATCAGGGTCTTGATGCCTGTCCGCTCGACAAACTGCGCCCACACGTCCGCGCGCAGGCCATTGCCGAAACCTTTGCGGATCTTGTGGCTATGCTCCAGCGCGGAAGGCGGCTGGTTCATGAGATAGCGGCCCAGCTCGCCGATATAGACAAGCATGCTCGCTTCGTTGTCGATCGCTTCCTGCCAGAAGTGCGAGGCCGAGAATTTCCGCCGCAGGATCACGCACGCGCCGGCATTCATCGCCGTGCCGACGCCGCACATCCCGCCCGTCGCATGATAGAGCGGTAGCGTAAGCAGGATGCGGTCGTTGCGATGCGCATCCGTCGCATCGACGAACACCCGCATCAACCCACGCGCCCGCACGCTGGTGATCTTCGCCGCCTTCGGCAGCCCTGTCGTGCCCGACGTGTAGATGTAGAGCGCCACCTCTCCGCCCTTAACGCCCGCGCGCAGCTCCTTCTCTGGCCGCGCCGTCGACAGCCGCGCCACGCTCGCATCGATCCAGGTCTGTCCCGGCGCCTGCCCGCCCAGCACGAATGCGCCGAGCTCCAGCGACGCCTGCGATCGCGCCGTCTCGAACTGCGGCGCCAGCTCCGGGTTCATCACGATAGCCCGCGCGTTCGCCACCTTGATGCAGTGTGCGAGCCCCGCGCCCGTCAGGTTGTAATTGATCAGTGCGGTCTTCACCGCGATCTTGGCCATGCCCGCCCAGAAGGCGATGTAGTCCGGCCGGTTTTCCATGAACAGGGCAACGCAGTCGCCCTTGGTCAGCCCGACCGACAGGCCCCAGTGCGCAAACTGGTTCGCCCGCTTCTCGAACTCGGCGTAGGTGATCTCCTGTCCTTCGAACGAGATGAAGACACGCTCGTCATGATCATCGACAGCGTCCTCGACCGCATCGGCCAGCGTGTATTCCGCCTCCGGATCGAATTTCCCGATCGCGCCGATGATCCGGCGGAATCCGTTGATGTAGATCCAGTCGCTCTTGAGACCGTCGATGAGATTCATGTGGCGGGCCCAGAAGGAGGTGCAGCGAGTTGAAGTCTAACAGCACGCGATTAAGGTCCCATTGATGACCCGCGCATGTGTCAGAGATGTGGTCGCCACTGCGTCCCGCAAGCGCCTGCCGCAATGCAGCAAGCCCAATTCAATGCAGATCTAGTGCGCCAGCAACAACGCCCGCTGCAGGATCACATCACCTTGACCGGTTGCGAGGTCTTCCTCGGTCACCAGCACATCCGGCATCGCAAGCTCGCGTGGCGTCCCGTTCACTTCGTAAAGACGCTCCACGGGAATGCGCAGGCTGACGCCGAAGCACGGCACATCGAAACTCTCGATTGCCCCACGCAGCCCCGCCATCGGCGTGCCGACAATGATCGCGCCAGCTGCCGCCCGCAGCCCGATCGCGGCGCCCTCACCCATCGATCCCGTCCAGTGATCGACGAGAACGATCAGCTTGCCCTTGAAGCGATCCTTCCGTCCCTCGACCTGCTCAACCCAGCTCTCGCTGCCCCGCACATGCTTCTGGTAGCCCTTCGTTCCCTCCACAAACCAAGCCATCAGCGGCTTTGCGACAACAGAGTCCCCGCCCGAGGGCGTGTTGCGCAGATCAAGGATGATCGTATGCATGCTCTTTGCCTGCTTCATCAGGTCATCGAATACCGGCGTCAGGTCGGTATTGCCGATGGAGTTGTTGAGCCGGATGACAGCCACGTCCTTGAGGGGGAAGTTTAGGGATGCATTGCTGCCTGTGGCTGCCATGCGCGGCGACACGGGAATATCAACCTCGTTTCCATCAGCAGATCGCACCGTCACAACGGGCGCATGTTCACGCGTTCCCGCCAGCAGGACGCGCCCAGCAAAGCCCATCATCGCGTCTGCGCGTTCCGCCGTGGAAGGCGGCGGCTTCAGCGCCTGCGCGACTGGCACGCCATCGATTTTCTCAATGATCATTCTTTCAGTCAGTATGGGTTCATTGGGCGCCGGCATCTGCTTTCCATCGAGCGTGACGATTGTCGTGATCCGGGGTCCTCTGGGCTTCTCGGTAACCACCAGCCTCCCATCGCGCCACTCAACCCACACTGACGCCCCAGTCGGCACCAGCTTCGGCGAATGCTTGTCGTTCGTGCTGAGGTGCGCATGGTGATCGCCCAGCGCATAGACGAACGCCTCCAGCACGCGCAGGTGCTCCGCCTTGTCTTTCGCCGCGGCCGCCATCGGCTTCAGCGTCTCGACCACCTCATCGATCGAAACACCGCCACCGAGCGGATAGGCCATCCCGGCCTTCACCACCGCCTGCATCGCCAAGAGATCGACCATTGCGCCTTCGGTCGCGCACGCCGCCGGCTTCTCGGCTTGCTGCTGTTGCGGCTCTGGCGCCTGTTCCGGCGTTCCAGCGCAGCCCGCCGCCAGCACCGCCAACGCAACGACCAGCTTCCGGTACGCCATCATGTACAATCCCGATTCTGTGATCGCGCCCGCATAACGATGCCCGGCGACCAAGTCACTCGACCTTTGCTCATACCCCACACCACGCTTACGCTGATCGCAACTCACAGGAGCCAGCCATGCGCGCCATTCTCGCCGCCGCCCTTTTCGCCCTCGCCGCCTGCACGACACCTGTCGCGACAACGCAGCTCCCGCCCAACAACAATCCGGTCCAGATGAACCGCGATGGCCCGGCCACGCGCGGTCCCGTCCGCAATCTCGCGGCACAGCCGGGCGAGGAAATCGTCACCATCCGCTACTGGAGGATCAGGAAGGGCACCTTCCCGCAATTCCTCGAAGCCTCCGAGAAAGGCATCTGGCCATTCTTCGAGAAGATCGGCGCACGCATCGTCGGCATGTGGCAGGTGATCCCGCCGCCGGATGGCAAGGAAGCCTCAGCTGACTACGACGAAGTCTATCTTACCACCCGCTATGCCAGCCTCGAACACTGGGCCGCCACGCGCGACGCCGCAGCGATGGGCGGCGACGGCCCCGACTACGCTGCTCTCCAGGAAGGCCTGAAGATCCGCCAGTCTCTCACCATCGAAACGAAAGTCACGTTCCTGAAAGGCGCAACCGGCCCGCTAGGCCCCGTCTACATGCCCGGCACGGGAGAAAAATTCGTCGAGGCGCCCTAACCGAGTTCCGCTTCGCTCATCACGCCGGCCTCCACCAGTCTGCGCAGCGCCACGTCGATCCCCGGCCGGTACTTCTTCCATCGCGCCACCGAGGACGCATAGATCTTCTGCCTCACCTGCGCCGCGCTCGCCGTCGCCACGGGCGAGGCGTTCTCTTCGAACCGCACGCACGCGTCCTCGAACCCTAGGCCGCAGAAATCCAGCAGCCGTCTCACCTGCCCCTCGAGGTCGCCCACCACATCCTCGTACCGCACCTCGCAATAGCGGTCGCTCGCCAGCGTGTCCGCAAACACCTTCGCCATGCGATCGAACTGCACCACATGCTCCGCCGTCGCCTCCAGCGACAGCGTATAGTCCAGCATCCGCCCCGCCTGCGCAAAGTCCTGCCGATAGCTGCTCACCACCACATCCGCCGGATGCCGCCGCAACATCACCACCCGCGCTTCCGGCAACGCCTGCAAGATCAGCGGCGCCAACAGCGCGTTCACCGGCAGCTTGTCGACGAACCTCCCTGCAAATCCCATCGTCCCTTTGACGCGCGCCGCATAGTCCCGTCCCACACGCGCCAGATCCGCCGTCATTCCCGCGTCAATCAGCTCCGCGCTGATCAACCGATCCGCATTCACCCCCGTCGCCGCCTTCAGCGCGTAGGGAAAATCACTCAGCTCCCCCGCCGACTCCACTTCGCTGTGACTCGACAGGATTCGCTCCACCAGCGTCGTCCCCGTTCGCGGCATACCCACGACAAAGATGGGCCGCGCCTCTGCAAATCCCGTCGCCTTCGCTGCGACACTCCGCTCCGCCGCCGCGAACATCGCAGCTTCTCCCGCCGCATCGTATCGTACGCGCAATCGCAGTTTGGCTTTCTCGAGCCACTCCACCGCATGCGCATAGTCGCCGATATCGTCATACGCCTTGGCCAGCGCATGCCCGAGCACATACATCGCCTGCGCATCGCCCTCCGACTTCGACGCAATCATCGACAGCCGAGCGATCTCGTTCTGCTCTTTCCTCTGCTTCGTGATCTGCACCAGCCCCGCCCACGAAGGCCCGTGCTGAGGATCGCGCGCCAGCACCTTGCGATACTGCTCGCGCGCCTCGTCGAATCTTCCGAGAAACTGCAGCGTCGCCGCGTGATTGTAGATGTAGCCAGGCGCAGCCCCTGATCTCGCCGCCCGCCCATAATGCTCCGCCGCCTTCGCGTGCAGCCCCGCGCGCGTCATCACCACGCCGATCGTGTCCTGTGAATAGGGATCCGGCGCCAATCGGTCCGCCGCCTCCGCCAGCTTCACCGCCTCTTCGCGCCTATCCAGCGCCTCAAGGCTCCGCGCCTTCTGCGCCATTGCCTGCCCGAAACCCGGCCGCACATTGATCGCAGCGTCGAACGCCTGCACCGCCGCCCGATGCTCGCCCCGCATCTGCGCGATGACGCCCAGCATGAAATGCGCTTCCGCGACCTGCGGCGCGACCCTCAGCACCGCACGCAGGTCTGCCTCCGCGCCGCCATGATCGCCCGCGGCCAGCTTCTGGCCCGCCGCCTGCAGCAGCGGCCCGACATCGGCAAATCCCGCCATTACTTCGCGCAGCTTTCTGGCTTGATCTCGATGCGCTGGAACTTGACGCTCACCTGCCCGGCATTGGTGATCCGGTGCGGTCCCTCCGGTCCCGTCCATACGGCGCGGTATCCGGCCGACGGCTCGACATCGTTGAAACCCGTCTCCACGAACTTGCCGTCCTCCATCCGGTATTCCGTGTAGCGGAACTTCGCGCCGCCCTCGCCGCCCGTCTCGCCCATGATTACGCTCGGCAGCGCATGGACATGGATCTGTTCGGACGCCTGCGAGGGCAGGTTGATCTCCAGGACGCGCACATGCTCGTCCTCGAACAGCACCTTGTGTGTCGCCGGCGCCGCCGCCACGGCGTCATATTTATAGCTCGACGGATGGCAGAACATCGCCTCAGGCGGCAGGCCCTGCTGGGCCACAGCCACCGCCGAAGCGCCCAGCGCCAGCGCGGCAATCGCGATCAGTCTCATGACGGCCTCCTCGGAATGCCGTCAGGCTTAGGCCCTCACGGCCGGATGGTGAAGCCCGCCACCGGCTGGCTCTCCACATAGCCCGGGAAATACATGTCCATGATGATGGTTGTCTGCGCCGGCGTGCTGCCGGCGCACGTCACGTCGTAGGCGTCGACGATCGCCCCGAAAGCCCCGAACCCCAGATTGCCCGTGCGCCGGAAGGCCGGCGCCCGGCCATCGGCGCAGCGCAGGCGGGCGAGATAGGCGCGCTGTCCCCCAGGGGCGTCTGCACGCACCGGATTGGCCGCGCTGCCCAGGGGGTGCTGCGCTGCATCCTTGATCGCCGCGCTCAGCCACGGCTCCTTGTACCGCCCGCCACCCATGATGTCGTCGGACTGCTGCGGCGGCCCCAGCTTCGCCAGCGCCGATCCGCCTGTCGTCTCCGCGATCTGCGGCGCCGCGGCACTGAGACATCCCCCAAGCGCCAGCATCATCGCCAGCAAGGCCAAGCCACGCATCATGTTCGTCCCTCCCCTGATCCCGCCATCCCATCACGCTGCGCCATCCACCGCAATGATCCGCCGGCGTCACAAAACCTCGCTTGACCTCCGCCTCCGTCCATGGATTTAGCGATGCGCATCGGAACCTCCCCAAGGCCGGCAAGAACGCCCATGACCGACACACCTGCATTCCGCTATGCCCGTCAGGCCGACGCGCCCGCGCTTGTCGCCCTCATTGAGCGCGCCTACCGAAGCCCGGACACCGCCGGAAGCTGGGTCTCCGAAGCCCATCTCCTGAAGGGCCCGCGCACCAGCAACGACGAAATCTCGACGCTCATCGGGCGCGAGGACACGCGTTTCCTCATCGCCGAGATAAACGGAAGGATCGCCGGCTGCTGCCTGCTGCAGGGTCTTGCCCGCGATCCTGCCAATCCCCTCAACGCCGCCTATTTCGGCATGTTCGCGATCGAGCCCAACACGCATGGCGCCGGTCTCGGCAAATCTGTGATCGCCGAGGCCGAACAGCGCGTGCGGGACCTCTGGGACGCCAATCAGATGGTGATGACCGTTATCAATCTCCGCACCGCGCTCATCGCTTGGTACGAACGCCGCGGCTACCACCTCACAGGCGCCACGCTGCCCTTCCCCTTCAGCGAGACCTCCGGCGAGACCACGCGCGACTTCCACCTCGTCGAGATGCGGAAGACGCTTGCGTGAGATACCTCGCCCTCCTTCGCGCCGTGAATGTCGGCGGTCGCAAGGTCACGATGAAGGAGCTGAAGGAAGCCGCCGAACAACTCGGCTATGCCAACGTGCGCACGCTCGTCGCCTCGGGCAACCTTGTCTTCGACACGAAGAAGACTGCCGACACAAAACTCGAAGCCACACTCGAAGCCGCCATTGAGACAGCCTTCGGCCTGTTCTCCGAAGTCATGGTCCGCAACCCAGATGAATGGTCCGCCATCATCAAAGCGAACCCTTTCCCGAAGAAAGCCAAGGACGATCCTGCCCATCTTGTATGCCTAGTCTGCAAGGACAAGCCAGACACGAAGGCGATCGATTTGTGGCTGAAAGGCTTCCGGGAAAAATACGACAAGGGCGAACAGCTGAAGGTCATCGGCCGCGAGATCTACATCGACTACGGCCCATCTATCGGCCAGTCGAAACTCATCCTGCCGAAGAAGCTTGTCACGGGCACGGCCCGCAACTGGAACACCGTCCTCAAACTCCAGGCCATGCTACTGGATTAGATCCTGCGCCCCCGCGCTCTGCAGCACCACCATGATCATCATGATCGCCCCGATGATCGCCAACCCAATATAGCTCGACAGCGTCGCGTGCCCCTTGCCGTCCACCTGCGGAATGTTTTGGGATGTATTCTGCGTCTGCATGGCCATTTCTCTCTCCTGAAGAGCCAACGGTCCGCGACAATCCCCGTTCCCCCCACCTGATCTGGATTATGTGCGTTACCCCCGCTAAAAAGCCGGCGCACAGAGGGAACAAACATGATCCTCGAAACCATCGAAGTCGGCGGCTGCCGCTCCTATATCCTCGGCTGCCCGAAGACCAACATCGCCGCCGTCATCGATCCGGAAATCAGCGCGGTGGAACGCTATCGCGGCCTCGCCTCGAAGCATGGCCTCACCCTGCGTTACGCCATCGACACGCACACGCATGCCGACCACTTCTCCGCCGCGCGCGAGATCGGCAATGCCCTCAATGCGCAGGTGGTGATGAGCCATCTGTCCGCTGCGCCCTTCGTCGATCTCCGCCTAGACGACGGCGACATGATCATGGTCGGCGAGCTGCGCGTTCAGGCCATGGCGACGCCCGGTCACACCGCCGACTCGACCACGCTCATTGTGAAGGCCGACAGCGGCCAGCACGCCTTCACCGGCGACACGCTCCTGATGGGCGGCACCGGCCGCACCGACCTGCCCACCGGCGATCCGGAGCAGCTCTATGAAAGCCTCTTCAACAAGCTACTCAAGCTCGACCCCGCCACCCACATTCACCCCGCCCACGAATACAAGGGACGCACCAGTTCCACGCTTGGCGAGGAGATCGCCAGCAATCCGCGCCTCCAGAAGTCCGACCGCGCCGAATTCGTCGCCATGATGCGCGCCCTCGACATCAAGGCGCCGACCCACCTCACCGAAGCCCTGCGTGTGAACATGAGCGGGAAGAAATCCGTCGCCCAGCTTCTCGCCGAGGCCAGCGCCGCGACCCCCTTCATGTCGATGACCGAACTCTCCGCCCGCCTCGCAGCGCGCCGTAACGATCTCATCGTCGTCGACGTGCGCGAACGCGAGCAGTTCGACGCCGGCCACTTGTCCGGCGCGATGTTCCTCCCGCGCGGCCAGCTCGAGCTCCGCGTCAACGAAGCCTTTCCGGACCCCACCATCCGCATCGTCACGATCTGCGAGTTCGGCAAGATCTCGACCCTCGCTGCCGCGACGCTCCGCTCCCTTGGTTACATGCACGCCACCGCCCTCGACGGCGGCATGAAAGCCTGGCGCGAAGCGGGACTTGCCGTCGAGAAATAGCCCCGCTAGCCGGTGGCGCGCACTGGCGGTAGTCTCCACGGATGACCGAAACGATCCGCATCGCCCGCCGCTTCAATGGCCCGCACGACAGCGGCAATGGCGGCTATTCCGCCGGCCTTGCCGCTCATTTCCTGCCGAAGGCTGACGCCGTCGAGGCTACACTCCGCGCCGCCATCCCGCTCGACCAGACGCTGCGCGCCCACGCGACAAGCGACGGCATCGACATCATGACGGACGATGCAAACACCCGCATCCTCATCATGTCGCTGCGCCCCACCCATCTCGAAACGCCGGATGTGAAATCCCCCGGCCTCGAAGCCGCCATCGTTGCCTCCGCCACCTATCGCGGCGCGGAGGATCACGTCCTGCCCCACTGCTTCGTCTGCGGCCCCGCACGCACGGTCGGCGACGGCCTCCGCATCTTCCCGGACTGGCTCAAGGAACCCTCCGGCCTCGACAACCCGAACGATTTCCCCGTTGTCGCCGCCCCATGGCATCCAACGCCCGACCTTGCAGACAGCACCGGCCGCATCGCTCCTGAATTCATCTGGGCCGCCCTCGACTGCCCCGGCGCCTTCGCGATCGAGAAGGAGCCGATCCTCCTCGGCCGCATGTCCACGAAGATCATCTCACGCCCGAAACTGGACGCTCCCATCATCGCCATCGCCTGGTCGAAAGGCCAGGACCGCCGCAAGCACTTCGCCGGCTCCGCCCTCTTCACCGAAGCAGGCGATCTCTTCGCCTTCTCCGAACAGACCTGGATCCAGATCGACGCCCACGCGCCGCCGAAGGAATTGTAGGCAGGAGCGCATTGGGGGATGGTCAAGGAAATCGGCAACTGGGGGAAACTGGCCAAGCGGAAGCAGGCGGAAACAAGCGCGCCGTTCGAGCAATCCGCCGCCGCGCTCATCGCCAGCAAGCTTGATCCGGATGAAGAACTTCTCTGGGCCTCCTATGGCTCCGGAACACGGCCCTGGTCCGATCGCATCTACCGGAATGCAGGGAGATCCCTGCTCGTAATCCTGGTCGCCGCCGCGATCCTGCCCGTCGCCCTTGCGAGCACGCCCCTGGCTGCTCCGGTCGAATCGCTGCGCTGGGTCCTGCTGTTGCTTCCCGTCTATACGGGCTACCGCACCTATGCAGGCCCGCAGTTCGAAGCCTATGCGGTCACCGACACACGCGCCGTGGTTCTCCAGCGTGATTTACCCTTCATTCTTCGGACCTGCGAGATACTTGCCCTCCGGGTCGAAGAGGGCCCGGCCGGAACCGGCGCCGTCCGCTTTGGCAGGATTGCAGACGCTCCCTCGCCGACCGCCCCGGGCCCAGGACCGTTTGTCCGGCTGTTCAACGACACGACGCCGGAAGCGGGCTTCTACGGCATCGCCAGGCCGCACGAAGTCGCCCGGCTGATCCAGACTCGCCTGCTAGACGCGGAAGATGATTCTGCTTTCACCGAGTCCGCTGACGACGAAATGCTCCCTGCAACGCCTCAACCCGAAACGGGGGATACCGATGGCTAGGGAAATCGGCAACTGGAGCAAGCCATCGCCCGCCGCGCCCTCGCGCGCTGCGGTGAACGACTCCCGCGCCGTCATCGCGCCGCTGCTGCAGCCCGGCGAACAACTGATCTGGCACGCCAACGGCCGCGGCCCTCACTGGACGCCGCATAACATCCTCCATGCCGTTTTTGTCCCCAGCGTGCTGATTGTTTTCATCTACCTGATGGTCTCATCGACGCTTGCAGGCAAAACGCCGCCCGGCATGGTTGCCTACTTCGCTGTGATCATCACCGGCATCACAATAGGGCTGGGCTGGGGGATCGCGCACGCCGTTTTCTCTCCCTCGCGCGACTGCTATGGCCTCACCGATCGCCGCGTGATTGTCGTCGAACGCTTCGCGCGCCGCCGCGAGCGCAGCTTCGACGCCGGCAACATCAAGGTTCTCCTTATCCGCGATGGCGCAACCGGCGACGTCACTTTCTGGACTCAGCCCCGCAACTACGTGAACCGCGCCTGGGCCATCGTCGGCATCGACAATCCGCGCCAGATCGCCGAGCTTATCAAAGCAACACTGAAGCTCGACCTCCCCGTCACCGACGGCGTCAAGTCGAAAGAGAAGCTCTACATCCCTCCCCTCGAACCACGCCGCCCGGACTGAAGGAACTCCCGCCAACCCGAGACGCTGATACCTCGATGCTCGACACCTTCTCCCTGCTCACCATCGAACTTGCCCGCGCCTATGGCGCCGGCATCGTCATCGCCGCACTCGCCGCCCTGCTGATGCCCGCCCGCATGACGACGGTCTTCGCCGACCTCGAGCGCAGCCCCGCCCTCGTTTTCCTTTCCGCCCTCTTCGCGATCGTCCTCGGCCTCGTAATGATCGTGCTCCACTCGCTGTGGACCGACTTCCCGGCAGCGCTGGTCTCCCTGCTCGGCTGGGCCGTCATCGCCAAAGGCATCGTCCTGCTCGCCGCGCCAGAGGGCATCATGAAGCTCGCAGGCGCCTTCACGCCCGCCCACATCCGCCTCTGGGGCGTCATCGTCCTCATCCTCGGCGCGGTCTACCTAGCCATCGGCCTCACCGGCCATGCCGCGGTCAGCTGACCGGCGGCGCCTTCTTCCGTCGATCCGGACCTTCAGCTAGAGTACGCCGAGGGATGCGGGGTGAGCCGTGGAAAGCACACAGCTCTGGCTTGGACTTTATATTTTCTCGTTCGGCATCGGCGGCGTGCTGATCGGGTCGCTGACGTTGACGCGGCTGTGGACGCAGACCGGTCTTGCCATCCTGCTCGCGCTCTGCGGCTTTGCGCTTCTCCATTCTGACGAAGCCTCGAAACCCATCTTCGGTGATGCGCTGGGATGGGATTTCGTCGTCTTTGTCGCCATCGCCATCGGCGCGCTGTGGCTCGCCAAAGGCCTGTGGAAATGGTGGAAGGATTTTGCCGAGCTCCTGTCTCAGGCCCTTCAGCCACGCCTGTGGACCAGCCCTCCAACACCCCTGTCATCCATCGACAACGCCAAGCGCTGGTTCGTCACGGTTGCCGCCGCCACGGGAAGCCTCGCCTTCACCCTCGCCGCAACGCCAGAATTCCAGACGCTTGTCTTCTCCTACTTCGCGTCTCCCTATCGCCTCGTGATGACGGCGCTGATCACCATCGGCTCGCTGGTCCTGATCGGTCCGGTGGAGGAGTTCATCTTCTCCGGCCTGCACGGGAGGGATGCCGGCGCCCACGAGGAACAGCGGCCCGCCCATTTCGAACGCATCATACAGACCATGTCCTGGCGCGCGCTCGGCCGCATCATGCTGGTGTTCCTGATGATCTTGGCGCTCAACGTTGCGCACTCCTGTCTTGAGGAACAGCTCAAGGATCGCGACTCCTCGACGACGCTCATCGTCGTCCTCTCGACGATCACCCCCGCTATCATAACCTATTTCTGGTGCGGAGCGCTGCAGACGGGCGCGCCGCAACTGACGGTGGTCGCCACGATCGGCGCGGTCGCCGCCGGCATGTTACTCTTCCTGCCGATGATGGTTCTTGCCGTCTTCAACGAGCTTGCCTCCGGGGCCAATTCGAATCCCAGCATCGCCGTCATCATCGAACCGCTGATTTTCGCCTTCCTTATGGGCGCTGTGCTGGTCGGCCTACCCGCCCTTTGCGGCGGACTTATTCTCAGCATCGAGCGCCGCAGCGGAAAATCCGCGCCGCTGCGAACCATCGCCTTCATCGTCATCACACTGAGCCTTCTCAACACGATCCTGCTGCTCGTTCTGGTGGGCTACCTCGCACTGCAGGGCACGGATTTCGCTGCTGCCAAAGTCACCATGGGCGATCTCATTGCGCCTGGAATCGCCTCCACGATCGGCTGGGGCGCCGGCCTACTGGTCAGCGGCTTCCCGGACATCGTCCGCCGCGCACCCGCCCCCGTCATCGCTCCACCGGCGACTGCGCCCGCGCCCCCGGCCACATGAGCACAGTCCTCGCCATCACAGCGACCCTGCTCGCGCTCGCCGCCCTTACGGCGTGGATCCTCGCGATCCGCGTCAGCTATCGCATCGAACGCCTGCGCACCCCCGACGCCCCGCGCCGCCTTCTCTTCACAAACGTGATCGCCAGCCTCTTCCGCTCCGGCGCCTCCACGGCCGAGGAAGCGCCAATGCGCAAGCAGCTGCGCTTCCGCCTCTCCATCGCGATCGCCTGCTTCATCGCCCTCGGCGCGATCAGCTTCATGCTGCCGATGCTAGCGTCCGCACAACCTCCGCTTCCCACCTTCCCAGTTCCCGAGGATGGCCCCTACATCCCGCAGACATTCACACCGCCAGCTGTCACGATCACGGAAAGCCAGCAGCTTTCCGGCGAGAACCCGACCGGAACGACGCTCTTTTACACACGCTCCAACCAGGACGGCACGAAGCCCGAGCGGGTCATCGTCCATATCGTCTCGCCGACCGAGCTTCACGTCGCCAAGATGGTCGCGCCCTGCACTGACGCCGCCTACGTCACCGCCACAATCGACCGCGTCACGCACGAGGCGACGCAACTCACCGGCGGCCGCCTCCAACGCAACGGCACGCAGCTCCCGCAAGCCTGGCTCAGCTTCGATCCGAAAACCCGCAAGATATCGGTCCGTATCGGCAAGCCCGACGCGCCCGTCTCCGAAACCCACAACGCCCCGCCCGCGCCGTGGCGCATGTACGATTTCGATCTTGCCGAATTCGCCCTCGCCGGGCCGCCGCCGAAAGGCAGCTTCACCTTCGGCCTCGCTCTCGCCTGGCCTGACAGCGCGCCGCCGCTGGTGAAAATCCTGGGCGAGGTGAAAGCCGACCTGATGGTCACATCCTGGATGCCGGGCGATCCCCCTTGGGAGAGCAGCGACAGTTTCACAGTCTACACGGTCACTGGTGCTCCGTTCGGCCCGGGCGGCGGCGGCATTCTGAAACTCGATCCCAAGGGCGGACACGTCCTCAGCGCACGCTTTGATCGTCCCAACCACGCGGGCTATGACGACTTCAAGCTCCAGCTCGACGCCGTCCATCGCCCCGATGGCCAGCTGGCCTGGAACAAGGCCCTTGCCGACCACTGGAAAGGCTGCCCGCCCTGAGCGTCACGTCAGCAGCGCCAGCGCCTCATCACATATCCGCCTGAAGATCTGCCCGCTCGGCAACGCCTCGGCGCGCAGTCCCGCTTGCCCGCTCCACAGCTGCATGAAGTCTGCCGAGCCGCGCTCGGCCGCCGCCTTCGCCAGAGGCGCGATCACCGCGCGCTGCGTCGGGAACGGCGCTGCATCCGCCTCATGCCCGGCCAGTTCGCGCACCAGCCTGTTCTGTATCGACCGCGCCGCCCGCCCCGAGAACAGCCGCGTCAGCTTTGTGGAATTGTCCGCCGTCTCAGCCAGCGCCCGCTTGTGAAGCTCCGGAATAACGCTCTCCGGCGAACGCAGGAACGCCGTACCCACCTGCGCGCCCGAAGCCCCCAGCATGAATGCCGCCGCCACGCCGCGCCCGTCGAATATCCCGCCCGCCGCGATCACCGGAATTTTCACTGCGTCCGCTACCAGCGGAACAAGCGCCACCGTCCCCATGTCGTTCTCGTGCGCCGCACCGATAAATGCCCCGCGATGCCCGCCCGCTTCTGCGCCCTGCGCCACGATCGCATCCATCCCGCCGGCCTCGAGCGCCTTCGCCTCCGCGACATTCGTCGCATTGCCGATCAACTTCACGCCTGCCTGCTTCAGCGCCTCGATGGCGTGCGGCTTCGGCAAGCCGAAGTGAAAGCTCACCACCTTCGGTGCGCACGCCAGCAACGCTTCCAGCATCGCATCATTGAACGCAGACGCTCCTGTCCGCGGCGGCGCCACCGCGCCCAGCCCATACTCGGCATAGAAAGGCGCCAGCGCCGCCTGCATCGGCGCCGGATCATGTTGCGCCAGGTCTGGCTCCTCATGCACGAAGAAATTGAAGTTCACGGCGCGATTCGTCCCTACCGCCACCTCGCTCGCCGCAGCCCGCAACTGCTCCGCGCTCATCATCGCGCAGCCGAGCGAGCCCATCCCGCCCGCATTCGCCACGGCCACCGCCATCGCCGGCGTCGAAGCTCCCGCCATCGGCGCCTGGATCACGGGATGCTCGATCCCGAACAGTTTCTGCAGACGATCCGTCGGCCACATGGGGAAACTCCGCCGCATAAAGCGCACGAAAGAAAGTGGCGCCGCCAGGTCCGTTCCGGAAGCCCTGCCAGAAGCCCCGATTGAAATTCCCGGCCATGCCGCCTAGGTCATTGGCCCAGGTTGGAGACAGCGCTTGGCCGACATTCCCGACTATCCGCAAGACGCCGATGGCGACGCCCTGCGTTCCATCGCCGAGCGCGGCTCGGACATGACGCGGCCGATGGTGATCGACTTCGCCATCGACGCCGGGTCGAAAGCCATTGCCCTCGAATGCCTCGCCGCGCTGGAAGACGCCGGCTTCGAAGCCTCGCTCTACCAGGACGAGGAGGACAAGCGCTGGTCCGTCTACTGCCCCATCCGCATGATCCCGGACTATGAGGCCATCGTACGCACGCAGAAAGTCCTCGGCGAACTCGCCGCCGAACACGGCGGCACCTCCGACGGCTGGGGCACGTTCGGCAATGTAGAAGAGCCATCGGCCTGAGGCCTTCGCCCGCAATTCCCGCGCAAACTCGCACTTTGACCTGATCGCCTGCTACGCTAGTGTCCCGCCATCCGAGGGGCGCGGGCGGAAGC
Organism: Hyphomonadaceae bacterium; assembly: GCA_047601145.1. Lineage (GTDB taxonomy): Bacteria > Pseudomonadota > Alphaproteobacteria > Caulobacterales > Hyphomonadaceae > UBA7672. The sequence goes on from JASGJW010000005.1 coordinate 204,588, forward strand.
CTGCTGAGATCGCGCAAAGCCGAGCCGCGCGAGCACCCTGAGAACCTGATCCGGGTCATGCCGGCGAAGGGACAGGAGAGACGATTGACGGACGCATCAGCTCCAGCCCCAGAAGTCCCGGCGCCGCCGGGCGCCATTCCCGTCGAGAAGCTGCTATCCGGCCTCCGCGCCGAACTGCTGAAGAACGAACACGTCCTCTGGCAGGGCCGCGGCAGCGGCCGCGCCTTCGGCGCGCTCAACCGCGCGATGCTCATCCGCCTCGGCCTGCTGGTGGTCGGCGCCGCCCTGCTCGTCGTGGCTATGCTCGACAACCGCAACCCGTCGTTCAACTGGCTCGCCTGGCTCCTCGGCGCCGTGCTCGTCATCCGCATCGCGATCTATTTCTGGATCAGCTCGGCCGCGCCCGCTCGCCAGGTCGCGATGCTCACCACCCAGCGCGTTGTCTCGCTCGACGAGATGCAGCCGAACAGCAACTGGCTCGTCGTCCATGGCGGCGAAAGCCGCGCTGAGGCGCACCATCTTCCGCCCCACCCCATCGTCGTCACCGGCACGAAGCAGCGCGGGCATATCCGCCTCAACCGTCACGCTGGACGCATCCGCGCTTACCCGCCCTTCATCCTGTTCAACGTCGAGAACCCGCTCGCGCTCGCCGAGAAGATCAAGAAGACACTCAAGATCAACCAGCCGATCGAGGACCGCACGAAATGACCGCCGAGGCCGACATCTGGTCAGCCCACCTGCGGCCCGACGAGCGCATCGTCTGGAGCGCGGAAGCGTCCGACGCCCGCCTCCGCGCCGCGCGCCAGCGCATACGCCTCATCGCGCTTGGTTCAGGCCTTGCCTCCGGCCTCATCGCCATCCTGCTCGGGGTGCGCTTCTTCGAAAGCTTCACCGCCTACGCCACGCACGACATCGCCGCGTCGCTGCTGGTGCCGCTCTATGGCGTGTTCGCGCTCGCCATGGCCGCGCTCAGCTATGGCTCGTTCAGCCGCCTCGCCGTGAAGCCGCCCGCCGCCACGCACTTTGCCGCCACCAACCAGCGCTTGCTATCGCTCAGCCCGGCGGGCGGCATCGCCGACGAACTGCCCGCCGCTGAGATCGATGGCGTCATTGCCGGCGGCCGCCCCACTGCGCCCGATATCTACGTCCTCCGCAAGGATGACCCCAACGACCGCCGTGCCTTCGCCATCGAGCACATCGACAAGCCGCTGGAAGCCAAGGCCATCATTGAAGAGACGTTTCTGGAGCCCGCCCATGAACAAGCCGATTGATCCGAAGTCGCTGGAGCCATTCCGCGTCACCACCGGCCCGCTCCCGGCGTCGAAGAAGCTGTTCTCGGCCGCGCCCGGCTTCTCCAATGTGTTGGTCCCTTATCGCGAGATCAGCGTGCATCCGTCGGCCAAAGAGCCGCCCGTCCGCGTCTACGACACCACCGGCCCCTACACCGATCCCGCCGTGACGATCGACGTCCACGCCGGCCTCGCCCCGCTCCGCGCAAGCTGGATCGCCGCGCGTGGCGACGCCGAGGCGTATGAAGGCCGCCACGTGAAACCGGAAGACAACGGCAATGTCTCGGTCGAGAAGCTCGTGACCGAATTTCCGAACCGCCGGCCGCCCCTGCGCGCCAAACCGGGCAAGCGCCTTACGCAATACCAGTATGCGAAAGCCGGCATCATCACCGCCGAGATGGCCTATGTCGCCCATCGCGAAAACCTCTGCCGCGAACAGATGCTGGACGGCGCCGAAGCCCGCCGTGCCGATGGCGAAAACTACGGCGCCGAAATTCCCGCCTTCATCACCCCCGAATTCGTCCGCAGCGAGATCGCGCGCGGTCGCGCTATCATCCCCGCCAACATCAACCACCCGGAACTCGAGCCCGTCATCATCGGCCGCAACTTCCTCGTGAAGATCAACGCCAACATCGGCAACAGCGCCATCACGTCTTCGGTGGAAGAAGAAGTCGAGAAACTCGTCTGGTCGATCCGCTGGGGCGCCGACACGGTGATGGATCTCTCCACCGGCCGCAACATCCACAACATCCGCGACTGGATCATCCGAAACTCGCCCGTCCCCATCGGCACCGTCCCGATCTACCAGGCGCTGGAAAAAGTCGGCGGCGATCCCGACAAGCTCGACTGGTCCGTCTTCAAGGACACGCTTGTCGAACAGTGCGAGCAAGGCGTCGACTACTTCACTATCCACGCCGGCGTGCGCTTGCAATACATCCACCTTACCGCCAAGCGCGTCACCGGCATCGTCTCGCGCGGCGGCTCCATCATGGCGCGCTGGATGCTCTCACGTCACAAGGAGAGCTTCCTCTACGAACGCTTCGACGAGATCTGCGATCTCATGGCCGCTTACGACGTCTCCTTCTCCCTCGGCGACGGCCTGCGCCCCGGCTCCATCGCCGACGCCAACGACGCTGCCCAATTCGCCGAACTCGAAACCCTGGGCGAGCTCACCAAAGTCGCGTGGGACAAGGGTTGCCAGGTGATGATCGAAGGCCCCGGCCATGTGCCGATGCACAAGATCAAGGTCAACATGGAGAAGCAGCTGAAGGTCTGTGGCGAGGCGCCGTTCTACACGCTCGGGCCGCTCACCACCGACATCGCCCCCGGCTATGATCACATCACCTCCGGCATCGGCGCCGCAATGATCGGCTGGTTCGGGACGGCCATGCTCTGCTACGTCACGCCAAAGGAACATCTCGGCCTGCCTGACCGCGACGACGTGAAGACCGGCGTCATCACTTACAAGATTGCCGCCCACGCCGCCGACCTCGCGAAAGGCCACCCCGCCGCCAAGTTGAGAGACGACGCCCTCTCCCGCGCCCGTTTCGAATTCCGCTGGGAAGACCAGTTCAACCTCTCGCTCGACCCGGAAACCGCCCAGAAATTCCACGACGCCACGCTTCCAAAGGACGCCCACAAGGTCGCCCACTTCTGCTCCATGTGCGGTCCGAAATTCTGCTCGATGAAGATCACGGCGGACGTGCGCGAGTACGCCTCCAAGCTCAATGACCAGCAACTGGGCATGGCTGACATGAGCGCGAAATTTGCGGCGACAGGCGGGGAGCTCTACGTCAGCGAGAGCGGCCAGAAGCGCGAGGCGATCGACTAGGTGTTTAGTCGAGCTCGAACAGCGTCTCCACCTTTGTCCTCAGCGCCTCTGCCAGCTTCAACGCCAGCAGGGTCGAGGGGACAAAGACGCCGTTCTCCACCGTGTTGATCGTCTTGCGCGACACCTCGACCAGCTCGGCCAGCTCGGCCTGAGTAAGCCCCGCCTTGGTGCGGACCTCCTTGAGGTTGCTCAACAGCTTGCGTTCAGGCATCCGCCTCGCCGCGCTTCTCAAGCCACGCAAACCGCACAGCCGCCACGAACGACCCCAGCATCAGCACCAGCGGCAACACCTCCATCACGCTCAGCGGTACGAACAGGCTCGCCATCAGCACGATCACGCCGCCAATCATCGCCGCGATGAAGCCTGCCTGTGCGGCAGCTGCGCGATTGGCGCGCGTGAGTTCATCGTCGAGCTCCGCATTGCGCCCCACCAGGCTGAATGCCGTTGTCGACCGCAGCATCAGCACAATCACCAGCCCGCAGAACCCGGTCATTCGGACGATCTCAACCGCGCGCGCCGCCCCCGGCGTGATCGGCGCGCCCATGCCAATCACATGCAGTCCGAGCAATCCCAGGAAGATCGCGCCCGCGAGTATCACCCCCCGCCGCCGCCTGCCCCGCACATCTGCGCTCACCACCATAACCGCTCCAACGGCTTGTAACCCTCAGGTGACATGCCACCTATAGGTTACACGCGTCAAGAGGCGATTTTTGAGCACGTCGCCCGGCTGAATGACCGCTCACTTCCGCTTCATGCGCGGTCTGAAATTCTGCTCGATGAAGATCACGGCGGACGTACGGGAATACGCGAGCAAGCTCAACGACCAGCTACTCGGCATGGACGACATGAGCGCGGAATTCGCCGCGGTGGGCGGCGGGCTCTACGTCAGCGACAGCGGCGAGAAGCGCGAGGCGATTGATTGGAGAAAACTCCGTCTTGGGATTGAATCGCGAGTTGGTGCGCTTACGTTTTGGCGGCTTTAGACAACAAAGGGGGAGGCCATGGACGTCAAAGGCGAACTCAAAGGCGAGGTTGTCGTCGACGCCAAGGGTACTCAAACTCTGATCGACGCTGCCTTGGAGCTTTTTTCCCCGGCCACTGAGCTCATAGGCCTGCTCGGGGATGCGGTTCGACTTGCTCGCGTCGAAGTGGCCACCCTGATCACCAAACGCGCCAAGAACATTGCAGACACGAATGGGATAGTGTTGACGGCCCCGCCGCTAAAATTCTTGGCGCCTTTCTACGAGAAGGCGTCCCTGGAAGATGTGGACGACCATGAAGCGCACGGCAGATGGGCTGAACTTCTAGTCGCTGCGAGTACGTCCACAGGAGCGCACCCGCGATTTATTTCTCTGATGAGTGAAATCGAAGGAGCGCAAGCGCGCTTTCTGAAGGAAGTGTTCGCCGGGCGTAACCTGGACGAGGTCCATAGATCATTGCGGGCCAAGCGCTTCGACGCTGTGCGTCAGGAATTTACCCTTTCGACGATTGAAGAGATTGTTTTTGAGATCGAACGTCGATTTCCCGATCATCCACTTCAGACGTTGGTGGATACGCTCAATTTTCACCTCAATGGCCCCGGAATTTTCATAGCCCGATATCAAATTTCACAGGCTGGCTTGGAATCGTATCCGTATCGAGGCGGCGTTAGAAGGGGCGTCCCCGAGGCGGTCGTCGACTGGGAGGTTTTGCACTCTCTCGGCTTACTCGATCGACATTACTATTCTGGTTTTGTGAATCTTCCGAACACGACAACAAGCACTCACTTAGAAATGGAAGTGATTACTATGTCGGTTCTCGGCATACAGTTTTTGAGGTGCTGGGACCCTCACGTCCGGGATGTAATAAATAGCAGCTTTCTAAAGGCGAAGGATCGAACTGCGTAAGCGAGTGGTGCCGAGGTGTCGGCGCGTCGGCCTGCATACGTTGCGCCGATCTCGACGAAATGTACCATTGTGAGCGTCGCGCGATCGCGCATTTCCACGTCAACTCAATGAGCAGGCGCAATGGGAGCCTCCATGCCCGATCAAGCTTGGGACGCGATTTGGGTGATCTTGGGCGCGTGCATAGCCACAGCCACAACATACTTTTTCAATCGGTCACTCGAATATAAGCAACGCAGAGCACACGCATTCTCCTTGTTCATCAAGGCATTTACGGCGGCGAACGATGTCTTTTCGGCGAACGTGCAGTTGCAGGAATTGCTCAAGCGTTTCAAGGATCACACGGGCCGCGACCCCGCACCGCACGAGGTGTGGAGCGCAGTAACTCCTTTTGTTGCGAACAAGTATCCGGAAATTCAATTCACCGCTGAAGAGCTTTCGCTTTTCGACAAGGACGGCGAAGCCATCGGCAAACTCTTGGAGTTTCTTCGACTCCGACAAATACTACTGGATGCGCTTGCGATCTACAGCGACAAACGCGCGAAGCTCACCCAAGACTTGGCGTCGCTCACATCATTCAGGAATGAGCCGGGCGGTCTCGTAGGCGCAACCACTGTCAACTCCGTCGAACGGCCGGATTTGCATCGCGAAATCGTTGAAACCAACAAGCTGTCCAAAGACGTGCTCGCTCTAGCATTAGAAGGTTCGGTTCATGCTAGGCGCCTTTGTGACCTAGTGAATCAGAGACTTCCGAAGGCCTTCCGAGAGGGCGATTTTTCTCTCAGCATGAGTCTTCCTCGCGCTAGCGACTAATCGAGAGGTGGCGGACACTGGCACTCCACCCTCAGCTCTGCTACCCACCGCCCCCTCAACATCGGAGGCGCACATGACCCGCAAGGATTACGACGACGCTTCCTTTCTCGCCGCAAAACATGAGCAAGCGGCGTAAGGGCTTCCCTAGCGAGACGCACGTCAAGCGCGGGCGCCGGTTCATCAAGGGCGGCGAGATCGAGCTCACTGAAAAGCTGGGCCGTAACGATCCTTGCCCCTGCGGTTCGCGGAGCAGATTTCAAGAACTGCTGCCTCACGTCCGGCCGCTATGACGGCACCGAGCGCAAGGACTACTTTCAGAGAGTGAGGCGTGATCCGCGCAGCGGACGGCCGCGTCCGCCCCTCACTCCCCGCGCAGCCGCAGCACAAGATGCAGCGTGCTGCCCTTCTGGATGTTGTAGTCGTCGAGCGTGCGAGCATCCTCCAGTTGCACGCCAGCGAAGATCAGGCGCTGCTGGTCGATAGGCGTGCCGTCCTTGTCGGCGATCAGCTGCTTCACCTGGCGGACCGTGGTCGCTGCACTGACATCGAATGTCCAGGTCGAGCCGGTCAGCGTCTTGACGAAGACCTGGTAGCCGCTCTGCGCCTGCACCTGCGCGAAGGCGTGGGCCACAAGCGCGGGAGCCGCCGTAGCCAGCATCAGGCTACACAGCAGGCTGCGTGCGAATCGTTTCATGAACATGCCCTCCCTGGCCATCCGCCCGGCAACCTGCCACGCAGCCGCCGCCTTTGAAACCTGCGCCGGACAGTCCTAGTCTACCTCCATGACCTCGCGCTTTTTCCGCCGCGCCATCTCGTGGGCCGACTATCGCGCCGCGATCGATCTCGTGGCGCCACCGCACGTCGATGCGCCGGAGCCGGAATACAACATCGCGCCTGGCGGGTTCGCGCCCATCCTGCGCCGCGCGCCGGAGGGGGAGTATGCTCCGCGCCATGCGATCCAGATCGCGCCCGCCTACTGGGGCCTCGTGCCCGTGTGGTGGAAACAGCCGCTGTCGGAGAAGAAGTTCTCCACCTTCAACGCGCGCGCCGCCGACATCGAGACAAGCAACACCTTCTCCGGCGCCTTCCGGCAGGGCCGCTGTCTCGTGCCCGCCTCAGGCTTCTATGCGTGGACCAGCGGCACGCCTTTCGCTTTCGCGTTGCGCTCGGGCGCGTGGTTCTGCTTCGCCGGCTTGTGGAGCCGCGCGATGATCGACGGTTCGGAGTTCGACACCTTCGCGATCGTCACCACCGAGCCCAACCTCGCCGTCGCAGGCCTCTCCTCGTCCATGCCGGTGATCCTGTCGCCGCAGCACTATGCGCGCTGGCTCGATCCCCACGACCGCGATCCGCACGCCCTGCTCATGCCCTGCCCCGCCGACGACCTCCGCGCCTGGCCCGCCAACCCCGCCGTCGGCAATGTCCGCAATCAGGGCGAAGCGCTGCTCGGCGAATGAAGGGTTCGTCTCCCCGACGCCCGCCTTGCCTTCCCCCGCCAAACATTTCTAGACTTACCCGCAATCACTCGGGGGAGTTCCATGAAATCCGTTCTTGCCGCCGTTCTCGCTGCGGTCACGCTCAGCGCGTGCGAAACCGTGAATACCTGGCCGACGAAGGAGGAACTGGCGACCTTCGCGCCGGACTCCGGAAATTCCCTCGTCGTCCTGTCCGCCACCGACAATTTCGGCTGCGGCCGCACCAGCCTCGCCTTCCTGGACGTCGACACCAAGGCCCGGTTCGACCGCACCATCTCGACCGGCGAGCCCGCCGCCGCCGTCGTCAAACCCGGCAACTACCATCTCTACTATGGCAACTGTTTCTCGGCCGTCGGCGACCTGCAGGGTATCATGTACTGGTTCGACAGCGTCGAAGTGAAGCCCAACGAGGTCGTCTATCTCGGCACGTTCAACATGGATGTGATCACCGTCACGTCCCAGGCCGGCATCCTCGACAACATTTTTACGCTCGGCCTCACCGCCATCACTGGCGCCGCCAGTCAGTATCCCGTCTACGAGATGCGCGATGAGACGGACAGGATCCGCACAAAGCTGCGCGAGCAATTCCCGCAATTCGCCGACGCCATGACCACGCGCCTCCCGCCGACTATCCTCTCGCGCGAGGACTTCGCCACCGCCTTCCGCAATGCCTACGCGCCCCGCCCGGACGGCTCGCGCCCCACCGACGAGGAGGCCCGCGGCCGCCTCGATGGCGAGATCGACAAGGCGATCGAAGCTTCCCTCGCCCGCTATCTCGCCGCCCATCCGGAGCGCACGAAAGACAACCCGCCCAAGCCGGCGGCGTCTCCTTCGCCCTGAGCCACATCCACGAGGGAGGATTTCATCATGCGCACGACACTCATCGCGGCCCTTGCGTTCGCAACTGCCGCCTGCTCGACCACGCCTTACGTCCTGCCGCCCGGCAAGCCCGCGGCGCAGGTGATGATCAGCCGCGGCCAGATGGCCGGCAACCAGGACGCACATCTCTTCTATCGCTCGCAGGACTGGAGCGACCCGCACATCCTCGGCGAGGTCACGCCCTTCCAGTATGATGTGCGCCACGAGATCGAAGCAGAAGCCCCCGCTATCATCGCGACCGACCTGATGACGCGCCAGGGTTCATGGAACGCCTTCTGCGCCTCGCACGTCAGCTTCACGCCAAAAGCCGGCCGCACCTACCGCGTTACCGCCGCCGGCTCCGGCGAAACCAACTGCGCCACCTCCGTCATCGATACGCAGACCAACGCCGCGCCGGAAGACTTGCGCCGGGTGGAGCCGCCGAAGCGATAGCAGAGGGCGCCAATTCACCGCGCTGATTCGGACCATGGATGCGCACCGCGCCCTCGCGGGGTGGATCGCGGCGCCGCGGCGCGCAATCTCCCTGCATGACAACCATGCGCAGCGCGCAGCCCAGGCGCTCGCGCACATCATGGCGTGCAACGAGACGGCGAACGAACCGCGCGTCTGCGTCGTGGGTAATTGGAAGTTCCACCCTTGGCGCGATTGCCCGGCCGCGCACAACGCCGATCGCGGCCTGCGGGTCACAGCACTCTCCCTGCGTCGGCTGTTCGACTGAATACCGGGCCACGAAATGCCAGAGCTCGAAGCGCACCCCGGCTAGCCTATCCGGAATTCCGCTCGCCCTGTCTTCTTGCCCTGCGGCCTATTCGCCGCGGGAATGCGAACCTGCGCCCGCCGCGCGGTCTTGACGAATTAGTTGCACGAATGTAGAAATATTTCCATCGGACGCAACAAAAGACGCTCCCCATGGCTAACCACCCTTCGATCTCCTCCTCGCTGTTCTACCAGAACCCCAAGGCCGCCATCGAATTCCTGCGCAACGCCTTTGGATTCGAGCTGACATTCCTTCTGGAGGACGAGAACGGCAATCTCGCTCACAGCCAGATGAGCTGGGGCGACGGCATGATCATGGTCGGCACGGAATGGAGCGACAATCACAAGTCGCCGAAGTCGATCGGCGGAAAATGCACGCAGACCTGCCATCTGCAGATGAACGAAGGCATCGACGCGCATTGCGAAACGGCGCGAAAAGCCGGCGCCGAAATCATCCAGGAACCCGAAACCCAGTTCTACGGCGATCGCACATATCGAGCCCGCGATCCGGAAGGCCATATCTGGACGTTCTCTCAGACGGTAAAGGAGATGTCCCCCGATGAATGGGACAAGGCCTCAGGTCTGAAAACGAAAGTGAACCGCGGATCATGACGCCGTCAGCATTCGGCAAGCTCGCCCTGTCGATGCCGGAAGCCGAAGCATCATCGCATTTCGATGTCCCGGATTATCGTGTCGGCGACAAGATTTTTGCAACGGCAGGAAGGATGGACGGCAAGGCGGTCCTGAAACTCACGCTGGATCAGCAGCAGATCCTCTGCGAAGCCGAACCCGACATGTTTCACCCCGTCGAAAGCGCATGGGGCAGGAAGGGCTGGACGAATTTGGTCCTCGCAAAAGCTGATGTGAAAACCGCAAGAAGCGCACTCTGGATGGCTTGGAAAAACGTCGCGCCGAAGAAACTCCTGAAGGCGCACGTCGAATGAGCGCCCGGAAGAAACCCGAAATCGATGAATTGTTATCCGCGTTGGCCGACCCGGCAAGGCGAAGAACGATCGAACTCCTCGGCCAGTCGCCAAAACGCGCTGGTGAACTTGCCGACCTGCTAGGTTTGCCAGCGCCAGCGATGAGCCGCCATCTCAAGGCGCTGAAAGCATCAGGCCTCGTCGCCGAAACTCATCCCGAATTCGATGCGCGTGTAAGGGTGTATACACTCAACCCATCGCGCCTCACCGAGCTGAAGGACTGGCTAGCCAAGGCCGAAGCAGGCTGGACCACGCAACTGGCTGCGTTCGCCCGGCACGTCGAGAAGCGGAAGGCGCGATGACATCCCGTGTCCTCGTCTCGATCCGTGTTCCATGTTCACCGATCCAGGCGTTCGAGATATTCACGACCGAGATCGGCGACTGGTGGGCGGACAGCGAACTGTTCCGCCTCACCCCCCGCAGCCCCGGCAAGCTCGCTTTCGAGCCTCCAGCCGGAAACGCCGCAGGCCGGCTGGTCGAGCAGTTGCCGAATGGAAAAGCATTCGAGGTCGGTCCCGTCCGTGTCTGGTCGCCGGGTGAGCGGCTGGTGGTGGGCTGGCGCCACGCCAATTTCGGGCCGGATCACGCCACCGAAGTGGAAGTCCGGTTCGAGCCTGTAGGCGCGGATACTCGCGTCACCGTCGAACACCGCGGCTGGGACAGTGTCCCCCAGCAGCATCTCGCCCGCCATGGTTTCCCGCTAACGCTGACCAACCAGCGTCAGGGCGAACAGTGGCGCAACGGCCTTGAAAGGCTGAAAGCCCGGCTCAAGATTGACTGACCTCGCCCCGCCAGCGTATCCGCGCTGGTCCCCTGGACGGAGACGACATGGCCGCCGCATCTGCATCGCCCGCCTCCCCCGGATCAAGCCGGCTGGGGAAGAATGCGTTCTTCTTCATCATCGTGACGGTGTTCATCGACATGATGGCCTTCGCCGTCATCATGCCGTCGATGCCGTACCTGATGGCCGAGCTGCTGAACGGCAAGGACGCCCTGCTGGATGCGAAGGCGTTGGCCGCCGCCGGCAACAAGCTGCCGCTGGAAGCAATGCTCTCGAACGCCGCGCCGTGGGGCGGCTACATCACTACTGTCTATGCAATCATGAACTTCCTGTCCTCGCCGATCCTCGGCGGCCTGTCGGACAGGTTCGGCCGCCGCCCGGTGCTGTTGCTGTCGATCGGCACGCTGGCGATCGACTTCGTGATCATGGGCCTTGCGCACGCCGTGTGGCTCTTGTTCCTCGGCCGCGTGCTGTCGGGGATCTCCGGCGCCACCCACTCGACCGCCGCCGCCTATATCGCGGACGTTACCGAACCAAAGGATCGCGGTCGCGCGTTCGGCATGCTGGGTGCAGCGTTCGGCCTCGGCTTTATTCTTGGACCGGCCATCGGCGGCTTCCTTGGCCAGTTCGATCCACGCTATCCGTTCTTCGCCTCGGCCGCGCTCGCCTTTATCAACTTCTGTTACGGCATGTTCGTTCTGCCGGAATCGCTGGACCAGGAGCATCGCCGCCGCTTCGACTGGAAACGCGCCAACGCGTTTGGCACCTTCAAGCACCTGATCCATGTGCCGTACCTCGCCTGGTTCATGCTGGCGCTCGGCCTCTTCAACTTCGCGCACTGGGTCTATCCCGCGACGTTCAACTACTTCGCCGGCGTGCGTTATGGCTGGACGGAGGGCATGATCGGCATCGCACTGGTCGCGGTCGGAATTGGTTCGGCCATTGTGCAGGGCGGACTTACGGGTCCCGTCATCAAGAAGTTTGGTCCGACCCGGACGGCCACTTTCGGCTTCGTGATCTGCGCCATCACTTTTGCCGCCTACGCCGCCGCGACCCAGTGGTGGATGGTGTTCGTGATCATTCCGTTCGGCGCACTGGCCGGCGTGCTCGGCCCATCGATGAATCAGATCATGTCGGCGCGCACGCCGAAGAACGCGCAAGGCGAGCTGCAGGGCGCCATCGCCAGCGTCCAGTCGCTGGCCAACATGTTTGCCCCGCTGGCCCTGACGCAGACCTTTCACTACTTCACCTCGCCCGCGGCTCCGTTCTTCTTCCCAGGCGCGGCGTTTGCGCTGGCTGCGGTGATCTGCGCCATCTCGCTCCTGCCGCTCATGCGCGGCTTCGCCAAGGCGCCGAAGATCGAAGCGCAACCGCCGGATCCTGCCGGCGAGGACGTTGAAGAAAAGCCCGCAGCGCCTCCGGAAGGCGCCACCCAGACCGCATGACCAAGCCGGCGCCCCGCCCCGCCCTGTTCCTCGACCGCGATGGTGTGATCAACATCGATCGCAACTACATCTATCGCATCGAGGATTTCGAGTGGGTCGAAGGCGCAGCCGACGTCATCAAGCGCTTCAACGACAAGGGCTGGTGGGTGTTCGTCGTCACCAACCAGTCAGGCATTGCGCGCGGCTACTACACCGAGGAACAGATGCAGGTTCTGCATGACTGGCTCGGCGTTGAGCTGGTGAAGCGCAGCGCACACATCGACCGCATCTATCACTGCCCGTTCCACGAGGACGGCACGATCCCGCACTACACAAAGGACAGCTACGACCGGAAACCCAAACCCGGCATGCTGATCCGCGCGATGACGGACTTCCCCGTCATCAAGGAGCAGTCCTTCCTCATCGGAGACAAACAGGCGGATCTCGACGCGGCGAAAGCCGCAGGCGTGCGCGGCTTCCTGTTCTCCGGCGGCGATCTCTCGCAGTTCGCGGACTGGGCCCTCGCTGACATGGGCGAGACGCGCTGATCAGCCCGGCGGTGTCGCCGGCGGCGTGGCAGGCGCGACCGGAGGCGTCGGAGCCGGAGCGGGGTTCTGCGCAGGCGCTGCAGGCTGTGCCTGCGGGACCGTCGCCGGAGCAGTCGCTTTCGGCGCCGCAGGCGCTGCGGCGGGCGGCGTTGCAGCAGCAGCCGGCGCCTTGTAGTCCACCGCGCCCTCAGGCGTCTGCACCGGCGCGGTCACCGCCTCGCAGCTCATCGGACCGCCTGGGACTTCCTGCGACTGCAGATCCATCGCGATCTTGTTCTGCGGATTTGGCTTGAGCTCGAACGCGTCCTGGCTGGCGTAGATGTCGTAGATCGCGCCATCGGCCATCAGCTGACCGGAATCGGAGGTATGCGAGAAGTCGGCGAGGTTGAGCAGTTTCCAGCTCGTGCCGAGGCAGCCAAAGAAGTCGCCGGTCTTGCATTCGTCGGTCGTTTCGCGGCGCGGCGTGAACTTGTTGGTGCAGTTCGCATCGACATAGGTGCCGTAGACCTCGTTCACCTTGAACAGCGAGTCCATGCCGATGACGTTGGCCCACGGCTTGAACTTCACCATCGGGCCGGAGATGTGCACGCGTTCCCCGGTGATCTGGTAGTCGACAGGCTGGCCGCGAAGCTTGCCGTCGTCGGCAAGATCGATCGACGCCGTGAAATTGTGATCGCTCACCTTCTTCAGCACGACCTGGCCGGCGAGGCGTTCCTTCGAGAGCTGCGCATAGGTCTGCAGGTTGAGACCGATCAGGCCGACGATCATTGCGCCCGCGAGCGTGAGCCCTCCGAACAGCACGCGCATCAGGCCGGAGCCCAGCTTTGCCTTGAAGACTTTCGCGACCCCCGCGACCAGCATCAGAATCCCGACAAGACCCACGAACGCTGGAATCAGCCACCAGATCGACATGCTCTACGACCCTTCACCCGACTCATGGGCTACGCCTTCTCCGGGCGTGTGTTCCCACATCCAGTGCGGTGTTTACCAAATGACAGGGGAGCCGCCTACCCGCTGAAAGCGGGCGGAAAATGCGCAATTCTAGAAAACGCGCGGGCGGTCCTTGCGCTCGAGGTGCAGGCCGCACTCTTCCTTCTTGAAGCCGACCCAGCGGCCTGACCGAACGTCATTCGGGTCCGTGGGACGCACGGTGCAAGGCCAGCAGCCGATCGAGGGATAGCCATCGGCGACAAGCGGGTGGTGCGGGAGATTTCTCTCCTTGAAGTAATCTTCGACGTGCTCGTGGGTCCAGTCCGCAAGCGGATTGATCTTGAAGCGGCCTTCCGAGAATTCGACGACGGCCAGGTTCGCCCTGCCCCCGCCATGGAAGCGCTTGCGGCCGGTGATCCACGCCTCAAAGCCTTCGAGCGCAGGCGCGAGCGGGCGCACCTTGCGAACTTCGCAGCACGCGTCGGGATCGGTCTTGTTGAGCACGCCCTTCGGATCGACGGCCTTGATCTCGGCGGCGTCGCCCTTGTGCGTGCGGATGTCGGAGAGCTTCAGGAAATCGCGGAGCGTGTCGCGATACTGAAGCGTCTGATGGAAGTGCATTCCGGTGTCGATGAAGACGATAGGCATGCCGGGATCAACCTCGGCGATGAGACCCAGCATCGCCGCGCTCTCGGCGCCGAAGGACGAGACGTAGGTGATCCTGCGGCCGAACTCGCGGACCGCAACAGCAATGATCTCCTGCGCAGACTTCCCGCGTAGCTCGGCGTTCAGCCGCTCGACCTTCTGTTCGGGCGTTTCGATGGCGGACACAGGGACGTTCATTCGGCGGCCTTTTCTTCGCGCTTCTTCTGGCGCTTCAGGAAAATGGTGTCGGAGGTGTCCGAGGCCGACTGGTAGAATTCTGAAAACTCATGCGCGGAAAATTCGTAGACGCCTTCGGCGTTCGGCTCTTCGATCTGGATCGCATCGAAGCCGGAGCGGATCATCAGACGCAGCTGATCGCGCAGGACCTGTCCTGTTGCGCGGATCTCGCCCTTGTAACCATGACGGCGGCGCAGGAGCTGGGACTGTGAGAAGGCGCGGCCGTCCGTGTATTTCGGGAATTGCAGTTCAACCAGGTGGAGCTGGTCGAGGAAGGGAACGAGCAGCGCCGGATCGTCCGTGTTCGCCAGGCGCACGCCGATCGAGCGGTTGCGCGCCAGCAGCTGGTCATGCTCGGACAGGAAGCGGCCAAGCGAGACAATGATGCAGCCGCCGGGCGAAAGCTCGTGGCCATCCTCGACGAACGCCCAGACGTCGTCGACGACCTTGCCGTCCCTAAGCAGAGGCATAGAGCGCCTCCTTGAACGGCGCCTGACCGACGCGCGCCATGGTGTCGATGAACTTCTCGGACTTGGCAGAGCGCAGTTCGAGATACTTGCCGATCACGCGGCGGATCGCCGGAGCAACTTCTTCATGCTTGAGGCCGGGGCCCTGGATGGTGGCGATCGTCGCCTTCTCGTCGGCGCGCCCCCCGAAGAGGACCTGGTAGAATTCCTCGCCCTTCTTGTCGACGCCGAGAATGCCGATGTGACCGACATGGTGGTGACCGCAGGCATTGATGCAGCCTGACACGTTCACATGCAGCGTGCCGACATCATCTTCGAATTCGGGATCGGCGAACACGGCCTGGATCTCGTTGGCGACGGAGATCGAACGCGCGTTTGAAAGGTTGCAGTAATCGAGGCCCGGACACGAGATGATGTCGGACCCCATGCCCGCGTTGGAGGCGTGCAGGCCGGCAGCTTTCAGCGCAGCGTAGACGGCGGGAACGTCGTCCAGCTTGACGTGTGGAATGACGAGATCCTGCTCGTGCGCCACGCGGATATCGTCGAAGCCATACTTCTCGGCGATGTCGGCGGCGGCGCGCATCTGGTCGGCGGTGCAGTCGCCCGGGGCAACGCCTTGTGGCTTCAGCGCGATGTGGACCGAGATGTAGCCGGGGATGCGGTGCGAACGCAGATTGTTCTTCGCCCAACGCGCCTGCTCGCGATTACCGGACTTGAACGCCTCGAACGCACCGGACATCGCCGGCAGCGTCTCGAACTTCGGCGGCGCGAAATAGGCGGTGATGCGATCGACTTCTTCCTGCGGGAGGATGACCTTCTCCCACGTGTTCTGCGCAGCGAATTCTTCCTCGACCTGACGGGTGTATTCCTCGAGGCCCAGCTCGGCGACGAGGATCTTGATGCGCGCCTTAAACTTGTTGTCGCGCCGTCCGTAGCGGTTGTAGACGCGCATAATCGCTTCGAGATAGCTGAGCAGGTCCCGCTTGCTTACCCAGTCGCGCACCGTCGGGCCGACATAAGGCGTGCGTCCGAGACCGCCGCCGACCATCACTTCGAAACCGGTTTCGCCTTCGGCGTTCTTCTTCATCAGAAGGCCGATATCGTGGACTTTCACGGCTGCACGGTCCGGCGCGGCGGCCGTCACGGCGATCTTGAACTTGCGCGGCAGGGCCGAGAATTCCGGGTGGAAGGTCGACCACTGGCGGATGATCTCGCACCATGGACGAGGGTCTTCCAGCTCGTCATGCGCAGCGCCTGCAAGGTGATCCGAGGTCACGTTGCGAATGCAGTTTCCGCTCGTCTGGATCGAGTGCATCTCGACGTCGTTGAGCAGGTCGAGCACGTCGGGAATGTTCGCCAGCGGAATCCAGTTGAACTGGATGTTCTGGCGCGTCGTGAAGTGACCGTAGCCCTTGTCGTACTTGTCCGCGATCAGAGCGAGCTGGCGCATGCGCGCCGCGTTGAGCTGGCCATACGGCACGGCGATGCGGAACATATAGGAGTGCAACTGGAGATAGACGCCGTTCTGAAGGCGCAGCGGCTTGAAGTTCTCTTCCTTCAGCTCACCCTTGAGACGACGCTCCACCTGCCCGCGGAACTGCTTCGTGCGCTCCCGGACCAGTGTTTCGTCGAACTCGTCATAACGATACATCAGGCAGCTTTCTTGGCGTGTTCAATGCCGAGATCGGTCTCGACACGCGCGACCCAGCGCTGGACGTTCGGGAATTCGGAGAGATCGAACCCGCCCTCGTGCGCAACGCGCGTGTAGGCGACGAGGCCGATGTCGGCGAGCGTCATCGACTGGCCCATGAAATAGTCGGCAAAGGTGAGCTGCATCTCCATGACGCCAAGCGCGCGGCGGCCACGGGCGAGCAGCTGCGGATCAAGCTCGTCGTCGGACTGGTTGAGGAACTTCTTCCGGAAACGGCGCACGGCGATATAAGGCTCGTGGGAATACTGCTCCCAGAACAGCCAGCTCATCATCTTGGCGTGCTCGAACGGATCGAGCGGGATCAGGTCCTGCCCGCGATGCGTGCCGGCGATGTAGAGCATGATGGCGTTGGACTGCGGCAGGATGCGGCCATCCGGCAGGCGCATCACCGGCACCTGGCCCGACGGGTTCATCTGCATGAAGGCGTCTGAGCGCGTGCCGCCCTCGACGACGCTGATCTCGACCCAGTCATAGTCGATGTCGAGATAATCCGCCGTCCACTTGGTCTTCAGGCAGTTGCCGGAGATCGAGTCCCCATAGAGCGTGAGCTTGGTAATAGGACGATTTGGCATCAGTTGTTCCCCGCCTGCTTGCCGAACATCGGATGGTTCGTAGGTCCCTTCGCGCGAATTGTCTCGCGGATCGTTTCACGTCCGGCGACTTTTCCGTCCGGTGTCACCTGCATGAAATAAGGATCGGACACCCGTGTCTGGTCCTTCGAGGCCCACGCGAGGGTGTCGTTGGCGCCAAGGCCTGTCAGCACTTCGGCATCAGGCAGGTCTTCTGACCAGTTGCGGTCCTTGGTGAGATAGACGACGCGGCCGGTGGCGGAGAGCCAGGCCGTGATCACCTTGGGGGTCTCGGGCGCGAGCTTGGGACGTTCCGAGCTCACGACAGCATCTCCCACAGCGACGAGACAGTCGGCTTCGAAGCCTTCGCCGGGGCAGCGGCAGCCGCATGGTTGCGCTGGGCCAGCGCCACGACTTCGCCGATGATCAGCAGCGCCGGACCCTGTATGCCTGCTGACTGAATCACTTCAGCGACATTGCCGAGCGCGCCGAACGCGCTGATCTCGTTCTGGCGCGTGCCATTCTCGATGATAGCGACAGGCGTCACCGGATCGCGACCGGCAGCGACGAGACGCGCGGCGATCGTACCGGCCGTGCCGACGCCCATGAAGACAACAACGGTCTGGTTAGGGCGCGCAAGTGCAGTCCAGTCGAGATCGGGTTCATGCCCGAGCGCGGCATGGCCTGTGACGAAGGTCACGGCCTGCGCCATGTCGCGATGCGTGAGCGGGATCTGGGCGGCGGCGGCGCAACCGAGCGCCGAGGAAATTCCAGGAACGACCTCGACCTCGACATTCGCCGCGCGGAGCGCTTCGACTTCCTCGCCGCCGCGGCCGAAGATGAAAGGATCACCGCCCTTGAGGCGCACGACCCGCTTGCCGGTCTTCGCAGCCTCGATCATGCGGCGCTGGATCTCGGCCTGGGGAACGGAGTGCTCGCCCTTGGACTTGCCGACATAGACGATCTCGGCCGAGGCGGAGATCAACTCCATCACGCCCTGGCCAACCAGCCGGTCCACAAACACGATTTCGGCCTGCCCGATGAGGCGCGCCGCGCGAATCGTCAGCAGATCGGGATCGCCAGGTCCGGCGCCGACCAGCGAGACATGTCCCGCAGGAGTTTTTTTCGTTGCCGCGGACACGCCGTCCATGCCTTGGCCCTTTAGTTTTTCTTACGCATCTGCGTATAACACGGCCGGCGCACGGCTTCGAGCCGAACGCCATCCCGTTTTTCGTCCTCACTCCGGCACATGGCCGGACGGGACGCCAGAAGCAATGAACCATTCCTAAGCCGCTCGATTAGCCGACCTTACCCGCCTGAAACCAAGAGAAAACCTGAAGCAAATGGCCCAGGAAGACCGCCTCCCAGCCCTCAACGCCCTGCGCGCTTTCGAAGCCGCGGCGCGCCACCTGTCCTTCACCCGCGCAGCCGAGGAGCTGAACGTCACTCCGGGCGCCATTTCCCAGCAGATCCGGCAGCTCGAGGAGTTCGCCGGCGCCCCCCTGTTCCGCCGCACCGGACGGCAAGTCCTGCTCACGGACGCCGGCCAGGCGGCCCTGCCCCTCCTGACCAACGCCTTCGAGATGATGGCCGAAGCCGTCCACCACATGCGCGCCCCGGCGCGGCGCGACCGGCTGATGATTTCCTCGGCTCCGTCCTTCGCCGCCAAATGGCTGGCCCCGCGCCTTGAGCGTTTCCAGGAACAGAACCCGGAATCCGAAGTGTGGGTGTCCGCCGACATCGCGATGACGGATTTCAATCACTCGGACATCGACCTCGCCCTGCGTTATGGCAAAGGCATCTATGAGGGTCTGCGCTCCGAGAAGATCATGTCGGAATCCGTGCTGCCGGTGTGCTCGCCTGATCTGATGAAGGGGCCCAATGCCCTCAAGTCACCCGCTGATCTCGCCCATCACGTCCTGCTTCATGACGAAAGCCCGGAGAACGATCCGTCGCGGCCTGACTGGAATTCCTGGCTGAAGGCGCGCGGCGTCACCACCGTGGACGGCAATCGCGGTCCTCGCTTCACGCAATCGTCTCTGGTTGTCGAAGCGGCGGCGACAGGGCGCGGCGTGGCGCTGGCGAAGTTCGCGATCGCTTCGGGCGACCTTGAACGCGGCCGCCTGATCGCGCCGTTTGCCGATGGCGCCAGCGATCTCGAATTCGCCTACTGGATTGTCTACCCGAAATGGCGCACGCCCTCGAAGCTCGCCCGGACCTTCATGGCGTGGTTAAAGTCGGAAGCGCAAGCGAGTGAAGTGACAGGCGTGTGATGGGAACCAGGCCCCAGCAAAAGCCATTGCAGAATCGCCGTGACGAATTTGATCGACATCGGCGGCGTGGGTCCCCCGCGCCGTCTGTGCCATCGGCCGCGCGAGATTGAACGAGACCACTTTGCCGGTCCTGCTTGCAAAGCTTTCCGCCTGTGATCCACTGCTGCCAGGGCCGAACACGGGCCGTGGGAGAGAGGCATGCGTTTCATCCGGACACTGGCGCTCGTACTCGCGTTTGGCGCAACAGTATCCTGCGCCACAACGCAATCGGCGGACATCGGCCCCAACCCGCCCAACATTCTTGATGAGTATGTCGCCAAGCCCGATCCGACATTCGCCTGGAAAGTCGAGAAGACGTTCGCTGGCGAGGGATTTCACGGCGCCGTGCTGGAACTGACCTCGCAGACCTGGATGACGGCTGCCGAAACTGACAGGCCGGTGTGGAAGCACTGGCTGACGGTTACGGTTCCGAACACGATCAGCAGTCACAAGGCCTTCCTCTACATCAATGGCGGATCTACCTCGACGCCGCCGCCGGCAAGCGCGACGCCGCGCTTCGCCCAGATGGCTGTGGACACCGGTTCTGTGATCATCGATCTCGCGCAGGTTCCCAACCAGCCGATCAAATTCGCGGCCACGCCGGATGTCGGGCGCAGCGAAGACGACATGATCGCCTACCTGCAGGCCAACTACGACGCGAAGAAGAACCCCATCGCCCTTGCCCGCCTGCCCATGGTGAAAAGCGGCGTCGCGGCTATGACGGCTGCACAACAATTCCTGTCCAGCGATGCAGGCGGCAAGCTCGGCATTGATGGCTTCGTCGTCTCTGGCGGCTCGAAACGCGCGTGGACGACCTGGCTTGTGGGCCTGGTCGACAAACGTGTGGTCGGCATGGTGCCGATCGTGATCAACGTGCTCGATGTCGACGCAACGACGCGCCATCACTGGGAAGCGATGGGGTATTTCTCGCCTGCCCTGGGCGACTATGTGCGCAACAAGCTGATCCCTGATGAGATCGGCCGCAAGATGACTGAGATCAACACGATCGAGGATCCGCTCAACTATCGCGGCCGACCGCAGATGAAGATGCCGAAATTCATCATCAACGCGGTGGGCGACGAATATTTCCCGCCGGACAACACCAAGTATTCCTACCACCTCCTGCCTGGCTCAAAGCAGCTGCGCATGCTGCCCAACTCGCGCCATTCGACAGCGGGGACGGACATCAACGAGAGCATGACAGCCTGGTATGACAGCGTCATCAAGGGCCGCACCGTTCCTGAATACAGCTGGACCGTGCGCGATGATGGCGCGCTTGTCGTCAATCCCGGCGCGCAGAAGCCCTCGCAGGTCCTGCTCTGGAAGGGCTCCAACCCGAAGGATCGCGACTTCCGCGTGCAGACGCTGGGCGACAAGGCCTTCACTTCAACGCCGCTGCAAGTGCAGGCGGACGGGACCTATGTCGGCAATGTCGAGAAGCCCGCGACCGGTTTCACCGCCTATTTCGTAGAACTCACCTATCCGAGCGGGATGAAATACCCGTTCAAGTTCACGACCGAGGTCTATGTGAAGCCGGACATCCTGCCCTATCGCTGGGAAGATGCGCGGCCGATCACGGCGCCGGACGGCAAGTAGCGTTCAGCGCGGCGGGATCGAATAGGTGACGACGGCGTGGGCGACTACGTCGTTGCTGCCATCCGACCGGATGATCACGTCGCCAACAGCGAGCGCTTTGCCCAGCTTCAGCATGCGCGCTTCGGCGATCAGGTCGGCGGGCTGGGGCTTGCGCAGGAAGTTGATCGAGAGGTTCGTCGTCACCGCCAGCGGCACCTTTCCGATTGCAGACAGCACCAGCGCATAAACCGCCGTGTCCGCGAGCGCCATCATGGTCGGGCCGGAAAGCGTGCCGCCGGGACGCAGCTGTTTCGGATCATAGATGCAGCGCGTGCGCGTCATCTTCCCATCGGCATACTCGATCGTGGAGACGCGGCCATCAGGGAATATTTCGGCCAGGTAGGCGTTGAGTTCGTCCGCGTTCATTGTCCTGTCCTGACCGTTGCGCCGCTGTCCTGCCTGCGTCATTGAAGAAGCGAAGGCAAGGAGTTGGGCGATGCCGATGCGCGGTATTCCGGTTGCGAAGGATGTCGACCACTGGTTCTCGCGCCTTGCGCCAGAGCAGCGGGCAGCCCTGGAAAAGCTTCGCGCACAGATCCTGAAAGCAGCGCCCGGCGCCGAGGAAGTCATCAGCTACGGCCAACCGACCTTCAAGCTGCACGGCCATCTCGTCGCCTTCGGCGCGTTCAAGAACCATCTCAGCTTCTTCCCGATGAGCTCGACGCTGATCAGGCAATTCCCGGAAGCAGCGCCTTTCTCGACATCGTCCGGCACGCTCCAGTTCCAGCCGGGCAAGCCAATCCCGGCAGCATTAGTAACGAAGATGGTGAAGGCGCGGATCGCGCAGAACCTCGAAATCGCGGACGAGCGAGCAGTGGCCAAGGCAAAGAAAAAGGCCGCGGCAAAGCCGCGGCCCAAATCGAAACCCAAGGCCAGACGCTGATTACGCCAAACCAACCTTGAAGGTCGCGAGCAGGCGTTCCCAGGCGCGGTCGGCCTGGACCTGGTCGTAGACCTGGCTGTCGGGCGGGCACCAGCCGTGGTCGGCCGGATAGACTTCCACTTCAGCCGGAATGTGCTGCGCGTCGAACGCGGCCTTCACCTTGTCCTTCACGGTCGGGTCCTGCTTGTCGTCGTTCTGCGCGACGGCGATGAGCACGGCTTTCGACTTCATCTGGGGGACGAGCAGCACCGGGCTGGTCGGCTGCGTTGTAGCAAGGCCGCCACCATGGAAAGTGCCGCCAGCGCGGACGCGCTCAGGCACGAAGGCCATCGTGCGCATGACGAGCGGACCGCCCATGCAGTAGCCGGTCGTGCCGACGCCGCGCTTGGTGTCGACTTCCTTCTGCTTGTCGAGCCAGCCGATGGCGGCGATGGCATCCTTCTTGGTGTTTTCCGGATTGCCCGTTGCCGGACCCATGAGCGCAACGAGGCGCTGGCGGACCGGCGGGTCGGAGAACTTCTCGGTCGTCGCATCGAACACCTGGCCCTTCGCGGCGCGATAGAAGGGGTTCACTGTCAGGACGGCATAGCCCGACTCGGCGAGGCGCTTGCCCATCAGGCGGAAGGCGGGACGAAGGCCCATGATGTCCGGCCACACCAGGACGGCCGGGTGCCTGCCCGAGGACGGAGCAACATAATGCGCGTCCATCACGCCATCCGGCGTGGTGATCTCGACTTCGCGCTCGACAACCGTCGCCGCATTCTCGGGGCTGGTCGTGCAGGCCGCCAGGGCGGCAAGCGACATGACGCTGAAGCCTCGCCGCGACAGCTTGCCGGACTCAAAGGACTCTTCATTGTCGTGTTCGGTGTGGTCGTCACACATATGGTCTCTCCCTCATACCCGGTTCTGGCTGTTGCCATTTGAAAGTTGGCGCAGCCTATACAAATTCCCCTTGTGGGCGCAAATGACGAGAACGCGCGCAGATCAAGGAAACCATGACTGAAACCGACGGCCTGCCAGCTCCCCGCAGATACTGGGCCGTCGCCGCGATTGCCCTCGGGATCACGCTGGCCGTCATTGATTCAGCGATCGCCAACGTCGCCCTGCCCACCATCGCAGCCGACCTACACGCCGAACCGGCAAGCTCGATCTGGGTCGTCAACGGCTACCAGCTGGCCATCACGGTGTCGCTGCTTCCCCTGTCCTCGCTCGGTGACCGCATCGGCTATCGCAATATCTACCTGCCCGGCCTCGCGATCTTCACGCTGGCGTCGCTCGGCTGTGCGCTGGCGACCTCGCTGCCCATGCTGGCGATGGCGCGCGTGATCCAGGGCTTCGGCGCCGCCGGCATCATGAGCGTCAACACCGCCCTCCTCCGCTTCATCTATCCCCAGAAGCTTCTCGGGCGCGGCATCGGCATCAACGCATTGGTCGTGGCGCTGTCGGCCGCGGCCGGCCCCACTATCGCGAGCGGCATCCTCTCGGTGGCGCCGTGGCCATGGCTGTTCGCAGTGAACCTGCCGATCGGGCTCGCGGCGCTGACGTTCGCCATCCCCTCCCTGCCGAAAACGCCCGCATCGCCCCACAAGTTCGATTGGCTGAGCGCTCTCCTGAGCGCAGCGACGTTCGGGCTGGTGATCGGCAGCATCGACGCGCTGGGACAGGGCGAGGCTTTCGGCCTGTTCGTTGTCGAACTCGCTGCCGGCGGCATTCTCGCCTGGATCCTCACGCGCCGCGAACTGGGTAATCCGGCCCCGGTCTTGCCTGTCGACCTGCTGCGCATTCCGATCTTCACACTGTCGATCGCCACGTCGGTCTGTTCTTTCGCGGCGCAGATGCTGGCGCTGGTTTCGCTTCCCTTCATGCTGCATGGCCTCGGCTACGACGCCGTCGCAACGGGGCTGCTGATAACACCGTGGCCCATCGCCATTGCAATTGCGGCTCCGCTGGCCGGACACCTTGCCGACAGGTACCCGGCAGGATTGCTGGGCGGGATCGGCCTCGGGGCGTTTGCTATCGGCCTCTTGTCGCTTGCACTGCTGCCGGCCTCTCCCACGCCCTTCGACATCGTCTGGCGGATGGCGCTGTGCGGAGCGGGCTTCGGCATGTTCCAGTCGCCGAACAACCGCGCCATGATCACGGCGGCCCCGAAATCGCGCAGCGGCGGGGCGAGCGGCATGCTCGGCACCGCGCGCCTGCTCGGGCAGACGACCGGCGCCTCCATCGTCGCGCTGATGTTCGCCCGGGTGCCGGAGCATGGCAGCGTCGTGTCGCTGTTCATCGCGGCGGGCTGCTCGCTTGTGGCGGCGTTTGTCAGCCTTGCGCGGCTTTATGAACGCCCGGCGCTGCAGGTGCTGCGTCCTTCGAATCCTGAAGCAGACCCCATGATGCACGCCGATGTGCTGAAGGCGGAGGCGCGCACGGACCCGCCGAAAGAACCCTAGCCTCCCAATAATGCTGACACATCCTGACAGGACGCCCTGCTAGCGTCCGTGCAATTCAGGAGGCGTCCCGTGTTCGAACTCATCTCTGCAGGAACTCTCGTCGGGTATGTCGGCCTCGTCATCGCGATCGCGATTGCGCCGGGACCCAATGTCCTTTTCGTGATGACACAGTCGGCCTGGCGTGGCCCACGCGCAGGATTGTTCGCCGCCGCCGGCATCGAGACGGCGAACTCGCTCTACGTGCTCTGCTCTGCGATTGGTCTTGCCGGGCTGATCGCTGCCTCTGGCGCTGCATTCGAGATCATCAAATGGGCAGGCGCCGCCTATCTGGCCTGGCTGGGCCTGCAGGCGTTCCGTTCATCCTTCAGGGCCTCGGAACAGCCTGTGCTTGCGACTGGCGAGGCCAGCGCGCGGGCGTTTCGTGACGGCGCGGTGGTGGCGCTGGGGAACCCGAAGACGATCCTGTTCTTCCTCGCCCTCTTCCCGCAATTCATCGATCCCGCGAAGCCAGTCTGGGCGCAATCGCTCGTCCTCGGCTTCCTCGGCATCACGATCGATTTCGTGGTGCAGATTGCCTACACGATCGCCGGCGGCATGCTGTCGAAGGCGCTCTCGCACAAGCCGGTCAAACGCTGGTTCGAACGCGGGATCGGCGGCGCGTTCATGGGGCTGGCGGTTGCCGCAGCGCTTGTCCGCCGCGCCGCCTAGCGATCCAGCCAGCCTTCGGCCTTCGCCCATTTGAAATCGGACGTGGCGGAAGCGGCGAGCTTCTCGGTCTCGTAGCCCTCGGCGCCGCCGCCATAGACGCGGCCGCCGATGATGCGGATCGAGAGGCGCTGCGAGTTGTGGATCGGGATTTCGGCAGGTGCGTCGAACTCGATGCGATGCCGGGCAAGGCCGCACTCGATCGTGACACGGCGGAAGCCGCCGATGCGGCGCGTCGACACAACGAGACCGGGAATGCCCGGCCCGCCGTCCGTCACCATCGCGACGTCCTCAGGGCGCAAGTAGAGCTGCGCCGGGCCATCCGGCAGGTTGCCGATTTCGAGATCGATGAGGCGTTCGTCCAGCGTGGCGCGGCCATTGCCGACCTGCACCGGGATGACGCTCGACTCGCCGATGAAAGAGAATACGAAAGGCGTCGCCGGCGTGTCATAGATTTCGTCGGGTGTCGCCGATTGTTCGATCTTGCCCTTGCTCATGACGACGACGCGATCGGCGAGCTCTAGCGCCTCTTCCTGGTCGTGCGTCACAAACAGCGTCGTGTGGCCGGTGCGTTCGTGGATCTCGCGCAGCCAGCGGCGCAGGTCCTTACGCACGCGGGCATCAAGCGCGCCGAAGGGTTCATCGAGCAGGAGCACCGAGGGCTCGATCGCGAGGGCGCGCGCAAGGGCGACACGCTGGCGCTGGCCGCCGGAGAGTTGCGATGGGAAACGACGCTCGAGACCTGAAAGCTGGACGAGATCGAGGAGCTCAAGCACGCGGCGTTTGATCTCGTGTTCCTTCGGCTTGTTCTTGCGGCGTGCGCGCAGGCCAAAGGCAATGTTGTCCATGACGCGCATGTGCTTGAACAGCGCATAGTGCTGGAAGACGAAACCGACACCGCGATCCTGGATGCGGCTTTCGGAAGCGTCGCGGTCGTTGAAATAGACGGCGCCGGAATCGGCGGGCTCAAGACCGGCGATCGTGCGCAGCAGCGTGGTCTTGCCCGAGCCCGACGGCCCCAGCAGTGCGACGAGCTCGCCCGACTGGACGGTCAACGACACGTCGTCCAGCGCGGCAAGGCCGGCGTAGCGCTTCGAGACGTTTTCAACCCGAACCTGCATGCAACTCCCGATCAGTGCCGACGCTGGGCCGCGAGCGACCCGGCGAAGCGGGCTTCAAGCAGCGTCTTCACGCCGAGCGTCACGAGCGCGAGCGCGGCCAGCAGCGAGGCAACCGCGAATGCGGCGGCCGCCTTGTTGTCGTTGTAGAGGATTTCGATGTGCAGCGGCAGCGTGTTCGTCACGCCGCGGATATGGCCGGAAACCACGGAAACCGCGCCGAATTCGCCCATCGCTCGCGCGTTGCACAGGAGAACGCCATAGAGCAGGCCCCATTTCACGTTCGGCAGTGTGACCAGGAAGAACGTTCGCCAGCCGCTGGCGCCAAGCGACACGGCGGCCTCTTCTTCCGACGAGCCCTGCTGCTGCATCAGCGGGATCAGTTCGCGTGCGATGAAGGGAAAGGTGATGAAGATTGTCGCGATAACGATGCCCGGCACGGCGAAGAGGATCTTGATGTTGTTGTCGGCCAGCCAAGGGCCAAGCGCGCTGTTGGCGCCGAACAGCAGAACGAAGATCAGACCCGAGACGACGGGCGAGACCGCGAAAGGCAGATCGATCAGTGTCAGCAGGAACGCCTTGCCCTTGAAGTCAAACTTGGCGATCGCCCACGCGGCGGCGATGCCGAAAATCAGGTTCATCGGCACGGCGATGCCAGCGACAAGCAGGGTGAGTTGCAGCGCCGCCATCGTGTCCGGCATGGCGAGCGCCTGGAAGTAGACGCCGATGCCGCGGCTGAACGCTTCGAGAAACACGACCAGGAGCGGCGCGATCAGGATCACCGCAAGGAAAGTAAGCGCGGCGCCGATCAGGAAGCCGCGCGTTTTCGGACCCTCGCCGATCGCGATGCGCCGTTTCTTCGGTTTGCCCGCTGCCTCACTCATGGCCGAACCACCTGCGGCTCCAGGCCTGCAACAGGTTGATCACGAACAGCATGGTGAAGGAGATCACCAGCATGATGCTCGCGATCGCCGTGGCGCCGGCATAGTTGTGCTCTTCCAGCTTGATGACGATCAGCAGTGGCGCGATCTCGGACTGGAATGGCAGGTTCGACGCGATGAAGATCACCGAGCCATATTCGCCAACGCCGCGCGCGAACGACAGCGCAAAGCCCGTGAGAATGGCCGGGAACAGCGCTGGAAAGATCACCTGCGTGACCGTCCGCCAGCGCCGTGCGCCGAGCGTCGCCGCCACCTCTTCCGTCTCGCGATCGATCTCTTCCAGCACGGGCTGCACGGTGCGCACAACGAATGGCAGGCCGACGAAGATCAGCGCCATCACGACACCCGTCGACGTGAAACCGACCTTGATCCCGAACCAGTCATCCAGGATCGCGCCGAACGGTCCGTTGGGCGCATAGAGTGTCGCGAGCGCGATGCCGGCAACAGCTGTAGGAAGCGCAAATGGCAGGTCCACCGCCGCATCGAGCCAGCGGCGCCCGGGGAATCTGTACCGTACCAGCACCCACGCCACGAGCACGCCGAACACGGTGTTGACCACGGCTGCGAGGACCGCTGAACCAAAGGACAGCTCTAGCGCCGCGACGACGCGCGGATCGAAAGCGATCTTCCAGAACTCATCCCAGCCCAGCGTCGCCGAACGCACCGCGAGCCCGGCGAGCGGGATCAGCACCACAAGCGACAGGTACGCAATCGTATACCCCAGGCTCAAACCGAAGCCCGGGAGCACGCTGCGCCGCCGCCAGCGGAAGTTCTGCGCCCCGTCCGGCGCCGCTGCCGTCATAGACAAACCGTCCTATTTCGCCGGCTGGTAGATCTGGTCGAATACGCCATTCGCATCAAAGTGCTTGGCCTGCGCCGCAGCCCATCCGCCAAAGAGCGGATCGTCAATCGTCACCATGTCGATCTGCTTGAAGCGGGCGATATCGGCCGGATCAGCCGCAGACGGATCATTGGGACGATAGAAGTGCTTGGCCGCAATCTTCTGGCCCGCAGGCGCGTAAAGGTGTTTCAGGTAATCTTCCGCTACCTGCGCCGTACCATGCTTTTCGGCATTGCCCTGCACCACGGCGACTGGCGGTTCGGCCTTGATGGAGAGAGAAGGATAGATCAGCTCGTATTCGCCCGGCTTCGCTTCGGCCAGCGTGTAGAAGCCTTCATTCTCCCACGTGATCAGGACGTCGCCGATACCCTGCTGCACGAACGTCGTGGTCGAGGCGCGCGCGCCGGTGTCGAGCTTGGCGGCGTTCTTGTAGATCGCGCTCACGAATTCCTTGGTCTTGGCTTCATCCCCGCTGGACTGCTTCGCGCCAAAGGCCCAGGCCGCGAGATAGTTCCAGCGCGCCCCGCCCGACGTCTTGGGGTTCGGCGTCACGATCGAAACGCCCGGCAAAGCCAGATCGCTCCAGTCACGGACGTTCTTCGGATTGCCCTTGCGCACCAGGAACACGATCGTCGAGGTGTAGGGCGAGGAATTGGCCGGCAGCTTCGAGCGCCAGTCGGCGGGGATCTTGCCCGTCTCTTTCGCGATGAGATCGATGTCGTTCTGAAGCGCGAGCGTCACCACATCGGCCTCGAGCCCATCGATCACCGAGCGAGCCTGCTTGCCCGATCCGCCGTGGGACATGTTGACCTTCACGGTCTTCCCATCAGCCGTCTTGTAGCTGGCGGAGAAGTCCGCGTTGAACTCCTCATAGAGTTCGCGCGTCGGATCATACGAAACATTGAGCAGCGAGATCTCGCCGCCGGCAGGCGTCGAACTCGGTCCTCCGCACGCGGCGAGCGCCAACGATGCGGCCACAGCGACAAGCTTCAGGCGCATTGGGTAGTCCTCCGGAGCAGCTATTACGCTAGTGGTCCGGTAGAGTTTGTCAAACCTGGGTCAGGCGACGGCGTCTCTCAAACGCACCGGCAGGCGGGCCTCCAAGGCGTCCGCTATCGTGGTCCGGTCGAGCACGCTGCGGGTCGCATCCGCGACCTGCGCGAACACCCGGCGCACCTCGCAGCTCGCCTCCTCGTCGCAATCCTCGCAGCGGCGGTAGGCAATCTTCGACAGGCATGGCAGCGGCGCGATCGGACCATCGATGATGCGCAGCACTTCGCCGAATGAAATCGTGTCGGCAGGCCGCAAAAGCCCATAACCACCGGCCTTTCCGCGCCTCGAGACGACGAGACCGTGATGCTTGAGGTCGAGCAGTATCTGCTCGAGAAACTTTTTCGGAATGTTCTGCGCCTCGGCGATCTCGGAGATGAAGGTCGGCTTGCCGGGCGGCTGCTTGGCGAGCGCGACGAGCGCCCGGAGAGCATACTTGGCCTTCTGTGAAATCATCGGCGTGAACCAGCACAAGGGACGCGGCCGCCAGCATTGTCGCCAGCGACTCCGTTGAAACTATATTGTCCCTGTAGAGTAAGTAAACGGATAGCGGCCGCCTTCCCAAGTACTGGAAAAGCGGCTCTTTCTGCGTTCAGACCTAGAAATATGGCGGGGCCATGCTTCGACAACCCTTCTACCTGACCGGGTTCGCCCTTGCCGTGGCCGCCCACGCCGCGCCGAGCGCCAGCGCGCAGGAAAAGACGGCGGAAAAGCCCTTCCGGCTGGGAAGCACGATCGGGGCGCCCGACTGGCTGAAAGTCTCCGGCTCTATCCGGCCCCGCTACGAGACGCTGGGAAACACTTTCTACGCCGGTCGGACTGGCGGCGACGAACTCTTCAGCGTCCAGACCCTGCTCAAGGTCGAAGCAGGGACAGGCGACTTCGTCATCGGCGGCGAACTGCTCGATGCCCGTCTCCTCTCCGGCAATGCCGGCGGCGGGGCTGCGGCTGAGGTGGACGCGCTTGAGCCCGCCCAGTTCTATCTTGCCTGGCGGCCGAAGAATTTCCTGATGCAGGGCGCCAATCTCGATCTCACCCTCGGCCGCTTCACGATGGATATCGGATCGCGCCGCCTCGCCGCCCGCGCCAACTACCGCAATATCCTGACCCAGTTCGACGGCGTGCGCGCCATCTGGACAAGCGCGGACAAGCTCAAGGCCACCGCCTTCTATTCGACCGTTGCTCCACGCATCCCTTCGGACCAGCCTTCGGCGCTCGACAATGAAGTCGCCTTCAATCCGGTGGAGGACAATGTCCGTTTCAGCGGGCTCGACATCGAGACGCCGCTGCCAGGCGGCATCGTCGGCGAACTCTACCTTCTCGACCTCGACGAGAAGGATGCGGCCGGCTTGCCCACGCGCAATCGCGACCTGTCCACCCTCGGCGGGCGTCTTCGGGTGGCGCCCAAGACCGGAGCTTTCGACTTCGAGATCGAATATGCAGGCCAGACGGGCACCGTCCGCGCCACGACCAGCCCCGCCGACGTGACCAACCTCGATCACGACGCAAGCATGCTGCACCTTGAGGGCGGCGTTACCTTTGATGGTCCATGGACGCCGCGCATCGCAGTCCAGCTGGACCACGCAACAGGCGACCGCTCGCCGGCCGACCTTTCCAGCGAACGGTTCGATTCGCTCTTTGGCGACAGGTCGTTCGAATACGGCCCGACCAGCATCTACGGCGCCGTCGCGCGCACCAACATGCTCTCGCCTGCCCTGCGCCTGGAATTCAAACCCGACGGCGATTCGGACGCTTACATCGCCATCCGCCGGATCACGCTGGACCAGTCACGCGACAGCTTCGCCAATTCCGGTGTCCGCGACGCCAGCGGCGCATCCGGGGACGATGCAGCCACCCAGCTCGATTTCCGCTACCGGCGCTGGCTCGTCCCCGACAGTGTCCGCTGGTCCTTCGGCGCTGCACGCCTGTTCCGCGGCGATTTCCTGAAGCAAGCGCCCAACGCCACCGGTCAGGGCGACGCCCTGTTCGGCTTCACAGACGTGACCTGGACATTCTAGGCAAGCCGCACGCCCTCGAAGGTGCGCTTCATCATCAGCTGGTGCTCGACATGGGCGATGACCTCGACCGCCTCGCCGAGGCGGTCCTTCACGGCCGCCAGCGCCACGGCGGCCTGCGCCTGGGTCGCCAGTCCCGACCGGCCCAGCCTTTCGGCCTCCTCGCAAGCATCTCCGAGGGCCATTAACCCGACGCTGCGGCCGGCGCCCTTTATGGCGTGGGCGGCGTCGGCCCAGTGCTCGGCCGGCTGGGAAGGGTCGAGCATGCGGCCCCAGAGATCGGTCGACTGGCGGAATATTCCAAGGGCTTCTACGGCGAGGTCGGCGTCGGCCCCGGTCATGGTTGAAAGTTGTTCGAGATCCATAATGGCCGTCATGGCCCCAATCCCCTGCTGCGCCAAAAGGTGCGCCCGCCGCGATAATGGCAGGTTAAGTCCGGACATTTCGCCTGATTCCCGACACGAAGTCCGCAAAACCGGGCCAGCCGGCCATTCCGCGAACGGCATGATGGACAGGCCATCATCAGCGTAGCGCCGGGGCCTCATTTCGCGTCATTCCGGCGGGCATGCCGAACTTTCGCCTTGATGCCGCGCGAGCTTGGCCTCACAACTTGCCGGGTAGTGGGGTCAGCCCGATGATCGATGTCATTGTCAACGTACGGGATGCGGTGTTCGCGGCGCTTGTCGCGTGGACGGGTGTTGGCGATTCCGAACCGGCCAAGCCGATGAAGGATCAGGACATGAAGCGCGGCAAGCCTGCGCCGATTGAAAAACCGGTCCAGCAGCAGACACCGAAGGTCTACTAGGCTGCTTTTTTGGGCCGATTGCGGCCCTTTACCGCGAATCTGCAACGAACATCGTGACGGCTTGCGATTTTTCGCGCGCCGCGTTTGCAGCCTTCGTGCAGATTCAATCGCACTCAATGACTTACCCCCCTTTCCAAGTTCCCACGGCGCCTGCACATTGGCGTTGCTGTGTGGGCGGGTTTGAGCCGCGTCCCCGGGATTCCTCCCGGGCTCCTGTCCACGCCCGCTTGCTGGCGAAAGTACGCCACATTGACCTGGTCAACCTGAACACATGAACGAATTCACCGATCGTCGCCTTCCCAACCGGGTCCGCGTTCAGCTCGACGCCGCGCGTACAGCTGGGGCATGGATGCCATGGGCAGGAGCGTCTCTCGCCCTCCTCCTCTGGGGCGGCATCGCCGTATGGCTCGTCGCCGCACTCGGCATCGATGGCCTGATGAAACAGCCGCCGCTTCTCGTCGCTGGCGCCGCTGTGGTGATGTTCTCGACCGGACTGGCGCTGGTCTGCGCCGGCATCATGGCCCGCGAAGGCGCGCGTACATCGGAAGCCAACCGCGTCGTGCTCACATCCGCGCGCCTTCTGCTGGAACCGGCGGAAGTGACCCGCGAGGAAGTGGGCAATCTTGCCGAAGCCGTCGCACGCGAGACGCAGACGCTGAACAAGGCGCTGGAAGATACGCGCCACCGGCTCGATGCGCTCAAGAAGGATATCGAAGGCAGCGTGAGCAGCGCGCTGAAGGCCGCAGAGATCGTGCGGACGGATTCGGAAGTGCTCGTCCAGAAGATGGGCGCGGAGCGCCAGAGCCTGGCCCAGCTCGCCGAAGGCCTGCGCAACCAGTCCGAAGCGCTCGCCAAGTCCATCCCGCGTCATGCGCAGATGATGTCGGAAGCCGCCCGCGCCGCGCAGGATCAGGTGCGCCAGGCCGACGCCACGCTCGACCAGCGCCTGAAGGACCTTCAGGAAACCGCCGGCCACCTCGCCTCACGCATCGACCAGCTCGACACGATGGGCGCCGAAAGCCGCAAGCGTGCACAGAACCTCGGCGGCGCTCTCAGCCGCCTCGATGAACAGCTCGTACAGTCGACCCGCATGGTCGAAGCGGCCACCAAGGCCGGCGAACTCGCCAGCGCCGCTGCCAAGTCGACGGCCGAATCGCTGCGCGACAGTATCTCGGATGCGCTCGGTTCAGCGATGAAGGCCACCGAGACCATCAATTTGCGCTCTGCTCAGGCCGCGGAAGACGCGCGCAACGCCATGGGCGCGCTGAAAGACGCCGGCGTCCAGGCCGAGGCGACCACGCGCGCCGCCGCCCACGCCGCCCGCCAGCATGCTGACGAGACTGAAAAGCGCATCACACAGCTGTC
Source organism: Hyphomonadaceae bacterium (assembly GCA_047601145.1). Taxonomy (GTDB): domain Bacteria; phylum Pseudomonadota; class Alphaproteobacteria; order Caulobacterales; family Hyphomonadaceae; genus UBA7672. The sequence goes on from JASGJW010000005.1 coordinate 237,924, forward strand.
GGAATCCCTGTTCCGTACCGCCGCCCGTGCGACCAACGCCGCCGAGGACGGCCTCGAACGCGCTCGCCAGCGCATCGAGAAAGCCTCCCTCCTCATCGGCCAGATGCGGGACGAGCACGATCAAGCATCAACGGTCGACGACCTGATCCTCGAGCCTCACAAGCGTCAGGCGGCCGCCCCGGTCCCGCAACAGCCGGCAGCTCCCCCGCCGATGCAGTCGAGGCCCGAGCCGATCGATCTTCCCGAACTGCTCCTGAAGAAGAAGCAGGAGTCGGCCTTTCCCCCGCTCTTTGCTCCGGAAACCCCGCGACCGCTTCCGGCCCACAAGCCCACCGCTTCGGGCGGCTTCGATGATCCGATGTGGAATCCCATGCGCCGCGACGTGCAGGAGGACGAGCTCGTCCTCAGCACGGTCGCTCCAACTGCCGGGCCCAGACATGATCCGCTGTTCGATCCCGAGCCGGCGCGCGGCAATGGCTATAATGGTCACAACGGCCACCATGGCGCGAATGGCAACGGCGCGAATGGCGCCAGTGGGTCTTCGGCCTGGCGTGGCCTGCTCTCCGGCATCGAGGAGATCCCGCTGCAGGTGCGCGAGCATACTGCCGGCCAGATGATCGAGCGTCTCGACCGGGCCGGCGTACGCCTGCATCACGTCGTCAAGGCTTCGGACCTCCGCCGCATCGCCACTGCGTCAAACCACGGCGAAATCCAGCGGCGCCGCGCGATCCGCGACGTGGCGCCCGGCGAGATCCAACGCGTTTCCCGTATGCTCGAAACCGACCGCGACCTGCAACAGGCCGCGCGCCACTTCATCACCAACGAGGCGTCGGACGCACTGCGCGTGCTGTCGATGGCGGAACGCGCGCGCGAAGACGCAGCCCCGAGGCTGTCGGCTTACCTGCTGCTCGACGCCGCCCTGGGAGCGCCAGCCTAATCCTGACTACTGGGGCTTGGCAGGCGCAACCGGCGCAAGCGCCGGCTTCGCGACGACCGTCTTCGCCACGAACGCAGCAACGTCATCCGCGAGCTTCTGTGCGACCAGCGCGAGCGCTGCAGCACGGGCGCGCGGCGCCTTGTCGGACGGGGAAGCTTCAGTCTCGAACGTCTTCTGCGCAATCATCCGCCGCGTACCCGAATCCAGCAGCGTCACCTGCACCTCGGCATGGACCGGCGCGGTGTTCTTGCCGGCTGACAGGTCGATGATGCGCCAGCGCACGTCATAGTCCGTCTGCGCGCCAAGTTGCCCCGGCACGGCTTTGCCCGGTCCACTCGCCTTGGTCAGCGAGTTCACCAGCGCACCCTGCAGCAGCGCGGGCGCAATGTCCGACCAGCGCACGTCACCGAGATAGATCAGTTCCTGGTTGTCGCGCACAGCGATGTCCGAGCCTGCGAACGCACGCGAGGATTCAGGCAAGTAGACAGCAACATCGGCCTGCAGCGGATCGGCGGGCGCATTGGCGCGGTCAGCCGGCAGCGAGATCAGCGCCGAAGGAATGATCGGCGTCGGCAGGACGGAGACGCAGCCGCCGAGGGCGAGCGTCGCGAAGGCCAGGGCGGCAAGTTGCGTCTTCATGGCTGTTCTCACCGTTCGACCGGTTGGGGCTGCTGATAGACGAACCGGCTCGGATCCTGCTCGATCTGCGCAAGCAGGCCCTGCAGGCGGATCATCATGGACTGGAGGTCCGTGGCTGCATGGCCGATCTGCTGCAGCGACCGTGTGGCCGCCGGCGTCAGGTCGGTGTTGATCTGCGAAACCGTCGAATTGACGTTTGCCATGGCGATCTGCGCATCCCTGAGCACCGGGTCGAGATCCTTGAGCGCGGCATCAGCGCTGACCGTCAGCGTCGAGACGTCCGAACCGATCGAGTTCGCGGCTTGGTCGACCGCCTTGGCGGCGGATTCCAGTGCGACTGCCGCCGTGTTGATCGTCACCAGCGCTTTCGTCGCGGCGTTCACGAGACCGTCATCGGCGGCTATCTTCGCGGCCGCCTTGTCGACGCTGGCGAGCGTCGAGGAGAAGTGCGCGATATTCTCGTCCGACAGCATCTGGTTGATCTTCTTGATCGTATCACCCGAAACGCCGAGCAGGTCTTGCCCGCCCTGAAAGAGTTCGTCGACGATCGTGCGGCTGGTCCGGATGCGCGGTGTCACGCCATTGACCGGCGCCAGCATCGGCTTCTTGGGATCACCCGCGAGGATCTGGATGAAGGTCACGCCCGTGATGCCCATGAAGTTGAGCTGCGCCACGCTGTCGGTGCGAACCGGCGTCTGCGCGTCGATGCGGATGTGGGCGATCACGTTGTTCGGGTCTTCGCGGTCGAGGCGCAGCGTCTGCACTTCGCCGACCTTGATGCCGTTGAACCGCACTTCCCCGCCTTCCGACAGGCCGTTCACCGGTCCGTTGAACACGACATCGAAGTCCGAATAGGAGCGGTTCAGCGGGTTGCCCGCGATCCACAGCGTGAACAGCGCCAGGGCTCCTGCAGCGAGGAGCACAAAGGCGCCGATCAGCACATAGTTGGCCTTCGTTTCCATGGCCTATCTCGCTGCCGCCCGGCCACGCGGGCCAGAGAAGTATTCCTGAATCCACGGATGCGGGTTTTTTCGCACCTCATCCAGTGGGCCGATTGCAAGCACCTTGCCGTTATTAAGCACAGCGATCCGGTCGCAAGTCGCGACGAGCGAGTCTAGATCGTGCGTGACAAGGAACACGGTTAATCCCAGCGCCTGGCTCAGCGAGCGCACCAGCTCGTCGAACTTCGCCGCGCCGATCGGGTCGAGGCCGGCCGTCGGCTCATCGAGGAAAACCAGGTCCGGATCGAGCGCCAGCGCCCGCGCCAGCGCCGCCCGCTTGCGCATGCCGCCAGAAAGGTCGCCCGGCCGCTTGGGCGCGGCTTCCAGCTCCAGTCCGGCAAGGCGTAGCTTGAGGTCAGCCAGCTCGCGCATCAGCGCGTCAGGGATTTTCGTGTGCTCCACCATGGGCGCCATGACGTTCTCGCGGACCGTCAGGTTGGAGAACAGCGCCCCGTCCTGGAACATGACGCCCCAGCGGCGCTCGATCGCCACTCGCTCCTCACGCGAAAGCTTGTCGATCCGCTCGCCAAAGACTTCGATTTGCCCAGCGGACGGCGTGTTGAGGCCGACGATCGACCGCAGCAAGACGGACTTGCCGGTCCCCGACCCGCCAATGACGCCCAGCACTTCGCCCTTCATCACGTCGAGGTCGAGGTCCTCGTGCACAGTGTTCGGGCCAAAGCGGTTGGTCAGCCCGCGCACGCGGATCGCCACCTCGCCGTCACCGGCGGAGCGCTTCTCACGTTCGGCGGGGGCTGTGTCGTAGCTCATACGTTCAACGCGTAGTAGAGGATCGCAAACATCGCATCGATTGCGATGACGAGGAAAATCGACTGCACCACGGCGGACGTCGTGCGGCGGCCAAGCGAGACAACATCGCCCTCGACCAGCAGGCCCTGCCGGCAACCGACCATGGCGACGACGAGGGCAAACACCGGTGTCTTCGCGATGCCGACCCAGAAATGCTGCTCAGGCACCACTTCCTGAAAGCGCGTGATGAACATCTGCGGCGAGATGTCCATGGCCATCCAGGCCGCCATGAGACCACCGCCAATGCCCGAGATGGTCGCTGCGAAGGTCAGCAGCGGCGTCATGATCAAGAGCGCCAGCAGGCGCGGGGCGACGATAGCCTCCATCGGATCGAGGCCGATCGTGCGCATGGCGTCGATCTCCTGACGCATCTTCATGGCGCCGATCTGCGCGGTGAAGGCCGAGTCCGTGCGGCCAGCCAGCAGGATCGCCGTCAGCACGGCGCCGAATTCGCGCAGCATGCCGATGCCGACGAGTTCGACCGTGAATACCGACGCGTTGAACATCGCCAGCAGGTTGGCGCCGATGAACGCGATCACGAGGCCGATGAAGAATGACAGGAAGCAGACGATGGGCAGCGCATCGAGCCCCGCCTCCTCCATCACCGCGACCACCGACTTCCAGCGGATGCGGCGCGGATTGGCGATCAGGCGCCCGATCGTCGCCGTGGTCTCGCCGATGAAATTGAGGAGGCCGAGGAATTCCGTCCACGCCTGTACGGCGCCGTGACCGGCGCGATCGAGCAGCGCGATAAAGCCGGGCGGATGGATTGGGTCTGGCGGCGCAGCCGGGCTGGCCTTGCGCACCTTGCTGAGCAGGCGCTCGATCGTCGGGTGCTTGCCCTGGATCGGGATCGGGTCGTCGATGCCTTCCAGCGCTCCGAGCGCCCGGTCGATCAGGTAGCAGCCAGACGTGTCGATACGCTCGAGCCGGCTGACATCCAGGGTCGCGTCGTAGGCGACTTTGGTGTTGCGAAGCTTTTCCTCGACGAGCGCAACGGTCCAGACAGTCCATTCGCCAATGACGGAAAGAACCTGCTTTCCGTCAGGCGTGGTCTCCACCTGAAAACTTGTCGAATTGCCCGTCATCACTCGGTTTTACAGTAGAAACGTATAGCAAACACGAAACGCGACTACCCCGCGATTGGGTTCCCTTGCCGGTTGCGCGAAATCGGCCGCGTTAAAACATCGGCAAGCCTCGCGTTTTCTTGGGGTTCCCTGCTAGAAATGCGCCGTTCGCCTGCGGAGTGTTAATGCGCGCCCTGATTGTCGCCGCCGCCCTCATGGGCCTCCTGCTGGTGGCCGCCGGCGCTGCCGGGGCCCATACGGTCCCTATCGACGCGAGTCCGCGCTGGCAGAGTGCGATGCTATACGGCTTCGTGCATACGCTCGCGACCTGCATCTCGGCCATGCTGCCCTTCCGCTCCTGGCTGCAGATGGCCAGCGGCTGGTGCTTTGTGGTGGCGGTGATCCTGTTCTCGGGCGTGCAGATCGGGAAGATCATGCTGGCTGGCGTCGCGGCCGGGCCGACCCCGCTCGACAATCTGAGTTTCCTGGTTCCGGTCGGAGGCGCCGCCTTCATTGCAGGCTGGCTGCTGATGGGCCTTTCGGCGGCTATGGCGCGGCGGCGCGATTAGCCCTGTCAGCCACCGCAGCCTGCTGCTGTTCGTCCTCCGAACGCGCCGCTGCAAGCTCATCAGCCGTGTTGCGCGCCTTGTCGAGCGCCTGGTCGAGCGGCGTCAGCTCCAGCGTGATCTGGTATTCGCGATCCGACCGCTTGTTCACCTGCTCCAGCGCATCCGAGAACGAGTCCCGCGACTGCCGCGCGTGGATCAGCGCCTTTTCGAATTCCGAAACATCCGACTTGGTCGGCCGGCTCGACCCGAGCAGCGCACGCGCCATCGTATCAAGATCGGTGAGCCCCTTGGCCGACGTGCCCATGTCCGCCCGCACCCGGCTGACAACAGCGGCAGGCGCTGACGTGTCAGCCCCGATGCGCTTCCAGTAGGTGTTTGCGCTTGCGTCCTTGCCCGTCAGCATCCCGGCCAGCGCTGTCAGGCTGGCTTCCCCGGTTGCGAGCCCCTTTGCGCGCGCCGCCTTGCAGTAATCGTCGGCCGCCTTGCGCAGCAGGGACTGGTCATCGGTAAGCGAGATTTCGGCTTCCGTGGGTTGATAAACCGACACGGTTGCGCACCCGGCGAGCGGGGCGATGAGGCATAGCAAAGAGAACGCAACAGCTTGTCGCGACACCGAACCCAATCCCGAAAGTTCGTGGTATCTCAGTCTGTTATAGATGCGTCGCATGCAAAAGGCGAGCGTTTGGGGTGAATTGGATTTGACCAAAGACTGGCGCCCTGTAGATGAAGCAACAATGAACGAAGACCGTCCCCGCCGTACGCTCTATCCCTCCCTGGAGCCCCGCAAGACTGGCCGGCTGGCCGTCAGCGCGCTGCACGAGCTCTACTGGGAAGAAAGCGGCCATCCTGATGGTTTACCAGTCGTTGCGCTGCATGGCGGGCCTGGCGGCGGCTCGTCTCCCGAAATGAGACGGTTCTTCGATCCGCGCCGTTACCGCATCATCCTGTTCGACCAGCGCGGCTGCGGACGCTCCACGCCGCACTCGGAGCTGCGCGAAAATACGACCTGGGATCTGGTCCGCGACATTGAGACGCTCCGGTCGCACCTCGGCATCAAGAAATGGCTCGTGTTCGGCGGCTCGTGGGGCTCGACCCTCGCCCTCGCCTACGCCGCCATGCATCGCAAGCAGGTAATGGGACTGCTGCTGCGCGGCATCTTCCTGCTCAAGGAGAGCGAGATCCGCTGGTTCTACCAGGAAGGCGCGAGCAACATCTTCCCCGATGCGTTCGACCGCTATGTTGCGCCGATCCCGGAGAACGAGCGCGGCGACCTTTTGAAAGCCTTCTACAAGCGTCTTACCGGCAAGAACGCCGCTGTGCGCGCCGAAGCCGCCGCCGCCTGGGCGCGCTGGGAAGGCGAGACGCTGTCCATCCAGGGCCCGAAACAACGCCCGCCGCGTTTCGACGAGGCCGATTTTCTCGACGCCTTCGCGCGCATCGAGTGCCACTATTTCCATAACAAGGGCTTCTTCGACGCCGACGCCTGGCTGCTTGATCAGGCCACGAAGTTCGGCGACTTGCCGGGTGTGATCGTCCACGGCCGCTATGACGTGGTGACGCCGCTCTCCTCCGCCTGGGCCCTGCACAAGGCGTGGCCGAAATCACAACTGAAGATCGTGCCCGACGCGGGCCACTCCTCGCTGGAGCCCGGCATCGTGAGCGAACTGGTCAAGGCCAGTGACATGCTGGCCGAGAAGCTCGGCTAGATCAGCTGTTCGACAGCGTTGCTGCGACGACCTGCCCGAACCCGGCGGCGTGAAGTTTCTCCCAGACGCCGAAGACGAGGATGACGCCGATCGCGATCGGGATCACCCAGCGCACCAGCACGCTCCATACACGGAAGAACGGCATGCCGAACTCGGCCTGCATCATCTTCTTCTCGATGACCCAGCCGGCGAAGATCGCCATCAGGAAGCCGCCTATCGGCATCAGCAGCGAGGACGCCACGAAGTCGACGAAGCCGATGTATTCGCGCGAATAGACGTAACCGGCGCCGACCACGAAGACGGCAAAGCCCACGCCGAGCGCCGCGCCCGCGCGCGTCACGCCCGTCCGCTCGTCCAGCCACGACACGGCCACTTCCATCAGCGAGATCGAGGAGGCCAGCGCCGCAAACAGCGCCAGCAGGAAGAAGGCGCCGCCGATCACAGTGCCGAACGGCATCTGCGCCAGGCCGATCGGCAGGTTCACGAACAGCAGCGAGAAGCCGCCGTTTGGTTCGCTTCCAACTGCAAACACAAGCGAAAACACGACCAGCGCCGCCACCAGCGCCACAGCTGTATCCGAGAGCGCCACGATGGCCGAAGAGCGCGGGACGTCGGCATCCGTCTTGAGGTAGGCGCCGTAGGTGATCATCACCGCGGCGCCGACGCCGGTTGCGAAGAATGACTGGGCCAGCGCATCGAGCAGCATCGAGAACGAGAAATCATCCGTCCTTACCCGCGTCAGGAAGGACAGCGCCTCGCCGAATGCGCCGTTGGCGATGCCAAAACCCAGCAGCACGACCAGCACCAGCACAAACACCGGCATGAGCAGCGTGGACGCCCGCTCGATTCCGCGCTTGACGCCGATGCCGACAACCGCCGCCGCAATGCCGATGAAGATCGCGAGATAGATCAACAGAGCTGGCAGGTTCTCCTTCGACGTCACGGCGTCGAACCGCTTCAGCGACTCCCCTACGATCCCGATGTCATTGGCGAAAACGCCCGACACAGCGAATGGGATGTACGCCATGAACCATGATGAAACGACGCAGTAGAATGTCAGGATGAAGAACGCCGCCAGCATGCCAAGCCACGCGACGCCACCCCACAGCTCGCTCTTGCCCGAGGCCCGCGCCAGCGCCTGCACGCTTTCAACGGCCGAATGTCCGGAGCGGCGGCCGACCGCGTATTCCGCCGCCAGCAACGGGAACGCGATCAGGGCAAGACAGACGAGGTAGGCGATGACGAAGGCGCCGCCCCCGTTCGCGCCGGTCGTGTAAGTGAAACGCCAGATATTGCCGAGGCCAACGGAGGATCCCACCGCGGCCATGACGAAGCCGAAGCGCGATGACCATGTCTCGCTCTTGCGATCGACGCGTCCGGCAATTGTCATGAAAGCCCCTGCTGCATCCCGTCCGGCCCGGCGTTCGCCCGGCCGGAACACGCCGGGCTCAGAACAGGCCGCTGAGGGTCATATCATTCGCGCGATTGAGGTGAACAGCCATCAATAGTCCAAAACCTATCATAACTGTGACAATAACCGTGCCGCCATACGAGATCAGCGGCAAGGGTATGCCCACGACAGGTAGCAGGCCGATGACCATCCCTATGTTGATCCCGACGTAAAGCACCAGCGTCGAGACAAATCCTGCTGCCGCCAGGCCCCCGAACGTACTTCGACTGTTGCCGGCAATCTGCATGCCCTGGATCAGCGCGATGCCCCAGGCGATCAGGACGACCAGCGATCCGACAAATCCGAACTCCTCGGCGATGATCGAGAAGATGAAGTCGGTGTGCTGCTCGGGGATGTATTTCAGCTCCTTCTGGGCGCCTTCCATGAAGCCCTTGCCGGCAAGCCCCCCGGAGCCAACGGCGATCAGGCCCTGCTGCAGCTGGTAGCCGGCGCCGAGCGGATCAGCCTCGGGGTTGAACATCGTCTCGATGCGCTGGCGCTGGTAGTCGTGCAGGAAGAAGAAGAACACAACCGGCGTTGCAAGCGCGACAAGCGCGAAAATGCTGACGACGAGGCGCAGGCTGATGCCTGCGAAGAAGATCACGGCGCATCCCGTGCCCATGATCATCAGCGCAGTGCCGAGGTCAGGCTGGCGCAGGACGAGGCCGACCGGGATCAGCACCATCACGAACGCCATGAAGTGCGTCCACAGGCTGCTCTTCCCGACCGAAAACATCTGGTGGTAGTAGCGCGCCAGCGCCAGCGGCACGGCGATCTTCATCAACTCGGACGGCTGCAGCCGGAGCGGCCCAAGCTGCAGCCAGCGTTCCGCGCCGTTGACGACAACGCCGCCAAAATCGACCATCACCAGCATGACGACGCCGATCGCATAGGCCGGGTAGGCGACCGCCGCCCACAATCTCAAGGGCAACAGGGCGACGACCAGCGCCACGAACAGCATGAGCACGAAGCGTGTTGCGTGCTGGATCGCGTAGGTCGCATCGATCTTGAGGAGGCCCGTTGCAAGGTCGTGGGCGCTCGAGCCGGCGGAGAACAGCACCAGCGTGCCGAACGTGGCGATAGCGATGATCGTCAGCAGCAGGAACCAGTGCAGCTGCGTCAGCTTGTAGAGCAGCGAATCCTTGCGGATCATGTCTTCACCTGCTCGGCCGAAGCCACTTCCCGCTGCTTCGGCACGAACGGCTTGCGAGCGCCGGTGTCGTATTTGAGCGCATGGGCCAAGAGGTCACGGGCGATCGGCGAGGCAAGGCCTGATCCCGATACGCCGTGCTCGAGCACGACGGCCACGGCATAGCGTGGTTTGTCGGCGGGAGCGTAGGCAATGAAAAGCGCATGGTCGCGCAGTTTCCACGGCAGCTTGTCATTCTTGATGGCTTCGCCACGCGAGTTGCGTTCGGAGGCCTGAATGACACGCACCTGCGCCGTGCCGGACTTGCCGGCCATCTTGGCGTTGGTGTAGGGCGCGGGAAGTTCGCCTTTGGGATCGACCGAACCGCCCTGCAGATAGTTGTAAGCCGTGCCGCCCGGCTCGGCGGTCACGCCGAACATCCCGGCCCGCACCGCTTCGAGCACGCCCGGCTTGAAGGTCCCCATCGAGGTGATTTCGTAGTCCGGCACGTTGAACCCGCTGGCCACAAGGCGGGGGTTCGGCATCGCGCCGCCGCCGGCGATGCGCGCGCACATGACGGCAAGCTGGAACGGCGTCGCCGTCACATAGCCCTGCCCGATCGCGGCGGAGATCGTGTCGCCCGCATACCACTGCTCGCCGATGACCTTGCGCTTCCACGCATCGTTCGGGATCGAACCGGACTTGCCGCCCGTGACGCCGAGCTCGTAACGGTGGCCAAGACCAAAGCGCTTGGCGACTTCGGCGATCGCCTCGATGCCCGTCTTCTCCGCGGCGCGGTAGAAATAGCAGTCGCACGAATGCATCAGGCCGGAATGCAGGTTCACCGACCCGTGCCCCTGAGGACGCCAGCAGTTGTAGAAGCGGTTGTAGTACCAGGCCTTGCCCGAACACTGCACCGTCTCTTCCGGCTTCATGGCGCCAGACTCGAGTGCGGCGGCTGCAACGACGGTCTTGAACGTCGAGCCGGGCGGATAAACGCCGTCATAGGCCTTGTGATAGAGCGGGTTCCGCTCGTCCGCGCGCAGCGCCTGGTATGGGCCGGCGGGAATGCCGCTGACGAACAGGTTCGGATCCGGCGCGGGCGTCGACATCATGCAGACGACTTCGCCCGTGGCGACGTCAATCATCACGGCGCTACCCGCTTCCACGCCGAAGCGCTGGATCGCGAAGTTCTGCAGTTCGGCGTCGATCGACAGGACAACGTCAGCGCCGGGCTTGCCCTGCAGGTCATCACTCGGAAGCCGGTCGATCACGCGGCCGCCGGCATTCTGCAGCAGGCGGATCTTGCCCGGATCGCCCTTCAGCGCGGCTTCGCCGTAAGCCTCGATGCCGGTCTTGCCAAGACGCATGGCCGGGTGACGATAGAGACGGCGTACGGCGGCGGCGCGCGCCTTGCCGGCGGGCGATTCTGCATTTTCCCCGGCCGCCTTCAGCTCGATCTCGATCATCCGCACGATGTCGGCTTCGTTCGCTTTCGCGACGTAGCCGATGGTGTGGTAAAACGCGGCCTGCAGCGGATAGGACCGGAGTTCACCGACCTCGGCCGTGACGCCCGCCAGTTCCGGCGCCATCACGTTGACCTGCGCAAACTGCTCCCATGTCAGGTCGTCGGCGACCAGCACGTCGCGGAAGGCGGCCTGCGTGGTGGCTTCCTGATAGAGCGAGCGCTTCTTCGATTCGCTCAACGGCACGATGCGGCTGATGCGGTCGATGATATCGGCGATCTCGCGATCATTGCCGGCAAGCTCGGGGCGCAGCGTGACGTAGAAATTGCGTTTCGATCCGGCCAGCACGCGGCCAGTGCGATCGTAGATCGTTCCCCGGTGCGGGGGCGCCGGCTCAAGGCGGATGCGTGTCTCGGTGGCTTTTGTTTCGAACTCGGCCTGCCGGAACAGCTGGAGCTCGGCCAACCGGATGGTGAGGCCGGCGAACACGAGGCCGCTGGCGCCCAGGAACATCTGGCGGCGTGTCGGGAACTGGTTCCTCCAGTCGCGGCTCATCGTCTGGCCACCCTGATGCTAGCTGGGACGATGATAAACCGGACAAGGGGATAAATCAGCGCCGTCATCACGAAATCAGCCATCAGCGGTCCACGCGCGAAACCGGCGTGTCCAGCGATGCTGCCGGCGATGCCAAGCGCCACGCTCACGGCGATGAAGCCGCCGATCATGGCGATGATTTCTGCGCCGATGACCGGGATGGGCGGCTGCCGGTCCCACGCCACGAGTGCGACGCCATAAGCGGACAGCAGCGCCATCGGCCATGCGCCGATCGGCGCCTCGCCCATGAAATCCATCGAGATGCCGAGCAGCATCAGGCAGATCGCAACCCATACGGACAGTCCGAAGGACGCTAGCCCGGCGGCCAGCCACAGACCGGCGATCGGCCACCAGGCGCCAGCAAGACCGGGCTGCATTCCGGTTGCAGTGACCAGCCCGGCGAGCACCGTCAGCAGGAGGACCCACAGGCGCCAGGGAAGCGTCACTCGCGACCTCCCTGCACTGGCGGCGGTTGAGGAGTGGGTTGCGCAGTCGGCTTGGCCGGCGTCGCGCCAGTGGGCGGGGCTGCAGCGAGAGGCCCGCTGGCGACCGTGCGGAGCGACGGCTCCGTGTTCTTCTCGACCGGGCTCAGCTCAGGCGCGTCTTCAGGCTTGGCGAAATCGGGCGGCGGTACAAGGCGGACGAAATCGACCGGGCCGGCTTCCATGGCGAGATCGACACGCCAGCCATCGCCGTCCTTGCGGGCCGTGCCGACCCGCACGCCGAGCGGCATCTGGCCGTCATCGCCCGATGTCACCCAGACTTCGCCGGGCACGATCTTGTCCGGCGTTTCCGGCTCCAGCAGCTGGGCGCCGTTGCCGCTGTCGCCGACCAGCAGCGCGCGGTCGCCGGACTGCACGCCCATCACGGGGATGCGGCTCGAAAAGTCGGTCAGCAGCAGGATGCGCGAAGTGTATTCGCCGACACGTATCACGCGGCCCACGAGGCCGTTCTCGTTTACCGCCGCATAGCCTTCGCGCACGCCGTTGGCCGCGCCGGCATTTGCAATGCGGGAGGCCGCGAACGGACCGTTTTCCTCGGCTACGACGCGGGCCGTCACCGACTGGCCCTGTGTCTCGCCGACGAGGTCGAGCAGTTTTTCATAGCGCTCCATCCGGAGCGTCATGGTCTCGGCGAGATCCTTCCAGCGCTGAAGGTCGCGGATGCGGCCCTCGAGCTCGGCGATCTTCGCCTCGTCTTCCTTGTTGCGGCCGAAGCCGAACTGCCAGCTGGCGATGCCGGACGACCAGCTCGCGAGATTGGCGGTGACGCCATCCATCGACTTGCGCGAGGCGTCGATGCCGCCGCGAACCGCGGAGGAGGTCTGAATGGCGAGAACGGCGACCATGGCGATGCCGAGGCCAACGACGACGGCGCGCGCGCCTACGCGCGGCTCACCGGATCGTCTGCGACCATACCAGGCCATCTACACAGCTCCCTGGCCCCTCACCGGGCTCATAGGATTCTGGCGGGTTTCGCCCGTCAGGACTAGGCCCAGCCTAGACCTCCGGAGCGAGGACGCCCTTCATCTTCTCGAGATTCTCGAGCACCTTGCCCGAACCAAGCACCACGCACTTCAGCGGGTCTTCGGCCACCGTCACAGGCAGGCCGGTACGTTCGCGCAACACTACGTCAAGATTGCGGAGGAGCGCGCCGCCACCGGTCAGGACGATGCCCTTGTCAACGATGTCGGCCGCCAGTTCGGGCGGCATGGCTTCGAGGGCGGTCTTCACCGAGTCCACGATCTGGGTCACTGGCTCGGCCAGAGCGCGGGAGACCATCGCCTCGGTGATCTCGATTTCCTTCGGGACACCGTTCATCAGGTCGCGACCGCGGATGTCGAGCGACATGCCCTTGCCGTTCTCCGGGGCTTTCGCCGTACCGATTTCCTTCTTGATCCGCTCGGCCGAGGCTTCGCCAATCAGGAGATTCTCTTCGCGGCGCAGGTAGTTGACGATGGCATCGTCCATCTTGTCGCCGCCGACGCGGACCGAACGGGAGTAGACGAGGCCGCCAAGCGACAGCACGGCCACCTCGGTCGTTCCGCCGCCGATATCAACCACCATCGAGCCCGACGGTTCGTCGATCGGCAGGCCGGCGCCGATCGCAGCCGCCATGGGTTCGTAGATCAGGTGCACCTGGCGCGCGCCGGCCATCTGGGCGGACTGGTGGATGGCGCGCCGTTCGACCGGGGTCGCGCCAGCGGGCACGCAGATGATGATGATCGGCGCGATGAAGGAGCGGCGGACCTGCACCTTCTGGATGAAGCGCTTGATCATTTCCTCGGCGACTTCGAAGTCGGCGATGACGCCGTCGCGCATCGGGCGGACGGCCTCCATGTAGATCGGGGTCTTGCCAAGCATCATCTTGGCTTCCTTGCCGACCGCATGGACGACCTTGCGGCCGTTCTGGTTCACGTAGGCGACGACCGAGGGCTCATCCAGCTGGACCCCATGGCCCTTGACGTAGACGAGCGTGTTCGCCGTCCCGAGGTCGATCGCCATGTCCGTGGACATCAGGCTGAACAGTTTGCCGAACATGGGCACGAGGCTCCGGATCGCGACTCAGCGCGCGCAGATTCAATCGCTCCCCGTAACCTGTCTCGTATTTCAAAATCGCTAACGCAATAGCTCGCTGCCAATAATCGCTGCGACAAACGGAACGGAGCGTTTCGCACGGTTTCCGACCAGTTGCCGCGATCCGTCAAACAGCGATTCATCTGCCTTTCCAGCGTCCGTTGCCGGTCCCAAACGGTTGGAATATCGGCACGCACCGTACCCTGGATGATTCCGGCGATCTTTCGCCTGCCCCCTTGCCAGACTCGGGTGCGGCGGCGCCTATGGCGGCATCCGATGACTCCTCGACGCCTCCTCCCCTCCCCATGACCGACACCCCAGCCGATGGCGCGCCAGAAGCGTCCGGAAGGTTCGCCGCCTTCAGGCATGGCTCCTTCGTGCTCTACTTCCTCGCGCGGGTGTTCACGACCTTCGGGGCGCAGATCCTGTCGGTCGCCGTCATCTGGCACATCTACGCCCTGACCAAGTCCGCGCTCTACACCGGCCTCGTCGGCCTCGTTCAGTTCCTGCCCCTCGCGATGCTGGTCCTCGTGACCGGTACGGCTGCGGATCAATTCGGCCGCAGGATGATCATGGGGCTGTCGATCGTGCTGGCCGCCGCCTGCGCCGGCGTCATGGCGCTCTTCACCGGGCTTGGGATCATCACGCCGATCCTGATGCTCTCCATCCTCGTCGTGTTCGGCGTCGCCCGCGCCTTCCTTGGCCCCGCCTCGTCCTCGCTGGTCGTTTCGCTGGTGCCGACGCACGACTTCGCCAACGCCGTGACCTGGAACTCTTCTGCCTGGCAGGCGGCGACCATTGTCGGCCCCGCGGCCGGCGGCGCCCTGCTCGGCCTGGGCGAGCCGGCCTTCGCCGAATGGCTGGGCGGCATGGGACAGGTCGGGCTCGGCGCGTTCCTCAACGGACACGGCCCGGAGATCGCCTACACGACCGGCTTTGCCTTCATGATGCTTGGCGCGCTGCTGGTGTTCGCGATCCCGAAGCCGCCCAAGGCGCCGCCGCGCGAACGGCCAACGCTCTCCAACATGCTGGAAGGTTTTCGCTTCATCTGGAAGCAGAAGATCATTCTCGGCGCGATCTCGCTCGATCTCTTCGCCGTGCTGATGGGCGGCGTCATCGCACTCTTGCCAATCTACGCGGAGGACATCCTCCATCTCGGACCCGAAGGCCTTGGCTGGCTGCGCGCGGCGCCTGGCATCGGCGCGATTGCGGTAGCCGCCCTCCTCGCCATGTTCCCGATCAAGGACCATGCCGGGAAGATCATGTTCGTATGCGTGGCGATCTATGGCGGCTGCACCGTGCTGTTCGGCTTCTCGACGGTCGCGTGGCTGTCGATTGGAGCGCTGATCCTGCTTGGCGCCGCGGACATGGTGAGCGTTGTCGTGCGCGAGACGCTGCTGCAGCTGTGGACGCCCGACGAGGTGCGTGGACGGGTCAACGCGGTGAACTCCGTGTTCGTCTCGGCCTCCAACGAGCTCGGCGAATTCCGTGCAGGCACGATGGCGCATGCGATCGGGCCTGCAGCCATCGGCGCGGTACCAGCCGTTGTCATCGGCGGGTTCGGCGCGATTGCCGTCGCTGGTATCTGGGCATGGATGTTCCCGCAGTTGCGCGAGGCGCGGCGCCTCGACGGCAAGGACGTTGACCACGCAGCCTGATGCCTTGCCAACCGGCCTTCGCATGAGATCATCGCAGGAGAGGTGGATCATGGCCGACGCCCTTCCCGACAGCTGCAACAAGCCCGCAGGCCAATTGAGGCCTGTCGTTGATCCTGCGAAATGCGAGGCGAAGACGACTTGCGTGGCGGCCTGTCCGGTCGATGTGTTCGAGGTCTCGCGCATCAGAACCGAAGTGTTCCAGTCCCTGCCTGTCGTGGCGAAGCTGAAGGTCTGGGTGCACGGCATGAAGACGGCGACCACGCCGCGGGCGGATGCATGTCTTGGTTGCGGGCTGTGCGTGACAGCGTGCCCGGAGACGGCGATACGCCTGCTGTCAGCCGATCGTGCTTCCGATCGGGCTTGATGCTGCGCCGCGTTGGTTCGTAGAACGTCTGCCAACCTGGGAGATGCGCGATGGCCTACTGGCTGGTGAAATCCGAACCGGATGAATTTTCGTGGGACAGCCAAGTCAAGGCAGGCAAGAAAGGCACGCCGTGGACGGGCGTGCGAGCGCATCCGGCGAAGCTCAACCTCCAGAAGATGGCGAAGGGCGACAAGGCGTTCTTCTATCACACCGGCGAAGAGAAGCAGATCGTCGGCATCGTCGACATCGCCAAGACGGCCTATCCCGACCCGACGGCGGAAAAGGATTCGCCGTGGGTCGTGGTCGACACCGTCGCGGCCGAGCCGCTGAAGACGCCGGTTACGCTGGCCCAGATCAAGGCTGACGCCAAGCTGAAGGAGATGGTGCTCGTGAAGATCGGGCGCCTGTCCGTCCAGCCTGTGACGGATGGTGAGTGGAAGCACATCTGCAAGCTGGGTGGCGTGAAGGTCTGAACACGCGCCGATGAGTTTGGGGGATATCTTCTCGTCGCTTGTCGGGCGCCTGGCCCGCGAAACCGTGCAGGACGCGGCGCTGCGAGGTCTTGCCGATCACGCAAATCGCCGGAAGCGCGGCGAACCGGAGCCTGCATCGGTACGCTGCAGCGCCCTTGTCCTGGTGCTGTGCACGATCACGACCGCCGCGCTTCTTCTGGTCCTGGCATGGTTGATTTTCAATCCCATGGCATTGGGCGAGGACGATCGCATTGCAGGGTTTTTCATCTCGGCCGGGCTTGCGATCGTGGCATTGTTTGGGCTTTGGCAAGCGATTGCGCGCCGGATCGACTGGGACAAGATCAGCGTCAGGTTCCGCGCGTGGAATGGCCAACGCACGATGCCGTGGAGCGATATTGTCGGCATCGAGGACAAATCCTATCCGCCCCGCATAAGGATCACGTTCCGTGACGGCAAAGGGTTCACGATCTACGAGACAATGCGTGGCAGCCGCTATTTCAGATACCTCGTTGAACAACACGTGACGCCTCAGCCAGACGGAAACAAGCGGCGGCGGCGCAGGCAGCGTGGGAAGAAGCGCTAACCCAGCCTGATCACGCGCGTGCAACCGACGCCGGCGACGAAGGCGGGATCGTGGCTCACCACGATCAGAGCGCCGTCATAGCTGCGCATGGCGGTCTCGATGATCTCGATGGAGTCGATGTCGAGGTGGTTGGTCGGCTCGTCGAGCAACAGCAGTTGCGGCGGCTCCTTCGCGGCGAGCAGGACGGACAGAGCTGCGCGCAGGCGTTCGCCGCCGGAAAGCGTTGCGACCGTCTGAAGCGCCTTCTTGTTACGGAAGGCGAAGCGGGCGAGCGCGGCGTAGGCGGCGTTGTCGTCGAGCTCCGGGTTCGCGGAGCGCATGTTGTCCAGGAGCGTGAGCGACGGATCGAGGGCGTCGGCGTGCTGGTCGAGCATGGCGATGCGGCCGTCGAGCCGACGGATCGAGCCTGAAGCAGGCTCGCGTTCCCCGGTGATGAGGCGCAGCAGGGTGGATTTGCCCGAGCCGTTCGTGCCGGCGATGTGGATACGCTCCGGGCCGACGATTTTGAAATTCAACGGACCGAAGAGCGGGCGGCCGCCGGCTTCGGCTTTCACGTCCTCGAAGGTGAGCACGACTTTCTGGGCGGGAAGATTGACGCTGGGCGCGACGACGTTGAGCGGGATCAGGACTTCGAACTGCGCTTTGGCCTTGTCGAGCGCCTCGTTGGCCTCGGAGAGCTGGCGGTCGGCGAGGCGGTTGGCTGCGCCTTGCGAGGCTTCGGCGCGGTCCTGCTTGAAGTCGAGCAGCATCTTGCTCTGGCCGGCCGAGAAGCGGCCTGCCTTGCCGGCGGCGTCCTTGCGCTGCTTCATCTCGCGCTGCAGCTGGACCTGATCCTTCACGCGGCGAAGGTCGGTCTCGGCCCTGTCGAGCGCATCGACGGCGGCGGCGCGGCGAAGGTCGCGAGCGGCTGCGAATTCGGACCAGCCGCCGCCGAACACGGTGATGCCGATCGGCGTCAGCTCGATGATGCGGTCGACGTGTTCGAGCAGGTCGCGGTCGTGGCTGGCGATGAAGGCGGCGCCTCGCCATTCATCGATCAGGGCGAGAATGGCGGCCCGGCCCGGCGCATCGAGATTGTTGGTGGGTTCGTCGAGCAGGAGGATGTCCGGCGCTTCGAGCCACAGGCGGGCGACGGCGATACGGGTGCGCTCGCCACCGCTGAAGCCGCCGATGGTGCGGGTGAGGTCGCGTTCGGGCAGATCAACCTGCGCCAGCGTTTCGGCGATGCGGTGTTCGAGCGTCCAGTCGGCTTCGCTGGCGTCTTCGTCGCTCCCCTGCCCGGCATCTAGGCGGGCGAGGCGCGCAAGGCCGGGAGCAACGCCGAGGGCTTCGGCGAGCGTGGTCGTGTCGTCGGGCCAGCGCTGTTCGAGCACGCCGATACGGCCGTTGCGGGTGATCGCGCCGGATGAGAGTTCGCCATCGCCCGAGATCAGGCGCAGCAGCGTGGACTTACCCGAGCCGTTGCGGCCAACAAGGCCGACGCGCTCGGCGCTGATGGCAAGCGTGAGGTTTTCGAACAGGACACGGCCGCCTGAAACGGAGGCGGACACGCTATCGAGTGTGAGGAATGCAGACATGGAGACACCGAAGCTACAGGTGGAAACGCGCGAAAGCTGGCGGGTTTCTAGAGCTTCATGTCCGTGGTCTCCGATTGGGTCGGCGGCATATGATGCAGGCGAGGCTTAAAGTCAATCGGGTCGACAGCAGGCGCGGGCTTGCCTTCAGCCCGGTACACTCCATCTGGGATGCTTGTCGTTCGGGCGCTGCTTGAACATCGCGACAAGCCTCCATGCGGAGACGATGGAGGCAGCATCGCTCGGCGTCAGAGGCGGAGGACAACTTCCGCGGATTTTCTGCTTCCGCCTTGAAGGCGCTCGGCGAAAAACCTGACAGCCGTGGGATAGATCGGGCTTTGCCCGCCGTGCGTCCGGTGATACACGGCGCGCCATGCACATGACGCTGACAATCAAGCAGCAACAGCAAGGCCGACATACGCCGGCTTGCGCTAGTGTGCGCGGAACCGGGCGCTAGACGCCCGCCGCTACCAGCCTCGCCAACGCGGCGGGGCTGTCCATCGAACAGGTCCGCCGGATTCCAAAAGGGACCTGAAAAATGACGTCGCTTACCGACACTGACATCGACCGCATCGCGCGCGGTGTGATCGACGGCACGCTGCCCAAGCCGGAATGGACGCATGCCGCCCATTTCGCGGCGGCGCTCTGGATGATCACGCGACACGGGGCGGACGCCGAACGGCAGATGCCCGGACTGATCCGCGCCTACAACGAGGCGACCAACACGCCCAACACGGACACGGGCGGATATCACGAGACGATCACCCTCGCTTCGCTGCGCGCCGCACGCTTCATGCTGGCGACGCATCCGGACACGGCCTTGAGCGATGTGCTCGCCGCGCTGATGGCGCGCGAGTTCGGCAAGTCGGGCTGGCTGCTGGCCTACTGGCGGAGGGAGACGCTGTTCTCGGTCGAGGCGCGGCGTGAGTGGGTAGAGCCGGATGTGCAGGCGTTGGGGTTCTGACCGGGCGTCAGTTGGGATGACGGCGCTGCAGGACGCGCTCGAAGCGGACCGGCTTCCCGTCTGCGCCGTCATACGCGCCGGCAAGGGTCAGCGTGTCGCCGTTCAAGACATAGCTGCGCGTCTGATCGGTGTCGATCATTGAGGGAATGTTCCCGCCCTCGACGTGGACTGTCCATGACCGGCCATCAGTCGTGTAGGATCCGAAGTACGAGCAATACCAGGCGGGGACGCACGCATCGGGATCCGGGTCAGCTGGCGCTGCATCGGGGCCGGGGGACGGATGCGTGAAGCTGATCGATGCCAGCCCGTCGGCGGTGAAGACGAAGTAGCCAGCCGGACGCTCGCCGAAGGCAAACGTCGGCTGGCCGCCTTCAGGGGTATCGACGTAGCGGACAAGGCGCCATGTGCCGACCAGCAGATCAGAGGGTGGAGAGGACGCTGGTGAACAGGCCGTGGCGATCGCAGCCATCACGACGAGACCGACACGCATGCCCTCTCCTTTGCGATGTCCTGACTAGGCTGCCGCCCCCGTCGCCTTGGCGCGCCGCACCTCAAGCTTGTTGAGGGCGTGGACGTATGCGCGCGCCGACGCCACGAGCGTGTCCGGGTCGCTCGCCTTGCCGGTGGCGACGAGGCCCTGTTCGGCGAGACGAACAGAGACGGTCGCCTGAGCATCGGTGCCTTCGGTGACGGCGTTGACCTGGTAGAGTTCGAGCACGGCCGTGTGGGGAACGAGCTGGCGAATGGCGTTGAAGACGGCGTCGACGGGACCGTTGCCGGTGGCGTGCGTCGAGCGGCTTTCACCTTCAACAACGATCTCGAGCTCGGCCGATTGCGGGCCGTCGGTGCCGGCGACGACCTTCAGGCGCTTGATCGCGACCTTCTCCTGAGCGCCGGCGAGCTGGTCGTCGACGAGGGCGATGATGTCTTCGTCGAAGACGTGCTTCTTCTTGTCGGCCAGATCCTTGAAACGCTTGAAGGCATCGTTGAGCGGCGCAGGTTCGAGCACGTAGCCCAGTGATTTCAGCTTGTCGCGGAAGGCGTTTCGGCCGGAGAGCTTGCCCATGATGAGCGACGTGGACGGAACGCCGACGTCCTCGGGCTGCATGATCTCGTAGGTCTCGCGGTTCTTGAGCATGCCGTCCTGGTGGATGCCGCTCTCGTGCGCGAAGGCGTTCTTGCCGACGATGGCCTTGTTGTACTGCACCGGGAAGCCGGTGATGGAAGACACCATCTTGGAGGCGCGGGCGAGCTTCTGCGTGACGACCTCGGTGTAGAACGGCATCGAGTCGCCGCGCACTTTCAGGGCCATGACGCATTCTTCCAGCGCGGCGTTGCCCGCGCGCTCGCCCATGCCGTTAACGGCGCATTCGATCTGGCGCGCGCCGTTGATGACGCCGGCGAGCGAGTTGGCGACGGCGAGGCCGAGATCGTTATGGCAGTGGGTCGACCAGATGACTTTGTCGGAGTCCGGGATGTTCTCGATCAGGCGGCGGATCAGCGCGCCGTATTCGGCCGGGTGCGAATAGCCGACCGTGTCGGGGACGTTGATGACGGTGGCGCCGGAGTGGATCGCAACTTCGATGGCCTTGCAGAGGAAGTCGAACTCGGTGCGGGTTGCGTCCTCGGCGGACCATTCGACGTCGCCAGCGTATTTGCGGGAGTGCGTGACGGAGGCGCCGACGGCTTCGAGCACGGCGTTCGGACCCATCTTCAGCTTGTGCTTCATGTGCACGGGGCTGGTGGAAATGAAGGTGTGGATGCGCGGGTTCTTCGCTTTACGCAGAGCTTCCCCGGCCTTGTCGATGTCGGTGAGCGTGGAACGGGCGAGCGAGCAGATCGCCATGTCCTTGGCGAGTTCAGCGATCTGGCTGACGCACTGGTAGTCGCCCTCGGAGGAAGCGGCGAAGCCGGCTTCGCAGACGTCGACCTTCATCTCCTGCAGGAGTTCAGCGAGTTCGAGCTTTTCGCGCAGGGTCATCGAGGCGCCGGGCGACTGCTCGCCATCGCGCATGGTGGTGTCGAAGATGAGGACGCGGTCCTTGCCGTTCACGGCCGGGCCTACGGGTTTTACGTTCGGGGTGGACATTTGGGCGGTCCTGTCAGGGCTTTTTTGTCGGAGGGTGTTTGGTGCGAACCCCTGGACGCGCGACCCGCGGACCTATGCCCGGGTCAGACAAGCGCCCAGGGGCTGCTAAGCAGCCCCGGCAGGTCAAGAAGGAGGGAAAGTCCCTGTTTGCGCATGATCGTTCTATGATTGGACCGAGCGGTAACGTCAAGCGGCAGGAAATTCAGCCTCGCTAACGTCGCGGTAGAGGCAGATCACACCCGCTTGATGGATTTCGGCGACCGTTTTGTTGGCCGCGGTTTGCCATCGATTTCCGCGATGATCGCCTCGGCGAGGGCGCGCAGCCTGCGGGCGCGGGCCTCGCTGAGCTCGTTCCAGGCGATGCCGCGGATGGCGATATCGAGGGCGTAGATCCAGGTGATGGTCACGCGTTTGCCGTGCGCGAAGCGGAGACGTCGCCAGGCTTCCTCGGCGCCGGCTTTTCTCAGGATGTCGGGTGTCGCAATGCCGACGTCGACCAGAAGTTCGGCGGACGCCTTGCCGAGGCTCGGCATGGCGCGGAGGCCTTTAAGGTCGGGATCAGGCGCCGCTATCACTGGGCGTGGCGGCGGGCTGGTCAGGCGGGGGCGCGCCTTCAGGCGGATCGTCGCGATGGACGGCGCGGCGGGCGGCGAGCGCCACGACGACCCAGATGCTGATCACGGCGATGACGCCGCCAACAGCGAGGACGAGGCCGCCACCCATCGCCGACATCACCGACTGGCCCAGCAGCGCGACGATCAGCGTCTTCGGGATCGAGCCGAAGAAGCAACCGATGATGAAGGGCCAGAAGCCGGCCTTCGAGGCGCCGAACGCCATGTTGACCACGATGGCCGGCGCGGTGGGCACAGAGCGGACGATGGTGGAGGCGAGAAAGTCGTTGCGGCCGATGAAGCTGGAGAGACGGTTCACCGTGTCGCCGCCATAGCGCTCGACGAGCTCGCGACCGCCCCAGCGGCCCATGTAGAAATGAAGCCAGGCGGTGACCATCTGGCCGGCCATCGCATAGGCGCCGCCGAGCCAGGGGCCGAAAGCCACGATAGTCGCGCCCATCAGCACGAATTGCGGAGCGGCGATGAAGGCTGTGACGATGAAGACGAGAATGGTGGCGGGCAGGCCCCACGGGCTGTCGCGCAGGCCCTGCAGCTGTGTGTCGAGATGCTCGGCCCAGCCGAACAGGCCGGACTTGCCGAGGATCATCAGCGCGGCGACGCCGCCGAGCAGCGCGACCGACACCCAGATGGTGCGCCACGCCTTGGCGTCCATGTTGTTGAGGAAGGCGGCCAGCTTGTTCATGCGGGGGACCTGATGCGCCCCCTTGGGCCAAGCCGTCAAGAATCCACGTCGCCGCTTCTAGCGGGGGGCAGCCTTGAGATTCAACGTCTTGCCGACGGCTTTCAGCAGGTCGCCGGGCTGGACCGGCTTGGCCAGCAGGGCTGCCGCTGCGCGAAGTTCGGGGCGGCGTACGGCGGTCGTCTCGTCCATCAGGGCCGAACAGACGATGATGGGCGGGCGGCCGCGGGATGTCGGCAGCAGGCTGACGGCCGAGATCAGCTGGAAACCGTCCATTCCTGGCATGTCGAGGTCGGTGATCAGGAGGTCGAACGAGGATTTGAGGATGGCGTCGAACGCCTCCCCGCCATCCCTCGCCTCGACGCATTCAAAGCCGGCGGCGACGAGGATCGTGCGCAGGTAGGTGCGCATCCCCGACGCGTCGTCGGCGATGAGAACGCGGGGTTTCCGCGGTTCATTGACCTGAATGGGCTCGGCAGGCATCGTTGATTTCGGGTCCGGGGAGCGGTGGTGGTCTTTTGCCAGTTTCGGTCAGCACCTATGTGTTTCGCGCTTCCGGCGCTTTTCTCTAGCCGACAAAGACTTGACATTTCGCGACACAATCCCGGGAATCCCGGCGACAGGCTGTCGCAGGCAGAAGATCCATGAGGGAAATCATTAGGGCGAGCGCCTGGGCAGGCTTCGCCGAACTCGTGAAGGAGCTGGGCGGCGACCCGGCCGCGATCCTCGCTGCGGCGCAGGTCGATGTTGGCGCGCTCGGAGACGCCGAGCGCTACATGCCCCTGCGCGCCTTCCTCGATACCCAGACGATCGCCGCCGAAAAGCTCGGACGGCGCGACTTCGGGCTCGTGATGGGCCAGCGGCAGACCATGTCGGTGCTCGGCGCCCTATCGATCGCGATCATCAACTCGCCGACGGCGCGCGAGGGCATCGAGATCGCCGCGCGCTACATGCATGTTCATAACCCGGCCTTCGTGATGACGCTTGCGCCGATGCCGAAGACCAGCCGGGATTTCCTGTCGGTGACGGTGGAGCTGCGCCGCAACCAGGGCCGCGAGCAGAATGACGAGCGGATCATCGCCTCGATCCACAAGGCGCTGGGGCAGCTGGGCGGCGGACGCTACAAGCCGCACGAAGTCTGGTTCACCCACGAACCGATCTCCCCGCTGGCGACCTACCGCAAGGTATTCGGCGTGACGCCGCTGTTCGGCAAACCGGCGATGGGGATAGCGATCGAACGCACCATCCTCGATTCCTGGCGGGCCGGCGGGTCCTCGCAGATGAAGGAGATTGCGGAAGTCTATCTGCGCGCGCAGAGCCCGCCGCCGAACAAGGATTTTACCACCCGCGTTGGCGCTATGGCGCGCAGCCTGCTCAATGGCGGGGAATGTACGCCGGAACAGGCGGCCAAGGCGCTGGGAATCCATGCGCGGACGCTTCAGCGACGACTGAAGGACGAAGGTTCGAGCTTCGAGAAGATCAAGGACGACGCCCGGCGGGAATGGGCGGAGTCGCTTCTTGTTCAACCCGCCGTCACCCTGTCGCAGATCGCGCAGATGCTCGATTATGCCGACAGTTCGGCGTTCTCCCGCAGCTGCCGCCGCTGGTTCGGGGAGTCGCCGCGCAGTTATCGGACCAAACTGGTGGCGGCGCGGGCATCGCGTTCAGCCGGGCCTGCGCGTACGCCGCGGGTCACCTCGCTGGCGGCAAACATGCGGGCCAGTTCCCGCAACTGATGCTTCAGCCCAATGCGCCCCAGAGACTGATGATTGCCAGCATGGCGGCCAGCACCCCGAGCGATGCCCAAGTTATGCGATGGAGTGTCATGGCCCTACCCCGCCTTCTGCCGGAGAGCTCACACTACATGTGCCGCTAGACCGCGCTTTATCGCGTGACACAAAGCCGGAAGATTTTGCAGCCGGCTAGAACGCGTTGAGGCCCGTCGCTTCCACCGAGACATCCCACAGCCGTCTGGCCGCTGCTTGATCTACAGCATGCGGATCGACGCCCGAGATGCGGGACGTGCCCGGCTCGACGAGCTGGGCGACATCGCAGTTTTCGCAATAGAGGCCACCCATGCCGTTGAGGGTCGAAGATGTCGCGCACCAGAGGGAGGTGGCGGCGCCCTGCTCCGGCGTCTTGAAGCGCTCGTTGACGTTTCCGTTCTCGTCCATCCAGCCAGAGGCGATCATCTCCTCCTTCGGCAGGAAGCGCTGCAGGGCCGTCATGATGCCGCCGGGGTGAACGGCGAAGGCGCAGAGGCCGGACGGCTGACCGCGGCGATCAAGCTCGACAGCAAAGAGGGAGTTGGCGGTCTTGGCCTGGCCGTAGGCGTGCCACTTGCTGTAGGGGCGCGAACGGAAATGAATGTCCTCGAACACGATCGGCGACAGCTTGTGGCCGGTGCTCGATACGCTGACCACGCGCGCGCCCTTCGCGGCCTTGAGCGCAGGCGCGAGGCCGGCGACGAGCGCGAAGTGGCCGAGATGGTTGGTGGCGAACTGGGATTCCCAGTTCTGCGGCCCAACGCGCGTTTCGGGATTGGCCATGATGGCTGCGTTGTTGATCAGGATGTGGAGCGCCTTGCCCGTCGCTACGTAGCCGGCGGCGAATTTCGCGACGGACTTGAGGTCGGCGAGATCAAGCTCGGCGACTTCCACGTTGGGGATCCCGGCGAGTTCGGCGCGGGCGATCTCGGGGCGGCGGGCGGGAACGGTGATGGAAGCGCCGGCCTTCGCCATCGCCTTCACGCCTTCGAGACCGATGCCGGAATAGCCGCCAGTGAAGATGACGTTGCGGCCCTTGAGGTCGACGCCCTTGAGGACATCCTCGGCCGTGGAACGCATGCCGAAACCGGAATTGAGAGGCTTCTGCTGCTCGGCTGTCATCGCGGCGCTTCCTGATGTGAGTGTTTGCTCACAGTTGCGCCTTCATATTTGCCTTGTCCAGAGGGGGACGTTGTCCATAGCCGAGGCAACGCCAGTGTCTCGACATCGACGCGTCACATGAGCATGGTCCAAGGCATGATGCGCAAACGGATTCTCGGACTTCTCGCCCTGCCGCTCGCTCTTGTGGGCTGCGATACGATGTCAGGCATGTCAGCGGGTGGATCGGGGGCGTGGCCCTATCCGACGCTGGGGCACAAGGTTCCGCTGCTGATCGCGCACAGGGGCGCGTCGGGCGCGCTGCCGGAACATACGCTGGAGGCGTATCACCGCGCGCTGAACGATGGCGCGGACTGCATCGAGCCGGATCTCGTGATGACGAAAGACGGCGTGCTGGTGGACCGGCATGACACCTTCCTGTCAACGACGACGGACGTAGCCAGGCATGCCGAGTTCGCGGACCGCAAGCGGAAGTCGCCAGACCCGGAATTCACCGACCGCGAGGACTGGTGGGTGGCGGACTTCACGCTGGCCGAGTTGAAGACGTTGCGCGCGATCCAGCCCTTCAAGGGACGATCGAAAGCGTTCGACGGGCTCTATCCGGTGGCGACGTTCGACGAGGTGCTCGAGCTGGCGAAATCACGCCACACAGTGACGGGCGCAGAGGTGTGCGTCTATCCGGAAGCGAAGTCGCCCGCCTATCACGAAAAGATCGGCCACACGGACATGGCCGAGAAAATCCTCGCCTCGCTCGCTTCACACGGCATGGCGGCGAAAGGATCGCCGGTGTTTATCCAGTCGTTCGAGCCGGACTTCGTGAAGAAGATCGACGCCATGACAGACCTCACGGTCGTGATGCTTGTGGCGGACAGGGACGCGCTCGATGCGGCGATGGCCAAGCCGGGCGCGCCGTTCTGGCAGGGGCTGGGGCCGAACATCAACATGCTGTTCGACAAGGACGGCAAGTCGACCGGTGTGGTCGAGGCAGCGCACGCGAAGGGCATCGCGGTGCATCCGTGGACGTTCCGCGATGACGTGACGATGGGCGCGCCGATCGAAGACGTGATGAAGAAGTATCTCGCCCTCGGGATCGACGGCTTCTTCACCGACTTCTCGTTCACCGGTTACAAGGTCAGGAACGACGTCCTGCACGGCGCCGAATAGGCGCTTCCATCCGGCGATAGCTGTTCACGACAACGCCCATGCCGATGGGCTGGGATGAGGCGTGCTCGAAGGTGAGCTGCGTCTCGGCGTCGGCGAAGAGCGGCCTGCCCTCGCCCAGCGCAACAGGCACGACGGCGAGCTCGACGAGATCGATCAGGTTGTGCTTGAGGAACAGCCCCGCGGTGACGCCGCCGCCGAACAGCCAGATGTCGGTCTCGAGATCCTGCTCGCTCATGCGCTGGCGGAGTTTGGCGAGCCCTTCGACCGGATCACCATTGTGTGCATGGACGGTCTGCGGGCCTGTCTCGATCGGGCGCGATGTCATCACGAGCGCGGGTGTCTTGCCCCACATCCAGCCGCCCATGCCGACCGACTGGTCGTAGGTGGCGCGGCCGACGATGATACCGCCGATCTGCTTCATCCATGGACCGATGAACCCCATGGCGACCTTGCCATACGGATTGAGCCAATCGGCCGAACCGTCCTTCGGCGCGATGAAACCGTCGAGACTAATGGCGACGTGGTAGCGGACGAGGTGCATGGGCGTATCTCCGCAGCGTATGCGGACATGTGCGCATGGGCGTGCTGACAGCGAGGTGGCAGCAGCGGGCGCCCGGAATTCCTCAACCTGTGTTGGTCCGGCGAACGCAGCCGGAACGCCGCGGCGCGCGCGCCGTTGGTCAAACGACACAGGAAGGGAGCCCGACATGAGATACGCCCTGGCAGCGTCCGTTGCCGCGCTTGGCCTTGCCGCGTGCGGCGACAGCCAGACCGCGCGCTTTAAGCCAGACGCCTATTCGCCGCAGGAAGCGCGGCGCGACGCACAACAATTGCCGCCGACGACGATGCCCAACCCGGATGAGCGCCCGCCGGCAGTTCCAACCGTTCCACGTTCGACGGATCCGCTCGACCCGACCGATCCGCTGGCGCAGCCGCCGGGGTCGCCTCCCCCGCCGCTGCCGCCGACGCCGCCGGGCTGACAAGCAAAAAGGGCGCTCCGAAGAGCGCCCTTTCCGTTTCGATCAGCGATGCCCCGGCTTAGTGCGAGCCGGCCGCCATGGCCGCGAGCATGAGCAGCGCGACGATGTTGGTGATCTTGATCATCGGGTTCACGGCGGGACCCGCCGTGTCCTTGTAGGGGTCGCCGACGGTGTCGCCGGTGACGGCCGCCTTGTGAGCGTCCGAACCCTTCTTGTGGACGACGCCGTCCTTGTCGCGGAAGCCATCCTCGAACGACTTCTTGGCGTTGTCCCAGGCGCCGCCGCCGGCCGTCATGGAGATGGCGACGAAGAGGCCGGTGACGATGACGCCCAAGAGCATGGCGCCGAGCGCCGAGAGGGCTTGCGACTTGGAGTCATCCGTGAAGCCGCCGATGGCCCAGATGCCGAGGAACAGCACGATGGGCGAGAGAACCGGCAGGAGCGACGGGACGATCATTTCCTTGATCGCGGCCTTGGTCAGCATGTCGACGGCTTTGCCATAGTCCGGCTTGGCCGAGTAATCCATGATGCCCTTGATCTCGCGGAACTGACGGCGGACTTCTTCCACCACCGCCTGAGCCGCGCGGCCGACCGCCATCATCGACATGCCGCCGAAGAGGAACGGCAGCAGGCCGCCGAACAGCAGGCCGACGACCACGTACGGGTTCGACAGGGAGAAGTCCGCCGAGACGCCGTAGAGGAACGAGCCTTCGGTCGCGTTGCCCGAGAAGAATTCGAGGTCGGCGGTGAAGGCGGCGAAGAGAACCAGAGCGCCCAGACCGGCCGAGCCGATCGCGTAGCCCTTGGTGACGGCTTTCGTCGTGTTGCCGACGGCGTCGAGCGTGTCGGTGGTTTCACGAACCGAGTCATCGAGGCCCGACATTTCGGCGATGCCGCCGGCGTTGTCGGTGACCGGGCCGAAGGCGTCGAGCGCCACGACCATGCCCGCGAGCGCGAGCATCGTGGTGACGGCGATGCCGACGCCGATGAGGCCAGCCATCGTGTAGGTGAAGATGATGCCCGCGATGATGATCAGGGCGGGAACGGCCGTCGCCTCGAGCGAGACCGCGAGACCCTGGATCACGTTGGTGCCGTGGCCGGAGACCGAAGCCTGGGCGATCGAGCGCACAGGACGGTAGCCGACGCCGGTGTAGTATTCCGTGATCCAGACGATCAGGCCCGTGACCACGAGGCCGGCGATGCCGCAGTAGAAGAGGTTCATGCCGGTGATATCGAGGCCGCCAATTGTCGTCGTGGCGAATTTCATCGGGTCGCCGAGCGCGATCCAGAGCGCGCCATAGAGCGCCGGGATCGAGAGGACGGCCGAGGCGATGAAGCCCTTGTAGAGAGCGCCCATCACGTTGCGCGAGTCTTTCGACAGGCGGACGAAGAAGGTGCCGACGATCGAGGTGAAGATACAGACGCCCGCGATGACCAGGGGGAGGATCATCATGGCGGGCTGGTCGGCGATGCCGAAGGTGATCGAGGAGAGCACCATCGTGGCGACGATGGTCACCGCATAGGTCTCGAACAGGTCGGCGGCCATGCCGGCGCAGTCGCCGACGTTGTCGCCGACGTTGTCAGCGATCGTGGCAGGGTTGCGCGGATCGTCTTCGGGAATGCCGGCTTCGACCTTGCCCACCATGTCGCCGCCAACGTCGGCGCCCTTGGTGAAGATGCCGCCGCCGAGACGGGCGAAGATGGAGATCAGCGAAGCGCCGAGGCCGAGCGAGACCATCGCATCGACGATGACGCGCGGCTCAGCCGGTTTGATGACCTGGGTGAGGAAGGCGTAGTAGCCGGCGAGGCCGATCAGCGCGAGGCCGACGACGAGCATGCCGGTCACGGCGCCCGACTGGAAGGCGACCGAGAGACCCTGGGCCAGGCCCTTGGAGGAGGCTTCCGTCGTGCGGACGTTGGCCTGGACCGAGATCTTCATGCCGATGAAGCCTGCGGCGCCCGAGAGGACCGCGCCGAGCACGAAGCCGACGGGCGCTTCCCAGTTCTTGAAGAAGAAGGCGATGATGATTGCGACCACCACGCCGATCATGCCGATCGTGCGGTATTGGCGGTTCAGGTAGGCGTTGGCGCCCTCCTGGATCGCCTTGGCGATCTCCTGCATGCGGGCGCTGCCGGTGGGCAGTGCCATAAGGCGTTGCGTGGTGATGACCCCATAAGCCACGGCGACGAAGCCCGCGACGATGGGAAGCCAAAGCGATAGATCGCTCATGTGACGTCCTCTAACTCATTGAATTGTGGACGACTTCCCCGCAATTCTCTCCGGAATCGCGCTTGGCCCGCCCTGCAAGGTGGCGGGAACATGCCTAAAATGGCCCCTTTTCGCAAGATTGTTGATTTTGCCGGAGTTTCCCTAGGGTTAGCCATGCCCCGGACAAGGAAGAAACTTCCGTTGAGATCGGATGGTCGCCGTGATGGATGGCGCGATGACCGGCGCGCCTTCTCCTTCCCGTCCGCTTCCCTTCCCGCCGCTCGCGATGGCGGTGACGGGCGTGATGATGGGCTGCGTCATGGACGCCATGATCAAGCATCTGGGCGCAACCTACACCGCCGTGCTGATCGCAACGCTGCGCTATGTGTTCGGGACGGTGTTCTCGGGCGCAACGATGCTGGCGCTTAAACGGAAGCTGCCTGATGGGCGTGGGCTGCGGCGGCATGCGGTGCGGGCGGTGGCGAGCACGGTGTCGGCGGTTCTGTTCTTCCATTGCCTGAGCGTGTTGCCGATTGCAGAGGCGACGGTCCTTATCTTCTGCGCGCCGCTGATGATCGCGCCGCTGGCGCACTGGCTGCTGGGCGAGAAGATGCAGCCGATGGCCATCCTGGCGCTGGGCGTCGGCTTCATCGGGATGCTGATCACGGTCCAGGGCGCGGTCGGCGCGGCAGACTCGGCTAGGCGCATCGAGGGGATCGCCTCGGGCGTTGCAGCCTCTGGACTTTATGCGCTGTCGATCGTGCTGCTGCGGCAGCTGGCGCAGAAGGACGATGCGATCGTCACGGCCTTCCTCGGCAACGTGTTCCCGGCGGCCTACCTTCTGATCCCCGCGATCGCGATGGGAACGGCGCCGATGCTGGTCGATATTCCACTCTTTGTCGTCGCGGGCGCGACCGGTTTCCTGCTGTGGTTCCTGCTGACACAGGCCTATGCGCGTGCGCCGGCGCAGAGCCTCGCTGCCGCCGAATACACCGGCCTCATCTGGAGCGCCCTGCTCGGCTATTTCTTCTTTGCCGAAGTGCCGCGCTGGCAGGTGTGGATCGGCGCGGGCGTGATCATCGCCGCCGTGATGCTCTCGGCGTGGGACAGCCGGCGGAAGCAGAAGATCGTACCGGCAGCGGACTGATCTCCATTGATTGTCGGATAAGGCGAACCCGCCCAGACTTCTCCCGCAACAGCCTTGGGGAGAGATCATGAAACGGACGATGACGCTTGCGGCGCTGGCGATCGGATCCGCGGGCGCGGCGCATGCGCAGCTTGCAGTCGGCGGCAGCATCGGCACCACCGGCGGCACTGTGGAGGCGCAGACGCAGATCGCGCCGGCCATCCAGCTGCGCGGCGGCTACAACTATTTCCAGTACGGTGCGGACGACACTTACGACGACATTGCCTATGACGGCGATCTCGACCTGACGACGTGGGGCGCGTTCGTTGACTTCCGGCCTTTCACCAACAGTTTCATCGTGACGGCGGGCGTCTATCTCGGCGAGAAGAAACTGGATCTCCACGCGACGCCGACATCGAACGTTCAGATCGGCAACCAGACCTTCACGCCAGCGCAGGTCGGCACTTTGAACATGGCGGCGGACCTCGAGGACGCGGCGCCGTTCGTGGGGCTTGGCTGGGACACGACCTTCCAGGGCGGCACAGGCCTTGGCTTCAAGGTGATCGCCGGCGCCATGTTCACGGGATCGCCGGATGTGAGCCTGACCTCGACGGGCGGAACGCTATCGAACGACAGCAACTTCCAGAACCAGCTCGCGATCGAGGAGCAGAACCTTCAGGACGATATCGACGACTACAAGGTCTATCCTGTCGTGCAACTTGGCCTGACCTACGCGTTCTAGACACGACAACGCCCCGGAGCGAGGCTCCGGGGCGCGCCTGGTTTCAGCGAGAGCAGCGTTACTTGACGCCGTTTTCCTTGTTCCAGCGCTCGGTCTCCTTGGCGACCTCGGCTGCAGTGCAATCGCCCTGGTAGGTCGCGTCGGCCTTCATCGAGAAGCCGGCCGGGATAAAGCCGATATTGGCCGAGCCTACGGCGCGGATCGTCATCGAGGTCGGCGTGTGCGTAAGCGTGGCGTCGGCGTTGCCGGTCGTCTTGCCCTTGCAGATCAGCTTGAACGTATAACCCCCGGAGATCGACTGCACGTTATCGACGGTGCAGCCCTTCTCGAGATCGCTCGCCAGTTTCGACAGCGTGATCTTCGCCTTCTCCGGGATCAGGCATTCGAGGTTTTCTTCCTTGAGCGGGATGGCGAGGATGCTCGTCTCCTGCTTCCACAGCCACTTGCCCGGCTTGACCGAGACGGCGCCGTCCTTCGCAGTGTCCGCAGCAGCGGCGCACACGGCGAACAGTGCGGTGGCGGCGATGACCAGAACCCTCATCTCTGTCTCCTTTGGGGACAACGTTAAACGTCCCCATCGTCTGTCGTCGATTTATGCGCATTTCACATGAACGAGGCCCGAATGAGGCGGGCGCCGTTTGGTCACGATTGCGGCTCCGCATACCCCCGCACGGGAAGGACAGTCATGAGCAGCGCTCCTGCTATATAGCCCCCAGCGTGCGCTTCCCAAGCCAGTCCCATTCCCAGAAGGACCGGCGCTACGAATGTCAGCACAACGTTGGCGATGACGATGGCGATCGTCAGCTTCAGGAATTCGGGCGACCACAACTTTCGCTTGCCGCCCCGCGGATCGAGCAGGAAGGCCGCCGCGATGAGACCGCAAACGCCGCCCGAGGCGCCAACGGCGTAGGGCGAGCTTTCCGTTGCGAGCGCGAGATAGAGCGCAGAGCCGCCGGCGACGGAACCGATGAATACGATCATCCAGAAGTCCCCACCCCGTAACCGAATTGCCGAAGGCGCGGGCGACCGGCGTGCCGAAAGCGAGCAGCATGAAAGCGTTGACGAGGACATGCATCCAGTCGGCATGCAGGAGCGAGGTCGACACCAGCGTCACGAGGCCCGACGCGTAGTCCGGATAGACATAGGGAGAACCGGCAGGCGCCCAGAACCGTTCAGGCGCCAGCGCGAAATCGAACAGTATGGACTGCTGCTGGGCGACGGGCGCGAAGGTGTAGGCTGCGTAGAGGCCGATCAGCAGCAACGTCATCACAACGACCAGCGCCGGGGCGTTGATCAGCGGCTGCTTCTCTCGATTACGAGGCTGGGCGTCATCCGTCATCGGGGGAACATGGAGGCTGCCGGTGTGATCGGCAACGGGTCAGAGCGCCTTGCCCATGCGAACTCCGGGAACATCGACGCCATCCTTCGAGGCGGCGATGATGCGCTGGATGTCGTGATAGCCGCAGGAGCGATAGAGCGGCTCGCCTGACAGGGTAGCCATCAGCTCGACCGACCTGAAGCCGGCTTGGCGCGCAGCGGCTTCGCACAAGTCCAGGATCATCCGGCCGACGCCGCGGCGCTTGAAATCAGGATGGGTATACATGGCGCGCACGCGCGCAGCGTCCTTCGCGATATCGAGCAGGGCCGCGTTGCGCTGGAGTGTGGAATGATCCCCGCCATAGAGCGTGGCGCGGCGGGACCAGCCCCCGCAACCGGCCAATCTCGTCTCGCCATGGCGGCCATCCTCCTCCACGAGGAAGTAGGTCCGGTCTGCGATGAGCTGCGTGTCGAGACCCATGATGGATTTCGAGAGCTCGACCTGCGCTGGATCGAGAAAGGCCTTTAGGTGTTCGCCAATGGCGACGTCCATCAGCGCGCGGATCGCTTCAAGGTCGGCTTCGGTGGCGAGGCGGTGGGTGAAGGTCATGAAAGGCCGGGACAAGGTGTTGTGTGACGAGTCCTGCGCAGAGCCCGCTTGTTGTCGAGGGCGAAATGCTGAATATCGCCGGAAAATAGAGGCGGCGGTTCATGTTCAAACAGGAAGCGGCATGGATTGCAGCGCGGATCGCCGCGATTGACGCCGCCGATGTCGGAACGATCGCCAATGTCGGTTCGTCGACGGCGGAGTTCCGTACCAAGCGGCAGCCCTGGGTTGATGCGGAACTTTTCGCCCCCCTGCGCGCCCGCAAAGTGCCGGTGGTGCATGTCGACCTGAAGCAGGAAGACGGCGTCGATCTGGTCGCCGACATCCTGAGCGAAGAGGGCTATACGGCGGTCAAGGCGCACAAGCCGAGGACCGTCCTGCTGTGCAACATCCTCGAGCACGTGCACGAGCCCGACAAGATGACGCGCCGCGCGTTCGACCTGGTCGAGCCCGGCGGACGGCTGATCGTCTCGGTGCCGCGCAGCTATCCGCACCATCGCGATCCGTTCGACACAATGTACAGACCAACGCCCCAGCAGGTGGCGTCCCTTGTTCCGGAGGCGAAGCTGACGGAGGGCGAGATCCTTCCGACAGAGTATCACTGGCACGACATCTGGCGGAACCCGAAGAAGCTCCAGCGCAAGCGCGCGCTGTGGCTGTTCGTGAAATACAAGGTGACGATGGTCGTGCTGCAGAAGGCGGCATGAAAAAGCCCGCCGGCAAGGGCGGGCTTTTCCGGATTCCAGCTCGTGGCTAGCGCTAGTTGCGCTTGCGGTCGACGAGGCGGTTGGACTTCGACCACTGCATCATCGAGCGGAGCTTCTCGCCGACTTCCTCGATCGGGTGGTTGCTCATCTTGTTGCGCATCGCCTGGAAGGATGGGGCGCCAGCCTGGTTCTCGAGGACCCAGTCGCGGGCGAAGCGGCCCTGCTGGATATCTTCGAGAACCTTCTTCATCGCGGCCTTGGTTTCCGAGGTCACGATGCGCGGGCCGGTGACGTATTCGCCGTACTCGGCCGTGTTCGAGATCGAGTAGTTCATGTTGGCGATACCGCCCTCATAGATGAGGTCGACGATCAGCTTCACTTCGTGGAGGCATTCGAAGTACGCCATCTCCGGCGCGTAGCCGGCTTCGACCAGCGTTTCATAGCCGGCCTTGATGAGCTCGACGAGGCCGCCGCAGAGAACCGCCTGTTCGCCGAAAAGATCCGTCTCGGTCTCTTCGCGGAACGAGGTCTGGATGACCCCCGCACGCGTGTTGCCGATGGCTTTCGAGTAGGAGAGCGCAACCGCCTGGGCGACGCCCGAAGCATCCTGGTGGATGGCGATCAGGCCCGGAAGGCCGCGGCCCTGCGTGTACTGGTTGCGCAGCGTGTGGCCAGGGCCTTTCGGCGCCGAGAGCGACACGTCCATGTCGGCGCGCGGGCGGATCAGGTTGTAGTGGATGTTGAAGCCATGGCCGAACATCAGGTGCTGGCCCTTGCGCGTGTGCGGCTCGATCTCGTTCGAGTACAGCACGGCCTGCTTTTCGTCAGGCGTGAGGATCATCATCACATCGGCCCATTTGGCGGCCTCGGTCGGCGTCACGACCTTGAGGCCTTCCTGCTCGGCCTTGGGCTTTGAAGCCGAGTTCGGCTGGAGGCCGACCACGAGGTCCTTCACGCCGCTTTCGCGGAGATTGAGCGCATGGGCATGGCCCTGGCTGCCATAGCCAATGACGGCAACCTTCTTCGACTGGATGATCGAGAGGTCGGCGTCGTTCTCGTAGTAGACTTTCATGCTGCTCACCTTGAGGTTTGGCGGTCCCATACGCGAACCGCCTTTAGTCGGAAACTGAAAACGTCGTTTAGCCCGGGCGTCCGTTCGGATCGGGCGCGGATGGCGCTGTCGAGGCGGGCGGATCGGCGATCGTGGCGTCCATCACCACTTTCCATGCGCCGGTCTCGTCCTTGCGCCAGGACGTCATGTAGCGGCCCTGCTCCACCGTCTGGTCGCCGATCTTCACAGCGTAGCGGCCCGTGGTGGTGGCGAAGTCGCCGGATGCGGAGGCAACACCGCTGTCAGGCGTCCAGCCGATCGAGAAGTTCGGCGGCGATTGCGCGAACGGCGCGGCGATGGCTTCAGCGCCCTTGAGATAGGCGCCCGGCTGCACGAACTGGCTGTCGGTCGGGTGGAACCAGGCGAGGAAAGCGGCCTTGGGCCCGTCCTTGCCGACAGCAGCGGCGAAGTCGCGATCCGCCTGCAGCGCTGCTTCAAGCGTGGCCTTCGCCGCATCGGCGCTCGGCGCCGCGGGCAAGTTTTCCGTCGGCGCCGGCGAACAGGCAACCGCGAGCGCCACGATCATGGCTCCGAATGTGTAACGATAGACAGAGCGCTTCATCCTGCCTTCTCCTTCCCCCGTTGAATGCTGAGCACGCCCGTGCGCGAGACCTCGACGAGGCCAAGCGGGCGCATGAGTTCGATGAACTGGTCGATCTTCTGGCTGGCGCCGGTGACTTCGAAGATGAAGCTCTCGTTGGTCGTATCGATGACGTGGGCGCGGAAAATTTCGGAAATACGGAGCGATTCGACGCGCGCATCGCCCTTGCCCGCGACCTTCACGAGGGCGAGCTCACGCTCGATGCCGCCGGTGGAGTTGGTGACGTCGATGACTTTCGCGACCGGCACGAGGCGAAGAAGCTGCTGCTCGATCTGTTCCAGCACATGGTTGGTGCCGGAGGTGACGATGGTGATGCGCGACTGGTGGGCGTTGCGGTCGATCTCGGCGACGGTCAGCGACTCGATGTTGTAGCCGCGCGCCGAGAACAGACCGACGACGCGGGCGAGGACGCCCGGCTCGTTGTCGACGATGCAGGCCAGCGTGCGCTTTTCGACGTGCTCGTCGGCATGGGTCATGTCGTAGGCGGACGCAGGATCCTCGCGGACGCCGGACTTGGCGGGAGCTCGGGGGCGGGTTGCGCGGGTCATGTGGTGATTTCCTCGATCTTCCTGCCGCGCCGCACAGGGTCCACGGCCTTGAACACTTCGGCGACGAACTTGCGCCGTTCCACCATCAACGCATCTACCGCAACGCGATCCGGGCCCGGCCCGTCACCGCCCTTGTCGATGGCGCCATAGGCGCGGACCAACGTGCTGAGAATTGGCTGGCGATGGCCCTGGAAGCCCATGTCCTTGTCGGCGCCGTGGTCGGTGTCGGTGCGGTTCGGGAAGAAGATGCGGCCGCGGTCGATTAGCGCCGAGAGTTTCGCGCGGGTTTCGGAGCGGCGCATGGGGAAATCGGCGTCTCCATAGGAGACGCCCTTCTCGGCCAGGACTTCGTGCGCGTCGGCCAGGACGTGGAGGACTTCATCCGACCAGTCGATGACGTTGGAGTCGTAGGCGAGCTTGAGGCTCGTGGCGTTGCGCTTTTCCTGGCGGGCGACAAGGCGCAGGTTCAGCACGAAGGACGAGATCGCCAGCACGGCCGACATGAGCGCCAGCCATTGCTCGACCCCGAACCGTGAGAAGAAATCCGCCACGCTCTCGTCCCTTCCCCGTCAGACCAGCATCTTGCCGGCTTCGCCAATCTCGTCGCCGGTGATCTTGCCGAGGATCATCTCGTTATGGGCAGCGCCCGAGGGGATCATCGGGAAGCAGTTCTCGGCTTTCTCGACGCGGCAGTCGAAGAGGACGGGCTTGGGCGTGTCGATCATTTCCATGATCGCGGCGTCGAGATTGGCCGGGTCCTCGCAGCGGATACCGTGGCACCCGTAAGCCTCGGCAAGCTTCACGAAATCGGGCAGCGCGTCGGAATAGGAGTGCGAATAGCGCTCGCCGTGGAGCAGTTGCTGCCACTGGCGCACCATGCCCATCCACTCGTTGTTGAGGATGAAGATCTTGACCGGCAGGTCGTGCTGGATGGCGCAGGACATCTCCTGCATCGTCATCTGCACCGAGGCGTCGCCCGCGATGTCGATGACCAGGGCTTTCGGGTGCGCCGCCTGCACGCCGATGGCGGCGGGCAGACCATAACCCATCGTGCCAAGACCGCCGGACGTCATCCAGCGATTGGGCTGGTCGAAGTGGAAGAACTGCGCGGCCCACATCTGGTGCTGGCCGACTTCGGTGGTGATGTAGACGTCGCGATCCTTTGTCAGCTCATAGAGACGCTGGATGGCGTATTGCGGCTTGATGAGCGTTTTCGAGTTCGGATAGGCGAAGCCCTTGCGGGCGCGCCATTCGTCGATCTGCTTCCACCACGGTTTTATGTCGGGCTTGCGGGATGGGAGTTTCGCCCAGCCCTTCACGAGAGCCGCCAGCGCCTTGCCGCAATCGGCGACGACCGGGATGTCGGCGCGAACGTTCTTGTTGATCGAGGACGGGTCGATGTCGATGTGGATCTTCTTAGAGTTGGGCGAGAAGGCGTCGAGGCGGCCGGTGACGCGGTCATCGAAGCGCGCGCCGACGCAGAGCATGACGTCGCAATCGTGCATCGCGTTGTTGCTTTCGAACGAGCCGTGCATGCCGACCATGCCCAGCCATTGCGGGTTCGAGGCCGGGAAGGCGCCAAGACCCATCAGCGTCGAGGTGACGGGCCAGCCAGTGGCTTTCGCAAGCGCACGCAACGCTTCAGACGCGGCCGGGCCGGAATTGATGACGCCACCGCCGGAATAGATGATCGGCCGCTCGGCTTTCGCCATCAGGGCGAGGGCTTCCTCGATGCGCTTGTCCTGCGGCTCGGAGCGCGGGTGATAGGTGCGGTGCTCGATCGCTTCCGGGCCGACATAGTTGCCCTTGGCGAACTGCACGTTCTTCGGGATGTCGACCAGCACGGGACCAGGGCGACCGCTGGTGGCGACATAGAAGGCTTCGTGGATCGTGCGCGCGAGATCGTTCACGTCGCGCACGAGATAGTTGTGCTTGGTGCAGGCACGCGTGATGCCGACGGTGTCGGCCTCCTGGAAAGCGTCCGAGCCGATGAGGTGTGTCGGGACCTGGCCTGTGAAGACCACCATCGGGATCGAATCCATCAGCGCGTCGGCGAGCGGCGTCACCATGTTGGTGGCGCCGGGGCCGGAGGTGGCGAGCGCCACGCCACACTTGCCGGTGGAGCGCGCATAGCCTTCGGCCATGTGCCCTGCCCCCTGCTCGTGGCGGACGAGGATGTGGCGCACGCGCTGCTGCGCATAGATTGCGTCGTAGATCGGAAGGACGGCGCCGCCGGGATAGCCAAAAATCGTCTCGACGCCCTGGTCGGCAAGCGCGCGGAGGACGATCTCGGCGCCTGTCAGCTGCTCGGCCTGGGTTTGCGTGCCCGTGTCCATCTTGCTGTTTCCGTCCATTTCGATCGCCAGTGTCCTGCAGGTTCGGGAAAAAGAAAAAGGGCCACTCGGGCCCTTCGCATGCGTCTCGCCGTTCAGCCCGGTGCGTTACCGGGCCGGCGGCGAGCCAATTACGAGTACGAGCGCCGACAGGCGACCGGACATGGGGTTTTCTCCCAAAAATGCAGTGGGAAAGGCCAATACCGTTTCACGGGCGCAGCGTCAATCAGGTCTGGAGGGGTAGATTTGACCTTTAGAGGGACCCGATGCGGAGACTTTTGAGCTGTTGCACTACAGGAATAACTGGTGTAGTGCAACTATTTGCAGGGTTGCACTACGGGAATTATTCGCGTAGTGCAACCACATGAGATCGATACCGGCAACCCTGCAGACCACCTATGCGAACTTGGTTCAAATGCATTTGAACCGTCCGTCCTTCGACTTTAATGGCGCGCCCTTCACGATGGTTCGCAAGGGCAAGACTTATTGGTACGCCAATCAAAGGCCGATCAATGGAGCGTCTCCACGACAACGGTATCTCGGCCCCGACAGCGAAGAAATGAGACTACGCATCGAAGAGATGCGAGCACACCAACAAAGCCGCGCAGAATTTCGCAAACACGCTTCAGGCCTTGTCGCGCAATTGCGCGCAGGCGGTATCGCCGGCCCCGATCGCGATACCGGCCCCATGTTACGCGCGCTGGCGAATAGCGGCGTCTTTCGTCTTGGTGGAACTCTGGTTGGAACGCACGCCTTCAGACATTACGATCTTCAACTCGGCGTCCATTTGGCGGAAGGAACGGATTGGATCACGCAAACTGACGATATCGATATTGCTAGTTTCGAGCATCTTTCGATGGCGATTGAAGATACAGCAGACCCAGATCTTGTTGCCGCGCTTGGACAGCTGGGATTCAAACCAGCCAATTCATTGAACCCGAAAACTCCAACCACGTGGATGCTGGCCAACTCGAAATATGCGATCGATTTCCTGACCCCGTCCTTCGAGGAGAAGCAGGCTCCAAAAAAACTGGCCGCACTGAACATGTGGGCCCAGGGTCTTCACTATCTGAACTTCCTCATCGCAGACCCGATCCCTGCTGTGTCCCCCTATATGGAAGGACTGCTCGTCCAAATTCCCAAACCGGAGCGGTACGCAGTCCACAAACTCATCGTTTCGCAAAAGAGACACGCCACATCGAGCACGAAGAAGCAGAAGGATATCGAGCAGGCCAGAGTTCTGATCGAAGCGTTGTCTGAAACACGGCCCTATGAGCTCAATGAAGCTTTAGCCTTGGCAGGCGACAAGGGGCCAGCGTGGAATGACGCACTGAATCGCGCACTGGATATTACCTTTAAGGCTCCAAGCCTGAACCACGATTTCGATCGTGACATTGTGTGGTTCGAAGGAACGGCCCTGGGAAAGACACACCGATGCGCCATAAGCCAGGAAGCACTGGCTGATCACTTCGAGCTAAAGACCGGCTCATCTGCAGATATGCTCAACACCGTGCGCACATATCGTGGGGCAATCGAAGCTCTCATGAAACGCAAGTTTCGAGCCGAGCCGGCTGCATCCACGCTGCTCACATCGCACGACGTCGCGGCCCTCAGGGAAAAAGACAATCGTTGATCTAACTGCTAGCGCTGATCAGTTCTCCGTAAAGATCGCTGACCACCCGTGTCCGCACGTCCAGCGCCTCGGAGGGGATGCGGGGCCAGAGGGTGAACTGGTGGGCGACCCACGTCATCTGGCGCTTGGCATAGCGACGGGTGTCGCGCTTGCAGCGCTCGACGGCGTCGACCAGCGAGGCGCGGCCCGCGAAGTGATCGGAGAAGCCCGGCATGCCGTGGGCGCGCATGACGGGGAGCGTGTCGTCGAGGCGGCGCT
This sequence comes from Hyphomonadaceae bacterium, assembly GCA_047601145.1. GTDB lineage: Bacteria > Pseudomonadota > Alphaproteobacteria > Caulobacterales > Hyphomonadaceae > UBA7672. The sequence goes on from JASGJW010000005.1 coordinate 279,105, forward strand.
CCCACAGGCGGCGGGCTTCCTCCAGCGCGCCGAGCTTCATCATCTTGTCCACGCGGCTGTCGATGCGGGCGTAGAGGCCTTCGCGGCGTGGCGTTAGCGCAGCGCCAATCCAGGAGCCGCGCGGCAGGACCGGCTGGGCCTTGCCATGGAAGTGCGAGATGGGGCTGCCAGTCGCCAGCAGGACTTCGAGCGCACGGGCAATGCGCTGGCGGTCCTGCGGCTCGATGCGCTCTGCGGCATGGGGATCGCGGGCGGTCAGCTGGGCCCAGGCGTCCGGAAGATCGCGTTCGACCATGGCGCGGGCTTCGGTGCGAAAGGCTTCCTCGATGGGCGGGATCTCGGAGAGGCCGTCCGTAAGCGCCATGAGATAGAGGCCAGTGCCGCCGACGAGAATGGGGACTTTGCCGGCGGCGTTGAGGTCGTTGATCTTCGCGAGGGCTTCCCTGGTCCAGTCGCCGGCGGAATGGCGTTCGGCGGCGTCGATATAACCGAACATGTGGTGCGGCGCGGCGGCCAGTTCTTCCGCATCCGGACGGGCCGTCAGGACATCAAGGTCGCGATAGCACTGCATCGCGTCGGCATTGATGATCTCGCCGTCGAGACGCTTCGCGAGGGCGATCGCAAGCCTGGTCTTGCCGCTGGCCGTGGGCCCGTGAATCAGGATGGCAGGACGCATTCCGTAGGCCGTTTTCCCCAACACTGGCGGTTCACTGTTTACGCGTGGCCGCAGCGCCTGTTAGAGCGCGTGACCCGGCCTAACGCGACAGACACCTGACGTCCATGACCCTTGTCCTGACCCTTGTTTCGCAAAGCAATGACGTCGCGCAGCTGGCGAAGGCGGCGCCGGGCGGCATAGGCGATGCTGCCGATCGTTCCGGAGACGAATGGCGGGTGGCCGAGCGGACGGTTGCAGGCGGCAAGGATCTGGTTGCGTGGCTTGAAGTTGAGACGCCGCGGCTGGGCGCGGACTGGTCCGTAACGCCGGCGGCGGGCCGGAAAAAGCGGCTTCTGATCTCGGACATGGATTCCACGATCATCGGGCAGGAATGCCTCGATGAGCTGGCGGACTTCGCGGGGCTGAAAGCGGAAGTCTCGGCGATCACCGAGCGCGCGATGCGGGGCGAGCTCGATTTCGCCGGCGCCCTCACTCAGCGCGTTGCGATGCTGAAAGGGCTGGCGCTGGGCGCGCTGGAGCAATGTCACAACCAACGCGTGCGACTGAACCCGGGCGCGCGGGAGCTGGTGGCGACGATGAAGGCGCATGGCGCGCGCGCCGTCCTGGTGTCGGGTGGGTTCCGTTATTTCACCTCGCGCGTGGCGAAGATGGCCGGGTTCGATGCGGATCGCGCGAACACGCTGATCGACGATGGCAAGGCGCTGACGGGCGCCGTGGGACTGCCGATCCTTGGGCGCGAGGCGAAGCTGACGGCGCTCAAGGAAGAGACAGCGGCGCTAGGGACGATGATCGATGACTCGGTCGCAATGGGTGACGGCGCCAACGATCTCGACATGATTCGCGCTGCGGGGCTGGGCGTTGCCTACAAGGCCAAGCCGATCGTGGCGGCGGAAACTCTGGCGCGCATCCAGCACACGGACCTGCGCGCCGCGCTGTTTTTCCAGGGCTATCGCTTCGACGAGATCGTCAACGCCTAGCGGGCGCGGACGGCGACGTAGGTCACTTCATCCTCGCCCCAGACCTGCAGCAGCACCGGCTTGTTGGCCGTCTTGGCAGCCTGCGCAGCCGCGATGGCCTGTTCCGGGGAGGAGACGGGCTGGAAGTTCACTTCCGTCACCACTGACCCGAGCGGGATCTTGCCGAGCGCATCCGAGCCGGTCTCGATCGATTGTACAATCACGCCGCGGATGGCGGCCGGAATGGAGTGACGACGGCGGTCGGTGTCTTCGATTGCCTTGAACTTGATGCCCAGGATGTTGGTCAGTTCCTTGGCAACGTCGGGCTTGGCCGGTTTGGAGGCGTCGGCGGTCTTGGTGGAAACAAGCTTCACCGAGGCCGTGCCTTGTTTTCCGTTGCGAATATAGCGGACCGAGACCTGCGTGCCGACCTGGGTCACGCCCATGATGCGGAAGAGGTCGCGGCTTTCCTTGATCTGTTGATTGTTGAGCGCAGTGATCAGATCACCCTTCTGAAGGCCGGCCGCCTTGGCTGCGCCGCCCTCGGCGACCGAGGTGATGATCGCTCCCGCGGGGGTCGAGAGGCCGTACGCTTCGGCGATGTTCTGGTCGACGGAGCGAGCCGTGAGACCCATCGTGCCGCGGCGGGATTCACCGAATTGCTTGAGCTGCTGGATCACGACCTTTGCGAAATTGGCCGGAACCGAAAAGCCCACGCCGACCGAACCACCGGCTTCGCCCGGCGAGATGATGGCGGTGTTGATGCCGACCACTTCGCCATTGAGGTTGAACAGCGGACCGCCCGAGTTGCCCTTGTTGATGGCGGCGTCGGTCTGGATGAAGTCGTCGAACGACCCGGCGCCGATATCGCGCGCGCGCGCCGAGATGATCCCGGCGGTCACCGTGCCGCCGAGGCCGAACGGGTTGCCGATGGCAACGACCCACTGGCCGACGTCCGCCTGGTCGGAGTTGGCCCACGGAACCGGCGTGAGCGGCGTGCGGGATTTCGACCTTCAACAAGGCGAGGTCGACGTCCTCGTCACGACCGACCAGCTTGGCCGGGAGAACGCTGCCGTCCGACAGGTTCACGTCGATCTCGTCGGCGCCGTCGATGACGTGGTTGTTGGTGACGATATAGCCGGTCGACTCGATGATGAAGCCGGAGCCGAGCGAGGACTGGCGGCGGAAACCGCCGCCGCCGCGGCCGAGAAGATCGTTGAACTCGTTGAGCGGCGAGTTCGGGCCGTAGGCCGGCAGGCCATCGCCACGCGCGACTGTCTGGCGGGTGGAAATGTTGACAACGGACGGCATCAGGCGCTTGGCCAGCGCCGAGAAGTCCTCGCCCGCGAAACCGGGACGGTTGATGGCCGCCTGCTGCGTGGTCGGCTGCGACGGCTGGGCGATGGCGGGCTCAGGGGCCTGTACGTTGAGCAGCGGAGCGGCGAAGAAAGCCCCGGCGACGGCTGCAACCAGCACCGCGGGGAGGCCGATCTTCACCAGAAGAGGCATCGAAGACTTCGCCGCCATACGTCAGGAACTCCAAGCATCTGGCCCGCCGTCGGGCCATTTTTCCGCTGCGAACACTGGCCTCAAAGCGGCGCGTCCGCAAGGCGACCAGCCACGCTCGGGCGGTCATCCGGCTGCCAGCTAGCCCCGTAATTGCGGAACAATGATGACGCAAATGCCCTTCACGACCCCGTGTGGCGGGGCCGGATCAACCTGTGAGGGTTTTCCAGAAGCGCCTTAGGCCGTTTTCGCGGACGGGGACGCCGGCATTTCCAGGCCGAGGACCTGGTGCATCTTGGCGATAAGTTCCCGCTGGTCGACCGGCTTGGAGACGTAGTCGGTCATGCCGAGAGCGATATACTTCTCGCGGTCGCCGCTCATGGCGTCCGCCGTCAGCGCGATGACCGGCAGGTTCACCCAGCGCTGGTCGTTGCGCAGGCGCTGGATGGCTTCCTTGCCGTCCATGACGGGCATGTGGACGTCGAGCAGGACGATGTCGAACTCGGCTTGCGCGATCCTGTCGAGCGCTTCCTTGCCGTTGGTCGCCTCGGTGATGTCGCAGCCCTGGGGCGCGAGGAACAGCTTGATGACCTGGCGGTTGATCGCGTTGTCGTCCGTGAGGAGCACGCGCAGGCCGCGCAGCGTGCGTTTGGACGGCTCGGCTTTCGGCGCCGGCTTGGATTCGACCGCGGGAGCAGCTTCCTGCGCCCGGAAGGTGAGGCGGAAGGTCGAGCCCCTGCCCTCTTCCGAGGTGACGGTGATGTCGCCGCCCATCATGCGGGCCAGCTGCCGCGAGATCGCGAGGCCGAGGCCCGAACCACCGAACTTGCGGGTCGTGGCGCCGTCGGCTTGCGTGAAGACCGTGAACAGCTTGGCGATCGTCTCCTCGCTCATGCCGATGCCGGTGTCGGAGACATCGACCGCGACCACAAAGTTGTCGCCCTGGAGCTTCCTGGCCGAGATCGCAACCTCGACGCGGCCCGAGGCGGTGAACTTTATGGCGTTGGAGAGCAGGTTCGAGACGCACTGGCGCACGCGCGTCGGATCGTAGGACAGACGCTGCGGGAAGTTCGAGTTGTAGCGCACGAACAGTTCGAGGCCCTTGTCCTCGGCGGTCGACTGGAACAGCTGGCGCGTGCGCTTCATCGTATGGAGGAAGTCGCCCGGCACAGCCGAGATCTCGAGCTTTCCGGCCTCGATCTTGGTGAGGTCGAGCACGTCGTTGAGCAGGGCCATCAGCGACTTGCCCGAATCGAGAATGATGTTGACCTTTTCCTTCTGCGCCGACGTCAGGTCGTCGGCTTCGAGCGCCTGCGCCATGCCCAGCACGCCGTTGAGAGGTGTGCGGATCTCGTGGCTCATGTTGGCGAGGAACTGCGATTTGGCGTTGGACGAGGCTTCAGCGGATTCCTTCGCCTTGCGCAGTTCGTCCTCGATCGTCTTCCACGCCGTCATGTCGACGACGGTGCCGAGCAGCTTGCGGCCATGGACGGCGTTCGCGGCCATCACCTGAACGCGCAGCTGCATCCAGCAATAGGTGCCGTCGGCGATCTTGGCGCGCATCTCCTGCTTCCAGCCATCGCTCGTTCCTTCCTGGACCGCCTTGAACGCGTTCGAGGTGAACTCGACGTCCTCCGGGTGGATGCCGGCGAGCACGGTTTCCAGCGTCTGGGCGCCTTCGCCGAAGCCCAGCTTGGCGCGCAGGGCCGGGTTCGGCGTGTATTGCAAGGTGTCGAAATCGATTTCGAAATAGCCGTCGCCTGCCGATTGGATCGCGAATTCGAGGCGTTTCTGGTTGGCGCCGGCCTGAGCGAGCGCCTTCTGCAGATCCATGAAGTTCTTGTTCGAGACCTGCGCCGACTCCGCGATGCTGGCCACCATTGTGACGGCGGAGATCGAGTACGGGATCGCTACCCAGATCGGGAACTGCGTCCAGGCGGCGTACATCATGAACGCCATCATCGGCACGGTGCAGATCGCAAGCGCGCGCAGAACGACCTTCAGGTTGCCCTTGCCCCAGAAGATGATGTGAACGGCCCACGAGGCCGGGATCATCACCGCGGCGACCCACGCGCCGGGCTTGCCCGTCATGAACAGAGCGATAGCCGAAGCCATCCAGAGCGTGACCAGAATGGTGTGCGTGAGGTTGAAGTGCGCTGCGAGGCGCTGTTCGCCCAGATTGGCCCGTATCGCGAAGACGACGGTGCCGAGCAGGAGGCCGACGGCCGAGATCGTCCAGGGGATGCCGGCGATGGGCCCGAAGAAATACGTGACGAGGGTTCCGTTCGCGACGGCCAGCAGCACGCCGAACACGAACGAGCCGTTCATGAGGTACTGGAAGCTGAAACGCGGCGGCAGACCGGCGCGCGAGGCGGCGGTTGCGGGCGCTGCGCCGCCGGCTGTTGCCGTTGCGGGCTGTGTCGGCTCCATGGTCCTGTCCCTAGGCGTGGAATTAGGGTTCACCATGACAGGGATTGATTAAATTCCCGTAGAGCGTCCGCCACTTACGTGTTTTGCGCGAGTTCTCCGGTTAATCGCCATCAACCACATCCGGCGAATGAAAACCGATCACTGGAATCTCGCGACCCAAATCTGGAACAGGTGTGACCGGACTGTTACTTGAGGGGAGCAGGAGTTTCCCGATGCCCGTCCACCGTCCCGTAGATGCGTCCAGCCACGTCTACCTGATCGATGCGTCGGGCTTCATTTTCCGGGCTTACCACGCCCTGCCCCAGCTCACGCGGAAGTCGGACGGCCTGCCGGTCGGCGCCATTTCCGGTTTCTGCAACATGTTGTGGAAGGTGCTGGAAGACCTGAAGGCGGGCGAGCAGCCAACGCATTTCGCCTGCATTTTCGACGCGGGCGCCCACACGTTCCGCAACGACCTCTACGACGAATACAAGGCGCATCGCCCCGATCCGCCGGAAGACCTGATCCCGCAATTCCCGCTCGTGCGGAAAGCCGCGATCGCCTTCGGCCAACCGGCGCTGGAGATGAAGGGCTTCGAGGCCGATGACCTGATCGCCACCTATTCGCGACAGGCGGCCGCGAAGGGCGCACGCGTGTCGATCGTGTCAGCCGACAAGGACCTGATGCAGCTGATCACCCCGCAGATCAGCATGCTGGACACGGTGAAGGACCGGAAAATCAACGCACCGGAGGTGCTGGAAAAGTTCGGCGTGACGCCGGACAAGGTGATCGACGTGCAGGCGCTGTGCGGGGACAGCGTCGACAACGTGCCGGGCGTGCCGGGGATCGGCGTAAAGACTGCCGCGTTGCTGATCAACGAGTTTGGCGATCTTGAAACGCTGCTGGCGCGCGCGGGCGAGATCAAGCAGCCCAAGCGGCGGGAATCACTGATCGAGCACGCGGACAAGGCGCGTATCTCGAAAGTGCTGGTGACGCTGAAGGACGACGTGCCGGTGACAACGCCGCTGGAAGAACTCGGCGTTTCAGATCCGGATCCGGCGACCCTGCTCGCCTTCCTGACCGAGATGGAATTCAAGACGCTGACGACGCGCGTGGCGCAGACGATGGGCGCGGAAGCCCCGGCGCCGCGCTCGTCTTCAGCCGGCGGACCGGCGCTTGCGAACGCGCTGGCCGCGGAAAAGCCGGGCTCCAAGCCGACCGCAACAGCGGCCGCGAACGGTGTGCCGGGCGAGAGCTTCGAACCCGTGGCGCCAGAAGCCAGGCCATTCGATCTCGACGCTTACGAAACCGTGGCCGAACCCTATCGCCTCGCCGCCTGGATCGAGGAAGCGAAGGCGCAGGGCTTTGTCGCGGTCGACACCGAGACGGATGGCCTCAATCCGATGAGCGCGAAGCTGGTCGGCGTGTCGATGGCGCTGGCGCCAGGCAAGGCCTGCTACATTCCGCTCGGACATGGCGCGAACAACAAGGACCTCCTGTCCGAGAAACCCAAGCAGATCGAGATGACGACGGCGCTGCAGATGCTGAAGCCGCTGCTGGAGGATCCGGCAGTTCTGAAGATCGGACAGAACATCAAGTACGACATCTCGATCTTCTGCGGGCACGACATCCGCGTTGCGCCGATCGACGACACCATGCTGCTGTCCTTCGTACTTGAAGCGGGCCAGCACAATCACGGCATGGACGAACTGTCCGAACTGCATCTCGGTCACACGCCGATCCCGATCAAGGACCTGATCGGCTCGGGCAAGGGCCAGCTCACCTTCGACCAGACGCCGATCGACAAGGCGACGCGCTATGCAGCGGAGGACGCCGACGTCACGCTGCGCCTGTGGGAACGCCTGAAGCCGCGCCTGTCGAGGGATGGCGCGACGACGGTTTATGAGACGATGGATCGCGCACTGATCCAGGTTGTCGCCGACATGGAGCGCGCGGGCGTGCTCGTTGACACGCAGAAACTGTCGAAACTGTCCGGCGAATTCGCCCAGCGCATGGGCGCTCTGGAAGCGGAAGCGCAGAAGCTGGCGGGACAACCGTTCAACCTCGGCAGCCCCAAGCAGATCGGCGAAATCCTGTTCGACAAGATGGGGCTCGCCGAAGCCGCCGGCGCCAAGAAGACCAAGACCGGCGCATGGGCCACAGGCGCGGATACGCTGGAAGACCTCGCGGCCTATGGCCACGAGCTCCCGAAAGTGCTGCTCGACTGGCGCATGCTGTCGAAGCTGCGCTCGACCTATACCGAGACGCTGCGCGATGCGGTCGATGCGAATACCGGGCGCGTGCACACGTCCTATTCGCTGGCGGGCGCGCAGACGGGACGCCTCGCTTCGACGGACCCCAACCTGCAGAACATCCCGATCCGCACAGAGGAAGGCCGCAAGATCCGCGAGGCGTTCATCGCCGCCCCGGGCAACGTCCTGCTCTCGGCCGACTATTCGCAGATCGAACTTCGCCTGCTCGCACATGTCGCCGACATTCCGAGCCTGCGGCAGGCCTTCAACGATGGCGTCGACATCCACGCGATGACGGCGTCGGAAATGTTCGGCGTGCCGGTGAAGGGCATGGACCCGATGATCCGTCGCCAGGCGAAGGCCATCAACTTCGGCATCATCTACGGCATCTCCGGCTTCGGCCTCGCCCGCCAGTTGTCGATCCCGCGCGAGGAAGCCGCCGCCTACATCAAAAAGTACTTCCAGAAATTCCCTGGCATCCAGGATTACATGGAGCAGCACCGCGCCTTCGCGCGCGAGCATGGCTATGTCGAGACGATCTTCGGCCGCAAGGTCTGGCTGCCGCAGATCAAGTCGCCCAACGGCGCCGAGCGTTCCTTCGGCGAGCGCCAGGCGATCAACGCTCCGCTGCAGGGCTCTGCCGCCGACATCATCAAGCGCGCCATGATCCGCATGCCCAAGGCGCTCAAGGACGCCGGCCTCAAGGCGAAGATGCTTCTGCAGGTCCACGACGAACTCGTTTTCGAATGTCCCGAGAAGGAAGCGAAGAAACTCGCCGAGGTGGCTGCAAAGACAATGTCCGGAGCGCCACACCCGGTCGTGCAGCTCAACGTGCCGCTGGTGGTGGAAGCCAACCACGCGAAGTCTTGGGCCGAGGCCCACTAGTAAGGAGTAAGGCCTGTATTGTGGAATCGGCAGGAATTTCACGGATTTTCCCGGTCGCTTCCTTAAGAAGTATTGGGTAGAGATGCGTCCCCTTATCTGATGGACGCCATGGCCAAGAAGCCTGCCAAGACCGCAGCCAAACCTGCGAAAAAGCCCGCGCCGAAGCTGGATCCGAAAACGATCGCGCCGCTGTCGCATGCGAAGGGCGCCAACGCCGCGCAGATGGCCTCGCCCTCCTACAGGCTGGCCGCGCTGGATCAGGAATGGCTGCTCGGCGATTCCAACCGCGGCGTGCGCTTCATGCTTGAGTACACGAAAGTGGAAGAGGCGCTAGATCGCTGGGGCGTGCGCTCGACCGTGGTGGTGTTCGGCTCGGCGCGTTTTTCGCCCAATGGATCTCCGAACCATCGCCGCTGGTACAATGACGCGCGCGCTTTCTCGCGCATCGCTTCAGAGCGCGGCGGCGCCCTGCTCTCCAAGCAGTCGCCGCGCGACAACGTGATCGCGACCGGCGGCGGACCGGGCATCATGGAAGCCGCCAACCGTGGGGCGCACGACGCCGGCGCGCCGAGCATCGGCTACAACATTACGCTGCCGATGGAGCAGGAGCCGAACGCATATTCGACGCCGGATCTGACCTTCCGCTTCCACTACTTCGCGATGCGCAAGATGCACTTCGCCATGCGCGCCAATGCGCTGGTAGTGTTTCCGGGCGGCATGGGCACGCTCGACGAGCTGTTCGAACTTCTCGCCTTGCGCCAGACTGACAAGGCGCCGCCGATCCCGATCGTTCTCTACGACCAGAAGTTCTGGAACGAGGTCATCAACTTCGACGCGATGGTGAAGCACGGCGTCATCTCGGCGCCGGACGAAACGCTGTTCACCTTCGCCGAAACGCCGGAACAGGCGTGGGAGCAGTGCGTGGCGGGCGGCGTCATGACGCGCTGGCTGCAGGAACAGCACACGACCTGATCTCAGGCCGGAGCGAAAAGCCCCCGGAACATCGGCGTGCAGAACAGTGTCACGGATTGATCAGCCGTCAGGTCAGGCACCCAGTGCTTGAGTTCAGCGGCCGAGTTCACCATCGCCATCAGCATCTGGCCGCCGACGCGCGTATCGCAAGGACGCGCCGATCCATCGATGATCCCATCGGACAGCATGTCGGTGAAGCGGACCACGATCTGATCCATCTGGCGCAGCATCTGTTTGCGCGTACCGGGATCGATAGAGGTGAGCGCCGAGTTGCGCAGCAGAGGGCCTGCAGGCGTCTGCTGCCGCCGCACCAGGGCAGCCGCGGCGGCGAAGGCCTGCTCCAGCCCACGCTTTTCCTGTTCGACGGCCAGGCGCTGGGCTTCCTGCAACAGCAGGTAGTTGCGATTGAAACAGGCGGCGACAAGCGCGTCCTTCGCGCGGATGTGGTGATAGAATGATCCCTTGGTGACGTTCATCTGCCGCGCGATGCGTTCGACCGAGGCGCCGCGATAGCCCTGCTGGTTGATGAGACGCGTGGCGGCCAGCAGGAAGCTTTCCCACGAACGCTTGTCCGGCGGCGCCTTCTCGGAAAGCTCGACCATGCGATCAAGGCGCGGCGCCCCCGGCATGGCGATCCCGCCGAAGAGAACATCGCTGAACCGCGCTTCGACACGTTCGAGCTCGCTGTCGGGATATTCCGGCAGCCAGTAAACCGAGCGGATCAGCTGCGAGATCAGGAGATGCGCGCGGGCGTTCACGCGATGGCGGTGGTTCTCGATTTCGTCAGGGTCAGCGACGATCTCGCGCACATTGCGGAACAGATCGACATACTTCGGCCAGACCTCGCTGGCGTGCGGCTCGGCCAGTGACCGCAGGTCGCCGAAGCTCATCACGTCCATTTCCTCGCCGGCGCGAACACGGCGGCGGAACTCGAAATAGCGGCGCACGAAGTCACGTACGCGCGCCTCGGGCGGGCCCGCAGGTTTCGAAAGGTCGATGCGCGCCCGGTGCACTTCGATCGAGCGCAGGAAGCCGGCGGCGACGAGATCGTCCTTCTTGCGGAAATAGTGGCGGATGCTGGTGAGGTTCATGCCGACATCGACGGCGATGTCTTCCAGCGTCGCGCCACGCACGCCGAGCTGGTTGAACTTCCGGGCGGCCGCCTGAAGGATCTGCTCGCGCTTTGCCTGGAAGCGCGGCGAAGGCTGCCGGTCCGTGATGGACGGCATCGTGTCCGGAAGTGCAGTCTGCATGGTGTCCCTACCTGTCGCGCCGCTTTTAGCGCGCCATGCCGCCCTGCGGGAGCCCGGGACTTGATACCGGGCGGCACCGCGCGGGAAGGTCCGCCTGGCCCACAAAAGCCCGATCCGCGCCCTTCCCCACGTCCCTGAATCGTCAGGAATCAGCGGGAGTTAACGAAGGTGTTAGCGGCCTGCGGCCAAAGGTGCCCCGTGCGTCACTTGACGGCGTCAAGGCCAGGCTGTCCATTGGCCGAAGGTCGCCACCTCCCAAACAGGCGACCAAACGGAGATCTAAATGACCCGCCTTTCCTCCCTCATCATCCTATCGGCCGCTGCCATCGCTCTCGCCGCACCGGCGCTCGCCAAAATCTCGGTCCAGGGCGCTGAGTCGCTTTGCAAGTCCGAAATCGCCAAACAGAAGCCGGATGCGAAATCCGTGAAAGTCGACAAGGAAGCCACCCGCGCGACGGGCGACAAGTTCGTCTACCTGTTCAAGGTAAAGGGCGCGGATGACGCCGCCGTGAAACTGAACTGCACGGTCGACCGTGGCACGGAAACCGTGACCTCGGTCGCGGTCGCCGCCGACTAAGCCGACATCTTCTGGGGGCGGCGGACCTTCGGGTTCGCCGCCGCCACGTCTTCCGCCTTGAGACGTTCGGACGCCGCGCCGAGCGCCCGCAGGAATTTGCGACCTGCTTCAGCCTCTTTCGCGCCGAGTTCGGCACCCAGCAGGCGATTGGTTTCCAGCCAGACCACGCCGGCGTCGGCAGCCAGGCGTTTTCCGCTCTTCGTGAGATTGAGCTGCTTGCCCGCCCTGCCCCGGCCGCCCTCGGCCTGAATCAGGCCGCGCCGCTCCAGCACCGTGAAATTCCGCGCCAGCGTGCTCTCGTCCAGCAGCATCGCCTCGCCAATGGCAGCCAGCGTCGAGCCCGGCATCTTGCGCACCGCCGCCAGCAGGCCGAACTGCGCAACGTTGAGCTCAAGATGGGCGAGGCGGCTGTTGAACAGGTTCGTCACCGCGCGTCCCGTGCGCCGTGTCGCATAGGCAAGACAATCAAAATCAAGAAAATCTGATCGAGCCATTGAATAATGTATATGCGCTTTTTCCTTGCGCATCAAATGTTGCATGTGCAGGATTTATCCATTGGCCGCCTCGACGCGGCTTCTGGAGACTGCACAATGAAATCCTCCTCCCTCATCGCCATCCTGCTGGTCGGCGCCGCCATGACGGCCGCCCCGGCCCTCGCCAAGACTTCGCTGTCCAAGGGCAAATCCGTCTGCGAAGCCGCCGCCAAGGCCCAGACGCCGGCGCCGAAGTCCGTCCGCACGGATGACGACGCGACCAAGTCGAACGACACCACGATCACTTACAAGCTCAAGATCAAGAGCGCCGAGGACAAGACCGAAATCCTGACCTGCCAGGTCGATCGCGCGACCGACAAGGCGACGATCGCGCCCGGCTCGTAGCTTTTCCCAAATGACCTGAGCATGAGGCGGGGCGGCGAAAGCCAGCCCCGTTTCTTGCTATTGCCGCTTCGCCACGTCGAACACCATCAGCAACGTACGCTGACTGGTGGAGAAGTTGTCGTCGGAAACGATGAACAGGCGCACGCGCCCATCCGGCAGCTCCTTCGCCGCGATCCCTTCGAAATTGTCGATCGTCAGCAGCACGTTCATCTGCGCCAGCGTGCGCACGGATGTTTGCCTGAAGCGGTAGTGTGATCGCTCGTCCGCCTCGCTGATGACCCTGGCCGGCAGGTTGGCCTGGTCGAGATAGCGTTCGAAATCCGTCTCCATCACCGTGATGGCGTTGCTGGCCAGCGGGCTGGTGGAGCGATGCAGGCTGAAAGCGCGGACGTCCTGGCCGCGATCGCCGGCTGGAAGGAGATCAAGCCCGACGATTTCAGGGGCGTCCTTGCCGACCCTCAGATTGAAATCGGCGCCTCGCTCCACCGGACGCGCCGACAGCGGGCTTGCCTGGCCGGCCTTCATCTCGATACCCGCGAACAGGTAGCCGTCCGTCGTAATCGCCAACGCCTCGACGCCATTATTGCCGCCGACTGTCAGCTTGGCGCGGGCGAACGCCTTCGTCAGGCTCCAGCCGAGGGGGATGCCGCGGGCCGCCGCGCCACAGGCGCCGACGTCGTAGGCAAGGACGCGGTTATTGCCCTCGAACGACACGAGGGCGAGCCCGTCTGTGACGGCCAGACCCTCCGCGTCGCCCTCACCCTTCGAGGGGAAGGGCTTTCCCTTCACATCTTTCATCGCCGAGAGGCGCGCGGATTTCGGCGTTACGCCATCGTCCGCGAGGTCGATCCAGACGAAGTCGCCCTTGTCGCTCACCGCAAGCAGGTTGCCGTCGTCGAGCAAGTCGAGGCCGGACAGGCCGCCGAAACGCTTCTCGTCGCTGGTTAGATGGAAGCCCGCAACGAAGGACAGCTCGCCGACCGTCTTGCGTGTGGGGTTGAGGCCCTGCAGCGGCACGGGGTCGGCTTTGAGCGTGATGGGATCGGGATCGCGCTTCGCGTCAACGCAAGAGGCGTGACGCAAGTTGTCCAGATAGGTCGCCGGATCACCTGGGGCCTCCTCCGGGTCGTCTTCGAATACGACGGCGAGGAGATCAGGTTCCGGCGATTGCGCCACGCCATCGCCTGCGCAGGCCGCCAGCAGCGTGGCTGCGCCCAGCAACCCCGAACGGATGCAGGCAATACGCAAGGAGCCTCCCGGACCTGTTTTTTTGTCTCCGGTCATGCCCCGCCCTGCGGCGAGGCTCAAGCGCTCAGCGCATCGGCTTGGCGATGTCGAACACCATCAACAGCGTGCGCTGCGTGGACGAGAAATTGTTGTCCGAGATCACGAACAGACGCACGCGCCCATCCGGCAGTTCCTTCGCCGCAATGCCTTCGAAATTGTCGATGGTCATCAGCATGTCGAGCTCGGCGAGTTTCCGCCACCCGGTCTCGACGAAGCGATAACGCGCACGCTGGTCGATATCACCGTCAATACGGCGGGTGAGCATCGCATCGTCGATGTAACGGTTGAAATCGGTCTCGGCGATCGTCACCGCATAGCCGGAGCGCGGGCTGAACGACCGGTGCAGCGTGAAGGCACGCACCGCGCCGTCCTTCTTGGGCTCCGGAAGAACATCGAGGCCGACGAATTCCTGTGCATCGACGCCGACGCGCAGGCTGAAATCGGGGTCCTGCTCGATCGGCCGCGCCGACATCGGGCTCAGCTGGCCAACCTTGGTCTCGATGCCGGTGAAGAGATACCAGTCGTTGGTCACGGCAAGCGCTTCGGAACCAGCGTTGTCATTCACCGAGATGCGCGATTCATCGTAAGCTTCGGCCAGCGGCATGCCGAACGGACCGAACACGATCGACGCGCCGCGGGCAGCCGTACCGCACTTGCCGATGTCGTAGGCCAGCACGCGGTGGTTGTCGTCGAACGATACCAGCGCCATGCCATTGTTCCAGGCAAGGCCTTCAGCGCGACCATCGACATCCGTTTCGAGCGCGTAGCCATCCTTGTCGCTCATCGGCGCGATGCGCGCTGCGACCGGCGTCACGCCGTCCTTGTCGAGGTCGATCCATACGAAGGCGTTGCGGTCGGACACGGCCAGCAGGTTGCCGTCGTTGAGAATCTCGATGCCCGAGAGCCCGCCGAAACGGCTGTCGGGACTGGTCAGCTCGTATCCCGCCACAAAGGTCAGGTCGCCAACACGCCGGCGGCCGGGGTTCAAGGGTTGCAGCGGCGTGGGCGAGGTCTTGATGCCGATCGTCTCAGCGCGACCAAACGCCGTTCCCACGGGGCATGATGCGGTGGACAATGTGCGCATGTAAGCGCCGAAACCACCGGTCCAGCGCATGTCGGGCCGGGCATTGATGATGATCCGCTCATCGACCTTGAGATCGCCGCCCGGCTGGATGGTCGGCAGCCTCACCGTGACGCGCGGGTCTGCTTCGACGACCGCGACCGGCTTGACCGCAGGCGCGCTGGCGCAACCGGCCAGAAGCACCGCCATGAAGGCCAAACCGTGATGTCGAACAGACCGCATGCCGTGTGTACTCCACTATTTCAGGTCTGATGGTAGCGTCGGCGTCGAGAGGATATGCTCATACGCTGCCCACCTGGCTTGCGGATCTGCCCCCCCAACCCGGCCCACATAATCGCGAACCAGCGCTTCGCCCACCGAATAATTGATCACATAAGACCGGTACTGGTCATAGAACTCCAGCGACTGTTCAGCCACGTCACGTGGAACCAGTTGATATTTCTGGATAAGCCCGATGATCTCGGACCGGCTCACCTGCTTGTCGAGATACATCTGGGCGATGGTCAGCTGGGCGCCGTCAAGCTCGTCCGTCGCCTTGCGGAACGCGTCGTTGACATCGGCCGTCGCCGGATCAAGCCCGGCCAGCGGATAGAGAACCGCCTTTTCGAACATCAGACGTTCCCCATCAGGAAACGCCAGTTCCAGCCCGAAATCTCCCCCGCCCTCGTTGAGCGGCGAGGCGGGCATATAGAGCGGCGCGACCGAATACTCGGCCCAGCCTTTTTCCCTGAAATTCCGCTCATTGTAGATGCCCTGCACGTGGTGTCCCGGGTACCCCTCGTGGCACCCCAGAACCAGCGCATTGCCGACCGCTACCGGCAGGTCCGTGTTGACCTCGATCTTCGACTGATTGCCACCCTGATAGTAGTTGTAGGCTCCCCAGCTCTTGTCCTTCACCAGGGTCATGCCGAAGTTCTCGCCTTCGGGCAGGCGGATGTGTTCGAGCGTGCGCCGGCGGCACTCGACGATCGCTGCTTCCATCACATCACGCACGCGCATTTCAGGAATGGCATAGCGGGAGCGGAACGCTTCAACACGCTCCGCGAGCGTTCCTTCGCCTGGCGCCAGCACATCGATGCGGCGCAACGCATCGTCATAGGCTGACAGCGGCTTCAGCACGGGGCGCAGCGCGAACAGCCGCTCCGCCTCGTCCACGAAACTCACGCGCTTGCCGTCGATCATGTCGAGGCGGAAACGCGCGCTCGAGATATCCGCCAGCAGGACTTTCGCGCGCTGCGCCAGTTCCGGGTCGGACGTACGATAGGCGCCCAGCGCACTTTTCAGCCTGTCGGCCTCGCGTTTCAGGTCCAGCCGCGCACGCGGATTCTTGCGGGCCTCATCCCGCCATTCCGAGGGACCGAAATAGGCGTCGACATAGCCAGGCTCGTGCGCGTCGATCTCGAGCACCAGCCGGACATAGTCATGCGCGATGTTGTCGAGGCTTTGCGGCACGCGACTCTCCACGCTCGCGCACGCCGCAAGGGCCAGCGCCACAACTGACGCAAGCCATGGCTTCACGCGCCGGATCTCCGCCCTTTTGCGACTTCGCCGAACGTCGTCTTCTTGACGGCGCGGCTGACGCCTGCGGCGGCGGGAACCGGCGCACGCCGCTCACGCGGCTCGGGCGCCTGCACGGCAGCCTTGGCTGCTTTCGCCTCTTCCTCGCCGAACAGTTCGGCCAGCTTGTCGGTCATCGCGCCGCCGAGCTGCTCGGCATCCACGATGGTGACCGCACGGCGATACCAGCGCGTGACGTCGTGGCCGATGCCGATGGCGATCAGTTCGACCGGAGACAGCGGGCCCTCGATATGCGCGATCACCTCGCGCAGATGCTTCTCGAGTGGGTTGCCGACGTTGACCGACAACGTGGAATCATCGACCGGCGCGCCGTCCGAAATCACCATCATGATCTTGCGCTGTTCGGTCCGCGCCATCAGGCGGTCGTAGGCCCAGAGCAGCGCCTCGCCGTCAATATTCTCCTTCAGCAGGCCCTCGCGCATCATCAGGCCGAGATTTCGCCGCACGCGCCGCCACGGCGCATCTGCAGACTTGTAGATAATGTGGCGCAGGTCGTTGAGGCGGCCTGGCGTCGCCGGCTTGCCCGCCTTGATCCAGTCCTCGCGGGAGAGGCCGCCCTTCCAAGCCTGCGTGGTGAAGCCGAGGATCTCGACCTTGACGCCGCAACGTTCCAGCGTGCGCGCGAGGATGTCGGCGCACAGCGCTGCAACCATGATCGGACGGCCGCGCATGGAACCGGAATTGTCGAGCAGCAGCGTCACCACCGTGTCGCGGAACTTGCTCTCGTCTTCCATCTTGAACGACAGCGGCGCGGTCGGGTCGACGATCACGCGCGTCAGGCGCGATGTGTCGAGAACGCCCTCTTCGAGATCGAACATCCACGAACGGTTCTGCTGCGCCATCAGCCGCCGCTGCAACCGGTTGGCGAGCCGTGAGACAGCGCCCTGCAGGCCCTGCAACTGCGCATCGAGATAGGCGCGAAGGCGCGTCAGCTCTTCGGGGTCGCACAGCGTCTCGGCGCTGGCGATCTCGTCGTGCACCGTCGTGAAGGCCTTGTACTCGGACTTGAAGGCGTCGCTGTCGCGATAGTTGGGGCGGATCGGCGTTGCGGGCTCGTCCTCGTCCGCATCGCTGGCTTCCATCTCCGTATCGGCATCGAGCGAGGCCGTCGCCTCGATCTGGTCGCCTGGCTCGCCTTCGCCGGAATCGCCCGCGTCCTGTTCCTGCTCTTCGCCCTCACCCTCGCCTTCGCCCTCGCCTTCCTCAGGCGCCTGCGACTTGGCTTCGCCTTCCTCGTCCTCTTCGCCCTGCTCGTCCTTGTCGTCGCTCTGGCTGGACGTTTCGTCGCCCATGCCGAGATCGCGCAAAAGGTCGCGCATCATGGCGGAGAACGCCGTCTGGTCGTGCATCGTCGCCTGCGCACGCGCCAGCGGCTCCGCCGCGCGCTCGCCGAGGTCGGCCCGCCACATCGACGCGACCGTCTCGGCAGCCGGCGGCAGCTTGCGTCCGGTCAGCACTTCACGCAGCACGAATTCGAGCGCGTCATCCATCGGCGCGCGGCTCTTGTCGGTGATGCGCACATAGCCCGCCCGCTCACAGCGCTGCTGCAGGGCCGCATCGAGATTCTCAGCAACGCCATCCATCGCGGCGGCGCCGATCGACTCGACACGCGCGCGCTCGGCGGCCTCGAACAGGCGGCGCGCATCCTCGCGCTGCGGCATCGCCTTGGCGTGCTTGCGTGCATCATGGTGCGCCACGCGCAGCGCCAGCGCATCTGCCTGGCCACGCGCACGGGCAGCCGCAACCGGTGTAAGGTCTTTCGGCGGCGAGGTCAGCGTGATCTGGCCGTCCTGCACCCGCCCGCCATCGACCGAGTATTCGACAGCAAGCTCGTCCTGCCCCGCGATTGCGCGCGTGGCGGCCGAAAGGGCGGACTTGAATATGTCCGAGCGGTCGACGGTCTTGGTCATGGGGAACCTTCTCCCCGGGGTTTAGAACGGGCCTGACGCGCTGGGAAGGGCCGTTACCCGTCGCCAATGGCGCTGATGGCCGAGAGGGGCGAACCAATCCTGCCGGCTACCAGCGCTGCGAGGATTTTCGGCGCGGGCCAGACCCGCGACAAAGGCGATATCAGCCAGTCGCGCAGCCAGGCCACGGCGTGTCCGTCAGACTGGTAAGCCGGGGTGAACATCCAGGACGCGAGCTGGTAAAGCCGGATATGCCCGGACCGCGAACGCCTGAAGGCCTCCAGCGCCCGTCCCATGTCGCCATGCATAGCCAGGGCGCGAGCCAGGGCGAGCGCATCCAGCAAGGCCATGTTGGCGCCTTGCCCGAGCTGCGGGCTGGCCGAGTGCCAGCTGTCGCCGATCTGGACGAGCCTGTCGCCGACCGGAGAGGCCAGGGTGGCGTGGCTATAGGCAGCAAAGATCAGTTGCTCCCTGTCCCTTAGCTGCCCGAGCAACGGTTCGGTCTGCGGCCACAATCGCCTCACCTCGTCCTTCCATGTATCGAGCCCCGCCGAACGCCACGCCGCGAGGTCGGCTTGCTTGAGGCTCCAGAACAACGACGCCTGCCGCGGAGTGCCCGGCCGCATGCTGCCAATCGGCAGGACGCCGACCATCTTGTGCGCCTTCTCGTAACGTTGCTCGAGTGCGTTTTCGTCGAACGGATCGCCAGACCAGTCCACATTGCCCCACAACGCACCGAACGGCAGGGGCGGGATAGCATGCTTGCGCGACAGCGGGGATTTAACGCCAAGCGCGTCGACAACCAGCTCTGCTTTCGCACTCACGCTCCCGTTCGCGAAGGAAATCCTGCCGTCCGAGGCGCCCGTGACCTCCTTTCCCGATGCGATCTCGACGCCTGCAGATACGGCGGCGTCAAACAGCGCCTCAAACAGCGTGCCGCGATGCACAGCCACACCCTCGATGGCAGAGCCGAGTTCGCGATAGCGCACATCGAGCACGACCCGGCCGGAGGGCCGCACGCGCCCGAACA
Source organism: Hyphomonadaceae bacterium (assembly GCA_047601145.1). Classification (GTDB taxonomy): domain Bacteria; phylum Pseudomonadota; class Alphaproteobacteria; order Caulobacterales; family Hyphomonadaceae; genus UBA7672. The sequence goes on from JASGJW010000005.1 coordinate 298,352, forward strand.
GCCGCTTGATGGGAGCGCCAAGCAGGCGCAGACGCTCGCCTGCATTGAGTTCATCGAGAACAGCAAGACCCACGGGCTGAAGGATCAGTCCCGATCCGAGCGGCGCGGGCTTTTCCATCCTGTCGTGCACGACAACGCGCTCGCCTTGGCGCGCCAGCAGCGCCGCGCACGCAAGCCCGGCGATGCCGCATCCGGCAATGATGATGGTCCGTCCCGCCATGCCTCCACGCACCGACATCTGGCCTCCATTACGTAGTGTTTCGGCAAGCCGCTGTCCCCTTCCCGGAACGCGACATTCGGGCGCGCGTTTGTCCTGGGACCATTTGGAGGCTCTCATGACTGGTGTGAAAACCCTGCTTGCGGCGATGATTGCCGCTGCATCCCTTGGCGCGTGCGGAACGCTTGCGGGCGCGGCGGTCGGCGGCGCCGCTGGTGCTGCGATCGGCAACAACACGGGCAATGGCGACGCCCAGACCGGCGCGGCCATCGGCGCAGCAGCTGGCGCGATCGCCGGTACGGTTGCGGACGACGACAACTAGATCACGGTTAGGGCGCGCGCTCTCCGAGGCACATGGCCGAGGCTTGCGCGCGTTTCTATGTCGCGGCGGATGTAGCGGACAGTCCAAAGGCCGCTGCGATCCGCCGCGAAGCTGTTTGCGGGTCATCCAGTTCGCTGTCGATAACGAGATCCGCAGCGGGCATCTCCGTCTCGCTCTGGCGGAAGGATGGCCGAAGTTTGCGCAGCAGGTCGAGCGAGACGAGCTTGCGGAATTCCTTCCGGCCGTCATCCGCGATGCGCCGTTCCTGCTCTTCCTCGGATAAAACCAGACGGACAAACTTCACCTCGCCTCCGGCGTCGCGGATCACGGATGCGACGCGCGCCGGAAATTCCGGTTCGACCGTGGGCTCCGGCGCGAAGGTGAAGATGAGCGACTGGCCGGACCGCGCGGCCGTCTCGAACACGGTCATCCACATCGCTTCGCGCAGGCGCACGAATTCGGGATCGCCGAATTCGTATTTCTCCAACAGCGCATCGACCACGAGATGATTGTGAAAGAGGGCGATGCCCGTGATGTCCGACAGCTCGCGCGCGATCGTGAGCTTGCCGGAGGCCGCACCGCCCCAGATGAAGATCAGCTTCATCCTGCCTTGCCGAACAGGTCGAGCGTCCGCTCGAACGCCAGTTTGTCGGACGCGGCATCATAGTCGGACGAGTTCTTGCGCGCGAAGCCGTGGCCGGCCTCGTAGACGTAGACCGGAATATCCGGATGCGCCTGCTGGATCTTGTCGACGGCGCCAACCAGCGGGATGTGCGCATCCTTCGCACCGAAATGGCAGATCGTCGGGCACTTCGGCGTCAGCCCAACCATCTGCGGGATGTTTCCGCCATAATAGCAGGACGCTGCAGCAAGCCCCGGGATCTTCGAACCCGCAAGCCAGCTCATCGTGCCGCCATAACAATAGCCGGTAATGCACACCTTCCCCGATTTCGAGAGCACGTCGAACACGCCGCCGACATCGTTCATGGCGTTGTCCTGCCCGTTCCCCATGGCCAGTTCGCGCCCCCGCGCCATGCCCGCTGCAACGTCCCTCGCCTGCACAATGAAGCCGCGCTCGGCGCGGTCATACATGGACGGCGCGATCGCCTCGTAGCCCGCAGCGCCGAAGCGGTCCGTCATTTCCTTGATGTGATCCGACAGGCCGAAGATTTCCTGGATCACGATGACGCCGCCCTTGCGCGGCCCCTCGGCCTTCACGTGGTAAGCGTCGAGTTCGAACCCGTCGCGGCTTTTCACGCGGATCATGCTGCCGACCATGCCTGTCTCCGATAAATGCGAGTCCCCGCTGGAACATAGGCGGGAAAGCGAGGATGGGAAATCAGCGCGTCGATCGAGACGATCAGACCTTCATGATGAAGCTGAACAGCACCGCCAGCAGCCCGGTCATCGTCAGCAGGATGGCGAACGCCATGATGCAGCCCGGACCGGCTTCCTTGCTGTAGTTCGTCCGCCGGAAGCGGAACATCAGAAACCCGCCGCCCACCGTCATCAGGGCGCCGATCAACAGCATCTTCCAGTCCATGGCGTCCCTCCCGGCTCTATGTCCCCTGTCGCTCTATAGCGCTTTGGCGGGAAAGGGCTACTTCAGCTCCTTGGCCATCACCCGCATGGAGCGGCTGCGGCCGGGACGGAGACCGCCGGAGAAAGTCTTGCCACCGATGTCGCTGAAGCCCCAGCGCTCATAAGCCGCCCTCGCCCATTCGGCGTGTTCCATCACGTCGAGCCAGACGTAGGTGCAGCCCTCGGCTTTGGCCTGGGTCTCGGCCGCCTCGAGCAGCTTCTTGCCGATGCCTCCGCGGCGTGCGCCAGGCAGAAGGTAGATGCGCGGGATCTCGGCGCCGTTCGGCCGCTGGTTGATGCTCTCGAGCGAGCCGACATACATGATCAGGAAGCCAACACCGACGCCGTCCTGCCGCGCGATCCAGACGCGAGCGTCCGGCCGGGCCAGCGTCGCCGCCATGGCCTCGGGCCCGAATGTCTGCACCTGCCAGAAAAAGCCGACCGGATCGTCCCAGTCGTCGTGGTAGGCCGCCGCGTAGGCGGCAGGCCCGATGATACCGAGGTCGGGCGCATCGCCGACGGTTGCGCGGGAGACGACGAGATCCATGGATCAACTCTCCCGCTGAAGACGGCGCAAAGCCAATGACGCAAACACAGATCGGGGCGCGATCGTGTCCGGCGCCCCGCTCTGCATCAGGCGACCTTCACCATCGCTGCGCTTTCCGGCAGCTCCTTGGCGAAGGCGCGCTGATAGAATTCTGCGATCGCCGGGCGCTCGAGCTCGTCGCACTTGTTGACGAACGTCATGCGGAAAGCGAGGCCGATATCGCCAAAGATCAGCGTGTTCTCGCCCCAGGTGATCACGGTACGCGGGCTCATCACGGTCGAGATGTCGCCGGCGATGAAGCCGTTCCGCGTCATGTCGGCCACGCGCACCATCTTGGAGATGGTCTGCTTGTCGAGGTCCGGAACCTTCGCGGCGACGATCTCCACTTCGGCGTCATGCTCGAGATAGTTGAGCGTCGAGACGATCGACCAGCGGTCGAGCTGGCCCTGGTTGAGCTGCTGCGTGCCGTGATAGAGGCCGGTCGTGTCGCCGAGACCCACCGTGTTCGTCGTCGAGAACAGGCGGAAATACGGATGCGGTTTCATCACGCGGTTCTGGTCGAGCAGCGTGAGCTGGCCCGAGGCTTCCAGGATGCGCTGGATGACGAACATCACGTCCGGACGGCCGGCATCGTATTCGTCGAAGACGAGAGCGATCGGACGCTGCAGCGCCCACGGCAGGATGCCTTCGCGAAATTCCGTGATCTGCTTGCCGTCCTTGAGGACGATCGCGTCCTTGCCGACGAGGTCGATGCGGCTGACGTGGCTGTCGAGGTTGATGCGGATCAGCGGCCAGTTGAGACGCGCCGCCACCTGCTCGATGTGCGTCGACTTGCCGGTGCCGTGATAGCCCTGGATCATCACGCGGCGGTTGTGCTTGAAACCGGCGAGGATCGCCCGCGTCGTCTGCGGATCGAAGCGGTAGGCCGGATCGAAATCCGGCACGTAAGGCGACTTGTCCGCGAAGGCGGGCACCTTCCAGTCGAGATCGATCCCGAAGGTCTTCTTGGCGTCGAGTTCTTTTGTCGGCGCGAGCGAGATCAGGGCGTCGGAGGCGTCAGTCACGGCCATGGGAGGAGTTCTCTGCTATCCTGACACTGCATATAGTCGGTGTGGCCGACACATTGCAACGCAGCATGTCCCGCCGATTTTTCATGGCCAGTCGGCAGAAAAGCAGGCGATTTCCGGCAAATCACCCTTTCGGGCGATTGCGCCGGCGCTTCGCAAGCCGCTTCATGGGCCGTCATCAGGAACAGGCACAAGGGCGGCAGTCATGGCCAAGGTCATCGGGGTAGGAGGCGTCTTCTTCAAGTCGCAGGATACGAAGAAGCTGGTTGAATGGTATCGCGACGTGCTGGGTATGCCGGTCGAGGACTGGGGCGGCATCATTCTCCGGCCCGAAGCCATGGCCAGCCATCCCGGCGCCGCCACGGTATTCAGCCCGTTCAAGCACGACACCGACTATTTCGCGCCCTCGACCCGGGACTACATGATCAACCTTGCGGTCGACGACCTCAACGGCGTCCTCGCCAACTGCGCGAAGCACGGGGTCACGCCGGTGAAAACCTTCCCGGAGGAAGCCAACGGCAAGTTCGCCCACATCATGGACCCGGAAGGCAACAAGCTCGAACTGTGGGAGCCCAAGCCCATGGGCTAGGCGCTTTGCGCTGGGAACAGGGAGTAGTGGGGCCTTGGAGGAATAGCGATGGGGAACACCCCATTCGCGACCCTACTCACGCAAGGCCAGAGGCCTTGAGAGCCTTGAACGCCCTGATCACGACATGCAGCCGATGCTCCATCGAGCGATCGCCGCCGTTTGAGTCCGGGTGGTACTGCTTGATCAGGACGCCATAGCGCTCGCGGACCTGCGCCGGTTCAGCGTGGTGCGGCAGACCCATCTCGTCGAGCGCGCGGGTCTGCAGGCGCGTGCGGCTGCGGGCGCGCTGTTCCTCGGGGACGGTCTTGCCGGTATGGCCGTTGTAGAGCCAATCCTTGGCGCCCCGCCATGACTTCGGATTGTTCATCCGGGCAGCCCGGCCAGCTGCGCCGATCGCGCCGCCGCCGAAGCGCCAGGTCGGCTTGTGGCCGAAACCGGCCGATGCCTGGAATTCGGAGATTTCCGCCTCGGTCATCCCGTCGAAGAAGTCGTAGCTCTGGTTGTACTCGGCCGCATGGCGCTGGCAGAACCAATGATGATCTTCCGGCACGGCGCGCTGGCCTGGAACCTGGATCGTGCGTGCGGCATAGGGCTTCGGGGCCTTGCACACCCCGACTTCGTCACAACCTTTATGTTCGCAGCGCTGGACATGGCTTCCCGCCTTCCGACGCCCGCCTGGTGGGTTGACGCGGATGTCGATGAACTTGACGCGGTAATCCCGCATGTAGTCTTCAGCTGCCGACATGTTCTGATCTTGGGATGCGTTCGTTAATGCCGCAAGAATTGACAAGCCGCGCGGATCGAATTCGGGCCGCTCTTGCCGCTGCTTTTTCCCCGGCTGAGCTGGATATAGTGGACGAGTCCCACCTTCACCATGGGCATGCTGGCGCAGCCCCCGGGGGAGAAACACACTATTCGGTCCGCATCCGGGCGCCGGCCCTGTCCGGCCTCTCCAGGCTGGCGCGGCACCGGGCGGTCAATGATGTGCTGAAGGCAGAGTTCGCCGCCGGGCTGCACGCCCTTCACATCGACGCGGCCTGACACAGGTCAACCGCCGAGCCTGGGGTCCAAATGAAAACGGCCCTGCCGAAGCAGGGCCGTCTCAACCCAGGGCCTGAAATGAAATGGCCCGTCTCCCGCGCGTATGTGCGCTGGCAGGCATCGGCGGCACTATCAGGGGTACCCCGGGAATTTGATGACACCGGGGTTCCATTTTTGCTGGCTATTCAGAGAATAAGCTTCAGCTTGTTCGCGATCCGGATCGCATCGATCATGTTGCGCGCTTCCAGCCGCCGCAGGATCTCCGTCACATGGCATTCGACCGTCTTCTCGTGACGGCCCAGCGCCTGCGCCACCTGCTTGTTCGACAGTCCTTCCGACCGCATCAACAGCACTTTCAGCTGCGTGCGCGAGAGATCGCGGCGTGGTCCCGCGTCTTCGATCATGCCGCCATCGTCCGACATTTTCAGCATGCGGGCGCCCTCATTGGCGAAGACGTCGAACGCCATCCGCAGCGCCGCCCGCGCCCGGGCATGTCTCACCAGTTCCTGCCCCGCCACCATCATCACGGCCGTGCCGCCGGTATCGAGCGTCACGCGCTTGGTGAACCCATCGCGCATGTCGAACTCGCGCGCGGCGCTCATCACCTCGCGGCCCTGCTTGTTCAGCACCATCGCACCGGTGAGTTCGTTCCAGTAGCCATAGGTCCCGCCGCGGATCACGCCCTGGAAGACCGGATCGGTCGCGTCATACCCGCGCTCAAGATAGAGCTCCTGCCACAGACGCGGCAGGTTGGAGATCGATTTGTCGATGGTCAGCTGGCCGCCTTCACGGCGGAGGTAAAGGCAGGCATACCGCGCAGCGCCCAACCCCTCGATCAGCGTCATCAGGCTGGCCCCGAGCGCTTTGCGCGTCTGCAGTTCCGGCGCCTGCGCTGCAAACGCAAGCACCTGTTCAGCCAGCATCATGCGATAAACCCACCCCGAACCGTCCCCTACGAGTTAGCCCCTAGGCCACCCTAGACCGGTTTCGCGGGATTCAGGAAGGGTCTGCTTCAGAAACAAGGAATTGGCGCACGGAATCGATGTCGGCGTCACGCTGGATATAGGCCTGACCGATGCCGCGCGCGAGAATCAGGGTCATCCGCCCGTTACGCGCCTTCTTGTCGTGCATCATGTGGGCGAGCAGCTCGTCCGGCGGATAGGGGCCGCCAGCAAGCTTCCCGATCTGCGTCGTCAGGCCCAGCGCGTTGAGCAGCTTCTCGGCCCGCACGGCGTCCTGCCCAGGGCATACGCCCAGCTTCACCGAATAGCGCAGCGCCATCGCCATGCCGGCGCCGACTGCTTCGCCATGCAGCAGGCTTGGCCGGTATTCGTTCGCCCGTTCCAGCGCATGCCCGAAGGTATGGCCGAGGTTCAGCAGGGCGCGCTCTGCCTGCTCGGTCTCGTCCATTGCGACGATGCGCGCCTTCGAGGCGCACGACACGCGCACGGCCTCGGCCAGCGCCGCCTTGTCCCCTGCCCGCAACTTCACCGCGTTCGTCTCGAGGAAATCGAAGAATTTCGGATCATCGATCAGTGCGTACTTGGCGATCTCCGCCAGCCCTGCCGCGCGCTCACGTTCCGGCAGCGTATCGAGCACGCCAAGATCGGCCAGGACCATCACAGGCTGGTGGAAAAGCCCGACCATGTTCTTGCCGGCCTTCGAATTGATCGCTGTCTTGCCGCCGACGGATGAATCCACCTGCGCCAGCAGGGTCGTCGGTATCTGCACGAACCGCGCGCCACGCTTCAGCAACCCCGCCGCCAGCCCGGTGAGATCGCCGACCACGCCACCGCCAAACGCAATGATGAGATCGTCCCGTTCCGCGCCATTCGCGATCAGCTCGCCGAGAACCGCATCCAGCTGCGCAAATGATTTCGATCCCTCGCCCGGCGGCGTCCGGGTGAGGAAAAAGCTGATGCCGGCGGCAGCAAGCCCGTCGCCCAGCTTCGCGAGATGCAGCTTCGCCACCGTCTCATCCGCCACCACGAACACGCGGTCGCGCCCGGGCTTCATCATCGGCAGCAGCATCTCGCCTGCGCGTGCGATCAGCCCTTCGCCGATGAAGATGTCATAGGCCCGCTCGGCCAGCTCGACCCGGACTGTCTTCACGTTCATCGGAACCCCAGCTTCTCGCGGATCGCCTTCACCGCCTCACCCGCAGGCGCATCGCCTGACTCGACCACGATGTCGGCCTCCGCATAGACCGGCGCCCGCGCCGCCGCGAGATCGGCCAGGACCTGCTTCGGGTTCTCGCGCTTGAGCAGCGGCCTTGTGTCGCGCCGGTTCACCCGCTTCCAGATGACCTCAAGCTCAGCGCGCAACCACACCGTCGTGGCCTTCTCCTTCAGAAGCGCGCGCGTGGCTTCGTCCATGAACGCTCCGCCTCCGGTCGCCAGCACGATCGGGGGTCCGTTGACCAGCCGCTCGATCACCCGGCGCTCGCCGCGCCGGAACTCGGGTTCGCCGTGCCTTTCGAAGATTTCCTGCACCGAGAGGCCGGCCGCCTTCTCGATCTCCTCGTCGCTATCGACGAAGGCGGCGGACAGGCTTTCGGCCAGTTTGCGTCCCACCGTGGACTTTCCAACGCCCATCATGCCGACCAGGGCAATGGTCTTCTCCAGCCGGCCGGAAGCCGACCCGGCCCCCCCGCCTTCCGGTGCGCCCTGCGCAGACATGACTTGCCCTGTTTGCCGAACCGCACGCTTATACAGCCCAAGGCTGTAGGGGCAATCTTCAGGCCGGCCGGACAGGATTTCCAGCAGCTTCGCGCGCTGGACCCTGCGGCCCGTGTCTGGTTTCCTTGTTCCGGGCAGCCGACGTATTTCGGAGGGATCCATGGCGCGTGGATATGGCAGACGGCGGGGCGGCGGACTGGCGCTTTCGCCGAGGATGATCATGATCCTCGCGGGCGTTGCGCTCGTCGTGATCGTCGGCGCCATCTTCTTCTTCGCCGGCCAGGCGGAATCGCGCCGGCCCGAGCAGAAGGAAATCCGCGTCCCCGCCACCAATGTCGGCGTGCAGCCGGATGCGCCTCCAGCCCCGGCCGGGGGAGCCAATGCGCCGTCGCACTAGCGTCTTCGCCGCCGGCAGCCTCGCGCTCGCACTCGCCCTGACGCTCTCCCAGCCGGCCCTGCCGCAGCAGGTCGCCGCGGCCCCGCTGAGCCAGGTCGATTCCTGGGGCGTGGGCGGCCTCGGCGCCAACGAAGCTTCTGTGCCTGCCGCCTTCTGGTCGAACACCACGGGCGATGCGCTCGCGCCCGTGTTCACCGCCATCCAGGCGAAGGATCTTTCGCCCGCGGGCCGCGCCCTCCTGCGCCGAATTGTACTTTCGAAGAGCAAGGCGCCATCCGGCGGCAATGCTCTTGTGCCGGAACGCCTGCGCCTGATCGAACAGCTCGGCGAGAACGCTTTCTCCGCCGACCTGCGCAAGCGCTATGCCGACACCGACTGGGGCAAGTCCGGCGATCGCCTCGCCGTCGAGATGGACCTCCTCGGAGGCCAGAAGGATGCGTGCTCGCGCATTCAGGGCAAGTCCGCAGGCGACAAGACGCTCATGCCGTTGCGCGCGTTCTGCGCGGCGCTGAATGGCGATTTCAACGCAGCATCGCTGATCGGCGAACAGATCGCCGATGCCGACGAATCTTTCGGCGTCTGGCTTCTCGCGGCCATCGAAAACATCCAGGAACCCACAAAGACGAAGCCGGACGGCCGCTATGGCTCGCCGTTCGAAGCCGCAGTTTCCATGGCGGCCAAGCTGAATGTCCCTGCCGGCGCCATGAACGCGACGCCGTCTGATGTCGCCGCCGCGATCACCCGCAGCGGCTCCGCCACGCTGGAACAACGCCGCGCCGCCCTGCGTCCCGCGCTCGATGGCGGCGAGATCAAGGCCTCGACGGTCCTTGCTGTCCTGACAGCCAAGGATGAAACACCAGCTGCGCCGCCGCCCAAGCAGTCGGGACGCGTTCAGCCGCCCCGTCCGGATCTTCTCGCCCAGGCGCTCGCTACCTTTGCGGACGCCCAGGCCAAGCCCGACGCACGCGCCGCGGCTTACGCCGCCGCGCTGCGTGGCGCCGAGACGATGAGCGATGCACGCCTCGTCTCCACAGCTCTCGGCGACGCCGTCAAGGCGCTGCCGAAGACCGACGCCACACTGCCCTTCGCAGAAACCTTCGCCCGCGCCGCGTTGTTCAACGGCGACACGAAACAGGCATCCGACTGGCGCAAGCACATGGCGTCCGTCCCGAAGGAACAGCTCGATGCCTGGGCGCTCGCCCGCCTCGACCTGATGTTCTCCTATGCCGGTGCGACCAGCGAGAAACCCGGCGCCATCCTCGATCGCCTGATCGCCGCCGCCCCGCCTCCTGCCCCGCCTGAGCCCGGCAAGGCTGCCGCACCGACGCCGAAGAACCCCACGCCCGCCGACAAACAGCTCGATCTCCGCCGTATCGAGAATGCCCGCGTGCTGTTCCTGTATGCCGGCACCGGCCGCGATCTTGCCGCTGCACAGCGCGCCCTGCTCGCCACGCAACGCGCCGCCGGCCGCGGCGTCTCGGACGCCGCCATCACCCGCATCGCCTCCGCTATCGACCAGAACGCCAATGGCGAAGCCGCCGTCGCGATCATATCGCTGCTGGGACCTGACACGTCCGCCCTCTCCTTCGCGGGTCTTTCCGACCTCTTGTCGCAGCTCCGCCGCATCGGCTTCGAGAAGGATGCCGACGCCATCGCGCTGGAATCCCTGCAGGCGTGGAAGGGGCTCTAGGCCCAATAACTTCCCATAAACACCTTCGCACCATCTTGCAGCGATGCTTGATACACGCCGCATTGAAGCCTTCCTCGACACGCTCCGCGCCGAACGCGGCGCCGCCGACAACACGATCGAGGCCTATCGCCGCGATCTGGAAGACGCCTCCGAATTCCTCCGCGCCAACCGCACTTCGCTCGTCGACGCGGGCGAACGCGATCTCTCTGCCTTCGTGCGCGACCTGCATGAGCGCGGCATGTCCGCCGCCACCGTCTCGCGACGCCTCTCGGCATTGCGCCGCTTCTTCCGCTTCCAGCTCGGCGACAATGAACGCCAGGACAACCCGACCTCGCGCCTCGATGGCCCCACGCTCCGCCGCGAGCCGCCGGATGTTCTCTCTCGCGAGGAAGTCGCCCGCCTGATCGACGCTGCGCAAGGTCCAGAGCCAAGCGACCTTCGCACCATGTGCCTCGTCGAGCTTCTCTATGGCGCCGGCCTGCGCGCCAGCGAATGCTGCGACCTGCCGCTTTCTGCCCTGCCCGCACCCGGCATGACCGTGCTGATCGTACGAGGCAAGGGCGACAAGGAACGCATCACGCCGCTTGGCAAGCCCGCGCTCACCGCGCTGAAAAACTACATGGCCGTGCGCGAGACCTTCTTCCCGAAATCCGCCGTGCGTTCCACCGCCCAACGCTACGTTTTCCCGTCGCGCGGCTCGGGCGGACGCCTCACGCGCCGCCGCCTCGGCCAGATCCTTGAAGACCTCGCGGTAAAGGCTGGCATCGCCTCGGAGCGGGTGACGCCTCACGCCCTGCGCCATGCCTTCGCGACCCACCTTCTCTCCGGCGGCGCCGACCTTCGCGCCGTCCAGCTCCTGCTCGGCCATGCCGACATCTCGACGACACAGATCTATACCCATGTCGTCACCGATGAGCTGCGTGACCTGCTGGAAGCCGCCCACCCGCTCGCGCGGGCCTAACCGCCCCAAGCTTGCCTAAGGCCACCGCGGGGATAATGTCGCGCCTTATCCGGGGCGCGCCATGATCCGACTCACCCTCGTCTCGTTAGCCGCCCTTGCGCTCACGCCGTTTGCCTCGGCACAGGCCGCCTACACCGCGCCGAAGAACGCCATGGGCCAGCCCGACCTCGGCGGCCTCTGGACCAACGCCACCGTCACACAGCTCGAACGCGATCCCCGCTTCGGCGACCGGCTCACGATGACGCAGGAAGAGGCCGGCAAACTCCCCGCTTCCGACGATGCGCCCGTGATGCAGGTTAACGGCGAGTACCGCACGTCCTTCCTGACATCGCCCGCCAGCGGCAAGCTTCCCGCACTCACTCCGGAAGCAAAAGCTGCGCGCGCTGACCGTCTTGCCGACTTCCCGCGCGGTTTCGGCTTCGCGCGCGGGGACAATCCGGAATCCTATACGCTGGCCGAACGCTGCCTGCGCGACTTCGGCTCGTCCTCCGGGCCTCCGATGATGCCGCTCGGCTATAACAACACCTACCAGATCGTGCAGACGCCCGATCACGTCATGATCCTCGTCGAGATGATCCACGACGTCCGCATCATCCCGCTGACGGACAAGCATCGCCCCGCCGCCATCGAGCAATGGATGGGCGACTCCATCGGCCGCTATGAAGGCGACACGCTCGTCGTCGAGACGACAGGCTTCCGTCCCAACCAGGCCTTCCGCGGCGGCCCCGGCGACATGACCGTCACCGAACGCTTCAAGCGCGTCGCCGACGGCCAGATCCTCTACTCCTTCGAGATCAACGACCCGAAAGTCTTCACCGCCCCGATCAAGGCTGAGATCGCGATGAACACGACCGAGGGACCCCTGTTCGAATACGCCTGCCACGAAGGCAACTATTCCTTCGCCAACATGCTGGCCGGCCAGCGCGCCGCCGAAACGAAGCGGGGCGGCAAATGAGCAGGCGTCTCGCCTTTCTTGCGCCGCTCGTCATCGCCGCCTGCGAGATGGCGCCGCTGCCCATCCCGTTCGTTGGTCCCTCGGCGCCGACCGGCATCTGCGCCGGCGCAGGCGTCGTCGTCGACATCGATTTTGCCGCAGCGGGCCGGCATCACTGCGTGATCGCGCCCGATGGCTCGGTCGTTGTTTCGGTCGATCATGAACCCGCCGTCGTCGAAGGCATCAATCCCAGCCCGTGGTTTGCCTTCCGCGTCACGGCAGACGCTGCGCGCCAGACTTCGGTAACGCTCGACTATACAGACTACACGCATCGCTACGCCCCATGGACCAGCACCGACGGACGCAACTGGACGCAGCTCCCCGCCGACCGTCTCACGCTCAACGAAAAAAAGACCCGCGCAACGTTGAAGCTCGGCCTGCCCAAGGGCGTCACCTGGGTTGCAGGCCAACCGCTCTCGTCAGCCGAGGACAACGTCAACTGGACGCGCAACGCACTTGCCGACCGCGCCTTCAACGAGATGCGCTATGGCAAGTCGCTTCAGGGCCGCGATCTCATCGGCTTTGTCGGCGGCGGCGGCATCGACGCTGTCGTCATCCTGACGCGCCAGCATCCCCCTGAGACCAGTGGCCAGGACGCCTATCGCGGCTTCCTCGAGCGCCTGCTGAAGCGCAATGACGGCCCGGCCAATTCTTTCCGTTCCGGCCATCGCATCATCATCGCTCCGATGCCCAACCCGGACGGCGTCGACGGCGGCTACTGGCGCCTCAATGCCGGCGGCGTCGATCTCAATCGCGACTGGGGGGTGTTCACCCAACCTGAAACGAAGGCGCTCTCGACCTGGATCAAGGAACAGGCCGGCAACCGCCGCGTCGTCTCGATGATGGATTTCCACTCCACCGACAAGACGGTGATCTACGCCCCGCCGCTCACGTCGCCCTCGCCGACCATCGACTTCCTCAAGGCGCTGAAGACGAAGTTCGACACGACGCTGCCCAAACCTCCCGAGTGGAGCTATGCGCACAACGCCAATGGCGGGACATCCAAGGGCTGGGCGCTTGAAGCACTGAAAGCACCCGGCATCACGGTCGAGCTCTGGGACCAGATCCCCACTGCCGACGCCCGCGCGCTCGGCGCTGCAGCGGCCGATGCAATGATCGAGTACTTTACCAGATAGTCTAGAACGTCTTCCGAACGTTCACGTAAACGAACCGGCCCTGCGGGTTATGCAGATCGCCGAGATAGCCGAAGTTCGTGTCGGCCAGCGGCGGAACCTCGTCGAAGATGTTCCTCACGCCCACGCGCAAACGCGTCGGCTTGTCGCTGTCCTGATCGAACTCGTACTGCACATAGAGGTTGTGCGTCTGGAAGCTGTCGATGATCCACGGCTGGTTGGTCGCCGTCAGCACGATCTGCTGGTCCTCGACATCTCCAACATAGGACGTAAACCAGCCAGCGCCCCATTCATCCTTGCGCCAGGTCAGCGAGGACGTGTAGCGCCATTCCGGCCGGCCGAAATTGCGGATGAGATTGCCCTGACCGTTCACGCGCAGCACGGACGGGATCGCTCCGGCCGCCGCAGCCGCGTTGATCGTCGCGCCATTCGGCGAGACGCCCTGGAAGAACTTGTCCAGCAACGCCGCATTCAACTTGAACGAGAAGTCGCCGATCGGCGTGTCGTCGAGAGTGTAGTACAGGCCAAAATCCCAGCCCTGCACCGTACGCGCGTCGAGATTGAGGTAATTGTCGTCGACGAACACGATGTCGCCTACCGGCGCGAGGCCCGTGCCCTGGAAGTCGAGGATGTCCTGAGCATCCGGCGCGGCGCGAACAACAGCCGGGTTCGATCCGCCATTCTCGCGCAGGACGTAGTCGAGCAGGATATGGTTGTCGTCGCCGAAGATACCGACGACGTTTTTCTGCTCGATGCGCCACCAGTCGGCAGTGAAGCTGATCTCCCCGAACTCGGGCGGCAGGAAAGTTCCCTCGAACACGAAGCCATAGGTGAGGTTGGTCGACTCTTCAGGCTTGAGCGCCGTGCTGCCCTGCCGGTTCGAGATCACCGACTGCGAGGATCCTGCCACCGACGGACAGTTGGTCGTGAACGCCGGAACCGGCGTGTTGTTGTTCCGCGCCTGGCGCACAGCCGCCTCGCAGCGGATGAAATCGGTGCGGATGTTGGAGCGTTGCAGGCCCGCTTCAAACTGCTGCTGCAGGTTCGGCGCGCGGAAACCTTCCGACCAGGCCGAGCGCACCAGCATCCAGTCGAACGGCCGCCAGGACAGCGCGACCTTCGGCTTGGTCACCGATCCGAACGTGTCGAAATTCTCATAGCGCACAGCCAGCTGCGTATCGATCGACTGCACGAACGGGATGTTCATGTCAGGCGAGACCAGCGGGACCTGGAATTCGGCATAGGCCGATTGGACCGTCCGGCTTCCGCGCGTGTCGAGCGAAGCCGAGTTGCCCTGCAGGTCATTGGTGATCGGCGCCGTCGAGATGATGTCGTCGAACATGACCGTGCCATCCTGGCGCGGATCGCGATCATCGACGAACGTCTCGCGACGCGCCTCGACGCCGATCGCGGCGCCGACATCGCCGGCCCACAGCGTCAGGAAGTCCGGCCGCGAGATCTTGAAGTCCCATGAGGCGAGCGAAGTGCGGTTCCGGCGCACCGCCCACACCGTGAACGAGTCGATCGCTGCGCGCTGGCTAGGCGTGCAATCGCCGCCGTCGAAGTCATTGGCGCAGCCGCCGCTGAACGGGTTGTACGCATCCGGCGTCGAACGCGCGAGCGCCTGCTGGAACAGCGTGTTGGAGACGCGGTTTTCCTTGTCCTCCGTCGCCGCCATTGTGTAGAGCAGCCCGCTTTCCCAGTCCCAGTCAGCAAAATCGCCACGCAATCCTATCAGCGCGCGCGTGGAGAGGTTCTCCACCTCCGTGCGGCGCGGACCGGCGTCGATCGGGCGATAGGCCGACGTCCCCGTCAGCGAACCGAGCACGAGATCGAGACCGCCTGCCGGTGCGTTGGTCACGGCAAGACGATTGGGTGATCCGACAGGACCGAACGGGTTGTAGTAGTTGCTGGCCGGGATCACGATCGGAACCGCCCCCAGCATCGGCGCTGCTTCCCGGAAGCCGAGCGAGTCGGCGAGATAGACCCCGGCCTCGGCAAAGAGCTCCAGCCCGTTGTCGAAATCATGGTTCAGGAACGCGAACGCATTGTAGCGGTCGACGCCGTTGGTCACCGACGTCACATCGTTCACATTGTAGCGGATGTCCTGCGGTCGCGTGCTCGTCGTGCTGAAGCAGGTGTCGGCCGTGTATGCGACCGCACATCCCGGCAGCGAGCTGGGCTGGATGTGGAACTGGCCATTGGCGTTGCTGATCGCCGTGCCGTTGACGGTGACGTTCCCCGCCGAGAACCGGTCGAAGATGCCCCAGGCCGAGGTCAGTGACGTGTTGTTGAAGTTTGCCGAGGCCGTTGCATCCGCCTTCCAGTTGGCCGGAAGGCGGGAGCGCAGGTCGGCATTGGCCGTGAAGTCCCTGTCTGCCGCGAAGATCGGATCGCGCGTGAAATAGGAGCCCAGCAGCGACAGGTGCGTCCGGTCATCGTCGGATGCGATGCCCCATTCGAACGAAGCTGTCAGTTCGTCTGCCGACGCGCCGGACTCGCTGCCATAGGTCAGCTCAGCCGTGAAACCCTCGAGATCGTTCTTGAGAACCGTGTTGACCACGCCTGCGACCGCGTCTGCGCCATAGATGGCCGAAGCGCCGTCCAGCAGGACTTCGATCCGCTTCACGCCGCTCGTTGGAATGGAGTTGGTGTTGACCGTCACCACCGGCACGAGGTTTTCCGATTGCGTGCCGGGATGGTTCACCAGCCGCCGGCCGTTCAGCAGGACCAGCGTGTTCCCCGTCCCGAGCGCGCGCAGGTTGATGG
Source organism: Hyphomonadaceae bacterium (assembly GCA_047601145.1). Lineage (GTDB taxonomy): Bacteria > Pseudomonadota > Alphaproteobacteria > Caulobacterales > Hyphomonadaceae > UBA7672. The sequence continues at coordinate 314,338 of JASGJW010000005.1, forward strand.
AGGCCGTGTCGCCCCTGGCGTCATTCAGGCTGCCGATGGTCCGCGACGTGTTGAAACCGACATCGCCAAGCTGCGGGATCGACCGGAACAGGTCATCACCCGAAGTCGCCGCCACTGCCTCGATATCAGCTGGCCCCAGAACGGTAACCGGCAGCGCCTCGGTGGGCCTGGCCCCGACGATCTGGGAGCCGACGACCACGACGACATCGCGGCCTTCCTCCGGGGCTTCCCCCTCAGGCGGCTGTTCCTGCGCAAAAGCTGCGCCTGCCAGCGCCAAAGTCGTGGACGCCAGCAGCATTGCCCGGATGCTGGCTCCGGGGCCCGAAAGCGACATGACGCTCCCCTCGTCTTGCGTGCGCCCTCCGGCCCTCCACCATTAGGTGCACATGGCGGACATCCTCCGCTGGGCGACATTCTGTCAACCAAATTCCCCTGCCCGGCTGATGGATGCTCGCCCCTGCGTCCGGCTCGCTACATCGTGAGGCGGCGACAATCAGGTTCCGCCCGGCTTCACGGCTAATTGAACCTTTGTTTTCCGGGTGTTGACCCCGTGTCGTTGACCGAATTTCAAGCCCCGGTGCTTATGATCGCGCGCTAAAGGTTCAAACAGTTCCTGTTCAATCACTGCAGACGCCCCGTTTCGTCGCGGGTCCGTCATTTTCTGAGGCTACGCCGCGTCGGCTGGCCGCAGACGGTTTTCCGGACAAGGCGCGTATCAGAACCAGCCTTCCAGGCGGCCCCAAGGATGGCCGTAGGGGCGGCGGGCGTGTAGTCTGGTGGTGGAGTTGCAGTCTATGGAGCTGACCAAGCGCAAGGTCGTCGCGGGAGCCGTCGCCGTTGCCGTTCTGGCGGTCGGCGGTATTGCTTTCGTCGCGATGAACCAGCCCGGCTCGGCCAAGCCTGAGGCTGCGATGGCGGGCGGACCGGGCGGCGGCGGACGCGGCCCCGGTGGTCCGGGCGGACCTGGCGGGCCCGGCGGAGGACGCGGCGCCCCTCCGACCCAGGTGAGCGCGGTTGAAGCCCTTCCCAAAACGTTTACGGCCCGCATCGAGGCCCTCGGCACGCTGGAGCCGCGCGAACGCGTCGTCCTGACCGCCAATGCGGCCGACCGCGTCACCGGCGTCTATTTCGAGGACGGCCAGCGCGTCGCAAAGGGCAAGGTCCTCATGACCCTCGTCAATGACGAGGAGAACGCCCAGCTCGAAAGCGCCAAGGCGACCGAAGCCAACGCCAAACTGGTCTACGAGCGCAACCAGCGCCTCGCGGCCAACGACGCCATCGCCCAGCTCGAACTCGAACGCACCAAGTCGGCCTATGACGCCGCCACCGCAAACGTGGGGGCCATCCAGGCCCGCCTGCGCGACCGCGTGCTGATCGCCCCGTTCTCCGGCGTGCTTGGCTTCCGCCAGGTTTCCGTCGGCGCCTATGTCTCGCCCGGCCAGACCGTCGCGAACCTGATCGACGACAGCGCCATGCGCCTCGAATTCGGCGTGCCCTCGGTCTTCGTCAGCGACCTCAAGCCTGGCCTCGAGATAAGCGCGACGACCAAGGACATTCCGGGCCGCGTCTTCAAGGGCACGCTCACCTCGATCGACAATGCCATCGACTCGACCTCGCTGGCCGTTAAGGTCCGCGCCACTCTGCCGAACAAGGACGGCGCGCTGCGCGCCGGCACCTCGATGACGGTCAGCCTGATGTCGAAGCCACGCACCTCGCTGTCTATCCCCGAGATTTCGGTGATCGCCGAAGGCTCGAAGACCTTCGTCTATGTCGTGGACCGCACGCGCCAGCCCGCCGTCGCCGCCAAGACGGAGGTCATGATCGGTACGCGCGAACGCGGCACGGTCGAAGTTGTCAACGGTCTCAACTCCGGCGACCTCGTGGTCACGGACGGCGTGCTGAAGCTCCGCCCGGGCGGCCCGGTACGCGTCAAGGGCGAGACGCCCGCTGGCGAAGGTGGCGCCCCGAAAATCGCTTCGGGCGAAGGACCGTCGGACAAAGCCGGCCTCAGACAATAACGCAGGAGCAGTAGCGCCATGCTTCTGTCGGACACTTCCATCAAGCGGCCGGTCTTCGCATCGGTCATCGGCCTGCTGCTGATCGCGGTCGGCTTCGTTTCGTTCACCCGCCTGGCGCTGCGCGAATACCCCGACATCGATCCACCGATCGTCTCGATCCGCACGACTTACCAGGGCGCCTCCGCCAACGTCGTCGAGACCCGCATCACCGAGGTGATCGAAGATCGCATCTCCGGCATCGAGGGCATCCGCTTCATCAACTCCTCGAGCCAGGACGGCCAGTCCGTCATCTCGATCGAGTTCGACATCTCCCGCAACATGGACTCGGCCGCCAACGACGTGCGCGACCGTGTCGGCGGCATCCTCCGGCAGCTTCCGCAGGAAGCCGATCCGCCAGACGTCCAGAAGGCCGACGCCTCCGAGGAAACCGTTCTCTGGCTCCGCGTCGCCTCCGACAAGCGCTCACCGCTTGAGCTCACCGACTATGCCGAACGCTATCTCGTCGACCGCTTCTCCTCGATCGACGGCGTCGCACGCGTTCAGATCGGCGGCCAGCGCACCCCCGCCATGCGCGTTTGGCTTGACCGCCGCGCCATCGCCGCCCGTGGCCTCACCGTCGGCGACATCGAACGCGCCGTCCGCACCGAAAACGTCGAAACGCCCGCCGGCAGCCTGACTTCGCAGGACCTGATCTTCACCGCTCGCATCGACCGACCGTTCCGCACGCCGCAGGAGTTTTCGCAGCTCGTTGTCGCCAAGGGCGCTGACGGGGTCGTGGTCCGCCTGGGCGACGTCGCTCGCGTCGAGTTCGGCGCCGAGGAAGACCGATCCATCTTCCGCGCCAACGGCCTCGACACCATAGGCATCGGCATCATCAAGCAATCGACCGCAAACGTCGTGGAAGTCGCCAAGGAAGCGCGTGCGCGCGCCGAGGAGGTCAAGGCCTCCCTGCCCGAGGACATGTCGATCGTCGTCAACTTCGATGGTTCGATCTTCGTGAACGCCGCGATCAACGAGGTCTTCATGACGCTCGGCATCGCTGTGCTGCTCGTCGTGGGCGTGATCTTCGTCTTCCTGGGGTCGTTCAAGGCGACGCTTATCCCCGCCGTCACCGTCCCGATCTCGCTGATCGCCTCCTTCACCGTGCTCTACGCGCTCGGCCTGTCGATCAACATGCTGACGCTGCTCGCGCTCGTCATGGCCATCGGCCTCGTGGTCGACGACGCCATCGTCGTGCTGGAAAACATCCACCGGCGCATCGAGGAGGAAGGCGAAACCCCACTCGTCGCCGCCTATCGCGGCACGCGGCAGGTCGGATTCGCGGTCGTCGCGACGACGCTGGTGCTCGTCGCGGTGTTCGTGCCGATCACCTTCATGCAGGGCCAGATGGGCCGGCTCTTCACCGAGTTCGCCATCGCCATCGCCGCCGCCATCGCCTTCTCGATGCTCGTCGCGCTGACGATCTCGCCGATGATGGCGTCCAAGCTGCTCGATCCGCATGTCGATCACAGCCAGAAGAAGAATCAGGGCTTTGCCTACCGGGTCGACCAGTTCTTCTCCGGCATGCGCAAGGGCTATGGCCGCGTGTTCGACGCCACGGTGCGCCGTCCGATCGCCATCGCCATCGCCTTCTTCGCCATCCTAGCCGGCAGCGTCGCCCTGTTCACGATCATCCCAGGCGAATATACGCCGCAGGAAGACCGCGGCTCGTTCCAGATCATGATCACGGGACCTGAAGGCGCCTCCTTCGAGTACATGGTCCCCTTCATCGAGCAGATCGAGCAACGCCTCATTCCGATGATGGAAGCCGGCGAGATCGAGGGCATTTCGGTCCGCGCGCCGGGCGGTTTCGGTCCGGGCGGCAGCGCCTTCAACTCCGGCTCGATCCAGGTCGTGCTGAAGGAATGGGGACATCGCCGCAACGGCTTCACGATCATCAACGAGATCAACCGCCGCCTCTCCGACATCACCGGCGTCCGCGCCTTCGCGGTCATGTCCTCGGCATTTGGCCGCGGCAGCGGCAAGCCGATCCAGTTCGTCATCAAGGGCCCGTCCTACGAAACCCTGGTCCAGTGGCGCGATACCTTCCTCGATGCGCTGAACAAGGAAAATCCCGGCATCGGCCAGATCGACTGGGACTACAAGGAAACCCAGCAACAGGTCCGCGTGAACGTCGACTACAACCGCGCGTCCGACCTCGGCGTCACGGTCCAAGAGATCGGCTCCACGCTGCAGACGATGCTCGGCTCCAAGCGCGTCGGCACGTTCGTGCAGAACGGCGAAGAGCGTTACGTGATCTTCGAGGGCGAGCGCACGGAACAGGCGACGCCGCAGGACATGGAAAACATCTATGTCCGCTCGGCCCGCACGCAGGAGCTGATCCCGCTCTCCAACCTGGTGAAGATCGAGCCCACGGCCGATAGCCGCCGCCTCAACCGTTACAACCGTGTTCGCTCGATCACCATCGATGCTACGCTGAACCCGGGCGTCTCGCTCGGCGTCGCGCTGGACAAGATGGAAGCCATCGCCCGCCGTGTCCTGCCGCAGGAAGCCGCCTTCGACTACAAGGGCCAGTCGCTCGACTACAAACGGTCCGGCGAGTCGATCATGTTCGTGTTCGGCTTCGGTATCCTGGTCGTGTTCCTGGTGCTCGCAGCCCAGTTCGAAAGCTGGATCCACCCCTTCGTCATCATGCTGTGCGTGCCAGCCACCGTCGGCGGCGGCTTGCTGGGCATCTGGGTCACCGGCAACACGCTCAACATCTACACGCAGATCGGCCTGATCATGCTCGTCGGCCTCGCGGCCAAGAACGGTATTCTCATCGTCGAATTCGCGAACCAGCTGCGAGACAGCGGCAAGGAGTTCAATATGGCCCTGCGTGAAGCGGCCCTCACCCGCTTCCGCCCGATCCTGATGACCTCGCTCACCGCCGTCGCGGGCGCCATCCCGCTGATCTTCAGCCACGGCGCGGGTTCAGAAACGCGTTCGGCGATTGGCGTCGTCATCCTGTTCGGCGTGCTCACCGCGCTGGTCGTCACGCTGGTCCTCGTGCCCGCCGCCTATTCGCTGCTGGCCCGCCACACCGGCTCGCCTCGCGATGTCGAGCGCAAGCTGGCCAAGGAAGAGGCCGACACGCCGGACCACGATCCGCCGCTGCATCCGGCCGAATAGGCCCAACCGACTGCATCACCCCGGGGGACAAACGGGGAATCGCCTATGGAGCCGGGTAAACCGAGCCGCACCGCCATGGCCGCAGCCGGCCATCGCATGATCCACCAATTGGTGGACCGTCCTATCGCGCTAGCTGATCCCCTGGCGATCAAGATATTAGGCCCGCCGCCGCCCAACGCGCCGGATGAAGACGCCATCCGCAAGCACGCCGCCGCCTCTGGTTACATGCGCGCCCAGATCATCGGCCGGTCCCTCTTCGCCGAGGAAACACTCGCGAAAGCCGTCGCCGCGGGCGTTGACCAGTACGTGCTCCTCGGCGCTGGCCTCGACACCTTCGCCTACCGCAACCCTTATCCGAACCTCCGCGTGTTCGAGGTCGACAATCCGGACAGCGGCCGCTGGAAACGCGAACGCCTCTCCCTCAACGCCATCCCCGTCCCATCCAGCGTCAGCTACGCTGCGATCGACTTCGAACACGAAACCCTGAGTGACGCCCTCTTGCGCGCCGGCTTCGACCTCGCGAAGCCCGCTGTCTTCGCCTGGCTTGGCGTCACCGTTTATCTTACCCGCGAAGCCATCCTCACGACGCTGAAGGCCGTCGCATCCCTCGCAAGTGGCACGGAGATCGTCTTCGACTATGGCGAACCGCGCGACCAGCTTTCTCCGGAAATACAGGCCCGCGTGCAGGAACGCATGAACGCTCTCGCCGCCATTGGCGAACCGTGGATCAGCTTCTTCCGCCCTGCCGACATGGCCTCCATGCTGCAGGAAGCCGGGTTCTCCGAAACCGAGGACCTCAGCGGCTACGCCATCAACGCCCGCTGGTTCTCCGGCCGCACCGATGGCCTCCTGACGCCGCCGCTCGCCCACTACATCCGCGCAAAGGTTTAGCCGAGCACCGCGCCCAAGCTCGATGATGTCAGCACCACGCCCGACACGAACAGCAGCGCCAGCACGATCCGTCTAAACTGCTTCTGGTCCAGCCGCCTGAACACCAGCGCGCCGAGGATCACCGGCACGGCCAGCGCCGGCGTGATGATCGCAAACAGCTTCAGCGTCTCGCCCGTAATGTGACCCCCGGCCACGACATACCCCGTCAGCGTCGCTACATGCATGCAGATGTTGAACGCCTGCATCACGCCGCGCTGCGTGTCCTTGTCCCAGCCTCGTAGCGTGCACCACAGCGTCGGTATGCCGCCCGCCAGCCCACCGATCCCGCCGCATACGCCGCCGATCCATCCGGCGACGCCATCGGCCCACTTGCCGCCCCAGCGCACCACCCAGTCTGACGGCGCAAAGAACATCGCCGGGCAATAGACCAGCAGGAAAATCCCGAGCCCCAGCTTGAACCCGGCCGGGTCCAGCACGCCCAGCAGGAAGATGCCTAGCGGCACGCCAACCAGTCCGCCGATCACGAACGGCGCCAGTCGTCTGGTGTCCGTGCCCCGCCACGTCACCGGCAGCGCGATCACCTGCCCGACCAGCGATCCGAACACCGCCATCGGCGCCGCTGTCTGCGGCTCCACCGCCCACGCCCACACTGACAGAGCCGCCAGCGAGAATGCAAACCCTGACAGCCCCTGCACGAAGCCCGCAAGCACGGCTCCGCCGATCACGATGGCCAGGTAGCTGTCGATCATGCCTTCGCTTACGCGATTCCCGCGCCCGATGCTTCGGTCAGTATCGAACCATGTGCGTCATTTCTCGCGCATCTCGCTCGGGCTCTTGCCCGTCCAACGCTTGAACGCGCGGGAGAACGCAGCAGGGTCCGAGAACCCCACCAGATACCCCGTCTCGTTCACCGACGCCTTCTTCCCGCTCAGATAGTGCAACGCCAGCCTGTGACGCAGCTCATCCAGCACCTTCTCGAACGTCGTGTCCTCCGCCTTCAGACGCCGGAACAGCGTCTGCCGGCTCACGCCCATCTTCGCCGCCACCGCATCCATGCTGATATCGCCCGTGTGCAGCACCGGCATCAGCTGCAGCTCCACCCGCCCGCGCGCCGACTTCGATTGCTCGAGCTCCTTCAGCAATGCCTCCGCCCGCTCGCTCAGCACCCCGAACACATATTTCGGCTGCAGCTGCACCCGATGGCTCGCCAGCGCCGGATCGATCCGGATCGCATTCCGCGCCGCGCTGAACGTCATCGGGCAGCGGAAGATGCGATCATACTCCGCCCGGTAGGCCGGCTCGGCATGGGTCATCTCGACTTCCAGCACGTGCTGCGTCGGCAGGAATCGCCGCGGCGCGCATATCTGCCGCGCGAATGTCACTTCCGTCAGCTCCGGAAACGCGTTGGGATTCTCGCGCTGGTCGACGACCCACACGCCTCTCTCGTCCACCGCCATCCTGAACCGGTCGCCCGCGCCCTCGTATTCGATCGCCAACTTGCCGAACCGGTTCATCTGCACGAACGCGTCGCCCATCGTCTCGGCGCCGTTCATGATCAGCCCGGTGATCGACAGCTCGGAAAGATCAACCTCCTCGCCATAGTGCAGCGCGATCGCCTGATCCCCCGTAAGCGCCTTCGCCGCGCGGAACAGGGCGATGTAGCTCGCCATCGCAATCCGGTTGTCCTGGTCTTCCAGCAACTTCGGCGCGATCCCCGCCCGCGCGCATAGCTCAACGGCATCCGCCCCGCGCGCCATCGCGATCCTCACCAACCCGCGCGGAAGACCGGCCCCGACCGTGAGCTCAGCCATGGCGCAGACCCGTGCTGCAACCTGCGATCATGATTTTGGCGTCCGCGATCACGTCCACAGCCTCGCCAATGCGCCCCCGTTCATATCGCATTCAACGCACGCCGCCGATGAATGCGGGATAACAAAAAGGGACAAACCCGATGAAAAACCTCCTCCTCGCTACCGTTAGCCTCCTCCTCGCCCCGATCGCCTCCGCCCAGACCCCGTCCGCTCCGCCGACGCCTGCGCCCGAACAGTTCTACACGCCCACCTCGCTTGCCGCTGAACCGGGCCTACCGCGCACGTCAGACGACCATCCCGATTTCCAGAACATGGTCTGGGCCACCAACTTCTTCCCGGTCTTCGAAGCCAGCCCGATGACCGCGAACCTCGTCGTATCCGAAATCGAGGCGAAGAAGATCGTCGACACCATGGTCGCCGGCATGTCGAAAATCCCCGACTTCAACATCGACCCGGAAGTCGGGCTCATCATCGGCGGCTCCGACGGCCTGCCGCTGGTGCGAGGCGAACGGCGCACCCGTCTCATTGTCCTCCCCGCCGACGGCAAGGTGCCGCTGACACCCGAAGCGAAAAAGATCGCCTCCACCTCCGGCGGCGACAGGAAGGACAATTACGAACAGCGGCCGTCCGGCGAACGCTGCCTCGTCCTCGGCGGCTCCTCGCCCTATTTCGCGACGACGTCCTACAACCGTATCCGTTTCGTGCAGACCCGCGACTACATGGTCATCCACGCCGAGCAGGGCGATGAAGCCCGCATCATCCCGTTCGCCGCGAGCCACGGCCCGTCCAACATAACCACCTGGTATGGCGACTCCATCGCCCGCTGGGACGGCGACACGCTGGTGGTCGAAACCATCCGCCAGCCACAGGGCGAAAATGTCCGCGGCCTTTTCCAGAAATTCCTCGTCAACGCAGACTCGAAAGTGATCGAGCGCTTCACGCGCGTCTCGAAAACAGAGATGCTCTACCAGTTCACCGTCGAGGACCCCAAAGTCTATACCGCCCCCTGGCTTGGCGAATATTCCTTCTACGCCGCCAACACCGCCATGTTCCCCTCGCCCTGCCACGAGCACAACTACTCGCTCCCCAACATCCTGCTGGGGCAACGCATGGCCGACCTGCGGGGCCCAAAGAAAGAGTAGCCGCTAGCCTAACCCCACTCCGGCGCTACACTCCCCTTCAAACAGGGGAGTGTAGCCATGCTCAAATGGCAGGTCGGCGACGTCACCATCTCGCGCATCGTCGAACTCGAGATGTCTTCGCCCTATTCCACCAAACACCCTTTCATCCCGGACGCGACACCCGAACGAATGCGCGAACCGTCCTGGCTCCATCCGCATTTCGTGACACCCGAGGGCAATCTCAACACCTCGATCCACGCCCTGCTCGTCGATGCCCCCGGCCTCAGGCTCGTCGTCGATACCTGCATCGGCAATGACCGCCCGCGCCGCATCCTTGCCAAGCGCCCGCTCGCGCTTCCCTTCCTCGAACGCTTCGCCGCAGCCGGGTGGAGAACGACCGACGTCAACGCCGTCGTCTGCACGCACCTCCACGTCGACCATGTCGGCTGGAACACCATGCTGGTCGACGGCAAGTGGACGCCCACTTTCCCGAACGCCCGCTATCTCATCGGCCGCCGCGAGTTCGAACACTGGACCGCCGAGGGCGAAGGCGAGACCAAGGACATCCTCGCCGACTCGGTGCAGCCCATCTTCGAGGCTGGCCTCGCCCATCTCGTCGATATGGATCACCGCATCTCGAACGAGATCCGCCTCACGCCGACCCCAGGCCACACCCCAGGTCACGTCTCCGTGGTGATCGAGTCAAAGGGCCAGCGCGCCATCATCACCGGCGACCTGATGCACCACCCCTGCCAGATTGCCCACCCAGACTGGTGCGCCGCGTTCGACAGCAATCAGCCGGCAGCCCAGGCCACCCGCGAACAATTCCTCCGCGACGTGTCCGACACCAACACCCTGGTCATCGGCACGCACTTCACAGCGCCGACGGCAGGCCGCGTCGTCAAGGACGGCGACGCCTACAGGCTGGTGAGCTAGCTCACCCGCCCCGGCATCCGCATCACATTGTCCTCGATCCAGTCGGCCAGCCCGCCAACCAGTTCCGCTGCCTGTTCGCCCATTGGCGTCAGCGTATATTCGACATGGGGCGGCACCACCTTGAAGGCGCGACGCTCCACCAGCCCATCCGCTTCAAGCCACTGAAGCGTCTGCGCGAGCATGCGCTCGCTCACGCCCGTCACCTTGCGGCGCAACTCGCTGAACCGCAGCGTTCCCTCCTGCAGCACGATCAGCACCAGCACGCCCCAGCTGGACGTCACATGCTTCATCACTTCGCGCGAGGGGCAGTTCGGCTCGAACAGGTCACCCCGTTCCAATCTCTTCGCAACCCGCCCCTTGGCGCGCCCTGTTTTCTGGCCTGAAATTTTGTCCATACTTACTCCGGCGTGCGTACTTACGAATAGTAAGTTAGGACGCCATCTCCCGGTCTTCAACGGGCAAAAGCCCAAGGAGACCCCGCCATGATCGCCATCACAGGAGCCACCGGCCAGCTCGGCCGCCTCGTCATCGCCTCGCTGCAACGTCTTGCACCAGACACACGCATCCTCGCCGCAGTCCGCAGCCCCGAAAAGGCGCAGGACCTGAAATCCGCTACCGTTGAAATCCGGCAAGCCGACTACGACCGACCCGAAACCCTGGCCTCGGCCTTCAACGGCGTCGACAAGCTTCTCCTGATTTCCTCGAACGACCTCGTTACCCGCCTTGGCCAGCACAAGGCTGTCGTCGATGCCGCTGTAAAGGCAGGCGTGAAGCTGATCGCCTACACCAGCATCCTCCACACCGACACATCCGCCCTGATCCTCACCGAAGAGCACCGCGCGACCGAGGCCTACATCAAGGCCAGCGGCGTTCCCTACGCTTTTCTTCGCAATGGCTGGTACACGGAGAACGAGACTGCAGCCCTCGCCGCCGTGCTCGCTCACAACGCCTTCATCGGTTCCTCGGGAGATGGCCGCATCTCGTGGGCTGCCCGCACAGACTATGCCGAGGCCGCCGCCCGCGTGCTGCTGTCGAACGACGCCGCCGACCGCATCTATGAGCTCGCCGGCGATCAAGGCCTCACCATGTCCGAACTCGCAGCCGAAACCGCGCGCCTCGCGGGCAAGCCGATCGCCTACGCCAATCTCCCGCAGGCTGATTATGCCGGCGCTCTGCTCGGCGCCGGTCTTCCCGCCCCGCTCGCGACCATGCTGGCGGACTCAAGCGCCAAGGCGGCGGATGGCGGCCTCTACGACGACAGCCGTACCCTCTCCCGCCTCATCGGCCGTCCCACCACGCCGATCCGCGAGACGCTGGCCGCTGCACTCAAATCCCTCGCCATCATCGCCTAGAAAAAAGGGCGGCTCCATCCGGAGTCGCCCTCTTCATTCTGTCAGGCCTTGGACGCTACTTCTTCAGCGCGTCGTAAATCCATGCGCGGTTCTTGCGCTGGTATTCGCTCAGCAGCGCGCGATCCTGGATCATGAACACCATGAACACGTCGTTCTTGGGATCATACCACCATTCCGTGCCAGCGATGCCGTTCCACGAGAACGTACCGTTGCCCGGACGCTGCTTCGTGTCGTCGATCACCAGCGACATGCCGAGGCCGAAGCCCATTCCGGCGCCCGGGAAGAACAGGCCCTTGCCGCGGACTTCCGCCGTGGTCTGGTCGACCAGCATCTTGTCCAGCGTTTCCGGCTTGAGGATCTGCACGCCCTTGTAGGTGCCGTGGTTGGCCAGCATCAGGACGAAGCGGAGATAGTCTTCCGCCGTCGACGACAGGCCGCCGCCGCCCGACATGAACGGGTGGGCCGAGGTATAGTCATAATACAGTGGATCCTGGTTCTTCGACTGCGCGAAGCGGGCCGAGTTCGAGGCCGGCTGGAAGAACATCGTGTCCGTCATGCCCAGCGGGCCTGTGACGCGCGCCTTGATCGCATCGCCCAGCGACTGGCCCGTGATCTTCTCGATCACGCCGCCCAGCACGTCGAGACCTTGGCTGTAGTTCCAGGCAGCGCCCGGCTCGGCGATCATCGGCAGCTTGGCGACAACCTGTTCCGACCAGTCCTTGGCCGAGAGGTCCGTGCGCTGTTCACCGCCCGCAACCCACGCCTTCGAAATCGGCAGCTGCGGCTGGATGAAGGAGTAGATGATGCCCGAGGTGTGGCTCATCAGCTGGCGCACCAGCATCGGCTTGGTCGAGGGGACCGGATCGCCCTCTTTTTGCCAGACCTTGATGTTGGCGAACGCCGGCAGGTATTTCGAGACCGGCGCGTCGAGATCGAGCTTGCCCTCCTGCACCAGCGTCATCGCCGTCACCGCGACGACCGGCTTGGTCATCGAGAAGACGCGGAAGATCGTCTGGTCAGTGACCGGCGTCGTCTGGCCCGGGCCCTGGACACCGAAGCCCTGCGCGAAGGCGATCTTGTTCTGGCGGCCGATCAGCAGGTACGCGCCCGGGATCTTGCCGCTCATTACATCGGCATTGAGCGCCGTGCGGATATCGCCCAGCTTCGCCGGGTCGAAGCCCAGCGCCAGCGCATCGCCCTGCTCAAGCGAGGACGTCGCAGCATCGACCGCGGTCGGTCCGGTCTGGCAGGCTGCCAGCGCCAAAGCGATTGCCGCACTCGCGGCAAAAACGCTGCGTTTCAGTGTCATTCCAATCAAGCTTCTCTCCCTCAGACCCGCGTTTTCGAAACGGTTCGGTTTCCTGCTGTTACCGCGCTTCACCTGACAGTGGAAAGGGGGCCCGAACGCACGAATGAGCGACGGGTCTTGCCCCTTATCGCGTTCGATTTCAGTAATGTGCGACACCTAGACCATGGCCGATCGCAGGAGAGCGGGTTACCCTTTGGTCAGGTGGAGGATTTGGCCGCGATGCCGGTAAGGGATAGGCGAATACGCCATCCGCGCCGTTGTCGCTCAAGGGGAAGAAACATGACCCGCTTGTTTCCAGCGCTTGCGCTGGCGCTAGCCTTCGCTGCCTGCTCGCCCAATGATGATGAAGCCTCCAAGCCTGCAGGCGCGCCTGTCGCTGGCCTTGGCATCGTTACGGCGGAAGACTTCAAGACCGACTATCCCGTCAAGGAAGTGATGGGCCATGCGGTCGATTTCGCCGCCTTCGGCGTCTGGAACAACCAGGGCTGGCTCATCAACGCGGAAGGGACGCACGAGCTCTTCCCGACCGACGACGCCGGCTGGCACAACGCCGAAAGCGCTGCGATCACACTGGCCGAGATTGCCAACGTCTTGCTCCTGCCCGGCCGTCCGCAAAACGACGACCGCCGCTGGGTCGACGCCGCGCACCAGCTGCACGAGGCAGCCATGGACGCGCAGAAGACCGCCGAGGCGAAGGACAAGGAAGCCTTCTTCAACGCCGGCGGCGAGATCTACGAGGCTTGCGTCACCTGCCATAACCATTTTGTGCAGGGCGATGCCCCCGGTCCCGTGGCAAAGCTGCCTGAACTGCCAAACCGCGTCCGCCCGCCGGGCACGGAGCCGCCGAAACCGAACCAGTAACCGCAAGCCGGCGAACGGACGGGCCTGATCCGGGGGGATGAGGCATCACAACGCCAACCTTGGGCTACCGGTAAATCCGGGGCCCGGCAGGGGAGAGAGAGTTGTTTCACGACCTAGTTGAATGGATCCAGCACGGGCTGGGCAAGAGCGGAGAGGACGGTCAGTCCTGGTCCGAAATGCTCCATGAGTCCCTGAGCCTGTGGAATGTCACCGAGGGCACGCACGTGCTGACGCTGATGTTCTTCGCGGGCACCATCTGGATCATCGATCTTCGCATGATGGGCGTCGCATTCCGCAACGTGCCGTTCTCGAAGCTCAATGACCGCGTGCTGCCGATCACGATCGCCGCATTCGGGATGATGATCCTGACGGGCGTCATCGCCGCCTTCGGCCGCGATCCCCTCCTCTACTACCACGACATCTGGTTCCGCCTGAAGATGATCTTCCTGATGATCGCCTCGATCAACATCTTCTGGTTCCATTACATGGTGCAGAAGAACCAGGCCGAATGGGACAATGATCCCACGCCGCCCACGCGCGTGCGTATCTCCGGCCTCATCTCGATGTGCTGCTGGATCCTGATCATCACCTTCGGCCGCTTTATCGCGTATGACTTCCTGCGTTGCGACAAGGTGCCGGAAGGCGGCTTCGTCTACGTCTTCGCGGAATGCAAACAGGCCCTCTCCTATCTCGACGAGATGGGCGAGGACACCGGCGACCAGTCGAGCGAAGAGTCGAGCGACGGCTCGACCGATGCGGCGACACCGGAAGGCGAAGCGCCTGCCGATGAAGCTGCCCCGCCTGCCGAAACACCCGCTCCGGCCCAACCCGCTGCTCCTGGCCAGGGGAACTGATCCATGAACTTCGAAAAACTCTTTCCTGGCCTGAACGACTTCTTCGACCAGCTTCCGCTGCTCGGTAAGGTCAATCTCGGCTTCTTCACCCTGCTCGACATCTTCGCTCTCTTCGGCGCGATGCACCTCGTCGGCATGGCGCTGATCGGAGGCTGCTCGATCCTCATGAACGTCCGGTTCTGGGGCGCCGGCATCACCGCGGAAACGCCCGCCCAGGTCGAAAAAAACCTGCGCGTGTGGCTCTGGGTCGGCATCGGCATGGCCATCTTCTCGGGCCTCATCATGGGCGCGCTCACCTCGAGCAAGCTCTACGGCTCGGCCGCCTTCTTCTCGAAGATCATGGCGCTCATCGCCGCCGTGACCTTCTCCTTCGGCGTCACCAACTCGATCGCGAAGTCAGACGGCCAGGTCAGCCGCAACGCCCTCATCGCCGCCGCTGTCGCGATGGTGTTCTGGGCGATCTCGCTGCTGGTCTTCCTCTCGACCGAAGTGGTCAACGTGGGTCTCTTCCACGTCATCACGGCCTGCTACGGCATCCTCCTGATCTTCGGATCGCGGATTAACCGCATCATCGCCGCGGCGACCTACGCCGTTCTGTTCGGCGGCACGTTCATCATGTACTGGATCGCCGGCTTCAACAGCTATGATCAGATCTATCTCGACATATCGATGTGGGCGATGATCATCGGCCTTGTCGTCGTTCTCGGCCTGATCTTCATGGAACTGCGCCAGAAGGATCGCGTCGACTCGGCCACGCCGCTCGCGCGCCTCATCGCCGTGTTCTCCTTCCTGACGTGGGTCACAGTCGCCGCCGGCGGCCGCTGGATCGGCTTCAGCCCGTAAGCGAGGCACGAATGCGAAAGGCAAAACCCCGGAGAGCGATCTCCGGGGTTTTCTGTTTCTGGAGTAGCCGCAGCGCCTACGACGCCAGACGCGCCCGCACGCCCGGTTGGGAAGACCGGACCCGTGCGCCCGCCTGATGGGAAGGGGCCCGTATCCGGCCGCCGCTCGATGCGGGCGGAGCGCCAACGTCGAACTGCCCGACGAGCGCCGCGAGTTCGGAAGATTCGTGCGCCAGCGTCCGCGACGCCGCAGTCGATTCCTCGACCATGGCGGCGTTCTGCTGCGTGACCTGGTCCATCTGGTTGATCGCGGAATTGACCTGCGCCAGGCCTGTGGACTGCTCCTGCGACGAAGACGAGATTTCCGAGACCAGCTGGCTGATCCTGCCGATCTGATCGAGAATCCGGACCAGCGAGTCGCCGGCGCGCCCCACCAGCTCCACGCCCGTCTCGACCTGCCTCGAACTCGCGGAGATCAATCCCTTGATCTCCTTGGCAGCATCGGCCGAGCGCTGGGCCAGCGCACGCACTTCCGAGGCAACAACAGCAAAGCCCCGGCCTGCCTCGCCCGCCCGCGCGGCCTCGACACCCGCATTGAGCGCTAGCAGGTTTGTCTGGAAGGCGATCTCGTCGATGACGCCGATGATCTGGCTGATCTTCCTCGCCGACCCCTCGATCTCGCTCATGGCCGCCACGGCCTGGCTGACGACTTCGCCGCTGGCCTCGCCATCCTTGCGCGCGGTGGCGACGGCCCGGTTGGCCTCGAGCGCGCCCTCGGCTGATTTGCGGACAGTCGCCGTGATCTCGTCCAGCGCAGCGGCAGTCTCCTCCAGTGAAGCGGCCTGCTGCTCCGTCCTGTGCGAGAGCGCATCGGCCGCCTGGCTGATTTCTGCGGCGCTTGTCTGGAGGCCGCCGGTCCCGGCTGCAATCGTGGCCATCGCGCTTTGCAGCCGCGACATGGCCTCGTTGAAGTCGTTGCGCAGCACTTCATAGTCGGCGGGGAATGGCGTGCTCAGGCGAACCGTCAGATTGCCTTCCGCCGCCTGCTTCAATCCGGCGCCGATCGAGAAGACGATCTTTCGCTCGTTCTCGACCTCGGTCACGTCGGTTGCGAACTTCACGACCTTGAAAGGATTGCCGTGGTCATCGACGATCGGGTTGTAGGACGCCTGGATCCAGATTTCCTTCCCGCCCTTTCCGATGCGGCGATACTTGGCCGCCTGGAAATGTCCCTGCCGCAGGTCGCTCCAGAATGCCTGGTACTCCGGTGACTGGCGGTAGGCGTCGTCGACAAACATGCTGTGATGCTTGCCGCGGATCTCCTCGACCCCGTAGCCGAGCGTTTTGCAGAAGTTTTCGTTGGCTGTCAGGATCGTGCCATCGAGCGTGAACTCGATGACCGCTTGTGAGCGATCAAGAGCGGCCAACATGGCCTTCGATGTGTCGACGCGGGCGGCACGGTCGCGATTGAACAAGGACGTCATCGCATTTCCCCTCAATGTGCTAGGAGAAAATACTGGATGCGAGTTAATCCGGTCTGAAGAAAACCCTCACGGAAATTAACGATTGCAACAAGGACGGAGGCTGGCCGAACGCGCCGCGGGCATCCGTTGACGCGCATGCCGCTTCTCCGCAATCGTCCCTGCCGCAGGGGTCGGCCAGCATGACAACATTCGAATATGTGAGCGTTCTACTGGCGATCGTCATCTCGCTGGCGTTCACGCACCTGGTCATGGGCATTGTGCGGCTGATCCAGTCGCGCGGGATCAAGCTCTCCTTCGTCTATCTCGGCTGGATCGGCCTCCTCCTGTTTTTCTGCGTCGACTACTGGTTCTCCATCTGGCACGCGCGCAATGCAGACGTATGGACGCTCGCCTTCGTCGCCTTCCTGCTGCTGATGGTGACTGTTCTCTACGCCACATGCGGCTTCGCCGTACCCGAAGCCGCTGTATCGGACGGTGTGAATCTCGACGAATTCCATCGCGCCAACCGCCGGAAATATCTCGGCGCGCTGTTTGTCTACACGGCGCTCGGCTTCTTCGGAAATCTCATCATCGCCTCGCTCCAGCTCGCCATGATCGTCAGCGTCGCCCAGCTTGTGCTGATCGGCATCGCCTGGTTATGGAGTGACCGCCGGGTGCAGATCGTGACGCTGGCCGGCATGTACGCCGTTACGGGCTGGTACGCCTTCACCTTCATCCCGGCTCTTTGAACGGCCGGCGTGTCCGGCAAGCGGCTCGTAACAAAAGCCCCGGCTACTCCGCATCCCCCGCCACCGTCTTGATCCCGCGCGTCTCGTCGCGCCGCGCGCCAGCGAGAATGCCCGGCAGTGCGTAATTGCCTTCGTGGCAGGCGTATTCGTACATGCGCTCGCCATCCTGGCGGAACGTCATTTCGCCACGCCAGGGCTGCGTGAACGCGTCCTTGTCCTCGACCGTGAACTCGTAATGGATCGCCTTCTCACCCACGCGCGAGAAGCGCTCCGTGACGGTGGGGTTCTCGCCGACATAGTAGCTGTCGCCCATGTTCGGCCGCACGCGGATGTCGGGGTGGAAGTTCCGCGTCTTCACCACCAGCGTGTCGCCCTCCCACCAACCGACCGAATCTCCCAGCCACGCGTTGAACCCGCCGGGCTCGCGCTTGTCGCCGATCGGGATCACGCGCGAGTCGTGGATCATCTCCGCCGTGATCACCACATGCGTCGGCGTCTGCACGATCTGATAGTGATTGTTGTAGAGCACGTTGATCATCGGCGGCCCGCCCGTCGATCCGAAGCCGACAATGCAGCGCTCGCCTTGTGGCCTGATCTCGGGCCCGTCGAACGTCTCTCGCACCTTCGCCAGCCGCGTATCGAAATAGGTCTTCGCCGCTTTGGTGTAGGGAATGCGCCCGTCCGGCGGATCGACGATCCACGAAGACCGCGTCTCGCCGTTCACGACGCCATAGGTCGTGCCCGGGTCAATCCAGAAAGTGTTGTAGCCGGCATTGGCGTTGCGATCCGTCGGTGCGCCCTCATTGGGATTGGTGCGGCCATTGGTGGCCTTCATCATCTGCGCCCGCGACTGCTCCATCTGCTTGGCGCGCTCTGGCGGTATCTCCTGTGTCTTGAACGAGGCCGGGCGCTCCAGCGTCGTCAGGCTTGCATTGGTCCACACGCCCTGCAGGTCCGGCTTCCCGTCCGGTGTCCGCGGCGCCTTCCAGCTCTCCTGCGCCACAGCCTCGCCGCACAGCAACGCCGCCAGGCAAACGCCAACCACTGCGCCTTTCATCCGATCCTCCTGTCGCCGCCCGCCGCTTTCGGCGTGACACCACATCAGGCGCGCACGTCGCCAACGGGTCAACCGTTTGCCCCATGCCCGGACGCGACGAGAACCTGTCACGTCCGGGCGATCAGCTACGCGTTTCATTGGAGGGAGCTGAGGCGACCACGAGAATCACCCGTCATGGCCGCCAACGAAAAACCCGCCGTCTTGCGACAGCGGGTTTCGTAATCACGTCGGAAGAAACAGATCGCTTAGGCCGGGGCCGCCGCGTTGCACTGTTCCTGCTTGCCGCCCTCGGTCGCGTCCGAACCATCCTTCGGAGCACCCGTGCCCGACGAACCGACGAACAGTTTGCAACCGTTCGGGAACGTCACGTCACGGCCGTTGGCCTTGCAGGTTTTCTTCTTCGTCTTCGGGTGGATGTCGCAAAGGGCGTCTTTCGACTGGTAGCCGCGAACCACGACTTCCGTGCCAACCTTCAGCGAGTCCTTCTTGATGCCCGTGCGGAGCAGCGTGTTCGGCGTGCCGCCTTCGATGGCCCAGTTATACGTGGTGCCAGCCTTGGCTTTGCCTTTGCCGTCCGTGTCCGGAACAGTGATGTGGATCCAGGTGTGCGGGTTGACCCACTCGACCGTCACAACCTTGCCCTTCAGGAGCACAGGTGCGTCAGCGTCGAATTCCGCCGCGAAGGCGTGGTGGGCGTAGGCGGCCGTGCTGGCGCCAACGGCGGTCAGGGCGGCGAGGGCCAGACCGGCGACCACAAGACGGGTCTTCTTCATCTTCTACTTCCTCCAGCTCCTGGGGTGGGCGCCGCCAGGGATTTCTTTGCCAGGGTCGAGACGACAGGTCAGTCGCTGTCCGCCCGTGCCCTCTGAAACTACGGCCCTTTTACTCCGGGGTGTCCCCGTCCTCAAGGGTTCAACTGTCACACAGTCCGCCTGCTTTGCAGAGGGGAACCCGGGAAAGAGCCCAGATTCAACCTGTGTTTTGACCCGTCCGGCCGTCCCTGCCTGCAGGCGGTCTGCCCTGCTCACGCTTTGTTTAACGCTCGCGTCAGCGAAGTCCGCCGGCGCAACCCTTGGGCTGCCCCGGCGTCTTCATTGACCTTAGTTGCCTTCCTTGGCGCGTTCTTCGGCTTCACGCTTCGCACGCTCCAGCGCCGGACCCGGCAGCGGGTTCTTGCGCAGGTGGCCGTACATCAGCTCTTCAACGAACTCGACGCACTTGAACTGCTGCAGCTGGGCGTCTTCACCCACGCGCTTGTAGAGGTTGAAGGCGATCTTCCACGGCTTGGTGTAGACTTCTTCGTCCTCGATCGTCGCTTCATAGCGCATCGTATGGTCAGAGGTCGGCGTCCAGCGCTCGGTGACCTTGGTGGTCGAGCCGTGCAGGTTGCCCGAACGGTCAAGCCAGGTGTCCGGCAGCAGTCCCGTGACTTCGATCACGAACGTGTCGCCATCCCACTTGCCGTAGGACTGACCCATCCACGAATCGACCGGAGCTTCGCCCGGATCTTCGAGGAACACGTTCCGCACCGCGCCGGCATATTCGTAGGCGAAGAAGAACGCCTTGTCCGACTGGAAGATCTGGAACGGCTTGTCCATGTAGTTGGCGCGCGGGATGCCCGGCAGGTAGCACTTCACTTCCGGGTCGTTGTCGACCGCGGCTGCGCGGTTCTCATCACGCGTCGCAAGAGCTTCGGCGGTGTACGGGATCTTGCCATCGCCCTGCACGATGCCGATGCCAGCAGGCACCGCGCCGATCGCGCCGAGCGCAACAACGCCAGCCGCCGGGACCGGAACATACGGGCCAGGGCGGAGCTGCAGGGCCGACTGGGCCGGGTGAGCTTCGATGTTGTAGTTGGCGGTGTTCAGGACCTGCCACACGCCGTTCAGATCCGGGTGGACGCCATCGGGTCCGCGTTTCGCTTTCCACGCGGCGGCGGGCGCCGGACCAGCAGCCGCAGCAGTCGCGGTGGACGTCGTGTCGCCCGTGGTCTGGCACGCAGCAAGCGCAGCCGCCATGGCAAGCATGGATACAATCTTCTTCATGACTCCTCCCCGTTGGCCCAACCACCACTTCAACGTCCCCTACGACGGATTTCCGTCACCATCTCCGCAAACTGCTGCGGGCGGTTTATTGAGGACCCAGCGTCGGGCTGACGCACGGGGGAACATACCGACCTTCATGCCGAGCGCAATACTCGTGCAGGACCATGGGACAAAGTCGCCCAACCGACAGCGACGCCACCGGCTGCGGCCGAAAGAACGGCAATTGTTCCCCCTGTCAGCACCGGTCCCCAATCGAACCGCCATGGCACTTCGAAGACGAGAATCACAATCGGGTGAGCCGCAACGACACCCATCGCGACGCCCAGCAACACGGCCGCGAATGCCGCAAGCGCGAACTCAATTGCGTACAGGAAAAGCATCGCAGGACGCGACGCACCGAAGACTTTCAGCAGCGCGCTCTCTCTCCTTCGCCGCCGCGCTGCAGCAGCGAAAGCGCCGAACAGTACGAGCACGCCCGCCGTCGTCACCACGCTCGCCATCGCCGTGACCGCCAGCGAGACTTCGCCGAACAGGTCGGCCGCCGTTTCGATCGTCTGGCGCAATTGGAAAGCCAGTATGCCCGGCCAGCGCGATGATACCGCACCGATCACCTCGGCTTCTTTCTCCCGCGGCATCATCACGATCGCGGCATGGAATGGCTTCATTTCTTCCAGCACGCCGGGCGACAGGATGAAGGCGACGTTCGCGCCGAATCCGGTCCAGTCGACCTTCCTGATCGAGGCCACCTCCGCCTCGATCTCGCGCAGGAAAACACGAAAACCGATCCTGTCGCCCAGCTTCAGGCCGAGATCGCTCGCCGTCCGCTCCTCGACTGAGACAAGCAGCGGCCCGGAGTAATCCTGCGGCCACCAAGCCCCCTGCTTGATGATCGCCTCGGGTGGTTTCGCCGGGAGATATGTCGTCGGCATCTCGCTCGAGAGCCAGCGCTTCCGCTCCGGCGGCAGCGATTCGACGTCGAGCTCCTTGCCCTTCACCGTCATCACCCGCGCAATCAAGACCGGCGCGCGGCGGTAGGCCTTGCCGTCGCTGGTATCGATCCCGTGCTCTTTCATCAGCGCGTCGAACCCTGCGACCTGGTCCTGCGGTATCTGCCGGAAGATCACCGAGGGCGCATTCGCGGGCGCGGTGTCTTTCAATGTGCCGAGCAGATTGGTCTGCACCACAGTCACCACCGTCATCAGCGCCAGTCCGAGCCCCAACGCCGGCGCGACAACCGGCGCCAGCGATCCTGGCCCGCCAAGGTTCGACAGCACCAGCCGCAGATATCCCCTCGCCCCGCGCGCGCCCATGCGCGCCAGCCGTTTCACGAGGATCGCTGCGCCAACCAGCACGCCATACGCAATGGCGGCGCCGGCCAGCAGGCCCAACGTCACCAGCGGCCGGGGCGATCCCAGCACCGCCACGAGCACCAGCAACGCCGCAGCCCCCATCGCCACGACACGCTCCAGTCCGGGTACGCGTCCCAGCGCCTCGCCGCCCTCGCGCCGGAACAATGCCGCCGGCGGCGTCGCACGCGCGCGACCGAGCGGCGGCGTCGCGAACATGACCGCCGCCAGCATTGTCAGCACGAAAGCCTTCAATAGCGGCAAGGGATATATCCCACCCTCGCCCGACAGCGGGATCGCATCGCCCGCAACCAGCGTCAGCAGCCATGGCGACATCGCCCCCAACGCCACACCGACGCCTGCGCCTAGTCCCGCCAGCACGGCCAGCTGCATGCCGTACGCTGCGCGTATCGTACCGCTGTCAGCCCCAAGCGCCTTCAGCGCAGCAATGGAATCGATGCGCGATTCAAGGAATGACGATGTCGCCTGCGCGACGCCGACGCCGCCTGCCACCAGCGCTGCGATGCCGATCACCGTCATGAACGTGTTGACCATGTCGAGCAGCGTGGCGAGGCCGTCGATCGCGTCCTTCGGCCCGCGATAGCGCATGCCGTCGGCATCCCATTTCGCCTTGAGGTCAGTTTCGAACGTCTCTGCCGCCTCCGGCTTCAACAGCAGCCTGTAGGCCGAACGGAACAGCGCGCCCGGCGACATCAGGCCTGAACTCCGCAACGCCTCGATCGACAGGATCGCACGCGGCTCGAACATGCCCGGCGCGCCCACGCGATCAGGCTCGGCCGTCAGCAGCGCCCGCACCTCGACCTTCACCGGTCCGAGCGACAGCTGGTCGCCCACCTTTACGCCGAGATCCTTCAGGAAGCTTTCGCTGACGCCGACACCCCACACGCCGTCGCGCTGCGCCAGCACATCCTTCAGCGCAATGTTACGGTCGAACGCGAACTGACCGACGAGCGGAAACGCTCCATCGATCCCGCGCACATCGACCTGCTTCACACGTGCTGGCGCGCGGCCCATGAGGTCGACCTGCACCGCCTCGCTCACCGTTCCGCGCGCATCGAGCCAGGCCCGCTCCTCCGGCGTCGCCAGCCGCTGCGCCAGCGTCACCGCCGCATCGCCGCCCAGCAGTTCGCGCGACTGCCGCTCCAGCCCCGCATTGAACGATGTCGTGATCGACCCTGCCGCGGCGATCGCCCAGGCGCCAAGCGCCAGGCACGCCAGATAGATCCAGAACCCGCCCAGCCCGCCGGCCAGCTCCCGCCGTGCAATCCGCAGCCACGCGCGTGTGGAGGCGCCCGCGCTCACACGACCCTCCCGTCGCGCATCTCGACGATGCGATCCGCCCGCGCCGCGATCTCCGTATCGTGGGTCACCACCACCAGCGTTGCATCGCGCTCCCTTGCGATGGCGAACAGCATGTCCGCCACCATGGCGCCTGTTGCGCGATCGAGATTCCCGGTCGGCTCATCGGCGAACACGATGCGCGGATTGCTCGCCAACGCACGCGCCACCGCCACGCGCTGCCGCTCGCCGCCCGAAAGCTGTCCGGGAAAGTGATCCATCCGTGCGCCGAGCCCGACCGCCTCGAGACCGGACTTCGCCAGCGCGTCGACATCCTTGAGCCCCGCGATCTCAAGCGGCGCCCGCACATTGTCGAACGCATTCATTGTCCCCAGCAGATGGAAGGACTGGAACACCAGGCTCACCCGCCCGCGCCGTAGCCGCGCCAGCGCATCCTCGCTCTTGCCGCCAAGGTCCTCGCCCAGAAGCCTGATTGCACCCCTGCTCGCCCGCTCGATCCCAGTCGACACCGCAATCAGCGAGGACTTGCCCGATCCCGACGGCCCCACCACCGCGACGCTCTCGCCCGGCATGGCGCGGAATGACACGCCCTTCAGGATCTCCACCGGCCCGGAGGCGGCGGGAAGCGCAAGCCAGACATCATCGAGGGAAAGCGCGGCGTCCAAATCAGGTCCGGGGAGAGATATGTTTGAGCCGCAAGGATCACGGGAATGGGCGCGGGATCAATGGGCAGCGCGAAGTCCCGCCAGCACGTCTTGCGGCAACAATAGCCGCCCCGCCCCCGGCACGATCCGCGCGGGC
Source organism: Hyphomonadaceae bacterium (assembly GCA_047601145.1). Taxonomy (GTDB): domain Bacteria; phylum Pseudomonadota; class Alphaproteobacteria; order Caulobacterales; family Hyphomonadaceae; genus UBA7672. The sequence goes on from JASGJW010000005.1 coordinate 338,285, forward strand.
TCGGCGAACAGTGGCGCCGCGAACCCCATCGCATCCAGCATGGTCGCGAAGAACGAATTCGAATTACGTCCGAAGCCGAGGAAAGGATAAGGCAGCCCCGCCCCACCCTCTGGCCCCTCGCTCAGCGCATTGATCCGCCGCAACGCCTCCAGCGCTGGCGCGAGCCGCGCCTCGACCTCCGCCGCCGACAGCCCCTGCGCCAATGGCCGTATCGCGCCACTCCCGATGGCGTCCCTGATCGTCCGCGATCCCGGCGCGCATCCGTGAATCGGCATGAACGTCCGCGGATGCGCCTTCGTGTCGTACCCGCGCAACCGGTCCGAACTCAGATATCCGATCGGCTTGTGCCGCCAGACTTCGCCATCAAACCAGCTTGCCAGCCCGTTCAACTGGCGCACCGCGTTCATTGCCGGATCGGCGATCACCACCAGCCGATGCGCCGCAAACCGCGACCGCCTCGGTATGCGCAGCTCCGCCGCGTTGATGCTCCATCCGCTCATGGAACAAACATAGGAGCACTACTGCTCCTTGTGAAACTCGGGCGGCAGCGTTCGCTCGCCCGGCTGGCTGCGCAGCCATTGCGCGGCCTGACGTTTCACGATGTCGACCAGGTTCCCCATCGCAAGATGCATGTCGATCATGTGCAGCCCCCATTGCGGCTGCACCTTTCCGTCGACCACCACATCGCCGCTGATGGTGTCCACGCGCTTGTCCGCCGGGTCGGCGTTGACCGTCACGGCGAGATAGGTGAACCCGCCCCGCGTTTCGCATGACGCCGACAACAGGCCGGGAACCGAGACAAACGGCGTCGTGATGTGCGGGTTTTCCACCGTCCATGGCGCCGGCAAGGCCAGCTCGTCGAACAGCGCCACGCCCGCCGGCAACATCGCCTTGAGCTTGCCCGCCGAACCATCGAGCTGTGCCGGGTTCACGCAGGCCGCCCGCATCCCTTCGGTCGACGCCACGCCGAACAGCGTATCCTCCGGTGGCGGCGAATCCGCCCGGAACGAAGAATAGGCAATAACGCAGTAGAGACTGTCCGCCGTCGCGCAGAGCGGTATCTGCCGGAATGTCCCGCCCATGTCCGCCGACTTGGGAACTTCCACCGTCGCCCCGATCAGCAACGCCGACACCATCCGGTCGCGCGCCGGCTTCCCGTCAATTTCCGCCGCGATGAGCCGCGTCAGCAGTCCCGCCCCCTGGCTGTGCCCGATCAGCACGACGCCGCGCCCGTTATTGTCATTGGCGAGATAGGATTCCCACGCCGCCTTGACGTCGGCATAGGCCATCTCGCGATTGCTCGCTGTCGGCTGCCCTGCCAGCATCCGGCGCAGCGCCGCCGCCGTCACCTGCCGGTACATCGGCGCGAACAGCCGGCACGCGCCGCCGAACCGCGCCAGCTCCTGCCGCGCGATCTCTTTCTCCTCGGGTCCGGGGATGATGTCGGAATTCCCCGTCTCGTCGCGCGAGACGGTCGGATAGACGTAGAAACAGTCGATCGGCGGATTGGTCGCCGGCGTGAACCCGTCCCGCTCCAGCCGCCCGTCGGCCAGGACGGCTGTCGCCGTTGCGAGCTGCTTGCACGCATCCTCGCCGCCGGGCCGGCACAGCCATGCTGCCGGATCGGAATAGTCGACCGGCGTCACCCTTTCGATCGCGGGACCCGTCTCCGCGACCGCCTCGCCGGCGTCAGCGTTGCCCTTGCCCTGTGACGGGTTGTCGCCGCATCCCGCAGCGGCCAACGCCGCAAGCGCGAAACCTGCCGTCAAAAGGCGTTTCACCGGCATGGACGCCTCACTTGTCACTCCAGCCATCTGCAATCTGACGCATCGGCGGGTGAGGTCAAACACCTGACATCATACACAAGAGCGCGATCCTTCCGCACGGCTCCCTTTGCAAGCGCTTCCCTCTGGGGCAGTTTGCCCGCCGGTCGGTGCAGCCGCGATCCACGCAGCGCGCCACGGGAGGAAACCTATGCGTAAGTCCGTTCTGGCAGCAGCACTTGGCTGCGCCTCGATGCTCGCACTGATGTCGTGCCAGACGCCGGAGCCCGCAGCGCCTCCCGCCGAACCTGCGAAGCCGGTCGCGCAGGTTGCGCCGCCAGCGCCGAACGTCCCGCCTGTCGTCACGCCGCCTGCGCCGACGCCTGTGGTCGCCGCTCACCCGGGCGAGGCGATCTACAAGGCCAACTGCGCCGCCTGCCACGACAACACGGAAGCCACCCGCGCGCCCTCGCGCGACAACCTCAAAGGCATGAGCTTCCAGTTCGTGAACTACGCCCTCACCCAGGGCAAGATGAAGGACATGGGCGCGAGCCTCTCGGCCGAGCAGCGCGCGCAGGTCGTCAGCTTCGTCACTGGCGGCCGCGATCCCTCGCAGGTTACCGCCGACTGGACGAAGAACATGATGTGCACCGGCGCCCGCGCCGCCGTCGACCTTGAAGGTCCAGACGCCGCGACCTCGACGCACTTCGGCTACGACGCCAACAACACCCGCAAGCTCACCGCCAAGCAGGCCGGTCTCACCACCGCGCAGATGGGAAATATGGAGCTGGCCTGGGCGATCGCCTTCCCGGATTCCACCACGATGCGCTCGCAGGGCGCCATCGTCGGCAAGAACCTGTTCTACCCGGCGACCGACACCGGCAAAGTCTACGCCTTCGATCTCGACGGCGAGAAGCCGTGCATCCAGTGGGTCTACACCACGCCTGGCGGCGCTCCGCTACGCACCAGCGTCGCCTATGGCGTTCTCGGCGACGGCACGCCGCTGCTGGTCTTCTCGGGCCTCGACTCCACCGTCCACGCCGTTGACCCGCGCACGGGCAAGGCTCTCTGGACCAAGCCGGTCGGCTCCTACTCCTACTCGATGACCACGGGCACGCCCTCTATCCTCAAGGATCGCGTGATCGTTCCCGTCGCGCAGTTCGAGATCATGGTCGCGGCCGACAACAAGTATGAGTGCTGCACCAACCATGGCTATGTCCTGTCGCTCGATCCGAAGACGGGCGCGCAGCAGTGGCGCTACGACACGATGCCGGAAGCCAAGAAGGTGCGCGACCGCGGCGACGGCCAGCCGCTGCTCGGCCCGTCCGGCGCTCCGATCTGGAATTCGCCCGTCGTCGACCAGAAGCGCGGGCTGATCTTCTTCGGCACGGGTGAATCGAACTCGCCGCCGGCGCACACCAACACCAACGCGATCATCGCGATCAACCTGAAGGACGGCAAGGAGAAGTGGAGCTTCCACGCGACGCCCGCCGACATCTTCAACTCGGGCTGCGGGCTCAAGTCGAACCCGAAACTGCTGAACTGCACGAGCGCCCCCGAAACCGTCTTCCGTGACGTCGACTTCGGCGCCTCGGTGATCCTCGGCAAGGGTTCGGACGGCAAGGAGCTTCTCTATGCCGGCCAGAAATCCGGCTCGGTCTGGGCGTTCAACCCTGATACTGGAAAAGTCGTCTGGCGCACCGCGCTCGGCACCGGTAGCCCGCTGGGCGGCGTCCACTGGGGCATCGCCTACGACGACAACCTGCTGTACGCGCCGATCTCCAATGTCGGCGTTCCGATCCCCGGCGAATGGGATGGCGATCCGTCGATCAAGCCGGGCCTCTACGCGCTCGATGGCAAGACGGGCAAGATCAAGTGGCAGTTCAATCCCGAGCCGCCCGCCGGCACGGCGCCGAGCCCGCGCGGCTTCCGCGGCGCAGCGTTCTCGACCGCTCCCGCGGTGATCGACGGCGCCGTTGTCGCCGCCGCACTCGACGGCACGCTGTTTGTCATCGACAAGAAGACCGGCAAGCAGCTGTGGTCGTTCAAGACCGCGCAGGAGTATGACGGCGTCAACGGCGTCAAAGGCAAAGGCGGCGCGATCGACTCGAACTCGATCACCGCAGCCAACGGCCTCCTGCTGGTCAACTCCGGCTACGGCATGTTCGGCCAGGCCGGCGGCAACGTCCTCTTGGCGTTCAAGCCGAAGAGCTAGGATCTGAGCTTGCGCCCTCGTGGTTCGATGGGCGGCGGCTCCGCCGCCTGCTCACCATGAGGGCGCGCTCACAAACGTGAGTCTGTCGCCAGACCACTCCCCCGACGTTACCAGTTGACGTCGGCGTCACCCAGGGTGGATTGTGTACTCAGCAGTTTCGCGCCGCGCATCAGACGCGGCCGGGGTCGCGGGAGGAAACGTCCATGCTTCGTTTGATCGCTTCGGCGGCAGCGCTTTCGGCTGTTTCGGCCATTGCGCTGGTTTCATGCACGACACCGACGGAGACCTCCGTTCAGCAAGCGGCAGTCGCTCCGCCCGCAACAACGGGCGAGATCGTTCATGTGACGCGCACGCGGGAGCCGGGTGAAATCCAGAATGCCGACACACCTATCGAAGCGATCAAAGCCCCCCACCCCGGCGAAGCTGTCTACAAGACTTACTGCGCCGCCTGTCACGACAATCCGGAAGCCACCAAGGCGCCCTCGCGCGCAACGCTCGCGCGTATGGCCTCGGGCAACATCTCGAACGCTCTCATCACCGGCAAGATGATCGCGCAGGGCGCGCGCCTCTCCTCCGCCGAAGTGTCCTACGTGTCCGACTATCTCTCCGAAGCGCACGCCGTCAGCGACGACTGGATCACTGCGATGCGTTGCCCGGCCGACCGCGCGACGCCGAAGCTCACCGCTGCGCCCACTATTTCGACATTCGGCTTCGATCAGAAGAACCGCCGCAACCTCACCTACGCGCAGGCTGGCCTCAAAGCCGCCGACCTCACCAATCTCGAAGTCGCCTGGGTGGTAGCCTTCCCGGACGCCGTCTCGATGCGCAGCCAGGCCGCCGTCGTCGGCAACACGCTCTTCCTGCCGGTGGGCGAGAGCAAGAACCGCGTCTTCGCGTTCGATATCTCGGACAAGACCAAGCCCTGCATCCAGTGGGTGCATGACGGCGAGCGCACCTTCCGCACCTCCGCCGGTTACGGCGTCCGCAAGGATGGCGTGCCGATGGTGATGGTCGGCGACATCGGCGGCTGGACGACCGCGATCGACGCCCGCAACGGCAAGAAACTCTGGATCACCAAGACCGGCCTGTTCGATGCCTCGACCTCCACCGCGACACCCGTGCTCGTGGGCGATAATGTCTATGCGCCCTCCTCGCAGTACGAGATCATGATGGCTGCGCAGGACCATCACGTCTGCTGCAAGCTCCATGGCGGCGTCTCGGCCGTTGATGCGAAGACCGGCAAGATCGTGTGGCAGACCGGCACGATGGAAGACGCCAAGCCGATCCGCGATCGCGGCGACGGCCAGATGCTCTGGGGCCCAGCTGGCGCACCGATCTGGAACTCCCCCTCGATCGATGTGAAGCGCAACCGCCTCTATGTCGGCACAGGCGAAGCCAACTCCGAAACCGCGCACCCCAACACGGATGCGCTGCTGTCGTTCGATCTCACCAGTGGCAAGATCCTCTGGAGCCACCAGGCAACGGCAGACGATGTTTTCAACGTCGGCTGCGGCCCCAATGGCGGTCCGAAGAACTGCGCCACCAAGACCGTCTTCCGTGATGTCGACTTTGGCGCCTCGACCATCCTCGCCACCAAACCCGATGGAAAAGACATCGTCGTTGCCGGCCAGAAGTCCGGCACGGTCTGGGCGATGAACCCCGACAATGGCGACGTCGTCTGGCGCACCAATATCGGCACCGGCGGCCCGAACGGCGGCATCCACTGGGGCATCGCGGTCGATGACACGCACGTCTATGCGCCGATCAGCTATCCTGGTCGCTCGATCCCCGAACAGGTCGTGCCCGCCGATCTCAAGCCCGGCCTCTATGCTGTGAATCTCCAGGACGGCACGATCGACTGGAAGATGGAAGTGAAGGCCGACTGCACCGACGCACGCAAGAAATTCGTGCCGCGCTGCAATGCCCTCTTCGGCCTCTCGGGCGCGCCTACTGTCATCGGCGACTACATCGTCACCGGCGGTCTCGATGGCCGCGTCTACGTCGTCGAGCGCAAGTCCGGCAAGCTTGCCGCCCAGTGGGACACGGCGCAGACCTACCAGACGATCAACGGCATCGAAGGCAATGGCGCCTCCGTCGACAACGCATCGATCATCGCCGTCAACGGACTGCTCATCATGAACTCCGGCTACGGCCTGTTCGGCCAGGGCGCCGGCAACGTGATGATCGCCTACAAACCCAAATCCTAGCAAAGCTCGAGAAATACAATGCTCAGAACGATTACATCGGGCCTCGCTCTCGCGGCCGCGCTCGCCATCAGCTCCTGCACCACGCCCGATACGCAGACGGCCACCACCTCTGATCCAGTCGTTCAGGCCGCACACAACGGCGCAGCAACGCTCGCCGCCAAGGCCGCCGGCGAGGAGGTCTACAAGAAGCATTGCGCTGCCTGCCACGACAATCCGGAAGTCTCGAAGGCGCCCTCACGCGAAACGCTGAGCCGCGTCTCCGCCCTCTACGTCACCAACGCCCTGATCATGGGCAAGATGACGGCCCAGGGCGCGCCGCTTTCCGCCGTCGAAGTCTCCAACGTCTCCGACTATCTCTCCGGCGGCGAAGCCAACGCGACCGGCTGGATCGAACCCAACCGCTGCCCGGCCAACCGCCGCACGCCGAAGCTCGACGCGAAACCCACCGTCTCCGGCTTCGGCTACAACTATTCCAACCGCCGCGAACTCTCCTACGCGCAGTCCGGCCTCAAACCCGGCGACCTCGACAACATGGAAGTCGCCTGGACCCTCGCCTTCCCGCAGGTGAGCACGATGCGCGGGCAAGCCGCCGTCGTCGGCGACACGCTGTTCCTGCCGATGGCCGACAACAACCGCCTCTTTGCGCTCGACATCTCGACCGACAAGCCGTGCGTGCAATGGGTCTATGACGGCGGCCGTTCGCTCCGCACGTCGGCGGGCTATGGCGAGATGTCCAACGGCCAGAAGATCGTCATGGTCGGCGACATGGGCGGCTTCGTCCATGCGATCGACGCCAAGACCGGCCGCAAGATGTGGGAAGCCGACGTCAAGTTCTTCCAGAACCAGATGGTGACCTCGACCCCCGTTCTCTACAAGGACCGCGTCTACGCCCCGATCTCGCAATACGAACTCCCCGCCGCTGCAGCGAACTCCTATGTCTGCTGCAAGGCTCGCGGCGGCATAACGGCGCTCGACGCCAAGACCGGCAAGAAGATCTGGGCGCAGGCCACGATGCCTGAAGCGCAACCGCTCAAGGATCGCGGCGACGGCCAGTTCATCTGGGGCCCCTCGGGCGCACCGATCTGGAACTCCGCCTCGCTCGATGTGAAGCGCAACCGCCTCTATGTCGGCACGGGCGAAGCCAACTCCGGCCCCGCCCACCCGAACACCGACGCCCTGCTCTCCTTCGACCTCGACACAGGCAAGATCGTCTGGGCTCACCAGGCGACCGCAGACGACGTCTACAATCTCGGCTGCTTCCCCGGCCGCGAGAGCAACAAGAACTGCTCTGGCCCGACCGTCTATCGTGACGTCGACTTCGGCGCCTCGACCATCTTCACCAAGGCCCCCAACGGAAAAGAGCTTGTCCTCGGCGGCCAGAAGTCGGGCTCCGTCTGGGCGATGAACCCTGACGATGGCTCCGTCATCTGGCGCACGGCCCTCGGCCATGGCACCGCGATGGGCGGTATCCATTGGGGCATCGCCGCGGACGACAACCACATCTACGCGCCAATCTCGAATGTCGGCCGCGCCGTCCCGACCGATCCGGCCTACGACGCCGAGAAAATCAAGCCCGGCCTCTACGCTCTCAATCTCAATGACGGTTCGATCGCCTGGCAGTTCAACACGACGCCGGACTGCCCGGATGAGCGCAAGGCCCGCCTGCCCGGCTGCCAGCGCCTCGCCGGCATCTCCGCCGCCCCGAGCGTCATCGGCGACTACGTCGTCGCCGGCGGTCTCGACGGCATGCTTTACGTGCTCGATCGCAAGACCGGCGCGCTGAAGTGGAAGTACGACACGGCGCAGAAATACACCGGCGCCAACGGCGTCGAAGGCAATGGCGGCTCGTTCGATGCGGCTTCCATCATCGCCACCCACGGCCTGCTGATCGTCAACTCCGGTTACGGCATGTTCGGCCAGGCGCCGGGCAATGTGATGATCGCGTTCAAGCCGAAGCATTGACGACTAAGACGCGAGCCTATCTGCTACCGCCTGGTATAATCGCGCTTCGTGCGATCCTTGAGCGTTGGCTGGAGGGGATTGAGCATGCGTCTGCGGTATTTGCTTGCGGGTACAGCTCTTCTGGCGGCGGCCTGCACGGTGACGCAGGACGTTGCCGCTCCTCCGGCGGCGAAGCTATCAGCGACGGCAGGTCCTGAAACGCGCCGCGCGCTGTTCGGCGAACTGCATCTGCACACGGCAATGTCGTTCGACGCATGGACGTTCGGCACCAAGCTCGGGCCTGACGATGCCTATACATTTGCATCGGGCGGAACTGTCATGGTTCCGGCCTATCAGCTGCAACGTCAGCAAGGTATCGACCTGACCCAGCCCGTGCCCGCCCGCCGCGCATGGCCGCTGGATTTCGCTGCCGTCACTGACCACTCGGAATACCTTGGCGCCGTCGCGCAGATCGACGTTCCCGGCAGCGATTTCTCGAAGACCAAACTCGCCGCGTTGCTGTCGACCGGCGACAGGCAAGCCTTCTATCGCGCAGGCGCCGCCATTCGCGGGATAAACACGGACGCCGAGACGACCGCGGCGCTGAAAGCAGCGGCGCAAGCCGCCGACGGCTGGACGATCGAGAAGCGCGCCGCCAACGCGCACAACCGGCCAGGCGTCTTCACCACGTTCATCGCCTATGAGTGGACGTCCTCGCCCGGCGACGGAATTCACCTGCATCGCAATGTGATCTTTGAAGGCAACGACGCGCCGGCGCCGTTTACCTCGGTGGACTCCGTCAAGCCGGAAGATCTCTGGGCTTATCTCGACCGTACGCGCGCTTCGGGCAACGACGTGCTGGCGATCCCGCATAATTCCAATTTCAGCGATGGGCGGGACTTCGACTGGTACATGTCGGACGGCAAACCCATCAATGCGATCTACGCCCTCCAGCGCTCGCTCAACGAGCCGCTCGTTGAAATTGCACAAAACAAGGGCTCTTCCGAAACGGCCCCGGATCTCTCCGCCAGCGACGAGTTCGCGAATTTCGAGATCATGGACCACATCTACGTTGGCGAGACTGAAGCCGTTCACAACGGCGGCTATGTACGCCAGGGTCTCGGCCGCGGCCTCGTCGTGCAGGCGAGAACCGGCGCCAATCCCTTCAAGATGGGTTTCGTCGGCGCATCGGACTTCCATAATGGGCTGAGCGCCAGTGACGAGAACGCCTTCGCAGGCGGCGCCAACTCGATCGACGCGAGCACCATGCTTCCCGGAAACGACCGCGCGCGAGAGGCGCTCGACATGACGGGCCTGAGCAAGGTGATCCGGCCGAATGGCCAGCGCGAGAACGATCCGCTGCAGTATTCCTCCGCGGCCATCACGGGCGTGTGGGCGGAAGAGAACACGCGGACTTCCATCTTCGCCGCACTGAAGCGGCGGGAGACCTTCGCCACCTCCGGCACGCGCATCCGCGTCCGCATGTTCGGCGGCTGGGACTTTCCGGCCGACACGCTTGCGGATCGCGACTGGATGGCAAAAGCGTACCGGACCGGCGTCCCGATGGGAGGCGACATGCCGGCCAGGCCCCGCGCTAGGAAGGCGCCGAGTTTTGTCGTGCAGGCGATGAAGGATGCCGCCGGCGCCAATCTCGATCGTATTCAGGTCGTGAAGGTCTGGCTGGAGGGCGACGACTACAAAGAGAAGATTTTCAACGTCGCCCTTTCCGGAAACCGCAAGGTTGACGCGACCGGCGCAACCCCGGCCGTCGGCAACACGGTCAACCTCCGTGACGGCAGCTTCACGAACACGATCGGAGCAACCGAGCTCAGCGCTGTCTGGACAGACCCCGAATTCGACCCTGCGAAACCGTCGATCTACTATGCCCGCGTCCTTGAAATTCCAACGCCGCGCTGGTCGACCCTGCTGGCGCTGCAGCGCAAGCTGCCGATCCCGGACCGCGTGTCTCCTGTGATCCAGGAACGCGCCTGGACGTCGCCGATCTGGTTCACGCCTGCCGGCTGATGTCGCTTGCCGACATCCTCGCCCGCGCCTACTGACCTCTGCAACGGAGGCGCCGATGACTAGCAACAAGGACAAGGTCGTCCGCGACCAGCCGGTGGAAATGCCCGCCGAGCAGGGTCCGCTCGCGCCCTATCACGGCGAGCAGCCGCCCGCCCCGCAATGGTTCCAGGACGCCATCAACGCACCTTACAGGACTGCGTTCACCGAATGCGAAGGCGCGAAGATCCACTACCAGTCCTGGGGCGATCGCTCGAAGCCTGGCCTGCTCCTGGTCCACGGCAACGGCGCCCATGCCCACTGGTGGGACTTCGTCGCGCCCTACCTCACCGACGATTACCACGTCGTCGCCATGACCTTCTCCGGCATGGGCGACAGCGACTGGCGCGAGACCTACGCGATGGGCACGTTCGCGAAGGAACAGCTTGCCGTCTGTGAAGCCGCCGGTCTCTTCACCCACGCTGAAAAGCCGATCATCGTTTCGCACTCATTCGGCGGCTTCGTGACGATTCTCACCGGCGCCGAATACGGCGACCGATTCACCGGCATCGTCATCGTCGACTCGCCCGTGAACCCACCGGACCGCCCGCGCCGCGGCCCGCCCGGCAATGTCCGCGGCAACAAGGTCTACCCCACGCTCGAAAAGGCGCTCTCGCGCTTCCGTCTCGCCCCGCTCCAGCCGTGCGAGAACCACTACATCCTCGACTACATCGCGCGCTGGTCGCTCCGCAAAGCGCCGATGGCCGATGGAAGCGGCGATGGCTGGGCGTGGAAGTTCGACCCCTCGATCTGGCAGCGCTTCTCCACCTCCCGCGAACCGCGCGAGCTCCTCAAGGAAACCCGCTGCCGCATCGCCCTCTTCAAGGGCGACAAGTCGGTGATCTGGGACGATGATGTCGGCGACTACATGCGAGGCCTCCTCAACCGCCAGGTCCCCTTCGTCGTCATCCCCGAAGCCCGCCACCATGTGATGCTCGACCAGCCCCTCGCCTTTGTCGCGGCGCTGCGAACGCTCCTCCAGGAATGGCAGCATTCGACCTCCGACCGGGCAATCCCGGCCGCCTAGCGCAGATTTCCCCCGGAACCGGCGATTCTCCCGGAAATCATGCGCTATTTTCCACCCCGTGCGGCCTTCTGAGCGCTTTTCAACCGCGCGCGATCCGGTTACATCCGACCCCGCTTAGACCTTCATGTCGCTGGGAGATGTTTCGCGATGGCGCACGCCGAACCCGCCAACAAAGGCCCGATCGTGACGCCGCCGGCGCACACCGACGCTTACATGGACATGGCCGCCCGCCGCGGAATGTTCTCGGGCTTCGGCCATCTCACCGCCTGGGGCAGCCTCCTGGTCATCCTCGTGGTCGGCTATGCCACCTTCACCATCACGATGCACATCCCGTGGATCGGCGCGATGATCGGCCTTGCCGTGTTCGGCATCGCCGCCGGCCTGCTGATGAACCTTGGCGGCGCCTGGGTCGCGACGGTGATCGGCCTCTGCGTCCTGGCCGTCTTCCTTGAAGTCCTGATCTGGCTCGGGTCTGCACTGCTGGGCGGCTGATCCCCATCCGGGGTTGAGGGGACCACATGAAAATTGCAGTCCTGAAGGAACGCCGTTTCGACGAGACGCGCGTGGCGGCGACGCCTGAATCCGTCAAGAAGCTGATCGGCCTCAAGCACTCGGTCGCCATTGAAAGCGGCGCAGGCGCCTCAGCTGGTCTGCGCGATGAGGACTACACCGCCGCCGGCGCGACCGTCGGATCGGCCGCTGACGTCCTCAGACAAGCCGACATCGTCTTCAAGGTCCGTGCACCCGACGCCGCCGAACTGGCGACCTACCCCAAGGGCGCAGCGCTCCTTGGCCTCCTCGAGCCCTACGCCGCCAAGGCCGAAGCCGCCGCTTACGCCGCCGCCGGCGTCACAGCCGTCGCGATGGAATTCGTCCCCCGCATCACACGCGCGCAGTCGATGGATGTGCTGTCGAGCCAGGCCAACCTTGCCGGCTACCGCGCTGTGATCGAAGGCTCGCAGCTCTATGGCCGCGCCCTGCCGATGATGATGACCGCCGCAGGCACCGTCGCCGCCGCCAAGGTCTTTGTGATGGGCGCGGGCGTTGCCGGACTTCAGGCGATCGCCACCGCCCGGCGTCTCGGCGGCGTCGTCTCCGCCACCGACGTTCGTCCGGCTGCAAAGGAACAGGTTGCCTCGCTCGGCGCGAAATTCATCGCGGTGGAGGACGAGGAGTTCAAGGCCGCCGAAACCGCCGCCGGCTACGCCAAGCCGATGTCCCCGGAATACCAGAAAAAACAGGCCGAACTCGTCGCCGCCCACATCGCCAAGCAGGACATCGTCGTCACCACGGCGCTGATCCCCGGCCGCCCCGCGCCAGTGTTGGTCACCGAAGCCATGGTGAAGTCCATGCGCCCCGGCTCCGTCGTCGTCGACCTCGCGGTCACGCAGGGCGGCAACTGCCCGCTCTCAAAGCCCGACCAGGTTGTTGACGTGAACGGCGTGAAAGTCATCGGCTTCACAAACCTTCCCGGTCGTATCGCCGCTGACGCCTCCGCCCTCTACGCCCGCAACCTCCTCGCCCTTCTCCCGCTGCTGACAGGCGAGAACGCCGCGTTCTCGCCGAAGTGGGACGACGAAATCGTGAAAGCCGCTGTCCTCACGAAGGACGGCGCCGTCGTCCACCCGGCGCTGAACAGCTAAGGATCGCACCATGATGAAGCGCCTCGCGGTACTCGGCCTCACAGCCCTGCTGGCCGCCGCTCCAGCCTTCGCATCCACCGGCGCCGAAGCGGTCGACCCGCTGATCTTCCGCCTCGCCATCTTCGTGCTGGCGATCTTCGTCGGCTACTACGTCGTCTGGTCCGTGACGCCCGCCCTGCACACGCCGCTGATGGCCGTCACCAACGCCATCTCCTCCGTCATCATCGTCGGCGCGCTGATTGCCGCCGTCTCCGGCTCCGGCCAGGAAATGACGTCGGATCTCTGGCTGTCGAAAAGCATGGGCGGCGTCGCCGTTGCGCTGGCCGCCGTCAACATCTTCGGCGGCTTCCTCGTCACGCGCCGCATGCTCGCGATGTACAAGAAGAAAGACAAGCCGGCCGCCGGCGACGCTGCGAAGACTTCTGCGACGACTGGGGGGCACTAGTCCATGAACGCAAACATCGCAGCCCTTCTCTATCTCGTCTCGGGCGTCCTCTTCATTCTCTCGCTGCGCGGGCTCTCCAGCCCCGCTACGTCTCAGGCCGGCGCCCGCAACGGCATGATCGGCATGGCGATCGCCATCGCCACCACGCTGTGGATGGCGTGGGAGAACAATGCCGGCCTTGATGGCGTGACGATCGCAATCATCGTCGGCGGCATTGCTGTCGGCGGCATCGTCGGCGCCGTCGTGGCGCAGAAGATCAAGATGACGGCCATGCCGCAACTCGTGGCCTTCTTCCACTCGCTGGTCGGCCTTGCCGCCGTGCTCGTCGCGGCCGCTGCGCTCTACGCGCCTGAAAGCTACGGTATCGGCATCCCCGGCCAGATCCACACGGCCTCCATCATCGAACTCTCGCTCGGCTCGGCGATCGGCGCGCTCACCTTTACCGGCTCTGTCATCGCCTTCCTCAAGCTCAACGGCAACATGTCGGGCGCGCCCATCATCCTGCCCGCTCGCCACCTGCTGAATATTGCGCTCGGCGTCGCCATCGTCGTGCTCGTGGTCATGATGATCCAGACCGAAGGTTCGCAGCCCTGGATGTTCTTGGCTCTGACGGCCCTGGCCCTGGTGCTCGGCATCACGCTCATCATCCCGATCGGCGGGGCGGACATGCCCGTCGTCGTCTCGATGCTGAACTCCTACTCCGGCTGGGCCGCCGCCGCGCTCGGGTTCACACTCGAGAACAATGCATTGATCATCACGGGCTCTCTCGTTGGCTCGTCCGGTGCGATCCTGTCCTACATCATGTGCAAGGCGATGAACCGCAGCTTCATCTCCGTCATTCTGGGCGGTTTTGGCGGCGAAACAGCCACTGCGGCCACCGGCGGCCCCGCCAAGCCCGTGAAGATCGGCTCCGCCGACGACGCCGCCTTCATCATGAAGAACGCCTCCAAGGTGATCATCGTCCCCGGCTATGGCATGGCCGTCGCCCAGGCCCAGCACGCGCTGAAGGAGATGGCCGAGAAGCTGAAAGCTGAAGGCGTCGACATCGAATACGCCATCCACCCGGTCGCGGGCCGCATGCCCGGCCACATGAACGTGCTCCTCGCCGAGGCCCAGGTTCCGTACGACGAAGTCCACGAACTGGAAGACATCAATTCCTCCTTCGCGCAGGCCGACGTCGCCTTTGTCATCGGCGCGAACGACGTCACCAACCCCGACGCCGAAACCAACACGGCCTCGCCGATCTACGGCATGCCGGTGCTGAAAGTCTGGAACGCGAAGACCGTCTTCTTCATCAAGCGCTCCCTCGCGTCGGGCTATGCCGGCGTCGAGAACCCCCTGTTCTTCCGCGAAAACACGATGATGCTGCTGGGCGACGCGAAGAAGATGACCGAAGAGATCGTCAAGGGGCTGTAAGCGCCTTCGCCCTCACCGAACAAATTCCTGCCTACCTGTCGGTTGGTCCCTCCCTCGTTCGTCCTAAGGGCAGAACAGGGAGAAAACCCATGACCGCGTCCATCACGCCCCGCAACAGGCTCTACTGGGCCGGCTGGGCCGTCTCCGGCCTCGTTGCGGCCTTCCTCGCCCTGTCGGCCAGCTTCAAGTTCTTCACGCCCGATATCGTACGTGAGACCATGTCCGGCCTTGGCTGGCCGGCCCATCACGACCTGATGATCGGCATCATCGAGACCGTGTGCGTGGTGCTTTACATCATCCCGCAGACGGCCCTGCTCGGCGCCATCCTCGAGACCGCGCTGCTCGGCGGCGCGATCGCCACCAATGTCCGTGTCGACAATCCACTCTTCAGCCACGAACTGTTCGGCGTCTATCTTGGCGTGATGATCTGGGGCGGCCTCTGGCTCCGCGACCCCCGCCTGCGCGCGCTCCTGCCGCTGCGGAACTGACACGCAGAACTGGCGCGCATAACTGGCGCGATGAATAGGCGCCAAACCCGCAGGATGTGCTAGGATCCAAGGACGGCCCGCGGGAGAGACCGCCGATGTCCATTCTGACCGACAACATGCAGTGGGTGCTGCTGATCTGCGGCCTGCTCACGCTCACGATGCTCCAGGGCGTGTTCGCCCCGCGCTTCACTATGCGCGCCTATTTCGGCGAGGCGCCCGACAGCCTCGCGGCCGACGCCCTGATGCGCAGCTGGAGCGCGCTGGTCGCCTTCTCCGGCGCCTTCCTGATCTATGCGGCCTACACGCCGGAAGTCCGCCCTGCCGCAACAGCCGTCGTCGGCGCCGGCAAGCTGTTCTTTGTCGTGCTGCTGCTCTCCCAGCCCAAACGCTTCTTCCGCGGCCAGGCCGTCACCGCCATCATCCTCGACAGCCTGATGGTGATCATCTTCGCCGCCTTCCTCTACGCGATGATCAGCACCCCCGCCTGATCACACCAACCTCTGCCAACCCGCAGGCACGCTCATGGGCTTCTGGTCACGCCACATCGCTCCCGGCCTCGTCGACTGCGCGTGCGGCGCAAAGCCCATCGCCTACCAGCGCCGCAAGGTAATCCCGAAAGCCTCCGGCGTGGTGCTCGAGATCGGGGCTGGCGGAGGCCGCAACTTCGCGCTCTACGACCGGACAAGAGTGACGCAGCTGATCGCCCTCGAACCCGAAGCCGCGATGATCAGGCGTGGCAAGGCCCGCGCGCCCGAAGGCCTGGCCGTCGAATGGCTCGAACGCGGCGCTGAATCCGCGGGCCTGGCGCCGGGCTCGGTCGACACTATCGTTACCACCTACACGCTCTGCACTATTCCTGACGCCGTCGGTGCGCTCGCCGCTCTCCGCCCCGCGCTCAAGCCTGGTGGCCAGCTCCTCTTCTGCGAGCACGGCCTCGCGCCCGATCCCGCCGTGGTCAAATGGCAGAAGCGCATCGAACCCGTCTGGCGCCCCATCGCGGGAGGATGCCATCTCACACGCGATGTCGATGCGATGCTCACCTCGGCGGGCTGGCGGATCGACAGCGCCGAACGCATGTACCTCCCCGGCACGCCTGGCTGGGCCGGCTATAATGTCTGGGGCTCAGCGCGTCCTGCCTGACAAGCGCCAGCGGCGCCCACGCATCGGGCGCCCAGTTCCTGACCGCCCGTCCTTGCAGCAACCGGCGCCTCGCGCTGGCGCACTTTTCCGCGTCACGCTTCTGATTTGATCCCGCTGCGTGCTTCTCCGTTGCGACTCTCCGGCGAATGCGCGCGGATGGCTCATGACGTGAGTGCGGGCCTTCCCCGGCATGTCGCTGCCCCGCACTCCGCCTCGCGCATGGACGGCGCGCTGCAGGAGGATGACATGAGACACCCCGATACGATTCCGGACGCCACGCCCGTACCGGCAGCGCCGCAGCCGGCAACATCCCGCCGCGCCCTGCTGCGCGGCCTCGGCATGGCCAGCGTCGGCGCCGCCGCGCTCGCCGCAGGCTGCTCGAAGGGCGAAGCCGTCGCCGCTCCGACGCCAGTTCCCGCCGCTCCGGCGGTCGACAAGTCCGTCGCCATCCTCGGCGCCAATGAAAGCCCGTTCGGCCCTTCGAAGAAGGCCATCGCCGCGATGGTCGAGAAGGCTGCCTTCACCGCCCGCTACGCCGATGGCGAGGGCGAAGAGCTGAAGAAGCAGATCGCCGCCATCGAGGGCGTCGATCCACAACAGGTTTTCCTCGGCAATGGCTCGGCGCCGATCCTCCAGGCCTTCGGCGAGATGATCGCGCAGGAAGGCAAGGGCCAGCTCGTCACCTCGATCGCCACCTATGAAGGCGTCCCGCGCGCCGCCGCGCAGTACAAGGCCGACATCATCATGACGCCGCTCACGGCCGACATGACGGTCGATCTCGACGCCATGGCAAGCAAGATCTCGAAGAAGACGACGGCAACCTATGTCTGCAACCCGAACAACCCGACCGGCAACATGGTCGACCCGGTAAAGCTCAAGGCTTTCGCCATTGAGGCGTCGAAGACCGCTCCCTGCTTCATCGACGAGGCCTATCTCCACCTCTGCGATAACTACGAGGCCAACGTGATGACCGGCCTCGTCCGCGAGGGCCATAACGTCATCATCTGCCGCACCTTCTCGAAGATCTACGGCATGGCCGGCCAGCGCCTCGGCTACGGCATCGCCTCGCCGGAGATGTCGAGGAAGATGGGCATGGTCACACGCGGCGGCGGCATCAACCATCTCGGCATTGTCGCCGCGATGGCCTCGATTGCAGACAAGGAATTCGTCCCCGCCATGCAGCCGAAGTTCAAGGCTGGCCGCGAGCGTCTCTACAACGTGGTGAAGGGCCTCGGCCGCAAGATCGCGTCCAACCCGCAGGCCAGCTTCATCTTCTTCGAGGTCGGCATGCCCAACAAGGAATTCGCCGCCAAGATGATGGCCGAAGGCGTCCGGGTCGTCGGCCGGTCCTGGCCCGAATACGACACCTGGTCCCGCATCTGCGTTGGCGAGGACTGGGAACTCGAACGCTGCGAGGCCGCCCTCAAGAAGGTGCTGGGCGCCAAGGTCTGATCGTTTCTCCCCAGGGACTGCAAGGAAGCGGTGGGCCTCGCCCGCCGCTTTCTTGTTTTGGGCTGTTTTCCGGGCGTTTCCGGCCGTGACAGCCCGCCGCTGGCCTTAACGTCCCCTTGGCGCTATAGGGCCCGCGCTATGTCAGACACCACACTCACCCAACCCAAGGTCGGCATCGTCTCGCTGGGCTGCCCCAAGGCGCTCGTCGACAGCGAGCGCATCATCACGCGTCTGCGCGCCGAAGGCTACCAGATCGCCCCGGACTACGCCGGCGCAGACCTCGTCCTCGTCAACACCTGCGGCTTCCTCGATTCAGCGCGCGATGAAAGCCTGCAGGCCATTGGCGAAGCCCTCAACGAGAACGGCAAGGTCATCGTCACTGGCTGCCTCGGCGCGGAAGCCAACGTCATCACCGAACGCCACCCCGGCGTCCTCGCCGTCACCGGCCCGCACCAGTACGAGCAGGTGCTCGACGCGGTGCACACGCACCTGCCGGCGCCGGATCATCCCTTCGTGTCGCTGGTGCCCGAGAGCGGCATCCGCCTCACCCCGCGCCACTACGCCTATCTCAAGATTTCCGAAGGCTGCAACAACCGCTGCTCCTTCTGCATCATCCCGTCCCTGCGCGGCGATCTCGCATCCCGCCGCATCGACGCTGTCCTTCGCGAAGCCGAACAGCTCGTCAAAGCCGGCGTCAAGGAACTGCTCGTCATCAGCCAGGATACCTCGGCCTACGGCCTCGACGTGAAGTACGCGCCCTACAAATGGCGCGACAAGGAACGTCAGACGCGCTTCAAGGACTTGTGCGAAGGCCTGGGCGAACTCGGCGTTTGGACCCGCCTCCACTACGTCTATCCCTATCCACACGTCGATGACGTCATGCCGATGATGGCCGATGGCCGCATCCTCCCCTATCTCGACATCCCCTTCCAGCATTCCTCTGCGAACGTGCTGAAGGCGATGCGCCGCCCCGCCAACATCGACAAGACCGCCGACCGCATCGCCAAGTGGCGCCGCGAAGTCCCTGGCCTCGTGCTGCGTTCCTCCTTCATCGTCGGCTTCCCCGGTGAGACGGAAGAAGACTTCCAGCACCTGCTTGACTGGCTCAAGGAAGCGAAGATCCAGCGCGCCGGCTGCTTCAAGTACGAGAACGTCACCGGCGCCGCCTCCGCCGCGCTTGCCAATCACGTCCCCGAGGAAGTGAAAGAGGAGCGCTGGCGCCGCTTCATGTCTGTGCAGGCGGGGATCGCAGACGCCTATGCGCGCGACCAGATCGGCAAGACGATCGATGTCATCATCGATGAAGTCGACGAAGACGGCGCGACCGGCCGCTCCAAGGCCGACGCCCCCGAAATCGATGGCAATGTCTTCATCGACGATATCACGCTCAAGCCCGGCGACATGGTGAAAGCCATCGTCACCGAAGGCGAAGGCGTCGACCTCTGGGCTGAAACCGTCCGCTGATCTCGAACAAAAAGCGTTCCAATCGCATGGCGAATACGCCCAGTGCGGCCACGGGGCTGCCGGTCGCTTGACAACTAAGTATCTAGTTATAATCTCCTAAGACCTTAGTTGCAGAACCGCCCCGAACGCCAACACCAGAGGAGAGACACCTCCCATGCGCCTGCTACTCGCCTCCGCCATCATCGCCACGTCCGCCGCCGCGACCTTCCTGGCCGTCACGTCTTCGGCCTCCGCCGAAACGCGCAGCTACGCTCTCAGCGGCTTCACGAAGATCGAAGCCCATGCCGGCTTCCGCATCGAGTTCACCCAGTCGCCCGCCTGGTCGGTGAAGGTCGACAGCCGCTTCAACAATCTCGACAAGATCATCGTCGAGAAAGTCGGTGACACACTGCGCATCTCGCGGCCCGAAGGCTTCTGCACCGGCATCTCGCGCATCTCGAAAGACGGCCCACAGAAGCAACCGAAGATCCACAAGGAAGGCTGCCTCGATCACGAGGTCGAGGACGTCATCACCATCTCCGCGCCCGACCTCGAAGCGCTCAATCTCAGCGCCGCGATCAGCTTTACCGCCGCAAAGCTCAACGTCGACAAGCTGAGCATCGACGGCCACGCCGCCGTCACCGTCGATATCGACAGCCTCCAGGTCGGCAATCTCGACGTCCAGCTGGAAGCTGCATCCAAGTTGATGGTCGCAGGCGCCTGCACGCGCGTCGACATGAACCTCGGCGCGGCAACGACGGTCGACACCAAGAACCTGAAATGCCGGGAGGCGCACATCAACGCCGGCGTCGCCTCCAAGGTCGAAGCCTTCGCCTCCGACAAGGCCGTCGCCAAGGCGGGGATCTCGACGAGCATCAAGGTCAGCGGCCACCCGCGCGACTTCCAGCCGTCGGCGCAGGACCGCTTCGGCTCCAGCGTCTCACTCGCGGATTGAGACACCCAGCCCGGCGCAAGCGCGTAGCCTGACCGCGCGGCGCGGCGCCCGGGATGGAAGAACCGGCGGCGGAAGGGGTCTCCCCGTGCCAACGCCGCCGGTTCGCCTTCTCGCAGGGGACTCCCGGATTTTTCTTATTGTTATTCGATAATAACTAAGCTACTAATCAACCAACGGACGCCTTGGGTCAGAGGCGCAACATGCCCGGCGCAGACGCTGTCCGTCCAAGAAGACGAACAACAAAAAGGGCAATCCTGATGCGCCAAGCACTCCTCATCGTCATTCCATCACTCGCAGCTCTCGCCTCCTCCGGTTGCGTCGTCGGCGGCGCCAATGGCGCGCCTTACGCCGAAAGCCAGCGTCACACCTACACCGGCTTCGAAAAGGTCGACGTCTCGGCCGGCGTTGAAGTCATCGCCTCGCAAGGGCCGTTCGACGTGAAGGCTGAGACCACCTCGGGGGGTAATTTCGACAACCTCATCGTCGAGGTGCGCGGCAATACGCTGCACGTCAGCCGCAAGTCCACAATGTTCAGCTGGGGCGGTCCGCACTATCGCGTCACCGTCGCCGCACCGACCTATTCCAGCTTCGGCGTCTCGTCCGGCGCCAGCCTCGAATCCGGCGCGCTCCAGCTCGCCAATCTCGAGGTCGACGTCTCCTCCGGCGGCAGCCTCCAGCTCGTCGGCGCCTGCGCCTCGCTCGACGCCTCAGTTTCCTCCGGCGGCCATTTCAGCGGCGAAGCCCTGAAGTGCGAAACCGCGGAGGTGAATGCATCCTCCGGCGGCCACGCCGACGCATTCGCCACGCGCACTGCCGAGGGCAACGCCTCGTCCGGCGCACACGTCACGTTCTACGGCAACCCCGCTCAGATCCAGAAGGATTCCTCGAGCGGCGGTTCGATCGACGCGCGCTAGGCCAGAGCACACGCACATGAAAACGATCCGCCTGATCGCTCCCGCGATCCTCGCCCTGCCGCTCGTCATGACCAGCGGCTGCATGGTCATCAGCTCGAAGACCGAGACGCGCACCTACCAGCACGCCGGTTTCGACAGCATCACCGCCACCTCCGGCATCAATGTCGTGCTGGCCCAGGGCCCCTTCTCGGTCATCGCCGAAGCCCCTGAAGGCAAGCTCGACAAGATCCGCATCGAACAGAATGGCACGGAATTGCGGCTCAGCCGCGAGCCTGAACTCTCGTTCGGTTATTCCGGCCGCTATCTCGTCACCGTCGCCGCGCCATCGATCAGCAGGATCGACGTCTCAGGCGGGGCCGATCTCGACGCCTCGGGTCTCACTGCCGACGCGCTCAACCTCAAGGCAGCGGGCGGCGGCGACATGCGGCTCACCGGCATGAAGATCGGCGTCCTCACCGCCTCGACCTCCGGTGGCGGGGACATCGATATCGCGGGCAGCTGCACCTCCGCCACGCTTGACGCTTCCGGCGGCGGCGACTTCAGCGGCCGCAATCTCGATTGCGCTTCGGCCAGCGTCGTTGCCGCGGGCGGCGGCGATGTCGACATCCGCGTACGCGACAGCGCAACCGGCAAGGCCACCGCAGGCGGCGACATCCGCTTCTTCGGCAACCCGGCGACGTTCAACAAGGACGAGTCGACCGGCGGCGATATAACTTTGGAAGCACCCTGAAAAAGCTCATCCCGCTCCGGGGGACGGAGCGGGATCCAGGGCGCCGTTGAAGCGGCAAGGCTGGGTGTCCCCGGGTCCCGGCACGCTACCGGGACGAGCAGGTCAGAACCGGTCGGCTTCTAGCGGCCGACTGGGTTCATGATCATGATCTGCGCATCGCGGGGGATGCCGAGTTCGGCGAACGACCACGTCATGCTGCGGCCCTCGGGCATCAGCGCCTTGCAGTTGTCTTCGCGGGTCCTGCGGAAGCCGACATTGAAGCGGCCATCGCCACGATCGCGAACCACGGGGCGGAAATCTTCCTTGTTGGTGCAGCCGTTCGAGTGGGCGGTGATTGTGATTTCCGGTCCGCGCGCACTTACATCGGCGCCGAGCACGTAGCCGAAGTCGCCGCCCCAGTCCCAGCCCGTGTCATGGACATCCGCGTCCACCACCACACAGCCCCCCAGCGCCAGGCCGGCGACGCCAGCCGCGGTGAGGATCACAAGTCTCTTCATGTCCGACCCCTTGCTTGTCTCGTGCATTCACTTATCGATATTCGATATGAACGCGCGATGAACGAGGGATTTAGTTGGGACGGGTCTAGACCTTCAGCCGCGCGATGATGCGGACGAGATCGACCTGCCGGTTGATGTCCATCTTCCGGAAGATGTTCTTTACCTGCATGCGTACCGTGGACGGGGCGACCTCCCGATGCGCGGCGATGTCGGGAATCTCGACGCCGTCAGCGATCATTGAAGCAACTTCCGCCTCGGCTGGCGACAAGCCGAACAGATCGCATAGCGCACCCTGCGCTCCGGTTTCCCGCCGGCCGAGATCCGACAGGATCAACAACAGACGCGCGCCCGGGATTTCGTCGAGCCCCACGCCGGCAATGCGCGTCGCATTGATCAGGACCGGCCGCCGCCGTCCAAGACCACGCACCAGCACGCTTCTCTGCGGCATGACCCCGAGCCGCGACCGCGCTGCGATCGCCAGCCCGGCAAGACACGCGGAATCATCCGGCGCTGCGCCCCAGAGCACGCCATTTCGCACACCGAAGTCGGCGTCGAACAAGTGTTCCGCAGCGGGCGTCACGGCGCTCACGCGTCCTTCATGATCAAGCACAACCGCTGGCGCGCCGCTGCTCGCCAGTCCTTCGAGCATGCCGTTGGCGCGCGACTGCTGCAGCCGCGCCGCCATTGCTGCGACCTGCATCGCGGTCCGAGCGATACGGGCGAAGTCGTCAGCCTCGACGCCGGCGATCACGCCCTTGTCCTCGCCGCGCGAGGCCGAGCAGAACCATTCCTCGCCGCCGAAGTTGAAGCGGATGCCCGCATAGTGCGCCATGCGCCGCGGGCGATAGAGTTCGTTGTAGACGGCCGACCGCGTCCGCTCGGTTTCGCTCACCGCGAGGTGGTCGAGATAGAGCGTGTTGAGTGGGTGGCGCTGCTCGGTGCGCGCGCGGTAGTCGACCTCGGACCAGCCGCCGCTGAAATAGGCCGCAACGCCGTCCTTCTGTTCGTCCGAAGCGATGAAGGCCGGGCGGTTCAGGTTGGCCGAAACCAGGCAGAAATAGTCGAAGCCCAGCAGCCGGCCTGCAGCTTCCATCGATTGTGCGAGCCGTTCCGGCTGGAAGTAGCACTCTTCCAGCAACGCCTCCGCCGCTGCGACAGGCAAGCCTTTCTCCCGGGCACATGTCCGTCCCAACCAGGGTCCAAGCATAGGCGGCTGCGAGCGCCCGCTTCAAGCAGGCGGGAATTGACCCTTAACGCGTGCGGCAAGTCGCCGCCCTGCCGGGTTACCCCTGAAAGACGGGGCAAACTGCGATGTTTGCGCAGTTGCACAGATCGAGATTTTCTCGGATACGAGAATTTCCTAGGCCTGTCCCCCCAACCCAGGGCCGAGGATGGAGGGGCGCCGGGCAACCGGCGCCCCGACACATTTTTGCGGTCCGCAGTCCCCACAGACAGAACCGCAAAACGCCGACGCGTTGGCCCGTCCCCACAACGCCAGCTTCTCCTGAATATCGCTGCGGCTCCCCGCGCGGCCATTCCCCATTTGGGGTATCATGCGCCGGGCAATTCGCGACAGCGTCAGTCGATCTGATACTGTTCGGGCCGATAACCCGGGTCGGGATACTCCGGTTTCATGTCTTCCAGTGCGCCGCGGATCAGCCGGGCCGCGATGGCGTCGCGCCGCGACCGGCTGTCCGAGGGGATCACATGCCACGGCGCCCAAGGCGTCGAGCAACGCTGCAGCATCGTTTCATAGGCCGCGTGGTACTCGCTCCAAAGCTTGCGGTCCTCAAGATCGGACGGGTTGAACTTCCACCGCTTGGCCGGAACCTCCAGCCGCTCGCGCAGGCGTTCGCCCTGCTCGTCCTTCGACACATGCAGCATCAGCTTGAGGATGCGCGTGCCGTTCTCCGTGAGCATCTTCTCGAACTGATTGATCTGCTCGTAGCGCTTTTCGACCTGTTTGGGCGGGGCGAGGTTTCGCACCTTCACCACCAGTACGTCTTCATAGTGCGAGCGGTTGAAGACGGTGACGTTCCCCTTGCGGGGAGAGACCTGATGGATACGCCAGAGATAGTCGTGTTCGAGCTCAATCTCAGTCGGTTTGCCGAAGGCATGGACATGCACGCCGAGCGGGCTTGTGTACTTGAAGCACTCCTTGGTCGTGCCGTCCTTGCCGGCCGTGTCGATGCCCTGCATCACCACCAGCAGCGCGCCGCATTTGCTGGCGAACATGGCATCCTGCAAGTCGTTGATCACCATGGCGTCGGCTTCAAGCGATGCCTTCGCGTCCTTCTTGCTCTCGAACAGCTTGTCGCCACGCGTCGGCCGGTCCTTTAGCACAAACGCCTTCTTGTCCTTCGGATCGACCAGCGTCTCCTCAAGGACATGCTTAATGCTGGGCTGGTCGGACATGCGCGAGACTCCGTGAACGGATTGAACCTAGCGTGCTCGAGCAATTTCGTCTCGCGCCTCAACCTTTAGGCGAGGCGTTCAGCGCCAGCGAGTTTCAAAGGAGATGGACTGGCGATCCCGGATGTCGGGACAGCCCTTGTCGAAGACAAGACACTCAAGAGGGAGGCCGCGAGTGTCGAACCGGAAGATATTTGAGACCCTATCGGATCGTTCCAGGACGAAACCTAGGTGGGGACCCTCCTCCATGCTCTTGAACACGCTGCCCTTGGGATAGAGCCTTTGCAACTCGGCTATCGTGTTGCCCACATGGGCGCCTTCGGACGTCGTAAATCCGGATGACGTGGTCTTGATCATGTAGGGCGAGCCGTGCTCGTCGAACCAGATCGATGCTGTGTTCCTGTCATCGACATGGACGGTGTAGATGAACACCGGATCACCCTCGACATTGCTGTCCTCGCGCTCAACCGGCAGGCCCAGCGCCAGTACATCGGCTTGCAGCCATTCGGATCGCAACGGCCCGATGACGCGCGATTTCATCTTCAGGGCGCTAGGTGCTTCCTGGGCAGCTGCGCTCGCGGCCAGCGCAAAACCTGCGATCAATGCAGCAGGAATTCGAAACATGCTTTCCCCCGACGCTGCAAAGCTAGCAGCAATCGCTCGACCGGCAACGTCGCCGCGCAGCAGCCCGCAAAGCAAAAGGGCGGCCCGTTCCCAGGCCGCCCTCTCCAGTGTTCTGATTGTCGTCCGTCTTACGACGAGTAGTATTCGACCACGAGGTTCGGTTCCATGCGGGCGGCGTAGGGGATATCGCCCAGCGCCGGCATGCGCACGAACTTGGCCGTGCCGGCCTTGTGGTCGACTTCCACGTATTCCGGCACGTCGCGCTCGCCCGAGCCCATGGCCTCGATGACCAGCGCCATGTTGCGGGACTTTTCCTTGACCTGGACGACATCGCCCGGCTTCACGATCATGGAGGCGATGTTCGCCTTTTTGCCGTTCAGCGTGACGTGGCCGTGGTTCACGAACTGGCGGGCCGCGAAGATCGTCGGCACGAACTTGGCGCGATAGACGACCGTGTCGAGGCGCGACTCGAGAAGGCCGACCAGCAGCTCGGCGGTGTTGCCGGTGCGGCGCGAGGCCTCTTCATAGGTCTTGCGGAACTGTTTCTCGGTGATGTCGCCGTAGAAGCCCTTGAGCTTCTGCTTGGCCATCAGCTGAATGCCGAAGTCCGACGGCTTGTTCGAACGGCGGGCGCCGTGCTGGCCGGGGCGGGACTGGCGTTTGTTGATCGGAGATTTCGGACGACCCCAGACGTTTTCACCAACGCGGCGGTCGAGCTTGTACTTGGCGTTATTGCGCCTGGACATAATAGCCTCTTTGTCGATGCGCTCCGGCGAGACCCTCATGGCCCACGCGATTTCAACGGCGGCGACGCATCACCCGTAATTTCCGGGCCTTTTGGGCCGCGGAAGCGGGCAAAGACAGGATCGGCGGGGATAAGTCAAGGCTGCTGGGCGCAAGTCCCGGAAAGCGGCCCGAATCCGCTGGATTCGGGCCTTTTCTGGTCAAACAGACAGCCCTGCCCCGCTATCCGATATCCCAGCTGAAGCGGACGCCGATGGTCCGTGGGGCCAGAATGTTGGTGTAGAAGGAGCGGACGCTGGCGCCGTTGATGATCTGGTTCGAGAGCTCGGTGCCGGTGACGCCTGTCTCGGCGAACTCGTCGAACAGGTTGTTCACGAACAACGTGCCCTTCCAGTCGCCGGCGTCATAGACCAGCGAGGCGTTGGCGATGCCGAAGGCATCAAGCGTGAGGCTGTCGCCGCGCCCCCCGGCGCGCGAGAGGACGTCGTCCTGCCACGCATAGCCGAGATTCCACAGCAGATCGCCTTCCCAGAAAGGCTGCTCATAGGTGGCGAAGAAGGAGAACTGGTTCTCCGGAGAGCCCGGCAGGCGGTCGCCTGACTCGCCATCTTCGAACGCCGTGGCGAAGCCGCCTCCGGGAACGATTGTGCGCACGAGATCCGGCACGCCCGCCGTCAGCTTGGAGTCGGTGAAGCTGTAGCTGCCGCGGACGGTGAAATCGTTGGTCACCCGCCAGTCGCCGGAAAGCTCGAAGCCCTTCGACTCGGCGCCGTCGGCGTTGACGGTGATCGGGATCGAGGCGTTGACCGTCGCCGACGTGACCTGCGGATCGACCCACTCGATGAAGTAAATCGCGCCGTTGAGGATGAGGTCGCCGCCCAGCCAGGTCGACTTGGCGCCGATCTCGTAGTTGTTGGTCTTGTCGGCGGTGAATTGCCGTTCGTCTCGCGCGGAGATGTCGCCGGGGTTGGGACCGAATTGCTGGCCCGGCGCCAGCGCGCACGCGCCCTGTGGCGAGCCGGGAACGAACGGCCCGCACGTGCCAAGACCGTTCGAATTGCCGATGCGATAACCCTGGCTCACCGTTCCGTAGACAAGGAGATCGGGGCTCACATCCCAGGCAAGATTGACCTTGCCGAGCACGCCATCGTCCTGCTGCGCGAGGGTCGGATCGTCGAACGGCAGATTGGCGATCTCGCCGAGCGAAGGCGGCACGAAGCCGGGATCGAACAGTGGGAAGTCGATCGCGCTGGCGCTCTTCAGGTCGTAATCGTAGGCGCGCGCGCCGACAGTCAGGACCAGCGCCTCGGTGAAGGCGTAGGACACTTCGCCAAAGATCGCGCTTTCGACGAGGTTGGTGCGCGACTGCTGGTAGTATTCGAGATTGTCGGGCCGGTCGAAGCCGGCGAAATCTGCGTAGCCCGGCGTGAATTCCGCCGAGAAGGCGTGGCTGTCGAACTCGTTGTAGAAGGCGCCGACGATCCACTGGAATGGCCCCTCGGTCTTCGAAACGAGGCGGATTTCCTGGTTGAACGTCTCCTCCTTGCCCATCTCATGCGTGTAGGCCGCGAAGGTCGGGAAGGCCTCGTAGCTGTATTCGAGCGAGATCAGCAGGTCGGTCTGATCGCGCTGGCCATCGTCCTTGAAGCGGCTGAAGCCCGTCGCCGAGGTGAGTTCGGCGAAGCCGAGGTCGGCGGTGACTTCCAGCGCCAGCAGCTGGTTCAGGATGTGGTTGGGCTCAAGAACGCGCTTGGTGTTGTCGTATTCGCCGGCCGGGATCGGCCCGCGTGCGCTCGAAATGCGGCGGGAGCCGATGTCGCTCTGCTGATGGTAATAGGTCAGCGTGCCGTCGAGCCAGCTGAACGGTTGCCAGCGAGCAGCCAGACGGCCGGAGACCACTTCCTCGGTGTCGGCGTCATCGACCCGGCGCAGGTTGGCGTCGACCGCGGACGGGTTGCTGAAGTTCGGATCGGGATCAGACACGCCGATCTCGCGCACGATGTAGGGCTGGTCGACGAAACCGCTGTCGTCGAGCACATCGAGCGAGCCGCGGATGGCGAAATTGTCGGTGATCGTCTTGTTGAAGGTGAAGCCGACCTCGCTGCTGATGCTGTCGGCCTCGGAATACTGGTAGGCTTCGGCGCGCAGCGAGAGCGAGTCGCCGGAGAAATCGGGACGGTTCGGGATGTAACGGATCGCGCCGCCGAGCGTGCCGGCGCCGTAGAGCGTGCCCTGCGGCCCGAGCAGGACCTCCACGCGCTGCATGTCATTGAGCTTTAGATCCACGAACATCGGGATCTCGCCGATATAGGTGGCGACCGTGCCGCCGCCGCTATTGTCGCCATCGCCCGGGCCGATCGGGTCGGCGTTAAGGCCGCGCACGATGATCGGGTTGCCCTGCCGGCCGCCCCGGTCAACCACGTTGATGCCCGGCACATAGGCCAGAACGTCAGCGATATCGGTGAAACCCTGCTCTTCGATCTGCTCGCCGCCGACGGCCGCGATATTGATCGGGGCGTCCTGGACATTCTCCTCGCGCCGCGATGCGGTCACGATCACGACGTCCCGTTTTTCGTCCGCCGCAGGCTGTGTCTGCGCAATGGCTACGCTGAAACACTGGAGCGATGCCAAAGTCACGATGACCGCGCTGGACGACAGCATCAGTCTGCGCTTGCTGCTCATATAAATAGTTCCCCTTCCGGCTTTCACGGTTCTGACCTTGCAGCGATCAGGCGGAGAGGAACGACCCGCGACAACCCCTGGGATGTTTGCGTGGGGCTTTTATGGGCGAATGATACATGTTGAATCACCTCATGCCCAATAGCCCGGCGCCGATGCCTGAAGATGTCTCACGCGAGCTTGCCGCAGCGGCGGTGCACATCGAGGCGCGCCGTTACGAGGCGGCGCACGCGATTTGTGTCGAGACGCTGAAAACGGATCCGGAGTGCGGCGAAGCCTTCATGCTGCTGGGCGTGATCGCCGCCGACCACGCCAATCACGCAAAGGCCGTCGACCTGTTCGATGCAGCCATCGGCCTGATGCCCGCCCCGGCCCGCGCCCTGGCGCTCAAGGCGCGCAGCCTGATTGCCCTCAACCGCCGCGCCGACGCCATCGCCTCTGCCGAGTCATCCGCTGCGCTGGATCCTTCCGACGCCTTCACCCTCGACACGCTGGGCGTCGTGTTCAGTCGCGCCGGCCTGCATGAACGTGCAACGCCCTTCTACCAGCGCGCAACGACGCTGCACGGCACAGCCGGCCAGTTCTACAATTTCGGCGCCTCGCTCCAGTTCCTCGGCCGCTTCGATGAAGCCCGCGCCGCCTACCGCGCCTGCCTGAAGCAGGCTCCGCACCACCCTCGCGCCTGGTCGAGCCTGACGCAGATAACCCGCGCCACCTCAGCCGGCACTGACGTCCCGGCGCTCGAAGCTGCATTCGAGGCGCGCAGGTCGGACGCCGACGACGCCCTCAATCTCGGCCACGCGCTCGCCAAGGTGCACGAAGATCTCGGTAACCCGGCGGAAGCGATGCGCTGGCTGGCCAATGCGAAAGCCGGCAAGCGGGCCGCCCACCCCTACGACCCCACATTCGACGACAGCCTGTTCGCCGCAGCGGAGCGCTCGACCGCCCTGCCCCCCGCAAACGGCTATCGTGGCGCCCAACCCATCTTCATCGTCGGCATGCCGCGCACCGGCACCACGCTCGCCGACCGCATCCTGTCGAGCCACAGCGCCGTGACTTCCGCTGGCGAACTCGCCGACTTCGCGCTGCAGATGAAGCGCATGACGGGCACGCGCTCGGCGTACGTACTCGATGACGCAACGCTGGATGCCGCCGCTCACATCGATCCCGCGGAACTCGGCGAGGCCTACGCCGCCTCGGTCCGCAACACGCTGGGCCTCACCGGACGGTTCATCGACAAGATGCCGCTCAACGTCATTCTGTCGGCACATGTCCTTCGCGCCTTGCCAGATGCGCGCGTTATCTGCCTGCGCCGCCACCCGGCTGACACGGTCCTTGCCAACTACCGTCAGCTGTTCGCGACAAGTTTCAGCTACTACGCCTACGCGACCAGTCTCGAGAGCACGGCGAGCTATTACATTCGCTTTGACCGTCTTGTGGGCCGATTCGCCGATTCGCTTCCGCCGGATCGCTTCCTCGAACTCTCCTATGAAACCATCGTTACGGACTTCGAGCCGACCGTGCGCCAGCTCCTCGACTTCTGCAGCCTACCGTTCGAGGAATCCTGTCTGAGTTTTCATGAGAACGCTGCGCCGGTCGCTACGGCAAGCGCAGCGCAGGTGCGCCAGCCGCTTTATCGCTCCGCGCTTGATCGCTGGAAACGCTATCGTCCCGGCATTGATGTTGCGCTGCACGCACTCATCGACGCCGGCTGCCTTCCGCCTGAGGCGTTGTCCTGACAGCAAACTATCAGGTTTCTGTCAGGAGACTGCGGCGCGACGTCTATTCCCCTTGAAAACTGTCGCCAACTCACAAATGTGGGCGGCTTGGTCGGCAGGGACGGCCGTGGGAGTGCTTGGTGCCGATGGAATTCTTTACGGTTGAAGCCGCCCAGGCTTTCTTCACCGTTGTCATGATCGACCTTGTGCTCGCCGGCGACAACGCCGTCGTCATAGGCCTGGCTGCGGCCGGCCTCCCCAAGGAGCAGCGCGGCAAGGCGATCATCATCGGCGTTCTCGCCGCTACCGTGCTCCGTATCCTCTTCGCGCTGGTCGCCACCCAGCTCCTCGCCATCATCGGCCTGCTGTTCGCCGGCGGCGTCCTGCTGCTGTGGGTGTGCTGGAAGATGTGGCGCGAACTTTCAACGCCCCACTCAAACGACCCCGAGGCCATTGAAGGCCGGGACATCGACGGCGACGGCAAGATCGCCGGCAAACCGATCGTCAAGAAATCACTGGGACAGGCCGTCACCCAGATCGTCATCGCCGACGTCTCGATGTCGCTCGACAACGTGCTGGCCGTCGCCGGCGCGGCGCATGACCACCCGTGGATCCTGGTCTTCGGCCTCGCGCTATCGGTCATCCTGATGGGCGTTGCTGCGACCTTCATCGCGCGCCTGCTCTCGAAGCATCGCTGGATCGCCTATATTGGCCTGCTCATCATCCTCTACGTGTCGCTGCACATGATGTGGGACGGCGGCTGGCAGATCCACGACTGCAACCCGACCTGGTTCGGCCAGACCGAGATCGGCCCGCACTGCACGATCAATCCTGCGGCCGCCGCCGCGGCCACGCACTGACCTAGAACGTTCCCGACAGGAACAGTCGCACGATCGGGCCGAACGTCCGGTGCCGCTCTTCCGTGAAGTCGAGCGGGTTGGTGCGCAGGCGCGGCGAGTTGGGATCGTTGAGAGCGGCCGGCAGGAAGACTTCGCGTTTGGAGTTCTCCGACGTGTCGTTGACGTTCACGACCTGCAGCCGGACCTTCATCCCGAACACGTCCTTGTTCTCGATGTGGAAGAAGTTGATCGACGGCGCGGTCCAGTTGCGGCTGACCTGGTCGAGGCGATAACCGGGGTATTGCTGGTTTTCCTCGATCCCGCCGACGATTGTCCACTTGGTGTCGGGAATGTCCCAGCGCAGCGACATGTTGCCGTTGAGCTTGGCGTCATAGCTGATTTCGCGCGGGATGCCGGTAAGCGGATCGTCCACCTCGCTGTCATTGTAGCGCCAGTTGAAGTTGAACTGCAGGCCCTTGGCCCCGATCGGATCGAAGTTGACCGTGCCCGACCCCGTCACCGACCAGGCCGTCGCCTCGCCGATATTGCCAACGCCGCTCAGCGGCGGCAGGGGCGTGGGCCGGATGATGAGCTTCTGGTCGACGACATCCTCGATCAGCCGGTAGTCGGCCTGCAGCTTTACCGCGCCCCACTCGCCGAGCTTCTGGTTGATCTCAGAGGACAGGATCCAGGACTGCTGCGGCACGAGATCGACATTGCCGCCCGAAGACGCGTTGTTCTGGAGATCGACGGATGACAGGAAGTCGCCGAAGCGGAGCTGTCCGACCTTGCGTTCCGCTTTCACGCTGACGTCGAAATTGCTGTCCGGCTTCCAGGCCAGCGAGACAAAACCCTTGGGCCGCACGAACTCGCGGGTGAGCCCGCCAGCACCCTCCTGCGCCAGCTCCGAATACTCGACGCCCAGCGAACTCTGCATGCTCCAGGCGTCATCGAGCTTGCGGCTGTAGGAGATGTTCGTCTCCGCGCGCCGTTCCTCGACACGCGCCGTGCCTTCCGGCAGCGAGACAAGCGGATAGCTGCCATCCGGCTTGCGATCGGCATACTCGGTCACTACGTCGAGGAAGTTGAACGCCCCCTCCGCCGCGATCTGGATGTCGCCGTCAAAACCCCGGAAGCCATACTCAGCCCGGCCGATGGTTTCGCCCTGCTCAGAGTGCTCGATCACGCGCGCGCCGCCATTCGCCGCGCCTGCACTGTTGTAACTCTCGACCGTCACGAGATCGTCGCCGTCCTCGTAGCGCTCCAGCGCGATCAACTTGAGCCGCCCGGGTCCGAGATCGAACTCATAGTCCCCCCCGATCTCACCGCCCAGTTCGTCCTCGCCGATGAAGCTGTAGCGATCCTCCGGGACACTGTTCACCGGATTGCGGTGTGAGGTCTCGCGCCCGACAAAATTGAACGAGCGCAGCGAGAGGTTCATGTTCGCCACCGCGCCATCCACGGCCTCGTAGGTCACCGTGGCGTCGAGCGATGGTTCCTGCCCGTTGCCGCGGAAATTCTCGCGGCGTTCGTCGATCAGCTGGCCGCTCCCGTTCGTGATCCAGCCCAGACCGGCATTGCCGTTGTGAAACTCGAACGTGTTGAGCGCAGCCGACCACGACCAGCCGCCATCCGTCTTGCCATTGGCCGACACCGACGCGCGGCCAAAGGACGGTTTCAGGTCCTCGCGCAATTCGGTGACCTGCGACCAGTTCCCGCTCAGCGCATCGACCTTGGCGATCACGTTGGCGACCTGCCCCGACAGCCCCGGTATGTTCAGCGTAGCACCGTCGACGATCTCGATGCGCAGCACGCTCTCCGCCGTGATGCGGCCGAGCGCCGTGGCCGCGTCGTTCGACTTGCCCGACACCCGCCGGCCATTGATCAGAACGTTCTGTCGCGCCTGCCCGAAGCCGCGCTCATTGCTGCTCGACGTGATCTCGAAGCCAGGAATGTTGGCGACCATGTCCATGGCCGTCTTGGGGGCAAAACGCGCGAAATAGCCTGGTTCATAGACCTGCGCCTGCGAGGAGGCCTGCTGCGGCTGGGGCTGCTGGGGCGTCTGTTCCTGCCCGAAGGCCGGCGTCGCGACGCCCAGCGCCGCTAACCCGCCCGCAAAATAAAACAGCCGCGCTCGCCCGCCGCCACGGCGCGCGCCAGCCTGCATTGTCGACATGTCCGTCCCCTGACCTTGCGGTCCTCGTGGAGCGCCGCGTAGAGCCAGCGCCTCGTCCTGAAATCCCTAAACCTCTTCGGCGCCGCCGCTATTTCTGCGACTTCGCGCCCTTGGACCGGAGGTAGGTTGCGACTTCGTCATTTCCGTGGCGCTCGGCCATTTTCAGCGCGGACTGGCCGCTCGCGGTGAGCGCAACCTTGTTCACATCCGCGCCATGTTCGACGAGAAGCTTGACCATATCGAGGTCGCCTTCCTTCGCCGCCGCGACCAGCGGCGAGTCGAAGCCTGGCACATTGGCGTTCACATCGGCGCCGCGATTGATCAGCAGTTGCGCCACCGGCATCGCGTGGTTCGCCGCCGCAAGGCTCAGCGGCGTGCCCGAACCCGGGAAGCCCGCATTGACGTCGGCATTGGCGTTGACCAGGGCCCGCGCCGCATCGGTGCAGTTCTCCGCCGCAGCCGCCATCAGCGGCGATCCACGACCCGGCACGACCTTGTTCACCAGGTCCTTCTTGGCGGCGATCAGCTCGTTCACCTTCGAGGTGTCGCAATCGTCGGCCGCCTCGAAAAGCTCGTTGCTTGGCGGGCCAATCTGGATGTTGCCGAGATTGACGCCGGCCTTGCGCAGACTGTCCATCACATCGCTGTCGAAGTCGAAGTGGAAGGACCCGCCGTCGAGCTTCACGTCGAAGTCGCCACGCGCACGCGCCGCATCGATCTCGGCGCGAGCCGCAGCCAGCGCTTCACGCGCCACCGCCATGGCTTCCTTCTTGTTCGCCATCGCCGCAGCGATCTCGTCACGATGAGCCGCAATCTCGGCACGCGCTTCTTCAAGCGCCGCGCGGATCTCGGCCTGCAGTTCCGGCCCAAGCTTCTGCTTCAGCTCGTCATGAGCCTGCTGCAGCGCCTGGCGCAGCTCGTCGCGATCGACGTCGCGGAGATTCTGCCAGCCATCGACGGTGTCCGGATCGATGCCGGCTTCCTCGAGCGATTGGCGCACCTCGTCCATGATCTGCGGCAGCTGGTTCAGCACTTCCTGGCTCACGGCCGCCGAGATATCGACGCCCAGCGCCGACATTTCGGTAGACAGGTTTGCCAGCTCGACCTTCAGCTCAGGCGACAGGTCCGTCATCGCGAGGCTGATCTCCGGCCCGATCGACTCCATCAGCCGGCTGATCTCATCGCCAAGGCCAGCGAAGTCCTTGCCGTCCCATTTGAAATTGTAGTCGCGGTCGTAAGCCGGTTTGCCGTCGAGCTGCGGTTCGGCTTTCGCCTCATCGCGCGCCTTCGGCGACTTGAGGTCGATCGCCTTCTCGCTCTTCTCCGGCGGCTGCGCCCACGCGGTGAAGCGCGGCGTCACCATCGCAGCGACCGCCACGGCGACTGCAAGACCTGCGAATGCCAGACGGCCCGCATATTTCGAGGGATGCCCGCCGCTCTTGGCGATCTCGATCAGGCGCTTGATGCGGCGGCCAACCTGCGAGCGCGGACCGATCGCGCCGACGGCCAGCTTCGGCGCACGGGCCCACAGCTGGTTCTCGGCCTGCTTGGTCAGCGAGCGGGCGAAGGCCTTGGCGTCGCCTGTGCGGTCGACGGCGGATTTATCGCAAGCCACTTCGCGTTCTTCATCGATGCGGCGGCTGATCCAATAGAGCGCAGGGCTCCACCACAGCAGCGCCAGCACGACACGCTGCCCAAGCGCGGCCAGCATGTCACGGCGCTCGATGTGCGCGTGCTCGTGCTCGAGCAGCGCCGCCATGCCAGGCGATGCCAGAGCGATCGACTCAGGCAGAACGATGCTCGGACGGAAGAGGCCAGCCGCCATCGGTCCGGGCGCCTCCGGGCTCACGACGACGCGCACGCCCTTCATGCGGGCCTTCAGCGCCTCCGGCAGGTTCGCGGGCCTGGCCCGCCCCACCAGGCGCTCGACAGCGATCAGGTCGCGCACCGTACGCGCCAGCAGGACCAGCGCGACAACCAGCCAGATGGCCAGCAACGGCAACGTCATGTCGGGCAGTTTGATCTCAGGCAGCGTGAACAGCGGCGCGGGCGCCGCCTCGACCGTGTGCGCGACAGGCGCAACCGGCGCTATAGCCGGAGCCGGAGCGGCAGGCGCAGCCACGGGCGCATCGCTGAACACTACATCATGCAGCAGCGGAGATGCCGGAGCCACAGGCGCAACAGGCGTCGCAACTTCCGCCGTCACGGGCGCATGCTTGCTCGCCAGCGCGACAGGCGCATCGAGCTGCTTCAGCAGGGCGGACACGATCGTCTCGCCGGGAATGAATGCCGCCAGCGGCAGTGCAAGCGCGGCCATGAAGGCCGCGGCGCTCAGGCCATAGCGTGTCGAACCGCGCATCTTCTTGCCCGCGATGAGCACGCCGGCCAGAACGGCCGCAAGGGCCACGCTCTGCCAGATGTGCCCGAAGATCATGGTCTGCGGCAGGCTCACATCACTCATTGCCGTCCTCCGGGGAGATGCTGTCGAGTTCGTCCTTCAGCGACTGGAGTTCGTCGGCTGAAAGCGTCTCGTTTCTGATGAGGTGCTGCGCCAGCTCGGTTGGCGAGCCTTCAAAGAAGGTCGAGACAACCTTGCGCAGCGCGCGGGTGCGCGCTTCTGCGCGCGAGACAGTTGGCTTGTAGATGAAGGCGCGTCCGTCCTGGCGCGGCTTCACGTAGTCCTTGTCGGTGAGGATACGCAGCAGCGTAAGCACGGTGTTGTAGGCGACCGGATAGCTGTCCTCGAGCGCGTCGGTCACGTCCCGCACACTCGCCTCCCCCTTGTCCCACAGCACGCGCATGATGCGCTGTTCGGCTTCAGTCAGGACATCGGATCGTGGCTTGGGCATGGCGTCTCTTCTCGATTCCGGAGCCTTTCGGCCCTGTCTCTTTATCCGGCGTCCTGACCGATCGCCCTGGACAACTAGTTCCTTAGGACTCGAACCTTCCAATTTATCGATTATCGAGTCAACTAGGTTTCTAGTTTCGAGCATGCATTTTCTTCGAACAGGCCCGGTCTCTGAGGTTTGGAAGATTTCCAAAAGGACAGAATCGATCTCCCCAAGTAAATCCATATCAATCGCAGTAAACGCCGTTCCTGGGCGATGTGCAGAAACAGCTGGGTTTTCACGAAAACTGCGCACGCCCTCGTGAACCCTTGCGATGGAACTGCGTTGCGTCTGCCAGAGGGGCGATTGCGCCCGCTATCTGGAGATCAGACATGACCCGTACGGCACTCCTCGCAGGTATTGCGCTGGCCGCCTTCTCGGCGCTGCCTGCGCATGCGCAGCTCGGCCTTGGCGGAGGCGGCGGCCTCGGTGGAAGCCTCGGCGGCGCCACTGGCGCCGTTACTGGCAATGCCGGCGGCTCGATCAGCGGCACGGTCGACACCGAGCGCACGGTGGGCGGGGCGACAGCCGCCGGTCAGCGTGCCAAAGAGAAAGCCGCCAAAGCGGCAGCCGCAGCCAAGGCAAAGGCTGACCAGCAAGCTGCGGTGGCCACGTCCGCTCCCGCGCCGCAGCTCGGCATCGGCGGTCAGGGCGCGGGCCAGGTGCAGGTCCCGGGCGTCAGCGCCGGCGGCCAGGGCTCAGGCTCCGCCACGATCGACACGACAGGCGCAACCGGCGCCGCCAAGGGCGCCGTAACATCGACAACCGACAAGGCGAAGGAAGCTGCAGCGAAAGCCAAGGCCGCCGCTGAAGCGAACAAGCCGACCGTCAACGCAGGCGCCTCCGGCTCGGGCAGCGCCACCGTCACCAAGGACGGCGCATCTGCTTCCGCCTCCGGTTCAACCGACGCTTCGATCTCGAAGCCGCACTAGACAATACAACCCCATCACCAGCGGCCGGAGGCAACTCCGGCCGTTTTCGTTTGAGGCCCCATCAACCCGCAGCCGGGAACGACATCGGATCTTCCGGCTCGAGCCCGAACGATCCTTTCGGCGTGTTGTAGTCGCCCACCAGCAATTCGTAGTGCAGGTGCATCGGGATCTGGTAACTTGCCGTGTTGCCCATCAGGCCCAGTTGCTGGCCTGCCGTCACCTTGACGCCCGGCGCCAGTCCTTTCCCGAACGAAGCCAGATGCGCATAGCGCGTGTAAACCCCGCCGCCATGATCGATCAGGATCATGTTCCCGTAGTCATCGCGATACTTCATCTCGATGATCTCGCCATCGCCCCCCGCCAGCACCGGCACACCGATGTCCGCATGATAATCCACGCCCTTGTGCAGGCGTTCCGAGCGTGTGCCAAAGCCTGACGACATGCACGCCCCCGGCGTCGGGAACGTTGCGATCTTCACATTCTTAACCTGCACGAATGGCTTGTAGGCGGTGACGATGCCCTTTGCACTTGCAGGCGCGTTCGACACTTCCATGTGCGGACACAGTTCAAGACTGGCAGCAAATACCTGCGCAAGATCACCGGCAGGCATAGTCGGAACCAGCACCGGCTTCGGCGACGGCGAGACACCGGCCTCGGGCGCGGAAGGCGTCTGCGCGGGCGCAGCCGGTGCTCCCGGCGTTGCGACAGGCGGAGGCGCCGGCGCGGCTGGCGCGGTGACAACCGTCATGCCTTTCGGCACAGCGCTCGCCTGGTCCATCGCGAGGTTATCGAGCTGCTCTTCCAGCGTGCCGTTGTCACGCTCGACGGTGATCACTTCGCCCGCAGCCAATGCGATGTCGCTGATCTGCGACTTCAGTCGATTGAGCGTTTCATCAGGCAGCAATTCCTGCAGGCCCGCGAAGTTGATCGTCTCGAGCCGAACCTTCGCACGAAGATCGTTCGCGCTGCGGTCGATCGCGTCCGTCCATTCCGGCGGCGCCGGCCAGATGCTGCCGCCAATCCAACCGAGGAAACCTGTTCCGCCAGCCAACGCCGAAACCAGCAATGTCTTGATCATGTCCCCTGCTCCACCCGACCCACGACCCGGGAGCGGTCTTCGCCGCTCTTGTTGGCCTCAAGCCTATGCCCCGGCCCGGAGGGAGTCAGCCGCCGCCAACATGAACACGGCGACAGACTCTTTCATCGGATCGGAGAACCCACACGCGCGATGCGCGTTCTGGCTGCGTGGGCAAACAGTGGAGAGGCCCCATGACAGCCCAGCTTTCCCCAGCGACGCTAGCGATTTCCGCGTTCGCTGTGGCCATCGCCGGCTTCGCTGGAGGCGTAGCGATTACCACGGGCATGGCACGTCCCGCCGATACCGCCCCGATCGTTGACGAAAACGCGTGGAACGAAACCGCACCTGCTCAACCGGTGAGCTACGCGCCAACGCCGCAACCGAGGTGCAATCCCTGGCAGATCTCCGATGCTGCGATGGAAGAAGTGCTCGACGAGATGGTGCGGCGCGGCTGGCGCGCGCCGACGGCGGGCGCAGCCGTCGCTCTGCTGGAGTCACAGGCTGGCGCCCTCCGAGCTGCTGACCCAGACGCACCAATGCCTGCGCGGCAGGTGTGGAGTTCAGCGACACTGGACGAGAGCGCCGATGAACCGGTGGATGAAGATGCTGACGAAACGGCCCCAGAACCGCAGCATGCGGACGCGCCGAAGGCCGCGCCACCGCCCGTCTAGTCCTCTCGCACGACCCGCGCCTTGCCGCGACCGATGGCCAGCGCCTTGATCGCCCCACGGAACGTGCTGACTTCCTGCGATGTCCATCCTGCGCGCGTGAACGCGTTTCGCAGGTTCTGAACCATCGGCGGCTTCTTGGACTCAGGGAAGAAGAAGCCCGCGCGATCAAGCTCGTCCTCGAAATGCTCCATCATTCCGACCAGCTCCTCACGCGTCGCGGGCGCATCGACGCCCTCGAACGACGGAGGCGGACCGCTCGCCTGCGCATCGGCATAAGTATGCGCCACCAGCGCCACGGCCTGTGCGAGGTTCAAGGACGCGAACGATGAGGCCACCGGAAACGACAGGATCGCATCGCTCAGCGCCACAGCCTCGTTCGGCAATCCCGCCCGCTCGGCTCCGAACAGTACGCCTGTACGTCCAGCCGTCGCTCGCATCTTCGCAATCGTCTCGCCCGCCCCGAACACCGGCTTCTCCATCCCGCGCGGCCGCGC
Source organism: Hyphomonadaceae bacterium (assembly GCA_047601145.1). Lineage (GTDB taxonomy): Bacteria > Pseudomonadota > Alphaproteobacteria > Caulobacterales > Hyphomonadaceae > UBA7672. The sequence continues at coordinate 377,877 of JASGJW010000005.1, forward strand.
CGTCGTCGCGATCACCGCGGCGCAGTCCGCAATCGCATCCTCGACGCGCTCGAACACGCCGACCTTCACCACGCCCGGCAAAGCCCCGGCGCTCATCGTCTCCGCCGCCGGGTTCGGCCACCCGTCGCGCGGGCTCACCAGCCGCAGGTCATGCAATCCGAAATTCGCCATCACCCGCGCTGCCGCGCCGATGTTCTCGCCCATCTGCGGAGCGACGAGGATGAAACAGGGATCGGTCATCGACTACGCCTTGTCCGTCTTCAGCTCGATCTGGTGATCCCACGGGTCGCGGATGTACCAGGAATAGCCCTGCCCCTTCGCGCCGGAGCGCATGCCCTCTTCCTCGATCGCAAGCCCGTGCGCCTTCAGATGCGCTTCCATCGCCGCTTTCGTGACAGGCCCGATCTCGAGGCAGAAATGATCCATGTTCCGTCCGCCCGCGACATGAGGTTTCGCCCACTTGCCCTTCTCTGACCCGGCATCGACCAGATCGATCATCGACGCGCCGCAGCGCAGCTGGACCATGCCGAACGTCCGGAGGTCGCCCTCTTCGGTTGCGCCAACCACTTCTCCATACCATTTCACGGCCCGGTCGAGCCCATCGACGATCAGCACGACGTGATCAATGGCGCGAAGCTCGAAGGGCGGGCTTTTCCCGGTCATTGGAACCTCCTCGCGGCGTGTTTTTCAGGGGCGTATTGTGCCCGTAACCACGTCTGATATAGCCCGGCCCAGAACCCCGGCGCCAGAACCCGATCTGGCCGGTTACGTCGCCTTTCAGGAGCTTTTCATGGCCGTCATCAAGGTTGCAAACCCCGTCGTCGAAATGGACGGGGACGAGATGACCCGCATCATCTGGGCGCTCATCAAGGAACGCCTGATCCTGCCTTATCTCGACATCGACCTGAAGTATTACGACCTGTCGATCGAGAACCGCGACGCCACCAACGACCAGGTGACCATCGATAGCGCCGAAGCAACCAAGAAGTACGGCGTCGCCGTGAAGTGCGCGACCATCACGCCGGACGAAGCGCGCGTTGAAGAGTTCAAGCTGAAGAAGATGTGGAAGTCGCCCAACGGCACGATCCGCAACATCCTCGACGGCGTCGTCTTCCGCGAACCGATCGTGATGAAGAACGTTCCGCGCCTCGTGCCAGGCTGGACACAGCCGGTCGTGGTCGGCCGTCACGCCTTCGGCGACCAGTACCGCGCCACCGACTTCAAGGTGCCCGGCGCCGGCAAGCTGACGATCAAGTTCCAGCCGGCCGATGGCGGCCCGGCCATCGAGCACGAAGTGTTCGAATTCAAGTCGCCCGGTATCGCCATGGGCATGTTCAACGTCGACAAGTCGATCCGCGACTTCGCGCGCGCTTCGTTCAACTTCGGCCTGCAACGCAAATGGCCGGTCTACCTCTCGACCAAGAACACGATCCTCAAGGCCTATGACGGCCGCTTCAAGGACATCTTCCAGGAAGTGTTCGACGCCGAGTTCGCCGACAAGTTCAAGGAGTTCGGCGGCACGTACGAGCACCGTTTGATCGACGACATGGTCGCAGCCTCGCTGAAATGGTCGGGCGGTTATGTCTGGGCGTGCAAGAACTATGACGGCGACGTGCAATCCGACACGGTTGCGCAGGGTTATGGCTCGCTTGGCCTGATGACCTCGGTGCTGATGACGCCGGATGGCAAGACGGTGGAAGCCGAAGCCGCCCACGGCACCGTGACGCGCCACTACCGGGCCCACCAGCAGGGCAAGTCCACCTCGACCAACTCGGTCGCCTCGATCTTCGCCTGGACACGTGGCCTCGCCCACCGCGCCAAGCTCGACAACAACGCCGAGCTCGCGAAATTCGCGACGACGCTTGAGCGCACCGTCATCGACACGGTCGAAGCCGGCTTCATGACGAAGGACCTCTCGCTGCTCATCGGGCCGGACCAGCCCTGGCTGACGACCGAAGGCTTCATCGAAAAGATCGCGTCCAACTTCCAGGAAGCGATGTCGAAATAGGCTTCGCGCAGGCGAACAAGACGAAGGGCCCGCGGAGCGATCCGCGGGCCTATTGTTTTGGGGCTAGAGTACCTGCTTCGTGGCGATCTCCGGCGCAGCGCGGTCAAGCCGCTGGCCCAGCTCGCGCAACCGGAAGGTCGGCACGGACGGGAACAGGTGATGTTCGGCATGCAGGAACATCGAATAGCTGATCCAGTTCTTGAGCCAGCCGCGCTGGGTGCGCGCGGGATAGACGTGATCCTCCGTGCCGTGATGCACGATCCAGACGGCGAAGAATGCGGTGAAGCATTCGCCAGCCGTCATGGCGATGGCGTGATAGAGCAGCGCCGGCCACAGCGTTGCGAAGGCCGCTAGCCAGACGAGCGCGATCCACACGAACTCCGCGACGATCCAGCCGCGGATAGGCACCCCGCCTTGGCGCCAGGCGGCGCGCAGCACGTCGATCGGAAAGCGCGGGCCGTAGGCGAGGACGGCCCAGAAGGATTTGCGGCCGGCCTCGCCTTCGATGTCCAGCTCACCCAGGCAATGCTTGTGGTGTTCCAGGTGCGTCACCTTCACCGCATGCAGCGGCAGCATCATCAGAGGGCTCATCAGCATCAGCGTGATGTCTGTCACCGGTCGGGGCAGGCCGAGCGCGTTGTGATAACCGTTATGCGCGACGCGCAAGAGCGTGAGGAACAGGAAGAAGGTGCACGGCAGCGCGAGCACATAATCGCCATGCGAAGCGAACCACACCGCGCCGGCCAGCCATGGCGCCGGCAGCAGGAGCTCGATGACGGTGTCGATGGTTCGGTAACGTATCAGGTCGCGCCACTTCACATCGCGGCGCAGCGCCAGTTCATCGATATGGCCGACAACTTTCCCGTCGAGTCCCGCCATGGCGGCCTCATCCCCTGCGCTGTGACAGGCGTCCGTTGGAAAATATGTAAGCACGCACAGGCGATTTGCGCTGCGGCGAAATCGCTAGCCAGTGTCTGGCGATAGAAACACCGACGGCCTAGCGGATGCCCAGGATCACATCCTTCAGCGCGGCTTCCATTTCGCTCTGAAGTGGATCGAGTCCACGCGCTTCGAATGCGCCCCCCTTCTGACGACGATGCGGGATGCTGCGGAGGTTGGCGCCAGTCGACACGTCAACGGCGTCGAGCGTGAACTTCACATCGCTCCACGTGCTCCACAGCGCAGGAAAGGACAGAATGGCTATCGGCCCGAGTTCGTCGATATGGATGAGCAGAGCCGTCTTCGCGCCCTCAGTTCCTGCAGCCGCAAGTGCATCAGCTGATCTGTCGTCCGCGGTTATACTCAGCACTTTCACTGAAGTTGCGCATGATATCGCGGTCGCAACCGCTTCAATGGCTTTCTGTGCGATGGCCCCACGCACCTGCGGCTCTTTTTGATCCGGCCGCCAACGCGTCAGCGGCGCAATCACAACCTTGCCCAGCGACACACCTGGCGCGCAAAGCGGCGCCTGCGCCGGGAAGCTCTCGGCGCCTGGCGGCGCCGATGCACAGCCTGCAGCCGAAATCAGCATCAGCAAGACGACGGAATGACGAAGGCGCATTCAAACTCCCTTTTTGGAAGGGATGATGAGAGCCGCACAGCGTGTCGTCAAACCTTTGAGATCAGCCCGCCAGCGCAGCCTTCACGGCGGCGATGGCGTCGTTGGCTTTCGCGCCATCCGGCCCGCCGCCTTGCGCCATGTCGGGGCGGCCGCCGCCCTTGGCGCCGCCGACGGCCTGCACCGCCTTCGTGACCAGATCGCCGGCGGGGAAGCGCTTTATCAGATCGTCGGTGACGCCGACAACGACGGTGGCTTTGCCTTCGGCTGTGGCAACGAAGACGACAACGCCAGAGCCGACCGATTTCTTGGCTTCGTCGGCGAGGGCTTTCAGATCCTTCGCGGGGACGTCGACGATCTTGCCGATGAACTTTACGCCGTTGACCTCTTCGGGACCGGAGGCCGCGCCGCCACCGCCCATGGCGAGCTTCTTGCGAGCGTCGGCGAGCTCGGCCTCGAGCTTCTTGCGCTGTTCGACGAGCTGGGCGACGCGCGCGGGAGCATCCGCGATCGGCGCCCTGAACTGGTCGGCGATTTCACGGGCGATGGCGCCGCGCGATTTCAGGAAGTCGAGCGCGGCGGCGCCCGTGACGCCTTCGATGCGGCGCACGCCCTGCGCCACGCCGCCTTCGGATGTGATCACGAACACGGCTATGTCGCCGGTGCGCGCGACGTGCGTGCCGCCGCAGAGTTCGACGGAATAAGGCGCGTTGGCTTCGCTGACGGAATTGCCGAGGCGGAGGACGCGGACCTCATCGCCGTACTTTTCTCCGAAGAGGGCCATCGCCCCGGCTTCGATCGCCTTGTCCGGCGCCATGACGCGGATCTCGGCGGGAGCGTTCTGGCGCACGACGGCGTTGACCTCGGCCTCGACGGCCTCGATCTCGTCGCGCGTCATCGGCTGGGTGTGCGAGAAGTCGAAGCGGAAATAGTCGGCTTCAACAAGCGAGCCCTTCTGCGTGACGTGCTTGCCGAGCTTGTTGCGCAGCGCGGCGTGCAGCAGGTGGGTCGCCGAGTGGTTGGCGCGGATCTTGGCGCGGCGAACACGATCAATCTTCAGCTCGGCGACGTCGCCGACCTTGGCGCCGCCCGAGACCATTTCGCCGACGTGCGCAAAGACATCGCCCGCGCGTTTCTGCACATCGTCGACGCGGAAGCGCGCGCCGCCGGGGAAGAAGATCTCGCCCTTGTCGCCGGCCTGGCCGCCGGATTCGGCGTAGAACGGCGTCTGGTCGAACACGAGTTCGGCCTTGTCGCCGGTCTTAATCGCCTTCGCCTGTGCGCCGCCGACGAGGGCGGTGACCAGGCGGCCGGAGGTTTCCTCGGCTTCATAGCCCTGGAAGCTGGTGGCGCCGGAGGCGTCGCGCACGGAATGCCACACGGCATCCGAGCCATCGCCTGCGGTGAACTTGGAGTTTTCCTGGCTGCGCGTGCGCTGTTCTTCCATCGCTGCGTTATAGCCGGGCTCATCGACCGTCATGCCGCGTGCACGGAGCACGTCCTGCGTGAGGTCGAGCGGGAAGCCGTAGGTGTCGTAGAGCTTGAAGGCGACGTCGCCCTTGAGCACGCCATCCTTGCCGAGTTTTCCGGCCTCCTCATCGAGCAGCGCGAGGCCGCGGCCGAGTGTGCGTTGGAAGGACTGCTCCTCCTGCTGGAAGGCGCTTTCGATGGCGGGCCGGGCGCGGACGAGATCGGGATAGGCATCGCCCATCTCCTTCGCCAGCGCGCCGACGAGGTTGAACATGTTCGGTTCGCGCGTGCCGAGGATATGTGCGTGGCGCATGGCGCGACGCATGATGCGGCGGAGCACATAGCCCCTGCCCTCGTTCGACGGCGAGACGCCATCGGCGATCAGGAAGCAGGCCGAGCGCAGGTGATCGGCGATGACGCGGAAGGAGGCGGTCTGCTCGCCCTGCGCCTTCACCTTGTAGAGTTCTTCGCCGGCGGAAATCAGGTTCGCGAACAGGTCGGTCTCGAACACCGAGTCGACGCCCTGCATGATCGCCGAGATGCGTTCGAGGCCCATGCCCGTGTCGATCGACGGCTTTGGCAGCGCCACGCGCGGCCGGCCGTCGTTGAACTGCTCATACTGCATGAAGACGAGGTTCCAGAATTCCAGGAACCGGTCGCCATCCTGCTCGGCCGAGCCCGGCGGGCCGCCCCAGATATGGTCGCCGCGATCGATGAAGATTTCCGAGCAGGGCCCACACGGCCCCGTGTCGCCCATCATCCAGAAATTGTCGTTGGTCGCGATGCGGATGATCCGCGAGTCCGGCAGGCCGGCGATCTTCTTCCAGAGGCCATACGCCTCATCGTCGTCGTGATAGACGGTGACCAGCAGCTTGTCCTTCGGCAGCTGGAAGTCGCGCGTGACCAGCGTCCAGGCGTGCTCGATGGCGAGTTCCTTGAAATAATCACCGAACGAGAAGTTGCCGAGCATCTCGAAGAAGGTGAGGTGGCGCGCGGTGTAGCCGACATTGTCGAGGTCGTTGTGCTTGCCGCCGGCGCGGACGCACTTCTGGGACGTCGCCGCGCGCGGGGCGAAGGGCTTTTCAACGCCGGTGAAGATGTTCTTGAACTGCACCATGCCTGCATTGGTGAACAGCAAGGTGTTGTCGCCTTGCGGAACCAGCGAGGAGGACGGCTTCACGGCGTGGCCAGCCTTGGCGAAATAATCGAGGAAGGCGGCGCGGATGGCGTTCACGCTCGAAGGCTTCGAGGAAGAAGGCGTGCTCTTGGACGTCATCGCAGGCTCCTGAGGTCATGAAGACCGGTCCGCCAAAACGAGGCGGCCGATTTCCCCACGACCGGTAAGTTAAGGTCACGCCGCCAGCCATCCCAGCCCGGCGCGCGAACCTTGGGGCGGTATAAGGCGCGCACCCGCCACAGGCAACGTCGCCGACGCGCCGGTTCGGGCGCGATTGTCTGGCAGGAATTCCCGAAAACACGGCCCAAAACGCAGAAGACGCCGGTCGATCGAACCGGCGCCTCCCTGCACTGCCATGTGCTTACCCCTGGCCGGCTGCGAACCCGGCTTCGGGAAACCTGCAGATCAACGGCCTAGCTGCCCTTCTTGGCCTTGGCGACCGGTTCGCCGCTGCCGTCATCGTCGCCGTCGCTGTTGTCATCACCCGGCTCCTCGGCGAGCATGTTTTCGCCGATGATGCCGGAGCTCTTGCGGATGGCATCCTCGATCTCAGCGGCAGTCGCCGGGTTGTCCTTGAGGAATTTCCGTGCGTTTTCACGGCCCTGGCCGATCCGCTGCGAGCCGTAGGAGAACCACGAGCCCGACTTCTCGACCACGTTGGCTTTCACGCCGAGGTCGATCAGCTCCCCGGTCTTGGAGATGCCTTCCCCGTAGATGATGTCGAACTCGACCTGTCGGAACGGCGGGGCGACCTTGTTCTTGACCACCTTCACGCGGGTCTGGTTGCCGATGACCTCGTCACGCTCCTTGATCTGGCCGATACGGCGGATGTCGAGGCGCACGGAGGCGTAGAATTTCAGCGCGTTGCCGCCCGTCGTCGTTTCCGGCGAGCCGTACATCACGCCGATCTTCATGCGGATCTGGTTGATGAAGATCACCATCGTCTTCGACTTGGAGACCGAAGCCGTGATTTTGCGCAGCGCCTGGCTCATCAGGCGAGCCTGAAGACCGGGGAGCGCATCGCCCATCTCGCCTTCGAGTTCGGCGCGCGGCGTCAGCGCCGCCACCGAGTCGATCACGAGAACGTCGACAGCGCCCGAACGCACCAGCGTATCGGCGATCTCGAGGGCCTGTTCGCCCGTGTCGGGCTGCGAGACCAGCAGGTCGTCGAGATCGACGCCAAGCTTCGAGGCATAGACCGGGTCGAGCGCGTGTTCTGCGTCGATGAAGGCGCCGACGCCGCCATTCTTCTGGGCTTCAGCCAGCACGTGCAGCGCCAGCGTCGTCTTGCCCGAGCTTTCCGGGCCATAGACCTCGATGATCCGGCCCTTCGGCAGGCCGCCGATGCCGAGCGCCACGTCAAGGCTCAGCGAGCCGGTCGAGAGCGCCTCGATATCCATCGCCTGGGCCGTGCCCAGACGCATGATCGAGCCCTTGCCGAAATTGCGCTCGATCTGGCCCAGGGCCGTCTCGAGGGCCTTCTGCTTGTCCATGCCCTTGTCTTCCACCAGCTTGAGAGCGGCCGCAGCCATGTCTGTCTCCACATCTGCCATGCTGGCTTGGAGGCGGCAAACCCGCCCGATTCCCAGCCCGTGTTGCGTTCTATGTACTACAAATGTTCTCGTGAACAAAGCATGAAAGCAGAAAGGGGCTGAACTATTTCAGGAGCCCGATTTGTGGGGGTTTCGGGCGGTTCCACACCACCAGCCCTAGGGGCCAATGGCCGGGGGCGGCTCGATGGCCGGCTACTTCTTCTGCTTTTCCTTGGCCCGGCCCCCGGCGAGCATGGCGGGCATCGAATAGTTGCCCTCGTGGCAGGCGTATTCCAACACATGATTCTTCGTCGCCGACAGGATCATCTCGGCGCTCCACACCTGTCTGAAAACCTCAGGGTCATCAACCGTGTAGCGATAGAGGATCTCGCTGGCGCTGATCCGCGTGAACCGCTCGGTCACGCGCGCATGCTCGGAAATCAGGATCGGCGAGGAGGGCTTGAATTCATCGCCCGGCACGAAGTTGGCAGTCTCGACAACCAGCGTCTCACCATCCCAATGCCCGATGGAATCTCCCATCCATCGCTTCATCGCATCGGGCAATCGCTTGGCGCCCATCCTGATAATCCGCACCTCGCGGTTCTGCTCCATCGAGATGACGACATAACCCGGCGTCTGCACGAACTGATAGTTGGCGTTGTAACGCGGCACGAAGATCGGCGCGCCTGTCGCGCCTGATCCGCCGGCAAGACACCGCTCGGTTGACGGCCTTGCTTCCGGCCCGTCGAAATTCGTGAACACGCCAGCCATAAGCGCCTTCAGGCGCGCGCGGCCAGCGTCGTTGAGAGGCATCTTGCCGTCCGGCGGATCGACAATCAGCGAGGTGCGTATCTGCCCGCCGATCCGCGTCATGTCGGGGGAAAATTCCCACCATTCCGAAACGCGCGCGCCAACGCCGTCGCTGGTGTCGGACTGGAAGGCGGTCGGAACATTCGCCGCGAACACCTTCGCCTTCTCTTCCGTCGTCGTCGGCCCATCGAATGCTGGAGGCCGCTCCAGAGGCGTCGCCGTCAGCGTCGACCACACGCCCTCCAGCGATGGCGTCCCGAAAGATGTTAGTGGCGCGTGATAGGTCCCCTGCGCCTCTGCCCTCAGGCAAAACGCCAACGCAGCCGCCAGCAGGCATCCACCTATCCGCATGACGTAACGGCTACCACGCTGTCTTCGCGCCGCGAAGTCGTTGGAGCCAATCCACCCGTTGATTGTCCGCAATGATTGCGCTCTTGATCGCTCATGACCCAGAGCCCTGACCGCATCCCCGTCATCGCCGGCATCGGTGAGATCATGGACCGTCCAAAGGACGTGGCCCACTCGCTCGAACCGCTCGCACTCATGATCGAGGCTGCGCGCCGGGCGAATATCGAGGCCCGCGGCCTTCTGCGTGACACAGACTCGGTCGACATCGTCGCACTTGTCAGCTGGCGCTATGACGACATCGGCGCCCAGCTCGCCAATCGCCTCGCCATCTCCCCGAAGCGGAATGTCTACGGCACGGTCGGCGGCGAAAGCCCTGTCCGTTTCCTGCATGACGCCGCCCGGCGCATCGCATCAGGCGAAAGCGGCGTCGGCCTCGTCATCGGTGCGGAGTCGCAATACGCCGTCGGCCACGCCAAGCGCGCCAATGTCGAGCTGCCGTGGACGCCCTATGCCGAGGCCGCGCCCAAGATGAAGCGCGCCGCCGAGTATGTTCATCACCTCGGGCATACGCTTGGCGTCGCCTGGCCGATCAGCGTCTACCCCTTCTACGACGCGGCCACTGCCCATGCCTGGGGCCAGACGCCTGCCGAGGCGCAGGCTGAATCCGCCCTGCTCTGGTCGCGCTATGCCGCCGCCGCCTCCCGCAATCCCTATGCATGGCTCAAGGCGCCACTGACGCCGACCGACATCGCCACCATAACGCCCGACAATCGCATCATCGGCTGGCCCTATACAAAGCGCATGGTCGCCAACCCCCATGTGAACCAGGGCGCGGCGCTCATCGTCACCTCGCTCGCACGTGCGCGCGAAGCCGGCATCCCCGAACACCAGCTCGTCTTCATCGGCGCCGGCGCCTCCGCCAGCGAGCCGCGCGACTGGCTCGCACGCGATGTTTATCATGTGAACCACGCCCAGGACGCAGTCCTTGCCGACATGCTCGAGCAGGTCGGTGGCGACGGCGCGCGCTTCAATGGGCTTGAGCTCTATTCCTGCTTCCCGGTTGTGCCGAAGATGGCGCGCCGCAATCTGAAACTCCCCGCAACGGTCGAGCCGAGCGTCACCGGCGGCCTCAGCTTCTTCGGCGGACCATTGAACGTCTACATGGCCCACGCCGCCTGCGCGATGACGCGCGCCATCCGCGACGGCACCAATCTCGGCCTGCTCTACGGCCAGGGCGAATTCGTCACCAAGCACCACGCCCTCGTCCTCGCCCGCGAGCCGCAGGGCGAGGCCGTGCTCGCTGCCAATACCGCGCAGCAGGATGCCGACGCCCGCCGCGGCTCCGTTCCGCCCACGGACGACAAGCCCGACGGCGAGGCCACGATCGAGACCTTCACTATCCCGCACGACCCGTCCGGCCAGCCGATCCAGGGCGTTGTCATCGCCCGCCTGTCGAATGGCGCCCGCACGCTCGCACGCATCCCGCCCGCGCACGCAGACGACCTCGCGCGACTGATGTCGCCAGACGCCTACCCGATCGGCATGAAGGGCCGGATCAAGACCGGCCCGGATGGCATTCCTGAATGGCGCTCAGCCTGACCTGCCAGACCTACCTGCCAGCCTGACCGGATCGTGTCTCGCCTCGTCCCCGCGCCGTGCTAGTCTCACCCAGAACCAATCGGAGAGAACCATCATGCGCACCGCCAGCCTGATCGCAGCATCCGTCCTTGCGTTGACGCTTGCCGCCTGTGGCGACAGCAAGCCGGCCGCCACCGCTGCGCCCGATCCGGCCGCCATCGCTGCCGCGACCAACGCCGCACTCGCCGAAGCCACGGCGAAAGCCGACGCGGACGCCGTCTCGCTCCATGCCGAACCCGGCCCTTCCGTCTATTTCGTCAACCTGCGCGACGGGATGACGGTGCCGCAATCCTTCCGCGTCGTCTTCGGCGCCTTTGGCATCGGCGTCGCGCCAGCGGGCATCGACAAGCCCAACACCGGCCACCACCACCTGCTGATCGACACCGAACTGACCGCCGACGAAATGCAGTACGCCATTCCGAAGGACGACCAGCACCGTCACTTCGGCGGCGGGGAAACCGAGACCGTCCTGATGCTCGGGCCAGGTCAGCATACCCTCCAGCTCGTTTTCGGCGACATGAACCACGAGCTGCACAAGCCGACGCACATCATGTCGAAGAAGATCACCATCACGGTGAATTAGCGCTTACACAGCCCGGGCTGGCGAATCTGTGATCGGTTCCCCCGTCAGGGGCTGGGCAATGTCGGCCTTGAGGATGCCCATAGCCGGGGCCACATTCCGGGCATGAACCATATCAAGACCTTCATGCTTCTGGCGGCGCTCACGGCCCTGTTCGTCGGCGCGGGCTATCTCATCGGCGGTCCCACGGGGATGATCGTCGCCTTCGGCTTCGCGCTCGTCGGCAACCTCATCAGCTACTGGAACGCCGACAGGATCGTGCTCTCCATGTACCGGGCGCAGGAAGTCCCCGCGAACCACGCCGACGCCCGCGTCCGCGCCTATGCGCAGGACGTGCGCGAAATGGCCCAGCGCGCCGGCCTGCCCCAACCCAAGGTCACCATCATCGAAAGCGACCAGCCCAACGCCTTCGCCACTGGACGCGATCCGGCCCACGCCGCCGTCGCCGCCACCACGGGCCTAATCACCATGCTCGATCGCCGCGAAATCCGCGCCGTCATGGGCCACGAGCTCGCGCATGTGAAGAACCGCGACACGCTGACGATGACAGTTACGGCCACCATTGCCGGCGCCATCTCGGCGCTTGCCAACTTCGCCTTCTTCTTCGGCGGCTCGAACCGCGAGCGCCCTGGCGGCTTCATTGGCGTGATCGCTATAGCGATCCTCGCCCCAATGGCCGCCGCCCTCGTTCAGATGGCGATCAGCCGCGGCCGGGAATACGAAGCCGACAGTCATGGCGCCGAAATCTCCGGCGACCCGCAAGCGCTAGCCTCGGCGCTGCAGAAGATCGACGCGTATGCCCGCGGCGGCCGCGTCAACATCGGCGCTGAACGCAATCCGGCGACCGCGCACATGTTCATCATCAACCCGCTCAACGGCCATGGCGCCGATAATCTGTTCTCGACGCACCCTTCGACTGCGAACCGTGTCGCTGCGCTGTCGGCCAAATTCGGCGGCAAGCCGGCCGCGCCGCAACCGGACCTGGTGACGTCCACCCGCCGCCGCTCACCCGGCCCGTGGGACCAGCAGCCCGAGCCCCGCAAGCCGGGTCCCTGGGGCTGACCTCAAATCAGCAATGGACAATCCTGTCCCGTCCCGCGATGAGTGGGGTGGGACAGTCACTTCCGGGGACCTCATGAAACGCTTCGCCGCCCTGCCGTTGCTCGCGTTCGCCATCGCCTGCACGCCGCAGCCGTCCGCTACCGAGCCCGTCGCCGCGGCTGTGACCGGCCCCGAAGCTGTCGTGAAGGCGATCTACCAGACGCTGGAGACGAGCAAGGGCGAGAAGACTACGCCACTTTCTGCCATTCCCATGACCGCCGAGCTCGATGGCCTGATCAAGCAGGCCGAAGCCGCCGCGGGCAATGACGGACCCGTCTTCGATGGCGACTTCGCCGGCAACTGCCAGGACTGCACCGACTTCTCCGACCTCAAGATCGAAGTTGCGACGTCAGCCGCGCCCAAGGGCCGCGCCATCGTCAACGCCGACTTCAAGCTCTTCCAGAGCGAGCCCAAGCACGTCCAGTGGGACCTCATTGAAACGCCCGAAGGCTGGCGCGTCGATAATATCGTCTCCGACGGCTTCGACGTCCGCGCCATCGCGAAGGAACTCATCGCGACACCGCCGGCCTAGGCGCCTCAGCTGTTTTCCAGCTGCGCCAGGCGTTCGGCCTGGTCCTCGGCATGAAGCGCATCGAGCAGCGCATCGATATCGCCCTGAACGAAGTCCGACAGGTTGTGCGCCGTGTAGTTGATGCGGTGGTCCGTCACGCGCTCCTGCGGGAAGTTGTAAGTGCGGATGCGCTCGGAGCGATCGCCTGATCCCACCTGCAGCTTGCGCGCCTCGGCCCGCGCCGTGTCCTTCATCTCGCGCTCGCGCTCATAGAGGCGGATCTTCAGCTGCTCCATCGCCTTGCGGCGGTTCTCGTGTTGCGATTTCTCCGACGATGTCACGACGATGTTGGTCGGCAGGTGCGTGATGCGCACGGCCGAGTCCGTCTTGTTGACGTGCTGCCCGCCGGCTCCGGAAGACCGATAAGTGTCGATGCGGATGTCCTGGTCGCGCACCTCGATATTTACTTCCTCCGGCACGGGCAGGATCGCCACTGTCGCCGCCGACGTATGGATGCGTCCCTGCGCTTCCGTCGCCGGAACACGCTGCACGCGATGCACGCCGCTCTCGAACTTCATCCGGCCGAACACGCCCGCGCCATTCACCTGAGCGACCACTTCCTTGTAACCGCCCATTTCGCCCTCGGTCGCCGAAACGAGTTCGATCGACCATTTCCGACTCTGCGCATAGCGCTGGTACATCCGCCACAGATCGCCTGCGAACAGCGCCGCCTCGTCGCCGCCCGTGCCCGCACGCACCTCGATGATCGCCGAGCCTTCGTCGTCAGCATCCTTCGGCAGCAGCATGAGCTGCATCTCGCGCTCGATGTCCGGCAGCTTCGCCTTCAGCTCCCCGCGCTCCTCGATCGCCATGTTGACGAAATCACGGTCTGCCGTTGCGTCCTCGATCAGTGCTTCGGCTTCGGCCAGCTGTCCGCGCAGCATCAGCACCTCGCGCGCCTTCTCGGCCACGCGCTTCAGTTCGGCATGGTCGCGAGAAAGCTGCACGATCTCCTTCGGATCGGTCGCCACGCCCATCCGCGCTTCGACCTGCTCGAAGCGGTCGATCATCTGTCTCAAACGGCTTTCAGGCAGGGCGGCCATGGAGGTCCTTCAAGGAAGGCGCCTCATATGGGCCAAGCCTGCCGACAGGTCCAGAGCCTCGCTCCAGCCTACTTTTTCCGGGCCTTTTTCCCGCGTGCGACCTCGGTCGCCAGCGCGTCCAGCTTGCCGGTCCAGAAGCCGCGGAACCGGTCGAGCCATTCGTCGACTTCCTGCATGGGTCCGGCCTCGACTGCATAGACCCGTCGCGTCCCCTCCACCCGGACGGTTGCAAACCCGCTCTCGCGCAGCACCTTGAGATGCTGCGACACACCCGCCTGGCTGATCCCGAACTCGCGCCCGATCACGTCAACGACCTCGCCGGACGCATGCTCGCCTTCAGCCAGCAACTCGAGGATGCGGCGGCGCACAGGATCAGCGAGAACGTCGAAAGCGTGCATCAACTCTCCGGTGTGCCGGGATGCGAGACGCCCGGCGGCGGGTCGCCGCGATAGAATCTGATCGTCGCCTGCCCCCGTTTTGTAGCATCCATCTTGTCGACGCCGCTCGCAATGTCTGCCGCGATCCAGCCCTCGCCGCTTGTCGTGACGAACGCCTTCCCCTCGTCGGAGGCTCCCCAGACATGTTCGTTGAAACCGTCTCGCGCCGCGCGCGACCGCGTGTGCATGCCAAGGCCCAGCAGCCCGAGCTCCCAGCCAATCCCCACCGCCCCCGGACCATAGGTTTTCCAGTGATCACTGACCGGCGAAATATGCTCCAGGGTAAGATGCGTCCCGCCATCCTTCGTCGGGGCCAGCGCGACATTGACCCAGCTGACGCCGCCACCGAACTCCCATGTCAGCGAGAACGATTTTGGCGGCGTGCAGGCGATCACCGTCCCGCCCGCATTTCCCTTCACCTGATACTTCCCCCCCAGCTCCAGATCGCCATCCACCTTGGCGAACCAGCGCGGCAGGCGCTCCTTGCTCGTCAGCGCATCCCACAGATCATCGATCGAAGTGTCATAGGCGCGCGAGGCGATTACCACGCGCATCTTCTCGCCATTTTGCATCCTGTCCTCGACGATGCGCGAGACAGCTCCAAGGTGCGCGGCGACATCGATAGCGGACATGGGCGAGGCTCCTGTTTGCGCACAACAAACAGTCTCCACTTATATAAGTCAATACTTATATTATCAGTACCCGAACATCCCGAACACATTGCGCACGGCAACAATGATCAGCAGCAAGGACCCGATGTTGAATACTGCAAAGCGCAGCGGCACGAAGTTCGTCGTCACCTGGATCAGGCTGTGGATCACCCGCACGCCGACATAGGCCCAGGCCAGCCCGGCATTGAACCCGTCCGCCACGCCCACGAGATGCGAATAGACGCACAGCGCGTAGAAGATCGTCGGCTGCTCGTGCAGGTGGTTGTAGTTGTCCGCCACCCACACCGCCTTGGGGTCCATAGGCGGCAGGCCAGCATAGCTCTCCGATCCCTTGATCTTCGCAGGGTCGATCCCCGCCTTGCGCATGGCCGGTATGCGGCGGACGTACAGCCACACCAGCATCACCAGCGTCCACACGACCAGGGCCAGCACCGGCCCCATCATGCCCATCAACTGTGTCGGCATCTCAGCCCTCCGCCCTTGCCTCCGGGCGAAGCTAGTGGCTCACGCGCAGAACGCCACAAAAATCAGCGTGCATCCCGGCTCGCCTGCGCCCCGATTTCCCGCAGGCACGTGCGGCAAAGGCAGTCATTGTAGCCCGACTCGCCCGCTTTCGGCAGCGGCAACCGCATCGCCTCCTCCCCGCACCAGCATCGCCCATTGGGCGTGCAGGCGAAGCTCACGCCGCAGCGTTCGCAGATTGTCTGGCGCCGAACCGCTTCCATCACGTCCGCTCCATCGCAGCCAATCCGGCTTCCGCCCGCCGCAACGCCGGTGCTAGCCTACACGCAAGGGTCGCGAAGCACAGGTGTCCGCATGAAACGTCTTCTGGTTACAGCAACGCTTGTCCTGGCCCTCGCCGCGTGCACCACGACGCCAACTGCCGGTCCGGTCGTCGCGACGCCTGTCGCCAAGTCACCTTATGAATCCGAAATCCTCGCTACGGTGGACCGCTTCCTGCTCGCCCTCGGCAATCACGATGATGAAGCCCTCAACGATGTCACCATCACCGAAGGCGTCTCCTGGATCCAGGCGATCAAGCCCGGCGACGAGCGCCCGGTGAAGCCCTATACCAACGCCTCGATGCTCGAGCCCGATCCCGACGCCGACCCGTTCATGGAGCGCTACTGGGACCCGATCGTCCACGTGCGCGGCGGCCTCGCCCAGGTCTGGGCGCCCTACGAACTCCGCGATAACGGCAAGGTCGTGCATTGCGGCATCGACGCCTTCGACGTCGTCATGCTCGACGGCGCCTGGCGCATCGCCTCGGTCCTGTCCACCATGGAACCCGAAGCCTGCAAGACGATGATCCCGGACTCACCCTCCGCCATGCGCCCCCGCGACGGCTGGAAGGAAACACCGAACCAGTAGCGGCTATTTCCTGATCTGCCCCAGATCGCGCACAGCGCCGGTATCTGCCGACGTCACCAGCGCCGCATAAGCCTGCAGCGCTGCCGACACCACGCGCTTGCGGCCATGCGGCGTGTACGCGTCCTTGCCGCGCGCTTCTTCCGCCTTGCGGCGTTGCGCTATGATTTCATCGGACACGGCCAGACGTATCGAACGCGCCGGAATGTCGATCTCGATCCGATCGCCTTCCTGCACCAGCGCGATCAGGCCGCCCGCAGCGGCTTCCGGCGAGGCATGCCCGATGCTGAGGCCCGACGTGCCGCCGGAGAAACGCCCATCCGTGAGCAGGGCGCAGACTTTGCCGAGCCCACGCGATTTCAGGTAGGTCGTCGGATACAGCATCTCCTGCATCCCCGGCCCGCCCTTGGGCCCCTCATAACGGATCACCACGACATCGCCCGCGACGATCTTGTTGTTGAGGATCGCCGCCGCCGCCTCGTCCTGGCTCTCGAACACGCGCGCAACGCCGTTGAACTTCCAGATCTCCTCATCGACGCCGGCCGTCTTCACGATGCAGCCCTTCTCCGCGATGTTCCCGTAGAGCACCGCAAGGCCGCCATCCTTCGTGAACGCGTTCTCCTTCGCCCGGATCACGCCTTTCACCCGGTCACGATCCAGCTCGGGCCAGCGCTTCTCCTGAGAGAAGGCCACCGTCGTCCGCACGCCGCCCGGCGCCGCCTTGAAGAAGGTCTCAACCTCTTCATCGTTCGATTGCCGGATATCCCAGTACGCGATCGCATGACCCAGCGAGGGCGAATGCACCGTCTTGGCATCCGTGTTCAAAAGCCCGCCCCGCGCCAGTTCGCCGAGGATGCCCATGATCCCGCCCGCGCGATGCACGTCCTCGATGTGAACTGTCGACACCGCCGGCGCCACCTTGCAGATGCATGGCGTCTGCCGCGATATGCGGTCGATATCATCCATCGTGAAGTCGATCCCGCCCTCCTGCGCCGCCGCAAGGATGTGCAGAACCGTATTCGTCGATCCGCCCATGGCCACGTCTAGGGCCATGGCGTTCTCGAATGCCTGCCGGCTCGCCACATTGCGCGGCAGGACGGACGTATCGTCCTTCTCGTAATACCGTCGCGTGATGTCGACGATCAGGCGGCCAGCGCGCTTGAACAGCCGCTCGCGATCCGCATGCGTCGCGACCACAGTGCCGTTGCCCGGCAGCGACAGTCCCAGCGCCTCCGTCAGGCAGTTCATCGAGTTCGCCGTGAACATGCCCGAGCACGACCCGCATGTGGGGCAGGCCTCGGCTTCTACCGCCGCCACCTGCGCATCCGAAATGCGATCGTCGCCTGCCTGCATCATCGCATCGATCAGGTCGAGCTTGTGCTCCTTCGCAACGCCGGTCTTCTCGTCCTTCCAGACGACCTTGCCGGCTTCCATCGGTCCGCCAGATACGAACACGACCGGAATGTTGATCCGCATCGCCGCGTTCAGCATGCCCGGCGTGATCTTGTCGCAATTCGAGATGCACACCATCGCATCCGCGCAGTGCGCATTCACCATGTACTCGACCGAGTCCGCGATCAGGTCGCGGCTGGGCAGCGAGTACAGCATCCCGCCATGTCCCATCGCGATGCCGTCATCGACAGCAATGGTGTTGAACTCCTTCGCCACGCCGCCCGCCGCCTCGATCTCACGCGCCACCAGCTGGCCAAGATCCTTGAGGTGCACGTGCCCTGGCACGAACTGCGTGAATGAGTTCACGACCGCGATGATCGGCTTCGAGAAGTCGCCATCCTTCATGCCGGTCGCACGCCAGAGGGCGCGGGCGCCGGCCATGTTGCGGCCAAAGGTGGTGGTGCGTGAACGGTAAGCGGGCATGGCCCCACCTAAAAAGGCAAAACCTGCCTCAGGGCAAGGGGCTTGGCCTGATTCCGGGCGAGACTATGCTGTCAGCTACGCTAATACTGGGTTCGGGCGGCGCCGTGGGCGCGCGGATTGGGACAGCTTATGGATCTCGCGCGCCAGCCTGCGCTGAAACTCGGCAGTCTCGACGTTGAGCCCTCGACCCGCGAAATCGTCGTCGCCGGCCGCCGCGAGATCGTCGAACCGCGCGTCATGGCCGTCCTCGTCGTGCTGGCCAACGCCGGGGGCAAGGTTGTCACGCGCGATGAACTCACCGAAGTCTGCTGGGAGGGCCGCGTCGTCAGCGACGACGCCATCAACCGCGTCATCTCCCGCATCCGCCGCATCTCCGAACTGACCGAAGGCCGCGACTTCACCCTCGAGACCATTACCAAGATCGGCTACCGCCTCCTCGTCAGGGACCCCGGGACCGCCGAGCGCCAGCCCGGCAACGCGCCACCAGGCGAGCGCCCCCTCGAACCCGCCACCTCATCGCCCGCGAAACTCCCCCGCCGCGCCCTCCTCCTTGCAGGTGGAGGCGCGCTTATCATCGGCGCAGGCGCCATCACCGCCTGGCAGCTCTCGCAACCTTCCGCCCCGCCCGATCGCGCGACCGAACTCTACCGCCGCGCCATCGAAATCGGCGCGACCGACGATGCGAAGGAAAGCGCACAGGCCATTTCCTTCCTCCGCGAAGCCGTCGACCTGTCGCCCCGCTTCGCCGATGCCTGGGCGGCGCTTGCCCTCGCGTACAACTACGCTTTCGCCACCAGCCCGCTCGAACAGCATCCGGGCATCTCGGAACGCGCGAAGGACGCCGCCAACCAGGCACTCGCCATCGACGCCAACAACCCGGATGCACGCGCTGCGCTCGTATTACTGGCCCCGCCCTACCAACGCTGGCATGAAGCCGAAGCCAGCTATCGCGCAGCCCTCGCCAGCAAGCCACGCCTCGCCCAGGTGGACTGCGTGCTTGGCGATCTCCTCGCCGCCACCGGCCGCGTCGCCGAAGCCGTGCCACATGCCGAAAAGGCCGTAGCGCAGACCCCGCTCGTCGCCCGTCGCCACTACGATCTCGCCCTGATGTACTGGTATGCCGGCCGGCTGCACGACGCTGATCGCGCGATCATCGAAGCAACCAAGCTGTGGCCGCGCGATATCTCGATCTGGTTCGGCCGTCTCTACCAGCAGATGTATGGCGGCAATCTTGGCGGCGCGCTCGCCATGCTGAGCGACCGCATCAACTGGCCGCCGGGCGTGCCTGAATCCGATTTCGCACTGGTCGAGCTTGTCGCTCGCGCCATGGAATCGAACCGGGCCGCCGACCGGACGAAAGCCATCGACGCCAACATGGCCGCGGCCCGAAACGGCCTTGGCTATGCGCGCAACACCGTCATCTTCGCATCGGTGCTGGACGATTTCGACGCCGCCGCAATGGCCGCAACCGCCTACTATTTCGACCAGCCCTTCCCCGTCGCCCGGACTTACTTCACGCGCGAGCAGGGCGAATACCAGGGCGTCCGATCGCGCGACACCGCCTTCCTGTTCTCCCCGCCCCTCGCCGGCTTCCGCAAAGACACGCGCTTCGAAAAGATCATCGCCGACATCGGCCTCGAGGCCTTCTGGCGCGCGGCGAATGTCACGCCCGACTATCGCCGCCCCACAAACGGGTGACCCCTGAGAACTGACAGTTGACCTCGGCCGCCGGAGTGACACGCTCCGGTCCAGCGTCATGGCCATGAGCACATAAAGACGCGTCCAAGGGAGGTCTTCATGACGTTCGGCTACGGCGACGTATTCGATGCTGTCGATGAGTCCGCACAGCAGACCGACCCTGCAATCTATTGCGATGACGAAGTGGTCAGCTGGGGCGAATTCGCCGGCGCGACCAACTCCCTCGCCCGCTCGCTTATCACCGCGGGCCTCAAACCCGGCGCAAAGGTCGGGCAATACCAGCGCAACAGCCCGGAATACGCGATCGCCTTCGTGGCCGCCCTCAAGGGCCGCTTCGCGCCGGTCAACATCAACTACCGCTACGGGCCGGACGAGCTGGTCAATCTCATCGACAACAGCGACGCCGAAGCCGTCGTGTTCGACGCCGCCTTCGCCGACAACATCCGCGCGATCCAGTCCCGCCTGCCGCGCGTGAAGATGTGGATCAGCACGGGCGCGCGCATCGAAGGCTTCCACTTCTTCAACGATCTCACCGCGGGCGATGGCCGCCCGCTCGACATCAAGCGTTCGTCCGAAGACATGTTCCTGCTCTACACCGGCGGGACCACCGGCATGCCCAAGGGCGTCATGTGGCCCAGCGACACCTGGTGGGATGTTCTCGCCGTCGGGCGCTCGGCTGAACTTGGCGGCGTGCCCCCGGCCACGCTCGAAGAGCTCAAGGCGCAGGTTCGTTCGGGCGCCGGCCGCACGCCCTTCTACATCGCCCCGCCGATGATGCACGGCACAGGCATGTTCACCGCCTTCGGCGCCCTTTCCAAGGGGGCGCCCATCGTTCTCACCCGGTCGCCGAACTTCGATCCGGCCGCCGCGCTCGACGCCATGACGCGCCTCAAGGTCGGCAACCTGACAATCGTTGGCGATGCTTTCGCCAAGCCGCTGCTCGACGCCCTTCGCGCCGATCCGAAGCGCTATGACGTGACGGGCATGAAAGTCATCACCTCAAGCGGCATGATGTGGAGCCCCGAAGTCAAATCCGGCCTCTTCGACTTCATGCCCACTGTCGCCCTCTACGACAGCTTTGGCTCATCGGAAGGAACCGGCCTCGGCGCCTCCATCGCAACGCGTGATGCACCGCCCCAGGAAGCGAAGTTCGACGCCCCCAACACGGTCGTCGTTCGCGCCAGCGACCACACGCCCGTGCCTCCTGGCTCCGGCGAGGTCGGCCTCGTCGCCAAATGGGGCAACCTGCCGCTTGGCTACTACAAGGACCCCGAGAAAACTGCGCGCACCTATGTCACCATCAATGGCGTCCGCCATCTCCTGTCCGGCGACCACGCCACCGTCGAAGCCGATGGACGCATCCGCCTGCTTGGCCGCGGCAACATGTGCATCAATTCCGGCGGCGAGAAGATCTATCCGGAAGAGGTCGAAGAAACGCTCAAGACCCACCCCGCCGTCGCCGACGCCCTCGTCTTCGGCCGCCCTGATCCGCGCTTTGGCCAGTCCATCGCCGCCGTCGTCGGCCTCGAACCCGGCGCCACCGTCACCGAAGCCGACCTCGCCACCCACGTCCGCACCCGCCTCGCCGCCTACAAGGCCCCCCGCCACTTCCTCCTCGTCGCCAAGGCTCCCCGCGCGCCCAACGGCAAGCCCGACTACGAGACGGCGAAGAAGATGATGGCGGACGCAGGCTGACTATTTCTGCTCGGCATAGGCCTTGATCAGCAGGTACATGAACTTGCGTCCCTCCATCACCGACTGGACGGAGATGTGTTCGTTCAGCCCGTGGATGTTGCCCGCGTCATCGCCGCGGAACAGCGCCGAGAAGCCGTAAGTCGGAATACCGACCGCGATCAGCCGGCTTGAATCCGTTCCGAACGTCTCCTGCATCGGCGTCACCGGCACGCCGGGAAACACCTTCGCCGCCACCTGCCTGATCGGATCCATCACCGCAGGCGTCAGCGGCGGCGCAGGCGGGCGTACGATCGGCGTTGCTGCGGCGACAGGCGCCACCTTGATCTCCGGATTGTTCATCGCCGCGACGATCGCGGCTTCCACCGGCGCCACGGGCGAGCCCGGCAAGAGGCGGCAATTGATCGTCGCCTTCACCCGCTGGGGCTGTGCGTTCGGCGCGTGTCCGCCCTCCAGCAGGGTCGGGATGCAGGTTGTCCGCAGCATCGCATTCCAGCTCACGGACTTGCCCAGAACGGCATTGGCCGCAGCATCCTTCGGATCAGCCAGCAGCTTGCGCATCGCCGCGCCGGTCTCCGGGTCCACCTGCGAGGCCAGCGCCGTGAAATAGGCCCGGTTGAAGTCATTGAGCTCTGCGGGAAAGCTCAGCGTATCCAGGCGTCCCAGAGCCTTGCCCATCGCGATGATGAGATTGTCCGGCCGCGGCTTGGACGAATGCCCGCCCGGTCCCGTGATCTCGAGGGTGAAGTTCGCCGCGGTCTTCTCCGCCGCCATCACCGTGACGGCGAGCTTTTTCCCCTTCGCATCAAGATCGCCGCCGCCGCCCTCTGTCAGCGATATCCCCGCATCGATCAGCTCGCGCTGGCTCTGCGCGAGCCAAGCTGCGCCATTGACGAAGCCGCCGCCCTCCTCGCCGCAGGTCAGCGCCATCTTGATCGTACGGGGCGGGCGATAGCCCTCATTGTGGTAGCGCACCATGTTGTCGGCCCAGATCGCGTCCTGCGCCTTCATGTCGGAAACGCCGCGGCCATAGAACTCGCCGCCTTCCTCGATCATCACGAATGGATCGCGCACCCAGTCTTCGCGCTTCGCATTCACCACGTCGATGTGGCCAAGCATCAGCACGGCCTTGGCTTGTCGGTCCTTCCCCGGCAGCACCGCCACGAGATTACCTGCCTTGGGCTGCTCGGGCGGCGCGAAGGTGAAGATCTGGCTTGCCGGGAAACCCGACGCCTTCATCCGCGCAGCGATCTTGTCGACCAGCGCCGTGCAATCGCCCGTGGCAAAGCTGGTGTCGGTCTCCACCATCTCCTTGAACATGGCGCGGAACGCCGCCTCGCCATCGCCCGGCGCCTGCGCGCTTGCTGCCGGAGCACCTGCGCACGCCGACACCATCAGCATGGCCGCCAGACCGAATGCCAGCTTCATCAACCCGCCTCCACCGCACGTGAACCTTCAGGCCATCTTGCAGGCCGCCATCCGTCATGCTGACATTTCTGCCCGCTGCACGGAACACCCGAGATGACCGCCACAGACGCAGACGCGCCCTATCACGCCCACATCTATTACGCCCCCGTCGAGCGCCCCAGCGCCCTCGCCCTGCGCGACCGCCTGCGCGCGGCGGCGTCCGGCGGCCCGCTTGCAGACCTCCGGTTCGTGGGCGAACTCCGCGACCACAAGGTCGGCCCGCACACCATCCCGCAGTTCGAGATCCATTTCGACAAGCACCTGCTGCCGCTGGTCGAGCCGGAACTGGTGAAATCCGGCCTGCGTATCCTCATCCACCCGCTGACGCTGGATGACCTCGGCGACCACACGCATCTCGGCCGCTGGATCGGCGAGCCTGTCGATCTTGACCTCACCGTCCTCGATCCGCCTGGCGTCAACCAGGGCTTCGCCCGCTACGGCAAGACGGATTTTTGAGCGAGGGTTAGAGTTCCCACCCTTTGCGGTACTCGCGATCGAGATACGCGTTCGCCTCCGGAAGGTTGGTGATCTTGCCGGCCTTGCCGTCATACTCGATCGGCTTGTCGGCGCGCATCGCCACCATGCCCAGCAGCATCGACTCGGTCAGCGGCCCCGCCTGCTCGAACGGGCACGAGATTTTTTCCTCGCCCCGGATCGCGCGGATCCAGTTCATCTCGTGGCCCTTGGTGCTGTCCTTGATACGCGGCAGCGACTGCGGGATCTTCTTGCCACGCGCAATCGCATCCTCGCCGATCAGCGTCGGCTTGAAACCATAGGTGTCGTGCAGCAGTTGGCCCTTGTCGCCGACATAGAGCACGCCGCCCTCTTCCTCGACGATCCGGTCCGCCGGAAGCCCGCGCGGGGCCGGCGGCGCAAGACCGCCATCATACCACGTCAGCTTCAGCGGCCCGCCCTTCGCGTTGCCGAACTCGTAGTAGATTACCGACGCCAGCGGATAGCTCGTCAGCACGTCCGGACGCTTGTAATCCCACGGATCGGTGTCCCCGCCCCACAGCGAATGATGCGTCTCGATCCGCGTCGGCAGGCCCGTTTCCAGCGCCCAAACGGGGAAGTCCATCAGGTGTGCGCCCATGTCGCCCACGGCGCCCGTGCCGAACGGCACCCAGCCGCGCCAGTTGAAGTGCGCATAGTCGGGGTTGTAGCCCCAGTCCACATTCGCCGGCCCGAGCCACGTGTTCCAGTCGAGGCTTGCGGGAGCCGGCTTCGGCTCAGGCTTGCCCACGCCCTGCGGCCACACCGGACGGTTGGTCCAGATATGGACCTCCTTCACCTTTCCGATCGCCCCGCCGCGCAGCAGCTCCACCGCGCGCCGTCCATCGTCGCTCGAATGTCCCTGGTTGCCCATCTGCGTGACAAGACCTGGCGTCTTCTTCGCGAGGTCAGTCAGCGTGCGGGTCTCGCGCACGGTGTAGGTCAGCGGCTTCTGTACGAATACGTGCTTGCCGCGCTCCATCGCCATCCGCGCCGCCACCGCGTGGTGGTGATCGGGCGTTGCGATCAGAACCGCCTCGATGTCTTTGCGCGTGTCCAGCATCTTGCGATAATCGCCGAACTGCTCGGCCTTGTCGTAGGCCGCCTTCAGCTCGACGCGTTCCGGCTTCACGCCGCCTTCCTTGTCAAGCATCTGACGCCCGACGCGCGCAAAATCGACATCGCAGATCGCCACGATGTTCTGGCTGGTCAGCGCCACCATGTTGTCGCCGCCCTTGCCGCCTGCGCCGATCACCGCGATGTTCACACGCTGTCCTGCGCCCGGCTTGGCGATCTGCGCCCAAGATTGACGCGGCATCATCGCCCACGCCGCCGCAGCACCCGTTCCTGCCAGCACCGCGCGACGCGAATGTCCGGTTGTCTTTTTCTCGGTCATGACTCAACTCCCCGTTACGAACGGGAGCCTGCCTCAACCCCGGCGCAGATGGAATGGCTTCCCCGGCGTCGCCTGCCAATCACGCGTGCTGCAATGCAACGGGAACCCGCTATCCCTTCGGCGGCGAAGCCGACCGCAGCGAGCCTGCTATCTCACGCAAGGCCGCAAACCAGGCCAGTTTGACGTCCTCGTTCCAGGCCTCGTCGAACGGGGGAAGGCGCGTCAGCAACATTTTCATCACCCGCTCCCGGTTGACCTGGGCTGCGGATGTCCGGGAGCGGAGGTCAGCTTGAAGTACCGATCAGGCGCTACGCATAGCCAGAAACAGTGCGGGCCCTGCCAAACGGCAGGGCCCGTATCTTTTGGACACAGCAGAAAGCGCCGACGACCTACTCGCCATCGGCCTCGATCGCCGTGTCGTGGCCCGCTGCGTCGGCGCGCAGGATGCCCGGCATGGCGTAGTTGCCTTCATGGCAGGCGTATTCGAACACGTGCTCCTTCGAGCGGCGGAGCGGGATCTGTCCCGTCCACACCTGCGTGTAGAACACCGGATCGTTCACCTCGAACTGATAGTCGATCACGTCATCCGACACGCGCGTGAAGCGTTCCGTCACCTTGCCCTTGTCGGAGATCGGGAAGGCCGCCATGCGCTGGTGGCTCAGGCTGAAATTGCGCGTGACGACGACGAACGTGTCGCCTTCCCAATGCCCGACGGAATCGCCGAACCACTGCTTGAGCGCATCCGGGCGCGCGCCGACACCGGAGTTGTCGGCGATGTTGATGACGCGCGCATCGTGGTTCATCTCGATGTCGATCATGACCGCGCTCGGCGTCTGCACGATCTGCAGGTTGTTGTTGTACATCGTGTTGTTGAGCGGCGGTCCGCCCTGGCTTCCGAAGGAGATGAAGCAGCGCTCACCCAGCGGACGGATTTCAGGCCCGGTGTTCTGGATCGATTTCACGTTCGCCATGCGCTGGCCGCGCATCGCCATGCCGTCCTTCGAGAAGGGCGGCTGGCCGTTCGCGGGCGATGTGATCCAGGACGAACGCCACTCATTGTTGACCTTGGCGTATTCCGAACCCGGATCGATCCAGAAGGCGTTGTAGCCGGCTTCGGCGTTCTTGTCGGTGAACACGCCCGCCTTGGGGTCTGTCCGTTTCTGGCTGGCGTCGGCCGCCCTCGTGTAGGCTGCGCCGCGCGTGAGTTCGGCGACCTTCTCTGGCGGGATGACCAGCGTGTCGCCGACCTTGTCGCCATTGCCGCCGCGCGACATCGTCGTCAGCGAAGCGGTCGACCACACGCCCTGCAGGTCCGGCTTGCCATCGGCCGTGCGCGGCGGCTTGTAGTTCGGATCCCACGGCTTGAGATCCTTGAAGTATGGCACCGCGCTTACGTAGGACTTGGTGCCCGCGATCGTCTTGGGTCCGTCGACCTTCTCGTTGGCGTCCGCAAAGCCAACGCCCGTCTTCTCGCCGGTCGCGAGCGCCTCATCGAGATAGTTTCGCGGCGGTGGCGGGGGCGATGGCGCCTTGGGCGGCGTCTGGGCGAAAGCGGGCGCTGCCAGCACCGAAGCTGCAAGGGCGGTCACGAGAACACTGCGCCGAAGGGTCATGTTGGGCTCCTCCCCAAAACTTCTGAAAGCTTGTCGTCTCTCAAACTCCGTTGAGATGCCCGGCCAGTCTCGCGCCGATTGCCCCGCCCGCCAAGTCACTTTGAGGGGGCGGCGGCATGTAATGATTGCCGCGGCAAGTGGCGCCCTGGCCCCGTTTCAGGTGGGATCGCCGGATTGGAGGCTACCTGCATCCGTGCGACAAACGAGCGGGGAATGGAGGGGAAAGCATGCGCATTATCGTGATCGGAATCATCGCGCTTGCGGCGGCAGCGCCGGCTTTGGCCCAGGCCTCGCCCAAGCCGGATGCGAAGCTGCTTGCTGCAGTGCAGGCCTGCGGTCCCAGCTCCCGAGCCTTGCTGGAGCAGGTCGTCAATATCGACAGCGGCACGGGCGATGCCGAAGGCCTCAACAAGGTCGGCGCCATCTTCGCAGACAAGCTCCGTGAACTGGGCGCCACGGTGAAGACATCACCGCCGACCCCACCGTCCCTCGGCGACAATGTCGTGGCGAGCGTGACCGGCTCCGGCAAGGGCCGGATCCTGCTCATCGCCCACATGGACACGGTGTTCTCCAGAGGCGCAGTCGCAGCACGGCCGCCGAAATGGGTCGGGGATCAGCTGGTCGGTCCGGGCGCCGGCGACGACAAGTCCGGCGTCGTCACCGCGATCTGCGCGCTGTCGGCCCTGAAGACGACCGGCTATCGCGACTTCGCCCGCATCGATCTCATCATCAACGCCAGCGAGGAAACGGGTTCGTTCGGCTCGCGCGACCTGATCCGTGCGATGGCGAAGGAGGCGGATGTCGCTATCAACCTCGAGCGAGGCGTCCCGACCGACAAGTCGATCGTGAGCCGCAAGGGCTCGGCGACCCTCGTCTTCGAGTTCACCGGCCGCGCCGCCCATTCCGGCCTCGAGCCGGAGAATGGCCGCAACGCAGCGCTGGAGGCGGCGCGCGTCGCGCTGGACCTCGGCAAGCTCGCGGACCCGGCCAAACAGACCACGGTCAACGTCACGGTGCTGAGCGGGGGCGACAAGATCAACGTCATCCCCGACCGCGCCCTCGTGAAAGCCGACGTGCGCGTGCAGACGCCGGACGAATTCGACCGCATCGAGAAGCAGGCCGCGAAAATCGCAGCAGCCCCAGCGATCGATGGCGTCACCATGACGAGCCGGCTCGACCGCAACTTCCCGCCCTGGCCGCACGCCGCTTCAACCGACGCCCTGCTCGTGCGGGCGAACAAGCTCTATGCCGAGCTGGGCCGCCAACTGTCGCCGATCTCGGTCGGCTCGTCGGCCGATGTCGCGTTCGCGGCGGAAACCGGCGTTCCATCACTCGACGGCTTCGGTATGGAGGGCGACGGCGCCCACGGCGTCGAAGACAAGGCGGACCTCGCAACGCTTACGCCACGCGCCTACCTGTTGGCCCGCGTCCTCCAGGATTTCGGCCGGAACCCGCCGAAGAAGTAGGCAGCACCTAACTATTGCGAGCGTACGGCCGGAGGCGAATGGCCCGAGCCGGCCCTTTCCAGTCGCGCGTGGCTGAACCTTTCCGTGAGATCGCCGCCAAGCGGCAGACGGCCGCGCCACGGCGAATTCATATCAACTCACGCCGGCAAACCTCTCTTCGTGCCGACTCCTGCCCGTGGGCGCCTACACGATAACCACCTCGCCGTTCTCGTGCATCATTCGGCGGCGCGGTGGCAGTCGCCGCGCCTGTCGTGCGCGTGACGCTGTCCCAAAGATGCGCGCATTCTCTTAGTCTGCAGACTACCGCGCCACTTCCTCACCACGCGTCGGTGGAGGTGCAATGACCGCAGCATGGTCAGCATTTGCCGGACATCCAATGCCTCCGCAAATGTCTTCGGCCCCTCTCGATATGTCGAAGCGGGTGAGATGCGTTTGCTTTGGGTCCTGCTATGCGCCGCAGTTCAAGCAGTCGCATGTATGGCGCCGAATATTGGCGCTGGCGCCCGACGCGTTCCTGTATATCGGCGACAATGTCTATCAGCGCGAGGAGAATGGGCGACCGGAGCTGATCGAGCTGCGCGAGGCATACGACCTTCTAGCAGCGGAGGAGGACTTTGCGGCGCTGCGAGCCATGGTTCCCGTTCTTCCGGTCTGGGACGATCACGACTACGGCATGAACAACGCGGGCGCGGACTTTCCGCCACGCCACCAGTCCGAGGCCCTTTTTAAACATGTCTGGGCGATACCGCCACAGGACGCGCGTAGCGGTCGCGAAGGCGTTTATTTTTCACAAACCTGCGGTCCACCAGGACAGCGAACGCAACTCACCTTGCTCGACGTGCGCTACTTTCGCACCCAACAAACGATACTGGGGGAAGCGCAATGGCGCTGGCTTGAAGACACGCTCGCCCAGACGGCGGATCTGCGCGTTCTAGCCTCGCCTATCCCGGTTCTTTGCAACGCCGAACGATTCGAGGGATGGCGCGAACAACCTGCTGAGCAAGAGCGACTTCTTGGCTTGATCGGAAAAAGCAATGGCGTGGTCATTGTCTCGGGAGACAGCCATGTCGGCGCGCACTACCGCCGATGTGAAGGTGTCGCTTATCCGTTATTTGAGCTCACATCGAGCTCGTTGAATTTCCCTTGGGACGAGTATCAGCGTTCACGATCAGACCCACCCGACTCCCAGCGTTTGGGAGACGTGTTCTGGGAGGCAAATTTTGGTGCGGTCGAGGTCGACTGGGACAAGAGCGAGGTGAGCCTCGCGCTGTATGAGGACACCGGACGACTGGTGCGCGCAGAACAGATAGCGGTCTCAGACCTGCGGCCAAAAACGCTCAAATCACGCAAGTAACCGTCTTAACTCTTCGCGAGTTCCAGCCAATCAGTGCAAACACAAGCGGCCAGTCTCACGACTGGCCGCTTTGCTTTCTGTCGATGCGCAACTGACCCTTACGTCTCCAGTTCGACATCCCAGTAGAGATAGTCGAGCCAGGTATCGTGCAGGTGGTTGGGCGGGAACTTTCGTCCCTGCTCCTGCAGCTGGAACGTAGTCGGCCGGTGCGGCCGAACGCTCGGATGCATGCCGATGTCATGCGCCAGCCGTCCGCCCTTGCGCAGGTTGCAGGGCGAGCAGGCCGCGACGATGTTGTCCCAGCTCGTCCGCCCGCCCTTCGAGCGCGGGATGAGGTGGTCGAACGTCAGGTCTTCGTGGCTGCCGCAATAGGCGCACTTGAAGCCGTCGCGCAGGAACACGTTGAACCGGGTGAAGGCCGGCTGCCTGTCCTGCTTTACGAACTCCCGGAGCGCGATGACGCTCGGCAGCTTCATGGTCAGCGAGGGCGAGTGGACATAGCTGTCGTATTCCGCGACCACGTCGACGCGTTCGAGGAAGACGGCTTTCACCACCTCCTGCCACGGCCAGAGCGACAGCGGATAATACGATAGCGGTCGGAAATCGGCATTGAGAACAAGCGCCGGCCACCCGTTCGGCGCGTGTGAAACTATCTGGGTCATGTGTACCCGTCGTCTTCGACAGGTCAGGCAAGTGCCAAATGCCGGACCCGTCCGGTTCCCCAGCCGCGCCACATGGCTCCAGCGGTCGGGGTGAACTTGATTCTATCACATAACATCGTGACAGGGCGGCTACATGTCTAGCCGTCCCGACATGACACAGCGGAAAGATCGGGCTTTTGGGGCTGGAAAGTCACGCTCCGCCGCGCTGGGCGTCGCGAGCGGCGTTTATGTAGGCCCACAGCATGTGCGCCGCCACGCCCCGGTAGGGCCGCCAGCGCTCCCCTGTCCGGAGGAATTTCTTGGGCGGATGCCGCTTCCGCTCCCCGGAGATCATCCGGTAGGCCTCGCTGAGGCCAATGTCAGCGTGCGGGAACACGTCCCACCGGCCCAGGCAGAACATGAGATAGACGTCCGCCGTCCATGGCCCGATGCCCTTCACCGCGACCAGCTCCTCGCGCGCCTCATCGTCGCTCTTGCGCGCCACGCGCCGGAAGTTCAGCGACCCGTCCTCGACCGCCGTCGCGATCGACCTGATGTGGGAGATCTTCGGCCGCGACATCCCGCATGCCCGCAGCGCATCAATGTCCGCGGCCAGCACCGTCTTCGGCGTCACCTTGCCCAGCAGCACTTCGACCCGACCCCAGATCGTCCCCGCCGCCTTGGTCGACAGCTGCTGGTAGGCGATGATCCGCGCCAGCCCGGCATAATCGCCTGCCCGCGTCCGCCACTCCGGCACGCCCACATATTCATGCGCCGCCTTCATGATGTGGCAGTCCTTCGCCAGCGCCCTCACGGCCTTCGAAAGTTGCTTCCGGTCGGTGACGTCGAGCGTTGTGGTCATCCGTCCAGCCTAGCGCGGCCGTCCGGCCCTGCGAAGCGTCCGACGACCCCATGGAGAATTTCTCCACCCCGGGTATAAGCACCCCCATGAAGCAATCCCCCATCCGCAAGCTCCGCCGCGACCGTTCCCGCCTCGCGCAGGAGCTCCAGCTCGCCCAGGGCACCGACGACAAGGCGCAGATCCCGATCCTGCAGAAGAAGATCCGCGACCTCGACGCCGAGATCGCCGCCCTCGAGGCGAAGAAGACCGGCGCCTAACTCGTCCGGTCTGATCCTCAATGGCACCAAAGACACCAGTGCTCCGGCGGCCGGTAGAATGTCACCAGCCGGCCGCACACGATCACGCCTGTCCAGCACGCCAGCGAGATGAAGCCGATCAGCCGCGCCCGCATCGGCGGCAGGTCATCCGCGCCGACACTCGCCACCGCGCTTGCCGTCGTCGCGTAGAACACCGCCATGTTGGCGCCCGCGATCGCCATCAGCGACAGCTTGGTCTGCACCGCCGGATTATAGAGATACTGCCCTGGCGCCGAGACGATGAAGCAGAACCCTGTCGCCACACAGAGCAGGTATCCCGCCACCCCCAGCGGCACCAGCCGGTGCAGCTCCTTCATCGACACCCCGCGCGCAATCCCCATCATGCGCAGGTCGAACATGCCGACCGTACCGAACAAGAGGCACAGCCCGAAGAAGTGGATGATCTCCGCGATCGGCCATCCCCAGCGTGAATTCATCACGCCAAAGATGCCGACATTCCGCGCCCACTGTTCGATCGCGACGGGGTCGAAGATCGGATCCATCACGACACCAGCAGGATCGAATAGGTGTGCAGCAGCAGCTTACCCGCCGCCACGCCCGCCAGCCAAAGCACCAGCGCAGCAATCCCAACCCAGCGCGCATTCGCTGGCAAAGCCTCGCCCCGCTCCGCCAGCGGAAAGAACCGCCGCGCCGCAAACCGCACCAGCAACGCCGCGCCAATCAGGCACGCGAACTTCAGCGCGAAATCGGGATTGGTCAGCGCCTTCGCCGGATACCCCGCCAGCAGCGCAATCCCGGACGGCGCCGCCAGCGCCACGCCCATCCACATCACTGGAAAGAACCCGCGGAACTTCTCCAGCCTTGTCCCCGGCATCACACCTGCGATCCGTAGCGAAACGATGATCCCACCACCGATCAGCAACGCCATCCCGATCGAATGGAAGATCAGCGCGATGAAATACGCATAGAGGTCTTCGCGCATCCACACGGAAAACGGCGACTGCTCGATCGCTGCAAAGAACGGGTCCATCAGCGCATACGCTGCCACACAGTCGGACGCAGGCAAACCCAGGTCACGCCGCGCCTCCCTTGCAACGCGTCCTCCCGCGCCATTCAGCGCCTGTTCATTCGCGTCATCCGAAATTGCCGTGGGGTCGTCAGACAGGGGAGGCAGCGAATGATTTCGCGGCGGACGGCGCTCATCACGGCAGGTGCTTTCGGATTGGTCCAGCCAGCTTTCGCCAAGGCGGACGACCTCACCCTTCCCCCACCTCTGACCAGCCTGCGCGATCTTCCGCTGACACGAACGGACGGCGCAGCGACACCTCTTGGCGACAGCCTCGCGCCCAGCCGCGCCGCCGTCATCAGCCTGTGGGCGACGTGGTGCGCGCCCTGCTCGCTGGAAGCCAGCCACCTGAGCGAGCTGCGCGGCAAGATCACCGCCGACCGCCTGGACATTGTGGGGATCAATATCGACGGCAAGCGCGAGGAAGCGAAAATCGCCACTTTCCTGAAGCGGTCGAAGGTCAACTTCACCCAGCTGCGCGGCGATCCCAAGCCGACCTATCTCGCCTTCAACGGCCAGATGCCGATCACGCTTCCGCGCCTCTATGTCTTTACGCCGTCCGGCGCGCCGACAAAGGTCTTCGGACGCTACGACGGCAGCGCAACCCTCAAGGCCATCGACTCGGCAATCGAAGAGGCGATCAGGTCCTGATCGCGAAACTTACCGTCCGCCCTTGCCCTTCGCGGGCTTGGCAGGCTTCGCCGCCTTGGCTTTCTCAGCCTCAGCCGCCGCAGCCTTCGCTTCCTGCACGCGCGCGCCGGAAAGGATGCCATGCATGGCGTAGTTTCCTTCGTGGCACGCGTATTCGTACATCCGCCCGTTGAGAGCCGCGAACTCGTACTCCCCGCCCCATGGCGCATCCCACAGCGTCGGGTCCTCGATCGTGAAGCCGTAATAGAGCCGGTCGTCAGCCACGCGCTTGAAGCGTTCGGTGACTTTGAGGTCCTTCCAGGAACCCATGAACTGCTGGCTCGCCGGAATGTTGGTGGTCTCGACAACCAGCGTGTCGCCTTCCCACCAGCCGATCGAGTCGCCGAAATAGGGGCGGATGCCGTCCGTGCGGTGCTTCGAGTTCAGACGAACGATGCGCGCGTCATGCACCATCTCAGTCGCGATCACGATATTGTCTGGCGATTGCACGATCTGATAGCTGTTGTTGTAGAACCCGTTCGCGAACATCGGCGGTCCGCCATTGCGGCCGAACGAGATGATGCAGCGCTCGGTTGCGCGCGATTCCGGATTGTCGAACGAGCCGCCCTTCGGCGTCGGGCTTGTGCCCAGCAACTTCACGAAGCTCGGCTGCTCGGGCGCGGGCGCCGTCTGGGCGCCAGCCTTGCGCGCAGGCGGCTGTCCGTTCGGCGTCGTGATGATGGACGAGCGCGGTTGACCGTTGACGCGCATCACATGGTTGCCCGGATCGATCCAGAAACGGTTGTATCCGCCCGTCGCGCCGCCACCCGCCAGGTATTCCGGCTTGATGTTCTTCGGGATGACGTACTCGGCGGGCGCATCCTTCGCAGTTGGCGCGTTACCTTCCTCGATTTCCTGGACCATCTCCTGTTCGAGCTTGGCCACTTCCGCCTCGCTGTAGGCCAGGCTGGAAACGCCCTGCGGACGCGTCATCTTGGTCAGCGTCACGTTGGTCCAGAAGCCCTGCAGGTCCGGCTGGCCGATCTTGAGCTTTGGCGCCGAATAGGCGGGATAGGGTTTGGTCGGATCATATTTCGGTCCGGCCGTCGCCGCGGCGGGCTTGGCCGCTGGCGTCTGCGCAGATGCAGCGAGAGGCGTCATCGCCAGCGACATGGCAGACAGGGCGGTTCCAAGGGCGAGGATCAGAGCGTGGCGCAAGTCAAATCTCCTGCTGCGGTGGGACGCGTCTAACTGACGGAAACCTACGATTATCCTCCCGCTCGCGCAATCGAGGACCGCCCCGTATCACCTCGCTCCAGCGCTTGCTCCTGCGATTGTGACGAGCATTCCCGTAAGGTCACCCGGATCGATCAGCGCTTGTGGCGACCCCGAGTTTGCCCCGGCTTTTCAGCCGTCCGCGCATCGTCCGCGCGAAATGCGTTGACCTCACCATGGCTCGGCATTTCGATGTGCGCGGGTAATGGGGAAAGACATGACAACATCGACCGAACGTGCGCTTGCCTATCTGGCAGCCAACGCCACCGCGAAAAAACTTAACCAGAAATATCACGCTGCGCTGGCCGTCCTGGCCTACGATTTTACCCTGCTGGCCAGCACGCCTGGACTGAAATTCCTGCAGCGCGCGCCGCAGAAATTCGGCTACGACGCCGCCGTCTATTTCCACGCAGCTTCCGGCGTCCTCGCCTTCGTCAATCGCGGCACCGACGGCCTGCGCTCCATGAAGGACTGGATCGAAAGCAGCGCCGCCGCCTTAACCGCCCGCTTCGATGGGCCGCTCAAGGCCAGCGTCCTCTTCGCCATCGACACGATCAAGAAGATCAGCTCGGCGAAGGGTCTTGCCGGTGTGAAGATCGACGCCGTCACCGAGGTCAACTGCACCGGCCACTCGTGGGGCGGCGCGCTGAGCGAGGCGCAGGTCGCACTGACACAGGCGATCGGCGCAAAGAACGGTCTCGCGATCTCGCAGGCCTTCTACGGCACAGGTTTCGCGTCGGCCGGTTTCGCCGACGCGATCCGCGCCTACGCGGCGGCCGAAGGCGTGCAGATCGAGGATGACATGCACTGGCTGGTCAACCACTTCATCCGCGGCGCCGACGCGATCCTGCTGCAGCCAAACCACAAACTCCTCGGCGAGTTCTATGCGATCCCCGGCATCTATCTTTCGGGCCAGGTCCCTTCAGCCAACGGCCGCGGCTTCGAATACGGCCTCAATGCGCCCATCCTCACCAACCACGATGCCGGCCTCTATTTCGACCAGTTCGAACTGCGCGGCCCCAAACACCTCTTCCAGAAACGCAACGGCTCCTTCCTGCTCTGCGACGGCATCGTCCCCCGCAAGACGCGCTTCGGCACCAACCAACCTGAAACCCAGATCATGGGCACGGTCTATCCATAGGGTGCGGGCGGAGGCGCTCATCCGCTGTTCGCAGGCCCCACCTGCGAGCCTGCCGTCGCACGCCCAAAACTCACCCGAATCCGCGCGATTCCCGCACCCAACCCGCCACATGGACTTCTGTGCTCGATTCTGGTCTATCCGCCCCCTGAACTGGCGTTCTGGAAGAGGTCCACATGGCCGGCAAAATCGTCACCGTTTTCGGCGGCTCGGGCTTCCTCGGCCGCCATGTCGTCCGGGCTCTGTGCCGCCAGGGCTGGCGCGTCCGCGTCGCCTCGCGCCGCCCGCACCTCGCAGGTGACGTCAAGCTCGCAGGCGATGTCGGTCAGGTCCAGCTGGTCCAGGCCAACGTCCGCAACCGCGCCTCAGTCAAGCGCGCACTCGAGAATTCAAACGCCGTCGTCAATCTGGTCGGCATCCTCGCCGAGCGCGGCGCGCAGAGTTTCAACGGTACGCAGGCGCTCGGCGCCACAAACATCGCCCAGCTTGCCGCCGAAGCTGGCATCACCCATTTCGTACAGGTCTCCGCGATCGGCGCCGACAAGGACTCCAAGTCCAACTACGCCCGCACGAAGGCCGAAGCCGAAGCGGCCGTCCGCAACGCTATCCCATCCGCCGTCATCCTGCGTCCGTCGGTCATGTTCGGACCGGAAGATGGCTTCTTCACCCGCTTCGCCCTGATGGCGCGCTTCACGCCGGTGCTGCCGCTGATCGGCGGCTCGACAAAATTCCAGCCGGTTTACGTCGCTGATGTCGCCCTCGCGATCGCCAACGCTCTGAAGCCTGGCAATGCTGGCAAGACGTTTGAACTCGGCGGCCCGCGCACCTACACGATGAAGGAACTGCTGCAGTACATCACGCGCGAGATCGATCGTCCGCGCATGCTGGTGCCGGTCCCCATCTCGGTGATGGCCCCGATCGGCTACATCATCGGCGCGCTCTCGAAGCTCAACCCGTTCTTCGGCCCGCCGATCACGGGCGACCAGGTTCAGCTCTTCAAGGCGGACAATGTCGTGGCGCCCGGCGCTGGAACGCTGGCGGACCTCGGCGTCACAAATCTGGAATCGGTCGAATCGATTGTCCCGACCTATCTCTGGCGCCATCGCCCCCATGGCCAGTTCCAGCCGCCGCACGTGGATGAAGCCTCCCGGGTGGACGCCTGACCCCTCCCCCGCTAGCCTCCCTTTTCGGGTGGGGCTGAGGGGAACGGGACAATGGAAAAACTGGCAATCGTCTACGCCGGGGTGAATCTCGGCTCGATGGCGATCTGGCTGCTGATCGCAACCGTTGCAGGCTTCGGCGCCCGTAACATCGTCCGGGGCAAGAAGATCCTCGGCCTCTGGGGCGACGCCGCCTTCGGCCTCCTCGGCGTCTTCCTGGTCGGCACGATCCTGAACTTCACGACCTTCTCGCTCACCAGCTTCATCGCCGGTTTCGATCTTGGCGCACTGAACCAGGTGACCTACTGGGTCGACGTCGCGGTCGTCTCCTTCCTCGGCGCCCTCGTGATCCGCGGCGTCCTGCGCCCCATTACTGGGTAGTTGGCGCCGGCTAGATAAACCTGGCGATCTGCGCGATCAGCATCGCCGCCGGCACCAGCAGCAACTGGGCAAGCGCCGTGCCTGCTATCCTGCTCCCCGCGAGCCACACAACAGCCCGGCGGAACTGCCCCTCGCTGATCCGGCCCTCGACGACATCATCTGTCATCACCGACAGCTGCGGATCGATCAGCACGAATAGCAGGATCGTGGCCACGCCATTGATCACCGCCGATAGCGAGAGCGCCGTCACGCGGAATTCCGGCGCGATGAAGCCTGCATAGAGCGATGCGAAAACGCCCACCGTCAGGAAGGCCTGCGCCGCCACGTTGAGGATGATCACGTTGAGCGAGACGACCGACTTCTCCTTGAACCCCTTCACATGCTCGATCGCTGGAACCGTGACGGACGTCTTGAGGTAGTTCAGTCCGCCCCGCGCGAACGCGTGCATGATCAGCTTCGGGATCGAGCGGTTGGCGTGGAAGTGCATGATCGCCCGCGTGAACAGGCGCTGTACGGTCGGCACCAGCATCGTGCCCACGATCGCTGCGAGCGTCGCGGAAAACATCAGGATCTGGAAATCCCAGAAAAGCGCCCCGCCGTCGTTGAGCAAGTTGAGTTCGATCCGCTTCGACAGGAACGGCCCCTGGAACGAGTTAGCGGCCCGCGACACCAGAACCAGCACGTTGAACAGCGCGAATGAAACCGCGATCTTCCGCGTCCTCACCCCGGCGATGCGGGCCGCATAGGCCAGCGCGCCAATGAGATAGATCACGAAGGTCAGGCCGCACAGGACCAGCAGCTGAACGTCCATCTCGGTCGTCCTTCTTCTTCAGCGATCAGCCGTGCAGGACGCCGGCGTAGATCGCGGCGAGCCCGGCCCCGCCCACGAGAATTCGCCACCAGCCGAACAGTCCGAAGCCGCGCTTCTGCACGAAGTCGAGCATCAGCTTCACGACGATCAGGCCGAACACGAACGAGGCGATAAATCCTACGGCGATGATCCCCAGATTGTCCCCTGTCAGGAAGTCGCGGCTCTCCCATATGTCGAGGACGAACGCGCCCACCATGATCGGGATCGCCAGGAAGAAGGAGAATTCCGCCGCAGCACGCTTGTTGATCTTGAGCAGCATCGACCCGACGATCGTCGAACCCGAGCGCGACACGCCGGGGATGATTGAAAGCACCTGGAACAACCCGATGATCGCCGCCTTGTAGAGCGGCAGGTTCATGGCGGTGGCCTCGCTCGGCGCCGGCGCGATGCGATCGATAACCAGCAGCACGACGCCGCCAATCACCAGCGACCAGCAGATCAGCGTCAGGCTCGCGAACAGGTATTCCTTGATGAAGTTATGCAGCAGGAATCCCGCCGCGAAGGCAGGAATGCACGCGATGATCACCGACAGGGCAAACCGGCGCGAGGAAGCCTCGGTCGGCAGCGTGACCAGCACATGCCAGAGCCGCCCGAAATAGAGCGCCACGACAGCGAGGATCGCGCCCAGCTGGATCACCACCGTGAACGTTGTCCAGAACGGCGATGTCAGCCCAAGCGCCGTCTGGGTGAGAAGCAGGTGGCCGGTCGATGAAACCGGCACGAACTCGGTGAGGCCTTCGACCAGGCCGAGAAGAATCGCCTGCAGGATGGTTGTGGGGTCCATGCGCTCCGCCGGGTCAATTGATGAGGTCGGGAATCACTCGCTCTCTTATGCTGGAGGATGGGTTACCCGCGCTATTGGTATAATTTGGTACCTATATGCGCCTTGCGATCGATCACGCTGATCGCTCATCGACCATCGGAGCCCAATTCGTATCCCGAATGGTTCCTATTTGGGAGTTTTCGGTTGCATCACGGCCCCGCGCCCGTATGGAAACGGCTCGCGGTCAATCCGGTCGGGTGCTCCCATGGCGCAACAGCGCATGCTCTCTTTCGTATCGGTCGAGCAGGAAACGCCCGAAAAGCGCGATGCGTCGGAGCGCCGGGGCGACTTCCACGAGATCTATGCGGAGTACATCGCCGCAAAGGCCAACGAGCAGGCCTCGCGCTGCAGCCAGTGCGGGATTCCGTTCTGCCAGACGCACTGTCCGCTGGGAAACAACATCCCCGACTGGCTGATGCTGACGGCGACGGGCCGCCTTGAAGAAGCCTACGAACTTTCCGCCGCCACCTCGAACATGCCGGAAGTCTGCGGCCGCATCTGCCCGCAGGATCGCCTCTGCGAAGGCGGCTGCGTCATCGAACAATCCGGCCACGGCACGGTGACGATCGGCGCGGTCGAGAAATACATCACCGACACCGCCTGGGAAAAAGGCTGGGTCCGCCCGATCAAGCCCGCGCGCGAGCTCTCGCAATCCATCGGCATCATCGGCGCCGGTCCCGCGGGTCTTTCAGCCGCCGACCAGCTGCGCAGCCTCGGCTACAAGGTTACCGTCTACGACCGCCACGACCGCGCCGGCGGCCTGCTCATCTACGGCATCCCGAACTTCAAGCTGGAAAAAGAGATCGTCGAGCGCCGCACCAAACGCCTCATCCAGGGCGGGGTGAAGTTCAAACTCGGCGTCGATATCGGCAAGGACATCTCCTTCGCCGAACTGCGCTCGAAGCACGACGCAATCCTCCTCGCCACCGGCGTCTACAAGTCCCGCGAACTCGGCACGCCGGGCAATGACGCCAAGGGCGTCCACAAGGCGCTCGACTACCTGATCGCCGCCAACAAGGTTGGCCTTGGCGAAGAGGTCGAAGACTATTCCAGCGGCAAGCTCAACGCCGAGAAGAAGAACGTCGTCGTCATCGGCGGAGGCGACACGGCCATGGACTGCGTCCGCACCGCCATCCGCCAGGGCGCAAAATCCGTTACCTGCCTCTATCGCCGCGACCGCGCCAACATGCCGGGCTCTCAGCGCGAAGTCGCCAACGCCGAGGAAGAAGGCGTGGTGTTCGACTGGCTTGCTGCGCCCGTCTCCGTCCAGGAAAAGAAAGGTGGCGGCGCGAAGGCCGTGCGCGCCATTCGGATGCGCCTCGGCCCGGCCGACGCCTCCGGACGCCAGGCGCCGGAGGAAATCCCCGCCTCGGATTACGACGTGAAAGCCGACATGGTGATCAAGGCGCTGGGTTTCGATCCGGAAGATCTGCCGAAGCTGTTCTCCGAAAGCGCGCTCAGCGTGAACCGCTGGGGCGGCGTCAAGATCGACCACAAATCGATGATGACCTCGATGGACGGCGTCTTCGCCGCCGGCGACATCGTGCGCGGCGCCTCGCTGGTCGTCTGGGCGATCAAGGAAGGCCGCGACGCCGCCGCCTCGATCGACCTCTACCTGAAGGCCCGCGCCGCCTCCGCGCGCGTGGCGGCGGAGTAGCGCCATGGATATCTACCAGATCTCCTGCGACCTGAAGCCTGGCGTGCGTGACCACCACTTCGTCGAGGCGCTCAAAGGCTATCTCGGCAGCCTCAAGTCTGCCGGCAAGATCGAAAGCTGGCGCCTGCTCCGCCGCAAGCTCGGCCTCGGCATGGCCGCACTCGGCGAGTTCCAGATCCTGATCGAGACGCGCGACCTCGCCCAGCTCGACGCCGCCTTCACGTCTGTCTCGACGCGCAACGAGCCCGTCGAAGGCGCGCACCACGGCGTCAACTCGCTGGTCGTGAATTTCCAGGCCGCCCTCTACCGCGACTTCCCCGATGCCCACCGCCAGCATGGCGAGGAGCGTTTCTGATGACACACGAAACCCCGGAAGCCCAACAGGGCCAGAGCTGGCGCGAACGCTACGAAGAACAGCGCGACACGCTCATCGAAGCCAACGCCTACAACCCCGCCGACGAGAAGGACTCGTGCGGCGTCGGCCTCGTCGCGCAGATCGACGGCACCCCACGCCGCGAAGTCGTCGAGATGGCGATCCGCGCCCTCAAGGCCGTGTTCCACCGCGGCGCTGTCGATGCCGACGGCAAGACCGGAGACGGCGCCGGCATCCGCCTCGACGTGCCGCAGGATTTCTTCCGCGACGCCGTCCGCGGCATGGGCCACACCATCGGCAACGACAAGCAGATCTGCGTCGGCCAGATTTTCCTGCCACGCACGGATCTCGGCGCACAGGAAAAGGCCCGCTCGATCATCGAGACCGAGGTCGTGCGCTTCGGCTTCTACATCTATGGCTGGCGCCAGCCGCCGATCGACACCTCGATCATCGGCATGAAGGCGAACGCCACGCGGCCCGAGATCGAACAGATCCTGTTCACCGACCAGCTGCGCCGCGAACCCGCGGATCTGGAACGCGCGCTCTACATCTGCCGCCGCCGCATCGAGAACCGCGCGCGCGCCTCGAACCTCGATCTCTATCTGTGCTCGTTCTCCTCACGCGCCCTCATCTACAAGGGCATGTTCCTCGCCGAAGACATCGACAATTTCTATCTCGACCTGAAGGACCCACGCTTCGTCTCGGCGGTCGCGATCTATCACCAGCGCTATTCGACCAACACGTTTCCCCAGTGGAGGCTCGCGCAGCC
Source organism: Hyphomonadaceae bacterium (assembly GCA_047601145.1). Taxonomy (GTDB): domain Bacteria; phylum Pseudomonadota; class Alphaproteobacteria; order Caulobacterales; family Hyphomonadaceae; genus UBA7672. Next base: position 419,145 of record JASGJW010000005.1, read on the forward strand.
TTTCCGCATGCTCGCTCACAATGGCGAGATCAACACCATCTCCGGCAACATCAACTGGATGAAGAGCCACGAGATCAAGATGGTCTCGGATGTATTCGGCGAACACGGCGACGACGTGAAACCCGTGATCCAGCCGGGCGGCTCCGACTCGGCCGCGCTCGACAACGCCTTCGAACTTCTCGTCCGCGCAGGCCGTCCCGGCCCGATGGCGAAAACGCTGCTCGTGCCCGAGCCGATGTCGAAAGACGAAGCCGTGATGCCAAAGCGGCATCAGGCGCTCTACGCCTACGCCAACTCGGTGATGGAGCCGTGGGATGGACCTGCCGCGCTCGCCATGTTCGATGGCCGCTGGGCGATTGCCGGCATGGACCGCAACGGCCTGCGCCCCATGCGCTATGCGCTGACGGAAGACGGCGTGCTCGCTGTCGGCTCCGAAGCCGGCATGTGCTCCATCGATGACGAAGTCATCGTGAAGAAAGGCCGCGTGCCGCCAGGTGGCATGATCGCCGTCGACGTGCGCGACGGCAAATTCTACGAGCACAAGGCGATCATCGAACGCCTGGCGGGCGCCCACCCGTATGAGCAATGGCTGTCGAACGTCGTCGAGCTGGAGCCCGTAATCGGCCCCGGCCCGGAGGCGCGGCTCTACAACGAGAAACAGGAATTCCTGCGCCGCCAGCACGCCGCCGGCTTCACGATGGAAGATGTCGAGCTGATCCTTTCGCCCATGGCGGAAGACGGCAAGGAAGCCGTCGGCTCGATGGGCGATGACTCCCCCCTCGCCGTCCTGTCGGACCATCACCGCCCGCTGTCGCACTTTTTCCGCCAGAACTTTGCGCAAGTGACCAACCCGCCCATCGACCCGCTGCGCGAAGAGCGCGTGATGTCGCTGCGCACCCGCTTCAAGAACCTCGGCAACATCCTCGCCGAAGACGCAACGCAGACGAACGTGTTCGTTCTGGAAAGCCCCGTGCTGACCAATGGCATGTACACGCGCATGCTCGACACTATCGGCGAGCAGGTGGCGCTGATCGACTGCACCTTCCCGGTCGACGCAGGCGGCTCGCCCGGCATTGCCCTGCGCGACGCCATCGCGCGCATCCGCGAGGAAGCGCGCGTGGCCGTCTCGTCCGGCCGCGGCCACATCATCTTGACCGACGAAGGCCAGAACGGGACACGCGCCGGCATCCCGATGATCCTCGCCGCTGGCGCGGTTCACTCCTGGCTGGTGAACCACGGCCTGCGCACCTTCTGCTCGATCACGGTGCGCTCGGCAGAATGCATGGACACGCATTATTTCGCCGTGCTGGTCGGCGTCGGCGCTACCTGCGTTAACGCCTACATGGCGCAGGAGACGCTGGCGGATCGTCACGCGAAAGGCCTGTTCGGCGACAAGCCGCTCGGCAAGGTCGTGCTGAACTACAAGAAAGCCATCGAGGCGGGATTGCTGAAAATCCTGTCGAAGATGGGCATCAGCGTCATCTCCTCCTATCGCGGCGGCTACAATTTCGAGGCGCTCGGCCTCTCGCGCGCCCTCGTCGCCGATTACTTCCCCGGCATGACCAGCCGCATCTCGGGCATCGGTCTTGCTGGCCTGCAACGCAAGGCGATCGAACTTCACGCGAAGGCGTGGAACACATCCGTCGCCGTCCTGCCGATCGGCGGCTTCTACCGCGTCCGCGCCTCGGGCGACACACACGCCCTCTCCGGCGAGCTGATCCATGCGCTGCAACACGCCTGCGACACCAACTCATATGCCGCCTTCCGCAAGTATTCCAAGCTCGCGAACGCGAAGAAGAAGATGGTGCAGCTGCGCGACCTGCTCGACTTCAAGCCCCAACCGAAATCGGCCTCGCTGCACGATGTCCAGTCGGTCAACGAAATCCGCAAGCGCTTCGTCACGCCCGGCATGTCCCTCGGCGCCCTCGGACCTGAAGCGCACGGCACGCTGAACATCGCGATGAACCGCATCGGCGCGAAGTCCGTCTCCGGGGAAGGCGGCGAAGTGCGCGAGCGCTACAAGCCGATGCCGAACGGCGACAACGCCAACTCGATGATCAAGCAGGTGGCGTCCGGGCGTTTTGGCGTGACCGCCGAGTATCTCAACAACTGCAAGGAGCTCGAGATCAAGGTAGCCCAAGGCGCCAAGCCCGGCGAAGGCGGCCAGCTCCCGGGCTTCAAGGTCACCGAGTTCATCGCCAAGAACCGCTATGCAACACCCGGCGTGATGCTCATCTCGCCACCGCCGCACCACGACATCTACTCGATCGAGGACCTCGCCCAGCTGATCTACGACCTGAAGCAGATCAACCCGGATTGCCGCGTCTGCGTGAAGCTGGTCTCGCGCTCCGGCGTCGGCACGATCGCGGCGGGCGTCGCAAAAGCCAAAGCCGACGTCATCCTGATCGCCGGCCATGTCGGCGGCACGGGCGCCTCCCCGCAATCCTCGATCAAGTTCGCCGGCCTGCCGTGGGAAATCGGCCTCGCCGAAGCTCATCACGTGCTGACGCTCAACAACCTGCGCGATCAGGTGACGCTGCGCACCGATGGCGGCCTCCGCACCGGACGCGATATCGTGATGGCCGCAATGCTCGGCGCGGAAGAATACGGCATCGGCACCGCCAGCTTGCTCGCCATGGGCTGCATCATGGTGCGCCAGTGCCATTCCAACACATGTCCCGTCGGCGTCTGCACGCAGGACGAGCGCCTGCGCGCCAAATTCACCGGTACGGCGGACAAGGTGGTGAACCTCATGACGTTCGTGGCCGAAGAAGTCCGCGAAATCCTCGCCGAACTCGGCTTCACGCGCCTCGACCAGGTGATCGGCCGCACCGACCTGCTCCACCAGGTCTCGCGGGGCTCCGCCATGCTCGACGACCTCGACCTGTCGCCGCTCCTCGTGCGCGCCGATCCTGAAGCCCGCGTCACCTACAAGCCGACGCTGCGCAACGAAGTGCCCGATGCGCTCGACATGCAGATCCTCCGCGACGGCGCGCCCTTCTTCGAGCGCGGCGAGAAGATGCAGCTCGACTACCACGTCCGCAACGTGCAACGCGCCATCGGCACGCGTGCATCGTCCCACATCGTGCGCAAGTACGGCATGGACGGCCTGCCCGAGGATCGCCTCTGGGTGACGCTAGAAGGCTCGTGCGGCCAGTCGCTCGGCGCATTCGGCGTCAAAGGCCTGACGCTGGAAGTCATCGGCGACGCCAACGACTATGTCGGCAAGGGCCTCTCCGGAGCGACCATCATCATCAAACCGTCCTCAACCGCGAAGTTCGTGGCCAAGGACAACACCATCATCGGCAACACCGTTCTTTACGGCGCGACGTCAGGCAGGCTGTTCGCAGCTGGTCAGGCCGGCGAACGCTTCGCCGTGCGCAACTCGGGCGCAACGGTCGTCGTTGAAGGCTGCGGCTCCAATGGCTGCGAATACATGACCGGCGGAACTGCCGTGATCCTCGGCGCGGTCGGCGAGAACTTCGGCGCCGGCATGACCGGCGGCATGGCCTTCCTCTACGATCCGCAACAGCGTTTCGAGACGATGGCCAACCCGGAAACCATCATCTGGCGCCCGGTGGTCACCGATCACTGGAGCAAGGTGCTGCGCGACCTCATCGAAGAGCATGTGAAGCGCACTGGCTCGCTGCAAGCCAAGACGATACTCGACAACTGGCAGCTCGAGCTACGCAACTTCGTCCACGTCGTGCCGAAGGAGTCGATCAGCCGTCTTGCCGCGCCGCTGGAACTCAAGGCGGCGGAGTAGACGTTCACCGGCGCCAGACGCGTGCTAGTGTCCCTTGCAGCTGTTGGGGAGAACACTGCATGATGACCGGTGTCGTTTCGCCTGCTGAGAGCGCTGCCCCGGTTTTCGGCGGACAGGTTGCCGGCGCCATCGACCGCTGGGTCTTCGTCTTCATGGCGGCATGGTTCAAAGCAATCGTTCTTGCCGGCTTTGTTCCAGCGACAATCGCCGTCCATGCGCTGTGGAGCAACGAAGGCTGGCGCACGATCGTGCACCAGCTGGTCGGCGCGGCCTGATCGCGCCTTGGCGAACCGCCGGAGCTGAGAGACACGGAGCAGTCGATGAAATTCACCAAGCGCCTTCGCGAGCCGGTCATGCGAGGCGACGTCACGTGCTCGGTGCGCATCTGGCAAAAGCCGCACGTGAAGGCAGGCGGCCGTTATCCCATGGGTGAAGGAGCGATCGAAGTCACGTCGATCAGGCAGATCGACCTCAGCGACGTCACGCCTGCATTGGCGCAACGCTCCGGCTTTGCCGGCGTTGTCGATCTTCTGAAGATTGCCAAGCACGGCCCGGGCGAGAACGTCTTTCTGGTCGAGTTCGTCTATGTCGATGGACCGAACGAACCCAAGCCCAAGCCGAAGAAGAAATCCCCTACTCGGCCTTCTCCTTCGACCAGGGCGACTTGATCGTATAGCCGCCTTCGGCGGCCGGATCCGGCGCCACGCTCTGTACGGAGAAGCTTTCGGAGCCCGGAATGCTGACGCCGGCGATCTGCTTCGGCGGCACGATCTGGAAGCCCAGCGCGTTGAATAGCGCAATGAAGCCGACAAAGGACAGGATCGTGGTTACGATGATCTGCGCGAGCACGCGTGTGATCAGCCCCCTGAAGAAGAATGCAGCGCCCAGCGCCGCAATCGCGCTGCCGCCAAGGCCGGCCATGCCGGCCACTGTCGCGAGATCCAGATCCAGTCCCATCCTATCCTCCCTTTCGGCGGTTCCCTTTCAGGCGCGCCGGGCCGATAACGGGAGGAGCCTAGTCCAAGCCGGCTCCGGAAGGAAATGACCCATGCCGACCTATCACGGGTCCTGTCATTGCGGCGTGGTTCGTTTCACGATCGAGGGCGATATCCCCGGGGCCGACAAGTGCAAAGGCATCACCCAGCGTGAAGTCGACGATCGTCGCATTCCTTCTCCGGACAATCTCCTCATACTACGAATATCTTCATGAAGCGTCCGGCTCTGCTCGTTCTAGTTTTATCGACGAGTGAACTTCGTACAGGACGCTGCTTCTGAACGAGCCTTGCTCGGTCTGCGCTGCAAGGCGCTTGGGCAAGCCCTGAGCATTTGACGCTTGCAACCATCGAATGACGGGCGTTCACTGCGCCAACGACCTGGGGGACTCTGATGAAGGCTGGGCTGGGGTGGTTTATTGCGATTGCGGGGGCCGCAGCGGTTGCGTTGTCAGCAGCTGCACAGGGGCCAACCCAGCTCGCAGTCGGGCCTGACGCTGGCGGATACCTTTGTTCCGACGGTCGGCAGCTCTACGTGAAGAGCTGCTATGATGAGTCACTCTACGCCTACTGCGGTGTCGTGCAGATGCATCTACCGCTCAACCGCGGCCAATGGCAGGTTGAGACAACGGAGACTCGCAGCGACCTTATTTCCAAGATAGCCGGATGCAAGGTTTACCCGCTGCAATTCCGCGACGGTATTGTCAGCCTAGTTGTACCGAAGCAGCTAGCGCCAACCTCCCCGCCGGCAAAGTCCACACAGTCGCAGAATGCAAAGCCGACGACGCCCGGATCCAAGCCGATCACCACGACAGCTGCGCCAGCCAACCTCGAAATCGTTCGTATCTCTCAGTCCGGCGTCAAGCCGACTGTTCACTACCTCCACCTTGGATCGATAACGCCGTCGAAGAACGTTGCGAACGCGGTCGAGGTCTGGAGCCTTAAGGTGTTTCCCAATGGCGATGAGGCATACCCGGGCGCACGAGGCGTCTGGTCGGCTTTAGCGGTCGATTGCAAACAGCTCACCCTCACGGTCTTGATGGAGATGCCGATTGACGAGAAGGGCGCTGAGACCAAGCAGGGTGCAAGGCTGTTAAACACACGCGCGACGTACGCCAAGAACTCGCCCGGAGAAAGGATCGTGAAAACGGCGTGCGGCGGCGAGGCGCCACGTGGTCCGCGCCTGCCAACCGAGATGGCCGCATTCGCCGATGCTGCAACGGCGCTCTCCACTCCAGGCCCATCGCTTGCGCTCGTCCGCATCTCGCCGCCCGGCAAGGCGCCGATCGTCATGTATGTCGATACCTCATCCGCGAAGGAGACGGGGCAGAAGGGGCTCAATACGATCTGGAGCCTTCAGGTCTACACCTCGCCTAACGCCGCTTACCCGAAGGCGAGCGCGCTTTGGGTGCACTACGAAATTGAATGTAACCAGAGCAACTTGAGACTGACCGATACCGTTGAACTGGACCCGAAGGGCAAGGCGTTGGCGGCGCACAACATCGACGACTTTGTGCGGCCGGTGGCCAAAGGCTCGCTGGGTGAGTTTATTGCGATCGCCGCGTGCAAGACGGGCCAATTATCCGGAGCACGCTTTCAAAGTCTGGCGGCGGCAGTCGCTGATGCCGCGACTGCGCAGGCGCCTCCAGTCGTTACCAAACCGGCCCCCGCGCCTGTAAAGGCGCCGATCCGACTGCCGCAAACAGACGTCGAGAAAGCGGTCTTCGAGTTTATCAAGACCAATCAAGTTCAAGCGGCTGTCAACGCCATCATTCGAGCGCCTGGCGGCAAATTGGAGAGTCTTCCGAAACTCACGGACAAGCAGGGCATGACGGCACTGCATTGGGCAGCGACAAACAGCAACGCAGCAGCCACCCGCTGGCTACTCGACAAAGGTCCGGACGTAGACGTCGCGGACGAAAAGGGCCGCACACCGCTCAAGATCGCACTCGACAACAAGGATCCGCGCATCATGACGCTGCTGATGGACGGGGGCGCTGATGAGAGGTTCGCCTTGCCCGGCCATGACGCGGAATTGAAGGCCTTCAAGACCACGCGCGAGCGCGCGGACTTTATGATCGAGCTCGCCGCCCTTGCAAAGAAATAGATCAAAGCGTGTTGTAGCGCCACCGGCGGAGCAGCCAGTCGACTAACGAAGGGCAGATTTGGGACTGACTCTCGCCGTTCGGATCGACCTCTCATGCCAATCTACCATGGCTCCTGTCACTGCGGCGCAGTCCGTTTCACGGTTGAGGGCGATATCCCCGAGGCCTACACCTGCGATTGCTCACAATGGACACGATCGAAGAATTATTCCGTTCACGCTAGCGGCCTGACGACATCCGAAATTCGGATGCTTGGACACCCAGCCGAGATCGTGAATCTGTCCGCAACTCGCCGGAAACGGCCACTCGCGTACGGAAGAAGCTAACGTAGCGAGTCATACTCCTCCTCCGAGATTGGCCTAAAATCGACAACGCGACCATGAACAACCACCAGTGCATAGTACTCGGAGTCACCCTCCGACACCTCGGTTTCGGAAATCGCTGCGATCTCGCAGGAGGCGGGACTTGCTAGACCGACGATCTCGTCGCCGACCTCGTATTCGTCGAGCTCAAGAAATCCCGCTTTGAACTGCAGGCGTAAATTTCTACCTGTGTTGCGAGATACGACTGAAATGACGTTGTACATTCCCATTTGTGTTTCCGCCGGTATGCGTTGCGGCCACCATTCGCGACAGTTTCTGCATTCTTCGAATGGCCGTATCAGGCTAACTGCGTCCTTCAAGGCTATTCCCTAGCGAGGTCAGAAACTCGCCGATGGCGGTCGTAGCGCCCGGGCGCGCCGATGGCGGCTTTGTGGGGTATTCCCGACACATGGCGCCTCAGGGGCTAACGCACACGAAATCGCCATTGCTGCGGCTCGGCGCCGAAGGAAACGACGTCACCGCGGTGGCAGGTGCTGAACAAAAGGATCGATCTTTGCGCCCGGCGTGCCGGCGGTGATGAGTGCGGCCATCTCTCCGGCGATCGGGGCACGCCCCAGCGTTTCGGTCGTCACGCCGGACAGGATAAGCGCGCCAAGCCCCCACCACCAGGCCGGGTGAATCCGCCGGTCGCGCAGCCGGTCGGCCGCCATGCCTGCGAGGGGAAAGCCAAGAAGCGCGATCGCTGGGATCAGGCTCATCGATTCGGCGAGCACTGCATCCGGCGTCAGCCGGTTGAACGGCGTGATGACAAGCGCCGCCATGCCGCAGAACATCAGGCGCCGATGCCATTGCGTATTCTTGCGCAGAGCGATCGCGGCGATGGTCAATACAGCGAAGGCCACAAGCGCCGTCAAATTCATCACCATGAAGTACGCGTAGGTCCAGAACGGCGGGACCGCCGCGTTGCGCATCATCCGGAACAGGATCAGCGCGCCGAGGATGAGCAGAAGCGGCATCAAACCTGCGCCGATCCAGCCAAGCCGCTTGTGCAGGTCGATGCGCCCCGTCGTCGCCAATGTCACTTGCAGCATGAAAAACCCGACCCATGCCATGAACGCCACCGCATGCACATGCACCGGCCACGGCGCCGCGAAGTTGGAAATGCCGCGCAGGGAGAGCGTCAAGAAGCCTGCGACGATCAGCGCTACCATCACCGCGGAGGCGATCAGAAAGAAGCGCTCATCGCCAGCCGGATCGCGGCGAAAATGTTCAGTTTTCGCTATCGCGTCCGATGTCATAGCGGGGCGCCCCGTTAAAGCGTCGTCATCTGCACATTCGTCAATGCGGAAACAAGGCTTTGACAAGCCATTGCCAAGCCGCCGTCTCGCCGATCGGTCCCATGAGAGTGTTTGTCGCCAAGAGGGTTAGGCCGCCCCAAAGTGTTGCTGGATGAATCCGGCCTAAGCTGCGCCAGTCCCACCAGAGCATCGGCAGCAACAGCAACTGGGTCGGGTCGAAGGACGGGATGTTCAGCGCCACGACAAAGGGAATCCGCGTCGTGCCGGCGCCGACGACCATCATTGTTGCGATGACTATCAGCCGTTTGTGGGTAACGGGGTCGCGCCGCCAGAACAGGGCCAAGCTGGCGACGATGACGAAGTAAACGAGACTGAGGGCGGGAACCGCGAAAAACGCCGTTGTCGGGGCCCCTGGCGGAAGGGCGTGGAAACCGGATTGCAGGGCGTGAACAGCCACCAGATGCCCGGTCACTACAAGCACCGGCAGGACAATGATGCTCGCCCAACCAAGCCGCCGATGCAGCGCCACGCGCCCACTTGACGCCAAGCCGACCTGCATCGCCAAAAGCGCCATCCAGGCCGAAAAAGCGAGGCCATGCACGATGTAGACCGGCCGCATCGCAAGATCGTCGATATAACTTGGCTGGGCGGGGAGGATGCCGCGCAGGAAAAAGCTGCCGCCGAACCCCCAGACGACCAGCACGATCATGGCGCCAACCATGGTCAGCCAGAAGCGATGCTCGGTCATGCCCGAAGTCGTTGCCGTCATCGCGGTTTGTTCCCCGCTGTGGGTACCCTTGGTTGTCTGCCCTCAAGCACAGTCAGCCCCACGTCGACAGAGATCCGCGCGCGGCCGCGCCGCCCGCACCCGCATCCTCCTCTGGTGACTTGAGAATCTCCCAGGTGTTCCACTCCTCATGGATTTTTCCGCCGCGGATGATGGCAAGGTTGATGCCGAGCATCGTTACAGCTTCGCTCGTCTCGCGCATGCGGACATGCGCGGTCATCCGGGTCGCCACTTTATCGCCATCGACGAACTGATCTTCGATGACGAAGGCGTCCTGGCCGTAATCGAAGATTGCGTGGAAATTAATGATGCTCTTTCGGAACTCGGCCAGATCGCGTGTGCCCGCAGCAGTGTGGCCGACATAATCGGGTGCGCAATACGCCTCCAGTGCATCCACGTCGCCGGTGGCGTAGAGCGCCACAAGGTGACGAAATACTGCCTTCTTCGCGTCCGGCGAGTCATTTGAGGCGGCGTTCGTCATGGCTTTGGGCCTTCCCAGCTGCGTTGGGCTTTCCGCAGGATGTCTATCGTCGACGCTGGGTCAAGAGGCAGACATACAGCGAAGGGTCGACGTAAGTCTGCGTCCAGGAATCATGGTCGACCCCATCGTAAAGCGTGAGGCGCGGGCTGCCCCCGCAGGCGGCCACCGCCGCGGTCACGGTGCTTGATCCCGTGACCGGCACGACGCTGTCGGCGACGCCATGAAACGCCCAGATCGGCATGGATTGCAGCGCGCACGCCTGCGTGACGTCGCCGCGGCCAGCGATGGGAACGATGGCGGCGAAGACATCGGGATAGGCGGCGGCCGTAGCCCACGTCCCATGCCCGCCGAGGCTCAAACCAGTCAGAAAAACGCGGTTGCGATCGATGGAGTAGCGCGCCGCCGACGTCTTAAGGACGGCGATCACATCGTCCGGGTTCCAGCGCATGGTTGGGGCCAGGTGCGGCGCCAAAACGAGAAGCTGGAAGTCGGGGTCATTTGGTGGCGTGTAAACCGTGACTCCTGTCCGAAGTACGAAAACAACGAAGCAGATCGATGCGTCAGTTCTCCGACCCAGACCCGACATTCGCGAGCGAAGGTCGTAGCGGCAGCTTAGGGCCATGTTTGCTCGTTCAGCAAAAACGGAGCAATGTCCGACTTCGGATTGAGTTTCGCCGTTCGGACCGACCCCTTATGCCAACCTACAACGGCTCCTGCCACTGCGGCGCAGTTCGCTTCATTGTCGAAGGCGAGATCGCAGAATGCTACGTCTGCGATTGCTCGCTGTGCTCGAAGAAAAATGCGCTGATGTCGAACGTCCACGAAAGCCGGCTGACGATCACCGCGGGCGAGGACAGGCTGGGCCTTTATCAATGGAACGCCCGCATCGCGAAGCACTATTTCTGCACGGCCTGCGGCATCTATCCGTTCCACCGCAAGCGCTCGATGCCGGACCACTACGGCGTCAACGTGAAATGCCTCGACGATTTCGACTGGCAGGCCGTGCCGGTGCGACAGGCCGAAGGCAAGGGCATGCCCATCGTCGATCCGAACGCGCGAGAGGCCTGGCCTGGGCCGCGACAAACCTGACGGTTGCTCCTTTTACCCGGATATTATACCCGGATGAAAAGGACGCGCCGCCATGATCGACAAATCACGCCGGAAAGAGCTGCTGCAGCAGTATTCGGAACGCCCGCCGCAGGACGGCGTGTTCGCGTTGCGCAACTCGGCGACAGGAGAAGTCTGGATCGGCGTCAGCCGTAATCTCGACACGCAGCACAATGGCCTCTGGGCCCGTCTGTCGAACGGCATGCTGATCAACAAGGATGTGCAGGCCTCATGGAAGGCGCACGGCGAGGCCGCGTTCAGCTACGAGATCATCGAGCGTTTCACGGAGAGCGATCCCCACGTGATCGAACGCCTGCGTATCGAACGGGCCAGTCACTGGCGCGAGCAACTGGGCGCGGGAACGGTCAAGGGGACGTGACGACGACCATCGGCCCGAGATCGCGCGAGGAGTCCATCCTGTTGATCGATGGCGCCCAGAGGCTTGAGACCGCTCCGTCGAAATAGAGCGCGTTGTCCGCCTTGAGCACGTCGCGGAAGAAGCGGGCAAGCTTTCCGAACGAAACCTCGTCATCGCTGATGACAAATACGGCCGTGCGTTCGCCCGTCACGCCGACCCCGTTGCGCAGGTAACGAGAACTCGCCGTCCGGACTGAACGCCGGATGCAGCTTGCCATCGACAACAAGCATCGGCCCAGATTGCGTCGCCCACTTCGCCTTCGGGGCCGCGCTCGCATAATCGGCTGTCGTCGAAATATGCACACCACCATCGGCGCCGACCCAGAACACGCCGTTCGGACTGAGATGAAAATTGCCGACGCCAGCGCGCTGGTTGAGCGGCTTCACAACCTTTCCTTTTTCAACGTAAAGACCGATCGGCGCTCCCTTCCGGTCGAACATTCCCGCATTCATGGCGAAGCGCACGTGGGCCGCTTGTTCACCCAGAGCCGCAGCCAGCCTGGGGAGGCGCCGATAAGCCTTTCCGGATCCGTCGCGAACAACCAGCCGCAGGTCATGATCGTCCGCATCGAAAGCGCAGATCGTGAAGCGTGCTTCCTCGAACGTTCGGCTCACGCAGGCGGGATCGGGCGCCTGCGCCCGCACTGTCGACGGGACCAGCAAGAGCAGTGCGGCAACCAGGCTGGCGCGAATTGAGAAGTTCATGAAGAACAGGCTTCCGGGCAATTCCGGCGGTTGTGTGAGCGCTACAGCTTCACGTCCGGAAGCGCGTTGAACGCGTTGCGCAGCGACGCGGCCCAAGAATCGCTGATCTGGCGGAATTCCTTGTGGTCGCTTTCGATGCGCAGCGATCGCGTCCTGAACTCGTTGACCGGTATCACACAGAGATCGAGCGGCATGCCGACGGAGAGGTTGGAGCGCAGCGTCGAGTCCATGCTGACCAGCGCAGCCTTGATCGCCTCGTCGATAGTCGTATCAGGCCGGATCACGCGGTCGAGGATCGGCTTGCCGTATTTGTGCTCGCCTATCTGCATGTAGGGCGTGTCTTCGCCTGCCTCGATGAAATTGCCGGCGGTGTAGATCAGGAACAGGCGCAGCTCGCCGCCCTTCCTCTGCCCCGCCATGATGATGGTGGCGTCGGCCGCTGACCCTTGCGCCTCGATCTCCGCGCGGTCACGCTTCTGCACTTCGCGCATTGCTTCGCCGACCAGCTGCGCGGCGCGATAGAGCGTCTCGCACGTCATGATGCTTTCGATTTCGGGGTCGATGCGGCCATGCTTCACGGCGGCCGTGAGATGCGTAACCACGCCCTGCGTGATGCCGAGATTGCCGGCGGCCATCAGCGCGACCACGCGCTCGCCAGGCTCCTCGAACAGGAACATCTTGCGGAAGCGCGCGATGTTGTCGACGCCGGCATTCGTCCGGGTGTCCGACAGGAGCACCAAGCCAGCCTTGAGCTTGAGGCCAACACAGTACGTCATATCCGTCCCAATTCCCCGAGCCTCAGTGCGTTCCCCGAACTTGTTCCAGAAGTCCGGTCACTGCTGCGACTGGCCTTCCTGATTCTGGACCTGATTCTGGACCTCCGCCGGGCTGATGTCGACCGAGGCGCTAAGCCGCTCCTGATGCATGCCGGACACATTTCCCCGGATCGGAGCAGCATCAGCCGCATCCAGTCCGCAGCCGAGGCGGACATAGCGGTCCGTCGGACAGAGTCGATTTGCCGCATCGAACCCGACCCAGCCGATATCCTGCACCCAGGCCTCCGCCCAGGCATGTGTTTCAGTCAGGTTCGCGTCGGACGCGAGCAGGTAGCCGACCACATAGCGCGCCGGCACGCCCATCGTGCGCGACGCGCTGATGAAGACATGCGCGTGATCCTGACAGACGCCCTGCCCGGCCTTCAGCGCCTGCGCCGCCGTGGTCGATGATGTGGTCGTCGCCGGTCTGTACGCCACGGCATCCGCCACCGCGTTGAACAGCGCATGCATGCGTTCCAGCGGCTTGCCCGGCGCGATGCCCGCGCCCAGCGCCTCAATGCGCTTGTCCGGCTGCGTTAGCGGCGTCGTGCGGAGATAGACCCCCGGCCGCACGGTGTCCTTGAGGCCACGCACAACGCCCGCCGTGTCACGGACCTCAACCTCGCCCTCAGCCATGATTGCGACTTCAGGCGTCGAACCCGCAACCGTCCACACCAACTCACGATCGCCGGTTGCCGTGGTCATCAGGGGCCGGATCGCTTGTCCGTTCACGCTCACCTTCCAGTCCAGCACTTTCTGGCTGTCGAAGACCGGCGGATAAAGTCGCAGCCGGAGCGCGCAGCGATCCGCCGGCGGATCGTAGGTGTAGGTCGTGGCGTGGTGAATGGTAAGTCGCATGAATTCCTAGAAGTGATAGGCCTTGCTGATGTCGGCGGACAGCTGCCGTGTCGTGCCGATGGCGTCGGCGATGAAGGTGTGCAGGCCGGACTGGAACAGCGCGTTGATCTCTGTACGTCCAAGACGCTCGACCATGTCGCGCGCGGTCTCCTGGGGGGCACCCTTCTCCCCATATAGGTCGCCAAGGTCATCAAGGAACCGCCCGATCGCGCGATAGCAGTAGGCGACCGAGCGAGGGAAGATGGCGTTGAGAATCAGGAAATCAGCGATGCCCCACGGCGTGTAGTCGCCCTTGTAGACATGGTGATACGCCCGCAACGCCGACGTGGCCCGAAGCACGCTGGTCCACTGGTGATAGTCCCGTCCGCCGCCGACCACATCCGTCTCCGGCAGCAGCACATAGTACTTCACGTCGAGCAGGCGCAGCGTCATGTCGGCGCGCTCGATCAACCCGCCCATGCGCAGGAAGTAATAGCCGTCATTGCGCAGCAACGATCCCTCAGTGGCGCCGCGGAACGCAGCGGTGCGATTCTTGGTCCACTCCAGCAGCGAAGGCAGGTTCTTCAGCGCCGTCTCCGCATCCATCTGGCCGAGCTGCCGCCAGCCGTCGTTGAGCGCTTCCCACATGTCCTGCGTCAGCGCTGTCCGCACCGCGCGCCCGTTGGCCCGCGCCGCGGTAAGAGACGAACGGATCGAGGACAGATTGTCCGGATCGAGCAACAGTCGCTGCACTACCGCCCCGGCGTTCAGCTTCGCGTCGGCCACGATGTCCGGTGCCGAGCCCGAGGCTGCAGCGACCGAGCGCCATTCCTCCATCTCGTTGGAGCCAGGCACCATCGCCATGCGGTGACCCATCTCGATGAGACGTGCGGTTGCATCCGCCCGCTCCATGTAGCGGCCCATCCAGAAGAGGTTTTCAGCGGTCCGGCTCAGCATGTCAGTCCGCCAGGATCCAGGTGTCTTTGACGCCGCCGCCCTGCGACGAGTTCACCACGAGCGATCCCTTCTTGAGTGCAACGCGCGTGAGCCCACCCGGCGTCAGACGGATATCCTTGCCGACGAGACAGTAGGGCCGGAAATCGACATGGCGCTCTTCGACGCCAGCGTCACCAAGGATCGGCGCGGTCGAAAGGTCGAGCGTCGGCTGGGCGATGAACTCGGACGGGTTCGCCTTGATCTTCGCACGAAAGGCGTCGACTTCCTTCTTGGTCGCGTGCGGCCCGATCAGCATGCCATAGCCGCCCGAGCCATGGACCCGTTTCACGACGAGATCCTTCAGGTTATCGACCACATACTTGCAGTCGTCTGGCTGGGCGCACCGCCAGGTCGGAACGTTCTCGAGGATCGGCTTCTCCCCGAGATAGAATTTGATCATGTCGGGCACGAAGACATAGATCGCCTTGTCGTCCGCCACGCCCGCCCCTGGCGCCGAGCACAGCGTCACCCCGCCCGAGCGATAGACGTTGAACAACCCAGGCACGCCCAGCAGCGAATCCGGCTTGAACGCCAGCGGGTCGATATAGGTGTCGTCGATCCGCCGGTAGATCACGTCCACACGCCGTGGCCCCCGTGTCGTGCGCATCCAGCAGAGGCCGTTTTCCACGAAGAGGTCCTGCGGCTCGACCAGCTCGATCCCCATCAGGTCGGCGAGGAAGGAGTGTTCGTAGTAAGCCGAATTCAGCGAGCCCGGCGTCAGCAGCACCACCGTCGGATCATCGTCGCACTTGATCGGCGCGACCTCCTCCAGCGTCTTCTTCAGCATCCCCGGATAGCTATCGACGCTCTCGACGATCCCCGCCTGGAACAGCTGCGGGAACATCCGCATCATAATCTCGCGGTTCTCGAGCATATAGGAAACGCCCGACGGCGTCCGGCAATTGTCCTCGAGCACCTGGAACTTGTCGCCATCCGTCCGCACGATGTCGACGCCGACGATATGGCTATAGACCCGCCCCGGCGGATCGACCCCTACCATCTCCGGCAGAAAGGCTTCGTTCTGGTAGACCAGCTCCTCCGGAATGATCCCCGCCCGGAGGATCTCGCCGCGATGATAGACGTCATAGAGGAAGGCATTGAGCGCCCGGGTGCGCTGCTTGATACCCCGCGACAGACGGCGCCATTCGCTTGCCCCGAATACGCGCGGGATCAGGTCGAACGGGATCAGCCGCTCCGGGTCCCCGCCCTCGCCATAAACGGCGAAGGTGATGCCGATCTTGCGGAAGATCGCTTCCGCCTCGCTTTGGCGCAGTTTCAGCAGGTCGACCCCGGCGGCGTTGATCCACTCGGCCACCTTTTCATAGGGGCCCCGGACCAGGCGGTCGTCTGCGAACATCTCGTTATACATGCCACCCCAGTCCTAGCCGGACCCGGGCCCCTGTGAAGCGCCGGAACCTGACCCTTTCCGGCCGCAGGCATCCCTGCCTAAACATTGGGCAGCGAAAGGAAAAGCCCATGCCGTTCGGGCAATGCTAGAGAAACCGCGTGTCCACGCCAGAGGATAATCTCAAGGCCAGCGCCCTGGCCCTCGGTTTCGACGTCGCCCGCATCGCCCGGGCCGACGAAGCGTGGGCGGCTGGCGACCACCTGTCGGAGTTCGTGGCAGAGGGCCGGCATGGCGATATGGGCTGGATGGAAGAGACACTAGAGCGCCGCCAGCATCCAACCGCGATGTGGCCGGGGGCGAAATCGGCGCTGGTCGTAGGCCTGAACTATGGCCCGAAGCACGACCCGCTTGAGCCGCTGACTCATGTCGAGCGCGCAACTGTTTCAATCTACGCCCAGAACGTCGACTATCACGACCTCATGAAACGCCGGCTGAGACAGCTCGCTTCCCAGTTCGCGACAATGACCGGCAATGACGTGAAGATCTTCGTCGACACCGCGCCGCTGATGGAGAAGCCGCTCGCCCATCGCGCCGGCGTCGGTTGGCAGGGCAAGCACACGAACCTGGTCAGCCGCGATCACGGCTCCTGGCTGTTCCTCGGGGTCATGCTGACCGACGCCGCACTCACGCCTGACCCGGCGGCAGATGACTCCTGCGGCACATGCCGCGCCTGCCTCGACATCTGCCCGACCAAAGCCTTCCCCGCGCCCTACCAGCTCGATGCGCGCCGCTGCATCTCGTACCTCACGATCGAGCAGAAAGGCCCGATCCCCCGCGAATTCCGCAAGGCGATGGGCAACCGCATCTATGGCTGCGACGACTGCCTGGCAGTCTGTCCCTGGAACAAGTTCGCCAGCATCGCCCGGGATGCGGCCTTTCACCCCAGGGTTGAATTGACGTCTCCCCTGCTCGCAGATCTCGCCCAACTCGACGATGCTGCTTTCCGTGAGGTTTTCGCGGGCTCCCCGATCAAGCGGATCGGTCGGGACCGCTTTGTCCGGAACGTCATGGTCGCAATTGGAAATTCGGGGACCCAAAAAACTGACAAGACGGGACTCGCGGATGTGTGTATCCAGCGATTGGACGACGTATCTCCGCTCGTGCGGGGCGCCGCCGTCTGGGCTCTGGGGTCACTCTCTCCTTTCGCCTTCGAAACTGAACGCCGTAACCGACGCCACGTCGAATCCGATCCCTGTGTATGTGAGGAATGGGATGCTGGACCAGAAGCCGGATATGCCGCCCGAACCTGAGAATGACAGCTCCACGTCGTACGGAAGCGGCACGTCTTCCGATGCAGACGCTCAACCGAAAGGCGGTCTGCTTGGACGCTGGCGTGCGGGCATCACCGCGCAAGGCGGCGCGTACGATCACGAGAAGCCCCTGTGGCGCGTCATCACCGTCGGCTTCCTGAAATGGACGGCGATCCTCGTCGTCGGCTTCCTTGCGATCACCAATCTCGCGGTCTTCACCATCGGCTGGACTGGCCCGCCACCGACCTTCAACATGGCCGGCGTCGCCATGAAGGGCGTCGAGGTCCGCCAGAAATGGGTCGACCTCAAGGACATCTCGCCCCACCTCGTGCGCGCGGTCATCGCCGCGGAAGACCAGAATTTCTGCGCGCACCAGGGCTTCGACATGAAGGAAATCCAGAAGGCGATGCAGGAAGCCGAGAATGGCGGGGACCTGCGTGGCGCTTCCACGATCTCGCAGCAGACTGCGAAGAACGTTTTCCTCTGGAATGGCGGCGGCTGGATGCGGAAAGGCGCGGAAGCCTACTTCACCGTGCTGGCAGAATGGATGTGGTCCAAGCCGCGCATCATGGAAATCTATCTCAACGTCGCCGAATGGGGCGACGGCATCTTCGGCGCCGAGATGGCGGCGCAGGAACGCTTCGGCGTCTCCGCGAAGAATCTGACGCCGCGCCAGGCGGCCGCCCTCGCCGCAGTGCTCCCCAGCCCCAACCGCTGGAAGATCACCGGCAGCTACGCCACCGGCCGGCGCAACACCAAGATCCAGGCGCTGATGGGCATGGTCCGCCGCGACGGTCTCGACAAGTGCGTGGTGGGACCCTGAGCGCATGAAGAGACTGCTTGCTATCGCAGCGCTGCTGCTGGCTGCGTGTACATCTGCGCCTGCCCAGAAGCCCGATGAGCCTGCGACCATCGAGGTGATGATCCTCGGAACCTACCACATGGGCAATCCGGGCGCCGATCTCACCAACGCGCAGATCGACCCGGTCACGACGCCGGAGAAGCAGGCGGAGCTCGAAGCCGTCGCAACCGCGCTGGCTAAATTCCATCCGACTGCAATCGCCGTCGAGCGCATCGCGGCTGATCCGGCGACCATGCTCGACCAGAAATATCCCGACTTCAAACCGGCCGACCTCGCGGCTAATCCCGACGAGCGCGTTCAGATCGGTTATCGCCTCGCGGCACGCACTGGCCTTTCGCGTGTCTATGCGATCGACGAGCAGGATCGGCCGGGAGAGCCTTCCTATTTCCCGTTCGAGGCGGTTGCTGCCTGGGCGGAAAGGAATGGCCGCGCCGGTGAACTCGGCGCCGTCATGGGCTCGATCCAGGGCGAAATGACCAAGCTCGAAGCGGCGCAGAAAACGCGATCCGTCGGCCAGCTTCTGGCGGATATCAACGCGGCTGATAGCCCGATCGGCGAGGGCGGGCACGCCATCTACTTGAAGATGCTCTCGTTCGGCAGCGGCACGGACCAGCCTGGCGCCGTTCTCAATGGCCGTTGGTACACCCGCAATGCAATGATCTTCGCCAAGCTCCGCCAGGTTGCGAAACCCGGCGACAGGATCCTGGTGATCTACGGCGCCGGACACAGTTACTGGCTGCGTGAACTGGTTCGCACAACGCCCGGCTACAGGCTGATCGATCCGAGGAACTACCTGCCGCGCTAGTTGCCGACGATCCGCGTATGCGGCGCGCTGTCTTCCGCAGACTCCACGGGATCAGGCAGCCCCGCAACCCGCATCGCCTCGCGCACGTCGCCACGCAGCACGATGACGTTTACATCCTTCGGCGCAAGTTTCATGGCCACGCCGACGTCTTCCCAGGCGCCCGACAGCTGGTTGAGCTTCATGCGGACATGGCCGCGCAGGCGATAGGCCTCGGCATCGCCCGCCGCCAGCCGGATCGCTTCGTCAAGATCCTTTCCCGCTTCGGCCCATTTCTTCTGCGTGACGTAGGCGCGTGCGCGATCCTTGAAGAGTTCTCCATCCGCCGGGCGCAGCTTGAGCGCGTTGGTCAGCGTGACCACAGCTGCATCCGGCATCCCGGCCATCAGCCATGCATTGCCCGATTGGACGAGATAGACGCCGCGCTCCTCCATCGTGCCGCCATCGGGTGCGTTGGCGAGCTCTTCAAGACGCGCCGCGCCCTCCGCTTCCTGCCCGAGCGCGATCAACGCCAGCGCTGTACACTGACGCGCGGCAGGACGATTGCCGCTTGCCAGCCAGGTGAGTCCGTCCTGATAGGCGCCCTCGGCGTCCGTATCGAGCTTGGCCATGCATTTCTGGAGCTTCTCGTCCTCCGTCTGCGCGAAGGCCGATGGCGCAAGCGCCAGCAGGAGGGAAGCGGCAAGAACGAGACGCATGGATAAATCCGTGTGGCGCCGCGGCTGGTCAGCCGCATCCGGCGGGCCCATAAGCCCCACAGCATCAATACGGCAAGAACATGGTCCCAGCGCCCCTCTTCGCATTCGGCTTCGGCTATGTCGCAAGCGAACTCGCGCGGATTCTAAAGGCGGGCGGCGTCTCCGTTGCCGGAACCACCCGCAGCGAAGCTTCAGCCGACCTTCTCCGCTCAAACGGCTGGAGGGCCCATATCTGGCCAGGCGAGGACGTCCAGCCGCCCTCGGGCGCAGCCTGGCTGATCTCCGTTCCGCCCGACGAACACGGCTGCCCCGTCTTCCGGTCGTTCGCTGATCGCGCCGCGACCGCCAGCTGGATCGGCTATCTCTCAACCACCGGCGTCTATGGCGATCTCGGCGGCCGCTGGGCGTTCGAAGAGACACCGCTCAATCCGCAAAGCCGCGAAGCGATCAACCGCGCGAAGGCCGAGGACCAGTGGCTCTCCGCCGGCGCCAGCGTGTTCCGCCTGCCCGGCATCTACGGCCCGGGTCGCTCGCCGCTCGAACGCGTGCGCGAGCCCGGCGCACGCCGCATCGTGAAGTCTGGCCAGGTCTTCTCCCGCGCACATGTCAGCGACATCGCATCCGCCCTGAAACTCGCGATCGCGAAGCGCACGCACGGCGCCATCTTCAACATCTGCGATGACCAGCCCGCGCCGGCCGACCAGGTGCTGGCATACGCCGCCAGCCTGCTCGACCTCGCCCCACCGCCCGCTGTCGCCTTCGAGGACGCCAATCTCTCACCAGCAGCGCAGCGCTTCTATGCGGAGTGCAAACGTGTCTCCAATGCGAAGGCGAAAGCCGTGCTCGGCTGGCGACCACGCTTCCCAACCTATCGCGAAGGCCTGCTCGACTGCCTTCAGCGCGCCGCGTCGACCTGATCAGCAGTCGCCAACACGGTCGTCACCATCCGCTCGATATCCTGTGGTCGTGACAATCGATGGTCGCCATCCTTGATCAGCGACCACACCACATCCTGTGACCGCAGCTTGTCGGCGAGATCGAGCGAGTGGGTCCATGGCACATCCGGGTCGAGGCCGCCCTGCAGGATGCGCACTGGAACATCGAGCGCGATCTGGCCGTCGAGAATGTTCCAGTCACGCCCCTCTTCGATCAGCATCTTCGTGATCGGATAACCGGCAGGGTCATAGTCCGACGGCCGCGTCCAGGACCCCTGCTCCATGATCTGCTTTCGCTGGCTCTCGTCGAACGAGGCCCACATCAGCTTGTCGGTGAAGTCCGGCGCGGGCGCGAGCAGCACAAGTCCCTTTACCCGTCCAGGTCTTGCCAGCGCCGCCAGCAGCGCCATCCACCCCCCCATCGACGAGCCGACCACGACCACCGGCCCGTCCGTCAGCTGGTCCAGCACGGCCAGCGCATCCGATCGCCATCGGCCAATGGTTCCGTCGGCGAACTGTCCACCGCTTTCGCCATGACCGAGATAATCGAAGCGCAGGAAGCCCCGTCCGGCGCCGGCGACACGCTGATGCAACGTGGTCGCCTTCTCCCCGAGCATGTCGGAGTGGAACCCGCCCATCCAGACAACGCCCGCCCGCCCTGGCGCCCCGGGCGAGCGCCTGTAGGCGATCCGCACGCCATCATGGTCGAGGAATTCTGGAGAAGCATTCACCATCATTGCCTTTTGATCGGTTTGCGCTGGCCTGAAAAGCGACTATCGGTCTGTCGCAAAGTATTCGCGGAGAAACAGAGCCTTGCCACTGTCGGGGGCGACGATCCTGCAGGTCATCCCCCACCTCGCGGCGGGCGGCGCCGAGCGCACCACGATCGAAATCGCGGAGGCGCTAACCTCAGCGGGCGCCAAGGCGCTGGTCGCCAGCACCGGCGGCAGGCTCGAAGGCGAGCTCTCCCGCGTTGGCGGCGAACTCATCCGTATCGACAGCCTCGCCTCGAAGAACCCGCTCATCATTTACGGCAATTCGAGCGTCCTTGCGAAGATCATCGGCAAGCGCGGCGTCGACATCGTACATGCGCGTTCGCGTGCGCCAGCCTGGACGGCGCTGTGGGCGGCGCGGCGCATGAAGAAGCCGTTCGTGACGACCTATCACGGCGTCTACAATGCGAAGTCTTCGCTGAAACGCTGGTACAACTCGGTCATGGCGCGCGGCGATGTCGTGATCGCCAATTCGAACTTCACCGCCGATCATGTGCGAAAGGAACATCCCGAAGCGGCTGACCGCCTCGTCACCGTTCATCGCGGCGTCGACATCAGCCGTTTTTCTCCGGAAGCCATCCTGCCAACCCGCAAAGCCGCACTGGCCAGGGAATGGCGCCTTCCCGAACCACTTCCGGCGCTCATCCTGCTCCCTGCCCGCATGACCGGCTGGAAAGGCCATCGCGAAGCGATCGCAGCCGCCGCCCTGCTCAAGGCCCGGAACGACCAGCCCTGGCGCATGATCTTCGCCGGCGACCCCCAGGGCCGGTCCGGCTATCTCCACGAGCTCATGCAGCTGATCAAGCAGCACGGACTTGACGACAGGATCGCCATGGTGGGGCATTGTGACGACATGCCGGCAGCCTTCGCCCTCTCGGATATCGTCATTGCGCCCTCGAACGAACCCGAGGCGTTCGGCCGTGTTGCGGCCGAAGCCGGCGCCATGGGCGTGCCCGTGATCGGTTCGGACGTCGGCGGTCAGGCCGAAATCATCCTCCAGGGCCAGACCGGCTTCGTGGTCCCGCCCCGGGACCCGCCCGCCCTTGCCAACGCCATGGCCGACCTGCTGGACAGGGGTCCTGACGGCCGCAAGGCCATGGGCCAGGCTGCAATCACGCGTGTCAGGCAGAAGTTCACCACACTGGCGCTTCAGCAAGCGACCTTGGCGGTCTATGACAGGCTGTTAGGTCGGCCTGCATGACGAGTTCAGAGTACATATCACCCCCGAATCCCGGCGACACGCTGAAACGCGTGCTCGTCATCAAGCTTGGCGCGCTGGGCGATTTCGTCCAGGCGCTCGGCGCCATGCGCGTCATCCGGGCGACCCACCCGTCGGCCCGCATCACCCTGCTCACCACCGAGCCGTTCGAGGCCTTCGCCAAGGCGTGCCCCTACTTCGATATCGTCGAAGCTGATGGCCGCCCGAAGGATCTCAAGGGCAAGGCCGACCTCATCCGCCGCCTGCGTGCGGCCGGGTATGACATGGTCTACGACTTCCAGAACAATGACCGCACCGGGCAGTATTTCCTTGGCCTCACCGGCAAGAAACCGCTCTGGTCCGGCGCCGCGAAAGGTTCGTCGCACCAGCACATGAACGAGCATCGCGGCGAGATGCACAATTTCGATCGTCTCGCCGAACAGCTGAAGCATGCAGGTCTCGGCCCGAAACCGCCAGGCGATCCGACCGGCTGGATCATCGGGCAGGACGTGCTCCCGAGCCTTGACTGGATCCGCCCCGCCTTCCGCGATCCGCCGCGCTTCCAGCCGGAATTCTTCAGCCTGTCCGGTCCCTATATGCTGCTGATCCCGGGCTCCTCGCCCGAGCATCCGGAGAAGCGCTGGCCGGCCGAACGCTTTGCCAAGATCGCAACCTGGGTTGCCGACGCCGGCATCACGCCGGTGATCATCGGCGCCAAGGCCGAGGGTGAGATCGGCGCGAAGATCATGAAGCTGGAGCCGCGCACCAAGAGCCTCATCGGACGCACTGACCTGTTCCAGCTCGCCACGCTGTCCGAACGTGCAGTCTTCGCCGTCGGCGGCGACACCGGTCCCATGCACCTTGCCGCCGCCGCCCGGACGCCGGGCGTCTGCCTGTTCGCGCAGGAGTGGAACGACCAGATGGCGGACGACCTGCGCAGCGTCTGGAACCCCAGGACCCGCCTCGGCCGCGCCGCCCCCAAGGGCGGCCCGATGATGGTGCTTCACGCAGCCGCGCTGGAGGCGCTCTCCGTCGATGACGTCAAGCGGGCGGCTATTGGACTTGGCGTCCTGCCCCCCAATATTGCCCCTCCGGAACCGGTGAAGCTTCCCGGGGAGGCCGACGCCGAGACCGAGAATCCATCACCCGAATCGAGCCCGGAACTTGCCGAAGGCTCCGATTCTTGAGTATTTCCGCGAGTTCGGGCATAAGTCCCCGCTCGAAAGCCATCAGGGAGAACTACCATCGCGCAGCGTCCGCAAGCGGCTCCATCGCCCAAGAAGGAAGGTCCGCAGGTCAACGAGGAAATCCGCGCCACGCGCGTTCTGTTGATCGACGAAAAGGGTGAAAAGCAGGGCGAGATGCCGATCGAGGCAGCGCTCGAAGCCGCTAAGGAAGTCAGCCTCGACCTCGTGATGGTCGCGCCCGACAACGATCCTCCCGTCGTGAAGATTGCTGACTACGGCAAGCAGCGCTTTGCCGAGCAGAAGAAGAAGGCCGAAGCACGGAAGAAGCAGAAGTCTGCCGATCTCAAGGAGATCAAGCTTCGTCCGAACATCGACAAGCACGATTACGAGGTGAAGGGCCGCTCGATCCGCCGCTTCTTCGAGGAAGGCGACAAGGTGAAGATCACCATGCGCTTCCGCGGCCGCGAGATGGCGCACCAGCACCTCGGTATGGAGCTCCTCACCAAGGTGAAAGCCGAGTTCGCCGACGTCGCGAAGGTGGAATCCGAGCCCCGGCTCGAAGGCCGCCAGATGGTGATGGTGCTCGCCCCGCGTTGAGCCGGGCGGAACGCGGGTTAGTCACGCGCGTAGATCAGCATGACCTACAGGATACTGGCCTGCTTCTTTGGAGCGGGGGTGTTGGCTTCATGTGCGACGCCTGACGTGCCGCGGGAAAAACCCGTCGCGCCGATGGACGCTTTGGCCCCGGCGCCCCTTGCCCCGCTGGCCGCACCGGTCGTTTCGAAAGATCCCTCGCCAGCTAACTGACGGTTCACTTGAAGAGGCCTGGCGGCGATCTAATCTCCTTCCGCATGAAAAACCTTTCCCTCGCCCTTGTCGCGGGGCTCGCGCTGATGGCGTGCTCCCCGTCGACCGAACCCACTCCCACCACCCCCGCCGAACCCATGGCCACCGCGCCTGCGGAACCGGCCCCACCGGCAACGACGCCGCCGGCTGATCCAGCCGCGGCCGATACCTGCAACATGGCGCAGTACATGGTGCTTGTGGGCAAACCGGCGACGGATCCGGCAGTTCCCGCAGCCAGCGCCACGGTGCGGATCATCAAGCCGGGCGACCAGGTCACGATGGATTTCAACGCCGCCCGTCTCAACATCGACATCGACGCGGCCGGAAACGTCAGCGGCGTTCGCTGCGGCTAGGATTGACGATCAGTAATGCCAATAGCGCCCGCGCAGCTTGCTGTCGCGGGCGCTGCATTTCGGGATCCTCAACTTTAGTTGCGCCCCTGTCCTTTCGCGCCTGTTTGCCCGCCGGGCGGGACTGCTGTAAGTCGGCCCCTCAATGCCGCCGGGCATTGCGTAACCCCTTGGGGATGGCAGGTGACGCGGCAGTTCCTCGTGTTCGCCGACAAGATGTTCGCCCCGTCCGAGGGTTTCATCGTCAATTCCTACAAGTCGTTCGACGCCCTGCAGCCGGTTTTCGTCGGCTCCGAGCAACGCAACCTGCCCCCGTCATGGGCGAAGGCGATCCGCCTCAACCCGCTGCATGGACCCTTTGGTGAAACAGGGTTCAAGCAACTGGGCCTCGTCTCGCCGAAGCTGAAGGCGCGGCTGAAGGAAGAAGCTCCGGTTCTGGTCCATGCCCATTTCGGAAAGGCGGGCGCCTACGCCCTGCCTCTAGCACGCGCCATGGGCCTGCCCCTCGTCACGACCTATCACGGCGGCGATGCCACCAAGAAAGCCAACACGCGCAACAGCACGCTGCGCATCTACAATCGCCGGCGCCGGCAGCTGTGGGACGAAGCGGCCCTGATCCTCCCGGTATCGAACTTCATCAAGAGCGAACTCGCCGCCGCCGGCTGTCCGCCTGAACGGATGACCGTCCACTATAATGGCGCCGATCCCTCCCGCTTCACGCCTGGCCAGAAGAGCAAGCTGATCCTGTTCGCCGGGCGCTGGGTGGAGAAGAAGGGCATCGATACGCTGGTGGCTGCGCTGACGCGGCTCGGACCGAAGCTCGATGGCTGGCGCGTGCGCCTGATCGGCGATGGACCGCTGAAGCCGAAGCTGGAAAGCCAGCTCAGGTCTTCCCGCGTGGATGTCGAACTGCCGGGCTGGATCCCCGCCGAACATATGCCGAAGCACTTTTCCGAAGCCATGATCCTCTGCGTTCCCTCGCGCCGTGCGGCGACGGGTGATGCCGAAGGCCTTCCGACCGTTTGCATCGAAGCGATGCTGTCGGGCTGCGCCATCGCCGCGACCAGCCATGCGGGCATACCGGAATGCGTGAAGGATGGCGTCACCGGCTTCCTTTCGCCCGAAGGCGATGCTGCCGCTTTCGCCAGCCAGCTGGAAAAGCTGACCGGCAATGTCGAGGCGACGCTGGCCATGGGCGTCGCCGGCCGGGAACTGGCCCTTCGCGCCTTCAACCTCGACCTCCAGTCGAAACGGCTGCAGGACCTGCTGCTCGGGGTAGCCGCACGCCGGGAAAACGCCGCGGCCTGACCGGCCGGTCCGGCGGAACCAGCGCCTTGCTTTTCCGGGTTTCCCGCGTATAAACCCCGCCTTCCACAGGACCGGACGGGCTAATGGCATGCCTCCCGGGACTTTTTTCAGGCGTCGCGCCGTTGATTTTCTTAGGAAAATTGCCGGGTCGGACTGTCGCCAACAGGAGACCGAAATGCCGAAGATGAAGACCAAGCAGGCCGCTGCGAAGCGGTTCTCGCAAACTGCGTCCGGTAAACTCAAGCGCGGCGTCGCTGGTAAACGCCACCGCCTGATCAGCCACAACTCGAAATACATCCGCACCAACCGCGGCACCGTCGTGGTCGCGGAAGTGGACACGCCTCGCGTTGTGAAGAAGTTCCTGCCCTACGGCGTCAAGTAAGACCGCCCCGTAGCGCACCCAACCTGATCAGATAACGGAGTTTCCCCATGCCACGCGCTCGCGGCCGAGTTCCGGCCCACGCCCGCCACCGCAAGGTCATCAAAGCCGCCAAGGGCTTTTACGGCCGTCGCAAGAACACCTTCCGCACCGCCCAGGCCGCCGTCGTCAAAGCCGGCGTCAACGCCTACAAGGGCCGCAAGCTCAAGAAGCGCAATTTCCGCTCGCTCTGGATCCAGCGTATCAACGCTGCCGTGCGTTCGGTCGACGCTAACCTCACCTATTCGCGTTTCATCGACGGCCTCACCAAGGCCGGCCTCGGTGTCGACCGGAAGGTGATGGCTGACCTTGCCATGCACGAACCAGCCGCCTTTACCGCCCTGGTGGAGAAGGCCCGGGCGGCGCTGGCGGCTTAATCTAGCCGCGGCACTTATCTCCGAAGCCTTTCTCCGCTAGTTCCGACCGCAAGCGCGGGGCGGACTATGGCCCCGTGCGCACCAAAACCGCACGAGGCCATGATGGCGATCGACCAACAGGTAGCGAGCATCGAGGCGGAGGCATCCGCCTCCATCGCCGCCGCATCCGATGAAGCAGCGCTCGAAGCCATCCGCGTCGCGGAGCTGGGCAAGAAGGGCCGCGTCTCGCTGCTGATGCGCGAACTCGGCGGCATGTCCCCGGAACAGCGCCAGTCTGCCGGCCCCGCTCTCAACGGCCTCAAGGATCGGCTCACCACCGCGATCAACGCCCGCAAGGCCGACCTCGAACTCGCCGCTCTCAACAAGCGCCTCGAGACCGAACGCGAAGACCTCACCCTGCCGCCGCGCTACGAGCCGGTGGGCGCCCTCCACCCCGTGATGCAGGTGTTCGAGGAACTCGCCGCCATCTTCGCCGACATGGGCTTTGCTGTCGCCGAAGGCCCGGACATCGAGGACGACTTCCACAACTTCACCGCACTCAACTTCCCAATTGGTCACCCCGCAAGGGAAATGCACGACACCTTCTTCATGAAGCCCGCGGCCGACGGAACGCGGAAGCTGCTGCGCACGCACACCTCGCCGATCCAGGTGCGCGCGATGATGTCATCGAAGCCGCCGATCCGCGTGATCGCGCCAGGCCGCGTCTACCGCAAGGACTGGGACGCAACGCACACGCCGATGTTCCACCAGATCGAAGGCCTCGTGATCGACGAGAAGGTCCATATGGGCCATCTGAAGTCGTGCCTCACTGAAGCCTTCTCGCGCTTCTTCGAAGTGCCGACCACGCAGTCGCGTTTCCGCCCGCACTTCTTCCCGTTCACCGAACCGTCGGCGGAGATGGATATCCGCTGCGACCGCTCGGGCGCGGAGATCAAGGTCGGCGAGGGCAATGACTGGCTCGAGATTCTCGGCTGCGGAATGGTGCACCCCAACGTGCTACGCTCCTGCAACATCGACCCGGAACAATACCAGGGCTTCGCCTTCGGCCTCGGCGTCGATCGCCTCGCCATGCTGAAATACGGCATGCCCGACCTCCGCCCCTATTTCGAAGCCGACGTCGAGTGGATCAAACACTATGGCTTCAAGCCCTGGCTCTTGCCGACTGTCACCGGAGGTCTCTCGTGAAATTCACCCTCCCCTGGCTGAAGGACTATCTCGACACGAGCGCGGACCTTCCTGCGATCCTGGACGCCATGACCATGGCAGGCCTCGAGGTCGAGGAGGCGCATGATCCGAAGGACGCGCTGAAGCAGTTCACCGTCGCGAAGATCATCTCCGCCAAACAGCACCCGAATGCCGACAAGCTGCAGGTCTGTGAGGTCGAGACCATCGATGGCGTGAAGGAGATCGTCTGCGGCGGTCTCAACGCCCGCCCCGGCCTTGTCACCGCCTATGCGCCCATCGGCGCTTTCATCCCGGGCTCTGGCATCACACTGGTTCCCAAGCCCGTGCGCGGCGTCGTTTCCAACGGCATGCTGTGCTCCGGCGGTGAGATGGTGACGGACGAAGACCCTTTCCGCCTGCGCATCGCTCGTTTCGAGGACTGGCAGCCCCGCGCCCACGCGCTCGGCCTCACCGACGAACAGGCCATCGCCGATGGCGGCATCATCGAACTGCCGGACAACCTGAAAGTCGGCTCGCCCGTCGCCGATGCGCTGGCGCTCGACACCGTGGTCGATTTCGAGGTGACGCCCAACCGCCCCGACTGGCTCGGTGTCGTCGGCATCGCCCGCGATCTGGGCGCGACCGGCCTTGGCAAGTTCAAGCAGCCGAACGTCGAAGCCGTCCCCGGCAAGTTCAAATCGCCCGTCACCGTGAAAATCGATGACACGGCCGCCTGCCCCGTCTTCGCCGGCCGCCTGATCCGCGGCGTGAAGAACGGCCCGTCGCCCGACTGGATGCAGAAGCGGCTGAAATCGATCGGCATCAATCCGAAGAACATGCTGGTCGACGTCACCAACTATATCTCGATCGACCGCTGCCGCCCGCTCCACGTCTATGATGCGAAGAAACTCAAAGGCGGCATCGTCGCGCGCCTCGGCAAGTCGGATGACTCGTTCGTCGCGCTCGACGGCAAGACCTATTCGAACCTCGCCGAGATGTGCGTGATCGCGGACGATAGCGGCGCCATCGGCCTCGGCGGCGTCATGGGTGGCGAGTCGACCGGCTGCTCGATCGACACAGTCGATGTCTTCATCGAGAGCGCGTATTTCGACGCCAACCGCACGGCTCGCACCGGCCGCGCCACCGGCATCCTCTCCGACGCTCGCTTCCGCAATGAACGCGGCATCGACCCCAAATCCTGCGTCGAAGGCATCGAGCTGGCGACGAAGCTCATCCTCGAAACCTGCGGCGGCGAACCGTCCGAGATCGTTCTCGCCGGCAAGGTCCCAGATGGCCCGGCGCCAGTCGCCTTCCGTCCGCGCGACATGAAACGCCTCACCGGCCTCGACATGCCGGCCAAGCGCATGGAGCAGATCCTGCGCTCGCTCGGCTTCGAACCCGTGGTGCCGCCCAAGGCGCAGCACGATGCGCAGACGATCTGGGCCACCAAGGTTCCGTCCTGGCGCCCGGACGTTGAAGGCTCTGCCGACATCGTCGAAGAACTGATCCGCATCGAGGGCTACGACAAGCTGCCGGACGAGCCCCTGCCCGCCCCGGAAGGTCCGGCGCGCGTGGTGGTGACGCCACTGCAGAACCGCACGCGCACGGCGCGGCGCGTGCTCGCCGCGCGCGGCTTCCTCGAGACGGTCACATGGTCCTTCATGTTCCACGAGAAGGCCGCGCTGATGATCGGCGGAGCGAACAATCTCCAGTCCGCGCTCACGATCGACAACCCGATTGCGTCGGATCTCGACTACATGCGCCCGTCCATGCTGGCGAACCTCGCCGAGGCCGCCCAGCGCAACGCCGATCATGGCGCAGATGATGTCCGCCTCTACGAGGCCGGCCCCGTCTATCCGGGCGACAAGCCCAACGACCAACGACAGATGGTCGCCGCCGTGGTGAAAGCCGCAAAGGCCCGTGACTGGCAAGGTGCGCCAGCGCCCTACAATGCCTTCTCCGCCAAGGCCGATCTATTCGCCCTGCTGCAATCGCTTGATCAGTCGCCGGACAAGTTCCAGGTCGGCGCCCCCGAAGGCGCTCACTGGCATCCCGGTCGTTCTGGCACGCTGCGTCTTGGGCCCAAGCAGGTCGTCGCTTCGTTCGGCGAGCTGCACCCGGGCTTCCTGAAGGCGCTGCGGGTGGACGGCCCCGTGCTGGCGATCGAGCTCGCGCTCGACGCCCTGCCCGCCGCCAAGGCGAAGCCGACCAAGACGCGCTCCGTGCTCAACAAGGCCGACCAGACGCCGGTGAAGCGCGATTTTGCCTTCGTCGTCGACGATAAGGTTCCGGCCGGCGACATCACCCGCATGGCGCTGAAAGCCGATCCCAAGCTGATCACCGCCGCGCGCGTCTTCGACGTCTATCGCGGCGCCAGCATCGGGGAAGGCAAGAAGTCGGTCGCCGTCGAGATCACGATCCAGCCGCGCGGCGCAGCCCTGACGGATGAGCAGATCGAGGCGGTCGCCCAGTCGATCATCAAGTCAGTCGCCAAGGCGACTGGAGCAACGCTGAGGGGCTAGAGAGGACGCGGCTCAGGCCGCGTCCTTCAGCTCCTGCTTCACGCGCTCGGCCAGCTGGCGCAGCGTGAACGGCTTCGGCAGGAACGAGATCGCGCGATCGTCTTCCAGCGTCTTGGCCAGGTCCCGCTCGGCATAGCCCGAGATGAACATCACGCGCGTCTTCGACAGCCACGGCCGCGCTTCCTTGAGCAGCGCGGGTCCGTCCATGCCGGGCATCACGACGTCGGAGATGAGCAGGTCGATCGTACCGGCCTGTTCCTTGATGATCTCCAGCGCCTTCTCGCCATCGCTCGCCTCGATGACCTGATAGCCGCACGATGACAGCAGCTGGGCGGCGATCCCCCGCACGCCATCCTCGTCCTCGACCAGCAAGATGCTGCCGCGACCCGCAAGGTCGCCGCTATTCTTGGAGGAGGATTCCGAAACGACCGGCGTTGCTTCCGCGATGCCCTCGTTCGCTTCTTCCTCAGTGCCCGACCAGGCCGGCAGGAAGATCTTGAACGTCGTACCGCGACCAACTTTCGAGACCGGGTAGATGAAGCCCTGCGATTGCTTGACGATGCCATAGACCGTCGCGAGGCCGAGGCCCGTGCCCTTGCCGGTTTCCTTGGTCGTGTAGAAGGGCTGGAAAATCTTGTCGAGAATTTCCTGCGGAATGCCGGTGCCGTTGTCGATCACCTCGATCAGCACATAATCGCCTTCTGTGACCAGCGTGAAGCCGTCCTTCCGCGCCGCCGCCGCGTCAGCCTTCGAGGTGCGGATGGTCAGCTGTCCCCCGCCATTCTTCTCGATCATCGCATCGCGCGCATTGGTGCAGAGGTTGGTGATCGCGGTTTCGAGCTGGTTCTTGTCGACCTTCACGCGCGGCAGGTCGCGGCCATGCACCACGTCCAGCTTGATGCGCTCGTCTATGATGTCGCGCAGCAGCACGTAGTAGTCGGCCAGCGCGTCCGACACGTCGATCACCTGCTGGCGGAACACCTGCCGGCGCGAATAAGCCAGCAGCGTGCGGATCAGCTCGGCGCCGCGTGAGGCGAACTCGTTGATCGAGCGCAGCTCGAAGAAGGACGGATCGCCCGGAGGATGGCGAACCTGCAACCTGTCCACATTGAGGATGATGCCCGTGAGCAGGTTGTTGAAGTCGTGCGCCAGGCCGCCGGCGAGCTTGCCGATCGCCTGCAGCTTCTCGCCCTGCATGACCCGCTGTTCCAGCAGGTTCTTCTCGGTCATGTCGATGATGTAGGCAGCAGAGGGACGACCCTGCCGGTCCAGCGCCACATAGACGTCGACTGACTTCTGGCCCTCGCCAGCCAGCTTGAGATTGATCGCGCCATCAAGCGCCTTGGCAAGAAGATCGGCCAGCGCCCCGGTCCCCTGCTCAGCCACGAACAGATCGGCGAAACGCGCGCCCGGTTGCGCCCGGCCGCCGGTCATCTCGACCAGCGCCCGGTTGGCGTCCAGCATCACGGCGCTCTCGACGCCCTCGCCATCAAGCCGGACGACCCCGAACGGGGCGTCCGAGAACATGGAATCATCCATCCGGCCAGCGGCCGCAGGCATGGCGGCCTGCGCCAGGGGAGCGCGACGCACAGCCTGTTCGGCGGCGCTCGCGACATAGACAACCGACCGCGTCAGGGCATCGCCGCCCTTGCCCGCCCATGTGGTGATCAGCGTCGCCGACGTCTCGACGCCGTCGCGCGCGCGCAGGACGACTTCAGCCCGTTGGCTCGCCGCGCCGCGCACGTCGCGCTTCATCAGACGCAGGCCTTCGGGCCGCATGATGTCTTCAAGACGCAGCGCATTGTCGCCATCCGGCAGGCCAAGCATCTGGCGCAGCGTCTGGTTGATATAGACCACGCGACCATCGCGCCGAGCGGAGAAGAAGCCGACCGGTGCGTCCTCGATGTAGAGAGCGCGCGAGTCGACCGATCCGGCGCCTGCCGATCCAGCCTCGACACGGCGCAAGCGCCACAGCGCGCGTGAATTCCCCAGCGGCGCCACGC
This sequence comes from Hyphomonadaceae bacterium, assembly GCA_047601145.1. GTDB lineage: Bacteria > Pseudomonadota > Alphaproteobacteria > Caulobacterales > Hyphomonadaceae > UBA7672. Next base: position 451,875 of record JASGJW010000005.1, read on the forward strand.
TCGCCTCGAACTGCACCGGGGTATGGCTGTCGCCGAACAGCAGCGCCGGCAGCATCTCCGTCCGCTCCAAGCCCTGCTTCACCGCCTTGGACAGGCGATAGATCGGCGCGGCCATGCCAGGGTTGGACGAGAACAGGCGATCGACCGACGGGGCATGCGCGCTGTCGCCAACTTCATGCGCGAGCTGGGCAAGCTTCTGGTAGGGCACGTTCGCCGCAACGCTCGCCCCGCCGCGATCCGTGATCAGCGCCGGCTCCATCAGAGCCTCGAGCCACACATGCCGTTTGGTCGATTGCGCCGCCGCCTCGGCCGCGCCGCGTTCCGGGAACACGCCAAGCTTCCGGCCCGCGCCACGCATCGCCCACAGCACCAGCACCAGCGCCATAGCGCCAAGCGCAATCACCAGCACGATACCCGCAGGACCGACCGCATCGGTCCATGTCAGCGCCATGCCCGCCGCGCCGCCGGCCACCGTCAGCAGGACCCAGAAGGCCAGCTGGATAAAATCGAACCCCTTGCGCGCAACCGGCGCCGGAGCCTCGATCGTTTCGTAGGCGAGAGGTTCGTTGGCGTCAGGCATGAGGCGGTATCCGTTGTTCGGTCGGCAAGTAGTGGGGTGATTCGTCCGGGCCGGGGTTAGCGCCCGAATCGCTATTAACGATTTGACTCTGCTGCGGATTCCAGGCCCGGGACACAATCCCTAGTGGGGGAGTCTGAGTCAGTTCGGGCGCGCGGTCACCATGGCTTGTGGCCGGGGCCTGTCCGCCCCGTCCCGCGCCTGAAATCAGCATCCTGTGGAGAAGCAGGGCGGAGGCGCTCATCGCCGCCTCCCCTTGGCCGTGTTCATGACGAAGCCGATGACTTTCGCCACCGCCTCGAAGTGCTCGCGCGGCACGCTCTCCTCGACCTCGACCGAGGCGAACAGCGCCCGCGCCAGCGGCACGTTCTCGACGATCGGGATGTCGTGTTCCTTCGCGATCTCCCTGATGCGCATGGCGACATCGTCGACGCCCTTGGCCATGCAGACCGGCGCCGCGTCCTTCTCGGGATCATAGCGCAGCGCGACCGAATAGTGGGTCGGGTTGGTGATGACGACGGTCGACTTCGGCACGTTCTGCATCATGCGTTTGCGTGAACGCTCCAGGCGGATCTGGCGCAGGCGCGCCCGCACATGCGGATCACCTTCCTGCTGCTTGACCTCGTCCTTGATGTCCCTGCGCGACATGCGCATGCGGTTCATGAAGCTCCAGCGCTGGTAGAGGAAATCCATCGCAGCGATCAGTCCGACGATCACGACAGCCGCCAGCAGGAGCCGCCCTGCGATCGCCTGCGTCATGCCCAGCAGCGCCGGCGGATCGAGGCGTCCGGCTTCGGAGATCGCTGTCGCCTCGGGCCACACGGCGTAGACCACCGCGACAGTGATCGCCGACATTTTCAGGAATGACTTCAGGAGGTTCAGCCAGCCCTGCGGGCCGAACATCCGCGCCAGGCCCTTGCCCGGCGATAGCTTGGCGAGATCCGGCTTTACCTTCTCGAACGTCCATAGCGGCCTGTGCTGCACGACGTGGCCCAGCACGCCCGCCACTGAGATCACGCCGAAGATGATGATCAGCGGCGTCGCCAGCGACATCAGCAGGCCGCCCATCAGCTTCTGCGCGCCGCCCTCGGAGAGCTTGAAGGCGTGCGGATGGTCGAGCATCCGCACCAGCGGGTCGGCGATCATCGCGGCGAGCGGCCCGGCGCCGGCCATGATCGCTGCGGAGGCCATCATCAGGAACCAGATCGGGACATCCTGGCTCTTGGCGATGTCCCCTTTCTTGCGCGCCTCTTCCAGGCGCTTCTGTGTTGGTTCTTCTGTCTTCTGGCTGTCGTCCTGCTCTTCGGCCATGGCGCTACTTCACCGTGAACACGTGCATCTGGCGGTTCATCTCCTCGAGCCAGACCATGAGCCCGCCGCCAAGCCCGAGGGCCGTGACGGCGAGACCCAGCATCACCGACAGCGGCATCGCCGTCATGAAGATCTGGACCTGCGGAATGAGACGCGAGACGAGGCCGAGCGAGATATTGAAGATCAGCGAGAAGATCAGCACGGGCGCGGCGATCTGGATGCCGAGCCGGAAGGCGGTCGATACCGAACCGATGATGAATTCGGATGCATCGCCGATCGGCGGGAAAGCCCCCGGAGGAAAGATCGCATAGCTGTCGGCCGCTGCCTGGATCATGACGCGGTGCAGCCCGGCCGACATGATCAGGACGACGCCCATCATCGAGAAGAAGCCGGAAAAGATCGCCGCCGGCTGGCTCGCAATCGGGTCAACCTGCTGGGCGAAGCCAAGACCCGAGGCGAGGCCCGCCGTCGCTCCGGCCACCTGCAGCGCGCTCATCATCAGGCGCGCGCCGGCGCCGAGGAGCAGGCCGATGATCACTTCCGTGATGATGAGCGGTATGGCGCCGACAATGTCGCGCGGCATCGCCGGCGCGTGCGTGGCAAGATTTGGCGCCAGCACCGCCGTGACGAGAACAGCGACCCCCAGACGCATCGTGGCCGGCGCCGTCTGTTCGCCCCAGCCAGGCGCGATCATCAGCACGGCGCCGAGCCGCGCGAAGAGCAGCGCTCCGATCCAGGCGTATTGGTTGAGCCAGTCCAACCGGCGGCGCTCCTAGAAGTCGGCTATGCGGGTGAAGATCTGCTCGGCGAACCCGGCCAGCAGCGCGCCCATCAGCGGCAGGAAGATCAGAAGCGCGGCGAAGATCGCGATGATCTTCGGCACGAACACCAGCGTCATCTCCTGGATCTGCGTGAGCGCCTGGAAGAAGGCGATGACGAGACCCACGACGAGGCCCGCGATCATCACCGGGGCGCACATCCAGACGGTCGTCCAAAGGGCGTCACGCCCGAGATCGAGAACCTCCAGGCCATCCATGCCTGTTTCTCCTTGGAAGTTATGGTTTGCGGCCGTTAACCCTCGCAAAGAAGAGGTTAAGAAAGGGTAGGCAAAACCTGCCGCGTGCCGCCCGGAACTTCCATTTTGCTGGGGTTTTCGAGGGTGCGGCGATTTAATTCCCGTAAGGGCGCCGCACCGGGGTCGATCGACGAGCGATCAGGCCGCCGGCATGCGCACCCGGACCCTGAGGCCGGGGGCATTGTCTTCCAGCAGCAGATCCCCGCCATGCATGCGCGCCAGCGTCGCCGCCAGCGACAGGCCAAGGCCCGAGCCGGGCGTCGTCCGCGCCGTGTCCAGCCGCCCGAACCGCTTCAGCGCGCTGGCCTTCTGCTCTTCGGGAATGCCCGGTCCGTTGTCGGCCACCTCGACCTCGGCGGTCCCATGGTCCTTGCGGACGGCCATTGCGATCCTGCCGCCGCTCGACCCGTGCTTGAGGGCATTGTCGACGAGGTTGGAGACCAGCTGCGCGAGGAACTGCGCATGGCCCTTCACGATGACGGGCGCTTCTTCCGCCCCATCGAAGGTCAGCTCCACGCCCATCTCGTCCGCCAGCGGCTGGTGCAACTCGAACACGTCCCGCACGATGCCGCGCAGGTCGACATCGGTGAACTGATCGCGCGCCGCCCCCGCTTCCGCCCGTGCAATATCGATCATGGCCGAGAAGGATGCGATGATGCGATCGGCTTCGTCCGCCGCCGCGCCCAGCGCTTCGCGCCGCACACCCTGCCCGAACTCGGCGTCGTTCGCTCTCTGGATCTGCGTCTTGAGGCGCGTCAGAGGCGTGCGCAGGTCATGGCTCATCGCATCCGTCACGGTTCGCAGTTCGGTGACGAGATGCTCGATCCGCTCCAGCATGCCGTTCAATGTCACCGCCAGTCGCCCGAACTCGTCCTCGCCTGAGCGCACCGGAATACGTGTCGACAGATCGCCCGCCACGATGGCGCGCGCCGTCCGGTCGATGTCGCCAATCCGGCTCATCACCAGCCGGTTGAGGATGAAGCCCGAAAATGCCGCCAGCAGAACCGCCGCAAGCAGCGCCACCACGCCTGACTCGATCAGCGCTGCTTCGAAATTCCGCTGCGCCCGCAGGTCCCGCCCCACCAGCAGCCGCGTGCCCAGCGGCGCGCGATAGGCCACCGCGCCGATCTCGATGACCTGCCCCGTGCTGGCGCGCACGACGCGGAGCGTCGTCCACACGCCATCCATGCGGATATCCGCCGGCCAGCCGCTGAGATTGCCGACGATCTTCACCCCGTCCGTGTCGGCCAGCAGGTAGATCGCCTCGGATTCGTCGACCGACCGGTCACGGATCGTCGTGATCAGCGAGCCAAGATCATTCCCACCCGAGCTCGCATCGACAATGCCGCGCAGCTCTGCATCGACGACTTCGGCCGTCTCCTGCTCGAGAATGCGCGTTGCGGAAAAATAGGTGAGCGTGAAGGCCGCCGCGATGATCGCAAGCGTCATGAGCGCGGACAGCACGATGACCCGCGCGCTCAGCGTCCCCAGCCCGAACCGTCTTGCCGCCATCTATCCCGCCGACCGGATGCGGTAGCCCTCGCCCCGCAATGTCTCGATCAACGGCTTTTCGCCCGGCCCGTCAATCTTGCGGCGGAGACGGGAGATGTGGACGTCCACCACATTGGCCTGGGGCTCGAACTGATAGTCCCAGACGTGGTTGAGCAGCATGGTGCGCGTCACCGGCCGCCCGGCATTGCGCATCATGTATTCGAGAATGGCAAATTCCCGCGGCAGGAGATCGATCTCGCGGGCGCCCCGGAAGGCCCGGCGCGCCTGCAGGTCGAGCCGCAGGTCTTCGGCTTTCAGTTCAGTCTGCTCGGCCGCGCGCGGATCGCGCCGGCGCACGATCGCCTCCAGCCGCGCCAGCAGCTCGGAGAAAGCGAACGGCTTCACGAGATAGTCGTCCGACCCTGCCCTCAAGCCCTCGACCCGGTGGTCTGTCTGGCCCAGCGCGGACAGGATGATGGCCGGCGTGTGCTTGTCTTCGGCTCGCAGCGTCTTGAGAATGGTCAGCCCATCCATCTGCGGCAGCATGCGGTCGAGGATGATCGCGTCATGATCGCCCGACAGGGCATAACTCAGCCCGTCGGGCCCGGTGCGGCAGACGTCCACCGCATGCCCTTTTTCCTTGAGTCCCCGCTCAATGAAGTCCGCCGTGCGGGCCTCGTCCTCGATAACCAGGATTCGCATGGTCATGAGACTAGCACTCCCGAGCGTCGTCGGAAGGCCCGGCGAGGGTCGGCTGGGTAGGAACAGGCGCGGTCGTTCCGCTCACTTGGGGGACGGACGACGGAACGGCCGCGCCTGCACTTCCTCAGGTGGCGTCAGCCGCCCGAGAAAGGAACTCCAACAAAGAACTTCGCATCTTCGCGCTGCAGTTGAAGAAGAACTGCATTGCGTTTCTGCTTCTTGGCTTCATCGACCGCCTTCTTCGCCGCATCCGGGCTCGAGGTTGTCGTCTGATTGACTTTCACCAGCTTGTCGCCAACCCGGATCCCGGCGTCGGCCGCCGGCGAGTTGACCTTCACCGAGGACACCACGACCCCCTCATCGCCATTGGCGAGGCCAAGGCCGAGTTCGGAGAGGGTCAGCGATCCAGGCGAATTGGCGCCGGGCGTGTTGCTGGCCAGCTTGGGCTCCTCCGGACTTGCATCCTTCAGCGGCGCGATATTCACGCGCACCGTCTGCTGGCGGCCATCGCGGAAGATCTGCAGGTCCTTGTTCGTGCCCGCCTTGGTGTCGGCGACGGCGCGGGTCAGGTCCTGGACGTGGCCGATGTCACGATCGCCGAAGCGAAGGATGACATCGCCTTCCCTGAGGCCGGCCTTGGAGGCGGGGCTGTTGTCGTTGACCGACTGCACCATCGCGCCCTTGGCGGCGTCGAGATTGAGGCTAGCTGCGATATCCGGCGACACCGGCCCGATGCTCACGCCCAGCCAGCCGCGCTCGACCGTGCCGTGCGAGATGATCTGCTGGACAATGTTCTTCGCCATGTCGGAGGGGATCGAGAAGCCGATGCCGACATTGCCGCCTGACGGCGAGTAGATCGCCGAGTTGATGCCGATGACTTCGCCGTTCTGGTTGAACAGCGGGCCGCCGCTATTGCCCTGGTTGATCGCTGCGTCGACCTGAATGTAGTCGTCATACTGGCCCGAGCGAATGTCGCGGCCGCGCGCCGAGACGATGCCCGAGGTGACGGTGTTGCCGAGGCCGAAGGGCGAGCCGATGGCGAACACGTTGTCGCCCGGCCGCGCCGCATTCGAATCGCCCCAGGAGAGGGAGCGCGGCAGGTTGGAGCCCGAAACCTTCACAACGGCGAGGTCGGTCTTCGGATCCGTGCCGACCAGAGTGGCCGTCAGTTCACGGCCATCGTTCAGCACGACCGTCATCTTCTTGGCGTCATCGACCACATGGTTGTTGGTGACGATATAACCGCCGTCGATGAAGAAGCCCGAACCCGAGCCGAGACGGTCAGGAAGTTCGCCCTGTTGCCGCTGGCCCTGTTGGCCGGAGAAATAGTCCTCGAACGGCGTGCCGGCGAACGGATTGCCGCCCGGGCCAGACATGTTCTGCGCCTTGTTCTCCGAGCGCACCTCGATCTGCACAACCGACGGGGAAACGCCCTGAACGAGATCGGCAAGGTTCGGCATCGAACCCCAGCGCGCCTGCTGGCCGGCGACCGCGCCGCCGAGTTGGGCCGCCGCCGGAGCTGCAACCGAAGCGCCGTTGTGGCTGAAGAGCGCCATGGCGGGCGAGGCCAGCGCAAGCGCGCCGAGGCTAACGCCTGCGATCAGACCACCCGTCGCGCCAATGATAGTTCCACGATTTATCTTGGTCTCCGTGTCCGCACCAGTAGGGGAGATATTGGCCCGGACCTCTGTTGTGAAAGGGATGCGCCGCGAACATGAAACGGGCCTGTCCCGAACATTAACTCGGCGCGACAAGAAGCTGATTTCGCCTTGTGAATCTGGGCTTTTTCGTGCGCTTTTGGGGACGCCGTCGCGGCGGCGCAGCGCGTTAGTCACGCAAGCCTTTGACTCCGTTCGGGAGTTGCGCGGCAACCCGGCGCCAGTCTCACAACCTCAAGCAGCGTCAGCTCTTGAAGCCGATCTTGGTGTGCGTGCCGTCGCAGAATGGCTTGTTGGCCGACCCGCCGCAGCGGCACAGGTAAGCGCTCTTGATCCGGGCCACGACCTTGCCCGTACCCGCCGTGATTTCGAGATTGCCGCGCACGCGCAAAGGCCCATCGAGTTGGGGATCGATTGCCAGCGGCCCGTCGCGGACCTCCAGCATGTCGGTCTTCGCATTGGCCGGCGCAGGCTCGCCCGACGCATTGAAACCGATGTCGTGGTGCGAGCCGTCGCAGAACGGCTTGTTCTTCGAAGCCCCGCACCGGCAGAGCGTCATGCGGAAGCCCTGCCGCTGGCCGTCCAGCACGATGTCGCCCTTCACCGCATAGGGCCCGCCCTCGCGGATCGCCGCCAGGTTCACCGGCGGCGCTGTTTCCTCCGGACGCCCGTCATTGCGCTGATAGCGGATCGCGCCGGAGGGGCAGACTTCGGCGATCGCCACGAGCTTCTCGGCATCCATCGTGTTGGGGTGGATCCAGGGTCCCTGCACGTTCGCCAGAAACACGGTCGGCGCGCCTGTCACACACTGGCGGGAATGGATGCAGCGCTTGCCCTCGTAGATGATCGTGACCTTTTCGCCCACAACCGTCTCAATGCCATTCTCCTTCGTCGTGATCTCCTTGCCCTTCACGGGCTCAGGCGCAGCCGGCTTGGGCGCGGGTTCAGCATGTGGCTCGACATGAAGCTTCGCTCCGCGTTCCGCCTGCCCTGCAAGCGCTCGCAGAACACGGGCAGCCGCCGCCGGACGCTCGGCGCCTGATTGTTCCTTCAGCCGTTCTGCCGCTGTCGCGAATGCGCTCAGCCGCTCGGAAAACAATAGCCAGGCCGGCGTACCGGGCGGCAGGGGCGCTGCATCGCGCAGCGTGGCGAAGCTCATGCCCGCATTGCAGTGCGGGTTTGACGGGCCCGCCGGAAGACGCGCGGCGTGTTCGCCCAGCGCCGTTGCAGCGCGCATCAGGCCGATCCCGAGATCGACCGCCAGCGACTTCTCCGGCCCGTTGGGCACGGTGTAGGCGTAGCCCAGGAAACGCAGCATCTGCCCGTAGATGGCATTGGCGAGATCGACGGTCGCTACGGCATCGGCGTCCTCGAGCCACACGCGGCCTTCCGGCTTGGGCGGACGGCGCAGTACGGGGTTGGTGGCGGCGGGATGCGCCGGTTCGAAATGCGGATTGGCTGCCTTGAGACGTTTCAGCTCTTCGCGGATCGCCGCGAACTTCGAGAAATGCGAGTGCTCGTTATGTCCCGGGGCGCCCTCGCCTTGCACGACGATGGCGTCGAAGGCCTGCAGCGCTGTCTTGAGGCAGATAACGGGCTTCGCCCCGCCAAGCTCGATCTCGTTCGGCGAAAGCTGCAGCTTCCTGTCGCCAATGAACGCCCCGTCCTCGCCCAGGCGATCGGAGAAGGCCTTCAGCTGCTTCGAGATTGTTTCGTAGAACTCACCAACCGTATCATAATCCATTGGCATGGGCGTCAGGCGCGTGGATTTTGAGCCCCTGAGGAAGGTGCGCTCGATCGTGTACCCCTCGCCGTCCGGCTCGTCCGAGCCGATCGGGCGTTCGAGATGGATGAAGTGCTGCAGCGTCTGCGCGTTGAACGGCGCCAGCTTCACCACGATGCCCGCCGGCAGGTAGCCGATATCGAGCGGGAAGTTCATGCGCCCGAAACGCGGCGAGCCGCCCAGCGCCGAGGTGATGTTCCAGACCGCCGAAAGATGCCCCATTTCCTCGATGGCGACGTCGATGATCGCCTGGCGCCAGCGCTTGACCGCCTCGGCCTCCACGGCGCTCAGGCCTTCCTTCTCGCCATCTTTCAGGCTGAAGGCGCCATAGAGGTAGGTGCACATCAGATTGTGCTCGAGCTCGGCCGCCTCATAGAGCGAGAAGATCAGCTGCTCGCGGCTTACAACGCCCTCGGCAATCCCGTCGGCCATCTCACCCTCTTATGGTTTTGAGGGATTTTACGCTGGGGCGATCGCGGACGCCACTTATACCTAGGGGTGGTCGCCGCTTACCCGTATGGGTATTGAATTGGCGCAGGCGACTTGCCCATTGCGCGGGCGGACTGCCCGGGGACTAGGCCACTTTCTCTTCCGGCCAGCCGCCGGCGGGCGGGGCATCGAACAGGCTCGGCGGCACGAACTCCTCGCGGAACCATGGATTGGTCCGGCGATCGAAGATATGACGCAACCAGGTCACCACCGTGCGGATGCGCGGAACGCGCCGGGCGCTCTCGTGGAAGCTCAGCCAGACCTTCACCGACGCCAGCGGCGGGATCGGCAGGGCGACCAGGCGCTCGTCCAGCCGCGCCGCATAACTCGGCATAACAGCTATTCCCGCGCCTGAGGCCGTCGCCTGCAGCAGCGAAGCGCTGCAATCCGTTAGAATTGTTGGCTCTACCAGCCCGGCGATCTGGGCGGTCTTGTCCTTCCACCCCGGATTCTCGGTGTAGTGCGCGTGATTGAGCACCCGGTGATTGCCGACATCGAGCAATCCCGCCGGCGATCCATAGGTCGACATGTAGCCCCGGCTCGAGAATGCACAGTAATGCAGCGTCGCCACGGGGAAGGAGATGACCTCCGCCTGCTTGGGCTGGTCGAAGCCGACGACCACGTCGGCATACCCCTGCCCCTGACGCGGCAGGTTGCGGTCCGACAGTATAGACAGCCGAAGTCCACGGGTTCTCACCAAGAAAAGATCCGATGTTCGGCGCGATGCAGTAAGCAAGCACCCCGTCATTCGACCAGAGCTTCACTTCGCCCTCGGCCTTCGTCTCAAGTCCCTTGAGCGTGTTCTCCAGCGAGAGACTTGCGCGCATCATCGTGGTGACATGGTCCAGCGCTTCCGCGCCCGCTTCTGTCAGCTGGATACCTGTCGGCGATCTTTCGAGCAGACGCGCGCCAAGTCTCAATTCGAGCTGTCCTAGGCGCTTGGAAATCGCGGATTGCGTGACGCCCAGCTGCTCGGCCGCCGCGTTCATCGAGCCCGCCGTCGCCACCGCATAGAAGGTGCGCAGGTCGGACCAGTCGACCAGCTCACGAGCTATGCGCTCGGTCCCTTCCTTGGTCGTCATACCCGGTGTGCCCAATTGGCTGAAGCGCCACCCTCCAGTTTGTGGTGAATGGTTAGCAAGAGATTAAAAGAACGGCGGGTCGGTGATGTTGGCGGAACTGGTGGATGCGCGCAGCGCGGTCCGATCGCTTGTCCGCCGACGGTGTGGATGAAGCTAAAGACTACGTGCGAATTCACCGATTAGCCAGCGTGGCAAGCGCTTGAGCGCTCTGGCCCTCAAGCGTTTCCGCCATTCCTCGAGCATCTGCAGCACTCGTCGGCGGGCCCGTAAGAGAGTACTCCGGTAGTACAATCAGTCGTCCCGCCTTTGGCTTCCAAGCGGATCGTCGGAGCAAATGCCGGATTTTGTTATAGGCAGCCGTTCGATCCCCAGCACTGGTGAAATTGCACCACCTGCGCACTTACGGGATGTCGAGACTTTGACGCTTTCGGATCGGTCGGCGAGCGATAGAACGTGAGTGGGGTGTAGATTTCGGGGCGACGCTCTTCGAAGCTGTCCTTGATCGGATTATCGAACTCCGTTGGATCGATCGTTGCATAGATAATCTGATTCGGAGCAGTAGCAGACACATCGGGCGTAGTGCCCGGAGCCTGAGCGAGTTTCTTGCCGGTCGGCGACCAGATCGCGGCATCTGCTGCAGTAAACGGTAAGGCCCGTCGTCGGATTCGTCTCGCTGTTATTGCGGTCGGTCGCGATCAGTGCGACGCCGTTCCAAGAGTTAATTCCTTGAACAGAAGAAATCGTCGAGTGGTTGCCGGCGGAGCCGGGCTTGCCAGGGAGTGCCTTGTCGGAACTCGACATAAAACAAATGATCTGGCTCGTGCCCTTTACCGCCGCCGTCCGCCCGACTTCCCAATAGGTGTCGTCGTAACAAATCTCCATCGCGAGCTTGCCATATTTCGTCTCGAACACAGGGTAGCCGAGATTGCCGATCGTGAACCATAGTTGATCGTCGGAATTCAGGCCCACTTTGCGATACTTGCCGATATAGCCGTCGGGCCCAATCAGGGCGCCCGTGTTGTAAGCCAGGCCGGTGGACCGGTCGATTTCAGCGATGCCTACTGTCACGTAGCAATCAAACCGCTTCGTCAGCTTGGCGATTGCGTCCGTCGTCTGTCCCGGTACCGTGTCGAGGTAGGGATCGAACTGGCGTCGATCTTTGTAGATGTATCCGGACGTAGATGTTTCCGGCAGGACGATGATTTGTGCCTGCCTTCGCGGCTTCTTCCACGATCGCGCAGAGCGGTGGGATATTCTGTTGGAACTCAAATAGTTGGGGATTAAACTCGGCGGCTGCGACTTTGAATGGAGCGACGTCCGCTCCGCGGACGTCGTCGCTGGATAGCATCACGTGTGTCAACAACAGACATATCAGGGTGCGCATCATGCTCAGTTAATTCCTGAAGGTTATTCTTAAGAACTCATCGGGAACGTTGTCATGGAAATATCGCCGTCATTGGCTGTTGCCTGCGGCCATTGGAGAGTGGCGCTTAGCTAAGTAAGGCACCCAATCACTTGAATCAACTCTATCGACGGCAAGTGGCTCCAGTGAGTACATAAGGCCTTCACCGACGATCTGCTCGACGCAGGAAAGATCTCAAGCGACCAAAACTCCGTGCCGTAAGCAGGGTGACGACGAGCGCCATGCAGTCAGGCTCAGGGACCGCAGCCGTAGTCGAAGCGGTTGTCGGAGCACTTCCAAATTGTCTCTGCCAAATAAGAAAATCTCCTCCGTCGATGTCCGACCATCGGCATTGGCATCGCCTTGAGCAGCCGCGTCGTGGGCGAGTTCCCGTAATTCGCTTTCCAAGCCGCAAGGTCGTCAGCATCAACGTCGGCATCCAGATTGAAGTCTGCTTCACTAGAAGCAACGACCTTCAACGTCCCGTCCTCGTAGAGCCGAGAGGTATCCCAGAACAACCCGTTCAACGTGGGCAATTGTACCTGCGCGAAAGCACCTGAAAGGGAACTCCAATCGAAAAGATTGAACGATTGTCCCGCCGACGGAGTGAAGTTATCGACTAGTGATACGTTCAGCGTGCCGCCCAAGCTTAAGCTGCCGGTCGCCATGATTTGATCGAACGAATTTCCTGCAACAACTCCTGCAAGTTCAAGATTGATTTGAGAGTGCTGCCGAGCGAGAGGTTTTCGAACGAAATCGCAGCGGGGCTATTGCCGGGACTATAGTTCCCGTCGAAACGAACGTTTCCTGAAAAACTGCCCGCACCGCTGACTGGGCCAGCGAACGCCAGCACCTCTGCACCGCCGCCGCCTGATACCTGTCCTTGGTTGACGAATTTGCCTTGCACGATGCCATGCCCGCTTAGAGTTCGCGCGGTCGGCAAGTCGATCCCATTCAGGCTGGCCAGCGTCCCGCCTGTCAGCGTTGTCGAACTGCCTAGCTTGGCCAGTGATGCGGACAGCAGATTGACTTGATTAGCGCCGATGGCGGTAGTGCTCAGATAGTTGCTGAAAGCGTCCGCTGCGGCAGCGTCCCCCAAGGTCAACGTCCCTCCCAAGGCCGTGAATGAGCTTCCATCAGCGGTTGAAAGCTTCGCAGTGATCGTACCACTTCCAGAAACGGCTCCTACAGCCGAAAACCCTGCAGGCGAGACTACATTCCCGCCCGCAATCGTCATGGAACCGACGCTCATTGGCTGCACAGACTCATTTACAAATGTATTTTCCCCTAGAGCGAGTGGTCCAGACAGAGCTGTCGCGCCGCGACAACTGCGTCTCCCTCTAGCATCACTGCACCCGATGTTTCGCTGTTTAAATTACCTACTAAATGCCCCTTGAGTCAGTAGTGTCCCTGCATTCACCTGAATCGGCGCCACAGCTCCCTGGTTTAATCCGAGCGAGCCAGCATTGACACTGATCGATGTTGCCGTCAGAAGCGAGTTCACGACCGCCGTGCCAGCGGTCGTCTTGTTTACATGCCCTCGCTAACCATCGTTCGCACAGCCAGTGTTCCAGACTGGAGTGCGAGCGTGGTCGGAAGCAGGACACATTCCCGAGCCGCCGCTAATCGCACCCCCTTGTAATGTGACGCTACTCGCTTGCTGGACGCGTCCGCCGAGGTTCAACGTGCCTCCGGCGGCGGTAATCGCTCCAGTCGCTGCTAGCGTGTTGTGCGTACCCAGTGTAAGCGTTCCGCTCTCGACCCGAGTCCCCCCGGTGTAGGTTTGCTGCTTGTTAAAGACCTGTTCGCTCGCCCCTTGCTTAACGATTCCGCCACCGCTGCCTTGATTCGAAATCACGCCGTCGAACGTGTAAACCGCATTGGCATCGGTTCCGTTGATCGTGAGTGCTGCCGTCGAGCCGCTGTTACGTATTTTCACGAGCCGCTGATCCCCGCTTCGTTGTCCAAGCCTCCAACGGCCGCGGTCGCGTTGTCCACTACCAGCGAACTGCCGGAGGTGAAAAAGTGCAAATTGTTCGTTACTTTGAGCGATCCACTATCCGTCACTGTCACGGTCCCCATGCCGCCCGCTTGTGAGACGCGCATACCCTCCCATGCCCAAAAAGTCCGTCGTCCATTTAGAGTTGGCATGTTGAACTACCATAGTAGCCGACCGCGCGAGCCATCACCCCTACCGCTGAGGCCGAATTAGTCACCGTCGACCCGTTCGCGAATAATCATCGTAGGCTTGTCGTCAAGTTATCAATTTTCCCGAACCCAACGGCTAGAACGCCTTCACCGTCGTAAATCGACGCTTCGTGCGACAGCGTGAGCGTTGCGGATGCTGTCCCGCCAATGCCCACCAGTACTTGGCTAAACGTGTGCAGTTCCGTGTCTTTTCCGTCAATCAGGAGGTTCGCAGCCCGCGCCGCCATCTTCAACGACGAAGCTGCCGGACGGATTACCATGCACAACTGCGTCATGACTGATATTTGTCGTGCCTCCTACCTGCCAGTATGCTGCGTAGAGATCACTGGTCGTGCTCAGGAGTGCAAAATCGCCTTCATCGAGGTAGGTAACTCCGCCCTCCAATCTCAGGTGATTGAAACTGTTGGCGCGCCCGCCAGTCGTAGCGTTCCGTTGCCCTGCTCTGAATTCCGTGAGAGCCGCCTCCTACTGCGGTCACTGATCCGGTTACTTCCAGGTTGCTATTCGAGAGCGACCATACATCCGGCCCCGAGCGCGACGTTGCTCCTGATCCGATGGTTTGCTGATCCAGTGCTAGTGAGATTGGTGTTGCTTATCGTTAGCGTTTGATTATTGATGTCGTACGCGCCGGATCCGGAGAACGTGACGTCCTGGAACCGTCCGGCTGATTCCAAGGTCGATTGTTTTCACGGACGGCGTCTGAGGGAAGATCACCGAGTCGTCACTATCAGGAAGCGACGCCGGGCTCCAATTACCCGCCAAACCCCAAATACCGCCACTCGTTCCCGTCCACGTTTTCGGGTCGTTGATAGCCCAGACGGGCCTTACGGTTGTTAGTGTCAGAGACGTGAGAAGCAGGACCAGCAGAATTCCATGTAGGCTGCCCACGTGCGATCTGTTAGCAAAGCGATTTGGGAGATTCATTAAGGGCCAATCGGGTAGGAAAGAAGACGGTTCGCGTAGAGGATTCATTTACTTCGGTCCGATGATAAGAGACTCACCCAGAATACGCAGATGAAAGAGGTTATCCAGCGACGAGCATATGTAGATAGCAGGCAGACCTTGCCCCTTAACTGCGGGAGTGTGTTCGACAGAAAGCGGTTCGCAATCTCGCGTCGCCGATGACGATTGTCAAATGATCGGGACGAATGCGCTTTGACTACGCATCCCAGCAGAACACTCTAGACAAGACCAGCTCGCATCGCCAAGAGATTCCGGTGCCAGATTAGCGTCCAATTCAGTCACTCGGCTTCGTAAATAGTTCCTCTGTTTTCCCCACTTCGTTCGCTTCTAATTGAGCTGAGAACAGCTTAGGGGTATGTGATTTGCTTCCGACTTTCTTCGCTCGGTTCTTCCTGTCAGGGTGAGCAACCCTGATCATCACAATGGAGGCGAACATGTCCACGAAGAAGCAGATAGACAGAGCTGACAACGCTGACCCGATTACCGGTGAGCCTGGTGGCGCACCCTGTTGGAGCCGGCTTGGGTGCTGCAGCGGGCGGAGCAGCGGCGGGGGCTGCGGCCGGCGCGTTTACCGGACCAATTGGAGCCGCTGTAGGTGCCGTGGTGGGCGGGGTAGCAGGCGGACTTGCGGGCAAAGAGGTGGCCGAACGCTTTGACCCGACGCGCGAGAGAGCGCTCTTACTGGCGTGAAAACTACCAAAATCGCGACTATTACGATGACGCGGTTACATACGATTCGATTGCTCCGGCCTATCAGCACGGCTGGGAGTCCCGGGCCCGGTATCCGGATCAATCCTTCGATGAAGCAGAGCCGCTTTTGCAGGCGGACTGGGAGAAGAAGACCAATCGAGAGCTTGCTTGGGAACGTGTGCGTCTCGCCTCACGAGACGCCTGGGAACACGTGGAGCGACTTGAAGATCGGTGACGATGTTGATAACTGGCAAGGGCGGAAGGGCTTCGGTCCTCCCGTCCTTTTTTTATTGGCTGCACTTCCCAGCGGAGTTTAGGACACTGCCTACTTCTCTGAAAGAGGTGACGCCGAGACGGCCGAAATGCTACTATCTGACTGGGCGCCGGTCATGTAGACGTGCGAATTGTCTGGAGTACTAGTGACGCTCAAATACGGTGGGCGGAAGCTTCCAGCTTGCCCATTGAGTTAGTTCGGGCAAAGCTGGAAATTCGTCGCGGCAGCGACAACTGCCGCAGATGCACATCGCAGGCTTGAACGCTGCGATCCTTGGATTGCCTTGCTTCCGGCATCGACGTGAGCTATTCCCTCAAAACGCGTTTTGCATATTGCAATCGCCGTTTCTACAACCGAGTGCTGACGATCAGCCCTCTCGATTAGCTTCGGCAAATCAAATTCCTTGAGATTGGTGGAGTGCTGGAGAGCCTTCCACAGTGCGGCCTTTCCAAAAGATCCCAGGCTGAGCACTTCCAACGCTTCGAATATACTAAAGGCGTCATTGCTAAGTTGCAGTTTCATCCTGCCGATTTTTTGCGTCAACCAAGCGGAAGCCTCCTTCAGCACGCCAGGACTTGACTCAAGGCGTGAAAGAAAGCCCTGTAGTACTGCCTATTTTTCTATTTCGATCAGCAGCCCAGCTGCAAACTGTGATAAAGGCTCGTCAAGGTTCTGCTTAGAGAGATCCGATAGCAACGACGTTGCGAACTAGGGCCGGCCAAGTGATCGTGTAGATAAGTCGCCAGATTGACTGCCATTGTTTCAACTTCCCCAGCTCTGATCGTGTCGAGAAGGATTCGATAGCTGAGTCAGTGTGCTAAAAGTCTCCTGCGTCAACTCGGTCCCGGATAGGAAGATTGGAGCCGAGCAGTTAAATTACGGTAACAACACGACGACTCTCGCAACGGCGGCATCGAGGCACCGGCCCTACCAGATGCGTGTAAGGCCTCCTAACGAACCTTTGATTCT
>JASGJW010000006.1:0-8490 GCA_047601145.1 Hyphomonadaceae bacterium
ACGATCTCGGCCGTTATGAACTGGAGGCGGCCCTGCAATCGGCTCACGCCCACCGTTGCATGACGGGCCGCAATACCTTGCCCGACATCGTCGCACTCTATGACGCCCTGCAGCTCCTCACGCATTCGTCCATCGTTTCGATCAACCGGGCGCTCGCCATTGCGGAGGTGGATGGGCCAGAAGCGGGCCTCCTTGCCCTGCCCGACCCGGGCAATGACCAGCGCCTCGCCACCTATCAATCCTATTGGGCCGCTCGTGCTGACTTGCTTGCGCGCGCCGATCGCCCGACAGAAGCCTCCCACGCTTACGACATGGCAATCGGCCTCGAGCGCGACGGCGCCGTCCGGGCCTTCCTGCAAAAGCGCAAGGCACAACTGACGATCTGACTTCACCAGTCGAACTCCTGTGAGCCTCTATTTCCTCGCCCTCGACGTTCCTGTTTTGTTCTGATAGAGCCGTACGCCTTCGAAGGGAGGCATTGATGGCGAAGGCGGAAGAAATTGTCGAAGCGGCAGTCCTGAAAGCGCTCGAGCAAGGTCCCGGCCTGATGCCGCATGAAATCCGCTACGCCGACTACATGAAGCTGCGCCTCGAGCAGGTCGGCATTGCCCAGAGGATCTCGCGCGAATTGGTTGGTCGCGGCTACTTCCCTTTCGAGGTCGATGCAGATCCGCGCGGGCTCGCGAATTTTCACGCGGTTACGTACACGATGGGTCAGATGCGAACGCGGCTCCTCCGACATATTCGAGGCGGCGGACGCGATCCGGAAGCCGAGCGACTAGCCTTGCAAAGCATTGCAACAGCATTCTTCGGGGATCTTGAATCGCGCGGCTGGCGGCTGGTGTATACGCGCAAGCCAGCGGAGCATCACTCGACCTCCGAAGGTCCGCTTAAGGGCTAGGCTGCGTCGCGCTCGACAATGACAAGCTGATCTTCGGGCAGCGGCTGCTGAAGCTTGATTGCTTCTTCGATCGGCTCGTTGAGCCAAGTCTCGCATTGCAGCCAGGTTGTGAACATGACTGGCATGGCCTTGGAGTGAACCGGCTTCACTAACGCATTGGGCGCCGTCGTGAGGAACGTGAAAAGCTCATGCTCGCCATCGACCGGATCCTTCTTCGTGCCTCTCGTCCCCGTCCAAGGCCGCCAGAGGCCCGCGAACATGAATGGCAACCGGCTCGCTAGCGCGAACTCGACCTCCTTGAATGCTCCCGTTCCAACGGTGCGCTGATCGGGCTCGAAGAAGGAGGTCGCCGGCACGAGGCAGCGAAACTCAGGATAGGTCCAATCCGCCCAATAGGGAGATGGCCCGGACTTGTTCATGACATGGCGGGCGTTGGTCACCCATGTCGCACGTGGCTCGTCCACTTTGGGAAAGCCCCACCGCATGGACGTGACTTCCAGCCCGTCCCCGCGCTGCAGGATCACTGGCGCCGGCTTATCAGGATAGATGTGGTCCGGCAGGTTGTCGAAGCGCAACGGGATCCGCACTTCACTGAACTGGTCCATCGTCCAGCCGGGAATGGGAACGCCCTTCTTCAGAAATTGGCGGTAATGATTGCACATGGGCGGAACCTAAACCTTGCGGCGCGGGAAATCCAAACCCCTCCAAGTCGCCTGCGCGCTATCGCGCTCGAAGCCGGACCTTTCATGAGCGACAAGGCAAGCTGACCAACTTCGCTGCCACCAAGGCGAGACGAGGCTTACGCGAGGAAAATTCGATAGGCGTCTGTCACACAGGCCATGTAGATGAGGGGCGAGCGGCCTATCTTCTCACAAAGCCAGGTGAAGGAGGACTTCATGAGACCCGTAACACTACTCGGCGCGCTAGCATTCCTGGGCATCGCCGCCTGCAACTCGTCCGCCCCGGCCAACGCCCCCTCGGGGACCACGAGCATCGCAAATTCCTGCATTCGACCGACCGACATCGAAAAGCAGGACATCGTGAGCGACCGGGAGATTCAGTTCACGCTCCGCAACGGCGAGATCTGGTCGAACAAGCTGCAGCATGCGTGTTCGGGCCTGAAGTTCGAACAGGGCTTCTCCTGGGAGGTCTCCGGGAATTTCGTCTGCTCGAACATGCAGACAATCCGCGTCCAGCATTCCGGTACGCCCTGCCAACTCGGCGAATTCACGAAACTGCCCGAGCCGCCGAAGACCTAAACTTCCTCGTCGTCGCGATATTTCGGTTGCGCGAGCAGGAAGTCTTCCACCTCGTCGAGCGTAGCCGAATACTCGTAACCCTTTTGCCCGAACACGATCTTCCGCGTGTCATCGTCGCGCAGCATGTAGCCGCCATGCTGCAGCACCTTCCCGAACGGCTTCTCACATTTCAATAGGCTGACGCCGTACTTGCGCCCGAGGCGCTTTACGCGCCGCTCCTGACCGCTGAGCTGATAGGGGCTCGTTGTCATTCACGTATTCTTCTTCTGTAAACACCGCTTCGACAACAACACGACTAATCGCGTTCACCGACAACGGTCATGCAAGTGATGAGAAACCCAAGTCACCGGCGGCGCTTCAATAATTCCTCGATATCCGCGCCCAGTGCCTTGGCGATCCGATCAAGGATCAGCACTGATGGATTGCGCCGCCCGCGTTCGACACCGCTCAGATATGTCTGATGAATGTCCGCGCGACTCGCTAGTTCCTCCTGCGAGAGGTCTTTGGCTCGCCTAAGCCGCTGCACGTTCAGCCCGATTCTAACCCGCACATCCATGGCTGGAATGGCGAGCGGAAGCAGTCAGAACGACCATAGACTATAAGTCATAAAATGCTTTCAATCTCGCCGATCTTCGCTTAGAGTAGACATCAAGGAGTGGCGACATGCGGCAGGAACGCAAAATTCACAGGCCAACTAGAATTCCGGCCACCGACGACGAGAAGGCGTTTTCTGAAAGGCAGTCCTTGGTGGCTCAGGTGCGTATGTGGGTTGCAGAAAAGAATGCGACCGATGTTCTCGTCGACCGGTGGCAGAAACTAGAACATCACTTGTCGCTCCGAGCGAAGGCATCAGACGCCCCGTTCGAAAAGGTCCTGAAAGGGGCCAGCCGTGAAGCCAAGGAGCTTCGCAGCCTGACACGGCAGATAGCTGCTTTCGACGAAAAATCGCGCCGGGGCGCCGAAGCAATTCTTCAGCGACCTAGCCGGTCGCAAGCGGAGGCTCTGGCGAAAATCCAGCTAGCAGTCCGCATGCAGACCGAGTTTCACGAAGACCTTCCGTGGGCTTTGGTTCGATCCGGGCTCCGAGCACTGGCATTATGCCAGAGCGCCAAGTCCCAAAATTACGGCCAATAGCCCTGCACAAATCGACACCCGGCGACGGATCATCGTTGGGCTGACACCGTACTTGCGCCTCGGCCGCTTCACGCACCGCTCGTGTCCGCTCATTTCGTATCGGCTCATCCGACGGACTGGTTACTGCCGCTTTCTCTTCCGCGCCTGCGGATCAGCGCCAGCCCCGCCACAGCGATCGGAACGAAGGCAACAAAGGCGAGCAATCTTTGCAATAGTCCGCCGTACTGCGCCCGATCGATTGGAATGACGCCCGACATGACCAAAACCATCACCACCAGCAATACCAGGTTCGCGACGAAATAGAGACGCCACCGCTTCAGTCCCCCAACAATGAAGGCCGCCACGGCGAGCAGAAGTGGCAACGCTATGAGAGCAGGCGCGGACGGATTGGCGCCATGGCGCGGGTCTGGCAGCGGAAAGATACCGGCCCAGATACACCCCGCCGCAGCCAGCAGTAGAGCGACTGCGATGAGGGCGTTGAGGATCAGCGGGCATCCTTCGGCCCGAAGTCCGATGAACAGTCCAATACCGCCGGCCGCACCACATATCCCGCAAAGAAACGCAACTGCGTTGAAGACGACGGCATAAGGCGACTGATCAGAACCCAAAAGACTCGTCGCGTCGGTGAGGAAGTTGTAGTTCGGAAACGTCGGTGCGAGTGCGACCTGCACCCCAAAATACAGAACTGGCAGAAACACAGCGCCGAGTAGCAATGTGGGCGCAAGTCGCGACCTCACCGGCGCATCTACCACTTTTCTACTCCCACTCGATCGTGCCCGGCGGCTTGCTCGTCACGTCGTAGACTACGCGCGAGACGCCCTTTACCTCGTTGATGATGCGTGTCGCCGTGCGGCCGAGGAAGTTCATGTCGAACTGATAGAAGTCGGCCGTCATGCCGTCGGTCGAGGTTACCGCGCGCAACGCCAGCACGCTCTCATAGGTCCGCGCATCGCCCATCACGCCGACCGAGCGAACCGGCAGCAGTACGGCGAACGCCTGCCAAATCTTATCATAGAGGCCGGCCTTGCGAATTTCGTCGAGATAGATCGCGTCCGCCTTCTGCAAGATGGCCACGCGCTCGGGCGTGATTTCGCCTGGGATGCGGATCGCAAGACCTGGTCCGGGGAACGGATGCCGCCCGACGAAGGCAGGCGGGAGACCAAGCTCGCGGCCCAGCGCACGAACCTCGTCCTTGAACAGCTCGCGCAACGGCTCGACCAGCTCCAGCTTCATGTCGGCCGGCAGGCCGCCGACATTGTGGTGGCTCTTGATGGTCACCGAAGGACCACCGTCGAACGACACGCTTTCAATCACGTCGGGATAGAGCGTCCCTTGCGCCAGAAAACCCGCCCCACCGATCTTCCGCGCCTCGCGCTCGAAGATTTCGATGAATTTCGCGCCGATAAATTTCCGCTTCGCCTCGGGATCGTGAACGCCGGCCAGACCGCCGAGGAAGTCCTTGCCCGCATCCACATGCACGAGCGGAATATTGTAGTGCCCGCGGAACAGCTTCACGACCTCGTCGGCCTCGTTGGCGCGCATCAGACCTGTGTCGACAAACACGCAGGTCAGCTGGTCGCCGATCGCCTCATGGATGAGTACGGCGGCGACGGAGGAGTCCACACCCCCCGAAAGCCCGCAGATCACGCGGCCTTTGCCCACCTGCTTGCGGATCTTGGCGACCTGCTCGGCGCGCAGCGCCGCCATCGTCCAGTCGCCCTTCATGCCCGCGATCTTCTTCACGAAGTTCTCGAGCAGCTTCGCGCCATCGGGCGTGTGCACCACTTCTGGGTGGAACATCGTCGTGTACCAGCGGCGCTTCTCATCCACCGCGATGGCGAACGGCGCATTCTCTGACGTACCGACAACCTTGAAGCCCTCCGGCAGCCGCGTCACGCGATCACCGTGGCTCATCCAGACCGGATAGCGCTTGCCGACCTCCCAGAAGCCATCGAACAGCGGCGAAGCTTCCTTGATTTCCACATCCGCGCGACCGAACTCCGCCGCGTGCCCACCTTCAACCTCGCCGCCCTGCTGCACCGACAGCGTCTGCTGCCCGTAGCAGATCGCCAGGATCGGCACGCCCAGCTCGAACGCCGCCTGCGGCGCACGGGGAGAATTTGTCGTCGTCACGCTGGCCGGACCGCCCGAGAAGATCACCGCCTTCGGGTTGAACCCAGCCGCGATCACCGCCTCGGCCCGGTTGTAGGGGTGAACCTCGCAATAGACCCCCATCTCGCGGAGCCGCCTTGCGATCAGCTGCGTCACCTGGCTTCCAAAATCGATAATGAGCACCCGTTCGTGGCTGTTCGCCGCGTAGGAAGGGATCGGATTCGGGGTGTTGCTCGCCATGGCGGAACTAGAAGAGGTTCGGCCTTTCCGTCAATACCGCCGAATTGTCATCCACAGGGGCCGTTCAGGCCGCTACAGCCCGCGCCCGGAACCGGTTCATTAGCGCCGCTACGTCGTCCAGCTTCCGCCCATAGCGCGACCGCAGCCTGATTTCGCCCGCCAGCGTCCTTGTCCGCACGAACAGCAGCAGCACGCGACCGCCGGATGAGCCAACCTCGAACCTCGAGCAGTCTCGCCATGCCACGCGGCGGCTACGGAACAGGCTGTCCTCCTCGAACCCGTCCGGATCGAGCGATAGCCGGCGCAGTGAACCGGCTGTCGCAAACGTCCCGATCGCCGCAATCCCGAGCCCGACAATCCATCGCGCGGTCCGTCCATTGACAGGCGCCGCCATCTCCAGCGGTATCCGCGTAAGGATGATGAACGCCAGCGCTCCAATCGCCACGAGCAGGAACACCGCCTCGAGCGGATTGCTCCGCAGGATCATCCGCTCGGGCAGTGGCTCGCTCACGTCGCCAGCGCCCGCTCGCGAAAACGGTTCAGCAGGTCCGCCAGGCCATCCGCCGAAAGCCCGAACGTGTCCGGAAGCATGCCTGACGCGCCGACGGTTGTCCGGTTGAACGATGACAGCCCAGGATGCGCTGCTTCATCCTGCGGCGTCGAGAAGCCGACAAATTTCCGCATGCCAATCCGGACCGGATAGAAGACCGAGCAGTCACGCCATTCGCGCCTGAATGTGCGGAACAGCGTCCGGCACGCAAATCCCTTGCGATCCAGCTTGAGGTTCGATCCAACACCAAGCATTGACGGCACGGCGATCAACGCGCCGAGCAGGAAAAAACCGCCCCCGCCCCAGAACAGCAGCGGATCCTTCTCCGGCCCCAGCCACAGCGCAATCGCCACGAACCCCGCGCAGATCAGAAACACAACCAGCCAACGCAAACGATCCGGCCTCAACTCCATGGCGTCCGGCAGCGGATCGCCATCGGCATCGCGCCACTCGCTCACCCGGCCCTCCGCATCACGGCCATGTAGAAGCCGTCCGTTCCCGCCGTGCGCGGCGTCAGCCGCACCGAGCCGTCCGGCCGCCGGCATTTGCGCACCAGCGCCGCGCCCTTCTCAGTCAGCTGCCCCGAACGGATCGCAGTTTCAGCCGCATCGTCCGCGATGAAATCTGGCCGATCGGCCAGAAAGCTTGCGAACTGGTCCTCGTTCTCTTCCATCAGGAAGGAGCAAGTCACATAGACCAGCCGCCCACCCGGCTTCACATAGTTGCACGCCGTGCGCAGGATCATCGCCTGGTCCTGCATGCGCTTCTCCAGCGCGTTCGGCTGTACGCGCCACTTCGCATCCGGCTTGCGCCGCCACGTACCGACACCGGTGCAGGGCGCATCGATCATCACGAGATCCATCTTCAGGTCGAGATCGTCGAGCGACGCATTTTCCTTGGGATGTCGCAACTGCACATTGCGGATGCCTGCGCGATCGATGCGCGGGATAAGCGCCGAGAGCCGTCGCCCGTCGATGTCATGGCTGAAGATCTGGCCCTTGTTCTCCATCATCGCGGCCATGGCGATCGTCTTACCGCCGCCGCCCGCACAATAGTCCAGCACCTGCTCGCCGGGCGCAGCGCAGCTTGCCGCCGCTGCGATCTGGCTGCCCATGTCCTGCACTTCGACCCAGCCTTTCGAGTAGGCCGGGATCGCCTCCACCGCCTCGCCGCGCTCGATTGCGTCCGGCGCCGGAATGCGGAAACCGTTCTTCAGTTCCGGCATCGGCTTCGCCTTCACACTCTCAAGTGCACGGCCCGCCTTCTCCGGATCGGACTTCAGCGTGTTGACCCGCAGGTCGACCGGCGCGCGCGTCGCCATCGCCATTGCCTCAGCAACGGCGTCCGGACCGAACGCCCGCGCCAGATGAGGCGCCAGCCATTCAGGATAGTCGCCGCGTACATGCGCGGGCGCCGACGGATCCGGCGCCAGCAGGACGCCTTCGCGCTCCTTCGCATTCATCGCGGCAGGCGCGTGCTCATCCTTCAGCGCCTCCTCGATCTTGCGCACGTCCCAGCCCCACGCATGCTTCAGCGCGCCGAGCGCCAGCGCGCGCGGTCCAGTCGCACCCATCGCGTGCTCGATCGAATTCTTTCGCCGCAGCGCATCCACCACCAGCCCGGAAATCCATGCCCGGTCCCGCGAACCGGCAAACCGGGACCGCTTGCCCCAGTCGCGCACGGCCTCCTTCACCGGCGTACGCCGCTCCAGCACGTCGCGAAGGACCTCGATGGTCGCCGCTATCTTCCCGCCGTCTCTCAAGGATGCGGCCCCACGCCGCCGTAACGCGATGTCAGCGCCCGGCCAATCGCACGCACATCCTGCAGGATTGCATAATCGCCCACGATGATCGCGTCGCCCGGCGCGCGTTCCTTGTCCATCACCAGCATGGGACAACCCTGCCAGTCCGGGCCGAGCAGTTCGACGATCTCGGTGCGCGGCCGCGGGAACGCCACCCGCCGCACGTCAACCTTCTCTGCCCAGTGCGGATTGAGGTGCAACGCCCACTCCAGCGTCGCACAGTCATTGCAATACCACTCGAAACCGCCGTCGGGGAAAGGCTGGGTCAGGATGAAAAGCTTGTCTTTCATGGCGCCCTCTTAGCGCCGCGCGAGCCTCATGTCTGCCCCCAGAAACCGGGCCTAGACCGCCGCCAGAGCCCTTACGATCGCATTCGGGCCGGTCCACTTCGTGGATGCGGTAGAGGTCGAGCCCTTTCAGCCCTGCGAAGAAGTACTCGAAATCCTAGGTGCTGTTCGGTTGCGTGTTTCCCTATTAACCTTAGCAATACATG
>JASGJW010000007.1:0-19897 GCA_047601145.1 Hyphomonadaceae bacterium
GGGAACAGATGAAGGTCCTCCTCGTCGATAACTATGACAGCTTCACCTACAACCTCGTCCACTACCTGCAGGACGTGAGCCCGAACGTCGAAGTCGAAGTCGTGCGCAATGATGCGCTGACGGCCAAGCAGGCGCTTGCGAAGGGCGCCGATGCGATCGTGCTGTCGCCGGGGCCGTGCACGCCGAACGAGGCGGGGATCTGCCTCGAGCTGATCAAGCTGGCGCCGGACTCATTGCCGATCCTCGGCGTGTGCCTGGGGCATCAGGCGATCGGACAGGCGATGGGCGGTATCGTGGAGAGCGCCAAGGACATCGTTCACGGCAAGGCGTGGGATGTGAAGGTGCTGGGCGGCGAGCTGTTTGCCGGCGTGCCGGAGCATGTGGAAGTGGTGCGCTATCATTCGCTGGCAATCCGGCGGGACGGGATGCCGAACGTGCTGTCAGTGGACGCCGAGACGGCTGACGGGGAAGTGATGGCGGTGAGCCATGCCACCCGGCCCGTGTTTGGCGTGCAGTTCCATCCTGAATCCATCGGCTCGCAGCATGGCAGGACTATCCTGGCGAACTTCCTGAAAAAGGCGGGGCTCAAGTGAGCGACGCTGTCCGCAACGCCGTAAGGAAGCTTGCCGAGGGTGAGCGGCCGACGCCGGACGAGATCGGCGCGTCGTTCCAGGCCATCCTGACGGGTGAAGCCGAGCCGGCGCTGATCGCGGCGTTCCTGATGGGGCTGCGGACGCGCGGCGAGACAGTGGAAGACATCGTCGCAGGCGTGCGCGTGATGCGGGCGAACATGGTTCCGGCGAACGCTCCGGATGGCGCGATCGATACGTGCGGCACGGGCGGGCTGAGCTGGACGTCGCTGAACACGTCGACGGCGGTGGCTTTCGTGGCTGCGGGCGCAGGCGCGGTGGTGGCCAAACATGGTAACCGCTCGAAGAGCCGGGCCGGATCGGCAGACGTGCTGGAGGCGCTGGGCGTGAACCTTGCGCCGACGACGGCGCAGATCGAGGCGAGCTTCCGTGATGCGGGCGTCGCCTTCATGTTCGCACAGCAGCACCACACGGCGATGAAGCATGTTGCCCCGGTGCGCCAGGCGCTGGGCATGCGGACGATCTTCAACATGCTGGGGCCGCTGGCCAATCCGGCCGGCGTGAAACGGCAGGTGATGGGCGTCTTTGCGCCAGAGTGGGTGGAGCCCGTGGCGAAAGCGATGCTGTCGCTGGGCGCGGAGCGCGCGATGGTGGTGCACGGGCTAGACGGAATGGACGAGATTTCGACGACCGGCACGACGCTGGTCGCGGAGATCAAGGACGGCCTGGTGCGCGTGCAGGACCTGTCGCCGGAGCGGCTGGGCGTGGCGCGCGCGAGCCTCGATGACCTGCGTGGCGGAACGGTTGCCGAAAACGCTGCCGCGCTGACGCGGCTGCTGCAGGGCGAGCCGGGGCCGTTTGCAGATCTGGTGGCGGTGAATGCCGGCGCGGCGATCCATGTGGCGGGGCTGAGCGACACGTTGCTAGACGGGATTGCCCGGGCGCGCGCGTCGATCGCCGGCGGCAAGGCCATGGCGGCGCTGGAAGCGCTGAAGCAGGCCTCGCATGGCTAGCGACCGGCTCAAGGCGATCATCGACTACAAGCGCGACGAGGTCGTAAAGCTGAAGCGTGAGCGGACGCTGTCGTCGCTCGATGCGGACGCGAAGGCAGCCTCGAAGCCGCGCG
Organism: Hyphomonadaceae bacterium; assembly: GCA_047601145.1. Taxonomy (GTDB): domain Bacteria; phylum Pseudomonadota; class Alphaproteobacteria; order Caulobacterales; family Hyphomonadaceae; genus UBA7672. The sequence continues at coordinate 1,717 of JASGJW010000007.1, forward strand.
GGTTTGCGCATGCGCTTATCAGCATCGCGCAGGCGGACGGCAATGCGCTGATCTGCGAAGTAAAGCGCAAGAGCCCGTCGGCGGGCGATATTTCTCCCGGGCGGGACCAGGTAGCAGTCGCGAAGGACTACGAAGCCGGTGGCGCGGCGTGCATCTCGGTGCTCACCGATGGGCCGAGCTTCGGCGGATCGCTCGACGACATGATCAGCGTGCGCAATGCGATCTCGATCCCGGTGCTGCGCAAGGACTTCATGGTCGACCCGATCCAGATCGTGGAGGCGCGGGCGGCCGGGGCAGATGCGATCCTCATCATAATGGCAGCGGTCGACAACGCGCTTGCAGAAGATTTGCACGCGGCGGCGGACGAATACGGCATGTCCGTCCTGCTCGAGGCACACGACGAGGCGGAACTGGTGCGGGCGCTCGGCCTGCCCTCGCCGCTGATGGGCGTGAACAACCGCGACCTCCGCCATTTCACGACCGACCTCGCTGTCACCGAACGGCTGTCGGACATGGTTCCGGGAGGCCGGCTGCTGATCTCCGAAAGCGGCGTGAAGACGCCGGCCGACATCTCCCGGCTGCGCAGATGCGGCGCGCGCGGATTTCCTGATCGGCGAGAGCCTGATGCGGTCGGAAAATCCCGTAGAATCCGTGCGGTCGTTAACCGCTGCACGGTAAAGGCTTCCACAGCCGAATTGACCCAAAGCGTGAACGATAGTAGAACTATCCGCGACTCGACGGTTTAGGCGGGTAGCAAACGATGCTCACGAAGAAACAGCGCGAACTCCTGCTGTTCATCAACGACAGGATCAAGGAGACGGGCGTCTCCCCCTCCTTCGACGAGATGAAGGAAGCGCTGGATCTGGCGTCTAAGTCGGGCATCCACAGGCTGATCACGGCGCTCGAGGAACGCGGCTTCCTGCGCCGCCTGGCGCACCGGGCGCGGGCGCTGGAAGTGCTGAAGCTGCCGGAGAGCGCAGTTCCACAGGCGGCCGGTCGCACGCCGTTCCGGCCGAGCGTGGTCGAGGGCAATGGCGGAGCGCGGAAAGTCGCCGCGGCGGCTATCCGCTCGTCGATGATCCCGGTGATGGGCCGGATCGCAGCCGGCACGTCGATCGAGGCCATTGAGCACGAGACGCACAAGGTTTCGGCCCCGGATGATGATTTCGATCCGGATACGCATTTCGCTCTGGAAGTCTCCGGCGAGAGCATGATCAACGCCGGCATTCTCGACGGCGACACGGTGATCCTCAAGAAGACCGATCATGCGCAGTCGGGCGACATCGTCGTGGCGCTGATCAACGAAGAGACGGCGACACTGAAGCGCTTCCGCAAGAAGGGGGGCTCGATCGCGCTGGAAGCGGCGAACCCGGCCTTCGGTACGCAGATCTTCGGGCCGGACCGCGTGCGTATCCAGGGCAAGCTGGTTGCGTTGGTGCGGAAGTATCACTGAGCTGGCGTGTCGCCTGCGGGAGCGGGCTCGTTAGGCGGTTCCGGCTTTGGCGGGTTCTCTGAACTGGGCAGCTTAGGTTGCCGCGGACTTTTTCGTAGAGCGGCTGGGTCCAGGCCCGGCCGTTTTGCTTTTCAGCCATGCGGAACGTGAGGTAGCCAACGGCAGGTCGCCTACGGCGCGGACGTCGATGCGGACGCGTCGGCTGCGTTCGCTGGCATCGATCTTGGAGATGATGCCCTCGATCCGGACAGGCCCGATCTGCTCCTTGATAATGGCGCGGCGACCAGTTGAGTCCGGACTTGTCCGGCGATGGCGGTCATGGCGACTGCCAGCGTCAGGTGTGTGGCGCTGGCGGCCCGCATGAGGAGCCAGTCCGGCACGAACGAAGCGGTCATGTAGAGGGCTGCGCGCGCGGCAAGGACGAGCAGCGCCAGGAGGGCCAGCGGAGATCCTGGTCGCCGGCCGCGACTTTCAGGAAGCGCATGGGCGGACTGGAAAGCACGGTTTCCGGGCCTCATTTTCCGGTGCGGGGACGGTGCTTGCCAGCGAAGGTGCGGATGTGGTCTTCAGGGCCCGCGCTCCGGTCGCTGGATGCGACAGAAATCACGCTGGAAACCAATGACGGTCGTCACCCGCTTCGCCCCCTCCCCGACTGGCTACCTCCATATTGGAGGCGCCCGGACGGCCCTGTTCTGCTGGCTATTCGCCCGCGCGAAAGGCGGCAAGTTCCTGCTGAGGATCGAGGACACGGATCGCGAGCGCTCCACCCAGGAAGCAGTGGATGCGATTTTCGACGGGCTGGACTGGCTGGGGCTGGGTGGGGACGACGAGCCCGTGCTGCAGTCGACGCGCGCCGGGCGGCACGCGCAAGTGGCGCACGAGCTGGTCAAGCGCGGGGCCGCCTATCTGTGCCCCGTGACGCCGGAGGAACTTCAGGATCGCCGCGACAAGGCGGAGCTGCTGCAGAAGAAGAAATCTGCTGATGGGCATCTGTCGGCGGCGGATGCCGCGGAGCTGGATGAGTTGACGCGGCCGTTCAAGTCGCCGTGGCGCGATCCGAACAAGCCTCTGCCCCCCGGCGTGCCGACCGTGGTGCGACTGCGGATGCCGGATGCAGGCGAACTGGTCGTGACGGATCATGTCCAGGGCACGGTCGCGCGGAGATTTGCGGATCTGGACGATCTCGTCCTTCTGCGCTCGGACGGGACGCCGACCTATATGCTGGCGGTCGTGGTGGACGACCACGACATGGGCGTCACCCATGTGATCCGCGGCGACGACCACTTCCTCAACACCTTCCGCCAGCTGCCGATCTATATCGGCATGGGCTGGCCTCAGCCGGAATACGCCCACATCCCGCTGATCCATGGCGCGGACGGCAAGAAACTGTCCAAGCGCCATGGCGCGACGGCGGTGGACGAGTATCGCGACATCCTCGGCTACTTGCCCGAGGGCATGAAGAACTACCTGCTGCGGCTCGGCTGGAGCCATGGCGATGACGAGATCATCCCGGAGGCGCAGGCGATCGCCTGGTTCGGGATGGATGGGCTGAACAAGGCGCCCGCGCGGCTGGACTTCGCCAAGCTGGACTTCGTGAACAAGCACTATATGGCGCTGGCGGATGACCAGCGCCTGTTCGAGCTGCTGCTGGGGCGGCCGGAGATGCAGGGCAAGACGCCGGACGAGATGGACCGCATCCGTGCGGCCATGCCGGCGCTGAAGACGCGGGCGGCGACGGTGGTTCAGTTGGCCGAACAGGCGCGATTCCTGGCCTCCATCCGGCCCATCGCGCTGAACGACAAGCAGAAGGCCCAGGTGAATGATGAGGCCCGTGCACGACTCGCGGACCTGTTGCCGCGGCTGGAGGGGTTGAATGACTGGGCGGAGCCCGCAATCAAGGACGCCCTCACGCAATATTGCGACCAAAACGGCATCAGCATGGGCAAAATCGGCCCTGTTTTGCGCGCGGTCCTTACCGGAGGGGCGCCAGCGCCCGATATTGCTCTTGTGCTGGCCTTGCTAGGCCGTAATGAAGCTTTCGCGCGAATAAGGGATCATGTTCGCGCCGGGGGCTGAGCGGCGAGTTGCCGTTGGGATTTGAGGAGACTGTGTCGATGGAAAACAAGGTCAAACCGCACGGCAAGGCTACCGTCACTGCCAATGGCAAGACGGTCGAAATGCCCGTTTACAGCGGCACGGTGGGTCCCGACGTCATCGATATCGGCAAGCTCTACGCCCAGACTGGCATGTTCACGCTGGACCCGGGCTTCACCTCCACGGCGTCTTGCGAAAGCCAGATTACCTACATCGACGGCGACGCCGGCATCCTGCTGCACCGCGGCTATCCGATCGACCAGCTGGCCGAACGGTCGAACTTTCTCGAAGTCTGCTACCTGCTGCTGCACGGCGAACTGCCGAGCGCCGCGCAGGACCTTGAATTCAAGAACACCATTACGCGCCACACGATGCTGCATGCGCAGTTCGACCGCTTCTTCGAAGGCTTCCGCCGCGACGCTCACCCGATGGCGATCATGTGCGGCGCGGTCGGCGCGCTGTCGGCCTTCTATCACGACTCGCACAAACGTGAACGATCCGATGCAGCGCAAGGTCGCCCAGCATCGCATGATCGCGAAGATGCCGACGATCGCGGCGCGCGCGTTCAAGTATCACGCCGGCCAGCCCTTCGTGTCGCCGCGTAACGAGCTCGACTATGCGTCGAACTTCCTGCGCATGTCGTTCGCCGTTCCGGCCGAAGACTACAAGGTGAACCCGGTTCTTGCCCGAGCGATGGATCGCATCTTCATCCTTCACGCCGACCACGAGCAGAACGCGTCCACATCGACCGTGCGTCTCGCCGGTTCATCGGGCGCCAACCCGTTCGCGTGCATCGCGGCCGGCATCGCCTGCCTCTGGGGGCCCGCGCACGGCGGCGCCAACGAAGCGGCGCTGCAGATGCTGCAGGAAATCGGCACCGTCGAGAACGTGAAGAAGCACGTCGACAAGGTGAAGAACAAGGTAGACGGCGTCCGCCTCATGGGCTTCGGCCACCGCGTCTACAAAAACTACGATCCGCGCGCCAAGGTGATGGCCCAGACCTGCAAGGAAGTGCTGAAGGAAGTGGGCATCAACGACCCGCTTCTTGAAGTCGCCATGGAGCTCGAGAAGATCGCGCTGTCGGACGAGTACTTCATCGAGAAGAAGCTCTATCCGAACGTCGACTTCTATTCGGGCATCACGCTCAAGGCGATGGGCTTCCCGGTGTCGATGTTTACCGTGCTGTTCGCGCTGGCCCGCACTGTGGGGTGGATTGCTCAGTGGGAAGAGATGACCACCGACAACACCCAGCGCATCGGCCGTCCGCGCCAGATCTACACGGGCGCGCCGCAGCGTGACTACGTGTCGATCGGCTCGCGCTAACAGGCTTCAGCCATCGCAAGAGACAGCGGGCGGCCCCTGATCAGTCTTGGGGCCGCCTTTTCTGTTTCAGGAGAGCTTCAGTATCGTCTCGGCTGCGATCTCGGCCGCGGGGCGGCCTGTACCGGCCATGATACGGAGGGCCTCGCGCTGGCCGTCCTGCTGTGCCTTGAGCACAGCGGGATCGGAGAGGCGACGCTCGGCAGCCTGTTCGATGTTCTTCACGCTGAAGCTGGTCTGCAGGAATTCGGGGATGACTTCGCGGTTCACGGCGACGTTCACCAGCGCGGAGAAGCGCGACTTGAACAGAAAGAAGCGCAGTAGCGCCCAGGTGATCCAGCCGAGCTTATAGCCGGTGACGACGGCTGCGCCCTGAGCCGCGAGCTCGGTGGTAACCGTGCCCGAGCAAGCAATGGCGACCGTCATGGCGGCGTAGGCGTCGGCCTTCTCGGCTTCGTCTCTCACCAGCACGATAGGAAACGACTGAGCCTTCGCCAGCGCTTCGACCTCGGTCGCCACGCTGGGGGCGACCATGCAGACGACTTTGCGCTTCGGGTCACGCGCCTGAACGTTGCTTGCCGCCGCCATGAGCGTAGGCGCGACGCGGCGCATCTCGGCCTTCCGGCTGCCCGGCAGCAGGCCGATGATCGGTGCGTCGGCGGGAAGATCGTGACGCTGGCGGAAGGCGGCGCCATCGCCCTTCGGAAGGCGATGGAGCGCAGGATTGCCGATGACGGTCGTGGGCAGGTTCCACTTCACGTAAAACGGCTGCTCGAATGGATGAATGCACAGTAGGTGATCGACCCACCTCGCCAGGATGCGCGCGCGTCCGGGACGTGTGGCCCAGACCTGCGGACCGATCAGCTTGATACGCTTGGCGCGGGCGCCGCGGAGCTTCAGCGCGCGCGCGAGGCGCCACATGAAGCCCCAGCTGTCGATCAGCACGACGCTGTCGGGATCCGCCTTCACGATCGCGTCGGCGGCGTCCTCGACGGCCTTCTTCACACGATCATAGGCCTTGAGACCTTCGATAAGACCCAGCACGGCGAGGCCAGACATGTCGACATCGGCATGCGCGCCGCGAGCTTTCATCCGCTCGCCGCCGATTCCAGAGATTTTTACATTAGGATCCGCAGCGCGGAGAGCATCGATGACGTCGGCGCCGAAGGCATCGCCCGACTCCTCGGCCGCGACGAGAAAGATGTAGCTCACGACAGTTCCGCCGAGGTGAAACCGTAGATGAAGATGCCGGCCGCGTTGGCGGCGGCGGCGACCTTCTCGCGGTCGACCACGAGCGCGGCGCCAGCTTCAACAGCAATGCCGGCCAGGCCTGCTTTCGCAGCGCCCTCAACGGTAGCGAGGCCGATGGTGGGAAGGTCGATACGGCGTTCCTGCTGTGGCTTGGGACGTTTCACCAGCACGCCGCGGCGCGCCTCAGGCGTGCCACGGATTTCGGGGATCAGGTCGGGTATGCGGGCGAGCATTCGGTCCGTCCCTTCCTGCGCCTCGACGGCTAGGATCAGGCCCGCGCAGGAGATGGCGCCCTGCCCGATCTCCAGCGAGCCGGATATCTGCGCCACTTCAGCGGCGCGGCGGATATCGGGCCAATGTTCGGCCGTGGGAGTGATGCCGCCGAGCGGGCCAGCGCTCACGAGAAGATCGTTGAGCACGTCGTCAGCGCCGATGATGCGAAAGCCGGCATCAGAGAATATGTCCATCACGCTGCGCAGGAGCGCATCATCGCCCTTCTTGGCGGCGGCAAGGATCTTCGGAAGCGACTGTACGCCCTTGAGGTCGAGCTTCAGCGAGCCGAAGTCAGGGCGCTTAAGCCAGCCTGCGAAGACCATCTCCTCGCAACCCTCCTTCTTCATCAGCTGTATCAGGCGGCCGAGTTCGCCAACCGACAGTTCAGGCCCGTTGTATTCGGCGAGCAGCGATGGTTCGGCAAAACCCTTTAGGCCAACCACGAACGGATTGCGGCCCGTGCGGCGCGCCTGTTCGGCCACGCGGCGCGGGAGGTCTCCGCCGCCGGCGACGATCGCGAGCCGCCCTGCCGCCATCAAGCCGCCCTCGGCGTGCAGAGCGGGCGCTTCTTGCCCGCGCGGATGAAGTCGATGATGCGCATGACTTCGGAAACTGCAGCGTGCCGTTCCGCGATGCGCTCCACACGATCTTCGAAATAACCTTCGCCGTGAAAGAGATCCTTGTAGACGTTGCGGAGGAGATGGATCGTCTCGCGCGAGGCGCCGCGGCGCTTGAGCCCGACAATGTTGAGGCCGTTCAGGTTGCCGTGGTTGTCGACCATGCCGAACGGAATGACATCGCCCACGACCGGGGCGCAGCCGCCAATGAAGCCGCCCATGCCAACGCGGCCGAGCTGGTGAATCGCCGAGTTGCCGCCGAGGATGACTGCGTCTTCCAGCACGGCCATGCCGCCGCTGACGGCATGGGTCGCATAGATGACGTTGTTACCGATAATGTTGTCGTGGCCGACATGGGCGCCGTTCATGTAGAAGCCGCGATTACCGACCACGGTCTTTCCCCGGCCCTGCACCGTGCCGAGGTGAAAGGTCGCCCCCTCGCGGATGAGGTTGTCGGTCCCGATGATGAGCTGGGTGTCCTCGCCCTTGTATTTGGTGTCCTGCGGCGGATGGCCGAGAGCGGCAAAGGGGAATACCTGCGTGCGGGCGCCGATCGTGGTCGAACCGGCAACCGAGACATGGGAGACGAGTTTCACGCCCTCGCCGAGCTTCGCTCTCGCCGAGACCACGCAGAAAGGGCCGATCTCGACGCCATCGGCTAGCTCAGCGCCCTTGTCCACGATGGCTGTGGGGTGGATCGAAACGGCCATGCTTCCCGGCATCCTTGGCCGGGATTGCCCGGCTATTCCTGTTGTCCGGGACGCTTTTGCGCTGCCCGCGCGAGCCACGCAAGCTCACGCATCCATGTGCGGATCGGCTTCGAGGGATAGCCTGCCCAGGTCTCGCCGGCAGGAACATCGCTGAGCACGGCGGCCCCGGCGGCAATCCGCGCGCCCTGCCCGACATGGACATGGTCTTTCAGGCCGACCCGGCCGCCAAACTGGACACCGTCACCCACGACGCTGGAGCCGGAGACGCCCGCGAAGGCGGCCATCACGACCTGAGCGCCAATGCGGCAGTTGTGACCAATGTGACAGAGATTATCGATATGTGTTCCCTCGCCGATCACCGTGTCTTCAAGCAGGCCACGGTCGATGCAGGAGTTCGCGCCGAGCGAAACGGCGTTCTGCATGATCACTCGGCCGAAATGCGGGGTGAGCGCCGCGCCGCCGCCGCTGGCCGCGAGGCCGAAGCCGGTCTCCCCGATCACCGCTCCAGGGAAGATGCGCACGCCATCGCCAATGAGGGCGCAGCGGATGCTGGCGTTGCCGCCGATGGAGGTCTTCGCGCCGATCTGGACGCCTGGACCGATGATCGTGTTGGCGCCGATGCGGACATCCGGGCCTATGGCCGCGCCAGCGCCGACGGTCACGCCGGGCTCCAGGACGGCGGTGGCGTGGATACGAGCCGAAGAGTGGATGGCGGGCTGGCCAGCCTCCAGCTGGCGCAGGCGCGCGAGGTGGCTGGCGGCCTTTGCAAAGGCCGAACGCGGATGGGCGATCACGACCACCACCGGGCCATCCGGAATGACGGTGACGGCCTCGGGCGAGGCCAGCACCACGCCAGCGGATTTCACCGTGGCGGCGCCTGAGGGGTCTTCGAGGAAGGTGAGATCGTCCGGCCCCGAAAGCGAAGCGGGCGCTAGCGATGTGACGCTGCGCCCGGCATTTCCGCGAATGGTCGTGGATCCGACGAGCGCTGCGATCGCCGAGGCGTTCTGGGGTCCGGAGACCTCGTAGAACCTTGGATCGATCACAGCCCCGCCTTCTTGATCAGTTTACTGCGGCTTCGCAGGCGTTGCAGGTTTCGCCGCGCCAGCCGTAGCCGGCTGCGCCGGCGGCTTCGGCATGGAGTCCTGAAGCGCCTTCAGCGTCGGCACCGTCGCGTCGAGACGCGCGATCACCTTGGTGGTGAGGTCGTTGGCGTCTTTCGCGTACCAGACTTGCGTCGTGTTCATGACCACATCAGCGCCAGCTTCCTTGGCCACTGCTTCGATCGCGGGGGCCATCCCGATCATGAGCATCTGCGACAGGCCATTATCAGCCCGCTCGATGCCGGTGTTCAGCGCGTTGGCCTTGTTGACGTACTCGTTCTGCTTCTTCGCGAGCGCTTCGACCTGCGCCTTCAGCGTCGGGTTGGCCGCAAGGGCCTCCTTCGTGAGCGACTCCGTCTGTGGCTTGAGGCGTGTCTGTTCCGCCTGGATATCGGTCTCAAGTTGCTTGAGGCCGAGCTGGTCGGCGCCGGCGTTAGCGTTGGTCAACAGCGTGGCGTTGATCTCTTTGCCAACCTTGCTTTCGCGACGGACACGATCCTCGTTCACAACGAAGATCTTCTGCGCGAAGGCTGCGCCGGCCATGTTGGTCAGGCCGACGAAGACGGCGGCCACGACGGCGAGGTTACGAAGTTTCATAGCACTAGAACCTTGTGTTGGTGCTGAACCGGAAGGATTCGGTTCGGTCGTATTCTTCCTTGGCGAGGATCTGCGAGAAGTCGAAGCGGATCGGACCGAAGGGCGAGTCCCAGAAGATGCTGACGCCGGCGCTCGCACGGAGGCTGGCGCTGTCGTCGACCATGTAGGTTTCGAACGTGCTGCTGGCCTTGCGATTACGGTCAGCTTCATCGAGCAGGCCCACCGTGCCGACTTCGGTGAAGAAGGCGCCATCGATGCCGAACTCATCCGGAGCAAACGGGATCGGGAAGGACAGCTCCAGAGACCCGATCGCAAAGGCCTTGCCGCCCAGCGCATTGAACTTCTGCACCTGCGGCGGCAGAAGGTTGCCGTCGGCATCGTGCGCGGCCTGATCGTAGAGCAGCTGGCCGTCCGAGTTGACGGCCTGCGTGCCGTCGGAATTGAGGCGCGGGATGGTGAAGGCAGGCGGCGCCACGCCGACGTTGAGCGCCAGCGGCTTGACCGTGCAGCTGTCGATCGTGGTGAGCTGGCAGCCTGTCGAGTTCTCGTAGAAGTAGCGTACTTCGCGCGGCCCCAGACCGGCGACATCGAAACCGCGGAACGAGTTACCGCCCTTGAAGAAGCGGTTGTTGATGCGGATGCCTTCATCGCCCCAGCTGTCGATATACCCGGCTTCAAGACGACCGCTGAGCGTCCATCCCGGCGCGATGCCGTGATACATGGCGCCACGGAACTCGTTGCGGAGATAGTTCACGTCGCCGCCCAGGCCGGCGATGTCCTGGCTGAAGTTGATCTCCCATCCGCGCGTCGGCCGGAGGTAATCGTTGGTGCGGTTCATCGTCAGCGTGTAGCCGAACGACGACGTCAGCCTGTCGCCCTGCTGGTCGCACAGCGAGGAACGGAAGAACGCCGTCGTGGCGCAATCTGTGTAGGTGATCGAGTTCGGGTCGTTGTCGAGCTGCAGGTCGTCGCTGCGCAGGTTGTAGCGCAGTCCGATCTGATCGCTGTCCGACAGCGGGAACAGCAAGCGGCCGCCCGCGCCGAGGATCGAGTTCTTGAAGCCCGCCTCCTCGAAGAAGTCCGATTGGGTCGCGAAGAGGTCGAGACCAACGGCGAGGTTGCGGTCCTGGAATTTCGGCTCGGTGAAGCGGAATTCAAGATCCTGCTGGCGCGAGGTCGTCTGGATACGCGCCGATAGATACTGGCCACGCCCGCGGAAGTTGCGCTGCTGTGCGCTGACCGAGAACAGGAATGCGTCGGCAGACGAGAAGCCGGCAGAAAAAGCAAGCTCGCCGGTCGCCTGCTCTTCCACTTTCACCTTGACCACCGTGCGGTCGGGCGTGGAGCCGGATTCCTCGTTCACCTCAACCTTCTCGGGGTTGAAGAAGCCGAGAGCGCGGATGCGGCTCTTGGCGTTGTCGAGTTGGACGGGGTTGTACTGGTCGCCCTCGGCCACGCGGATCTCGCGGCGGATAACGCGGTCCAGCGTCTGGGTATTGCCCTGGATGTCGATGCGCTCGATGTAGACGCGCGCGCCTTCGTCGACCTTGAAGGTGAGACCGACCGTGTGATTGACCGGGTCGCGGTGTTCGACGGGGCGGATCGAGACGTTGGCGTAACCGGCGATGCCGGCCGCGAATGTGAGCGTGTCGATCGCGTCCTGGATGCTCTTGGCGCGGAACTGGTCGCCCTTCTTGATGCCAAGAATGAGCGCAAGACGCTCGCCCGAAAGCTTCTCGAGCTGGGTTTCGACGTTGAGATCGCCGAACGTGTATTTCTCACCCTCATCGACCGTGAAGGTCAGGTAGAAGTCACGGCGGTCCGGCGTCAGCTCGGCGACGGACGAGATCACGCGGAAGTCTGCGTAGCCCTCGTTGGTGTAGAATTCGGTGAGCTGCGATCGGTCGTATTCGACCTGACCGGGGTTGTAGTTGTCGGCCTTCTCGAAGAAGCGCCACCAGCGCGACTGGCGCGTGGTGATCTCGCGGCGGAGGCGGTCGTCAGCGAACGCCTTGTTGCCGATGAAGTTGATCGAGCGCACGCCCGTGGTCGGGCCTTCGTCGATCGAGAAGATAAGGTCGGCGCGATTCTGCGGCAGAACCTTGTATTGCGGCGTCACGGTCGCAGCGAAACGGCCAGCGCGGCGATAGACTTCGAGGATGCGCTGCACGTCCTGCTCGACGCGCGAGAGCGTGAAGGTCTGGCGCGGCTCGGCCTCGGTCTCTTCCTCGAGACGTTCGGTCGTGACTGCGTTGTTACCTTCGAAGATAATGCGGTTGATGATCGGGTTTTCGAGCACGCGCACAACGAGATCGTTTCCGCGCGTTTCCATCTGGATGTCAGCGAAGAGGCCGGTGGCCCCGAGCGCACGCACAGACAGGCCGATGCGCTCTTCATCGAACGGATCGCCGGGCTTCACGAGCAGGTAGGACAGGACCGTTCGCGACTCGATGCGCTGGTTCCCCTCGACGAGGATGCGCGAAATGATCTGAGGCTGCTGGGGCTGTTGCGCCCAGGCCCGCCCGGTGGACGAAAGGTCCTGCGCAGCGATCAATGCGCCAGCCGACGCCGTCAGCGCCAGAGCGCATGCGAACCAAGACCGCATCACCTACTACCCCTCACACTCAGTTCGGACCGCCTATCCGCGGCCTCTCAAGGCGCCTTAGAACTACATGCCGCCCAAAATCTCAACCACCCCACGGCAGCCGCAGTGAGTCGTACATCGTGATCACCACAGCGAAAGCCACCAAACACACAAGCCCGATTGCCCGCCCGACATATTGAAACTTGTCGGGGAGAGGTTTGCCTCTCACGGCCTCGGCGAAGGTCATTACAACCGTACCGCCGTCGAGGATAGGGAATGGGAGGAGGTTGAAAAATCCAATTCCGACGGAAAGAAGGGCCGCAAGCTGGGCGAGCGTCCAGAAGAGCTGACGGATCTTCTCGCCAATGCTGACGCCTTCCTGGGCGAGGGTCATCTGTGTGACGCCGCCTGTCAGATGCAGAATGCCCACGGGGCCGGAAAGTTTGTCGAGGCCTTCCTTGCCCGAAAGGAGACGCCGCATGACATTGACGGTCGATCCGATGGTGTCTCCGGTCCTGTACAGACCGTAACCTACGGCATCGACCGGGTTCAGATTCCGGATCGAGGTGTCGCGCTGCTCGAGGTTAACAAGCAGCTGGCCGACCTTCTGGCTCATCCTCAGCTGTTCGTCGCGAACGGTATTTTCGACCGGCGTTGCCGTGAGGACTAAAGTCTCGCCGCCGCGGCGCACCTTGTAATTCATCGCCTCGCCAGCGCTCAGCTGCGTGACCATGATAACGTCGTTGCGCGTTTCGACTTTGCGCGACCCAGCCTCGAGCACGACGTCACCAGTCTTGAAACCAGCATGTTCGGCGGGACCACCCTGCACGACGCCGACAACCACCACTTCCTGCGCCTGCGGCACGCCCAGGGCGAAGCCCATCGCCGCGAAGGTCACGATGGCAAAGACGAAGTTGGCCAGCGGCCCGCCCAACGCCACGGCAATCCGCTGCCACGGTCCGAGCTCATTGAAAGGACGGCCCACGATAACGCGATCGTCGAGCGTCGCCGTCTTCTTCTCTGCTGGAGTTTCAGCGCGCTGCGAATGTGTGGCGAGCTTGTCCGCTTCGTCCTGTGTCAGCGCGGTCTGGGGCGCCTCCTTGCCGACATCCTGCGGAAGCTGCACCTCGCCAACAAAATTCACGAAGCCGCCGAGAGGGATCCAGTTGATGCGCCAGCGCGTGCCGCGCTTGTCACGGCGCTCGATGATCGGACGGCCAAAACCGATGGCGAAGGATTCTGCCGCCGCGCCGAACAGCCGGCCCACCCAGTAGTGGCCGAGCTCGTGAACGGTGATGACCACTGAAATCAGGATGAGGAAAACGGGCGCGTACTGCAGAACCCACAGAATGGTGTCCATCAACCAACGCCTCTCACAGCACTCTCCCCTTTAACCGCTACGCCGCGAGGCGGAGCTTTTCGATCGTGCGGGCGCGGGCCCACCTGTCGAGTTCGTATACGTCTTCGAAGCTTGCAGGCGCCGTAGCGTGGGACTGGCTTTTCAGGAAATCCTCGAGCACGTCGCCGGCCACCTGAGCTATCGTCAAAAACCCTACTCGCCGCTGCAAAAAGGCCGCCACCGCGACCTCGTTCGCCCCGTTCAGCACGATTGGCGCGCCGCCCCCTGCGGAAACCGCCTGTCTCGCGATCCTTAACGCCGGAAAGCGCTGCTGATCGGGAGGCATGAATTCCAGCCTTCCGATCTTGGCGAGATCAAGGCGCTCAAGCCCCGGCAGCGGCATCCGGCCGGGCCAGGAAAGCGCATAGGAAATGGGGGTCCGCATGTCCGGCAGGCCCAGCTGGGCCAGGACCGACCCATCATCATAGGCGACCAGGCTATGGATAATGGACTGGGGGTGGACCAGGACATCGATCCGGCTCTCAGGAACATCAAAGAGGTAGGCGGCCTCGATCAGTTCCAGGCCCTTGTTCATCATGGTCGCGCAGTCGACCGAGATCTTGGCCCCCATGTCCCAATTGGGATGGGCGATGGCCTGCTCCGGGGTTGCCGCGGCCATTTCACTCAGGGTCGAATTGCGGAACGGACCGCCAGACGCAGTCAACACCAGCTTTTCGACCCGCTCTGGCCGGTCGAGGACCTGGAAGATCGCGTTGTGTTCCGAATCGATGGGCAGGAAGCGTGCGCCTGTGCGGGCGGCTTCCTTGCGAAGGAGCGGGCCGGCGCAGACCATGCTCTCTTTGTTGGCAAGCGCGACATTCGTGCCGCGCTGCACGGCGGCGAGCGTGGCGGGCAGGCCGGCGATGCCCACGATGCCCGCAACCACGACATCGGCTGGACGAGCCGCAGCAGCGACAAGCGCCTCGGGGCCGGCGGCGGCTTCGACGTCTGTGCCGGCGAGGAGTGACTTGAGTTTACCGTAGAGCGACGCGTCGGCGATGACGGCGACCTCCGCGCGCGTTTCGATGGCGGACTTCGCGAGCGCGTCGACATTGGTGTTGGCGGTGAGCGCGACGACGCTGAATTCCGGCGCGCCGGATGTCTTGTTCGCGATCACGTCAAGCGTCGACAAGCCTACCGAGCCGGTGGCGCCAAGGACCGAGACACCTACTGGACCGCTCATCCACCGCCTCCCGAGACGCCGAGCGCGGGCACGAACGCGGGGAAGAAGCGGACCATGAGAGCAGCGAAGAAAGTCGCCGTGATCAGGCCGTCCAGACGATCGAGCACGCCGCCATGGCCCGGAACGAGGCCGGACGTATCCTTGACGCCGTAGAGGCGCTTGAAACGGGACTCGAGGAGGTCGCCAGACTGGCCGATGACCGAGAGTATCAGGCTGAAGACGAGCCAATGCATGAAGTCGCCGCCCGCTCCACGCGCGACGGCGGCGCCGGCAAGACCTGCACACACGAGCGCGCCGATGGCGCCGGTCCATGTCTTGTTGGGGCTATCCTTCGGGCTGAGCAAAGGGCCGCCGAACCCACGGCCTGCGAAGTAGGCGGCGACATCGGTCGTCCAGACGATGGCGAGAATGGCCATCAGGAAAAACTGGCCATTGGGCGTCGCCTCGCGGATCCACACGAAGGCGCCGAACGGCAGGCTGGTGTAAATGGCGCCGAAAGCCATCGAGCTGACGGAGCCTTTGCCCAGCGCAGCCAGGCCTGCCGAAGCGAGAGCCCCGGCAAAGCTCGCAACGGCAGCCCAGCGAATATCTGTCTGACCCAGATACACTGCAGCCACAGCGGTCGCTGCGGTGACGAGATACAGAAGGTATTTCACCCAGCTGGTTTCGGTCTGCGCGGCCATGCGCGTCCACTCGATCGCGCAGATCATGCCGCAAAGCCCCGTGAAAATCAGGAGGCCGACGCCGCCGGTGTAGGCGGTCCACAGCCCCACAGGCGCAAGCACGATCGCTGAGGCGACGCGGAGGAAGATCTCGCGCCGTCCCTTCGTTCCCGCGGAGGCGGCCTCAGGCGCCAAGGCCGCCGAACCGTCTGTCGCGACGCCGGAACGCATCAATCGCCTTCTCGAGGCTCTCCTTCGTGAAATCTGGCCAGAGCAGGTCCATGAACATCAGCTCGGCATACGCGCCGCTCCACAGCAGGAAATTGCTGAGGCGTAGTTCGCCGCTGGTGCGGATGACGAGATCGGGCTCGGGCGAGTCGGACGTCCAGAGCATGCGCGAGATCATCGCCTCGTCGATCTGATCGGGTTGCAGCCGGCCATCCTGTACGGCGCGCGCGATATCCTTCACGGCCGCGACGATCTCGCTGCGGCCGCCATAGTTGAATGCGATGTTGAGCGTGAGCTGCGTATTGGCTTTCGTCTTTTCGACAGCTTCGTCGATCAGCCCGAGTATCTCCTCGCTCAAACCCTCGCGCGATCCGACGATGCGTACGCGGACGCCATCCTTGTGAAGGCGCGCGAGATCATGGCGCACGAAGGCACGAAGAAGATCGAACAGCGCATCAATTTCGGTCTGCGGACGGTTCCAGTTTTCCGTCGAGAACGCATAGACGCTGAGATGCGAAAGCCCGAGATCGCGGCTGGCTTTCACGGCGCGGCGGAGGGCTTCAACACCCTCCTTGTGGCCGAGTGCGCGGGGCAGCCCGCGCGCCTTCGCCCAACGGCCATTGCCATCCATGATAATGGCGACGTGACGCGGCGGGGAGCGCAGCGTCGCGACATCGGCATTCGTCGAGGATGGCTTGAGCTCGCTCACACCTGCATGATCTCTTCGGATTTGTGCTTCAGCAGGTCGTCGATCGCAGCGACATGCTTGTCGGTGATCTTCTGGACGTCGTTGGAACGTCCCTTTACCTGATCCTCGCTGAGTTCGCCCGCCTTCTCGAGGCGCTTGAGCAGATCGTTGCCATCGCGGCGGACGTTGCGCACGGCGACCTTGGCGTGCTCGGCGAACTGGCCGGCCAGCTTCTGCAACTCCTTGCGGCGCTCTTCGCTCAGCGGCGGGATCGGAATGCGGAGCGTCTGGCCGTCCGTTATCGGGTTGAGGCCGAGTGGGGCCTCGCGGATCGCGCGGTCCGTCGCGCCGACGAGGCTCTTGTCCCACACGCTGACCGACAGCATGCGCGCATCGACCGCCGACACCGACGCCACCTGGTTAAGAGGCATGTTCGAGCCGTAAGCCACGACCTGGATCGTATCGAGCAGATGGATCGATGCGCGGCCGGTACGGAGGCCCGCGAATTCCTGCTTCAGCGAAGCAAGGGCGCCGTCCATGCGTTTCTCAAGCGCCTTGAGATCGTATGTCTCCGCCATCGTCGTCTCCTTCCTTACTTCTTCTTGCCAATCGTCGTGGACACGCCCTGCCCGGTCAGCACCTTCGCGAGAGCGCCTTTTTCCCGGATGCGGAACACCACGATTGGAATCTTGTTTTCCTTGAGCAGGCTGATGGCGGTGGCGTCCATCACCTTCAGCTCCTTCGACAGCACTTCCATGTAGTCGAGTGTGTCGAAACGGGTGGCGTCAGCGTCGACCTTCGGGTCTGCCGTGTAGACGCCATCGACCTGCGTGCCCTTCAACATCGCATCGCAATTCATTTCTGCAGCGCGCAGCGCGGCGCCGGTGTCGGTCGTGAAGAACGGGTTGCCAGTGCCAGCCGCAAAGATCACGACGCGACCCTTCTCCATGTGGCGAATGGCGCGGCGGCGAATAAAGGGTTCGGCGATCGACATCATCGGAATGCCCGACTGCACCCGCGTCGGCACGCCGATACTTTCGAGCGAGTTCTGCATCACCAGCGCGTTCATCACCGTGGCGAGCATGCCCATGTGGTCGGCCTGCGCGCGCTCCATGCCGGCATCGACGCCCCACTTGCCGCGCCAGATGTTGCCACCGCCGATGACGAGGCAGATCTGGCAACCCAGCGAGATCGCGGACTTGATCTCTTCGGCGTATTTGGTGACGGCGGGAACATCGATGCCGTAGCCCTGATCCCCCATCAGCGCCTCGCCTGAAATCTTCAGGAGGACGCGCTTGTACTGGAGAGCAGCGGTCTCTGGCATGTCTGCTTCCTTACTGCCGGTTCTTGTACTGACGGCCCGGCGCACGAAGCGCCGGGCCGCCAAACTCTACCCGCGAAACCACTGGCTTCGCAAAGGTTTTACTCTTTGGGCTTCGCGAACGCAGCAACTTCAGCCGCGAAGTCCGTAGCAGCCTTCTCGATGCCTTCGCCGACCTCGAATTTAAGGAAGCCCTTGAGCGTTACAGGGGCGCCCATGTTCTTGCCGGCGGCCTCGATGAACTTGCCGACGGTGACATCGGGATCCATCACGAAGGCCTGCTCGACCAGGACCGATTCCTGATAGAATTTGCGGATGCGGCCCTCGACCATCTTCTCCACGACGTTCGCAGGCTTGCCCGACTCAGCGGCCTGCGCCGTGAGAATCTGGCGCTCTTTCTCGACGACAGCCGGATCGAGTTCCGCCGTGGTGGCGGCGAGCGGCTTCATCGAAGCGATGTGCATCGCGACCTTGCGGCCGAGATCGGTCAGGCGCGAGGCGTCGCCGGGCGATTCCAGCGCGACCAGGACGCCGATCTTGCCGAGGCCTTCGCCGGCCTGGTTGTGGATGTAGGTCGCAACGACGCCCTGCGAGACGGAGATCGCAGCCGTGCGGCGCAGCGAGGTGCTGTTCGGATTCTATCGTGTTTCCCTATTAACCTTAGCAATACGTAACTGAACGAAGTAGATGATACATAA
>JASGJW010000008.1:0-11730 GCA_047601145.1 Hyphomonadaceae bacterium
GTGCTTGCCGTCATCATCGGCATCGGCTCGACCCTGTTCAGCCAGTTCACCGCAGGTTTCGGCGGTGCGACGCCGACCATCGACGACGCCATGGCGATCGTGCTCGCAGCTCTGTCGCTACTCGGTCTCGGCATCTTCGGCCCCGGCATCGCTTCCGGTCTCGTCTCAGGCGGCCCGCAGCTTGGCGCTGGCGCAGCCGTTGGCACTGGTCTTGCGGTTGGCGGTGCGGCGCTTGCCGCAGGCGGCGCGGCCGGTCTTGCTGTCAAGGGAGGCGCTGCCGCCATGTCCGGTGGAGCCGCGGCCGTTCGGGGCGGCGCTGCCGCCGCAGGTGCCGCGAGCGCTGCCTACAGCATGGGTTCACTCGGCCAGTCGGGCGCGGCAGGCGTCGCCTCCGGCCTTGGCGGCGTTGCCCGCGCCGCAGGCTCCGCCGCCGTCTCGCCCTTGAAGCGCGCCGCCGCGAAAGCAACCGAGAGCGTCAAATCCAACTTTTCTGATGGCGCACGCGCGACCTTTGGCGTGACGGGCGGCTCATCCACTGGGGGCACAGTCGGAGGGGCCAGCGCATCTCCCGCAGCCGCAGCCGCATCTTCCCCCGCAGGCAGTCCTCCGGCCTGGGCGCAGCGGATGCAGCGTTCGCAGGCTGTGAACCACGGCGCGACCATGGCCGCCCATGCGGTGCGCTCCGGCGACAGTCATGGCGGCGGCTCTTCCGTCAACCTTTCCGAAAGTGACCGCTCATGAACATCTTCAAACGACCATCGACCCATTACGGCAAATCGCCGGAACCCGAGACGCCCTACCAGAAGGCCGCGCAGGTCTGGGACGAGCGCATCGGCTCGGCCCGCGTGCAGGCGAAGAACTGGCGCTATATGGCCTTCGGCTCGCTGATCCTTTCGGCCGGTTTTGCTTCGGCATTGGTCTGGCAATCGGCGCGCGGGACCGTGGTGCCGTGGGTGGTTCAGGTCGATAAGCTCGGCCAGGCGCAGACCGTCGCGCCGGCCGTGGCCGATTATCGGCCGACCGATCCGCAGATCGCTTTCCATCTCGGCCACTTCATCGAACAGGTCCGGGCGATCCCGGCCGATCCGATCATTGTCCGGCAGAACTGGCTCCGTGCCTATGAATGGACGACCGACCGGGGCGCGGCGGCCTTGAACGACTATGCCCGCGCCAACGACCCCTTCACGAAGGTCGGGCGGCAACAGGTCGCCGTGGAGGTGTCCAGCGTCATCCGGGCATCGAACGACAGCTTCCGCGTCGCCTGGACCGAGCGGCACTACGAGAACGGCCAACTTTCCACGACCGAGCGCTGGACTGCGATCCTGACCATCGTGATCCAGACGCCGCGCGACGCGGAGCGCCTGCGCGCCAATCCGCTCGGCATCTACGTCAATGCAATCTCATGGTCGCGGGAGATGAGCCAATGACCCCCACGATGATCCGTAAGGCCGCTTTTCCGGCTTTCCGTAAACCCGCCTTTGCGGCTTTGCTGCTGTCCGCCACCATGCTCGCCGGCTGCGCAACGAACAGGCCGCCGCAATTCAGCTACGACGCCGACGTGCCATCGCTGCCCGTCGTGCCGGCCGCCGTCACCGATGACCGGCCCCGGCCTTTGCACACGCCGCCCGCATGGACGGTCGCGCGCGGCGGGACCGCTGCGACAACGCCGGCAGGGCGCGTCGAGAACGCCAACGCCGCCGCGCGCGTTGAACCGCGCCGCGAAGGCTATTACAACGCCATCCAGATTTTCCCATGGAGCGAAGGTGCGCTCTATCAGGTCTATGCGGCGGTCGGGCAGATCACCAGCATCGCGCTGGAGCCGGGCGAGAACCTGACCGGCGCGGGGCCGATCGCGGCCGGCGACACCGCCCGCTGGATCATCGGCGATACCGAAAGCGGCAGCGGCGTCACCCGCCGCGTCCATATCCTCGTGAAGCCCACCCGGCCGGACATTGCCACGAACCTCGTCGTGACGACCGACCGGCGCACCTACATGATCGAGCTGCGCGCCCGCGAAGCCCTCTACATGCCCGCAGTTGCCTGGGCCTATCCTGCGCCGCCTGCCGGCCAGCGCCAGGCGGTGCCTGCCACGCCGATCATCCCGGCCGAGGCGGCGCGCAACTATCGCTATGGCCTGATCGGCGACAATCCACCGTGGAAGCCGATCTCCGTCTTCGACGATGGCCGGCGCGTCTATATCGTCTTCCCGCGCGGCATCGTCCAAGGCGAAATGCCGCCGATCTTCGTGCTGGGCAACGACGGCGAACCGCAGATCGTCAACAGCCGCATCCACCAGAACATCCTGATCGTCGATCGCATCTTCGGTGCGGCCGAACTTCGCCTCGGCAGCGGCGACCGCCAGCAGACGGTCAGGATCGTCCGCGTCGAGCCGCGCCAGGCCGCCACCCGACCCGAACCGACCGGAGATTCCCCGTCATGACCGAAGACACCACCACGGAGACCGCAGCCCCGATGCGGCTGCGCGCAGAACCGCCGCGCGTCACGCGCCTGTCCCGCAAGATGCTGGCAGGCGTTGGCGCCGTCGCCTTGCTCGGCATCGGCGGGGCGCTGATCTATGCGCTCCAGACCCGCGATATGAGCGGAACCGGCGAAGAACTTTATTCGACCGAGAACCGGGCCACGGCGGACGGCCTGTCCGGCCTGCCGCGCGACTATACCGGCCCGGTCCTGGGACCGGCATTGCCCGGCGATCTGGGCGGCCCGATCCTCGACGCTCAGAACCGGGGCCAGCCGGTCACGCCGCCCGTCATGGCGACGCCCGCGGTCGATCCCGAGGAACAGCGCCGTCTCGCCGAGGAAGAAGCCGCGCGCCTCAGCCGCGTCTTCTTCCAGACCGCGCCGGGAACGGGGACGGCTGCCGGTGGGGTCAATCCCAGCCTTGCCGGGCTTGGTCTTGGCGCGCAGCCCGGTGCGACCGGCACGCAGGACCGCCATACGGCCTTCCTCAATGGTCCAGTGGATCGGCAGACGGTCGCCCTCGACCGCATCATGGCGCCGGCGTCGCCCTACATCCTTCAGGCCGGTGCCGTGATCCCGGCCGCGATGATAACCGGCATCCGATCCGATCTTCCCGGCCAGATCACCGCCCAGGTCACGGAGAACGTCTATGACAGCCCGACAGGATCGCTGCTCCTGATCCCGCAGGGAACACGCATTATCGGCCAATACGACGCCGGCGTGACCTTCGGCCAGCGCAGGGTGTTGCTGGTGTGGAACCGCCTGATCCTGCCCAACGGCCGCTCGATCGTGTTGGAGCGCCAGCCTGGTGCTGACGCCGCCGGCTATGCCGGGCTTGAGGATGGCGTCGATTATCACTGGTGGGATCTGATGAAGGCGGCGGGTCTCTCGACCTTGCTCGGCATCGGCACGGAACTGGCGACCGACGACGAGGACCGGCTGATCCGCGCCATCCGCGACGGGGCGCAGGACACCATCAACCAGGCCGGTCAGCAGATCGTCCAGCGCCAGTTGCAGGTCGCGCCGACGCTGACCATTCGGCCCGGCTTCCCGGTCAGGGTCATCGTGACGCGGGATCTTGTATTCCGCTAGCGGAACACTAAATCATATGCCGCTATCGGGACTATGCCGTGTTTCGTGTGCATCTTCTTCCTTTCCATGGTATTGTTGGGCTTGTCGGTCGGCATAGTCCGGTGCGGTCGCGCTTGACCGACGGAGTGTTTCCGATGAACAGGGCCTGCCGAAAACGGCCCTGTCGGCTTCGTGCCGAAGGGCCTTTGGCTCCTTACTTCGAGCCATATTCCGAATACCTCGCTGATCGCGGATATTCGCAGATTTCCTTTTGCAAGAAGACTTTCCTCGTCAACGAGTTCAGTCTGTGGCTGGAACGCGAGGGCGTTCCGGTCAGCAAGATTGCGGGCGATCACGAGGCGGCGTTCCTGCGTGATCGTGCCGGGTATCGTGTTCTCAAGCGCGGCGACCGCATTGCCTTGTCCGGAATGACGGACTGGTTGCGACGGCAGGGATTCGTCGAAAGCTCGGCCGCAATGTCCGGCGACATATCCGAGATCGACCGGGCCTTGCTGGAATACAAGAACTGGCTGCGCGAGGATCGCGGCCTCGCAACGGCGACGATCGAGAATTACGCCGGCTATGTCGGCCGCTTCCTGACGACGGTGTCCGGCGGGTCGGAACTGCGCCTTGCCTCGGTGCGCCCGGATCAGATTACGGATTATATCCGCCGACTCGCCCCGAAGGATCGCACCTTCGCCGCCGCCAAGCACATCGTCACGGCGCTGCGGTCGTTCTTCCGCTTCGCCCGCTACCGTGACTATATCCTCGTCGATCTCGCGGCGACGGTTCCGTCCGTTGCCGGATGGTCGATGGCGTCGATCCCGAGGGCGATGCCTGCCGATCAGGTTCAAACTCTTCTGACTGCGAGCAAGACCTGGCGAACGCCTTCCGGCTTGCGCAATCGTGCCATCCTGTTGCTGCTGGCCAGGCTGGGGCTGCGGGCCAAGGAAATTATCCGGCTCGAATTGGAAGATATTAACTGGAACGAAGGGGTCCTGCGTGTCCACGGCAAAGGCCGCACGGAGCGGCCGCTGCCATTGCCCCATGACGTGGGAGAGGCGATCGCCGCCTATCTTGAACATGGACGACCGGACACGCCCTGCCGACGAGTGTTTGTACGCTCCCGCGCCCCCTTCGACGGTCTCAAGACTCACAGCGACATCTGCCAGATCGTCGCGCGCGCGATAACGCGCGCCGGCATCAAGTCCGTGTCCAATGGGGCGCATCAGCTTCGTCATGCGCTGGCCATCGACATGCTGCGCCGAGGCGCGTCGCTGACGGAGATCGGCCAGGTGCTCCGCCACAGCAGCGCAAACGCGACGCGCCGATACGCCAAGGTCGATCTCGACGCCTTGCGGGAGGTTGCCCTGCCATGGCCGGGAGCGCTGCCATGACCGGGCTTCGCACCGCCATCGCCGATTATCTGGAACTGCGCCGCGCTCTCGGCTTCAAGCTGAAGAAGGACGAGAAATTGCTGGCAGATTTTGCAGTGTTCATGGAACGGCGCCATGCCACGCACATCACGGCGAAACTGGCGGCGAAATGGGCGCAGCAACCGGCATCGACCGACCCCAACTACCACGCCGGCAGGTTGCGCGCCGTGCGCAGCTTCGCGCGCTACCGCATCCTGACGGACCCGCGCACCGAGATACCGCAGACGGACCTGCTGCCGAGGCAACGGAGCGCCTTCCAGCCCCATATCTTCACCGGCGACGAGATCGGGCGCATCCTGGCAGCGAGCCTGCGTTCGCGCGGCTGCGCTACGCGGTTCTTCTGCATCTGCCACTACACTATCTATGGCTTGCTCAGCGTCACCGGTATGCGGGTTAGCGAAGCCCTGAACCTCGATGTCGATGACGTCGATCTCGTGTCCGGCGTCATCACCATACGCAACACCAAGTTCGGCAAATCCCGGTTCGTCCCCGTGCATGAGACAACCCGTGCCGCGCTGGAATCCTACCGCGCGCACCGTGACGCGCATCTGGCCGGTCGAGAGGTCGATGCCTTCTTCATATCCGTGCCGGGCCGCCGGATCATTCCTTCGGTTCTGGATGGCGCATTCCGAAAGCTGACCAGAAGGCTCGGAATGCGCGATGCGACGGGGCCTATCGGACCGCGCCTGCACGATCTGCGACACACGATGGCGATCGAGGTCCTGCGTCGATGCTACAGCGCCGGCGCAGACCCCGAACGTCGCCTGCCTGCACTGTCTACCTATCTGGGACACACGCACCTCAACTACACCTACTGGTATCTCCACCAGAATCCGGGGCTGATGACCGAGGCAATGGCGCGACTTCAGCATAGATGGGAGGCCTCCGCATGACCGCCGCCGCAATCCCGACCTTCCCCGCACTCCTGCAACGGTTCTTCACGCAGCGCCTGATGCAGCAGAAGCGAGTTAGCGCAAACACGGTAAAGTCCTACCGGGATACGTTCCGGCTGATGCTGCGCTTTGCACAGAAGCGATTGCGCACATCCCCGGATCGGCTGGCCTTCGAGAAGATCGACGCCCCGTTCATCGCCGCGTTCCTAGCCGAGATCGAGAAGACGCGGGGTGTGGGCACGCGCACCCGCAACCTGCGTCTCACCGCCATTCGGTCGTTCTTCCGCTTCGCCGCCTATGAGATGCCGACCCACGGCGCGCAAATCCAGCGCGTCCTCGCCATGCCGGCCAAACGCTTCGACCGCAGGCTGATCGACTTCATGACGCGCCCGGAGGTCGATGCACTCCTGAACGCGCCGGAAAGAGGCACATGGAAGGGCCGGCGGGATCACGCCCTGCTGCTGACCACCCTTCAAACGGGCTTGCGCCTCTCGGAAGCGACCAGCCTCAAACGGCAGAACATCACGTTCGGCACGGGTGCTCATGTCGAAGTCCTCGGCAAGGGCCGCAAGCAGCGCGTCATTCCGCTCTGCAAGCCCGTGGCCTCCGTGCTTGCGGCATGGCTTGGCGAGACGGATGCCGCCGAGGACAGCATCGTCTTCCCGAGCATGCGCGGCGGACGGCTGAGCGCGGACGCCGTGGAACGACTCCTGAAAGCATCTCGCCGTCGCCGGCGAAAGCTGCGCTTCGCTGAAGAGGAAGCACATAACGTTCCACTGCCTGCGGCACACGACGGCGATGGACCTGCTCCACGCCGGGGTGGAGCAATCCGTAATCGCGCTCTGGCTGGGACATGAATCCATCGAAACCACCCAAATCTACCTCGATGCGGATCTGGCGCTGAAAGAGAAGATCCTCGCCAGGACGATCCCCTTCGACAGCAAGCCGGGAAAATACCGTCCCGACGACAAGCTGCTGTCCTTCCTCAACCAACTTTAGGAGCCAGACTATGCCGACATCCAATGTAACCAAACCGCAGACTTCTCAGCCGTTTAAGCACCGCCAGAACACGAAACACGGCATAGTCCCGATAGCGGCATATGATTTAGTGCTCGAACCATATAGGAACTGACCGTGACGAAGCTGAAACTCGGTCCTCTGGCCGACGACAAACCCGTGAAACTCACCGTTGAACTGCCCGCCGAGCTGCATCGCAGCCTTGTCGAATATGGTCGCCTGCTCGCCGATCCCGGCAAGCCGCCTATCGAGCCGGTGCGGCTGATCGCGCCAATGCTGGAGCGGTTCATCGCCACGGATCGCGGCTTCGCCAAGGCGCGGCGAGGAAGTGACCGCACCGGCGCGTGAGCGCCTCGCATGAGGCTATCCCAACAGCGTGCGCGCGATCAGAAACGCCACAACGCCGACAATCACCGTCAGGAACAGGCTGCGGGAGACTACGCCGGCCAGCGTTGCGGCAAGAGCGGCAACGAGCGAGATGCTGATCCCCGACCCGGTGAGTTCGGGCTTGTGGATGAGTTCCGCCGCAACGATCGCCGCCATGATGGAAGCCGGCACGAAGCCGAGCCAGTCCCGCACGATTTGCGGCATGGCGAACCGCGACAAAAGCAGCACCGGAAAAGCCCGCAGGATGATCGTGACGACAGCGGAAAGCCCGATCGCGAGATAGAGAGAACCGCTCATCGGTCATGCTCCTGCGAATGCGAGCGCCGCAGAAGTAACGTCGAGACGGTGGCAGCGCCCACCGTGGCCAGCAGGACGCCGATATTGACGTCGAGCGTTCGGGATGTGGCGGCGATCACGGCGACCGAGATCGCGATCGCGACGGTTTCGAGCAGTCGCCGCTGGCTGGCGAACCATGTCATCAACAACAGTCCGATGAACATCGCCACAAGGCTGAAACTCAGACCCTGCGTGATCGACTCCGGCAGCGAGGCCGCGAGCAGCGCGCCGGCCAGATTGGCCACGATCCAGTTGAGCCAGGCGGTGACGTTGAGGCCGAGCATCCAGGCGAACGGCAGCTCGCCGGTGCGGCTGCCATGCTGGGCGGCGACGCCGAACGTCTCGTCCGTCAGCAGGGCGCCGCTGACGAATTTCTGGAAAGAACTCGCCTTGGTGAAATAGATCGCCATGTAGGAACTCATCAGCACATAGCGCATGTTGATGAGCATGACGCCGAGCACGATCGCCAGGACGCCGGCGCCGGCAGCATGGAGCGAGTAGAACATGAACTGCGCCGATCCCGCGTAGAGGAAGACGGCCAGCGCGCCGATGGCGCCGGCGGCGAAGCCGATGCTCCAGAATCCGAGGATCGTCGGCAGGCAGGCGATGACACCTTGCCGAAAAAGCTCTAGGGAAGTTGATCGTGATGGCGTGTAGTGGATTTCGCTGAAATATTCTCTGTCATCATTGGCCGTAGTCTAACATCTGCTTGAGCGCGTCTTAGACCGGCACATTGCGAACATGATTGGAGAATCCTGCGCTCGCATCGCCTGACCGGCGATGCACGGTATGCAGGCCGGAAAGAGAGCATGACGAGGAAGCGGGACAAGATCAGCTTGTGGAAGGACAGCAGCCTGCCGGACGGGCTTGAGCTTCTGCGCGCGTCCTTCTTCGACTACCGATACCCGGCGCATTTCCATGAAGAGTTCGTGATCGCCGCCTTCGCACGCGGCGCGCAACGACACAGCATCGCCGGACGTGAGGGGGTGGCCAGCGCCGGTTCGATCCTGATTATCCCGCCCGGCGAGGTCCAGACCGGCGAGGCGGCCGAACGCGATCGCGGATGGGAATACTGCGCCTTCTACCCCTCGGCGCGCTTTCTCGAATCCATCGCCGACGACGTTCTGGGCGGAACCGGACATCTCGATTTCGGCGTTGACCCTATACTCGGTGACGCCGAAGCGACGCGGCACCTTCTGCGTGCTCATGCCGTCATTGCGGGCACCCCGGATCGCATGGAGAAGGAATGCGCGGCCTATGACGGCTTCGGCGCGATCATCGCCCGTTACGGCCAACGCTCACGGCATGGACGCCGTTCGCGGATCATCAGGGCCGATATGCGGCGGGCGATCGACTATCTGCAAACGCACTTCGCCGAACCCGTATCCGTCGGCGAGGTGGCGGCCGTCGCGGGGCTGAGCGAGTATCACTTCATGCGCGTGTTCCGGGCGAGCACCGGACTGTCCGTGCATCGCTACCTGACGCAGATCCGGCTCAACCGGGCGAAGGCGCTGCTTTCGGTCAGCGTCGGCTCGGCCGAGGCCGCCGTAAGTGTCGGCCTTTTCGATCAGAGCCATCTCATTCGCCATTTCCGCCAGCACTTTGGCGCGACGCCGCGCGAGTATGCTGCCGCCTGCCGCTAAGGGGTGCCGCCAACGCACAGGTGCGAATGCGGCACGCTACAGGCCGCCGATCCCCCTCCATGCTTCGCTTAATTCCGGGGCTTGATGCGCCCCGGAATCCACCCGCGAAACACGGAGGATTCCATGTGCGCCCAGCGCCGTCGCGCCCAACCCGGCCGCCCCCGACAGTCGGCTCCCCGAACGCTTCCCGATGATCTTTACGATTATGACGACGATCCCGCGCCGCGCATCAGCCCGGCGCGGGGCAGTCCGCCCCAGGTCTTCGACGTAGAGAAGCTGCCTGTCATCGACGACTGGCCCGACGAAGTGCCGATCACCGAGGCGGAGATTTAGGTGTTCGAGCGCTGGTTCGCCGATGTCTTCGACGAGATGTTCGGCTCTGTCGATCTTCCAGAAGGCTTGAAATACTTATCTCGTGATGATAATGATAAGCCCTGATGCAAGCAGGGGATTTGTCGTGACCGCGCTGAAAGTCGGAATAGCCGAACCGGACGAAATGAAGGCCCGCACTATGCGGATCGCGCGTGGCGAGGAAAAGCCTACGCCCGGCGAACCGACCGTGTGGTTCCCATCCACCGAATTGTTCGCCCGGCTTCTTTCGGCCGGCAATCGGGAATTGCTGCGCATCATCCATGAACAGAAACCTGGCTCGCTGGACGAACTGGCGCGGATCACCGGCCGCGCCACCCCCAATGTCTCACGCACCCTCAAGAAGATGGAGAGTTTCGGCCTTGTCCGCATGGAGAAGGGCCAGGGTCTCAAGCTGATCCCCAAGGTCATTCATGACCGCGTGGAGCTGGTCTTGCCCCTGATCGAGCCTCGCACGTCGAAAGGAGCCCGCAAATGAACGCACAATCCCCCAACGTCGCCCTGCGGGCCGCCCTCTACCTGCGCGTCTCGACCGCCCGTCAGGCCGAGCATGACGTGTCGATCCCCGACCAGCGCAAGCAGGGAGAGGCGTATTGCGCAGCGCGAGGCTATCAGCTTGTCGAAATCTTCGTGGAGCCGGGCAACACGGCCACCAATGACCGCCGCCCAGAGTTTCAACGGATGATCGAGGCGGGCACGTCGAAACCTGCACCCTTCGACATTGTTCTGGTCCATAGCTTCTCGCGCTTCTTCCGCGACGCCTTCGATATGGAATATTACTATCGGAAGCTCGCCAAGAATGACGTCCGGCTCGTCTCCATCACGCAAGAGTTGGGGGATGACCCGATCCACGACATGATGCGACGGATCATGGCGCTGTTCGACGAATACCAGTCGAAAGAGAACGGCAAGCACGTCACCCGCGCCCTGAAGGAAAATGCCCGGCAGGGCTTCTGGAATGGTTCATTGCCGCCGATCGGCTACCGGATTGCCGCCGCCGAACAGCGTGGGACCAAGACCAAGAAGAAGCTGGAAATCGACCCGCTGCACGCCGACACGATCCGTCTGATCTATCGGCTCGCTTTGGAAGGTCAGGGCGACAGCGGCCAGATGGGCGTCAAGGCGATCGTGAAGCATCTGAACGCCAAGGGCATCTTCACCCGCGATGGCGGTCGCTGGGGCATCGGCCAGGTCCATCGCGTCCTGACCCGCCGCACCTATATCGGTGAACACGAATGGGGAAAGCGCAGCAAGCACAACGACCCGCGCGCTCCCGGCGAAATCGTCATTGTCCCGGTGCCCGCCATCATCGAGCGCGAGACCTTCGACGCCGTTCAGTCGCTTTTACAGGCTCGCAACCCCAAGACGGAACTGCCCGCCCGCGTGGTGATCGGGCCGACCCTGCTGACCGGCATATGCTATTGCGGCAACTGCGGTGGCGCCATGACCATCCGCACCGGCAAAAGCGGCCGCTATCGCTACTACGCCTGCTCAATCAAGGCGAGACAGGGCGAGACCGGCTGCAAAGGCCGCGCGATCCCCATGGACAAGCTGGACAAGATGGTCGTCAGCCATATCGAGGAACGCTTGCTCGATCCCGGCCGGCTGGAGGACATGCTTGGCAGCGTCCTCGGCCGCCGGTCGAACAGGCCGAGCGCCGCCGCGAACACATCGCCTCTTTGCAGCGGCAGGCGACCGAATTCGGATCGGCGTCTAAAGCGGCTCTATGACGCCATCGAGGCCGGCGTCGCTGATCTGGACGATCCGGCGCTCAAGGAGCGGATCGCCGGTCTCAAGGTCATTCGCGATCAGGCGCGGGTTGATGCAGACCGGGCGCAAGCCTTGCTCGACAACCCCGGTGATGGCGCTCTCAGCCCGGTAATGATCGCGGGGTTTGCACGTCGCGCACGCGAGCGCATCCGGGGCAGCGAGGGCGGCTATCGGCGGGATCACCTGCGCGCCTTGGGCGCAGCGCGTCGAGGTCGCCGACGACGCAATTCGCATCATGGGATCGAAGACGGAGCTGCTGAGGACGCTTATTGCTGGCCAAGGGCGGCAATCGGCGGCGATTGGCGTGCCCAGAGGCGGACTGAAGTGGCG
>JASGJW010000009.1:0-28551 GCA_047601145.1 Hyphomonadaceae bacterium
GAACTCAAACTCCTTGGATCCGGTCGCGCGGGGCGAGTTGCTCTTGCGCGTTTCGAGCTGCGGGCCCTGGTCCTTGCCCATGACCACGTCGGCGTTGGTGCCGGCCGAAGGCCCGCCGCATGCCTGAAGCGCAAGCGCCGCCAGAGCGCCCACCGTCGCCGTCGACAGCGCACGCCAGAACTTGTTGGTCCCCACTTAGTCCCTCCTGAGTCCCCAGCCCAATTTTTATCCCTGTGCGCGTTTACCTTATCGCAGGCACAGGGCCGCGGAAGGTGCGCAAGCCTTCAAGCTGCTGAAAAAGTGGGAGTTGTTCGCCATCAACCGGCTGATCTATCAGCTGACGCAAAGCAAGCCGTGGTGCCGCGTGAGGGGATTGAACCCCCGACCTTTGGTTTACAAAACCACTGCTCTACCGCTGAGCTAACGCGGCCCTCGCGCGCCGACTACCCGCAAGGAACGCGACTGTCTACTGTCTCTTGTACGGGACTGTTCCTAAAGTACAATTCCAGTCGCCGAGGCGCATGCGGGTTTTTCCACGCAGAGCACGTCATCGCGCATGACCGCCGCACAAAAACGACGCTGGTTTCTGGCAATCCGGTAGCGTTGTACGAAACTCACGTCCCTCGCGCACCGGACGACCGCGCCAGGTCGAGCGTGATCGAGATGCTGTGGGCGGGCGAGACGCTGTGGGCGAGAACAAAACATAGCGTGCCACTTCATTAGCGCCGAGGAAGCCGGCGCAGACCACAGCGCGCCCCTAAGACCGCCCCGACGGCGCCATGTACAAAAGTCTGGATTTATCAAGCGTGTAGAGCGTAGCGCGCGCGGAGCGTTCTGAAAGCTACAAATATTTTCGCCGATCGTGTGACCCGATTTGCCGAGCTGGGACGCCATCAGAGGTAAGACCAATGGAGTCTCCTTTGATGCAAAGCCCTGTCGTCGACATCTCGCAGATCCCTCAGGCTTATTGGCCGCTCATCGACTGGCTGTTCACCGGCCTCATCGTCCTGGTCGTCCTCTGGATCGCTTCTACGGTCTTCATCGTTTTGCGCCGCAACGCGTCCGGACTTACACCGGTCCAGGCCGCCCGGATCAACAAGAACGCGCGTCCCGACTTCCTCGATGGCGATCAAAAGAAGCGCAAGGAGGCCCTGGAGCGGGGCGCCGCCTACGACCGCGAGCTTGAAAAGGCGGAAGCCGAAGAGCGTGAGGTCGAGCGCAGAAAATCCAAGGAGCCGCTCACGGCGACCCAGCGCCTGATGCGATTGTTGAGCCTCGTCATGGCGCTGTTCTCGCTTGCAACACTGATCGGCAGCGTGATCTTCCAGATTAACTACATCAGCGGCCTGCTGGAGCAGGCCTCGGCTGGCGACCAAATAATCCAGTTGGTTTTGCGCCATCCAATCGGCGTCACGATCGCGGTCGTCGTCATCCTCTATCATGTCGTGACCTTCGTCACCGATAAGAAATGGAAGCCGGCCGAGCAGGTCTGATCCGCTCGCGCCGAATCCCTGACATTCCAGAAAGCTTCATCATGTCCAGCAAGACCCTCCTTGTTAGCGATCCCTCGCTCGTCGCCGAGTTCGTGCGCCAGTCCGAATTTCAGGGCATCCTGGAAAAGCGGTTCGCGGTGCCCGAAGATTATCTCGCCATCCTGTTCCGCAACGGCAAAATCGTGGACGCTTACAAGGGCGCTCACTTCTCCGTTGGCGGGCTTGTGAATTCCCTCAAGGGGATCATTGGCGGCTCAACCAGCATCGGGATGTTGATTGCTGACCTGAAACCATTCCAGGTCAGCCAGACATTCCGCGCCCTCTCGCAGGACAAGGTGGAGATCGTCGGCGTCGCCGCCATAGAACTTCAGCTGGACCCCGAACAGCCGCAGAATATTCTAGGCATGATGTCGGGCCGCCGTTCGCTTTCGCGTGCGGACATTCTTGCTCGCATACGCCCGCACTTATCCGATCGCATTCTGGAAGCCGTCCTGGCGCGTCATGGCGCGCTGGAGATCCGCGGCAATACCGGCCTGCAGGATAAGATCCAGGCTGACATCATGAAGGAGGTTGAGCGCGTTGTTGGCGGTCTCGGCATCATTGTGAACGCCGTATCGATGGAATGGGCGGTCAACGAAGTCGAGCGCAGCGCCATGGATAGCGCGGCGGCCGATCGGGCCGAAGCTGAACGTGAAGTTGCAATCAAGCGGGCGCTGCGCGAAGCCGAGCGCGTAAAGGATGCGACGGAATTCGCTATCCGCACCGATATAGACCAGAAGAAGTTCGCGCTGGTCAAGGAGCAAGAGCTTGCTCAGCTCATCCTCAACAAGGAGGTCGAGTTCGTGGACCTGCGCGAGGCGCACCAGCGTCGCCAGGAACTCGAGGTCATCGAGCACGAGGTCAAAACACTTCAGGCCGAACGCGAAGCGCGTTTCGAGAATGAACTGGCCGAAGCCCAGCAAATCCAGGATCTCACTCAGCGAAAGCTTGCGATCAAGAAAATCGAGCTGGAAATCGAGAAGATGGAGCGCCTGTCGCGCCTCGATCTGGAAAAGATCGAAGCCCTGACGCGCATCGAGATCAACCAAGCCTCTCAGGCCAGTGCGGCGCAGAATATCGCAACGCTCGCCGGGATCGAGCAGCAGCAGGATGAGCAACGCTCCAACTTGCGGGAAAAAGAAAAGCAGGCCCAACACGAGCGCGACATCATCGCGACGAAAGTTGGCAACCAGGCAGAATACGACCTTCTGGCGCTCAAGGGAAAAATGACGCCCGAGCAACTGCTTGCGCAGCAGGCTGGGTTAAGCCCTGGCGTTGCCGCTGTTCTCGTGGAGCAGGCAAAAGCGCAATCTTCGTCCAAGGACGAAGTCATGCACATGATGCGTGAGCTGGTCGACGCGGCCAAGGAAGCGCGTGTTTCCTCTGAACAGCAAGCCAAGGCCATGTTCCAGATGGGTATGGACGGCGCGGTGGGAATCGCTTTTGGCGCAGGCGGCAAATCCGCCGCGCCGGCAACCGCCGCCGAAGCTGCCGGCCGCACGCCGGCTGCAGCTGTCGACATTGATTGCCCAAAGTGCGGCCGGACGAACGCGCCCAAAGCACGCTTCTGCGCCGGTTGTGGCCATCAGCTGCGGACCTGATTATGCCCGTTTCCGCTTCCCCCTCGGGCGCTGCGCTAGCCGACCTCAGCCATTTCGGGGTTTCCAGCCTCGTTGTGGATCACCTTCGGCCGAAATGCTGTCGGGCGAGTGCGCGTAGCTCTGCGGATGCGGCTTACTGCAACGAATGTGGAAACCTCATTCTACGTTGCGCAGCCTACGAGGAGTGCGGCGGTCTCGTTGATGAAACGGGTTTCTGCCCCTCCTGTTTCAACCTCGAGTCATTTCTCGATTCCGGCGCTGTTCGCCACGCGAAGGTTGGCTCCTCGATGACGTTGCCGCTCATATTCCGCAATGCGGGCGGTCACGGGCGCGCGTTGTTTGCATCCGAGCTGTGGATCCGTCAGGGAGCGGGCGAGCGCGTACGCCAGCCGATTCCCTGGGAGCGGCTGAATGCGGGGCAAAGCGCATCATGGACGTTGCAGACGCAGCCCCTCCAGCAGACCGGCCGCCAGAGTTTCGAGGTTATTCTCGTCGTCGCCAGCCGTGCTCGTTGGCGCGAGGAAAAGTTCGCTCTTGCCGCAAACATGGAAATCGGCGTCGAGGACGATGGTCGGGTCGTCGTAAATCAGACGATCAACGTGGCGGGCGGCGAAGTGGCAGGTGCGGGCCACACGGTCTACGCGCCGATCCGCATCGAGTCAGACAGCCGCAGCCACGTTCAGGAACAGGGCTCCAAAGATCCTTCCCCGCTTGCGCTTTCGCGGGCGGACGGCTTCGAGCGTGAGCGGCGCCTTCGTGGGACGACACACGGTCTGGTCGACAGGACGGTCAAGCTCGAATGGAAGGGATTTTCCCCCGATGAGGCCGGTCCGCTCGGCCCTATCATAACGTCGGATGGAATGCTCGCGCTTGGCCGATCGCGCCTCAAGTCACAAGAGGGCGTAACCGACGTGCGCCTGACGGTTCGCGATGCCGCCGGCAGGCTCAACAGGGTTCTGAGCGAAGAGATTTCGCGCCGCCATATCGATCTGTTTGTTCAAAACGGCGCCCTTTGCGTACGGGCTTCGGGCAAGGCCGGTCTGAGAGTGAACGACCAGGGCCTGCGCCAGGGAGAAGTCATCGCCCTGGGGGATGGCGACCGTCTCGTCGTGTTGCCGCGCCGTCCCACGGCGCTGGCGCTGGACGTCCGCTTTGAAGTTCATCACGGCGTTGTCGAACTAGTGACGCTGACACGTGTGCCGGCCACGCCTGGCGAGGCCTCCTCAAACATTCGGATGAGAGCAGGATCATGAAGTGTCCGCATTGCTCCGTTGCGGTTCCCGAAGACGCGCGTTTCTGCCCCGAATGCGGCAAGCGCATAACCGGTGCGATGGCCGATGCTTCGGCGTCCATGTCGATGCAATCCGGTCCCGTGCTCACATTCGGCGGGTTGCAGACGATGGATGGGCCTTCCTCGCGCGCCTCCAGCACGGGTTCGACGGAGGCGTTGCTTGAGCCAGGCGATCTGTTCGCGGATCGCTACGAGATCAAAGCGGTTATTGGGGCAGGGGGGGCGGGCGTCGTCTATGCGGCGCGCGACAAGGTCACATCCGAAGACGTCGCGCTGAAACTTATCCGACCTGACCGCCTGCATGGGAGCGACGCCGTCTCGCGGCTGGTGCGCGAAGGCGTCACGGCTCGGGGCGTTCGCCACCCTAACGTGATCGCTGTCTATGACGTTGGAGAAGCTGATGGTCAGCCCTACATGTCGATGGAGCTGGCACAGGGACAATCCCTGAGATCGTGGAACCAGAAACGGCTTGCCGCGCGCCGTGACTGTTCGTTGAAGACAGCTGCGGTCATCGTGTCAGCGATCCTTGACGGCCTTGAGGCGGCTCACGCGAAAGGGATCGTCCACCGCGATCTCAAGCCTGAGAACGTGATCCTGACGAGCGAGCCGTCGGATGAGGGCGTCACTCTCAAGATACTTGATTTCGGCATCGCCATCGCGGTTGGCGCGACCACAGGAATATCGGGTTCCGGGCCTGCAGGCTCGATTGGTTACATGGCGCCTGAACAACTGACGGCCCCCGACACGGTCGGCCCCTCGGCGGACCTCTATTCCGTTTCGGTGATCTTCTACGAATTGCTGATGGATGCCCCGCCGCAGGGTCACTGGCAGCCGCCCAGCGGCGGGCGCTCTGGTATTTCAGCCGGAATTGACAGCTTGATCGAGAACAGCCTGTCAAACCGAGCGCGAAGCCGGCCGCAATCGGTTGCCGACTATCGCAAGGCTATGAAAGCCGCACTCGGCCCGATGGGCATGGTGGACTGGAAGACACTCTATCAGCCGCGTCGCAGCAAGTTGCCGACAAATATCCCAAAGTGGGTGTGGTGGACCGCGGGCATCATCATCGGCCTTAGCGTGATTGCTTACCTGATGGACGAGTATTCCGGCGCCAGCGGGGGCGACTATGATCAGTACGGTTCGGTGACGCCGGCGACGGCGGTTGGGACAGCGCCCGAGGGCGCCGTCAAGCAAACTGCCGTCACCGTCCCATCACAGAGGCCAGCTCCCTCGCGTCTTTCGGGTTCGTGGGACGACGGCGCCGGCTCGATCTGGCGGGTGAACGTCACCGATGGCGGGCAGGTTACCGGTCAGGCGACATCCGGAGCTGCGACGGGGATGGTCATGACGGGCGCCTTCGCCGGCGACCAGTTCAGTTTTCAGTCGGGCGTCAACGGCTATGGCGCGACGGTGCAGGGCCAAGGGCTCTTTGACGGCGGCTGCCACATCAATTTTCAGTCCTATGACGCTGGAACTGGCCTGACGTCGGCTGGGCAGATTCATGTCAATCACCCCGCAGGAGCGCCATGCCCATGATGCGCTCGCTCATCTTCCCTGGGCTGATTGTGCTCGTCGCCTGCGGTGAAGCTCCTTTCAAGGCGCCGCGACCGGAAGCGTCCGATCTAGACGGCGCTCCACCAAAATCGATCGCATTCCCCTCGGGAGACTGGACCGACGATTACGGTGATTTGTGGAAGGCCTCTGTAGACGAGGGGAAAGTTTCCGCCGTCGCCTCCTGCGGTCCGCGACTTGGCTCGGTGCTTTCCGGCAACGTCGCGGAGGGCGTTCTCGACTGCAGGATCAGCGATGGCGCAGGCGCTGAGTACGCCGCGGGCCGCGCCCAGCTGATCAACGATCGACATGCGTTCTTCGAAACCCGCTTTAAGGACGGCAGCGCCACTTCCGAAGGCCTGCTGCACCTCCTTCATGATGCTCCCGTGCGAAAGTCCGGCCCAACCTCCTCGACAGCCTGCGTCGAAATCCCGGTTCCCCCGCCGCTGGCGGCCCCGACAAATCCGACGCCCTGAGTTCAACCCTTTGCCACCCCAGCGGAGCGCGCCATGAGTGAGATGTGGAAATCCTATCGCCTCGATACCTGCTTGTTCGAGCCGCCCTCGATCCAGGCGCCCATCCTGCGCGCCACCGCCAGGATTTCAACGCTTCCGCCGCGTGTCGACCTGAGGCCGCTCTGTTCGAAGGTGGAAGACCAGGGTCAGGTTGGCTCCTGCGCGGCCAACGCCGTCGTTGGCGCGCTGGAGTATCATCAGCGCAAGGCCGGTCTCAACGTGACCGATCTTTCGCGACTGTTCGTCTACTACAACGCCAGAAATATGGCCAACAAGACTGCGGAAGACTGCGGCACGATGATCTCGCACGTGATGGCCTCCGTCCTGGCCTTCGGCGCCTGCGAGGAGCGCTTGTGGCCATACATCGAAGCCATGTGGCCTGAAAAGCCGACACAGGCCTGCTATGGAAACGCGCTTCGCTATGAGGCGGTGTCTTATGCGCGCGCGCCTTTGGGCGATGCGTGCCTGATAGCCCTGGCGCAAGGCCTGCCGATCGTGTTCGGCACCTTCCTGCCGAGTGATTTCTATGGTGTCGCCGCGCAAACGGGTGTCGTGCCCGAGGTCAGCGAAAGCGTGGAGGCGCCAGGCGGAGGACACGCAATGCTGCTGGTGGGTTACGATCTGCCGACGCGCACCTGGCTGGTTCGCAACAGCTGGAGCGAGAAGTTTGCAGACCGGGGCTATTTCCGCATCCCTTTTTCAACGCTCAACACCTATTCAATGCCTGATGGGTTCTGGACGATCGGAGCCATTGAAGTTCTCGAGGGCGTTCAGTTGCACGGTCTGGGCGTGCGGGAAGCGATGCGCGCTGCCAGCATGGCCGCCCCTAACGATGTCGAGAGCAGCCTCGAGCGGTTACGCAAGAATATCCGCAAGAAGCTGAACACTGATCTTGAAGAGAAGAGGAAAGACGTCCGTGACCGTTTGCGCGGCCCAGGTGTCGGAGGAGGCTACTAGCCTTCCGAGCGAGCATGCCGGCAAGACAGAAACTGTATTCCCCCGCATCGTCAAAAACGAGGAAGCGGGCCAAGACGCGGGCCAAGACAAGGAAGCGGACGAAAACGAGGAATCGGCGAGGGAATGGGCTCGCCGCTTCTTCATGGGTTTACGGCGATTGTCGCCTGCACGGCTCGGCTACTTCCTGCCCAGCCGCGCCAGCAGCTCAGCCTTTTTCGCTTCAAGTACAGCGTCCAGACCATTCATCGCAGCGGCTGGTGGTTTGCCGGGGCCGGACCTCGTCGCTGCCAGCGCCTCGCGGGGTGAAACGACTTTTGGCGGTTTCAGTGGTCCCATGGGCGGGATGGGCGCAAAATGCGTGGAGGCAAGATAGCCTCCACCTGCGCCTTGGCCCGCCATGGAACCTGGCGCGATGACTTGCAGTTCACCGGCGACGGTCACCAAAGTCTTCAGCACCGCGTTGCGGCCGGAGATCATAACCATGGTCTCGCCGGGCGCTTCCGGGATGAAGGCATGCTCCATCTGGTCGCGTCCGCGGGGGAAAAGCCGGAAGATGCCGCCGTTGGCGCCATAGAGTTCAATAACCACAGAGTGCAGGTCGCGAAGACCCCGCATGCGGTACCGCCACTCACGGCCGGCTTCCGTCTGCCTTGGGGCTTCGACGTCGATAATGTAGCCCCCGCCGGCGCCGGGCCCATCATCACCCGCACGGGCGCCAGAAGTTGCGGCTACCGTGAAGCTATGGCTGGCCCTTGCAATCGCTGTTCCGAACTCATCCTGCGCAATCGCATCTATGCGTTCTGCTCCGGGAAAGCTCATGCCTGCGCTGTACGAGAGGGATGTGGCGCCCCGCGTCTCCTTGATATCAAATCCCACATTGCCGGAGATACCTGCCACGTCGAACTTGATCGAATACGCATCGCCAAAACTGGCGGCTGTTACGGTGATCGAGCCGTTGTCCGAAACACGCGATGGACCCGTAAGATGCATTTGAAACTCCTGCCGGCCGCATTGGCCCCAACAGGGAAGGCGCAGGATCCGCCGGGAACGGGCCAAGTCGCCGCCTTTTTTTTGATGAATTTTGGGCCGCGCCCGACCGGCCATCCGCCAGACGCCTTGCGGGCGCAGGTAAAATGAAGTGAAATCAGGCCGCTGGTTCTCTGGCGGGCGCGCAATCAAAGGGGACGTTGGCGCCTGTCGAACGAGTGGGTTGCCGGGTCTGATATTTGTTCCGGGGCGGCCCGCGGGGAGAATACCGCAACAGGGGTAGGCGCGTGGGCGGTGCAAACAGCGACGAGGAGAAGGGGGCCGGGCGGGCCACCCATCGGGACGCCTTGCTGCGCGAACATTATGACGAGTTTCGCAGGGTAGCTGGCCGGGTCCTCAATGGGGACGCCAAGGTGCTGCAGATTCAGCCGACCGATCTCGCGCATGAAGCAGTGATCCGTCTCTCAAAGCTCAATCAGATTGACCTCGAAGGTCGCACGCATTTTCTTTCGCTCTCGGCGCGCGTGATGCGTCAGATCCTGATTGACGAAATTCGCCGGGTGCGCGCAGCCAAACGTAAACCGCCCACGATTGTCACGCAGCTTCCGCCTGAGCTGGGCCACCAGTCAGTTGATCTTGAAGATCTCGACCGTGCTCTTACAAAACTGGAAGCGATTGCCCCTGACCATGCCCGTCTCGTCGATCAGCGTTATTTTGCCGGCCTAACGGTTGAACAGATCGCCGTGGTTGAAGCGACGTCCGTCAGCACTGTGAAGCGCCAATGGCGAGCCGCCCGCGCCTGGCTGCTTGCGGAACTTGGCGCGCGATAGGTCATGAACCATCCGCTGACCCGCCGCGCTCTTGATATCTTCGAGCAAGCCCTCGGAATTGATGAGGCGGGGCGGGATCTTTGGCTCGCAACAATTTGCGCAGGCGATGCCGCGTTGGGCAGCGAGGTCCGACGTCTTCTAGCCGCGGATGCGATCGCCGAGCGAGCCCTGCCGACCGGTGATCTGCAGCCCCGTGACGGGCCTATCCCCGAACACATTGGCCGCTACCGCATTGTCGAGCGCCTTGGACAGGGCGGCATGGGCGATGTCTTTGCCGGAGAGCGTGATGACGGCCTCTTTGACCATGCCGTCGCTATCAAACGCGTGCGTCCCACGCTTTTTGCTGAAACCGCCAAATCTTTGTTCGACCGCGAACGCCGCGCGCTGGCAACTCTCAGTCATCGGCATATCGCGCAGTTGTTTGACGGGGGCGTAGATGAGACCGGCGCGCCCTATCTCATCATGGAACTCGTCCGCGGTGTCTGCATTGACGAATTTGTGCGTCAGCATGACCTTTCACCGCAAAAAATCGCGGCCATGATGATCGCGGTCTGTGATGCTGTTCAGCATGCCCACCAGAAGCTCATCGTTCATGCCGATCTCAAGCCAGCCAATATCCTCGTGAACGAAGCGGGCGATCCCAAAGTCGTTGATTTCGGCGTTGCGCGACTGATTGGGGAAGGAGGCGAGGGCGGGATCTATCCCCATACGCGAGGCTATGCCAGTCCGCAGCGCGCGGCCGGCGCTGCGCCAACTCCCGCCGATGACGTCTATGCGCTGGGGGCAATTCTGTGCGTCCTCCTTACGGGCGAGCCCCCTGAGAGCGGTAACGCACTCCTCACGCCTTCGCGCGTGACCGAGCGGTCAGCTGCTTTTACCGATCGCTCCGCCAATTGGCTCCGATCACGGGCGCGCGAAATGCGGGGCGATCTCGACGCCATCATTGCACGGGCCTGCGCTGAAAATGCCGAAGACAGGTATCCCGCCGCCCACGCCCTCTCTGCCGATCTGCAGGCCTGGCTCGAATTTCGCCCGATCGCGTCCAGGTCTGAAGACACCTTCTATGTCTTTCGAAAATTCGTCCGCCGTCGCCGCTGGCGAGTGATTGGGGGCGCCACATTTTCCATCGCGCTCATCACTGCGCTCATCGTCACTGTGTTGCTCTATACTCAAGCCGACTTTCAGCGTCGTCAGGCTGAGGCGCGTTTCGATGAGGTGCATTCGCTCGCAAGGTATTTGTTATACGATGTCTATGACCGGCTCGAGCAATCCCCCCAGACCCTAGCGATGCGTCGCGACGTTGCCCGCGTGGCTCAGGGCTATCTCGATGTGCTGGCCGCTGCTCCGTCGGCCCCGCCGGATGTGCTGCGCGAAGCTGCCGAGGGGCTGGTGCGGATTGCCGATCTTCAGGCAGGCCGATCGCGCGCCAATCTTGGCGAGCTGATCCAGGCTTTGGCAAACCTCGAGAAGGCGAGTGCGATCGCTGCCCGTTTGCCGGAGCACCCGCAGCGGGATGGTTCCACGTTTGCTCTGCGTGCTGGCATTGCCATTCGCCAGGCGTCCCTGGCGATGAATTCCAATCAGGATTTACCGAGAGCTTCGCGCCTGCTCGATCAGGCCGCGCGAGACATCGCAAAGCTATCCGACGACGGCAAATTGCGATCAATGCTGACGCTGCAGTTCGAGGTCGAGTCAGCCGTCCTTGCCAACTGGAAGGGCGTCTACGCCGAGGGCGTTCAGCATGCCCAGCGTGCAATCAATGTTGCGGGTGCTCTGCCCATCAACGCGGCGGATGCCCGCGACGCCCACTATCTCCTGGCGCGCGCGTGGGATGCTTATGCGGAGGCCACCTACTACGGCACGGGAGAGGCAGCATCGGTGCCTGCTTACAGCAAGCTCGTGAGCATCGCATCGAGCTATGCGTCATCCCATCCCGACGACATGATGGGCGTCA
The DNA here is from genome assembly GCA_047601145.1 of Hyphomonadaceae bacterium. Lineage (GTDB taxonomy): Bacteria > Pseudomonadota > Alphaproteobacteria > Caulobacterales > Hyphomonadaceae > UBA7672. The sequence goes on from JASGJW010000009.1 coordinate 11,216, forward strand.
GGATCGCAATCGAAGCTCACTGGGCGCTTGGAACCACCCTCCTCGGCATCGAGCGTCTGCGTGACGGCCTGAGGGAGCTCGATGATGCGAACAGGCTCCTTCCCCGGCTGTTGCGGTTCCAGCCCGATGACGAAGGTGCACGTCGGACCCAGCAGATTGTGCTCGGCGCCCGGGCCCAGGCGCTCGCGATGAATGGGAGGTTCGCCGAAGGGGTGGCCATCCTGAAGGAAAGGCTAGCCTCTGCAGAACAGGCGGCGAGCACGCCAGACGCAGTTGCGGCGGACAAACGCTCGCTTGCCGTTACAAAGACAATGCTTGCCGATCTTTACGCCGATTCAGGTCGCGCTGGACCCGCGTGCACGCTCTATGACGAGGCCGATGCGATCTTTTCTGGCCTTGAAGCGCAGGGTCTTCTGTCTCAGCTTGACCGGGACAGCGCTCAGCGGATGGCGCGCGAGCAGAAGGACAAATATTGCCGATGATCCCCTCAGGAAGCGCTATTTGAGCCGACAGCTCTGCCTGTCAGACGAGAGCGTCTACTCCCCCCCTGCAGCCAACTCGGTCCTGGCGGTCCGCAACATCTTGGCGCGACAGCTCGAGGCGCGTTGACCCTTCAGTTGAGCTCCCACGGCTCCTTGCGTTTACGCGTCAGCAACAATCCATGAATAAGGTGCTATTAGCATATAGATGCAGCGCGGCGCTGCAGTCGAGCTGGGTTTGCGGGATGGCATCGCTTCTTCGAAGGCTGTTTGAGCCTCACAAGACCGCATTGCGGTTCACGCTCGTTGCTTTGGCGTTCGGGCTCTCAACCGTTGGCTTGGCCAGCGCCCAGACAGCGACGAGTTCGTTCAACGTCACGGCGAGCGTGCAGAATGCATGCACGATCAGCGCGGCTGATCTGGCGTTCGGCGTCTATTCAACGATCAGCGGCGCCAACCTCGATGGCTCCTCGACGATCCAGGTCAAATGCACCCTCAGCGCGAGTTATGCAGTCTCGCTGAACGCTGGGACGACTGCTGGCGGCTCGATATCGGCCCGCCTGATGACCAATGGGTCAAGCACGTTGGGCTACAATGTCTACACAACCAACGGCCGGACAACGGTCTGGGGGGATGGCACAGGCGGATCCTCTTCGGTTGCCGGCACGGGCACTGGCCTTACCCAGAACCTCACCGTCTACGGACGCATCGCGGGCGGGCAGAACCTCGCTGCCGGCAGCTACTCGGACGTCGTCACAGCAACGATCAGCTTCTGAGGCCGCAATGAAGAACACCCCCCTCCCGACATTATGTGCGGCTCTGGCGGTGCTCGCACTCCTGGCATCGCCCCAGCCTGGGTACGCCGTGACCCTGTCGCCGCTTACGCTGGTCATGGAGCGCGACAAGACGATCGTGACCCTGCATGTCCAGAACGACGACAAAGAGCCGAGGATATTTGAAGTTCAGGCGTTCCGATGGAGCCAGGAAGGCGGGGAAGACAGGCTGGCGCCGGCGATCGATCTCGTGGTGACGCCGCCGATCGTGAAGCTCGCTCCGGGAGAAGAAAAAATCATCCGCGTGGGCGTCATGAAGAAAGATCGCGAAAGCAATGGAGAAAAGGCCTACCGACTTCTCCTGCGCGATATTACCCCGACCGAGCTTCAGGCAGGCGAACTCCATCTGCAGATGCAGTACCTGTTGCCACTATTCGTGTCGCCTGTCCGACCGCATGGCGGTGTGCAACTGGTCGAGGCCGCCTCGTCAGACGATACGCGCTGCATAAAGATAACGAACACCGGGAATGTTCACGCCAAGCTCGTGTGGACGGCGGGAGATGGAGCGCCGGAAAGCGTCTCGCCGACGCAGAAATATGTTCTGGCCGGGGGGCAGACGCTCTACTGTCCAAAGGTCGCCTCCGCCGAAATGGGGGCCGCGAGGGTTGGCGTTACATCGGCCTATCAGAGCGAGGTGACTTCCTATGAGGTCATGCCGCCCGCACATTAGGGAAAGCTACCTTCTTCTGACCAGCTGTCTCATGGCCATCACGGTCAGCCAGCACGCTTCAGCGCAGGAGCAGGTATCAGCCTCGCCGCTTGATTCCTCAGGCGGCAACCCCGACGAAATCCTTCTCCTCGAGCCGCGGATCAATGAGGGTGCGCCGGACCCGCCGATTTTTGTCGTGCGTCGCGCAGGCCGCCTCCTGCTGCCGACAGATTATCTGCAACGTCACGACTTCCTGTTTGTCGGCGCGGGCGAGAACATTGGAGGAGATACCTACGCCCCAACTGGAGACATCGCCACGTTCAGCGCCCGGATCGATGAGGCTCGCGGTCTCCTCAGCATCACGTGCGAGGCCGCCTGCTTCAGCGGGGCGAGCCTTGCCGTCAGTCGCGCTCATATCGCTGCCGTTTCGCCGATCGAGCCTGGCGCCTTCGTCAATTATGACGCCTATGCGGAGGCTGGCGATGCTGGTCCATCCTCCGGCGCGTTTGCCGAGGTTGGGGTGTTCTCGGATTTTGGAACGGGTGTCACCGGGCTATTCTGTTCGCATCGCGCAGACGAGAGTACTTGCGGCCGGCTGGAGACGAGCTGGACGATCGATGATCCCGCAAGCGCGCGTCGGCTGGTGCTGGGCGATGCCCTTACACAAGCCGCGCGATGGGGCGCGCCGGCGCGGTTTGCGGGGATTAGCTGGGGAACGGATTACTCTCTCCAGCCCGACTTCGTCACGTATCCGACGCCGGTCGTGTCAGGGGACGCAACGCTCGCCAGTTCTGTTGACGTCTACATAAACGATGCATTGCGGTTCCAGTCGCCGGTGTCCGCAGGGCCGTTCCGTATCACGGACATTCCCGTCATCACCGGTGAGGGAAGCGCGCGCGCCGTTGTGACGGATCTCCTCGGGCGCGAGCAGACAATCACGACGGCGTTTTATACAGCCCCCGAAATGCTTCGGCGCGGTCTCGACAAGTATGGCGTTGAGGCTGGCCTACTCCGCAAGAATTTTGGAAGCGAGAAGGACGCCTATCAGGATCCCTTTCTGGCCGCGGGCTATTCACGCGGCCTGTCGGATGACGTGACAATAAGCCTTCGATCCGAACTTGGCTCGCGGCAACAATCGATTGGCGCCTCGGCGATGATGGCGAAGACGGGGTTTGGACAAAGCGAAGGCGCTCTTGCGTTTTCCGGGGGTGAGAGCGGGGAAGGAGCGCTCGGCCGTTTTGCCCAGGATTTCAGGTCGCCACAGGTCACGATTGGCGGCGTCATCACAGCAGCAACGCCAGGCTATCGCACCTTCGGCTCGGATCGGCCGATCGCAAGGCTCGCCTCAAACGTCTTTATCGGCTTCAACAGCGAACAGTACGGTTCTGCTTCTTTCAGCTGGGCGTATCGTGATGAGCGTTACGACGAAAATTTTTCTGCGATCGGCATCAACTACGCCGCCAGGATCATGGGCGCATCGATATTCCTGACGGCGTTGCGAACCAGCTCTGCCCAGGAGGGCTATTTTGGCTCGCTGACGATTTCCGTTCCACTGGGTGGTGGGAGCTCGGCTTCTTCCGGCCTTGAATATGACGGCAGGCGTCTTGGCGCAGACCTGCGTCTTCAAAGCGATGTGCCAGTATCGGGTGGCATTTCCTACCGGGCGCGGGTCGCCTCGGGAGGCGTTGATCGCGCCGACGCGGGCCTCACAGGGCGCGGACCATTCGGGGATCTCTCGGCGGATTTCAGCAGCGCCAATGGCGAGGAAGCGTTCCGGCTATCGGCGCGCGGCGGGCTTGCTGCGGTCGATGGCGAGTTGATTTCGGCTCCCACCATCGGCGGGGGTGTCGCCGTGGTCTCCGTTGGACGCCAGCCGGGCGTTCGTGTGTTCCATGACCGGCAGCTGGTTGGCGTGACCGACGCCGAGGGCAAGATCATCGTTCCCGCCCTGCGTTCATTCGAGCGCAATGTGATCTCCTTCGATACGGAAGACCTGCCGCTTTCGGTCGATTTCGACGCGACCGAGCTTGTCGTCACGCCTGGTTATCGCACTGGCCACAAGGTTGCGTTCAAGGCGAGCCAGACATTCAGCATGATGGTCAGGATATTCACCGAGGATGGCGCTCCATTGCCGACGGGAGCATCGATGATCAATGCCGATACGGGCGAGATCTATCCCGTAGGCTCCGATGGCGCCGTGTTCATTCCTGGTGCAGGCAAGAAGGTGCGGCTCGATTATGAGGCTCCGTTCGAGCGGTGCGACGCAATCATTGTCACGCCGGACGAACCAACGTCCGTCCCTGTCTGGGATGGAGGCACGCTGGTCTGCCACAGATCAGCACTGCAGGCGCTGCGATGACCGTTCTGGCCCGCATGGGTTGGCTTCTCATTTTCTGGCTGGCCTCGGCAGGACCTGCCAGCGCGAGCTGCGTTGGCGTCAAGTGCACATGTTCGGTCACCGGCAACACGATCAGCTTTGGGAGTTACGCGCCAACGGCGCCAGGCGACGTGAAGGTTGCGGCCGACATCAGCGTCACCTGCAAGGCTTTCGTGCTGGGCGTGATTTCCTATGAGATACAGCTTGGTCCAGGGATTTACGGGACCCTCTCGGACCGCAAGATGAGCAATGGCGCCAGCTTGCTGTCGTACAATATCTATACGAACGCAGCCCGCACGATCATCTGGGGTGACGGCGCGGGCGGAACCGGCGTGGTGGGCGATTCCTATCTCCTTGCCCTCAACGCAACGCGCACGGAGACGGTGTCGATGTACGCCAAGCTGGGCGCAGGACAGAATGTCAGTGCTGGTTCGTACTCGGATACGATCGTCGCCACAGTCGTCTATTGAGGCGTCCGGACCGGTCTGGATCGGCCCGTTCTTGTCGCGGCGACCGTTCGAGCTTCTGTTAGATGTCGACAGTTGGCGACGAAACCGGCGCCATGGGCGCGGCGGCGTCCGAGCGTATAGCCTGCATTACCGGCCTGACATTACTGGCCTGAAATGACCCTGCCTGCGCCACAATCCGCCCGGATCGCGCCCTTCGGAAGCCGTTCCGGGAACTAGCCTCGGGTCTTGATCGTATAGGGACAGGACTGGGAGGCCGACATGCAACGACTGACCGCAATGACAATGGGCGCCATCCTGCTCGGACTGGCCGGTTTCGTTTATGACAGCGCATCGGCGCAGGCGCCGAAAGCCTGTTCGACCCGTGCAGTCGACATCTATTTCGAAAAGGACTCAGCCGAGTTCAACTCGTTCTCGCAGCAACTTGTCGAGCGCATGGCGCAGGAAGCTCGCAGCTGCGGGTCGAAACAGGTTCTAGTCGAGAATGCGTCCGGCCCAAGCCGCGCGAATGCGGTTTCGCAGAAGCTGCGTAGCCTGGGCGTTCAGGTGATCTTCGCGCCTCAAAAAGCCATGGCGCCGGCGGGTGACTCGATTGCGGACCGCGCCGTCACACTGCGGGTGGCTGGCAAGGCCGCCGCGGTCGGCTGATCTATCCCGGCAGAAGCGAAGCGTGCCACATTCCCGTCGCTCATGGCGACTCGGAGTGACGCGATGAAGGCCAGTTCCCTCGTTTTCGCAGCCTGCTTCGCATTCACGTGCGGGGGGGCAATTGCACAGCAGACGCCTTCCTCAAAGTCCGAGCCGGTCACGGTCGAGAAGCCCAAGGCGCCGGTGAAGCCGGTCGTTCCATCGACAAAGTCCGCCGCCACACAGGCCAAGCCGGCCGGAGCGGCCACGAAGTTCGTTTCCGAGTTGCAAGGATTTTCACCCGAAGCGCGCGCCTTCGCGACGGCGAAGCTCTCGGCAATGACACCAGCGTTGCGCGTACAGGCCGCTTCACGCGTTGCCGGCAAGGCCATCGCACTCAATGAAATTCCGCAGACATGGCTGGCGACGGCCGCCAACCCTGCAGGCGCCATGCTCTGGCTCGGCGGCAAGGATGTGAACCTGGTGACCGGTCCCGATATCGAGCCAATGTTCCAGATTGCGGCCGGCGAGAGAAATGAGAGCGGGGTCTGGGTGCAGTTCAACGCCGAGGCAGGCATCCGCCACGTATTGGTCTGCGACATGACCGGACCTGCGCGCTGGGATGTCGTGGTCGATTCGAAAACGCGCAAGGCGATGATCGCGGACGCTGACACACGGGGCATCGCGCTCGTCCCGGCCAATGCGACCAAGGCCTACCAGCGCGTGTTGCTTGTGCTCGCCCGGCCGCTGGAGACGGGGCCGGGAAGCAGCCTCATGGAAGCGCTGCGTCGCTGCGAAGTGACGCCAATAAGGGGCTGATACTGGAGCCGGGGATTGTCGTTCCGTCACGCTGGCGTCGGTGAGGCCTCGTGCTACAAGCCGCCGCTGACGTGGGATCCCGATGGACAAGAAAATTCTCGGCCGCATCTATAGTCGGCTGATTCACAAGTACTTTCTGAACGACATGTACCTCGATCTGCGGGTGCGTGCGAAGAAGGACACCGTCGACTACATCGAGGCCCATCTCAATGAAGCGATGCTCTGCGCGGGTAGGAAGCCGCTGATCCAGCTGTGCCTGCAGCGAGAGAGGAAGGCGGGCCTCAACGGCCTGGTGCTCGAGTTTGGCGTCTCGGCGGGCGGCTCAATCCGGCAGATCGCGGGACTGGTCGGCGCCCGCCCGGTCCATGGTTTCGACAGTTTCATCGGCCTGCAGGAAGACTGGACCGGCACGCACGAGCAGCTGGGCCGCTACACTGTGCAAGGCAAGCTGCCTCGCGTTCCGGCGAACGTTCAGCTGCACAAGGGCTGGTTCAACGAGGTGCTGCCGGGCTTCCTCGCCGCGCATCCAGGACCGGTCAGTTTCGTCAATATCGATTGCGATACCTACGAGTCGTCCAGCTATGTCCTGGGGCAATTGGGCGACCGGATCCGCGAAGGAACGATCATCCTGTTCGACGAATACTATAATTACCCGAACTGGCGGGAACACGAGTACAAGGCTTGGCAGGAATTCGTGGCGGTGCGGAAGCTTTCCTATCGCTATATAGGGTTCTCCACGTCGCGCTATCACGCGGCGGTTCAGGTCACCAAGGCAGGTTAGCAGAAGCGTATGTCCCGTATCCTCATCACCTCGGCGCTGCCGTACATCAACGGCGTGAAGCACCTCGGGAACCTCGCGGGTTCGATGCTTCCGGCGGATGTCTATGCGCGGTTCAACCGGGCGATGGGGCGCGAGGTGTTGTTCATCTGCGCGACCGACGAGCACGGCACGCCGGCAGAGCTCGCCGCGATCGAAGCTGGCCAGACCACCGCGCAATACTGCGATGAACAGCACGAGATCCAGAAGCGCGTCGGGCAGGGCTTCTCCCTGTCGTTCGACCATTTCGGCCGCTCGTCGAGCCGCCCGAACCGCGAACTCACGCAGCACTTCGCCGACGTGCTTGAAGACAATGGCCTGATCGACGAGCGCACGTCGAAACAGGTCTACTCGGTCGACGACAAGCGCTTCCTGCCGGATCGCTATGTCGAGGGCACATGCCCGAACTGCGGTTACGAAAAAGCCCGCGGCGACCAGTGCGACAATTGCGGAACGCTGCTTGATCCGGTTGAGCTGATCAATCCCTATTCGTCCGTGTCTGGATCTAGGAATGTCGAGATCCGCGACACGCGCCACCTCTATCTCCTGCAATCGAAGATGCAGGACGACGTACGCAAGTTCGTGGATGCACGCGCCAGGGACTGGCCGAACCTCACCACCTCCATCGCTTACAAATGGCTCGATGAAGGCCTGATCGACCGCTCGATCACGCGTGACCTGTCGTGGGGCGTGCCCGTCACGCGCGGCGGCCAACCGCGCCCGGGCTTCGAGAACAAGGTCTTCTACGTCTGGTTCGATGCGCCTATCGAATACATCGGCTCTACGGTCGAATGGGCCGAGGCCAACGGCCAGAACTGGGAGCGCTGGTGGCGCACCGACAAGGGCGCGAGCGACGTCACCTATGTCGAGTTCATGGGCAAGGACAACGTCGCGTTCCACACGGTCTCGTTCCCGGTCACGATCCTTGGGTCGAAGGAGCCGTGGAAGCTTGTCGACAAGCTGAAGGCCTTCAACTGGCTCAACTGGTATGGCGGCAAGTTCTCCACCAGCCAGAAACGCGGCGTCTTCATGGACCAGGCGCTCGAACTTCTGCCGGGCGATTACTGGCGCTGGTACCTGATCGCGAACTCGCCGGAGAGCTCGGACACCGCGTTCACATGGGAGTCGTTCAAGGCGGGGATCAACTCCGACCTCAACGACGTGCTCGGCAACTTCGTGAACCGCATCACGAAATACGCAGCGGCGAAGTTCGACGGGAAGGTTCCGGACGGCGGGACGCCGGGCGAGCACGAAGCCTGGATGGCAAATGAACTCGCCACGCGCCTGCCTGCGCTCATCAGCTATTACGAAGCGATGGAATTCCGCAAAGCCGCCGCCGAAACCCGCGCCATCTGGGCTGCCGGCAACGAATACATCACCAAGTCCGCGCCGTGGACAGCCTACAAGACGAGCGTGGAGCAGGCGGCGGTTGGCATTCGCACGGGCCTCAATCTCGTGGCGCTGTTCGGGATCATCGCCCAGCCGATCATTCCGGAGACGGGGAAGAAAATCCTCGAGGCCCTCGGTGTGCCAGGCGACCGGCGCAGCCTCAACTCTTTGGGCCTCGGACAGGGCGGCTATGCCGCACTACTAGATGCGCTGCCACGCGGAATGCCAATCAACGTCCCGCCCCAGCTCTTCACCAAGATCGAGGATGCACAGGTCGCCGAATGGACGGCGCGGTTCGGCGGGGGCTGATCAGACGTTCGTCTTGCTTTTCGCGTAGGCCTGCGTGCCGGTGGTGACCACGCCATCCGTCGCAAGAACCGTTTCCGGTCGATGGCTGACGCCATCGCCAAGCCGCTCGTAGAGGGGGGCGAAATCCGTATCCACCGTGGCGCGGAAGAGATCCTCGTACGAGCGGATGACGAAGTAGGTCTGCTGGTAGTCGTCGATGCGGTAGTTGGTGCGCATGACGCGTTCGAGGTCGAAGCGGATGCGGTTGGGGCTCGGGTCTTCGAGAGCGAAGATGCTTTCCTCTTTCGAGGACGAGATGCCGGCGCCGTAGATGCGGAGGCCCTTCGGGGTTTCGATCAGCCCGAACTCGACCGTGTACCAGTAGAGCGCCGAGAGGTTCTTCAGGCGGCCGAACTTCATCGCACGCAGGCCGCCCTTGCCGTAGGCCTCCATGTAGTCCGCGAAGACCGGGTTGGTGAGCAGCGGGACGTGGCCGAAGACGTCATGGAAGATGTCCGGCTCCTGCAGGTAGTCGAGCTGGTGGCGGCCGCGGATGAACTGGCCGGCTGGGAAGCGGCGGTTGGCGAGGTGAGTGAAAAACACCTCGTCCGGCACGAGGCCGGGCACGGCGACCACGGTGAAGCCGGTGCGGGCCTTCAGCTCCTCGTTGATCACTGAGAAGTTCGGGATGCCGCCGCGGTTGAGGTTCAGCGTCTCGAGGCCCTGCAGCATGGCGGGGTCAGCGCGGTCCTTCAGGATGTCGAGCTGGCGGCGATAGAGGAAATCCCAGACAGCATGCTCGTCCGCCGTATAGGCAGCCCAGTTCTGGTCGATGACATAGTCATCTTCGCGAACGGTGATGTGTGTGCTCATGACGTCAATGTAGGGTGCGAGCGCGATTCCGTCACGCCGCAGCTGTGTGTCATTTCTGGCGGGATTGAAGCTCTTTCAGCGCTTCGGCCTCAAGTTCCCCGCTGGAATTGAGACGCATGATCCATGGATTCCAGTCTGCGGCGCCGCTCTGCGAGCCGGTATAACCCGCCACGATGAGCGAGCCGTCGGGCAAGATTGCAACGCCCTTGAGTTCATCGCGGCGGCCGCCTCCAAAGGTGCGACGCCAGACCACGTCACCGTTGGCGTCGAGTTTGATGAGAAGGCCATCCCAGTTGTGACGCCCAACTTTTGGACCATCGATAAGATAACCTGCGCCGATGACACCGCCGTCGGCGGTTGGCGCGAGGACATTTATCCCGTCGCCATTCTCGGTTGGGAAGGTGCGGTCCCAGATCACGCCGCCGCTTGCATCATGCTTTCGCACGTTGACGTCGTCGTCCTCGAACAAGCCAACGCGCTCGGTGGTGAACATCGAGGGCGATGTCGCGGGCGCGCAGGTTTCTTCCAAACCCACGCCGGTCGTCAGCAAAACAGAGAAGCAGCGGGCGGGTTGAAGGTCGACGAGCGTGTTCTGCATGGCCTGTACATGCAGCTTGTCTCGCTCCACGTTTCCAAGCCTTGCGCTTTCATTGACGTAACTCTTGCCCGTAGTGGTTGAGAATTGAATGCTCCCGATGGCAGGTGTTTTTCCCTCGACGAAGTCCGGCGGATTGAACTCCCATGCCGACCCGCCTTCGCGTTTCAGCTTGATGACCAGTGCGCGCGAGCCGCTGGCGCCCTCCGGCGTATCTTCCCCGGCAGCGAGAATGGAGCCGTCTTCCATCAAGATCAGGGCGTTGAGTGAGACCCGAAGTTCGCCGCTTACTGTCGTGTTCCAGATGAGGTCTCCGCCCGAGCTGTAGCGCGCGACAAACCCATCCGAGCGGACGGAGCGGACGGTCTTGTCCAGCCGAACATTTGCCATCCCCGCGACGATTATCGATCCATCATTGTCGAGCTTGAGATCAGAGACTGCATCACGGTTCTCGCCGCCGAATGTCCGCGACCAGAGCTGATTTCCATTGGCCGAGTAGCGCGCGAGCCAGGCGTCGCTCGTGCTGCCCTGCACATCCTTTCCTTCGCGATTGATAAATCCGGAGACGATGATGTCGCCGTTCTGGGCGAGGACCAGCTGATCAATCTGGCCGCGGTTGCCCGGGACAGCGATCACGCGCTGCCATGTCACTGATGGTTGCTGGCCATAGGAGGGCGCGACAAAGGCGGCGATGCAGACGGCGAGTCCGATCAGCGTACGCATCAATTTTCCCCAACACATGGCGTGAGCCATCGTGCCGGACAGTACGGAATTTTCCGGGAGGGGCTAGTGCGCTGTCGACGTCCGGATGCGGTAGGCGCCGTGGTCGTCGATCTCGAACATTTCCGGGACCTGGGGATGGTTCACGGGTTCCGGGGCTTCGTCGGCCAGGAGGTTCTGTTCGGACACGTAGGCCACGTAATAGGACGAGTCGTTTTCGGCCAGCAGGTGGTAGAAGGGCTGGTTCTTGGAGGGGCGGATCTCGGCCGGGATCGACGTCCACCATTCCTCGGTGTTCGCAAATTGCGGGTCCACGTCGAAAATGATCCCCCGGAAGGGGAAGAAACGGTGGCGGACCTGCTGCCCGATGCCGAATTTGGCTGCCTTGTTGACGTCCATGACCGCCGGCGCCCCTTGCCTTGATTTGCCCGCGAAATTCCCAGCCAGCGCAAGCGGATATCATCTGCGCCGATGCGCTTCAGACCAGCCCCGCCAGAGCCGTGCGCATCATTTGGCGCCGGAATTAACGACCTGCAACTGCCGAACACAGTAAACGCGCAGGGAAGCGTGCCATCGCCTGCAGATCAGTCTATGGATGTCGCAACAGGATCACGGATTACTCCATGGCGAAGCCATCGAACGCCCGGCGCGGAAAGCCGCGCGGTCGGCCGGGCGGCGCGACGAAAGTCTACGCGGCGCTTGACCTAGGGACGAACAATTGCCGGCTGCTGATCGCCGAGCCCACGCAGGCTGGCGGGCTGCGCGTGGTCGATTCGTTTTCGCAGATTGTGACGCTGGGGGAAGGTCTCGCCACGACAGGCGCGCTCTCCGAAAAGGCCATGGGACGGGCGATCGATGCGCTCAAGAAGTGCAACGAGAAGGTGAAGAAGCACCGGCCGGTGCAGGCGCGCTTCATCGCGACGCAGGCGTGCCGGCAGGCGACCAACGGACGCGCGTTCGTTGCGGATGTGCAGCGGAAGGTCGGGCTGCGCATGGAGACGATCACGCCGAAGGAAGAGGCGAAGTATGCGCTGCTCGGATCGCTCGATCTCGTGGACCCGAGTCATGACTTCGCGCTGGTGATCGATATCGGCGGCGGATCGACCGAGCTGAGCTGGATCGATGCGAAGTCGGCGGTGACGCGCGGCATCAAGGGATGCGCCCAGCGGCCGCCTATCCTGGGATGGGCATCGTTCCCGGTGGGCGTGGTGACGCTGTCAGAGGGTTTCGCGGATCGCGAGCCAGGCTGGTACGATCGGATGGTGGAGCACGTGGCGTCGCTGATGCGTGCGAACGATGCGGCAACCCGGTTCGGGCCGCTGTTCCGGGCAGGGCGCGGGCAGTTGATCGGGAATTCCGGGACAGTGACCAGCCTGGTTGGCGTGCATATGGGGCTGGAGCGGTATGTGCGCTCGGTCGTGGATGGGCAGTGGCTGGCGCGGGAAGATGCGGTGGCGACACGGCAAAGACTGCATGATGCAACCCCGGAGGAGCGGGCGGCGGAAGGGTGCCTGACTGGGGGGCGGTCGGAGCTGATGCTGCCGGGGCTCGCGATCCTGGACGCAGTATGGACGATCTGGCCGGCAGCAAGGCTGCGGGTCGGGGATCGCGGGCTGCGCGAGGGTATCCTTTTGTCGATGATGCATGGGGGCAAGGGCGGGCATCGTCCGCAGACGGGCGGAAAGAATTCCGGAGGGCGGCGCCAGCTGGGGCGCGGGCGACACGGCGGACGCAAACCAACATCTGGAGAAGGCGCGCCGGCATGAGCGTGGAAGAAGACAGCAAGGGCCGGCGACGGTGGAAGCCGCCTGCGGAGGGACTGCCCGACCAGGGCGGCCGCTCGATGCAGAAGAAGGAGAAGGTGCGCAAGAAGACGCTCTCCAAGTCTTCGCGTGATTGGGTGGATCGGCAGCTGCGCGATCCCTATGTGCGGCGGGCGCAGGAGGCCGGTTATCGCGCGCGGGCAGCCTACAAGCTGCTGGAGATCGATGAGAAGTTCCACGTGCTGAAGCGCGGGGCGAGGGTGATCGATCTCGGGTCGGCGCCGGGCGGATGGCTTCAGGTGGTGACGGAGAAGGGCGCGGCGGCTGTAGCGGGCGTGGACCTGCTGCCGGTGGATCCGGTTGGCGAGGCGGTGATCTTCCTGGGCGACATTCATGAGCCGGAGATGACGGACCGCCTGCTTGCGGCGATTGGCGAGAAGCCGACGCTGGTGCTGTCCGACATGGCGGCAAACACGGTCGGCCACAAGCAGACGGATCACGTGCGGACGGTAGGGCTCGCCGAGATGGCGGCACAGTTTGCGGTGGACAATCTGGTGAAGGGCGGGACGTTCGTGGCGAAGGTGTTCCAGGGCGGCGCACAGGGCGAGCTGCTGGACTTGCTGCGTTCGAACTTCACGGATGTGCGCCACTGGAAGCCGCCGGCAAGCCGGTCGGAAAGCCCGGAGACGTTCGTGATCGCGCGCGGGTTCAAGGGCTAGGCGCGGACGCGCGCGACGGTTGCCGCAACATTCCAGCTTGAAATGTCGCGCGCCTGCTCGTGGGCGCCGAGGTCTTCAGGGCCGATGCCGACTGTGTAGAGCCCTTCGGCGCGGAGGTTGGCGATGATCGGGGCGCCATCTTCGATGCAGATCGCATGGCGGGGCAGGGCGCCGAGGGCGTTGCAGGTGATGCGGTAGATTTCGGCGCTGGGCTTGGGCGCAGCGGCGCGGCTGTCGGCGATATAGTCGACGAGGTCGATCAGCTTCAGGCGTTCCAGGACGATCTGGACGTTCTGGCTGGCGGAGGCGACAGCGGTGCGGAGGCCGAGATCACGGCAGGTGGAAAGCTTCTCGCGGGAACCGGGGAAGGCGTCCGCGGGGGAGAGGTTGGCGATCAGTTCGCGGTAGCGCGTGTTCTTGAAGGCCATGACGGCGTCGCGCGTGGGCTGGTCCATGGTGAGGCCCGCATGGGCCAGCAATGCCGCGAGGGAACTTGCGCGTGGAACGCTCCGGGTGGCGCGCAGGCTTTCTTCGGTGACGGGAAATTCGAACTGCATCGCAGCATCACGCCACGATTGTTCATGACGCGCCGAGGTGGACGTCAGGACGCCGTCGAGATCGAAGATGGCGGCAAGGACGCCCTCGGGCATCGATTGAAATCTCGCTGATCTGGGTCCGCGCCATCTGGCTTCCGGCGCGGTCAATAGTAGACTGTCTTACAAGTTCAAGACTCATACAGGAACTGGGAGGACTGGGAATGAGGACTGCTCTTCTGGCGATATTGTCTGTCGGCGCCTTGGCTGTCGCGGGTTGCGACGCTCCGGGCGCCAAGACCGAGACCGCTCCGGCTCCGGCTGCGGCGCCCGCACCGGCGCCTGAACCGGCCGCCGCGCCCGAGCCTGCGCCGACAGCGACGCCCGGCCTAACCGAGGCGTACAAGACCGAAGCCGACTGGGTGAAGGCCTGCACGAGCGGGACGCCGCCTGTTCCGGAGTCGGTCTGCACCTGTGTCGCCAAGGCGGCGGTGAAGGAAGCCGGCGCTGACGTGCTCTATGACTGGCTGTTCGCCTACTTCGTGAACAATGACGGCTTCGCCAAGTCGCGCGCCGATCGCTGGTTCACTTCGAAAGGCCTCGACAAGGCGAAGATGCAGAAAGTCGCCGACGTCACCGGCAAGTGCTACGTGAAGTGAGTTTTCGCGGAGGGCGTTGATCCGCCCTCCGCCGCCGTGATAAAAAGGGAAACCATGCGAGGGACGTTCCCTCGCATGGCGCTCCCCGCGCCGGACCCCGATGGAGGCGCGACATGCGAACCCGGCTTTCCCTGACAATCGATGACGTCCAGCCTATGATGACGGCGGCATTACAGGCTGCGCGCGACGCAGGGCGGGCGGTGAGCATCGCCATCGTGGACGATGCCGGCGTGCTGCTCGACTTCCGCAGGATGGACGGGGCGCGGCCGCACACGGTTGAGGTGAGCCAGCGCAAGGCGCGGGTTTCGGCGATGGTCGGCGTGCCAACCTCTGTCATCGAGGCGATGGCGAAGGACCGTCCGGTAGCGCCTGACATGATGGTGGTTCAGGGCGGCATGCCGGCCATTCACCATGGCGATTGCGTTGGCGGGATTGGCGTTTCCGGCGGCAAGCCCGAGGAAGATGACGCCATCTGCACGGCCGGACTTGGCGCCCTGAAAGGCGGCTGAAAGATCGGTCTGGAGGGGACTTCCCAGCGCCGGGGAGAATCGCTAGACGGGTCTATGGAACAGCACCCCCCTTCAATCCGCATCCGCCAGGCCATCACGTTCGACGACGTGCTGCTGGAACCCGGTCCGTCCGAGGTCGTGCCCGGCGAGGTCGACATCGGCACGCGGCTGACGAAAGACATCGCGCTGAACGTGCCGATCGTGTCGGCGGCGATGGATACGGTTACCGAAACGGGCCTCGCCATCGCGATGGCGCAGTTCGGCGGGATCGGGGTGATCCACCGCAACCTGTCGATCGATGAACAGGCCGAGCAGGTGCGCCAGGTGAAGCGCTTCGAAAGCGGCATGGTGGTCAACCCGATCACGGTGACGCCGGACGTGACGCTTCGCCAGCTCAAGGTTCTCAAGGATCGCCACCGCATCTCCGGCATTCCCGTGGTTGAATCCTCGGGGTCAGGCGCGAGCAAGCTCGTCGGCATCATCACGAACCGTGATGTGCGTTTCGCCGAGAACGAGAACCAGCCGATTGCGGAGCTGATGACCAAGAAGGTCATCACCGTGCGTGAAGGCGTTGATCCGGCCGAGGCGCGGAAGCTGCTGCACAAGCACCGCATCGAGCGGCTGATCGTGGTGGACGAGAACGGCAACATTGTCGGTCTCATTACCGTCAAGGATATGGACAAGCGCCAGGCCAACCCGAACGCCTGCAAGGACGAGCAGGGGCGGCTGCGCGTGGCGGCAGCCTCGACTGTTGGCGATGCTGGGTTTGAGCGTTCGCAGGCACTGATCGATGCAGGCGTGGATGCGCTGGTGATTGACACGGCGCACGGGCATTCGAAGATGGTTCTCATGGCGGTCGAGCGCGTGAAGAAGCTGTCGAACCGCGTGCAGGTGATCGCAGGCAACGTGGCCACCGGCGAAGGCTGCAAGGCGCTGATCGATGCGGGTGCAGACGCGGTGAAGGTGGGGATCGGGCCGGGCTCGATCTGCACGACGCGGATCGTGGCGGGCGTAGGCGTGCCGCAGCTGACGGCGATCGCGGATTGCGCCAACGCTGCGCATTCGACCAAGACGCCGGTGATCGCCGATGGCGGCATCAAGTTCTCGGGCGACTTCGCCAAGGCGCTCGCTGCCGGAGCCTCGTCGGCCATGATGGGCTCGATGCTGGCGGGCACGGAAGAGGCGCCGGGCGAGGTGTTCCTCTACGAAGGCCGCGCCTACAAAGATTACCGCGGTATGGGTTCGCTGGGCGCCATGGGCCGCGGCTCGGCCGACCGCTACTTCCAGAAGGACGTACAGCAGCAGAAGCTCGTGCCGGAAGGCATCGAGGGGCAGGTGCCGTTCAAGGGACCGGTTGCGCCGATCCTGCACCAGATGTCGGGCGGCCTGCGCGCGGCGATGGGCTATACCGGCTCGAAGACGATCGCCGAACTCCACCAGAAGGCGAAGTTCATCCAGATTACCGGAGCGGGCCTGCGCGAGAGCCATGTCCACGACGTGAAGATGACGCGCGAGGCGCCGAACTACTCGCTGCAGAACGGGTAGACCGCTCGCGACTGGGGGGGGCGCGCGATGATGGATCTCACCGAATACTGGGCGACGTTGGTCTCGATCGTCATCGGCCTTGGCATTGCTGACCTGTTGTTGAACCTGCTGCGGTTGATCCACGAACGTGGACGCGTCGACTGGGATGGCCTGCCGCTGATGTGGATGATCGTCGCTCTCGGGTGGATCATCAACTACTGGTGGGGGGTTGCCGCAAACCTCGACGGATCGCGCGATGCCACGGTAGTCGGCGCATTCGGCCTTCTACTCGTTCAGCCGATCTTGCTGTTCATGATGTCCGCAAGCGTGCTGCCCCGCTCTATGCCCGCCGTCGGGCGCTTGAGCATGCGCATCGAATGGGCCGAGCTCGCGCCAGGTCTTCCTTGTCCTTTTCATCATCAACCAGATCGCGACCTGGATCAGGGTCATCGTCGTCCGCCAAGAAGTGGTCTGGGATGTCGCCTCTATCACGCGCACAGCCACCCTCGGCGTGTTGATCGCGCTGTTTTTTCCTGAGAGATCGGCGCGTTGAATGGGCCGGCGTTCTGGCAATCTTCGCCTTCCTGTCCTTCCGCCTTGCAACGCAACCGGTTCAATAGCTCTGAGGCGCTTGTTCGGATTCGATCGTGTTTCCCTATCAACCTTAGCAATACGTAACGAACCAAGTAACCAAAG